>NZ_JBEFNY010000001.1:0-6173 GCF_045063975.1 Dokdonia sp. Asnod3-C12
TGTAAATACTACTGTAACTGGTAATGTATTAACGAATGATGATGATGCAGAAGGAGATATACAGACAGTAAGTTCAAATACAGATCCATCTAATGGAGTATTAGTAATGAATCCTGATGGAACTTACCAGTATACACCAAATACTGATTTTGTAGGAGAGGATACCTTTACGTACACAGTTTGTGATGATGGTAACCCTCAAGCTTGTGATACAGCTATTGTTTACTTAGAAGTATTACCAATAAGTGGACCTAATAACGAGGCTCCTGTTGCGAATGCTGATTCAGGTATTACAGAAGTAAATACACCGTTAACAGGTAATGTTTTACCTAATGATTTTGATTCAGATGGAGATCCACTTACAGTTACTGGAAATACAAATCCATCTAATGGATTGGTATTATTACTACCTAACGGGTCTTTTATTTATACTCCAAACGCTGATTTTGTTGGAGAGGATACTTTCACATATACTATATGTGATAATTCTAGTCCAGCTGCGTGTGACACAGCAATGGTTACTATTCAAGTAATTCCTGATGTTGCAAATATTACCGTAGCAAATGATGATGCTTATAATGGTATTTCAAATGCTGATATTTTAGGAAATGTATTAGATAATGATACGGACCCTGAGGGAGATGCTCAGACAACATTGTTAATATCTGTTCCTGCAAATGGGACAGTAGTTTTAAATGACGATGGTACTTTCACATATACGTCTAATTTAGATTATGTAGGTCCAGATTCCTTTGTATATCAGGTGACGGACACTCAAGGTGCAACTGATACTGCAACTGTGTATCTTACAGTAGGTATGCAATTAATTCCAGATTATGGGCCAACATTGTTTACTGGAGTTACTACTATTGTAGGTAATACTGGAGTTATTGATTTCAGAGTGCTAGTGGCTGAATTTGCAGGTCAGAATTCTAATGGTGTTACACCAGTAGAACTTAGGATAGTCAAAAGTGATGACTTATTAATAACATTTGATCCTGCGAGTGTGTTGGTTAACGGCTTTCCTGTGTCAAACACCGATTGGCTGTTTGATAATTCTAGTCCTACGCTTTATAAATTCATATATATTGGGAATAACGGTATCTTTCCAGCAAATAGCGCGTCAATGATCGGTTTAAATGCTGTTTATTTACCACTTATTAGCACAGAAGGAGAGTTTCCTTTACAAGTTACAGTCAAATTTAACTCTGGAGGTGAAACCAATAATTCTAATAATAATGATGTTGACTTTATCGAATTCGATAATGACATACTCGATGATAACGATTAATATAAGATTTTCAAGAATTTACAATCTCAACAACCTTAAATACCTACAATGAAAAAAATTCTACTTTCACTCATTTTTACCGTCCTATGTACGTTAGTTGCGTATGGTCAGACCGTAACAGTAACTGGAGCAAATATTACTCCAGATCCTCTTGATGGTATATCCTTAAATGGAGAGGGTATAGGTACATTTACTTTCACAGAAAATGATGGTGTAGCAGCTCCTGCTTCAGCATTTGGAATGCCTAATGTTACAATTAGTATTAGTTTACAATATGTAGAATTAACTGATGCTGATGTGGCGGGGATAACAGGAACTGTGCTTTCTTATTTTACAGTTAGTTATGACGCTGGGAATAATGTTCTAGTTTTTCAACAATCATCTGAAATTCCTGCTAGTTTTTCAGGAAATATTTCTATGCCATTAACTGTCACTCAAAACTCAACTGAGAATCAGAGTTTTAATGGATTTAACGTGAATATAGCAGCAATTGATGGTCCAACTGATGCTCCTGGAAGTACAGCATTCTTTACACATACTAGAGGTGTTTTAGCAGATGTAGATATAACTGATACGTCTTTTCCTGGGGACACTTTGGATCTATCTGTGTCAGATGCTGATTTGAATGAAGATCCTTCAGTTGCAGAAACTGTCAACGTGATTGTGAAAAATGATATTACAGGTGAATCAGAGGTGATTATACTAACAGAGACAGGTCCAAATACAGGTGTATTTACAGGAACTGTCGATACTATATATGGAGTATCTGCGGGTGCTAATAATGATGAACTAATTAACACCCAAGTTGGTGATACAGTTACTATTTTCTATAATGATCAATTAGATGAGAACGGAACACTAACGGTATTGACAGATGTTGATAATGTATTGGGTGGAATAACTGGAATAGTAGATATAACTGATACATCAATTCCTGGTGATACATTAGATGTGGTTGTTACAGATGGAGATCTCAATGAAAACCCTTCAGTAGCTGAAACTTTGAATGTTGTTGTTGTAAACGAAGAGACTGGTGAATCTGAAGTTGTGACTTTAACTGAAACCGGACCTGACACAGGTGTTTTTGCAGGTACAGTTGATACTATTTATGGTGTAGTTGCTGGAGTAGATAATGACGGTGTATTTAATACACAAGCAGGTGATTCGGTAACTGTTACTTATGACGATGAGCTTGATGAAGTTGGGAGCAATCCAGGACCAATCACAGATACAGATCTAGTTCTTGGTGGAGTTACTGGTGAAGTTACTGTAACAGATACTTCAATTCCAGGGGACACTTTAGATGTTGTTGTGACTGATAATGATTTGAATCTAGATGTCAATATTATAGATACAGTTGATGTGGTTGTTGTAAACGATCAGACTGGTGAATCTGAAGTTGTAACTTTAACGGAAACCGGACCTGACACAGGTGTTTTTGCTGGTACAGTTGATACTGTATTTGGTGAGATGGCTGGTACAAATGATGATGGAACATTGAACACTCAGGCTGGAAATACTGTAACCGTAACATACGACGACGAGCTTGATAATACAGGTGATAATCCTGCTCCTGTAACAGATACTGATAATGTTATTGGTGGAGTAACTGGTGAAGTAACTATTACTGAAACTTCAATACCAGGAGACACGCTGGACATCGTTGTAACTGATAACGATTTAAATCAAGATATTAATAATATAGAGGCGATTGAGGTAATTGTTGTAAACGATGAAACTGGCGAATCTGAGTTAGTTACTCTAACAGAAACAGGCGCTGATACGGGAATATTTGAAGGCACTGTTGATACCGTATTTGGTGATATTGCTGGTACAGATAACGATGGGATTTTTAATACTCAAGCTGGAGATACTGTTACGGTAACTTATGATGATGAGTTAGATACTTTAGGTAATGATCCAACAGCTGTTTCAGATACAGACACCGTAATCGGAGGAGTAACAGGTAAGGTTGAAATAACAGAAACGTCAATACCAGGAGATACATTAAATATTATTGTAACTGATAATGATTTGAATCTAGACATTACTAGTGTAGACTCAATTGATGTCGTTGTTATAAACGATCAAACTGGTGAAACAGAAACAATCACTTTGACAGAGACAGGAGTTGATACAGGTGTGTTTGAAGGAACTGTTAATACCGTATTTGGTGATATTGCTGGTACAGATAACGATGGGATTTTCAACACTCAAGCTGGTGATACCGTAACTGTAACTTATGATGATGAATTAGATAGCAATGGTAATAATCCAGATCCAATTACTGATACCGATAATGTACTAGGAGGGGTTACTGGAGTTGTAGATATTACTGATACATCAGTTCCAGGGGATACACTGGATATATCTGTTACTGATAATGATTTGAATGAAGATATTACTGCAATCGAAACTATAGAAGTTATTGTTATTAATGATAATACTGGAGAGTCTGAAATAATTACTTTGACTGAAACAGGTGCTGACACAGGTGTATTTGAAGGTACTGTAGAAACAGTGTCAGGTATAATTGCTGGAACAGATAATGATGGAGTATTTAATTCACAAGCTGGTGATACAATAACTGTAACTTATGATGATGTATTAGATGTAACTGGAAGTAATCCTTCTCCTGTTTCAGATGTTGATACTGTCCTTGGTGGGGTGACTGGTACTGTAGATATAACAAATCTTTCAATTCCAGGAGATACATTAGATATTGTAGTTACAGATAATGATTTAAATGAAGATCCACTTACAATAGAAACTATTGAGGTTGTTATTGTAAATGATGTCACAGGTGAGTCTGAAACTATTACATTAACCGAAACTGGGATTGATACAGGAGTCTTTACAGGGGCTGTGGATACAGAGTACGGTGTAACAGCCGGTACGGACAATGATGGTATATTCAATACTCAGTCTGGAGATACTGTTACTGTAACTTATGATGATGAATTTGATGCAATAGGTTCAGATCCAGACGCAATAACGGATACAAATACCGTGGGTAATTTGCCAGATTTTGGTCCAGTGATTTTCACCGGGACGACAACTGTCGCGGGTGATTCTGGTAATGTTGACTTTAGAGTTTTTGTAGCTGAATATAATGATAGACAATCTAATGGTACTGATGCTGTAGAGTTGAGAATACCTAAAAACTCTGCATTTATTCTTACCTATGATTCAAGCCTCACGACAATAAATGGAGCGCCGGTTAGTAATGCTGATTGGATATTTGATGACTCTAGTCCAGTATTGTATAAATTCACATATGTTGGTAATGGAGGTGTTTTTGAAGGTTTGACGGCATCTATAGTTGGTATTAATGCTGTCTATAATCCATCACCAAATACGAACGGTATATTCCCGATTCAGGCAACTGTGCGCTATTTTTCAGGCGGAGAGGTTAATAACTCAAATAATGATGATTTTGACTACATAGAGTATAACAATAACTAGTAGTTGAAAATATCCTTATTATTTACGTAGAAAATTCATAAGATGAAGAAAATTTTAATAATAGTAATCATTTTTACTTTAAGCTTTACAAGCTTTGGTCAATCTGTTTCAATTCCTGAAGCAAATATAAATCCGGCACCATTAGAGACCCTTGAGTTGAACGGTACGGGTACTGGTAGCTTTATATTGGCAGAGTCGTCTGGTTTAGAGGTTCCTGCATTGGATCCAGATACAGGATCTCCTAATGTTGTAATTGAAGTTATATTTCAATTGGTTGAATTAACTGACGGAGATACTAGTGCAATTACTGGAACGCTATTAAATTATTTCATTCCGTCTTATGATGCTATTAGTAATGTGTTGACTTTAAGTCAATATGCAACTATTGCAGGTGATGATTTTGGGTCTTTGACTTTTCCAATAACCGTTATTGAAAATTCGAGTCAAGAAGATGCTAATAATGGTTTTCAAACTATCATATCTGCATCGGATAATAATACATTTGCGGGAGGTAGTGCAAGCATATTTACGTACACAGCAGATAATAATTTAAGTCTTATAAAAAGTCAAACAAGTGCTTCTGGTGTTTTAAATGACATTATTACTTATGATATTGTTGTTACAAATTCAGGTAATACAAATCTTACTGATATTGTTGTTACAGATGATAATGCCACTATTATTTCTGGAAATCCTATTGCTGAGTTGGCGCCAGGTGATAGTGTTACCGTTGTAGCAGAACATCAGATTACCCAAGCTGATGTCGATTTAGGGTATATTGAGAATAGTGCTTCTGCCATTGGAAGTAGTCCAATTGGTGTTAATGATGTAATTGATATTTCAGATGCTGGAACAGATGTGAATGGACTAGAAATATTAAATCCAGAAACTATTGAAACTCCAAACGGAGATGGTAGTATAAATAGTGATTTAACAGATGATCCTACGGTTACTGCTATAGAAAGATCAGCTTTAATTGCATTGATTAAAGAAGGAACATTCAACGACGTAAACGGAGATGGTTTCGCGCAAGCGGGAGAAACAGTAACGTATAATTTCACAGTAACAAACATTGGAAACGTAACAATTACAAATATTGTAATTACAGATCCAATGGTAGCTATAACTGGAGGACCTATTGATTTATTAGTAGGTGGTGTTGATACAGATACATTTAGTGCTATCTATACTATTACACAAGCAGACGTTGATGGAGGCGGAGTGACGAATCAAGCACTTGCTACAGGACAGAATCCTGATGGTGTTGATGTAACAGATACTTCAGATGATGATAGTAATCTTGAGGATGATGAAACAATCACAACTTTCCCAACAGATGGTGGAGCGATTGCATTAATCAAGACTGGAACATTTAATGATGTAAACGGAGATGGTTTCGCTCAAGCGGGAGAGACTG
>NZ_JBEFNY010000002.1:0-2278 GCF_045063975.1 Dokdonia sp. Asnod3-C12
GGAGTAACGAATCAAGCACTTGCTACAGGACAGAATCCTGATGGCGTTGATGTAACAGATACTTCAGATGACAATAGTAATCTTGAGGATGATGAAACAATCACAACCTTCCCAACAGATGGTGGAGCGATTGCATTAATCAAGACCGGAACATTCAATGATGTAAACGGAGATGGTTTCGCACAAGCAGGAGAAACAGTAACGTATAACTTTACAGTAACGAACACTGGAAATGTAACAATTACAAATATTGTGATTACTGATCCAATTGTAGCTGTAATAGGCGGACCTATTGATTTAGTTGCTGGTGCTTCAGATACTACGACTTTCAGTGCTGTGTATACTATTACACAAGCAGACGTTGATGGAGGTGGAGTAACGAATCAAGCACTTGCTACAGGACAGAATCCTGATGGCGTTGATGTAACAGATACTTCAGATGACAATAGTAATCTTGAGGATGATGAAACAATCACAACCTTCCCAACAGATGGTGGAGCGATTGCATTAATCAAGACCGGAACATTCAATGATGTAAACGGAGATGGTTTCGCACAAGCAGGAGAAACAGTAACGTATAACTTTACAGTAACGAACACTGGAAATGTAACAATTACAAATATTGTGATTACTGATCCAATTGTAGCTGTAATAGGCGGACCTATTGATTTAGTTGCTGGTGCTTCAGATACTACGACTTTCAGTGCTGTGTATACTATTACACAAGCAGACGTTGATGGAGGTGGAGTAACGAATCAAGCACTTGCTACAGGACAGAATCCTGATGGCGTTGATGTAACAGATACTTCAGATGACGATAGTAATCTTGAGGATGATGAAACAATCACAACTTTCCCAACAGATGGTGGAGCGATTGCATTAATCAAGACTGGAACATTTAATGATGTAAACGGAGATGGTTTCGCTCAAGCGGGAGAGACTGTAACGTATAACTTCACAGTAACCAATACTGGAAACGTAACGATTACAAATATTGTAATTACAGATCCAATGGTAGCTGTAACTGGCGGACCTATTGATTTAGTTGCTGGTGCTTCAGATGCTACGACCTTCAGTGCTGTGTATACTATTACACAAGCAGACGTTGATGGAGGTGGAGTAACGAATCAAGCACTTGCTACAGGACAGAATCCTGATGGCGTTGATGTAACAGATACTTCAGATGACAATAGTAATCTTGAGGATGATGAAACAATCACAACCTTCCCAACAGATGGTGGAGCGATTGCATTAATCAAGACCGGAACATTCAATGATGTAAACGGAGATGGTTTCGCACAAGCAGGAGAAACAGTAACGTATAACTTTACAGTAACGAACACTGGAAATGTAACAATTACAAATATTGTGATTACTGATCCAATTGTAGCTGTAATAGGCGGACCTATTGATTTAGTTGCTGGTGCTTCAGATGCTACGACCTTCAGTGCTGTGTATACTATTACACAAGCAGATGTTGATGGAGGTGGAGTAACGAATCAAGCACTTGCTACAGGACAGAATCCTGATGGCGTTGATGTAACAGATACTTCTGATGATGATAGTAACCTCGAGGATGATGAAACAATCACAACCTTCCCAACAGATGGTGGAGCGATTGCATTAATCAAGACTGGATCATTCAATGATGTAAACGGAGATGGTTTCGCTCAAGCAGGAGAAACGGTAACGTATAACTTTACAGTAACAAACACTGGAAACGTAACAATTACAAATATTGTAATTACAGATCCAATGGTAGCTGTAACTGGCGGACCTATTGATTTAGTTGCTGGTGCTTCAGATGCTACGACCTTCAGTGCTGTGTATACTATTACACAAGCAGATGTTGATGGAGGTGGAGTAACGAATCAAGCACTTGCTACAGGACAGAATCCTGATGGCGTTGATGTAACAGATACTTCTGATGATGATAGTAACCTCGAGGATGATGAAACAATCACAACCTTCCCAACAGATGGTGGAGCGATTGCATTAATCAAGACTGGATCATTCAATGATGTAAACGGAGATGGTTTCGCTCAAGCAGGAGAAACGGTAACGTATAACTTCACAGTAACAAACACTGGAAACGTAACGATTACAAATATTGTAATTACAGATCCAATGGTAACTGTAATTGGAGGACCTATTGATTTAGTTGCTGGTGCTTTAGATGCTACGACCTTCAGTGCTGTGTACACTATCACACAGGCAGATATTGATAACGGAGGTGTAACAAACCAAGCACTTGCGACAGGACAGAATCCTGATGGTG
>NZ_JBEFNY010000003.1:0-995000 GCF_045063975.1 Dokdonia sp. Asnod3-C12
TTGTGTCATAACAACCTATCGCATTAAACACACGAGCAAAAATGATCTGCTCAAAAGGGTCGTTATTGATATACATTGCTGCGTCCAGCTCTTGGCCTACAGGCGCGTTATCTGCATCTGCTTGGGTGAGGTAATAAGCAACACTTAAACTAGGGTCACCACCAGTAATTTCAGTATCTCTAGATGAAAGCACAAAAAAGTCAAACACACCATCATTATCATCATCACAAGCCTCATAGTCGGCTGGAGTGACAGCCACAGGAACTGGGAAGCTACGAATGCTTAAACTCGTCGTTGAAAAACAACCTGTTGTATTATCAGTCACACGTACTCCTACAATCTGAGGATTGCTCGTGGTGGTAAACATGGTGCTATCTGGGATACTTGAATCACCAGTAGTTGCGCCAGCGGCATCCAAGTGATAGGTCACTGTAAAATTTGCATTAAAACCACTAGTGATTTCTGCATCTTTTTGAGAAAGATCAACCGTTGTAAAGCCATCGACCACACCATCTTCATCACACACTTGAAGTTCTGACGGCGTGATAGCCACAGGATTTTGATTAACAATAGTCTCAAAATTCATCGCAGTATCAAAGGTCGTACATGTGCTACTCGTACTTCTTAAACTATAGAAAATAGTCTGAGGATTACTACTGTTTGAAAAAGAAGTAGGACTTGCAATCGCTACAGGAGGTGTTGCTGTGTAAGCCGCGATACTCTCGTAAAAAGTAACTTCTAGATCTGAGTCTCCACCAGTGATCTCCGCTACATTCTGCGTTAAATCAAAAGTAGCTGCATTTGCTACAGCAGAACAAGTCTCAATACTACTGATTGTAGGAAGGAATGTTGGGTTGGGAGTCACTGTAAGTCTCACGTGCTCTCCAAGGCCTACACAACCATTATCCGTATCTGCCTCTACACGAACCCAAATATCTTGAACGCCACCAGCACTTGTGAATAACGGATTATTGCTATAAGCAGCAGTATCTATAATAGGGTTAATCTCAGATAAGGCTTCTTGCTCTGTTTCATAATAAGCAACAGATACTACTTGTGGTGAGAAAAATGTTTCTATCGTAGCAGTAGCGCCAGAGAAATCAAATACAGCAATACCATCACTATCGGTATCACACTCAATCTCATCTGCAAAGAGTGTTCCTGTTGGAATTTGAGAAGCACTTACAATCACGTTAATAACGCCTTCTCGTGAACATCCATCTAGGTTTGTAACAGTCACAGCAATAGCCTCATTAAAAGGAGAACCACTGTTTATATAAGCCGTAGGATCAGTTATAGGTGTGCCAGAAGCGTCTACATAAGTAAAAGTCTCGTTGGCCGAATTTGTACTCAACTCGCTTTGTGACTGTGTTAAGTTTAAAGTTGTAACACCGTTTGTATCATCATCACACTGACGTAAAGTTACTGGTGTGGTTAGGACTGGGAGCTCACCTACCACAAGTGAAATATTTCTAGTAGCAAAGCAATTTACGTCACTATTATTTTCCACGCGTACTACAATAGTTTCACCACCAGCATTAGAATTAGTGTAAGCAAGTGGTAAAGGATTGTCATTATTGTTAGCATCTACACCTCCACTATGAAAGCTCACATTGAATAAAGTAGGGTCTTGAACTCCTAAAATAGTATCCGTAATACTAGATAGATCAAAAACAGTTATTCCATTAGTATCGTCTCCATCAGTAGCATCGTCACAAACTAAAAATGGCCCAGGATCATTTGCTACAGTTTGGTCGCTTACAGATATTACAAACGAACCTACATCAAAACAATTTGAACTTAGCATGGTCTCTATACGGACAAAAATCTCTTCTGATGGACTTGTGTTTGTATAAGCCCCTGGGTTAGATATGTTATTTATATCCATTTCTGCATCCGATTGAAGCGTATGAAAAGTAACCATTACATCTGTTTGCCCTGAGGTGATAGCGGCTAACTGATCGTTTAAGTTAAATACTTCAACTCCATCGCCAGATGGATCATCGCAAACCATAATATCCATAGGATCATTATACATAGCAGACGCAAACTCTATCGCTACCGAATCCTCACCTATACAACCACTACCAGTATCTACTAAAACTTTATATTGACCATCAACCATTACATCAAGCGTTCCATTAACTTGAGCTGGAACAAATGATTCAAACATACTAGTTGTAGTATTAAATTGTTGCCACTCAAATGTTGTAGTTGCAGTTGTATTATCTGTTGCATCTAGCGTTATAGTCTCTCCTTCACAAGCAGCATTGAAATTAATACCAACTTGATCTGCTCCAATATCTACACCCAAACTCAAACTACCACCACGCAAAAATACAGCTGAGTCAAAACCGTTATCAGAACGATCTGCAATTACCATTTTGAGCGTGTACGTTTCATTAGGTACTATTGCTACTGTCGTTGTGGTCAATACTGTAGTCAATCCATCAAACTGAGTAGGGATATCATTAAGATTATCATTAGAATTACTTACATACAATTCTGGAAAATAATTTACACCTAAGTCCTCTGAACCGCATAAAAATCCATTGATGGCATCTTGCGTAGGATCTAAATGTATTGTTGCTGTACTTACAGCAACATTTGAAGATCCTTGTATAGCAGCAATATTAGTACCTCCAAAAGCAGTACCCGAGTCATCTGGAATTCCTGGACCTTTCACTAAAAAAGCAAAACCATCTCTGAAATTATCATCACACTCAAATTCATTTTCATACTCTTCAGAAGCAAAAATAAATTCAAAATCTACAGTATCGATATTTGAAGAAAAGGTAAATTCAAATACAGTAGCATCATTTGTAACAGCTACTGTACCATATAAGTTGTCTAATATTGTTTGAAGGTCAGTATCTCCATTCCAGCCACCTGCACTATTGCCACCTCCGTCATCATTGGGACCTTCTGCTAGGCGAGCAAAACCCGATGTAAGGATAATTCCATCTTGAAAAGGAAAATTAGAACCGTTTGCATTAAAATACCCCCAACTTTTCTGATTTGAATCTGTAGCACCTCCGGGATTTTCTTGAAAATTAGTAAGCGACACATCGGCACATGAAGATCCACTTATAAGTACATTTTGGATGAGCTCTTCTGCAGTAAAAGCAGATTCTGGATAAACTGGATTATTAACAGCTATACTCTGCGCTGATGAACTATTGTAACAAGAAAAAAATAAAATAATAGCTAGTAAAAATACTCTCATATAAAAATGCTTGAAATTTAAAAACAGAAAAAAAATATCTAGTGTATGAGTTTAGATAGAGATTTTCAAAACCTTCAGTATGTAATTAATAATTGACTATCACTGTTCTGTTTTATAGAACAGTTGAGATTATAAAATCCATAACAAACATTGAAAATTAATTCTCATAATTATTGAGAATACTAAAAATTTCTAAGCTATTGATTTTAAGGTTCGAATATATAAAAACATCGAGCTATAAATAAGAGGATATCCTCATATTGTGACAAAAAGAGTTATTTAATTAAAATCAATCCAAAAAAAAACCACATTCTAAAAAGAATGTGGTTTTTAAAGTGATGTGAGCCCTGCAGGATTCGAACCTGCGACCGCCTCCTTAGAAGGGAGGTGCTCTATCCAGCTGAGCTAAGAGCCCTAATCAACAATAAGTCGGGGTAGCAAGATTCGAACTTGCGACCTCCTCGTCCCAAACGAGGCGCGATAACCGGGCTACGCTATACCCCGAAATATACACTTAGTGTATAAATCTTTAAATAACAAAACAGATGGTTACTCATCTGTTTTGTTATGACTTGCGGAGAGACAGGGATTCGAACCCTGGGTAAGTGTTTCCACCTACGACGATTTAGCAAACCGCTCCTTTCGGCCACTCAGGCACCTCTCCTTTTAATAAAATAATGAACTTGCTTGTTGTAAGCGGATGCAAATTTACATCAACAAATAGAAGAAAACAAGAATAATTTCAACTTTAATTCAAAAAAAAATAAAGATTAAATACCGCACGATTCTATTTGATTAAAAATCAGATACTCACCTCTAATTATTGTAAATAAAATAATTTAAAAAAAATAATATTTTCGCGAAAGCGGTATACCTTAATACCTTCTTAAAGCAAAATATCCAGTAAACGTCACGTTTGAACGCGTATTTGCTTTGTACCAAAAACCATTATCAAAAAGCATTTTACCTTGATAGCTTCCATCCCAACCTTGCCCATAAGGAGAAATGGTTTTGAGACGCTTTCCAAATCTGTCATAAATTTCTATACTCGTAACTGTCTCTCCATTTACCATTACTCCCCTAACCTGCCAGGTGTCATTAACACCATCTCCATTAGGAGTGAAATATTTTGGAAATCCCGGGTCAGGTTTGATACGCCTGCTATCCATTCCACAACCGTTGCGGTCTCTTACATAAACCTGAATATCTGTCGCATCAATATTTGTAAGTAATGCACTAGATTGATAAGGACCATTCTCACTCGTGCTAGAATATTCAAAATCACCTTCCTCTTCTAATTCTACTAGAACGTTTACCGTGTTTCCTTGGTTGGAGATTACTAAGTTATCAATGATGGGAGGATCAATTATAGACACCTCAAAAGAATGTGTAGCGGTACAAATAATAGTACCAGAGTCAATAACTGTTTCTGTGCTCACCTCCACTATATACACTCCTGAAGCATTTATAGTAACTTGAGCGTCTGAGGATATGGTCACCATTTCACCATCATTTATTGTACTCCACACAATGCGCTCATACGGTTCTAGATAGCTCAGGATTAAAGGAGCATTATCTCTGCAAATCTCATAATTTTCGGCGAGATCAATTAAGGGATTTAGGTCAACCATTTCACCTGTAATGCCATCTGTATAAGGACCGCAGCCAAAGGTGGTCGTAAAGCTTGTTTGCGTGCAATTTTGTGCCTCTCCAGCGGCATTAAAAGGTGTTATGGTTACGTAATACGTAGTACCTTCAAGAAAGTCCAGTACCGCTGTAGATGTAGCTAGACCAATATCTGTATTTGCAAGCACGTCTGATCCTCCTGGGATTGTACCTATTCTTATAAGATAACCCTCTACATTAGTCACTGCCTGCCATTCAAGTATTGGTGTGAGCGCAACTTCAGTTGCTCCATCTATTGGCGCTATAAGTTGGGTGCAGTCTGGAACTTCCGTGGCAATATTTTCTGTAGTAAATGAGGTTTCTGTGCAGCCTGTTGCTTGTCCATTCTCATTATATGATATCAGCGTAACATAATACGTAATACCCGGATTAAAGTCTACAGCGCTATTGTAAGTCAACATATTACCCAAGTTTTGACCATTTACAACATCTACCGCTCCAGGTGAAGTACCTATATTTATGATGTAGCCCGTAGCTCTAGGCGCATAAGGCCAACTTATTGTAGTGTTTAAAGAAACGTCTACGGCTCCATTTACTGGAAAACTTACTTGCGTACAGGACGGAATAACGGTAACATCTTCCGTAGTAAAAGACTGACTATTGCATGACTGCGAGCCACTTACAAAAAAGGATCGGACCGTAATGTAGATGATGGTACTTTCTGGCATTCCCTGCGGAGGATTAAAACTCGCTGAAATACCTACACTAAAATTATCAAGTATATCTGTACCTCCTGCAGTAGTACCTAAGTCTATAAAGTAATTAACTGCTCCGGCTACTGGCTCAAAACTTATTGGAGCAATTACAGAAACATTGGTTTCTCCTTGAGCTGGAGAAATAAGCAAAGCACAGCTGGTGTCTTGAACGGCCGCTTTCGCGAAAACGTGAAAAACACAAAACAATCCTATTAAATAGAACCGAAGGCAACTCTCTTTACTGCTCAAGTTCATTCTACAAAGTTTTCAAAATAAAGACTTATCAAATATACTGACTAGTCGTTAAAGCATCTTGTAGGAAAAAATAGGTTGATTTTAAATCAATTAAAATCTAAAATAAAGAGGTTTGCGACTCAGAATCATCATCATCGTTGCCTACTTCACCATCTGCTTTTTTTGCGGGTTGAGAAGAACTCTTTTCTGGAGTTACTTCTTCCTCACCTACCACTTCAATATTTTCTTTTTCCTCTTCTACCTCCTCATAAGGCAAAGACTCCATCCAGTTTACACCTTTAAGCTTTTCTGTATAAAACGTATTACCTAGGGCACTTATACCTTTTACAGCTATAAAGTCTTCCATGGATACAATCTCATTTTCCTTAGCCTCCTTACCTCGTTGCTTATAAAATATCATTTCGGCTACTGGTCGCCAGTCGGTAGAAACTAGTTCTAGCACGCTATTCTCATGATCAGATATAAATGTTTCTTCTTTATCTGGAGTATCTATCAAGAATCGCTTACCATAATAACGATCCTTATTACCATCCCAATAGATAGCTGTAATAGGCTTTTGAGGATTCCATTTTTCTAGTACAATCATATCTTCGTCAAAATGATGTGTCACCTCTGGAATAATCGTGCGCACATTACCATGCTGATTGATAATCAATAAACGGTCATCTGGACGAAATTCACCCAGAAGATCTCCGCGCTCGTCAAGGTTAAGGCGTTGTACTGTATTATCAAACCATATCTTACGTGGTTTAAGTGTAGACAGCCCTTTTTCTTTAAGCTCTACAGATTTTACTGCATTTTTAGAAACGATGTTACCTTTAGAAGATCGGCCTTTTATGATAACATCTGCAAAGTCTATTTCTAATCGGAGCTTCTTTATGGAAGCAACTGCCCTCAAGTATACTGTAACTAGTTCTGCCTCTCCATTAGGATTTGCACTAAAATAAAGCACCTGAGCGCTCTTCTGGTCTCCAGCCAGCTTGTAATCATTATTACGTGTAACAGAGGTAACGTTAAAGCGCTTAACGTACGTAGGCAATCCATTACCTGCTCTGTAAATCATATTGTATGTTGTACGCTTATCCTTTTTCTTAAAAATGGCTACATGTAAAATATCCTTACCAATAAAGGTTTTAGATTCCACCTTTACCACCATCATCGTTCCAGACTTTGTAAATACAATTACATCATCTATATCAGAACAGTCGGTTACATACTCATCTTTTTTGAGAGATGTTCCCACAAATCCTTCTTCACGATTTACGTAAAGTTTCGTATTTCTCAATACTACCTTGGCTGCTTGAATATCATCAAAGATTTTAATCTCTGTTTTACGTTCTTTTCCAGCTCCGTAGTCCTTTTTTAACCTTGTGAAATAATCTATCGCATACTGCGTAAGATTATCTAAGTGATATTTTACTTGAGTGATTTGATCCTCAAGTGCATCTATCTTCTGTTGAGCTTTATCTATATCAAACTTAGAAATTCGCTTAATACGTATCTCCGTTAATCTTGTGATATCCTCAACGGTAACCGCTCTTTTTAAGTGACCTATATGTGGTTTTAAACCATCATCTATCGCTTTAATAACGCCATCCCAAGTCTCTTGTTCTTCAATGTCACGGTAAATTCTATTTTCAATAAAAATACGCTCCAGTGAAGCATAATGCCATTGGTTTTCAAACTCACCTAGTTGAATCTCAAGTTCTGCTTTTAATAAATCTTTTGTGCGGTCAGTAGAGCGACGTAACATCTCTGTTACTCCCACAAAGAGTGGCTTATTATTTTCTATAACGCAACTAAGCGGTGATATAGAAGTCTCACAATTTGTAAATGCATATAATGCATCAATTGTTTTATCTGGTGAGATTCCAGCAGGAAGATGTACTAATATCTCTACGTTTGCAGAGGTATTATCTTCTATTTTTTTAATCTTAATTTTACCCTTATCATTTGCTTTAAGAATAGAATCTATGAGTGATGTTGTGGTCTGCCCAAAAGGTAACTCAGTAATTACAAGCGTATTTTTATCTTGCTGACTTATACGAGCTCTACAACGTACTTTACCACCTCGTAATCCATCTTTATAGTCAGTAAAGTCGGCTATACCAGCCGTAGGAAAATCTGGATATAATGTAAATTTCTTGTCCTTAAGATGTTTGATAGAAGCATCTATTAGTTCTATAAAATTGTGAGGAAGTACCTTTGTACTTAAACCTACGGCAATACCTTCTGCTCCAGATGCTAGAAGCATTGGGAACATTACTGGTAGATTTATAGGCTCCTTCTTACGACCATCGTATGATGCCTGCCATTCTGTTATTTTCGGATTGTAGACAACATCAAGTGCAAACTTGGTAAGTCTTGCTTCTATATAACGAGAAGCTGCTGCACGGTCACCAGTTAGAATATTTCCCCAGTTACCCTGTGTATCAATGAGTAGATCTTTTTGCCCTATTTGCACCATAGCATCACCTATACTCGCATCACCGTGAGGGTGATACTGCATCGTGTGACCTACTACATTTGCAACTTTATTATAACGACCATCATCAAGCTCTTTGAGAGCATGCATAATACGACGTTGTACCGGTTTGAATCCATCTTCTATAGATGGAACGGCACGCTCTAGGATTACATAAGATGCATAATCTAAAAACCAGTCTTCAAACATCCCCGAAACTCGAGTGATGGTTTCTCCTCCACCGTCCACTACTTCAGCAGGAAGTGTCTCTGGGTTTAATTCTTCGTCTTCGTTATGGTCGTTTATTTCTTCGCTCATTAATTGGTTGTAATAACACTTACTTTTCTAATGGTTCCATCGTGTCTTGCCACGGCGTTACAAATACATTTATAAATCTATGGTCGCCATAGGTTTGAACTCGCACTTCCCTTTTGGCTTCATTTTCCTTAAAGCTTGCAATAAAGCGATAGTTCATAGTATCTGAGGTCGTCCCTTTAACACTTTTCAATTTCAACTTTTTTAGAGCTCCTGTTTCGTTTCTTATCGTTTTATAATAAGCTACACCTTCATCACTCTTCAAATATCCCTTCAAATCGCTAGACACAGAAAATTTTCTGAAATCAATTGGCTCATCCCTCATTACGGCTTTGGCAAATCGTTTTGCTTCTCCTGTATTAATCTTCATTACCGTATTAATTACTGCAGAGGCACACCCCATCAATAAAATACTTACCATCGCAATAAATGTTAATCTCCTTATCATATTTCTTGTTTTAAAGTTCTATAACTATAGACGCTTAAAAACTTGTAATGGTTGTCTCAATCTTTCTTTATTCACGTTTTCGCGAAAGCGGACTACTAATCCTCCTCCACTACTCTATCTAATTCTACCTTGAGATTTTCAATAATAAACTTCTGTCTATCTGGCGTGTTTTTACCCATGTAGAAAGACAACAATTCTTCAATCATCAAGGCTTTGTCTAACATTACTGGCGCTAGCCTTATATCTTCTCCTATAAAAAACTGGAACTCATCTGGAGATATCTCTCCAAGTCCCTTAAATCGAGTAATCTCTGGCTTTGCGCCTAAGCGGGCCATAGCATCTGCCTTTTCTTGATCACTATAACAGTACACTGTTTCTTTCTTGTTACGTACTCTAAAAAGGGGTGTTTCAAGAATATATAAATGGCCTTCTTTTATGAGCTCTGGAAAAAACTGCAAGAAGAAGGTTATTAGTAATAATCGTATGTGCATACCGTCAACATCGGCATCTGTTGCGATCACAATGTTGTTATAACGTAAGTCCTCTATAGACTCTTCTATATTAAGTGCAGCTTGCAAGAGATTAAACTCCTCGTTTTCGTAAACGATTTTCTTTGAAAGTCCGTAGCTATTAAGAGGCTTTCCTTTAAGACTAAAAACAGCTTGTGTGTTTACATCACGTGACTTTGTAATTGATCCAGATGCAGAATCTCCCTCGGTAATAAACAACGTAGTCTCGAGGTTACGTTCTTTCTTACTATCTGTAAGGTGGATACGGCAATCTCTTAATTTCTTATTGTGAAGGTTTGCTTTTTTTGCCCTGTCTTTTGCTAGTTTACGTATTCCAGAAAGATCCTTTCGCTCACGTTCTGCTTGTAATATTTTACGTTGCAGTGCATCGGCTACAGGAGTATTTTTATGTAAAAAGTTATCAAGTGCAGTTTTAAGAAAATCATTAATATACGTTCTCACGGTAGGTAACTCACCTCCCATATCTGTAGATCCTAGTTTGGTCTTCGTTTGCGACTCAAAAACAGGCTCCATCACTTTAATACTAATCGCAGATACAATTGACTTTCTAATATCTGATGCCTCGTAACTCTTATTGTAAAACTCACGAATGGTTTTTACTATGCTTTCGCGAAAAGCTGCCTGGTGTGTTCCACCCTGCGTTGTATTTTGACCATTTACAAAAGAGTGATACTCCTCAGAATATTGCGATTTACTGTGTGTTATTGCAACTTCAATATCTTCCCCTTTTAAGTGGATAATATCGTACAGTCTATCTCCTTCTGCGATACTTTCTGAAAGTAAATCTTTTAGTCCATTTTCAGAAAAGAATTTCTCACCGTTAAAAACAATGGTAAGTCCTGGATTAAGATACACGTAGTTCTTAATCAAACGTTCTACATACTCAGAGCGAAATTTGAAATTTTTAAATATCTCACCATCTGGAACAAATGACACTTTAGTACCACGCCTGCGCGAAGTCTCATCTAGTAAATCTTGATTCTGTAATTCACCACGTTCAAACTCTGCACTTGCAGATTTTGCATCTCTAGTAGATTCTACTCTAAAGTAGCTAGATAATGCGTTTACCGCCTTAGTACCTACACCGTTTAGACCTACAGATTTTTTAAATGCACGCGAATCATACTTACCTCCCGTGTTCATTTTTGAAACAACATCCACTACTTTTCCAAGCGGAATACCACGACCGTAATCACGTACGATTACTTTTTCTCCTTGTATGGAAATCTCTATGGTCTTCCCGGCTCCCATCACAAACTCATCGATACAGTTATCAAGCACCTCTTTTACAAGGATATAGATACCGTCGTCTGCGCTAGAACCATCACCTAGTTTACCTATATACATCCCTGGACGCATGCGGATGTGCTCTTTCCAATCGAGCGATCGGATATTATCTTCGTTGTATTGTGTTTCTTGAGTCATAAAATGTCGTGGAGTCGCTAATATAAGGACTTGCAATGGCTTAAAGAACCTCAAAATAAAGAAATAATTAACAATTTTGAAAATAGCATTGTTGATTACCAAATTCTCTATGCTTTCGCGAAAATGTGATTAAATTATTCTCTCTTCTTTTTCTTTACAAACCATGCGATTTGTATCTTTCTATCCTTACAAAGTTAGATTTTATGGCAGTACTAAATGGATTAAATCGAAGATTATTATTAATTGCCTTTGTGGGTGGTGCTATCGCTATATTACTGATTTATAGAAACCAAACAACAACGCCACCCGAAGTTCATACTGCCGAAGATTTATTAGAAAAAGTAATGAACGCCAGTGGGACAAAAGAGCGCTACAACAACATAAAAAACATACGCTTTACAAAAGCTTTTCATTTATACCATGAAAATGGAACTGTAGAAATAGATCGTACTGAGTTACATCAATATGATTTTAGTGAGGGCACTCAACGCAATGTAAGTTGGTCATCAGGTACTACAAATTACAAGCTCA
This sequence comes from Dokdonia sp. Asnod3-C12, assembly GCF_045063975.1. Lineage (NCBI taxonomy): Bacteria > Pseudomonadati > Bacteroidota > Flavobacteriia > Flavobacteriales > Flavobacteriaceae > Dokdonia > Dokdonia sp. Asnod3-C12. Next base: position 11,576 of record NZ_JBEFNY010000003.1, read on the forward strand.
TACAAAAGGATTCAGATATATACCAGACTATAAATGACATCAGAGATACCACCACCACAAAAGTTTCACTACAAAATAAACTAAACGCCGCTACTTTCGTTTTAGGACTGCCCTACACTTTAGATAGTGATAGTTCGATAAAAGTATACAATGGCTTACAAGATTTTGAAGGCGTAAAAGCACATGAACTGGTCGTTACATTTACAGGCAGCAAGGATGTCTGGAGTCTTTATTATGAGCCAACAACGTTTGCATGGCTAGGTTACTGGGTGCAAACCTCAGATCACTACAGCCTTGTTGTTAATGATGAAATGACGGAGGTGGATGGATTCCAATTTTCGCGAAAGCGCACCAGTTATCGCACAGATTCCTTAAAAGTGAGACAATACCTAAGAGCAGATTATAACTACTCTAATTATGAAATAAAGTAACCTAAGACTGTACTTTTGCCTCGATAACTTCGATAGCAGACTGCACCGTTTCCATCTTTTCTATCTCATCATCTTCAATAGTAATATCAAAGTGATCTTCTACGTCAAGCACTATATCTACTAGATTTGCAGAGTTTACATTAAGTTCTTGAGTTAAGTGGCTTGTAGGTTTTATATCATCTACAGATACATCTTCTGGTAGGTAAATTTTGATAATATTCTTTAGTGCTTCGTAGTGTTCGTTATTCATAATCTTATGTGTAAACTGTGATGATTAACACAGTATGTTATTTTTATCTCTAGTTATTCAAATTTCTTAAAAATCATACAGCAATTCACATCGCCAAAACCAAAACTAGCTTTTGCCGCTACCTTTACAGGCATATCGATGGTTTTTGTGAGTACTTTATCTTGAGCTACTCGCTCTAATATTTCCGGATGTATGTGAGCAGAGTTAATATTCCCAAAAATACGACCTTCCTCAAGTTCTAAAATAGTCGCTACGGTCTCAATACTCCCAGCCGCCGCGAGACAGTGTCCAGTCATGCTTTTAAGCGAATTGATATAAGGAAAATCCTCTCCTTTCAATTCAAGAGCTTCACTCCAATTTGCAATTTCTGTTGGGCACATCCCAGTAGAAGTGAGATGCCCATTTATGGTATCAATTTCCGTCGCAGATACTCCTGCATTTTTAACCGCAGTTTTTATACAATGCTGTACAGCCTCACTATTAGGTGCTGTCATCGTCCCACCATTACGCTGTCCTCCACTATTTACTGCACCACCTAGAATTTCGGCATATATCTTTGCCCCTCGTTGCTGTGCACTTTCGAGAGTTTCTAGTACTAATGCTCCTGCTCCAGCGCCTGGCACAAAACCATTTGCATCTTCTTGCATAGGCCTGCTTCCAGCTTCTGGATTTTCATTATATTTTTTTGTGAGTACGCGCATTGCATCAAAACCTCCCCAAATGTAAGGACCGCTATCGTTGCAACTACCCACTAGCATTCGCACTGCATCACCGTTGCGCACACGCTCATAGCCCATAAGTACGCTTTCTAGTCCTGTAGTGCAGGCACTAGAATTTGTAGTGACTTGGTTTCCACAACCTAGATACCCTCCTAGATATGCACTTATACCGCTTGCCATCGTTTGCACGACAGAAGTACTACCTAAGCGGCGTACTTTGCCTTCATCAGTTAGGTAAATAGCACTTCTAAATTTTTCGGCGCCTAGTAAGGAAACTCCAAAGACGATTCCACTATCATAATCGACAGTATCTTTATCTGTAGGCGCGAGTCCAGCGTCTGTCCACGCATCTACTCCAGCTATCATTCCGTACTCAATTCCAGAGCTTTGTAAATCTCGAAGTTGCAAGGCTGTAAAGTAGTTTTCGAGCATTCCTTCCGGAATTTCTGGCTGTCCAGCAATCTGACACCCAAAATTGAGGTCTGCTAGTTTCTGGTGAAATTTAATTCCACTTTTACCAGAGAAAATGGCATCAGAAAATGCTTTGAGCCCTATTCCATTAGGTGCACAAACGCCCATTCCAGTTATAACTACTCTATGCTTCATTATTTAGTGCTAAAAATTCCTGCAAGTGTTCCTTTTACACAGACCTCATCTTGTGCATTAAGAAGCTTCACATTACATTTTAATTTATTAAATCTAAAATAGGCCTCCTCTGATACAACAGTCACTTTCTCCCCAGGCATCACAGGTTTTAAAAACTCAACATCTGCGCTAGTAAATGCTACTTTTAAAGCAGCTAAATCTTGACCTGCCAACTTAGAAATACCCAAACTTACTAAACCTATTTGCGCCATGCATTCTGTGAGTATCACACCAGGTGTAACAGGATTACCCTTAAAGTGTCCTTCATAAAAATAAGATTCTCTAGAAAATGTATAAGAACCAACAATATATGAGTCGCCCAGCTCTTCTATCTGATCTACAAATAGAAAAGGCGCCGTATAAGGCAATAACGCTATGATCTCTTCACTGCTCATCGTATGTGTTCCCCTCCGTCTACGGGAATCACAGCGCCATTAATCCAGGCTGCTTCATCACGTGTTAACAAATACACAGCATTACCTACATGCTTAGGCAGTGTTAATCGCTTGTAAGGATTACGTTGCTGTGCCATTTCTTTCATATGCTCGCTCCCTGGTATGAGACGCAAGCTCTCTGTATCTGTCACTCCTGCCTGAATACAGTTAGACGTAAGCCCAAGTGGCGCAAACTCTAGTGCAATCCCTCTAGAAATGGCTTCAAGAGCTGCCTTGGCTGCAGCAACTGCGCCATATTGTGGCCATGCTTTGCTGCTACCTTCACTTGTAAATGCAATGGCTCTTGCAGATGGGGTAAATAATTCCGCTTTCGCGAAAGCGGATACCCAATCATAATAACTCACCGCCATGGCGTCTAGAGTACCTTTGAAATCCTCATTGCTAAGTGTGGCACTATCTTCTGAATATAATGGCTTCAAATTACCACGGGCGATGCTATGCACCACTACTTTTATTGCTCCTGCGCCAACTGTATCCTTTATTTCTGAGATAGTAGCTTGACGCTTATCTGCATTAAGGGCATCTGTATTATATGACAATATGGTCGCTCCAGAAACTTCCATCTCGCGCATAGCGTCTTCAAAAGCTGCTATCACACTACGACGAGATCTGTGAATGATAATAATATTCATTCCCTCATGCGCTAGTTTCTTTGCGGTGGCTAGCCCAAGACCTGAGCTACCTCCTAAGATTACTGCGTATTTATTTTTATAAGATTGACTCATCACTTACCATTTTAATAATACACGTTGCGCCGAAAATCCTGGACCAAAACTTAGCATAATTCCTAAGTCACCTTCCTCACATTCTCTATCAAGAAAACGTTCTAAAACGTACAACACAGTAGCACTACTCATATTTCCATATAATTTAAGTACCTCCTTCGTGTCGTCTATATTCTTTCCAAGCTTACCAAAGAGATCTTCCACCGTTTCAACAATCTTACGCCCTCCTGGATGAAATATAAGATGGTTTACATCTGCTATAGTATATCCATTCTTTTCTAAGAAAGGATGAATTATATCTGGAAACTTATCTGCTATCTGTTGTGGCACTCGCTGGTCTAAAATCATCTGTAAACCACTATTTACAAGCTTAAAGCCCATCATTTCCTGCGCATCATAAAAGTGATACATTTCTGTATCCACTATTTCCGGTCCGCTATCTTCTTCTTTACTTGACATGAGAACGCAAGCCGCACCATCTCCAAAGATAGCTGCACTCACCACGTTTACCATCGAGTAATCATCATGTTGAAAAGTAGCCGTAGGACTTTCTATCGCTATAACAGCTGCTCGTTTTCCAGGATTTGCTTTAAGAAATTCATTTGCATATAGCACACCGCTTACTCCAGCAGCACACCCCATCTCCGTTACCGGTAATCGCACAATGTCTTGGCGTAGTTTGAGCGCATTAATTAAATATGCATCTAGGGAAGGAATCATAATACCCGTACAACTTACCGTAATAATATAGTCAAGGCTAGTACCATCCCATGAAGCTTTAGTAAGCGCTTTAGATAATACCTGCTCTCCTAGCTTTACAACCTCACGAGTATAAATGTCATTCTTCTCTTGAAAACTAGTAGCTGTAAATACCTCTTCTGGCGCCATAATGCTATAGCGCTTATCTACTGCTGCATTACCAAAAATCTTCTTAACCTTTCGTTTAAAACGATCTTCTTGCCCATCTAGCCATATGTCTAGAAAAGGCATTATCTCTGCTGTAGTACGTGAATATTGTGGTAACTGTTTTGCTACCGTCGTAATGGTTACGCTCATATAGTTTTTATCACCCACAAATATCTAAACGCCCATTTCCATTGTATGGAATAGTTGTCTAGTGCAAGTTGTTTTGAATAGGTTTCTAATTCTTTTCTTCTAAAAGAGCGGGCAATGCTCACCCTTCCGTCGTATTTGGCAATCTTACTTTTCATAAATATACCGCTAAAAAGCTGAAATAAACGGTACGCTATCTTACTTCGCTGTAAATCGTTTACTATGATACCAATACTTGCCAATTTTTTAAATTTCTCCATAAACACAAGTAGTTGTTCATCAGAAAAATGATGCATTGTTAAGGTGCAAATAATCACATCACATTCAAAAGTAGTATCATCTATCGTTAATATATTTTGACGGCTAAAGGTTAAGTTATCATAGCCCTTAGATTTCTCTCGGGCACTATCAATACTTTTATCATTAATGTCTACCCCATAAAATGAAATATCAACAGCACTATTTTTAAAGTGCTTTGCTATGTGTCTTAATACTTCTCCATCACCACAGCCCACATCTACAACGTTCCATTTCTTTTTCTCAGGATGTGCGCTTATTAAGTCTTCTAGCGCTGTTATCGTGATATGATTACCACCTAGGTATTTATTTACCGTAGCGAGATCCTTTAATGCTAGATGTAAGTCTACCTCTGGAAGACTGGGATCATCCATTAATTCAGGAGTAGTACTACGATTTTTAAAATTCATTATTTTATAAGATTTCCATGTGTTGACTGTATCACGCTACTCAATAATCTAGGTGATTTTTGAAGTATTCCTACCCCTAGTCTAGTTATTGTTGCGTTATGCAAGCCACGTTGTATAAGCGCCCCGTTACGCATTCTGGTCGCAAAGGTTTGCTTCCACTGCTTCGTATATTCTTTTTCTAGCTGCTCCCGCTTTTTTGAAGTACTTATATGGTTACTAAGACACTCACTTGCAATCTTTGCGCTATGAATTGCCATTGCCATACCGTTACCGCATAAAGGATGTATGAGTCCTGCACTATCACCTATCATTAATAAGTGATTCTCCACCGCAGATTTATCTTGAAATGAGATCTGACTAATGGTGAGTGGTTTTGCAAAAATTGGTTCCGCTTGCGCGAAAAATTCTTTTAAATGACGATTTTGCTCTAACACCTTAACTCGGTACGTATCTAAGTCTTTATGTTTCTTAAACGAATTTACATCTGCTAGGTAACAAACGTTTATCGCATCTGTTTCCACTTTTGATAACCCACAATAACCTCCTGAAAAATTGTGTAATGCCACCAAATCTTCTGGGAATTGTCCAGTATAATGTGCTTTTACACCCATCCAAGGGGATTTTGTACTTATAAATTTTCGCGAAAGCGTGATATCTAATCCGCTCCTCTTACCATAGGCTCCAAGAGCATAGGGTGCTCTAAAACTTTTATCTTTTGTGGTAACCTCAAATTGCTCCCTCCCGAAAGTAACATTTGTAGCGGTTGCCTGCTCAAATACCAATCCTAGGCTTATAGCTCGTTCATACAAAGCTAGATCTAAAGCATACCTGCTGATACCAAAACCTCCTAAAGGAAGTTTGATTTCAAGTGCATTGCCAGAGAGTCCAGAAAATTGAAATCGGTTTATTTTCTTAGCGCCATTGTTTATGGGATAAATACCCAACACGTCTAAATATGGCAATACTTCATTTGAAACATACTCACCGCAGACCTTATGCTTAGGGTATGAATTTTTCTCAATAAGCATCACAGAGAAGTCAGCTTGCAGTAAGTGTACAGCGGCTGTGAGTCCGGCAAGACCCCCACCTATTATTATGATATCGCAATCTTGTTCCACTATGTGAATTTACAGATTAGATCGCATAAAAAATCCCCAAAACATAAGTTTTGAGGATTTTGTGATTTCTGTTTAACAGAAGAAATTAGTTCCCTCCGTTTGCTTCTTTCATAGCATCTTGCTTCATCTCTTCGTTAGGAACAATAGCAAGTTGTACACGTCTGTTTTGAGCACGTCCCTCTGCTGTATCATTACTAGCTGCTGGTTGCGCTTCACCGTACCATACCGTTGTAAATCTTCCTGCAGATAATCCTGTACTTACCATATAGTTAGTCACAGCATTTGCTCTGTTTTGAGATAACGTCATGTTATTTACATCAGATCCTACACTGTCTGTATGACCTGCTACAATTACGTTAGTTTGGTTATACTCCTTCATAATGTTAGACATTTTATTAAGTAATGTCTGACTAGCTGGATTCACGTTATATTTTGCTGTATCAAAATAAACTCCTGAGTTCTCATCAAAAGTTACTACGATACCATCATCTACACGCTCTACAGTTGCTCCTGGAAGTTCTTGCTCGATTTGTTGCGCTTGCTTATCCATTTTGTTTCCAATAAGGACACCTGCTCCACCACCTACTACACCACCTATAACAGCTCCTAGTTCTCCATTGCCACCTTTACCGGCATTGTTCCCTATAATTGCTCCAAGGATAGCTCCTCCAGTTGCACCTATAACAGCACCTTTCTGTTTATTGTTTGCATTTTTTGTAGCCTCACAACTTGTGAAACCTGTAAGCATTGCTGCTCCTAATGCTATTACTGTAATATTTCTTACTATATTTTTCATAATCTTAATTCTTTAGGTTGATTGTTAACTACAGACTACTCTGCAATTTTGGTAAAATTCATTGTAATGTTAAAAGGTTTACCCTCTACGCTTACTGTTTGTGACATTTGTAATTGGTCTTCAGAAAGGTAAGAAAGCGCTACTCTAAAACCAGCGTTAGTTTCAGACTTCATTTTAGCATCTGTTGGCTTCACAAGAATATTATAATTCATATCATCGCCTTCATTATCTGGAATACTCCATACGAAGTAACGCTTCTCTATATCACAGCCTACTCCCGAAAGTTCGTAATTTCCAAAGTTATTATTAGGGATAAAACGCCATGTGCTTCCTTCCATACATTCTTGTGATGCGTCATTAAAAAGGTTAATATTAAAAGTTCCTTGACGATCATAACTTACTTCGTTAAGCGTCCAAGTTCCTTTGAGTGTTTTTTTAGATTGCTTTACCACTTGAGATGGTCCACAGCTTGCCATAGTAGCAACTAAAAGAACGAGTATTACTGATTTTATATATTTCATAATAGTTAGGGTTAAATTAAAAAAAGCAACCTTTCATAAGTGAAAGGCTGCGTTTTAAGTATGTTTAGATAGTCTTATCTTTTAAATAATCTACTTACTAAAGAAAGTAAGAAGAGTACAATAAAGATGAAGAATAATATTTTTGCAATGCTTTCCGCACCTGAAGCGATTCCGCCAAATCCGAAGACTGCTGCGATGATTGCAATGATGATAAAAATAACTGTCCAGCGTAACATAATATATTGTTTTTATTGATTAGTATGATGTAAAAGTATCTGGATACACCGTTTTATTTTTATTCTTTAGCAGCTTTTAACTAGGATCTGTTAACGATACGCCAATAATACTAGCAAACATTGGTTTTTGCTTAAAATATTAACATCCTACATCATCATATAAAAACAAAACCCCCAACTACATGACGTAGCTAGAGGTTTTTAATTTTTTTATCCTTGTCTTAGTAATCTAGTAACTCTTGAAGTGTGGTAGCTAATCGCTCTACAGGTAAGTACTGTTTCTCAAGTTCCGAATCAAAAGGAATGGGAGTATCTAAACTCGCTACTCGCCTAACTGGTGCATCTAGGCTTTCAAAACATTCTTCCATAATCATTGCCGAAATATCAGACATTACAGATCCAAAGGCGCTGTCTTCTGTAAGTAGTAACACTCTTCCCGTTTTACGTACAGAAGTAATAATAGCTTCCTTATCTAACGGCTGTAAAGTGCGTAGATCTAACAAATCTGCAGAGACATTCATACTATCAAGCAACTCAATTGCCCAGTGCACACCCGCACCATAGGTGATAATAGTTACTCGCTCTCCTTCTTTAATTAAAGATGCCTTGCCTAATGGTAATGTATAATAGTTAGTTGGCACCTCTTGACGGATGCTGCGATATAATTTTTTATGTTCAAAAAAGAGCACTGGATTAGGATCCTCTATCGCAGTCGCTAGCAATCCCTTTGCATCTGCTGGAAACGCTGGATATACCACTTTTAATCCTGGTGTATGAGTAAACCATGCTTCATTAGTTTGCGAGTGAAAAGGTCCAGCTCCCACGCCAGCTCCACAAGGCATACGTATCACCACATCTGCTGGTTGTGACCAGCGATAATGTGATTTTGCAAGGTAGTTTACAATAGGATTAAAGCCAGAAGTTGCAAAATCTGAGAATTGCATTTCCATCAGCGCTTTTTTACCATTGATAGCAAGACCCATAGCTGTTTCTACAATGGCGCTTTCACATATAGGAGTATTGCGCACACGATCACGACCAAACTGCTCCACAAAACCATCTGTGATTTTAAAAACACCTCCATACTCGGCTACATCTTGTCCCATAATCACAAGATCATCAAACTTCTCCATAGATTGTCTCAGTCCGTGAGAAATGGCATCAACCAATCGAAGCTCTTCTGTGTCTTTGCTAGGTACGCTTTCGCGAAAGCCAAACGGAGCGTATACATCCTTCATCTCTGTTTCTAGATTAGGAGTAATGTTCTCCTCTGCATATGCCTTATCAAGATGTTCTGTAATTTCCTCTTTAATAGAAAGCTCATAGGACTCTTTTACCTCTTGAGAAAGAATATCTTCTTGTATCAAGTACTTTTCAAAATTAAGTAGAGGGTCTTTTTCTCCCCATGCTTCCATAAGGTCTTCAGGCACATACTTGGTACCACTTGCTTCCTCATGACCTCGCATTCTGAAGGTTTTAAACTCTATTAAAACTGGTCGCGGATTGTTACGTATATCTTCTGTAATTTCTGAAATCTTAGTGTAAACCTCTAGAATGTTATTCCCATCAATGATGTGAGATTCCATCCCATAGCCTTTTGCTCTATCTGCAAGATGCTCACAGTTATATTGCTCCGTTGTAGGTGTAGATAATCCATAACCGTTATTCTCTATGCAGAATAAAACAGGTAACTGCCATACAGAAGCCACATTGAGCGCCTCATGAAAATCTCCCTCACTTGTACCTCCTTCCCCAGTAAAAACAGCGGTTACAGCTTTCTCATTGCGCAATTTATGTGCAAGTGCAATACCGTCTGCCACGCCAAGCTGTGGGCCTAGGTGAGAGATCATACCTACTATATTAAACTCTTGTGTCCCAAAGTGAAAGCTACGATCACGTCCCTTTGTAAAGCCGCTCATTTTCCCTTGCCATTGTGTAAATAATCTATATAAAGGAATCTCACGAGTGGTAAAAACACCGAGGTTACGGTGCATAGGTAATATGTACTCTTCTGGCTTCATCGCAGCAGTAACTCCTACGGAGATTGCTTCTTGGCCTATTCCAGAAAACCATTTTGACACCTTTCCTTGTCTTAGTAAAATAAGCATGCGCTCCTCTATTAATCGAGGTTTAAGCATTGCTCTATATAGTCTAAGTAAGGTATCGTTATCTAAAGATGCTCTATTGTAAATAAAGGGTATGCTAGATTTTGTTGTAGTCGCCATTAGGTTGTTGTCTATTACCTCAAATGTAGCGAATTATAAGAACGAAAACGATATCGCGATTTTAATTTGATTTCGTTTCTAATTTACTGTTACCTCTATTGCATAAAATAGCCCATTATGATACGAGCAACATAATGGGCTATTAGTAAATATTCAAAAAATTCTCCTATTCAGGTGCTACGTATTCTTTATGAGTAAGTATCCATAGTTCAACTTCCTCATCCTCTCGCCAGTGTTGGTCACGTTTTGTCTCTTGAGAGGCTTTTCTAACTTTCTTCTTCAAACATTTTTCTAATTGGAACCTTCCACCTTTTTCAAGCTCTTGCTCTATAGGGTGCGTGTCAATTAGATGTGTGATTTTTGCAAGGTTTGAAAATATGAGTACTAGTTTTCCATCAGGTAATAATGCCTCTTTTGCCTTAGCAAAAAATGTTGGAAAAAGATCTTCATTGTAATACATTGCCTCATCAATATTCTCAAGCTTTTGAGAAGATGGCAACCACGGCGGATTAAAAACAATAAGCTCAGTAGGCTTATTAAATTTACCAAAATACGGCGCATAATCCAGCTCAATCTTACGAGAGAGCTTTGTGTCTCCCATAGATTCTTTTAATCCTATAATAGCATTAGGATTTGTATCTGTACCAAATACTTTTTGAAAACCAGACTGTACCATCTGCAATGATAATACACCACTACCTATACCTACATCAATAGCCGTTTTCTTAGGTCCTTCATAACGCTTTAACCAGTTATCAAAAAGCTTGAGATGATCAAAACGCGTAGGGAAATATGTTCCATAATGTGGATGCACTTTATTACGCAACACAGGGATTACAATTCCATTTTTATACCACTGCCATGCACTATTAAGTCCTTGAACTTGAGGAAACGTAAGTAAAAAGTCTTCTGTTTCTGGATATAACTTTGCAAACCAACCTATAGAAGGTGCTTTTTTTACAGCAAGCGCATGATTAACCACTTCTATCACAATAAAATTTGACATTCTATGATACGCTTCACGGTGCGCACGCTGCTCTTCAAAAGAATCATTAGGCATTGTTCTGTCTAAGTGAACCTTAAGCGCTTTGAGTAGCGTCAACCCATCACTATAAAATGCAGAAATTAAAACCTCCTTACCTTGCTCTAGCAATCTAATGGTGCGTTTTACATCTGTATCACGCTCAAAAGTACCTCTTCTCTTTTCTGAAGTAATCGGGGTAGGTCTATGTAATGGTATGTCTGTACTCATGCTGTTATGTCGTTTAGTATTGGGATTGGAACTCTATAATTATAAGTTGTAGAGAACATCCCATAATCAATTATTGCAGTGCGCGAAGATATAAACTGCTTCTTAAAGGTACGCTATTAAAACCCATCGATATAAAGGCATAAATAAAGTAATTGAAATATTTAAGGATGACTATAATAATGTTATCGCTTTCGCGAAAATGTGAGTAAAAGCAGCCCATCTCTTTATAATAAATCACATAGTTAATAATCTCAACCTATACGCTATTTTTCTACTTTTGTAAGATGGTTATAATTATAGGAGCTGGATTATCAGGATTACTTACCGCATATCGGTTACAAAAACAAGGGATTCCCTATACCATTCTCGAGGCGAGATCTCGTGTAGGAGGAAGAATTAACACACTTTACAATGAGCATCAAGCTCCCGTAGAAATGGGCGCAACATGGTTCGGAGATTATCATACGGAAGTGGTTCGTCTTCTAGAAGAACTAAAAATCTCTCGGTTTAAACAGCACATGGATGCAACTGTTTTTTATGAGCCTGTGGGAAGCAATGGAGCACAGCAAGTAAAAATCCCACCACAAGCCGCAAGTTATAGAGTAGCCGGTGGAACATCTGCTTTAATCAATGCGATTTACAACAAGCTTGATAGCGCAAATGTATTGCTGAATCAATCCGTAAAATCTATACGATACGTCAATAATAAAGTACAAGTTTTAAGCAAAAAAGCCTTTGAAGGAGATGTTGTCGTTCTGGCACTACCGCCTAAACTTTGGGGTTCTCAAATCAATTTTGAGCCGCAGTTATCAAATAACTTAAGACTACTTTCATTACAAACCCACACTTGGATGGAAGACTCCATAAAAGTGGCGATTACCTATCCTACACCTTTCTGGAAAGAAGAGCAAAAGCCTAGTACACTTTTTAGCAACATAGGACCAGTAACTGAATTTTACAACCATGAAAATGTAGAAAAATCAAAATTTGGGCTTTGTGGTTTTATAAATGCCTCTTATAGCAAACTGACTAGTGATGAACGTCAAAAGCTTGTTATAAATCAGCTAGTGAGTGTTTTTGGTAAAGGTGCTCAAGAGTATACAGCATATCATGAATGCGTATGGAGCAAAGAGCCTCAAACTCATATAGTATCTGAGAGTCCATTATTCCCGCATCAAAACAATGGTAATCCGTTGTTTCGTGAATCTCTATGGGATAACCGTTTATTTATCTCAAGTTCAGAAAGTGCAAAAGAGTTTCCAGGATATATGGATGGTGCAATTTTATCTGCAAATGAAACTGCTGCCAAAATCATAAAACAACTAAGCTCATAATTGACTCCTCAATCATCTTAAATAATTAAACTCAAAAATAGAGAGCAAAAAAAAATGCGCCTTCCCTATGGAAGTCGCATTTTTTTTAGTCGGTCGTATTTTATTAATGAACGGCTACTTTATTTAAAGCGTCTGCAATGATTGTTTCACCTTTAATAATTTCAAATGTTGACTTATTAGCTACATCATCATTTAATGTACGCACTAAAGTTTGTGCAACGTCATTACGGCTTATCTCACCTCTTTTATTAAGTTTTTCGGCAAGCTCGATTTTATTTGTTAGTTCGTTATCTGTAAGACTTCCAGGTCTTATAATAGCATAATTCAATCCACTACCTTTTAGATATTCATCTGCGTTGTGCTTTGCTTTCAAGTAATCTTGTAAGTCTTCGGCTTCAGACGGATTATCTGCTCCCATGGAGCTTAACATCACAAATTTTCTGATGTTGTTCTTCTTTGAAGCATCTACAAGGCGTTTTGCACCCTCTTGATCCACTTCTACAACTTTCTTTCCTCCAGAACCTGCTGCAAATAATACTTTATCTATGTTGGTGTTAAATACGTGTGATACATCTTCTTCAAGATCTCCCATTACCGTATCAACTCCTTGTGATTCGAAGAAACTCTTTTGCTCTTCTTTTCTCACCATTGCAATCGGGTTGAAATATTGAGATTCTTTTAATAAGTTAACTATTTTTTTTCCTGTGGTGCCATGTGCACCGGCTACTAATATCTGTTCCATGACCTCAAGGTACGGGCTTACCGCATCTTTTGAAAAAAATGAGGCTCAGTTTAACTATGATTTAATAGTAATACGACAATATTTAAGTTATTCATTAAAGTTATTAACACTATGAGGAAACTTTTAAGAGTGCGCTTTCGCGAAAGCGTAACCCTAAAAAATCACGTCTTCACCCCTATTAACTACTGATAAAACCTACAGAAAATTCTTATCTTCGTAACACAACCCTAAAGAAGGAAAAGATGAATAATATACCAAGTGTAGATCTCGCAGATTTTTTAAGTGAAGATCCTAATCGTAAAGCAAAATTTGTTCAAGAAATAGGTTCTGCATATGAAGACATAGGATTTGTATCACTGAAGAATCACTTTCTAGATGACCAACTTGTAGACGGATTATATAAGAATGTGAAAGGCTTTTTTGCCCTTCCTGAAGATACTAAGAAAAAGTACGAAATAGAAGGTGGTGGTGGCCAGCGTGGTTACATTTCTTTTGGTAAAGAACATGCAAAAGGAAAGAAAGAAGGAGATTTAAAAGAATTTTGGCATTTTGGACAAGAAGCAGACGATGACGCAAACCTTGCCGAAGCATATCCAGAAAACATTGAAGTAGCAGAATTACCTGAGTTCAATGAAAAAGGTATGGAAGCATATCGTATGCTTGAAAAGACAGGTATTTATGTACTTAGAGCACTTGCATTATATATAGGACTTGATGAGTTTTATTTTGATCACTGGGCAAATAATGGAAATAGCATCTTGCGCCCTATTCATTACCCACCTATAAGTGAAGAGCCTAAAGGAGCGGTACGTGCAGGAGCACACGGAGACATTAATTTGATTACGTTATTAATGGGAGCATCTGCTGGAGGTCTTCAAGTGTTACGTAAAGATGGAGAGTGGATAGACGCTATCCCTAACGAAGATGAGCTTGTGATTAATGTAGGTGACATGCTGGAGCGCCATACTAATAATAAGTTACGTTCTACCATACACCGTGTAACTAATCCACCTAAAGAAGAATGGGGAACGGCTCGTTACAGCATTCCTTTCTTTATGCACCCACGATCAGATATGAAACTTAACTGTCTTGATGAGTGTGTAAATGAAGAGCACCCTAAAGCCTTTGAAGATATTACAGCTGGAGAGTTTTTACACCAGCGCCTTGTAGAAATAGGATTGATTAAAGAATAAGTATGGACTTAGGCGATCAATTAAAGAATCTTTTTCCGGATCACACTCCGGAAAAAGATCCTATAGAAAATCTTGACATAGAAGATACGCTCTGGATTCAAAATGACCCACTCATTTGTAAATATGAGAAACGCAAAGGCAAACCCATTACAATAATTGAAGGTTATACTGGAGAAACATCAGACTTCAAAATCCTTGCTAAAGAGATTAAGGTCTTACTAGGTGTAGGAGGAAGTTTTAAAAATGAAAGTATCATCATTCAAGGCGATTACAGAGATCGCATCATGAGCTTTTTAAAAGAAAAAGGCTTCAAAACAAAACGTGTAGGCGGCTAGTACATCTATTATTTAAACTGTTGCCATTTTAAAATATCCCTCCGTATTATGAAGAAAACGTTACACGTTACTAATGGTGACAGTCTTAATGACCGCCTATTAACTATGAAAATAGAAGGTGATTATGCAGTATGGAGAGAGATGCTTTGTGAGGGAAAAACCATAGTAGATCTTACGAGTAGCGCTTTTAGAAAAACACGTGTTGATTTTTTTAAAAACAACTACCCTGACCAAGCAGGAGATTATGATGAGAAATTTGGTAGTCAGCTAGCGATTATTGCAGATGCTCATCAATATGAAGAGATTGTATTGTGGTTTGAATATGATCTTTACTGCCATATTAATATGCTCGCCTGCATAAGTTTCATAAAATCTCGTGGATATAAAGGAAACGTTTATCTAGTATGCAGTGGCAGGGTATTTGGAGAAAAGGATTTATTTGCGCTCTCTCAATTATCTGAAAAACAATTACTGAGTCATTATAATGATAAAGTGCTACTCAATAATCATGACCTTTTTATTGCAGATGATTTATGGAGACTATATTGTGGTAAAGACCCTCTTAAGTTGGATCCAAAAAGAGCCAAAGATTCTAATTTCACCTATCTATCTAATTGTATAAGCGCTCATAAAGAACGTTTTCCTAGTGTAATTACAGGGCTCAATACGCTAGAGACAAATATGCTTAGACTCATAAGAAAATACGATATTAAAACACCACATCAATTATGTGGTTATATGCTCAACTACCAAGGTTACTATGGCTACGGTGATATACAAATCAAAAAAATGATAACTCGCATGTCTCCATTTTTTACGGACACAGAAGGTCGTCTTACCCTCACAGAGAAAGCAAATAACATTCTAGACAATTCATACAATGTTTTTAAAGAAATGAAGTACCCCTGCACATTAGGAGGTGCATCAAAGTATGAATATGTTTACAACAACGATAACCACCAACTTACAAAAGCTTAATACATGGCAATAGCACCATCAGAACTTATACTTAATCCAGACGGTAGTATTTACCACCTAAATTTAAGACCAGAACACCTAGCATCTACCATAATAACTGTAGGAGATCCTGACCGTGTAGATACGGTGACAAAATATTTTGACAGTGTGCGTTTTACCACGCAAAAGCGCGAATTCAAAACAAGCACCGGAACTTATAAAGGAAAAAAAATCACTGTTATTTCTACTGGGATAGGCACAGATAACATCGACATTGTACTCAATGAACTTGATGCGCTAGTTAATATAAACTTAGAAACAAGAGAGATAAATAAAGAGCACACTAGCTTAGATATTGTACGTATAGGTACAAGTGGTTCTATCCAGGCAGACATTCCTGTAAACTCTTTCTTAATGAGCCGCTATGCGATAGGACTAGATGCCCTACTCCACTTTTATGATAGTAAACACGTACAGCATCCAGCAATTCAAAAAGCTTTTATAGAGCACATGTCATGGGCACCAGATAAAAGTGATCCTTATGTAGTGGCTTGCGATGAGCAACTTGCAGATAAATTTGCTTCAGATAAAATGGTCGATGGATTTACTGCTACAAATATTGGATTCTATGGGCCGCAAGGAAGAGTGTTAAGACTTAAAACAACTGACGCTACCATGAATGACAAATTAGGAACTTTTTGCTTTCGCGAAAGCGCAACTAGCAAAGAACTTAAGGTTACTAATCTTGAGATGGAAACTTCTGGAATATATGGCCTTGCAAAATTACTAGGACACCGTGCCGTTTCTCTTAATTGTATTATTGCCAATAGAGCCAATATGACATTTAGCGAGCAACCTACAGAGCAGACCGAAGCTCTTATCCAGTATACACTTGACGCGATTACTAAAGATTAATACGCTTTAGGTCAATATCATTTACTTTAAGAGGAGCATTTATTGCTCCTCTTTTAACATAGACTTAATCCTTTCAGGGTAGTGCTTTTGTACATTTGAGTAAACACCCTGAGATGATTAAACTTACCGATGAAAATTTTAGACATAGAGATTTAAACTGGCTTAGTTTTAACGAGCGAGTACTTCAAGAGGCCGAGGATGTTGAGAATAATCCGCTGTATGAGCGTCTTAAATTTCTAGCGATATATTCTACTAATCTAGATGAGTTTTTTAGAGTGCGCGTGTCACAATTGCGCCAACTCAAAAGAGTTAAGAAAGAAATTAGAAAGCAATTATCATTACAACCTAATAAGATTGTAAAAGAGATAAAAGCAACGGTGCATGAGCAGCAGCAACGTTTTGGTCACACGTTTAGAAAAGTGATTATCCCAGAACTTGAAAAGCATCACATCCACATACTTACTTCAAAAACCTATACAGACAAGCATAAAATTCTTGCAGATGGCTGGTACACTTCTACCATAAGAGAACATCTTGATGTAAAAAAGGTTGACCTTAAGGCCAAGAATGATATTTTTCTAGAAGATCAGTCACTATACTTTTACGTACTCTTTAAAGATAACTCAAAGGTGGGATTTGTCACAATCCCTACTCATAAAGTAGATCGTTTTGTACATCTACTTAAAGATAATGGCGAGCACTATCTTACTTTTATAGATGATATTATTCATTATAAAATGGATACTATTTTTCCTGATGAGGAAATACGTGGGATTTTTGAAGTGAAAATCTCTAGAGATGCAGAGTTATATCTAGATGATGAGCTTGACGGTATTCTTGCAGATCGTATTTATGAATCCTTAAAGAGACGCCACAAAGGGCAGCCTACAAGGTTGCTTTATGATGCATCTATGGATAAAGATGACGCAAAAAAATTGCGCAAGCTCGTGCGTGTCGGTAAAGTTGATATGATGCCAGGCGGTCGCTATCACAACTTTAATGACTTTTTTGCTTTTCCGGATCCTACAGAAAATCCTGAGCTACATTTTAAAAAACAACCATTAATAAAACATAATGCGCTCGAGAAAGCTACAGACTATTTTGAAGTATTAAAAGAACGTGATCATCTCGTACACTTTCCTTTTATGTCTTTTCATTATGTAGAGCGTTTTATAGAGCAGGCCTCAGAGGATAAAGATGTAACAGAAATAAAGATATCCTTGTATCGTGTTGCAAGTGAATCTCCACTTACTTCGGCGCTTCTTAAGGCGTTAGATAATGGTAAAAAGGTGTTCATCTTTATAGAAGCAAAAGCTCGCTTTGATGAAGAGAATAACATTACATGGGGCCGCACTTTTGAAGAAAAAGGAGCCACTGTTATTTATAGCTACCCGCGCATCAAAGTACATTCAAAAATATTACTTGTAAAGCGCAGAGAGGAAGGAAAAAATAGAAGATACATCTACATAGGAACGGGCAACTTTAATGCAAAAACCTCAAAAATCTATGCAGATCATGGATTCTTTTCGGCAGATAAGAAACTGGGCAAAGAATTAAACCGTGTGTTTAAAGTGCTAGAAGGAGACCTCATTGTACCTCGTAACAAGCATTTATTGGTCTCGCCTTTTACCACGCGACGCACTTTTGAAAAGCTCATCAATGACGAGATTGATTTTGCTCAATCTGGAAAACACGCAGAGATCAAAATAAAAATGAATAGCCTTGAGGATAAGGATATGATTAAATTACTCTACAAAGCGAGTCAAGCCGGAGTAAAAATCACAATGCTTGTGCGCGGCTTTACCGCTCTTATCCCTGGAGTAAAAGGACTGAGCGAGAATATCTATATGACTTCAATTTTAGATAGATATCTTGAGCATGGTCGCATTTACTGGTTTAACCATGATGGCGATGAGCAACTTTTTATGGGCAGTGCAGACTGGATGACAAGAAATCTGGATAGACGTATTGAGGTACTTGTTCCTATTACGGACGCAGATTGTCGCAAGGAGTTAAAAGAGATTTTTGACATTCAGCTCTCAGATAATATCAAGGCTCGTATTCAAAATAAAGAAGAGAATAACGCTTTCGCGAAAGCAGAAAAAGAAACACCAAAAATTAGATCACAATATGCTATTTTTGACTATCTAAATGCGAAGCACAATTAAGCATATGACTACAGTACGAATAGGTGGAGTACCAGAACATTTTAACCTTCCATGGCATCTAGCAATAGAGGATGAAATGTTTGTTGAGCAAGGAGTACATGTACAGTGGATAGATTTTCCAGAAGGTACAGGCGCTATGAATAAAGCTTTACGTGATAACGAGATTGATCTTGCAGTTATTTTAACTGGTGGAATCATTAAAGATATCGCAAATGGTAATCCGTCAAAAATTTTACAAATATTTGTTTCTTCTCCACTGCAATGGGGTGTTCACGTTGCTGGCAGCAGTACATTACAATCTATAGAAGAACTTGAGGACAAAGTATGTGCAATAAGCCGTTATGGCTCTGGATCGCATGTGATGGCTCATGTTCAAGCAGAACAAAGAGGATGGAATACGGATGAACTTAAATTTAAAGTAATAAATACCTTAGATGGCGCTATTACAGCACTTACAGAAGGTACTGCAGATTATTTTATGTGGGAACACTTTACTACAAAACCTATTGTAGATAAAGGAGTCTTCAAGAGATTAGGTGATTTTCCTACACCTTGGAGTTGCTTTGTAATTGCGGGTAGAGAAGATTTTATTTCTGAACATAACGAGGCTATTAATATCGTACTAGAAACTATCAATACTGTTTCTGCAGATTTTAAAAATATCCCTTCTATAGATCGTACGCTGGCTAATAGATATGAGCAGCAGCTAGAAGATATTCAGAAATGGCTCACGATGACCACTTGGTCTCAAGAGCAAATCACAAACAAAGAAATTGAGCGCATACAATCTCGACTATCAGATTTAAAAATGATTGCTAACAAGCTTGAAGCGAGTCTCTTTAAAGCAACGCTATAATATTTACTACATCCCTACGCAACCATTCCCATAGATAAGCATCTATAAGGGACAAACTACATATTTTTTCTAATGACCATTTTTTTTAGTGTGATAGCAATCCTTATTGCTATCAATTTTCTGCTGTTGCAATTTTCATGTAATGAGGTTGCTGAACCTGAAGCAGAGGAAGAAGAAGAATAACATTCAACCTTTAAAGTAAACGGCGCTGAAAGCTAATTCAAATTTTCGGCGTCGTTTTTTTTGTCTTAATCTACCATTTAATGGGAGCCTCTCCTTTACTCAATAAAATCTCATTTACCTTACTAAAGTGCTTATTACCGAACCAGTAACCGCGATTTGCACTTAGCGGTGATGGATGCCCAGAGAGTAGTATAAAATGTTTTGAAGCATCTATTTTCTTTCCTTTCCTTTTGGCAAATCCTCCCCAAAGTAGGAAAATAATGTTTTCACGTTTTCGCGAAAGCGTATCTATCACCACATCTGTAAACTGCTCCCAGCCTTGTTTTTGATGTGACCCAGCCTCACCTGCTCGTACCGTAAGCGTTGCATTAAGAAGTAAAGCGCCTTGTGCTGCCCATCTATCAAGATTGCCAGATACAGGTGTTTCAATTCCTACGTCTGTCTCAATTTCTTTAAAAATGTTTTTAAGTGACGGTGGATGAGCAATTCCATCTTGTACAGAAAAACATAATCCGTTAGCCTGCCCTGCTCCATGATAAGGATCTTGACCAATGATGACCACCTTAACCTTATCAAAGGGACAATGATCAAAAGCCGAAAAGATCTCTTCGCCGGGTGGATAACAGATATGTGTATGGTACTCCTGTGTTACAAAATCTGTAAGAGATTTAAAATATGGCTTATCAAATTCTTCCTTAAGTTCTTGCTTCCAGCTTGCTTCTATTTTTACGTGCATTATCCGTATTTTTGTTAAGGAGTTTGTTCTTATTATTAGACAACCCAAAGCTATAGAAAAAGAAAATAATTACAAGAGTCGTTTGTGGCTCTATTACGCTTTCGCGAAAGCGAGATCCCTATGATAAAGATCACTAATAAAACATTACAAGATTTAGAGTTTGATACTGTATGTGAGCAAGTCTCAGAGCGCTGTACTACAGAAAAAGGTAAGGCAAAGGCACTAGCCATAGAGCCATACCCTACACCTAAGCAGGCAATTTTTGGACTTCATCAAACTAATGAATATCTATCTTCACGTACTGCAGATGCTGCGATCCCTAATCATGGTTTTGACAGCCTTGATCATGAAATAAAGTATCTTGCTATTGAAGATAGTACCTTAGAAAAAGGAAGTTTTAAAAAACTTTCTAGTATTTCTGAGACTGTAAATATTCACCTCAAATTCTTTAAGAAATTTGAAGAGCTTTACCCTACTTTATATAATACGGTAAGAGAGACAGAATATACTACAGATATTATTGATACCATCACGCGCATTATTGATAAATACGGTGAGGTACGTGATGATGCAACGCCTACGCTGGGCACATTACGTAGAGCTATAAATCAAACCAAAGGACGCATCAATTCTAGTTTTGCTAGCGCTTTAGGTCAATATGCTGGTTATGGATACCTAGATGATATACGAGAAACTATAGTAGATAATGTCCGCGTGCTTGCTGTTACTGCAATGCACAGACGTAAAGTCAAAGGTTCTATTATGGGAAGCTCAAAGACTGGAAGTATTACCTACATCCAGCCAGAAGCGACATTGCAGGCACAAAGAGAACTTAATAACTTAGTTTTTGAAGAAGACGAAGAGGTAAAACGTATACTCAAAGAGCTTACAAATAGCATGCGACCTTATATTCCGCTTTTTGAAGAATATCAAGAGTTGCTCAGTGATATTGATCTGATTGCGGCTAAAATGAAGTACGCCGAAAAGATGAATGGCTTACTGCCTAAAATCACTACAGATCGAGAGCTCACTATAAAAGAAGCCTATCATCCATTATTACTTTTAAGTAATAATGCGAAAAAAGAAAAAACCTACCCACAAGATATTCACCTAGATCAAGGAAGCCGAATTATTGTGATTTCTGGACCTAACGCCGGTGGAAAGAGTATTACACTTAAAACCGTAGGATTACTTCAATTAATGTTACAAAGTGGGATGCTCATACCTGTACACGAGTATTCACGCATGTGCTTATTTGATAAAATCCTCACAGATATAGGTGATAATCAGAGTATAGAAAATCACTTGAGTACCTATAGTTATCGCCTTAAGAACATGAATTACTTCTTAAAGAAGTGCGATAAAAACACGCTTATCCTCATTGACGAATTTGGTACAGGATCAGATCCAGAGCTGGGTGGAGCACTGGCAGAGACGTTTCTAGAAGTTTTTCACGAGCGCGAGGCCTTTGGAATTATTACCACGCACTACGCAAACCTCAAGATGATGGCAAATGAAACGCCAGAGATTGTAAATGCAAATATGCTTTTTGACGCACGCACGCTTGAGCCGCTTTTTAAACTACATATGGGAGAAGCTGGTAGCTCCTTTACTTTTGAGGTAGCACAAAAAAATGGCATCCCCTACTCGCTTATCAATCGCTCTAAGAAGAAAGTAGAACGTGGTAAAATACGTTTTGACAAGAGTATAGCAAACCTACAAAAGGAACGCAGCAAACTCTCAAAAACTACGAGTTCGCTTAAAGCGAAAGAGCAACAAGCGGCAAAAGAAAAAGAACAGCTTGCCGAAATAAATGAGAAAGTACAAAGCAAGCTCGAGGCTTATCAGGAACTGTATGATAGCAACCAGCGCTTGATTTATCTAGGTACAAAACTAGATGGAATCAGTAAAAAATTCTATCACGATAAGAAAAAGCGCGACCTCATGGACGAGTTTATGAAAATCGTACAGATAGAAAATAGCAAACGTAAAAAACAAAGTGCTAAACAAGCAAAAGCCGAAAAAGCAAAAGAACAAGCCACTAAAAAGGAAGCCGAAAAACACGTACAAGTAATACGCGAGAAAAAGAAAGAGGCTAAGAAAAAAGAACCAGAAGCTGTAAAACCAAAGGTGACTTTAAAAGAAGGAGATCGCGTGCGTATGTTTGACGGGAAGGCTGTTGGTGTTATTGATAATATAGAAAAAGGTAAAGCCACTGTAGATTACGGAATGTTTACTACAAAAGTTTCTGTGGAGCAACTAGAACTTGTACAACGCAAGAAGAAGAATGCAAAATAAAAAAATCATCCTTTTTGACGGAGTTTGCAACTTGTGCAACGGCGCCATCACTTTCATCATACAACGTGATAAAAATGATGTGTTTAGATATGCACCTTTGCAAAGCGAAGTGGGTAAAAATCTTGCCGCAAAACACAATATAGATTTAGATAAAGTAGATTCTATCATACTCGTTACAGATCAAAGTGCCGTCGCAAAGTCTACGGCTGCACTCCGTATCGCAAAGCATCTTTCTGGTGGGTGGCCTTTACTCGCAGTATTTTTTATTCTTCCTACGTTCTTGCGTAACGCAGTGTATGACTTTATTGCTCGCAATCGCTATAAGTGGTTTGGTAAAAAAGATGCTTGCATGATTCCTACTCCTGAGCTTAAGAGTAAGTTTTTAGATTATGAACAGCCACAATAGCTCGTTCACTCATTGAGATGAACCACTCACTCAATAACTATTTTATTTTCATTGGTGTACTTATAGATTTGACCAACTATAAAAATCACACCAATGAAAAGAACTATATTATTACTCGCCTTATGTTTTATGAGTTATGCTTTCGCGAAAGCGTCTTCTACCCCACCACAAACTAAAAGTACTAACCTATCAAAAGTAACTGTTTACTTAAGCGGCGCACAAATAGAGCGTACTGCTGAAGTTATGGTAACAGAGGGAACAAATAGCTTTATATTTAATAACCTCTCGAACGATATTGATGAAAGTAGCATCCAGATTTCTGGCTTAAAAAATGCCTCGATACTCTCTATTAATTTCGGAATTAACTATCTCACAGAACAACTTAACACGAAGAAAGTAGACAGTCTGCGTAGTTTAAAAACAACACTTGAGACAGATATCCTCAAGCTCAATAGCCTCATGAGTGGTTTACATAAAGAGGAGGAAGTAATTACATCCAACCAACGACTAGGTAGCAACACCACCGAAATAGATTTAGCTAAAATCAAAGAACTATCTACCTACTACAGGAAACGAGTAACCGAAATTAAAAATGCTATCCTCGATGCCGAAATTGAAAAAACCAACTTACAGAGACGTGTAAATGATCTCACGAAGCAATTTAATGAGTTTAATGTCACAGAAGAAAAAAGCAAAGGTCAGATTACCTTAAAACTTAACGGTGAGCAGCGAGAGACTTTAAAACTTAAAATCACCTATAATGTAAGCGAAGCAGGCTGGTATCCAGAATATGACTTAAAAGCAATAGCAACAGATGCTCCCTTACAATTATCATACAAAGCCCATTTATATCAAAAAACAGGAATAGACTGGGATGATGTTAATCTTGTATTATCAACAGGAGATCCTAACACTAATAATCTTAAGCCAACTATTGACACAAAATACTTACGCTTTGTAAATCGTAATTACCGTAATAATAGTAATGCTACAAAGGCCTACAACTATAAATACAATCCAACTATTAAAACCATCACAGGGATAGTAACTGAAACTAATGGACCACTACCAGGAGCAACTGTAGTAGTGAAAGGAACAACAAACGGGACGCAAACTGACTTTGATGGAAAGTACACACTGCAAGTAAACGAAGGAGAAACGTTACAGTTCTCTTTTGTAGGGTACAATACAACTGAAATTCCCATTCATGCGAGTATCATCAATGCAAACCTAGAGGCAGATAATGCATTGGAAGAGGTGGTTGTTACTGCATATGCAACCTCAAGCTCTAGGAGAACACAATCATATGCCGTTACTACTGTGGAATCTGAAGATATAAGTAGGACCTTACAAGGTAAAGCTGTTGGAGTTAGAATACGCGGGGCAAGTAGTATCACAACGGCTACAGGTGATCAAAAAACAGAAGGAATTACAACAACTACTTTTGAAATCAATAAGAAATACTCAATTGACTCCGATGGAGATGTGACAGTTATAGAAATTGACAAGTTTGAGGTGCCAGCAACCTATGAATATTTTGTCGCTCCTGCTATTAATGAAAATGTATTTCTTACAGCTTCTATAAAAGACTGGGTGCGTTATAGTTTACTTCCTGGAGAAGCAAATATTTACTTTGAAGGTAGCTTTTCTGGTAAGACCTATATCAATCCGCTAGAGACTACAGAGGAGTTATCTGTATCACTTGGCGTAGATCCTAATATCATTGTAAAGCGCAAACAACTTGATAATTTTAAGTCAACTTCTTTTATTGGTTCGCAACGCATTGTCGATATGGCGTACTCAACAACGGTGAAGAATAATAAAAGTACAGGTATCAATCTAAAGATGGTAGATCGTGTTCCTGTATCTCAAAACAAAGAAATCAAAGTAGATGATATCGAAACATCTGATGCAACTTATGATAAGGATACAGGTTTGCTTGAATGGATAATAAAACTTGCACCATCAGATAGTTCAAAAAAGGAGATTAGTTACGAACTAAAATATCCAAAACATAAGAGAGTAAATCTTTAAAATCGACAAGAAGGTCTTCGCACTGTACACAACAAGTTGCAGATGTATGATTCATTTCACATTTTCGCGAAAGCGTGAACGCCTATGAATACAGCACATAACAGTATTTTTTCATTTTTGGCACGCTGATTGCAAACTACCTAACAAGCGCATACCGAAAGACGGTAACGTACAAACCCTAATACTTTTAATATGAAAAAGCTATTACTCGCAGTATTGTTCCTAGGAGGAATGACTGCACAAGCAAACACAGTGACAGATCTCGATCTATCTATAGAAAAAGGGAAACGTTACAATCAGCCACAGTCTATCACATTTACAGAACGTGGTGTTGAATTTGAAGTTTTTATAAATGGGCAGTTTGATTTTGCTCGTACTGGAGAACGTTTTCAGATTCGCAATCAAGGTCGCAGAGGATATGCTCAAAGTACACCAGGTACAACTTACGGAGTGAGTTTTCCATACAGAGGTAACAGCTTTGTAAAATATGATCGTCGTGGAGACATCTATCAAGTAGGCCGTAATGTGATAAACTATAACCGAAAAGGAAAAGTAAATCAAATAGGTACTGTTGCACTTCGCTACGAGAATGGTAAACTAGCTCGTGTAGGTGACATGCATGTAATCTACAACAGAAGCGGCCGTATTGTGAAGCTTTCAAGATTTGCACGCGGAAACAACGCACCTTATAAAGCAAATAAAATAAAAGTGAATACTAAAAATAATAAGCGTCTTAGAGGTTAGGAATAATCCCGACGATGACTAAACGATAACTTTGGTTGGTTTTTTAAAGCCTCGGTCTGTTTCATTACAGGCTGGGGTTTTTCTATGGAATAAATTATCCTCTTTTTTTAACGATGTTAAGTACTTTATCCATGGCAGTATTAATGTCTTGGGATAACTTGAATACGTAAGAAATCAATAGATATCCTATAGTGATAACCGAGCCTTTTAAAGCAATTGCTACTAGCGGATTTATATTAAAATCCCAAAAATAACAGAGACAAAACACACCTATAATTAGCCCAAAAGTCTTAAGCGAATTTTTTGAAAATGGCTGCATCTTGAATTTAGATTTTACTACAAGAAGCTTAGCAACAGAATATCCTACTGTAGCAATAAGCGTAGCAACTCCTGCACCATTAATACCTAATGCCGGGATTAAAATCATATTCAATATGATTGCTACAATCACGGCAACCACACCTATTACTAGCACGATGCGATAATAGTCGCTATTAAAAATGATGGCATTATTGATACCCAGGCAATTATCTAATAATTTTGAAGCACTTATAAAAAGCACCACATACAAGCCAGTGGCATACTCTGGACCCACAATTAAGTACAAGCTTTTAATATTACAGACTATAAGTAAAAACAACAAACCAGAAATTACCAGCAAGCTAAGACTACTCTTTTTATAAAGTACGCGCATCTCACTCCACTGCTTTTTATTGAGCATCTCTGCAACCATAGGATATGTAATCTGGTGCATCGCTCTAGAAGGCACACCAATAACCGTAGCGATATAAATAGCAACGGCATAGTAAGCCACATTCTCTATTGCCACATATTTCCCTATCATAAACTTATCGATATCTATAAGTAAGGTCGCCACAGATCCTGCGATGATAATAAGTGTTGAATATTTGACAATTGCAGAGCGCTGTACATCCAGTTTTGAAGTGGTATTTGCACGCTTTCGCGAAAATGTGATTACCGGCCTACGCTGCTTGAAGGCATACACCATCATGATGATCATTCTTACAATATAAATCGCAACTATAAGAATTATAAAGGTATCTACATTAATAACAGATAGTGCTAGTAAAACGAGTAGCAGTGTGACTCCCAAGCGATGGAAAACTTCCTTAAGAAAATTACCAAACGTACTTTTGAGTTGCACCTTAGACCAAGAGAAGAAAATCTCAAAATATGCCGAAGACAAGGCTATTATGAAGATATACCAAACATATCCAGCAACAATCTCATTTTTTGACGAAAGAAAGTCTGCTATTTGTTGATGTAAGAAATAGGTGATTCCAGTAAGAGGTATAATTAAGAATAATGGCAATAAGAGCATCCAACTCATAAAGCGATCTTGATCTTCTCCTTCAAAAGAAGAATAAAACTTTACCATCGTATTTTGAACACCAAAAGCTAGAAACGGCACTAAAATAAAAGCCGTAGAAAGAATAAAGCTCACTAAACCATAATACGTATCGCTCATGAAATTCACGTACAGAAACAACGTATTTACCGCTCCTAGTCCAAAGCCTAAGTAAGTCGTTATAAGATTCTGAAAAGATTGTTTTAATACAATTCCCACGTTATGATATTATAGTTGCGCTATTAAATTACTCAGTTGTGCTGTGAGTTCTCTCCTATGATATTTGGTTACTTCGTTTTCATTACTAGCATACTTGTAGTCACCAGTAAATAACTCTTTAATTACTGATTTCAACTTTTTCTCTTGACTGTAATCTACAAAACTGCCTGTTGCTGTTTTTTCTATAATAGCTCCTATGTCTGCACCCTTTGGACCTATAGCGACTATAGGTCGCTGTGCGCTTAGGTATTCAAAAAGTTTTCCGGCTATAATGCCTTTTGTCTTATTGGCGTTAATTTCTATGAGGAGCAAGGCATTTGCTTGTTCTTGTAATCGCTGTGCTTCTTGATGACTTACATAACCTACAAGGTTCAATTGTGACTCTAGACCTGCTGCCATTATTGCGTCAATGATTTCTTGACTTACTTTCCCTACAAGCTGTATTTCTAACGCTCTAGAAAAAGCTGGTAACTCATCACTTAATTCTCTCAACACCTTCCACAACAACTGCGGATTGCGGTCTGAGAGTAAAGAACCTATGTGAGATAATATAAACCGCTCTGTAGGTTGATGCGGATTGATTACTCTATCATCAAACCCATTTGTGATAACGGTAATAGATCTTTCTGTAAGCGATTGAAACTCTCTTTTTGTTCCTGGGCTGGTTACAATTATATGATCTGCAGTGGTGAGTACTTGCTTTTCTAACTGCTTGTGACGCGCTTTTGTTTTGGCGGTCATTAGGAGTTTATCGTGATACCCAATAGTCGTCCACGGATCTCTAAAATCGGCTAACCAATTAAGGTTGGGTTTCCATTTTTTAAGTTGGTTGCCTATGAGATGTAGACTGTGCGGCGGTCCTGTAGTGATGATTTTTTCAATATTGTTTTCTTCGACGTACTTTTTCAAGTACTCCACAGAAGGTGCTACCCAACCTACTCTCGCGTCTGGCACAAAGAAGTTTCCACGCACGTAGAGCATCGCTTTTTGTAACAAGCTTTGCTTTCCTTCCTTAGGTAAAATGCCCGATGAGATGGTTTTAGTTTGCTTTCGCGAAAGCTTACTCGCCCACCCATAAGGTTCTTTAATAGGTTGTTTAATCATAGTCACCTTATCTGAAACCTCAGCAACCAAAGAATCATCTATGATAGGGTAACTAGGATTTTCTGGAACGTAAACAATAGGTTCTATGCCAAATTCTGGTAGGTACTTTGTAAACTTGAGCCATCGTTGCACACCAGGACCACCAGCGGGTGGCCAATAATATGCGATGATGAGTACCTTGTTATTCATTAAGCCTGTGCTTCTGTATCACGGTTTTTTACCGTGTAGAATATTCCTCCCACAACTAGTAAGAAAAGTAATAAACTACTGCCTAGCATAATCATCCCTCCGGTTTTTACCACTTGTGGCTCAAAAGTCATCACCACTTCGTGAGCGCCTGCAGTCACCTTTATACCTCTCAAGGCATAGTTTACTGGTAAAATGGTAGTTTCTACACCATCTACGGTTGCAGTCCATCCATTTTTGTAATAGTTCTCTGCAAAGACCATAAAGCCATCGCTTCCATTTTCTACTTGGTACACGAGTTTGTTAGGCTGTACCTCTTTAGTTTGTACCACAGCTGTGCTATCTCTACGAGGCTGGAAGTTTCCTAGTTCCTCACGATATTCTTCACGGATGAGTACTGTATTTTTTGTATCTACTTTAGCGAGACCATCAAACTCTGCATTATAATCTGGTACGTACTGTATCTCATTTACAAACCAAGCTGGACCGTTTGCTTCTGGGTTTTTGCTTATCCCCATACCCTGCTCGCTGTCTTGAAGGATGTATTTTACATTGTACATATTAAGCACCTCAGCATTACCCTGAGCAATCTGCTGATTGTATAAATCATCAATCGTACGCGGTTGTACAGCTGAATAGCCGTTAAGCGAATTGAAATAGTACGAAGTATGGCTATTATTAAATCCTCGAGCAAGATCAATCACGCGGAAATAGCTATCATCCTTAAGCATCTCCTCATCTGCTGGAGTAATCTGGAAGTTTTGATCATATTGTCGCTGGGTGATGAAGTTTTCTTCATTTACAGAACGTCTATCTACACCTACAAGGTCAAAAACTATAAGCGCACCAATGGTGATTATTGCAATGTTTTCTGAAATCTTTTTCTTGAGCGTTAACCACAGAGCGGTTCCTATAAAAAGTACAAATAGTAAAGACCTCAACACATCACTTTTTAATACAGCGAGACGATCTTCTTTTATGGCATTTAATATTTCTGGTTGCTCGATGGCCATCTGTCCTTCGGCGGCAGAGCGTAGGTTAAATAAGCTTCCGCTAAAAAGGTAGAGTATCACAAAAAGACCTGCTAGCGAACCTATAGCGATGAGCAACTTCTTTTGCTTTTCGGCTTGATCAACTCGGTCGTTTAAAAATCTGTGTAAACCTACCATTGCAGCGATAGGTAACAGTAATTCTAAAATCACTTGTACACTCGTAACCGCTCTAAACTTATTGTACAACGGCACATAGTCAATAAAGAAACGTGTAATTCCTTCTACGTTCTTTCCCCAACTCAGTACTAAGGAAACAATCATACCTGCTAGTAACCACCAGCGCAATCTTCCATTTACTAGAAACAGTCCTAATAATGCAAGTGCAAAAACAGTTATTCCAAGGTATGGAGGAGCTTCTACAAACGGTTGTTCTCCCCAGTACAATCTCGTTCCTTGCGCATAGTAACTTACTTCATTAGGAGGAACTCCTAACTCGCTTAGCTTTTTCGCGAAAGCGGAATCACGACCCAAATCGGCAGCGGTACCGGTTCCCATAAAATCTGATGCAATGAGATTGAGGGATTCTAGCTTTCCATAACTCCACTGCGTTATGTAATCAAACCCAAGACCGTCTTCTACGGCGTCTTTGGCAAGGTCATCTTTTAATAATTGCTCGCCACGTATACTTGTCTCTGCATACTCTGCAGTAGCAAGTAAGGTGGTTGCGTTTGTAGCGAGACCTAATAGTACAGCAATTACTAGTATTCCCGAAGCTTTAAAGAAATGTGGAAGTTGTTTTTTCTTGATAGCATCTATGAGGTATGCAATCCCTAAAATCACACATAACAAGCCTAGATAATAGGTCATCTGGTAGTGATTTGCTTGAATTTCTAGCCCCATTGCAACGGCAGTGAGTAAAAATCCCCAGAGATATCTTTTTTGATACGTGAGTATGATACCCGCAAGTACGAGCGGGAAATACCCTATGGCGTGCACCTTTGAGTTATGCCCTACGCCTATAATGATAATGAGATACGTAGACAGGCCAAAGGCAAGCGCACCAACTACGGCGAGCTTCCAAGGAACGCGCATCACGAGCATTAACGCATAAAAGGATATAAAATAAAGAAAAAGATAATCTGCTGGGCGTGGTAAGAAGCGAATCAAACGGTCCAACTTATCCATCATATCATACTCAAACCTCGCTCCCATCTGGTAGGTAGGCATCCCTCCAAAGGCACTATTAGTCCAGTAGGTCTCCTCACCCGTCTCTGCTCTAAAGTCACGATGTTGCTTTGCCATCCCTTCATAGAGCTTGATATCATTTTGATAAATGCGCTTCCCAGATAACACCGGATTGAAGTAAACCAGCGCCACGACTATAAAGCCAAGTAGAACTAGAATATGCGGAAGGAGTTTTTTAAAATCGATGTTCATAGGTGTTATGTCAATAGTCGTTAGTCACCGAGCTTTCCCCATCCCTGAAGGGTAGCTCGGTTTATTCATTATATTTTTTGTCCCTTTAGGGCTGGGAGAATAAAAAATTTATCGCCGAGCTTTCCCCGTCCCTAAAGGGTGGCTCGGTTTATTCATTATAATTTTTACTCCCTTTAGGGCTAGGGAAAATAAAAATCTATCGCCGAGCTTTCCCCATCCCTGAAGGGTGGCTCGGTTTATTAATTAGAAATTTTTACTCCCTTTAGGGTCGGGGAATAAAGAATTCATCCGAGCTTTCCCCTACCCTGAAGGGTGGCTCGGTTTATTCATTATAATTTTTACTCCCTTTAGGATTGGAGGAAACAAAATTTTATTTCAAAGCTTCTACTAACCCATCAATCCCGACTGTCTCTTGCGAGCCTTCTGCCATATTTTTGAGTGTGTATTGTTTTGCATCCATCTCTTCTTTTCCTGCAAGTACCAAGAACGGAATATTGCGACGGTTTGCATAGGTCATTTGCTTTTTCATTTGCTTATTGCTCGTCACGGCATCTGGATATAACTCGGCTGAGATTCCTGATTGGCGTAGCTTGCTTATCGCTTGCATTGCATAGCTTGCTTCTTGATCTCCAAAGTTTACAAAAAACACTTTTACACCTTCTGTGGCCTCTTCTGGAAATAAGCCTAACTCTTCTATCACAAGGTAAATACGATCTAGACCAAAAGAGATCCCTACACCACTCATATCTTTAAGTCCAAAAATACCTGTAAGATCTGCATAGCGACCACCGCCACCTATGCTTCCCATCTTTACACCTTCTGGAGCGCTTACTTCAAAAATAGCTCCTGTGTAATAGTTGAGTCCGCGGGCTAGTGTTACGTCTAGTTGTAGTGTTGCGGTTTGTAGACCTAAGTTTTCTATAGCATCATTAATAAATAGAAGTTCGTTAATTCCTTCCATTCCCGTCTCAGAATCTGAAAGGAGAGTTTTAAGCGTCCCTAGCTGATCTCCAAAAGAACCAGATAGTGTAAACAACGGTGCAACTTTATCTATCGCCTCTTGAGTAATGCCTTTTTCAAGCATTTCTTTAGTTACGCCCTCTTCTCCTATTTTGTCAAGCTTATCTAGCGCTACGGTAAAATCTATGAGTTTATCACTTGCGCCTATCACCTCTGCAATACCAGAAAGTACCTTGCGGTTGTTCATTTTGATAGTCACTCCTTCTAGCTTTAATGCGGTAAAAACAGCATCATATAACTGTACAAACTCCACTTCTTGCCATAGAGAATCACTTCCTACCACATCTGCATCACACTGATAGAACTCGCGGAAACGTCCTTTCTGTGGGCGATCTGCTCTCCATACGGGTTGCATCTGGAAACGCTTGAATGGGAACACAATATCATTTTGATGTTGTACAACGTATCTCGCAAAAGGTACCGTAAGATCATAACGAAGTGCTTTTTCTGAGATTTGTGGTGTGAGTGCCGTTGAGTCCGCTTTCGCGAAAGCGTCATCCTTCACCTTACGTAAATAGTCACCACTATTAAGAATCTTAAATATCAAGCGGTCACCTTCTTCTCCGTACTTTCCCATCAAGGTGCTGCTGTTTTCAAAACTAGGCGTCTCGATAGGCTGAAAACCAAAACGCTGAAACTGCGTGCGTATGGTGTTCATAATATAGCTGCGTTTTGCAACTTCTTCTGGTGAAAAATCTCTGGTTCCTTTAGGTATAGAAGGTTTTGTACTCATATTATATGTTAGACGTTAATCCTTTACGTTTATATTTTGGTAATCTGGTGATTGATTCTATTAAAATATTACCTACATTTTACTTATGCTAGAAGCTATTACTCTTGCTTTCATCCCTGACTCTCTCTTCATAGAGAAATACTGTTTAGGAGAATGATCTGTTTACGCTTTCGCGAAAATGTGATTTACAAGCACCAAATACTGTTTATATTAATCATTGCTGAGAAGATGTTTACAGTCAAATCCCTGCAAATCCACTACCAATATTACCAAACGGCATTGCACAAATATCTTAAAAAATGAGGGGTTGCGAGCAAGATTTTTAAACTTTGACAAGACTTCTTATTTCATTCTCTTTTACTCATGTGAGTCGCTACGCAAAAACAATGCTCTCTAGCCCCGATTGTAGTGTAAATCCCGAAAGCAATGGCTTGGCCATGCTGAGGAATTGCAACGGAAAGCGGGAGGAAACGCTCGCAAATACACAAAACTTTTGATGCTCCCTATAACTAAAACTGAAAAGAATCTAGAAATAATGGTAACGTTTTGACCACTTGATAGTCTTATTGTAAATTGTTCCAACCAATTCTGATCTAAAAATATGTTTTCACTCTTCCGCGAGAATCTTCGTATTGCCTTTGATAGTATCAAAAGTCAGCTTCTTAGAACTGTCTTAACCGTTTTTATTATAGCGATAGGAATTACGGCTTTAGTAGGTATACTGAGTCTCGTAAAGGCGCTTGAGAATACAATAAGCTCAGATTTTGCAAGTATGGGAAGTAATACGTTCAATGTACAACGTTATGAGTTTACCTCTAGACGCTCTGATGAGAAGCAAGTCATTAACCCGATTATAGGCTATCGTCAAGTAAAAGAATTTACAGAACAATATAACTACCCTACTGCGCTTACGGCTATCTCTTTTCAAGGAACACGAAGTGCTGAGGTGAAGTACGAAAGTGACAAAACAGATCCAGAAGCAAGTGTGGTGGGTGTGAATGAAAACTTTTTAAACAACTCCGGACTCAAGCTAGAAAAAGGAAGAAACTTTACTTCTTTTGACATCGATAATAATACACGAGTGTGCATACTAGGAAGTGATTTTTATAAAAATATCTTTAAAGATGACAACCCCATAGGCAAAACGATAAGTGTACGTGGTACTAAGTTCAACGTAATCGGGATGCTTGAGGAAAAGGGTGCCACCTTTGGAAACAATCAAGATTTACGCGTGCTTATCCCTATACAAGTGGCGAGAACTATGTATACTCAAGCAAACATTAATTATAATGTGAGCGTGATGGTAGAAGATGCCGAATATATAGATAGTGCTGAGGAAGAAGCTATTCTCACCTTTAGAAACATACGCGGACTCTCACCTATAGAGGAGAATAACTTTGGGATAGGACGCAGTGATGACCTGATTAATCAGATTAGTGAGATTACAGGCGTACTAGGTGTTGCTGCCTGGGTAATTAGTATTATCACCATTTTTGGTTCATGTATTGCCCTTATGAATATTATGCTCGTTTCTGTAACGGAGCGTACACGAGAGATAGGTGTAAGAAAAGCACTGGGTGCCAAAAAATCTGTAATTGCCGCTCAGTTTCTATATGAAGCAATTATCGTTGGACAACTAGGCGGACTTCTAGGAATCATACTTGGTATAAGTATAGGAGCACTAATAGCCTCTGTTGCTGGATTTGTATTTACAACTCCATGGGGAGCAATCATTGCGGCAACAATTATAACTTTTGTTATTGCTATTCTATCCGGATTATTTCCTGCTATAAAAGCTGCTAAGCTTGACCCAGTAGAGTCATTGCGTTATGAGTAGTAGGTAGTAATTATCTAGATAATTTTATTCTTACAATCTGCAATTATTTATCAAAAGGTTATATTCGTATGACCTAACGATTCATGTATGCAACCCATTCATATTTTACTTCTCATTGGAGGATACTTCGGTATCTTAATGCTTATAAGTTACCTTACAAGTAGAGGAGATTCTAACACAGACTTTTTTAAAGCTGGAAAGCAATCCCCTTGGTACCTAGTTGCCTTTGGGATGATAGGTGCTTCGTTATCTGGAGTTACCTTTATTTCTGTACCTGGATGGATTGAGGCATCAAGCTTTAGTTACTTTCAAGTCGTACTTGGTTACACTGTGGGTTATGCAGTCATAAGTCTTGTACTCCTACCTCTCTACTATAAGCTCAACCTTACCTCTATTTATACTTATCTTGAAGGAAGATTTGGTACATACTCTTATAAAACGGGAGCCTCCTTCTTTTTATTAAGTAGAATTATAGGTGCAAGTTTTAGATTGTACTTAGTAGCAAACGTTTTACAACTACTCGTTTTTGATGAGATGGGTGTTCCGTTTTTTGTTACAGTTACGATCACTATACTGCTTATCTGGTTATATACCTTTAAAGCAGGTATCAAAACTATTGTGTGGACAGATACCTTGCAAACACTCTTTATGCTTATCGCAGTAGGTGTTGCTATTTACTTTGTAAGTGACGAGATGGGACTAAGTGCAAGTGCCTTAGTCAATCTTATTTCTGAAAGTGATATGAGTCAGATTTTCTTTTTTGACGATTGGAAAAGCGGTGACTTCTTTGTAAAACAATTCTTATCTGGAGCTTTTATTTCTATTGTAATGACAGGACTTGATCAAGATATGATGCAAAAAAATCTTACTTGTCGCAATCTAGAAGACGCACAAAAAAATATGTTCTGGTTTACCATAGTGCTTACCATTGTAAATCTTGTATTCTTAGCACTAGGATTATTACTCACTGTATATGCTTCTCAAAATGGAATCGATGCTCACAAAGACCAACTCTTCCCTACCATTGCTGTAAATAGCGGCTTAGGAATAGGACTCGCTATTGTTTTCTTACTAGGATTAATTGCAGCTGCATATTCAAGTGCAGATAGCGCGCTTACCTCACTTACCACTTCCTTTAGTATAGATATTCTAGAGATCGAAAAGAAATACGACGCAATTAAACAAGTTACCATACGCAAGCGCATACATATCGCTATGTCTATAGTACTTATACTTGTAATCATCATTTTCAAATATGTGATTGCAGATGCTACTGTAATTGCAAAGTTATTTACGTTTGCGGGATATACTTACGGTCCGCTATTAGGACTTTATGCCTTCGGCTTATTTACAAAGTGGAATGTGAACGACAAGTATGTTCCTGTCGTTGCCATTGCTTCGCCTATCCTAGCCTACTTTATAAGCGCTTTTGCTTCTACGGTTGGGTTTGAATTTGGCTTCTTTATATTGATCTTGAATGGCGCCTTAACATTCTTAGGACTACTTTTTATTAAGAAATAATGGGTACGCTTTCGCGAAAGCGTGATTAGAAAAACTACCGCTTTAATATTGACCCGTAGCGAGCATAACAAGGGTGCATGCAGATTCTGTAAGAATACCTTTAGATTGTAATTTCATGGCAAATGCAGGATTCTCTGTTCCTGGATTAAAAATCACACGCCTAGGGTTGAGGTCTATGATAAAATCATAATACTCCTCTTGACGCTGTGGATTGAGATACAAAGTAATGGTATCCAGGTTTTCTTTGAGAGTATCACATTGTGCGACCGCTGTATCAAATGTAATAATCTGCGTAGTGCCTACTTTTCCTTCTCTTAGACCGATTGCAATGACAGGAATGTTTAGAGCGTCTAAACGTATAATTGCACTATGTGAATATCTCTGTGGCTTCAATGAAGCGCCTATAACCATGGTAGCTTTTAACATAAGGTAAAGTTAAATAATAATTATGGTGTAACGTTGACTCAATTAAACCGTCTATAGGGTAAGTTAACTTATTTGTTAGGAACGTTTTTAATTCGTTTTGATGGTTAGTGTTTATTAAAAACGATACCTAGCAAAGAAATCCCGAGAACTCGAGTCTCGGGATTTTGTTTTTTGAGGCTTTTCAGTCCAAATAAGCCTTCCCAGGTTAAAAAATTGTTAATTCAATACATGCCTTGAAACTTTGCTCACTTTTTCTCGTCTATGAGTATATACTGTAGTCTCAACACTGGAACTAACTTTTGGTTTTATAAATTATTTGAATTAGCCTTTAAAATATTTTAAACCTGTTTTCTAAAGAGTCTATTAGGTTTTAAAAGGTTTTTGCTAGCGCAGAAACCTTTTTTTATGCTTGCTGTTTCCTATAAACACTAGGTAAGCTCCATTTCTTTACTACAGCGAGTGTTCTTATAAGAATAGTGATACTGCCTGCAATAAGCATCGCATATACTTTAGGTAAGCCAGAAGTTTCAAGTGACAAATAGATACTTCCGCCTAGTATACATACGGTGGCATATATCTCTTTATGAAAAATCACAGGGATTTCATTACATAATATATCACGCAACACTCCACCAAAACATGCAGAAATAGTACCTAGCACTACACAAATAACGGGATGTAAACCTGCTGCACTTGCTATTTGAACTCCTGCCATCGTATATAAAGCAATTCCAATAGTATCAAACAAGAATAAGGAACGTCTAACATACTTGAGCTGACTTCTAAAAATAATAGCTATGATGGTCGTTCCAAATATTACGTACACAAACGTCATATTGAGCATCCAGCTCACAGGGGTTTTCCCTATGAGTATATCTCTCAAAGTACCACCACCTACAGAAGTGACAAGCGCAATAATAAGAATGCCAAAAACATCCATTTTTTTACGCATAGCCGTAAGCGCTCCGGATATTGCAAAGGATATTGTCCCGAGTATATCAATAATTGTAGTAATCTCCATTATTGCTGTGTATAGTAGTTGTAATCTGCAAGGACACGCTCTACAAATTGAATATTGTTCTCGTCTGGAGTAGTTACATCCATTTTCTCCCTGAGCCTATCTGCTAGTTTTATAATCACATTGTGATTACCATTGCGCTTAGCATTTAAAAATAGTGTTTTAATAAGCTGTACATCTTTATCATTAAAGACGGTAACTTGAGGATAAGTAGGCACGTAATCTAAAGGAATATCTACTATGAGACTATCAGAAAGACGCACACGTTTCTTTTCTGTTATTACGGTAGTTCCTGCTGCCATATCTCCTAAGCGCTGTCCTTTCTCGCTTATTAATATACTAACTACGGCAATACCCCCAGAGGAACCTGCAATATCAACAATGCGCATAATCCACCGTACAAAATAGCTTCCAAAACCTGGTTTTGAACCATCTAGCTTGACTACTCTAATTTTCATTGCCGCTTTCCCCGGTGTTTTTCCGTCCCAGAATGTTTCAAAAAGAATGTAATAAAGAAAAATAGGCAAGCCCAGCACCATATAGTAAACCCATAAATCCCCCATAGACTGGGAGTCTAACCCAAACTGTGCTATTAAAAACAAAGAAAAAATCCAATAAGCAATCAAAATCAATCCATCAATTAGGAATGCAAGAATGCGATCGCCTATGCTCGCAACATTCTGATAAATACTTACATTTTGGGCGGTTTCTATTTGAAAGTTATCCATATATTCTTTTTCTTTACCTCTATAACAAGGTGTATATGCGTGAAGCTGCTTTTGTCAAGCAAAATAAGGATAAATGGTTAACATTTGAAAGTGTTCTGGTCAACAAAGATCAGATTCATCCAGATGAGCTATCTAGTCTTTACATGGAAGTGACAGATCACCTAAGTTATGCGCAAACATTTTACCCTCAAAGCAAGACTTTAGAGTATTTAAATCACCTCGCCTCTCAGTCTCATCAAATCATCTATAAGACAAAACGTGAGTCAAGTAAGCGCTTTATAACATTCTTCACAGAGGAGTTCCCACTTATTATGTATCGCTACCAGCGACAATTGCTTATCGCTTTTTTAACCTTTTTACTGTTTAGTATTATAGGCGCTTACAGCGCTGCAAATGACGGGTCTTTTGTAAGAAGCATTATGGGTGACGGTTATGTAAACATGACACTCAGTAATATTGAGAAAGGAGACCCTATGGGTGTTTATAAGAAGCAAGGAGAGCTCAATATGTTTTTAGGGATTACCATAAACAACATAAAAGTAGCATTGATGGCTTTTGTGTATGGAATCTTCTTAACCATAGGATCGTTGTACATCATCATGCGCAACGCTATCATGCTAGGCAGTTTTCAATACTTCTTTTTTGAGCAAGGCGTAGGCTGGGAATCTGTGCGTACTATATGGATACATGGTACTATAGAAATCTCAGTAATAATCATAGCAGGATGCGCAGGCATGGTGCTAGGTAATTCTATTTTATTTCCTCAAACATACACACGCCTAGAATCTTTTAAAAGAGGAATGAAAAATGGTCTCAAAATCGTTGTAAGCACCATACCTCTTTTTGTGATAGCAGGCTTTCTAGAAGGGTTTGTAACAAGACATACAGAAATGCCAGACTGGCTTGCAATTGTAATTATCGCAAGCTCTCTCGCTTTAATCATATTTTATTACGTGTACTACCCTATTAAAAAACATAAAGAAGAAGCTGCTAGACTAGCGCTTATTCCTAATCTTGAAAATTTATAATTAATGACCTTAACTAAACTAGTGGAATTTAGAAA
The DNA here is from genome assembly GCF_045063975.1 of Dokdonia sp. Asnod3-C12. Taxonomy (NCBI): domain Bacteria; kingdom Pseudomonadati; phylum Bacteroidota; class Flavobacteriia; order Flavobacteriales; family Flavobacteriaceae; genus Dokdonia; species Dokdonia sp. Asnod3-C12. The sequence goes on from NZ_JBEFNY010000003.1 coordinate 51,263, forward strand.
ACAGCGTGAACTTGGCCAGATCATAAGTGATACATTCACCTTCTTACGCCGTAATGCAAAACCACTTCTTTCTGTACTTGTGCGCACTTGTGCCATCCCATTTATTCTTCTCATTGTCGCGGTGGGATTCTATACAAAATCTACAGCGGGTGCAAATTTCTTAACAAGTTTTGGTGATGGATCAGATATGAGTAGTTTCTTCATCTCCGTTGCATGCCTTGCCATTGTGGGTATTATATACAACTCAATGCTTTATGGAAGCGTTTCTGAATATATAAAAGCTTACATCGCTGGAGGTGACGTTCCTGATCCTACTACAGTAGTAGATACTATTAAGTCAAAAACTGGAACCTTTTTAGGTCTAGGTTTTACAAACTTATTGATCATCCTAGTTGTCGCATTAGTTCCTGTGGGATTAGGTGGTGCCATATTTGCAACAGGATCTGAGGCTATAGGTGTCTTAGTTGTGATACTAGCTATCTTCCCATTACTTTATGTTTATGTGAAGCTTAGTGTGATCTTTCCTACGCTTATAAACAAGAATCTTAGCATAAAGGAAACTATAAAAGAGAGTTCAAGCTTGATTAAAGATGAATGGTGGATGACGTTTATAACGCTTATCATCATTGGTTTTTTAATTGGGGTAATTGGCTTTGTTTTTCAAGTTCCCGTGGTTATTTATACGCTTATTAAGACTATAACTAGTGTACAATCTGGTTCTATGGGTGATCCTACAGCGCTTTTTGATAACGTTTATCTTGTGTTACAGGTTCTTGCCTCTGCAATGAACTATATCTTATACACTATACTCGCTATCTCTACAAACTTTATTTATTTCAACCTTAACGAGCGTAAAAATCAGGCAGGAAGTCTTGATCAGATAAACAATATAGGCAGCGATAATGCATAAACTGTGGTTGCTATGTATGCTGTTTCTATGTTCGCTTTGCGCGAAAGCTACTGCTATACAACAAACTAAAGAAGAAACTACTACTGAGGAAATCGTTGAAGAGAAAGTAATCTATCCCGAAAACACCTATCATGATCCTCGTGGTATTGTTTCTTATGATGAGGGAACAGTAATACCGCTTCCCATCTCTGAAAATAGTCTTGATGAGTACAAACAAGACGATGAGTTCAATTATAAAGAAGCGACTCCAGAAGATACCTGGTGGACACGCTTTAAAAGAAAAATTGATGACTTATATAGCGCCTTCATACGCTGGCTTACTGGTGGTAATGAAGCATCTGGTATCTGGGCAGTCGTAGTAGAACTACTACCCTATTTGCTAATCATAGGTTTACTAGTATTCTTTGTATGGCTATTTATGAAAATAGATAGCGGTTCCTTATTAATGGAAAAAATAAAAGCTCCGGAGACATTATTATCTGATGATGAGGAACTCATACAGCGACAAGACCTGGACCAACTCATTGAGCAGGCTATTGCTGCTGGTAATTATAGACTAGCTGTGCGTTTTTATTATCTACGTGTACTTCAGAAAATGAGTGCTCAAGATCTTATATACTGGCAAGTACAGAAAACAAATCATGACTATTTATTCGAGATAGAAGATCTTAATTTAAGAAACCAGTTCAGAAAAGTGACAGATATTTACGACTATATCTGGTATGGAAATTTTGAGGTTGATGAGACCGCTTTCGCGAAAGCAAAAACCTCTTTCACCCAAATAAATAATGAGCTATGAGCAATAAATTTAAAGTAATTGCTGGTGTGCTACTACTTGCTCTTGCACTCGTTATTTATATGGAGTCAAGTACTAAGGAAGATATAAACTGGTATCCAAGTTATACGAAGACAGATAAAATCCCTTACGGAACGTATGTGTTACACGATCTACTAGAAAACAACTGGAAAAAGGATAAGTTTAAGGAAGTGCGCATACCTCCTTATGAGTTTATGTCAGATAGTACGGATGCACGTGGTACTTACTTATTTGTAAATGATTACATCCTTTTTAGTGAAGACGAATCACTCAAACTGTTATCATGGGTAAGTGAGGGCAACACGCTATTTATTGCAGCAAGAGGTATTGGAGAGACTATACTAGATACCTTGTCTCTAGAAACTGATCTATATTATGATTATGATAATTTTGAGCGCAAGCCGCTTGTAAATCTTGTAAACCCAAGCTTACGTAGAGAAACTCCTTATCATCATGACGTTGAGACCACCGCTGCCTTTTTTGAAGAGTTAGATACTATTAATACGGTTGCTTTAGGGGAGTTTGGCCTCATGGTTGACAAAGACACCATAACCGTCGCAGAGCCTAGAATAAATTTTATAAAACAAGATTTTGGTAAAGGTGAGATTATCATCCATCTTATGCCTGAGACGTTTACCAACTATTTTATATTAAGAGAGGATAACTATACATATACAAAGAATGCACTGTCATATCTAGATCAGAATGAAGTGCTTTACTGGGATAATAATTATAAAAATGGTAAAACTATTTATACGAGTCCGCTGTATATATTCTTTCAAAATAGATATTTGAAGTGGGCATATTACATCCTACTTATAGGTGCTTTTTTATGGGTGGTTTTTGAAGGAAGGCGCAAGCAGCGAGCTATCCCAATTATAAAACCACTACCTAACCAGACGCTCACATTTACAAAGACTATTGCGGGAATGTATCTTGATAAGAAAGATCACAAGAGCATCGTGAGCCATCAAATAAGTCATTTTCTAGAGTTCATACGCAGTAACTATGCTCTAGACACCAATGTGATAAGTGAAGGATTTATCAATAAGCTAGCATCCAAAAGCAGCAACACACTAGAGCAAACTAAATTACTGATTAATTATATGGTGGCTTTAAGAGCTAAGCAAATCATAAGTCAGGAAGAATTATTAGAACTTAATAAACGCATAGAAGCATTTAAAAATCAAAAATAATGGACGATATCACACCACAAGATCCAGATAATACAACAGATGGAATCACTAATGCTACTCCTACTCCATCGCAAGATGTAAATCAAGCAGATGAAGGAATCGCGTTTACTAATAGAATCCCATTAGAAGAACTACGCAATGCTGCCGAAGCAATACGAGCAGAGCTTGGTAAAATTATTATTGGGCAACACGAATTTATAGAGCTCCTCATTGTTGCTTTACTTTCTGATGGTCACGTTCTCATAGAAGGTGTTCCTGGTATCGCAAAGACAGTAACTGCAAAGTTATTTGCAAGAACTCTAGACACACAGTTTGGACGTATACAGTTTACACCGGATTTGATGCCAAGTGACGTATTAGGAACTTCGATTCTTAATATGAAAACTAGCGAGTTCGAATTCAAGAAAGGTCCTATATTTTCAAACATCGTCCTTATTGATGAGATTAACCGTGCACCAGCCAAGACACAAGCTGCACTTTTTGAATCTATGGAAGAACGCCAGATTACTATAGATGGCACAAAATATACCATGGAACCTCCTTTTATGGTGCTTGCAACTCAAAACCCAGTAGAGCAAGAAGGAACATATGCACTACCAGAAGCACAGCTAGACCGTTTTCTATTTAAGATTAAAGTAGATTACCCTACACTAGAACAAGAAGTAGCTATACTGCAGAGTCATCACGATCGTAAGGGTGGTGCTCCACAAAAAGGTATTGAGGCTGTACTTAATCCAGCTAAGCTTGCAGATTTTAGAAAGCAAACACAAGAAGTGCTTATAGAAGAAAAGATTTTAAATTATGTCGCAGAGATTGTTGTAAAATCTAGAACGCACCCACATTTATACCTTGGAGGATCTCCTCGTGCATCACTTGCTATCATGAATGCTTCAAAAGCATTTGCTGCCATTGCAGGTAGAGACTTTGTGATTCCAGAAGATGTAAAACGTGCGGTTATACCAGTAATGCGTCACCGTTTAATACTCGCTCCAGAGCGTGAAATGGAAGGAATGACCACAGAGCAAGTGATCGATATGATTGTTCAATCTGTTGAAATACCACGATAATAGTGGCTATTATAAGATTTATAAAAGGTTTTTTTGTTCACCAGCGCCTGTTTTATGCGCTGGGAGTTATCGGTGTACTTTATTTGATTTCCTATTGGTTTAATAGCCTATTTGGAATCACTAATATCTTACTGCTATTATTGGTGCTCGCATTTTTTGTGGATGCATTAGTTCTTTTTCGCGCAAGCGGAAAAATAAAAGGTGTAAGAGAACTACCAGAAAAATTCTCAAACAGTGATGCAAACGAGCTACCTGTAATTCTTGAGAATAAATACCCATTTGCAGTAACGCTTGATATTATAGATGAAATACCAGAGCAGTTTCAAAAACGTGATTTTAGTAAAGTAATTGAGATTCCAGCACGAGAAACAAGATCATTTGTATATTCCTTGCGTCCTACAGAGCGCGGTGAGTACACTTTTGGGCATCTCAATGTGTATGTGAGTACAAAGCTCAAACTTGTAAAACGTCGCTACCGCTTTGAGAAAGATCAGATGGTAAAGGTGTACCCATCTTTTATCCAGATGAAAAAGTATGCATTTCTTGCCCTAGATAATAGACTTACTATGCACGGCATGAAAAAAATACGCCGCCTGGGACACACGATGGAGTTTGAGCAAATTAAAGATTACGTCCCTGGTGATGATGCACGTACCATTAACTGGAAAGCAACGGCAAAGCGTGCGAGCCTGATGGTAAATCAGTTTCAAGACGAGAAGTCGCAACCTGTATATGCGCTCATAGATGCTAGCCGTGTGATGAAGATGCCTTTTAAAGGCCTGACGCTTCTGGATTATGCGATTAACAGTACGCTGGCATTTTCTAATATTGCTTTAAAGAAAAAAGACAAAGTGGGCATGCTCACCTTTGCAGAGACTATTAAAAATCACCTTCCTGCGAGTAGTAAAAAAACGCACTTGCAGACTATTCTAGAGGTGCTTTACAATATTGATACTAAGTTTTTAGACAGTGATTATGGTGCGTTATACAACCAAGTAAAACGTAAAATCACACAACGCAGCTTACTACTATTGTACACAAATTTTGAGCACATAACTGCGCTTGAAAGACAGTTACCTTATTTAAAAGCGCTTTCGCGAAAACATGTCTTGGTGGTTATCTTTTTCCAAAACACAGAACTCGATCAGCTTATTGCAACACCTGCCAAAACACTTCCCGAGGTGTATCACAAAACGATTGCCCAAAAAGCAGATCTTGATAAAAAAGTAATGGTTGCACGACTTGAACAATACGGTATTCAAACCATATTAACTAAGCCAGATGATCTCACGGTAAGTACTATTAATAAATATCTAGAAATTAAAGCAAGAGGCCTATTATAATCTGTCGATTTTTGCATTAGAATTCGGATAGACGAAGTCTTCTATATATATTTGTCCCTTAACTAAAATCACAACAAATGTCGTTGTCACCACTTCAAGCCATCTCACCTATTGATGGTCGTTACGCTTCAAAAACAGAAACTTTAGTTCCTTTCTTTTCTGAAGCCGCACTTATCAAATACAGAGTAAAAGTAGAAGTAGAATATTTTATCGCCTTGTGTGAGCTACCACTTCCGCAACTTGAAGGCGTAGATAAAAGTGTTTTTACCGCTTTGCGCGAAATTTACCAAGACTTCACTACAGAAGATGCGCAGGCAATAAAAGACATTGAGAAAGTAACAAACCACGATGTAAAAGCGGTTGAATACTTTATCAAAGAAAAGTTTGATGCACTTGACCTTTCATCTTACAAGGAGTTTATCCACTTTGGATTAACGTCTCAAGATATTAATAATACTGCGATCCCGATGTCCCTTAAAGACGCGATGAATCAAGTATATATTCCAGAACTATTGGAGGTTGTAGATCACCTTAAGCAGCTTGTAGACGAGTGGGCAAATATTCCATTACTAGCTCGTACTCATGGACAACCAGCTTCTCCTACTCGTTTAGGAAAAGAGATTGAGGTTTTTGTAGTTCGTATAGAGGAGCAGCTTAATCTATTAAATGATATTCCTAGTGCTGCAAAGTTTGGTGGTGCTACAGGAAACTTCAACGCACATAAAGTAGCATACCCATCTATAGACTGGAGAGCATTTGGAAAGTCATTTGTACATGACACGCTTAAAATGCACCACTCCTTCCCTACTACACAAATAGAGCACTATGATCACATGGCGGCATTATTTGATGGATTAAAGCGTATAAATACAATTTTAATTGATCTTGATCGTGATTTCTGGACCTATGTGTCTATGGATTACTTCAAGCAGAAAATTAAAGCTGGAGAAGTAGGTTCTAGTGCAATGCCACATAAAGTAAACCCAATTGACTTTGAAAACAGTGAAGGAAACTTAGGTATTGCAAACGCTATTTTTGAGCACCTTTCTGCAAAGCTACCTATCTCAAGACTACAAAGAGATCTTACGGATAGTACAGTATTGAGAAACATAGGTGTTCCATTAGGACATACATTAATAGGATTACGTTCTACTGTAAAAGGATTGAACAAGCTATTAATAAATGAAGAAAAAATCGCTGCCGACCTAGAGAATAACTGGGCAGTAGTAGCTGAGGCTATCCAAACTATTTTAAGAAGAGAAGGATATCCTAATCCTTATGAAGCACTTAAAGCACTTACTAGAGTAAACAGTAAGATTACAAAGAAGTCTATGGCTGAGTTTGTAGATACACTTGAGGTAAGCGCGGCAATTAAGAAAGAATTAAAAGCAATTACTCCTCAAAATTATACGGGGATATAGTAGTTCGCTTTCGCGAAAGCGCAACACTCATTAAATTAAAAGAGCTAATTTTCATAAATTTAGCTCTTTTTTTTTAATACCTATCTTATTTTTTTATTTGTCTAGGCTCAAAGATACCAGGCTTCTTGAGCTTTAATCTCTCTTCTACAGCTTTATTTTCTCTACTGAAATCTATAGTCCACAACTGGTTATTATTGTTAACATATATAGAACCTGATGAAAGCTCATCTATCGTATTATTTGACAGATTTAAAGCACTAGCATATACACCATAACTTCCACCTGTAATAATCGTTTTTTTGCCAGCTAGTTTGTTATTACTTAAATTCCACTCACCATTTCCATAAGCATATATAGAACCCTCTAAGCGCTTATCAAATGTGCTATTAGTTATACTGATACTATTTAATGTTACATCCATCACTTTACTACTCGGATAAATGGCAAATCCTTTAGGAATTATATTTTTATTATTACTATCAATAGTAAATGAACAATTATTAAAAAGAATTTTATTTTTTATCTTACCAAGCGTTGTTAAATAGGAGGCATTTACAGATTTAATTGTATTAGAATTGATATCGTATGGTAATAAGATTTTACAATTATCAAATACTCCATCTACCGAATTTAGTAGTCTCTTAATCGTTAGCGTACTATTAACGGCTTCAAAGCGGATAGATCTTACTACAAAATCAGTAGAGGTTACATTGTCTACTTTCAATGAACTATACATTGGATCACCATAATCACCTTCCGTATACTCAATAGTGCTAATAGTACTATTTCTCATGATAGCATGCCTCTGCCTTTCTCTTGTAGATACAGAACTCGCGACAGGTTCAACTTGTATATATCTCAAGTCAAGATTCTCCATTAAAATATTATCACTAAAACAGCTTATTTCTAGATCACCTCGTTGTCCATACTTTAAATTTGGACGATTGTAGCCGTTGAAATCTTTTTCTGTGATATTTTCTATAATTACCCGACCCACTTTTGTAGAGGCAGCTGAAAAATTTATACCCGCTCCAATTTTATCAATAATTTCAAGATTCTTAAGTTTGATTGATTCTATTCTTTCTGGAGCATTCTTACTAGATGCCCAAGACCAACCGTGCGCTTGCTCCCATTCATATAGTGAAGATGGAATTTTTGTCAATGATCGTCCATTTTTATCAATTGAAAAATCTGACAGTTCAATCTCATTAATATTATTTTTATTATTCAAATAATGGTAAAATATTTTAGTGTATCTCCCAAAACGTTGTGTCTTACCATCAAGTTCTCTGAAAACAGTTTTATTCTTTCCAGCACCAATCAGTTTAAAACTTTGACCAGATTGAGTCATTTCAATTCTTAGTGATGTCTGTTTTGTTTTAGAATTTATGTCTCCAATTAAATATACTCCTTCATTTACACGTAAATCTAAACCGCCTTTGATTGATGCATTAATGGCATCTTGCAATGGTATTATATTATCAGTGCCATAACTCCCCATGACATTGCTAACATTATTTAAAGCTCGATCATTCAATAATACAGTGGTAGGATTTATTACCTTATAAATAGTGCTCAATAAATGTTGACCACCATCACCTGCACTTGCAATACTTACTATTTTTCCTCTATCCGCATCTGTAAATAATGCCGAATTTGACCTAAGTTCATTTCCTTTTACACTAAAATCAACCAATTGGATAGCATCACCTTTGGCTCCGAAATTTGCAGCTTGGATATATAAACTAGTAACATCTCCTTTTGAATACTCAGGATTCTCTATAGTTTTCCGTTCTAAATCTGTAGGTTTCTCATTTTGAACTTGAGTTCTATTGACTGTTACTAACTCTGCATTGCCACAAGAGCAAATAATAAAACTTAAAAAAAATATTACTATTCTCATTTCGAAGAAATTAAATTTATACTATAAACCAGAGTACCGTAGATACAACAAGTCCTACGATTGCAATGAGTGAAGTCATGACTGTCCATGACTTAAATGTCTCTTTCTCTGTGAGACCAAGGTACTGCTTCACGAGCCAAAAGCCACTGTCATTTACATGAGAAAATATACTAGCACCTGAAGCTATTGCAATTACAAGCACTGCTAGCTGTGGCGCGCTAGTTTCTGTTAAACCTAACAACGGAGCTGTTATTCCAGCGGCGGTAATCATAGCCACCGTTGCACTTCCTTGCAATACTCTTACAATAGCCGCAACGAGAAAACCAAAAACCACAGGAGGAAAGAAGTCACCACTTAAACTCTCGGCAATCATTGTTCCTGCTCCGGTATCTATTAGTATTTGTTTAAAAGCTCCACCGGCACCGGTTAGTAAAATAATAACTCCAGCTGGATAGAGAGATTTTGTTGAAATATCAAGAAGTTCATCTCTAGTAAATCCTCTTTTAATTCCTAAGAAGTACCACGCAACAACATTTGCAATGATAAGTGCAACAAATGGATGACCTAGTAAATTTGCTCCAAAAATCAGCCAACTAGGTAAAGTTCCTTCCTGAAATAGTGGACTGTTAAGTACAGTATTACATACTATTAAGAAAATAGGAATCGCTATTATAAGTAATATGCTACCTGCACTTGGTGCATTTGCTGGCACTTCCATTTCTGTCACCATATCTTCTGGAGATGTGATATGCATCCTTTTTGATAAATATCGTGCAAGTAATGGCCCAGCAATAACAGCCGCAGGTAAACCGGCTAAAAACCCGAATATTATAACATAACCAAGATCGGCTCCTAAAATTTCGGCTACAGCAATAGGTCCTGGTGTGGGCGGTATAAAGGTATGCGTGATTGCTAGTCCTGCAAGCAGCGGAATAGCATAGAGAAGCAAGGACTTTCCCGTTTTCTTCTGCAATGCATAAACGATAGGTATCAAAATGATAAATGCTACGTCAAAAAATACGGGAATAGCCACAAAAAATCCAGTGAGCATGATTGCCCAAGGAGATTTATCTATCCCAAACTTTTTTAATAAGGATTCTGCTAGTCGCTGTGCTCCACCTGATCGTTCTAAAATAGCGCCAAATAAAGCTCCAAGCCCCACTACCGTTGCTACAAAACCTAAGGTCCCTCCCATTCCATTCTTTACGGAATCGAGAATAGATTTCGGTTCCATACCAGCAATTACACCTACTACAATACAAGTAATAAGCAGTGCTAGAAATGCCTGAATTTTAAGCCTAAGGATTAAAAAAAGTAAGACAGAAATTCCAACAATTACAGCCAGAAGTAGTTGATAATCCATAAACCTATTGTTCTATAATTTGTTGTATTCTTCTAATGATGTCTTCTTTTGCTAAGGTTGCTTCCACATGAACACCATAATGGGGTACTTCTAGTGTATCAAACTGTGATTGCAATAATGAAGGATCAAAAAAATGATTCTTTCTAGAAGCTAGCCGTTTGCTTAATGCTTCAAAATTTGCATCAAGATAGATAAAGTTTTGTTTTGCTTTCGCGAAAGCGGAATTAGAAAATAAACGCTCTCTATAACTCTCCTTAAGTGCAGAGCAAGCAAGTACCGCTCCTTTATCACTTGACCACTGTTGTATCTCTAGAGCTAGGCTATCGAGCCACGGCCATCTATCCTCATCTTGCAATGGTGTGCCAGATGCCATTTTATCTACATTAACTTGGGGATGAAAATCATCTGCATCGTAAAAAGGAACTTGTAATTGCTTAGATAACATCTTACCTATGGTACTTTTTCCGCAACCGGAAACGCCCATAACTATGTATACATTCTTCATTAAAATAAGGTATTTACTCCACCACTTGAACTATGAGGGATATGAAGATTTATATCTAATGGTAGGTTGGTTTTCCAAGCCTTCCGCAAATTGCTGCGCTAATTAAAACTTCTGTGAACACTTTTAGGTTTCTCTAAGTTATGATTATCTAAAAAGAAGCAGAATATCGCCACAATTTAAGATGGAAATTATATATTAAAATTTTTGATATTTATAATACAAATATAATTTGTAACACTTTATATTAGATATTATATAATAAACTAATTAACATTGGTTTAAATTAAATTTTAAATGAAAGGAAATAAAACAAAAAAAAATAAAGAAAAATCAATTGATTTTTTACAATACGAAATGTGGAATAACCATATTAATAATGTAAATGAAAATATTAATTATTCCATGAGAAGAATGGATTTATTAATAATAACTCTTTGCGGAGGTGGTCTTTTTGTTTTATTTGAAAGTTTAAAAGAATTAAAACAAAGCGAAAACCTAATCCAATTTAAATCAATAATTTTCCTATCGGGTATATTCTTTCTTATATCCATTATTTTGAATTTTCTTTCGCAACTTAGCTCATACGAAGCAAATATTTATGAAGTTAAATATGCACAACTTCAATTGAAAGATATTGGACACAAAACGTTAGATAAGGGTGAAAAAAAAAGCAGTGAAGAATTTGACAAGAAAAAAAACAAATATGATATGAAAACTAAGTATTTGAATCTTTTCTCAGTATTACTAATGTTATCAGGTTTAATAACTATAGTAATTCTTTATGTCCTTATTTTTTGGGTCGAACTGTAACTCTTAGTCCTTTTAATCCTGCAGCTCCATTTTTTGATGCCTTACCATCAGCAAGTCTGACGATTTTTGCAGAGCCACTTTTGTTATTATTTGCTTTTTTACTTCCTAAATTACTACCATTTTTTTTTGACATATGATTTTTTTTTAAAAATAAAAACAAATCCCTAACCAACAACCTGAATAACAGTGTAGTTATTAACTTTTATCCACACATAATTATTAATTATTAAAAAATATAGATCTTTTTATTTCCCTTTATGTTGCTAATAATATTATTTGATTTGAATCTTAATATTTAAAAAGTACTAGTAGTTAACTCTGGATGTCTACTACGCCAAATTTCATAAACTTTGTTTTGTGTAGCTAAGATAAGATTACTGTTGGCAGTGTAAAGGAGGTATCAGAATATGCCTTAAATTAGAAACAGTATCATTAATATAATCTATAAAATAGCCGATTCATAAAATTATGAATCGGCTATTTATGTTTTGCGCTTTCGCGAAAGCGGGCTATTATTTAATATAAACCGTCTTTTTATTTACAAACTCTTGAATACCGTCTATGGAGAGTTCGCGACCGTATCCCGAAATTTTTGTTCCTCCAAAAGGAAGATTAGGGTTACTCTTAACCATATCATTTACAAATACAGCACCATCTTCAAACTGCGGTATTAAGGTCTCCATGCGTTCTTCACTCTCTGTAAAAATGGATACTCCTAAGCCAAAATCAGATTGATTTACTAGATGTAATGCCTCCTCGTCAGTTTTAAATGTTGTTACTCCTATAACAGGCCCAAAGGTTTCTTCTTTAAATATTGTCATCTCTGGTGTCACTCCTGTAACTATCGTTGGCTCAAAATAAGCCTTCTGTCTGTGTCCACCTATTAAAATTTTTGCTCCTTCGGCAATTGATTTATTTAGTTGGTCTTCTAACTCTTCAGCAAGGTCTTCACGAGCCATTACTCCAATATAGGTATCTTCATCCATAGGGTCACCAGATTTTAATTCTGTCACCGCTTTCGCGAAAGCTTCTAAAAACTTGTCTTGAATACTTTCATGAATAATAAGTCTCTTTCCAGCGATACAACTCTGACCTGTATTTTGAAAACGCGCTTGCACACACGTTAGTACCGTTTCCTCAAAATTACAATCATCAAAAACTACTAGCGCATTACTACCTCCTAACTCAAGCACAGATTTTTTAATCTCGCTTGCTGCCGTGCTTGCTACGGCTGCTCCTGCTGGCTTACTACCTGTAAGTGTTATTGCCTTAATACGAGAATCTCGAACGATATTTTCAATGCGCTCACTTCCTACCGCCATATTTTGGAAACATCCCTTAGGAAGTCCTGCACGTTCAAAGACTTTTTGAATATTTTCTGCACTTTGCATTACATTACTTGCATGTTTTAATACACCTACATTACCTGCCATAAGCGCTGGAGCAATGAATCTAAACACTTGCCAGAATGGGTAATTCCATGGCATTACCGCAAGTACAACACCTATAGGTTCATATCGCACATAACTTTTGGAAGCATCTGTTTTTATCTCTTTAGGTGCTAGTTGTAATGGTGCATTATCTGCATAATATTCACATACCCAGGCACACTTCTCTACTTCGGCAATAGCTTGAGAGATGGGTTTACCCATTTCCTTGGTCATCATCTCTGCATATTCTCGAGCATTCTTTCTTAATTCTTTTGCTACATTATTAAGATGTTGTGAGCGCTCTGCAAAAGAGGTATTGCGCCAAGAAAGAAACGTTTGTTGTGCATTTTCAATTTTATCTTCTATCTCTTCTAAGTTGAGGGCTTTTATTTTGGCTACTTCTGTTCCGTTGTACGGATTTGTAGATACTATATTCATAAGTCATTTTTTTATAAAGTTAATACGTGCCTAGTGGTAAATGAGAAAGGTTAAGAGCATTTTAACTCGCTTGTACTAAAAGGTCTTAACAAAATGTGAATTGATAAGGTTTTAAGAATAAATGCAGGTAGGAGCAGTATTTTTAATGAACCAATCAGAATTATGTCTTTACAAAATACAAAAACGTCTGTTACAGAAGCATTTCAAGACTCTGTAAGCAATTTTATCGATCAGCTACCACAAATAGCAATGGGTATCCTTATTGTTGTCTTGGGGATTTTAATAGCTGGATGGATAGGAAAATTTGCTAGACGAAGAATTTCTGCCAGAACAGAAGATCCTTTGATGAGTAAATTTTTAGGAACGGCAATTAGATACACCTTCATTATCATAGCTATAATGCTCGCATTAAGAGCTGCAGGTTTGGGAGGTATCGCTGCAGGAATACTAACGGCAGCTGGAGCGAGTGCTGTTGTACTAGGATTTGCTTTTAAAGATATTGGTGAAAATTTTATTGCAGGAATTATACTTGCCTTTAATAGACCCTTCGACGTTGATGATACTGTTGAAATAGGCTCGAACTTTGGTAAAGTCAAAACACTTGATCTTAGATATACAAAGTTAAAGACCTTTGATGGCAAAGATGTTTATATCCCTAATAGTGATGTACTTACAGAACCGGTTACCAATTATACAGAAGATGGCTTTTTTAGATGGGATTTTATCATAGGGATTGCATACGAGGATAATATAGAAGGCGCAAAAGAAACAGTATTACAGGCGCTAGCTAAAGAGCCTAATGTAATTAATGATGAAATTCATGAAAACTTTGTCATTGAAGATGAACTTGCCACAAGTACAGTAAATTTAAAAGTATTCTTTTGGGTAGATACTAAAGACTTTAGAAAACAAGCTTTGATTACAAAAGGGAATGTAGTACGCAATGTAAAAGAAGCTTTAGAAGATGCTGGGTATTATATGCCTGCAGATATACAAGAAATTAAACTTTATGGCGGTGTGAAAGAATTTCCGCTTAGCCTTCGTCAGCTAGCTGACAAATAATAACTATCTTAATTAAAAATAAATACTATGGAAGTAATATTTGAATACCACGACGTAACTGCAAGTGCAGAATTAGAAGCTTTCGCGAAAGCGGAATTAAAAAAATTAAGTGATAAATATCAATTTGCACATAGAGCAGATGTTTTCTTTAAAACTGAAAACACATCAAGTGATCAAACTGGAAAAATAGCCGGAGTACAAATAAGTATGCCTGGTCCAAGATTATATGCTGAACATAGCTCTGATGATTTTTATCCTTCATTAAAGGAAGCAATAGGTGAAGTAGAGCGCCAACTTAGAAAAAAGAAAGAAAAAATGCAGTCTCACCACTAACATTAATCACCATGCCAACTGATATGACACTAGCAACAGATAATAATGAACTAATAGTAATCTACTCTTCTGAATCAAGTATTGGAAAACAAACGCTTGGTTATGCAAAAAGTAGCAATGCAAAACTGAATTTAATCAACATTACAGAAGCAGGACTTACTGGAACGCAGTGGAGTGAAGTGGCAGATTTACTTGGTGCAAGCATAGACGAACTAGTTTCTAAAGACCATCCAGATGTGGATGACTTTGCTAAAGATGCAACAATGAGTGATGACCACTGGATTAAATTTATACAGAATAATCCTAATGCTATTCAAAACCCTATATTAATACAAGGGAAACGAGCGAAACAAATCACAACTCCGTCGCAAGCTATGCAATTTATCGACGTTGACTCTGCTGGTCTTGAAAAGCACCCTATAGGCGAAAGCCCTGAAATTTCTTCTAATACAGATGATGAGCATCAAGTAGATTAATTAACAATAAAAAGAGCCACATTTAATATGTGGCTCTTTTAGTTATGGAAAATTTTTAAAATTATTCTCCTTTAAAAGTATCTTCATTAAAGTCTCCATTAAAAGTGAAAGACTCTTGTTTCTTTCTTGAACGAGGTTTTGTTTCTTCTCCTTGTAAATCCTCAGGAAGCTTATCAACATCTCCACCGTAGTATCCTACGGCAATACCAGTCGCAATATGATAATCATCCGGCACACTAAACTCTGACATTGCTTTTTTATAATTTACTCCAGCCATTTGATGCAGTGCTATACCCATGTGCTCTGCTTGTGCAGAAACGTTACCCATGAATAATCCTAAATCGTGCAAAGCATGAAAACTCTCCTTACCGTCATCGTTAGTCTTTTTATAGCCACCTAAAAATAGTGCTTGAGCGTTTTTTGCCCAAGATTGATTGAACTCATCAAGACAACTAAAAATTCGATCAAAAGCAGGAGTTCCCTTTATTCCCCATATAATCAACCAAGGTTGTAAATTATTAGAACTAGCTGCCCACCTACCTGCTTCAAACATCGTACGGAGTTCCTCTTCCTTTATCACATCGTTAGTAAAAACCCTTGGACTCCATCTAGTTGCTAAAATTGGTAATATTTCAAATTCAGTATTTGCCTTTTTCATAATTCTTTTTTTTTTACAAAAATATTTTTATGAATCAATATAGCTCTCTTATTTAATAATAATTAACAAATACCAAAATTAAATTTAGACTATCACAACAATTAAGGATTTCATTAACAATAATGCAAATAATAGCACCATATTTTATGACTAATACTACAATCTACACTTTGTGTTAAGTTTGTGATAATAAGGCGTTAATTAATACTAAATCCCTTGACCAAGACTTAAATATTGGTATTTTTGCGGCTTGAATATTTCAAAACAAATACTTTATTATGAAAAAAATTTCACTTGCTATAGTTGCCCTTGTTGGAATGCAATTAGCATTAAATGCACAAGAAACTGATACTCCTACAAATGACTTTAATAAGTGGTCTGTAGAGCTTACTGGTGGTGTTAACAAAGCTGTAAGACCATTATCATCTGGATTTTACTCTAACACTCCATCTCTTTACACTGTAACTGGCGGAGTAAGATACATGTTCAATGAGAAGTTTGGACTTAAAGGAGGAGTTGCTTATAATAGCTTCAGAAATGATGACGAGAGTCGTGAATTTGATACTGCTCTTTACAATTTTTCACTAGAAGGTGTTGTAAACGCAGGTAACATTCTTGGATTCAGAGAATGGACTGATACTTTCAATGTACTAGTACACGGGGGTATGGGATATTCACAATTAACAACTGATGCTCCTGCAGCAGTAAGAAATTTTGGAGATGGAGACCAAATGTTAAGCTTTATGGCTGGTATTACTCCACAAGTAAAAATTACTAATAGAATAGCACTTGTAGCTGACTTAACAGTAGTTGGAAATGTACGTCAAAATCTGACATTTGATGGTTTACAAGATCAAGGTCAAGTAAGCGGATTTGATGGTTTTTACGTAAATGCTACTGCAGGTATTAATATATATCTAGGTAAAGCAGACAAGCATGCAGATTTCTACTCAAGAGAAAATGTTGCTGAAGAGCAAATCGCAGATTTACAAAATCGTCTTACTAAGTTAGAGACTGATCTTATCGATACTGATCAAGATGGTGTTGCTGATTATTTAGATCGTGAGCCTAACACTGTATCTGGTGTTGCTGTAGATACTAAAGGTATCGCTGTAGACAAAAACGGAAACGGAGTTCCTGATGAATTAGAATCTTCTTTAGATATACGTTATGCTAAAAAAGGAGATATAGTTACTACTCAACCAGAAATGAAAACTGGAGGAGATGTAATCAAGAAACTTATCAATGAAGGGTATGTAAATGTATATTTCCAATTCAATAGTACTAAGCCAGAAACTTATAGCTTAGAATCAATTAACTACCTAATCAAGTACATGTCTGAGAACTCAGGTGCATCTGCTCAATTAGTTGGATATGCTGACGAAATTGGAAATGCATCTTCTAACCAAGGTCTTTCTGAAAGAAGAGCACAAAAAGTAAAGGATATTATGATAGCAGCAGGAATTTCTGCTAGCCGTCTTACTGCAACTGGAAACGGTGAAGATGCTTCTGTAGATAAAGCTTCTGCTCCTGCACGTCAGTTAGTACGTAGAGTTACTTTTAAACTTAACTAGTCGCAAGATTATTTTAAGTGTTAATTGCAGAGCCTCCGATTTATCGGGGGCTTTGCTCGTTAATAAAGTATTGAGAAGTTATAGCATATCAATTGCGAGCCCCCTTATCATTGCTTAACTTTAAATAAAAACAAAGTGCCATGAATGATAGACCAAACGATATTAAAAGGATTAGACCGGAAATACCTAAGGCAAAAGTACATGACCAAATGAGTAATGAAGAGCGCTTTCAGAATGCTACGCTTAGACCCATTGTAAAGCTTCAAAACCCGCTGCTTATAGAAGTATTCAAGTCATACATTATAAAGAGAAAGAATGTCTTTCATAATTTGAGTTTAGAAAAACGATTACTGTATATTGAAAATGCAGTAAACAAGGATATGAAATTTCGCAATAGCATTAGAGGTATGATTGTAGGTCACTTTACTGTAGATGAATATCTACAATATAATAGGGATTCTTCTGCTTATAATAAACGAATCGCTAACTTAATAAGGGAACGTCTTATAAGTCAAGTGCAACTTTTTGACATCCCTAAAGAAACAATAGACACTTTATAGTTATGCAAATACCAACAGACGTACCTAAACCGCAAAATAATAGCCCTATAGATCCTTCATCGCCTATAGAGCTATTAATATTTATAATATTACCTGTTCTTTTAATTATTGTCTACTTCGTAAACAGAAAAAGAGTCAAGAATAAGAATAAGAATAAGCAGAAATAAAACTAAAGTAATGATTCCCCATTGAGGTCAGTAGTTAATACGTCACTCATATAATCAAAAAAGGGTCTTAGTAATCTAAAGTGACTCAAGGCAATCTTTGTGAAATCTGGAGATGTAATTTCTTTATCAGTAAAGTTTTTCCTTACTACGAAGTTTTTGAGCCTTATGAGATCAATATTCGGATCATTTACGTCAAAACCTCTAGGTGCTGTCTTGACAGGATTCCATGCATCAAAGGCGCCTCCAAACGCTTTCGCGAAAGCGGTATCAGAAAGAATCTCCCGTATCTCACTAGCATCCATTTGAAATTCTGTGCGTATACGTTTCAAATCGGCTGGTTCTGGATTAAAAAAACCGCCTGCTATTGCAGATTTATTACCAGGCTCAATTCTTAAATAATATCCACCTCGACGGTGTGCTCCTACTCTACTAAAACTTGCAGAACGATGTACGTTATAAGGAGTTTTGTCATTGCTAAATCTTACATCCCTATTAATACGAAAGACCTTAATTTTCTCAATTTCATCAGTTTCATTAAGTCCATCTACTATAGAGGCGTAAATTTGCTTTAAGGCTTTCTCATTAGCCTGATAATCTTTCTTGTGCTCTGTCATCCACTCACGCGAATTATTCTCACGTAAGGATTCTA
The DNA here is from genome assembly GCF_045063975.1 of Dokdonia sp. Asnod3-C12. Lineage (NCBI taxonomy): Bacteria > Pseudomonadati > Bacteroidota > Flavobacteriia > Flavobacteriales > Flavobacteriaceae > Dokdonia > Dokdonia sp. Asnod3-C12. Next base: position 69,945 of record NZ_JBEFNY010000003.1, read on the forward strand.
GAAAAGATAAAGTAGATTGAGGTATCGAAGTAGTCATATGTTATTTTTGCTGAGTTACTAAATTAGTTATCTAATATTAGAGCTGCAATCCTCAATCTTAAGTAAGGTATGCATTATCTAACGTAAAGGCATTAAAAAACCATCACATTCAAGTGATGGTTTTAATATTGTCAATTTGATAACAAATTATGCATGTTGTAAATCATGCTTTCCCTCTTTAATTTCCTCAATTAACTTAGCGTTAAAGGCTGGTAAATCATCTGGATTTCTACTTGTTACTAACGCTTCATCAACCACAACTTCTTTATCCACCCACAGAGCTCCTGCGTTTTCTAAGTCAGTTTTTATACTATTAAATGAAGTCATTGTTCTTCCTTTTACCACGTCTGCTTCAATAAGTAATTGTGGTGCGTGGCAAATAGCTGCTACTGGCTTACTTTGCTTAAAAAAATCTCTAATGAAGATGAGCGCATCATCATTACGTCTTAATTTATCAGGATTAATAACTCCTCCTGGTAACATTAATGCATTATAATCCTTTGCACTTACATTATCTATTGTATCTGTTACCTCATAAGAATTAGACCAATTTCCATCTGCCCATCCTTTTATAGTTCCAGATTTCTCACTTATAATATCTACGGTGAATCCTTCGGCTTTCATTGCCTCCATCGGTGATTTTAACTCACTTTCTTCAAATCCGTCTGTTGCTAATATTGCTACTCTCTTATTCATAATCTTTCTATCTTTTAGTTATACAATTAATTATGATACAAAGATACTAGCACACTCTAGCTGTGGCCGTTAAAGAGATTATAACAAAAACAAGCTTTGGGTTAAACCTTTATTAATGCAATGAACAATTTGTTAAGATTGTTAAATCTGGACATTTTGAAGCAATAATCCGCTGGCTTGAGCAATTCTAGTCAATTTAATATCATTGCTAGCATCTAGCGTTTTCTTGAAGAAGTCTAAATCTACATTACCCTCGCCTATATCAAACAGCATCCCCATCATTAATCTTATTTGATGTCTCTTAAAACCTTTACCGCTTACGCGAAAGGCAAAACTTTCCTTAGGAAAAAAATTTGCTGTATATAGTTCGTTTGTCTCTATTAGAGAAGAAGATATATTACCAATAGTCTTTGTCTCTGGATTAGGCTTATAAGCATAAGACCTAAAATCATGTTCTCCTTCAAATAATCGCGCAGCCTCTTTCATCAACTCAATATCAAGTGATCCAGCGATATTAATCATGTAAGGTGCTGCAAAGGGATGATTTTTTTCACCGTAAGAAAATAAATAAACATACTCCTTAGCTATAGGAGCATCCATCACATTAAATTTCTTATCTACTTGGGTTATCTCAAGGCATCTTATATCTTGAGGTAAATTATCATTAAGAAGCGTGAGAAATCCATCTTCAGGGAGCGGACTATCATTTAAAAATAACTCAACATAAGCCACATTTGCCGAAACCTTTGCATCTGTTCTTCCAGAAGCAAGTAGTTTAAAGTTTTTACGATCTAATACATATGAAAAAGTACGTTCCATCATACGTTCTACAGTAAGAACGTCTGGCTGTTTCTGCCAGCCATGATAACGAAATCCTAAATATTGAATCTTAAGAAGGTAATAAAAGCGCTTGTCAAACATTCTTCAAAAGTAATAGCCTTACACCAATTAAAGTTTGATAGTTAAAAAATAATTGTAAATTAAAACACAACTATTTAAAAACCAATCTCTATGACGACTTCACAAAAACCCTCTACGCTATTTTGGGTAATAGCAATTGTTTTACTTCTTTGGAATTTTATGGGAGCCAGTGCTTTTATAGTAGACAACTTCTTTACCGATGCACTCGCTGGCACTTATAGTGATGAACAAATGGCTGCTATAAATGCAACACCTATATGGTCAAAAATATTATACGGTATTTCAACAATAGGCGGTCTCCTTGCAGCCATATTACTGATTACTAGAAAAACAAAAGCTGTTCAAGTTTATGCCATATCTCTTATTGCTGTAATTATACATACAGTTTACAATATAGGTTTTGCAGGTGCTATGGAGCTTTTTGGTGTGGGAGAAGGACTCATATTTCCACTAATCATAATTGTACTCGCGATTTTTGAATACTGGTGGAGTCGTTATAGCGCATCAAAAGGGTGGCTCAAGTAAGCCCCAACGCAAATCATTTAAAGAGCTATCCCAATTATTGCGACAGCTCTTTTTGTTTGTTATGGATTCATAATCAGTATTTTTAACTTATGAAGCATATCAATGGATTTTTAGCTACGCCACCACTTTGGACGCAAACAGCATTTGGCCTTTCCCAGTTTGAAATGCCTAGCATTGATCTTTCTACGTTTGTTACGCAGCCTATTCCCTCAAAAATTAGATTAGGTCATCAAATTGAGTATATATTCAAACAACTTTTAAACCACACAGAGCGCTATAAAGTACTGGCACACAACATTCAGATTTTACGAGATAAGAATACTATTGGAGAATTAGATTTTATAGTAGAAGACCGCTTTCGCGAAAGCAAAAAGATCCACATTGAGCTCACCTACAAATTCTACATTTTGGATGACACGATTAAAGAGCCTCTACATAGACTTGTAGGACCCAATAGAAAAGATAGTTTTTTTACCAAAATGGAAAAAACGAGAGATAAACAGCTACCTCTTGTATTCACTCCAGAAGGACGCACTACCCTCTCCACCCTTGATATAGATCCTGACGAATTAGAGCAACAAACCTATTTTCTAGCACAGCTTTTTAAACCTTACGGCCAGCTATCACCTACTATTGAGCCACTCAACGAGCAGTGCATTGTTGGGTATTGGATACGTATGGAGGGTTTAAACACCAGTGACTTTAAAGAATACACTTTTTATATCACGCTCAAAAATGAGTGGTTGCATGAGCCTCATCTTGAGAGAACTTATATAAAGCACGAGGATGCACTTACATCTATAGCCGAGAAACATAACCATAAAAGAGCACCGCTATTATGGATAAAAAAACCAAGTGGAATTATAGAAAAATGCTTCGTAGTTTGGTGGTAAAATCAGTAATACTTAAGTTTAATGGGCTATTGTAAAACGCTTTACGGCAATTACTTTATAAAATGTATTACACACGCATTAAAAATGAAGCATTATATCTCGTTATTTCAAAATTAAATTAATTCATATTGAAAAAACATCCATTTGATCCTTCCATAAAACATCAACTTATTATAGCCTTAGGCATGGCTTTATGGATTTTTACATTTCTATATTTTACAGAGCCACTTGATGTTTCTCAGCTACATGATAGTGAACGTCTCTTTATCTTATCACTTTATGGTCTTCTTGGCGCACTTTGCTATGTAACCATACTTCCATTTCAATACTGGTTATTTAAAAAAACTAATAATCAATGGTTACTTATTAATGAGATAAGCTTTTTTCTTGTCTTTGTTATTTGGTCAATTGTCGTGATGCGTAGTTTTTACATGTATGTCGTAGTACGTGGCGAACCTAATCCGTACTCTCTTTACTATTATCTAACTTCTATTTTTCTTCCAGCGGTCCTTACCATTTTTCCTATAGTTCTCATAGGGCGTTTTGGTTTTGGAAAGTATAAACAAAAGCAAATTGAAGAACAAAAAATAGAAATAAAAGGTGATGGCAATTATGAAGGAATCAGATTATTCCTATCAGATTTAATAGCACTAGAAGCGTCAGATAATTATGTAGAAATTCATTTTCAAGATAATGGCTCGTATAGAAAACAATTAATTAGAGCTCGATTATCTCACCTAGAAAAATCACTACCAAGTATGATGAGAACACACCGCTCTTATTTGATAAATCCATCGCATTTTTTATCCTATAAAACAGAATCTGGTAAGTTAGGTCTCGTTCTCTCTCATGAAATTTTTATACCTGTGTCAAAAACTTTTGCGCCTAGCACAAAAGAAGCCCTGAATTTTACCACAAACTAAGGACATCTCACCCCAAAGCACTGTGTTTATTGAGATTGTTGATTTTGTAATTCTAGATTTGTTTCATCAAGTATTTAGAATTAATCTTTAAAATCATCTATTATGAAAACACTTATCACACTTTCAATAGCCGTATTTTTTCTTTTTTCCGCTTTCGCGAAAGCGCAATCCACTCAAACCTGCAACTGCGTAGAGGAACTCTCTTTCATTAATGAACAAATAAAAGAAATGACTTCTTTTAAGAAACAAATGAAAGGAAATAAACTCTCAGAGTACACAACTACCTTAAATCAATTAGAGCGAGAAGTGAATACACAAATGAGTGTTACAGATTGCTTTTCTAAGCTCAATGCACTACTATCTGTTGTAAAGGATAAACATGCACACATACGTCATATGAAGCCTGTAATCACTTCCGAAATAGTAGACCAAGATGTTGAATTAGAACTTTTTCGCAAAAGCGAACTATTTAAGAATCATCCTAAGAGTAATATGAGCGTTGAAGAACTCATAGCAGAATTATCAGAGAAGTCTTTTGAAAGTCTAGAAGGCATTTATGAGAAAAAGGAATCTATGACGGTAGGCGTTATTAAGAAAGGTGATGCTTATGAAGGAGTTGTCCTTACCTCTAATAATAAAGGCTGGATTCCTGAACAGATTGCTTATAGAATTACGCCAAATGGAGAAAATATGTATGATGTACTTACAAGCGATATTCCTGGCGGAAAGTTAAGATATGTGAGAGGACTTCTATATTCTAATGGACGCTTATGGCATCTTAAAAAAGAAGCTACTAATGTGATTTCTGAGGTTAAGGAAGACCAAATAGATTGGGAATTTAAACAACTTACACCAGACACGCAGTATGTATATATGGGGACATTTTCAAATAATAGTAAAAATGTAGCCGCTTTTAATAAGTTTTATGAGGAAACAAAAGATAAGTTTACTGCAAAAAATATTATCGTAGATCTACGTGATAATTCTGGAGGTAATTCTAAATATTCAGATCCTTTTTATAAAATCTTTAAAAAGAACAAAATGAATGTTTATGTCGTTACAAACTTCTGGTGTGGAAGTAATGGCGAGCAATTTACTCTCAAACTGAAAGGATTAAAAAACGCAAAACATCTAGGCCAGCGCACGTATGGTGCCCTTGCTTATGGTTCTAATTATGGGAATCTAATAGACTCACCATCCGGTCAATTTGCAATTTACCCTACAGATATGAATTTTCATAAATTTATAAATTATGAATATGTAGGCGTACAACCAGAAATCAAATTAAGTTTTGATAAGGACTGGATTACTCAAACCTTAGATATCATTGAAAATAACAACTAATTAAGTGTGATAGCTGGTCAACTGGAGAAGTAGTATTATTGCTACTTCTCCATTGATTTTTTATTTATGTCTAGAGATAAGTGTTTTCTCTACATCACGTAAGTGGAAACCTTTTGCTTGTAGCAATACCATAATGTGAAAAAGAAGATCTGCACTTTCATTTAAGAATAAGTGATCATTATCATCTTTTGCTTCTATTACAACCTCTACTGCTTCTTCTCCTACTTTTTGAGCTACCTTATTGATACCGCTATTAAATAGTGATGCAATGTATGAATCTGCGTTGTCCTTATTATTCCAACGATCTTCTATAATTTCTTCTAGCTGTGTTAAGAAGCTGAAGTTACTTTTATTGCTTTCTCCCCAGCAGGTATCTGTTCCTTTGTGACACGTAGGTCCTTGTGGTGTTACCTGGATAAGCAGTGCATCATTATCACAATCGTTCTTGATGTTATCTAGCAATAAGTAATTCTTAGTTTCCTCTCCCTTTGTCCATAGACGTTGCTTAGAGCGACTAAAGAATGTTACTTTATTTGTAGCAATTGTTTTCTCGTATGCCTCATTATTCATAAAACCTAGCATCAAGACATTCTTAGTTCTTGAATCTTGAATGATTGCTGGTACGAGACCATTCTCGTATTTTTTAAAATCTATTTCCATTACTTTTTTTTATGAACGAGTTTTATGATCTCATCGCTATTCCTTGCGAAGTTAACTCTTGTTTTAAATCTGTTATTTCTATTTCTTTAAAGTGAAACACACTTGCCGCTAGTGCTGCATCTGCTTTCCCTTCTATAAAAGTATCTGCAAAGTGTTGCATGTTTCCCGCGCCACCACTTGCGATTATAGGTATGTTTAAACTTTCAGAAAGTCTTGCTAGTGCTTCATTTGCAAATCCATCTTTTGTACCATCATTATCCATTGATGTAAATAAGATTTCTCCTGCTCCACGAGTTTCCACCTCCTTTGCCCAATCAAAAAGATTTAGTTCTGTAGGTACTTTTCCGCCTACTAAATGTACTATCCACTCGCCATCTATAAACTTTGCATCTATAGCTACTACGATACACTGTGAGCCAAATTTTGCTACTAGTTCATTTATTAATTCTGGTCTTTTTACAGCACTAGAATTAATAGAAACTTTATCGGCGCCATTTTGTAGTAAGATATCTACATCTTCTACAGATGAGATTCCTCCTCCTACTGTAAATGGGATATTTACCTGTGATGCTACTCGCAATACTAGGTCTGCAAGGGTCTTACGACGTTCTTCTGTTGCAGATATGTCTAAAAAAACTAGCTCATCTGCACCAGTATTAGAGTAGAGCTTTGCAAGCTCTACTGGATCTCCAGCATCACGCAAGTTTACAAAGTTAGTTCCTTTTACAGTTCTACCATTTTTAATATCAAGACAAGGGATAATTCGTTTTGTAATCACGCGGAACGTCTAAAAGATTAGTAATTAAGGTTGCAAATTTAAATAAAAGTGCCGCTACTACCCCACAAAATAAAAACTGCTTTTCCCAAAGATTGCCAAAATGTACCTCACATTCATAAACTCCTATTAAAACTGTGATAATGTGATGTTAACTAGTAAATCATCACTCCATCAATCAATTACTTTTAACTTCTAAATAATAAAACGAATAAGTTATGATTAAGATTATAGGAGTAATAGCGTTAATTGCAGGTGCCATTATGTTAGTACTTGGTGTTATGGGAATTTTTGGAAGTTTGAGCACAGGGATGAGCCCGTGGGCATTTACAATACTTGGTGTAGTATTTTTCTTTGCAGGCATCTCATTACTTAAACATAGAAAAGATACAGACGCAATTGCATCTGAAAAATAAACAAAGCAAAAAATGGTGTAAATTAGTACTTCAAAACATCCATTATGACAGTACGACCATTCCACCTTGCTATTCCCGTAGATGACGTAGAGAAAGCAAGAGTTTTTTATAGAGATATTTTAAATCTACCTGAAGGCCGCAGTAGCGATCATTGGGTAGATTTTAATTTTTTTGGGCACCAACTTGTAATACATTATAAAGAAAAATCTACCGTAGATGAAGTTCACAATGAGGTAGATGGTAAAGCAGTTCCCGTCCCACATTTTGGAGTGGTTTTAGAATGGAATCAATTTCAAAAATTTGCTGAGGAAATTGCACCCCACGTAACTTTTGTAATAGCTCCTTATACACGCTTTGAAGGACTTGTAGGAGAGCAATCAACAATGTTTTTTTATGACCCTTGCGGTAATGCTTTAGAATTTAAAGCTTTTAAAGACGATTCTCAAATCTTTGCAACATAATATATGCAATCAATAAAACCTGGATTACTTAGACAAGCCTTTGTTATTTTCCTAATCATACTATTAGGATGGCTTATTTTTAAAGAAATGGCAACGTATCTTTCAGGTGTTCTGGGAGCAATCACGCTATTTGTATTGATGCGTAAATGGCAAGGATATCTTGTAAAAAAACGTAAGTGGAATCCAGGTATAGCAGCAGGATTATTAATGACTGCGTCTTTTCTCGTAATCCTCCTTCCTATCGCTGGGCTAGTACTTATGCTTACCTCAAAAATAAGTAAGGCAGTAGAAAATAGCGGGAAAGTCATAGATATTGTTAAAACGCAATTATCTTCTCTAGAGACTAGGTTTGGGATGGATCTCGCTAGTTCGATAGATACAAGTTCCATTACAGAGTGGGTTAGTAATAATCTTCAAGGCCTCGTAGGAAGCACGTTTAATATCTTTATTGCTATAGGGATCATGTACTTCATGCTTTACTATATGCTCACTAATAGGAGAACATTTAGAGAATCACTTTTAGAGTACATCCCACTTAGTGACAAAAACTTAAAATTAATAGGAAAAGACAGTGTAGATCTAGTAAAATCTAATGCCATTGGTATTCCGCTGGTTGCACTGCTGCAAGGTGTAGTCGCTCTCATCGGGTTTCTGATTTTAGGTGTAGAAGATCCATTTTTCTGGTTTGCAATAGTAACAGTAGGATCTATGATTCCATTTGTAGGGACCGCTTTAGGGGTAATTCCAGTATGTATTATCCTATATGCGGCTGGTGATGTTTGGCAGTCTATAGTGCTTGCTTTGTACGGCATTATCGTTGTAGGATCTACAGATAATTTATTTAGGCTAGTGATACAGCAACGTCTTGCAGATGTACACCCGCTAGTAACTATTATCGGAGTTATTGTGGGTGTGCCGCTTTTTGGTTTTATAGGCTTAATCTTCGGCCCTATTGTAGTGAGTATTTTTCTACTTATTGTAAAAATTTACAAGCAAGAGTACGGTAAAGAGGTTCATGAGGAAGAAAAAGAAGTACTATAACTACCTACTAGTATTTGTTTTACGCTTTCGCGAAAGCGTAACTTAGAGATCATTCTTTGAGTTTTATTCAAAATTCCTATCTTTCACTTCCCAAAGCAAACCATCACTACATGCAAATACTAGGCATAGACATAGGCGGAACCGGAATTAAAGGAGTTCCCGTAGATCTTGAAACTCAAGAATATCTAGGAGAACGTTTTAGAATAGATACACCACGTCCCGCAAAACCCAAGGCTATTGCACAGTGCGTACAAGAACTTGTAGAACATTTTAATTGGACTGGTCCCATAGGTGTAGGTTTTCCTACAGTAGTGGTAGATGGTAAGGCCATGGCTTACGGCAATATGCATAAAAGCTGGCAAGGAGTTCAAATAGACAAACTTTTTACCGAAAAAACAGGACTTCCATGCTCTGCCATAAATGATGCAGATGCAGCTGGCCTTGCAGAAGTAAGATATGGCGCAGGAAAGGATTTAAAAGGTCTTGTTGCTGTGATTACAGTAGGAACTGGAATTGGTTCTGGCTTGTTTTATAATGGCCAGCTCATCCCTAATTTTGAATTAGGTCGTTTACCATACAAAAAAAAGCCTATTGAACAATATGCAGCAAACTCTGTGCGCAAAGCAGAAGACTTGACTTACAAAGAATGGGCAGAGCGTTTTAATTTTTTCTTAAAAAATGTAGAGTTGATTTGTACTCCTAACCACTACATCATAGGCGGTGGCATAAGCAAACACATGGAGGAATTTGAAAAATATCTTACTACAGATATCCCTATCGTAGCTGCCAAAACCAAAAATCATGCAGGTATTATAGGAGCAGCTTGTGGGTATCTTGATAAAATGGAACGCAAGTAATATTAATTTTCATTTACTTGTAGTTATTATTTGAGTTTACACTTCTCACGTGCGAGCACGATTTCTTTTGTTTACTTTTAAAGCGTAACAACTTTAAATCGACCAAAAGAATGCGTTTATTACTTACACTTACTACCCTACTATTAAGTTGCCTTAACACACTTGCTCAAACTGGCAGTGTAGATATGGATTACTACCTTCCTAAAGATGTAACTTATGATCAATCTATTCCTACACCAGAAAGCATTATAGGCTATACGCCTGGAGAATGGCACGTAAGTCATGATAAACTTTCTGAGTACATGCGTACACTCGCAGCTGCTAGTGATAGAATTACAATAGAAAACAGAGGTAAAACTTTTGAGGGTCGCCCTATTCTTTTACTTACAATTACTTCTCCTAACAATCACAACAACCTAGAAGCGATACGCGCAGAGCATGTAAAACTTACAGAAAACGGAAGCGGTTCTTTAAATACTAGTGATATGCCTATCGTAGTATATCAAGGACTTTCTATACATGGTAATGAACCTTCTGGGGCAAATGCTGGACTTGTAGCTGCTTACTATCTTGCCGCTGCACAAGGCCCTAAAATCGATGACTTACTTAAGAACACAGTCATCCTTTTTGATCCATCCTTTAATCCAGACGGTTTACAACGATTTGCATACTGGGCAAATACTAATAAGAGTATAAACATCAATCCTGACCCACAAGATCGTGAATATAATGAGGTATGGCCTGGCGGACGTACTAACCACTACTGGTTTGACATGAATCGCGACTGGCTTCCTGTACAACTTCCAGAATCTCGTGCTCGCATCAATACCTTTCATAACTGGTATCCTAATATTCTTACAGATCACCACGAGATGGGATCTAACAGTAGTTTTTTCTTCCAGCCAGGAATACAATCACGTACACACCCACTCACGCCTGCTTTAAACCAAGAGATCACAAAACAAATAGGTAATTATCACGCGGCAGCACTAGATAAAATAGGTAGCTTCTACTACACAGAAGAAAGCTTTGATGATTTTTACTATGGAAAAGGATCTACATTTCCAGATATAAATGGAGGTATTGGGATTCTTTTTGAACAAGGAAGTAGCCGCGGCCACGCTCAAGAAACAGAAAATGGATTACTAGAATTTAAATTCACCATACGCAATCAGTTTACTGCTATCTTATCCACATTAGAAGCAGCGCAAGGAATGCGTTCAAAATTACTAGACTATCAGCGCGATTTCTTTAATAACGCTCGAGGCGAAAAAGCGAATGGTGCATACGTTTTCGGGAGTGAAAAAGATGCAAGTAGCTCTTATCACCTTGCTGAAATACTAAAGCGTCATAAAATTAAAGTGCATGAAGTAGACAAAGATTTTACCGAAGGTAATAGCAACTTCAAAAAAGGAATGAGCTACATGGTTCCAAAAAACCAAAGACAAAGCCGCCTTATAAAAGCTATGTTTGAAAAACGAACTACATTTCAAGACAGTTTGTTTTATGATATTAGTGCATGGTCTTTCCCACTAGCATTTGGTGTAGACTTCTCAGAAAATGCATCTTTAAATAACGCGGGTAATGAGATTCAAGAGTTATCGATGAAGCCAACGCCTGCCGTCGCTTCAAGTACCTATGCATACTTGATGGAATGGCATGACTACTATACTCCCAAGGCACTTAACAGCATCTTAAATAAAGGAATAAGAGCAAAAGTAGGTATGGAGCAATTCATCCTAGAAGGTGCTACTTATGACTATGGGACTATTATGATTCCTGTGCAAAATCAATCATTGAATCCGCAAGAGTTAAATGCCTTTATAAATGAGATAGCTCAAGATGCACATGTAACTATCAAATCTGTGAGCACCGGGCTTACACAAGGAATAGATCTCGGTAGTAATCAGTTTAGAGCGCTTAAGCCTGCAAAAGTTGCTATTATTGTAGGGGAAGGCATTAACCCGTACGATGCAGGAGAAATCTGGCATCTATTTGATACACGTTATAATATGCGTATCACAAAACTCGACACTAAGAGTTTAGGACGCGCAGACCTATCTCAATACACAGATATCATTCTACCTAATCTCTGGGGAAGCGCTATAGATAAAGGCACTACAGAAGATATTAAACAATGGGTTCGCGATGGTGGTACACTTATAGGATATAAAAATGTAGCCAACTGGTTCAAGGGTAACAAAATGCTGAATATTTCTTTTGAGGAAACTAAAAATCCTGCTAAGAATGTGAGCTTTGAGCAGCGCAGAGATTTTAGCGGTGCGCAAGTAATAGGAGGAGCAATCTTTGAAGCAAAGCAAGATAGATCTCACCCTATTAACTTTGGATATACAGGAGATAAGGTTTCCTTATTTAGAAACACCACTATTTTTGTCAAAGCAGACTCTACTAGTTATAAAAACCCTATCCAGTATACTAAGACTCCTTTGCAAGCTGGTTATATTTCAAAAATTAACCTAAAAGCAATTCCAGAAACTAGACCTTTTGTACATCAAAGTACTGGACGTGGTGAGGTGATTTTATTTACAGATAACACAAACTTTAGAGCGTTCTGGTATGGTACCAATAAATTATTAATGAACGCTATCTTCTTTGGTAGCGAGATGTAATCGCAATATTTAATTTATTTTTAAAACATATCAGTAATCAAAATGAAAATAGATCTTTCTAATAAAACCTCTAACCAACTTCGCTCTAATCTTAACTTGATTACAGTGATTATTGTTGCCTTGCTTATCGTGATATCATTTCTAATTGGTATCTCGATTTACGGGATTACTACAAGGGAAGATTCAAATTCTTTTATAGCTACACTGGTAGTTGGTATTTCTTGCTTGGGTACAGTTCCATTGCAGTTTATTATAAGAGGGGCTATCAAAAAAGAATTGAAATCAAGAGGAGAGATTGTATAAACGTTACGCCTTCGCGAAAGCGTACTCAACTCAATTATTTTTATAACTTTACACATAGTATGATATTAATCACAACATATACATTCATCTCGTGTGCAACGCTGCGCCAGACTTGATATGTTGTCACTATATGATTATAAAGAGTAACAATATAAAAGAGTCCGGCCACCACGCTGGACTCTTTACTTTTATGGTCTAGCGTAGGTCTTTACCATCTAATCTATCGTTTATGAAAACACTACTACGCAACTATACAAATACTTTTAAAGGGCTATCTAGAGAAATCTGGTGGCTATCGCTCATCACATTGATAAACAGAGCGGGCGCTATGGTGATTCCTTTTCTTTCTATTTATTTAAATAAAGATCTCCATTTTAGCCTGCCAGATGTTGCATGGATTATGACGTCTTATGGTCTTGGTTCTTTTGCCGGAGCATGGCTAGGTGGTAAATTGTGTGACATAATAGGTTATTATAAAGTCATCCTTTTAAGTTTAATTTTTACTGGAATAAACTTTTTATGGGTGATGCATGTAGAGACTTTCTGGGTAATGTGCTTCTCATTTTTTATCCTCATGGCACTGGCAGATATGGGGCGTCCTGCGTTTTTTGTAGCGCTAAGTGCCTACTCAAAACCAGAAAATAAAACACGCTCACTTACCCTAATACGACTTGCTATTAATTTAGGTTTTTCTGTAGGGCCCGCTGTGGGAGGAATTCTTATTGCCACAGCAGGATATGATGCGCTATTCTATGTAGACGGCTTGACGTGTCTCTTTGCTGCTATCCTGATGACTCAAGTATTAAATCCTAAAAAAACAAAGGAACTTGATAAAGAAGTCATGATTGAAAACCCTAAAAAACCTTTGCTTGACACGCCTTATGTGCTGTTTCTCGTTGCGCTTGCGTTATTTGGGATTGTCTTTGTACAATACTTTTCGACAGTGCCATTATATTATAAAGATGAATATAAACTTGGTGAGGATGCCATAGGACTTATTCTTGCTCTTAACGGTATTTTGATTGTAGTGTTTGAAATGCCACTCATCGCTTGGATGGAAAAGAAAAACCTCTCTAACGTACAAAGCACCATCTTGGGATTACTCATGACAGGTGCTAGTTTTGTGTTACTACTATGGGAAACATGGGTAGGCATTATAGTCATTGGGATGATTATCGCAACCTTTGGGGAGATGATTTCGTTTCCCTTTAGTAATAAATTTGCTTTAGACCGCTCTAAGTTAGGAAGACAAGGCGCATACATGGGCGTTTACAGCATGTCATTTTCGGTAGCGCATATTTTTGGGCACAATAGTGGTATGCAAATCACAGAAGCATTTGGTTTTCAAACGACGTGGATATTTTTGATAGGACTCACGCTTATCGCTTGGCTATTGTTATATATTGTTAAGCGCATGCTTGCAAATGAAACACCGCCAGAACCTGTATCTTTAACTTCAAAATAAGATTTATGAGAATTATTATTATCATTTTAAGTGCCCTTTTGGTACAAGCATGCAATACTAATAAAGACGATCAAAAGTCATTACAAGAGCATATTACAAATGAAAATAACGCTTTCGCGAAAGCGCAACCTGTATTAGATACATCTAGGTATAACGTAGCTTTCTTAATTATGGATGGCACTTTTAATACGGAACTCACGGCGCCTTTTGATATTTTTCAGCACACGATTTACAGAGATAGTATTAAGGCAATGAATGTGTTTACCGTTGCAAATACACTGGATCCTATTAGAACATTTGAAGGTATGTACCTCCTACCCGATTTTGATTATACACAGGGAAATATGCCTAAGATTGACATTCTAGTAATCCCTAGCGCAGAGCATCACCTAGATACAGATCTAGATGATGCGGCGATGATTTCGTTTGTTCAGAAAGTAGATAAAGAAGCTCTTTTTATGACTTCTCATTGTGACGGTGCCTTTGTGCTTGCAAAGGCAGGACTTCTCAATGATAAAGTTTCTACTACTTTCCCGAGTGATATAGATAAAATGAGAGCTAAATTTCCAGCACTAGATATTAGAAAAGAAACCCTATTTGTTCATGACGGAAAATACATTACCTCTGCTGGTGGTGCCAAAAGTTTTGAGGCTGCACTCTACCTTACAGAACACTTATATGGTGCAGAAATAGCACGTTCACTAGCAGGAGGATTAGTGATAGACTGGAATCTAGATACCGTCCCACACACGATTATTGACTAAAAAAAGAGCTATGAAAGAACAAAATATTAATACTATTATTTTTGATCTAGGCGGTGTACTTATAGACTGGAGTCCAGAATACGTTTATCTCAAAGAATTTAGAGGAGATCGAGCAAAGATGGATTGGTTTCTCAATCACATTTGCGCATGGGACTGGAATGTTAACCAAGACGCTGGTTATTCTCTAGAGAAAGCTACACAAGAACGCATAGCAATGTTTCCAGAATATGAAAGGCTCATAAAAATGTATTATGGGCGATGGGAAGAAATGCTCGGTTTTACTCATGAAGGCACGCTACAGGTTCTTAAAGAACTTATAGATAATCCCGACTATAGAGTGCTTGCACTTACTAACTGGAGTGGTGAGACATTCCCTATTGCGCTTAAAAAGTTTCCTTGGTTGCAATGGTTTGAAGGAATTCTAGTCTCTGGAGATGAGGGAACTCGTAAACCCTTTAGAGATATCTATGATCTTATGCTGGATCGTTATAAGATTGAACCGTCTCAAGCTATATTTATAGATGATAGTCTAAAAAATATCCAAGGTTGCGAGGTGGCTGGAATAACAGGTATTCATTTTACAGATGCACAAACACTTGCGGTCCAACTTAGATCAAAAGGAGTACACGTAACACTACAAGAAAAATAACTATTACATATGATTAAAATATATCACAATCCTCGCTGTTCAAAGAGCAGACAAGGTCTAGCTTTGCTAGAAGAGTCCGGAAAAGAATTTGAAGTAATAAAATATCTTGATAATCCTCTTTCTGAAACAGCGCTTGCATCTCTTATTGATATGCTTGATATATCTCCTATGGAACTCGTAAGAAAAGGCGAAACTATCTGGAAGGAAAACTATAAAGGAAGAGAACTTAGCGATACGGATGTTATAGCCGCTATGTCTCAACATCCTAAATTAATAGAGCGTCCCATTGTAGTTCTCGGAAAAAAGGCCGTTATTGGACGACCTCTAGAAAATATAGAAAAGCTCTTGAGCTTATAATTTTAAAAATAAATATTATGAAAATAATTATCGCATTAGTACTCTTTGCCTTTGTTGGAATATCAAATGTTCAAGCACAAAGCCCTAGCATAAGTACTACAAATACAGAAAAAGTAAGTGAGATTGACATGCTTAAACAGAAACTCAATCTTAGCTCAGAACAAGTAGCAAATATTTCTAAAACTATAAAAGCATTTAAATCTACAGAAGATAGACTTAGAGCTGGAGGTCTTAGCGCTGCAGATAAAAAAGAAGAGCTTGCTAAACTTGCCAAACGTAAAGATGGTAATATGCAAACGTTTTTAACTGAAGAGCAATATGCTATATACAGTAGTCTCAAAAACAGTAATTAAAAACTAAGTTTAATAACATCCAGATGTTCAAGCATTTGGATGTTCTGTTTTACAACAGCTTGTTGTCATCATATCTGGAAAGTCAGGATATACATCATTATTACGTATAATTATGTTACCTTGACTCACTCATAAAACTAAACGACTCTGTGAGTCCCAATCCCTTTAAAATTATAGGCGTAGGCGCCACCTTCTCTCCTAACCTCAAAGCAAATTTGTATGAGGCTGCTAGACTATGTCTTCATTTTAATGCAACGTTAGTAGTGATTCACGTAGGTGATCATACAGATGAGAAACATCAATCTTTTGAGAAATTACTCACTAGTTTTCATCAAGAAGGTCTTAAATCTGAAATAGTATTTAAGCCTGGAGACCCTGTTAAAGTGATGATAGAAGCTGCCAGTACTTTAAAGATTGATTTACTCATTGTTGGTGCGCTTCAAAGAGAAAATTTTGTCAATTACTACTTAGGGTCTATTGCCAGAAAAATAACGCGAGGTGCCTCTTGCTCTGTGCTCTTACTTATCAATCCCTCTGTAACACGTATTCCCTGTAAACATGTAGTTGTAAATGGCCTTGAAGACCCCAAAACAGAACAAACCATAACCACTGCCTTTTACGTTGCTCACGGTCTGAGTGCAGATAAAATGACCATCGTAGAAGAAATTACTGAGAACGAAATTCACGTAAATGTAGATGATGATACCTCACTACGCCGAGCAAATATTGCTAAGGAAAAACTGCGTAGACGAGAGGAAAGCAGAGTACAGCAAATTATAAATAAAGTGCCTCAAGAAATACAGCAACGTGTAGATGCAAGGTCTCAAGCCATTTTTGGTAAACGAGGATACTCCATTGGTCATTATGCGGAGGTCGTAAGAGCAGATTTATTAATCATGAACGCCCCATCAAAAACATCATTTTGGGATCGTTTATTTCCACATGATATTGAGCATATTCTCACAGAACTCCCTACAGATGTATTAATTGTACGATGAGTCCAAAAGAGAATTCTATAAATATTTTTTTTAAAACGCTTCCGCGAAATATTTTTTCGGGATTTGTAGTAAGTCTAATTGCACTACCATTAGGTTTAGGACTTGCAATGGCTAGTGAGGCTCCGCCTATCTCAGGAATTATCACTGCTGTTGTAGGAGGAATATTAGTATCCATACTTGGCGGAAGTAATGTAACTATCACAGGACCTGGGAATGGTCTTGTGGGAGTAGTACTCATAGCAATTACAGCCCTAGGATTAGAAAGCACGTATGCTGCTATTATTTGTTCTGGTGGACTACTTATGTTATTAGGTTTTCTGCGTATGGGAAAACTAGCAGATTTCTTTCCCTCTTCTGCGATACAGGGGATGCTAGCCGCCATCGGTCTTATTATTCTAGGAAAGCAGTTCCACATCATGCTAGGTAATAAAATTACTCGCGACGGTAGCCTTGACTATCTACTGGAAATCCCAAATTCAATTATTGGCGTTTTCAGTTATACAGATACAGGACTCATCTTTGCCGCTATCTTTGGCTTAGGCAGTCTTGCAATTATGATTTTTTATGGAAAAATCAGAAACAAATATTTACAACTCGTCCCTGCACCTATGTGGATTGTGTTGCTTTCTATAGGTTTTAGTTATTATTATGAGCTTGTACTTGGTTTACCTAACCCTATTGCTCAAGAATATATGATAAGTGGTATCCCAGCACTAGGAGATATCGTAGAGGATTTACCAATACCTAATTTTGGGTCTGTTGGGACATTTACCTTTTGGGCAAGTGTCTTGTCACTTACCCTCATCGCAAGTATAGAATCGTTGCTTAGTATAAAAGCAGTAGATAAGCTAGATCCCCTCAAACGTAGGTCAAATATTAATCGTGACCTCAAGGCCTTAGGTCTGGCAACTGTAGGATCAGGGTTTTTAGGTGGTCTTAACGTAGTTACTGTTATTGCTAGAAGTTCTGTAAATGTAAATAATGGTGGTACTAATAGAAGTGCCAACTTTAGCCACGCTACATTCTTAGTCATTTTTATCGCATTATTTAGTACGCAACTTACGCGTATTCCCTTACCGGCTTTAATGGCTATTCTTGTGTATACAGGATATAAGCTTGCATCACCTGTAGTTGTGAGAAAGATGTTTACTATTGGTAAAGAGCAAGTACTTATTTTCTTTGTTACGCTATTGACTACGTTGTTTGTAGATCTTATATCTGGTATTCTAGCAGGTATTGTCATCACATTTATCATTCATATTCTTTTAAATAAAAGCACAGGGCTATTTCTTAGAAACATGTTTAAGCCAAACGTGTTGATGTTCCAAGAAACGGGAGACAAAGGAGGAAGTAACTATTATGTGAGTGTAAAACACTTTTGTACCTTTTTAAACTTTTACAAACTCAAACAAAAGCTAGAAGCTATTCCTGAGAGTCAGGACGTGGTGGTAGATTTTTCAAAATGTAGCTTTGTAGATCACACAGTCATGGAGAATCTTCACGACTTTCAAGAAGTATTCAGTAAAAAAGGTGGGCACTTTGAGGTTGTAGGCCTCGATATGCATGATACAGACTCTTCACATCCTTTTGCACTGCGCAAGATGATAACAGTGCCTAAGATGTTTACAAAGAGTAAAACCAAACGCCAAGTATCACTTGAAGAACTTGCTCAAAGCTATAATCTAGAATATCATCCAGAAAAAAATGAAGATGTTCATGAGCTTACAGATTTTCTTTATTTCCAGACAAAACATATAAATCACTCATATAACGAGTTTAAGGATGATGATAATGTCCTGCATCTCTTTGATATTATTTACTCAGAAGGAGAATTTATAGCACAGGGAACCGTACGCTCAACTATGATCACCATAGACTTGCCTACTCCTATTCCATCGTTTACAATAGATAAAGAAGGATTTTTAGAAAAGTTTTATGCGATAACGGGTTGGAATGACATCAACATTGATGGTCACACAGACTTTTCTAATCGATTTTTTTTATTAGGAGAAAACGAGTATGCCATTAAGAGTTTCTTTTCTAATGAGCTTATTCATTTCTTAGAGAGCAATCCTTATTACCACATAGAATCAAAAGGAGATCAGCTACTTATTTTTAACAAAGAGCGACCTGCCACGATTAAAGAAATTAAAGCGTTGCTGGACTATGCTAGAAGATTACAGCAAGTTATCCATAACATTACCGGAGAACTTGTAGCGGTTATTTAAAACAACAACGCCATCCTTACAGGATGGCTTTGTTGTTTTATAGAGCATAATACTTATGCATCTTTATGCATAAATGATTGTTTTGCTAGCAATACCTCCTCTGTTTCTACATGCTCATCATCCGGTACACAGCAATCTACTGGACATACTGCAGCACATTGTGGCTCGTCATGGAAACCTTTACATTCGGTACACTTATCTGGAATGATATAGTAAATCTCATCACTCACAGGTTGTTGTGCTTCATTTGCATCTACTTCTTTTCCGTTAGGTAAGACAACATTTCCTTCTAGGTCTGTTCCATCTGCATAGCGCCAGTCATCTGCGCCTTCGTAAATGGCAGTGTTAGGACACTCAGGCTCGCAAGCTCCACAGTTTATACATTCGTCTGTTATGATAATTGCCATAGTTTTCTTTTTGGGTAACTTTGCACAAAAATAACGCCTAGACACCGATTTGCCAAAACCTATGACACTTCAACTACGAATTAACGCTTTTATTGAGCTAGGAAAATTTTTAAGTCAGTTTACACGTGACTCAATTGCCCAAAAAGAAGGAGTACTACACAATGATCTCTTCTTTGACGGAATGCAGCATCAGTTTAAACTAGCCAGCGAAAACAACGGCTGGTTCACTAAAGAAAATATACTCTTCGCTTTAGAAGGCTGGGCACAGTCACTTACTCAAGAAAAACTTACTGAGTGGCTTGATGGGTACGATACCGCTTTCGCGAAAGCGCAACCACAACAAACCGTTGCCGTAATCATGGCAGGTAATATCCCATTAGTAGGCTTTCATGACTTTATGTGCGTATTAATTGCTGGGCATAAATTTGTAGGAAAACAATCGTCTAATGATAAGCACCTCCTACCCTTTCTTGCAAAATATCTAGAATATGCAGAACCTGCTTTTAAAGAAACCATAAGCTTCACCGAAGATAAATTACCAGCCTACGATGCTGTAATTGCGACAGGAAGCGATAATACTGCTAGGTATTTTGAATATTACTTTGGTAAAAAGCCTAACATCATCCGTAAAAACAGAAATTCTGTTGCAGTACTTACAGGTAATGAAACAGAAGATGAGCTTATTGCGCTAGGTGAAGATATATTTAGATACTACGGTTTAGGATGCCGTAATGTATCAAAATTGTATGTGCCACAAGATTACAATTTTGATGCCTTTTTCAAAGCTATTTATCACTGGAGCGATATTATGAATGGTGCAAAGTATGCCAATAATTATGACTACAATAAAGCGGTGTATTTAATGAGCCTCTTTGAGCTCTTAGAGAATGGTTTCTTAATGCTCAAGGAAGATGAAAGCTACGGCTCACCTATCGCGACTTTATTTTATGAAAAATATGAATCAATGGAAAGCCTAGTTGAAAAGCTTGAAGCAGATAAAGATCGTATTCAATGTGTTGTGGGGAATACAGCACTAGAAAGCCAAGTTAAGGAGCTCACTCCAATAGGAAAAACTCAAAAACCTGAGCTTTATGATTATGCAGATGGAGTTGATACTATTACATTTTTGACATCATTATAGCCAATATTTTATCGATTTATCTATTGCTTTTTATAACGTTTTGGGCATCTTTGTAAAGCACAAAACGCATAAAATAGCACACCATGAAGAAGCACAACTTTAGCGCAGGACCTTGTATCTTACCTCAAGATGTTTTTAAAGAAGCATCACAGGCTATATTAGACTTTAATGATTCCGGACTTTCTATTCTTGAGATTTCTCATAGAAGCAAAGACTTTGTAGATGTAATGGACGAGGCTAGAAATCTAGCATTAGAATTACTGGGTTTAGAAGGCAAAGGTTATAAAGCACTTTTTTTACAAGGTGGAGCGAGTATGCAATTTTTAATGGTAGCATACAACTTACTAGAAACAAAGGCTGGTTATATTAACACTGGAACTTGGAGTGATAAAGCTATCAAAGAGGCAAAACTTTTTGGAGAGGTTGCTGAGGTTGCATCTAGTAAGGAGGCAAATTTCAATTACATACCTAAAGGATTTATACTTCCAGAAAACTTAGACTATCTACATCTCACAAGTAACAACACTATTTTTGGGACACAAATTAAGCATTTCCCAGAGGTAGATTGTCCTCTTATATGTGATATGAGTAGTGACATTTTTTCTAGAGAGATTGATTTTAATCAATTTGACTTAATCTATGCAGGTGCTCAGAAAAATATGGGACCAGCAGGAACTACACTTATTATAGTAAGAGAAGATATTCTTGGTAAAGTGACTCGTAAGATTCCATCTATGCTGGATTATCAAACGCACATAAGTAAAGGAAGTATGTTTAATACGCCTCCTGTATATGCAGTATATATCTCAATGCTTACTATGCGCTGGTTAAAAGAACAAGGTGGCGTAAAAGCGATTGAAGAAATCAATAATAAAAAAGCAACACTACTTTATAGCGAGATAGAACTTAATCCACTATTTAAAGGATTCGCTGCCAAAGAAGATCGTTCTACCATGAACGCTACATTCTCACTTACAGATGGTGATCTTAAAGATGCCTTTGATGCCATGTGGAAAGAAGCAGGCATTAATGGTTTAAATGGTCACAGAAGTGTAGGCGGTTATAGAGCTTCTATGTACAATGCCCTATCTATGGATAGCGTAGGTGTACTAGTAGACGTAATGAGCGAACTAGAAAGAAAAGCTTAAATCCACAAGGACAAAACAACAATATTAAACCGCATATAATAGCATTTACTATGAAAGTATTAGCAAACGACGGAATATCACAAACGGGAGTAGACGCTCTTACAGCTGGAGGATTTGAAGTAATTACAACAAATGTTGCTCAGGACCAACTGGAAAACTACATCAATGAAAAGCAGATTGATGTTATTTTAGTAAGAAGTGCTACCACAGTGCGTAAGGAACTTATTGACGCTTGCCCATCTATAAAAATTATAGGACGTGGTGGCGTAGGAATGGATAATATTGATGTGCAATATGCCAGAGATAAAGGACTTCATGTAATTAATACACCAGCAGCATCGTCTGCATCTGTAGCAGAGCTCGTATTTGCTCACTTGTTTAACGGAGTTCGTTTCTTATTTGATTCTAACCGTAACATGCCACTTGAAGGTGATACAAAATTTAAAGGATTAAAGAAAGCTTACGCGAAAGGAACCGAGCTACGTGGTAAAACACTAGGTGTAATTGGTTTTGGTCGTATAGGTCAAGAGACTGCAAAAATTGCTTTGGGAGTGGGAATGAAAGTTATCTTTCATGATCCGTTTACAGAAAAAGCGACAGTTACTGTTCCTTTCTTTGACGGACAGTCTGTAGCGTTTGATCTTACTTCTGCATCAAAGGAGGAAGTTTTAAAATCTGCAGATTTCATAACACTTCACGTTCCTGCACAAAAAGACTATGTAATAGGTAAAGCAGAGTTCGATCTTATGAAAGATGGCGCTGCACTAGTAAACGCTGCAAGAGGTGGTGTTATAGATGAAGTAGCTCTAGTAGCTGCTTTAGATAGCAACAAACTTTCATTTGCAGGTCTAGACGTTTTTGAAAACGAACCTACTCCAGCGGTACAAGTACTTATGAATCCTAAGGTGAGTTTAACTCCACACATTGGAGCAGCAACTGGTGGAGCCCAAGATCGTATTGGTACAGAACTAGCAGAGCAAATCATAAAAATCCTTAAGTAACAATAGCATTTACAAATGCAGTAAGCTTAAACATTCGATGTTAGTTTTACTGTTTATCGATTTAAAATTGATTTTAATCGACAAGATTCTAAAAAAACCATCCAAGAGGGTGGTTTTTTTATGTCAGCAATTTTAGAACTTATAATATTTTGTACCTTGAATTTTGTAAACATTAAAAAACAACAACGATGGCAGGATTATTAGATTTATTAAATAGTGATATAGGAAAATCTCTTATTAGTGGAGCAAGTGCAAAATCAGGACAATCTGAAGGTGCAACTGCGCAGGTTTTGAGCATGGCACTTCCAGTACTTATGGGAGCCATGAAGAAAAACGTACAGACACCAGAGGGAGCAGCTGGATTAATGGGCGCTTTATCTGGAAAGCATAGTGGTGGTATTTTAGACCAACTTGGAGACCTTATGGGTAACGGAGGACCTAGTGACGACGTAGTAAATGATGGTGCTGGAATTTTAGGACACCTTTTAGGAAACAAACAACCTGCTGTTGAAAATGCATTAAGTAGCAAGTCTGGTGTAGACGCTGGATCTGTAGCTCAAATATTAAAAGTTGCTGCGCCTATCCTTATGGGAGTACTAGGAAAGCAAACTAAAGAAAATAACGTAAGTGATGGTACTGGTATGAGTGCTTTATTAGGCAGCATGCTAGGTGGTCAACCTCAAGAAAATCAAAGCCTAATCACTACTCTACTAGATGCAGATGGAGATGGAAGCATCTTAGACGACGTAGCAGGAATGGTACTAGGAAGCAATAAAAAACAAGGTGGTATAGGAGGTCTTCTAGGAGGACTTTTTGGAAAATAATCCATAAATCATCTATTCATATATTAAAGAGTGCCTGAAAAGGCACTCTTTTTTTGTTCCCTCATTGAGAGGTCTCATTTACTCATTGTAGCTTTAAATAAAGGTTACTGCTTAGTAAGTTTACACGGTATAACAATTAGTACTATCGTTAATACTACGATAAAACAAACCTGTATCACAGGTAAAATCTTTAACTTTAAGATTATGAAAAAGATAATTTACTTAGCAATTCTTACCGCTACCATAATAGGTTGTGCAACTACAAGTGGTACAAAAGACATAGGCAATACTGCAGATAATGCATCAGACACGATACGTATTGCAAATGACAGTCTAGAATATGAAATTATTATTATAGAACCAGGGTTTAATACATGGCTAGTTACACAAAGACCTAGAGGGTTTTATGGACAGTTTTTCTTAGAAAATAAAAATAGGTTTTATGTTACTGAATATAACAACAGAGTAAATAACATATCACAATACGACCCTAATCTATATATACAGCGCATAGATTACAATTCGAATACCGATTATGGCTATGAAGTAAATTACCTATTATATAATTGGTTTGAATTTTTTCAAGAACGCAACAATCAGAAACTACGATAATCGTATTTTTGCAGCGTTATGAAAGACTTTAAAAAACGCTGGGAAATTACTCAAAACTGGCAATTTATACATATTATTCTTGGCTTGATAGCTGCTCTTTTTTCGGCATATTTAATTGCTCGAGCTATTTATGTGCCTGCATATGATACTTCTGTACCCGTAGCAACTATTTTACTTAGTTTGCCTATAGCTTTCTTAATTATATGGATCACGCTTTGGCTATTTAAAAAGCTCTATTCAAGATGGGGAGTTACTTATCGCTGGGAGCTCGTAGCAATATTTCTTGCATTTGCAGTAACCGGTTCAACAGCTGGAAGACTTTCTAATCCTTTAATGGATCTTATAGGCTTAGGTAAGGATATTACAACTGGTTGGATTTACTGGCCTGTTAGAATCTTGTTAATTTTTCCTATTTATCAAGTGCTTTTAGTGATATTTGGTTGGCTATTTGGTCAGTATGCGTTCTTTAAAGCGTTTGCTACAAAAATGGTTTCCAGATTGGGACTAGGATTTTTATTTTCAAAAGAAGCTTGAAGAAAGACAGTACTCATATAATTATAAGACTTACAGCATTGTTTACAATGCTTGTATTCTTGTTACCTAGTGTAGTATCTTTTTCTCACAGCACAGCAGACCATGAACATTATGATACTTGTAAATTTACAGGAGAAGTACACGTTCATGAATCAAAACTAGATTGTGATCTTGGTGATTTACACGTTGTTAAAGCAGGAGTTTACGCTTTCGCGAAAGCGTACCAATCACCCACCATACATATCTCAAAAGAAGTAGATGTTCTATTACAGACATCATACACAACCACCATCTTAAGTTCCTCAGACCGTGGTCCCCCGTTTTGTTAAGCATTGAATTACATTCAATAATTAGCAAAACAAATTTTATGAAATTTTATTTATGGCTTAGCATTGCCTTGCTGAGCATTACGAGTACAGCACAAGAGTGTACCTATACCCTATCTGGTTATGTTATAGACCTGCACGATAATGAAGTATTATCTGGTGCAACCATTATTGTTGCAGGGTCTGAAGACGCTGTAATGACAGATAGCCTAGGCAAATATGTTATCACAGGACTTTGTGCCAACAATTACACACTACAAGTATCACATCCAGCATGTGAGACACAAATTATAAAAGTAGATGTAAGTAGAAATACTACTCGCAACATCAACATGGAGCATCATCTAGAATCTCTAGGCGATGTCCAGATTGTTGCACATGCTCATAAAAGCAAAAGCCGTACAGCGACAGAAGCTGTTGTAAACCACAGCTTACTTGAAAGTAATAGTGCAGCCTCACTAGGTGATGCTCTTAAAAACCTAAGCGGGGTTACCTCATTAAATACAGGTAACTCTGTAGTAAAACCGGTAATACAAGGGCTACACTCTAGTAGGGTTGTTCTTATTACAGAAGGTACGCGTTTACAAGATCAAGAATGGGGTGTAGAACATGATCCTAATATTGATGTGAATGCTGCTGGCGAAGTCACTGTTATTAAAGGTGCCGCAGGATTACAATATGGCGGTGATGCTATAGGTGGTACTATAATTATAGAACCAGAGCAGGTGCCTGTAAAAGACACTATTTTTGGAAGAACTATTATTACTGGTGCGACCAATGGTCGTGGAGGTTCTATTACAACTTCATTGATAAAATCTTATAATAATGGCTGGTATGGTGGCATAAACGGGACTTTGAAACGTTTTGGAGATTTTGAAGCGCCAGATTATGTCCTAAGTAATACAGCCTTGTATGAGAGAGACCTTTCTGCACGTATAGGAGTTAATAAATATCGTTACGGTGTGGAGGCTAGCTACTCGATTTTTGACAAAGAATCTGGTATTTTGCGCTCATCACACGTAGGTAATGCTGCAGATCTCTCGGTTGCAATAAATAGCCAAGAGCCATTTGTGGTAGCGCCATTTACGTACGATATTAATGCCCCTAGACAGGAAGTAAAGCATCAAATTGCAAAACTTAAATCATTTTATCGTTTTGATAACTTTGGAAAATTAAGCGCACAGTATGATTACCAGCGCAATAATAGACTAGAATTTGATATACGTAGAGATAGTGATGATTTACGACCTTCTATCGACTTACAACTTGAAACTGTAGGCGGTAAAATTGATTTTGATTACACTGCAGACAATACGCTTACAGCAAAAATAGGCGTGTCTGGAAGGTATCAAAAACATTTTCCTGATCCATCTACAGGGGTAAGAAGACTCATACCAGATTACCAAGCTCAAGATTTTGGTGTTTATGCATTAGCATCTAAAGACCTTGGAAAATGGACAATAGAGGCTGGTGCTAGATATGATTACAACAGAATCTTAGCCGAAAAGTTTTATACTACGAGCTTATGGGAAGAAAGAGGATACAATGTAGACTTTGCTCAGTTTGTACGTCAAGAATTTGATAACCAAATTTTTGTAGAGCCAGATTTTGAGTACAAGAATATATCTGCCACTGCAGGAGTATCTTATCAAATCTCTGACGCAAGTACTATATCTTTTAACTATGCGCTCGCATCTCGCTCACCTAACGTGTCAGAATTATTTTCTGACGGGTTACACCAGAGTGCTGCACGTATAGAGCTAGGTGACCTAAGTTTTAATCAAGAAGTCGCAAATAAAATTTCATTAAACTTTACAAAATCTACAGACACTTGGAGTTTTACTATTGCTCCGTTTGCAAACTTTATCGAGGATTTTATCCTCATTGAGCCTACAGGCGTACAGCAAACTATAAGAGGAAGTTTTCCTGTATGGGAGTATAGGCAGACACAAGCTAGACTGTTAGGTTTTGACATAGACAACAATGTTCAAGTAACAGATCGTATTGAGTTTTCTAACCAATTTTCGTTAGTAAAAGGAAAAGACATAACCTTAGACAATGCTTTAATTAATATGCCTTCGGCGAGTACGCGTAACACCATTACATACCGTATTCCTGAAGTTAAAAATTTAAAGCTGTCACTTGAAAGTAACTATGTATTTCGTCAAAATGAATTTCCAGATACAAACTTTGACGTATTTATACCAGAAACCAACACTACAGAACTATTAGATATAAGCACACCTCCCGATGCCTATCATCTCATAAATTTTAAAGGATCTGTTGATTTTACAATCAACGATAAAAGTGATCTTAATGTAGGTCTTATGGTAAACAATCTATTTG
Source organism: Dokdonia sp. Asnod3-C12 (assembly GCF_045063975.1). Taxonomy (NCBI): domain Bacteria; kingdom Pseudomonadati; phylum Bacteroidota; class Flavobacteriia; order Flavobacteriales; family Flavobacteriaceae; genus Dokdonia; species Dokdonia sp. Asnod3-C12. The sequence continues at coordinate 97,582 of NZ_JBEFNY010000003.1, forward strand.
ACACCTCTTACAGGGAGTACCTAAATCGCCAGCGCTATTTTGCAGACGATTTGGGTAGAAATATCTTACTACAACTTAAAATTAATTATTAAAATCACGCTTTCGCGAAAGCGTACTTAACAAAACAAACAATGAAAAACTTTATAAAATATACATTCCTTGCCTTTACTGCTATAACGATCACCTCTTGTGTTAGTGATGATGATGGAGCAATTCCAGAGATTGTAAACGAAGAAGAAATTATCACAACAGTTTCTCTTACATTGATGTCAGACACAAGCAGCGTTCTTCTCACATCACAAGATCTTGATGGAGATGGACCTAATGCACCTACAATAACCGTTTCTGGTGACTTAGATGTAAATACTGTTTATAACGGTAGTATTGAGTTTCTGAATGAAACAGAAAGCCCAGCCGAGGATATCACCGAAGAAGTAGAAGAAGAATCTGACGAGCACCAAGTATTCTATACTCCTAGTACAGGCCTTGACGCAGCTGTGACTTATGAGGATTTTGATGGTAACGGTAATCCACTAGGAACTTTAGTTACACTTACGACTGGTGCTACTGCAGGTTCTGGTACACTTACTATCACACTACGTCATGAGCCTACAAAGCCTAACGATGGAACTTTAGGTAATGCTGGAGGAGAGACAGATGTGCAAGTTTCTTTTCCTGTAGCGATTACAGAATAAGATAACTTTCATGTATAAAAAAATGGATAGCGTTTACACGCTATCCATTTTTTTTTGATGTATCTATAATTTATTGCTGTGGTGCTGCCCCACCTTCTTGCTCTGGTTTTTCAAAAAGACTCATTACTGCTCTTCCTAAAAACTCTGTCACATCACCTGCTATGAGTCCTTCTATTCCATATTGATTTACGGCAACATCTGCTGCAAGTCCATGAAAATAAACTCCCATCATAGCGGCTTCCATAGGATGGTATCCTTGTGCTATATGCCCAGTGATAACTCCTGTAAGCACATCTCCAGTACCAGCAGTAGACAATCCAGGATTACCAGTAGTATTTATATAAAGTCTCATATCATAAACAGTAATTGTATGAGCACCTTTAATTACGATAATGACATTATGATTTTTGGCAAATTTTGCCGTTTTCTCTAGCTTATCAAAGTCGTCATCCCACTTGCCTATTAAACGCTCCAGCTCACCTGGGTGTGGCGTAAAAATAGATAATGGAGGTACTTGCTCCATAAGTGATGGTCGTTTTGAGATGATATTAATTGCATCTGCATCTATCACTAATGGTTGCTTTTGCTTCTTTAAGAAAGACTCCATTGCTCTTACCGTTTTCTCATCGGTTCCCATTCCCGGGCCTATTGCAATAGCATTTGCTTCGGTTTGAAAATCAATTTCTTCAAACACTTTTCCATTATAATTATCGGTCTCTACCATTACTTCTGGAAGCGCCGTTTGTAATATAGGAACTCCTATTTGCGGTACATAAGCCGTCACAAGACCACTACCCGCTCTTAAAGCAGCTTTACTAGCAAGTTGCACAGCGCCCATTTTTCCAAAACTTCCTCCTATAATTAAGCTATGGCCGTACATTCCCTTGTGTGAATACTGTGATCTCCCTTTGTACATCTGCTGGATTTCAGGTTTTGAAATTAGCGTTACATCAGTAGGAGTTTTTGCAAGAAATTCTGGGTCTAGACCTATATCAATTGTATCCCACATGTTAATGTACTTACCCGTTTCTGGTAAGAAAAAAGCAAGTTTTGGTGACATGAAGCTTAGTACAAACGTTGCATGTACAATTACATCATCCTTTGCTGGTCCTCTATCTGAATACATTCCAGATGGAATATCTATAGAAAGTGTATAAGCCTTAGACTCATTAATTTTTACAAAAAGTGCTTTTACCCAATCATCTGGACACCTATTAAGTCCTATCCCAAAGATTCCATCTACCACAATATCTTGCGGAGTGATTACTGGAAAGTCTTCAACACTTTTAATGATTTCTGGCCATTTTTTTACTTCACTCTTGAGAGCGTCATACGCCTTTAAGAAGTCTGGAGAGCGCTTATCATTACAGTGTACTATATAAGTATCAACATTATAGCCATTTTTAAGAAGTAAGCGAGCAATTACAAGTGCATCACCGCCATTATTACCGATACCACAAAATACTTTTATAGGCACAGGCTGCCCTTGTAAACGCTGGTTCATCCACTCATAAACGTACCCACCGGCGCGTTCCATGAGATTATAAGATGGAATCCCTTCCTTTTCAATGGTTGCTTTATCTGCTTCGTAAATTTGTTTGGCGCTGTATATTTTCATTTAGCTATAATTAGGTAGTTTCTTCATCTTTATGAAGAAAAATGTTCTTTAATTCATTAAATATTCACGAAAGTAAACTTCAAATTATCACATTATCAGTATCGTGCTAGAAGTACGTCAAGAATTGTCATATCCTCAAAACTCAGAACTACATCTTGCCTCCTTAGGTAAATGTACTACATTTAACATATCAGAAACAAGATGAGAACAACACAATACACTTCGATTTTCTTGACTACCACTATTACTATTGGTACGATTACCCCGTTGGGGTTATAGTCGTACATATTATCTATCTATTACTTGCGCGAGCAAGGATCTCTTCCACACACACAAATTAATTAGTTTATTCATACCATTTTCGCTTTCGCGAAAATGTAAAATTGCATACTATGCGCGTATTAAAATTTGGAGGCACTTCTGTGGGGAGTGTTAAAAACATAGAAAAAGTAATTGCCATTGTAAATAACCAAGCTGCTTCACATCCAGTAGCTGTTGTTGTTTCGGCAGTGGGTGGAATTACAGATTTATTGCTAAAAGCCGGAACGCTTGCTGCTCAAAAAGATGAAACCTATAAGGATGTATTTTTAGAAATACACCAAAAACATACGGCTTTTGCAAAAGCACTTACCGAAGGTGATGCTATAGTAATGGCAGATATAAGTGCGCTTATGTCGCACTTAGACGACTTACTCAAGGGTATTTTCTTAATTAACGAGCTTTCTCCTAAAACACTAGATAAGCTTGCCGCTTTTGGAGAGCTTACCAGTAGTCGTATTATAACGGCAGCCTTTAATCATCAGGGTATCGAAGCTACTCTTAAAGATAGTAGACAACTTATCATTACCGATGGCAATCATACCAAAGCCAGTGTATTGTATGATCGCACTAATGAAAATATCAAAGAATTTTTCGCGAAAGCGTCACAGAACATTACCATCCTAGGAGGATTTATTGCGAGTACTGCTACGGGAGAAACAAGTACACTAGGTCGTGGTGGCTCAGACTTTACTGCGGCTATAATTGCAGCTGCGCTGGAGGTCGACCAACTAGAAATATGGACAGATGTGAGTGGGATGTTTTCAGCAAACCCGAAGCTTGTAAAACAAGCAAAACCTATACGTGACATATCATATCACGAGGCGATGGAGTTATCGCATTTTGGTGCAAAGGTGCTCTACCCTCCTACTATTGTGCCTGCGCTTAGTAAAAATATCCCTATTTATATCAAAAATACGATGGCTCCAGATGAAGCTGGAACTCGTATAGGCGAGCAAGAAAGGAGCAATGGAAACCCTATTAAGGGAATCTCTCATATAAGTGACGTTGCACTACTCACGGTAGAAGGCGCAGGAATGGTGGGAATTTCTGGAATTTCAAAACGCCTTTTTGAAGTACTCTCTTTACAGCAGATTAATGTGATCCTTATTACACAGGCTTCTAGCGAACATAGTATATGTATAGGAGTAATGGAGGCAGATGCCTTGCGTGCAAAAACAGCAATAGAAACAGAGTTTGCTTACGAGCTATCGCTACGTAAGATTGACCCGGTGATTGTTGAGACTTCTCTTGCAATAATCGCACTCGTAGGAGAATCTATGAAAAGTCATCAAGGGATTTCTGGAAAAATGTTCTCCACACTTGGAAAAAACAACGTGAATATACGCGCCATTGCACAAGGAGCGAGTGAGAAAAATATCTCTGCAGTAATTGCCGAGAAGGATGTAAAGAAAGCGCTTAACAGCTTGCATGAAGTTTTCTTTGAAGGAAACAGAAAGCAAATTAACCTCTTCATTACTGGTGTAGGAAATGTGGGAGCAAAACTCCTAGATCAAATTAACAGTCAGAAAAAATATCTTAAAGACCATCTCAACCTTAATATAAGAGTACTAGGACTTTCTAATAGTAGAATGATGCTCGTCTCAGAACAAGCTATTGATTTAGATAATTGGGAAAAGGCGCTTGCTCAAGGTGAGAAGGCAGATATTGTACGCTTTCGCGAAAACGTAATTGCTCTCAACCAGCGCAACTCAGTTTTTGTCGATATTACTGCAAATGAACCCGTAGCGATGGCATATGAAGAATACTTGCGAAATAGCATCGCAGTGGTTGCATGTAATAAAATTGCTGCCGCTGGAAAACAAGAATACTATGCAAATCTTAAACGATTGAGTAGAAAATATAATGCTCCCTTTAAGTTTGAAACCAACGTAGGTGCTGGTTTACCTATAATAGATACTTTACAGAACCTTATCGCGTCTGGTGATAGTATTACTAAAGTACAAGCTGTGCTTTCTGGAAGTTTAAACTTTGTTTTTAATAACTTTAAAAGCGGTGATAGCTTTTATGATGTGGTACAACAAGCCAAAGAGGAGGGCTATACAGAGCCAGATCCTCGTATTGATTTGAGTGGTGTAGATGTAGCTCGTAAAATCCTAATACTCGCAAGAGAAAGCGGACTTAAATTAGAACTAGAAGATATTGTGAACACACCTTTTCTTACAGCAAATAACCTAGAAAGCACAGACGTTCCTCACTTCTTTGAAACACTTAAAGAAGACGCAGCACACTTTGAAAAACTAGTTGCCGACGCTACAGCAGCAGGTAAACGCCTTAAATATGTAGCACAGTTGGATAATGGCAAAGCAAGCGTAGGCTTACAGTCTGTAGGTGCAGACAGTCCGTTTTACAACCTTGAAGGGTCTGACAATATTGTTTTATTTTACACGGCACGCTATCCAGAGCAGCCGCTCATTGTAAAAGGTGCAGGTGCAGGTGGTGATGTTACCGCCAGCGGACTCTTCAGCGATATCATAAGACTTAGATAATAATTATATGTCTCAAGAAATACATAAAAAAGCCACGGTACAAAGCCTTGATAATCCTACTGAGATACGCGTATTTTGTCCCGCTACAGTGGCAAATGTAAACTGTGGTTTTGATTCGCTAGGCTTTGCCCTCGAAGGTATAGGCGATGAGATGGTTTTTAGAAAAACCGAAGGTCGCGGAGTAACGATTACAGAAATCACAGGTGATACACTCCCTATAGAAGCTCATAATAATGTTGCTGGTGTGGCGGGTAATGCCATGCTAGAAGGCATTAACGCCAACTTTGGAGTAGAAATAGAGATTCATAAAAAAATACGCTCCGGTTCTGGAATAGGTAGCAGCAGTGCTAGCGCAGCAGGAGCTGTGTATGGTATTAATCAGCTTTTAGAAAAGCCATTATCTAATCTTGAACTCACGCGCTACGCTATGAAAGGCGAAGCACTGGCGAGTGGTAATGAGCATGCAGATAATGTCGCGCCTTGCATTTATGGAGGTACCACGCTAGTAACTGGCTATAACCCATTTAAGGTAATAGCGTTACCTCCCATGGATACGGTTTACGTTGGGATTTTACATCCTCATATTACTATTAAAACTAAAGAAGCGAGGGAGATTTTACCTACGCACGTGCCTCTTAAAGATGCTATTGCACAATCACAACATCTGGCAGGCTTTGTTGCCTCACTGTATGAATGGGATAAGGAATTATTTAAGGAAAGTATCAAAGATGTACTCGTAGAGCCACATCGCAAGCAATTGATTCCGCATTTTGATGAGATTAAAGCGATTTCTCAGCAGAATGGATGCATTGCCTTTGGTATTTCTGGCAGTGGACCTAGTATGTTTTGTCTCGCTTTCGCGAAAGCGGACATAGATAAATACCTATCTGAAAGTACCGCACTTTATGAATGTAATGGACTTCAAGTAGACAGCTACTCCAGCCGAATTTCTGGTGAAGGTTGTAAAGTGATTAAATAGCAGTTACTAAATTACCGCAAAACAAAAGCCCGAGCAATTGCTCGGGCTTTACTAATTAATATAACTAAGATTAAGGATTACTCCTTCTGTCCGTACTTCTCTGCATAACGCTTTGCAAGCTTGGTCTGATGAGACTCTAAACTTATATCACGTCCTTGGATAAATGCTCTCGAAAGGATGTTTCCTCTCATGTCTAGTGCATTTCCTTCGCTTATAAAAAGTGTTGCATCTTTTCCTACTTCAAGTGTCCCAACAGTATTTGAAACTCCCATTATTTTTGCAGGATTCATCGTAATCATTTTAAGTGCATCTTCATCACTCATACCAAATTGAGTAACCTGTCCCGCATAAAAAGGAAGATTACGTACTTGCCAGTACTCTGAGTCATATCCTAACGCAACTGTAACACCAGCGTCTGTAAGAAGCTTAGGTAACTTATATGGTAAGTCATAATCATGATCCTCCATAGAAGGTAAATCTTGTACACGTTGTAAAATTACTGGCATATTTGCAGCTACAAGTTCTGCAGTTACTTTGTAAGACTGGTATCCGCCTACAAGCACAACGTTTGTGAGATTCATCTCCTTTGCAAAAGCAATCACATCAAGTATTTGCTTCTGATCATTTGCTGAAACATACACATTTTGAGTTCCTTCAAAAACACCACGCATCGCTTCAAAAGGAAGGTTTTTTGAGGTGTTCCCTTTTCCATAAGCTCGTGAGTTTTTGAAAAAGGTTTTGATTTCGTTTACATCTTTACTGTAATCCTTGTTTGGTTTATAACCTGGCTCTTCACCTAACCACCAGCGCCCACGGCGCATCGTGCGAGGCCATTCCATAAAGATACCTTCGTCTGTTTTATAAGCAGCATCTTCCCAGTTCCAAGCATCAAGTTGTACGAGAGAAGAAGACCCAGAGATGGTGCCTCCCACAGGACGAATTTGCGCCATAAGCACGCCATTCGGTCTCATACTCTCCACTACTTTAGATTCTGCATTGTAAGCGATAATACCACGTACATGCGGTATTAACTCGCCTATCTCATCATCATCATTAGATTGTCTCACGGCTGCTGCTTCTACAAGACCTAATGTGGTGTTTGTTGCAATAAAACCAGGATACACATGCTTTCCAGTAGCATTAATGACTTCGCCTTTAGTGGCTGTTCCTCCGCTTTGAATCGTGCTTATTTTACCGTTTTCAAAAACGATAGTGGCGTTTTCTACTACGGTTCCGTTACCTATGTGAGCAGTTGCTCCCGTAATAGTAAATGCGGCAGCTTGTGCTGCTGCAGGTGTTTGCTGTGCGCTTGCAGTTGCTCCTAAAAGGAAAACAACGGCTACTAATAGTTGTTGTAGTGTTTTCATCTTAGTAAAGTGTTTGTTCTGTATCACAATGCATACGTTGTTTTTCTTTCTTTTTGGCAGGTTGCGTCTGTAAGCCTTTATTCTTTTCTGCAAGCATCATTGCAGTAAGTTGTGCTTTCTCGCGCTGTACGGTCTTACGAAGTTCTTCGTCTTTTTTCATATCAAAAAATACTTTTCCTTCAATAATCGTTTTCTCTGCTCTCGCTTTAATACTAAGTGGATGATCTGTCCATATTACAACATCTCCATCTTTACCAGGTTTTAAACTACCTGCGCGATCATCCATGTGTAATAGTTTTGCTGGATTAAGAGTTACCATTTTCCATGCATCCTCTTCAGAAATACCACCGTACTTATGAATTTTTGCAGCTTCTTGATTAAGACGTCTTGACATCTCACCATCATCTGAGTTGATAGCAACGGTTACTCCTGCTCTGTGCATGATGGCTGCATTGTAAGGAATAGCATCATTCACCTCATATTTATAAGCCCACCAGTCTGAGAATGTTGATCCTCCTACACCGTGTTCGGCCATTTTATCTGCAACTTTATATCCTTCAAGTATGTGTGTGAATGTATTGATATGAAAACCAAACTGCTCTGCCACTTTCATGGTCATGTTGATTTCACTTTGCACATAGGAGTGACAAGAAATTAAACGATCCATATTAAGGATGTCTACTATAGTTTCCATCTCCTCATCCATGCGATAAGGTTGACCGCTCTTTTTCTTTGCTTCGTATTCTTTTCCTCTTGTAAAATAATCCACAAATACTTGCTCTACTCCCATTCTCGTTTGTGGGAATCTTGAGAAGCTATTCCAGTTTGCTTGCTTTACGTTTTCACCCAAAGCAAATTTGATAAACTTCTTATCTGCAATCACCATCTCATCAATAGGTGCTCCCCATTTTAATTTCATTACTGCGCTCTGTCCTCCAATAGGATTTGCAGATCCGTGTAATAATTGAATAGCTGTAACTCCACCAGCAAGATTGCGATAGATATCAGAATCGTCTGGGTTAACTACATCACTCATGCGAACCTCTGCCGTAGAGTTGTGACCAGACTCGTTGATTGCAAAAGCCGCAATGTGAGAGTGCTCATCTATAATACCAGAAGTTACATGCTTACCAGTACCGTCTACTACCATAGCACCACGAGCAGAAAGATTTTTACCTACTGCACTGATTTTTCCATCTTTTATTAAGACATCTGTGTTTTCCAGAACACCCTCTGCTTCATTAGTCCACACAGTGGCATTTGTGATTAAGATATCTTGCTGTGTTGGTCTTGTTTCAAAACCAAAAGCCATATTAGGAAAGGTAAGTGGCATTACCGTAAGAGGTTTATCCTCTTCTTTCTTATCGTCTTTATCACCACTCTTAGCTAGTGCTTTCTTAGTAGAAGTAAAATTTTTCTCAGAACCATCTGCAAGAATTGCTTTGCCGCTTAGACCATCTGCAGATGCTCTTGCTACAAGACGTACAAATTTTCCTTCGCTTTGAGGGAACGTTACTGTTACCCATTCATCCTTATAAGAAAATTCACTTTTTACATCTTCTGTTCCCTTTTTAAGAGATGCTTTTGCTTTTTCTAGCGCGTTTTTAATCTCTAGCTCATAAGTAGCTCCACTAATATTCATTGTATAAACACCGTCAATATTAACTGTATTTATATCCTTGATTACTGTTTTGTTACCTTGAATCCAGTGCTCATAAAGCTCTGTGTCTTTTTCAAATACTTCTCCAGAAGTAATCATGAAGTTTGCCCAAGCTCCTGATTTGAGTACTCCAAGCTCACCGCTCTTTCCAATCATTGTTGCTGGAATAGTAGTAAGTGCTTCTAAGGCTCTTTCCTTAGACAGACCATACTTAATTGCCTTCATCAAGTGGTCTTTAAAATCTTTTGGAGATTTATGTGAGAATGTAGTAAGTGCAAATGTTACTCCTGCATCTTGTAATGCTTTAGGATTTGTAGGTGCTTGATTCCAATGTTTCATATCAGAAAGCGCTACATATTCGGCAGCGTATGGATTTTCCATATCGTAGGCATCTGGAAATTTAAGTGGGAGAATCATCTTACGATTCATCGCCTTAACTTCTCCGATACGCTTATACTCATCACCACCGGCAACGATTACATAATCGATACCAAACTGGTCACCAAGTTTATCAATACGAAGGTCATCATATAAGCCATCACCTTCAAAAAACTGCGGAAGCCCTTTGTTTCGCGAAAGCGCCTCTAAAGAAAGATCCTTAGTAGCTATATTTCCTTTCTCATACCAGTCTAAATCGTGTTGTAACTGGCGTAGTAATGCTGTTGCACCCATCTTAGACGATGGGTATGACTGGCGCGAGGTTACACTCTTATCAAATGAGAAATACTGACCAAGGCGATCTTCTATCACGCGGTTTGCAGTATTTCCATCATTATTAAGTGCGATAAGCGCTCCTGTACCACGTGCAATACCATCGTGTTGATGTGTTGCAACTACGCCAAAACCAGCCTCAAGATATTCGGTTGCTTTTTTTGAATCGTACTTAAAATCTTGATAGCCATCTTGCTCAGATAAGATATGGTCATTCCAGTAAGCTCCCTCGCGAGAGTTATCATATTGTGAAGCACGTCCAGATCCTCCTGCACGCTTAGGCTTATCGATACCAAAATTAGTATAGATGTCTACAAAAGATGGATAGACATGTTTACCATTAAGATCTACAACAATAGCATTTTGTGCATATGATGAAGATTTGCCTACAGAGACCACTTTTCCATCTTGCACTACAAGTGTTCCATTTTTAATGGTTTCTGTGGGAGTTGTGTGGATGGTGGCGTTTGTAAACACCGTGTAATTTTGGTTTTTGGACTTGACTCCAGCGTTTGCTGGAAAGTAATCTTGCCCATACATCGTAAATGAGCAGCTTACTAGCCCAAAGACAAGTAATTTTTTAAAGAACATAGGTTGAAAGTTTAGATCCTAAAGATAGCCACCGCGTTAACGTTCTATTAAGGTTTAGGAAACTTTTAAGAGACTTTTAACATCAGAATGTATCTGGAAAACGCTGATCATAGTTAACCAAAAGTGCTACCATATAACTATAGCTCTTTAATCCACCTGGCTGATTATTTGCCTTTAAGTAATTGCTGTAAAACAGATCAAACAGTGGTTCCAGCGGATTATCCATCGCATCCCAGAAATCTCTAGAGTCTTGATAATTTACTAAAATACCTGGATTAAGACGTGCTTTCAAGTCTTCTCCTAATTCCTTATCACGGCTGTACACATCATTGAGCGCATAACGCAACGCAAAAATACTCCCTGAATATTGAAAATATAAATCCTCATTATTAAGCGTTGCCATCACTGCGATAAAGTTAGCTTCATTTTCCTTTGCAAAACCTAGTTGATGTGCTTGCTCATGTGAGGAAATCACTGGCCATCGATGAGCCGGCACCATTCCATTAACTTGCGCCTCATTAGTAATAGGATTGAGATAACCACTATACCCCATTATAGACAGAGGGTATCGCAATAGCGAATTCTTAATACTCTTAGGTGGGTAACTAAGCTTTGGGAACTGAGTTTTAAGCGTCTCATAACCATTAAGCGTTCCGTTGAAAATTTCTTGCAAACAAGCATTTTCACCTTCTATGTTATCACAATAAACCACGCGACTGTTTTCATCCTCGGCGAGTTGATTGTGGAGGTTATTGCTATTTTTAATTAGCTTCTCTGTAAGTTGGACTAGCTCTTCGGTGGTGTACTCATTATCTATTCCTAAGGATTCGTGCAATGGAAGCCTGTTATAATTCATTCCCCAAAGTAAGTTAAACGCTCCATACACTATCGAAATGATGGCTAGCGTCTTTAGAAGAAAGGTTTTAAATCCTCTAAACTTGTTTTTAATGAGTAGTACAATTTCGCGCAAAGCGAGCACAATAAGCACCGCATACATGATATCACCAAATGAAAACGGCAACCAGCCAAAAGCATATCGAGACGCCTTTGAAATGATAGGATACAATCCGTTGCTATAATACGTCTCCACCAGTTGCGGGTAACTCGCCAGCCAGCGAACCAAGACCATCTGCGGAATGAGAAGTAAGCCAATAATTAATAAGGTTTTATGTTTTTTCAATGTAGATGTGCTCTTTATAGTCTTCCGTAAATTTATGATAAGTTATTTGATTTGTGAGGGTGTGGAGGAGTTTGATGTGTTTACTCGAACTCAAAAACATCTCTCCTAACCCCTCTTCTAAGAGGGGGAATTTGTTTATGTTCTTACTCGCATGTCAACATCTCCCCTAACCCCTCTTCAAAGAGGGGAACTAAAGAAGTCTTTTTTGCTCAGCAAAAAAACTTAAAAACACAACAGTGTCCCTCTTTGAAGAGGGAGTCAGGGAGATGTAACACATAACGCATGAAAATGGCTCACTCGAACCCAAAAACATCTCCCCTAACCTTATGCATTCCTCTCGGTCGTTCCTCCCTCGTCGGATGCAAGGAAGAGGGGAACTAGAGAAGTTCTTTTTGCGCAGCAAAAAACCTAAACCCCACAACAGTGTCCCTCTTTGAAGAGGGAGTCAGGGAGATGTTGCGCATAACGCATGAAAATGGCTCACTCAAATCCAAAACATCTCCCCTAGCCTTATGCATTCCTCTCGGTCGTTCCTCCCTCGTCGGATGCAAGGAAGAGGGGAACTATAGAAGTTCTTTTTGCGCAGCAAAAAAAACTTAAACCACAACAGTGTCCACTTTGAAGAGGGAGTCAGGGAGATGTAACAAATAAGATATGCTCACTCAAACCCAAAACATCTCCCCTAGCCCCTCTTCTAAGAGGGGTACTATAGAAGTCTTTTTTGCACAGCAAAAAAAACTTAAACCACAAAAGTGTCCCTCTTTGAAGAGGGAATCAGGGAGATGTAACACATAACGCATAAAAATGGCTCACTCGAACCCAAAAACATCTCCCCTAACCTTATGCATTCCTCTCGGTCGTTCCTCCCTCGTCGGATGCAAGGAAGAGGAAAACTAGAGAAGTTCTTTTTGCGCAGCAAAAAAACTTAAAAACACAACAGTGTCCCTCTTTGAAGAGGGAGTCAGGGAGATGTTGCGCATTGTACATCAACTAAAACTTACCATGAGAAGTAAATAATAAACTTGAATTAAAATTTCAGACTACGAGATAGTAAATTGTATTTTAGTGCAAAAATTGAATAAATGGAAGGAGTACTCGAGTTTTTAGGTAATATCTCATGGTGGATGTGGTTGATTTTGGTGGTGGTTATTGTCGCTATACGAGATATATTTTTTAACAAAAAACATATCATCACGCGCAACTTCCCAGTTGTTGGGCATTTTAGGTATATGCTTGAGAGTATTGGGCCAGAGTTGCGCCAGTATATTGTGGCAAATAACCGTGAGGAACTTCCTTTTAATCGTATAGAGCGCGGGTGGATTTATGCCTCTGCCAAAAATGAAAATAACTACGAAGGTTTTGGTACCGACCGTGACATCAATCAGTCGCATTATATCTTTATTAATAATGCTATGATGCCATATAAGGTAGAAGAAAATCACCCCAATGCAAAAGACCCTTACTTCCTTGCATGTGCAAAAGTTATGGGTGCTGGTAGAAGATCGCGCCCTTACAGACCTAGTTCTATTATTAACGTGAGTGCTATGAGTTTTGGTAGCCTTTCGGCGAAAGCTGTAGAATCTTTAAATCGAGGTTGTGCAAAAGCATACGCATATCACAATACTGGTGAGGGCGGACTCTCACCCTACCATAAAAAAGGCGGTGATGTGGTGTTTCACTTTGGAACAGGATATTTTGGAGTGCGCACTGAAGATGGCGGTTTCTCTATGCCAAAAATGAAAAAACTTGTAGACGAAAATCCTCAAGTACGCGCCATAGAAGTAAAACTATCACAAGGTGCCAAACCTGGAAAAGGAGGTGTACTCCCAGGATCAAAAATCACTAAGGAAATTGCCGAAATACGTGGTGTAGAAGTGGGTAAAGATGTACTCTCTCCTCCTAATCATAAGGCATTTTCTAATGTGCCAGAATTGGTTGACTTTGTAGAAAGTATTGCTCATGAAACAGGACTCCCAGTAGGGATTAAAGCCGCCATAGGAAAACTGGATGCGTGGCGCGAACTAGCAAAAATAATGGCAACTACTGGTAAAGGACCAGATTTTATCACCATTGATGGTGGTGAAGGTGGTACCGGTGCTGCCCCACCAAGTTTTGCAGATCATGTGGCGCTACCGTGGGTTTATGGATTTTCAGATATTTATAAGATTTTTAAGGAGTACCAGCTCACTGAGCGCGTGGTATTTATAGGCTCAGGAAAGTTAGGCTTCCCGGCTAAAGCCGCCATGGCTTTTGCGATGGGTGTAGACTGTATCAATGTTGCCCGTGAAGCTATGCTTGCCGTAGGTTGTATACAAGCAAAGGTGTGCCATAACAACACCTGCCCTTCTGGTGTTGCGACTCAAAATAAGTGGTTACAACGCGGCATAGACATTCCAGATAAGGCAGAACGCACACACTATTACTTTAAAAACTTCAAAAAAGAACTACTAGAAATCACTCGCGCCTGCGGCTATGAGCACCCTTGCCAGCTCACCATGGACGATGTAGACATTAACCTAGGAGATAAAAACCTCACCCAGACCCTAGCAGATGTGTATGGATACAATAAAGTAGCCATACCCTTTAAAGGAGCCGCTACCCTAATGGCCTGCCCAGATCTAGGAGGTAATTATAACAAAGCAACTGTTGCCGAAGAAATTGATATGAAAGACGTGCGTTACTAAAAGTACGCTTTCGCGAAAATGTGAACCCTAATCACACAATTGCATTAAATATCACCATAATGCGGAAAACCGTATGTAAAGAACAAAAAGGAGTTGTATGTTTAACAACTCCTTTTTTGGATTTAAGAAGTGGCTTATTTTTTAAGCAGCTTTTTTACTGTTGATAAAAGAGTATAATTGATGCAGTGACCACTTGGGAAGTTTCTCTTATCTTCCTAATATTGAGACGTCAATATTCGAATAAAACAAACATATCTACATTTAGATGATATGTAATAATTTGTGCTCATTAATTAGTTGTGTTACATTATGACGGATTTCAATAATAAAATAGATCAAGATTTTTTAAATGTTCTTTTAAATTTAAGCACAAATACCGAAGTTAATTTAGGAACATTTGTTAGTAATTGTATTCTTAAAGAAGAACGTGCCATTAATATTTATGAGAATAAAGTTGAACTATATTTAAATATCGAAAAAGAAAAACTAGAAAACTTTATAAATGATCTTTCTATAGTTGTATCACTAATTGAAACTTTAAAGAAAGATAATTTAATTTTTACCCACAATAATCCAGAGATTTTAAAACAAACAATTTCCACAAAGTCAAAAAATCCTGACATCTATTCAGCTCTAACGTGTGACAACGAACTTGAGGAGAAATATAGAAAAAACCCTGATGTTTACAGGAAATGGGAATTACCTACAACTTTAGGAAACTATATATTGACTTATGTCGATGAGTTTTGTTATGTAAGACCTGAGCTGAAAGAATATATAAATAATGGATTCATTTCTCAAACGAAGCTAAGATTCATAACTACTTTAAGATGGACCTATGTAGCTATAATTATAGCCTTTTTAGGTTTACTCGTTGCTATTATTCTACCTTTTATCACAAGTACTACAATCAATAAAATTCAACTAGATGAATTAAAAAGGTCTATTGAAGTAAAACAAATATTGATAGATAGTCTACAATTTGAACAAATAATTAAATCAAATAAAACTAATCCTATTCTTAAGGACACATTGAGCATAAAATGAAAAACTATATATAATAAAAACCAATTCGAAAAACTTATTTAGGCTATGCTCCAGTACTGGTTCTAAATGCTAAGTTCAATACTTGATAAAAGATTATCTTGAGACTTTTTTCTGAAATTTTTTAACAACACCATCTTATGAATAAAATAGTTCTATTTATCATTCTTCAACTCATTGTATGTACTGCTTTCGCTCAAACCAATAAAGAGCTAGCTCTAGAAAAAGCAAAGAAGGCCATCACTATAATGGATGAGGGTAGAATTGATGAAAGCATTAAGCTTTTGGAAGAAAGCCAGAAGCTCGATCCTATAAACTATGCCTACCCCTATGAGATTGCTTACGCCCATGTGTTAACTAAAGACTACAAGCAAGCTTTAAAAATTTTAAAAAAGGTAAAGAAATATGATACATTAAATAGCCAAGTCTATCAAATGTCTGGTAACTGCTATAGTTACTTAGGCAAGCCAGAAAAAGCTATTAGAGAATATGAAGAGGGAATGGAACGCTTTCCTAATGCCGGTAATTTACATCTTGAAAAAGGAAACGTATATCACCATCAAGAACAATATGATCAGGCAATAGTCAATTATCGACGTGGAATTGAAGTTGACCCTACATTTGCTTCAAACTACTTTAGACTTGCTAAGCTCTATTTAGATTCTCCTGATAAGCTTTCAGGTCTAATTTATGGAGAGATATTCATGAACTTAGAAAGAACCACCGACCGCACCATAGAGATGAGTGAGCTTCTCTATGAGACCTATAAATCCTCCATTACGTTTGGAGATACAGAAATCTCTATTGATTTCTGTGAGATTGTCATTGATGCTACAAAAGTAAATATTGACGAGCCTGTAAATCTTCCATTTTGTGGCGTTTTTGGTAAGAATATTATCCTAGCTATTGTTGAAGAAAAGGAAATCACTTTAAATTCACTATCAAGAATAAGAGAACGATTTATTGAGAATTACTACCAAGAAGATTTGAGCATACATCAAAATGTACTTTTTACTTATCAAAAAGAGCTTCTTGATAAAAATCTATTTGAAGCTTATAACCATTACCTGTTCCAAATAGGTAACGAAAAAGAATACAATGAATGGTTAGATACTCATCAAAAAGAATATGACGCATTCGTAGAGTGGTACACTAATAACGAGAACACAATAGATATAAATACTCAAAATAGATTCGTAAAATAAAATATTTTGAAACTGATTCGATTTTAGAGACTCAAAGAAAACAAAATGATTCCAACAAATAGTGCATTTGTAGTCTTGTATATAATTTATGTAATCGTCCTCATTCTAAGTATTTTAGGTTTGTGGTTTAAGAATACCAAAGAGTTCGCAATACATCTATTTGTTTATTTGTTATATACAGCTCTAATGGCAAGTATATTTAACAATGAAGATTACTTTAAATACGGTGGATCATTAGCAATTTTATTTTATGGATATTTATTTCCAGCTATACATTTCGTGATTTATGGAATAATTAAACTTGTAAAGTTGACTATAAAACATTGAATAACCTTACACTAATGAAATCACCACCAGATCACTTCTTAAATCAAATTATCGGGCAGACTGTTGAGAGCGTGTATCAAGTAGATTTCAATGAAAATAGAGACACTCACCTACCATGGCTTTTATTTATAACATTTGAGCGTTTTGATAAATATCTTGAAATTGAAGGCGGTTTTGATGGTGATCACATAAAACTAGATTTGAATGCCTTGTCGGAGCTTAACTCTAGACTTAAAGAAAATGATTTGAAGGACTTTCCCGACTTATGGCAAGTATATGAAGCCAGATAAATTGAAACCATTGGAAAACTAATACATCAATCTATAGTAAAGTGCGAATATGGAATAGATAAAGATGAGGTTATGATAAATGGTAATATAGTAAAAGGACAAAAAGACCTTTTTACATTTATATGCTTTTATTATAACAACAATTATATCAGAGTTGCTGCAGGTAGCGCTGAGCTCTCTATTTTAGATAAAGATCATAACGACTTGCACTTTAAGGATACGTTTGATATCTATGTTGCTTGTAAATCCTCATCATAAGAACATTTCTAAATATATGATTAAACAATTATTAATAATATTTGGGATTCTATTCTCCTTAAATTCTTGTGAGCAAAACGAATCAAGAAAAATTGATGATGGCAGATTAAAAGAAGTTGTAAAAACAAAAGTACAAACTTCAGATTATAAACCTGTTAAGGTATCCTATATTGAAAATGATAGTTTGGTATTTTCTTTAAAATCTAAATTAGAAAAAATTGTACGTAATAAAATATTTGCGATACAGAAAAAGCCAATACAAAATAGACACGTTGACAATTTAGTGGATACTATTATAACTCGAACGTTTGATAAGACAAAAATCATGTCTTATAGAGCAACAGATGAAGAATGGGTTTATTACGCTAAAATTGTGAATTCCGAATTTGAACTGAATGACTTTATAAAAATTGGAAGCAATAAAAATGTTCTTGATAAATTACTTAGACAAGAAATTCTCAATGACACGGTAGAAATTAGAAATTTAGAACAAACGTCTATTTTCAAATTAATATTTCAATCTAAAAGATTACAACTAATTGAATATAATGGGTATGTGGATTGAATGCGATTGACTTAAAAATAACTAGTCAACAATAATCCAAGTTAAACTTAGCTCTTACCATTATATTGGTTAGAATATTCTAGCATTGGAACTATCAATTAATAATGTGGTTTTAATAGTTCATTTTCTTTAGGTTAAACACTCAATACCGTAACAAAACTGCTGATTTACGTACTAACTAATAACTATGTAAATCTCCAGAACGTTATAAATTAAAATCATGTATCCACTATCACTCACCAACCGCATATTATATGGCATTACCGTACTCATATCACTGGTGGTACTTATGGATTTTGCTTTGCCTGGAACTCGGTATTCGGAAGATGTGGTTTCCGTATCTAGAAACAAAGAAAAATATTATAATGCTGGCGGAAACTCGCACAATACGTATCAAGTAGTGACTCCTACTCGTCAGTTTTCGGTTTCAAAAGATGTTGCAACCACTTTGGAGGGTAACCAAATTGATTATGCGCTGTCTTTGCTTTTTAAAGAAGTTAATGAGTATAAGCTAGCTACGTCAGAGAAGAACCACCTCTATTCTTTTAGAGTAGTTTCTGGGCTGGTACTTCCACTGCTTGTCCTTCTTGCTTTAGGCATCAGTTATGGCTTTAAAAAAGACTTAAGCATCCTGCTCTTTGTTTTACAAGTTTTAACGGTAGGGAATCTTTTTATGCTATTGCTTTAGTTCGCTCAGCCATTCGTTATAATTCGTCAATTCTAATAATGACTAGTCTATCTTCTATTCTTGAAAATGTGTTGAATTAATGAGAATATGATGTTGAGATGTCACATTTTCGCGAAAGCGTATTCCACAAAACTCTTCCTCAATTAACGGTTAATAATACAATCTAAAATCAAGTAGTTTACAGAGTTTATAGTGTTTTTGAAACATCTCTTCTACCACTTCTTTAAAGTCTTCATTTTCTTGAAACATATTAAAAAACACCCTATCTATGGTATCTGTGCTCGATAATGTGTTCTTGCTAGATCCATAGCCAGAGATTGCTCGAGCACCAGTAACATCAAGGAAATATTGCGATTCTTCGTCAGTTAAGTCGAGTGCTTTTTTATTTGAAAAATGTATGATTTTACCAGTCATTCTTCCTTCAAAAATTTCGGCAATTTCCTCAATGCTGTAGTAATAATCATTGAGCATGATATTGTTAGCTTGGCCTGGCATTATAAGGTAAATGAGTTCATAATCTTTAAAATTATGGTCATCATACACCAGCGTGTTTAAACTTTCCTCTAAGCCTTCTATGGTGTCGCACGTCTTATAGATACTAGCAATTCCTTGTTTTAGAGCGATATCTTCGAGTGTTGTTACCACCTCTGTGGCAAATTCTTGATCGACATCTGGAACTGCCTCAAGACAGTAAATAAATTTTTCTGCTGCTACCGAGGGGATAATGCTGGCAAAGGTATCCTTCATATTGCTTATTATTCTTGCACAATCTCCATACTCGACTATAGAGCGATTTTATAAGAGATGTTATGCTTGTGCTATAGTCTACAAAAATAAAAGAAAACCATCTTAGCAGCTGTTAAAGACTGTCTTAAAAATGACGCCAATATTGAGTAGTAACAAGCTCATAACTTGTTTAAGCTTACTCTTAGAATATTACATAAATAGACTAATAAAAATATTATATTAATAAAATGTATGTTGTGTTTTTTGTACGCTTTCGCGAAAGCATAACCTAATCTTTTTTAGTATTATAAGTGCTATATTGTTTATTTTTAATAGTTTTATTTATTAACTTAATAATTAAGCTATTAGCTCCCAAATTGATAGAACAAAAGGCTAAAGTTATTACAGTATGGAATTAGATAAAAAGCCTACTTACCAAGAATTAGAAAGACAAATAGAAGTACTAAAGTCTGAGAAACAACAAGATTACAAGACACTATTTGATAACTCTACAATTTCCATTTGGAATGAAGATTTTACGCTCGTATTTGAAGAAATAGAGAGGCTTAGAGATAATGGCGTTTCTAATATCAAGAAATATTTAAAGAAAAATCCCGATGTGCTATTTACGTTAATTCAAAAAATAAGAATTAACAGTGTCAATAAAGCTACTTTAAAGTTGTTTAAAGCAGAAGATAATCAAGCATTTTTTGATAACCTACAAAATACTTTTGGGCATGGAGCAAACAAAGTGTTTATAAAACTTATAGGGGATATATGGAAAAATAAAAAAACATTTACTTCTGAAGTAAATTACAAGACCTTAAAGGGTGATGAGTTTAAGGCATTATTTTCTATACGTATACCTCAAACTTTATTAGAACAGAAAACAGTACCTGTCACTATACAAGACATTAGTGAATTAAAAGCAGTAGAATCTGCAAAGAAAGAATCCATATTAAAATTACAGCAGGCTCAAAAGCTAGGAAAAATTGGTAGTTGGGAATGGGAATGGAAAACTGATACTGCTTACTGGTCTGATGAAATGTATAACATTTATGGTGTCAAAAGAGGAGTGTTTATCCCTACTAGTGATAATGTAAGAGAATTAATTTTTAAGGAAGATAGACCTAAGGTGAAGAATGTGATTAAAAAACTTTTCACTGATAAATCTATGGAACCATTCGAATTCAGAATTGTAAGAGCAAATAATGAGATAAGACATTTAAGTATTCTTGGTATAGAATTTATAAATAACAAGGTTTTTGGTGTAACTCAAGATATAACAGATAGAAAATTAATAGAAGATGATCTAGATGAAGCACAAACGCTGGCAAAAGTAGGAAGCTGGATATTTAATATTGAAGAAAGAAAAATGGATTGGTCTAAAGTGATGTTCCACATTTGGGGATTTGAGCCAAACCAAGGCACTCCTGCATACAATGTGTTACTTGATCATATCCATCCTGATGATTTGGAACTGTGGGATACTTCAATAAAAAAGGCTAGTACTCGCGGAGTTCCATATGATATAGAACATAAAATATGCCTTTCTGACGGAACGGAAAAAGTAATAAGGTGTATATGTGAGCCTGTAGTGGGTCCCTATGGAAATGTAATTAGTTTAAAAGGAACCGGGCAAGATATTACTGAGCAAAAACTTATTGATGCAGAACTTATAAAAGCTAAAGTAAAGGCTGAGGAAAGTAAAAATCACCTAAATAATATTATAGATAATATAGGTGATCCCGTTTTTGTAAAAGATGATCAAAGCAGACTGCTCATTGTAAATGATTCATTTTGTAGTCTTTTTGGCTTTAATAGAAAAGATGTCATTGGTAAAACTCTTGATGAGCATGTGTCAAAAGCCGAGAGAGAAGCTTTCTTAAAAATTGACAGACAATTAATACGTGACGGAATTGAAAATATAACTGAAGAATCACTTACCATAAGGGGTGGAGAAACTCAAAGAATCTCTACTAGGAAAACACGTTTTATAGATCCAAAAGGAAACGTTTTTATAGTTGGCGTTATACATGACATCACAGAACGCTTTAAAACAGAAAACCTAATAAAGGAAGCAAAAGAGCGTGCCGAAGAAAATGAAGAACGCTTCCGTATATTAATGCGTAACCTAGAAGCAGGAGTTGTTGTTCATGCCCCAGATACATCAATTGTGCAGTGCAACTCTAGAGCGTCACAAATTCTAGGTTTAGATGAGAGGTATATACAAGGAAAAACAGGAGAAGGTATGGAACTGAAACTTGTTAAGCACGATGCTTCCACACTAGCAATTACTGAATATCCCGTTAATAAAGTTGCAAACACAAAAGAGTCAATAAAAAATCAAGTTATAGGGCTAAAACGAGATGATAAAGGCGAAATTACTTGGGTAACTCTAAATGGTTTTCCAGTACTAGATAGCGCTGGAGGAATTAAAGAAATCGTTACAGTTTTCTTTGATATTACAGAGCAAAGACAAAATGAAAAGGATAAACTAAGAGCTAAAATATTATTAGACAAAACAGAAAAGGAGCTAAGTGATGCACAGTCCTTAGCCAAAATTGGAAGTTGGCTAGTAAAACCATCTTCTGGTATGAAAATGGAATGGTCTAAAGAGATGTACAATATCTGGGGTTTTGATTATGAAAAGAAAAATCCTGAATACCAAAATGTGGTTGACAGAGTTCACCCCGATGATTTGAGTATTCTTAAGAATGCCGTAGATCAAGCTATTAATCAAGGAATCCCATATAATATTGAATATAGGATTTGTGTGCCTAATCAACCACAAAAAACAGTGAGAGCTATATGTCAACCTGTAATTGATGATGATGGAAAAGTGTTAAGTCTAGCTGGGACTAATCAAGATATAACTCAACAAAAATTATTAGCAACAGAACTTATAGAGGCTAAGGAAAAAGCTGAGGAGAGTGATAGGCTTAAATCTGCTTTTCTTGCTAATTTGAGCCACGAGATGCGAACTCCAATGAATGGTATTTTAGGCTTCTCTGAATTATTGAGAAGAAAGAATATTTCTGAAGAGAAGAAAGATATTTACCTAGAGCTCATAGAAAAAGAAGGACACCGCCTTTTGAGTTTTATTTCTAACATTGTAGATATTTCAAAAATAGAATCAAATACTATAAACATTGATTACTCTCATATTAATGTAAATACTCTTATTAATGATCTCTATTCAAAATATTATATAAAATTAGAAAATACAAGTATTAAACTTCAAGTAGAAAAAGGTCTAGAAGAAGCAGATAGTTTTATAGAAACAGATGAGAATAAACTCGTCCAAATAATATCTAACTTATTAGAAAATGCTATAAAATTTACTAAAGAAGGTGCTATAGAATTTGGTTATACTCTAAAAGGAAAAAATCTTCAATTTTATGTCAAGGATTCTGGAATTGGAATAGATAAAGAAGAGCAAATAAATATTTTCAATAGGTTTACGCAAGGTAGGCGAGAGCAAACTCACAATCTAGGAGTAGGACTTGGACTATCTATCGTAAAAGGTCTCGTTAAACTTTTACATGGTGAAGTGTGGATTGATTCTCAAACAGGAAAGGGTTCTACATTTTTCTTTACAATCCCATATAAAAAAGTTATTGATAATACGGTCATTATTAATGAATACAACGAGAACACGCTTGAAGATGGCGATTTTACTATTTTAATAGCCGAAGATGATAATTTGAGCTTTCTGTATATACAGGCCTGTCTTTCTGATTTTAATTGCTCAATAATAAGAGCAGTAAATGGAAAAGAAGCGGTGGAGATTGTCAATCAAAACGCTGCTATTGACTTAGTGCTAATGGATATCAATATGCCAGAAATGGATGGTAACGAGGCATTAAAAGAAATAAGAAAAACAAATAAAGAAATAACTATTATCGCTCAAACAGGCTTAGCTATGTCCGGAGATAAAGAAAAAATGCTCAATGCAGGGTTTGATGACTATATATCAAAACCTATTTCTACAACACAACTCATAAGCACGATAAATAAACACTTAAAAGTAGTAAGTTAATCTAGTCTCTAATTTATATGTTTAGAAGCATGGTAAAGTACAGCATTAACTCATTTGAAAACTAATTAGTACTAGTATATCGGCCATGACTCTCTTTCTAATAGATAAAAGCACAAAAACCTAAGAGTTTAAAATTCCAGAACACGACACTTCTTTTATGCACCGCAGTACCTTTTACAAAATTAAACTTCTCAGATCTGAAGTATGGTTATCAAAAAGTTCAAGTGCAATATAAAATGTGTTTATTCTAATTGATCAACAGAAGTCTTCTTAAAATTCATTTTGAAAATCTTCCTCTCCCCAAGTATCAAGACTTCTTAAAATAGCTTCTAGAGAAGCTCCTCTCTTAGTAAGGCTATATTCTACTCTAGGAGGTACTACTGGAAAAACTTTTCTAGTAACAAGCCCGTCTTTTTCTAATTCTCGGACGGTTTGTGTAAACATTTTATTAGAAATTCCTGGCACCTTTTTTTGTAGTACACCAGAACGTAAGGCGCCTTCTAATAAATGAAATAAAACAAGAGGTTTCCATTTAGTCCCTATTAAATTCATTGTATAATTAAGCGGACATGTAATTTTACCACTCATTTATTAACCTTTAAACATCTTAAAATCATTATTTTACTCTTTTAGTTATGTATATAACATTTTAGTAAGTTATTGACATCAAGAGCAATATAGTCTAATTTTGAAGAAAAATAAAATTTATGAGCAATACAAAGAATTATCCAAAATCATTCTCTCACATTGGTTTATCTGTTCCAAATATCAAAAAAGCGGTTGAGTTTTACTCAGAGGTAATGGGATGGTATATCATTATGCCTCCATCGATTGTAAAAAAAGAAAAAGATACAGCTATAGGACAGATGTGTATTGACGTTTTTGGCGACGACTGGGAAACTTTTGAAATTGCGCACCTATCGACTTCAGATGGTATAGGAGTAGAGTTATTTTCATTTCCCAATAAGGATATGAAACCGTCAGAATTTAATCCTTTTAACACAGGACTTTTTCACTTTTGCGTTCAAGATCCAAATATTGAAGAACTCATTGAAAAAATTGTTTCTTATGGAGGAAAGCAAAGAATGCCTATAAGAGAGTACTATCCTAAAGATAAGCCTTATAAAATGTGCTATGTAGAAGATCCTTTTGGAATTGTATTTGAAATATACACTCACAGTTATGAGTTAACATATTCCTCTGGTGCCTACACAGAATGAAAACTCGTACATAGTTTAAAAACAAAAAGCTCCGCTGTTACCAGCGGAGCTTTTTTATAGTTTAAAAGGATTACTACTTATGCAGCGTTCTCCTTTTTTATTAAGTTAAGAGCACTTCCCTCACGGTACCATGCTATCTGAGCATCGTTGTACGTGTGGTTTACTTTAATAGTATCCTTACTTCCGTCTGCGTGTACAAGCTCTACTGTAAGAGGCTTATCTGGCGCAAAACTAGCAATATCTACAAAGTTGAAAGTATCATCTTCTTGAATTAAGTCGTAATCAGACTCAACAGAGAAGGTAAGACCTAGCATTCCTTGTTTCTTAAGGTTTGTCTCGTGTATACGTGCAAATGATTTTACAATCACAGCAGCTACACCTAAGTGGCGAGGCTCCATAGCGGCATGCTCACGTGAAGAACCTTCTCCATAGTTGTGATCTCCTACTACTACAGTTTTGATTCCCGCTTTCTTATAAGCACGTGCAGTATCTGGCACTCCACCAAACTCTCCATCCATTTGGTTCTTAACAAAATTTGTTTTCTTACCAAATGCATTTACAGCACCTATTAAACAGTTGTTAGAAATGTTATCTAAGTGACCTCTATAACGTAACCATGGTCCAGCCATAGAAATGTGGTCTGTAGTACATTTTCCGAAAGCTTTGATAAGCAATTTCATTCCTTGCATCTCGCTATCAAGAATAGGCTCAAAAGGCGTTAATAACTCAAGACGTTCTGAGTCTGCAGCTACTTTTACAATCACTCCACTACCATCTTCTACTGGAGCTAGGTAACCATTATCCTTTACTTCAAATCCTTTAGGAGGAAGTTCCCATCCTGTAGGCTCGTCAAACATAACCTCTTGACCATCTTCGTTAAGAAGTGAATCTGTAAGAGGGTTAAAATCTAGACGTCCAGATATTGCAATTGCTGCAGTAATTTCTGGTGAAGCTACAAAGGCATGTGTATTAGGGTTACCATCTGCACGCTTTGCAAAGTTTCTGTTAAACGAGTGTACAATACTGTTTTTAGGAGCATTTTTTGGATCGCTGTAACGTGCCCATTGCCCGATACATGGTCCACAAGCATTTGTAAAAATCTTAGCATCTAGCTTTTCAAAGATTCCTAAAATTCCGTCGCGCTCTGTAGTGTAACGTACAAGCTCAGATCCTGGGTTAATTCCAAGTTCTGACTTCATTTTTATTCCTTTATCTAGTGCTTGTTGAGCAATAGATGAAGCTCTTGAAAGATCTTCATAAGAAGAGTTTGTACAAGACCCTATAAGTCCCCACTCTACATTAAGAGGCCATTCATTTTTAGTAGCTTTCTCAGTCATATCCTTTCCTACAGTTGTAGAAAGATCTGGAGTAAAAGGTCCATTAAGTAATGGTCCTAACTCAGAAAGGTTAATATCAATTACCTGATCAAAATATTGTTCAGGATTTGCATATACTTCTTTATCTGCTGTAAGGTATTCTTTAACCTCGTTTGCTGCGTCTGCAACATCTGCACGGTCTGTAGCACGTAAGTAACGTTCCATAGACTCATCATAACCAAAGGTAGAAGTTGTTGCTCCTATCTCTGCTCCCATGTTACAGATAGTTCCTTTACCAGTACAAGACATTGCTGTAGCTCCAGGACCAAAATATTCTACAATTGCTCCAGTTCCTCCTTTTGCAGTAAGAATCTCAGCAACTTTAAGAATAACGTCTTTTGGTGCAGTCCATCCAGAAAGTTTTCCTGTAAGTCTAACTCCTATTAATTTAGGAAATTTAAGTTCCCAAGCCATACCAGCCATTACATCTACAGCATCTGCTCCACCTACACCTATCGCAACCATTCCTAGTCCTCCAGCGTTTACAGTGTGAGAATCTGTACCTATCATCATTCCTCCTGGGAAAGCGTAGTTTTCAAGAACTACTTGGTGTATAATACCAGCTCCTGGTTTCCAGAAACCAATACCATATTTATTAGAAACAGATTCTAAGAAGTTAAAAACTTCGCTAGATACATCGTTTGCGTTCTTAAGATCTGTAACCGCTCCTTCTTTTGCTTGAATCAAGTGATCACAGTGCACTGTAGTAGGTACTGCCACTTTATCTTTACCAGCTTGCATAAATTGCAATAAAGCCATCTGTGCAGTAGCATCTTGACAAGCGATACGATCTGGAGCAAAGTCTACGTAATCCTTTCCACGAGTAAATGCTTTAGAAGCTTTTCCCTCCCATAGGTGAGAATATAAAATCTTTTCAGAAAGTGTCAAGGGCTTACCTACAAGGTCACGAGCGGCATCTACACGCTCAGACATATTTGCATAAACCTTCTTGATCATATCAATATCAAATGCCATATATAATGTATTAGGGTTGTTAAATAGTACCGCTATATTTTGCGGTTCACGAAAATACAAAATACCTTAAAGAATAACAATAGCAGGAAGCCCCATACTTAGCCAATAGCGCGTATTGATAAACCATCTCAAATACTGCGAAGTAATTATCAAATTCAAAAAAAGGAGTGGTTCAAATTATCAAATTGACAATTTAACCCTTATAAAATTTGCTCATTGTAATATTCCGCTTTCGCGAAAATGTGATTTTATTGAATATAATTGCATATACATACACCTAAGCTATCTAGAAAATACTAGAAAGCATGAAAACCGAAATTAAATTAACAATCATGCATTTAATTCAATAATCAATAGATTATGTGACATAGAAAAGCCATTAAATCACGATATGGATTTAATGGCTTAGAAATTTTCGCATCTATGCGAGTATGTATAATGCAATTAAAAGACTGTTTTAGAATGTGTCTTACTGTCAAGATTGCAGCAGCACTTTTTCGCGAAAGCGGATTAGAATAGGCTCTTGATAATATCTTCTATACTCAAACCTTCTGCTTCTGCCTTATAGTTCTTAATCATTCTGTGACGAAGGATTCCCGTAGCAACTTTTTGTACATCCTCAATATCTGGCGAGAATTTACCGTGTACAGCAGCATGTGTTTTTGCTCCTAAAATTAAGTTTTGTGACGCTCTTGGTCCAGCTCCCCAGTCTATGTAATCATTTACAATCTGAGCCGCCTTCTCTGTTTTAGGTCGAGTTTTGCTTACGAGATTTACGGCATATTCAATCACATTATCTGCTACTGGAATACGTCGCACTAGCTGCTGAAAGTCTATAATCTCTTGTGCATTTAACAATGCATTTACCGTAGGTTTTGCCGCAGATGTTGTTGCCTTTACCACATCTACCTCTTCTTGAAACGAAGGGTAATCGAGGTTGATAGAAAACATAAAACGGTCTAACTGAGCCTCTGGTAGCGGGTAAGTTCCCTCCTGCTCTATTGGGTTTTGAGTAGCCAGTACAAAGTAAGGAAGCGATAATGGGTATCGTTCTCCAGCTACTGTCACCACGCGCTCTTGCATTGCTTCTAGAAGCGCAGCCTGCGTTTTTGGAGGTGTACGGTTAATCTCATCTGCAAGAACAATATTTGAAAATATAGGTCCTTTAATAAATTTGAACTTACGAGACTCATCCAGAATTTCAGAACCTAGAATATCACTAGGCATTAAATCTGGTGTAAACTGTATTCTTTTAAAATCAAGTCCAAGAGTCGTTGCAATAGTATTTACCATCAAGGTTTTTGCAAGTCCAGGAACACCTATAAGTAGAGCGTGACCTCCAGAAAATATAGATAAAAGAATCTCATCAATTACTTTATCTTGACCTACAATAATCTTTGAAATTTCTGCTTTTAGAATCTTGTGTTTCTCTACTAGATTCTTGATAGCCGCAACGTCAGACATAAATATCTTTTATTTTTTTAACCAATTACTTACAAACTCGCAGTCACGATTTTCACCATTGATTTTAATGTAAGTTTCTACAATCTTTTCTTTTTGCCACTTCTCAATAGCAGCAATTTGCTTTTCACGTAGTGCAAGATCTTTAATTTTGATATAATCTTTTACATAATCTGCTTTATGCTCTTCAAGGCGGTTATCTACCGTGTAGATTAAAAATTGTTTTGTACCAGTTCTTGTTTGATCTGTGTAAACTAGAGATACTTCTTCATCTGCAAGGTTACTTACCTTAGGATAAATATCTGGATCGAGTCTACCTAATTCAAAACGCTTATCAAGTGATTGAGGATTAGTAAGTGTTCCTCCATCAAATTTTGTCTCTTTCTCATCAGAAAATTCTTTGGCAGCTTCCTCAAAGGTAAGTTCGCCATCTATGATGCGCTTTCTCACTTTGTTTACAAGATCTTTTGCTTCCTCTTCTTGAGCTTCTTTAATTTCTGGAACAATTAATATGTGTCTAATATCTTTACGTTCTCCTTTTGTTTTTTCTACAGTTACAATGTGAAAACCAAATTCTGTCTCAAACGGCTCACTCACTTCTCCATCTTGTAAACTAAAGGCTACATCTCTAAATTCTTTTACCAAAGGTGTTTTACGATCTATAACCATTAAGCCACCATCTGGTCTTGAAGCTGCGTCATCTGTGTACAGTACCGCTTTTGTAGCAAAACTACTTCCATTCTCAAGAATATCTCTACGGAAACCTTTAAGGCGGTCTATAACTTTCTGGCGCTCTTCTTCGGTAGCTTTAGGCTCAATTACAATACGTGCAATCTCTAGCTCTACTCCAAAAGTAGGAAGCTCATCTGCTGGTATGTTGTTAAAAAATGTTTTAATCTCGTCTGGAGTAACATCTACAGATTCAATTATCTTCTGATTCATGCGGTCAGAAAGTATAACATTCTTTCTAATGCTAAATAACTCGGCACGTAAGTCTGCCATATTCTCTTTTCTGTAAAACTCAACTACCTTCTGCTCAGAACCTAGTTGTGAAGCAAAACGTTGCACCATCTGGTCTACCTCAGAATTAACACGACTATCTTGTACTACGATACTATCTTGAACTGCTTGGTGTGTAAGAAGTTTATTCTCGAGCAAGCTTCCTAAAACTTGGCAAGATGTTATATCTGCCGAAGCTTGACCTCTTTGCTTTATCTCGATAAGACTCTGATCAATATCACTTTCTAGAATCAAGTAGTCACCTACTACACCTGCTACACCATCTACCTTAAATTTCTTAAAAGGAGTTTTTACGGTATCATTTTGAACCGCTACTGCTGTTTCGGTTATCGTTGTAACTTCTGGAGTTACCGTTGTTTCTTGTGCAAAACTTAGCTGTGTTGCTGCAAGCAGCACTACTATATTAATTGTAAATTTCAAATTGTTTGTTTTTAATAGCATCATCCTTAATCTCCTTTTCAAGCTTTTTTATAAGCGCTAATTTCCTTTTATTCTTAATAATCTGATTGATCGTTGGTCTAACATATTCCAACGGGGCATTTTCGTTGCGCTCAAGGGTACTTTTTACAGCTACCAAATATAATCCTAATGAGTCTCGCAGTTGTAAGAAATTTGTTTTTTTTAACAAGTTGTTTGCATTCTCCTTGTTTATCGCATTTATTTGATCAATTACAGCACGCCTTTTTATCCATACTGAGTCATTCAAGAAATAATTCTTGTATTGAAACTTTAATGAATCTAAGGCATATTTATCCTTTTCATCCTTACTACTAAAATAAGACTTAAGTGTTTTAAGATTTTGATAATCCTCGTCTACTTGAATAAATTTAAACTGAACCAGAGGTTCATTAAGTAAGAAATTCTCTTTATTTTCCTCATAGAATTTCATCGCTTCACTATCAGAAACAACACTATCTAATTGCTTGTTTATAAGTGCATCTTTATAAAAACGTGTGTATAAATCACTTCGGTAGGATGAAACAAGCGCCTCAAACTCATCTTGATCTTCTTTTGGTAAATTTCTCAATGCTCCGTCTAGCAATAGCTGACTTGTAGCCCACGTATTAATGTAATTTTGTACAAAGGCAGCGCTATCACTTACCACATTCTTTGACATAACATCTTCAATAGTGCGCTGTGATAATGTATGATTATTCACCCGAGCGACTATTGTTTCTGTGTTGTCACTCTTGAAATAGCGGCAATTCACCATAGACAGCGAGACTACTGTAAACAGCAGAAATACAACGACTCTAGTGTTTTTAATTCTCATATTTCGTTATTAACGTATTTAAAACCTCTTTATTTATAGTGATTGTGCTTTTATCTCTTAAATTCTTTACAAACTTATTTTCCAACTCTTTCTGATAGTCACTTATAACTACACCTCTAACGTCCTTTAGTAATTGATCTTTTGCCTCTGTAATGGCTGTAACGTCATAAACTATAAAGTTATCTCCGTCTTCTATTAATTCACTCACTCCTTTAGATAGGTGCTGTCCTTCTGGTAACTCTTCTTCAGTTAGAACTCTAGTAGATAATAGTACAGGAGTATCATTCTTATTATTTAAAGATAATACGGCTTTTTCTGGCGTAATGCCTTTAGAAAGACTATTTCTATATTTTTTTGCTAAACTCTTGCTTTTTGTAGTACATACTGTAGCCTCATAAGTCTTTACACTTCTATAGTCTTCCTTATTTCTTAAGAAGAATTCTTGTAGACCTATGCTATCTTGTTGAGCTTTTTTCCAGATATTAGTTTCTAGTAAATCAAATAACAATAAACCTTCTTTGTATTCTTTTAATATATCACTAAAACCTTGATCCTCCTCTTCTAGGTGCTCGAGATGATAGTTTTTAAGTACAACACTCACAAAAGATTGAACTCCCTCTTTTACAAACTGATCTCTGTATCTGTAAGTCTTACGTGAATAAGACGCCAATAAATAGTCCGCTACCATTTTATAGGTGTATGTAGCTTTTCTTTTCCCTAAAGTAAATGCCACATTACTTAATGCCGGTTCATTATTAAGAACAATCTTAGTTTGAGAATATTTCTCTGGGAAGATACTTTCTAAATATGGCTGCAAGCCTTCGTCAAGAACTACATTGTATTTATTTCTCAACTTATTGTCTAACTTGACTGATATTACTTGTGCTCTCACATCTCTTGTTACTTTATTAGTAAGTGCAACTCGAGCATCCATATAGGTAGGCACTGGAGTTTTAGATAACAATTTTAAAATATGCCATCCAAATTCAGTTTTAAAAGGCTGCGAAATAGCACCAATATTTTCAAGTGAAAATGCTGTTTTTTCAAAAGCAGCACTACTCAATTGCCCTTGCTCAAACTCTTCTAGTTTTCCTCCCTTTTTATAAGACGCCCTATCATCACTATAATTAAGTGCTACTGTCTCAAAAGAAGCGCCTTCACTTAATAGCTTCGACACCTCATTAATTCTTTCCTCTGGGATAATAGTACTATCACTTTGATTTAAAGCAACCATAATGTGGGCAACTTGTACTTTTCCTTTTGACTTGCGAGCGGCAATAGGCTGAACGATATGATATCCAAAACTTGTTCTAAAAGGCTTAGAAACCTCATTAATTGCGGTATTATAGGCAGCATTCTCAAACGGATACACCATTTTAAAGGCTTTGAACCATCCTAGGTTACCTCCGTTCTTTTTGGCAGATGGATCTTCACTTATCGCTCTTGCTACTTTTTCAAAGTTTTCACCATTAATTATACGTTCCCTCGCTTGAGCAATGCTTCGGTACGCTACTAATGTATCATTAGGTAAAGCATCAGGGCTCACTCGCACAAGAATGTGACGTGCATTAAGCTCATTTACAGTTCTATCATAAGCTTCTTTTACAAGCTCTTCTGTTACCTTGACGTCATTGAGATAGCTTTTTGCAAGTTGTGCACGATAAGCAGATAATTCATCTTGATAAGACTTTTTATTATTAAGTCCCAATCTGTAGGCTTCTTGGACTTTGAGTTTGTAATTTATAAAAAGATCTAGATAATCTTCTGGAGCATTAGACTCATCTTCTTTTATGAGCTCTCTATTTTTCTCGTAAACCTTTGTAAACTCCTCACTATGAATATCTTCATCATTTATCGTTAATAATATGTCATTTTGAGCATGAGTAAAAAAAGATCCAGAAAGAAAAATAAGCAATAAAAAAAGGTGCTTCATAGTGTATTAAGTATGTGCAAAAATAAGTATTATGAACTGTTGTACCATAGCAACGAGATTATAGAATATTTAGTACCTACTGAGCTAGGTAGAAAATATATGCTATATTTTTGCTAGAAATTAAATCATATTATGTCTACAGAAGAACGACTTAAACTAATCTGGGATTTTAGAGGTCCAGACGCACATAAAATTGCATTACATCACGAGATTCACTTAAAAGAGTATGCAGCTGCACAGGTATTAAATACGCCTATAACAGGCACTCAACAAGTTACAGAAGATCACAGCATTGCATTTTTAGTTGTAGATAGAGAGGCGATGAAGCCCGTAAGAGATGCGCTTAAGCCTCACCGCGGGCAGCTATTTACTTAAAACTTACCACTTGGCACAGATATTGTCTTCTATCACATATATTTGCACGCGCAAATGATAATCTTAATAAATACTATACAATGAAAAAAATCGTACTTGGAATGTTTGTAGTGCTATTTACAGCAACAGCTTTTGCTCAAAGCAAAGTAGGAACTGTAGATGCCGACTTTATCCTAACAAAAATGCCTGAGCTTACAGGAGCAAATGAAAAAGTAAAAGCTTACAATCTTGATCTTGAAACGCAAATGAAAGCAAAGATTCAAGACTATGAGGCTAAGGTAAAATTATACCAAAGCGGTCAAGCAACTTTTACAGATGCAGACAAGAAAACTAAACAAGGAGAAATCATTGCTCTTGAAGAAGATATCTCAAAATTTCGTCAGAATGGTGCACAGCTTTTACAATTAAAGCAATCTGAAGTTGTACAACCTCTTTACAAGAAAATAGGAGAAATGGTAACTGTAGTAGCAAAAGAACAAGGTTACTCACACATTCTTACTATAGGTAACAATAACAACTTTGCATATGCAGACCCTGCAGCAGATATTACAATGGCTGTTCTTGCAAAACTAGGAATCACAGTAGAAGAGTAATCTTCCACTATATTTTATAAAAAAGCCGCTTCTACTAGATAGAAGCGGCTTTTTTATGTGATCACTTATCAAGTATACTCTTAATGTCTGGCTTAAAATAATTAGGCCCCTTAAGCACTTTTCCATCTTCACGATAGATAGGCTTACCATCTGCTCCTAGTTTACTCATATTAGAACGCTGTATTTCATTAAAGACCTCTTCAATTTTATCTTGCATTCCATGCTCGATGATCGTTCCACATAATATGTAAAGCATATCCCCTAGCGCATCTGCCACCTCTACTAGGTCACCAGCGTTTGCAGCTTCTAGGTATTCTTCATTTTCCTCTTTCATGAGGTTAAAGCGTAGCTCATTTTTCGATAGCGGGAGATTTGCAGTAGGTTTATCTTTTCGATCAAGACCATAAGTGTCATGAAATAATGTTACGGCGGCTATTTTATTTTTCATAAAGGATTTTGTTTTGTTACGCTTTCGCGAAAGCGTACTCAGTCGTATTTTTACAACTCCTAAAATACTTTAAATGTTTAGCACTGGTCAGATTATATTTGTTGTTTTTTTTATTGTGGCTTTCATACTTCTTATGGTATGGAGTTATAGAAAGGATTTATCCCTTCACAAAAAGCAATACAAAGGAAGTAAGTGGGTGCTGGTAGGTTTTATGGGGTTTATCGCTCTACTTGTGATAATAAAACTCGTACTGAAGCCTTAATAACATCACTGCGGTATAACATGCTGTAAGAAACTATTATAAAATAAAAAAGCCCGCATATAGCGGGCTTTTTTATTTTAAAGTGACAAGTGTTATGCTTTAAACAATGGTCTGTGTCCCATCATCTCGTTTACACTTGCTGCAACGTTTGCAAGTACTTCATCATTATCGTGATGCTGTATTGCTTTATCTATAAAGTTTGCAATCTCATGCATATCACCTTCTACAAGACCACGAGTGGTCACTGCAGCTGTACCTATACGTATACCAGAAGTAACAAATGGTGACTTATCATCAAATGGTACCATGTTTTTATTTACTGTAATATCTGCTTTTCCTAGTGCTTCTTCGGCTGCTTTACCTGTTACATTTTTATTGCGCAGGTCTATAAGCATCATGTGGTTATCTGTACCTCCAGAGATAATATCATAACCTTTAAGTACAAGTGCATCTGCGAGCATTGTCGCATTTTTCTTAACCTGTACCATATAATGTAAAAACTCATCTGTAAGTGCTTCTCCAAAGGCGATTGCCTTTGCTCCTATCACATGCATTAATGGTCCTCCCTGGTTTCCTGGAAAAATACCGCTATCTAATAATGAAGACATCATTCTTAGATTTCCATTCTTTAATTTGATTCCAAAAGGATTTTCAAAATCCTTGCCCATCATGATCATTCCGCCGCGAGGTCCTCTTAACGTTTTATGCGTCGTAGTAGTTACCACGTGACAGTGTGGGATAGGATCTGCAATGATTCCTTTTGCAATAAGCCCTGCTGGGTGAGCAACATCTGCTAGAAGGATTGCTCCTACTGAGTCTGCAATTTCGCGAAAGCGTTTATAATCTATCTCTCGAGAGTAAGCAGAAGCTCCAGCGATAATCATCTTAGGCTGTTCCTTTGTTGCTATCTCTTGAATTTTATCATAATTAAGTAGTCCCGTCTCCTTCTCTACTCCATAAAAAACTGGATTATATAAACGTCCAGAAAAGTTTACTGGAGATCCATGAGTAAGGTGACCACCATGTGCAAGATCAAAACCTAAAAATTTATCTCCAGGCTTTAAACAAGCATGGAACACTGCTGTGTTTGCTTGTGATCCAGAGTGTGGCTGTACGTTTGCATATGCTGCTCCAAAAAGTTCCTTTGCGCGCTCTATAGCAAGTGTCTCTACCTCGTCTACTACTTCACAACCACCGTAATATCTTTTTCCCGGGTATCCTTCGGCATATTTGTTAGTTAACACAGAACCTGCAGCTTCCATTACTTGGTCACTTACAAAGTTCTCTGAAGCAATAAGTTCAAGTCCGTTTAATTGGCGTTCTTTTTCTTCTTGGATTAGGTCAAAAATGGCAGTATCACGTTGCATAGTAAAATTGTTTGTTAAAGTGATACAAAAATACTACAAAGACTTTTTAAGAATGCTATAAATCCTATATTTGAAGAGAGAATTACAAACAACTTATCAAAATATAGACAATGCCACTATCTGCTAACGATCCCTCTAGAAAAACTTGGCTCGAAACGCCAAAAAATACAGATTTCCCAATACAGAATATTCCTTTTGGTGTATTCTTAACGCGTGATGACGTTATTACAATAGGGACGCGTATAGGAGATTATGCAATAGATCTTGGTGCTTTACACCAGTTAGGTTACTTTGAAGGTATCCCACTTACAGATGATATCTTTTTACAAGATACGCTCAATGATTTTATTGCAGATGGTCGTAAAACGTGGAGACTAGTACGTAACCGTATTGCCGAAATTTTTGAAGAAACTAACGACTCCTTACGTGGTAATCAGAAAGATCGTGATGTTGTAATTTTTAAAATGGAAGAAGTTGAGATGCAATTACCTGTACAAATAGGTGATTATACAGACTTCTACTCAAGTATAGAACATGCTACAAACGTAGGAACAATGTTCCGCGGTGAGGAGAATGCTTTGATGCCTAACTGGCTGCACTTACCTGTTGCTTATCACGGTAGAAGTTCTTCTGTAATACCATCAGGAATTCCGGTACACCGTCCTAACGGTCAGAAATTACCTAACGGAGCTACAGAGCCTATATTTGGCCCATCAAGACTAGTAGATTTTGAACTAGAGATGGCTTTTATTACTACAGATGCAAACATTTTAGGTGAATCTATCACCACTGCAGATGCCGAAGAAAATATTTTTGGACTTGTACTCTTTAATGACTGGAGTGCTCGTGATATTCAAAAATGGGAATATGTGCCACTAGGACCATTTCTTGCAAAAAACTTTGCCTCTTCAATCTCTCCTTGGATCGTTACTCTTGACGCACTTGAGCCTTTTAGAGTAGAAAGCCCTAAGCCTAAAAAAGAACTACTTCCTTATTTACAATATGAAGGAAAGAAAAGTTTTGATATTAATCTTGAAGTAGCATTACAACCAGAAGGAAAGAAAGAGACTACTGTTTGTAAATCTAACTTTAAGTATATGTACTGGAACATGAGCCAGCAACTCGCACACCATACTGTAAATGGATGTCCTGTAAATGCTGGAGATATGATGGGAAGTGGTACACTTTCTGGAAAAACACCGGATTCTTACGGATCTATGCTCGAGTTATCATGGAGAGGAGAAAAGCCTATCAAACTTGAAGAAGGTGGTGATCGTAAGTTTATTGAAGATAATGACACTGTAATTATACGTGGTTACTCAAAAACAAAGGATTATCCACGCATAGGTTTTGGCGAGGTTTCGACAAAATTACTTCCTGTATTTGAGCCTAAAACTAAATAGTGAAGCGTCTATAAATGATCAAAACGATTGCATTATACTTAGTCATGTTGCTAGCGGTAGCCTTTTATGCTAGCGCCTTTTACTTGGGCTATTCACTTCTTGCACTTATTTTTGGTAACCTTATAAGTATTGTTATCATCTTAAGTTGTGCGACATGGTATTTCGTGAGAGACTTTAGAAAGAAAAGAAGAGCAAGATTGCTCTAAATTATAGTATCACGCTTTCGCGAAAGCGTATGAAACAGAGAAAAGGTTAGCTATACAGCTAGCCTTTTTTTTATGAAGTCTTGTTTTCAAAGATTTACAGACAAGTATAGCAATCACCTCCTAAAGCAAAGAGTTGTTGTATTTCGGTAGCGTTTAGTGTGTTTTTATACACTCTAAGATCATCTACATGACCTAGGAAATTTTGGCCAAGTGTATATTCATTTAATGCGGTACTCCCTATATCAAGCGTGGAGTTAATTACCTCATTACGCAGGATACCGTCTCTGTAAAGTTTTACAGTATTTGTAGCATCTACGGTAATTGCTAGATGATGCCAGTCTGTATTCATCCAGTCTACATCTACTTCGTTGTTCCAGTCTTCATCTATAATTTCAAAATTATCTGTAAAAAACACTGGTGTATTAAGTGTAGACACACCCACGGCAAATCCTTCTTGACTTGCATCTGTACCCTTCTGAAATATAATTTCCACATCTCCAGAGCTTGTGTTTTGCATTTTAAACCAGACACTTATAGAATACTCATCTCCTTGTACAATACTATTTTCTCCAGTAACAGGTATTGTAAATGAATCCTGATTAAAACTAATGGCGCAGTGATCTGATCCATCCCTGTCTACAACACATTCATTTACAGCAGTACTATTTACATAACCACTTATAAGCTCTACGGGATACTCAGATAAAGGCATATAAATCACAAGATCATTAAGATAATCTTGCGGATTACTACAACAATCTACTACAGTAAGATTGATAAAAATAATTTTAAACTCACTAGCTTCACTTAAAAGTGTAGCTCTTACCCATAACTGTTCTGGACTTGTAGTTGTGGTATAATTAGTAGGATTTGATATTGCGTTTGTTTGATTGCTAGCATCTTCTTGGGTGCGATAGTAAGCGATGTCCACTTCTGAGGTGTCACAACCTAAAAGTGTTTCTGTAAGATCAAAAGTAGCCTCATCATCTTGGCCATTATCACATACGTTAAGTACGGCACTTACAAAACAATCTAATGGCTCTTGAAAGCAATTTCTTTGAAGCGTCATCACATCATCACCTTTCTCCAGTAATAACGTCTCTTCATCACATTGTGTTACCGTCCAGTTACCTCCTATTTGTGAATTTAAGATAGGCAGATTAAAAAAGCTCAGTCTAACACCAGAGGCAGTTGTAGTAGTATTCCATCCAGCCTCTGCGATTACATTTACGTCAAAATATAAGAGATAATTATTTGCGCCAAAAGAAAATACATAATTACTAAGCGTATCTTCATTATTGTAAGAAGTTATCTGCCAGTAACAATTCATGATAAAATCATTTACTTCACTCTCTAAACATACATCTTCCTCAAAATGATAGGTGTCATCTTCCTCACAACTCGAAGAAGCTTCTACCAGCGCAGATGATAACGTACTATGGCTTAACATCTCCTCTGTAGTATCATCATGAGCTCTCATGACAATAGGAAAATTTACAGCTGCCACAAGATTAGTTTCTTGCATGGTATTTACAAATGATAGTAACTCGCTATCGCTTTGTACACTCACTACATTTGTGACCGTAAATACTGGATCAAAAGTGCTAAAACCGAAAGGATATACAAAATCGACACATTCTATATCTGGGTCATTTTGGGTAGTTTGTCCACAAGTTTCTACAAGTTCATTGAAGTCTGACTGTGATGCAACCACAACCTGCTCATGTGTAGACGTTATCACTGTGATAGGAAAATCAATGGTGTAATCATCTGCATTTCCTTGTTGCTCAAAGTGAGCTGCTACCGTTTCAAAATCGTCCGTGTGGTTTACTACAATATCTGCATTATTCATAGTGACAGTAACTGGTAGTACAAGTTCTAAGCAAGATGCTCTATCAATAATATCATCATGAGACCCATCATTAAGAGCAACATTGTACATTAATTGCATTAACTGTGCGCTGGCGTTATCCTCTATCCCTCCTTGAATTGAGTTTTCCTCGATAAGATCATCTTGACAACCTATTGTCGTACACAATAGTGCCAGCAACAATAGTCGCTGTAAATGTCTTAAAAATGAGGATGATATGGTTTGCATATTTTTTTAACGTACTGCAATAATAAAACAACTTTAAAGAAAAAACTCCTACCCCTTTTAAGTTATTATTTACATTTCTCTATTATTGCACTCAATGAAGAAAGAAGATAACAAAGGTGTTTGCCATGAGACTATATATAATAGAGTCTTTAAAGCGCATTCTAAAAATCTCTTTAATTTTCTTTATTACAAATTTGGGAACGACTATAACCCCGAAGATAAAGTACAAGAGGCATTTATCAAGCTCTGGGAAAACTGTGCAAAAGTTTCTGAAGAGAAAGCAAAAAGCTATCTATTTACCATAGCAAATAATCTCACACTTAATGCATACGCACACCAGAAGGTAGTATTAAAATTTAAAAAAAATACCCCTAAAGGCTATACAAATGAGACTCCAGAATTTGTACTTGAAGAACAAGAGTACCAACAAAAACTTGAAAGAGCGATTGCAAATCTTACAGAGGCGCAGCGTACAGCTTTCTTACTTAACCGAGTAGAAGGAAAAAAACACAAAGAGATCGCAGCGCTCTTAGGTATATCTACAAAGGCAGTAGAAAAAAGAATTTATGGAGCTTTAAAAAAATTAAAAGTAGAAATCACAGAGCTCAGGTAGGAAAAAAAACAGCAACCTTGTTACATATATAGTAACGCTATGGAAAAAGAACAATTAATACGTAAATGGCTCGATAATGAGCTTACCGAGAGTGAACTTCAAGCATTTAAAAATCTTGAAGAGTACGATCAATACACGCGTATTTCTGATAGCATCAAACATCTAGAGATTCCTACTTATCATATAGATGAGCAACTTGAGGCGTTGCATGCACGTATAGATGCTAAGAAATCTAAAGTGATTTCGCTAAAACCCTTTTTACGTATCGCAGCAGTACTTGTCCTATTTGTAGGGGTTTACTATGCGGTATCACTGAGATCTACTAGTACTAACCATTACACACAAATTGCTCAAAAAGAAACCATCACATTACCCGATAACTCCACAGTGATACTCAACGCAATGTCTTCTATTTCTTATGATGAAGATACTTGGGAGGCGCAGCGCAATGTATCTCTAGAAGGAGAAGCCTATTTTAAAGTAGCAAAGGGAACTACATTTAATGTTCAAACTACAAATGGAACGGTAACGGTTTTAGGCACGCAGTTTAATATCAAAAATAGAGATGAATACTTTGACGTAGTATGTTATGAAGGTTCTGTAAAAGTAACAACCGCAGCACAAGAAGTAATATTAAAAGCTGGAGACCGCTTTCGCGAAAGCGTACTTATAAGAGGTACTGCAAGCACGGGTACTCCAAAATCACCTTCTTGGACTCACAACGAAAGCTCCTTTGAAAAAACTCCTTTAAGAGAAGTAATTGCAGAATTAGAAAGACAATATCAAGTACAAGTTGATGTAGACGAAGTATTTGCTCAAGAGCTTTACACGGGAACATTTACACACGACAATATAGATATTGCTCTCAAATCTATAAGTCTACCTTTTAATTTAACCTATACCAAAGAGGAAAATAAGGTAACTTTAGCTCGTGATTAAAAAAGTTTTCTCAATACTTTTTCCTGTAATATTCTTTTTATTTTTTTCTGATGTAAGATCTCAAGAGAATAATAGCGAGAGAATACCTCTGGTTGCTGTTTTAAAAAGCATCGAGACAAAGTATGATGTGAGATTTTCATATGTAGATGAACTCGTTTCCTCCATTAAAATACCACGAATTTCAAACGATAAATCTCTTGATGATACGCTCCTTTTTATCACAAACTATACAGGCTTTGATTTTGATAAACTTAATAATCGTTTTATAGTTTTAAGAGATCTCAATCTTTCTAGCGAAGTTCAAGAACTCGATAATATTTACATTGCTTCCCTCCTTACTTCTGGAATATCTAAATCTAGCTCTGGTGTTACCATTATAGTTCCAAAGCAATTTGGTATTCTCCCAGGAGTCATAGAGCCAGATGTACTACAAACAGTCCAAGCACTGCCAGGAATTATAAGCACAGATGAGACCGTATCTGATCTAAATATACGTGGAGGAACAAATGATCAAAACCTGATACTTTGGGATGGAATTAAAATGTATCAATCTGGACATTTTTTCGGCCTCATATCTGCTTTTAACCCTTATTTGACTAAACGTGTAGAAGTCATAAAAAATGGCACAAGTGCAAGATATGGCGATGGTGTTTCTGGAGTACTCAAAATAGGATTAGAAGACAGCCTTTCTAATGAAAAAAGCGGAAGCATAAGTGCAAATTTACTGCATGTAAAAGGGTTTGCTAGACTACCGCTCACTAAAAAAGCTACTTT
The DNA here is from genome assembly GCF_045063975.1 of Dokdonia sp. Asnod3-C12. Taxonomy (NCBI): domain Bacteria; kingdom Pseudomonadati; phylum Bacteroidota; class Flavobacteriia; order Flavobacteriales; family Flavobacteriaceae; genus Dokdonia; species Dokdonia sp. Asnod3-C12. The sequence continues at coordinate 139,376 of NZ_JBEFNY010000003.1, forward strand.
ACTCCTTTCTGCTAGAAGATCTCACACAGATATAACTGATACGCCTACATACCGTAGTTATACTAATCGTATTTTTCAAGATACAGATCTAGAAATGAGCGGAAATCTTCCCGTCTCTGCATCAAATATTAATTTCTTCTTTTATGATATTAGTGCAAAGTACATCTACAACATAAGCAATCGTGATTATCTAAGTGTAAGTGCGACCACGCTGTTTAACAAGTTAGAATATGACGAAAATACTACGGCAACAGGAGTCTTTGCACGCAGTGGTATTGACCAAGGAAACCGTGGTTTGAAGATTAAATATGCAAGACAGTGGAATTCACAATTTAAAACTGATCTTGATTTATATGCCTCGAACTATAACCTAAGTGCACGTAATTTTAATATTGAGAATAACCAGCAACTTGACCAAGAAAACGAAGTTCTTGACTTAGGTCTTACATTAAACACACAGTTAAAACTAAGTGATAATTTTAAATGGGAAAATGGATATCAATTTACAGAGGTCGGCACTAGAAACCTCGCACAAACTAATAATCCACAATTTTTTAGAAATGAAAAAAATGTTACTCGCACTCAAGCGCTATTTACAGAACTTTCTTTCCTCTCAAATAAGAATACCACGCAATTTACTGTGGGCTCAAGAGCAAGCTATCTAGAGCATTTTAAAAAGCTTATTGTAGAACCTAGACTACGTTTTAGTCAGCGGTTTTTGAATTACTTTAAGATAAGTGCTCTTGGTGAGTTTAAAAACCAATCAATTTTTCAAATTATAGATCAGCCCAATGATTTTTTAGGACTTGAACGAAGAAGGTGGGTCGCGGCAAATGACGATAACTTACCTATATTAAGAAGCAAGCAAGCATCTGTAAGCCTAGATTACACTAGAAATAAATGGTTATTAAGTATGGAGGGATATGTAAAAGAAGTTGCAGGAATTTCCTCAAGAAGCCAGGGCTTTCAGAATCAATTTCAGTTTACAAATACCTCAGGCTCTTATGATGTTACGGGGCTTGACTTTCTTGCAAGCAAGCGGTTTAAATCTTTTACTAGTTGGCTCAGTTATTCCTATTCAAAAAACAACTATACTTTTAAAGCACTAAATGAAGGCCGAAGATTTCCAAACAACAAAGACATAAAGCACTCTATAAGCGCCGGAACTTCATATAGTCTGGAACGTTTTAAACTTTCGCTAGGATTTAATTGGCGCTCTGGAACACCATTTACACGCCCACAAAATCAAAGTGTTCTACAGAATAATCAGATTGTTTATGAGAGACCTAACTCTTCATTATCAGATAGCTTTCTGAGGTTTGACATCTCTACCATATACAATTTCAAAATGCTTAAGAATCATGCTCAAATAGGCGCATCTATTTGGAATCTCATTAATAACGACAATATCCTTAACACCTATTATCTAGTTGATAATGATAATGAAGTGCAGCAAATGACTGTGAAATCACTGGGCTTTACACCAAACCTTAGTTTTCAATATAACTTTTAGTAAGTAATTGCGGCGGCTACGTGCTTTCCAACTAGTTTATCTCTACCATTTAAGAAGTCTAGCTCGATAAGAAAATTACATTGCACTACCACACCTCCTAGTTGCTCAATAAGAGCTACCACGGCAGCAGCCGTTCCTCCTGTTGCTAAGACATCATCATGCAATAATACTTTATCTCCAGGTTTGATAGCATCATTGTGCATCTCAAGTATATCTGTACCGTATTCTAGAGCGTACTCCTGTGATATTCTTTCGGAGGGTAATTTATTAGGCTTTCTTACGGGCACAAATCCAGCGTTTAGTCTTTTGGCGAGCAACGTACCAAAGAAGAAACCTCTAGCCTCTATTCCCACTACAATATCAATATTAGTCTCTGGAACGAGTGTATATAAAATCTCTTCCGCTTTCGCGAAAGCGTTTGCATCACCCAACAATGGAGTAATGTCTTTAAAAGTAATTCCTTCTTTAGGAAAATCTTCAATATCTCTTATGTAATCTGAAATTTGCATCTAGTAAAGTTACCATTTTGGATTAAATCCTTTGAGACCGCTATCTTAATTATTAATTTTATTTGTGTAATTATTTGACTTCAAGTTTGATAGGAAAATATTGAAAAATAATTGTAATTTTTTATTGATTTTATTTGTTTAAATGAAACAAACAGTTGTATATTTGCACCCCGAAACGAACGAGTAATTGTTCTTTCAATTAGGCCTCGTGGCGCAACTGAATAGCGCACTTGATTACGGCTCAAGAGGTTACTGGTTTGAATCCAGTCGAGGTCACGAAAAGCTTTGCAAAAAGCACCATAAATGCGCTAATCTTAGGATTAGCGCATTTTTTATTTCTAATGGTTTCGTTTAATATCATTTAAATGCAAGCTTAATGGCAGTTATTAAGTAAGTAAAAATAAGAGTGGCAGTTTTTACTGCCACAAAGCATTTTCCACCTATCTCATCATCTTTAATCCCTGATTTACAGTATTTTAAATAAATAATTGTAAATTGGTCGCTCAATTATATGTGCTTAAAAAACATGTTCTATCTATTAATAGATTGTAGGCTTATTAACAAATAAACATCAATAACTCGAATATTATTTCTTAAAGTCAACTCTATAATTAGATTTGAATACATTTGCTATTGCAAACCCTTAACATATTATCATAATGAGCAATACGAACTTCGTACTGAGCAATGCCGATAAGAACATCTTAAAAATGATGTCAAAAGGCATGACCCACTTAGAGATTTCTAAGACACTAACTGCTAACAATGAATCGCCTTCTAGTACCTCTCACATTGAGAAACTAATTATGAAGCTTAAAAAAAGCTACAAAGCTAAAACATCGTTTCAATTAGGTATCCTTCTTTATAAAGATGGATTTTTCAAATAGATTACTTTATTTGATCAAGTAAAAGACGGGAGCTCTGGATATTGAACCTAAGCAATTACCACTTCCCTATTTTAAAGATTTGCACCCATACAGTTTCCTAAATAACTGAATGGGTGACTCATCTTTTTCACTTAGTTTATGACTATAGTCCTAAATGATGAGATAGGATAAATTTGAAAAAATTATCTAATTATAATTCTCAAACTAAGATTAAATCACCGCCTTTTTATCATCTGAAATTATATGGTCTATAAAAGATAATGCCTATACCTACTCCGCTCAAGGTGTGCGTTATTTTAACAGCGTTTCTAGTTCGATAAACTTAACGTTGACATCCATCTCTTTCTCCATTGCTATGACACCATTAAATTCCGGATTAAATTCGAAGGGCTTAAAGTAATATCGTTGGTCCTTATAAATACCATAGTCTTCAAAAATTTCTAGTCCCTTTAATTCCTTCAACGAGCAATCTACTGTTTTAAGCAAAGCTTCCTTCCTAACCCAATACCAGTAGAATCTATCTAGTGGGCTTTTATCTTGCATAATAATTTTCCACTCTGAATCCCTGAAGAGATATTTAAATAATTTTAAATCTATATCCTTCCTCTTCTCAATATCGATGCCCACCTGAAAAACGGTACCAAAAATTAAAACTACGTACCCATTACTATGTGATATTGAAAAATTGACATTAGTAAAACTTGGCTTTCCATTATCAGAATACGTGATATTTTCTATTAAAAAACTTGAATATTCACTTTCTAAAATTGCTTTTTTTAATAGTAATCTTCCGATAACAAAACTTAAGAAACCTTCTCTCTTCAAATACCTTAATGCTCTATCAACATTGGAGTTAGGTAATTTTTTTAATAACTCCTCATCAGTGAATTGCTGACTGTCTTTAGAAAAATTAACAATCCAAATTTTTGCCATTTTATTATTGTTGAAAAACATTTATGATAAAATCCCAATTAGTCTCATTTATAATTCCTTTTTTTGTGGTACCAATTAATACTTTTTCGGTACCACTTGGTCAAATTTAGGAAAACAATATGATTACCAGGGAACATATTATAGAGATAACAACTCAACTGTATTTAAAAAATGGAGTGAAGTCTGTTACCATGGCAGATATCAGTAAAGAGTTGAGTACCTCGAAGCGTACTATCTATAATCACTTTATAGACAAAACGGATTTAATGCAAGCTTGTGTAGAGCAATACCTTGCGGGAATTAGAACAAAAAACGACGACATCATTAATACCTCTAGCTCTGCTATTGAAGCAATGGGTATGATTCAACAACAGATTTTAAAAAGAGCAGATTACAGCAACGCAAACTTTTATAAGGAGGTACTTAAATATTACCCTAGCATATTAAAAGACTCCTATAAAAAGAATGCAGAGTTTGCTTTTCGAGAGTTACTCTATTTATCTAAATGGGGTGTAAAAGATGGGTTATTCAGGAAAGACTTGGACCCAGAAGTTACAATGGCTACAGTTCAAACTCTTTTAAAATTATGTAATAACAACAAAGTTTTTCCATCAGAACATTTTTCTAAAGCTAGACTTACCGAAGGTATCATGGTTGCTTACTTGAGAGGATTATGTACTGACAAAGGTCTTTTGGAAGTTGAAAAGCAAAAGCACCTATATTTAATTATAGACTAAAAAAATATGGACACTATTAATAGTTCACTCAAAAAAACGCCTGTAGCAATTATTGGCTTATCTGCTATGTTTGCAGATGCAATAAACGTAGAGCAGTTTTGGAATAATATCATCAGTCAGAAAGATAGTATAGTAGATGTTCCTGCATCGCGTTGGAAAATAGAAGATTATTACGATGCAGATCCAATGGTTGCAGATAAAACCTACTGTAAAAAAGGTGGTTTTATTCCTGATGTAGACTTCAATCCAATGGAATTTGGATTGCCCCCTAATATTTTGGAAGTTACAGATGCCTCTCAATTACTAGCATTAATAGCAGCTAGAGATGCTTTTGAAGACGCTGGTTATGGTAGAGAGTCTGAAAAGTTTACAGCGTTATTAAAAGAAAAAACAGGAGTAATTCTAGGTGTTGGTGGTGGACAAAAATTGATTACTCCACTTACTTCTAGATTACAAGCCCCTATTTGGGAAGCTGCTTTGAGAAGTAGTGGAATAAGCGATACAGACATTCCTCATATTGTAGATAAAATGAAGAAAGCATATATAGGATGGAATGAAAATTCTTTTCCAGGTATGCTAGGAAATGTTATTTCTGGTCGTATTACAAATCGTTTTGATCTAGGAGGTATTAACTCTGTAGTAGATGCTGCTTGTGCCGCATCGCTTTCGGCTGTTAAAATGGCTGTTTCTGAATTAATAGAAGGAAGATGTGATATGATGTTAACAGGAGGAGTTGATACAGACAATTCTCCTTTTATGTACATGTCCTTTTCTAAAACGCCAGCATTCTCTCGTAAAGGAAGTATTCGTCCATTTGATACCGATTCTGACGGTATGTTGATTGGAGAAGGTGTTGGAATGTTAGTCTTAAAAAGATTAGAAGATGCAGAGCGTGATGGAGATAGAATTTATGGTTTGCTTACGGGTGTAGGTTCTTCTAGTGACGGTCGTTATAAATCGGTTTACGCACCACGTCCTCAGGGACAAGCGCTAGCCATGCAACGCGCTTATGATGAGGCAGGTTATGATGCCTCTACCGTAAGACTCATAGAAGGTCATGGTACTGCAACCGGAGCTGGTGATGCTGCCGAATTTGAGTCTATGTCAATGGTTTTTGGTAAAAACAATGCAACAAAAAATAATATCGGGATAGGTTCTGTAAAATCACAAGTAGGACATACTAAAGCTGCTGCAGGCGCAGCTGGAATGATTAAAGCAGCCTTAGCGCTATATCATAAAGTTTTACCTGGCTCTATAAATGTCACAAAGCCGCACGACAAATTTGGAATAGAAAATTCTCCTTTTTATATAAATTCAGAAACAAGACCATGGTTTAAAAACGGAGTACCTCGCAGGGCGGGATTATCTGCTTTTGGCTTTGGTGGTGTTAATGTCCATTTTGCAATGGAAGAATATGAAAAGAAAACTTCTTTTACAGATAGAATACATCAATCTTTTCATAGTATTTACTTAAAAGGAGCAAATATAGAAGACTTATTAACGCATCTTAAAAATGCTCATACTGCGTTAAATAGCAAAGAAGCGAACACTGCATTCTACAATTTAAAAGAAAATTCAAAACAAGGCACAGCAAAGGAAAGTGAAGCCCGTTTAGGTTTTGTAGCCGAGTCTCTCGTTGATTGTATTTCAAAACTTGAAATTGCAATCAAACAATTAGAAAGCAATAAGAATGCTTGGTCTCACCCTAGAGGCGTATTCTTTAGACCTAATGGCATCTCGAGCACTACAAAAGTTGCATCATTATTCTCAGGTCAAGGTTCGCAGTATGCAAACATGGCAAAAGAAGCTACCAGTAGTTTTGAAAGGATACAACAAACCATTGCAGATTTTGATACCAAAAAAGGATATGATTTAGCAAATAAAATATATCCAAAACCTGTATTCACAGAAGAGGACAAAGCTATTTTAGAAAAGAATATTACAAATACTGAGTTTGCACAACCCGCAATCGGAGCTATTAGTTTAGGATATTATAATGTATTCAAAGATGCCGGTTTTGTAAGTGATATGGTCGCTGGACATAGTTTTGGTGAACTCACAGCTCTTTGTGCTTCTGGAGTTATAAGTCAAGATGATTATATGACGCTTGCTATCGCACGTGGAAATGCCATGGCAGATAAAAATACAAGTGGTGACACTGGCACAATGCTAGCCGTAAAGGCTTCGGCTTCAGAAATCGAACCATTGATTACCGCTATACCAGATGTTTCTATTGCTAATGTTAACTCGTCGAGTCAAATCGTATTAGGAGGCACCACAGAAGGTATTACTAAGGCTAAGGCACTATTAGATAGTAAAAAATACCGCTCTATCTTATTACCAGTTTCTGCAGCCTTCCACACAGATTGTGTAGGTCATGCTCAAAAACCATTTGAAAAAAGTTTAGAGGCTATAGAATTTACTAGTCCTACCATTCCAGTATACTCAAATTCTACCGGAAATGCTTATCCAACTGATCCAAGTGAGATAAAGAAAATTTTAGGGCAGCATATTTTAAATTCAGTTGACTTTAAGAGCGAGGTCGAAAATATGTATGCTGCAGGAGCGAGAGTTTTTGTTGAGTTTGGACCTAAGTCTATTCTTACAAATCTGGTAAAAGATATACTGGCAGACAAAGAGCATTTTGTAGTTACTACAAATGCAAAAGCAACAAAAGATAGTGATTTACAAATCAGAGAAGCAGCAATACAACTACAAGTACTAGGGTGTAAATTAAATGCAATTGATCGTAATGCACGCCAAGAAAAGAAGCCTGTAATTCAGCCTAAAGTGGCCGTTAAAATTGCAGGAAACAACTATGTGAGTCCAGCAACGCAAAAAGCCTACAAAGATGTATTGAATAATGGGTTTAAAGTAAGTGGCTCCACAGATATTATTAAAACTGAAGAAGAGATTAAGGAAATAGAAGTTATCTCGGAAGTGATAAACGCAGTTCCTACATACACAAGTGAAGAAGATCCTACAGACCAAGAAACAGAAGAAGATATGATGGTAGATGTTATTAAAAGTGCCATAGAAGGCATCAAAGAGAATCAATCTAAAACATTAGACATGTTCCAAACTATTTTGATGGAACAAAATAAACAAACCGCACAATTACTAAACTTATTATCTGGAAACTTTGCCCCAGATGAAAATATTCTAGAAGCTCCTACAGCTCCATTATCTATTGACACTCCAGCTCCTGAGGCTGCTGTGACAAAACCGATTGTAACTCCTACTGCTGTACAACCTACCGTAGTAAACACTGCAGCACCCCCTGCTTCTGCACCTGCAGTAGAAACTGCCGCTCCTGCTACTGGTAACTCAGAAATGCTAGACCTTATGCTAAGCGTTGTAGCAGACAAAACTGGGTATCCTGCAGAAATGTTAGAGCTAAGCATGGATATGGAAGCAGATCTAGGAATTGATTCTATTAAGCGTGTGGAGATTTTTGGAGCCATTACAGAGCAATCTGATAAATTGTCTGATATCAACCCTAACGACTTAACAGAGCTTAGAACATTACAAGAGATTGTAGATTATATCTCTGCAAAAGCAGGAATAAGTGCAACCGCAACTCCAGTTTCTCCTACTGTAAAGGAAGTAGTAGCAGCTCCTGTTGCTGCCCCAGTAGCACAAGCGACACCAACCACTGGAAACTCAGAAATGCTAGACCTTATGTTAAGCGTTGTGGCAGACAAAACGGGGTATCCAGCAGAGATGTTAGAATTAAGCATGGATATGGAAGCAGATCTAGGGATTGATTCTATTAAACGTGTGGAGATTTTTGGAGCGATTACTGAGCAATCGGATAAATTATCAGACATCAACCCAAACGACTTAACAGAACTTAGAACACTGCAAGAAATTGTAGATTATATCTCTGCAAAAGCAGGTATAAGTACAAGGGTAACTCCTGTTACTCAAACGGTAAAAGAAGTAGTAGCGACTCCTGTTACTGCTCCAATAGCGCAAACGACAACAAAAACTTCTAGCAACTCAGAAATGCTAGACCTTATGTTAAGCGTTGTAGCTGATAAAACGGGATATCCTGCAGAGATGCTAGAACTAAGCATGGATATGGAAGCAGATCTAGGGATCGATTCTATAAAACGTGTCGAGATATTTGGAGCAATCACAGAACAGTCAGATAAACTATCAGACATCAACCCTAACGATCTTACAGAGCTTAGAACATTACAAGAAATTGTAGATTATATCTCTGTAAAAGCAGGGCTAAGTACAACGGCTGCACCAATTGAAACACCAGTCACAGCTTCTCCAAAAATAGTTGGTACCGATTTATTCTCTACTCCTATTGTTGAGACAGCAGCTCCTACCGAAGGTAATTCAGAAATGCTAGACTTGATGTTAAGCGTAGTCGCAAATAAAACAGGATATCCAGCAGAGATGTTAGAATTAAGCATGGATATGGAAGCAGATCTAGGGATCGATTCTATTAAACGTGTGGAGATATTTGGAGCGATTACAGAGCAATCTGACAAGCTATCAGACATTAACCCTAACGACTTAACAGAGCTTAGAACTTTACAAGAAATTGTGGACTACATCTCTGCAAAAGCAGGTATTTCAAGTAAAAAAAAAAGCCTGAGCCTAGCGTAACTCAAGATCAGAACAACAAAGTAGGTAAGGAAAATACAGTTCAACAAGAATTCTCCTTACCTACTAAATTTCATGGTGTACCAAGAAAATCAATTGGTTTAAAGTTTATTCCTAGAGTTGATGTTTTAGTACAAGATATTCCTTCTTTACAAGCTGTTGTTATCACAGATGAAGGAGGTCCTCTGACACTTGCTGTAAAAACCAAATTAGAAAGTGAAGGACACCAAGTTATTGTACTTCAATTTGACGCAATTAAAAAGAATACATCCATTAAAGATGGAATTTCGATTGCCGGTATAAACGATCAAAACATAAAGAATGCTCTAGATACCATCTTAGCCAACAATGAAATTGGAGCTTTTATCTACTTGCATCCACATTTCACCTTTTCTGGTCATAATTTTACACAACATTTTGCGATAGAACGCACCTTGTTAAAAGCCACATTCCTATTGGCAAAATATTTACAAGCTCCATTAAATGCAACGAGCAAAACACAGCGCACAGCCTTTATGACGGTTTCTCGTTTAGATGGGAAATTTGGGATGGACAAGCGTTCAGATATTTCTATCATCGCAGGCGGATTATCAGGGTTAACTAAGTGTATAAACTTAGAATGGTCTCCTGTTTTTTGTAGAGCCATAGATGCTCAGCCTGAATTGTCTCCAGAAGAAATTGCAGCTAATCTATTCCAAGAATTACACGATGCAGATGTTCGTTATGTAGATGTAGCCATTAATGAAAAAGGCAGAATGACTTACGAGGTTACTCCTAATGAAGTTGCTGCGACAGATGAATACCAGCAAACGGTTACAGATAAAGATGTCTTCTTAGTTGCTGGTGGTGGTAGAGGTGTTACAGCGACCTGCATCAAAGAAATGAACGCAGCTTTTAAATCTAAATTCATCTTATTGGGAAGATCTTCTTTAGATTTTGAATTACCAGCCTATGCCCTAACTGAAAACAATCCTGCCAAGCTTAAGAACGCGATTATGCAGAATCTGAAAGCTAGCGGTGAGAAAGTTTCTATTAAAGGATTAAATAGTCTATTCAAAAAATATGTTGCCAAAAAAGAGATAGAAGAAACCATTGCTACGATCAAAGTAGCTGGTGGAGATGCTATATATGTAGCTGGTGATGTGACGAACTTAACCATCAAGCCAGAATTGCTAAAGATTGAAAAGCAATGGGGTAAAATCACAGGCATCATACACGGTGCTGGTCGATTGGCAGATAAATTGATTCAAGATAAAACAGAAGAAATTTTTGATAATGTCACTTCCGTGAAATTGGACGGTTTATTAAACCTTCTAAAAATGGTTAATATCAATGAATTGAAACATCTCATTATGTTCTCCTCTGTCGCTGGTTTTTATGGAAACGTAGGGCAGTCTGATTATGCAATGGCAAATGAAATATTGAGTACTGCCGCACATTTGTTCAGTACAAACCACCCTAACACTAAAGTTACCGCAATAAACTGGGGAGCTTGGGAAGGCGGAATGGTAAGTCCAGAACTACAAAAAATGTTTGAGGAGGCTGGTGTTTCTTTAGTAAATCACCCTGGAGGCGCTGCTCGTTTTGTTCAAGAATTAAACGGAGCATATCATCACCAACCTCAAGTGATCATCGGCGGTACATTACCAGCTGGTATTTCAGATATTTCTGGAGATCTAAAAACGCATACGATTCAAAGAAACTTGAGTCTCAAAGAGAATGCGTTTTTACAACATCACGTAATTCAGGGAAGTCCTGTATTACCTATGGTGAATGCTACGGCTTGGATGGCAGATTCTTGTGTGAAATTATTTCCAGATTATAAACTAGCAAGTATAGAAGATGTAAAACTCTTCAAAGGGATTGTTTTTGACGGGACTGAAAAAGAGGTGTATTTCACGAAAGTGAAAGAACAACTAAAAACAGCAGACACCATCGTCTGTGAAGTAAGCGTGTACAGTAAAGGAGCAAAACTACCACTCAATCATTATAGAGCTACAGTTACGCTTTCGCGAAAACGTACAGAAAAACCAATATTCAAAGCACCAAAACTAGTTGAGAATAAAATAGACGGAGCTACTTTTTATAAAGATGGTTCGTTATTCCACGGTGCTTTTTACCAAGGGATAGAAGAAATCATTGCGATGGATGAATCGCAGGTTTTATTAAAATGTAAAGCTCCAGCGGTTTCTTATGAAGATCAAGGTCAGTTCCCTAGTACGAGTTTAAATGCCTTCTTCTTAGATATTCAATATCAAGGAATGGTGGTTTGGGTGCAAAAATATCATAATGGCGCTAATAGCTTGCCATTACAGACTTTAAAAGGGATGGTCTACGAAGAAATTCAAGCTAATAAAAGTTACTACGTACACATAAAAATCCAAGAAAATACAGAGACAAAAATGATTGCAGACTGTACCGTTTATGACGATAACGAAGATGTTATTTTGTTTACAGAAGGTGCCGGATTAACTGTTTCAAGAGAATTAGTTTGGTAAAAGTTATTTCTCATCTATTGCAATAATCGTCTTAAGTAGCTATAAAGAATGAAAGAAAAAATAGCAATTATTGGTATGTCATCCCTTTTTCCAGGGTCTAAAACCTTACAAGAGTTTTGGAATAACCTTATGGATAAAAAGGACTTAACCGGTATGGCAACAAAAGATGATTTTGGCGCAGACCCAGAATTGTTTTATAATAAAAACAAGGGTGTTATAGACAGCTGTTACTCCTTGCGAGGAGGCTACATACGTGATTATACCTTTAATAGCGATGATTTTGGCTCCAAAGATTTGAGTGACTTAGACCAGATGTATCAATGGGGTTTACAGGTGACTAAAGATGCTTTGATACATGGTGGCTATTGGGAAAAAACACAAGCCTTAGATCGTTGCGGCGTTATTTTTGGGAATTTATCTTTCCCTACAAAATCGTCACATAAAATTCTTGCGCCTGTCTATACAAAAACACTTGAAAAAGGAATCAAAAAGCTGTTGAAAGATGATAGTTTTAAAATTCCTTCAACCGAATATGAAATTCCAAAAAACAATCCTATAGAAGGAGATGTTTCAGAATTAGTGAAGAATACCATTGGTTTAAAAGGAACCAATTTTGACCTAGATGCTGCTTGTGCTTCTTCTTTATATGCAATAAAAATGGCGTGTGATGAGCTATTGACAGGAAAGGCAGATATGATGCTCGCAGGAGCTGTTTGCTCCTCTGATCAGTTGTTTATCCATATGGGATTTTCAATTTTTCACGCCTATGCGGCACACGATAAAAAATACTCGCCACTAGATAAAGATTCTGCTGGACTCGTATCTTCTGAAGGTGCTGGAATGATTCTTTTAAAACGTTTATCTGATGCAGAGCGAGATGGAGATAACATCATAGGTGTTATTTCTGGAATTGGATTATCAAACGATGGCGCAGGTAAATTCTTATTGAGTCCGAACCCAAAAGGTCAAACACTCGCTTATGAAAGAGCGTATAATGGCACCATTAGAAAAGAGGACACTTCTTACATAGAATGCCACGCGACGGGAACGCCGCTGGGTGATGTTACAGAAATCAATTCGCTCGAAACTTTCTTTGGTAACAATCCAGAGAAAGTACGTCTAGGTTCTGTAAAGTCAAATATGGGGCATATGCTTACGGCGGCAGGAATGCCTAGCTTGATGAAGGTATTGCTTTCTATGGAGCATAATAGCATTCCGCCTGGCATTAATATGGAAACGGCGATCCAGTCTGAAAATGGTTGGTTTACACAAGATCAAATCATAGAAGAGCCGCTAGCATGGAAGACAAATTATAAACAAGCGGCAGTCAATTCTTTTGGTTTTGGAGGAACTAATGCACACCTTGTTGTTGAGAGTCATCAAAAAAAGGAAACTAACACACATACGGATGTCTCATTAAAAGAAATGGCCATTACCAGTATGGAAGTTCATTTTGGTGACTGTGATAATCTAGAAACTTTTTATCAATCCATTTTTAATGGGAAACAACACTTCTCTACGATGCCGTCTACGAGATGGAAGGGCTTTGAGAAAAATGACGAACTGCTCACTACGTTTGGTCTAAATACTCAAAATCCTATTAAAGGAAACTTTATAGAGGACTTTGATATGGATTTGATGCGCTATAAAATCCAGCCTAATGAAATCAGTACAATGGAGCCGCAACAGGCGCTTATTTTAAAGGTTGCAGATCAAGCGATTCAAAAATCTAATTTACAAAGGGGAGAAAACGTAGCCGTACTAATCGCTATGAATCCTGAACTTGCGATACATCATTATCTAGCGCGTTGGGACAGTGAGTGGCAATTAGACAAAGCGCTAGACAGTGCGGGTATTGCACTAGAAGAAACACAAAAAGAAACATTACTTGCCGAGTGTCGTAATATATTATATCAGATAGGCAATGTACAAACGCCTAGTCAGCACACTAGTTTTGTGGGTAATATTATGTCGAGTCGTATCTCTGCTTTATGGGATTTTAATGGACCTTCATTTACGATTACAAACGGTGATAACGGAACAACGAGAGCACTAGAAGTAGCGCAGAATATGTTATCTCTAGGCGAAGTAGATGCTGTTGTTGTGGGAGCCGTCGAGTTTTCTGCAAGTATGGAAGCGGTATTGTTGCGCAATCTAGCTACTAGCATAAATCAAAATAAAAAACCTAGCTTATCCTTTAATGCAGATGATTATGGATGGTTGATAGGAGAAGGAGCCTCTGCGATTGTATTGAAAGCAAGTGACCGCATTGATGAGAACGATACAGTCTTTGCAAAAATTGAAGCTATAGGAGATATCGCCACAACTGAGAATATCGCCTTACAAGAGCTTGTAGCTTCTGGATTTGATCACGAAAACCAATTAGAACAAGAACGGCTATTAGCTATTAATCCTGCCAGTAAAATTGCACTAGGATCTGTAAAAACAAACATTGGCCATACGTTTGCAGCGGCTGGACTCGCTTCTATTGTAAAAACAGCCTTGTGTGTATATCATCAATTTATTCCAGGAATTCCAAATTGGAAATCGGCAAAGGATGATGCTTTCAAAAACAGTAATTACTACTTCCCTAGCCTATCACGACCTTGGGTTAATGAAACAGAACAACCTAGACAAGCGTTGGTCAATTTGAGTCAACATTCTCGTGTCAAATTATCTGAGTTCACACAACCTAAACCTCACAACATTGACAATTTCTTGGAGAAGCATTTATTTGTTTTAAAAGGAAATACGCCAGCAGAACTTAAGGTACAGTTACAACAACTTAATGAAGACATATTTACTAATGACTTAGCATTTGTTGCACAAGCTTGCTTTGATAAAGCAGCAACCACAAAAGCAACCTACAGTATTGTTCTCATTGCGTCAACCACAAAAACGATAGCGCAAGACATCGTTTTTATTGATAAAAAACTCGAGCAGTCCTTTGCAGAAAACACAGATATAAAACTACCTAGCGGTTCTTTCTTTAGCCCAAATCCAAGTGGTACAAAAGGAGATTTGGCATTTGTATATCCAGGTTCGGCAACTACTTATGAGGGCTTGGGGCAAGATTTATTTCAGTTTTTCCCTAATCTACTAAGTGATTTTGAGAATCGTATTGCCAATTTGAAAGACTTCTTTGGCTTAGACTATTTATTCCCAAAAAAGCAAGACAGTACAACGCCTTCACCCAACATTCAGGGAGATGCCATCTCTATGATGTCTGCAGGGGTATTATACTCGACCTTGTACACGCACATATTGACAACTTATTTTGGTGTACAACCCAAAGCTGCGATGGGCTATTCTATGGGAGAATGTAGCTCTATGTGGTACTCCTTTGGTATTTGGAATCCAGGTGAGGGAACAAAAGTATTCCGCAACTCCCCTATTTTTAAAAACAAGTTTTCTGGTAATCTAGAACTCTTAGCCGAAGAATGGGATATCAGCTCAGAAGAAGCAAAAGCCAGATGGCAAAGTTGGATTTTACTAGAAACTAAAGAAAAAGTAGCAGCCCAAATCTCAGCTTTTGATAAAGTGTCCATCACTTTTGTAAACTCTGAAAAAGAATTAATCGTTTCTGGTGATAAAAGCCAGTGTGAAGCATTGATTGCTGCGCTTAATTGTCCATCGGTATTAGTTCCTTTTCAAAATATTATCCATAATGAGTTCTGTAAAAAAGAGTACGATGGATTGATCGAAATGCATAATTTCCCATTAGAAAATAAACCAGAAATTGATTTTTATTCTAGCTTAACAGGGGAGAAGATCCCTATGGATTCACTCAAAATTGCAGAGAATTCGACAAAAGTGTGCTATAAAACCGTTGATTTTCCCGCTTTCGCGAAAAAAATGTCTAGCAACGGATTTAGCACTTTTGTAGAGCTCGGCCCTAATAGTACCTGTACTGGCTGGATAAAAGATACCCTCGATCAGAACAACCACGCAGCTTGTGCTATTGACAAAAAAGGTACAAGTTCGATACAATCACTATACGAATGTCTAGCGCAACTAATCTCAAATGGAATAGACATTGATTTGAGTTTGCTGTATCCTAACAATAATCAAGAACCCGTCAAAAAACGCTTTACTAAAAAAGTAACAACAGGTGGTACGCCTGTATATGATGTGTTATTATCTGAGGATATGAAGCAACAGTTTGCCACAATCAAACGAAAAGAAAAAACAGTCTCTCTAGAAACAACTGGAGATGCAAGTATACGCTTTCGCGAAACTAGTCCCGAATTCACTTCGGGAAGCGTAAAGCCAACCACCACAACACATAGAGTAGAAAAAATAGCTAGTATGATAGATACCCCACAACCAAAAACTGCGACTAAAATCGGAGAGAATGGATTGAAATTACAAGATTACAACGACCCAAATCATTTAAAAAATAAAAACATCATTTTCACCAAAGAGGATCTTATTGAATTTTCTGAAGGAAAAATTGGTAATGTTTTCGGAGCAGAATACAATGTGATTGACCAGTACAAAAGGCGAGTAATGTTACCTATGGATCCATATTTATTGGTGAGTAGAGTAACAGGTCTTGATGCAAAGTTAGGAGAATACAAGCCTTCTACAATGCAAACCGAATATGATATCCCATACAATTCTGGCTATGCAACCGATACCCAAATTCCTTGGGCAGTCTCTGTAGAGTCTGGGCAATGTGATTTAATGCTCATCTCTTATCTGGGAATTGATCTTAAAAATAAAGGAGAGTATGTATACCGCCTTCTAGATTGTACGCTTACTTTTCTAGACGATTTGCCTTTTGAAGGACAAACATTACGCTATGATATATCTATCAATTCATTTGTAAGAAATGGTGGAAACTTGCTGTTTTTCTTTAGCTATGAGTGTTTTGTAGAAGATCGTATGGTCTTAAAAATGACGAATGGTGTTGCTGGTTTCTTTACTAATGAAGAACTGAGTAAAGGAAACGGAGTAGTATACACAGACAGTGAAAAGAAAGTGCTGGCAGGTGTAGAAAAGAAAAAATTCATTCCTTTTTTGACCACCAAGAAAACTGCTTTTGACATAGAAGATTTAAGACATCTCATCAATGGAGATGCTCATAAATGTTTTGATGATATTTCATATTTCCCAAATGGCACAAATGAATCTATTCGTCTAGCGCCAGAAAAAATGTTGATGCTAGATCGCATTACCAAAGCAGATGTACACGGAGGAGCTTATGGTTTAGGAGAAATTATAGCAGAAAAAGACCTAAGTCCAGACGATTGGTATTTTCCTTGTCACTTTAGAGATGACCAAGTGCTAGCAGGCTCTTTGCAAGCAGAAGGCGGCGGTAATTTATTACGTTTCTTCATGATGATGCTAGGATTACAACGTCTCAAAAAAGATGCGCGTTTCCAACCTATTTATGGAGTACAGCAAAAAGTAAGATGTAGAAAAGAGGTAACACCTAATGATAAAAAACTAGTGTACCGCTTAGTCATTAAGGATATCGGGTTATTGCCAGATCCTTATGTAATAGGAGATTTAGAGATTATTGTAGATGGTGTGATTACCGTTCATTTTGAAAATCTAGGACTACAACTAAGAGAAAAGGACAATCCAAAATACTTAGAACAGCCTAAAAAAATAACCGAGAATGTACTTTTAAACGAGAATGATATTGAAACATTTGCGTTAGGTAGACTTGCAGATTGCTTTGGTCCAGAATATGCGGTGTATGATAACAGATCATTATCGCGCCAACCTAATACCGACTTACAAGTGGTAAGTCGTGTGATAAAAATAGACGGAGAGCGTTTTGATTTTTCAAAGCCAACAAATATCTGGACAGAATATGATGTGCCTCAAGATGCATGGTATTACAAGCAAAATGCATCGATGACAATGCCATATGCAGTATTGATGGAAATCGCTTTACAACCTTGTGGATTATTAGGTGCATATCTAGGAAGTACGCTACAGTTTCCAGACAAAGATTTATACTTTAGAAATCTAGATGGTGATGGAGAAATGTTTGACTTGCCTACCGGCACAGATTTTAGAGGAAAAGTAATCGCAAATAAATCGACCTTAACGTCTTCTACCTCATTAGGAGGTTTTGTGATTCAGAAATACCTTTTTGAAGTATCGGTAGATGGACACGTGTTTTATAAAGGATTTTCTTCTTTTGGATTCTTCCCTAAAGAAGCCTTAGCGCAGCAAGTCGGTCTCGATAAAGGAGAGGATGTTGCAGCTTGGTATGTGCAAAACAACTTGACAACCAAAGATTACTTCCAAATCAAGCTTGATTCTCTTTATGCAAAAATGAAATTGTACAAAGAAAATGATAAAGCAAACACCTTCCGCTTAGCCGAAAAACAACTAGATCTATTAGACAGCGGTTTGGTAGTTAAAAACGGAGGAGAGTTTGGCAAAGGATACATCCACTGTTCTAAAGCAATTCATACTTACGACTGGTTCTTTACTTGTCATTTTTATTCTGACCCAGTAATGCCAGGGTCTTTAGGCGTAGAAGCAATCTCACAAGCGATGCAATTATTTGCATTACAACAAGACCTAGGTAAGGATTTTAAAAATCCGCGTTTTATACAAGTAGAGAACAATAAAACCGAATGGAAATACCGTGGACAAATAAAAGTGAATGTAGAAAATATGCACCTAGAAGTGCATTTTAAAACCATCGAAAAACGAGGAGATACGCTTGTATTGATTGCAAATGCATATCTCTGGAATGAAGGAACAAGAATTTACCAATTGACAGATTTGGCACTAGGGATTCAAGAGGTGTAGGTCATAAAACATCTCCTCCCAGCCTCCTCTTCAAAGAGGAGGAGCTAAAAAACGTGGAATCGATTTTTGTATCCCCGGCCCTGAAGGGAGAAAAAATCAAAGAAAATGAATAAGCCATCCTTTAGGGTTGGGGAAAGCTTATTCACTGATTAATTTATAAAAAAACACAGCGCTTCAAAAAATCTAAGATTTTCACGAAAGTGCTGAAATAAAAAATAAAAAATGATTGACTTAAAATGGATAGGATCTCCGAGAGAGATTTCCTTTGACATCCAAGGAATCTCTGAAAAATTGAAAAACACTGCTACTCCTTGTTATATTGTTGAGGATTTATCAGGTCGCACTGGCGTTACAAATACTGGCACTATCCAGTCTGAAGGAAAGGGGTTGTTTTTAAAAGCCATCGTACCCGCATTTACTGCTGCCGATTTTGGGGACACTTCGTTTAAAGAAGATTACCAATTAAAATATGCTTATAAAGGAGGCGCTATGGCAAATGGGATTGCCTCAACAGATATGGTAATCGCTTTAGGAAAGAACGAGATGATAGGTTCTTTTGGTGCTGCTGGGATGATTCCTGCTCGTGTAAAAGAAGCCATTGCGACCATTCAGACAGCCTTACCTAAGCAAGCTTATGCGTGTAATCTTATCCACAGTCCTATAGAGAAAGCGCTAGAAGAAGGCGCTGTAAACTTGTATATAGAGCACGGTGTAAAAGTGGTAGAAGCTTCGGCTTATATGAACTTATCTGAGCAAATTGTAAAGTATAGAGCGGTAGGGTTGAGTCTTGACGCTCAAGGCGAAATAGTGATTGGCAATAAAGTAATTGGTAAAGTATCAAGAAAAGAAGTTGCGCAACGTTTTATGTCCCCTGCTCCGCTTCAGTTTTTAGACAAATTATTGGCTGCTGGAAGTATAACCCAAGAACAATATGAGCTTGCTCAAAAAGTACCGATGGCAGATGATATTACGGTAGAAGCAGATTCTGGTGGGCATACAGATAATCGTCCTCTTGTGGTGTTGTTTCCTATCATTTTACAACTGCGAGATGAAATACAGGCAACATATAACTACAAAAAACATATTAGGGTGGGTGCTGCAGGGGGAATAGGAACACCAGCTTCTGCCCTAGCCGCTTTTTCTATGGGAGCTGCTTATGTAGTCACTGGATCGATTAATCAGGCCTGTGTAGAGTCTGGAACTTCTGATGTTGTAAAGGAATTACTTTCTAAAGTTGCCTCAACAGATGTCACGATGGCTCCAGCGTCAGATATGTTTGAGCTAGGTGTAGAATTACAAGTATTGAAACGTGGAACCTTGTTTGGCGCGAGAGCAAAGAAACTATATGAGGTCTACACGCGCTATGACGGGATTGATGATATCCCAGCAGAAGAACGACTTAAACTGGAGACTAAAACTTTTAAAATGTCACTAGAACAAGTTTGGGATGGTTGTGTGAGCTTCTTTGAAGAAAGAGATCCTGAGCAAATAGAACATGCAAAAGGTAATCCAAAACGTAAGATGGCCTTGATTTTCCGTTGGTATTTAGGACTGTCTTCCAACTGGGCAAATGCAGGTACTCCAGACAGAGTAATGGATTATCAAATATGGTGTGGCCCAGCAATGGGCGCTTTTAATGAGTGGACAAAAGATTCATACTTAAGCGAGGCCAAAAATAGAAAAGTTGCAGATGTTGCTACTCACTTACTAGAAGGTGCGGCTTATCTACATAGAATCAATACCATTAAAGATCAAGGGGTAGATTTACCACTTGAGTTATTGCAGTTAGCTATTTAAAAAGCCAACGTAACTACAACAAAAAAGGGTCAACTTAACAGCTGTTATGTTGACCCTTTTTGTTTTATAGCCCTTGATATTACTTATTAAAAACAGTGTTTTTGACGGTTTCAAAATAACTATCACTTACAGGTATCTCTGTATTAAAAAGCATTAAAGACCTACCTTTAAGACTAGTAACTTTATTTTTATTTACAATATAAGATCTGTGAACTCTAATAAATTGAGAAGGCAATTCATTTAGCAATTTGCTCAATGATTGGTTTGCCATAATCTTCTTACCATCTTCAAAGTGATAATTTACATACTCACTATCGCTTTCTATGTATAGCATATCTTGAAAAAGGACTCTATGCAAGTCATAACCAGATTTTATTACTAGCGAAGTCTTTGCTTCCTTGCTTACCACAGGAAACTTGTTGATTGCTGCTAGAAAACGTTTAAAAGTGATAGGTTTAGCTAGATAATCTAGTGCATTAAGCTCAAATCCTTTGAGAGCATATTCTGAGTATGCAGTAGTAAATATTACTTTTATATTGTCGTTTATGATAAGTTCGGCAAAATCGGTTCCTTTAAGTTCTGGCATCTGTATATCCATAAACACTAGGTCTACCTCATTTTCCTTGAGATATGATAATGCATGTAATGGATTTTCAAAAGAAGCGAGTAATTCCACATGGGCAACCTTAGCGACGTAAGTCGTGAGTAGTGTTCTTGCTAGTTCCTCATCGTCTACGATGATACATCTCAATTTCTTCATTGTACGGTTACTTTAAGGTGTACACTATAATTTGGAGTTGTCTCAATATGTAGGGAGTGCTTCCCTGGGTAATAGATATTTAATCTTTTTTCTACATTTTGCAATCCTATTCCTCCTACTCCATCTATATGCTGTGGCGTTTCTGGAATACTATTTTCTACTATGAATTCAATCTGGTTATCACTTGTAGTAAGAGCAATATTAATGAAGCGCTCCTCTCCTTTTTCTATACCACTGTGCTTAAAAGCATTCTCGATGTAAGGTATAAATAACATAGGAGCTACAAACATTCCCGCTTTAGTCACATTATTTTCAAACGAAATATTAAAAGGTTTGCTGCTTTTCAACTTAAAAAGAGCAATGTAATTTTCAATATACTCCACCTCTTTCTGTAAAGTTACCTTCGGCCGCTCACAATCATAGATGACATATCTCAACATTTCAGAAAGCGTACTTATACTTTCTTGGGTTTTATCTGAGTTTGTTACAGAGAGTGCATAAATATTATTAAGCGCATTAAATAGAAAATGTGGATTGATCTGCATCTTAAGCATTTTAAGCTCATTTTCTAATAATTCCGCTTTCGCGAAAGCGATCATCTTTTCCTTTTCTTGTACGTAAATAAAAGTCTCAATAAGAATATTAAATATAAATGCCAGGGCGATTGCTAGAAAATGTAACAGTACTGGCGAAGGCCTTCTTGGACCCATAGGCCTTATATCTTCAGGGTTTATAGGATTAATAAAAAGAGAAGATAAATAGGCGAAAATTAATAATAAAGGAACGGAGATTGCTAAAAAATAGAGGTATTTCTTAGTAAAAAGAAAACGTGGTATTAGATAATAAGTAGCAAAGATTATCGCACCTATTTGAAATAGAAATGTAGGTACTGTATCAAGAATAAACTGACTAGTATTTCTTTGATTAAGACTCATAAGGTACCAAACGACGGCCCAAAATATAATCTGTATTAGAATGTAAGACGCTCTTTTCATACCGCAAATTAAAGCTATTCTTAAGTAACAGTTCTCAATATGAGCCATTTTTGAGTGCTTAGAATCGGCACTCAACTATCAATTACGGTCATTCACTTAAAACTTACGGTGGTTCGCTGAATGATAGCAAATCAAAATCACTTTAAGACGTACATTTAACTCAACAAAAGACTGAATTTAAGAATTTTACGTAATGATTTTTCTAAGATTCAGATTAAATGATAACAGCTAAAACTCCATTTGTGATGAAAAAGAATCTAATGAACAAAATCGTCCCGCTATCGGTAATCGTAGCAACTACTGCTATTACTATTCTCGCATGTAGTAGTGATGAGGGAGATGTGACTACAGCATCAAATAATGATGATGAAGTTGCACTTACAGAGCTGCACCAGGCATACACTGCCTTTGACACAGAAGCAACTACCATTTACATTGATGGATCTAACGTAGTGATTGAGACTACTGGTTTACCTAACCACGAAACCGTGTACTGGGGAGAAGGTAATTCCCTGTATAGAGAAGAGCCAGACGTTGCCGTGACGCCTTCTATTATGACTAGTAATAATAATGCAACAACTATTACTGTAGATGGTACGCCTAACCTAACTGGTAGCACTGTTATGACGCAATTAAATACTATTGGTATTGCAGTGAGTGGTGCATCAATATTTAATGATCAAGAAGGTAACGGTGCGCTAGATCAAGCTGCAGCAAGTTTAGACTGGACAGGAGCTCACATAGGGCCTGGTGTATATCACTATCACCTAGAACCAAAAGCATTTACAAATGATGATGATAACCTTGTAGGTGTATTGCTAGACGGTGTTTTCCTTTATGGTAGAAAATGTGATGCTACAGGAACGTATCCTATAGATCTAGATGCATCTGGAGGACACACGACTACCACACAATTTACACAAGGAGATGAGGAATATCACTACCACATTATTAACGAATTATATTCTAACACTGGCTCATACATCGCTTTTGCTGGACCTTACCAAGGATACTAAATCATGTTTATTAGATCATTTATTATCATACTAAGCATCCTATTAATTTCTTGTAATGACCATTCGTTACAGGAAATGGATATTGCTATACATTCTGATAAACCTAAAACTATCAGCGACATAGAGGTATTAAAAAAAGAGCTGGTTTTGAATCCGCTAGAAGGTGCTTGGTATTATAATAACGAATTATTTTCTGGATACTCACTAAGGCTTTATCCTAACGATACACTTGCCGAGAAAATAGGATATATCCAAGGTAAACGAGAAGGAATAGCTCAAAAATGGTCTGAAAATGGTACACTACGTATTGAATCTTACTATAAAAACAATCGGCTAGATAGTATTTATAAAAGTTGGTGGGAAAATGGAGTTCTGGCTTCACAATCCAATTACACTAAAGGAGTGAAGCAAGGTGTAGAAAGAGAATGGTATGCTACTGGAGTGCTTGCGAAGCAAAGGAAATTAGTCAATGGACAAGAAAGCGGATTACAAAAAGCTTGGCTTGAGAACGGAACATTATACGTGAATTATGAAGCTCGTAATGGGCGAATTTTTGGAATGAGAAAAGCTAACTCCTGTTATAAATTAGAAGATGAAGTTATTATCACAAAGTAACCTAATGAGCCTCTTGGTACTTCTAGCACTTATCACTATCACTAGTTGTAATCAAGAAGTAAAGAAGGAAAACGTCAAAGTAGTAGAAACTAGTAGAACAGAATACCTACCCTATTATAATGAGAAGTCATTTACACCTAACTGGATTGTGCCACGATCACAAGAGGAAAAAGACTTTCACACAATTCCTGACTTTGCGCTGACTAATCAGCTAGGGGAAACTATCACTCAAAAAACATTTGACAATAAGATTTATGTGACGGACTTCTTTTTTACTGTGTGTCCAGGTATTTGCCCGCAAATGGCAGATAATATGTATAAGGTGCAAGAAGCATTTAAAGACGACCCAAACGTAGTATTGCTATCTCACTCCGTGATGCCTACTTCAGACACTGTCGAAGTCTTAAAAAAGTATGCCGAAGACAATGGTGTTATAGATAATAAATGGCATCTCGTTACTGGAGATAAGAAGGATATATACTCACTAGGAAGAGACTTCTATTTTGTAGAAAATGACTTAGGAGAAGAAAAAACAATAGACGACTTCCTTCACACAGAAAATTTTCTCCTCATTGATAGTAATAAGCACATAAGAGGGATATATAATGGCTTAAATAGATCATCCATTGCTCAACTCATTACTGATATAAAGGCATTAAAACTCGAGTGACTTACTAAAACATGCTCTTTGTAAAGAGCAACAAAACATTTATAGAAAGCTGGGTAATGAGAAATCATTATCCAGCTTTTTTTATGCGCTAATTCAACTTATTTATCTAAGAAAACAACGCATCGAACAAATCAAAGAAACCTTTATGAATAGCTATTATAGGCTAGAATAAGCACATTTACACAGTATCAAATTATAAGAAAAAGGCTAGATAATGCCATTCACAGAAAACTAGCGCCCATTCACTTAAAGTGACTCATAACCATTAAACTACCTATTACATTTGATGTCAAATAAGTGTAACATAAAACTAGAAATATGAAAACTATGAAATTTAAAACGGCGGTAATAACGGCTATATTTTGTGTAGCATTTACAAGTGTTTCAATGGCACAGGCACAACGAGGAAACGATAGAAAAAAGCCGCCTACGTATGCTGAACTATTGGAGCAAATGGATAAGAATGAAGATGGCAAACTTGCAAAATCTGAAATAAAAGGTCCATTAAAAAATGACTTTGATAAAGTAGATACAAACGAAGATGGTTTCATCTCTGAAAAAGAATTTAAAAAAGCACCAAAACCACAACGCAGAGAAAAAAAGTAATATGTAAAAAGTGAATTGTTTTTAATTAGCCAAAAGCTCTGTGAGTAATTACAGAGCTTTTAAAAAACAAACATCACTCCCATCTAACTTCAAAAAAACCTCAACCAATAAAATCAAAAAAACATGTCATACTTCTCAAAATTACCACTCATAGGATTATTTATATCCTCAATGATATTAATAGGATGCAACTCTTGCTCAAGCGACAATAATGCAACTCAAACAGGAGAAACTACAGATACAGATGGTGTCGTAATAGATGTAGATGCATCACTATTTTATACTAGTGACAATTCTGTTACTATTACCACCGTACCGTGTACTTTATCTAACGGAGTAACTACAGATTGCTACGAACTTGTTGTTACAAGTACACCAGCAGATCACAATATGGGTCCATGGTGTCCAGATAATATTGCAGATGATGCTGAGGCAGGAGGAATCTGGCTAGAAAACGGTCAAGTATATGATGTAGATGGAGCATTTATTGAAAATATGGCTTCCTTTTACAATGACACTACATGGCTTATGTATGATGACAACGGTGATATTTATACAACAGACTCACTAGAAGACTGTGCAAATGCCGCAAACCCAAACGTGGGAGAAGAATATGAGAATTTTTGTGTAGAATGTTTGCCCTCTTATGTGGCAGACCTCACTAGAACGTACCTCATCCCTGTAACACCTCAACGAGTTGCTAGCTCCATTAATTTTGGTGGCGGAGGTCCTATGGGAGGAAACGGCCCATCACAGCGAGGTGTAGCTTTTAACGGAGTAGTTTTTGACGCACCAGCACCTACAGATGCAATACTAGGAGCATATACACTAGCACCATTTGATGATGCTGGTGGGCATATCAATCTCAACGCAGGTTATCACTATCATGCAGCTACAGGAGTTACTACCCAGCTAGCCCAAGAAGATGGACACGCTGCAATGATAGGTTATGCACTTGATGGACATGGATTATATGCACAACTCGATAGTGATGGTAACGAGCCTAGCGACCTAGATGCTTGTAGAGGTCATGAGGATGATGTGAGAGGATATCATTACCATGTAGATGCAGCTGGAGCAAATAACTTTATTAACTGTTTAAACGGAGCTTATGCAAACTAGAAAGAAACTAAAATCATTATTGATTGTTCTCTGCATATTATGTTTTTCTTTTAAAGCACTTGCACATCAATCAGACGCTTCCACTACAATGTTAGTGCAGCAAGAAGATCAAACATGGGTGCTACAAGTGAGTGCATCTCTCACTGCTTTTCAGCAAGAGATAAACACACATTTTTCAGACACGCCTTATACCACTCCAGAGGAGTTTAAAGAAATGGTTCTTACTCATATTAAGAACAACCTGCACATACGTTTTGACGAGAATAAAGAAGTATTGCTATTAAACGGCATTGTACAATTAGGGCATGAAACTAAGGTAGTTTTTAAAGTGATTGGAGTGCCTACCACTATACAAAGTGCAGTTATAGAAAACACAGCGTTTGTAGATATTCACAAAAGCCAGAGTGCATTAATCCTACTTAAAGAAGGGTTTAATAAGAAACACTTTGTACTTAATGATGATAATAATCACACCTTATCACTGCGAGTAGATGGTAAAAATTTTACTGAAGTAACAGCACATCGCGCTAGCCTATTTCCGCCTATTATGGCATTTGTTTTCATACTCATTGCTGGACTAGTGTTTATTGCATTAGTGCGCAGAAAAAATACTATTAACCCTTAAAAAATGATTATGGAATAATTGATTGATTGGTTTGTTTATTTGGTTAAAGCCCTATACGTTGTATGGGGCTTTTGTTTTTCTATACATCAGATTATTTTTTATGTATAGTACGCTTTCGCGAAAGCGTAACTATTACAAGTATTATTAATTCATATAATCACTTAGGACCTTTCTAATAAATTAGGATGACGCAAAAAATCCTCACAGTCCGATGACAATGAGGATTTATTATATAATCTCTACGTAACCTTAATATTGCTTAATCTAATAGAAGTAACAATAACAACAACGTACATCCTAGATTTACTAAGGAATTTGCGTACAGATTTAATTTATTAATCAATATATACTTCTAGAAATTGAGCATCCTTTGCAAAGAAAAAAGCTTCTTTAGAATTTGCTGGAAGTAAGATGGTCTCACCTTTAAATACAATCTCTGTCTTATTATTTACGGTTACTGAGGCACAACCCTCAACACACATAAGGATTACAAAAGAGTCAAGGTTTGCATAAGATTTCTCAAAAGTTTTATTTACTCGTAACACATTTGTGGTAAAGTAATCACAGGCTACCACATTTGACGAGGTATTACTATTTACTTTGCAATCTTTCTTACACTCTTCAGTAAACTCCTTAGTAGCTGCAACAGACTGGTCAAGATGTAAATCTCTTTTTTGACCTTTCTTATCTGTGCGATCCCAGTCATATACTCTATAGGTGATATCTGAGGTTTGCTGTATCTCTGCTGCCAGTACACCTGCTCCTATGGCGTGTATCTTTCCTGCAGGAATAAAATATGCATCACCTCTAGTTACTTTTTCTTTATTAAATACGTCGTATACATTATCTCCTGTCACATCACGTAAGATTTCTGTATTTGCGTTTTTATCTTTAAGACCTAATATAATCTCTGCTTCTTCTTCGTGATCCATGATGTACCACATTTCGGTTTTACCGTATGAGTTATGATCTCTTTGTGCCATCTCATCGTCTGGGTGTACTTGTACAGAAAGATTTGTCTTTGCATCTAAAAACTTTATAAGCAACGGAAACTCATTTCCAAAACGTTCATAATTTGCAGCTCCTACAAATTCACTTGTGTGGTTTTCTAAAAGAGAAACCAGTGATTCTCCCTCGTATAATCCGTTTGCTACCTGTGATATATTTCCTTCTACTCCAGATATTTCCCAGCTCTCACCAGTCGTATCGCTAGTACATTTCTTGTTAAGTACCGATTGTAGTTTAGATCCTCCCCAGATTTTTTCTTGAAGAATAGGCTCAAATTTTATTGGATAAATGTTCATAATAGTAGATTAGATGTGGATAAATGATGTTTTATGGGGACTAGGAAACAGTAATTATTATGCTGCTATAGAAAATTCTTGAGACATAGTGTCTAATGCAAATTCTGTAGGGATTGCGCTGGCTGCTGTATTGCTTTGAAAAGCATAGTTCATCCAGATTTGTGTAAGATTCATTGGGATTTGTAAAGCGTCTTTCATTCCTAACTTAGAATCATCTACGTGTACCCATCTCATAAGTGGCTGCTCAAAGATGTTCTTCATTGTGTTTTCTTTTCCTAGGTAGCTCTTAAGACGTAAGAAGATCTCAACATCAAATAACCATCTGCTAGTAAAAGCATTGTCATATACTACAGGTACGATACTTCTTGTAAATACTTTTGCTCCACACTGCGTGTCTCTTATAGGTAATCCTAAGATTAGTAAGATAAACTGCTTCACAAATTTTGAAAACATGTTTCTCATAAAGTTGCGTTCTATCGTACCGCTTCCTAAAGCGTTTCTAGAACCGAATACTACGAGCTTTCCCTCAGTCTTCAGAGTTTTAACGAGGTCCTTAAAATCTCTGAAGTCTGTTGAAAGGTCTGCATCCATAAATCCTATCGTAGAGATAGTAGACTTGCTATATAAGAATCTAGCTCCTGCTCTTACAGCTGTTGCTTTACCAGAGTTCTTTTTTACATCTACAATGCTTATTGCATTAGGCGCTTGTTCTTTCATACTATAAAGAACCTCTAGCGTTTTATCTTTACTTCCGTCATTTACAAAACATAAATGATAATCGCTGTTTTCTTTAATGAATGACACAAATGCGTTTGTGTTAAGTCTCTTTTCTTCGTTGTAGCAAGGGATGATTATTCCAGTTTTCATAATGTGTGTTTTTGTGTGTTGTTATTGTTTTACAGTACAAACATACCTCGCTTTTCTCGTTGACAGCCAGTGTTTTCGATGGCTAGCGGCTTACTATAGACGGTTACCACTCGTCGAAGGATGAACCATTTATCGAAAGAACTATCTTTGATTCAGAATATTAAAAAGGGTATCTTTTCACTCCCAAACAATGCAGTCAAAAACAAACAAATACTTAGTCAGCGCCGTGCTCCTTGGAATGATTTTCCACGGGACGGCTATGTTCTTTACTGTAGAGCGCACATATGACGCGCTTATACATTTGTTTTTTGCAAATCATTATGCAACTAGCTGGTTTGAGCCGTGGAGTTATAGTTGGTATACCGGCTTTACCGTTATGGGCTATCCGCCACTTGTACATCAAACCATTGGTGCCCTTTCCTATATAGGCGGACTCAAATTTGGGATGTTTACAGTTGCACTTACAGGCGTTGTGCTATTTATTACTGGTGTCTATCGCTTTACCAAAGTCTTAATACCTAATAAGAAGGTTGCAGGATATGCTGCTTTAATGGCTGTTTTTAGTTCGTCCTTTGTAGAAACGCTGCATATTTTTGGGCAACTACCTAGTATTATAGGTATCTCCGTATTAATGCACTGCCTCCCCGAAATCTATCTGTGGGTAAAGACAGCACGCAAGAGACACCTATTTAAAGCCCTTGCATTACTTTCGGTTACAGTTACCTCACATCATGTCACTCCTATATTTGGGATGATCTTTTTTATATTTCCATTATTAGGTATGGTTGTGATGGATGCTGCGAGAGAAAAGGTAAATAGTACAAAGGAGGTGACTGTTATCGCTTTCGCGAAAGCGGTATGGACCCACTTAAGGCGCATAGTTAT
Organism: Dokdonia sp. Asnod3-C12; assembly: GCF_045063975.1. Lineage (NCBI taxonomy): Bacteria > Pseudomonadati > Bacteroidota > Flavobacteriia > Flavobacteriales > Flavobacteriaceae > Dokdonia > Dokdonia sp. Asnod3-C12. Next base: position 169,118 of record NZ_JBEFNY010000003.1, read on the forward strand.
ATTTGGAGCTTGCTCGCTCGTGCTTATCGTAGGTTGCATTTTTCCATACTGGGTAAACACAAAAAATAATCCCATCACGCAAGTACCTATTCCGCATGGATCTAGGGATAATTTTCTTGAAGTACTCTCCTCTGGTTTAGTCTTCTTTGTGATTCCCTGGGGGCTTTTAATGTTCTTACTTCCTTACTTTTTCTATAGGTATTACAGTAAGAGGTTACTCTTTTTTGGGATATCATTTACCTTATTATTGATTCTAGGAACCGGCGGAACAACTCCGGTACCTCTAGCAATGCTGGGAGAAAACGCCTTTAATATCTTAACCTTAGATCGTTTTACCTTGTGGGCGTCTATTATGGCGCTGCCCGTTTTTGGAGAGTTCTGTTATCGCTTTGTAGAAGGTGACTATAAAGACTACTTGCAAGAAAAGTGGGGTACGCTTGTACATAGAGCGTCTGGGGCATTCTTATCATTCCTCTTCATCTTTATCGCCATTTTCACGATAACCTTAGGGAAGTTTAGACCGAGCCAGCCAGATGCTATAAAAATGACGCCTATTGTAAACTTCTTAAATGAAGATGAGCATTACAAATGGAGATACTTACCACTAGGTTTTGGGGACCAAATGGCATGGCTCTCTGCACAAACTAAGGCTACTACGGTAGATGGTGATTACCACTCTGCAAGAAGATTACCAGAACTTACTACAAGAGCGGTGGAACGTCTCGAAAACTCAAAATATAGAGGTATAGAAGGTATAGGGTCACTCCAACAGTTTCTTACGGTACCAGAAAAATACCATTTGAAGTATGTTTTTTCAAACGACAAGTTTTATGATCCTCTACTTTATTTTGCTGGTTGGCACAGATTGAGCTTACTAGAAAATGGTATTATGGTATGGGAAAAAGCAGGCATCGCTCCCTTACCAAGTGTGTTGCCTCGAGAAGATGCTCCACTTGTTTTAAAGCTCATGTGGGGAATTATACCATTTACCACAGTTATCATTGCATTTCTACTTCATTTAGGTTCGCTCTGGACGCGTTCCTTTAAAAGAAAGAAAGAGCTGCCGCTATATTTTGCCTTTACTCCTATCTACAAGCGCGCTCCTTCCCTATTATATCGAACATCTGTGGTGTGGACCATCATCTTACTGATTGTAATTGCCTTTGGCGGATATTTATTTTATGTAAAAAACACCACCCAACTATCGGCTAATAATGTGGTTACTGCTTATTATGATGCGGTAGATTTTAAAGAATTTGAGCGTGCACATTCTTATCTAGATCCAGATAGTGACAAGAAACTATCTCAATTTATGCTCGAGATTTCTGTCTCAGATGGTTTATTGAGTTCTTATGCGAAGTTGGATAGTCTATACATAGACATTATACCAAAAACAGATACCACTGCTTTAGGAATTGTAGATGCTACCTGGATTACACCACTTAAAGAAATTGAAACTCACGACGAGTTACAACTGCTCAAAAAGAGAAGCAAATGGTATATCGTTCCTAAAACTGTAGATCCAGATATACCGCCAGAGCAGCTTCTCATACAGAGCGGAACGAGGTATTATAACCACGGAAAACGTGCTGTGACATCTGAGCAAACTTTTCATGAGGATGTACTCAAGCAACCAGTTGTAGAAGTACTCTCTGCAAGACTGGTGCAACTAGATACAACCTATGCTATTGTGGGAGAAATTCAGAACGTAGATAATATTCCTGCAGATATATCTGTAACAGGAGCTATCTATAATGAAGATAATGAAGAGCTGGCTAGGTTTAATGCTAAGGATGTAGTCAAACATAAATTACTACCTAAGGAGACAACGCTTTACCGCATCAATTTTGAAGGTATTGCATGGGCTTCTGCCACAGAAGAAAAACCAACTACGTACGCTCCAGATGCATTTACAGAAATTGATCTTACAGACATCCCTGTAAATTTTGAAGTACAAGTAAGCGCAAATGTTGCTACGACAGATTTATATCAGGCAGTAGATCTCTCTAAGGTGCAGCAAGTAAAGAATACACTTAATGGTTTCCTTTTTAACACAAGTATAGAAGAGGCGACCATACCACAACTACTTATAGGCTACTATAACGATGACAAGGAGTTGTTATGGGTAGAAAGCAGGTATATAGATGAGAGTGTGCGCCAGCAACGTAAAAGGCCATTTTCTGAGGTATTATACTCAGATATCTTGCCTATAGAAATAGCCTCTGGATTAAAAACAGCTTCTGTAAACGGACTACCTAATCAGAGTATATCTGATAAGGTAGTACCGCAAAGAAATGCATCTGGAAGTGAGCAATCATTTATACCTATCAAAAATATGCCGTATGCATATATTACAATTACCACCAACAACTATGTAGGTAACCCAAAATGATAAAACGTAGCACACACATATCATCCTTTGCTATCGTTTCACTATTGCTGCTCACGATGTTCTGTTCATGTGCAGATAAAGCTGCAGTAAAAACGGTGCAACATACTGCCATAACTTTAGAGGATATAGGTGATCAAACAGTTACAGATAAGGGATTGTTTATACCAATTATAACAGGCAGCGCACTAGATGAGCAAACTGTTTATCTAATTCTATCAAGTACCTACGCCACCATCGTTCTTGAACCTGAAATACTAGATAATACAGCACAGTTTTACATTCCGCCTAATTTTACTAAACGAAGTGGTGTTGTGAATTATAACCTTTATAGTAATGAGAACATCTCTCAAGAAGGTGAGTTCTCCTTATTACCAGACACAAACCATTTAGGCTCAATTGAGACATATCTTGGTCCACGTAGTATTGTTGCAAATGTGCGTGACTGCACGATGCTGGTGAGTATCCCGACAGATACACTAGATAACACCCTTCCAGATAACACTCAAGTAGCACTTAAGTCACAATTTAAGTCGACTATTAAGACTACTACGCATCCTATAACTTCTGGTTTTGTGTGGAAACGCATTTCTTCTCCGCTACGCACAGGAAGAGTGAGCACCGGGAGTACGCTTGAAAATATCTCATCAAAAGAGCTCGTAGCAGATGTGTTTCCAGATGTTGCTCAAGATTTTCGCATAACGGTAATTAGCAATCATAACTATGCAGATGGCAACGAGATCATCAGCTTTCAGAGTACGCAAATACGCGATGAGCATGGTAATGTGATGACAGATGGAACGCTGGTTACTTTTTATATGACAGATACTACAGGTAACCACTGGCAGAATAAGGCGAGTACGGTTAATGGGTACGCTTTCGCGAAAGCGTTACACCCACAATCACCCACCACATGGAATGTAAGAGCAGCCGTGACAGGTATTGCACAAAGCAACACCATAACGCAGCAATTTAAATCCATCATAACCTCCATCCCTACTCCAACTGTAACCGAAAGAAACTTGGCCATAGGACCGCTTACAAGCTACTTAGGACAATTAGTTCAAAATGGAATTGACGTATCTGTAACCATAGGCAAAGAAACCCGCAACGGACAAACAAAAAATGGTGAGGCTACCTTTTATTTAAAAGAAGAAGATTATCCTACTGGAACTTATGACGTCGTAGTACGTTGTTTAGGACTAGAAAGTAACACCCAAATATCAATAGATTGAAAAGTAACAAAACCCTATATCGCATTTTGATTTTGGCTGGATTTATTCTCATAAATGCAGGTGTACTCTATGGTGTGAGTCAGGTGATTGCTTTTTTAAATACGGGTGCAGATAGAAGTAAAATGCTACATCTAGACGAAACAAAAGACCGTCATTATGTGCCAGAAGTGACTTGGGAATCTATTGAAAACCCTGGGCGGCCTATGGAAGAAGCAAATCTAGCGAGTATAGAAGAAGACTATCTTGATGCTTGGTATGTAAAAAACAGGGCTTTTTACACCGGAGAAGATGCAGGGATTTTTGATCATTATACAGAGCGTGCTCGAGGGAAAGTACTTGACTTACTAGCACTTAATAATGAAACAAACACCTATATAGAAAGCACAACGCTTACACATCACCTCTCTGTAGAATTTTATAGTGCAGATGGTACTTTAGTAGTGCTCACAGACCGCAATGTGACTAGTGTGGAGCGTGTTTTTAAAAATGAACAATTTCTTGTAGAACGAGCTTTTAATAATGACTACAAAATCATACTACTGCTAGAAGATGGCTTCTGGAGAGTGCGTCATTTTGAAAAAGTAGCCTCACACCCTACCGAAATTAAAAATGAAACTATGCCGCTAGATCTTACAATGCTGGAAGGCATGAATTATTACCCACAAGGAAGTCCTTGGGATACCTTTGGCCCTACATTTAGTAAAGACACACTTGCTACAGATTTTCAAATTATTAATGATCTTAAACTTAATTCCATAAGAGTCTTTGTAGGTTTTGAAGATTTTGGAAAAGCACGTGTTTCTAAAGAAAAGCTTGAGAAACTCACCTCACTTCTGGACGAAGCAGAAAAAGCAAAACTTAAGGTTGTGGTTACTATTTTTGACTTTTATGGAGATTATCGCATACAAGACTGGACGATAACAAATGCACACCTTCATAGTATTGTCACTCATATAAAGGATCATCCTGCATTATTAGGTTGGGATATTAAAAATGAACCTAACCTCGATTTTGAAAGTCGTGGGGAACGCGAGGTATTATCGTGGCTGAGTCAAACAATAGGTTATCTCAAGACTATAGATAATACGCATCCAGTAACTATAGGCTGGTCTTCTCCAGAGGCTGCGCTACATCTCAAAGAGCATGTAGATATTGTCTCGTATCATTATTATAAAGATCTTGAGGATCTTGCAGCGGCTCACAAATCCCTTACAGATGCAACTAGCAAGCCTGTGGTTTTGCAAGAATTTGGTCTCGCAGCTTATCACGGATTATGGAATCCTCTAGGATCTGATGAGAAAGATCAAGCCGCATATTTTAAAGAGTTTTATGTAACCCAGAAAAGAGATAGCTTACACTATCTCTCATGGACACTTTACGACTTTAGGGACATACCGACTGAAGTGGCTGGTAGATTACCGTGGCGAAAGAACAAACAGGCTTTTTTTGGAATTGTAAATACACTTGGGGTGAAAGACGATGCCTATTTGATCATTAAGAACCGGTAATTATGCTACCTTCAATATTACTTCGTTGTTATTAGTACTTCTTCCTGCAAAAACATCTAGGTACATCTGAGCGATACGGCTCATAGGTAATGCTGTTGCTGCTTTGTAATTAGCTTTTGCTATTTCTGTTCTGTACGTTTCGTTCATGACTAGATTTTCTATACCAGATGCAAGACTGTGCATACTTTCTGGATTAAAGAACTCACCTTTATACCCTTCTTCTTTTACTAAGATGCTTAAATCTCCTAGATCTGGCATTACTACTGCTTTACCATAGCTTCCTGCTTGGTGCAATACTCCAGAACTTCCAGTAGTAGATGTGTATGGAAAAACTACCATCGCACTCTCTGAAAATATCACTGGTACATCTTCTTCTTCTACATAACCTGTGAAAGTGAGATTAGGAACATGCTTATATGCTTCCTTTACTTCGGCTAGGTATCCTGGTGTATTAGGGCTATCTGTACCCGCAATTACAATCTCAAGATCACGTCCTGTGTTTTCTCTTACCTTTTGTACTGCTTCTATAAGTATTTCTACTTTTTTATAAGTTCCAAATTTTCCAAAAGTCATTATCTTAAGAGGACCAGGAGCTGCTTGGTAAGATGGTTCTAATGGAATTTCAAAAGTACCATGAGGGATCAGTACACAATTTTTTGCGTTATATTTTTCTTCAAGGATAGTTACATACTTGCTTATGGTAAGTGCTACAGTATCTGCTTTAAGAACTACACGAGTAAGCATCTCTCCAATAAAGTTATAAGCCTTTATTTTGAGTTTGTTAGATGTAAATCCTGCGCTATCAAGATCTACAGTTTCCATAATATTATGAAGTAACACCGTAGTTTTAACTCCCATTAACTTAGAAACCCAAGGAGAAAATAAACCTAAAGCGGCTGCTACTTTCTTATCTCCAAACTTCATAAACTGTAGGTTATAAAGTACCGCATCTGGCTTTGTAGCTCTTACTGCCTTTGCAATGGATAGTACATTAGATAAGCTATTAAATTTCCAGCACTGCTTTACGGTGATTGCGCATCCATCTTCTTCAAAAGTGATATCTGCTTGTTCTGGAGTTACATCTGTGAGAAGTACAAGTTCTGTTACTTCTTGGTTTTGACGAAAATGCTTAACTAAGTGATATGCATATTCGTTTAAAGTTACTTTGCTCGGTGGATAGGCCGTTACGATTGCTAATTTCATGATATATAGATTTGATGTTGTTGTAGTAGTATTCTTTTATGTTATGCTGCTGCCTGGTAATAGTTGGCTTCATTATTAAGCTGTGCGTATAATTCCTTAACTGCTGGCTCTGGGTAACTGAAAAACTTAAGTGATTTTTCTTCTGAGATTTCAGCTTGCAAGTTTTCTAAAACTCTTACTAACTTCTTAGATCCTTTCTTGATCTCACATAAGTTGATGATGACATTATCTTGTATCGTAAGTAATGCTTTGAAGTATCCTTTTACTTCTTGAACGTGTGTGCTAGATACTTTTCCTTTGATACAAGTTACTCCGTAAATGTTGTTGATTTCTAAAGCCATGATATTTATTTTTAAGTAGTTATGTTTTTTTGATAGTACAAATATGCGGCTTTGCTTTCGCGAAAGCGGACCAAAAACGTTTACTCGACCATTAGTATAGACGAATGGTAATTGACCTTCGATAAACGATTTTTGAAAATGGGCGATTTATCAGGTATTTACGCCAACAGCCTATATTACAGCACTTAAGAATGCTATCAAAAGTGTTCTTTTATCAATGTAGAACATATTAAAAGGACGACGCTTGGATGGCAATAGCAGTTTTATAAAGTATTTCTAAAACAAAACCCTCTTATCAAAGCAACAGCTTCTATAAGAGGGCAAACTACAATCTGGGGGTATATCTTACTTTACTTGCATTTTCCAGAAGTAAAGTAGTTGCGCGATAAGTAAACCACCCATCGCTGCAACTTGGGCTAACACAACTTCAAATAACGAATCGTGGAAAAATATGATTAACACTATCTGTAACACTCCAAAAATGGCAGCAATTACAATAGGCTTATAATGATCTAGGGATAAATAGTAGTAGGCAAAAATATTAGATAAGGCAAAAAAAGATGTGGCAAGGGCATACCAACCAAGTAAGGGAGCAATTGCCATATATTGATCTCCAAAGAGAACCTGAACGGCAAATGATGGGAATAAAAATGTGAATAATACAATCGCGCTTGCAAGAGCTGTGATGTATCCTACGTACTTCATAAGTACTGGTACAGAGTTTTTACCCTCTTTACGCATGGTTACTACGGTAGGTAGTAATAACATTACGAACATCCAAGTTACAAAATATACAACACGGCCTATAAGTGCTAGTGAAGCATATAATCCTGCATCATACGATGGAAAAAAGTGCTTTACTAGTAAAATGTCACTGTTATTACAAATGATCTGGGTAAGCTCATAACATGCGGTAAGTACAAAAAACTGAGTCACGGCCTTACTCTCTTTTGAGGTAAGTGCTGTCTCTATCAATTTTTTTGAAGTGAGTTTCTTAAAAGGAAACACACCAGCGATAAAAGAAACTGCTATTGCTGTAGATACTGCTACAGAGGATTCTATATTGAAAAACAGTAAGAATGCAAAAGTAAGAGCGAGCCTGCATACCATCTCTAGCTGATATGTAACAGAGAGTTGAATAAAAGATTTGCGTCCTTGTAGGTTACCTCGATTTACACTCATCACAAAATAAAGTGGAACTGCTATTCCAAAGATGGTGAACATTATAGGTGAAGCCGTTTGCAAAAGTGACTGTAATGAAGTTGCAAAAACTACAATCATCGCTCCGAGTATAATCCCAAAAGTGGTTGCCTGCTTGTAAGCTCTTTTTACAAAAGCTTCTTGCTTTGAAGCGTCAAACTCAGTAGTAAACTTTGCAACTGCAAGTTGGAAAGTCATCGCTACAAAAGATAGTACTAGAAGTAATGTGATTAATATAGCAGCATCTGCAAAAGCTCCAGGTCCTAAAACTCTACCTAGGCCTAAGTTATAGAGGTAATTTCCTCCATTTACTACAAAGGCACTGAGCATAAATATTTGCTCTGGTGAAAGTGCTTTTTTGATTTTTTGTTGGATTGCGATCATGATCAATGATTAATAAGTCATTAGTTGGATAACTGGCTTATCAACCTTTCTATGCACTACATTTAATGTAGCTCCTGTTGACATCGTTCTTGCGTTGTGCACTATTCTTAATGTGCTCTTGTTGTTTATTACTGTAAGTCCCATAATAGTTTGTTGTTTGATTCTGGTACAAAGATGCAAGCAATTAAGAGGCTTTCGGTTGAAATTTCGATGAGCACATTCTTACTGTAGACGAATGGTAGTATTTCTTCTTTAAAGCATGTTTAGTGGTTGTATCGCTTTCGCGAAAGCTTTACTTGTTACTATATAAGGAGGAGGTTTTTAGATTGTTAGGGTGTGTTTCATTCCCATACATGAAGCATCTTCTGTCAATCTTTGTGGACTTATTACTCGGATGTAGAACATCTCCTCTATAACTATACGTATTTCTTACTCAGACGCAAAACATCTCCTCCCGTCTTTTTTGAATTTCTTACTCAGATGTGAAACGTCTTCTCTATAACTATACGTATTTCTTACTCAGACGCAAAACATCTCCTCCCAGCCTCCTCTTCGAAGAGGAGGAGTAAAAAAATAGAAAGCCCCTCTTGGAAGAGGGGTTTGGGGAGATGTTCGCAACAGTGAGATTTTATCAAACCTTAGAATGAGAGGAAGGCACATTTGGGGAGATGTTAGCAACTAACTTCTCACTCACACGCAAAAAACATCTCCTCCCGACCTCCTCTTCGAAGAGGAGGAGCAAAAAAAATAAAGCCCCACTTGGAACTTGCCTCCGACGAATGACTTTAGGAATGAGAGGAAGGTACATTTGGGGAGATGTTAGCAGCCTAATATATTTAAAAATATCTATTTTATTGATTTCCATATATTTACCCTAAAAACTAATGCAAAGATTAATTCCATATCGAAGAGACTTAAAAGAGCGAGCTCAGGAGCTCAGAAAGAATATGACACTAGCAGAGTTAACTCTTTGGGATAAGATCAGAAGAAAGGCAACCGGAGCAGAATTTCATAGACAAGTGCCGTTATTAGATTACATCGTCGATTTTTATTGTCATGAAATAGGTCTTGCTATTGAGTTAGATGGGAGCATTCACGAAAACCAAATCATAGAAGACGGACTTCGTCAAGGTCGTCTAGAGGAGAAAGGTGTGCACTTTTTAAGATTTACAAATGACGAAGTGTTTAAAAATATAGATGCCGTTATTATTGCTATAGAAGATAGAATAGAGGAATGTTTGTAATTGACTTAGTTGTTGTTTTTCTCACTCAGATGTAAAACATTTCCACCCAACCTCTGTGCATTCCTCTCGGTCGTTCCTCCCTCGTCGGATGCAAGAAAGAGGAGGAGTAAAAATATTAAGCTTCTATTGAAAGATGAGCAAATAGTGAAGCCCCTCTTCGAAGAGGGGTTTGGGGAGATGTTCGCAACAGTAAGAATTTATCAAACCTTAGAATAAATGGAAGGCACATTTGAGGAGATGTTCGCAACGATTTTCTTACTCAGACGTAAAACATCTCCTCCCGACCTCCTCTTCGAAGAGGAGGAGTAAAAAAATGAAAGCCCCTCTTTGAACCTGCCTCCGACGACTGAAGTATGAAGGAGAGGAAGGCACATTTGGGGAGATGTTCGCAACAGTAAGAATTTATCAAATCTTAGAAGGAAAGGAAAGCACATTTGGAGAGATATTAGCAGCAAATACTTCAAGATTGAGAGTAAGCCACATTTGAAAAATGTGTGCAACATCTACCCAAAAATCATCTCTATCCTATTTTTATCTTTCAATTTACAACGTAACATAAAAGCCTAAAAATTAGATGTTCTTGGCTAAATATTGAATATTTTTATTACCTATAAACTCAAAACTACCCTTTACCAGATCTTAACCTCCACCAGTCGACGATAAGTGTCGATGACTTGCAATTATCTTCAGATTGAAATCTTGATACATGACCATAACTTGCAACTGTAAAACAAACGTAATGAGAATAGCAACATTAATTATCGTCTTCCTTTTAAGTGCAACAGCATACACCCAAGATATGTCTGCAGGTTTCACTTTATTAGAAACTGGAAAATATGAGGAGGCAAAAGCTTTTTTTGGAGAAGTACTAGAAGACTACCCAGATAATAAGACAGCAAGACTTTGTTACGGTCGTGCTTTAGGTCTTAGCGGTGATAGCGCAGAAGCTAGATCATTATTTACAACACTAAAGGCTGACTATCCGACGGATTTTGAAGTTGGCTTAAACTATGCCGAGTCTCTTTTATGGGATAGTGATTTTGGCGCAGCAAAGGACTTTTATGAAACCCTCGTTGCCAAAGACAGTACGAGCTTCTCTGCCCTACTCGGTTATGCAAACACGCTTTCTAACCTTAAGGAATATGACGCTGCAATCAATTATGTAAATAAAGCACTTACGGTACAACCTGGCAATGCAAATGCTGCCGTGTCAAAAAAGTTTATGCGTTTGGGGAAAGCAAACCAACTTACGACTGCTTTTCAATATGATGCGGCTATACAATTGCTTAAAAGTGCTCTTGAGGATATGCCTAACGATGAGCAAATCATAAGCGCGCTTGCAAATACGTATATCGCAAAGAAGGATTATGAGAATGCAAACACGATGTACAGCCAACTTTCAGATACCTTAACTTCTCAAGTAGGAAAGTCATTAGTTGCTCACTTACAGAAGGACGACAAGCTTGCTTTATCACTAGCGCAGGAGAGTATCGCTTTCGCGAAAGCAGACACTACAAAAATAATTACCGCAAATGAGCGCTACATCCAGGCACTTATCTGGAACGGAAAATACGCCACGGCAAGAACTGCCATTGCAGATCTAAAAGTGACATTCCCTACAAACCAGCGCGTTGCTGCACTCAAAGCTACGCTAGGGATGTACACAGGGACTTTCAAGAAAAGTATCGAGGTCTATAACGGTATCCTTGAGAAGGACAGTGCCTCTTTTGACGGAAATCTAGGGATTGCAAATGCATACCGTGCGCAGGGGAATCTAGATGAGGCTTACGCTTTCGCGAAAAATACCTTAACCTTCTACCCTAATCAAAAAGATGCTACTGGGTTAATGAAAACAATAGAAAGTAGCCTTGCTCCAGTGATTGAAACACGAGCTGCCTACACTTCTGATAATGGCGATAACCAAGCTTACTCTGCTGGAATGACGGCAACCCTACCATTTACAAGTAGATTTAAAACAGTGTTCTCATATAACTATAGAACTACTGAAAATATGACTACAAATACGATGGCATATAATACAGATGCATCTATAGGTGCTCATTATAGAGTGATTAATAACACGTGGTTAGAAGGGACGTTAGGATTTGTAAAAGCAGACGCAAATGCAAATAACTATACAGATGTAAATGGATCTGTTTTTATAAAATCAAGACCACTACCACTACAATATTTAGAGATAGGATACAGCAGAACGTTACAAGATTTTAACGCAGCACTACTAGACGAGAAGATATTTATGAATAACTACTCCCTTAACTACAATATGGGAACAAACATTAATTTAGGTTGGTATTCTGGTCTTATGCACACGCAGCAAACCGATGGCAATTCTCGTAACTTACTGTTTACTTCTTTATACTACAACTTCACAAAAAACCCAACGCTTAAAGGTGGTATCAATTACCAGTATGTAGGTTTTAAGGATCAAGTGCCTACTTTATATTTTAGCCCATCAAAATACCAAGCAGTTGAGTTGTTTTTAGATCTTACGGGACAAGCAGGAAAGTGGAGCTATGCAGCAAACGCAGCTGGAGGTTTACAAGTAGTAGAAGATGATGAGGCTACTACCCTATTTCGCTTAGAAGCTAGACTTCAATATGCAATATCTAACCGTTTTCAAGTGGGTGCTTATGGAAAGTATAGTAACATCGCCTCTGCAACCGCAGCAGGATTTGAATTCATGGAAGTAGGCTTAAAACTGAGATGGCAAGTGCTTAAGGGTGGTGTTGTGAAGATGTAATTTTTAAGACTACCTAATACTTGTTTAAAATATTTAGAAACGCCCTTTTGGGCGTTTTTTTGTTGTTATAATACTCATTCATATTACAAGTATAATGTTTGTTTTGATAATTATAGAACTACGATATTCATTGTATATTTAGTGAGAACAAACGAGAGCGCAAATTAAAGCGATTGGCTTGATTTGCTTCATGCAAAGAAACCTATTACATATATGCTAGATTGGATTAAAAACTTATTTGAAAGTAAAAAGGATTTAGAAGTTACCGAGTGGCAAACTGATAATTCTATCTTTCAGTTATTGAGCAATAATATAGATAGTAATGGAATTCTAAAAGAGTCTGCTATCGATCTACCTGATGATAAAAAATCTGATGAAAGTGGAATTACATTTGCTCCAGGATTAATGGATTCAATGTTTGGTGCGGATGATTCTTCTGAATCAAAAGTTAGAATTAGAGAATTATCAGCTCTGATAAAAACAATAGCAAAAAAAGGAGATAGTAGAAGTAAATCAAAGTTTTATGAGAGAATAACTGAAAGTGACGGAATAATTGGAATAATAGACGAATTTCTTCAAGAAATAGTGAATCAATCTTTACCTATTGAACCATATCTATTCGGCTTTGCTAAAAATTTAGCAACGAAAACAAGTCATAGAAATGGTGTCAAAATAGGAATTGCAATTCTCGGTCTATGTCAAAATAAATCAGTTTTAAGCGAAATTAAAATACTTGGTTTACATGATGAGTTTACCGTTTTTTCAACTGTTGCTCTTTCAAATTTATCAGAGAACCCTGTTCAAGATCTATGGGAATTAGCGGGTAAAGTTGATGGCTGGGGAAAAATTCAACTTGTAGATAGAATAGCTAATATGGATTTAACCGAGAAACTTAAAGATTGGTTAATTCTCGACGGCTATAAGAACAGTATAATGAATGAATATTTGGCATGGACTTGTGCAGTCAATGGAGAATTACATAAAAAACTTCAAAATAAAAAAATAGATAATAAGCTCTTCAAATCTGCAGGAGAAATTATTAAAGCCCTAATTTCTGGTGGACCTGCAGAAGATATTTCGGATTATGAATTCGCACCTGAATCAGTCGAGAATTTTATTCGACATGGAAACTCTCACGTAAAAGATATTATAGATTTTATCACTTTAAATTCTATTAAAGATTTTCTAATCGAAATTCAAAACGAGATAGGAGAACATAAAAAAACTGGTTGGACTCAAGATATAATTTCGAATTGTCTTATAGATATAAACGAAGTATTAAAAAATAGAGACTGGAAAGAACAAGCAAAAATAGCATTGAAAAGCGATGATAATGTTTTATACTGGAATGGAAAACAAGCCGCTCAAGAACTTGGTGTAGAATTATGGGATGCTGTTTGGGCTAAACTACTAAACAATCCTTTAGATAGTTCGGCTTGGTATGATGTTACTGCTTATGGTAAAGAAGATAACGCGAATGACATAATTGACTTCGCAAAAAATAATCTACCATTGGAAGAATTAGGAACTGGTCCAAAAGATTGGATGGGATTAGGAGAAAACTATCAAAAACATTCTTGTTTTGATAGTGTAATAACATTTTTAAAAAATTATCCAACGAAAGGAGAAGAACTTATTCTCATTGGTTTAGATAGTCCAGTAACTAGAAATAGAAATATGGCTATTGGTGTTTTGGATGAATGGACATCTAAAAATTGGTCGGACGAAATTACTAAGAAGATCAATCGATTGAAAGATATTGAACCAAATGAAGAGAGTAAAAAGAATATAGAAAGACTTCTAAAAGGGCTGGATTTAGAATAAGCACGCACGCACAACGAACAACTCATTTAAAACAAGCCTCCTTAGACTTCGCTCAATACAATCTTTTAAGCTACTGTTGATCTAATAATTTCTATCATAGATTCTTCCTGAATTGATGATGGCAAAAGCTTATTTGAGAGCTTAGTTATCATTACGATGAGCACTTTTTACTACTCATACTCGAGATATGCTTTCGCGAAAGCGAACTTGTGAGATTTACGAGCAACGAGAAAGCGTAGCTATAAAGCTTACTAATCACTGTACCTCTTACCCCACCACAAAAAAGCCACCACCGTCCCCGGTGATGGCTAAACATCAATCAAATCAAATCAAAAAACTACTTATCTTTTTATGACAAACTTGCCACTGTGTTGTTGTGAGGCACTATCTATTATTTTATAAGTGTAGATACCTGTTTGTAAATTTGGAGCGTTATAGGCTGCTGTTAGGCCTCCGTTATTTGTTGTTATATCTTGTACATCTACTATGCGTCCTAGCATATCTACTACCGTGATTTGTACCGTTGCACTTGCTTGTGGCAAGCGTATTGTAGTTTGCGATATAAATGGGTTAGGGTAATTTATTAAGGCATCTGCTACCACTATATTTTCGTCTGTTGAAAGTACTTCTGAGTTTGCAAATTGTATATCATTAACATCCATTTCCTTTGTAACCATCGTTCCATCATGAGATACCATGGTAAATACTACCGTTACTAGATCATTAAGTAACAACGGTGTTCCCGACGGACTTGTAAAGTTCTCAAATGAGATATCAAAATCTTGATAGTTGTCTGTAAGTACTATTGTTGCTTTATACTGATCTTCCCAGATTTCTATACTTTCCTTTACAAAAGTGATTTCTAAGTTTCCTGTTCCCTTTGCTGTCATTTGTAATGCATTAAACATGCTTACATCTACTGCTTGAAAACGTGCTGTAAGTGCTCTATATGACGCAACATAACTGTTTGTAGTTGCAGTGAGTGACAGGTTGCGTTCTATAGCATAGGTGTCATCTCCGTATGTTTCTTCATTTTCTGAAATCTCATAGGTTACTACTTCTGTCCCTTCTTGAGATGCATCTACTCCCCATGGCCCGTCAGATAAGAATAAATCATCTGGAGTATTAATCCCGTCGCCTATTCTAAAGCCTATGTCAAATAAGTATCCAGTATCTATGGTTACTTGTGTGATGTAATTTTCGCCAAGTGAGATGCTAGATGTCGTCGTTACAATCTCGCTTGTTTCTGTTGCTCTTATTCCTGCGTCAAAAGTTACACTTTCGGTTGCATTTGTATTGATGATTTCTAGTTGTAAAGCTCCGTTGTTATAGTTTCCTTTTTTTACAAATACGGTAGGTGGTGTCGAGGTATTATATGAAGTTACTGGCTTCTGTACTTCTAGAAGATTCAAAACTTGTTGTCCTAGTTTGTGTAAATCATCTATCGAGTTTGCCCATATTTGGAAGTTGTAAAATGTTACATCATCTTCATAGCTATCCAGATTCCAGTGGCTTTCTACAGCAAACTCAGTCTCGTTGTTTACCATTTTCGCCGAAAGGCTTAAAACAAATTCTACACTCCCATCTATATTTTTAATGAGGGACTTAATAAATTGTTGATCATTAATTGCTATGGTAGATACAGAGATAAGCTCTGCTCCTAATAAACGATCACAGATATACTTAGTGTGCTCATACACGCCATTTTCTGTCTTAAGTGCAAGTATAGATGCGGTTGAGAGCTCTCCTTTTATATAATCTACAGCATATACATCTGTTGCATTTGTGATAGCTACAAGATCTGTAGGTGTAGACTCTACTACATAATCTTCATCAATTTCCTCTAGTGGGATAAGGTCTGCCAGCGTAAAGGCCTGTGCAGTTCTTACGGCATAGGTTTCTTTCTTATCTACTAGTGGTGCAAGGTCTTTGTTAAACTCATAACTCTCCTTTGCACGATTAAAATTACGTTTTGCAATGGCGTTAGACAGTCTATTGTTACTTTCTAGTCCTCCTTTATTTCCTGTAGATGCTTCTGGGTCAATAGTCGCACACATCCCGTATCCTGAACATGACGGATCTTCACAATCAATAAGTCCATCACCGTCATCATCAATTCCGTTATCACAAATTTCTTGTAAAACTGGTGCCGTAGGGCAACGTGCGCCATCATTACTCGCACTAGATGGTCCAAAGGCAAAAAGATTTGAATCCATACCATTACTTCCAGTTAAGTCTTGTACACTTTGTATTACATATATAGTTCCTGTTTGATTTGCAGAGACATAAAAGCGCCCAGATGCATCAAAATAAACAGCACCATAGGTATAATCAAGCCCTGATAATATGGGCACAATACCTAATGTTTGTACTTGTCCATTTTCTGGATTAATTCTATATAAAATGTTTGTTCCTTTTTCAACAGCATACAATTGGTTATCTACTGCATTTAATGCCCAGTCGTGAATACTTAAACCTTGAGATAATGAAGCCGTCGAAGTAAGCTCTGTATATGTTTCTGATGCTGGGTCGAGGTCTACGGTGTAGTATGTGCTCCCGCCAGCTTTAAAGTAATATTGTCCTGTAGCACTTATGTCACCTACATACTTGTTACCTGTAGGCAATGCATCAATAGTGATGGTCGTGGTCTCAAAGTTCTTACCTATCTTAACAATAGATTTTGCAGGGCTTGATAAGTATCCCCAGATGTAACCATCTGCTGGATTATATGCTGCTGCGTTTATGTTTCCTGGTGTGATATCCTTTGCTGCTAGAAAAGAGTTTCCAGATGCAAGGTCAATAGAATAAACATCATTGTATTGAAACAAATAAGCGCTAAAATCACAATTAAAAGGTACATCTTGTGCGCTGGCTGTAAATGAATACAACAGGCAGCTTAGTGCTATTATTTGCCTTGTAAGAGAGTAGAAATTTGCAATCATAATGCTTCTATTGATGTGATTATAGAAACAAAATTAGGCAGTTTATACCCTGATTTTCAATTTATTCGACCGCACTGATACTTGTATCGTTGAGTGGTAATTTACTGTAGATGAATGGAATTTATTGTTTTATAGCAAGTTAAGACGCTTCATAAGTTCAGGTCTGTTAGATCGACTTATTGGGATTACATCTCTAGCTATCAGGACACTATTATCCTCAATATCAACTATTTTCTTAATATTAATAATGTAAGAGCGATGTATTTTTAAGAAAAGACTATCTGGTAGTTTTTCTTCTATTTTTTTAAGTGTAGAGTGTACGGTATAATTTTTTCCTTCGGTTTTTATAAGTACGTAGTCACCTTTTGCTTCTACTAGAAAGATTTTATCAAACTCAATTTTTATGAGACGCCTATCTATGTTTACATACATCTCCTTTTCTGAAGCCTCTTCTTGTTTTGCTTCTTGAGGCAACGCAGTTTTTTGTGCAACCGGAGATTTAAAGTTCTCTACTTTTTGCATGGCTTTGAGAAATCTAGGCAGCGTTATAGGCTTTACTAAATAATCTACAATACAATCATACTCAAAAGCCTCGATCGCAAAGTCACGATCTGATGTTGTAAGTACAATTTTAGGCGGGTTTTTAAGGGAATCTATAAAGTCAAAACCAGTAAAATCTGGCATGTGTATATCTAAGAATATAAGGTCAATCTCGTTCTTATTTAAAAACTTGATTGCCTGCATTGCATTAGGAAACTCATCAATTACATTGAGTTCGTCTACCTGGCTACACAAATGCGATACGATAGTACGTGCCGCAGTTTCATCATCTACAATTATACAGTTCAACATTTAGGTATTTTGTGATTTAGTATGCAATTTACAGATTATAAATCTTTTATAAAATGGATTACAGCGGTTAGAATGCTATCAAATTCTTCTTTTAAGGTTGATTTTCCTTCCTTCAGCTCATCTTCATAGGCAATGGCGAGTTCGTATCCTTTCTCTAATCCTACGATTCCTAATTTGTGCTTTATCTTATGTACGTTTTCGGCCGCTTTCGCGAAAGCGGAATCATTCATATTACCTTCATACTCGGCAATTTCTTGGGGTAATTCTGCTTGTACTACGCCTATCAGCTTTTTTTCAAAACCTGCGTCTCCTCCTGAAAGTTCTTTGATATAATTGAGATTAGGCTGTTCCATATTATGTAGTTTGAGGTAGTGTAAAATAAAATGTCGTCCCAACGCCTTCGGCACTATCTAACCAAATCTTACCATCATAAAAATGGACAATTTTCTTAACGATAGATAGGCCTATTCCTGTGCTTTCCGAATCATTTTCTAGCTTTTGAAACACTTGAAAAATCTTATGGAAGTATGCTGGATTAATTCCTTTACCATTATCCTTGATTTCAAATTGATAACTATCATCCAGATCTCGTGCAATTACCTCTATAAGTCCTTGTGGCTTATCTATACTGCTTACGGCATTGCCTATCAAGTTTTGAAATAACTGCTGTATTTTAAAACGGTCTGCAAGAATAGTAGGCATTTTATGCACTTTTATAGTGATATGCTCTGGTAAATGCATGAGATCTACCGTTTCTTTTACAAGTACATTTAAGTCTATTTGTCGCTCTGTACGAACTTCCTTGTCAATAGAAGAGTAGTTTAAAATACCCGTAATTAGGGCATCCATTTTTTCTAAATGGGTTACTATAAGGCCTATTTGCGTTTTCCCCTCCTCGCCTATGGCATCTCCATAATCTTCTTTGAGCCAACTTACCAATGCTTCAATACTGCGCAGTGGTGACTTGAGGTCATGAGATACAATGTGTGCATAATCGTTGAGCTCTTGGTTTTGTAATGCAAGCTCTTTTACAAGTAATTCTTGATCCCTATTTACTAGGATAAGTTGCTCTGCCTGCTGGCTTATATATTCGGCTAGATTTGTTTCTCCAATATCTATGTCTCCATCTTCTTCACCAAAAGGTTGTACAGCATTTATAACAGACTGTAAACGTATTAATAAACCTTGCTGGCGTTCTGATTCTTCTCTAAGCTGCTTATTTGCCTCAAATAACTCATCTGAGCTTATTTGCATAGCTCGCTGGGTCATTTTGAATTGATCGTCAAGATTATCATACGATGCTGCCACCGCATTAAAAAAGACCTGCATATCCTCACGATCTTTAAGATCGTCAGGAAGATATTTACGTATTTGTCTTTTTAACAGTGGATTCATTTACTCGCTTATTAAGGTAATTGTCATGGTCTGGTTGTGCAATTTACAACTACGTTCTCCGTAAAAAGGGGCAATCTCTCCGTAAGAGTACATCCCACTTATCACAACATCATCACCTATCACACTCATTACCTCCTCAACTTCCTCTTCTATACGTTGATCTAGTACTAATTTACGTCCTATACAGCTTATAAGCAAGGCTAATTGTGGCGGATTATTTCTTCCTTCCATCGCACGTAATGCCGCTGTTTCTGATGCCGAAGCGATGCTATCCATATTAGTCATCATAAGTTGTACCTTAGATTGCTCTGGCACATCTCCCGCTAGAATCATCGCATTTTTCTCTTCATCTATATTTAAAATAGTTCGCACAAATGACTGGTCATTTTCTGCACTTTTTACATTGAGCGGATATATAAGCGCAGAACCTGGGAGTTCTTTTGCTTTGTCACCTAGATATGTTTTATATAAATCTAATGCTGGTTTACCATCTATCTCATATAAGATATTACCATCAGATTTTGTAATCAGCCTTTCTGGTCCAAAAGGGGTCCAACCACCATAAATTGAAAATGAGGCTTCAAAAGTTGCTCCATAAAAACCAATTACCACAATTTCACCTTCCTTTGGGGCTGCATTATAAGAAGCAAGTGTCTTTTCAAAACGTGCATCATCTCCACAAAGTCCGCCAGTGATTAATACATTAGGCAATGATTCTTGCATCCCCTTTGTAAGAGCAGATCCATTTACAAAACTACCTTCAGACAATACAAAAACATGCTTAAGACCTTCTGCTGTTAACTTCTTTACAATCGTAGATCCTGCCTTCTCACTGTCATCTCCTACCTCATGTATATTAAATGTTTGAATCTCAAAGGAGGATTTTTCAAACTCTATGGCAGTTATGGTGATGTGATTATCATTTACAGCTCCAGTTACAATCTCTCCACTAGAAGATCCAAAAACAAGATGTCCCGAAGGAAACAAGTCTCTTACTTCCTCGTAAACTCCTTCTTTTTCTAGAAGAAAGCGATTCCCTAGAATAAGCACCAGCGGATTATCAAGTGCTATAAATTCACTTAAATAGTTCCATGAACCAGACGAGTCGCGTTGTAATTGTACTGTTTTCATTGTGTTATTTTTGTAGTGTAAAGAAGAACGTTGTGCCCTCTCCTACCGTGCTTTCTAGCCAGATACTTCCTTTGTATAGATCTACTATTTTCTTCACGATAGAAAGCCCTATACCGGTTGAGTCTTTATGATTATTAAGCGATTGAAAAATTTTAAATATTTTATCGTGGTACTCCTTAGGAATCCCAATTCCATTATCCTTTACAGTAAACGTGTAATGAGTTTTGTTTTCTGTAAAACCTACTTCTATGAGACCTTTTTCTTTATCACAATAGCGTATAGCATTACTCATCAAGTTCTGAAACAACTGTTGTAACTTGACTTTATCACCATTTACCGTAGGTAAATCTGGATGAATAGTTAGTGTTATATGTTCTGGACAATGAAGTAAGGTTTCTATATCTGCTAGTACTTCTTGTAAATCCACTTTTTCTGGAGCTGCATTTTCAGATCCTACGCTGGAGTACTCAAGCACGTCTGAAATAAGCTGTTCCATTTTTTCTAAAGTGGTGTCTATCATCTCAAGATGACTCATTGTTTCCTCTGTAAGCACACCTTCATTATCGTCCTTAATCCAATTTACAAGAGCATTTATACTCCTAAGCGGACTTTTAAGATCATGAGAGACTACATGTGCATACTCTTGTAACTCATCATTACTTTTTTCAAGCTTCTTTAAAAGATTTTCTTTCTGTATCTCTAAACTTTTGAGCTCCGTAATGTCAAGATGTACCCCTATAGAGCCTATCACTTTGCCATTGATATTATAATTAGGTGCTGCACTTATTAACAAGTGTCTTAACTCACCGCTCTTTGTTATAACTTCTACTTCGTATGAATTTGATACTCCCTTTAATCTTTTCTTTTTCTCTTGAGTAAGTCTTATTTGAGATGCTGGTGTAAGTAGTACTTCCTTTGCATTTTTTCCAAGTATTTCCTCTTCCGTATATCCAGATAATAGTTCAAAACTATTATTAACCATCAAAATTTCATTATCAAGATTTACCTCAGTAAGACCCAAGTTCATATTTGCAATAATGTCGCTATACTTCTGGCGTTCTGCTTCTATGCTTTCGCGAAATTTTCTTCTCAAAGTCACATCTCTATATGTCCAGAGGTGTCCTTTATAAACACCCTCTTCATATATTGGAATAAAATCTCTTTCTAAAATGCGACCATCTTTTAATTTAAGCTCATCAGATAGTACTTGCTCTTTGTTTTGCGTAAGCGTATTTATTCTTGATATAAATTCTTCTGGATTCTTAAAGAGATCCTTGCTTTCTGAAGCTGCATTCTCACAGTTTACTCCAATAAGTTGATCTGGAGTCGCAGAGATACTAAAGAAATCGCAAAAGCGATTATTTGTAATGACAACATTGCGGTGCTCATCTTCTAGAAGAATACCACTCTCTAGATTTAAAATAAGTGTAGATAATCGATTTTCTGAATCTATGAGTCGCTGCTCTGCGGCTTTTTCTTGGGTGATATCTCTTACGATACCTTGTGCTGCTATAACTTTTCCTGAGGCATTACGTACTAAACTAGCGTTTATGTGTACTAAGCATGTCTTACCACTCGCAATAACTATTTTTATATGGAAATCTGTAACTGAGCCGGCGGTATAAAGTTCTTCAAAACCTTTTGATGCTTTTTGAACTTCATCTGGGTGTACGAGTTCTATTAAATTTAAACCATCTTTTATGGTGTAACCTAGTAGCTCTTCTGCGGCTTGGTTCATTTTAATAACAGTTCCCATTAGATCCATTACCACATAAGCATCCACTATGTTTTCAAACACTCCTTCAAGTTCAGAAGTGCGTTCTTTTACAATATCTTCAAGTTTTGAATTTGAAACCCTTAACTCTTCAGATTTGTGATATAATTCTAATGACTTTTCCTCAAGAATACGCTCGGCTTCTTTTCTAGCGGCTTTTTCACGTGCTAGTGCTCTTTCATACATCTTGATTTTGGGGTCACTCATATGTTGCTATGCTGAATTTAACTTCGGTTCCGTTTTCTTTTAATTTTTCAACTAAGATAGTAGCTTTTGTATTAAAAAACTCAAAAGTTTTATTCATTAATCCGCGACCAAAGGCATGCATGGCTCTGCTTGACTTATAGATCATTACGAGACTATCAGGAGTCTTCTCTTCTATGGTAAAAGTAGGTAATTCTGCATCTGGATAAATCTTTCTAACTTCTACATGTATATGATTTTCTATAGATGAAAGCATCTCTATAGGGTCTGTATACTGTTTTAAAAATGATGGATAGCTCTTTTCTACAACCGTAAAAAAGTGTTCTCCGTATACCAGTAATAAATCATCAATTACAAGTCCTGTTTCCTTACTTAAATTAGTAAGTAAGCTCACCATCTCTGTAAAACTATACGTTCCTACTGCTGTATAAACACCATTAGAAGGCAACTCAGATTCATTAAGAATGGTGTCAACCATTTCTAAACCAAATTTTGTTTCAACAAGATCTAAAAACTCTGTAAATACAATTCCTTTCATTATGCTTTGATTAATTCATTCATACTCCAGTACTGTAATGCCGATTTTATTTTTTCAACGTAGTGATCATACTTTAAAGGTTTAATAATATAACCTGCCACTCCTGTATCATAGCAGGCTAGTATATCCTTGCGGTTACTTGACGTCGTGAGCATGACTGTGGGTAAAAATCGTAAAATTTCGTCTTTTTTCAAAATCTTCAAGAACTCTATACCATTGATTTTTGGCATATTAAGATCTAAAAATATTACATCTGGTAATACTGTGTGATCCTTGAGTATTTCAAGTGCTTCCTCACCATTTTTTGCTTCTATGAGCTCATGGTTCATTTCTAGCTTTGCTATGGCTCTTTTGAGTTTCATTACCTCAATGGCATCATCCTCAATGAGCAGTATTCGTAATTTTTTTGTCCCCAAACTATTGATCTTTATGTTTCCAAAGTTGGTCAATTAAAGTCAATATTCTTCAATAATTAAGTTTAACGAGTCCTTTACTATAGACGGATGACCTTTAAGTGTCGACGAGTGGTAATTTACATGTATAATTTATCATTTTCAAATGAATTACTATATCCCTCCATAAATAGTGTTTTTTCAAAAGCTGACATTCCTCATATTCTCTGTTTTTACCATATAGTAATTTTGAAAAAACTCAAAATCAATGTGTACACTTATATCAAAGTACAATGTGGCAGGACCACGATATACAAGTTACCCTACTGTGCCTTATTGGGATCAAGATAACTTCTCTCTAACCCAGTGGAAAAACACTTTACAAGAAAGCTTTCGCGAAAGCAATACTTCGCAAGGAATAAGTCTCTACGTACATCTACCTTATTGTGAGAGTATGTGTACTTTTTGTGGGTGTAACAAGCGTATTACAAAGAACCATGATGTAGAGATTCCTTATATACAATCTGTACTTAAGGAGCTTGCGATGTACGTAAATTTACTAGGAGATAAGCCGGTAATTAAACAGCTACATTTAGGTGGAGGTACTCCTACCTTTTTCTCGCCAGCACATCTAGAACGTCTTATGGATGGGATTTTTGCGCTTACAAAAAAGGCTAGCGCTTTTGAACTGAGCTTTGAAGGGCATCCTAATAATACCACAAAAGAACACCTTGAAGCACTGTACAATAAAGGATTTACTAGAGTTTGTTACGGAGTTCAAGATTACAATACAACTGTACAGAAAGCTATAAATCGTGTACAACCTTATGCACACGTTCAAAACGCTACAGAAATTGCTCGTGCAACAGGTTATGAATCTGTAGGGCATGATATAATATATGGACTACCATTTCAAACGCAAGATGATGTTATAAATACCATAAATAAAACCATATCCCTTCACCCAGACCGTATCGCTTTTTATAGCTACGCCCATGTGCCATGGATAAAAGGTAATGGACAGCGAGGGTTTAAGGATGGAGATTTACCTAGTGCAGACCAGAAGAGAATGCAGTATGAGATAGGCAAAAAGATGCTAGTTAAAGCAGGGTATGTTGAGATAGGTATGGATCACTTTGCGCTTAAAACAGATGCACTATTTGAAGCCCAGCAAGCGGGAACTATTCATCGTAACTTTATGGGATATAACGCTAGCAAAACGCAAGTAATGATAGGCTTAGGAGTATCTGCCATAAGTGATAGCTGGTATAGTTTTGCTCAGAATGTAAAAAATATAGAGGAGTATCAACAGCTTATAGAAGATGGTATTCTACCTATTTTTAGAGGACATATCCTTACTGAAGAAGATCTTATCATCAGACAACATATTCTTAATTTAATGTGCTCGTTTGAGACTTCTTGGGATAAGAATCAAGGGAATTTTGCAGAGCTTCCAGATGTTCTTATAAAATTAAAGGAACTAGAAAACGACGGACTTCTAGAAATACACGCAAGAAAATTAATTGTTACAGAAAAGGGACGTCCATTTGTGAGAAATATATGTCTTCCATTTGATATGAGATTACAACGTAACAAGCCAGAGACTCAGCTATTTTCTATGACGGTTTAAAAGTCACCTCAACATATACTAAAAAAGGGAAGCATTACTGCTTCCCTTTTTTTATGCTCTTGAAGATTATAAGACTTCATCAAGTTCACGATTATCTTTGCGAACTAATACAATCTTTGTCATAAGTTAAAAGCCATTGTAACGATATAAATAGGTCGAGACCTTTAAAAACTAAGCAGTTTAATAAAGTACTTGTATATTCTCTTACTATTTGTAACCCTCTACTTTTCATCAGTATCAGATTTTTTTGAGTCTCCCTTTATCATGTTTAGTACGATAAGTACAAGGGTGATACAAACTAAGGCAAATACTCCTATGAGTAGTGCTCCCATTCCCCAGTCTACGAGAAGTATTAAAAAATGTTCCATAATTATAAATGTTTGGTTGTTATTAATGACAAGAATGTTGTGCAGCCACTTTTTCTACACTTACCATCTTTGATGGTGATACGTAAGGAATACCAAGGCCAAGACCGCGTACTATAAATAAGACTCCTACAATGACTACAAAAACAGGAATCATCTTAACGATGCGCTGCTTTGCTTTTCCTTTTAAAAAATTACCTAAATAGATAGCAGTGGTCATTAATGGAATGGTACCTAATCCAAAAACTGCCATATACAATCCTCCTTCCCAAGCACCACTAGAAGCAAGTGCGCCAAAAATCGCCATATATACAAGTCCGCAAGGCAATAGTCCGTTGAGATATCCTATAGTAAAAAACGTACCTGGATCTTTTTTCTTAAGAGCGGTTCCCATGGAGCTCTTTACTTTTCCAACTGCCTTATATAACGGTCTTGAGAAGTTGTATTTATTGAAAATTTTTGTGGGAATAAGAATAACTACAATCATGAGTACACCTATGATTATAGATAGTTGCTGCTGGATACCAAAGAGATTAAAACTTTTACCTACAATCCCAAATACTAAGCCCAAAACACTGTAAGTAAGTATACGACCAGCGTGATAACTCATTAACTGGAAAGCTCTCTTTACAGGATTTTTACGGTCTACGGGTAACATAAATGCAATGGGACCACACATTCCCACACAGTGGAAACTGCCCAAAAGACCAAATATGAGTGCAGACCACAACATTAGTAAACGATTGACTTTTTATACATGAATTCCTCTTCCCCGTCTGTCCACTCTATGATAATGTTCCATCGACCGTCTATCAGCTGATTGTCAGGTATGAGCAAATTAGATCCTGAAATAGCCAAAGGCACTTCAAAATCAAGTTGCTGATTAGACGGTCTGTATAGAAACACTTTTCCTTTATTTGTACTTTCTGAAATAGACGGTGGGAAGGTGAGTAACCATCCTTCTGGCGTGCGTTTTCCACTAATCTCTCCTACGAGATTGCGCGCATTAGTCTCTGCATCTATTTCGGTTTGATATGCCATTTCTTTAGCATAATACTCTTCTGTCACAAGATCATGGCTATAATTATCATCTGTACTCATCGTGATAACCATGTACAGAATAAAGCCCATAAAACAAGCCATCGCCACTACAATACCCTTTCCCCAGTTCCATTTCATAACTCTTGTGTTTTAGTGATTTCTTGATTATTCTTCAGCGCTTCCATCATCAACTTTGCGCTGCATGCTTCGTTAGTTCCTGGCTGTCCTTTTTTACAACCATCACAACATTTTTTATGCTCTGTACTCATAGTTTTTTTGTTTTGCTTTCGCGAAAGCGTACTCTTACTTATAACTTCTAGGTCCTAAAAATGCCGTTGTTGTCGTCTCAATAAGTTGATCGCCGCTGTACACTTCTATTTCCAAACGTTCTTTATCACTTTTAATACCGCTTGCGTTAATTTCTATAAATAGCGTTCCCTCTGCTAGTCCCTGTGCATCTACACTGAAACTATTACCCGAAACTACTTCTATAGTCCCTTTGTGAGAGCGTAGTTCAAAATGCACATCTTCTATCTCCTCGACCGTTTTATTAACCAGCTTAAAGGTGTAGACATTACTAATCATGTTATTGTCTTTATGCTCATAAAGTTGTCCTGGTAATCTGAGAATGCGAGCTTCTACATCATTACGTAAAAACAACATCCCTATGAGTACCGCAGTAAGTATACCTAGTACGGCAACATACCCCTTAAGACGAGGTGTGAATTTAAATGGCGCTTTCTTTTCAATATTATCTTCACTAGCATAACGTATAAGACCTTTAGGGAGATCTACTGCTTCCATCATATGATCACAAGCATCTATACAAGCGGTACAGTTTACACATTCTAACTGTGTACCGTTACGTATGTCTATCCCTGTAGGGCATACATGCACACATGCGAAGCAATCTATACAATCTCCTTTTCCAGTAGATGGTCTGTCTTCATTTTTCTTAAACTTAGCTCTTCCTTCTTCCTTCTCTCCACGCTTATGATCATAAGCAACGATAATAGATTTGTTATCTAGTAACACTCCTTGCAGTCTCCCGTAAGGGCAGGCTATGATACAAACCTGCTCTCTAAACCATGCAAATATGAAATAGAAAACTCCTGTAAATATGAGAAGTGATATTAGCGTACTAACGTGCTTAGATGGTCCGTCTGTGATGTACCTAATAAGCTGATCGCTCCCTATGAGATACGCAAGAAATACATTTGCAATTATAAAAGAGATGATAAAAAAGATAGTCCATTTTAAAACTCTCTTTTTGATTTTCTCCTTGTTCCAAGGCATTTTTTTAAGACGTATCTGCTTACCACGATCGCCATCTATCCAATACTCAATACGACGAAAAACCATCTCCATAAAAATAGTTTGTGGGCAAATCCAGCCACAAAATATTCTACCAAATGCTACCGTAAATAGGATTACAAATACCACCCCAATGATCATCATGATCACAAAGAGATGAAAATCTTGAGGCCAGAATGGATACCCAAAAATATTGAACCTACGCTCCAGCACATTAAACATAAACAGCTGGTTCCCTCCTACTTTTATAAATGGTGAGCTAAGTAAAATAGCAAGTAATAAATAACTCACATACTTACGGTATTCATACCATTTCCCACTTGGCTTCTTAGGAAATACCCATGCGCGTTTCCCTTCCTTATCAAGGGTTCCCATGGAATCTCTAAAGTTATCTTTTCCTTGCTCTGCCATTATATATTACTTAGATAAGATTAACAGAAAAATACAGTCTGTATCACCTATGACCTCATGCTCTACCTCTAATGGTATTTCAAAAGTCTCATAGGTGTCTATAGATTTTGAGAAGGTCGCTGTTCTAAAAGTGACCGTTCCCTGTATGATCAATATTTGCGCTTTGCTAGGTGCTGTATGTTTTTCTAACACCACATCCTTTTTAAGTCCTATTGCTATAATTTTAGTCTTATCATTTTCATAATAAGGCTTCATTATTGGAGCATTACTTGAACTTAATGCAATCGCTATATCTTGAATCATTCGTTTATTATTTAGTTACTCGTTAATTGCACTGCTGTGCTATCTGTAACAACATCCTTTATAGGAGCAGCTGGTGCATCTGGATTTACCCATAACTCACCTTCTGCTTCCTTAGGCTCTGTAGGAGTGGTACCTTGTAAGCTTAACACGAAGCTAGCTACTTGTGCCATCTCTGCAGCTTTAAGTTCGGACTTCCAAGAGATCATACCTTTACCATCACGACCACCTTCTGAGATAGTTTTAAAGACATTTTTAATTCCTCCACCCAGAATCCAGTGTTGGTCTGTGAGGTTAGGTCCTATACCTCCACCACCATCTGCTTTGTGACAAGCAATACAGTTATTTGTAAAAATGGCTTTACCGGCATTAATATCACTCGCATCTGTGAGCAGTGTTACCGTATTTACATCGACAAGATCTTTTGCCGTTTTTTTCCATTCTTCTATTTCTGCTTTTGCTTCTGCTACAGCAACTTCATATTCTTCGGCTTGGTTATAATCGTCTAGTACTTCAAAACGCACTAAATATATTACTGCAAAGACTATTGATGCGTAGAACATATACACCCACCATGGCGGCAAGTTGTTATCAAGCTCTTGTATACCGTCATAGTTATGATCTAGTATAATCTCATGCTCTTGAGCTATCTCTTTACTTCCTAGAGATGCTTTATACTTCTCTTTAATCCACTTAAACTGATTGGCTTCTGCAAGAGCTTCTTCTTCATCAAACTTTGCTTGTGCTTCTGGCTTAAGCGTTTTGTAAAGAACATTGCGCAGCGCAGCCATGCTTACTTCTCCTGCTGTATAAAAAAGCATGATTACGCCTAGTATAGCCCATACCCACGGTTGCTCTAGAAATATAGAGGTCTCCCCTGTAGTCCCTACGTAATCTATGAGGAAATATCCTAATAGTGAAAATCCTAGTATTCTTAAAAATGATGCAGTCGTTCTCATTCTTCTATAGTATTTACGTTGAGTGTATCATCATTAAGCGGGATGTTACTTACCTCTGTGATGTGTGCTTTCTTAGCTGTAAATACCCAAAAGAATAGTGCAGCAAAAAAGATGAAAAATATGAGTAATGACACTATAGGATAGATCTCCACTCCATCTATATTTTCTAAGTTTCCTTTTATAAATTTAAACATGGTGCTAGTCGTTTAAGATGGATGTAGTACCATCTGCGTTTTTAACTTTAATATCTGTTCCTAGTCGTTGTATGTAAGCTATAAGAGCTACCACCTCACGGTTACGCATCTCCACAAAGTCTTCACCGTTTTCTTCGGCATACTTTTTATCTGCCTCATAAGTTTTGGCAAAGTCTGGATCTGAGTAGAGGTTCTTCTCTATCGCTATTCCTTGAGCCGTCATAGACTCTTGAGCATTTGCAATATCTTCTGGAGTGTATGGTACTCCTAAGG
Organism: Dokdonia sp. Asnod3-C12; assembly: GCF_045063975.1. Lineage (NCBI taxonomy): Bacteria > Pseudomonadati > Bacteroidota > Flavobacteriia > Flavobacteriales > Flavobacteriaceae > Dokdonia > Dokdonia sp. Asnod3-C12. Next base: position 198,922 of record NZ_JBEFNY010000003.1, read on the forward strand.
TTACCATTGCTTCCATTTTTGTCTCTGTGAGATCTTTATCTAATTCTCTACGTAATAACCATTTATAAGATGGCATAATAGAACCAGACGAAGTACTCTGCGGATCATAGAAGTGATTTAAGTGCCAGTTATCACTGTACTTTCCTCCCACGCGCATAAGATCTGGTCCAGTACGCTTACTTCCCCATAAGAATGGGTGATCATACACATACTCTCCCGCTTTTGAGTATTCTCCATAGCGCTCTACCTCACTTCTAAATGGTCGTACCATTTGAGAGTGACACCCTACACAACCTTCACGTATATAAATATCTCTACCCTGTAGCTCTAGTGGTGAATATGGCTTCACACTTGATATCACTGGGATATAATCATCAACAATAAGTGATGGTATAATTTGCACCATACCTCCAATAAGAATAGCGATAGTTGCAAAAATGGTAAGCTTTACCGGGCGTCTTTCTAACCATGTATGGTATCCTTCTTTTGAGGTACGTTTCTTTGTTACTTTAGGTAAAGGAGCAGCCTCTGCAAGTTCATCTGTAACGTTGCTACCTGCACGAGCAGTCATGATCATATTATAAACACCTATAAGGGCTCCTACAATAAACATACTTCCACCTATAGCACGCATCCAGTACATAGGAATAATCTCACTTACTGTTTCTAAGAAGTTACCGTAGGTAAGCGTTCCATCTGGATTAAATTGTTTCCACATAAAGGCTTGTACAAAACCAGCAACATACATAGGTAATGCATATAGTATAATACCTAACGTTCCTATCCAGAAGTGGAAGTTGGCTAACTTAGTAGACCATAATTTTGTCTTGAATAATTTTGGAACCATCCAGTATACCATACCAAATGTGAAGAAACCGTTCCAAGCAAGTGCTCCTACGTGTACGTGAGCAATAATCCAATCACTAAAGTGCGCGATCGCATTTACATTTTTAAGCGATAGCATAGGCCCTTCAAAGGTTGCCATACCATAACCAGTAATCGCAACTACCATAAATTTAAGAACAGGATCTGTGCGTACTTTATCCCACGCTCCACGTAGTGTAAGTAGTCCGTTTATCATTCCTCCCCATGATGGAGCAAGAAGCATGATGGAGAATGCAACACCAAGATTCTGTGCCCAGTCTGGCAATGCAGAATATAATAAGTGGTGAGGTCCCGCCCAGATATAGATAAATATAAGTGACCAGAAGTGAACAATAGAGAGTCTATAAGAGTACACAGGTCTGTTTGCCGCCTTAGGTACAAAGTAGTACATCAATCCTAAGAAAGGAGTGGTTAAGAAAAATGCCACTGCATTGTGTCCATACCACCACTGTACCAGTGCATCTTGCACTCCAGCATACATAGAGTAACTTTTAAAAGCACTCACTGGCAGCTCCATACTATTTACAATATGTAGTACTGCAACGGTAACAAAAGTTGCTAGATAAAACCAAATAGCAACATACAAGTGACGTTGTCTTCTTTTAAGGATTGTACCTATCAAGTTGGCTCCAAAAGCTACCCATATAAGAGCAATCGCAATATCAAATGGCCATTCTAGCTCTGCATATTCTTTTGATGTTGTAAACCCTAGTGGAAGTGTAATTGCTGCTCCCACAATAATGGCTTGCCATCCCCAGAAGTTTAAATTACTGAGCCAGTCTTTCCACATACGAGCTTTAAGTAAACGCTGTGAAGAATAATATACACCAGCAAAAATAGCGTTACCTACAAAGGCAAAGATGACTGCATTAGTGTGTAACGGACGTAAACGCCCAAAACTTAACCACGAGATGCCGTCTGTTACATTAGGGAATAAAAACATAAAGGCTAGAAGTAGCCCTATGCTCATTCCCACAATGCCCCAAAACATCGTAGCCACTATAAATTTTCGTACGATTTTGTTATCGTAATAGAATTGTTGTACTTCCATAGTTTGATTAGTTACTCTTTTATTTGGATGGATTTTTCAATTGGCTCAGGCGTTATAGGAGCACTTTTTTCTTTTACTAACTCGTCATCAAAAAGCATACGCACAGATGGCGTATAGGTGTCATCATATTGTCCCTTCTTTACAGACACAATAAATGCGACAAAAAAGACGAGAGCAACAACAACGCTGATTGCGAGAAGCATATAAATAATACTCATACCTACCTGAATTATGGTGTAAAATTAAGATTGAAGTTGTTTTTGAATTATGACAATTGTCAGTTTTAGATAAATAGTTTTGGATATGCTTTCGCGAAAAATGCTTTCCTTAAAGCTTATCTTTTTGCACGTAAGATTATCTCTTAAAACATAGACTAGTCATAATGCGAGCGGCACTTACACTTCCACATACAAAAGCGCTACTTGCGCACTTTGCGATACTTTTTTAAGCCTGTTGAGTATAGGTCCTGCGCCATTTGTAGCACAAGGACAACTCATCATAAACTGCTGTTCAAAACGAGTAATCGCATTTACATACATATTAAGCATGGAAGCAATGCCTAGGCTCACCGTACTGCACACAGATGATCGTCCATATAAGCCACTTTGCAAGCTGTAAATTCGCTTTTCGGTGTCTCTCACCCAACTATTAAAAACCGTCTCATCTGCACCTTTATGTGCAGATTTATGAAAAAGACTTATGAGATCACGCTCCGTATAAGATGCTTTTTTAAATGCTACTTGAGCAAGTTGAGGTGTACTTTGTACATTAATAATACTGTTCATATTATAGTTTTTTTGATGTGAGACTTCCACTCATAAAATGAGTAGCAATCGTTGTAAATAAGACGATACTAATAGAGCTAAGCGGCATTAAAATAGCAGCAACTACGGGAGCAAGATTGCCTGTAACGGCAAAGCCTAAGCCTATAAGATTATAGAATAATGAGAATATAAAAGCATACTTAATGATGCTTACTCCCTTGTGTGAGAGTTTTAAGAAAGTTGCAATATCTGTAAACCTTGAAGCGTCTAGAATACCGTCACAGGCTGGCGAGAAAACATTGACATTTTCTGAGATAGAAATACCTACATGACTCTGTGCTAGCGCACCAGCGTCATTAAGCCCATCTCCCACCATAAGTACATTCTTACCTTGCTCTTGTAAGTTTTTTATAAAGTCTAATTTATCTCCAGGTTTCTGATTGAAAAGTAGCGTTGCATTATCTGGTAATATCTGTGATAAAAAAGTACGCTCCCCATCATTATCACCAGAAAGTATGATAATCTCGTAGTTACTTTTTAATTCACTAAAAAGAGATTGCACACCTTCTCTATATTCATTGTAAAAGATGTAGCAACCTTTATATTCATTATCTGTACTTATGTGCACAGCAGTACGTTCGGCACCGGCTGCTGGAGAAGTTGTTTGTGCAGTTGCCACAAATCCATAAGAACCTACTTTAATCGTATGATTATTATGTGTTCCTATGATTCCTTGTCCTACCTTTTCTGTAAATGAATCAAGTGTTTTTATATCATGAGATTCTAGTAAATCATAAAGAGATCTACTCAAGGGATGGTTTGAAGCTCTCAGCGTGCTTGTTAATAGTGATTCTTCTTCTGGTGTAAGCGCCACTCCCTCATAAGTGATTACACTTTTTGCACTCGTAGTAAGTGTTCCTGTTTTGTCAAAGACAATGGTATCAATATGAGCAAGCTGCTCAATAACGCCGCTGTTTTTTAGATACAGTTTATGTCTCCCAAAAATGCGTAGTATATTTCCTAATGTAAATGGTGCTGCTAGCGCGATAGCACAAGGGCAAGCCACAATAAGAACTGCCGTAAATACTTGAAGTGCTTTTGATGTGTCTATAAATAACCAGTAAGCCGTTGCAATCGCAGCAATAATGAGCAAACTCACTGTAAAACGTCTACTTATACTATCTGTAAGGGTTTCAAAAACGGTCTGTCTGCCTTTTGAGAATATTTCGTTAGACCATAATTGCGTGAGGTAACTTTGCGCCACTGGCTTCAACACTTCTACTTCTATGGATCCCGCTTGCTGTCTCCCTCCGGCAAATAACTGATCGCCAGATTTTTTGGCTACTGGTTCTGCTTCTCCTGTGACAAAGCTGTAATCTATGAGCGCATTTCCGTTAATCAAGACGCCATCTACAGGCAATAACTCACTGTTGCGTATTAAAATTCGGTCGCCTTTCTTAAGGTCGTATACTTGTGTTTGCTCTTCTTTTCTTGAAGGTTGCGCTTTCGCGAAAGCGTTATCATCCCTATATAATCGTGTTACAGCAATAGGAAAGTACGACTTATAGTCACGCTCAAAAGAGAGATACGCATAGGTCTTTTGCTGAAAGAATTTACCAAGCAACAAGAAGAATGCAAGTCCCGCCATACTATCAAAAAATCCCGAACCCCAATCCATCAAAACCTCAACGGTAGATCTGATAAATAGTACAGAAATACCAATAGCGATAGGCACATCTATATTGAGGATGTTAGACCGCAATCCTTTGTAGGCAGAGATAAAATAGTCACGACCTGAGTAAAAGGCTACCGGAATAGCAAACAAGAGCATTAACCCTCTAAAAACATACTTATACTTATCTAGCCAAAACTCACTTACCTCAAAATACTCCGGAAATGATAAAAACATAATATTTCCAAAAGCAAACCCAGCCACACCAAGCTTATACGTCAAGCTCCTGTCTACCTCCTTTTTCTTCTTTGTGGTATCATCTAACGAAATGTAAGGTTCATACCCTATTCTTGCCAGAAGCATCACTAGATTTTGTAGTGACAACTCCTGAGATGAGTATGTGATTCTTATAGTTTTCTTAGGGAAATCTACTTGCGCAGTTTTGACCGCAGGATTCAATTTGTTAAGATTTTCTAGCACCCAGATGCAAGAGCTACAGTGTATGGTAGGGATTAATAAGGATACAACTTGTGTTCCTTGCTCATCAAACTCTAAAAGTTTGGCAACTACTTGTTCATTTTCTAAAAAGTCAAACTTACCTTCTTGAAGTAGCGGAGACGTACCTGGTGTATTCTCAAGGTCGTAGTAGTACGACATATCGTTATCGCTCAATATGTCATACACCGTCTTACAACCGTGACAACAAAACGATTTTTCTTGATGGTGTATCACTGTTGTACAGGGATCACCACAATGGAAACAATTATCCATAATTCTAATTTGCTCAGACTTTTAAAAAGTCCATTATACCTACGGCAAATTTGAGATTATGTTGGTTTTTAAATTATGACAAATATCATTTTTAGAAGGTTTTTATAAATTAATTGGGCAATTTTCGAGCTCTGAATGAGTACTCAAGAAGTCATCCCAAAAGCTGATTTATATCATCTTTTTCAAGCAAGCCATCAGCTACTTTTGAGAAATCATTAAACCCTAAAAGATGAAAAAGAGAACGCCCGTTTCTAGCATAATGACCTCAAATATGGTCACACTACATAAAACTGACTCATTAGAGCATGCCGAGGAACTTTTTAAAAATCATAGTATAAGACATATTCCTGTAGTAGACGGTAATAATATTATAGGCATCTTGAGCTATACAGATCTATTAAGAATAAGCTTTGCAGATGCAATAGATGAAGATGAGCAAGACGTAGATACCATCGTCTATAATATGTTTACCATTGAGCAAGTTATGGCAAAAAAACTTGTGACCGTAACCACAGATACAACCGTAAAAGAAGTGGCACAAATTCTTGCTAGCAAAGAGTTTCACGCACTCCCAGTACTACAAAACAATACACTAGTAGGAATTGTTACCACTACAGACTTAATAAATTATTTACTAGATCAATTTTAGAACATAGCTCTATAAAATCATAATGAGGATATTGCTGTGTGCGATTATCCTCTTTTGTTATGCTCATTTTTAAATGGTTACAATAATTATTATCTTTAGTAGAACAGATAACTATGAAAAATACAGCAATGCACTGGGTAGCGATCACAACCCTACTTTTGATTACAGTCACCATTTTTGCAACAATGAATCTAGCTTTTAACTGGATATTTTATATCACCATGCTAGGTCAAGCATCTGTGGTTGTAATGGTTTACAAAGTTCTTAAAGATAAATACGTTACAGATAAAACTTTTGAGGATAGATATGAAGACTTTCCGCAACGAGGACGTTCTTAAAATTTAAAAGTTTTATAAAAATTACGCTAGCAACTTGTGGCACTAAAATCGCAGGCTGCTAGCGTTATAAATTATACGCTTAATAATCGACAGGTCCTATTATTAATAATTCTTGCTCTTCAAGCGCCCATACTAACATGCTTATATAATCTTTAATCGCCTTACGGTCGTTATCTGGCTCTGTGACGTCTATGGAGCCTTTCCAGATAATCTCACGCTCCTTGGTCGGGCAGATGCAGTACAAGGCACTCTCTGCATGATAGACTGTATACTTTTGCATCTCTTCATCCTCCGCATAAATTCCTTGATGTGCATAATAATCATCTTCAAAACCATTTACACTTTTATCCCAGTTGCGATAAGACTGTACTAGCGTCACCTTATCCTCTGCCCCTAGCACTTTTGAAACTAAAATGGCGTCAAATCCTTCTGAAAGCATAGCTCTCTCAAGATCTCCTAACTCTTCTTCTGTGCGCGGTCTAGAGGTAAATTCTGGATTAAAAAAAGCATCGCTTCCTACCGCGTTAACTCCTTTATCTTTAAGAAGATCTACTAATCGTTTTTCAAACAGTTTTCGGTTTTTTACATCGCTGGTCATTGCAAGTACAAGCACTTTCTCTGCTTGAAAAACATCGATATCTGGATTTTTCCAATTTTCAATAAGCTCTGAGCTGTTACAACTTTGCAACAGACTTATTATACATATACTCACACACACTAATAATATTCTCATCTTAATACGTTTTAAGCTATTAATTTGCTTTTGCTTTTTGCAAAGACAGACTTCATCGTTTTAAATATCTCCTCTTTTAAGAGTTTGTACTTATCTTGATAGTCACCCATTTTAAGTTCTAGCAAGATATGGGCATCTTGAAAAGTGCGCTCCTTCTGGAACTCATCTTTACCATCCATAAGGACTTTTACCTCGTTTAAATGCTCTGTAATACGTCTAAGTAATTTTGGAACTACTTTTTCAAAAGCATCAAGCTCTACGGCGAGATGTCTTGCATATTCAAAACTTGTTTCAGAAAGTAGTTGCAGGGTATGCTCGGTTAAAAGCTCTCCTAAGAAAGCTTGCTCAACAGCTATAAATTCCACTTGTGATTTCCAGAGTAGTGTGACATCGTGTATGGCTTGAGCATCATTCCACTCAAGATATTTAAACTTATACTGATTAAAAAATGGATGTTTCATAATAACTATGAGGTTTTGATATTGTTGAGAATACGCTTTCGCGAAAGCAAAGAAAAACCACTCCTGATTCCCCTCTAATCAGGAGGTGGCTCTTCATGTAATCTCCAATTAATATGAAGATTTAGATGTTTATACTTTATTTCTTTTTTTTCTTAAGAATATTACCACAGTAGTTAAAAATCTCACTTTTGGTTTTATTATAAGAATCAATAAATTGTCTGTATTGCTCTTTAATTGTCAAGTGTTTTTCTTGAAAAAACACATCGCAAGAAACGGTGTCGCACTCTAGCATCCCGCTTAGTTCTGCATCATGTTTTACAAGTAAAACCTCAATACTCTTGAGTAATACTTTGATTTTAGAAACTTCTATTTTGTAATGCTCTAAACGCTCAAAAAGATTAGGTGAACTAGGTTCAAAAATGTAAGAATGTGTCAGATTTTCTATAAACTGAATTTCGTCGCTTGCAAGTGCAACATTAGATTTCCAGACCTTGACATCTTGATGAAACTGGTCTATTGTGAGTGGGAGTGTCGATTCCATACTAAAAGAGTTTTACGTGTTAACTAGTTTAAAAGTAGCGCAGTAGAGCTACCTAAACTATGACAATTATCAGCTATCGAGCAGTATTTATTACTCACTTACATTGCACAGAAATTGAATATCCTTTAAAATTTTTGACTTCCTAGTCTCCGAAATTCCTAGATGATCGAGGTAAAAACTATCACCTAGTAATTGCTTACACAGCACAACATCTCTACCAAGTAAAAAGTTTTTTTCTCGTTTTGTAAGAAGTGTAGAAACGGTAATGGGATATAATCCTAAGCTATCTATACGGTCTTTAAGTCCGTTATCTTTAGGATAATCCCAACTTAATAAAGTAAGACCTGCGCAGGTTCCATAATCTATAGCATCTTTTGTAAAACGAGTATTAGTAACTACCCATCCTTCAGTACTTATAGCTCCTTTAATTTTGGTCTCAGCAATAATATCACTGTATCTCGCATGAATATAAAGCGGCACTTTTACATTACAGTTACGCCCTTCTTCACCGTGAAATTTACACTCTACATAAAGCGTTCGGTTTTCTTTACTTGCCACCACATCCACTTCATGCTGTACGCATTTTCCATCCACAAGAACTCCTACTTCTGTGTCATAACCACTATGCTTTAACACCTGCCCTATAAATTTTTCAAAGGGAAAGCCTGTAGGCCCAAATTCATAAATGGCTTTCTTTAATTTATATTTTGACGCAAAAACAGATTTCTTTTTTTTGAGCAATGCAAAGGCTCTATTGTAAATTTCTTTGGTAGATATGCCTTGATATAGCTCATCGCGAACTATATTAAGAATGTGACTTACGTCATTTTCTCCAGCGCCGCTGCGATGTAAAGAAGCTTTTAGTTTCTCTAGTGAAAAATCTACTTTTTCACCAGAGGACTTTTTGACTTGGATAGACTTTTTAATCACGAGTAAAGCTGGGTTTATGTTATCAATTTATTTTGCAACTACGTAGTTTTCTAAATAGTGCAATTACGCTTTCGCGAAAGCGTAACCATCACACCATTAATTACGTAAATCATGCATCACTAATAAAGGCACTTTGCTGAACATACCGAGCTCCTTGATCATAGGTGTGGTAAAAACACTCCCAAAAAAGGCATGCTTTCTATTAATGATAGCAACCATATCGCTATCACGACTCTCTACAAAATTTCTCACACCAATAGTAGCATCCACTCCACTCAGATGGTGGAAACTAAATGATGCATCTTCTAGACACTCTGCCAGCAACTCTTTATTTGCTTCTTGTTGTTTACTCAGTTCTTCATCTGGATTTACATAAAGCACACAGATATTTGCGTCTTGAAGGTTTGCAATCGTTGTGAGATTGCTGAGCTCTTTGCGTTTATAATGAGTTTTATATCCTGTAGGCATTACAATCTCTTTGAGACTGGCTACTCGTACATCGAGAGGCACTCCCATCACAGGGCAATTGCGTAGTTTTTCCATCGCGAGAATGGTACTTGTACCAAAAAGAGCTCCCCTACTATTACTTGCTCCTTTAGTACCCATCACCACTAACTCTATGTCTCGTTGCTCAATTATAGCTTCCATCACCTCCATAAGACCACCAAACTTTGTGATGATTTCATACTCATGCTTAGGGTTAGTATCCCTGAATTCTATCATACTCACCAGCTTGTCCATGTGCTTCTCTGATGCCGTTTTTGCACTTTCATACGATGGTGTTCCAGGTTCTGGAACCATCAAATCGCCTAAATTATAACCTTTAGTTCTATAGGTGTTGAGCACAATGAAAGAACATTCTTCATGCTTAAAAAGATCGGCTGCATAGGTGAGCGCATTCCAAGCATTTTTTGAGAAATCTGTAGGTATTAGAATCTTCTTTTTCATCGTGTAAGTGTTTGATTATTAATTAAAAATACGGGAGTACTATTGTATAAACTATGATATATATCAGAGTGATTCTGGTAATATGAGTAAAGGTATTTCTGAGTGAAAGCTTAATTTATCTACAAACGATTTATTAAAGAGTTTCTTTAAAAAACCACTTTTGTGGTACATCAACACTAGTAAATTGATATCATGTTCATTAATAAAAACGCCTAGTGCATCCTCCATCTTAGTGGTACTAGACAGCCAGTGCGTTGTATAAGAGACGTCTTCTAGTTTGTGCTTAAGTTTTCTATAATTAGTCTCTACAGTTTGACCTGGGCTCATTTGATTATAAATATGTGTGATGTACAACTTAGATTTATGTATTCTTATGATTTCCTTTATAATCTCTAGTGGATACTGAGCATAATCAATTTTAAGATCTGTAGCATAAGCAACCTTTGTAGGCGCTTGAAAAGTGGCGCTTTGAGGCACTACAAACACAGGCACAGGCTTTATTTTCTTAATTAGTTTTACCGTTTGGCTTCCTAGAAATACTTCTCGGATTCCTGAGGAGCCTTTAGTCCCCATCACCACTAGATCTATGTTTGAATTTATGATAAGCTTATTTACTATTTTGTATAAAGGCTGTGCGCTCGTTACCATATCAATAACAAGAGAAATGCCCTCACTATCAAGAGTTATTTCATGCTTCAACGTATCAAGCTTATCAAAAACTGCACGTTCTAACTCATCATATAATTGCTCATTTCTACCTATATCTATACGACTCGTATTGGTTGAAAATAAATTTTCAAAAGAGTGTACTAGCGTTATTATGCATTCCTCATTAGGATACAGTCTAGTTGCATAAAATAATGCGTTGTAAGCGTTCTCAGAAAAATCTGTGGGTACTAGTATGTGTGCCATTTTCATAAGTTTTATACCTCTAAACTAGTGAGAGATACACTCTTATTCTATGACAATAATCAGTTATGGCTGGGAAGTATAAGAAATGGTAGTGTGGTATGGAATGTCATCTTCTTAACAACAGGCTCGCGCATGAGACTTTCAAAAAATGTTTTAGGATAATCAATCATCACAAGTAAATCTATGTTGAGTTCATCATCAAACACATTTATACAATTTTCTAATGATGAAAACTCAGGGACTGTATGAAATCGATAATCTACCCCTGAAAGTAAGTCTTCTAGTTGTTGTAAATGATCTTTTTTTACTTGAGTTATCTCTGGTTTTTCATATACCTCTACCATGCGCACCGTTGCTTTCCATAACTTAGTAAGCACGATAAGTGGTTGTAAATCCTCATGGTTATACGCTCTTGCAAAATCTGTTGCAAAGCCTATGCTGTCTGGATCATTAAATACAGCATTTTCTGGAATGACAAGTAGCGGTATTTTTTTGTGAAGTGCTACTATGCTATGGGTCATACTACCCATAAAAACTTCTTTAAGTCCCGTTGCTCCTTTTGTTCCCATCACTATATAATCATAAGCGTTTTCTTCTAGCGCTGCAATGCCATCCTTAAGGTGGCCAGAGTAACTTGTCGTTTTGTAAAAGAAAGTCGTACTCTTATCTTTACTTAGAATTTCTGATAGAAATACAGATAAGCGCACTTCTGACTCGTCTTTTAAATCTCTATAGATCTTAGAAAGTGCGAGCGGACTTTTATTTCCTAATAATTGTAACGCAGATGGCTCATAAGCATGATATAATGTAAACGTCACTTTTTCTCCTCTAAAAAGCTGCTGCCCATAAGTGAATGCATCTAATGCATGCTTAGAGAAATCTGTAGGTACTAAAACACGTATCATTATATAGTGGTATTAATGGGTGGTAAAATCATAAAAGGAAGAGCTGCATGATGGACAATCTTATTTACAACAGGTGTAAACAATATATTCTCAAAAAAGCTATGCTTATTGTGCACCAGTACTAGTAAATCTATCGAATGCTTAGACTGAAAATCTTCTACCGCTTCTAGCACAGTCATGCCATCTGCTATTTCATTTATATGTGCATCACGCTCAAAATATGTATCAAGGCTCTCTTTATTTTCAAGCTGTTCTTCATCTAGTGAAAGACCAAAGTAAGCGTTTAAAAAAATGAGCCTAGATATATGTTTTCTACAAAGCTCCTCTAGAAGTGAAAGTCCCTTTTGATGGGTTCCAGTGCGATAATCTGTAGCAAACAGAATATCCTTGAGCGCTTTATAAGTATAGCCCTCTGGTACGCCTATCACAGGCACTTTTGCATCTTTTACAACATGCATTGTTTGAGAACCTATAAAAACTTCTTTAAGTCCAGATGCTCCACTGGTTCCCATAACGATGGCGTCAATGTTTGAAGTTGTAACAATTTCATCTATTTCCAGTGTTAATACATTATAGCTTGCTATTGGAGTAAATATATGTTTACTATTTGGGTAGGCATATTTTACTTTAGCTATAATAGTCTCGAGTCGCTCTAAAGAGTTGTTTTTATAAATCTCACCTAAGTCTATATTAAGCGCTGTATGATTATCGTAAATAGTGCTTGTGTATAAAGCAACAGGTGTGTACGTATTCAACACATAAAAAGTACATGCATCGTTTATAAATAACTGCACTGCATACTCAAGTGCGTTATATGAAGCATTAGAAAAGTCTGTAGGTATTAATATATGTTTCATAGAGTGATGATTTAGCGTGAGAGATTCTGTAAGATTAAAAATGGGATTTTGGTATTAAGACCTACTGTATCAATGGTCGATGTATGTAACAATGTTTCCATATAGGTATGCTTTGAGTTTACTAGCACCACCATGTCAATCTTATTGCTACTTATGTGCTCATTTATAATTTGAGCTATATCTCCTTCGTCATGACGTGTGTAGGTTTGTTCGCTTTCGCGAAAGCGGTATTCCCAACCACTCTTGACATCTTCTTGTCTAAGGGATAATCTATCAAAGTTTGAGATATATAGTAAGTGCAACTCAGATCGAAAGCTCTTTGCCATACAGCTTATAAGCTTTAACTCTCTATTTTTATAAGGAATCAACAATTCTGATGGGAATAAAATACGCTCTGGTCGCTCATAATTGTACCCTAAAGGAATTCCCAATACTGGGCATTTCACATATTTTACAACTTGTAATGTGTTGCTACCATAAGTGATATTACGATTTGCAGTCTTACCTTGAGAACCCATTATTACCAGATCTGCATTCTCACTATTTACAAGACTATTAACCTCATCTACTAACGTTCCAAATATCGCAAGAGATTCCACCTCATGTCTCGGATTAGGCTCTAGATCCATAGCTCGCTCTAAGACTAAGGCAAGAGATGCTTCTGTTTCTTTATGTTTAACTGCTTTATATTCTTCTAGAATATCTCTTGAGAGAACCTCTTTATTCTCATAAACTTCATCTGCATAGGTATGAACTAATATGAATTTACTTTTTTCATATTTAAAATACTGTTGCGCACAGCGAAGTGCATTAAAAGCATTTTCTGAAAAATCTGTGGGTATGATGATAACTCTCATAGTAGCAAGTGTTTATTGATACTCAAAACTAGAAACTTAACACTCTGCAAACTATGACTTTTATCAGCTCGCCAGTTATTCGTGTACTATTAGAAACGGGATGTTTTTGTGATAATCTTTCTCTTCTGAAAGGGCTGGAGAAAAAAGCACATTCTCAGACAGGTTTATATTTTTTGCAAATAAAACCACCAGATCTACCTGCTGCACATCTACAAAAAATTGCAAAGCCTCATCCATTGTTCTTTCCATTACAAAATGAAAACTGTGTGGTATGTCATGAAAAGAAGTCTGCAGGAACGTTTTATTGGTTTGCTGTGTTTCACTAAGCGCATTACCTGTTTTTGATAATTGTAGAATATTGAGGTGTGCACTTGTGCGCTTTATAAAATTATTAATCACAGAAGTGGGCTCTGCCCTATGGTTAAAATTATAATCTGTTATTAAAACTACCTGCTCTGGACTTTTACAGTGAAACTCTCTAGGCACGATAAGTACAGGGCATTTTAAACGTGTGATTACTTCTCGCACATGACTTCCTTTAAGTACATCGCAAAATATATTTGGGTAGCTAGTACTCATCACAATGAGATCTATGTGATTATCTGCAACTGCTTTACGCATACCACCTATAAAATCACTTTTCCATCTGAGGGGTTCAATAGTTTGTCCTCCAGCTATTACTTTGTCTAATTTCTTTATCCAAGAAGTAAGTTGCTGTGTGGGAGGTTCGCAAATAGTTGCCTCTCTATCTGTGCTGTAATCAAGCTCTTCAGAAAAGAAAAGATAAAAGCGAACTCTCGGACTTTTATATAAGTTTATTGCACATAAGGCTGTGTTCCATGACTGGCTTGAAAAATCTACAGGTATAAGAATATGCTTCATGAGTACTATATATAATAGCACAAATGTATTTTACTGTTGAGCCATAAAATATGACAAAAGTCAGTTTACACGATTTAGTCTATCATCTCAAGTCCTTCCACATCAATCAACCTGATGTTGCGTCCTTCTATTTCAATAAGGCCTTCTTTTTTAAAACCAGATAGTGTTCTTATTAAACTTTCTGTAGCGATACCTGCTACACTTGCTAGATCATTACGTGCAATTTTAATTCCTTCTTCTGGCTTTTTATTAAGAATTACAGCAAACTGTAAAATGGTTTGCGCTGTCTTTTTGCGCACAGAGCTGTATGCCATTTGTAATAATTGTCCTTTAATCTCTGCAAGGTTATCTGTGAGAAGTTCCATTAACTCTAAGGATACATTCTTACTTTTCTCAAGCACTTCTTTTAGTTCGTTTTTACTCACTCCCACGACAACGGTATCTTCTAGAGCCGTAGCAGACTCCAGGTAAGCTATATTTTCAATAAATGAGGTAAAACCAAGAAAATCATCTGCTTTTAAAAGTCCGGTGATAAGTTCCTTTCCACTTTCATCCATCTTATGTGTTTTTACTACACCTTTGAGGATGAGGTAAATCATGTTAGAATGTTCTCCTTCCTTATAGATTAATGCGCCTTTATTAAAGCTTAACTCTCCACCCTCGTCATCAAAAAAGTTTTTAAGCTCATTGAGACTACGCAGTGAGTCTTCCTCCTTTGCTACTGGTTCTTCTTTTAATATGTTATTAAGTATCGTTGCCTTTGCAATTCTGCTTTCTATGGCACTTATAAGTTCTTCTTCTTCAAAAGGTTTTGTAAGATAATCATCTGCTCCCATATCCATTCCTTTTCTAATTTCCTTGTGCTCTGTCTTAGCCGAAAGAAAAATAAATGGAATATGACTTGTGCTAGGGTTGCTAGATAGCGCTTCTAGCACTCCATAACCATCTACCTCAGGCATCATGATATCGCAAACTACTATTTGTGGTGGATTTGCAATAGCTAGGTCAATACCTATGCGACCATTAGGAGCCGTCGTAACCTCATAGTTAGAAAGCTCTAGAAGTTCTGCTGTATTCTCACGCAGCGCCATATCATCCTCTATTAAAAGTACTTTTTTCATAATCTATGTGATTGGTATTGTAACTGTAAATGTAGAACCTTCATTATGTTTACTTTCAAAACTAATAGAAGCTCCAAGGTTTTCTAAATGCGTCTTGACAATGTTAAGTCCTATCCCTGTTCCTGCATTTAACAATGCATTTTCTGCTCTAAAATATCGATTAAAAATAAATTTTTGCTCGTGTTCTGGTATCCCTATTCCTTGATCAATGATCTTAATCTCGAGTCCTTGCTCATTCTTTTTGAGTTGGATATCTACTATCGTGCCTTCAGATGAATATTTGATGGCGTTATAAATTAAATTGCTCAACACGAGCTCCATAATTTTCTCATCAAAATTAATAATAAACTCATCTGCATCTGTAGGATACTTAATATGCTGGCCATCTTTAAGGTGCATGTTTGCATCATAAATTACTTCGTTAAGCACTTTGCTAAGTGGGAACGTCGTGTATGCATAATTAGTCTTTCCAGTTTCTAACCTCTCGATAGATAGAAAATCATCTATAATAGTATTGAGATACTTAACCTTATTCTGTATCGTGTTAAGGTGCTTTACTCTTTTATCTTGTTGCTCTTCTGTTGTATACTTTCCTGCGAGTGTCGCCGAAGTTAAAATACCACTCAATGGTGTTTTAAACTCATGAGAAACAAGAGACAAAAACTTTGTTTTTAGTTCGTTGAGTTCTATTTCTGTTTGCAAGGCTTCTTCTAGCTGATGTGTGCGTTCCTCTACAGTCTTCTCAAGTCTATCTGTATAATTTACACGCTCTGTAATATCAAGAATAATGGCAACAAGCGTATTAGTATCGTCAGCGTTTGAAGGTTGTAAGTGTATCTCTACTGGGTAATGACTACCGTCCTTGCGCTCGTGCGTGGTTTTAAAAATTAACTTCTTCTCTACTCCATTGAGTAATGGAGCGATATAATCACGAAACTGAGTTTGTGTAAACTCCGGCTTTATATCAACAGGAGTCATTGATATGAGCTCATCAAGTGTGTATCCTATATTTTCTTGCGCTCCTAGATTTGCATTAATAAACTTTAGACTTGTTGCATCAAAAATAAAAATCTCATTGAGCGACTCATTAAAAATGTTTGCCCATTGTCTAAGTTCCTTTTCTGCGTTTTTACGCACGGTAATATCTGTTACCAGTGCCATTACATACTTCTTTTTGTGAAGAACAAAAGGATTAAGTCCGGCTTCTACAGGTACTTGACTTCCATCTTTGCATAACCCATAAAGATCACGCCCCTTGCCCATCTCACGTTTATCACTATGATGCATAAACTTATCAAAGTGCCCCACGTGCTTCTTATGAAAACGCATAGGGATTAAGGTTTCTAGCGACCTGCCTTCTAGCTCCTTCTTTTCATAGCCGAAAATGTCGCGAGCAGATTGATTTGTTGCTACAATCATCTGGTCTGCATTTACAACTACAATCCCTTCTGACGCTCCTTCAAAGAGAATCATAAAAGCTTCTTCAATACTTTCTTCAAAAAATTCCATACCCCTAAAAGTACAAGAATAATAGAGTATGAAGTAATGAAACTAGAAATTAATACACACCAAAAACAAAATCTGATTTGCGACTTATTAAGAAACTTGCACACCTCATTTTAAAGGCACTTTACTCTAACTATTTACAGAGCATAATTATAATTTTTTACGCTTTCGCGAAAGCGTACTTATACTATTACATAAAGAGAGTAATTTCTTGTCTTGGTAATGTGCTGTCTAGTGCTCGTGGGTATAACTTTTAATACCCTATAAACTTGAGAATAAAAGCAAGATATGCCTATGATAAATATCATAGACTACACCATTTCAAGGACTTAATTTGCAGATGTAAATACTATCCTTATGGCTCTTACTAACAAAAAAGACAACTTATTTTATCACCAGCTAGGAAAACTCTTTTATGCTGTTGCCGCAGCAGATAATGTTGTAAAAGATGAGGAGTTTTCTAGGCTCAAATCGTGTATTCATGATTACTGGCTAGATCTTGATGATCTGGAGGATGCCTTTGGCTCTGATGCTGCCTATCTTATAGAGATTGTTTTTGAAAGTGTAGAAGCTTTTAATGAAGATCCTCAAGATATGTATGATGCATTTATTACCTATAGAAATAAACAGCCACAGTTTTTCACACTAGAAGTTAAGAACATCATTCTACAAACAGCATGGACAATTGCGCGTGCATTTTCTGGCGTTAATAAATCTGAACTTGTCATGCTAGGCAAATTAGAAATGGCGCTCTCACATTAATATATTCTCTTAAAGATGCAATTTATAGATTACTATAAGATACTGGGTATTACCAAAAGTGCAAGCGAAGCAGATATCAAAAAAGCATATCGTAAACTCGCACGCAAATACCATCCTGACCTCAATCCTAATGATAAAGAGGCAGAACATAAGTTTAAGGAAATAAAGGAGGCAAATGAAGTCTTGAGTCATCCAGAAAATCGTAAAAAATACGATCAATACGGTGAAAACTGGAAAGATGCAGAGGCTTATGAAAAAACTAGTAAGCAACGTAATAGCCAGCAATCACGACAGCAATATCAAAGATATTCTGGAGGTGGTGAAGAGGACTTTTCAGACTTTTTTGAAAATATGTTTGGAGGTGCTGGAAGACAGCAACAGCGAGCCACTTATCGTGGGCAAGATGTGCAAGCAGAGTTGCATCTCAACTTAATGGATGTGTTTAAAACCACAAAGCGTACTCTCACTGTAAATGGCAAAAACATAAGAATTACCATACCTGCCGGTGTAGAACATGGACAAACCATTAAGATCAAAAATCATGGTGGTAAAAGTCCTAATAACGATCCTAAAGGGGATTTGTATATCACTTTTTCAATTACAAATAACACTCCTTTTCATCGCGAAAAAGCAGATTTATTTATTACACATAACATCCCGCTCACTACTGCTGTACTAGGTGGAGATATTCACATAAAAACTTTAGACAGTACCGTAAAGCTCAAGGTAAAACCTGGTACTCAAAATGGCACCAAAATAAAACTTAGCGGAAAAGGATTTCCCGTTTATAAAAAGGATGACACCTTCGGAAACTTGTTTGTGACTTATCAAATCACCATACCTATTACTCTTACTCCAGCACAAAAAGAGCTTTATGAACAACTTGCAGCACTTGATTAATTATGGAAAAACACATCTTAATACCCGCCGAAAACTTCTGTAAAAGTCATGAGATTGCACTAACATTTATAGAAGATTTAAACAACTTTGGACTTGTTACTGTCGTGACTAAAGAGAATACGCTCTTTATACCAGAAACAGAAGTTCAAAAACTTGAACGCATTCTTGTTTTTAATCAAGAGCTCGACATTAACCTACCCGGTATTGAAACGATTTTTCATCTATTAGAACGTCTTGAAAAAATGCAACACCATCTGAGCGAGCTAGAAAACCAACTTAAAAGATTTCAATAATGGCTACACAAACTTCATTATTACTAGCATTATGGGAAGAAGCTCATACACGACTAGAGGATAAACTCCATTTAATTACAAAACAAGATTTACGAAAAACACTATCTCCATCGCCTAACAGTTTAGGTTTCTTACTAAGACATATTGCAGAGGTGGAATTATTATTTGCCAAAAATGTTTTTGGAGCAAAAGACACAAAAATTATAGCAAAAACGGTCATTGCAAAACACGATACTGGTGAGTGGGTAGATCTCAACGCGCTTAAGGACATCTTAAACAGATCAAAATCTGTTTTAAAGGCAATTATAGAGAAGCAAGTAGATGCAGACTGGGAGACAGTTATTGAGACCATAGAATTTGGTGCAAAAACAAAAGCGCAAGCCCTAGGTCGTATCACATCACATACTGCATATCACGCAGGACAAATCGGGATTATTCTCAAATATGGGGAGGCAAAAAATTAATTATCTTGGATCAACTAGAATACATAAGAAACTGGTTTACGGAGCATCCCGCAGGTATTGATGTAATACGCTATGTTTTATGGGTGCTTTTTATTGTTATAATCGTACAACTAGTACGTAAGTTTCTTAAGAAAAGATTACCCAATACAAACACTCGTTACAAATCTCAAAAAGCGATTGAAATTGTGGGTTACGTCTTTATCGCCTTATTATCAGTTTCCTATTTTACTGGAAATATAGAAGACTTTACGCTCGCCATTGGGTTATTTTCTGCAGGAATAGCATTTACTTTACAAGAACTTATCCTCAGTATTGCTGGCTCTTTATACATTTTTATAGTAAAAGTATATGCACCTGGAGACCGCATAGAGATTAATGGGATTAAAGGAGATGTGATCGATATAGATAGCATTTACACCACCATGATGGAAATAGGAGAATGGGTAAGCTCAGATAATTATAGCGGCCGAATTGTAAAACTGAGTAATGCCTTTGTTTTTAAAGGACCTATTTATAATTACTCCCAAGATTTTCCTTTTATCTGGGATGAATTTAATCTTCCCATTCATCACAGTTCAGATATGGCACTTACAAAAGAGATTATAACAAAGGTTGCACAAGAGGTACTTGCAGACTATGTAAATTTTGCGCGCGATCACTGGCAGCAAGTTGTTGAAAAGTACTACATAGAAGATGCCCTTGTTGCTCCTACCCTTGCCATCACGCTCACAGATAACTGGGTGCAATTTAATTTGAGATATATAGTAGACTACAAAAAGCGTAGAATCACAAAGGACCTCCTCCAGTCTCGCATTCAAGAAGCGATTCTTAAAACCAATGACCAAGTGGTTATCGCCTCTACCACTCTTGAGGTTATCAAAATGCCGCCTACCATCATTAACATGACTACAACTACCACAAAGTAGGGTGGATTTTTAAAGTACGCTTTCGCGAAAGCGAATTCAAAAAACATGTACTTCTTCTTGTTGTAACACATCTAAGCTGACGGATATCATAGTAATCCATCAATCTCAAAATTACATTTACGACACTTAAAAACATTATTATGAAAACCTATCTAACTCTAATCACAATATTATTACTAGCTAGCTGCAAAGAACCTACAGATAAACTGCAGAAAACACCATTAAATACCGAACCTCAGAAGGAAGCTGGTTTACTCGATCCAGACTCTGCAGATTCTCTGTACCTCACAGATAAGGACATCATGGAAATTCAAGCAAAAAGTCAGCTTTCAAAAAAAGAAGGGCTGATCAAAATACCAGATGATCGCACGATTTTAAAAGCCGTTGTAGAGTCAAAAAAACTATATAAAGAGGCAGACGATTATCTTCTAGATTACACCTATCCTTATCTTAATGAGACTTTAAACCCTAAGTACAAGGCGTTTAATGAATATATGGCAGAGAGTTACTTAAATGTAGAGCGCACTGTAAATGAGATTCTTGAGGATAAAGAACTACTATGCGACACTTTGAGTATTAAGCGTTTTAGAGATAAACGTATTATAGATTTTAAACTTCACGCAAATGAGAGAAATCTTGTAAGTATACTGCTCTATAAAGAAAATTATTACTCAGGAATGTTGCACTCTACTTACATGTTTGACTGTCTTAATTACAATGTAGATAAGGAGGAGTTCATCTATTTTGATGACTTTTTTATCGCTGGAGCAGAGAAGAAAGTATTTGATTTAATTAATCAAACCATTTACGAGCAAATTCACTCTGGCGAAATGTTCTATGACTGCTGGGAAATATCTGATACCGACTTTAAAGCCTATAAAAATAACTTTGTAATTAACGATAACGCTATTGAGTTTTACTTTGACGACTGTATCATTTGCCCATCATATACCGGCCAGTATAGCGTTGTAATACCGCTCATAGAAATTATGCATCTTATAGAGCGCTATCAACAACCGTTGTTGCTTGCTTCAAGATAATCCATCTAAAAGTCAAGCATAAAAAAAGGGGTGAGTTTCTTGAGAAACTCACCCCTTTTTTATTGGAAGTTGTGTATTACATTTTAAAAGTAAACACAGGTAGTGTTGAGTGATTTGCTATATTCTCTGCCACGCTACCTGCAAAGAAATGTGCTAGCCCTTTACGACCATGAGTAGGCATTGCAAGTGCATCTGCACCTACCTTTTCTGCATATTCATAAAGTCCGCTCTCTATGGTATAACCGTTTACAATCATAAGATCTTCTTGATGTAATTCTGTCCCAAACTCTGCTGCACGCATAAAGGCTGCCATGGTTTCTTCTATCTCCTTTGAGCTTTTAAAGCGATCTGTAGGGAGATTCACATATACAAGATGGATACGAGCCTCCATTTCTTCAAATAGTGGAATTGCGTCTCTATATGCTTTGATATTTTCTAATTTAAAGTCACAAGCAAAAACAACATTCTTAGGTATAAAAGAGGTCATTTTTTCTTTAACTACTAGCACGGGAATTGTGGAGCTACGCACCACTTTCTCAGTATTTGACCCTACAAACTCTTCTCTGAGTCCTTTAACCCCATGCGACCCCATGACTATTAAATCTACTTCTTGCTGAGATGCCAGCTCGTTGATATCATGAAAAACTGTATGATTTTGAACTTCTTCGGTCACTGTGATACCTTTCATATAAGGTTTGTCTCTAAACTCTTTAAATTGCTTTTCGGCAAGTTTCATATGGAAGACAGCTTGGTTTACTCCTTCGCTTTCATCCTTAGGAAGAAGACTATCTGATAAGCCTAACATGTGGAGCAATATAATCTCTGCATTGTGCGCTTTCGCGAAAGCGGAAGCAGTCTCAAGTGCATATTCTGAATGTGTCGAAAAGTCTACAGGTACTAATATTTTTTTCATAACAAATAGTTTAATGGGATTTTAAAATTTCTTTACGTTTTTCCAGTTGTTTGTCTAGGTCTGAGATGGTTTCCTTCATTGCTTTTTCAAAGTGTACAGCAGTTGTAGTGGCAAATAGTCTAGGACCAGGAGCGCTTAATTCTATCTCGCAGGTTTGTTGCTCTGGAGCTGGAGTATTCTCCATTTTAAAAAAGACTTGCGCTCTTATAAGTTCTGGATACTTTTTATTGAGTTTATTGAGATGCTCTATCGTAGCAGCACTTAATGTATCACTCTCTTGAATTTTTACGTATTGAAATGTAATTGTCATAATATGTAGTGTTTACAGTAAATCTAGAAAGAAAAAAAGATAGATACTATGATAATTATCAGGTGTTACCTGCTAGTTCTTACTGTAAATGGCGCTACTAGAAACTCCTTCTCAATGCTGCGGTAATAGAAATATTACCAAAGGAGATATGGCGATATTCACCTGCTTCTTGATATCTGTGTGAAGAGTTTCCGTAGCGTACCTCTGGAAGCACATGCCAGTTCCCTAGGCTTATAATTTTCATCCCCAGCCCTAGATGAGTACCAATTGCGGGATCTGTTTTAATAATAAAATTTCCTTCTGTACGCTCTGTGTCTACGGTCATTAGAGTTAAGCCAGCTCGTACATAAAAAGGATTTTTCTGGGATTCAAGTATAGAGAATGACACCATCCCTCCAAAGAGGAAACCTTTTTGTATAAATTCTATATCAGACTCTTCAAAACCTTCATCCGTATCAAAGCGATTCCAGATAAGACCTCCGTATACATCTGTGCGCTTACCTATAGATAAAACTCCTGTCAACTCTAGTCCATTACCTATGCGCAACTTTTGATTTGCTACTTCCCGAGTAGGAATATGTAAAGTAGGTCGTAACTCTACACTCCATACTTGAGCGTAACTGGACATGGTAAGACCTAACAAAAGAAGTTGGAAAAGATGTTTCATATGTCGTAATTATTAAGAGGTATAACTACTCAAAGCTATTGGCTACGTATAGGGAATACTATGACAACGGTCATATTACATACCATAGAACAGAACTATATTTATAATATACATCGCCCTACTAGTATGATATTAATTACTAGAAACATCTAACCTATGGAACTTCCTAATGATATTGTATTAAGACCGCGTTTTACGCTTGAGTATACGGTGCTTCCAGAAACGATTCTACGTGCTTATGAAGATGTTGGGGCAATCTCAAAAGACTTTATTGTACATCGAGCAGATGATCATATTTTTATAAGCATTCCTAAGAATGAGCAACACTTCTGGTCTCCACAACTACATCTTGAAATCTATAAAATTGATTCACAACCTACAGTAATAAAGGGACTTTATGGACCTAGCCCAACGGTATGGACACTATTTATGTTTTTTCATTTTGTAGTTTTTATTCTATTTATGGCAAGTGCGGTATGGTTATACACTAATATCACTTTGACATTATCTTACATATTTCCATTATTAGGGATGATACTGTTTTTTCTTATTTGGATTGGTCTTTATATTGCGGGTAGAATAGGAAAAAAAACAGGTAGAACAGAAATGTACCGACTACAATCCTTTATGTACTCCGTGTTAAAAAAGGTCTTATAAGTCTGCCTTTCTATATATTTATATCTCATTAAAAATTCTTGATATGCACATACACGATTACTCTAAAGATCATTCTATCCTTAACCAGTTTATTTATGAGTTGAGAGACCATGATATTCAGAAAGATGCAATGCGTTTTAGAAAAAATATTGAACGTGTCGGAGAAATTCTAGCTTATGAAATGAGTAAATCATTAGAGTTTGATACTAAAAAGGTACAAACTCCTTTAGGTGAAAAGGAAATGAGTTTACCACAACAAGACATTGTGTTGTGCTCTATATTACGTGCGGGATTACCATTACATCAAGGACTCCTCAATTATTTTGACAGAGCAGAAAATGCATTTATATCTGCCTATAGAAATCACCCTAATGATGATGATGAATTTGAGGTTATTGTAAAATATCTAGCGGCTCCATCGCTTGAGGGTAAGACGTTAATCCTTACAGATCCTATGCTTGCAACGGGTAAAACGCTTAAAAATGTGCTTGATGCATTAAAACCTCATGGCACACCAGCACAAATACACATTATCTCAGTAATTGGTTCTCAAGAAGGAGTTGATTATGTGCAAAAGGAATTTCCAGAGAGCACACATTTGTGGATTTCGGCTATTGATCATAAGCTTAGTTCAAAAGGATATATTATTCCGGGTCTAGGTGATGCTGGAGATTTGAGTTATGGTGTGAAGTTGTAAGTAAATCTTAAGATATTCCGTTACACGGTTTGCTATCTTAGCATTATAATAAATCAATCATGAATATAGGTCTTTCTTTTTCTGGAGGCGGAATTAAAGGTGTTGCTCATCTGGGCGTACTCAAAGCATTATCAGAACATAATATTAAACCTACGCATATTTCTGGCACTAGTGCTGGCGCTATTGTAGGTGCGCTATATGCTGCTGGTCACGACTGGGAAGCGATTTATGATTTTTTTAAAACAACGCCTGTTTTCTCCATAAAAAGATTTGCTCGAAGGAAACCTGGCTTCTTAGATTCCTTGTTATTTCACAAAGACCTATCGGCATATTTCTCAGAAGATAGTTTTGAGTCGCTACAACTACCATTATCCATTACAGCGACTACGGTGATTACTGGCCAACTGCGCACTTTTGACGCTGGTCCTTTAATTAATCCAGTTATCGCATCTGCTTCTTTTCCTGGGATTTTTACTCCCATAGAGATTGACGGTGTTCATTACTTTGACGGCGGTGTGATAGATGACTTTCCTATAGAACCGCTTGTACCCAAGTGTGACCTTATTATCGGTAGTTATGTAAATCCGCTGAGTGCTATTGAAATAGGAGATTTAAAATACTCATATCAAGTACTCAATAGAGCTTATGAAATCAACTTACATCAAAAAGGACTCAACAAGTTTAAAGACTGTGATTTATTAATATGCCCAGAGAAGCTAGCCAAATTTGGTACTTTCAGTATGCGAAGTATTCCTGCGATTTTTGAGATTGGTTATGAAGAGGCTTGTAAGCAGCTTGAAAATTCTGATCTTTTTAAGTAGGTTTTCAAGACTTTGTATGGTGATAATAACGCTTTCGCGAAAGCGTAACAACCTTTTACATCAATCATAGCATTTACAACAGAGAGCTCATAACTCTAGATAGCTGAACTCGTTCAAATATAATCTGACGCAATACTGGCGATACCAACGAGTAAAATCAATACAAGTACAAAAGTTCTAAATTGCTCTTGCGAAAAATGGTTTAAAATTTTCTTACCTATCCACGTATCAATGACTGCTACTACGAGTAATAAGGGAGCTAGGTAAAGATCATGCGTATGTATGTATCCGTTATAAAAATAAATGACAGTCCTACTAAAGTCTACGCCAAGATCAATCACCGCAGAGGTTGCAATAAAAGTTGCCTTATCCATCTTGAAGGCCGCCATAGTAATACCTCGTATCGCTCCTCCTGTACCTAGCAACCCTGCACTCAAACCAGAAAGTATGCCTCCCGTGATTGCATTTTTAGGAGAATCTTTTATGGTTAGTTTTTTAAATATCAAGAAAGTAAGACTCAAGAGAATGAGAAATATGCCCAGTATAAGTCCTAGAAATGTAGGGTCTACATACTTGCTTGCAAATGCTCCTATCGTCACAAAAATTACGGCAGGAATACCTAGATAAAACAAGAGACGCTTATCTAAGCCCTTTCTAAAAAAAGCGATCTTAGTAACGTTGCTAGACAAGTGAAATAGTGCCGTGATACCAAGTACCGATTGAAAATCAAAGTAAAAATTTGCTATGGGCACAAAAAATACTGATGACCCAAATCCACCTACGGTTCCTAAAATTTCGGCCAGTAAGGCTAGTAATAAAAATACAGGAAGGTATCTAGTGAGCATACAACCTAAGGTTAAGAGTTACAATCTCTTAATATCAACAAGGGTGTAGTCACAGTATTAACAATCTGTGATAGATGAGAATATGAAAATATACGTTCTAGAAAAGTTTGATTTTTGGCGGATAGTACTTGAAGTTGGCAAGATCTTTTCAATAGAGATTCTCTTATTACCGCTACGGGATTTTCATCTATGTGCCTAGCGTAGCTTATGGTTGTGCTTGGAAATAACTTCTGGATTTCTGTATGCTCATATTCAAATTCATGATCTTCCATATGAAAGCCAAAGGTGAGTCTCAAAACATCTATACTAGATGCATATTTATGAGTTATGTCAATTAATGGTTCCTTACCACACATCTCAAAAGTATCATCATAATCGAGCAAATACTGTATCCTCTTAGGAGTTATAAACCTATACTTTTCTGGAATTACGAGTACAGGACACTCCACTTTTCTTATAATTCTAAGAGCATGTGAGCTGAATATATTTTCAACAATTCCAGTTTTACCATCTGTACCACATACTACTAAATCAATATTATATGCAGTAACAGCCTGGCTTATGGCATCTGTAAATACATCATAATCCACATGACCTTGAAAAGTGAATGAACTATTGTTATAAGTTTCTTTATAATGACCAATCATTGCATCTACTTTGGTTCTATTATCACCAAGTAATGCGTTGTCTATATTTCCTCTAGGACTAGAGATCATTAAATCATCTGTGGTGTACTCCCATGTTTTTTGAATACTGAGTAAGTGAAACTCGCACTCTTGCCCTTTAAAAAAGTCAAAAGTATATGCATGAGCATTATCAGATTTTAACGTGAAGTCTGTAAGTAAAAGGATATTTTTCATAATAGTGGTGGTCTTTCTCAAACCTACCTACAACTATGAAAATAAACTATGACTTATATCAGCTCCTATTTTTATGTCTATCTGAGATATAAAAAATCAAAAAATAAGTCAATTAATGAATGCGCACGCCTTCTAAAAGTTGATCAGCAAGTTTGTTGTCTCCGTCATCATGAAGTACAGACATATCACCTGTACTTTCTAGTACAACGGCTCTTACCTCACTGTAGTCAAGCACGTTTGCTTCCCTTAGTTTTGCAATCAAATCTCCCTCACCTACGTTTGATTTTTCTAAGTTTTTATAAAGAATCTTCCCGTCCTTCATTAACAATAATGGATCATTAGTAGCTAGATTTTTAAAAAATGTACTTTTCCTCACTAGCAAGGCAAATAATGTTTGAAAAGCAATAATACCTGCTAGTGCGATTCCTCCTTTAAGAAGTGATTGGTCTGGGTTGAGAATAATGGATGCAAGTACAGAACCTACCGCAATGGTTGATGCAAAGTCAAAGCTTGACATCTTTGCAAATGTGCGTAAACCAGAAATCCTCGTGATAATAATCATCACTGTAAATATGGCTATTATTGATATTAATACTTTACCTATAATGGGCATTGATGCGGTCATCCAGTTTTCCATGTATTTTTATTTTTAAGATTAAAAAAGCCCTCTTGTGAGGGCTTTACTTTATGTTTTCTGTGGATTTATTTGGCATTTACCATCCACTCTACTCCGTACTGATCTGTGCAACGTCCATAATGTGCGTTCCAACTAGTCTCTTGGAATGGTGAATTAATTTTTCCTTGCGCGCTCAACGCTTCAAATGCAGATTGAGCCTCTGCAGTATCGCTATAATCTAGACTCATACACACCTTATTACCTGAAGTAAGTGGTGTATCTGGTGCTGCATCATACGCCATAAAGTGAAATCCTTTTCCTTTAAGTTCTGCATGTTGCAGCTTGTTGCGGTAATGCTCTGGAATATCTGTTTCCTTTCCTTCCCAAGTCTCGCGGTTTACAACCTCTCCACCTAGAATTCCTTTATAAAAATTTAATGCCTCTTGGCAATTTCCGTCAAATGATAAATATGCTTGTGCTTTCATAATAATTGGTTTTATATAAATTTAAAAACATAAAGCCATGTCTCAATACACATTACAAAAACCTAAAGAATATTTTAACGGGAAGGGTGAGAAGTGTTAAGGCTAGCCGCAGTTATTAACGTTAGATTAAAGAAACGTCTGTTTAAAATTATAATCCCTACAACTCATACTTTCATGCTAGCCTTGCAGAGAGTGCCATGGAATTGAGAATACCTACAACATTTGCTTCAAAGGGATGGTTTGTGGTAATCGAAAGGTATTTATTTATCTCGTTAATCTCATCACTTCCTAGACCTACTCTAAAAGAACTATTGTACGATGAGAAAAATGGACGATCAATCGTAGTATTAAACAGCTTTAAAATATTTGTATGGCGGTCATCTGCTTGAATTCTTTCAAACAGCTCATTGATTTCCTTTTCCTCTCCTTCTAGTATTTGAAAAAATCGATTTGATGCACTTATAAGAACACCATTTACACCGTGTCCAATATTATAAATTTGAGATCTTTTTAGAAGTATATTTACTTCTGAATGAGTTAAATTACAATGGTGCTCACTGATATAACAAACGGTTTTGAACCTCTTTGGGGAGCTGCCAATCCATTTAAAAAGTTTGCCAAATATCATATTGCTTCATAAGGTAGCAAAAAAAAAGCCACCCGAAGGTGGCTTTTTTCTTACTTGATAGGGTCTAGAATAAATCTTCTATCTTCTTTATATCATTTACAGATTTTTTTACTTGTAGTAATTGATTTGTGAGTACGCTTGTAATTTCAACTGGAAACGCTTGGTTTTCCATCACTTCGTTGTACTCCTCTATACTCGCTTTATCTCCACGAATGCATTCTTCAAGGATTCCCTCGTCTGAGTTTGAGCTAAAGGCATCTTTAATGCTCATCCATGTTCTATGGATACTTCCTTTTGTGCTTCCTGATTCTTTTGGAGTTTCATTGAGCTTTAAAATAATGTCACTTATCTCTGTGGCAAATGTTGCTCTTGTTGCTGCCTTGTTCTTGAGGTAGTCTTTTAAGTAACTATTATCTGCCTTGAGCATTGCTTCTTTGTATCCTTCCTCTGCATCGTAATTCTTTTCTAGAATTCCTTGTAAGTTACTTACGATATCTATGTGAGATTGTTCTCTTGCTGCTTCTGCTGTTGTCTGTTTCATAATTGTTAGTTTTATAAGTGTCTCTTAATAGAAACACATGATTAGTTATAATGTGTACGTTATCGGTACATCGTAGCAATTTTAAAAATGCTACTCTTCCTCGTTCTTATTAAGATCTTTAGATGATGGTTTATCTCTTCCACCATATCCTAATCCGTTGGGACGGTCGTTTGTATCCTTTATCTCTGTCTTCGTTATTTTATCCTTTTCCATCTCTCTTTTTTTTATAAAATTACGAGTGACTCTTTGTTTTAAAATGACATTTAATCTTATTTAACTCCATGTGTTAGAGCGCTCTTAAAATAAAAAATGCCTTAGCAGACATTATTATGACAACCGAAAATGATTCGATTTTCACACAAAAAATCAACCAAAACAGCTCTTACCTCCTACACTCAAGAGGATGTATCAAATAAGAAAAAGTGCCTTTTAATGAACATAAAAACAGCAAAATGGCAGTGAAAGTGGGAAATTAAAGCGCGTTATCTTAAGAAATTTTTAATAACTCCGCGTTTTTTAAGATGCGTGAGAATGCTCCTGCTGGTGTAATACGTATGGTCTTGAGGAATAAGATACGCCTCAAGATCTTCTATGGTATTTACCGTTTCTTGATTTGTGATATAACCATAACCCATATAAATTCCGTCTATTACAAGTATAAAAGAGCGTTCATTACTGGTTCTTCCTATGAGGTCTAGATAGTATGTTTCCTCTTTACTTGTGAGAGTTTCCAGCGCTTTGTAGACTCTTGCATTGTATATTTCCTTGGGTTCTTCTCCCCTACATACGCCCTTACAAGCTTTACTAGAGCAAGAACCAGCAGTACGTTCTACACCCATAAATCTTGGACATAGCGCGTGCATTATTTGTAATAGTTTGAGTTGCTGGATTACAGAATCCCTATTAAAAGAAACGGTATGACAGGAGTCTGTGTAGCTCTTTTCTGTGGGCACAATTCTCAAGATTCCTTTGGCATCTATTTTAGATTCCACAATCCAAGGGTTGTTGGTCTCTATCTGTTGCGAATTATAGATAGGTGCAAGCTGTTTAATCTCTGCCGACTCTTTGAGTAAAGCGATTAACTCGTTTCCGGTTTCAACATATTCTACAGCGACGGTTTCTTTGCACAGTGTCTTTTCAAAAACTAATCTGCTCTTAAAATGCGAAATCACTCGCTTTTTTAAGTCGACTGCTTTTCCTACGTAAATCACTTCGTCGGCTGCGTTCCTAAAGTAGTACACGCCACTTGTTTTAGGTAAATGGTCATATAGGCTTGTGGTAGCGATGGTGTTTTGTTCCGCTTTCGCGAAAGCGTAACTCTCATTATCATCCACACTAGCCTTAATTTGAAACAATTGAGACAGTGCTCGAGCATTCATGCCAGCTTTCAAAGAATCATATTCCACCGAATGGACTGCTGCAGTTTCCTCAAAAGATAGTTGTGCAGCGCTGCTACTCTTTCTGGAGGAAGTAGCATTAAAAATAAGGGAAGACTTCCCTAGTGGATACCCAATCTCCCTAAAACTGCTGCGTAGCAATTGCTGTGAGAAATTATCAAAATATGCAATCTCACAGTCTTCCAAATTGTCGATGAGTAAACTCGCGATATCTATGAATGATGGTGCTTTTCGCAGTGATTTATTAGTTATCCCGTAAGTAAATTCCTGATCTGAGGAAAGCACTTGAAGCGGTTTGATAAGGCTCTCATGATAATACAACTCCTCTTCGTCATCAAAAACGACCACAGAAAATGCAATAGCGCTCGCTATTTTTAAATTATTGCTGTTAGTTTGTAGATCTAAGAAGGCTCTTCTCAATATATTGAAGTGTAGGATAAAATCCAAAATTATGAATAATTTCCTATCTTTGAAAATAAAAAAACTGCTATTATAGATTCATATAACACTAAGCAACGTGAGGCCATCACTTTTGATGGTAAACACTTACTGCTACTTGCAGGAGCAGGTACTGGTAAAACTAAAACTATTGTAGGTAGAGCGGAGTATCTTATTCAATCTGGCGTACGTCCAGAAAAGATACAGATCCTCACATTTACAAAAAGGGCTGCGAGCGAGATTGTAGAGCGTGTAAAAGCAGGGTTACCTGCTGGTACAAGCGGCGCGATTAATGGTAGCACCTTTCATAGCTGGTGTAACCAGCTTATTGTGAAGTTCCCAAATCTTTTTGGTGCGGCAAGTTTTACGGTAATTGATCCAGATGATCAATTAAGTTTGATGAAAATGGCATGTGGAAATGCCAGTGAGGAATATGGAAAAGTAAGAATCAAGCCGCAGCAAATTCTCGATATCTTCTCCTTTGCACGTAACACGAGAAGTAACCTCACTGATACCATACGCAAGTTGCTCTATAAAGGAAAAGATGATCCTCAAGTAACTGAAGATATCGCTACGTTACGACCACAACTAGAGCATCTTATTAAAGAGTACCAGCTACAAAAGAAGAGACAGCAGTACCTTGATTATGACGATTTACTGCTTGTTATAGCAAATAGATTGAATAAAGATGAGAAAGCACGAGAGATTCTGGCTTCCTCATACGAGCATATCTTGATTGATGAGATGCAGGATACTAATCCGCTGCAATGGTTTTTATTAAAGCCTTTTGAGCATATCTGTCACCTGTTTTGTGTGGGAGATGATGCCCAATCTATTTACAGTTTCCGTGGCGCAGATTTTAAGAATGTTCACTTATTTAAGGAACGTGTGGCAGATGCTACAGTAAAAGTATTGGACAAGAATTACCGTTCTACACAGGAGATTCTTGATATTTCAAACTGGTTACTAGAAAAATCACCTGTACAGTATAATAAAAAACTGATCTCAAGCAGAGGACCAGGAAAAGCACCTGTGATCTTGAATGTGAATAACCAATTTGAAGAAGCAAATTATATAGCCAATAAAATTCTAGAAGCCTTTTCTAGTGGCGGGAGCTCCTTTTCTGATTTTTTAATATTAAGCAGATCGCAATACTACACAAGACCACTGCAAGCAGTGTTTCTGCAAAAGAAGATTCCTTATCAAACCTTTGGCGGACGAAAGTTTCTTGAAGCTGCTCACATAAAAGATTTAGTAGCGGTATTGAGAGTAATTAACAATCCGCTAGATGAGATTGCGTGGATTCGCTTTTTTACTTTCATCCACGGTATTGGCGCTGTAAAAGCAACGTCTTATATGACCGAGGTGATGCAAATTGCACCAGAAGATATAAGGCCAGATACCTTCACCTCTATCATCTCTGGTACCGAAGGAGAAAAAGTATCTAAGTTTTACAAAACTGTTTTTGACAATAAAGGAAATGTAAAGCAAGCAATCAAGGAACTTTACAGCGCTATGGAGTTTGATCTTGCGATGAAGTACAGCAAAGACTGGACAGAAAAGCGCAAAGGCGATTTTCCTGTACTAGAAATGCTTTCTGAAAACTATGCGACGCTTGGTGCTTTTATCTCAGAAGGGATTCTAGATAATGCTGCACATGTTTCAGGTCAAAACACCTTAGAAGGCAGTAAATTAACCACCACAGATCATCAAGATCACGTCACCATCTCTACCGTACACTCGGCTAAGGGTCTTGAAGCAGACGTTTGTTTTGTACTTAATGTATCCCCTAAGTCCTACCCTTCCTCCTACAGTCTAGGGAATCTAGAGGAAGTAGAAGAAGATAGACGCGTGTTATACGTGGCACTTACTAGAGCAAAAAACGAACTCATTATCACAAGAGCTACGGAGTCCATAAACGCCTTTCATCATAAAACGGATACGCAAGAAGAACTAGGAGAAAATAGCGCCTATTTTCTAGAGGAGCTCCCAAATCATCTTGCTACTCAAACTTCTCCAAAATCTACATTTACAGCTCATAAAGATGCTGCCGTAAAGAATGATATTGATTTAGATTTGGGAATGGATTTTAGCTAAACTTCTACTATTCTGTTTCGCAAACTCACGCTGTGCCATCCTTTTCTCAAGAGGATGGCTTATTTATTTGGGTACATTTCAACAATCAGTGCCAAATACAAGTAGTGATGGCAGAGCTGTGCTGTACTTTTGAAAGGTACTTATCCTTGTTTCTGTAACGCTTTCGCGAAAGCTATATTAATTATGTTTTTTTTAACTTCGATTGGTTCGGTTTGTTCCGAACTAACGGTTAATTTTGCCGCGTATTTGAATCTCATCTGTATGTTCAATCGAGCGATGGGAATAAATTAAGGAATAATGACAGACAAAATTTGTAAAGAAAAAATGTCACTTGTTGAAAAACTAGGTGTACATATCGAAAAGCGAGAGCAACTAGCTCCAGTAGCAGCTCGCATACTATCATATACAATACTTACAGGAAAAAAAGGAAGCACTTTTGAGGACATGGTTAATATACTATGCGCTAGTAAGAGTACGATTTCAACACACCTCAATCACCTACAAGACCTTAATAAAATCGAGTATTTCACAAAAACTGGTGATCGTAAGAAGTACTTTATTATCAATAAGGATATGGTAGTACACCATGTAGATAATCTCATGAATGAGTGGAAAGAAGTACGAGAATTACATGAAGAGATTAAGACTTATAAGGAAACAATGAATCTCCAAAATGATGGTGACGATGCAGAAAAATTTGATTTGAATTTTCATAATGATTATATCAAATTTTTAGATGAAGCCACTGCTTCTATAGAAATACTAAGAACAAAGTTAACAGACGCCAAATTTGAAATATAAAGTACCATGAAAAAAAATACATCATTCACCCTGCTTGCACTTGTCGTGCTATTCATTACAATAAGTTGTGGAGGTAATCAAGAAGATACTGCTGCTACAGCACAGCAAGCTCCTCCAGCTCCATTCCCAGTAATGAAGTTACAGCCTAAAACTGTAACCGCTTACCAGGAATACCCTACAAGTCTTGAAGGAATTGTAAATAGTGCTGTAAGAGCAAAAGCATCTGGATATATACAGCAAGTACTTGTAGACGAAGGTCAAAAAGTACGTAAGGGTCAAGTATTATTTAGACTTGAGACACAATCACTTAATCAAGATGCTGGTGCAGCAAAAGCAAGAGTAAACGTTGCTCAGGTTGAAATTGATAAATTGACACCACTGGTAGAAAAGAATATCATAAGTGCCGTACAATTAGAAACTGCAAAAGCAAATCTAGCGCAAGCAAAAGCAAATTATAGCAGTATCTCTGCAAACATAGGTTATGCAACTATTACAAGTCCTGTAGATGGTTTTGTAGGTGCAATTACGTATAGAGAAGGTTCGCTTGTGAGTCCTGCAGATCCTCAACCGCTTACTACTGTAAGTGATATAAGTAAGGTTTATGCTTTCTTTAGTCTTAATGAAAAACAATACTTAGACTTCTTACAACAAGCAGAAGGAAAAGATCTCGCCGAAAAGCTTGCTAACTTTTCTGATGTGAGTTTAATACTTGCAAATGGAACAACCTATTCTGAGAAAGGAACCATACAAACTAGTACCGGCCAAATTAATCAACGCACAGGTACTGTAAGTTTAAGAGCAGTTTTTGACAATCCTAACCAATTACTAACAAACGGTAATAGTGGTAAAATACAAATACCAACGATATACGAGGATGCTATCGTTATTCCTCAAGAAGCTACCTACGAACAACAAGGAAATATTATGTTCTTTAAAGTTGACAATGAGAATAAAGTAGCTACTTCAATACTCAAAGTAAAAGCGATAGTAGACAACCTATATGTTGTGGAATCAGGTATCGAGCTCACAGATACTATCATCGTTTCTGGTGTAGGAAAATTAAGAAGCGGTATGACTATCACACCTCAAGAAGTTCCATTTGAGGAAGCTACTAAACCTATACAAACGCTATTTAAGAACTAGGTTACACTTAAAAAACACAAGACATGTTAAAAACATTCATTGAAAGACCAGTGCTTTCAACGGTAATTTCTATTATCATAGTGGTACTAGGTGCTATAAGCATAACTAGCTTACCTATAGAAGAATACCCAG
The DNA here is from genome assembly GCF_045063975.1 of Dokdonia sp. Asnod3-C12. Lineage (NCBI taxonomy): Bacteria > Pseudomonadati > Bacteroidota > Flavobacteriia > Flavobacteriales > Flavobacteriaceae > Dokdonia > Dokdonia sp. Asnod3-C12. The sequence goes on from NZ_JBEFNY010000003.1 coordinate 234,138, forward strand.
ATATTGCACCACCTACCATAAAAGTACTTGCTTCTTATCCAGGAGCAAATGCAGAAACAGTATTAGAAAGTGTAATTATCCCTATTGAAGAGCAAATTAACGGTGTAGAAGGGATGACCTACATCACCTCTACTGCTTCAAACAATGGTACTGCCGAAATTACGGTTTATTTTAATCAAGAGATTGACGCAGATATTGCAGCGGTAAACGTACAGAACCGTGTTTCTAGAGCTACACCACTACTGCCACAAGAAGTAGTACAAACTGGTGTTACTACACAAAAGCAAGAAACAAGTGCTTTGATGTTTATCTCCATGTATTCTGAGAGTGAAGATTATGATGCAACATTCATCCAGAACTATTTAAAAATAAACGTAATTCCAGCGATGCAGCGTATAAGCGGTGTAGGTGATGTAAGTTTATTTTCTCAACAGGATTATGCAATGCGTATTTGGTTAAAGCCAGAGAAGCTTGCTTCATACGGATTAATTCCATCAGATATACAGGCGGTATTACAAGAACAGAACTTGGAAGCTGCAGCAGGATCGCTAGGTGAAAATAATGGAGAGGCTTTTTCATATACACTAACGTATAGTGGCCGCTTTAAGGAACAACAGCAATATGGAGATATTATCATCAAAGCATTAGGGAACGGACAGTTTTTACGTCTAGATGACGTGGCAACGATTGAGCTAGATGCACAATCTTACGCATCAAACGCAGTGAGTTTAGGACATCCTGCAGTTTTTATGGGAATTTTCCAAACAAAGGGATCTAACGCAAGAGAGATTATTGAGAATATTAAAGTAACCATAGCATCTGTAGAAAAAGACTTACCAGAAGGACTAGGAGTTTTTGTTCCTTACGATACTAGTTTGTTTTTAAATGCATCTATAGATAAAGTACTTACGACCCTATTAGAAGCCTTTATATTAGTTTTCTTAGTAGTATTTCTATTCTTACAAGACTTTAGATCTACACTTATTCCAGCCATTGCTGTACCTGTTTCTATTATTGGTACATTTTTCTTTTTAAGTGTTTTTGGATACTCCATCAACTTACTTACCCTATTTGCACTCGTACTCGCCATTGGTATTGTAGTAGATGATGCTATTGTAGTAGTAGAAGCTGTGCATGCTAAAATGGATGAAGGAGAAAAAGACCCTAAGAAGGCGACGCTTACCGCCATGAATGAAATTTCTGGAGCGATTATCTCAATTACGCTGGTAATGGCAGCTGTATTTATCCCTGTTACTTTCGTTACAGGACCTACAGGAGTATTTTATGAGCAATTTGGAGTTACACTTATTATATCTATACTTATTTCGGCGGTAAATGCTTTGACGCTGAGTCCAGCGTTGTGTGCGTTACTTTTAAAGTCACACAAAGATGATGAGGAACTCAAAGGAAAAGGACCTTTACAGCGATTTTATACCTTATTTAATAGAGGTTTTAATGCTACTGTTACTAGATACGGTCACTCGCTTTCATTCTTATACAGACAAAAATGGATGCCTGTCTTATTATTAGCACTTGCTATCGTAGGTATTGTTTGGGCATCAAATACAACTCCTACAGGTTTTGTGCCTAATGAAGATAGAGGGATTATTTTTGCAAATATTGAACTTCCAGCGGGATCATCACTAGACAGAACAAATGCTGTAACGCTAGACTTATATGATAGAATTGATAGCTTAGAAGGCGTTGTGGGTGTCAACTTTATTAAAGGTAGAAGTTTAATAAATGGTGCAGGAAGTAACTACGGCTTTGGAATTATAAAACTAGCAAATTGGGATGAGCGTGAAGATCCTTCACTATCTGCCACTGCTATCACAGGTAAACTCTTTGGTATAGTTGCAAATATTCCTGAGGCTAAGATTATTTTCTTCTCTCCTCCTAGTATTAGAGGATTTGGTAACTCATCTGGTTTTGAAGTAAACTTATTAGACAAGTTTGGAGGTGAGTTTAAAGACTTAGACGTTGCCAATAAAGAATTTGCTGCAGCATTAATGTCACATCCAGAAATTAAATATGCGCAGTCCTCTTTTAGCACAGAATATCCACAATATGAGATGGAAATCAATGTCCCTCTTGCTAAGGAAAAAGGAGTGCCTATTAATAGTATCTTCTCCACATTACAAGGATATATAGGAGGTATTTATGCATCAGATTTTTCTAAGTTTGGAAAGCAGTTTAGAGTCTATATTCAGGCGCTACCTGATGATCGAGCTGGCGTTGAAGATTTAAATAGTATATACGTAAGAACAGACTCTGGAGAGATGACTCCTATCACACAGTTTGTAAACTTAGAACGTGTGTATGGACCACAATCTGTTACTCGTTTTAACCTATTTAATTCTACTTCTATCACTGGTGCTACAAATGAAAGCTTTAGTACTGGAGACGCTATTAGAATAATAGATGAAGAGGTTGCAAAGCTACCTAACAACTATACTGTCGCATATTCTGGTCTTACAAGAGAAGAGGTAAATGCAGGAAATCAAACCGCTTTTATATTTGGGTTGAGTATTCTCTTTGTGTACTTCTTATTAAGTGCGCAATATGAAAGTTACTTATTACCATTTGCGGTAATACTTTCTTTACCATTTGGAGTTTTTGGAGCCTACATAAGTACCAAATTATTTGGTCTAGAGAACAACATCTATTTCCAGATTGCTTTGATCATGCTGATAGGCCTACTCGCCAAGAATGCTATTCTTATTGTTGAGTTTGCCCTCGCTAGGCGCAAAAATGGCGAGGACATCGTGAGTGCTGCCATAAACGGTGCAAAATCTCGACTAAGACCTATTTTAATGACCTCCTTTGCTTTTATTTTAGGATTAATGCCATTGGTATTAGCTAAAGGTGTTGGGTCTGAAGGAAACAACTCTATAGGTACAGGAGCCGTAGGCGGAATGCTTATAGGAACCATCTTAGGAGTATTTGTCATCCCAATCTTATTTATATTTTTTCAGTGGTTACAAGAACGCATTTCTAGTAAACCAGCAGTACAAACTATTGAAACACAAGAATAATGAAATCACCTATCACCTATAAAAATATAAGCAAGCCTATACTCTTGCTAGTAGTCGCTGTCATATTTCAAAGTTGCTTTGTAGCGCAAGACTATGTACAGCCAGATATTACTGCTGAGACAGAGGCACTGTATAGAACAGATAACCTTCCTACAGATAGTATTTCTATTGCAAATGTATCTTGGAGAACCTTATTTACAGATGAGCAGTTGCAGTCTTACATTCAAGAAGGACTTGAAAACAACATGGATGTGCGCATCGCTATACAACAGATGGTTGCTGCACAAGCTTACGCGAAACAAGGAAAGGCTGGTTATTTACCTACCGTAAATGTGGGAGCAAATTTCACACACCAAGTACTCTCTGAGAACACGCAGTTTGGTCAGTTTTTAACCAACAGAGCTACAGATCAATTTGATATCACAGCAAATCTATCTTGGGAAGCAGACATCTGGGGAAAAATAAGAAGTAACCAAAGAGCTACGCAAGCAGCATATTTAAAAAGTGTAGCAGGACACCAAGCAGTAAAAACACAGCTTGTTGCAAGTATCACAAACACCTATTATAACTTACTTGCTCTAGATGCTCAGATAGCCATCACAGAAGAAACGGTTGCAACTAGAGAACGTAGTGTAGAAACTATAAAAGTCTTAAAAGATGCTGGACAGGTTACACAGGTTGCAGTAGATCAAAACATCGCGCAGTATAACAATGCAAAAGCGCTACAAGTAGATCTTGAGACGGCACTTTTTAAAACTGAAAACATCCTTAGTATTTTACTAGGTAAACCTGGACAACGCTTTGAGAGAAGCACATTAGATAGTCAAATACTTGATGAAGAATTAAAACTAGGAGTGCCAGCATCACTATTAACTAATAGACCTGATGTCATGGCAGCCGAGTTTGATCTGATTCAATCTTTTGAGCTCACTAATGTCGCAAAAAGCAACTTATATCCTTCATTGCGATTAACCGCAGCAGGAGGTTTCCAGAGTCTTGAAATTGATGAGCTTTTGAGTGCAAACTCATTATTTGCAACAGTCATAGGCGGATTAACACAACCACTTTTGAATCAGCGAAAGTTGAGAACGCAGCGCAAAGTTGCTATTGCTCAACAAGAACAGAGCTTACTAGCATTTAAAAAGACATTGCTTGTTGCGGGAACTGAAGTATCAAATGCATTATTTGAATATGAAGCAGAAACTAAAAAATTCGAATTTATCAATAAAGAGGTGACTGCCCTCCGCGCAGCAGAGGCAAATTCTGATGAGCTCTTAAAAAACGGTTATGCAACTTATTTAGATTTACTTACTGCAAGACAAAGTGCACTAAACGCAGAGCTTAATATTATCGAGAGTAAACTAAAGCAGCTTGTATCTATTGTAGATTTATATGAAGCCTTAGGTGGTGGATGGAGATAAAAGCATAAGATGGCTACTAGGGGTATCTAATTCTATCACTCAGTTCTAATGATTGTTTAGTGAGTTATAGCTTAGATTTTCAATTCACACGCTATCTTTTGGTATTCAAGCTAGGAAATGTGATAGATGCGTATCCCACTTGTGACAATTAATACAACCAAAAGAACTAAATCATTTTAATAGCATTAATAGTAACTGCTCAAATTTTCCCGAAAGGGAGCTTTGAGCAGTTTTTATTTTAATAAGCTTAGACCTCAAATCTGAGGATCCTCATCTTCGTCATGCTGCTGCTCCTCAAGTGTTTTTCTTATGTGCTCGCTGTCCCAGTGATTATCATATGCAACAATGCCTCGATTGAAGTCTTCATTGAGGTAGCGTTCTTGCTTTTCTAATTCTTGACGGGCGACAAAAATATAACTGTCTGTGCCTCTCTTAGGTTCTTTGGCAAGGCGTCTTAAAATAGCTTCATCATATTTTATAAAGTTTTGAACTTGCCTATTAAGCGTATATTTTCTGAAACCGAGTTTATGCAATACATCGCTGGCCATACTGAGCGAGGTATCTAGGGATTCTCTGTAAATATTTTCTATACCTAAGTTGAGTAAATCATAGGCGTCATTTCTATTTTTTGCACGTATCATGAGTTCTACGTGTGGATATTTTTCTTTGACAAGCTTTGTGACTTGTGTGGTTACTGTAGGATTATCTATAGCGCAAATTAGAATTTTTGCCTGAGCAATTCCTGCAGATTCTAGTAAGTCTATGCGCGTGGCATCTCCATAATACACCTCAAAACCCATCTTACGAAGAAAATCTACACGATTTGAGTCTTGATCTAATATAGTCGCCTCTACTCCATGGGATCTTAAAAAGCGCCCTATCGTACTTCCAAAATGTCCAAAACCAACAAGTATCACATTTTGCGACTTTGCGATGTGATCCATAGGTCGTTTTATCGATTCTTTTGTTCCTATTCTTGGTAATATAAATCGCTCATTGATCATCCCTGTGATGGGTGTAAGTGACATGGTAAGTGCTGTAATCACCAGCATCATATCCATTTGATCTTGCTCTAATAATTGCAAGCTGAACGCGAAAGAAAGCAAGACAAAGGCAAACTCCCCTATCTGTGACAAACTAAAAGTGAGCAGCAGTTTCTGATCTAATTTTAGCTTAAAAACATAACCCGTAATAAATAATACAATCGCCTTTACGATTACAATAGCAATTAATATCCCACCAATAGTTAGCGGATTTTTAGCAATCACAATAAAATTGATGGAGGCTCCCACTGCCATAAAAAACAAACCTAGCAGTAGATTCTTAAAAGGTTCTAAGGTACTTTCCAGCTCATGTTTGAATTCGCTATTTGATAATACCACTCCGCCTAAAAATGCACCCAGCGCCGGACTGAGACCTACGTATTCCATTAAAAAGGATATAGAAAATACAATCAATAGTGCAGCTGCGATGAGAAGCTCGCGCACTCCAGTTTTTGCCACTTTACGCAGCATAGGTACAATTAAATACTTACCAGCAACAATGATAATTATAACAGATAGTATAATTGCTAGGGTTTGAAAAGCTATAGGCAAACCATCCAGTAAATTCTCAGATGCTCCATGGCCTTCACCACTTGCAACAGTGGTAGCGGTAGAAAGCAGTGGCAATGCTCCCAGCATGAAAATCACTATAATATCTTGAAAAAGTAAAATAGAAAAAGAAGAGGCCCCGTAGGTCGTATCCATCATTCCTTTCACCTTGATAGTTTGTAAGGCTATCGCGGTAGATGATAGTGCTACTGCCATCGCAATTACAAGAGACACCTTCCAGTCGTAACCTATGAAAGTAAATAAGAAATACGTTAAGAGCATGGTCCCTCCTACTTGCAGTCCTCCCATGCCCAAGATAGTCTTGCGCATGTTCCAGAAATTCTTAGGCTCAATTTCTAAGCCTATCAGGAATAGCATTACAACTACGCCAAACTCTGCAAAGTGTAATATATCTTCTCCTTCTTGACCTATAAAACCTAAGACATAAGGGCCTATGAGCACACCCGCTAGTAAATAACCTATTACAGAACTCAGCCCAAGTCGCTTTGCGATGGACACACAAATTATTGCTCCCGCAAGAAAGACTATCGCTTCAAAAAGAATACTTCCTGTCATAATTTACTGAGTTTTTAATTGTGGCAAATCATTTAAAAATACGCAGTTATCTACACCTAGTACAACAGCTTCCTTCTGCAGTAACTCTAATAATGATTTATAAGTACTCGAATGAGTGTCTAACTGATTGTCACTCAATTGGTGCGTACCCATGACTGCAAATGGCGGATAGTACTGCATCCCGCATAAGATTGCTGTCTGCTCAAAGGGTCTTAAAAATTCATTAATGGTAAAGCTATTGCTTCCTTGAGCACAATACACTTCTTTTGAGCCACCGGTGGTAATCACATTTAAGCAAGTTTTTCCCTTAAGGGCATTACCATTTGGTCCATATGCCCACCCAAATTCTAGCACCATATCAATCCACTGCTTCATTAAAGGTGGACAGCTATACCAATATAATGGATGGTGCCATACGATGATATCATGTGCAGCAAGTAACTCCTTTTCGGCATCTACGTCAATATGAAAATCTGGGTATTGCTCATAAAGATCATGAAAAGTAACACTCTCCATATCTTGAATGTGTGATACTAGTGACGTATTTGCCCTAGATTTTTCAAATTTAGGATGCGAGAATAATACAAGTATTTTCTTCATGGGTGGGTATCGTTAATTTTGGCAAAAGCCAACTAAAAAGATATATAAGGTTACAACACGTTTTTAGCAAAGATCTCTTCTAGCATACTCGCTGGATCTTCACATAAACCCGGATGCGTTTTAGAGCTTTGTATAATAGTGCTTCTACAAGCAGTAAGCCATCTAAATCTGTCTGATAGTTCCATAGCGCCTATGCGACCTCCAGCAGGTGAACCTTTACACACAAGTTCCCAGGCTTCTAGATATGCTTGATACCTTGCAATCTCTACATCTGTACAGAAGGCTTTCCACTTATCTGGGCATATATGAAACTTTATGCCTAGATATTTTTTCTTTTTTGAAAAGACAATGACACCTACATTAAAGAACTCTTCTCGTTCTACTTTAGGCACAATTCTAATGGTGGCGTACTCAAAGGTATATTTATCTTGCATCTTCTCCTTCTTTTACTAAGATATCAATTTTTGATAATCTAGAATTTACAAACTCAAGATAGGCCGCTCTCATATCACTAGGAATCATCGTGTCAAACTCAGATATTAACCAGTCTTCTGGAATATGTGCTATAATATCTTCTAGCTTTTCTTGCGTTAATAACTCTTTGATTGCAGTTGCAGCTTCTGGTAAGCGTGTTGCTTTCTCTAGCAAAACATGATCTTTTACAAGCGGGAAGGTACGCTCTAGGTGATTTTTCCAATTTTTCCAGTCATGGTGAAAATAAAAACTCGCTCCATTATCTATCACCCATATCTCATTATGCCACTGCAAGAGATTTGTATTTTTTGCCGTTCTATCAATATTGCTGATGATGCAGTCTAGTAATACAATTTTTGACGCAGTTAGAGCATCTACCGTACTCACCAGCGGATCATAAGTAATCGCCTCTGATAAGAAATGAAGCCCAAAGTTTAACCCTACGCTAAACTTCAATAAATCCTGAATCTCCTCATCTGGCTCTGTTTTACTAAAAGAGTCATCTAGATTCATAAACACAAGCTCAGGAACATGAAGTCCTATCGCTCTTGCTATTTCTCCTCCTAGAAGTTCGGCTATAAGTGCTTTCTTTCCTTGTCCCGCTCCTCTAAACTTGAGCACATATAAATAATCATCGTCTGCTTTGACTAAAGCTGGAAGTGATCCTCCTTCTCGTAAAGGTTGCAAGTATTGCACAACATTTACAGTTCTTAATTGTAGCATATCCATATACAGTATTCTCTTTTCTGAGGTTTTCCTCTTACTGCAAATTTAAGTGATTACTCATTGGTCTTATCTACTATTATTATGGAGCATTTTCAACTTATAAATGATGTGTATCAACTTTTATACAAGTACAATTTATTCAACAATTCATCGAATTTTAACAGTTTTGTTTAATTATGCTTTCGCGAAAGCGTAACTACATAAATAGCAGTTAAATTATTTTTGTTAAATCTATTGTTTTCTACTTGTAATTTTCTACAAAATGTCTTTTTTCAACGCTTAAGTGTTAATTTATTCTTATTAGTTGTAATTAGTCTTGCTAATAAAAAAACAATTCAATAATTTTCCTACACATTAAACTTGTATAAATCAACATTCTACAACCAATTTTGTACAAGTAAAAGTTCTTAATTACACAAATATCTAACGCTAGTCTTAAACAAAACTGGAGGGAGGTATTACTTTGATTAAACGGACTCTTATACGATTAATCAAATTGCAATTTTATTGTTTTTAATGATGTGTACTCGACATTCATTAGTTAGATGTTTTATTAAAATAATTTAAGACTACTATCATGAAGAGAAAAATTACTTTTCCATCATCCCTGAGCGGCTTTCTATTTATTTTATTATTTGCCTGCTTTTCTGTCAGTGCGCAAGAACATACTTTTGCGACAACTATAACCAATCAAGAAAATGTTGATGATGCTAATCTGGCTACCAATCAAGACTTAACAGATTTCGCCGAGGTTAGAGCAAATTCTGGAACGCTTTTTTTTGGTGCATATGATGGTGTTCTTGAGTTATCATATGGAGAACTACTGCCTGCAAATACAACATCATACATTAAAATAGAAACAGAAGATGATTTGTTACCATCCTTATTAGGCGGTAGTCTCGGTAATTTACTTGCAGATGTACTGGGGATTGTACTAATAGGTAATCAAGAATTTACCGTAAAGGCATTAAATGGTAATACTACCGTGCTAAGTGCAGTATCATCAGACCCTAATACATTTAGCGGTGCTAGAACACAAATAGTGACCGATGCACAGGGAGATTATTATATAGCACTCACACCAGACCAACCATATAGCAGTATAGAAATTACAAATAGTATAGGTTCCTTAATTGGACTAAATCAAGAACGTTCTCTAAAAGTTTATGGAGCTTTCTACGGCGCAGATGCACCTATTTGTAACACTCCTTCATTTACCTCATTTGACGGGACTGGGCTTAATTTAGATTTAATAAATCTAGGAGGCGCTGGGGTTACAAATATTGAAAATGCAATTGATGGAGATCTCGCTACATTCTCTGAGTTAAGCTTAGGTGTATTATCTGTGGCAGCGACTGTAGAGCAGGTAATTTATTTTCAGAATGCTTCACAACCTACAGAAGATTTCAAAATTAGACTTGCTGTCGATCCTAGTTTATTAGCGCTTGGAGTGGCAAATAATATCCAATTTGAAGCCTATAACGGTTCAAATCTAATTGCATCGAGAAACTTAGGATCCTTATTAAATCTGGAACTGATAAATTTATTACAAAGTAATACTCCTGTAGACATTGGCTTTGATGTGTCTGCGCCCGTAGATAGAATTGTCGTTAGTTATTCCTCACTCTTGAACACTTCATTAAGTCAGCGAGTTGATTTATACGATGTAGCCATTACTCCTGCCATTCCTGAAATTGCTGCAGCTTCTCAAAATATCACTTTATGTGAAAATAGCACCGCAGAACTTATTGCTACTACTGATACTACAAACTCACAAATAGAGTGGTATGATGAAGAGCAAGGTGGAAATTTACTAGCTACGGTAGATAGTGGTGAGACATTTACCACTTCATCATTAACAGAAAGCACCACTTTCTATGCCGCTGCTAAGGCAAATGGATGTACTGTAGCGTCTGTACGAACTCCAGTTTTAGTAACAATTAACCCTACTCCAAAATCTTCAGATATCTTAGTAGCAGGTTTTGATACTGCCATATGTTTACCTGAAGTGCTAGAGATTGTACCGTCAAGTACGATCTCAAATGACTTCAAATATTACTTTGATCCTAATAAAAATGTAGAGATTACTAATGGGCTTACTGCAGATGGAATCGTTTACGTAATCAATGATAGCAAGCTTGAAATAACTGGATTAAACGATGCTAACAATCCTGATAACATATTTATTTCTACAACAGAACCAGCTACTGGCTGTGAGAATAGTCCTGGTGATTTAAGACAAGTCTCTATTATTCTTGCAAACACTCCTAATATCTCTATAAATCTTATAGAGAATATTACAGCCGATGATACTATAAATAGTATTGAGCAAAATAATGACATCACCATTACTGGTACAGTTTCGGGAGATGCCCAAGAAAATGATGAAGTAATAATCACTGTAAATAATACAGAGTACACTACATTATTGGATGCAGGTTTAAACTTTGCTAGAGACATTCCAGGTGCTGAATTAGTACTTGACGCAGATTCAACCATTGACGCTTCGATAACGGTTGTCGGTACATTATGTACTGCCACAGCTATTGATAGTGAGGCTTACACGGTAGATATTGACAATCCCACCATTCCTACTGTAGATGCTCAAACCACCAACGACACCACTCCGCTGATTACAGGTACTGCTGATTCTGATGATGAGCTGACTGTAATAGTAAATGGTATTACTTATCCTGAAACTGGAGCAGATCTTACAGATAACGGTGATGATACGTGGAGATTACAAATACCTGATGGTAGCGAACTACCAGATGGAACCTATGATGTAGATGCTTCTGTGGAAGATACTGTTGGAAACACTGCTTCTGATACTACAACCGATGAACTAATCATTGACGCGACTGCGCCTACTATGCCAACAGTTACTGCACAAATTACGAATGACACCACTCCGCTGATTACAGGAACAGCAGATTCTGATGATGAGCTAACAGTAATTGTAAATGGTGTTACTTATTTGGAAACTGGAGCAGATCTTACAGATAACGGTGATGATACGTGGAGCTTACAAATACCGAATGGAAGTGAAATTCAAGATGGAACCTATGATGTAGATGCCTCTGTAGAAGATACTGTTGGGAATACAGCTTCTGACAATACAATTGATGAATTAACCATTGACACAACTGCGCCTACTACTCCAACTGTTACCGCTCAGACAACAAATGATACAACTCCACTAATTACAGGTACGGCAGATTCTGACGATGAGCTGACTGTAATTGTAAATGGAGTTACCTACACCGAAGGTGACGGTAACCTCATCGACAACGGAGATGATACGTGGAGCTTACAAATTCCTGATGGTAGCGAATTGTCAGATGGAACCTATGATATAGATGCTTCTGTGGAAGATACAGTTGGAAATACCGCTTCGGATACTACTACAGATGAATTAATAATTGACGCAACTGCGCCTACTACTCCAACGGTTGATCCGCAAACTACGAATGATTCTACTCCGATCATTACAGGTACTGCAGATTCTGACGATGAGTTGACGGTAATTGTAAATGGAATAACCTACACCGAAGGTGATACAAACCTCATCGATAACGGTGATAATACTTGGTCTCTGCAAATTCCTGATGGTAGCGAACTACCAGATGGAACCTATGATGTAGATGCTTCGGTGGAAGATACGGTTGGTAATACGGCTTCTGATAATACTACTGATGAATTAACCATTGACTCTGTTTCCCCAACGACTCCTACGGTTATTACTCAAACTACGAATGACACCACTCCGCTTATTACAGGAACAGCAGATTCTGATGATCAGCTGACGGTAATTGTAAACGGAATAACCTACACCGAAGGTGATACAAACCTCATCGATAACGGAGATGATACGTGGAGCTTACAAATTCCTGATGGTAGCGAATTACCTGACGGAACCTATGACATTGATGTTTCTGTGGAAGATACGGTTGGTAATACGGCTTCTGATAATACTACTGATGAATTAACCATTGACTCTGTTTCCCCAACGACTCCTACGGTTATTACTCAAACTACGAATGACACCACTCCGCTTATTACAGGAACAGCAGATTCTGATGATCAGCTGACGGTAATTGTAAATGGAATAACCTACACCGAAGGTGATACAAACCTCATCGATAACGGAGATGATACATGGAGCTTACAAATACCCGATGGAAGTGAATTAATAGATGGAACCTATGATGTGGATGCTTCGGTGGAAGATACGGTGGGTAATACGGCTTCTGATAATACTACTGATGAATTAACCATTGACTCTGTTTCCCCAACGACTCCTACGGTTACTGCACAAACTACAAACGACACCACGCCGCTGATTACCGGTACGGCAGATTCGGATGATGAGCTGATGGTAATTGTAAACGGAGTAACCTACACCGAAGGCGATGGAAACCTCATCGATAACGGAAATGATACTTGGAGCTTACAAATACCTATTGGAAACGAACTGCCAGATGGAACCTATGATGTGGATGCTTCTGTGGAAGATACGGTTGGAAATACTGCTTCTGATACAACGACAGATGAATTAATCATTGACGCTACTGCGCCTACTACTCCAACGGTTACTGCACAAACTACCAATGACACCACTCCACTGATTACAGGTACTGCAGATTCTGACGATGAGTTGACGGTAATTGTAAATGGAATAACCTACACCGAAGGTGATACAAACCTCATCGATAACGGTGATAATACTTGGTCTCTGCAAATTCCTGATGGTAGCGAACTACCAGATGGAACCTATGATGTAGATGCTTCTGTGGAAGATACGGTTGGAAATACAGCTTCTGATACCACAACCGATGAACTAATCATTGACGCAACTGCGCCAACTACTCCAACAGTTACTGCACAAATTACGAATGACACCACTCCGCTAATTACAGGAACAGCAGATTCTGATGATGAGCTAACAGTAATTGTAAATGGTATTACTTATCCTGAAACTGGAGCAGATCTCACTGATAACGGAGATGATACATGGAGCTTACAAATTCCGGATGGTAGCGAACTACCAGATGGAACCTATGATGTGGATGCTTCTGTAGAAGATACGGTTGGAAATACTGCTTCTGATACAACTACAGATGAATTAACCATTGACTCTGTTTCCCCATCGACTCCAACAGTTACTGCACAAACTACAAATGACACCACTCCGCTAATCACTGGTACTGCAGATTCTGACGATGAGTTGACGGTAATTGTAAATGGAATAACCTACACCGAAGGCGATGGAAACCTCATCGATAACGGAAATGATACTTGGAGCTTACAAATACCTATTGGAAACGAACTGCCAGATGGAACCTATGATGTGGATGCTTCTGTGGAAGATACGGTTGGAAATACTGCTTCTGATAACACGACCGATGAACTGGTAATTGATGCGACTGCGCCAACGACTCCTACGGTTACTGCGCAAACTACGAATGACACCACTCCGCTGATTACAGGTACTGCTGATTCTGATGATGAGTTGACCGTAATTGTAAATGGAGTTACTTATTTGGAAACTGGAGCGGATCTTACAGATAACGGTGATGATACGTGGTCTCTACAAATACCGAGTGGAAGTGAATTACTAGATGGAACTTATGATGTAGATGCTTCGGTGGAAGATACGGTGGGTAATACGGCTTCTGATAATACTACTGATGAATTAACCATTGACTCTGTTTCCCCAACGACTCCTACGGTTACTGCACAAACTACAAACGACACCACTCCGCTTATTACAGGAACAGCAGATTCTGATGATCAGCTGACGGTAATTGTAAACGGAATAACCTACACCGAAGGTGATACAAACCTCATCGATAACGGAGATGATACGTGGAGCTTACAAATTCCTGATGGTAGCGAATTGTCAGATGGAACCTATGATATAGATGCTTCTGTGGAAGATACAGTTGGAAATACCGCTTCGGATACTACTACAGATGAATTAATCATTGACGCTACTGCGCCTACGACTCCAACGGTAGATCCTCAAACCACCAACGACACCACTCCACTGATTAGTGGTACAGCAGATTCTGATGATGAGCTGACGGTAATTGTAAATGGTGTTACTTATCTTGAAACTGGAGCGGATCTTACAGATAACGGAGATGATACTTGGAGTTTACAAATACCGGATGGAAGTGATCTGCCAGATGGCACCTATGATGTAGATGTTACTGTGGAAGATGCTGTTGGAAACACTGCTTCTGACAATACAATTGATGAATTAACCATTGACTCTGTTTCCCCAACGACTCCTACGGTTATTACTCAAACTACGAATGACACCACTCCGCTGATTACAGGAACTGCAGATTCTGATGATGAGCTAACAGTAATTGTAAATGGAATTACTTATCCTGAAACTGGAGCGGATCTTACAGATAACGGTGATGATACGTGGAGCTTACAAATACCTAATGGAAGTGAAATTCCAGATGGAACTTATGATGTAGATGTTTCCGTTGAAGATGCGGTTGGAAACACTGCTTCTGATATCACAACCGATGAACTAATAATTGACGCTACTGCGCCAACTACTCCAACGGTAGATACTCAAACCACCAACGACACCACTCCGCTGATTACAGGAACAGCAGATTCTGATGATGAACTAACAGTAATTGTAAATGGAGTTACTTACTTGGAAACTGGAGCGGATCTTACAGACAACGGAGATGATACTTGGTCTCTACAAATACCGGATGGTAGCGAACTACCAGATGGAACCTATGATGTGGATGCTTCGGTAGAAGATACGGTTGGAAATACTGCTTCTGATAACACAATAGACGAATTAGTAATTGACGTAACTGCACCTACAACTCCAACAGTAGATCCTCAAACTACGAATGACAGCACTCCGCTGATTACAGGTACTGCTGATTCTGATGATGAGCTGACTGTAATAGTAAATGGTGTTACTTATTTGGAAACGGGAGCGGATCTCACAGATAACGGTGATAATACTTGGTCTCTACAAATTCCTGATGGAAGCGAACTACCAGATGGAACCTATGATGTAGATGCTTCGGTAGAAGATACAGTTGGAAATACTGCTTCTGATATTACTACAGATGAATTAGTAATTGATGCGACTGCTCCAACGACTCCAACAGTAAATCCGCAAACTACAAACGACACCACTCCGTTAATTACTGGTACAGCAGATTCTGATGATGAGCTGACGGTAATTGTAAACGGAATAACCTACACCGAAGGTGATGGAAACCTCATCGACAATGGTGATGATACTTGGTCTCTACAAATACCTAATGGTAGCGAACTGCCAGATGGAACTTATGATGTTGATGTTACTGTGGAGGATACGGTAGGAAATACTGCATCTGATACTACAACAGATGAATTAGTAATTGACGCAACTGCGCCTACAACTCCAACAGTAACCGCTCAAACTACCAATGACACCACTCCGCTTATTACAGGAACTGCAGATTCTGATGATGAGCTGACTGTAATTGTAAACGGTGTTACTTATTTGGAAACTGGAGCGGATCTTACAGATAACGGTAATGATACGTGGTCTCTACAAATACCGGATGGAAGTGAATTACCAGATGGAACCTATGATGTAGATGCTTCTGTGGAAGATACGATTGGAAATATGGCTTCTGATATTACTACAGATGAATTAGTAATTGATGCGACTGCTCCAACGACTCCAACAGTAAATCCGCAAACTACAAATGACAGCACTCCGTTAATTACAGGAACAGCAGATTCTGATGATGAGCTGACTGTAATTGTAAACGGAATAACCTACACCGAAGGTGATACAAACCTCATCGATAATGGTGATGATACATGGAACTTACAGATTCCTGATGAAAACGAGCTAGCAGATGGGACATACGATGTACAAGCCACTGCAGAGGATTTGGCAGGTAATTTGGCATCAGATATGACTGTTGATGAGCTTACCATACAATCAGGTATCGTAACGACAGATAATGACCAGCAACTTTTTTGCGAAAGCGAAAACCCTACAATTGCAGATATTCAGGTAAATGAGACCACTGTAAATTGGTACCTCAGTGCTTCTGGCGGAACAGTTTTAACCACCGATACTGCATTGATGGACAACACAATTTACTATGCGGCACTTGTTACAAACGGTATTGAGAGTGCAAACAGACTGGCGATTACAGTGACTGTAATCAGTACGCCTACGCCTACTACTACAGCTACCACGCAGTCATTTTGTGTAGATGCTATGGCTACCGTAAGTGATATTGAAGTGAATGAACCAGATGTGATATGGTATAATCAAGCTACTGGCGGCAGTCCATTGGCAGCAGATGCACTTTTAGTTTCTGGTAATTATTACGGAGCTCTTGTAAATAATGGCTGTGAGAGTAGCACTCGTCTAGAGGTGAGTATTACGATTGATGAAATCGCTAGTGCGAGCATTACGAGCAGTACTGACATGACTTGTGTGGGTAACGAAATCACTTACCAGACTGAGTCAGATATGAGTGGCTATTTATGGACCATTTCTTCTGGAGGAACAATCATCACTGGTGGCGATCTCACAGATGATTTTGTGACTGTGATATGGGACGAACTTGGCGAGCAATCTGTTGCTGTAAATTATGAGTCTTCCAATAGCTGTATGCCTCTTGCAGATGCTACGCTAGACGTTGAGGTAGCTTCTTGTTCTGATCTTACGATTCTTAAAATGGTCAATAATGCCTTGCCACAGCTCAACACAGAGGTTGTGTATACTATTACGGTGACTAATGCAGGCGACACAGACTTTACAGATGTTGAGGTGGAAGACTTATTACCTTCTGGATTGCAATTTGTATCGGCGGTGACAGATAGTGGGACTTATGATAGTGCAACTGGTGTTTGGCTTATTCCTTCAGTGGTGGCTAATGCAACTGTGGAGTTAGCGATAAGCGCTGTAGTGCTAGAGGATGGAGATTATTTAAATATCGCGACCATCACGCAGTCTAGTCCTATGGATAGTGATCTTACTAACAATGTATCGCAAGTTGATATCACGCCAAGTTGCATTAAAGTGTTTAATGAATTCTCACCCAATGGTGATGGCTTTAATGACACTTTTACCATACGCTGTATTGAGTCATATCCAGAAAACAACTTGAAAATTTACAATCGAGCTGGAAATATGGTGTATGAAATGGATGGCTATGCAAATGTGTGGAGAGGAACTTCTACTTCTAATGGTACCGTAAATGAAAATGACGGCCTTCCTTCATCTACCTACTATTACATCTTAGACTTAAATGATGGCAGTGAGCCGCTTACGGGATGGGTATACATTGCACTTTAACAATCTAACTTAAAAACAACGACTATGTTTAAAATATATAACATTTACTTAGTACTTATTATGTGTTGTGTAAGCATACACATGAATGCACAACAGGCGCCTAATTATACACAGTACATGTATAATACCATGGCTATAAATCCAGCATATGCAGGATCTTCAGAAAGGTTGAATGTGGTGGGGATATATCGTTCTCAGTGGGCTGGTTTTGATGGCGCACCTGAGACTTATAATCTCAGTGTTGAAACTCCGCTCACGGAGCGCGTAGGGCTAGGAGTCAATGTCACTAAAGACGTAAATGGTCCTGCCGAAAGATTCAACTTTGATGGTAATTTTTCTTATAACATTCAGTTGGATAGAGATCTCAACCTCGCATTTGGGATAAAAGCAGGTGCTCAGTTACTCAATGTAGATTTTTCTAAAGGGGAATTTGTAAACCAAGGTGATCCCCTACTCACAAATAATGTAGATAACAGACTGCTGGCAACGCTAGGTGCTGGTGCCTTTTTGTATAAATATAATTGGTATGTAGGAGTCTCGGTGCCTGACTTTTTTAGTGATGAGTATTATGATAATGTGGAGGAAGCTGTCGTGGCAGATGAGCGCCAATCGTACCTCACCGCGGGTTATGTGTTTGGCATAAGCGATAACATTCGCTTTAAACCAGCTGCACTTGTAAATTATGTGAATGGTAGTCCGTTGCGATATAACCTTTCGGCCAATTTTCTTTTTCATGACAAGCTCACCGTAGGTGCTAGTTATCAAGTGGATGCTGCGGTAAGTGCGCTGGCTGGTTTTCAAATTTCTGACAATCTGTTTTTAGGCTATTCATTTGATTATGCTACTACAGAGTTCACAAATTATAATGATGGTACCCATGAAGTTATTTTAAAATTCTCTTTGTTCAAGAAAAAGGGAATGTCATTCTCACCTAGATTCTTTTAATATCAAACCACTATGAAGAAATCACTATATATTTTATTCATGATGTGTGTATGTTCTAGTTATGCACAAAATGATTTAAAAAAAGCAAATGAGCTTTATGACAGACATATGTATGCAGATGCTGCAGTACTTTATGATGAGCACCTCAATGACTCAGAGAAGATAGCGCCTACCACCTGGCAGCATATTGCAGACACGCATTATAACCTTAAGAATTATGAACGTGCAGAGATTGCTTACAAGAAAACCTTTGACGCACTAGGATACACGATGGAGCCTGCACATATCTGGCAGTATTTTGATGTACTACGCTTCTTAAAAAAGTATGATACGGCAGATGATTTTTATGTAGGCTATTTAAAACTATCCAAAAAAGACAAAGAGCTCAACAGATACTATGAAGAAAAGTCTAGGTTTAATGACATTTTAGCAAATGACACGCTCTATCAGATTACAAATCTTGATATTAACTCTAGCTATGCAGATTTTGGCGGATCCTTGTATAAGAATAAACTAGTATTCTCAACGGCTCGCAATGATGAAGAAAATAAAATCTACAAAAGAGATAACACCCCTTACCTATCGCTTTATGAAGCCACGATAGATAGTACTGGCACCTACTCAAATGTTAAGCTTTTTAATGAAGAGCTAGAAACCCAGTATCACGACGCCACGGCTACTTTTTATAATAATGATCAAACGCTGGTCTATGCTTCAAGTGCACAATCTGGATCGCGTAAGATTTATACAAAAAACAAGAGAAACTTCTTTAAGCTCTACTGCGTGCAGATTAATAAAGACAAATTTGACAAGGAGGAACTTCCCATTAATGGTAATGGCTATTCCATAGGGCAGCCTTTTGTAACTACAAATGGTAGTCAGCTGTATTTTGTATCAGACATGCCAGGTGGTTATGGCCGTGCAGATATTTATGTGTGTGACATACGAGCAGATGGCTCACTCTCCACACCTCGCAATCTAGGTGATGCGATAAACACACCATATGATGACTTTTTCCCTTTTGTAAAAAACAAAGAACTCTATTTTGCCTCTAAGGGTCACGTAGGTTTTGGCGGCCTTGATATTTACAAAGCGCAGCTTAGAGACGGCATTTACAGTAATGCCCGCAACCTCGGACTTGGGATTAACAGCAATGCAGACGACTTTGCTTATGTGGCAAGTAACACTAAAAATGAAGGATATTTTAGCTCAAACAGAGAAGGCGGCAAAGGCGACGATGATATTTACTCCTTTGTATATGATCGCGGCGAGTGCTTCCAGACCTTAGAAGGAACCGTTACAGACTCACAAACAGGCGCACCATTACCAGCAGTGACTATCATCGCTTATGATATTAACAATAAGCAAGTAGCCGAAACACTTACCGACACTGCAGGAACCTACACCTTACAGATGGGTTGCAATATCAAATACAATATCAAGGCATCAAAAATAGGCTACTCAAAAGATGAGCTGGACTTAAACACAGGCACAGAGCCTAATGGGCTTATTAACTTTGTAGATTTTAAATTGGCTAACCTTTCAGATATTTTTGTTACAGATGGTGAGATAGAAAAGATTAAAATCAACCCTATTAATTTTGAGTCTAACCGTTATGCGATTAACATATTTGCCGCACAACAACTCCAGCGCATTATTGATATTATGAACGAATATCCTGCGCTCATCATCAAGATAGAATCCCACACAGATCAACGTGGTGGAGCGTCATATAATCAAACCTTATCAGAAAACAGAGCCATCTCTACCCGTGACTATTTGATTCAAAATGGTATCACGAGTTCGCGCATTGAGAGCGCAAAAGGATTTGGTGAATCAAGGCCCATACACATTTGTGATGAGGCAGACGATAGCTGTACAGAGGTGCAGTATTTAGAAAATAGACGTTCAGATTTTA
This sequence comes from Dokdonia sp. Asnod3-C12, assembly GCF_045063975.1. NCBI lineage: Bacteria > Pseudomonadati > Bacteroidota > Flavobacteriia > Flavobacteriales > Flavobacteriaceae > Dokdonia > Dokdonia sp. Asnod3-C12. The sequence goes on from NZ_JBEFNY010000003.1 coordinate 254,783, forward strand.
TTGTGGTTAGCAGGTAGCACACCTTGCTCTTTACCCAATGACTGTAAGCCTTCCTAGTTCCCCCAACGCTAGTGAAGGCTTATTTTTATGCAAGCCTTTAATAGCTGCAGACTAATGGTGTGTGGAGTTTTCACGCTTTCGCGAAAGCGTACCACTCATACATAAATATTTGATTGGTTATAACAAACGAGTAAGTCTTAAGCACTCACACCACAAGAGGCTCTTTTAAGTAGCATATACTCCCCTGCGTTTTTAAACTCTCTTACAGAAGTACCTGTATAGCGTTTAAATGTTTTTGAAAGGTGACTTACGTCTGTAAAGCCTAGCTCATCTGCGATTTCAGTGAGGGTGAAATCTGAGTTGAGAAGACGTATCTCTACTAGTCTAAGTTTGGCTTTCATAATATACTCACGCAAGGACATCCCTACCTGTTTTCTAAAAAACTCACTTACGTAGGTTGCAGACATCATAAATGTTTCTGCAAGTCTATCTACTTTAAGCAGTTCACTTTTTGCAATGTTCTCGTTTATGTAGGTGAGCATATTTGTTGCTCTATCATCACTTGTTGTATTTACAATCTCATAGTGACTCCCTTTTTTTATATTTCTAATAATCACTTCTAAGATACTTACCATAAGACTTGAGATAAGCGATACAGAGACCTCTCCATAGTTTCTAGTCTCTCTTAAAATAATTGCCGTAAGCTGTTTGAGATGCTCCCTATCTGCATCACTTTTAATGATATCGCCAGGCAGCTGGTTATAGTTAGATAAGATGTAGGCGGCTTCTTTAAACCACTCAGACTTATCTAGGGTCATCTTATTAGAGCTTTTAAAAAACGAATTGGTAAACTTTAAAAAGACAAATTTTGTGCGCTTCTCTATATTAAAAGAGTGACACTTTAAGGGAGGTAGTAAAAAGATACTATCCTTTTTATAATCGTAGAGGTTGTAATTAATACACTGCGTACCCTCTCCACTTTCTATAAGCACAAGTTCAAAAAAGTTGTTTTTAACTGGGCGTTGTTTCCACTCAGATAACTCCATTTCTTGTATTTCAAAAGGTTTATAAGCTTCTAATACTTGCATAGTAGTATGATTTAGGGACAAATTTAGGGTTTTATAGCATTAAAATTATCATAACACACTTAATAACCTCTATTTATACCTAATTAACCATTTTATATACAAATAGACTAGCGACCTATCCCACTACCTTTGTATCATCAAAGAAAACAACAAACTATAAAAGAAAGCATATATGAAAGCAATGATTATCAACGAATACGGTGAGAATGCCGCATTCACAGCAAGCGAAGTAGCAAAACCAGCAGTAACTTCAGGTCACGTGAGTATCAAGATTGCAGCCTCTAGTGTGAACACGGTAGATACCATGATACGCAAGATGGGATCAGACCTACCGCTATCACCAGCAGCACCAGCTATATTAGGAATGGACTTTGCAGGAGTGATAGAAGCAGTAGGTGAAGGTGTACATGACTTTAAAGTAGGCGACGAAGTGTACGGTTGTGTAGGTGGACTTGCCGACTTACAAGGTACGCTAGCCGAATATATCGTTGCAGACAGTAAACTTATTGCTCACAAAGCTGCCAACTTATCTATGACAGAGGCGGCATCACTACCACTTGTAGCAATTACTGCTTATGAGGGGTTAATGCGTGCAGGGATTAAAAAAGGACAAAAGGTACTTGTACAAGGTGGATCTGGAGGTGTAGGCCACGTAGCGGTACAACTAGCTATTCACTTTGGGGCAGATGTATATGCTACTTGTGGAGGACCAGAGCAGCAAAAGATTATAGAAGGATATGGAGCAACGGCAATTAACTATAAAGAAGAAACGGTTGAATCATATGTAGCAAAATATACAGATGGTGCAGGTTTTGACCTTATTTATGATACCGTAGGTGCAGATAACCTTACAAAGTCTTTTGAGGCAGCAGCACTTAATGCACAAATTGCTACTACAGTATCTATGTGCAACCTAGATCTTACTCCAGCACACTTTAAAGGATTATCACTACACGTTGTGTTTATGCTCATCCCTATGTTACACAACTATAAGCGAGAAGAGCACGGAGCGATTTTAAAAGAGCTAAGCAACATAGCCCTAGACAAAGCACTTGTACCTCTAGTAGACAGCACATTTGCGCTGGATAATGTAGGTGATGCTTATGCAAGACTAGAGAGTGGTAAAGCAATAGGTAAAGTAGTTGTAACTAACTAAGACCTCATCCATAGGCTTATCATGGCAGCACCTTAAACCTTAAACATCTGTTTTATAGGTGTTTAAGGTCTAAAAAATACAAAACTTTGCTTTTCATAGCACCCCCCATTTTAATTACCAAAGCCACCAGCCATTTGTGCGTAGTTCTGTTATAAATTTAAAATATAATAGCAGTAGCTATACGTAAAACATATAATTATGAGTACCATAGAACATACAAATGCACTTGCAGAAGCTCGTGCTTTAGAAGTACCATCACGAGAATTATCATTAAGACGCGATCCATCTGTTTCTCAATTTTGGAACAAAAATCGCAAAGTACTAGAAGCTGCTTGGGCAGAATGGGAAATAGAAAACAAAGATGATGTATTAGCTCCTGACGAAACCTTGCTAGACCCAAGATTACGTAAAGCAATTAAAGACGCTTGGGAAAACCCAGAAAAAGAATCTGCTGTAGCAGATTTATGGGAAGAAATTATACCTGGTGTTTATGTAGCACAGTTTTTTGATCTAGATCGTTTAGCAGATTTTCGTAACTATCTAGAAGCCGTAGCAAACTCAGGAGTGCCAAAACGTGCACCTTATGGTATACAATTAAACCGTTATGGAATGATGTTAGACCCTCGTTCTGAAGGTCATCTGGCAGCACCTAATTTTCAGGCCTTTTATAATGATATGATGGACCGTTTTATGCGCCCAATAGCCCGTTTATTATTAGGAACTTACGGTTATGACAATCAGACTTTTGGTTTTTCAATACAGTACAATCCAGACAAGGACAAGGATTTACACGCACATACCGATGCCTCTGCAGCTACCTTGAATATCAATATCAACTTACCAGATGAGAAGTTTACGGGATCTGAGGTTGATTTTTATGATAAAGCTTCAGGAAAAACGGTACAAGCTATTTTTGAGCCGGGTAAAGCAATCATCCATAGAGGGAATGTGCCCCACGCAACGCACCCCATTACAAGCGGGCAACGCAGTAATTTAGTAGTGTGGTTATATGGAGATCGTATGCAAATACCACGCGGTAGTAAAAGTAGCTACGGAAATACTAGCAACAGCGACACCATTAAAGATGTTGCTTTAGAAAGTGTAACCGCTCGCCAGCGATGGAGTTTACCTGATGGTCCTAAAGATACCGCTGCACCGTTTTAAGAAACGCAGCCGTAATTATTATCTTAGAACAAGAATAAAATTAAAAGAACTGGCAGTACAACTATTGCCAGTTTTCATCAACATAAACATATAGGAATGAGCAAGACCATATTAATCACTGGAAGTACTGACGGCATAGGTAAACTAGCCGCCCTACAGCTAGCAAAACAGGGACATACCCTGTACATACACGGTCGTAATGCCACAAAAGTAGCAGAGACCATCGCCACCATAAAAGCCGAATCTAACAATGAACACATAGACGGTTTTATCGCAGATTTTTCTAGTATGGCAGCAGTGCGTGCTATGGCTAGTGAGGTAAAAGAAAAACTCACAACGCTAGATGTACTCATAAATAACGCAGGAGTTTTTAAAAGCCGCGAGCTGTTTACAGCAGATGGGCTTGATATGCGTATGGCGGTAAATTATATAGCGCCTTACCTGCTCACCACTTCCCTACTCGATCTCCTTAAAAAAGGCGAGCACACGCGCATTATCAACTTGAGCTCTGCAGCACAGTCATCTGTAATAGATAGCGTGCTAGCAGGTACTAAAGAAGAGAGCCAGCAGGAGACCTACGCACAGAGCAAGCTTGCTTTATTAATGTGGAGCTTTTACCTCGCGTTACAAGAGCCAGCACTTACGGTTATCCCTGTAAACCCAGGTTCTTTACTTAATACAAATATGGTAAAAGAGGCCTACGGTCACCACTGGTCACCAGCAGATAAAGGAGCTATTATTTTACAAGACCTCGCTACAAACCCTAGCTATGCGAGTCATAGCGGTGATTATTTTGATAATGACAAAGGAAGCTTTGGCAGGGCACATACAGATGCCTACAGTGAGCAAAAACGCATCCACTTAATCACCACAACACAGCAGATTTTAAAAAACATTTCATAAACAAAAAGCTTTGCTTATCAGAAAACAGAGCCATCTCTACCCGCGACTATTTGATTAAAAATGGTATCACGAGTTCGCGCATTGAGAGCGCCAAAGGATTTGGTGAGTCTAGGCCCATATACATTTGTGATGAGGCAGACGATAGCTGTACAGAGGTGCAGTATTTAGAAAATAGACGTTCAGATTTTATTGTGGTTAGCAGGTAGCAACACCTTGCTCTTTACCCAATGACTGTAAGCCTTCCTAGTTCCCCCAACGCTAGTGAAGGCTTATTTTTATGCAAGCCTTTAATATATGTAGACTAATGGTGTGTGGAGTTTTCACGCTTTCGCGAAAGCGTACCATAAACACCTCACAAACAGCACCTCATTTGCAAGCTACGGCACTATAAAAGATGGTATATTTAGGGCAGTATTCATATAATCACACGCCATGAAATATACCCTACTCCTCCTCACCTTACTCTGCATACTCACGGGATGCACACAGAAAGAAGCGACCTCACAAGAAACCGTCGCAGCCTACTACAAGGCCGTTGCCGAAGGAAACTACCAAGAAATAAGCAGCTTGATAAGCGATAGCATCACCATCACAGCGGGAGATTATGTGATGCCTTTTGACAAAGAAAGTTACTACGAGCACTTCAAATGGGATTCCATATTTAAGCCCTCCTACGAGGTGGTTTCCATAGAAAATGACAACGCGCAAGTAATCGCTACGGTAGCGGTGAGCTCACTGCGTTTTGAATTTTTAAAGAACAACCCACTCACCTGCAGCCATAAAATTTACCTACATGATGGCAAGATCACTACGCTAGAAGAAATCACCTGCATCGATGTAAACTGGTATGTGTGGCAACAAGAACGCGACTCCCTAGTAGCCTGGACCGCCCGCAATCACCCTGAGCTAGATAATTTTATTAATGACCTGAGTATGAAGGGTGCGATAAAGTATAAGAAAGCGGTGGAGTTGTATTTGGGGCGCTGTGAGTGAGTGATACCCAAAAGCCCAATTAACAAGATTCAATTGTTTACTTATTTATAATATGTTTGTAAATTATCATAATAGATATTATTTCAAATGAACAATAATTACTAACTATCAGGTTAATGTGCTAAATTAATTATTTAAAATCTTATAGTTTAGCGAGGTAACATTCCTAATTCTTCCAAAATATCACGTTTCATCCTACTCAAAGGCCTTTTTTGAAAATCTTTTTCATTAAATGAAGTGCCAAATGCCAGTCTGTATATCTCCTCATTTGAGATTTTTTGATCCACTTTGGACAACAACCCTCTTAGCTTGATGAGATAATCTACCGAATAAAGTTTTCTCAAATGTACTAAATCATGAATCTCATCTGTATGTGTTTCATACATTTCTTCAAGTTTAAAAGCATTGATAGTATTATCCTCTTTTGAATTTGCTATTCTCTTTATTTGAAACTTATATTTATTTAAACTTTCAATCCAATAACTAAACTTCATATTGAGTTGCTCTTTTATATAAGGATGTAAAAAATCATTAGTATTCATCTCTATTGAGCCCTTCACACTACTATTACATATATGGCAACTAGGTATTAAATTATAAAAGGACAAAGCTAGTAATGGATATGATTCTTTTGGATACCAATGATCAAATTCTGGTCTTGTAATTTTATTTGGATTGATGACTGTCTTGGTATAAACCCTATTACAATAAACACAAGTATGTACATTTAAAATTTCTGCTAAATCATAAGTGGAGTACTTTGTTTTTTTTATTGCAAATCCTCCCTTGTATTTAAAAATATTATTTAATTCAGAAATAAAATTTTTGTATCTCTCAAAAATAATTATTTCACGAGCATTTCTATTTTTTGCACGTTTTTTTTTAATTATTAAATATTCCTGCCATTCCGCTACACTTAGATTTGGAATCGCATTAATAAGTGCTAAGTGATGATTAAATAAATCATTGGGTACATCTACGATTATACTCTTTATTTTTGACTCACTAAGAAACGACTTCAACTCACCTGCTGGTAAATCATTAACTCTATCTCTAACTTTTGGAAATAGTTTTTCTAAATGCTTTTCTTTAGCCTTTAGTATATGTGGAGCGTATGGATCTAAAAAAATCATTTATGCCTATTTAAAATATCTCTTAGGTATTTTGTTTGTTTATTAATCATATCATTAATAAAACTTTCATCTACTTCAATCTCACTAATCATTTCGGTTAACTTATTCCTAAGCACTGGTTCCTCTACAAGCTTAATTATTTTTTTTACTCTGACCGCTCCTTCTCTATCATAATCTTTGCCTTCTTCAATATTTTTTTTATTCAAATTAATCCAATCAATAACTCTTTCTATTTTTTTCTTTGCAAATATGCCCATAGAACCATTTTCTAAAAAAAAGTTACTAGCCAATAAATCATGAATGTTTGCAGCAAATGTTTCTCCCAATGTATTATTTACGCTTCCATCTTCTAATTTTAAAACATTTGTAACAGGTATATCCGAAAGGATGAAAGGCGAATGTGTAACAAAAATGCAATTGATACTTTTAATATCATTAAGATTACACCTTTTAATTGCTTCTAATAAATCATTAATAAAACTACGTTGCAATTCTGGGTGATAATACAGTTCTATTTCGTCGAAGATTAGATTAATATATTGGTATTTATAAGAAACTTTACCATTATCTACTGAGTTTAGATATCGTAAGTGATACATTATAGAACTAATAGAATATATATATTGTTTTTCTCCCGAACTTAATCTTTTTAAAGAATTGTGCTCATCGTAATCGTCAAAATAAATTTCTGTTTTAAAGATTGGAGGAGGAATGCAGTGTATTAATTCTTCTCCATTACTATGATCTTTGATAAACTTAGACAAATTGATAACATTATTATATCTGTCGTTGATCTCATTGTTCACCACTAAATCTTTAGCATAATTATATTTTAGAAAATTAATAGCTTGAAAAAATTTATATGTTATATGAGAACAATCATTATTTAAAGCATCTAAATAATCCTCTATATTTAAAATTTCATTACCGTCACAAAATTCATCATACTGAGAATATTTATCAGACATACTTATTAATTTATTAATAATATATTGTCGCGCGTATTTATCGTAATCAGTTTTAGTTCTTGTAGAACTCTCTAATGAAAAAAAATCTTTTATTAATTTCCATTCTTTTTGGTGTGATGTATTCTCTAATAATTCAACTTTTCCAAAATCATTTTCAAACTTTTTAGTATTGATTTCTAGTTTTAATCTAGTTGCAAGATGACCACTGGCTAACTGCCGCATGCTGTTTTCTGGTGATTCTCTATTTATAGGTTCCAAAATATTAGCTAATAAACGCTGACGAGCTAAATTATTTTCAGTATTGATATCATAATTCCCTCCCGTTCGCATTGGATTAATAACGATTGGAGTTTGATACGCATCATTTTTATGAAATAATTCTTGAATCCAAACACCTGTTTCTTCTGAATTTAAGGCATACTGCGAGTAATTCAACACTAATGAATAAAAGAAATAATCTGTAAGCTTATCTTCTAGAACATTTATATTAGTTTCACTAGAGTCATTTACAATTTTAAATTGGCTATTTCCATTTTTATTAAAGCTTACTTGTATTATATCACAACCTACTTGATAATATAATTCTACTTTAAGTTTTTTTCTTATCTCAGGAATCTCTTGTTCCAAATCGCTTAAGTATCTTAAGTGATTTTCATTCCAATTTAGATTAGAAATCATCTTTTTGAGCTTTGATAAATTTTCATTATGCTTGCCTTTCTTAGAAACATTTAAAATCTTTTCATTTAATATGGTAATCCGCTCTTTAGTCCTTGATTGAGATTTATAAATTCCTTTTTTTCTATCTGTTTTATTTATTGTCCATTCATCTTCATGAATACTGTTTTCTAAAATTTCTCTATCCAATGCTAATAAATAAGCTGATACGAATAACAATTCTATCAACGTACTTTTTCCGCTTCCATTTTTACCAACAATTGCTGAAATATTAATTTCTAAGTCCGAATTAATTGGAGAGTATAAATCAAGTTGATCTTCTGGGGTTTTAATTTCAGCTACATCGTTGTTTTTATTTAAAGAGTTAAATTGAATTTCATTACCAGCTGTATCTAAAAACTGATACTCTTGATAAAACTTAAAAATCTGTCCTCTATTAAGGTTTTTACTAAATCTTGTATCACAATCTATTAATGGACGAATCGCTAACAACTTAAACCCTATCATATAATTTCAATTTTATCAATAATAAACTCAAACATTGGCTCTAGAACTTCAAAATATTCTTTTTCAATGCTAGGAACTATGTCTTTTGCAAATCTAACTTTACTACCAGTGAATTTTTTAAACCTATCAGGCCTACTTTCATCTGTAATAAATGAATCAGTTAAATTTGGATGATGCATAAATAGATGCTCAATTGCCATTAAAGACCTATCTCCCCAATGATTTCCGTTTACTGGGTTGATTACTTGTTTAGTAATTTCTAAATCTACTGGAGTAGGAAGCATAATAGCAAAAACTTCTTTCGGCGGATTACCTTCTATTGATTTTATCTGTTTCACCAACCCCTTGTGAATATCCGTTTCAATATTATTAATTGAAAAACCATTCCAAGTATTGAATCCTTTATCAAAATCAAATAAACCAAATATTGGCAACCCATTCATATCATTAATAACTTCAGGATCTTGCATTATTTGAGCAACAAATTTATGGCCAAAAGCGTAAAAAGGAATGAAAGGAATTTCGTCTTCTGGATAAAGTTTATTCCAAGCTTCTTTAATTATTATAGGGTCAGTTTTACCTTCTGTAAATAATACAGGCTTATTTTCTATTTGAATTGTATTAACAATACTTAGAATCTGCTCTTGTTCGTTATACCCAATCAAACTATTGCTTAATTTTTCTATTGCAATTCTTTTAATCAGTGGATAGTTGTTTGTTGATCCATCTGCTTTAAAATCAAAATATTTAACTCTTTCTTTTTCGAAAGGAATCAAGGTTATGCCACTATGACTGCTCATTAAAACGTGATTAGTTTTAGCAGAAGCATCACTAATCTCGTTCACTTGATTTAGAAACTTATGTTGCCATTCTGGATGTAAAAAAGAATCTGGCTCGTCTAAAAGCGTTATGCAGTTTTTATCTTTAAATAACTCTGTTAATGCATAGATGTAAATGGATTGAAACTGACCATCACTAAATTGGTCAATTTTTATTGTTTTACCAGATGTTAGTGTTACATCAATTTTTATATCTTCTAAGTAACCAATAGTTTTTAAATTATCAAAAGCAATAAATAATTCTAAAGGTGAGTATAAATTAAATGCTTCTTTAAAATTTGTAAAACCTCTATAAAGTCTGTATTCATCATCGTTTATATTTCCTTCATCTCTAATGCCAAATATTGAATACTTATCAACTTTCCAAATTTTAGTCAAGAGTGTTTTAAAATATCCTTCTGGAGACCAAAACCTTTTGTTTTCATCATACTCATCAAATTCAAATTTACTTTTATTACTTGCATAACTTGGACGTCTAAAATCTAATCTGATTTCATTACCAATTGTAAGAATGTCTAATTTTTCTTGAATAAATATCTTTGCTTTATTGGTGTCTTCTTGAAGAAGAATAACACTCATCAATAATGTTTTGTATTGATTATCAATCCCAGTAAAGCATCTAGTAACATCACTTAATAGATTTGCATTAGTTCTTTTACTATCTAAAAGAGCTTTATGCTTTTCATTAGAAGTTCTTAATAAATTCCCTATAGTTTTATTATGACCAGAATAATAGACCAAAATATTCTCAGGAAGTTTTGATTTATCAGGAGTAATATCCTGCTCTTCTTTGTTAATCCATTCAACATCTCTCCATTCTAGATAAATGATTTCGTCATCAATCTCATAAGTAACCGAATAATTAAAAGGTATAGGGTAATCCGCTTCTGATAAATGCTTAAAAATTTCTAAAATAGCCTCAAAGAAATTAGATTTACCTGTACCGTTTTTACCTACAAATACTTCTAAAAAATTATCTCCTTCAAATGAGACTTTAAAATCCTGTAGGTTCTTATAAGTTCCTTTTATGTGTATTTCCTTTAACCTCATAATTCATTCAAATTATTTGGTTCAAAAACCTCCTTCAAAACACTTTGCATCATCATCTCGCTATGTTGCTGGCTTTGTTGCACTTCTTGCGCTAGCGCATCACATAAACCCATTAAAGTATTAACTTTTTCTACAATGGCTTTTTGTTCTTCTAAAGGTGGAAGTGAAACAACAAATTGTCTAATTAATGACAAGTTTAAATTACCTTGAGAAACACCTTTTCCGTAAGTGTTTTTTGAAGAATACTGTCTCCCTTCTGGTGAGTTTAACCACATAACGATATAATTAGGTTCTAATTTGTAAGGGAACATTTTCAATAATCCAACACTAACATAAATAGCAAATTCTAAATCTTGGTCAATTAATGTAGCTTCTCCAATTCCAGCTCCAACTCGAGTAAGCAAAATGTCATTTAATTCTGGTTTTCTATTTCTTCTATAACCTTCAAAATCTTCCTCAGAAACAAATCGATGCTTTTCTGGCATAAACTTAAAAGGCTTTACATTTTTAGCTGAAAGAAACATTCTGCCTTCTTCTGTGTATTTTGGTGTTTGATGAGTACCATCAGTAATGTATTGACACAATTCAATCATCCTACACCAAATCCAACCATCAGGAAGTTCGTAAGGAATTTCATCTTCCGTAATTGCTGGCAAGGCTTTTTCCTTTTTTATTTTTTTGTCTTTTACAAGTTGTGCTTTCTCTTCTTGGATGCGTTTTAAGAGTTGGCTGGCGTGATGCGATCCCGAAACAAATTCGGGATGACTCTCGCGAAAAGCTCGAGTCAGTTTTCCTTGTACGGCTAATTGTAAAATGGTTTCTCGTAGCTTTTTAATGTTTGTGGTTTCATTAAAGAAGCTTTTAAAATGGTCTCGTAGGTTTATCCACTCTTGGTTTGCGTTATTGGCGGTGAGTTGTTGTAATGCAGATGTAACAAAATCTTCCTTTAAACCATTACGCGCAACCGTTAATTGCTCTAATTGTTCTACTTCTTTAAAAAGGGTTTCTACTACGTTTACGATTTCTTTTTGTTCTTCTAGTGGTGGAAGTGGGATTGGAATACTCTCCCATTTCCCTTTATTTAATAATGCAATTGTTGTACTTGTTGATTTTTCCCAAGCAGTATCATAAAAATATTTTGAAGAAAGACAGTTTAGTAAATAATGAGAAGAAATTAATAATGGTGTTATCGAATTAATTTGTTGATTAAACGAACAGTCTCTATTAATAATTGCACATTTCCCAATTGTTCCAAGACAGACCATTAAAACAGAACCTGAAATTGCTGTTCGTCCTAGTTTTTCTTGCCCCAAAAGTGAAAGTCCTTCGTTTTCATAATTTACTTTCCAATCTTTTATATCACCAGGCTTTAAGAAAGGTATGTCATCTCCAAAAAAGTTTGAGTTAGACTTAGAAGGCGTTCCTCCAGTCATTGTTAATCCAACATCTCTAAGCCTATACCATCCCCATTTGGATGGACTTTTGAATGGGATTTCATGTTTTTCAATAACAGGAAGAACCTTCTCTTTTCTTATTTTCTTATCCTTAACAAGTTGTTCCTTTTCTTTTTTGATTTTATTCAATAATTCCGAAGCAGTCTCTATATCTTGATTTTCTTTACGCCAATTTGCTGTCAATTTACCTTGTATTGCCAATTGTAAAATCAAGCCTTTTAATTCTTGCGCGTTTTTAGGACGTAGGGTTAATTCTTTAAAGTGTTGTAGTAGTTGCATATGGTTAAGAGGTGGCTTGCTTAGGTTGTTCTTGACATTAAATTGTTCTCGACTATAAATCGTTCTCGACTGCGCTCGAACTGACATTGTTCTTGACTGTGATTGAAATTTCATTGTCCTTGACAGTGATTACTTGACTTAGCTCTCGACTGTGCTCGAGCTGACACTGGTACTGAGTGCCCTTGAGCTGACATTGTTTTCGACTGTGCTCGAACTGACGCTCATTTTTTATTTTTTTGCTTTCGCGAAAGCGTACTTACAATGAGTCTATTTTAATGCTTCTGTTAATACGTCTATGATTTTGTCTTGTATGGAAGAGATTTTAGTTTCTGTAGCTCGATACTTTTCTAAAATAACTTCTGGACTTTCTAGATTATCTGCTTCTTGATGTGGGTTTTTGATATCAAGATTATAACCGCGCTTCTTAATCTCTTCTATAGAAACTTTCCAAGCATATTCATTTTCTACACGTTTGTTCCACCATTTTTTTTCTACATCAAACTCTTTGATATTTATAGGTTTGGTTTTATTATAGCTTTTGGCACCTTTTGGATATTGGTGTTCATAATACCATACTTCTTTAGTAGGCGTACCTTTTTCAAAAAACAACAAGTTGGTTTTAATACCTGTGTATGGGTTAAAAACGCCATTAGGTAAGCGAACTATGGTATGTAGGTTACATTTATCGAGTAGCTCTTCTTTAAGGCGTGTTTTCATCCCTTCGCCAAACAAGGTGCCGTCTGGTAATACAATGGCGCAACGCCCTTTATCTTTTAAGAGCTTAATGATGAGGGCAAGAAATAAATCTGCCGTTTCTTTAGTTCTAAACTTTTTTGGGAAGTTGGTTTCTGTACCATCTTCTTCTACTCCACCAAAAGGCGGATTAGAAAGTATGATGTCGAGCTTGTCTTTTGCGCCCCAATCTGCATAGGGTTTACTGAGTAGATTATCTCTGCGCACTACTGGCAAGTCAAAACCGTGTAGCATTAAATTTGTGGTACATAGCAAATGCGGTAGTGGTTTCTTTTCTATACCACGTATGGACTGTTGTAATATGTCTCTATCTTTAGGTGTTTTTACTTGGCTACGTACTGCATCAATAGTACAGGTTAAGAAGCCTCCAGTACCACAAGCTGGATCTAAAACGCTTTCTCCTAACTTTGGGTCTATCATATCTACCATAAACTGTGTCACGGCTCTAGGCGTGTAATACTCACCAGAAGAACCAGCAGACTGTAGGTCTTTTAATATGGTCTCGTAAATATCATTAAATAGATGACGCTCTGTAGTGCTATTAAAATCAATCTCATTGATGACATTAATTACCTGACGGAAGAGTGTTCCGTTTTTCATAAAGTTATACGTATCATCAAAAACGGCACGTATAATTTTTGCTTGTGGGCTTATGGTAATGTCCAAGTCTTTTAAAGTAGGAAACAGCTCGTTTTCTATAAACTCCATAAGGGCATCACCTGTAAGGCCTTCATCGTCTGCCGCCCAGGTTTGCCACTTTAGATTTTCAGGAATAGGCGATTGGTAATCATCTATGGTGATTTCCCATTCTTCTTCTTTATCTGCAAAAATCTTCATAAAAAGCATCCAGACCATTTGCGAGATGCGTTGTGCATCTCCATCTACTCCTGTGTCTTTACGCATAATATCGCGTATGCCTTTTATGTTTGTTGTTATGTTGCTCATTAAGCTATGATTTGTTTTAACTCTTCTACAGAGTAAAATTCGTTTTTATTATTTTTTCTATGTAGCATTCTATGACAATTTGCACAAACAAGTGCTAAATCTTCCAATCTTGTTATTCTCTCACCTTGATTAATAGGGATTCTGTGATGACACTCTATAAAACCACCACCTAAATTTGGATAGGTACTTGCAAAATCGAAATTACAGCACTCACACGTTGGGTTTTCAACTGATGCTTTCTTTCTTTGAACTAAACCTTTATCTCTTTCTCTTATGCGATGCATGGCATAAAGCCATTTTCCTTCTTCACTTCCTGAATCACCTAAATCATCATCTATTAGATTATTATCTATTTCTAGCAGATATTTATGATAAACATCTTCTCGAAAAAAAGGTCTAAATGCGTCCCATATTATTTTTTGAATGTCATCTTTTGCTACATCTTTATCTAATAATTGAATAGAATACGTATGTCCTTGATTTACGGCATTTAGATTAAAATTTGATGGTTTAATTAGTTGATTAGTTTTTGCCAACAATTTCATTTTCCTACCCCAACGATGTTTGGGTGTAGTTTGAATACAGTCCAATTCAATATTGTCTACAGGAGTTAATAAGTGTGTAAAATATATCTGACCATCTATATTTACTTTTTGAAAAAGCACAACAATATCACCAATTTTTGGAATCATTGCATGTGTAGGCTGGTTAATATATGACGAAGACCAATTTAAAATAATTTCTTCACGGTCATCATCAAAGTAAGCCCAATTTTCTCCACCTTCACGTTTTACATTACGAACCCATTGCAAATCTGTATGTTTAAACATTAGGCTATATTATAAATTTCGTTTTCTAAATCTTTAATAGCTTGGTCAAAGTCTTTCTTTTTTCCAAAAGCTCTCACTAACTCTACCGCCGAGCCTATCTGGTTAAGGGGTTGTACTTTAAGAACAGAGCCTTGTTCTATAGACACAATTCCTTCTTGCTCATACTTATCTAATAAACTATTCAACACCTTTTGTGCGGTCTCGCTGTATTTTGTGAAGTAATTGCGCTTGCGCACATTGTTAGCTCGTTCCTGTCTTGTTAAAGCTGGTTGATCAAATGCGATGTGGCAAATTAAGTCAAAATCGTCTAAATCTCGCCCTACATCCTCACGTAAAGCTTCCAATAATACACCATGTTCTGCGAGTTCTTTTATAAGTTCCTCTTTCTTTTCTGCATTATTCCATCGCTGGATAAAATCATCAAGTGAGGCAAACTCTTCGGTTATATTTTTTTTAGAATAATCTTTTAGAGATTCTGTTATTAGTTTTCCGTCTTTACCATAATACTGTACTCGCTCATTTACTACAGAAACAGGAATCTGATTTACAAAATACTTACGTATAACTTCTCCTCCCTCATCAATATTCACATTAGGTTGTGTAGGTTGAAAACCACCTAAACTTTCTGGTTGGCTTACATCTTGTGGAGTTTCCTCATTTTCATCTGGTGGGACAACCGGTTCACCTGGCTTTGGCTCATAAATCTGAACAGGGTCACCATCAAAATCTGGTCTTGCAAAAATATTAGTTGCCTTTCTAAAATCCATTATCGTAAAATAGACTTTTCCCTCTGCTTCTCTAATACGTGTTCCCCTACCTATGATTTGTTTAAATTCTGTTACAGAATTGATATTAGATTCTAGAACAATAAACTTTACCATTTTGGTATCAATACCAGTCGTCAACATTTTTGAGGTGGTAGCAATTACAGGAAAGGTTTCCTCTACATCTGTAAAATTGTCTAGCTCTTGCTTACCTACCTCATCATCTCCAGTGATTTTCACACAGTAATTCCAGTTTTTTGCAACGAGGTCTGCGTTTTCATTAATTAGCGCTTGACGCATTCTATTAGCATGATCTATGTCTACGCAAAAGACAATCGTTTTTGCATATCGATCTGTTGCTTTAAGGTATTCTGTGATTTTTTTTGCAACCAATGCTGTACGCTCATCGATGGCTAATGTTCTATCGTAATCTTTTAAATTATAAATACGGTCTTCTACTTCGTTACCGTACTTATCGAGCAAACCAGCTGTAGGTCTCCAGCCTTCGTCAACATTAGTGGTAATACGCACTACTTTATATGGAGCTAAGAAACCATCATCTATTCCTTGTTTTAGAGAATACGTATACACGGGTTCTCCAAAATATTCCATATTAGAAACATCTTTAGTTTCTTTAGGAGTAGCCGTTAAACCTACTTGAGTTGCTGCTGTAAAATAATCCAACACATCTCTCCAAGCAGAAGCTTCAGAAGCAGAGCCTCTATGACACTCGTCAATCACTATTAAATCAAAAAAATCTGGACTGAATTCTTTGTAAGCATTCTTATCTTCGTCGTTACTAGTAAGCCCTTGATAAAGCGCAAAATAAATCTGATATGATTTATCAATTTTCCGATTCTTGATAATGTGCATGATATCATTACCAAATGGTGAAAAATCACCATTTTTAGTTTGCGTTAATAACGCATTTCTATCGGCTAAAAAAAGGATACGCTTTTTAACACCAGTTTTCCAAAGGCGCCATATGATGTTAAAAGCGGTGTAGGTTTTACCAGTTCCTGTAGCCATCACTAAGATAATCCTATCTTGACCTTTTGCAACAGCTTCTATAGTTCTGTTAACCGCATTTTGTTGGTAATATCTAGGTGACATACCGCTATCGTCTGCATAATAATCTTTCTCAACAATTTCTTGCGCTTGTGGTGTGTCTAGACTTTGGTGTTTTAAATACTTAATCCATAGAACTTCTGGAGAAGGGAAATCATCCAATGAGATTTCTTGTTCTAAAGATCCTGAGGTATCTGTTTTATCATGAAAAACAAAAGAATCTCCATTTGAAGTAAATACAAAGGGAATTTGTAGTATTTCTGAATACTCCAAAGCTTGCTGCATTCCATGACCAACTGCTTTCTTGTTGTCTTTTGCTTCAATAATCGCAATAGGAATGTTAGACTTGTAATAAAGGATATAATCTGCTCTTTTACTTTTTCCTCGAGTGTACATTTTACCTTGTACAATGATTCTACCATCCGTAAAAGAAACTTCTTCTCTTACTTGCGTACGCATATTCCACCCTGCATTTTGAAGAGCGGGATTGATGAATTTAGTACAAATATCCCGTTCAGTAAGGTTCTTTTTATTCATTGATGATTGATGATGAGTTTGATAATTCAAGATACATATTTTGTAAGAAGATTATTATAAACTGTGTAAGAAAAACAACTTAAATAGGCTTTAACCAGAAACTTACTAGATGGAACTCAAAAACAAACTCTAACCCAGCACAAAACCACCCTAATTTACACTCAATTCATACATTTAATAAGTATTATCTTCCAAGAACAGAATTATAACTACTTTTCACCATCAAACCTAACCCACCCCAATGACCATAGAAGACCTAGCAGGCACATACACCATCATAGGAAGCAACCAAAGTGCAGATGCAGCTGGCTATGAGGGCGAACTAACACTAGCCCTAGATCAGCATAAGAGAATTGTTGCTACTTGGCTAATAAGTGCTGATCAGCGCCAACAAGGAACTGGCTTCTTCAAGAATAATATTCTGGTGATTAATTTTAATTATGAGGGCGAAGACGAGACTATCTACAAAGGTGTCGTAGTCTATCAATGCATCACCAAAGATCTACTAGAAGGCTTCTGGTCAGAAAAACACGGTAATCCGCTATACCTAGGTGAAGAACGCTGCTATAGAAAAGGGGTGAATAAGGAGGTGCTTAATTAGTCGGTAGGCGGTAGTTGGTAGGCGGTACTTGGTAGGCGGTAGTAGCATAGCTTAGGTAACGTATTCTATATTCGAATATGGAATATGATGTATTAACTTATTGAATTTTAATTATATATTCATTATTATTGCATATTCGAATATGGAATAATAAGTTATGAAGTATAAACAACAAATAATGAGTCCGCAAGACATTGTGATCTTATTAAAGATTATTGCCATAAATAATGAAAAATGGCAGCAGCTAGATTTGGCACACACATTAGGCATTAGCCAGTCTGAGGTGAGTAAATCTATTGTACGTTCAAAATATGCGGGCCTGATTGACCCTTCTGGAAAGAAGGTATTTAAACTGGCACTACTCGACTTTTTAAAGAGTGGTATTACCTATGTATTTCCGCAGAAACCCGGGTCATTAGTTAAAGGAATACCAACAGCACATTCTGCACTACCGCTTAACTCTCAGATTGTGAGTAATGAGCATTATGTGTGGCCCTCAGCCCGTGGTACTTTAAGAGGACAAGCTATAGAACCTCTTTATCCATCGGTTATAAAGGCGGTAGAAAGTGACGCAATCTTATATGAATTGTTAGCCTTAGTAGATACTTTACGCGTAGGCAGGGCAAGGGAAAAAGCTATGGCTATTAAAGCCTTAGAACGTTTATTTTTTGATGCTAAAAGCACTAATGATGGTACGAAATTATTGGTACTATAAATGATAAGTCAGGAAAAAAATAGAGAAGCAATTGAGTAAGTAGCTATTGGACTTGAGGAACTTAAGGAGACAGCGGTGTTTGTAGGCGGTGCAGTGGTGAGTTTATACGCAGATAATCACGCAATTAATGAAATAAGAGTAACTGAAGATATAGATGTTACTATTAAAGTTAAGAATTATAGTGATTGGATAAAAATAGAAGAGCAATTACGGGATCAAAAATTTTATCCAGACCCAGTAAGCACCTCTATTATGCGTAAAATATTTAAAGGAGTACCTGTAGATATAGTTCCAGATGGTATTGATAACCCTGTAAATGGTAATAACAAATGGTATGCATATGGCTTTAAGGACATCCACAAAGCAAAAGTCAACACGCAAGCGATTCAAATTTTTAGTCCATCGATATTTATAGCTACTAAGTTTGAAGCATTTAATAGCAGAGGTACAGATTACCGCACCAGTCACGATATTGAAGATATACTTTACGTATTATTAAATAATAGCGACATTGTTTCTGAAATAAAAAACACCCATAAAGACGTTCGTCTATTTATAAGAGAGCAATTATCACTACTGCTTGTACAGCGCAGTAGTGATGAAATTTTGTCGGCAAATATTGATCGTCAAATTCTTACTGAAAGTTTAGACTTATTAAAAGTAACTATCAATCAAATAATTGATAGCTAAATATCATTGCACCAGCTAAATAATTAGATAAAAAAGGATTACCTGCGGTGATCCCAGAAGGGAATCCTGGGCAAGCATGAAACCCTTAACGAGCGGTGCTCGTTGGTTTTTTTGTTTTATCCCTTCGCCTACCAAGCTTGCTTGACTAATAACAATTGATGACAAATAGAAAAAGGGATTACCTGCGGTGATCCCAGAGGGGAATCCTGGGCAAGCATGAAACCTTCAACGAGCGGTGCTCGTTGGGTTTTTTTGTTTTCTACCCCTACTTACAAGCGGAGATTACAAATAATTAATTGGTGAAAATTAGAAATGGATTATCTGCGGTGATCCCAGAAGAGGAATCCTGGGCAAGCATGAAACCTTCAACGAGCACAGCTCGTTGGGCTTTTTGTTTTCTACCCCTACTTTCAAGCGGAGATTACAAATAATTAATTGGTGAAAATTAGAAAGGGATTACCTGCGGTGATCCCAAGGGGGAATCCTGGGCAAGCATGAAACCTTCAACGAGCTATGCTCGTTGGGTTTTTTGTTTTCTACCCCTACTTTCAAGCGGAGCTTGACGTATGGTTATAAAACAAAAAACCCGCAACAACGTTGCGGGTTTCTTTTGCGGAGAATGAGGGATTCGAACCCCCGGAGGTGTGACCCTCAACAGTTTTCAAGACTGCCGCATTCGACCACTCTGCCAATTCTCCTAGAGTGCCTCATCAAGCTATCTGCTTGATTGCGGGTGCAAATATACAGTGCTTTTTCCTTTACAACAACACTTTTTTGTAGTTTTTTTCAATCAACCACATAACTCCCACTACCCGAGCACTTTTAGCACAAAAAAAAAAAATATAATCACACCTTCCCTTAACACCTAACATCCTAACCCAACCAAAAAAAATTCCCCGCAAGGGAAAGAAAAATAAAGTCCCTCTTCGAAGAGAGATTTAGAGAGATGTTTCACAACAGTGAGCAACAACAGAAAAGAAAAACCACCACAGCCCAACACCACTTCCCCGCAAGGGGAAGAAAATGAAGTCTCTCTTCGAAGAGAGATTTAGAGAGATGTTTCACAACAGTAAGCAACAACAGCAAGAACAAAACAGTAAAAAAACCTTTCCCGCAAGAGAAAGAAAAAATGAAGTCTCTCTTCGAAGAGAGATTTAGAGAGATGTTTCACAACAGTAAGCAACAACAGTAAGCACACAACAACCAAAAAAAATTCCCCGCAAGGGGAACAAAAATGAAGTCTCTCTTCGAAGAGAGATTTAGAGAGATGTTTCACAACAGTAAGCACACAACAGTAAGAAAACCCAAACATTTCTGTTCATCAAAATTTCAATAACGTCCCTCTAGTTCTAAAAAGAGTTAAACAATTATCATAATATATTTATATTTGCCGCAAGATCCCTAGTTATGAAATCTGTGTACACCATCTGTTACTTTAGTAAAGCCTCTGAGGATCTATCTGAAGAAGAAATTCAAGAAATCTTTGATCATACTAATGAGCGCAATAATGAGCGTGGTGTGCGCGGTATCTTGCTACACTCATTTGGTAACTTCTTTCAAGTGCTAGAAGGTGACAAAGATTATCTTACCAACTTATACACTACTAAGATCAAACATGATACGCGTCACCACAGCGTGTTTGAGGTAATTAATAAAGAAAGTCCTAAATCACTTTTTGAAGAATATAACTCACGTTTTCAAACCATTGAAAATAGAGAGCAGCTAGATGAGATCAAAGCGTATCTCAAAGTACACTCTATACAATCTACTACATCAGATAAGCTATCACGTCTTTTACGATCTTTTATTATACTTGATTAACCATCAAATAACCATCATAAAAAAAGCCTCACTGTTTTCACAGTGAGGCTTTTTACTTAGTGATGCTTGTACTTATACGTTAAATAAGAAATGCATTACATCTCCATCCTTAACGATGTATTCTTTTCCTTGTACTGCTAGCTTTCCAGCCTCGCGTACTTTTGACTCACTACCGTAGGTTACAAAATCTTCATATTGTATTACTTCTGCACGTATAAAGCCTTTCTCAAAGTCTGTGTGGATTACTCCTGCAGCTTGTGGTCCAGTTGCTCCTATGTTTACCGTCCATGCGCGTACTTCCTTTACACCTGCTGTAAAGTACGTTTGCTGGTTTAATAACTTGTATGCTCCACGTATTAAGACAGCACTTCCTGGCTCTTCAAGACCTATATCTGCAAGAAACATCTGGCGCTCTTCATAATCATCTAGCTCTGTAATATCTGCTTCTGTACCTACAGCAAGTACTACTACCTCTGCATTTTCTTCTTTTACAGCCTCACGTACCTTTGTTACGTACTCATTACCATTTACAGCAGCTCCTTCATCTACGTTACACACGTACATTACTGGCTTGTCTGTAATAAATTGTAATGGCTTTACATACTCTTCTCTCGTATCCTCATCTATATCAATAGCTCGTATAGAGATTCCTGCTTCTAGTGAAGATTTTATTTTTAAAAGTACTGCCTCTTCTGCTTGTGCTTCTTTATTACCAGTACGAGCAGCGCGTTTTACTTTTTCAAGTTTCTTATCTGTAGTCTCAAGATCTTTAAGCTGTAGCTCTATATCTATCGTTTCCTTATCTCTTATAGGATCTACACTTCCATCTACGTGTACAATGTTATCGTTGTCAAAACAACGTAGTACGTGTATAATGGCATCTGTCTCACGTATGTTTCCTAGAAATTGATTTCCTAGTCCTTCTCCTTTACTTGCTCCTTTTACAAGACCTGCGATATCTACAATCTCTACCGTAGCAGGGACAACACGCTCGGGCTTTACAAGCTCTTCAAGTTTTGACAGACGTTCATCTGGTACATTTACCACACCTACGTTAGGCTCTATAGTACAAAACGGGTAGTTTGCACTTTGCGCTTTGGCATTAGACAGACAGTTAAAAAGGGTTGACTTCCCTACGTTAGGTAATCCTACGATTCCAGCTTTCATAAAATAATGTGTATTAATAGTACGCTTTCGCGAAAGCGGAAAAAATACCTTTCCACTCTTTTTTCAGGATGCAAAGATAATTCTTATTTATAGATCTACCGACTGCCAGACCAAGCTTATATAAACAACCGAAAGTTGTGATATTTTAAGAGAAAGAGGAGGTTGCTACATAAACTTTGGCAAAGACTTAGCAAAGCATTACCATACCCTTAAGCATCATAGAGGGATTGCATAAGTACTTTTGTACAGAACCAAAACAAGACAACATGAAGAAGTTAATATATACAGTATGTGCAGCGCTTTTTACAATCACAGCAGCAATAGCACAAGAAACGATTGAAGAAACGACAACGACAAGAACGACTGTAAAATCTTCACTAGGTAACGAGACTGTATACAAAACAGAAAAGGTATCTACAGTAACGCCTACACAACTAGATCCTACAGAGGAAGGAAAATTAAACCAAACGTTACAGCGAGGAAATACTGTTGTAAAACGTGAGGTAACGTATACTTATAATGACTCTGAGTTTCAACTTGAAGAATCTGAAGATGGATATACGATCATGAGAACTCGTGAGAATAATACATCTGAGTACGGGACAATGCGCCAACTTGCAAAAGGTGACGTGTACTTACTCAAAACGGCAAACGGTATTTCTGTAAGCTACTTTGATGAGGATGGAAATATGGTCTCTGAAGAGTATAACAATGATGATGACTCTGTAACGACAGTGACTTATAAAATTAAAAAAACGCCAACTTCTACTAAGTTTTAAGAAGTAACGTATGATACAACAGCCATAGACAACTTTGGTTGGTTAGATTCCCGAGAGCGCAAGCCTCGGGTTTCTTTTTGTTAGGCTTTCGCCAAAATTTGAACACTTTACCCTCAATCCATACATTTACAAGTATCTTAGTATTCTATATATTCTTTACTAGTACATTATGAAAGCTTTATTTACACTCATCCTAGGTTTTTTAATCACGCTTACCTCCTACTCACAAGAAATTACAGGAGACTGGACAGGCACCGTAAACTTTCAAGGAAAAAAGCTAGACTTTGCTTTTCACATTCAAGAAGAAAATAGCGCTCTTGCCACCACAATGGATATCCCAAGCCAAGGACTGATGGCAGGAAAAGCAGCAACTACTACGTTTACAAATGACACACTCGTCGCGACTTTTCCAGATTTTAATATCATCTACAAAGGTGCTTTTGAGAATGATCGCTTTACGGGTAATATTATCCAGAATAACTTTCCCGTAGCACTCAACCTCGAGCGTGGTGTGATTACATTAAACAGACCACAACAACCGAAGGCTCCCTTTAACTACACCACAAAAGAACTCGTTTTTAAAAATAAGGAGGACGATATCGAACTTAGCGGTACACTCACACTTCCTGATTATATAAAAAATCCTCCCGTAGCAATTATCATAAGTGGTAGCGGCCCGCAGAATAGAGATGGAGATATGTTTGGCCACCAGTTATACTACGTCCTTGCAGATTATCTCACCAGACAAGGGATTGCCGTTTTTAGATACGACGAGCGCGGCGTGGGTGCATCTACAGGAACTTTTAAAACTGCAGGTATCCCAGAGTTTACGAGAGATGCCACGGCTGCACTTGAGTATCTTAAAAAGCGTTCTTATCTCAAGGAGTCTAAATTTGGGTTTATAGGTCATAGCATCGGAGGGATTATCGCTCCGCAAATTGCGGCAACTAATGATGATGTAGATTTTACAGTCATGCTCGCAGGACCTGGAATAGATGGTGACCAACTCATGCTCTCACAAAAAGCAGCGCTAGAACGGTTACTTAATGTACCAGAAGCTCAAATACAACAAGGACTAGAAATCATAGGACGTGCTTATGAGATCATTGTAAATGCTCCAGAAAATCATAGAGACCTAAAAAACGAAGTAAATGCAGCCTTACTTAACAAACTTGGTCCTAATGTACCCGCACAGCAAGTGGAATCCATCACAAATCAAATCACTACTCCCGAGATCATAAGTCTACTAAGAACGAAGCCAAGTACATATTTAAGTAAAGTCAAAACTCCTATTCTCGCAATGAATGGTAAAAAGGATTTACAAGTTCCTTATGAAGAGAATCTAGAAGCTATAAAAGAAGCTTTTGCTGCTAGTAATAACGAGCGCACAAGAACAGTAGCCTTTGAAGGGCTTAATCATCTCTTTCAAGAAAGCACCACTGGCGCGTTAACTGAATACTCAGAAATAGAACAAACCATGGCTCCAAGAGCACTAACTCTCATTGCAAAGTGGATCAAGGAAGAAACGATCAGGTAGTTTAATTAAGAACCTTATCTATAGCTTCCTCATAAGCAGTAAACTCAATGAGGTTATTATGTCCACCCTCTGGAATTGTAATCAATACCTTATCTTCTTGATCTATGCTGTCAAATAATCGCTTTCCGTGCTCGTATGCGACCACTTCGTCTTCTGTGCCGTGAAGCACTGTAATTGGTGATTGTACATCGTTTATAAATCGATAGGTAGGAAATTCATATTTGAGTAATTTCTTGACTGGAAGTATAGAAAACCTTGAGCTTGCCTCGTTTTCAATACTATAAAAAGGAGTTTCTAGTACGAGTTGGCTCACATTTTCTTGAGCTGCAACATAAGTCGCAAAGGTTGTCCCTAGACTTCTACCGTAGCTTATTATTGGGGTTGTGGGATATTGCGCTTTCGCGAAAGCGTACCACAGCAAACTATCATCATATAAATTTTGCTCTGTAAGCGCTCCTCCACTCTTTCCATACTGACGATAATCCATCACCACGACATTATATTGTTTCTCAACAAAAAACTGCACAATCTCTCCCCAGCGAGCAAGACTTGAAGCGTTACCGTGAAAGTATAAAATGGTTCCTTTGGCATCATCCACCTGAAAGTTAAGTCCGTGCAAGCGTGCTCCATCTTGAGCATCAAGCCAAACCTCCTCAGCCGGATGTTCAAAATTAAAGTCATAATCCTGCGGCAACTGCTGCGGATGAAAAATAAGATTGTCTTGAAAGAAGTATAAACCTCCACAGAGAATCGCATATAGGTTTGCAACAATAAATAGTATAATCAATGGTTTTTTGAGCTTTTTCATGAATGCTGCCTTGATGGATGCGCTGCAAAAATACTATTCTTCTGTTCGTTTACAGAAAATACCGCAGCATGAGGCGTGGCTTCAGTAAATGCTGTAGGATTAAAAATTCACAAATAATGAGGTATTTGTGATACTAGATGAAGTCTATATCGCTACGAAAATAATATTAACAATCTCAGTATCTGCCATTAACATAATTTTATGAAAAGGTTATCAAGTTGCAGATTATCTTACAGAATCTTAAAAAATCAAAAAACACAGATCATGAAAAACTTAAAAACAGCTGCTTTTGTCCTTATGGCAGGAGCCTTTGTTGTTACCTCGTGTAAAGACAATGCCAGTGGTGACAAGGCACAAGCAGCCGATGCAAAACTCTCGATAGACTATGAAAAATACGAACTTGAAAACGGACTAGACGTTATCTTGCATCAAGATAGTAGTGATCCTATTGTATCGCTTGCCATACAATATGCCGTAGGTTCTAACCGTGAGAAGACTGGACGCACTGGTTTTGCACACCTTTTTGAGCATATGCTCTTTCAAGAATCTGAAAATGTGCCACAAGATCAGTTCTTTAAAACGGTGCAAGATGCCGGAGGAACATTAAATGGAGGTACCTGGAAAGATGGAACTATCTATTATGAAACAGTGCCTAACAATGCACTAGAAACGGTATTATGGTTAGAATCTGACCGTATGGGATTCTTAATTAATACAGTAACAGAATCTGCTTTTGAAAACCAGCAAGAGGTGGTTCAGAATGAAAAAAGACAACGTGTAGATAATAATCCTTACGGTCACACGGGATGGGTACTTGATAAAAACATTTATCCAGAAGGTCACCCATATAACTGGCAAGTTATTGGCGAACTAGAGGATTTACAAAATGCTACGGTAGCAGACGTAAAAGAATTTTACGACAAGTTTTATGGTCCTAACAATGCGACACTCGTACTTGCAGGAGATTTTAAAACTGAAGATGCAAAAGCACTTATTGAGAAGTACTTTGGTGAGATTAAAAAACGTCAAGATGTAGCTCCACTTGAGCCACAGCCAGTAACAATCGCCGAAACTAAGAAACTATACCACGAGGATAACTTTGCACAAGCACCACAATTACACCGTGTGTACCCAACAGTGCAGCAGTACACAGATGATGCCTACGCATTAGATTTCTTAGCTGAAATTCTTGCCAGCGGAAAGAAAGCTCCTTTATATAAGATTCTTGTAAAAGAAAAAGATCTTACTTCAAGAACAACAGCTTACAATAATAGTCAAGAGATCGCAGGCGAATTTCACGTGATTATCACTGCAAATAGCGGTGTAGATCTTGATCAAATTGAAGCAGCAATAGACGAAGGTCTTGCAAAATTTGAAGCAGAAGGCGTTACAGATAAAGATATAGAGCGTATCAAAGCTGGTCTTGAAACTGGTTTCTATAATGGTATAAGCAGTGTAAACGGTAAAGCGTTCCAACTAGCAAGTTATAATGTATTTGCTGGTGAGCCAGATTTTATTGAAAAAGATATTGAGAACATCAAAGCGGTTACAAAGGAAGATGTAATGCGCGTTTATAATACTTACGTAAAAGGGAAGCCATATGTGCAAACGAGTTTTGTACCTAAGGGCCAACTTAATCTTATTGTAGAAAACTCTGTAAAAGCAGATGTTGTTGAAGAAGAGATTAAAGAGAATGTAACTAAGGTTGTAGAAGACGAAGTTACAGAAGTAGTAAAAACACCATCTAAAATTGATCGTGCTACGCCTCCATCTGTAGGAGAGGCTCCAGCACTTAAAATCCCAAGTTCATGGGAAGCAGAACTTTCTAACGGTATTGAAGTGTATGGTATTTCTCAAAATGAAATCCCTACGGTAAACTTTAATCTCGTGATAGAAGGCGGTCACTTACTTGACAGTATGGAAAAAAATGGGGTTGCAAACCTTATGACAGATATTATGATGGAGGGTACTGCAAATAAAACTCCAGAGCAGTTAGAAGAAGCCATAGAATTACTAGGAGCAAGTATCAATATGTATACTTCTCGTGAGGCGATTACCATTCAAGGAAATACGCTTACTCGTAACTTTGCCGCTACCATGGACCTTATAGAGGAGATTTTATTTGAGCCTAGATGGGATGAGGAAGAATTAGGACGTATTAAGACCGCTACTATTAATGGTATTAAGCGTAGCGCTGCAAATCCTAACGCAGTAGCAAGTAATGTATATAACAAAGTATTATATGGTGAAAATCATATCTTTTCTTACCCTACAAGCGGTACAGAGGAATCTGTTAATAGCATCACGATGCAAGATCTAAAGGATTTTTACGCAACAAACTTCTCACCTTCTGTGAGCCGTTTCCATATCGTAGGAAAAATTGAAAAAGAAGATGCGCTAGCAGCACTTGCAGATCTTGAGTCTAAGTGGGAGGCAAAAGAAGTAACAATCCCAGCATACCCAATAGCAAATACAAGAGACAAATCTTCTTTATTATTTGTAGACATTCCAGAGGCAAAGCAATCTGTGATTAACATAGGATACTTAGGTATGGCACGTACAGACAAAGACTTCTACCCTGCCGAAGTAATGAATTACAAACTAGGAGGATCTTTTTCTGGAGCTGTAAACCTTATTTTACGTGAAGAAAAAGGATATACTTATGGAGCCCGCACCTACTTTAATGGATCTAAACTTCCAGGTACATTTACTGCTTCTTCTAGTGTACGTACTAACACAACTGGAGAATCTGTTGAAATCTTTAGAGATGAGATTAAAAAGTACAAAGAAGGAATCTCTGAGGAGGATCTTGCTTTTACAAAAAATGCACTTATCAAATCTAATGCACGTCGTTTTGAGACGCAATTTGCTTTATTAGGAATGTTACAAGAGCGTAGCGCTTATGATCTTCCTACAGATTACATTGAGAAAGAGGAAGACGTAATACGTAATATGACGTTAGAGCAACACAAAGCGCTTGCAAATAAATATCTTGATGAAAACAAGATGGCTTACCTCGTAGTAGGTGACGCCGCAACACAATTTGCACAGTTCAAAAAAATGGGCTTTGACGAAGTAAAAATGCTAGACAAAGATGGAAATGAAGTAGATCTTAAGAACGTCAAGCAATAATGTGAATAGAAGTACAGTGAATTTCATTAAAAGAGTCTCCACACGGAGGCTCTTTTTTTATGCGTAAAGGATACGCTTTCGCGAAAATATGAACCACAAAAAATTAACTAAAACACCTGAAAAATTTAACTAGAAAAGAAAATCACCAATTCATAATTAGAATAAATTTAGCCCATTTACCGAATGCTTGTAAATTATAAACTAACGTATAATGTATTATGAAAAAGTATTTGCTCTCTTCTTTAATCGCGGCTGTTCTTCTTACATCTTGTGATAACAATCTTAGATTTAGCGCTAGTACAGACCATTTACCTAGTGTAGATGAAGTAAGTCTTACAGTTGTAGGAATGCTAGAAAGAGAATCATTTGTATTTACTATATCTGAAGTTTCCTTCTTAAATGCGTTTCAAGCAAAAGCACGCACCTTGGGGTTACAGCTTATTCCATCATCCTTAAAGGTGATAGATATGAAAGGCAATAAGTATTTACGAGTCTTTAGTAATGACAATTATGTATCCACCTTTGCATTAGAATTAGATGAGACTGGAGTTTACAGCACAGGAGCAACCATGTGCACCTCACAAACCACCTTTGGTGAAGCTTGCTTACCAGATGGAATGCAATGTATAAAGTTTGTAGATGAGTTTGGTGACACCTCTGAGGCAGACTGTATTAGATCTACAACCTTAAGGGATCAGCTGGCATTTAGTAATTAAGGAAGTTTTAAATTCAGAATAAAGAATGCATAAAAAAACCTTCAACAGCTTGTGTTGAAGGTTTATATATTTTCGCGTAAGCGTAAAAAATATCTTAGCTATTTTCTTGCTCTCTTTTAAGCTTGCGCTCTTCTCTTTTCTCTTTCATAAATTCAATAAATGAACCTCCTACCCAGTAAGGGATTACAAATGTAAGAAGGAATATCATTAACCAAAATCCTATAGTAAGGATGGTTAAGAATGCGAGAAAACCTAAATATTGGTCAAAATCGAACATAGGATCGTGTCTTTTCTAGTTTGCAGCAAAGATAGTTGATATTATTTATTTTTCACAAGAGAAAAAACACATTTATTGACAGCTTATCAACGATGTGAAATGAAGCCAAATGTTTAAATTTGTGTACCAATTTTAACACATTCAATTATGGAATATAGAATCGAGAAAGATACGATGGGCGAGGTAAAAGTACCCGCAGATAAATTATGGGGAGCTCAAACAGAGCGCTCAAGAAACAATTTTAAAATAGGTGCTCCTGCATCTATGCCTATCGAGGTTGTACACGGTTTTGCCATTCTTAAAAAAGCAGCTGCTTACACTAACTGTGAGCTAGGTGTCCTTTCTACCGAAAAAAGAGATCTTATAGCACAAGCTTGTGATGAAATTCTTACTGGAATGCATGATGACCAGTTCCCTCTAGTAATCTGGCAGACGGGTTCTGGAACTCAAAGTAACATGAATGTAAACGAAGTGATTGCAAATCGTGCTCACCAACTTGCAGGAAAAGTTATAGGTGAAGGAGAGAAAACACTCGCTCCTAACGATGATGTAAATAAATCACAATCTTCTAACGATACATTTCCAACTGGAATGCATATCGCAGGATATAAAAAAGTTGTTGAGAATACAATCCCAGGTGTACGTAAGTTAAGAGATACGCTTAAAGCGAAAGCAGAAGCCTTTAAAGACGTTGTCAAAATAGGACGTACGCACCTAATGGATGCTACTCCACTTACACTAGGTCAAGAATTCTCTGGTTATGTATCACAACTTGATCACGGTCTTAAAGCGCTAGACAACACGCTTGATCACCTTTCTGAGCTTGCACTAGGTGGTACAGCAGTAGGTACTGGACTTAATACTCCAAAAGGATATGCTGAGCTTGTAGCTTCTTATATGGCTGATTTTTCAGGACACCCTTTCCGCACTGCCGAGAATAAATTTGAAGCGCTTGCTGCTCACGATGCTATTGTTGAAACGCATGGAGCGCTTAAACAACTTGCCGTATCTCTCAATAAAATTGCAAATGATATTAGAATGCTAGCATCAGGACCACGTAGTAGTATTGGAGAAATTTCAATTCCTGCAAACGAGCCTGGATCATCTATAATGCCTGGTAAGGTAAATCCTACGCAATGTGAAGCCATAACAATGGTTTGTGCTCAAGTGATGGGTAATGATGTTGCAATAAGCGTAGGTGGCATGCAAGGACATTATGAACTTAATGTTTTTAAACCAATGATGGCTGCAAACTTATTACAGTCTGCACAACTTATAGGTGATGCTTGTGTATCATTTTCTGATCACTGCGCCTCAGGTATAGAGCCTAATAATGAGCGCATTAAAGAGCTACTAGATAACTCACTAATGCTCGTAACTGCCTTAAATACTAAGATAGGTTATTACAAAGCAGCAGAGATTGCAAACACAGCTCACAGAAACGGAACTACACTTAAAGTAGAAGCTATCAACCTAGGATATGTAACTGCAGAAGAATTTGACGAATGGGTACGTCCTGAAGATATGGTCTAATTTTTGTGCAATAATTATCGTTAAAATGCACTAATATGACGACAAAGTTGTAACTTA
Source organism: Dokdonia sp. Asnod3-C12 (assembly GCF_045063975.1). Classification (NCBI taxonomy): domain Bacteria; kingdom Pseudomonadati; phylum Bacteroidota; class Flavobacteriia; order Flavobacteriales; family Flavobacteriaceae; genus Dokdonia; species Dokdonia sp. Asnod3-C12. The sequence continues at coordinate 285,722 of NZ_JBEFNY010000003.1, forward strand.
GTGCGTTTTAACGTATTATTGTTTATCAAATTTTAAATCTAATGAAGATATTAATGGTTCTTTTGGCTTTGCTATGCATTAGTGCGGGCACTCCATTTGAATCTATTAATTACCTCAGAGATACAAGTGGTACACTTACCATAGATGAAGTTAAGAACACTAGCTTTCATACAACTACCTCAGATAACCTAGGAACAGAAAATGGTATTTACTGGTTTAAGATAGATGGTATAACTGCAGATAGAGAGATTCTCGAACTAAAATCTTCTCATGTCAATAATCTAGCATTATACGATTCTAGTGGTAAAGAACTTAACATCATGAAGGATACACGTTTTCCTTCATATTTTTTAATCAAAAGAAATCTTGAATTCCCACTTTACCTAAAAGCAAATTTTCCAGTAGAAGCCTACTTCCCTATTCACCACTCTGACGAATCTTCTTTCGCGAGTAGAGAAAAAAGAAGCTTACTAAGTATTGGTTTCTTTTACGGTACAGCAATAGCACTTATAGTAGCAATTTTAGTTTTTTATTTTATCGTAAGAAATACACAGTTTCTATTTTTTGCATTCTTGGTACTTGCTGTTCTTTTAAGTATTCTCACAAAAGATAATGTGCTATATCTCTTTGGAATAACAAATAACACTTCTATATCTCTTGAAATATTTGGACATTATTTAGTAGGTCTTTCCGCTACTGGGTTTATGATGTTTTACTTACAAGTAAGACCGCATCAAATGTGGATTAAGTATGCTATGCTTGCATTGAGCACGCTATCTACTATATTCCTAATTACTTATCTAATTAGCCATAACATAATTGGTTTCATAGGCGTAGATATTACGTGCATCGCAACCGTTATTTTAATGTGGGTATTGATGCTTATGATTGCAAAAGGAGCTCGTAAACTAATTCTTATAGGCGTTTACAGTATCAATATATTGTTTCTAGCAGACTATTTTCTTCTTCACATTTTTAATTTATCCTTTATAAATTATACTCCTGCTCAGGTTGCTGTAGCAGCATCTTTTAATTTTACGCTTATTGCTATATTATTGCTTCTCTCTTTTAAGAACATCCAAAGAAAGAGCGTCTTAATGAAGCATAAGTTAATGCTACACGTAAAAGAAATAAAAGAACTCAGTGCTTACAAGAACGTTCAAGATGCAGATGATAATTATATGGAATCTCTCATTTATCAATACAAACTTGAAAATATGGAGGTGCGTATTTTAAATGATATTTCTAAAGGACTCAGCAACGAGATGATTGCCTTAAAGCACAGCCTATCTGATGATAAACTGCAACAATTAACCAGCAGTCTCTATTCAAAACTTGGACTTGATAACGGTACAGATCTAAAGGACTTATCGTTTTAACTGGGCTTCAAAAAAACACTAGTAGATACTTTTTATCTCTGCTCTTACCTATCTATACATTGTAAGTAACAGCTCGAGATTACTCGTAACATCATTCCACACTTTAATAGCACCTCATAATATGAACCTAGATATGTAAGAGTATCATAAGCGTACTAAAGCGTACAGCCACTAATTCAAGATAGAATTAATGGCTGTAAAATACATTTAATGCTCTGTAGTCTTCTACGCTTTACTTTTATTGACGTAGAACTTTCTATATTTTCTGTAAGAGAACAAACCTAAGACAGCTAGCACGCCAACAGTGATAAATATCTTTTGGGTTGCGATGTCGCCTCCACTTTGGTAAGCGTGAAGTCCAGATAAGTAATAATTTACTCCCCACCATGTAAAGAGAATACTTCCAAGTGCGATGATAGATGAGAAGTTAAAAATCCATCTTCCTCTTAATCCTGGTATAAGTCTCATGTGTATGACAAAGGCATATACAATAAGTGAGATAAGCGCCCAAGTTTCCTTAGGATCCCAACCCCAGTAACGTCCCCAACTTTCATTTGCCCACTGTCCTCCTAAGAAAGTACCTATGGCTAATAATACCATACCCACTGTAAGTGCAAGCTCATTAATAATGGTAATCTCTTTGATGCTGAGATCCATTCTCTCTTTATTCTTCTCTGTGGTAAAAATCATTAAAAATAGAGAGACGATACCTAAAATAGCACCAAGTATAAACGGACCATAACTCGCTACAATTACCGCCGTGTGAATCATAAGCCAGTAACTATTTAATACTGCCTGTAAATTAGCAATCTCTGGGTTCATCCAGTTCAACGAAGCTGCCCACAAAATAAATGCTCCCACAAAAGCAGTACTGGCTATGGTAAGCATACTGTCTTTTCCAAAGGCTAGACCAAAGAATACTGTTGCCCATCCCACATAAAGTACAGACTCATAAGCGTCACTCCACGGTGCGTGACCTGAAATATACCAACGCCATATAAGACCTCCGGTATGAACTATAAATAGCACTATGATAATTGCCGCTCCTAGTTTACCCATAAACGTAATAAACTTACTTGGGTTGAAAATAGCAGCAATCACAAAAATCATCATGAACACAGCTGCAAGCATATACATCCAGTATAGCTTTGTAAATACATCATGTTCATTATAATAAACCTCTGCATCTATCTTCTCTTTAGAGGGCATGATGTCATTACTATGCGTACGCTGGAATTTCTCTATACCAGCAAGCACTTTATCTGCATCTGAGTAGTCTCCAGACTGTCTTCCTTTTTGTAAGCTCAATAAGTAAGCAGGAAATATTTGATTTGCAATTACCGAGTCGGTTGCTCTGTATGCCGCATCTTTAACTTCTATAGGTGATATCCACTTATTATTAGGATCGTTTGGCTTTGGGAAAATCTTTAAAATCTCCTTTACTAGGGTTCTATCTAGCAACCCTAGACGCTGATCCATTTCTGTAAGTTCCTTAGCTATTTTGGTCTGGTTAATTTCAGAATATGCATCTGCGAGGAATGGACTCAACTTGTATTTAAAATCTGGAGTAAAGAAGTCCATCTGTTTAAAGTACTTTCTGTCTGATGGTACTCCTACTATATTACGTAAGCTGTCGTTACCCTTTTTGAGATAGATAAGCTCTGTAAATGTCCATATCTGCGGATTCTCAATCATGGAAAGCATCACTTGATCTGCTGTAAGACCTTCATAAGTATCGCTTCTACTCAACTTACGAAGCAGCATACTAGAAAATGTATTTACTGGCATCATACGCCCTCCATCTTCTTGTATCACTAGTTTCCCAAACTTTTGGGCATGCTCTAGTGGTACTGCATTCTCAACAATAAGTTTCTTAATTTCCTCCTGCGTAGGCATCGTTTGCTGGTGCGTTACCTCACTGTGACCGTCTAAGCCTAATATATCCTCAATATTCTCACCGCTGGTAGCAATCGTATCACGTACCTCTACGTTTCCGTTTGAGACTTCTGGTGCTTTGTTAGATAAATCTTCTTGTGCGTATCCCGCTTTCGCGAAAGCGAAAAACAACAACACTGCAGCTAGTTTTGCTTTTTTGATCTTGATTTTACCTAATCGCTTTTTGAGTTCGCCAAAACGAGATCCCTTGTCAAATAAAATCAACATCATCCCTAAATACAATAAGAAGTACCCAATATATGTAACCCAAGTACCCCAAAAATCGTGACTTACAGAAAGAATAGTTCCACTCTCATCTGGTAAAAAGCTTGCTTGAAAAAAGCGGAAGCCTTTGTGATCTAGTACGTGATTCATATAAATATCATAATCAAAGTTCTCATCTCCATCTTCTACAGTCACTTTACTTTCAAAAGATGCATAGCTATTCTCTGTTCCAGGGTAACGCTCTGCAATAAAATCATTGAGTTTTATTGCAAATGGTAAAGGCATTGCCTCACTTCCATAAGAAAGGTAAGCCGTAAGGCCCCCCACTTCAACCTTCTTCTTGTCATTACTATAACCTTTCCCTCCTAACAATCCTACAGTTTTAGTCTCGCCATTTACAGTCACATCTACAAATAATGCATCTTCTTGGTTCTTCTCTGCTACTTCCTTTGCAACAATACCTGTGCGTCCACGTATTGCAGGTTCTGGAATCACTAAGAGCTTTCCTCCTAAGTTATATAATGCTCTTAATTTAAGTGGTTGCTCTACAGCTTCTGGAACTTCGCTTTTGGCTTGAGTTGCCATCACGGTTACATCGCCGGCAAATGGTGATGAAAACGTATAGTTTTCTCCATCAAAACCTATATTAATTGCTCCGTCTGTAGGCTTATTAAAAGCATACAACACATTGTGAATATTTACTAGTTCCCCTTCTACTAGAAAATGCTCATGACGCTGATTATCTGTACCAGTTTCTACAATCTTAAGATGCCAAAGTCCGTTTTCATCTTCTACAAAACCATCTTCTGCACCATCAATAAACTTATTAAAATTGAAAGAAACATCTGTGTAATCACTGCCATCTGTAGCGCTATGATTAAAACGTTCTGTCCATGAGAAATCGTTATCAAGACGTGGAGACAGAGACAATTCCTTTTTTAATGGGCGACGCATAGGCTCTCCATCACGCTCACCATCTAGAAATACATCCAGATATGTTTTCTCACTTAAAAATGTATTTTCAGATTCACCTTCTTCTATAACCATTACTCCCTCGTAACTTATATATTTTGTGATACCAGCTCCTATTAAAATAATGATAAAAGAGGCGTGAAAAATAAGGGTGGTTATCTTCTCTTTACGTAATAATTTATAGCGGAAAACATTACCTATAAAGTTGATCACAAACATGATGTGGATTAGTGTAAACCACCATGCATCATAAATCCAATATCTGGAGTAAGGTGTAGGAGAAGTTTCTTGCCCTTGATCTAAAAAGGTACCTACTGCCATTGCGACAAAGTAAGCTATAAACAATATCCCCATCAGTCTTGTGGAGAATAAAATAGAGGCGATTTTCTTTTGCATAATATAGGCCAATTTTACCGAGGGCAAAGATAACCTACGAGGCTCGAAAAACCTTAGAGAGACGCTTCATAAAAAATGAAAGCTGAGCACATCTAAAAAAGCCTATTTTTGTACCTATGATTGAAGTAAATATCGTCGGTACTGGTAATGTGGCTTGGCATCTTGCAAAGGCATTAGGCTCTCAAAATCAAGCTATACTTATGCAGGTTGCAGGTCGATCTCTTGAAAAGCTCGAAAACTTTAACAATATAGCTCGAGAAATCGTTACTATAGACCAACTTAAGCCTGCCGATGTCACCATTATTGCTGTAAGTGATGATGCCATTGAAAGCATCTCTGAGCAGATTCCCTTTGATAACTCACTGGTCGTCCATACTTCTGGATTTACTGCGATGAGTACGCTTTCGCGAAAGCATAACAAAGGAGTTTTTTATCCGCTGCAAAGTTTTTCTAAAGAAGACACATCGATAGACTTTACCGAGATTCCTATTCTCATAGAAGCCGCTGATCAAAAAGATGAAAAAACCTTAAAGACCTTAGCAGCGATTATATCAAATAATGTACAAGTAATAAATAGTGAACAACGCAGGCAGTTGCACCTTGCTGCAGTATTTGCAAATAATTTTACAAATCACTGTTACACCATTGCTCAAGAACTTTGTGATGTACACGGAGTTCCTTTTGACACCTTGTATCCACTCATACAGAAAACTACCGAAAAAGCGTTACAACAAGGACCTAGAAATAGTCAGACAGGTCCTGCAAAACGTGATGATAAACAGGTCATAGACCAACAAATTAAATTGCTTACTGATCCTGATCATACAGCGGTTTACAAAAACATAACTAAAGCGATTACACATTTCTATGGAAAAGAGTTATAAAGAATACCTACACCAGATTACGACATTTATTTTTGACGTAGATGGAGTACTTACGGATGGATCATTGCACATTACATCAAATGGGCATATGCATCGCACCATGAATGTAAAAGATGGCTATGCTATGAAAGCTGCGCTAGAAGCGGGATACAACCTATGTATCATAAGCGGTGGGACTGACGAAGGAGTACGCTCTAGACTTCAAAAACTGGGCATAGAAGATATTGCACTAGGCGCACACCTTAAAATGGAACACCTACAAGCGTATATAGATAAGAAAAATATACGCCTAGAAAACATCCTATACATGGGCGATGACATTCCTGATTTTCCGGTGATGAAAAAAGTAGGATTACCTTGTTGTCCTCAAGATGCCGTAAAAGAAATCAAAGAAATATCTAGCTATATTTCTCACAAAAAAGGTGGTCACGGCTGTGTGCGTGATGTAATTGAGCAAGTGCTTAAAGTGCAAAACAACTGGATGAAAGAAATGGATGCTTCGGCACACTAAAAATAGACTTGTGGCATACTTAAAAATCATAAGACCTTTTAATCTGTTTATGATTTTTATAGCTCAGCTTATTTTAAAGCTGTCTTTAAGTTATTTGAGAGATGTTGGTACTGAGCTATCTTTTTTAGAGTTTGCGACACTATCTCTCGCTACACTTTGTATAGCGGCTGCGGGATATATTCATAATGACATAGTTGATATTAAAGCAGATCGTATCAACAAGCCTAATGAGATTTATGTAGTTGATAACATATCGCTACGTAATTCCTACACTTACTTTATCTCACTATGGAGCATAGGAATTACTTTAGGGATTTACAGTGCATTTATTTTAGAACATTGGGCATATGCTACACTGTTTATAGGAGTGAGCGTAGCGCTCTATGCATATAACTCATACTTGCAAAGAATCCCTATACTGGGAAACGTTGTAACTAGTGGTTTGGTTGCTTTTTCGCTCGTCATTATATGGTTATTTGAAGCCAGAGCTCTTGAGCTTTCTGGAGTAGAACACATGCTCACAAAAGAAGGTCATACTCTATTTACTTTTGTTGTGGTACTTGCTTTTATGATTAACGTACTGCGAGAACTTGTAAAAGACGTACAAGACATAAATGGGGATTATGCCATGGAGTATCGCACCTTACCTATAATAATTGGCAGTAAACGTACGATGCTATTATGCGCTCTCATTGCACTAGGGTCGTTGTTTAATAGTGCATTATTCACCTTTATATTTGCAGATGGGTCGCTACCTATCACTATCGTACTATTTATCTTTACAATAATCCCACTAGGATATATTGCCTCCCAATGCTGGAACGCAGAAAAAACATTAGACTATAAATTAATCGCTAGACTACTTAAAGGTTTAATGCTTTTAGGCATTCTCCTTTTTCCACTTATACTAATTATAGAACGCTATGCTTAAAGAAAAACTTAAAAATTTCAACCTCATACTTGCCTCAGGATCTCCTAGGCGCCAAGATTTTTTCAAAGAATTAGGACTCAATTTTACTATAGATATTAAACCTGTAGATGAGATTTTTCCAGAAGAGCTTGAAGGAGCAGAAATCACAGATCACCTTGCTAGACTCAAAGCTTCTGCGTTTTCAAATCTTAAAGCACAAGATATTCTTGTTACTAGTGATACCATTGTTTGGTTTAACGGAGTTGCTTTAAATAAACCTGAAGACCGCGATGAAGCCTATGCCATGATATCTGCTCTTTCAGGCAGCACACACGAGGTAATAACATCTGTCGCATTTACTACTGCTACTGCACAAACGGTCATTAATGACACAACAAAAGTGACTTTTAAAGACCTCACCGAAGAAGAAATAGACTATTATATAGACAACTTCCAGCCGTATGATAAGGCAGGTGGTTACGGTATTCAAGAATGGTTTGGCTACATTGCAGTGACCAGCATAGAGGGATCTTACTTCAATGTCATGGGAATGCCGCTTCATAAAGTTTATGAAACGTTAATGCTGCTCGCAGACTCATAGTATTTCTGTAATTTTAATATTAAAATTTATATCATGTCTATATCCACAAAACAACATCAAGCATATCGAAGTACATTCTTAATAGGTAGCGCTTTAGTCGTTGTTGCTATGATTTTTGGATGTAAGAACAATGATAAAAATGATACCGCTTTCGCGAAAGCGGACACCGCAACAAGCATTAATACGCCACCAATAGCACAGCGCTCCATTTCACAGGAGTGGAAAGACTACTGGTATGCTGGAACTGCCGAAATCACTAGCTACGAGTTACAGCAAGCTCGTTATGGTGAGTTAAGGGAGGGAACAGCAGCACTTATTTTTGTAACTGAAGATTTTTTGCCAGAAAAACAAGTAAAAGCAGATAACCAAGACAACAATAATATCCCTATTATCAAGTTAAATGCTACTAAAAATTTTGTGACGGGCATTTATCCGTATTCCATTATGAGTAGTACATTTTTACCAGTAAATGAGGAGTTGCACGCTATTAAGGTCTCACAAAGTATGCAAGAATGGTGTGGTAATACGTACACACAACTCAATAACAGAAATCAATTTGAGGTGCAGATTCACTCTTATTTTGAAAGCAGAGCAGATGAGGAATATACCTTAGATAAAGCAGTATTAGAAAATGAATTGTGGGCATTATTGCGTATCGATCCTACCTTATTACCTACGGGGAGTTTTACAAGTATTCCAGACGTTTCGTATGCTGCGATGACGCATACTCCTATAAAAGCTTATAATGTTACGGGAAGCTTAACAGCAACTTCATACACACTTAATTATCCATCATTAGACAGAACACTTACAATAAACTTTTCTAGTGATTTCCCACACCAGATTGAAGGTTGGGAAGAGACCTATCCAGACGGTCGTGGCGGAGAGAAAATGACCACAACGGCTACAAAGATGAAAACAATCAGAAGTGCCTACTGGGGTAAAAAAACTAAAGAAGACGAAGCACTACGCACAGAACTTGGCTTATAATGATTAGAAAAAAAATTAAAAGTAAAGTAAACGCTTTAGTGAGAAATAATATTACTAGGGAGACCGTGAAAGAGAAACTCTCTCACGCTCCTGGTCATGTGATCTACACTGGTAATAAAGCGCAAAAGGCTGTAAGTATTGACGTCTTTGATTACAACGACGATTATCTGGATGAGGAAACGCTTGCCCGACTGGAAGAATATCACAAAGATACCGACGAGAAAACGGTTACTTGGATTAATATAAATGGTTTAAGCGATACTGTTGCTCTTACACAAATTGCAGAGCGTTATAAATTGCACCCATTAGTAATGGAAGACGTTGCAAACACTAGCCAGCGACCTAAACTAGATGAGTATAGCGACCACTTATTTATCGTTTTTAAAATGCTCTATTATGATGATCAAAATCAGCTTAATGTTGAGCACATAAGTTTAATTTTAGGTAAGACGTATCTGATATGTTTACAAGAATATGATGGTGACGTTTTTGACGGAGTGCGTGAACGCATAAGGCACGCAAAAGGAAGAGTGCGCTCTAATGGCGCAGACTACCTTACCTATGCAATTATGGATGCCGTGATTGACCATTACTTTATCATCATCGAGCAACTTAGTAACAAAATTGAAGAGCTTGAAGATAAAATTTACACAGACAACTCTCAAAATTACTCTCAAGAAATTCAAACTCTCAAAAAAGAGGTGATACAAGTAAGACGATCTATATTTCCACTTAGAGAGGTAGTAAACAAGCTCGAAAAAGTCGAAAATCACCTTGTTCTTAAGAAAACACAGGTATTTGTAAGAGACTTATATGATCACACAATCCAAGTAATTGAGACTGTGGAGGTATACCGAGATACGATTGCTGGGTTAATGGATATGAACTCGACAAACATTGCAAACCGTATGAATGAAGTGATGAAGGTGCTTACCATCATCGCTACCATTTTTATACCTATGACCTTTCTTGCAGGAATTTATGGGATGAATTTTGAGCATATACCAGAACTAGCTATCAAGGATGGTTATTATTATTTCTGGGGAGCCATGATTGTTATTTTTGTTGCCTCTCTTGTTTATTTTAAGCGTAAAAAATGGTTGTAAGCTATGGAATTATTTAGACCTGAAATCATACATAGTGCTGTAACGCTAGGGATTCTTATCGTTTTACGCATTATCACTTCTTATTTTGTACGTCGTTTTTCTGAGCGCAAAAACAAAGTAAAGAAGCGTGCAAATCTTATTATGAAATACGTAGATGCAGTGCTATTAATAATTGCGTTCATTATAAGTATTCTCATCTGGGGAATTAAAATAAAGGATATTGGAGTCATTGCTAGCTCTGTCTTTGCTATTATAGGTGTTGCATTTTTTGCGCAGTGGTCAGTACTAAGTAATCTTACCTCTGGCGTAATCATATTTTTTACGCTCCCTTATAAAATAGGCGACCGTATTAAAATTCACGACAAAGACTTCCCTATCATCGCGATTATAGAAGACATCAAGGCTTTTCACACGAATCTGCGTACCTCTGATGGCGGACTACACACCTACCCTAACAGTTTAATTCTTCAAAAAGGAATCACACTTGTAGAGGAGGGAATCTCTACAAATATCTTAGAGCAAAATCAACAAATGGACGAGGATGATCCCTTTAATAAAGCGGTGTAGATTGTTAAAGAAACCTTAAAGGACTTAGGCTACCTTTCATAATCGGTATATTTGAGAAGTATCAAACTCCTCATTATTATGCGTAAATCCTATGTGATTTTAGCCTTTTTATTTGTCTTCGCTTTCGCGAAAATATATGCTCAAGGTATTACCGTTCAACCTGTTAAACCAACAGCTAGCGAAATATACCAAGACCTTCAAAAACTCAACTTTCTAGGCTCAGTACTCTACGTAGCTGCACACCCCGATGACGAGAATACTACTGCTATCTCCTATTTTGCAAATACCGTTAAGGCTAGAACTGCCTATTTATCGTTAACGAGAGGTGATGGTGGTCAGAACATCATAGGTCCAGAATTACGTGAATTACTTGGCGTGATACGTACTAATGAGCTACTAGCTGCAAGAGCAACAGATGGTGGAGAACAGCGATTTACTAGAGCAAATGATTTTGGATATTCAAAACATCCGGATGAGACGCTGGCAATCTGGAATAAGGAAGAAGTACTGGGAGATGTGGTCTGGGCAATACGAACATTTAAGCCTGATGTAATTATTAACCGTTTTAATCACAGAACACCAGGAAGTACACATGGTCATCATACTTCAAGCGCAATGCTATCTGTAGAAGCGTTTGACCTAGCAGGTGACACCTCAAAATATAAAGAGCAGTTACAATACACAGACACCTGGAAGCCGAGTAGACAATTTTTTAATACTTCATGGTGGTTCTACGGAAGCAAAGAAAAATTTGATGAGGCAGATAAATCTAAATTGGTTCAAGTAGACGTAGGTACCTACTACCCTAGTCTCGGACTTTCTAATACAGAAATCTCTTCGCTTAGTAGAAGTCAGCACAAGTCTCAAGGTTTTGGAAATACGGGAAGCCGTGGTAGCGAGGACACCTATTTTGAATTATTACGCGGTGAGATGCCAACTAATAACGACGTTTTTCAAGGAATCAACACGACTTGGACGCGCGTAAAAGGAGGTCAGGCAATTAAAAAAATATTAGATCAAGTCGTTGCCGACTATGATTTTACTGCTCCAGAAAAAAGTATTCCTCAGCTAGCTAAAGCATATGCACTTGTGCAACAATTAGATGATGCTCACTGGAAAGCTATTAAATCTAGAGAACTACAAGATATCATCACTGCCTGCGCAGGTATTTATCTAGAAGCAGCAGCAAATACTGGTTATGCTACTCTAGGGAGCGAAGTAACCTTAAAACTTGAAGCGATAAACAGAAGCATGCAGTCCGTAGTCCTCAACAGCGCAGTTGTTACATCAAGCAATCAACAACTAGCTAGCGACACACCGCTAGCTAACAACAATTCACTTTCTATAGAAGCAACGGTTACCATAGATGATTCTTTTAATGATACTTCTGCATACTGGTTACGTGAAGAAGGAACTTTAGGAATGTACCGAGTAGATGATCGCACTATGATAGGAAAGCCAGAAACTCCACAACAAAATACAGTACGCTTTAATCTCACTATTTCTGGCGTACCTATTTCGATAGAAAAACCAATTGTTTTTAAATACAATGATCGCGTTAAGGGCGAAGTGTATGAGCCTTTTGAAATAGTACCAGTAGTTTCATCAAAGCTAGACTCGAAGGTTATAATTTTCGCGAAAGCGGAATCAAAAAAAATTCCCGTAACGGTAACAGCACATCAAGATAATTTTAACGGAACCGTATCTCTCACTGCTCCCAGTGGATGGACCATCACACCAAAAAGTGTAAACATATCTATTGCATTAAAAGGTGCAGAACAAAAAGTTATATTCTCTGTAACACCTCCTAGCACTGATAGTGAAGGAGATCTCACTCCCGTAGTGACCGCCGGAAATAAAACGTACACCAAGGAGCTTGTAACAATAGATTATGCGCATATCCCTTTGCAATCACTTTTCTTGCCTAACAAAGCAAAAATTGTACGACTTGATATCGAGCGTAAAGGGGATTACATAGGGTACATTCAAGGTGCTGGAGATGCAGTCCCAGATAATCTCACACAGATAGGCTACCAAGTAGCTATTATAGAACCTAACACTATCACACCAGAACTGCTTGCACAATTTGACGCGGTGGTAGTAGGCATACGAGCTTATAATGTAGTGGATGAGATGCAAGCAAAGCAGCCACTTTTACTCGATTATGTAAAGTCCGGCGGTACGCTTATCGCGCAGTACAATACTTCGGGTCGCTGGGATGATACAAAAATAGGAGCTCCTTATGAGATGCAACTTAGTAGAGACCGTGTAACCGATGAGAATAGCGAAGTGAGAATCCTTGCCGAAAATCACCCTATCATGAATTTCCCAAATAAGCTTACTCAAAAGGATTTTGAAGGCTGGACGCAAGAACGTGGCCTTTATTTTCCAAACAAGTGGGATGATGCCTATACTCCTATTCTCTCTATGAATGATAAAGGAGAAACGGCAAAAGACGGTAGCCTGCTAGTCGCTCCATATGGTGACGGTCACTACATTTATACTGGGTTAAGTTTTTTTAGAGAACTACCAGCAGGAGTATCTGGAGCTTATAAATTATTTGCAAATATGCTGAGTATAGGAAAGCAAGAAAAGAGCGAGATAAAGCAATGAAAAATGTATCCAAATACCCATGGAAAAAGAAGTACAGCATAGTACTGCTGGTCAATCTAGCTTACATTATCGTGTTTTATCTATTAATGACCTCATTCTCTTAATATGGAAATAATAGACTGGGCAGTACTAGCATTCACGCTCATTTTTATAGTTGTTTATGGAACCTATAAAACACAAGGAAGTAAGAACGCAGAAGAATATATAAGAGGTGGTAATACCTCAAAATGGTGGACGGTAGGCCTTTCTGTAATGGCTACACAAGCAAGTGCCATCACTTTTTTATCTACCACAGGTCAGGGATTTTATGACGGTATGGGATTTGTCCAGTTTTATTTTGGGCTTCCTATTGCTATGATTGTGATTTGTTTGGTTTTCATCCCTATCTATCACAGGCTAAAGGTTTTTACAGCCTATGAATATCTAGAAAGTCGTTTTGATTTAAAAACCAGATCACTCGCAGCTATTTTATTTTTAATACAGCGTAGTCTCGCTGCAGGGATTACTATTTATGCTCCGGCAATTATCCTTTCGGCGGTATTGGGTTGGGATCTCACTATGCTCAATATTATCATAGGGATTGTAGTGATTATCTATACCGTTTCTGGTGGTACGAAAGCAGTTAGCATTACTCAGAAGCAGCAAATGGCTGTGATTTTCGCCGGTATGGCAATTGCCTTTTACCTCATTCTTGATAAACTTCCGGAGGACATCAGTTTTACAGATGCCTTAAGCATCGCAGGTGCTGGAGAAAAAATGAATTTATTAGACTTCTCTTTTGATTTAAGCAATAGATACACGGTATGGACAGGTTTACTAGGAGGTACCTTTTTAATGCTTTCCTATTTTGGTACAGATCAGAGCCAGGTGCAACGCTACCTTTCTGGAAAAAATGTAAAGGAAATGCAAATGGGTCTTCTGTTTAACGGAGCCTTAAAGATCCCGATGCAGTTCTTTATTCTCCTTGTGGGAGTTATGGTTTTTGTTTTTTATCAGTTTAATAGTGCGCCGCTACATTTTAATCCTGCCGCAACCGAAGCCGTAAAAACGTCAATCTATGCGAGCGAATTTGAATCACTAGAACAACAACTAGTTCAAAACCAAAACAACCAGAAAGAAGCTGCCTTTAATTATGCTAAGGATCCTACACTGGATATATATGAGGAGAATGGAGCTCAGAAATCTTTAATAGATAAATACGAAGGTATTGATAAGGAAATAAGATCTGTAGGTAAAGTACTCATTGCAAAAGCAGCTCCAGAGGTAGAAAATAACGACAAGGATTACGTCTTTATACACTTTATACTCAATAACCTTCCTAACGGACTAATAGGCTTATTACTCGCTGTAATACTCAGCGCAGCAATGTCATCTACCGCGTCAGAACTTAATGCACTTGGAGCCACCACAGCTGTAGACCTTTATAAGCGTAATTATAAGGGGACTATGACAGACAGACATTACGTGCGCAGCACAAAAGGCTTTACACTCATGTGGGGCGTGCTCGCCATAATCGTGGCTTGTACGGCAAGTCTATTTGAAAACTTAATTCAGCTTGTAAACATTATAGGCTCTATCTTTTACGGTAATATTCTCGGGATATTCTTACTCGCATTCTTTATCAAATTTGTAAAAAGTAATGCCGTATTCATAGCAGCACTCATCACGCAAGTAATCATTATCATCGTGTACGGCCTCATACATTTTGAGATTATAGAATTCCCATATTTATGGCTCAACGTTGTAGGATGCGCCCTCGTAATGGGACTAGCGATGCTACTACAAGTAAGCTTTGGAGGTTCTCAAGATGAGTAGCAATAGGTATTCATGCTTTCGCGAAAATGTGAAGTAAACAAATTGTATCGCTATAATTAAATACAATCTACATGACTAAAGAAACCAACTGGGCAATACTAGGCTGTGGAAAAATAGCTGACAAATTTGCAAATGATGTACAACTTACTCAAGGTGCACATCTTTATGCTGTAGCAAGTAGAAATCTTGACAATGCAACAGCTTTTAAGGATACTCATAACGCGACTATCGCATATGGTAGCTATGAGGAAATGCTTCTAGATCCTAAAGTAGATATCGTTTACATTGCTACGCCTCACATGTTTCATAAAGAGCAAACGCTTTTGTGTCTCACGCATAAAAAAGCAGTGCTTTGCGAGAAAGCCTTTGCCATGAATCTTGAAGAGGTTGAGGAAATGATTGCTTTTGCAAAAGCGCAACAAACCTTTTTAATGGAAGCACTGTGGACACACTTCTTACCTCATTACCAATTTGTACTTGAAACTGTTAATAATGGAGATTTGGGAAAGATTACAAATCTTACTGCCAACTTTGGTTTTGACGCAACTTATGATGTAAATGCTCGCTTATATAACAAATCATTAGGCGGTGGTAGTTTACTAGATGTAGGTATTTACCCAGTGTTTGCAGCACTAACACTTTTAGGATGTACTGAAAATATAAGTGCTCAGGCTTTTTTGGGTCCCACAGGTGTAGACCATCATTGCTCTATGCAGTTAACGTATCCTAATCAAGTAGAAGCAGATTTATTTTCGGCTATTGATGAGAATACGAATACTACGTGTCGGATTACTCTAGAATATGGCGAAATACTCATAAACAGTCGTTTCCATGAGCCAACTAATGTGACGATCATTATCAATGGTACTTCAAAAACATATGATTTCCCAATTCCAGAAGGTGTGAATGGCTATCATTATGAGATACTGCATTGCCAGAAAATGCTTGAAAGTAATAAGACCGAGAGTGATATTATGACATTTGATAAGAGTAAAGACCTTATTAAAATGTTAGATACTATTAGAAAAAACATTGGGTTGGTGTACTGATAAATAACTACAAATTGATTTAGATTACGAATTCTCACAGTTCGGTCGTTGATTTTTACAGTTGGGTAATAGAAGATTTTTTTCGCGAAAGCGTGATAATATATTTACATCATCAACAAAAAACAATAACTATCTAATACTATCAATTATGAGAACAATTATCTTTTTATTACTCGCAGCTGTTTCAACAATTTCTTTTGGACAAGAAGCAGAAGGAGTTACCATCACGGTAACCATTCCTAACTTAACTAATAATGATGGTTCTGCCTCTGCAGCGCTATATAATGAGGCAACCTTTATGAAAGCTGCGCCATTAGACTCTCAAGGAGCAACACCAGAAAACAATACGGTTACCTTAGTTTTTGAAAATGTACAGCCTGGAGATTATGGAATTATAACGCTACATGATCAAAATGGAAATAACCGTATGGATTTTGAAGCAAACGGAATGCCTAAAGAGGATTATGCAACATCTGGTAGTGGTACAGGCTTTGGACCTCCTAGCTGGAACGATGCAAAATTTACAGTAGGTACAGAAGATGTACAACTAGAAATTAAAATGTAATAAAGCTTTCTTCATGTTACAAAGCCAGCACTCAACTGCTGGCTTTTTTTTGCTATAAGAAAAATCTTATAAATTGATGTTGCACATAGGTACACTCAATGATTTTCTTACTTTTGTGTTATAAATTACGACATGACTATTACTCAACTTAAATATGTGCTTGCGGTAGCAGAGCATCAAAATTTTACAAGAGCAGCTCAAAAGACATTTGTTACTCAGCCTACGCTTAGTATGCAAATACAAAAGCTTGAGGATGAGCTAGACATCCTTATTTTTGACCGCAGTAAGAAGCCTATAGAGCTTACAGAAATAGGTTCAAAAATTGTACACCAAGCACGTAATATTGTAAACGAAGCAAACCGTATTACAGATATTGTAGATCAGCAAAAGGGTTATATAGGAGGCGAATTTAAGCTAGGGGTTATCCCTACAGTAATGCCTACGCTACTGCCTATGTTTCTCACTAATTTTATAAAAAAATACCCTAAGGTTAAGCTCAAGATTGAAGAGCTTAACACAGATCAAATCATGGAAAAACTTGAGGAAGGTCATCTAGACGCAGCCATTGCTGCTACTCCTCTTGAAAACCCTATGATTAAAGAAAGACCTTTATATTACGAACCATTTGTTGCCTATGTTCCGCATAACCACAGACTGAGTAATAAAGAGATTTTAGAAACTTCAGATCTAGACATGCAAGATATGCTAGTGCTAGAGGATGGACACTGTTTTAGAGATGGTGTGATTAATCTATGTGCTACGCCTAGAAATATGAATAATGAGAAATTCTCATTAGAAAGCGGAAGTTTTGAAACGCTCGTAAAACTAGCAAATGAAGGACTAGGTATGACGCTTTTACCTTACTTGCATACTCTTGATATACCTGTAAAAGAGCAAGAACTTTTTAAATCATTTAAAGAACCTTCTCCTGCTAGAGAAATAAGTATTATCTATCATAAGAGCGAACTTAAGATACAGATTATAGAGGCCTTAAGGTCTACCATTGCTGGCGTGGTAAAAGGTGCAATCACCTTTCAAAATGTGCAGATTATAAGTCCTATCTCAAAATAAGAACTATTAATTATACTAAAAAAGCCCCATTACTGGGGCTTTTTTTATGGTTTTAAATAAATTAGACAATGACCAAGATCAGGATTGGTTTTAATCAATGCATTGATCCAGATTCTAAGTTCATCTATTTCATAAGGTAATAGTCGTTTTATTGCTTTCTCTAGTTCTTTACAAAATAGCGAGCTATCAAAACTTACCTTATCTAAAATAGTCTTCGTGTATTCAAACATTGCTCTCGCCATATTCGAAGGGTTTTATAGGGTTAGATTTTAAAAAGTAGTTTGATGCTATAGGCTATGTTTTATGTTATTGAACTCTA
Source organism: Dokdonia sp. Asnod3-C12 (assembly GCF_045063975.1). Taxonomy (NCBI): domain Bacteria; kingdom Pseudomonadati; phylum Bacteroidota; class Flavobacteriia; order Flavobacteriales; family Flavobacteriaceae; genus Dokdonia; species Dokdonia sp. Asnod3-C12. Next base: position 303,630 of record NZ_JBEFNY010000003.1, read on the forward strand.
TAAATATAAGACTTAAAGAATTATAAAACACGTGTTTTATCATATTTCACTATCTTAAACTTAAGTTAAACACTTGTTAAATAAGCAGTTGCGGCATCACTTAGAAACGATTATCGCCGTCGAGTAAATCACCTAATCCACCTAGTATAGAGCCTTCACCTCTTTGTTTGCCTCCCGCCTTTGGAGCCATCGCCAGTACACGGTTTGCAAGACGACTAAAAGGAAGTGACTGTATATAAACAGTTCCAGGACCAGTTAATGTAGCAAAAAATAACCCTTCACCACCAAAAATGGTATTCTTAATACCTCCTACAAATTCTATGTCATAAGCTACCGTACTATCAAACCCGATAATACATCCAGTATCTACTTTCAAACGCTCTCCGGGAGCAAGTTCTTTTTTAAGCGTAGTTCCTCCAGCATGTACAAATGCAATACCATCACCTTCTAGACGCTGCATGATAAAACCCTCTCCACCAAAAAGACCTCTTCCTAACTTACGTGAAAACTCTATACCGACAGAAACGCCTTTTGCCGCACAAAGAAATGCATCTTTCTGGCAAACAAACTTCCCTCCTATTTTATCAAGGTCTATTGGTATTATTTTACCCGGATAAGGTGATGCAAAACTTACTTTCTTCTTACCAACTACATCATTGTAAAAAGCTGTCATGAATAAACTCTCTCCTGTAAGTAAACGCTTTCCTGCTCCAAAAATCTTCCCCATTACGCCAGTATCCTTTGCAGAGCCATCGCCAAAAATGGTTTCCATACGTATACCTTCTTCCATCATCATAAAGCTGCCAGCCTCGGCAATTACACCTTCTTGCGGATCTAACTCTACCTCTACATATTGCATCTCTTCTCCAAAGATCTCATAGTCTATTTCATGTGCGTTCATTCTTGTTGATTTTTTGATTGTACATATAGGTAGCTATAAGCACTAACTTGTTACACTCATATAAGCATAAAAAAAGCCCAAAGATTTCTTTGGGCTTCATTATGAATAAAAATATTATTTATTACAGTGGTTGTAATGTAAATGATCTTGCGACAGTAATTACATGACACTCATCTTCTTCTACAACGAAGGTCTCTGTGATAATAGTCTGGAAGTTTTCCTTTTGAATAATTAAGAAATAACTACCCGTACGCTCATCTGGTCCTACATATACACCAGGACTTTCTTCTGTAAGCGTGGCTTCAAACTGTTGATCTTTTGCAACTATACTTACTCCTTCTAGTAAAGAATTATCTTCAGTATTTCTAACGGTGATTCTAAAAGACGGCATTACCTCAGTAGTGCAAATCACATCTACTGGGTCTGATTGATCATCATCACCACAAGAAACAAACATCACTAGACAGCATACAACAAGTAAATATTTCATAGACTCTTATTATTTTTTTACTAAGATACTTCTTTTACAATACTACTTCAAAACGAATATGACGTCTATAAATTATCTAGCTGATTACTATTCTTATCATCACTTATGGTCCAGAAAAAGCCTACAAAAAAGAATTGATCTGTTGCTGGACGTAACGCTCTACGGTCAAAGGTACCTGCAGGATTAGGAGTATCTGCATATTGATATCCATTTACGTTTCTCAACCCAAGTACATTGTTTACAGAAAAGTACAGAATCTTTTGCTGCGATAATAAATACGCCCAGTTTACACTTAAACTATTAAAGGACTTTGCGTTTGCTTGTAAGAAACCAGCGCTATTCTTATCTGTATAGGTACGCCCAGAACTATGCTGGAAGCTTACACCCACTTGTGATTTCCAGTCCTTGATAAAATACTTACCTACCACAGATAGGTTATGAGGACTTGCAAAAGATGGTCTTGCTTGCTCCTCAAAATTGAGATATTTCCTTTCTGAATCTAAGTAGGAATAGCTCACCCAGTAATCCATATTTTTTATACTCGTATTATCTCTCCAAAAAACATCGACTCCCTGCGCATAGCCATTTCCATCATTTGCAAGCACGCTCTCTGGACTATTAAACATCGTATTAGAAGTAATCAAATTACTATAACTCTTACGGTACGCCTCTGCTCTAAATATTCGGCCATTATTGCTATACTGGTAGTTTGCTATGTAATGCGTCGTCTTTTGAGCATCAAGATCAAGACTAAATTTTAAAAAGTCATTCAGCGGATTTTGATAAAAATCTCCGTAAGCCAAAGAAAACTGACTGTTTTTACCTGTTTTATAGGCTACGCTCGCTCTAGGCGAAAATGTGACTCCTTCCATATAATCTGTATAACTCGCCCTAGCACCCAGCTTCAATGCAAAATTGCGAGAGAAGATGATATCACTTTCAACAAAAGCCGCAGTAATATTACTCTTAAAATCGTAGGTAGCTACAATGTTCTGATCATCAAAGACTCCATTAAAATCCTCCTGAAAATCTGTTATAAAATGTTCTGCGCCAAAGGCTAGTTTAAATCTGTTTGAAAAACGCTTTTTAAGTTTGACTTTAAGATGTGCGCTATTTTCTTTGTTATCGATGTTAGTAGCCGATTGTAGAGATGTATCATTTTGAGCACTCGTATAACTTCCTCCCGTTTGTATACTCCAAGTGTCACTTAACATTCCAGTATAATTCGTGTTTATGTAAACATTACTGTTTTTTAAACCCAGCGTGAACCCTTCTGGATTATTAATATCTTCTTGCGTAATGTCAAAACTTGTCCTGTCTCCCGCTGCATATAATTTAAACAATCCATTTACTGTTCTATACCTATATACTGCTTCTCCTGAAAAGGTTTGAAAAGGCTTATTAAAATTATTACGATTAGAAAACAATGCCACATAGGGAGCAAGGTTTATATATGATGTACTTACACTGAGCGAACTCTTCTCCCATTTTCTGGTAATTCCTAGTCCGCCGCCTACAGACATGAGGGATATATCTGTCTTATTTTGATCTGGCTCATCTATGGTATTCAGTAACAAAACACTTGACAAAGCCTCTCCATACTCGGCCGAGTATCCTCCAGTGGAAAACGTAATCCCGTCAAAAAGAAAAGGACTATACCTTCCTCGAGTAGGCGTATTATTTGCGGTTGGTGTATAAGGAGTAAAGACACGTATGCCATCTATAAATATCTGTGTTTCTCCGGCATCTCCTCCACGTACAAAAAGTCTACCATCCTCAGCTACCGTTGTTGTTCCAGGTAGCGTTTGTAATGCACCTACAAAATCTCCTAGCGCACTTGCCGTAGTCACAACATCAAGCGGCTTGAGTACAGATACTTTACTATTATCACTAGCCTCAAATGTCCCTGCCGAAAGTACTACCGTATCCAGTGAGTTTATATCTTCTCTCAAAACGATTTTAAGGTCTTTAAAAGTCGTTACTTCCATAAAAGACTCATACGGTTCGTATGATAAAAACGTGACTTTAAGTAGCTGCGTTCCCTCCTCACTTGTGGTAAATGAGAATGATCCATCTGCTGCGGTACTGGTTCCATCATAAGTGCCATCTATAAAAATGTTTGCACCTTCTATTGGGATTCCTTTGGAATCTGTGACTTTTCCCGAGACGATGGTCTGGGCAGCTAGTTGATAACATAATAGGCAAACGAGAATGTGTAAAAGCGATTTCATAAATAGTTCGGTTGATTGATTGTTGAGCAAATATGGAGCGAACTACGCTTTCGCGAAAGCGTAATACTCTCAACCGTCATTTTAGAGTTCCCAGTTGTAATTCATAAAATTAAAGTCCTAATAAAATCATTTTTCTCACAGACGTTAAAGAAGGTTTTAAAGCTAAAAAGACATTTATAACGTTTGCGTAACTACCATAACATTTGCTTTTATCTGAGAAGTGAAAATTTTCAAAAAAAATCAAATTAAAATTAATTTTTTAATGAACTATAAACGTGTTTACTAAAGCTATAATCGGCAATATTCAGTGATTGATTTTACTTAAACGTAACATATGGAGATGTGCTTACACAACTATTATATCTATATTTATCCCGTTGAAAGTTCAAGAATTTAACAAGTAAGAAAAAACCTCTGCAATTAGGGAGCAGAGGTTTTTTTCTTTTTAGGCACTTATTAGTTGATCATCTCAGGCATCAATTATATAGAGTAACTTGGACGTTACCAGAAATAGACTAAAACTTTTAGAATTATTCTGTAACACTTTGTAAGAAATCTCTACTTACCATTAACTAAGCCACCAACCATTGGATAAAACAGTCGAAGATAATTTTGTAACCCTTCTGGAAGAGAACCAGAACATTGTGCATAAGATATGCCGTTTGTATACCAACAATCGGGATCAACACAATGATCTTTTTCAAGAGATTACGATACAATTATGGCGTGCCTTCCCTAAGTTTAGAGGAGACTCAAAGTTCAGTACGTGGATGTACCGCGTGGGATTAAATACCGCCATCACTTTATATCGTAAATCTAAGAGAACGGTCCAGACTCAAGATTTTGATTCTGTCATGTTTCGTATATCATCAGAAGAATATGATGATACCGTGGAGCAGCAATTAAAGTTGATGTATAGTGCAGTAAAAGAGCTTAATGATATAGATAAGGCACTCGTCTTTTTATATCTAGAAGATAAGAACTACAGTGAAATCTCTGAAACCCTAGGTATATCAGAGGTAAATGCAAGAGTGAAGATGAACAGAGTGAAGAAAAAGCTCAAAAAAATATTAAATCCATAAGCTATGGTAGATGAACTAGAAATGCTAAAGAAAGATTGGCAAAAGCAGGAAGGATCACTTCCTAAATATACGAAGGAAGACTTGTACCCTATGCTACTTAAGAAATCTTCTTCTGTAGTGAAGTGGATACTTTTTATAAGTATTGCAGAATTTGCTGTATGGATCTTACTCAGCTTCGGAATTAAAATTACAGGAGACGACGCCTCAAATGTAAAAACTGTAATAGGAGATTCAGTAGAATATATTTCAACAGGAATTCACCTAGCAGCGCTTATATTCTTCATTGGTTGGTTTTATAAAAATTATAAGAAAATTGAAAACACAGACTCTCCAAGAGTACTAATGCAAAATATTTTGAACACACGTAAAACCGTAAAATATTATATATGGTTTAACCTTGCGTTTCTTGTACTTGGGACTGTAGGTGCATTTGTTTTGATAGAGACCACGCATCCAGAGTTCCTTTCTACAGATAGTCTCTTTCTAGCTGTAATAAGTTTGATTATTATGCTCGCTTTAGCGATTGGCATTCTCCTTATTATATATAGACTACTGTACGGACGTCTTTTAAAGAGACTAAGAGCAAATTACAATCAACTTAAAAAATTGGAACTTTAAATCTAGGGGGTTTGAGTTCTGATTAAGGCAATAGGTCAAGCTGTTGCCTTTTTACAATATAAAAAGCGAGAGCGACCTTACGGTCGCTCTCGCTTTTTTTTCTTAGTAAGGTGAGTATATTAATACTCCCACTTTCTCTTTTTATTAAGTTCTTCTTCTGCTTCTATCTCTTCCGTTGGGATGACCTTTAAGAAAGATGGGTGTTGCTCGATTGCATATTCTAATTGCTCTACAATCTTCTCTACAGAGTCGTTTTCGTAATCTATTACTAGCGGTTCTTTTACTTCAAAAGATTGAAGAATACCACGTTTTTTAATACGTAATCCTTTCTTGTCAAAACTCCTTCTAAAACCATCTATCACAATAGGCACTACGATAGGTTTATAGTTCTTAATAATGTGAGCAGTTCCTTTTCTAATAGGTTTCCATGGTTTTGTAGTTCCTTGCGGGAACGTAATTACCCAGCCATCATCTAGCGCTATTCCTATATTCTCAGTATCCTTAAGGTTTACCTGGCGATCTATTTCTTTACCTTTTTCTCTCCAGGTACGACTTACTGTAATTGCTCCTGCATAAGCCAGTATGCGCGGTAGTAAACCAGCCTTCATCGTTTCTCCAGCGGCAACGTAGTATAGGTTAAGTTTTGGATCCCACAGATATCCTATATTTTTTATAGAATCTGTACGACCGCTTAAACTCGCGTTGAAGACGTGAAACATGGAAACCACATCTGCAAAATATGTCTGGTGATTTGAAACAAATAATACGTTTCTATCTGGAAGATTAGTCAGTATTTCAGAACCTACTATCTGTAATTCATTAAAACCGCGATAACGTCTATGCGTCATTGCACCAGCAATTCTTATGAGCCAGCGTTTTAAGAATAGTATATGTCCAAATGGATTTTTTTTAAATATCCCCATTGTATAGTTTAAAAATTGGTTGTGTTTGAGTGCGCTTTCGCGAAAGCGTACTTGGTTACAAACAGCCTGTAAAGATACAAAAGGCGTTACAATTTTAAAGAAGTGTTAAGAAGCGATCGTACCTCACTGAGCATCATTGCTGTAGCTCCCCAAACGATATGACCTTGCAATTTATATGCTGGTACCTCCATATCATCCATATAGGAGGTAGAGAGTTTTTGCGTTGTTATACAACCGTCAGAGAGGAACTCAGATAGTGGCACGGGGATCAAAGACTCAACCTCGCTTTCTTGAGCAATAAATGCAGGAGTATGATCTAGATGTCCTATGAAAGATTGTACCCAGAAATTACTAGGTGGTATATAAATATTTGTGAGTTCGCGAGTAATTGCAACGCGAGATTGGGGTACGCCCACCTCCTCTTCTGTCTCTCGCAACGCTGTATGTGCGAGGTCGCTATCTGTAAGTTCTACCTTTCCTCCAGGAAAGCCTACTTGATTAGAATGTACCCCTTCATAGGTCTTGCGTAAGATCAGTATAAACTCCGTATCACCATCTGGCGTAGGATAAAATAAGCACATCACACCAGCTTGTCTTGGGTTGCGCTTTGTGATTTCTAGTCCCTCGAGTTCTTTAAGGCGTTCTGTGGGTGCCATCTCTAGTTGCACATCGCGCCCTGGAAGCGGGAGATTTCCTATTTTTGAAGCTAATTCTAAAAATGATTCAAATTTCATTTATGCGTACGTATCTCTGGATTATTATAGCACTGCTAGCGAGCACAAGTTGTCAAGATAAGAAATCTGCACCTAATTCTGTAAAGGAAGAAGTGGCAAAAAAAGACACGCTAGCATTGCAACAAAAAGACGTAAAAAAAGTAGATCCATCACTAGTAATGGGGACTATAAAAGAGCCTACCATTACCGGTCAAGAAATGGTTATTGATTTTCTTACAGCTTATGGGAAAGAGAATCCTGAGACTAAGGTTAAGATTACTACCCGTTTTGGAGAAATAGAAGTGGAGCTTTTTACAGATACTCCGCTACACAGAGCAAACTTTATCATGCTTGTTAAAAACGGCTATTTTAATACGACGCAGTTCCACCGAGTGTCACCTAATTTTGTGGTACAAGGAGGTAATAATGATACGCAAGGCACTGCGCGCAACAGAGCGAGCTTTGGGAGTTATTTAATACCAAATGAAGCAAATCCTAGCCATACGCACACGCGTGGAGCATTTTCATCGGCTAAGTATACCGAGCAAAATGTGAGTAATGCGACTGCTCCATTTGAGTTTTTTATTGTGCAGCCAGAACGTGGAGCACATCACCTAGATGGAGATCACACTGTTTTTGGTAGAGTGACAAAGGGAATGACTGTTGTAGATGAAATTAATAAACTAAAAGTGGACGGCAGCGAGTGGCCAGTTGCAAATGTATATATGAAGATTGCGCTTATTGATTAAGTGTCTTTTTCTTCTTTACACACATTCTATCCGCGTTGCCTGCGTGCTTCAAAAACTAAGATTCCCGCAGCAACTGAGACATTCATAGAGTCTATTTTGCCTCTCATCGGGATTTTAATATTTGTACCTACAGTGCGCCATTCTTGAGATAATCCTGTGGCTTCTGTTCCCACCACTATTGCTGAAGGCGTTGTATAATCTTGTGCTGCATAGTCTACCGCCTCTTGTAAAATAGCACTGTAAACCGCTATTCCTTTTTCTTGTAAAAATGAAATCACCTCAGCGGTTGTTCCTGTTGCAATTTGTGTGGTAAACACGCAGCCCACACTTGACCGTATGATATTTGGATTGTATAAATCTGTTTTGGGATTTGCGATAATTACTGCATCTACCCCAGCTGCGTCTGCCGTTCTTAGTAGTGCGCCTATATTTCCAGGTTTTTCTGGTGCTTCGGCGATTAATAGTAGCGGATTTTCAGGAAGCGCCAACTCATTTAAGGCTTTAGTTTCCGCTTTCGCGAAAGCGATAACACCCTCCGTCCCTGCTCTATAAGCTACTTTCTGGTATACCTCGGCAGATAAGCTTGTCATCATCGCTGTGTCACTTACCATCCCAGCAACCTCATCTTCTGAAATTACAGCTTCATTAAAATAAACTTCTGTAATCTCGTATCCTCCGGCGATAGCAAGCTCTATTTCTCTCACACCTTCTATAATAAAACCACCCTCCTTCTTGCGTGTGCGTGACTTATCTTGAAGTTGTAACAGTCTTTTTACAGCTGGATTCTGGATACTAGAAATATATTTTGACATAGCACAAATGTAGAATATTCTGAAGATTAGAGAAAAACTAGAAGAAAATAATTGCTTGTGAACACAAGAGTCTTGATAAGCTTAGCAATTTACATTTATCTCATTATTTTAAAGAATAGGTTCTATGCTTTTATAAACCGATAAATGAATTTTTCTCATTATCTGAAAATGATTGACGAGTTTTGTAAGACTATAAATTCCATACGACTACCTTACAAATTCTAACCAATTAATATACTATGAACAAATCTATCCTATTGCTTGCTGGACTTATTGCTTTTGCAAGTTGTAAAAATGAATCAACCGTAAAAACAGAAGAAGTTGCTGTAGTAGAAACTCCATCAAGAGTATACCCAGATCAAATTTCTAAAGTATTTGAAGCTCACGGAGGAATTGACACTTGGAATAACATGAACAATTTATGTTTTACCTTACCTAAAGGAGACATAAACGAAATACACACTATTGATCTTAAATCTCGTAAAACACGTATTGAGACTAAAGATTTTGTACTAGGATATGATGGTAAAGACTTATGGTTAAAACAAGATACCATCGCTTTCCAACCAGAGAGAGCTCGTTTTTATCACAACTTGATGTTCTATTTTTATGCAATGCCATTTGTGCTAAGTGATGAAGGCATCACATACTCAGAGGTTCCTGCATTAGAAATGGATGGTGTAAGCTACCCTGGGACAAAAATTAGCTTTGGTAACGAGGTAGGTGATAGTCCAGATGATAATTACATCTTATACAATGACCCTACTACAAACGAAATGGCATGGCTAGCATATACAGTGACAGCAGGTAGTGACGGACCAAGTGAACGTTACAGCTTTATTAAATATGCAACATGGCAAGATGTAAATGGTCTTAAGTTACCTAGCGAACTACAATGGTACAAGGTAGTAGATGGAAAGCCTACAGAAATGAGGAATGCTATGAATTTTACAAATCCTACAGCAACTGCTACGCAACTAGATATTGCTACTTTTTCAAAACCTGAAGGTGGAGTACTTGTAGAGTAGATAATCATCTTATATATTAATAAACAAACGCCATTCTATATGAATGGCGTTTTATTTTAACCACAACTCACTGATTATCAAAATTAAAAGCCATAATCTACCAATATCAGCATATTGCATCTTACTGCTATTTAGGTAAATTTCTGATTAAAATCTATTAGATTTACTTTACAAACAAAATGCATAATTTTAGTTAGCTAGTTGTCTATATATGAAATACTACAGTCTTAATAAGCAAGCGCCAAACGTTACTTTTGATGAAGCAGTAATACGAGGAATTGCTCCAGATAAAGGACTTTACTTTCCTGAAAATATCCCAGTACTCCCTACTACCTTCTGGGAACAGATTGAGCATTTATCAAAAGAAGAAATCGCTGTCGAAGTGATGAAACCTTTTGTAGGCAATAGTATGGAAGAAGCTACACTTAAAGAAATAGTAGCAGATGTACTTTCTTTTGATTTCCCGCTAGTTCCTATAGTAGATAATGTGGCAACGCTAGAGCTTTTCCACGGGCCTACCATGGCCTTTAAAGATGTAGGAGCTCGCTTTATGGCGCGATGTCTAGGTCACTTCTTAAAAGAACGTAATCAACAAGAAGAAGTTACCGTACTAGTGGCTACCAGCGGAGACACCGGAGGAGCTGTAGCTAGAGGTTTTTATAAAGTACCAGGTATCAAAGTAGTAATCCTCTACCCTTCTGGAAAAGTATCTGATGTGCAAGAGAGACAGCTCACCACCTTAGGAGAAAATATCACCGCACTCGAAGTAGATGGAACCTTTGATGATTGCCAGGCAATGGTAAAGAAAGCATTTTTAGATAAAGAAATCACAAGTACAAAACAACTCACCTCTGCAAATAGTATTAATGTCGCAAGATGGCTACCGCAGTCGTTGTATTATTTATTTGCTTATAAAGAATTAAAAAAGCAAGGAAAAGCAGATTCCCTCGTGTTTTCTGTTCCTAGTGGGAACTTTGGTAATATATGTGCCGGTATGGTAGCGCATATGATGGGAATGCCTGTGCACCAATTTGTAGCAGCGGTAAATAGTAATACAACTATCCCAAGATACATGCAAAGCGGAGTCTATACTCCTACGACAACGGTTGCGACCATAAGTAATGCGATGGATGTGAGTGACCCTAGCAATTTTATTAGAGTACTACAGTTATTTGAAAACGACAGACAGTTATTGTCTCAAAAGTTTTCATCATACTCCTATTGTGATAATACTACACGCGCTGCGATGCTCGATTTGCATGAAAATCATAATTATATAGCAGATCCTCACGGTGCTGTGGGATACTTAGGACTCAAGGCCTATTTAAAAGATCATCCAGAAGCTTACGGAGTCTTTTTAGAAACCGCACATCCTGTTAAGTTTTTACCAGCAGTTACACCCGTAGTAGGTAACATTGATCTCCCCGAACAAATCAAAGAGTTAATGGATAAAACGATGGATACCATTCCTGTGAAGAATTATGAAGAGTTAAAGACCTATTTGTTGGGATAGTTCGCTTTCGCGAAAATCGCCACGAATTCACTTCAGGAAGCATTAATAATCTAATACCAATTAAGGAAGAACGCTATCTTTTGAAATAATTACAGCCAATAGCATCAATACTGAGGTGTTCTCAAAACAGTCATCAAACGTCACATATGATTACGAACGGATTAGGTAATTAGTCCCAATCTACAATTGCTGCTGTATTCCCAGAGAGTACTCGTATGTATTTTGTGCCTTTTACAATCTCTGCGTGTTTCAGGGCAAGACGCTTAATTTTATAGGTATATCTTGTGTCTAGTAGATTACCTTTTTCGTCATAATACTCTAGCCTATTAAATCGCTTTTCATCACTAGATCTAAACACCGTGCGCTTTTTCCCAAATCTTTTCTTCAACATTTCATCAAAAGATTCGAGATTCTTAATTCCATAATTAATCACCCAGATATCACTTACCTCCTCTTCTTGTCCATTAGCATTGTCTGAGTCGGCATAGCTCATGCCTGAGATGATTACTTCGTTATTTTCCTTTTGTAAAGCACTTGTGAGATATTCTTTACCAGAACCACCAAGTTCTAGCTCCCATCTTACGATACCTACTTTATTAATTTTAATAATAGAAAAGTCTTCTGTAACTCCGCCATTTTGAGCTGTACGGTATTGATTTTTTGCTATAATTGCTTTTGTGCCTCCTAGTAGAATATCGCCATTATCTAGCTCCTGTAGCGAGGTAAGCTTATCATCTGTAAAATTTCCAAAACTACGCTGCCACAATATATTACCATGACTATCTATCTTAACCACCCACCAATCTGTTCCTCCTAGATTTTTAGTAGTTTTTGTTCCTCCTATTCCAGACTCAGAGATACCACCCAGTATAAAACCTCCATCTTGAGTGGCAATGGTCTTCACAATCTGATCGTCTTTTGCTCCACCTATGATGGTAGACCATTCTAGATTTCCTGTCTTCCCGTAACTTGCTACATAAAAATCTTTATCACCTAAGGTAGTTGTATCATCTATTACAGCTTTGGTCGTATATCCTGCGGCTAGCGTACTTCCAGAGGCAGCGGTAGTTACACTACGTAATTTACGCTCCGTACCAGCAAGCTGATTTTTATTCCAATTCATCTGTAGCGCTGGGTCAAGATGTAGTCTCCACAAATCATCTTTGGACGCTGTAACTTCTATTTCTGTAACTTCTTGTTCTAAAAATGTAGGGTCAATGTAGCTATCTTCTAGTGTTTTATAACTTGATCTACTTGAACGCACCATTCTAGATTGAATCTTTTGTGGTGGTTCAGGATTTTGAGAAATCGCAAACTCGTCTGTATTTATGATTGCAGAACTATCTGCATTTATCACTGTAGATCTAATGAGCTTAGCCTCTTCTGGCGACTGAAAAATTCTTTTAAGTACGGCTTTATTTCTTGAGGCTACCAGTCTCTCCCAGTCTACAACGCCTTCTCCATCTAGCTTGACCATCCAGACATCTGTCTCTGCAGTTGCATACTGGTCTAATGTGGTTTTCTTATTAGTATGCCCACCTATAATATAACCACCATCTGTGGTTAATTGAGCTTCCGTAGTTCTATCTACCGGGTAAGTATCTAGTCTTTTCTCCCATATAATTCCTTCTTGTGACCACACAAGAGCGGGTAACAAGACAAGTAAAAAAAGAACGGTTATATTTCTCATAATCATTACTGTAGCATAACTGTCAAATTTAATTATTAATTAAATAACAGAAGATGGTATATATGCTTAATGCCCATATTACCACGGACGTCGTTTATTGCGGTATTACATCGATAATTTACTTTTTATTTACCTCGCAAACTGCCACCTTTTCATACATTTGTGTAACCAAAAGAACTATAATAAAGATGAAAAATACAGCCTTAACTGAAGTACATGAATCGCTAGGTGCAAAAATGGTCCCATTTGCTGGTTATAATATGCCTGTTTCTTACGAAGGTGTAAATGCAGAGCACGACGTCGTAAGAAGTGGTGTTGGAGTGTTTGATGTTTCACATATGGGTGAATTTCTTGTGTCTGGAGAAAATGCACTATCATTATTACAATGGGTATGTTCTAACGATATTTCAAAAATAAACGTGGGCGGAGCGCAGTATAACTGCTTCCCTAATGATACAGGAGGAATTGTAGATGATCTTATTGTGTACCGTATTAAGGAAGATCAATATATGCTTGTAGTAAATGCAAGTAATATAGATAAGGACTGGGCGTGGCTAGAAACTCAAAATACATTAAAGAGTTTTAATGCAGAGCTACGCAATATCTCTGAAGGTCACTCACTTCTTGCAATACAAGGGCCTAAAGCTATTGAAGCTATGCAATCGCTTACAGAAGTAGATCTTGCAGGTATTAAATTTTATACGTTTGAGGTGGCACCTTTTGCAGGTATCGAAAATGTAATTATTAGTGCTACAGGATATACTGGTAGTGGTGGTTTTGAGATTTACTGTAAAAATGAAGATGCTGCACAACTGTGGGAAAATGTCTTTAAAGCTGGCGCAGACTGGGGAATCAAACCTATAGGTCTTGCTGCTCGTGACACACTACGTTTAGAAATGGGATATTGTCTTTATGGTAATGATATAGATGACAGCACTTCTCCACTTGAAGCAGGTTTAGGCTGGGTAACAAAATTTACTAAGGATTTTGTAAACAGTGAGGATTTAAAAGCTCAAAAAGAACAGGGACTTAAACAGAGACTTGTAGGTTTTGAACTTACAGAAAGAGGAATTCCGCGTCAAGGATATGATATCGTAGATGCAGATAGTAATAAGATTGGTCACGTAACATCTGGTACTATGGGCCCTTCTGTAAATAAAGGAATAGGTATGGGGTATGTAGATACCGCTTTCGCGAAAGCGGACTCAAAAATTTTCATACAAATACGTAAGAACCTAGTACCTGCAACCGTTGTAAAGACACCTTTCTATAAAGGATAATAAACCGAAAAGCTACTCCCGAATTCCAATGGACTAACTTTTGGAATTCGGGAGTTTTTTATTTAAAAAATTGTAGTTATCGCATTTAAAAAATCAAAAGATAAAGTTTTAATACTAGGCGCTAGTGGCTTTCTAGGAGGTGCTTTATACAAGGAATTGTATAGGTACTACAACACCTATGGCACCTATCACTCTGGAAAGATATACAGTGATAACCAGCACTATTTACGGTTTGACCTTGTAGAAGATGATGTGTATGAAGTGCTACTCAAGATAAAACCGTCTGTAATTATCGCGGCACTTAGAGGTCCCTTTGGCGACCAGCTAGAGGCTCATGAATCTATGATTGCTTATGCTCAAGAATCTGGCTGTCGTATTGTATTTATCTCTAGTGCAAATGTCTTTGATGCTTTTACAAATTACCCTAGTTATGAGAATGACAAAACCCTCTCAGAAAGTATCTATGGTAAACTAAAAATTAGAATAGAGACGCTCTTAATGCGTCATCTACCAGAGTCGCAATATGCGATTGTGAGACTGCCTATGGTTTTTGGTGTGGGTTCTCCTAGAATTGAGGAGCTCAAAAACCAATTATTACTAGGAGATGCTATAGAAGTTTTTCCGCATCTGGTGATGAATACTACTACAGATACTAAACTCTGCCAGCAGGTACATTATATTATTAATAGGAAACTCTCTGGTATTTTTCACTTAGGAAGTACAGATCTCATTCATCATAAAGAGTTTATACATGAGTTAGTAATTATGCTAGACCTCAACAGGAAACCTATGTATAAAAACGTGTTTACTAGTAACTCTGATCGTTACCTCGCGGTCTTACCTAGAGACAATAAACTACCTAAACACTTACAAGTAACTAATGAAGGCGTAGTGGCAGGAAGCAAAAAATACAACGCCGAGTTTTAAGATACATCTTTCTTATTTTACATCTCACGGTTGTACCTTTATAAAACACCCTAAATTACAGCTTATGCCTTGGCATTTTTACGTTATGTCTATTATGTACATCCTTGCAGGTGTCATGCATTTTATAAAACCTCGAGTATATGGAGCTATTATGCCTGCCTATATCCCTTACAAAAAAGCTATGGTTTTTTGGAGTGGTGTGGCAGAAGTTGCTGGAGGCGTAGGATTACTCTTTAAAGAAACTAGAGCTATTGCTATCTGGGGAATTATTGCGATGCTCATTGTATTTTTTACAGTACATATCGATATGCTAAGTAATGAAAAGCTAAAGGGTAAATTTCCCGTATGGGCACTATGGATGCGCTTACCATTACAATTAGGGTTAATTTATTGGGCTTATCAATATTTATAGATGTCATTATTTTCAGAAGAACCATACTCACTAGATCTTCCAGGAGCAGCAGTTACCTATTATAAAAATATGCTCACAGAAGAAGAGGCGGCTTCTTATTATGAAACGCTGCTAGAAGAAATCTCGTGGCGTCATGATGACATTAAGGTTTTTGGAAAAGTATATCCACAACCTAGACTTACGGCACTCTATAGTTCTAATGCAAAATCATACTCGTACTCAAATATTACCATGGTGCCTGAGCCATTTACAGATGCACTACAAGCTATTAAAAAACGTGTAGAAGCTATCGCTGGAGTTACCTTTACTACATGTCTCCTGAATTTATATCGTGATGGTAATGATAGCAACGGCTGGCACGCAGACGATGAGAAAGAGTTAGGTAACAATCCTATTATAGCTTCTGTAAGTCTAGGAGCCCCTCGCCTATTTAAATTTAGAAACAAAGTTGACAAAAGTCAGCAAGCTAAACTCATTCTTGAGCCTGGAAGCTTATTGTTAATGCAAGGAAGTACACAACATCACTGGCATCATCAGTTACCTAAAACTGCAAAAAAGGTAGCTCCTCGTATTAATCTTACCTTTAGAATTATTGTATAAAAAAAAGCAAACGTTTAGGGGAAACGCTTGCTCTTAAAAACTTCTCATTACAAGAAGGAACATTGTTCACTTAGGGGTGAAAGCCGTATGCTTTTAAAAAGCCTTAGAAGTTACTTATCTGCTAGTAATCTAGGGGTTACTCGACATCATTGTAAAATAGTCTCCTAAGGCCAAATATTTTTATGATAAACACCTAATACCTCACGCCTTTTGCAGTGGTATTGGACATTTATTACAAGAAAGAAAGAGGTGCTGTATATGAAACATTAAGACATTGTGCTTCACTCTAACACATGTCTAAAAAAAACCAACAAACTAACCTTAAAAACAAAACACCACAGCACCTCTGTAGTTTCTCTCTGTAATTCTGGTGCAAAGCTATGCGTGCATAGTATATTTTAACTTGTATAAAATTTAGTATTAATTGTACAATATTTAGAAAAACATTAAGATTTGACTAAATGCTTATTAAAAATTAAATTGTATCTTAAACAGTATCAAATCTTTAATCCCCAAATCCTATGCAAAGATTCAGTTTACAAGATACTTTTCTGATAAAAAAGTTCCAGAAATTAGACAGACATCAAGACGAAGATAAACGTACTTATTTTGAGATAATTTTTATAGAAGAAGGAAAAGGAAAGCATTTTATCAATGAGTTTATCATCTCTTACAATGCCGGTGATATTTTTTTAATAGCCCCAGATGATACTCACTGGTTTGAAATAAATGAGGTCACCACATTTTGCTATTTCCAATTTACAGAGTCATTATTCTCAAGTAAGATGAACTTGCCCGATAGATCTTACTGGTTACATCGTATAGAACGTATTATACAAAACCCTAATCTTACACCTGGTGATGTTATCACTGCAGACTCTGATAAGGAGCTTATCTGGCAGATTCATAATGCCATTGTACTTGAGTATGAAATGGCCAAAGAGTTTTACAAGCACAATATCTCAAATATGGTAAGTACCACCTTGAGTATAATTGCGAGAAACATTACACGTGATTTGAAGCCTAGGTCTGTTTCTTCTAGAAAAGATCAACACACTACTATCGATGATATCTTAAACTATATAAGACAGCATGTTTATGATAGAGATAAAATGAAGGTGGCTGCTATTGCCGAGAGATTATCCATGACTAGTAGTGGCTTAAGTGCATACTTTAAGAAAAAGACTGGAGATTCACTACATCATTATATCATCATGTATAAACTACACCTTGTGAAATACAGATTAAAAAACACAGACTTCACGGTTTCAGAAATTGCATACCAGCTAGGCTTTACAGATGAAAGTCACCTCACTAGAATTTTTAAAAAATACAATGAGATGACTCCAAAACAATATAAAACCAAAGAGGACGAGGTATTAGAGGATGATATTACGCTAACCAAGTAGTTCATTAAGTAGTTGAGCTAGGCGTACCCCACCTTTTTGCAGTTGGCCCTTTAAAGTTTCAAAGTAGTCATACATATAACGGTAGCCTAGTTTATCTCCTTTTTTAGTTTTTGAGTAAATATCCTTTACAAGATTCCTACTATCTTCCATCCATTCTTTATAGGTGCCAGCCGCCATTGCCTCACGTTGTCTTTTTGTTATTTCTGGCATATTATCTGCAAGTTCGGTATAGCTCATACCGTAGCTTTCAATCATTTGTGTATCCCAGACACGGTGTAAATTTGTACCATCATTATACCATTGTACTTGAAAATCATTTCCACCCTTATCTTCTCCTATACCAGTGTGAAGTGGTTGGTGTAAATCTCCTATAAAATGTACTAGCATACGTAAGTTAAAAGCTTTCTCCTCCTTTGTAGCGGTATCAGATTTTATGACAGTTATACATGATTCAATCCCTGTAATAATATCTCCTCTTTCATTCTTAGGGTGTACGTCGTATGTACTATCAAAAGGTACATTTACATAATGTTGTGTACCGTATTTTCTATATTTAGAATCACTTTTAATCTCATCTGCATAAGTAGATACTAGAGCAAGCGACTCGCCATCAAGTATTTCGGCAATTGCTTTTCTTGCTTTTTTAGATAGATATTTTTCTGCAATGGCTCCTGTAGCTCTGTGGCCTGTTTTTCCCCAGTCGTAAGCAGAGACATTTGATGTAAATACAAGAACTAGTAGTAATGAAATAAGTATACGCATTGAATATTTTTTTGCCAAATGTACAATGAAACTTCTATGTTGCGTGTTATAAAACTATTAAGAATAGGTACGCTTTCGCGAAACTCGTCCCGCATTCACTTCGGGAAGCGTGAAACTACACTATCTTTATCATAGCAATAATAAACATCCTTATGATTACATATACTTTTTTCACTAAAACCAAATTATTCTTTACCCTCTTATTCATTGGGTTTTTACAACAAGTACTTATCGCGCAAGAATATGGCGGCAGCAGTGATGTGCGTATAAGTGATATGGTGTATGGCACTTTACTTACTCCTGAAGTTGCTACATCAAAAATTGCGATTATCATTCCTGGATCAGGACCTACAGATCGCAATGGTAACCAGCAAATGATGCGTAACAATAGCCTTAAACTTCTTGCTGAGTCGCTAGCAAAGGAAGGTATTGCAAGCATACGATATGACAAACGCGTACTCACCCTTCTCAAGAAAAACGCACTACAAGAAGAACGTCTAGATTTTAATATGTTTATAGAAGATGCGGTAGCTGCCATAAACTATGTAAAACAACAAGGACGTTTTAAAGAACTATATGTAATAGGTCATGAACAAGGGTCGCTCATAGGAATGGTAGCCGCCCAGCGTGCAGATGTACAAGGTTTTATCTCGCTCTCTGGATCTGGGCAATCGATAGATCAATCTATCATCCATCAGATAGGCTTACAAATGCCAGATCTCAAGGGCAAAGCTATTAGCGCATTTGCCACACTCAAAAAAGATGGACGTGTGACAGATTACTCTCCTGCACTTACCTCTATCTTCCGTCCATCTGTGCAGCCGTTTATGGCAAGCTGGATGCAGTACGATCCTAAAGTAGAGATAGGTAAACTTACGGTGCCAACTCTTATTATTAATGGTACAAACGACATACAGACCTCCAAGCAGGAAGCCGTTTTATTACAAGAAGGTAATAGTGAGGCAACTCTCGTCATCATAGAGGGTATGAATCATGTGCTTAGAATAATAGATGGTGATGATCTAGAAAACACAAAGTCTTATAATAATACGAAGCTTCCCCTAGCTGAAGAGTTAATAAGTACCGTTGCTGGGTTTATCACAAAGCACTAGTACCTATCAAAATTTCTAGATAAGATAGAATTACTACATTTGACTTCTAACAGTCACTCATGTTTACAATCTTCAAGATGAAAAAGATCTATTATATTATTGCTTGCTCGTTACTTATAGTGAGTTGTGATATTCTCAATAAACCCCTTGCGAGTTCTCACCAATTAGCTCCAAAAAATAAACTTACCCGTAGTGCCATAGATCTTGTAAGCTTGAGCAATGATCGTATTAAAGTACGCGTGCAACCTGCGCCTATATATAAGGACGTTGCAACTTTTTACATTCCTGAGACGGTGCCCGGCACTTACTCTGATGATGATTATGGAAAATTTATAGACAGTGTTGCTGCCTATGGAACTTTTGGAAAGAAGCTTAAGGTCACCAAAACCTCAGATAATACATGGGATATTAAAAATGCACGTAATCTTGATTACATCGATTACTATGTAAATGACACTTATGATGTAGAGGCAGAACACACAATTTTTTCTCCTGCGGGGACAAATTTTAAAGAAAACGAGCAGTTTATGCTCAATTTACATGGAATTCTTGGGTATTTTAAAGACCAAGAGGAAATGCCATATTATGTAGATATCAATAGACCAGAAACTATGGAAGCTACTACTAGCCTTCCACGCTTTGCAGACTCACTGTATGTAGCGCAAGATTTTGGAAATACAGGGATTACAGATACCTACAAAGGCGATAGATATTTTGACATTGTAGATAATCCTATCATGTATAACGTACCTAGTAAAGAGGTATTTACTATAGATGACATTACTATCGAGCTTAGTGTGTACAGTCCTTCTGGAACGGTAAAGGCGTCAAGCCTTAAGCCTAATATAGAGCGTATGATAAAAGCACAAAAGAACTATTTAGGTGATTTTAATGCTACAGACCGTTATACAATCTTACTATACCTTACCACAGGCGAAGCAGATGATGCACAAGATCTAGGAGCGCTAGAACATCACACCTCTACGGTGGTGGTACTTCCAGAGTCTATGCCTCAAGAAAATCTTGATGATGCCATGGTAAATGTGGTATCACATGAGTTTTTTCATATTGTGACTCCGCTTAATTTACATGCTACGCAGATTCATAAATTTAAGTATAATGATCCTGAGATGAGCATGCACTTATGGATGTATGAAGGGATTACGGAGTACTTTGCTCAGCACTTTCAAGTGCAGCAAGGACTCGTTACTCCAGAAGATTTTTACAACACGCTCGTTCAAAAAATAAGTAATGCAAAAGGGTATGATGATGTTATGTCATTTACTAAGATGAGCGCAAACATTCTTGAAGAGCCATATGCATCAAATTATGGTAACGTATATGAAAAAGGAGCTCTTATCGGGATGTGCCTTGATATACTTATGCGTAAAAACAGCAATGGCGAGCGTGGTGTTCTCGACCTTATGAAGGAACTTACGTATCAATATGGGCCTAACAGACCTTTTGAAGACAGTAACCTGATCCCGCAAATCACCCAACTCACCTACCCTGAAGTGGGCGAATTCTTTACAAACCACGTCATAGGCACACAACCTATACAGTACAAAGACTTTTTTGACCTAGTAGGACTTGATTATAGCACTACGCTAGTAGACACAGGCTTCTTATTAGGAAAAGAACGTCCTTATATTAATGGAAACAAAGAAGAAAACACCATTTATGTACTCCCAGGAAACCTCAATACATTTCTCACTGCGCTGGGCGTACAAGGAAATGATGTGATTACGGCAGTAAATGGAACTGCTTATGATCTCTCTAACGTATACGATTTAATAACAGTCTCAAATAGCTGGAAAGCTGGCGATGCAATTACTATGACTGTACAAAGAGATGGTGAAGAAGTGGCACTTACTGGAACGGTAATCACACCACAAACTCCGCAGGCTACACTGGTAGAATTACAAACGTATAATGATGACTTACAGCGAGTTTTACGTGAGAAGTGGCTAAAAGGTTCTTAAGTTTTATCGCATACAAGACATTTTTTTGATACATTCGGGGGAACTAACCATTCCTGATGTATAAATTGCTACTCTGTGTACTCCTTGCTGGAGTAAGTACAGCGCACTACGCTCAAACCAAAGAAGTAGGTGTATCCTTTATAGAAACACCTATTACGATAGATGGTGTACTTGATGAAAAAGCTTGGGACAAAGCAGTCCCAGCAACAAACTTCTGGCAATATTTCCCTACAGATACCATACAGGCACCTTACCAGTCTGAGATACGCTTTTTATATAATGACAAAACCTTATATGTAGGCATCAAAGTCTCTGCGCAGGGCGACGATTATATAGTCCCATCTTTGCGACGTGACTTTAGAGCAGGCGGAAGTGATAATATCACCTTAATGTTTGACACCTTTAATGATGGTAATAACGCGTTTCTTTTTGGTTCCAATCCTGCTGGCGTGCGCAGGGAAGCGCTAGTCTCTGGCGGCGGAAAAGATTTGAGAGGTTTTACCACTAGCTGGGATACCAAGTGGGTGGGAGAAACCACGGTACATGACGGCTACTACGTATGTGAGTGGGCAATCCCCATGAGCGCCTTTAAATATAGAGAAGGCGAAACCCGATGGCGTTTTAATAGTTATCAGTTTGACACCCAAGATAACTCGCGAAACACGTGGATACAAATACCGCAGAATCAGAATATTTTTAATCTGGCTTACATGGGCGATATGGTTTTTGAGAAACCGCTAGGTAGCTCAAGAAGTCCCATCTCTATAATTCCTTATGTAAATGCCATTGCTGGACAAGACAGAGAACTAGACGATAACTTTACCGAGATCAAGGTGGGCGGTGATGCTCGTTTTACGATAGGCAACAGCCTTAATCTTGATGTTACTATCAATCCAGACTTCTCCCAAGTAGAGGTAGATAATGCTATTACAAACCTCTCACGTTTTGAGGTGGGATTGCCAGAGCGCAGGCAGTTTTTTATAGAAAACAGTGACCTCTTTGCAGATTTTGGTGATCCGCGGGCGGCAAATCCTTTTTTCTCGAGACGTATAGGCATAGCCGAAGATCTTGATGGAAACACGGTACAGAACAATATTGTAGCAGGTGCACGCTTGAGCGGTAAACTCACAAACAAGCTACGCGTGGGTATACTCAACATGCAAACAGAAAATGATGAACCTATTGAGATTGCGTCAACAAACAACACAGTGGTTGCCTTACAGCACAGCGTTTTTAGCAGGTCAAACATAAGTGCGATTTTTGTAAACAAGCAGAACACCAGTGATGCTGCCTTTGTGCAACCTGATGAAGAATACAACAGACTTATAGGTCTTGATTATAACCTAGCCAATAAAGACAATAGCTGGAATGGTAAATTTTACCTCCACAAATCCTTTACTCCCGGGATTGATAGCAAGGACTACTCTGGCGGGGCGCGCATGGAGTACAATAAAAACAACTGGCGCGCGACCAGCGCTACGCTATTTATAAATGAAGACTTCAACTCTGAGCTTGGTTTTATACCTCGTAAGGATATCTTCAGGAACTTCAGTAAGGTAGAAAGGCTCTTTTTCCCGAAAGGGGGAACAATCAATAGGCACACATTTTCTTTAAACTCCTTCTTTGTATGGCGGCCAGAAGTAGATTTTACACTAGGCGATCGCACGCTCTCACCACAGTGGGAAGCCCAGTTTAAAAATACCAGCAGCCTGAGTGCAAAACCTAGAACGCGCTACACAAAACTCTTTGACAGCTTTGACCCATCACGATCTGACGGACTAGAATTACCAGAAGGAAGCGAGTACCGTTACACCAATCTGGAAGTCGAGTACAAGTCTGACCAGCGCAAGAAGTTTTACTACACCGCAAATACTACCTACGGCGAGTTTTTTAACGGTGAGATACTCACCTTGCGAGCAGAAGCTACCTTGCGCCTGCAACCTAAACTTGTGCTAGGTATAAACGCCCGCTATGATAACATAGACCTGCCTGCTCCTTATGCAGATAATCGCATCTGGCTTGTAAGCCCACGGGTGGATGTTACCTTTAGTAAAAACCTGTTCTGGAATACGCTAGTACAATACAGCACCTTGCAAGATAACTTTGGGATTAACTCACGCTTGCAATGGCGATTTGCCCCACTTTCAGACTTATTTTTGGTGTATAATGACAACTATTTTACAGATACCACCTTTGCTCCTCGCTTCCGGAGTATTAATTTAAAACTTACATACTGGTTATATTTATAGGGATTTTGGTATTTTCGGATTCCTTTGGCGGTAAGCCTTAGTTTATTTTTTATGCTTCTTGCAGTGAAAGTGATCCCATTTTCGCGAAAGCGTAATTACCCACATTATTATGGAAAACACACCTTATTTTACAAATGACGCCATCGTTTTTGGCCTCATTGCGCTTGCACTTGCATTTATATTTTATACCTCGAGTAAGAAGACAGGCTTCTGGGGGAAATTTTATGGCATTGTACCTGCCCTACTGCTATGCTATCTCATCCCTGCTATTTTTAATAGTCTGGGGCTGATAGATGCAGAGAGTAGCCAACTGTATTATGTGGCGAGTCGCTACTTGCTACCCGCATCGCTGGTGCTTATGACGCTTAGTATAGACCTTAAGGCAATTGTAAACCTAGGCCCTAAGGCGCTTATCATGTTTTTTACAGGAACCATAGGGATTGTGATAGGTGGCCCGCTAGCGATACTTCTCATCTCTTCCGTATCACCAGAAACGGTGGGTGGTGCTGGACCAGATGCGATATGGCGTGGCCTCTCTACACTGGCAGGAAGCTGGATAGGCGGTGGTGCAAATCAAGCTGCGATGCTTGAGATATATAAATACAATCCAGAAAAATACGGTGGTATGGTGCTGGTAGATATTGTGGTGGCAAATGTGTGGATGGCCATAATTTTACTAGGTATAGGTAAAAGCAACCGCATAGATAAATGGCTTAATGCAGATAATAGTGCGATAGAGGTGCTCAAGGAACGCGTCTCCACCTTTGCCGAAGGGGTTAAGAGAAACCCGACGCTTTCTGATCTTATGGTTATGCTGGGTCTTGCCTTTGGCGCAGTGGGTATTGCACACTGGGGAGCCGGTGGTATGAGCGCTTTATTTTCTGATATCCCAAAGGACTCTGCGCTTGCATCCTTTGGCTCTACTTTTTTCTGGATGGTCACGATTGCAACTGCGATAGGGATTTTACTCTCCTTTACCAAAGCCAAAAATTATGAGGGTGCTGGAGCTAGTAAAATAGGCAGTGTGTTTATTTACATACTAGTTGCGAGTATAGGTATGAAAATGGATCTCACCACTATTTTTGAAAACCCAGGGCTTATTGCCATAGGTTTTGTGTGGATGGGTATACATGCGGGACTCCTCATACTGGTGGCAAAACTTATAAGAGCTCCCTTCTTCTTTCTTGCCGTGGGAAGCCAGGCAAACGTGGGCGGGGCAGCCTCTGCTCCTATTGTCGCGGCAGAGTTTCACCCATCGCTAGCTAGTGTGGGTGTGTTGCTAGCAGTTTTTGGGTATGTGGTGGGAACATATGGCGCAATACTCTGTACAATTTTAATGGAAATGGCAGCTGCGGGCTAGTATTATATGTAAAATAGTAGCATATTTGCCGTCTATAATTAAAACCAATTATGAATAAAATAGTATACATTCTCTTATTAAGCATCTTGATGGTTTCATGTTCAAAAACAGGAAATCTTACAGTCACTGGAACGGTAAAAGGTCTTAAAAAAGGAACTTTATATGTACAGCGCGTGCAAGACACCATGCTTGTAAATCTAGACTCTCTTGTAGTAGACGGTGACCCAGAATTTGAGTTTATACTTGACATAAAAGAACCAGAGGTGTATTACTTACACCTTGATAAGGCAGATGAGTCTGGTTATGATGACCGTATTCCTTTCTTTGCAGAGGCTGGTATTATTAATATCACTACCTCTCTTAAAAACTTTGAAGGATTTGCAGCCGTAACAGGGTCTGAGAACCAGATGCACTGGACACAGTTTAAGAATATGAACAAGCAGTTTAATGATAAGAATCTTGATCTTATAAAAGGTTCTTTTAACGCTAGACAGCGAGATGATCAAGAAGAGATTCTTGCTTATGATGATTCTTTACAGCAATTACTTAAAAGAAAGTATCTATACACGGGTAACTTTGCAACAACAAATAAGGATCTTGAGATTGCTCCTTACCTTGTAATGACCCAGATACCAGATGCTACCACTCCTTACCTAGACACTTTATACAAGACTTTCCCTAGAAAAACTAGAAATTCTAAATACGGGAAGCAGCTCAAGAAGCTTATAGAGGAGCGCAAGAAACAGTAAGCACCTTTAAGATCGTACTACTATTATAAGCATGATGTGATTTTACATAAAAATGTAAGGTTCATGATTATAAATTAACCTACTTTTGCAGTCAAAATTAGAACAATGGCAAATATTAGAGATTTAAAAAAGGATATCAATTTTGTACTAGGTGACATTATTGACGCAGTATACGTTTGGGAAGCTCTTAATCCTAAAGAAGATAGAAAGGAAAGTGAAGCAGTTATAGATGACGCTATCGCAACTTTTGACACTTTAATTGCAAAGGTAAACGACCGCAAAGTAGAGAATAGAAGTAAAAATCTAGTGGCAGTACGTGCAGATCTTGAGAAGGAAGCACAGTCACTTGTAGCTCGTATAAACAAGCTATAATTTTTTTTTAAAAAAAGGGTTGCATATATAATAAATGCTATTATATTTGCACCCGCAATGCCGATGTAGCTCAGCTGGCTAGAGCAGCTGATTTGTAATCAGCAGGTCGTGGGTTCGAGTCCCTCCATCGGCTCAAAAAGGTCTTCTTTTATTAGAAGGCCTTTTTTGTTTTATATAAGTTCTTGATGGTATGTGGTACGCTTTCGCGAAAATGTGAGGTTATAACCTCATATAAGCTGCACTAAACACTTCCCTCCTTCCTCTTCTTATAATCTCCTAGACTGTCGTTTAATTGCTTTTATAACTCATTTAATAAATGGTCATGCTACCGTTTATAAATTAGTGTAGTTATGACCTACTCGATAAAAGCACAGCAGTAAAATTCATTGTATATTTAGTCCACATAAAAAAGACTGCAAACTAAAGCAAATCTGCAATCCCGATAGTTATCTGGGGCTGTATTTGATTTGTGTAATTAGTCTATTACCTTACATTTGAGACATGATATTACCTAAACTCCCTACTGATAATTTATACAAATTTATATCACTATTTGGATTAACGTTAGTGGTACTTTATACATTTTTAAATTACAAAAGCGATTTGGAATTAGATAAAGAAACTGCAGAATTAAGTTATGAAATTGACTTAATAAACTATGAAATTGACAAAGCTAACCGAGAAAGAAAAGATTGGATTAATAATGTAGGAGATTTGTGTGAGACAAAAGCTTGTAATTGTAAGATAGAAGAAAAAAACGACCTAAATATAAAAATCAATTTTGACCAAAAGGAATGTAATTCTCAAGACATTTTCTTAGAAATAACTCGTTTGCAAGAATTCATAGATGTAGATGTTATTAAGCTTAAATCAAAAATGGATATTGTCAATGCAAAACAAAATTTGATTAAAAGAAAAGAAGGTAATTTTAAACAACAAAATAGCGGATTGAATTGGCTATTGATTTTTGGAATTGTTATGTCATTCATCGGATTTATACTTTGGTATCAAAAAGTACAGCGATATCAAGACAGGATTTTAAAAGAACAAGCATCTGAATTCAAATCTGATATAAAATCTGGAGAAATTGATGAGCCAACCAATACAAAAATTATATCTGATAAAAATTTAACCAAAAAAGAATAGAAAAAAAAATACTTACAACAAAGATTTGATAAAAAAAAGCCTACTACAACTACAATTATCACAGCCTTGTAAGCTCATATTAAGGTATAATTCTCATCGTAAGGTCCTCATTATTTTAAAATGGTAAAGGCTTATTTGCCACCGTTAAGATCACTAGTTTTTCTCTTCACTACTACTCATTATGCTTTTGCGAAAGCGTACCTCTAAATAACAACTTCGAAATTGCTACGCCCAGAGACATAACCACAAATACTGTATATTTAGACAATTAATAACCAATAAATACAGGCTATCCAGCAATCCCGATAGCTATCGGGAGCCGCACTCGATTTATGCAGTGGCCTGTTGTGTGTAATACAAAAAAATACAGATGGGATTTCAACTTTGGTATTCAAAACATACAGGAATTAGAAGAAAAGGAACTTCATTTGCTGAATTACAAGATATATTCATAGAAAATATAACCACAAAATATATTTTTGAACCTTTAGCTTGTTGTAAAATAACTGACAATACTTACGAAGTAAAAAGTACGCTTGAACAAAGAGATTTTGATACGCTTGGAGTCGTAGATGAAAATGACCAGAAACTTGGATATGTCGTTCAAGAAAACCTTGGAGAAAATAGTATTGAGAATTACATTGAGAAATTTGAAATCGCTATTGTAATTTCGGAATCCACACCATTATCTGAACTATTTGAAATTTTGCTCGATAAAGAATATGTTTATGTATTGAGTAAGAATTCTGTCAATGGAATTGTAACTCGTGCGGATATAAATAAACCAATAGTAAGGATTTATCTTTTTGGACTAATTTCACTTTTCGAATTACATTTGAACTTTTGGATAACGGAAAACTATGATGAAGAATCTTGGAAAGAAATTTTAAATCCAGGAAGAATCGAATTAGCAGAAAAGATATATAAAGAAAGAAAGGGTAATAACGTTCAATTGACACTACTGGAGTGTGTTCAAATTTGTGATAAAAGAGAGATTTTAAGAGCAACAGATAAATTTAGAGATGACTTTGAATTTTCAAAAAGTGCTTTTAAAAAGCTTCTTGAAAATGTTGAAAAAATCAGAAATGAATTAGCTCATAGTCAAACTTCAATAATTGCTAACTTGGAATGGACAGATTTTGTGAATGTAATTAAATCTATGAAAGAATTTTTAATAAAATCAGAAGAGAAAATTGAGGCATAAAGCACTACACACAATCGAGTAGACGGCTCTGCTAGCAACTAGCAGAGTGCGCCTCTCACACCACCGTACGTACGGGTCTCGTATACGGCGGTTCAATAATTATACAGCTCGTTTATAGTACTCAATTAAACTAACATAACAACTAGCAACCTTGCAGCTTACTAATGGTTCAAGGCGTTACCCCTGCCCATAAGGGACTTGCACCCTCTAGATAAATAAACTACTTTTAATAAGTAGTCTAAAGATGCCCATACTGGGCACACACAATGTATATAAAACATAGCTATTACAAGCTTTCTTATAGGTTTTTGCTTCTTTATTAAATCCGCCAAATTTTTATTTTTTGTATATTTAAAAATTAAAAGATAAATAGAAAAAATAAAAAATTGGCTCGTTTATAATCCGAAATTACAGAGCTTTTTAACACGCTACGTTTCATATACGGAGACGTGGACGGCTGATTGCCAAAGGACATGTTTTTCATCTCAAGATAATCCACATCCAAGGCAGTAGCATACTTGCAAATTCCCGCCGTCGTATGGCTCCGCTTCAAAATCAGAACACCTCAAAAGTCGTTGAAATATCTAAGAGTTGGGTATAGATCGAGTTAGAGTAAATCCGCTAGGATTTTAAAGCTCCCACCCTACCAATCAGCCGTCCACAGGCCACTGCTCAAAAATGTCTTTATTTGTACATCATAATTATAGAAAGCTCAAACGTTGTTGCAACCAGCCACAACTACAGCATAAAGCGAATGAGACATTTTTGAAAGCTCCACGCGCGGCGCACAACTCCAAAATTCATTGTATATTTAGATCAAACAAACAAGACCGCAAATTAAAGCAAATCAGCAAAATGCCACACTCGCTTTATGCAGTGGCCTGTTGTGCGTCATTAGAAAAAATATAAATGGGACAAAGCTCTACACTTTATGAAATAAATAAATCTGACTTTAGCAGAATAGAAAATGATACTTCTTTATTTAAACCAGATATATCTATATCATATGAAATCTTTGAGCAAAATTTTTCTGGAATTGAGTTTATCCTGAAAAAAACTGTTGATAAAAATATAACGGAAAAAATTGATGAAATTTTTAATCCAAAACAGTGTTTAGGTGAGCCTGTAGATTATGAAAACATTGATTTTACCCAGATTGATTTTTCAGAGATTGAGGATAACTCTATTAATTATTTGAATCCTGAATTGATAAAAGAAATAAATACAGTATTAAACTCTATCTCAACTAATGAGTTTATTGATAAGTATAACTCCAGCGAATTAAATAAAAACGGAATTTACCCTGAGGTTTGGCACGATGACGAATCTGATGACCAAGCATTTAACCAAAGACATATCGCTGAGGGAATTGAACAACTCAAATCAATACTAAATCGCACTGAAAAAAATGAAAATTATATTTTCATGTTTAGCGGATAAAAAAACGAACGCACAATCGAGTAGACGGCTCTGCTAGCAACTAGCAGAGTGCGCCTCTCACACCACCGTACGTACGGGTCTCGTATACGGCGGTTCAATAATTATACAGCTCGTTTATAGTACTCAATTAAACTAACATAACCTCTCATTTTTAACCGTTTAATAGTAATTGTAGTGCCTAGTATAGGGCTTTGAGCGACTGCCCATCCTCCCATTCTTGTGCGACTCCAAGCATAGGNAACTAGCAACCTTGCAGCTTACTAATGGTTCAAGGCGTTACCCCTGCCCATAAGGGACTTGCACCCTCTAGATAAATAAACTACTTTTAATAAGTAGTCTAAAGATGCCCATACTGGGCACACACACTATATATAGCAAATTGTGCGATTAGTGTTTAACCGAAAGGTTGTTGTCTATTTGCAAAGTCGCCAAATCTTTTGATTTGGTATTAAAAGAGAAAAATTAAAACAAAATAAAAAGATTTGGCTTGTGGCTAAACCGAGAATAATCGCTTATTTTCTGCCCAACTTGCCGTATATTTAACGTGGCGGCTGATTGCCAAAGGACATGTTTTTCATCTCAAGATAAGCCACATCCAAGGCAGTAGCATACTTGCAAATTCCCGCCGTCGTATGGCTCCACTTCAAAATCAGAATACATCTAAAGTCGTTGAAATATCGAAGAGTTGGGTATAGATCAAGTTAGAGTAAATCCGCTAGGATTTTAAAGCTCTTGGTGTCTTTCTATTGATTATCGGTTATGAGGCGGCTAAGCGGTTCTTTGATGCCTTCCTCTCGCTATGCTCGTCGGAGGCAGGGCTCAAAAATGTCTTTATTTGTACATCATAATTATAGAAAGCTCAAACGTTGTTGCAACCAGCCACAACTACAGCATAAAGCGAATGAGACATTTTTGAAAGCTCTATGCGCGGCGACAGAACCACAAATAACTGTATATTTAGACAATCAATTAATAAACAAATAAATACAGGCTATCCAGCAATCCCGATAGCTATCGGGAGCCGCACTCGCTTTATGCAGTGGCCTGTTCTACGCAATTTAAATCAACATAATGGAAACATTCGGAAACAGAATTAATGAATTAATACAAAATAACACAAGACTTCTTTTTCTTCAAGGAGAAATGGCTCAATTAACATATTTATCGTTCGAACAAAATATAAAGTGGGTTAATGATTTAGAAGATGGTGCTACAATTCCAATTTCTTATCCTTTAGGCTTTCGAGCAGACAATACTGCTATTATGAGTGACCCTCGGAATTATACAAAAGAAGAGTTAACGGAAAAATATGCTCATTTAGGGTTGAATAAATTACCGATTGATGCCATTTTTCAACTCGTAACGATTATGGAAACATTAATGAATGATGTTTTAAGAATGATATTGTTAGAATACCCAAACAAAATACCTTCGAAGAAAAAAATTGATATTGATTGTGTTTTATCATCAACTTCCATCGAACAAATTAAAATTGTGATTGTTGACGGAATTTTAAATGAAATCGCATATAAGTCACCTAAAGATTACGCTACTGAATTTGATAAATATACAGGTGTTAATTTACTCGAAAACCCTGTTTTTCATAAATATATTGAGTTAAAAGCGACAAGAGATATTCATATTCACAATGCTGGAATTGCTAATGATATTTATTTAATAAAATCAGGAGTAGTTGCGAGAGTGAAAAGTGGTGAATATTTACCTGTAGACATTCAGTATTTTTTAAAATCTTACGAACAATGCCTTCAACTAAACGAAATTTTAGAAAAGGAATTGGATAAAATATGGCCAAGTGAAGTTTTTAGGGAACGTAAAGCAAAGAATGAAACTCTAAATAAAGAGGAAGTAGTTGAAAAAGCTATTGAAGAATCGAAATCAAGTGAGGAAGAATAAAAAACTGCGTAGAATCGAGTAGACGGCTCTGCTAGCAACTAGCAGAGTGCGCCTCTCACACCACCGTACGTACGGGTCTCGTATACGGCGGTTCAATAATTATACAGCTCGTTTATAGTACTCAATTAAACTAACATAACAACTAGCAACCTTGCAGCTTACTAATGGTTCAAGGCGTTACCCCTGCCCATAAGGGACTTGCACCCTCTAGATAAATAAACTACTTTTAATAAGTAGTCTAAAGATGCCCATACTGGGCACACACAGTGTATAAAAAACATAGGGCGTTTGCGCTAAATCG
Organism: Dokdonia sp. Asnod3-C12; assembly: GCF_045063975.1. Classification (NCBI taxonomy): domain Bacteria; kingdom Pseudomonadati; phylum Bacteroidota; class Flavobacteriia; order Flavobacteriales; family Flavobacteriaceae; genus Dokdonia; species Dokdonia sp. Asnod3-C12. Next base: position 335,599 of record NZ_JBEFNY010000003.1, read on the forward strand.
AAAGTTCTGTAAATATTAACAAAGTCCGCTAAATATAAAATTTGGCATTAATAGTTGAGAAGATAAAAGCAAAATATTTATATTTAGCTAAGTAATAAACCGAAACGTAAGTGCTTATCACCTGCCCTACGATTTCTTATACTGAACGTTGGCGGCTGATTGCCCAAGGGCTCGCAGTTCACGACAAAATAAGCTTCACAAAAGACAGTTGCATACTTGGTTATTACCGCAATCGTATGGCTACGCTTCAAAATCGGTTTAAGAGCGATTGTAAGGGCTATAATCAAGAACCTAGCACAGATAGATCATAGAGCAAATCTGCTAAGATTTTAAAGCTCCCACCCTACTCAATCAGCCGCCACAGGCCACTACTCAAAAATGCCTAAGGCATACATCTTAAGTATAGAAAGCTCACACGTAGTTGCAACCAGCCACAACTATTACATAACGCGAATACAACATTTTTGAAAGCTCTATGCGCGGCGCACAAATCCAAAATTCATTGTATATTTAGATCAAACAAACAAGACCGCAAATTAAAGCAAACCAACAAAAATGCCGCACTCGCTTTATGCAGTGGCCTGTTGGCAACAATTATGAAGCTGAGAAAAAAAACAAAATTAAGAATCTTGATTTCGATTCTATTTATACTAATCCTTAGTCTACTCTATAATAAATATCTATCCAATGAAGCTTATCTGAAAAGAGTTTCTGGGGTAAACCTGCCTTTCTGGACAGTTACAAATGAAACTGAAAGCATGGAGGTTGCCGTAATAGGGAAATTTGAAATTCCTGAAAGGAAGGTTGAAGAATTTATTTCTGAAAACAATTTAAAAAAGCTAACAAATTCTGATGTTGGAATTGGCTTTGAAAATATTTTAAAAGAAAAAAATAGAGTTAAAAATACAAATGGACATTGGTTTGCTATTGAAAATTGTAAATCTGGAAACAACTGGAAAATACTATTGAATTCTCAATCAGGCGATTTATGGATTTTAGTCAGATTTCCGGATTGGTCTGGAGATTCAGCTCCCTGTGATTAGCCTGAAAAATAACTGTTGCCAATTAACGCTAATGGACTATTGAGCAAGTTTATATAAATGGATTTTACTCAAACGCAACTGTTCCGATGGACTTCCAACTCGGGCGAAGAATAACTGTTGCCAACACAACCTATAAACAATACGGGCTTGGGTTTTAAACGCCGAGGTTTGCGTATATTTAGAATGTCGCGAAATCTTTGGGATTTCGCTTTGGACAAGAAAAAAATAAAACAAAACCAAAAGATTTCGCTATGTGCGTGGCGGAAAGCAAACGCTAGTTTGCTCCCGTACTGTTCATAGCTAAACCGTGGCGGCTGATTGCCAAAGGACATGTTTTTCATCTCAAGATAAGCCACATCCCAGGCAGTAGTATACTTGGAAATTCCCGCCATCGTATGGCTCCACTTCAAAATCAGAACACCTCAAAAGTCGTTGAAATATCGAAGGGTTGAGTATGAATCGAATCAGGAGGAAATCCGCTAGGATTTTAAAGCTCTTGGTGACTTCTTATTGATTATCGGTTATGGCATGACTAAGCGGTTCTTTGATGCCTTCCTCTCGCTATGCTCGTCGGAGGCAGGGCTCAAAAATGTCTAAAGAATACATCTAAAGTATAGAACGCTCGAAACGTGGTTGCGCCTATGCATTCCTCTCGCTCGTTCCTCACTCGTCGGATGCAAGAACTACAGCATAAAGCGAATGTTGTGCCTTATTATAAATCTCATCCAGCATCATTCTCTCAGTCGCTAACTCCTTCGTCGATGATGAGAGAGGCAATTTTGAAAGCTCTACGCGCGGCGAAGGAACCACAAATAACTGTATATTTAGACAATCAATTAATAAACAAATAAATACAGGCTATCCAGCAAAATGCCGCACTCGCTTTATGCAGTGGCCTGTTGTGCAACAATATTACAAAAATTTGATTTTGGTTCAATTTTGGTGTAAATTAGCATCAAAACATATTTCTTATGGCTAGACAAAGTATATCTTTCACGCAACCTAATGACGAGTGGTTAAAGAAACAAGTAGACAATCAGGAATACTCAAGTAAAAGCGAGCTTGTGAATGATTTAATTAGACAAGCAAGAAGCCAGCAAGTCCAAATTGATTGGATTAAATCTAAGCTAGATAAAGCAGAAAATAGTGGATTTACAAGTGATACCAAATCCGAAATACTAAAGCAGTCTAAAGCCACTCTTAATGGCTAAATATAGATTAAGCAATTCCGCAAAAGAAGACCTTATAAGAATTCATCATTACGGAGTTAAAAAGTTCGGAATGAGTCAAGCCGACAAATATTTTGATTCATTTTTTAAATATTTTGACATAATTGCTCAAAGACCTTATTCGTTTGAATCGGTAGATTTCATAAAAAACGGATATCGAAGATGTGTTTGTGGGTCGGACAGTATTTACTATCGAATAAATGATGATACTGCTGAAATAATGGCGATTGTTGGAAAACAGGACTTGAAAAATATACTATAAACTATTCGCAAAAAAATACTGTTGCCAACAAAACCTATAGACAATACGGGCTTCGGACTTAAACGAATGGTTTGTGTATTTTTATAAAGTCCGCAAAATCTTTGGGATTTTGCTTTAAACAAGTTTTAAAAAAAAACAAAACAAAAAGATTTCGCTACGTTCTTGAAGGCAGTAGCATACTTGGAAATTCCCGCCATCGTATGGCTCCACTTCAAAATCACAATACCTCAAAAGCCGTTAAAATATCGAAGAGTTGGTTATAAATCGAGTTAGAGCAAATCCGCTAGGATCTTAAAGCTCTTTGTGTCTTTTTATTGATTATTGGTTATGGGATGACTAGGCGGTTCTTTGATGCCTTCCTCTCGCTATGCTCGTCGGAGGCAGTTTAGAAAGCTCTACGCGCGGCGCACAACTCCAAAATTCATTGTATATTTAGATTCAAACAAACAAGACCGCAAATTAAAGCAAACCAATAATCCAGATAGTCATCGGGAGCCACACTCGCTTTATAAAGTGACCTGTTGTAGCTAATTTAAAACAACCAAACGAATGAGTTTAAATTTTATTAAAAGAATAAGTTTTATTTATCTTTTAACACTAAATATAAGTTGTTCATTTCAAGAAAAAATAGAAAATACTGATAAAGTATTAATAGATATTGGAGATTCTTTAACAGCTGGTTCTGGAGGGGATGGAAATAGCATGTCGAAAGTTGCCTCTGATTCATTGGGTTCTGATTGGACAGTAAAAAACATGGGAGTTGGTGGAGAAAACACTTTAACAATTGGAGCAAGACATGGTGGAATCCCTATGTATATAAAGCAATCCATTACAATCCCAAAAGATGGTTCTAAAGTTGAAATCCCTTCAGGTTTATATAGCAGCTATAACAATGAGAAAGTTTTACCCCTATTACAAGGTTCTGCTGGTATAAATCCATGTAGAATTGACACTATTCAATGTAAATTAACAAGAAATCAAGATAAATATTACATAAACAGAATCACTCCTGCTTCTACTGACTATAAAACTAAAAAAAACTCTACTATATTAACATCACTATCTAATGAGAAAGAAGGAGTTCTAACCATATTTATTGGTCAAAATGGAGGCTATGCATCTTCAAGTGAATTATTAGACCAAATAGATTTGTTTGTAAAACATAAAGGGAATGATAATGTTATTATAATAACCTCACATGGAAATTCAACAGCAGAAATAGTCAAATTAGCAAGGGATAAATATCAATCAAAATATATTGACTTAAAAGAGTATATGAATACTTATGCAATTTATGATGCAATTGAATTTGGTTTATTGCCTAGCAATGGAGAATATCCAACTGTGGAGGATTTAGATAGAATGGATAAAAATAAAACTCCTAATACATTATTAAAAGATGGTATACACTTTAATTCAATAGGCTACGAATTACTAGGGAGACTTAGATACAAAAAAGGAAAAGAATTAGGATATTGGTAAAACTAGCTACAGCACCATATATAATTTATTGCTAATTCTAACCTATATAATAAAATTGTCTCATACTCTTTTCTCTGTAATTATTTACTTTATTAGTTGCTATACCACTAAACTAACGACACACCAAACGTGCAGGCTAATTACCAGAGAATATATTTTTATATAAAGATAAACCACATTCGTGATGAAACTCCAGTAACTAACACTTTGCGACTTTTTAATGCTACGCTTTCGCGAAAGCGCACTGTTCTAAGGCAAGTTTGAAAACTCAACAAGCGGCACTCAACTCCAAAATTCATTGTATATTTAGGCAATCAATTAATAAACAAATAAATACAGGCTACCCAGCAATCCCGATAGCTATCAGGAGCCGCACTCGCTTTATGCAGTGGCCTGTTGTAGTCCATTAGAAAATAAAATTGAACGACGAACTAAAAAACAAGTCTGATAGAGCATTAAACTTGCTTAAAGAGTTTGCGAGCAAAGATTATATTTTTAAAAATAGTGTTAGACAAATTCAACAGTCCTATCAATACATTGCGTGGGATAGATGGATTAATCAACATGATTTAGATTCCTTTAAGGATGGTCTCAGCAATTCTATTTTAACTATTATTAGGACAAACGAAAATTTCAGCAACCTTGGTTCATATATGACCTTGCCAAGAATTCCTATTTGTGAATTAGCGCTTTCGGATAATCATGAATTGATTGAGACTTTTTCAAATCAAGATTATGAAGTGAGGCTAAGTCAAAGTAAATCTCAGAAATTTAGTGAAATAGTAAAGTCAGGAGGTGTTCAAATATATCAAGCATTGTTCCTCGCAGCAATGAAAGGAAACATGTCAGAATTAAGCAATCTTCTTAGTATCACAGGTCGTACAAATTCTAAGAAATTATACTTTGAAGATGAACTACCTTTTTTCAAGGGAATATTAGAAAAAAATAAAGATCTAATATTTAGTACAATAAATGACATAAGTTCCTCTCGAAACCACAAAAGGACAAACTCCAATAATGGGATATTTAAAGATATAACATCTTTTCCAGCAATCGGATATGCCAAGATTGCCTGGATAAATAATCATCAAATAGAATTTGAGAATAAATTCATAGACAATGAATTACTTCCAATTTCATCTAATGTCACTTTTAGCAATGATGCTGATTCAATAATTGGAGAGATGACATTAGAGTCAGAATATCAATTTCACTATGGTGCAAAAAGAAAAGTCAAGAGTGATATTTATGATGTTTTTGTTTTCTCCACAAATGATACAAGTGATAAAACATGCGTTGTTGAAGAACTAATTCCGAATGTTCATGATTCACAACCTAACTTTATTGGATTGAAAACGGGTAACAAATACCCAAGTGGATTTCTAATAGGAACAAATAGAAAATTTGACAGCGAAATCTTATTCAATAAAGCAAATGAAATAAGTCGAATCAGATTCTTTAAAAAGAAAAATGCCAAACAGTCGCTTCAAAAATATCTTGATGAAATAGATGAAATCTCAAAAACTCAAAGGGGAGTTAAGATAGAACTGGACGACAAACTTTCTTTGAGGTTTGAACCCTTAGTAGAAATACCCAAAACTACATTATTAAAGAATCTCCCTAAAAAACAACGTGATGCTTTAACAAAATTAGGAAAGTATTGCTTTGATGAGTTAGGATTTAATAAATATGCTGCAAAAATTAAATCAATAAAGAATTATGAGAATCACGAAGAATATGGTTCGACCTTAAATTACTTATCTTCTCAACTGCAAGATGAAGGAATATTACAATTCTTTTCATTAGACTGGAAAACAGAAATATTAGAACTTGATAGTTTGATTGAGCAATCTATAAGACAGAATTTCAACTTAAAAGCTGAACTGGATGTCAGTTCCAAATTCTCTAAGCAATCATCAATATCTGCTGATGGTTGTTTCACTCAATTTAAAAAGGACTTAAAGTTTTACGACATTGAATTGAAGATTTTGGACTCAGGTGGCGATAGCTATATATTCCTTTTACATAAGGCAGAAAACAGGATAAAAGTTTTAAGATTATTAGATGAAAGTAAATTCCAGCAAATAAGTAACGGACTATAATCGAGTAGACGGCTCTGCTAGCAACTAGCAGAGTGCGCCTCTCACACCACCGTACGTACGGGTCTCGTATACGGCGGTTCAATAATTATACAGCTCGTTTATAGTACTCAATTAAACTAACATAACCTCTCATTTTTAACCGTTTAATAGTAATTGTAGTGCCTAGTATAGGGCTTTGAGCGACTGCCCATCCTCCCATTCTTGTGCGACTCCAAGCATAGGCGNACTAGCAACCTTGCAGCTTACTAATGGTTCAAGGCGTTACCCCTGCCCATAAGGGACTTGCACCCTCTAGATAAATAAACTACTTTTAATAAGTAGTCTAAAGATGCCCATACTGGGCACACACAATAGCTATAAGTAATTGCTTGTTCTCGCCTACTTTGGAAATTCCTGCGGAATTTCCAACTTGGTGTGTACTTGCAAAGTTAAGTGCTAATCCACGCAACTACTCATAGCCGAGACCGTTAGGCTTAATTAAAAAACCCGCATACATGACACCGAAATTTGGATTATTTACACCATACACATTGAGATTTCACACTGAAAATCACAAAGAAAGTTCTAGTAATTTTCTAAAAAGGAGTCTAGTATTGTTTGACCAAATGACATATATTTCACCAAGACAACAAGATTTAGGTTTTCTTGAAAATATTATTTTAAATGATAGTCCAAAAATTGCAACTGAAATAATGACTTTTTTTAGGCCAATTAATAATTTTGTCTCTGAAGATTTCATGAACGAAATTAGCTTTAGTGTTAATCCAGAATCAAATATGTGTTATGGTCCTAATCGAGAAGAATTCATAATCTTTATAAAAAACTTCTTGACTAAAAATTTTGGTTTTGATGCATATAATATAAAAACTAAAGAAGAGTTTGAAATACTTGACTATTATGTAAGTGCGGTTTCTGCGGATTTTAATTTTCTATTTCAAGTATCAAAAAAAAACAAAGATATTTCTGCACTTTATACAGAATTACATAGAGATGCATATACTGCAACTTATCAAGGTAACTCTGTTTCTGCTGAGAGAGTATTACAGAAAGTATGCTCTATAAACTACTTCGATTTTGGAAAATTATCTTGGGAACAAATTTTTGAATTAAAGAAAAGTGATTTCTTAAATGATTTTAGAACTAAATTTAATGAATGGTTAATAGAATATAGTGAATTGAAAGATGAACAACTATTTGAAAATAAAATCAATAAATATATAAGAACATCAAATTTCGCTTTTCTTACTAAGAATAAACCAAAACTAGGAAAAAGTCTAACGACAGGTGTTTTAGGAAATATTCCACTTCCAATTCCAAATCCAATTTCTATTTACACCTCTATTGAACAGATAAATAAAGATGTCAAAAATAGAAAAGATTTTGGATGGTTGTTTTTTATACAAGAAGCATTTAATCAATTCACAAAAAACTAAGCCTAATCGAGTAGACGGCTCTGCTAGCAACTAGCAGAGTGCGCCTCTCACACCACCGTACGTACGGGTCTCGTATACGGCGGTTCAATAATTATACAGCTCGTTTATAGTACTCAATTAAACTAACATAACAACTAGCAACCTTGCAGCTTACTAATGGTTCAAGGCGTTACCCCTGCCCATAAGGGACTTGCACCCTCTAGATAAATAAACTACTTTTAATAAGTAGTCTAAAGATGCCCATACTGGGCACACACATTATATGACCAGAAAATGCCTCCTACGTCAGCACTCTCGGTATATTTGCTACGTGGACGGCTGATTGCCAAAGGACATGTTTTTCATCTCAAGATAAGCCACATCCAAGTCAGTTACATACTTGAAAATTCCCAACCTCATATAGCTCCACTTCAATATCAGAACACCTCTAAAGTACTTGAGATATTAAAGATTTGGGTATGGATCTAGTTAGAGCAAACCCGTTACGATTTTAAAGCTCTAGGTTTCATCTTCTCGGTGGCGAGCCACTTTTACGTATGAAAATGTAACACAATTGAGAGAGCATACGTAAGATGTACAAATAAGCAGATTCATAATTTTTTTGGAACAAACAATCTATACCAAAAGATAAAAAAAGTCATAACATACAATTGCTCGATAAGCCGCTATCCCCTATTGTAACAAAGTTTAAGGATACGTAAATAAAATTAACGTAAAAAAATGTATCCTTTTTAATATTTACTGGTCTCCTTAATGAACTTTAAAATGTGAATATTATGAATAAATGTAAATGCACTAATTGTAGCTGTACTAAATGTAATTGTGGTGATTGCTCTAGAAATAATTGCACTTGTCTAAAATGTGAATGTAACAATTGTACATGCTGTTAAGTTTTATTAAAGGTTAGTTTTAGGACTAACCTTTATATATTTTTATTTATGGAAACTCAAAATATTTGGAATACGTTTAATGACCAACTATACTTTTTTATTCTCAAAAAAGTAAAGGATAAGGATGCTACAAATGATATTTTTCAAAATACTTTTTTGAAAATTCACAAAAATCTATCCCAGCTTAAAAATCAAGACAAAGTAAAGGCTTGGGTTTTTCAGATCGCTCGTAACGAGATAAATAACCACTATAATAGCGAGTCAATTTATGTCGAGAAATTGGAAATTAACAAGGAAATCCCGACTCAAATCTACGATCATGTATGCTGCTTCGATACATTTATAAATGACTTACCTAAAATTTACAAGCAAGTAATTGAACTAATCTACATTAAAGGACTAAAGCAACTTAAGGTAGCAGAAGAACTAGGAATTAGCCTTGCTAATGTTAAAGTAAGAATCAAAAGAGCTAAGGAAATTTTAAAGACAAAATTCAGTGAATGCTGTAAATATGAATTTAATAAATCTGGCAAATTGATTGGCGAACCTAATTGCTCTGTTTGTAAGACGTATTAAGGAATACATTTGTACTTCATCTTCTTTTTCTGAGTACAGAACGAGATTTACTAGAGCTTTTCGTAAAGTATCAATTCATATACTCTCAGTAAGTTCATTAGAAGCAATATGACTGTAGAACGGAGGGCCCACGACTTCAAAATTCATTGTATATTTAGATCAAATAAACAAGACCGCATACTAAAGTATACTAGCAATCCTAATAGCTGTGGGGAGTTGTACTCGCTTTATGCAGTGGCCTGTCACAAGTAAGCCTACAAAAACTCTCAATTATGGAAAAAAACTCATTTAATGGACTTTCGTGGATGACAGATGCAATAAAGCAACAATTGGAAAAAAGAAATGAAATTGTGAGTAATGAAGATATTAAAGGTCTGTTTTCATTGCGTGATAATTCTGATTTCTCCATCGCATTACATGAAATTCTAGTAAAGAGATATAATAAAGACCCTAATTCACTAAATCAGAAACAACTGAATTTATTTCTTTGTATGCACTTAGAAAATGCGGGACAAGCAGATAGTATATTAAGTTTTCTACAAGAATGGTTTCCTGAACACAAAGAGCAGGTAGTAATATCTTTAAATGAAATTGGCGCAACCGAGTCTGCCAAAATAATTAATCAAGCTATAGATTTAATACCCAAAGATAATTCTTGGTTTTTCAAAACTTCTAATGAAGTAAGTGAAGAAAAAATGATGGAATTTGACAGTGCTTTTTCCAATTATCCAGATGGATTTATGCGAGATTTATATCGTAAATATGCTGATGATAATAAGAATTATTTCTAGTCATAAAAATGTAAGTAATAACCTATCTACAATATTATAAAAAACACAGAGCGTTTTTGTTTGATTGAAAATTAATTGTCTAATTACAAAGTCCCAACTCCAAAGTTCATTGTATATTTAGATAAAATAAAAAAGTATAAAAAGCATAACAGCATTCTCGATACTTATCAGAAGTCGCACTCTCATTAAACAGTGGCCTGTTGTAAAACATTTAAATAAATGAAAAAAAATATTAACCTTCTATTAGTAATTGCTGCAATTTTAACAATTTTCGGTTGTGGAAGTGACGAGTCTAGTAATGAGGAAATGACAATAACTCCAGTTAATAGTGCTCCAAACTCGTTCTCACTTTTAACGGTAAGTAATGAAGCATTAAATGTAGCTCTAAAACCTACATTAACATGGAATGCGTCAATAGATTCAGATAATGATCCAGTCACTTACGATTTAGTATTGGATAATAATCCTAGTCCAAATACGGTAATAGCATCCAACTTAGTAGAAACTGAATTTACACTTATTGACCCGTTAGAATTTCCACAAGTTTTTTATTGGAAAGTTATAGCTAAGGATAGCGATGGAAATTCAACTGAAAGTGGCATTTTTAGTTTTACTACAATTGATTTATTTTCTCAAACAACAGATGTGGTGACAGGATTATCTAACCCTGCTGGATTAGTATTTAATGGAAATGATTTATACGTTGCCGAAGTTGGTGCTAATAAAGTATCTCAAATAAATGTTGAAGCTTCTAATCCTAACGCAACAGACATTTTAACAGGATTGTTTACCTTCAGACTAGCTATCTCTGGTAACGACTTATATATCTCACAGCCTCAGGCTAACCTTATCTCTAAAACGGATATCACAGCAACTACACCTACTGTAACAACTGTAGTTTCAGGAACGAATGGAGCTTCGGGATTAGCATTTGATGTAAATGACTTATACGTTACTGCACCAGATGTTAATGAAATTAATAAACTCGACATTTCAATTGCAAATCCTACGCTTGAGAATGTAACGATACTCGATTGCTGCGTAAGACCTGATGAATTATTACTAAATGGCAATGATTTATATATAGCATTAAGAACTGCTAATAAAATTATTAAACTCGATATCTCAACCACGCCACCTACATCGATAGATGTGGCGACAGGATTATCTCACCCTTCAGGATTAGCACTTGATGGTAATACACTATACATTGCCGAATACAATGGCAATAAAATATCTAAAATTGATATTACATCAACTACGACTACTGTAACAGATGTAGTAACGGGATTATCTGGCCCAAGAGGATTAGCACTTAATGGAAACCAATTATATATTGCCGAATACAATGGCAATAAAATATCTAAAATCTATGTTCAATAAGAGAAATATCTCGAACAATAAGAAACTGATCTAAAGAAATGTTACTGGTTTATGTTATGCAATATTGGCTTCGATGTTATTCGAAGCTTTTGCATGTTTTCTGAAATCTACAAAACCGTAATTTTCACTTTTAACTAAGGAAAATGATAAGAGATTTTGCTGTATCGTCGGCGGAAAAAAATGCTCGCATACAAACCCGCAACTATTCTTATTTATAAACGCGACGAACGATTACCAAAAGACATGTTTTTCATCTCAAAATAAGCCACATTTGTGATGAGACTCAATTAGCCACACTTTGCGCCTTTTCAATGTTACGCTTTCGCGAAAGCGCAACACTCTAAGATAACTTTAAAACCGCTACGCGCGCCTCACACAACTCCAAAATTGATTGTATATTTAGATCAAACGAACAAGACAGTAATACAAATCAAACCAGCAATCCCAATAGCTATCGGGAGCCGCACTCACTTTATGCAGTGGCCTGTTGGCAACAATATACGAACGAAACGCAAAACAAATGAGAAATATAATACTTCTGACAATAATATTGACTTTTACATCTCAATTGAAGGCACAAAATTATGATTTGCCACCAAATCCGAAAGCTGGAAAATGCTACGAAAGATGCTTTGATTATGAAAAGAAATTTGAATGGAAAGAAGTTGATTGCGAAAAAACAAAAGTGGAAAGGAATAAAGAAAAAACTAAAGAGGAAGTTATAAAAATTGAGCAGAATAAACTCAAAATGAGAAAGTACCAAGAAAAATTAAGTAAACTTGGATATGAAGTTGATATAAATGGAATTCTTGACAATAAAACAATTATTGCTCATCACAAATATTTGAAAAAAAAGAAAAAAGAAGAAAAACGGAAACGGAAAGCTGAAAAGAGAAAAGCAAAATCAGAATAAAATACGTTGCCTAACAAAGAACTAAGTTAAAAACAAGGCTACTTCGCCTGCGATCACCACAAGCTTACAAGCAAGTTTTGATCATAGAATCTTTTTAATTTTATGATCGCAAAGACTTATTTACCAATTCTAACTCTCTTCTATTACTTGCATTACGCTTTCGCGAAAGCGTATTCATCACTTACAATCTTGAAAGCGCTACGCACAGCAAACAATTTCTAAATTCATTGTATATTTAGATCAAACAAACAAGACCATACGTTAAAGCAAACCAGCAATCCCGATAGCTATCGGGAGCCGCTCTCACTTTATACGGTGGACTAGTGACAATAATATGACAGAACAGCACGAAAAGACGAACAAATTGAATAAAACTGAAATTTTGACTAATCTATTGTGGACAGCATTCGGAATGATTGGCGGAATAAGTTATTATTCAAAATCGGAATATTTAATTTGCGGAATAATGTCATTAATCGCAATTTTATATGCTTATAAATTAATTAAAACATTAACAGGAAAATGAAGAAAATAAACTTTGAAAATTTATCTTGGAATTGGACTAGAATTACTCTTTTAATATTAGCCTCGTTATGTTTATTAGTAGGTTCCGGACTAATTTTAAACTATGAAAATGGACTGATTACAAGTTTAGGGTTTGTGATCTTGATTATTATGCTCAGCAAAAGATTTTGGTATAAAAATTATGTAGAGTATAATAGATTAGGAATTGTGATTAAGCTTAATTTGATAACTGATAGAACGATTAAATTTAATGAAATTGACAAGATAAATATCAATGATAATAAGTTAATAGTCAAAATAAACAGTGAACGAAAACTTGAATTTCAAATAACGGATATAGATAGTTCTGATATAAATAAGCTCCTTAGAATATTAGTTGAAAACTCGAAATCCATTTTTACTGATAACAGAACTGAAAAATTATTATTGCCAATCGATTAGACGGCTCTGCTAGCAACTAACAGAGTACGCCTATCACATCACCGTATCCATTAGGCAAGCTCAGGACAGGCTATACGGGTCTGTTGGCACTAATTGGGGGTAACACTCTCAAAACAATTATAATATGGAACAAAGAGCTCAAAAAAAGAAATGGATTTTTTTCGTAAGCATTGGAATTGGAATTTTTATGTTTTTAATGACAAAAGACTATGTATGGTCTATGATTTTTGAATAACAGTAAAAGGAGAAAAAGATAAGGCCAAAACCAAAGGACCGACTCTTCATCTTAAAACAAGACCACAAAGCACATTTCACTAACCTATTATAGGGCAATAACAACATGTTTATAGATCAGGAGGAAAAATTTAAAGAAGTACTATCTAAGGTAGAAGGGCGTGTTACTGAACAAAGTTTCTTTAATAAGTTCTTAGAGCTGTATCCAGAAGTTTGGAAAAAACATAAGATTACTTTCTCAAAATTCAATAAAAGCAAACAGGCTAGACAATCAATTCCGTTGCCTAAACCTGAAGTTTCTTTACGTAAGGAAATCAGGAAATGGTTGCAAAAACAATGATTTCCATTTCGCTATCTGGAAAAAACAGAAATAGCATCACCCATTCATATTTTCGCGAAAGCGTAAAAACTTCATCTGCTATTTTTACTAATATGCGTTCATTAGCCCAATTCTTTTAAAATTTAAATGACAATACATGTCTGGAAAAACTAATTTATCTGAGCTTATAAAAGGAATGACACCTCAACACATACCAGGAGCATACGTTTTTGCGACTGTAAAAGATATAAGTACCATAGACCGTGCAGATACCATTTGTGAGTTTAAAGAGAACGAAGGTACTACTGTGGTGATAGAAAAAGGTAAAGCAGATAAACTTCACTTGCAATATGATTATATCGCTGCGTGGATTACGCTTACGATTCACTCTTCACTTGACGCCGTAGGTTTAACAGCTGCTTTTGCAACCGCACTTGCAAAACATAACATAAGTTGTAATGTTATTGCTGGATATTATCACGATCATATTTTTGTAGATAGTAAAAACGTAGATAAGGCGCTTAGTGTTCTTAAAAAATTATCTCAAAGTCAAGCGTAACCCTATAATACGCTATTACTATCTAATATCTATGTGTCACAGTCCCTTACACTTTGTCAGACAGTGAGGTCCTTTTTACAAGTTTCTCTACCGTAAGTCCTTGTACTAAAATGGAAAATACCACGACAATATAAGTCATCACGAGAAACATATCTCTGTACATATCTTCAGAGAGACTGAGAGCTAGTGCTATAGAAATCCCGCCTCGTAGTCCGCCCCAGGTCATTATGAGGTTTGTTTTTGGCACAAAATCCAGCTTTTCTTTAAAGACTCTAATAGGTAACCACAATGATATATACCTGCTTATGAGTACGAGGGGTATGGCGATTACTCCGGCAAGTAAATAACTATTTTGATAGGTGAGAATGAGCATTTCCATCCCTATGAGTACAAATAAGATAGCGTTGAGCAAGATGTCTATGAGCTCCCAGAATTTATCTACATAATGCTCTGTTGTCTCAGACATTGCGGCTGTGCGCACTCTATCATTCCCTATTAATAATCCGGCAACTACCATCGCTAGTGGAGCAGAAAGGTGCAGCTGTGTTGCTAGCACTGTACCCACCATCACAGCAGCAAGTGTGATAATCACTTCTGTACTAAAATCATCAATAGATTTCATCATTTTATACGTGATCCACCCTATAATCATCCCTAGCAGTATTCCCCCTAGTACTTCTTGACCAAACAACGTCAAGATATCTACCGGTGTCACAGGGCTATCTTTTGCACTTGCAATCCCAAAGATGGTCAAAAACACCACGACTCCTACCCCATCGTTAAAGAGAGATTCTCCCACGATTTTGGTTGCTAGTTTTTTAGGCACTTTGGCTTTTTTAAGAATCCCAAGTACGGCAATAGGATCTGTAGGCGAGATAAGAGACCCAAAAAGTAGACAGTAAATAAAGTCTACCTGCATACCTAGTAGCTGTAGCACGTAGAACACAAGTGTCCCTACTAGAAATGTGGATACTAGAACACCTAAGGTTGCAAAGGCGAGTATAGGCCAGCGCTGCACTTTGAGTTGTTCAAAATTAGTGTGTAGCGCTCCTGCAAATAGCAGGAAACTAAGCATATAATCCATAAGGACTTTCTCAAAGTCTATCTCTTTAATGAGTTGTATTTCGGCTTTGAGTAAGGTATCATCAAAATAGCTTAAAGCGAAAACAGCTAAGGTGTACACAATGGTTATGAGCATAAGCCCTATGGTAGTAGGCAACTTAAGAAAACGCGCATTTATGAACCCAAATATGGCTGCAAGAAATATCAAAGCTGCTATAATAATGTAATAATCCATAGTATCTATTCTTAAATCGCAAGTCTTCTATCATATGGATAGTAGCACTGCTATGTTGTATTGAAATTATAGGTGTAGAGCCATCTGGCACGCTACAATGTTAAAAATAATAGCGCTACTAGTGCCATAAAAGCTTGTTAAGTTTTCTATACGTCTGTTTCATAACGGATGATACAAGTATAGGTCAGTGTCTAAAATCTTGATATCTTTAGAGTGTCACAGTATGATTTCTAATAATAGACTTTTATTGTACCTCTATGCGGCACCTCATCTTCATACTTTGTATATGCTTCAGTGCAACTACTAGCGCAAGTAATACACTGCCTGAAATTAAAGACCCCACAATAAACATCTTATTTATAGGCAATAGTCTGACCTACACTAATGATTTGCCAAAGCTTGTAAAATGGTATGCAAAAACCAAGGGGATAAAAATTAAGACACGCATGGTTGCATTACCTAATTATGCACTTGAAGATCACTGGAATGATGGCAACATACAGCAGCTCATCGCCACTGGCAAGTATGACTATGTCATCATTCAGCAAGGACCGTCTTCACAACAAGAAGGTCGCGACATGCTTATTACTTATGGTGAAAAATTTGCCACTCTCTGCAGTAAGTACGATGCCAAACTTGCTTACTTTATGGTATGGCCCTCATTACAGTATCACCACACCCAAGACGCTGTCATACAGAATTATCATCATGCCGCAACTATCAACAACGCCATCATACTTCCCGTAGGTATGACTTGGAAAGAGTATCACAACTCCAACAATAGTAATGATTACTATGGTCCTGATGGTTTTCATCCCTCGCTTAAAGGGAGTAAAGCCGCTGCGGCTACTATTGTCTCTCATTTATTTTAGTCTTAAAACACAACATTGCTGTTTTAAATTTATGCCAACTCTTGTTAGTTATGATTGATTTTAAATACGCTTTCGCGAAAGCGTAACAACATCACCCATAGTGCTTCTCTAATCACATACTGTTCTTTCAAAAGCGCTACTTTCTCCTAAACGCCCATTTATATTGAATGGCAACTCTTAAAATCACTCACAAAGTTTTATTAATTGAACTTCCGTATAAAAAACTAAATTACATTTGCGGCGTGAACACAACTCTTAGACATATAAGTGTATTTATTCTAGTAGCCCTTTGCAGTATTGCAATGAGTGCTATGGATACATCATTTGTTAATTTAAATGAGAATATCACTACTTCTTCCTCAACAGAAAAGGTAACTGCTGCTGTTTCGGCAATTATTGTTGGAGAGTTACCGCAGTCTGA
Organism: Dokdonia sp. Asnod3-C12; assembly: GCF_045063975.1. NCBI lineage: Bacteria > Pseudomonadati > Bacteroidota > Flavobacteriia > Flavobacteriales > Flavobacteriaceae > Dokdonia > Dokdonia sp. Asnod3-C12. The sequence continues at coordinate 352,371 of NZ_JBEFNY010000003.1, forward strand.
AGTTGTGATAGAGGCGCCGAGTAATATTAGTGTTCCTAGTCTCAAGAATTTTGTTTCTAGCTGTGGAACTTTATTACGTACTACAGATGTACTCGCTAGTAGTACGTATACTCAGTACATAAAGACCTCGATCAATGTTTTAATACATCATCGTAAGGCAGATCACATCTTTCCTTTTCATTATTTCTGGTAATTTTTTTTGTATTGCTTCCAGGCGCTAGTAATTGCTTCTGGAAAACATTTAAGGCATTGCAATAATTGCAATGTCCAGTATATCAATATCAAAAAAATAATATCATGGATTTAGGAAGTATTACCGTAGGAACAATCATTGTAGCAATTTGCATCGTGCCATTTGTTATCATGGCGATTAATAAAAAGAAGAAAGAAAATAAAATGCTACAAGCACTTAATCATATCGCAACTGCTCAAAATCACACTATAAGTGATTACGAGTTTTGTGGAGATTTTGTGATAGGAAGAGATAAAGAATTAAATGCCATTTTCTTTTACAAGGAGAGTAATGGACAAGCACAATCATCCTCTGTAGATTTATCCACTATTAAGAACTGCCAGACAGTAAAAGCGCATAGAAATGTAAAAAGCGGTGGTGAGCAACTTACCATCACTGAACGCGTAGCACTAGCTTTTACCCCATCTAATGCCACCGAACGAGAAGTAAGCTTCACATTATATGACGTAGATAATATGCAGCTTAACGGCGAGCTACAACTTGCAGATAGTTGGAGTACACTCATTAATAAAAAGCTACAAATAGCTAGCTAACATATGAGGCCCTATAAAATCTATAGGGCTTTTTTTATATTTACTTAAAGCTTGATACGTAGATTACTTCTCTACACAATGAAGCAAACACCGTTATTTAAATTCACTTTACACCAATCATATGAACTGGATACTATTAATAATTGCTGGGCTTTTTGAAGTTGCATTTGCTGCTTGTTTAGGGAAAGCAAAACAAGCGGAGGGAGCTGAGAGTACCTACTGGTACATTGGTTTTTTACTCTGCTTGACGGTGAGTATGCTCTTGCTAGTAAAAGTGACTCGTGTATTACCTATAGGCACTGCATATGCTGTGTGGACGGGTATAGGAGCTGTAGGAACAGTATTGCTAGGTATTTTTGTATTTAAAGAACCGGCTACCTTCTGGAGATTGTTCTTTATCGCAACACTTATTGCCTCTATAGTAGGTTTGAAATTTGTATCGAATTAATAAAGTGGCTTAGAATATATAATTCTCATGTAATAATTCACAGCCAGCAATTTTTAAAAAGCAAAAGGTCTAGCATATGCTAGACCTTTATGTTTGTATGTATGCATCTATGTATGACACTTAGATACTATTTGTAATTATAATCTTCGTCTTTTCTTCTCTGCTTTAAGTAATTCAAGTTCGCGGTTAGTTTGTCCTGCTACAGAGGTATTCTCCTCTGCTCTTCTCATTAAGTAGGGCATCACGTCTTTCACGGGGCCAAATGGAAGGTACTTTGCTACATTATAGCCTTCCTTAGCGAGGTTAAAACTTATGTGGTCACTCATTCCATAAAGCTGTCCAAACCATACTCTATTGTCCTCTTTTGCTATTCCCATTTCTCCCATCAGTTTTACAGCAAGTAAAGAGCTATCTTCATTATGAGTTCCTAGAAACAGTGAGATGTCATTTAGGTTTTCAATAATGTAACGCATGGTTGCATTAAAGTTTTCATCTGTTGCTTGTTTAGTAGCGCATATAGGAGTTGGGTATCCTTTTTCCTTTGCTCGTTTGTGCTCTTTCTCCATGTATGCCCCACGTACGACTTTTATACCTATTGTAAATCCGCGAGCTCGGGCTTCTAGGTGTAATTTCTTTAAGTAATCTAAGCGATCATGACGGTAGCATTGTAATGTGTTATACACAATAGGCTTTTCCTTATTGTATAGTGCCATCATTTCTGCCACAAGATCATCTGCAGCGCCTTGCATCCATGATTCTTCTCCATCTATCAATACTTCTACATCACGCTCATAAGCAATCTTGCATATTGCGTTTACACGCTCTTTGATACGCTCCCACTCTACTTGCTCTTTGGCATCTAGTTCTTCTCCTTCGGTAAGCTTTTGCCAGATAGCAAAACGACCAACACCCGTTGGTTTAAAAACAACAATAGGCATCGCTTCTTTCTCATCTGCAAACTTCACTAGACCTATCACCTTATTCATGCACTCATCAAAAGATGCTGCTTCTTCTTTTCCTTCGACAGAGTAGTCTAGTACAGAGCATACATTTGCACTATACAGTTTATCTACAGAGGTCATACAGTCTTGTTCATTTACACCACCACAAAAGTGATCAAACACTGTTGAGCGAATAAGACCTTCTACAGGTAAGTTTGCACCAAGTGCAAAACGGGCAGCCGCTGTACCTATGCGCACAAGTGGTTCTTTAGAAATCATTTTAAATAAAAAGTAAGCGCGTTCTAGTTCGCTATCTGATTTAAGAGCAAATGCAGTTTCAGTATTTTCAAAAAGAGAGGTTTGCATATCAATATATTTGTTACACAAATATACACCCACTTTAAACTTTTTTTACTCAAAAGTGAGTAATTTGCAACCGTTAAAATTTCAAAAATAATGACTGCCATACAAGCCGCTTCTTACGACATCGTTTTTAATGAATCTGGATATGATGCCCTTAATGTATTACTACTACAGAGCAACTACAGCAAGATCTTCGTTATCGTAGATGAGCACACACACGAGCACTGCCTTGCACCTTTCTTAGGCAATCTTGCGACAGAGATTCCTATTGAGATAATTGAGATTCCTCATGGGGAAATCAACAAGACTATAGAAACGTGTACTGGAGTATGGGATGCACTGGCAAATCTAGATGCAGACAGAAAAGGGCTTATTATCAATGTAGGTGGTGGGGTTGTAACAGACCTTGGTGGTTTTGTAGCAAGCACTTTTAAGCGTGGTATGGATTTTATAAACGTTCCTACCTCTTTACTCTCAATGGTAGATGCTAGTGTAGGTGGTAAAACTGGTGTGGATCTAGGTACATTGAAGAACTTAATCGGGGTAATTAACAATCCGCAGATGGTATTGATAGATGGTGGCTTTCTTGCAACCTTACCTCCAGAAGAGTTACGTTCTGGACTTGCAGAGATGTATAAACACGGTCTCGTGGCAGATAGAACGTATTGGGATAAGCTCAAAGATCTGAGTGCCATGACAACAGATGACTTGAGCCAACTCATCTACGAGAGCATCATCATTAAAAATGATATTGTAATAGAAGACCCACGCGAGCAAAATGTGCGTAAAGCGCTTAACTATGGGCACACGCTAGGTCACGCCATTGAGTCGTACTGTCTAGCATCTGAGGATAGAACAACCTTGCTACATGGAGAAGCCATTGCAATTGGGATGATTTTGGAAAGCTTCATTTCGGTGGCGCTTTCTGGTTTATCACAAGACGAACTAGATGAGATTACTGCAACCTTTAATGATATGTATGATGCGGTAGCTTTCGCGAAAGCGGACATAACCTCCATCATCGAGTACTTAAAGTATGACAAGAAAAATGCCAATGGGCAAATAAACTTCGTACTTCTAGAAAGTATAGGAAAGCCAGTAATAGACAAGCAAGTCTCAAATGACCTTATCCACGCAGCATTTGATTATTACCAGGCTAGCACTATAAATTAAAGATAGCGCTCCTTAATAATTCTAATGTGGTGACGCTCGTGACCAGCTGTGATAAATGCAGCTGCGCGAGGACTCATCGGGCTTCCGCTTGCGGTACCTATGTTTGCAATAGTCTGCGCTGTCATAGACGCATATAATAATAAACTACACTGTCTTACAGAGATATACTCGGCAATAAGAGAATCTACAGTACGACTGTTTGCATCACTAGATAGTACAAAATCATCTTGCTCAAAACCTTGTAAAGGCGTGCTATCCATTCTCGAGAAACGTAATGCGCGATAGCTAAAGATGCGCTCTGTGTCTATAAGATGCAGTAATACCTCCTTAGGGGTCCACTTCCCTTCTTCATAACGCAATAACAACTCACTTTCAGAAAGAGATGTAAAGAAGTTCTTAGTATCTTCCATGCCTTTCTCGAGCGCTTGAGCAATACCTAGCGAGCCAGGTACTTGATCTATATACTGTTTGTAATACTCATTATATTCTCCCTCTTTAACTGCGCTAGTGGTTATCATCATGTTTGTTTTTAAAATCTAAAAGTAACAAAAAACCCTTTCTCAACAGAGAAAGGGTTTTAGTAAAATAAAGTCTTATTGTAATTACACTAGATCTTGAAAGATAGAGTGCATTAATCGTTTTTTATCATTGATGCTCTCTTCTAGAGAGATCATCGTTTCTGTACGGTACACTCCGTCAATATCATCTAGCAAGAAAATTACGTTCTTTGCATGATTCGTATCTCTTGCACGTATCTTACAGAAGATATTAAACTTTCCTGTAGTTACGTGAGCCACAGTTACAAATGGAATTTGGGCGATACGCTCAAGTACAAATGTAGTTTGTGATGTCTTATTAATATACACTCCTACGTAAGCGATAAAAGAATAACCTAACTTTCCGTAATCAAGTGTTAATGAAGAACCTGTGATGATTCCCGCCTCTTCCATTTTCTTAACACGTACGTGAACTGTACCTGCCGAAATAAGAAGTTTTTTTGCTATATCTGTAAAAGGAGTTCTCGTATTTTCGATAAGCATATCGAGAATTTGGTGATCTACCTCGTCTAATTTAAATTTTGCCATTCAACTGTGTCTTTTGAGTATAATGCAAAAATAATAGAATAATACTGATTATTCTGTAATATTTTAATCTATTTAACGATAACGTTGTCGCAGCCATTTTACCCATAAAAACGGGCACTAAATCGATAATTATTAAGGAAGTTTAAACGCAGATGCATTATCCAGTAAAGCATGAGCAAACTTACCGCTACTCAACGCTGGCTCAAGGGCTGTTGGTTCAAAAACGATCTCCCCATCCTCTACTCGCTCTACATAATATATCCCACGCTTGCGGTCCTCATCCTTTACATGCACGTCACAATAACATGCACTATGCTCAGGAATATCTTTATAAGCACTTATATCATACTCTAGTGTCTCACTACAAGCTTCAATCGCATATAACATTGCAGCAAATACGTAAGCTCGAGTTTTCTCTCTAGCATAATCATCTGGATAGTGACCAGCTTCAAATAACACAGTGGGCACTCCAGCTTCTTGAAAAGCATCACCCACACAATTATTATTAAACGCATCATTATACAACCCTATATTTCCATCAAGATCTTCTTTGAGATTTTTAAAAATATGAGCAATGATACTTGCAGATCGCTTTCGCGAAAATGTGAAACTCCTCTCCACATCTGCCGAAGGTGCAAGGAAGGAAAGTATAGATGGTTTACCTGTTTCTTCAAAACCATAGATGGTTCTTTGCCCATGTAGATTGAAACAATAATCAGGTTTAAAAGCATCAAAAACACCACGCAAAATTTTTGATTCTGGCTGACTCAAATCTTGTGCATCGCGATTGAGATCTACCTCATTTGCATTTACTCTTGTCCAGTTTTTTGAGCCATCTGGATTGAGCATTGGGATCATAAAAAAGGTGCAATTTTTAATCACTTTTTTATAAAAATCTGAATCTTTTTTTTGCTTTAAAAAATGGAAAAAATCAAGCATAGATTTTGTGGTTGTAGATTCATTTCCGTGCATCTGTGACCATATAAAAATCTTCACTTTTCCTGCACCAAAAACCACCGAATGAATAGGTCTATTTTCTACCGAATGACCCAGTGTATCAATCGTAAAATCTGACGATAATTGAGAGACAAAATCGGTGATAAAATCTGGTGATATATATCTGCCAGAAATAGATTCTTCACGGCATTGGGAAAACAGTTGTAATAACTCAGGTAACTCCATATGTATTCTTTGGACTACAAAGATACTTTTTTTACAACTCTTCACTAAAACGCACTGTTTACATTTGTAAACAGTGCGTTTTATATACAGAAGTAACGTTTTACTGAAAGATTACTCCCAATTAAACAAAATGTACTTTATAAAAACTTTAATTATTTTAAATCAGTATTTTAATAACCCACAACTAAAGTATTAATTTAATATAATTACACACCTACACTAACTATTTACACATAAGAACATCCATAGTTTACATTTGTAACGTATCTTTGCTGTATACAAATGGAAACACTCATAAACAACACAAAATTTGCGCAACGCCTCCAAGAAATCATGGATGCAAACGAATTGAGCGCAACTGCTTTTTCAGAAAAACTACACGTAGGAAGAGCTACCATATCTCATCTTATGGCTGGAAGAAATAAGCCCAGTTTAGACTTTGTAATGACCGTAGTTGCTACCTTCCCAGAAGTGGAATTACAATGGCTTCTTTATGGAACAAAATCAAGTCCAAAAACCACCACTCCTACTCCATCAAACCACACTACTTTTTCGGCTGATGTGCCTTCAAAAAATACTCAAGAATCTGCATCAAAAACAAGCGCTACTCCACCATCAAATACGGAGCAAAAAACGCTCAAAAACATCACTGCTTTTTCCTCTTCAAAATCACCCATTAAGAGAGTGATTATTTTCTTAGAAGATGGAACTTTTGAGAGTTATGAGATGTAAAATTCACCTACTCTTCTTCTTCAAAAATCACCTTACATCGCGTACACTTTTGATAAGAAATTTTTAGTCATTTTACTTCTTTAAAATATCTAAGACTTACTCTCAATTACTCACGTTCCTGTGGTATTTTTGTAACCTATGAAGAATAAATGGAAAGCTTTTTTTGTGATAATTAGTGTTTTCGCTTTAAGCTGTGAAAGCCCTGAACGTAACTGTACAGATTTTAAAACTGGGACATTTACGTTTGAAACATTACTAGATGGAGAACTCGTAGCAACAACTTTTAAACGTAACGACACACTAGAGATCGATTACTTTAAAGGCAAAGCAGACTCCTCTTCTGTGCGATGGATTAATGACTGTGAGTACATCGTTAAGAAGCTCCACCCACGTAGCATGAGCGAAGAAAAAGCGCTACACATGAAAATCATAGCTACTGACGGAGATTTTTATACCTTTGAATACTCCCTTGTAGGAGAAACCAACAAACAACGTGGCATCGCCAAAAAAACAACTGACTAATGTTTGACATTCTTACCACTGCAGATGCTTGGGTAGCACTGCTTACACTTACCTTTCTTGAAATCATATTAGGTATTGACAACATCATTTTTATCTCCATAGCCGCCGAAAAGCTCCCACAAAAAGATCGTAAGAAAGCGACTAATATAGGTCTAGCCCTTGCAATGGGTATGCGTATTGCACTACTCTTTGGTATCTCATGGTTAGTTGCACTTAGCGCACCATTCTGGCACATTAATCAAAGCTGGATTAGTGGAGGTATAAGTTGGCAAGCTGTCATATTACTAGCGGGAGGATGTTTCTTGATATGGAAGTCTGTGCATGAAATTCATGAAAAAGTAGACGAGACAGGTCTTGAAGAGGAAGAAATCTCAAAGAAGAGCTCTACCACACTAGGTAATGCTATTGTACAAATCGCAGTAATCAACCTTGTATTCTCTTTTGACTCTATACTTACTGCCGTAGGAATGACTAATGGACTTTCTGACAACCCAACAGATGCGCTAATCATTATGGTGATTGCTGTAGTCATTTCTGTAGGAATCATGATGCTTTTTGCAAACCCTGTAGGAAACTTTATCGCAAAGCATCCTTCATTACAGATATTAGGCCTCTCATTCTTAATTTTAATAGGTTTTATGCTTATTGCAGAAGGCGCACACCTATCACACCTAGAAATTTTTGGATCAAGCGTAGGAGCTATCCCTAAGGGTTATTTATACTTTACGATTGCATTCTCGCTTCTAGTAGAGTTTATAAACTTTAAATACCGCGCTATGAAGACTAAAGACTCTGGTGCTCAAATCCAAATGAAGAAAAACGTAGAGCATCTTACTAAAAAGTAATACACTACACGTTCACATAAAAAATCCCCTTGAAACTACGTTTCAAGGGGATTTTTCTTTTCGTTCTGACTATGACAAGCAGTAAGTCGTTAGATTAAAAGTTCTCGTCTTCCATAAGCTTTTCTACCTTTTTACGCTCCCACGCCTTGTTAAACAAAGGACTCCACCCAAATACTTCTGATGCATGACCAGCTACTCCCCAGCCCCATCCTAGTATAGGAAACAAAGCCCAAGGAAAGCTTGTAGACTGCACATTAAAGTATATAAACACAGGTACCATAACCGCATAAATTGTGAAGTGAATGTAAAAACCTTTAAGGTCTTCTACCTTCTTCTTTGCACGCTGGTAACGTTTATCTGCAAGGAGTTCGCTCTGCCTAGGCTCAAATGTCACTTGCTCTGCTTGTGTTAATAGCGGTATCCCAACTTGAAAAGTCTCACTATCATCTAGTATATGCACTTCACTATTGGATAGTAAACTATAACGTTGCTTGATGTTTTGCAAGCCTACACCACTACTCTTCTTAATAACCTGTTTGGCCTGGATGTTATTTTCAATAAAGAGCCTATTACCATCTTCGTAAATCTTAATATATAGTTTCTTGTTAGGCGTTACCTGGTTGTGTTTTACAGCGTTTTCAAGTAATAACTGCAAGGATAGCGGCACTACTTTATATTCTTGATGTGAGGCACTTTCTGGGATTTCCACCACGATACTATCTTCAAAACGCATCTTGATTAGATTCATATACGTACGGGCAAAAGTGAGTTCCTCTTCCAGCGGCACTAGCTCTTTATTCTTTTGCTCTAGCACATACCTATAGACCTTAGAAAGCGAAGTGGTAAACTTGGTTGCCTGCTTTGGGTTTTCCTCAATAAGACTTGCCAGCACATTTAAACTGTTGAATAAAAAATGTGGATCCAGCTGATTTTTAAGCGCATCAAATTTTGCCGAAGCGGCTCCAGCAATAATTTTAGACTGCTTTACCTTACTCTCCTGCTTATTCTTCCATCGACTCACCGCATAAAATGAAGAAGTTGCTACGGCTGTTATTAGAAAAGGAAAAATATAATCTTCAAGGCCTTCACTAGCCATATACTCATCAAATGATATTTTATAATATCCTGTAATAAGTATTAATCGAAGCAAAAAAACAGTAATTAAAGTCACAACAATATGCGCAATTAGCGCATAAGTAAGCACCTTTAAATTCAACAGACTGCCTGTAAAACGTTTTCTAAAGTTCACTATAACCATAGTGTTCACTGCATACAGCGCTACAGAGAAGATTTGGTTTTGTATGAAAAAGGTTATCACACCATCTCCATACCAAGGATTACCCAGCACATACAATATAATACTGTGAACGATAAATATTGTTAAGCCTACAATATTTGCCTTTGCAAACTCTTTTAGATAATATTTCATTTCTTATTAATTACAAGCCTCGGCACTTTCTAAAGCTCTTTTTACATTTCCTTGAGGATGGAATTTAGTCTCAGGTTTAAAGGTAGCAAAAAGCGTGATGGCACGCTGCAACTCTGCGCAATATGGCGCTATTGAGCTCCCAAAATATCTTGCGCTTCCCATATCCCACTGTGCCTTTTCTGCTATAAAAATAGGGTTATCTGGCTCCTTATTTACTATTTTTTGATTGAGCTCTCCTATAGTACCTGCATATTTCATCCCGTATTTCATACCATCGTGAGCGACCCAAACTGTATAAAGCTGCGCTTGCAAGTGGTCTGCATATGGATTATCTGGAGCTATCGTACGCATCGTATTTATAAACTCTTGCGCCTTATCTAGCGTCGCCTTCATAGTGGCTTCCTCTCTGTTTTCAAAGTCTCTCCAGTTACGTATTATAGCAATTTGAGCAACATAATACGTAGGGAGCCAGTTGTCTTTTTCGACAGTAGCAATGCGCTCAAAGAGGTTTGAAGCCTCATCAAGCTTGCTTTCTTCCCAAAGCTCCATCGCTTTTGTCATTCCTTGCTCGTACTTAGTTTGAGCCATAAGAAATGTACTGCTGCATAATGCGATAATAAGAAGTAAATGTTTCATAATATATTGGTTTGTGATTGATGATGTAAAGATGGTTTTAAGTACGCTTTCGCGAAAGCGTAACCTACCCAACCGTCGTTTATAAAGTCTCAGTTGTAGTTTTCTTGCGAGGTTTTGTTTTACGCAACCAATAACCAATGAATAAAACACCAAATATGGTAGGCAATAACCAGCTTAATAGCGCCGGAAGTACTTGATTTGTGACAAAGAAAGCGGTAAAAGCTGCGATATATCCACCTGTTATTTTACCTATATGAAGTCTAAGATATTTTTTACGCAATGATGCTATATTTCGCATTGCACGTATATCTCCTACAGCATTAAGAACACCAATTCCTCCAAAGATTATAAGAATCCACCCCATAGAAGAACCCGAAAGCAATGATAACGCACCATAAACTATCATTGCCAGACCTATGATGAGCATAGAATAAGAAATGATTTTATCATAGCGTAATTCTCTCGCTTCCATTATCTTTTTAAAACGGAGTGCTCTATACCCAGAAAGAACCAGATACACACTAAAAAGTCCTACAACAAATAAAAATGGGTTGTTATGATCTGGAAGTAACGATGCCACAATACCTGAAATACCAGCTGTAAGCATCCCGTAATAAAAAACCATTCCTGACTTTTTATGCCAAGCATTTCCTTTACGAGCAATTACAGAGATAGTTCCCGCTATGAGGGAGATAAAACCACCTATGGCGTGTAGTGTTATAAATATCTCGAAGAAAGTATCGTAGTTCATAGGTTAGATTTTTAAATATTGAGACAGTATTGCTCATGATTGACAATACAAATATGAGCCAGAATTCAGTAATCGTAAAAAGGTTGCTACTCAATTGCTATAACAGCCTACCGAATTGTAGTTTTACAGCACCTAGTATAGATACCTATGATAATTAAAGAGCTTTTTCCAAGATTTCATCCAGACCTCATTAAGGAAATAACCACACACGGCATCATAAAGGAACTCCCTGCGCAAACAGAATTACTGCGAGAAGGACAGTATGCAAAGGTTATTCCCATCGTAATACACGGACTCGTAAAGGTATATTCTCGCTATGAAGATAGAGAACTTCTGCTTTATTACATAGAACCGGCAGAGAGTTGCATCATCTCTTTTTCTTCTGGAATCTCACAATTACCTAGTCGCGGATATGCAATTACAGAAACAGATGCAAAACTTCTTCTTTTACCTGTAGACAAAGTACAGCAATGGCTTAAGACCTACCCTGCGCTCAATACCTTATTCTTTAAAAACTATGATGCGCGTTATCTTGACATGATGAACGCTGTAAATCATCTCCTCTTTGATAAAATGGATGCACGCATACTCGATTATTTAAAAGAAAAATCGCGTGTTACAGCAACTCAAACACTTCATATCACTCATAAGGAAATAGCAACAGATCTAGGCACCGCAAGAGAAGTCGTAAGCAGGATCTTAAAAAAACTGGAGATTGAAAATCACATAACCCAAGAAGGACGCACCATAAAAATCATGTAAGTGTGACTACAGTCACCGTTTACAAGAAATCCTCCCATTACATTTGTATAGTATTACTTCTAAAAAAAAAACACACTATGAAAAAGAATATGGGAAATTTAGATCGCGGTATACGCATAGCGGCTGCAGTGATTATTGGTATATTATATGCAGCTAACGTTATAAACGGCACGGTGGCAATTATACTGGGCGTCGTAGCACTTATTTTTATCGCAACAAGCTTTGTTTCATTTTGCCCGCTTTATGCTCCCTTTAGACTAAGCACATACAAAGTAAAAAAATAACATACCCTTACATCTTTAGCCCTTACAAGTTATCTTGTGAGGGTTTCTTTTTTTACGCTTGCGCGAAAACGTTACCGTAACTCCTATAAATGCGCTATAGCTATCCCTTAAGAATACACTATCTTTGCGGCTTCTTAAAAACAGCCTTATGAAGCGTCTTTTCAACAATTTCACCTCTAATCCTAAGAATGATATCGTTTCTGGTATTACGGTTTCTTTAGCAATGATACCTGAAGTAGTTGCATTTGCATTTGTGGCTCAAATAAGTCCAATTGTGGCGTTATTTGGAGCATTTGTTATTGGGATTATCTCAGCACTTTTTGGCGGTAGACCAGGATTAATCTCGGGAGCAGCAGGAGCAGTTGCCGTGATTTTTGTACAGATGATTCAAGAAGGTCATGCAAAGGGATTACTCTTTGACCAGCCAGTTGAAAATATGGGATACTTCTATTTACTCGCCGCGGTGGTGTTAATGGGAGTTATTCAGGTTTTTGCTGGTTTGTTTAGGTTGGGGAAATTCGTGCGCTTGATTCCGCATCCTGTGATGATGGGGTTTGTAAACGGACTCGCTATCGTGATATTCCTTGCACAACTAGGAATGTTTAAAGAAAACAAAAAAGACTACGCTGGAGATAATATGCGTAAAACAGCTTCAAAGGAGCTCGTTTACACCGTATCTGACAATGAAGTAAAGGATAAGGTTTCTAATACCGTACTATTTACAATAGAAGGAAACTCTGTAATAAACAAGGCAACGAACAAGGAGGTGTTTGTACTATCTGACGGACAAGTATATGATACAAATACACAAAAGGTTGTTTTTAATGCTTCTCAAGATGGATTTTACTCTGTAAAAGACAAAGGAGTCGTTAAGACCTGGATGCAAGGAAAGTCATTATATACAATGATAGGGCTTGTGTTACTCACCATGCTCATCGTATGGGGACTACCTAAAATCACCCCAAAGATTCCAGCTGCATTAACGGCTATCCTTATTGTATCGCTCATATCAATTTTTGGCGGATTAGACTCTGTAAACGTTGGCGAATTCATTAGAGATGGTGGTGGTGCAGGTCTCAATGGTATGGCAGAAATCTCAAGTAAGCTCAATGTATTTGAATTATGGAGTAGCCTGCCATTTAACCTAGACACTCTTAAGTTTATAGCGCCTTATGCATTTCTTGCAGCCTCAGTAGGTTTAATTGAAACGCTTATGACTATGAACCTAGTAGATGAGATGACAGACTCTAGGGGTGATGGAAACAGAGAATGTGTAGCACAAGGAGCTGGAAATATCGTGAGTGGTGTTTTTGGAGGAACCGGTGGTTGTGGTATGATAGGGCAAACAGTAATAAATATTAACGCTGGAGGACGAGGACGACTATCTGGAGTGATGATGGCAATTACACTATTGACCTTTATATTATTTGCAGATAAGTTTATTGAGCAAGTTCCTATCGCTGCATTAGTAGGTGTAATGTTTATGATGGTTATTGAGACATTTGCTTGGTCTAGTTTTAGAATTTTAAAGAAAATACCAGTTTCAGATGCTTTTGTTCTTATTATAGTATCTGCTGTAACTGTATTCTTTGATCTTGCCATTGCAGTATTTGTAGGTGTTATTATTGCTGCCTTATCATTTGCTTGGAGCAGCGCTAAGAAAATTAGAGCTAGAAAGAGATTTAAGGCAGACGGTACAAAGGTGTACGAAATCTGGGGCCCATTATTCTTTGGGAGTATCCAGAGTTTTAATTCTAAGTTTGATATCAATGGTGATCCAGAGCATATCGAAATTGACTTTATAGAAGCAAAAGTAGCAGACCACTCTGCGCTAGAGGCGATTTATATTTTACTAGAGAAGTATGAGGCCGCAGGAAAAACAATTACGTTAAAGCACCTAAGTACTGAGTGTAAAGATCTAATGCGCAAAGCATCACCTAAGTTTGATAAAGTGATTGAAGAAAGCGTAGACGATCCTCGATATCATGTGCTTTCTGGTATTTTAGATACAGAAGCTTAGATAGATTAGTTTGAGGAAGGCTTTTGCTGAAAAAAGCTTTTTGCCGGCCCTAGAGGGTGAGATTAGTTTGAAAAACTTTTCCCGAGCCCTGAAGGGTGAGCTTGATTTTAAAAAGCTTTTCCCCGTCCCTAAAGGGTGAGCTTTTTTTATACGTAAAGATTTTTCTTGGGTTTGAAGGTGAGCTTCGTTTGAATGTTTTTCTAGGGTTTGAAGGGTGAGATTAGTTTGAAAAACTTTTCCCCGCCCCTAAAGGGTGAGCTTTTCTATACGTAAAGATTTTTACGCACGCAGAAAATTCAGCTTTTGCAGATTGACACTTACATTAGCTGCTAGCCCCGATTGTAATGAAAATCCCGCAGTGCAGCGATAGTGAAGCGATAGCGAAGCGAGGAATTGTAATGAAAGCGGGAAACTGCTCTTGTAAGAAAACAAAACGTGAGCGCTCCTACTACACTCAAAAAACTCAAATTAAAATCCCGCAGTGCAGCGATAGCGAAACAAGGAATTGTAATGAAAGCGGGAAACTACGCTCGCAAAGTAGCGCTACTTATGCGCTCCAAAACCTTACTAAAAATCATAAAAAAACCTCTCAATGCTATTGAGAGGTTTTTTTTTATACTAAAAAGAGGATGCTTATTGATTCATTGAGATCAAGAATTCCTCATTGTTTTTTGTGCTCTTAATACGGTCACTCATGAACTCCATTGCCTCTACTGGGTTCATATCTGCAAGGTATTTACGTAATACCCATAAACGTTGCGTGGTGTCTTTACTGTGTAGTAAGTCATCACGACGTGTAGATGACGAGGTAAGATCGATAGCTGGGAAAATACGGCGGTTTGCAATATTACGATCCAGTTGTAGCTCCATGTTACCAGTACCTTTAAATTCTTCAAAGATAACTTCGTCCATTTTTGAACCTGTGTCTGTAAGTGCAGTAGCAAGAATGGTAAGTGATCCACCTCCTTCTATGTTACGTGCTGCTCCAAAGAAACGCTTAGGCTTGTGTAATGCATTTGCATCTACACCTCCAGAAAGAATCTTTCCAGATGCCGGCTGTACGGTGTTATAAGCACGTGCAAGACGAGTGATTGAGTCAAGAAGTATTACGACATCGTGACCACACTCTACAAGACGCTTTGCTTTCTCAAGTACAATATTTGCCACTTTTACGTGCTCATGTGCTTCTTTATCAAATGTAGAGGCTACTACCTCTCCATTTACGTTACGTTGCATATCTGTAACTTCCTCTGGACGTTCATCTATAAGAAGTACAATTTGATATACTTCTGGGTGGTTTGCTGCAATAGCATTTGCCACATCCTTAAGTAGCATTGTTTTACCCGTTTTAGGCTGTGATACAATCATACCACGCTGTCCTTTACCTATAGGAGCAAACATATCCATCACACGAGTAGATATACTCGCTTGACGATCTGCTAGGTTAAATTTTTCTGTAGGAAATAATGGTGTTAAGTGCTCAAAAGAAACACGATCTCTAACTATGTTAGGGTTCAAACCATTAATCTTACTTACTTTAATAAGTGGGAAATACTTCTCCCCTTCTTTTGGAGGGCGTATTACCCCTAATACAGTATCACCAGTTTTGAGACCAAAAAGTCTTATCTGTGATTGTGATACATAAATATCATCTGGAGATGCGAGGTAATTGTAGTCAGAGCTACGTAAGAAGCCATAGCCATCTTGCATAATATCCAACACTCCTTCACTCTCTATAATTCCTTCAAATTCAAAATCTGGTTCGCGGTAACGGTTACGGCTATCCTTGTTACCATTGTTACCATGCGTATTACCGTCTTTTTGATTACGGTTATTACGTGGCGTATTAGTACGCGTATTTGTGTTGCGATTATTATCGCGAGGTGCACGCTTATCATTGCTTTGACGGTTGTCATTGCTGTTGCGCTTATCGTTATTACGAGTATCTTTTTGATTATCTCGTTTTTGTGGTGTCTTTGTATCGTCTCCACCTTTTCCTTTAGCAGGTTCACGTTTTACCGCTTCTCTCTTTGCCTGCGGTTCTCTTTTTGCAGGAGCTTCTTTTTTTACAGGAGGCTTTCCTTTTGCCGGAGCATCTTTAGCTTCCTCAGTGTTTGCTGCGGGAGCATCCTTAGTATCTTTTGCAGTTTTTGCTGGACGTGGAGCACGAGGTTTACGCTCTTCTCTAGGCTTACGTTCTGTCTTAGGAGCAGGAGCTTGTGCAGCTGCTTCTTTTACTTTAGGCACTACTGCCTCTATTTTTTTTGGGTCTGCTGCTTGTAAATCAAGTATTCTATAAACAAGGTCTAGCTTTTTTAATGTTCTGTATTTAGGAACATTAATCCCTTTTGCAATCTCTTGAAGCTCGGGAAGCTTCTTTGCTTTTAATTCTGAAATATCAAACATCTAGTAATGTGGGTAAATTATTAATCGGGTGATTAGAGCGTACCAAAAGAAGAATTTGATACTAAAAATATTAAGCAATTAAGTAACAAGCGGAGAGCCTTTTACATAATTACAAGACAATGATACAATTTTATTTTCAAAGTTTTCTTAGCAATATCACAAAATGAGACTTATTTTTACCACAGTTTAAAATGAGAATCACGTGATACAACGTATACAAACTATATATCTTTTACTAGCAGCCTTAGTTTCACTAGGATTGCCTTATGCCTTTAGCCTTTATTCAGATATGAATGGTGAGGCCGTGTGGGCAGTAGATGATATTTCTTACATAACACTTTTTAGTCTTAGTGCTGTATTCTCATTTATTTCCATATTTTTATGGAATAATAGAAAGAACCAATTCGTCTTAGGACGTCTCAATATCTTATTAAACTTTGCATTATTAGGTATTTTGGTATATCGATCACAAATGTTATCTGGAGGAACGGCGGTTCTTGAGAAGGGTATTGGGATGATCATTCCGCTTGTTTCTATCGTTTTACTAGTCTTGGCAAACAAGGCAATCAAGCGCGATGAAGATCTTGTAAAATCTGTAGATAGATTACGATAAGCCTATAATCTTAGTTTTATTAGTGCGTAAAGCCTCTCATTTATTTGTGAGGCTTTTTTTTTATGCTTACGCGAAAATGTGATATCAAAACCACTCATTATCAAACAACACCACTACCCTCTTATATACTCCTCGTTTATGAACAGTAAAATTTAAGATTCACTTTTATGCTATTTAAACCAGTGATAAACGAGCAGAAGAAAGAAGTTTAGTAAATTACGAGCTCAATAACCTCACACGCACAAAATCAATATGAACCAAAAAGACTTAGCATACGACTATATTATTGTAGGAAGTGGTTTTGGAGGTTCTGTGAGCGCTCTTCGCCTTTCTCAAAAGGGATATAAAGTACTCGTTGTTGAAAAAGGAAAATGGTACAAAGAAACCGACTTCCCTAAAACCAACTGGAATCTCAGGAAATGGCTCTGGATGCCGTACCTGCGCTTTTTTGGGATTATGAAACTATCGATATTTAAACACATTGCCATTATTTCTGGAACTGGTGTAGGTGGCGGCTCGCTTGTATATGCAAATACATTACCCACACCTAAAAGTGCTTTCTTTAACTCTGGGAGCTGGAAGTTGCTCAATGATTGGGAAAACGACTTAAAACCTTACTATAAGGAAGCACTAAGAATGCTAGGCGCAGCGCAAAATCCGTCCTTATATGATGGAGATAAAGCTCTCAAAGTCGTAGCAGACGATTTAAATATCGCACAAAGGTTTAATCCTACGCGGGTTGCAGTTTTCTTTGGAACTCCTAATAAAACAGTAAAAGACCCTTATTTTAATGGAGAAGGGCCAGATCGCGCTGGATGTAATTTTTGTGGTGCGTGTATGACTGGCTGTCGCCACAATGCAAAAAACACGCTTGACAAGAACTACCTATACCTCGCTCAAAAACAAGGAGCCACCATACTTGCCGAAAATGAAGTATATGATGTACAGCCATTAGATAAAAATGACAGCGCTCTAGGATATGAAGTCTCAATGAAGAGAAGCACGCGCATCTTTGGTAAACATCAAAAAATCACTACCAAAGGCGTTATCTTTTCTGGCGGTGTACTAGGTACAATAAAGCTTTTGCTAGCTCTGAAAACTAAATCGTTACCACTTCTATCAGACCATCTAGGTGAAGATATACGAAGTAATAATGAAACGCTTATAAGTGTCTCCACACTAGAAAAAGATAAAAACCTCTCAAAGGGTATCGCTATAGGAAGCATACTTGATACAGATGAAAATAGTCATCTAGAAATATGTAGATATGGAGAAGGCTCTAATGCATGGAAACTTGCACACTTACCTTATGTAACGGGATCAAACGTGTTCTCACGACTTTTTAAGACGGCAATCAAGCTTATCAAAAATCCTGTAGATTATTTTAAAATCTACATTAGTAATGGCTGGGCAAAGAATACCGTTGTCTTATTATTTATGCAAACGCTAGATAGCACATTACGTTTTAAAAGAAATGCTTTTGGGAAGATGACATCCACAGTAAGCTCTGGAAAGGCTCCTACCCCATTTATTCCAGAATCTATAGCGCTTGTAAAGTCTTATAGTAAGGCTATAAAGGGTGTGAGCACCTCCTTTGCTTTAGAAACGCTAGCAGGAATACCATCTACAGCACACATACTAGGCGGTGCAGTTATGGGAGAAAACACAGAAAGTGGAGTTATAGATAAGGACAACAATGTCTTTGGTTATAAAAATATGCTCGTTATTGATGGAGCTATGATTTCGGCAAATCCTGGTGTGAATCCTTCACTTACCATTACTGCCATTGCAGAAAGAGCGATGGATCAAATACCAAACAAGCAATAAAACAAAGCCTAAGATACATCTACGTTTGCCCACCAGGAAAACGTTGCAAGGATTAAAAAAATAAGTTCGCACTTACAAAATAGTTATACTTTTCCCTTTTAAACACTACCTTCACCGCCACTATGGAAAAAACAGAATTTTTAGAACAGCACTTATTTAATGATTTGACTAATCTTAATAAAGAGTCGGAGGCAGATGACTCGTATCAGTTCTCTGAGGCAGATTTTGAGATTGTACTTCAGCGTGCAGAGCATTTTGGCTTAGGTGTCTTTACCATCGAATCATGGCACAACGGTGTATCTACTGGTGTATCAAAGCATGAAGATTTCAGAAAAAAGGCAACAGATGCCAAGTGGTATAAAAAAGCTTTTTTGACTTCTAGAAAAGGTCAAGCAGGACTTACCTATGCTGGAACTTATAAGATTTCTAGTAAATTATTATCAAGAGAGACTTTTCAAGAAGAGGAAGAGTAAGATTTACTTGTAATCATTTCAACGTTTGGAGGCTCGTAAAAGTAACGACTCACAAAGGTTGGCAATTATTAAATGACTTAGAAATTTTTCGCGAAAGCGTAATACATCTATTTTACAGCATAATAATTACTAAAACCGACACATAAAAAAACGCAACCATTTCTGGTTGCGTTTTTCAATTGAGTGTTCTCACCTTTTACTAATCAAACTTAAACAACCTCAACTTCATTCTTCTTTACAGCTAGTGCATAAATCACTAGTCCAAATCCTATTTTATTAATAGCATCTGCAATGTTGTAAGCGATATCTACGCTTCCTTTTCCTAGGATGCTTGTGTACCATCCATCTGTACCTAGCATGTATCCTAATGGATAAATAGCCCAACCTACGAGTACAAACCAGCATAGTATTTTATGTGCTTTGAGGATATCTCCACCTGCGGCTACAGCTATTTTCTTTGCGCTTCCTAACCAGATTTCATACACGATATAGAAGTATGCTGCTCCAGATATAGCACCCCACAAGGCTGCCTGATCTTGGAATACCGCTTCTCCAAAGTATCCTGTTACTAACATGATTACAGAAAATGCAATAAGCTTCCACATAAGTGCAGGTTTTGCGCCAGCTACTTTTAATATTAAGTAGAATTCAACACACATTAATGGAACTGTAAGTACCCAATCTACATATCTGAAGAATGTAGGAGACTCTTGAATAGCAAACCAGTAATCTCTCATGTACCAGTAGTGTACTGCGGCAATAAACGTAATTAACCCCGATACAAGGACTGAGGTTCGCCACTTCTTGTTAAATTGGTTAAGCGATAGAAAAAAGAAAGCAGAAGCTGCCATCATCGCCATCGCACCTACAAAGAATGTAAATCCTACATAATCACTTGGATCTAATCTTGTAGGGTCGGCCAGTAATAGTAATAAAAATTTCATAGCATTGATATTTTTAATTAAACATTTGTTTAAGTAAATTTAGATAATGTTAAATAAATAATTATTTTCTCATAATTTTTTCATTAAAATTATCAATACATAAATTATTCATGACAAAAATTCTCAATATCACAATCATAGGTAGTTTTGCAGGCTTATGGGTCGCCACATTATTTTCTAGTAAGGCTGAGCTGATTTTGGGTTTTTTACTTATTCTCACCTTTGGTATCATACACGGATCAAATGATTTATTATTAATAGTGAAGTTATTTACTAAGGAGAAAAAAAGGAGCTTCCTTAAATCGCTCTTCTTTTATGTGCTTACAGTGTTGCTTACTTTTCTAGCATTTTACACCATCCCTTCTATCACAGTAATTCTATTTATCATTTTTAGCGCATATCATTTTGGTGAACAGCACTGGGAGTCAAAGGTGGACACCAAGTACAAGTGGTTATCACTTATATTACAAGGGAGTTATGGGGCGCTTATTCTAGTAATACTATTCCTTTTTAATGCAGACCAAGTAGATGAGATTGTAATGGCAATCACAGGAGCACCTTTTCCACCCGCTTTTCTATTGTACTCTTTATACAGTATTCTTACTTTATTAGTAGTTACAGTAGCCATTTTAGCTTTTAACAGTGATAGTTTTAGAAAGGTATTATTAAAAGAGCTCTTCTTTCTAGGCTTACTGGTGGTCATATTTAAAATGTCATCCCTCATCTGGGGATTCACTATATACTTTGTGCTATGGCATAGTCTTCCATCACTTTTTGAACAAATACACTTTATATATGGTAGATTTACTAATCAAACTATCTGGCTCTATATAAAAAATGCGTTGCCTTATTGGATTATTTCAATCATCGGGATTGGTTTAAGCTACTTTTGGCTTAAGGAAAGTGTGCTTTTCTTTGCAATTTTCTTTTCCTTTATCGCCGCAGTGACATTTCCACACTCGCTGATTATATCGTTGATGTTTAAAAAGAAAAATAATAACACAAAAACTCACTAACATGAAATATACTTTTTTACTTTTTTTAAGTCTCGCTTTCGCGAAAGCGTATGCACAACAACCCGTATCTACTCCTGGGAATGTCATAAGTGATTTTGGAAAAACTTATGAGGTTGACAATCCTGATTTCAAAACAGATACGACAGCAGTATTTAAAGTGATTTTTGATGTGGCAAAAGCACCTGAAAATCCAAGTCAGCGCAATCCATACATCGAGACGATGGCGCGATTTCTTAATATGCAGGAAAAAGCGGGAGTTCCTGTTACAAATATGAATATACGCGCTGCTATACATGGACAAGCAGCCTATGGAATGCTTACCAATGAATTATATAAAGAAAAATTTGGCGTAGATAATCCGAACATTGAATTACTAGAAGCATTAAAAGAAGCAAACGTGTCGCTCATACTTTGTGGTCAAACTGCCGGAGCGCGTAATATTACAAAAGAACGAAGACTAAAAATGATTGACGTAGGACTTTCGGCAATGACGGTATTAAGTCAATCACAAATGGAGGGTTATACGCTCATCGCTTTTTAAAGATTGCCCTACCTTCATAAATCTGCACCATTAGATAATTACACCCACATGCGCTTACTATTTACCCTAGTTTTCTCTTTTATCACACTATCTGTATTTTCCCAAGAAGTTACCCGTCAAGACAGCCTTAGAGGATCAATCACTCCACAAAGAGCCTGGTGGGACCTCGTTCATTATGACCTATCGGTTACGGTGATGCCAGAATCAAAATCTTTAATAGGTACTAATATAATGACCTATCGAGTGCTAGAAGAAGGCGTAACCGAGTTACAAATAGATCTTCAAGCCCCTATGGAACTCACTGCAGTAATGCAAGATGGACACTCTCTTGACGTACGTTCTGAAGGTGCTGCTCATTTTATACAACTAGAAGACCCTCAACCAGAAGGAACTATAAAAAGTATAAGTTTAAGTTTTGAAGGAAAGCCGCAAATAGCCGTAAACCCACCATGGGATGGCGGAATCACTTGGCAACAAGATAGCAATGGTAAACACTTTATCGCTTCTTCAAATCAAAGCATAGGTTCCAGCGTGTGGTGGCCTAATCGTGATCACCCAGCTGATGAAGTAGACAGCCTGGACATGCATGTTACCGTTCCCAAAGATCTAGTAGATGTATCTAATGGAAGACTAGTGGGCATAGATAGTACAGCATCTTCAAAAACATATCACTGGGCAGTTAGAAATCCTATAAATAATTACGGAGTTAACCTTAATATAGGAGATTATGTAAACTTCTCAGAAGTATATAAAGGAGAGAAAGGACCACTGGATATGAGCTACTGGGTACTTCGTGAAGATGAGAAAAAAGCGAGAGCTCAGTTTACACAAGCACCTATGATGATGGAGGCTTTTGAACATTGGTTTGGTCCTTATCCATTTTATGAGGATAGTTTTAAACTCGTACAAGCTCCATACTTAGGCATGGAACATCAAAGCTCTGTAACTTATGGAAACAAGTTTAAAAATGGCTACCTAGGAAGCGATCTATCTGGCACAGGACAAGGACTTAAATTTGACTTTATAATCATACATGAATCTGGTCATGAATGGTTTGCAAATAACATTACAAACAAGGATGTTGCAGATATGTGGATTCATGAGAGCTTTACTAACTACTCAGAAAATCTTTATCTAGATTATCATTTTGGCAAAGACGCTGCTAGTGAATATGTAATTGGACTGCGTAAAAACATTAGAAATGATAGACCTATCATAGGTACTTACGATGTAAATCGTTCTGGAAGTGGCGATATGTACTATAAAGGTGCAAATATGCTACACACCATACGCACCATTGTAGATAATGATGAGCTGTGGCGAGAGACTTTACGTGGACTTAACAAGGAGTTTTACCATAAAACCACTACAAGTGCCATGGTAGAAGATTTTATGTCTAAAAGATTAAACCAGAACCTCGCTCCTATATTTGACCAATATTTAAGAACGGTAAAAATCCCAACCTTTGAATATAAAGTGAGTAAAAAGAAACTGAATTATCGCTACACAAATGTGATAAGTGATTTCTCTATGCCACTTTCTATAATGATAAATGGTAAATTACAATGGCTCAAGCCTACAGATCAGTGGCAAGAGCTTAAAATGTCTAAGAAAATAATTGATATGAGTATACCTGAGGATTTCTATATACAAAAAAGGAAACTGTAGTTAATCAAACCAATACACTGTTGCTTTATAATGAGCAACCATCTATCATATGCTATTAAAATGGAATTTACTCTTCTTATGTTTGTTTATTACTGCTCCTTCAGTGACATTAGATGAATTTTCAAAAGGAAAACAGCAACAGCACTTCCCAAAAGAACTTGAAAAGAAGCAGTTATATCTAGGTATGACTTTAAAAAAGTTTAAAAAAAAGGCTCCAAAAGCGACACGCTTAGATAAAGAGTCGGAGTTTAAAATAGAATATATGGAAGCTGTAAGTGATAGCTCTATTACATCGTATAGCTATTTATTTACAAAAGATCAAGAGCCGTTATTATATGCTATCACCATTGCATATAAAGATATGAGCACCGTACGATCCCTTGCCGAATCGCTAATGGGTAAACCTAATAACAACGAGGAATGGCGTATGGAACCTTCCATCATTAAAGAAGACTTTACAATGGGTGCTTGGACCTTTGGCCACAAACTCGTTTATGGAGCAACTATAATTAATAGCGAATGGGAAAAAGGATTTCAATCTAACTAATCGCTATTATTCTTTACTCAAAACGTATTGCCTTTACTGGACTTATTTTTGTTATGATGTAAGATGGTATAAGGAGTATAAGTACACACACCACAAACACGCCTACATTAAGAGAGAGAATATGCCAGAAGTCTATGAGCACAGGCGCCTCACTTACATAATAGGTAGATGGGTCTAACTTCACAAAACCAAATATTTTCTGAGCATATAATATCCCTAGACCTATAAGATTACCCCAGAAGAGCCCAAGGCCTATTAGGTACATGGCATTATAGATAAAAATCTTACGCACACTCCAGTCTGACGCTCCAAGTGCCTTGAGTACGCCTATCATTTTTGTACGTTCTAGTACTAGTACAAGCAAAGCCACAATCATATTAATACCTGCAATCAATATCATAATAACAATTATTAAAATGATATTGAAATCAAATAGTTTAATCCACTCAAAAATATTGTAATTACTCTGTATTACAGAGATAGACCTTAAAGTAGAACCAGAGTTTTCATACACCTTATTATTCAGTGCCTCAAGATTATCAAAATCATCTACAAAAACTTCAAAAGCTCCTACCTCGTCTTTTTCCCAGTTATTTATACGAGTAAGATGACGGCGATCACCCATGATATACACTTTATCAAATTCTTGATAGGCACTTTCATAAAGCCCTACAATCTCTAGTGCCCTCGGTCTAAAGCGCGTGTTATCTTTATTTACAAATTGTATGATTGCCTTATCGCCTACTTTAAAGCCTAAACGGTTAGCTAGATAGGTACTAAAGATAGTCTCATTATTAAGCGCTCCCGTAAGTGCTGGCTTTCTTCCCTCTACTATATATTCCTCGATACGATTCCAGTCATAATCATCACCTAGGCCTTTGTAAATTACTCCTTCAAAGGTTTCTGCAGTCCTTATAACGCCAGCTTTTACAGTAATTGCTTGTACATGCGCTACCTCTGGTACTGCATTAAAATCTGGATAAAAATCTTGATCTATAGAAATTGGATTTGTCGTCTCTTCACTGTTATTTCCGTCAAAATTTGACACCACAATATCTCCAGAAAAAGCAGACACTTTTTGTCTAATTTCTCTCTGGAGTCCTAGTCCTGTAGCAATAGATATAAGCATCATCACCATACCAATCGCAATTGCTACGATAGCAATTTTAATTATCGTACTGGAAGCACTACTTTTATACGATGTCGCGCTACTTAGGCGTTTGGCTATAAAATACTCTAAATTCAAATGCGTCTCATTTTCTTCAAAAATACCCTTTTTTTAATGCTCACACTGCTTATTTCTTGTGCAAATAGCGGTGGAGATAGTAACGCTTTCGCGAAAGCGGAATTTAAAAAAGAAACTGTACTACAAGAATCTCCTTCTCAAGAACCAATCGTTACCGCTGCCAATAGAACAGCGCACTACTTACCATTACTTAAAGATAAAAAAGTAGGTGTGGTTACTAACAAGAGCGGACTCATATTCAAAAGTACTCCCCACACTGAAAGGGAAAGTACGCACCTAGTTGATTCACTTATCTCTAGCGGAATTAATGTTACGCGTGTTTTCTCACCAGAACATGGGTTTCGCGGTGATGTAGACGCTGGAGAGCAAGTAAAAGATGGAAAAGATCCAAAAACTGGTCTCAATATTATCTCTCTTTACGGTAAAAACAAGAAACCTAGCCAGGAGCAACTGGAAGGGCTCGATGTAATCCTCTTTGACATACAAGATGTAGGTGTTCGATTTTACACCTATATATCTACACTCACCTATGTGATGGAAGCCGCTGCCGAAAAAGGTATACCGGTGATTGTACTAGACAGACCAAATCCTAATGCTCATTATATAGACGGTCCTACACTGGAAAAGGACCATTCGAGCTTTTTAGGGATGCATGAAGTGCCCTTGGTGTATGGTATGACTATAGGAGAATATGCGATGATGGTGAATGGTGAGGGCTGGCTTAAAGATAAAATGCAATGTAATCTTACGGTGATTCCATTAGAAAATTGGGATTACACGACTCCATATTCCTTACCAACGCGTCCTTCTCCTAATTTGCCTAATGATAAAAGTATTAACCTATACCCTAGCCTAGGATTTTTTGAAGGAACTACTATTAATGCGGGAAGAGGAACAGAAATGCAATTTCAAATCTTTGGAGCTCCAGATTTTTCACCTAGCAACTTTACATATTCTTACACTCCTGAGCCTAACTTTGGCTCAAAAGATCCTAAACATAATGGGCAGCTGTGCTATGGTGTAGACTTGCGCGCTCAAGAGTACATGAGCCGTGTAAATCTTGAGTGGCTCATAGAAGCTTATACCGCAAGTTCTGACAAAAATAAATTCTTTAAAACGGCTAGTTTTACACTTCATGCAGGTAATAAAAAATTACAGCAGCAAATTCAAGATGGATATACCTTTAAAGAGATTAAACGTGACTGGATAAAGGATATAGACAACTTTAAAAACATACGTAAGCAGTACCTTATGTATGAATAACGATTCTTTTAATAGTGCGCTTAAAGCGAAAATTGGACAGGTTTTCACTCAATTTAAAAGTCAGTCTATAACGGCAGAGCAACTAGCTATAGCTGAAGAAGGATTTGTATTCTCTGAAGTAAATCCTCAAGCCAACATACTAGTAATGGGGATTAATCCCTCTCTCAGAAATGACTTTGTAAGCAGTAATGGATATAGCTACAACTATGACAACTTAAATTCTGATCGCTACTTCAAAAAATTCTCCACGCTACTTAAAGATTTTGAACAGTTTGGAATTACCTATTGTGATTTGTTTTATCAACGTCATACAGAGCAAAAACAAATAGAGTATTTCCTTAAAGATGAGAAAGGCCGCGATTTCTTAAAAAGCCAATTAGCCATCACAAAAGAGGTTATTGAGCATATTTCACCAGAGCTCATCTTACTATTTAATAGAAAAGGAGCGACATTTTTTTCTAAGGAGTGGATTGGTTACACATTAGAACAACGAGTGCCAAACTCATCTCATTTTGAGAAGATTGATGACTTATATAATATAACTGAGCTAGAAACCTCAATATATTGTTCCTCTTTCCTAGGTTACAGAACCCGCAAAGAGACTTACACTCGCATCTACAACGATATCGAACTGCTAATCAAATCAATAGCATAATTTTTTAAGAATAAGGGTTAAAGCCAGTGATAATGGGTGCTCCCATCCTCTTAGCTGACAAAAAACACCGGATATCTAATATTTATTGAAAAATAGATAGTAAATATCTGTTTTCGTTATATTTTTATCTTAGTTTTAACACAAATTAACAGGTATTCAATACCTATTAAAATTTCATTAACTAACAAATCAACTATGCACAAACTCACGTTAACTATTTTAGGTCTATTAATTGGTGTGACCTCATTTGCTCAAGTTACTGTAACAGGTACGGTGACAGATAAAAACAATGTTCCCATCTCTGGCGCAAATGTCATTGAAAAAGGAACTACCAATGGCGCTATCACCGATTTTGATGGTAATTATAATATCACGGTACAAAGCGACGGTACTTTAGAGATAAGCTACTTAGGTTTTGACACGAAGCGTATAGCAGTAAATGGAAAATCATCTATAAATGTAACTCTTGAAGAAGGTGTAGGCCTTGGTGAGGTGGTACTTGTAGGATCAAGAACTGCTCCAAGAAGTCAGGTAGATACCGCTGTACCAGTAGATGTCGTATCTGCAAAAGAATTACAAACTACAGGACAAGTAACATTTGACAAAGCCTTACAGTACAAGATACCATCATTTAATACAGTACAAACCCCTGTAAATGATGCAACTTCTCTTCTAGATCCTTATGAAATAAGAAACATGGGGCCTTCTAGAACCTTAATCTTAATTAATGGTAAAAGAAAGAATTTAAGTGCACTTCTTTATACTCAAACTTCTCCAGGACGTGGAGAAACGGGTGCAGATATCTCTGCAATCCCTACAGATGCAATAAAGCGTGTAGAAATTTTACGTGATGGTGCATCTGCACAATACGGATCTGACGCAATTGCGGGTGTAATGAACGTTATCTTAAAAGATAATGATAATGAAGGCTCGGCGACGCTAAGAACAGGAATCACTTCTGAAGGTGATGGTGAGATGGTAGGAATCAGTGTAAATAATGGTTCTACTATAGGAGATGATAAAGGTTTTATAAACTATACAGTAGACTTTTCTAAAGTAAATCTTGCAAATAGACCTGGTACTGTTGATGCTGCTGGAGAAGCTGGTGATTTTGGAGCAGACCTTGCAGATGTTCAAGAATTTTTATCTCGTAACCCAGATGCAAATAACATTAACGGATCACCAGAAACTGCATCTTCTAAATTTCTAGTAAATGGAGGTTTTGACTTAAGTGATAATACTGAGTTGTATTTTAATACCGCTTATGTTTATAAGAAGGTAAATAGTTTTGCAAACTACAGAACTCCATATTGGAGAACTATAGAAGATTTTCCTTATTTAGCAGACTTTTTTCCTGGTGACAACCCGAATAATGCGGGTGGATATGATGGTTATGTGCCTACTTTTGAAGGGCTTCTTAATGATTATAATGGTACTATTGGTATCAGAACTTCAATAAATGATTGGAATGTTGATGCTAGTTATACGACTGGCGGAAACACACAAACCTACCGTGTAAGTGATTCTCATAACAGAAATGTAGTGTTTTCTCCATCTGTTTTTGTTGATGCAAATGGAAACGGTACTGTAGATGATGGTGAGATTACAGAAGGATCGCAATTATACAGAGAAAACAGCGCACGTCAGTTTGATCCAGGTGGAACAAAATTCACTCATAATGTAGGTAACATTGACATCTCTAGAATACTTTCAGACAAAGTAAGTATTGGTTTTGGTGCTGAGTTTAGAAACGAAGTATTTGAGGTAATTGAAGGAAAACTTGATTCTTATGATGGTGGTGGAGCAGATTCATTTGCAGGTAACAGCCCTGAAAACTCTGGAAAGTTTAACCGTTACAACATTGGAGGATATTTCTCTTTAGATTATGATGTATCTGACGCTTTCTTATTGAGTGGTACAGTTAGAACAGAAAATTACTCTGATTTTGGAAATACGTTTGTTTATAAATTTAGTTCTCGCTATAAGCTTACAGACAATCTTACAGTAAGAGGTTCACTATCTACTGGATTTAGAGCTCCAACATTACACCAGATTTATACACAAAAAGCACAATATAGCTTTATTCCAGGACAGGGAATACAAGTAGGAGGTTTAGTAAATAACGTTTCTACACAAGCACAATTATTAGGAATTGATGAACTAGATGCAGAAACATCAAATAACTTCACTATCGGTTTTGGTGGTAAACTAGCAAACAATCTTACATTTACAGTAGATTACTACAACATTGCTGTAAAAGATCGTATCGTGTTAGGATCTGAAATTACTGGAACTGCTTTTGATGATGATGGTAATAATATAGGTACTACTCCACTAGATGATATTTTAAGAGACAATAACTTGAGCGATGTAAGTTTCTTTTCTAACGCTATTGATACAAGAACCTCTGGACTTGACGTAGTGATTAGCAAAAGAAATATTGAGTTAGGTAACGGTAAGCTTGGACTTAATCTATCTGGTAATTATACAATTACAAACGAACGTGATGGTGCTGTAAAAAACCCGCAACTTGTTGAGGATTCTGGACAGTCTGTAGTAAATGCTACACAAGAAGCTTTATTCTTTACCTCTAGACCTAGAACTAAGTGGATTTTAGGTGGTAATTATGATATCGGGAAGTTTGCTTTCTCTTTAAACAACACATATTTTGGTAAAACTACATTTAAGCAACAAGGACTTGATGACAACCTACGCACAGAGTTTATCCCTAAGATTGTTACAGATCTTGGTATCAACTATAACGTAACTGAAAAAATCACACTTGCGCTTAATGTAAATAACTTACTTAACGTATTACCAGAATGGGAATTTAAAGCAGAAAATGCAGCAGGGTCAGCTATACTAGCAGATGCAGCAGCAACGCAAAACCAATCTAATTTAATAACTTTCAATCAGCGTTATTCTCAGATGACGTATGATGGTTATCACTTTAGCCAGTTAGGTACGATGTTTAACTTATCTCTTAACTACCAGTTCTAAAGATCTGATTTATAACAAAAGCCTCTCTATATTCATTTATAGAGAGGCTTTTTTATGAAATAACGAGAAACTATGTAATCTTTGCGTTGGTATTTCGTTTAACTATATTTACAGTATATCACCATTAAACCCTCATTATTGATGAAAAACATAACGCTCCTATCACTCGCACTTCTTGTATTTTTAAGTTCTTGTGATGATGACCTTGATGACAATCTAATACCAGCAGAGAATATTGAAATATCTGACTTTGTATATCGAGGTTTAAATTATTGGTCACTATACAAAGAAGATGTACCAGAACTAGCAAATGACTTTTTTGAAAATGACGCCGCTAGATTTGATTATTTAAGTCAGTTCTCTTCTCCGGAAGCGACTTTTGACGCGCTTACATCTACACGAGATCGCTTTAGCATATTAAGAGATGATTATGTTGCTCTAGAAAACTCTCTTGCAGGTATACGTACTTCTTCTGGATTAAACCTGTCTTTGTTAATTATGCCTAACGATCCTACTACTGCTTTTGGAGTTGTACGTTATGTAGTAAATGACAGCCCAGCAGATCTTGCTGGAGCAGAGCGAGGAATGATATTTACACTTGTAGATGGACAACCACTCACAAGTGGTGATGGACAAGCGATAGATGGAAGTACAAATTTTAATAGCTTTTTTGCTCCAGATAGTTACACCATAGGATTAGCAACCTATGATGGAACAGACTTTACCACGACAGGAGAAGAAATTGTAATTACAAAAACTGAACTCACCATAAACCCTGTACATACGGTAAACGTACTGAGCGTGGGAGGTAATGAAATAGGATATTTACATTACACAGGATTTACTAATGAGTTTGATAGCGAACTCAACGCTGCTTTTGCGCAATTTCGTAGTGCTGGAGTTACAGATCTTGTTCTTGATTTAAGATATAATGGAGGTGGATCTATAGAAACCGCAAATGATCTTTCTACAATGATTACTGGACAGTTTAACGGTGAAGAATTCATAACGCAAGAGTATAATGCGGATAGAAATCAAGCAAATGAATTCGTAAGAAGATTTAATAACAATCTTGGCTCTGGTGATGATGGACCAGCTATAAACAGCTTAGGCCTGACGAGAGTTTTTGTATTAACAACAGGGAGATCTGCAAGTGCGAGCGAACTTATACTAAGCGGTCTTGATCCTTACATTGAGGTAATTCAAATAGGAACTAACACTGTAGGTAAATTTGAAGGTTCATTTTTATTATATGATGCTCCTGCACCTAACTTCCGTCGTTCGGAGGCAAACCCTAATCACCGTTATGTAATGCTTCCATTAGTATTGAAATCTGTGAATGCTGATGGGCTAACAGACTACTTTGATGGTTTCACACCAGACTTACTAATTGCCGAAGATTTTGAAAACTTTGGACAACTAGGAGAACAAGGGGAGCCACTATTGGATGCAGCTATAGACATTATATTAAATGGTAGAAGTAGCACAAACTACAATACCCGCATACAACGATCTATTTACGATTCAGAACAAGAAGATCCATTATACCAGCGTATGATGGTAGATCACATCGATTTATAAACAGCAATTTAAGAGTAATAAAAAAGGGGTAACATATAATTACCCCTTTTTATTGTAGTCTATTCTAGGAATAAATACTATTCATTAAAATATATCTGATCTGTTCCTAAGCTGGCACTAAGTGAAGTGATAATAGTCCCAGATGTAAGATCATAAACCTCTATAGTTCCATTGCTAGAGAAATCCCCTGGATTTGCGCCTATTAAGATATCATCTCTTACAACTATATTAAATAAGGATAATCCAGTTAGTTCTGGAGTAGTAGGTATTGCGAAGTTTGTCGTAGAAGAAACAAAAACCTCCCCATTTAAATAGTAATAAAGATTTTGGCCTTCTATATTAATAGAGTTAGGATGATCTGTAACTCCAAAATCAAATGAAGCAGATACTGTATTTGTAGTTGTATTGATTGCAGATAAACTTCCAGCAGTCTCTGTACCTGTAAATGCAGGAGAACCTCCAGCAAGCACCCATAAATTACCTGAGCTATCTAACTCTAATCCATTAGGCGCATCACCTACTGGTATTGTTGTTATAACAGTATCAGTAGCAGGATCAATTACCGTAACAATGTCATTTACGCCAAAACCACCTTGGTTTGTTACATAAAGATAAGTCCCGTTGTAAAGTATTTCTTCAGGTCCTTCTTCTACTGCGATAGTATTTGTGATTGTATTAGTGGCTAGATCTATAACTGCAATATAATCATCTGTTGCATCTGCTCCGTCTCCCCAGTTAGTCAAATATCCCTTACCGTCTACACTTGCAAAAAATCTTGGATTAGATAAACCAGTCTCTATACGAGCTATTTCTTCAAAGGTAAATCTGTCTACTATCGTAAGTCTATTCCCAATATTTGCAACCACATAGGCATTATCCTCTGTAAACCCTATAGATTGCACAATGTTACCTAGGTTGTCATTGTTTACCGTCTGATAAATATCATTTTCGATAGCACTAAATCCTTCATCGATAAACGAGACTGTTCCAAAACCATTATTAAAAGGTCCCTGATTAGTCACTAAAAATCCATTCTCATAGGCCTCATCTTCTACTTCTACTTCTATAATCGGCTCTGTGAAGTCATCATCACTTTCACAAGAGAAAGCAAATAGCGATAGTACGGATAATAAATAAATTGTTTTTTTCATAATTGTGTTTAAAAAGTATACGTTGTTTGTATTAAAAAGTTGCGGCCAGGATTAGGTCTAAAAGCGACCGTCTGGTAATTTGTATTCAAGACATTATTTAATTTGGTGGACAAGGTCATCTTACGATTTCCATTTTTAAAAAGCTCTGCAGTTATGCCTGCATTTGCAACAAAAGAATCTTCTACTGTTGATGTATTATCCGTTGTCGTAAATACGCTTCCATTATAAGTACCTTGAATGTATGAGCTAAGCCAACTATAATTATGACTCAAACCTATAGTTCCTTTGTTTTTAGGCACATAAATAAGTTGCTTATTAGTTTCTGCATTCTCTGCAATTGTATGGGCATATGCTGCGCTTGCTGCAAGACGATGCTGTCCTATTTTCTTATCTAATTTAAAAGAAAACTCGGCTCCATAATGCTCCGTATCTTCAATGTTTACAGGACTCCATATTCCTGCACTGTTAGGTTGCCATTTAATAAGATCGTCTGTATCTATATAAAAACCTCTTAAACCTAAAGTGACGTTGTTCTGACTTCTAGAAATCCCTAGCTCGGCTTGCTTACTGGTTTCTGGACGGATATCAGGATTACCCATAGCTCCTGGACCGGCCCAGTAGGTATCATTAAATGTAGGTATACGGTAATTGCGGGAAGCGTTGAATGAAAGCATGTACTCTTTCGCGAAAGCGTAATCCAAACCAACCCCTAGCAAGAATGGACTACGATAATCTTCAACAACTTCCTGCCTTACCTGTATTTCATAACTCAATGTCGATAGCACTTGATGTTTCCATAATGCTACGGCAGAGGCACTCCTTCTTGAGGCATTCTCGATGGAGGCCCCCGCTGCCGATATCGTGTTTATTTCTCCCAAAAACGTAAGTCTCTTGGATGAATCTATTTTTAAAGTCCCCTCATAGTTTGCTAGGTAACGAGCGGCTTTGCCTAAATCATTAAGGTCTGACTCATTGTTTGCAAAATATCTGAATTGCTCGTAAATATGAGCTAGTCTCAAGGTTCCATCATATCGCTTGCTTAGATTTTCCCAAGCTACTAAGGTTCTCGTGTTGCGATCCTCATAAGCATCATTAGATGGTGCGGTAAGCGTACCAGAAAAATTACGATCGCCTACATATGTGTTATGGTGTAATTTTAAAATTTGAGTATTATCTCCATCACTTGATAATAGGTAGCCAGCATTGAGATTGAGATCTAGATTCTCATATTGACCGTTAGCATTGAACAAATTATCTGTATCCAGATAGTCAAAATCATTTTCAGACTGCTGGAAATCGGCTCCTACGTCCACATAAAATTTGTCTGTAGAAAATCTTGTTTTTGCATGTGCTACCTGTGTATCAAAACTTCCATAACCCGCAGAAATAATAGTCTCAGCACGTTTGTAGAACTGGATTTCATTATTAAGGTGGACGCTCCCTCCTATTGCTCCTGAGCCATAAATGATGCTACCACCGCCTGCACGCACATCAAGATTATCATAATTATTAGTGGAAATGGTATTAAAATCAGTTTGACCTGTGAGCTGACTGTTTATGTTGATACCATTCCACACCACGGCTGTTTGAGAAGCATTTGTCCCTCTAAAAGACGCCGAAGAAACTCCTCCAGGACCATTTTCCCTAAAATATATGCTTGTATTATTCTTCAAAACATCTGTAAGAGATATTCTAGACTGCTGTAATATACTATCAGATACTTTTTGAATTGCAATCCCCACGCTGTGCTCTCGTAACTTTACGTCACTCAATATCACCTCAGGTAAAACTTGAAGTGTATCTATCTGTCCAACAGACGCGTGTGCATAAAGCATCGCTGCAATAAAAAGGAAAATATGTCTCATTATCTACCGCCTCTTTACCCGAGAGTCGCTTGATTTTAATTAAGAATTGTGGCAGGTCTCCTGGCTTGCTTTTGTTACACCTTCCCATCACAACACCTTGTGACAGTGGCTTTGTAGTAGTAACAAACCCATAAAGGGCTTAGCTTACAGTTGCGGGAACAGCTTCCGTTTTTAACGGAATTCCCTATTAATCCTCCGTGCTCGTGTGGCACATTAGAACCAAAATTCGGCACAAATATACATAACTAAGTTTC
Source organism: Dokdonia sp. Asnod3-C12 (assembly GCF_045063975.1). Taxonomy (NCBI): domain Bacteria; kingdom Pseudomonadati; phylum Bacteroidota; class Flavobacteriia; order Flavobacteriales; family Flavobacteriaceae; genus Dokdonia; species Dokdonia sp. Asnod3-C12. Next base: position 387,380 of record NZ_JBEFNY010000003.1, read on the forward strand.
AGTCTATCTATAAATATTTAAAAACTAATCATAAGCTCAAGTCGGTTATTTGTAATCTTAAATGAGGGCTTGTCGCATTGATTATTTTAATGCTACTTTTGACAGATGAAGAACACTACCCTATTTCTAGTTGCTTTATTATCACTTTTCATTTCATGTAAAGAGAAGTCAAAAGAGGTTAAAAACAACGATAGCCAAGGCACTTCATTATCTATAGATTATGCAAACGGATTCTCTATAAAACAATACTCAAATCATACAATTATAACAGTTACAGAAGCATTTCCTGGAGCGCAAAATGAGTTCAAATATGCGCTAATACCAAGAGATTCATCTGGAAATAATACAGATATAGAGCAGTCTAACAAACTAGAAGAAAAGCTTAAATCACAAGGCGTAGATGCCATTCTCAAAACACCGTTAAACACTGTTGTCGTTACTTCAACCACACATATTCCGTCATTAGAAATGCTGGAGGTAGCAGAGACTTTAAAAGGTTTTCCTAATCTTAATTATATTTCTAGTCCGCTTTCGCGAAAGCGTATTGCAAACAAAGAAATTATTGACCTTGGTCAAAACGAATCACTCAATACAGAACTCACTATCGAGCTACGCCCCGAGGCAATTATAAGCTTTGGTGTAGAGGGAGAAAACAAGTCGCTCAACAGTGTAGAACGAGCTGGAATTCCTGTACTATATAATGGAGATTGGGTGGAAAAAGACCCGCTAGGAAAAGCAGAATGGATTAAGTTTTTTGGCGCACTATATGGCAAAGAGCGCGAGGCAGATAGCATTTTTAATCACATAAAAACGAACTACAACCTACTAAAAGAGCAAATAGCCACTATAGAAAATAAGCCAACAGTTTTAAGTGGCGGCATGTTTAAAGATATCTGGTATCTGCCTAAAGGTGACAGCTGGCAAGCAAAAGTACTTGAGGATGCTGGCGGTAATTACTTGTGGTCTGAGACCGAAGGAGCTGGAAGTATCGCACTAAGTATAGAATCTGTACTAGAGAAAGGACAGCAAGCCGACTTCTGGATAGCACCAGGACAGTACACGAGTTACACTAAGCTTGCGAGTGATAACCCTGCTTATGCTCAGTTTGACGCATTTAAAAACAAGAAAGTTTACACATTTGCAAAATACAAAGGTGAAACTGGCGGATTGTTATATTATGAGCTAGCACCTAACAGGCCTGACTTAGTATTGCGAGATCTTGCAAAAATCTTACATCCAGAAATGATTACAGAGGCATTTACCTTTTTTGATACACTAGATGAATAACAATAGCTACATCCCTACGTTTCTCATTCTTACGCTGGTGCTGTTAGTATGTGTACTAGCAAATCTAAGTCTAGGATCTGTTGCTATACCTATAAAGGATGTTATTGCGAGTCTTACAGGCACTGAGGTTTCAAAATCTTCTTGGGAATATATTATTGTAGATTATAGGTTGCCCAAGGCCATCACCGCGATTATTGCCGGATCTGGACTTGCGGTATCTGGATTGCTCATGCAAACACTTTTCCGTAATCCGCTGGCAGGTCCTTTTGTATTAGGTATTAGTAGTGGAGCAAGTTTAGGGGTTGCATTATACATTCTGGGAGGAACCGCTCTCGGACTTTCTACAGCACTTCTTTCTGGCAAATGGGGTCTTATTATCGCCGCAAGCGCAGGTAGTTTTCTAGTATTACTCATGGTTATAGGAGTCGCTACACGTGTAAAAGACACCATGGCATTGCTCATTATAGGTCTTATGGTAGGCAGCCTTACTAGCGCCGTAGTGAGCGTTCTAGCATACTTCAGTAAAGCCGAGGAGTTACAGCGTTTTGTTTTTTGGTCATTTGGAAGTCTTGGTGATTTATCATGGAATGGCGTTGGGATTTTGGCACTTTGTTTTGCCGCAGGATTAGTTTTATCCATCGCAAGTCTAAAATCACTCGATAGCTTTTTACTTGGCGATGCTTATGCAAAAACCTTAGGCACTAGATTCTCACGTTCAAGATTAGTTATTATCATCGCAACTAGCCTGCTAGCAGGGAGTATTACTGCCTTTGCTGGTCCTATTGCTTTTATAGGGCTTGCAGTTCCGCATCTTATTCGTCAGGTGATAAAAACCACAAGACACATTATATTATTACCAGCGGTAATTATGGGAGGTGCCATTTTAATGCTTATTTGTGACACGATTGCGCAAGTACCTTTTAGCGAATTCACGCTTCCCATCAACGCAATTTCTGCGATGGTAGGAGCTCCTGTTGTAATTTGGTTATTAGTGCGTAAAAAGAAATTACTTTTCTAGATGAATAATCCGAGTTCACATAGCATTTTACAAACTACAGATCTTTCTATAGGCTATCTGGCATCGCCAGTAAATACTGTCATTGCTAGCGACATAAACCTAAATATAAACAAAGGAGAACTCGTAGGTATTGTGGGAATTAATGGCGCTGGAAAGTCCACATTGCTCCGCACATTATCTGGATTACAACTTACTGTAAGTGGTGAGGTTACTCTTTCGCGAAAGCAAATAAAAAACATTACTCCTTCCCTACTCGCACAACAACTAAGTGTTGTACTTACTAACCAACCTATCTCAAAAAATCTATCTGTTGTCGAACTTGTAGCCTTAGGAAGACAACCCTACACAAACTGGCTGGGAACCATTTCTGATACCGATAGAGAAGTAATTATCGAGGCTCTTAAAAATACGGAGACCTTCACACTCAAAGATAAAAAATGCTACGAGCTTAGTGATGGGCAGCTGCAGCGAGTTTTAATAGCACGTGCGCTCGCTCAGAACACAGACGTAATTTTGCTTGATGAGCCTATGACACATTTAGACCTACATCACAAGGCTTCTTTGTTAAAACTACTTACGTCTATTGCCCATACGCATGGTAAAACAATATTATTCTCCACACATGATATCCCTTATGCGCTAAACGCCTGTGACAAGATGATAGTCATGAAAAGTGGTACAGCGCACTTTGACACACCATCTAGCTTGATAAGCAATGGAGTTTTTGACACATTGTTTCCTGCTGATAATGTGGGGTTTGACAGAGAAAAGCGTATCTTTTTTCTCAAATAATCTCAATGAAAAATTTTTATACAAGTATAATCCTCTTAATAATCATTACGAGCTGCTCTGGATATAGAGCAACCACAAAGCACACTACTAAGATTAATGATATACTTGTCGCGCAAGAAATAACATCAAATGAAGTCTATAAGATTATAGACACTACAAAACTCTACAAACTTGTCGCTCATTATTATAAGTATGATGAAGATAAGGTAAACGCAGTGACTACTTATAATTATAAAAAATACTTGAAGTTTTATAAAGACGGCAGGCTAGCGGTTTTTGATGAATTTGACTTGAATAATCTAGATACGCTACGAGCTAAAAAAACAGACCAAGGCTACTACGACTATAATTACAACACCCTATCTACTAGAAACTATATTACAAATAAAAATGGCAAACAGCTCTATAATCCGCAATATCAAGAGCTTGAGGGAGATACTTTATCTCTTTATTCTCAAAGTACAAAGAACGTGAGCCACTATCTTTCTGTCGATATCCCATCACATGTTTTTGTTGAAAAAGCAAACTGGTAAATCGAGTGTATGTTTACCACTTCTCCTATCTTTATAGCATATTTCCAAATATTAGGAATTACTATCAAAAATAAAGAGATCGATGACTGATAAAATCCAATGCCCTAATTGTGCTCACAACTTTGACGTAGAAGAGGCGTTATCAGGAAAACTACAGGCGCAGTTTAAAGCGCAATACGAACGTAAAGTAGCAGAACAAGCCGAAAAATTTAATGCAGAACGTGCAAAGCTTGAAAAGGAAGTAGCACTCTTTGAAGAAAAAAAAGAGCGTGAGAATGAGCTTTTTAAGGCAAAACTAGAGCAGCGCTTAGTTAAAGAGCAGGAGAAAATCGAAAAGTCAACTCAAGAGGCTTATGAGCAACAATTGAAATCTCTACAGTCTGAAAATGATAAACGCAAAGAAGAAAACCGCACATTAAAATCGGCTGAAATAGATTTACTCAAGCGTGAAAATCATCTAAAAGAACAAGCAGAAGAGTTGCAACTCACCATGCAAAAACAGCTGCTTGAAAGTCAAAAAGATATAGAGGATAAAGCCCGAGCAAAAGAGCGTGAAGCTATGTTCCTTAAAGAAAAGGAATTTGAAAAGAAGTTAAACGATCAAAAGAAGCTGATAGACGAGATGAAGCGCAAGGCAGAGCAAGGAAGCATGCAAATGCAAGGAGAAGTGCAGGAACTTGCGCTAGAAGAACTACTTGCTCACTCCTACCCTTTTGACAATATTACGGAAGTAGGTAAGGGAATACGTGGTGCAGATTGTATTCAAAATGTTGTTAATAGACTCCAGCAACAATGTGGTTCTATCGTTTATGAAAGTAAGCGCACTAAGAATTTCTCAAACGACTGGATAGAAAAACTCAAGCAAGATCAAATACAATGTAAGGCAGACATTGCCGTGATTGTGACAGAAACGTTCCCTAGCGATATGGATCGTTTTGGAGAGAAAGATGGTGTCTGGATTTGTGGTTTTCATGAGGTGAAAAGTGTCTCATTTGTACTGAGAGAGATGCTCATTAAAACACAGTCAGTAAAATCATCTGACGAGAATAAAGGAGATAAAATGGAGCTTCTTTATGGATACCTTACTAGTAATGAGTTTGTGCAAAACATAAAACGCATAGTAGAGAACTACGATGGCATGATCAATCAGCTCAACTCAGAGAAAAAAGCGATGCACAGAATATGGGCATCACGTGAGAAGCAAATCTGGGTGGTACAAGAAAATATTTCGGCCTTATTTGGTTCTATAAAAGGGATTGCTGGTAACGCGCTAGAGACATCTTCCGTACTAGATTTACCAGACACTCAGATAGATTAACCCTAGTAAATAGACATTCTCAATATATCTTATCACCTCTATTATTATATGGATAACACACTTCTTTTTATTATCATTGGTTGCCTGGGCATTCTCGTAGGAGGACTATTAGGATTTTACATTGCAAATCTTAAGAAGAAAGGACAGTTTATAAGTTTACAAGAACGACTTCACAATGAGCAAGAGAAGGTAGTTGAGGGTAAGACCGCTTTCGCGAAAGCGCAACAAGAAACCACATCGCTTAGACAAGAAAGCAGCAATCAGCTTCAAGCATTACGCGCTGAAAGTGAGAAGCAAATAGCTTACATAAGAGAGGAAAAAGATCAATTTCAAAATGAGCTTACTGCGCGTGATGTTGCCTATGAGAATCTCAAACTCCGCATGGATGAGAAGACCAACGAGCTAGAGCAATTACAAGAAAAATTTACCAAGGATTTTGAAATTATAGCTAGTAAAATACTCGATGAAAAGTCGAATAAATTCACGCTACAGAATCAAAAAAATATTGACAGTATACTAAAACCTCTTCAGGAAAAAATTGAAAAATTTGAACTCAAAGTAGAGTCTACTAACAAGGAAGCAATACACAGAAGTTCTGCCTTACATGAGCAAATTAAAGGCCTCACGGCTCTTAATGAACAAATGACTAAGGAGGCAAATAACCTTACCAAAGCACTCAAAGGAGATAGTAAGATGCAAGGTAACTGGGGAGAACTTGTACTAGAAAGAGTACTAGAAAAATCTGGTCTTGAAAAAGATAGAGAATATTTTATACAGCAGAGCTTTACTACAGAAGAAGGTAACAGAGTATTACCAGATGTGGTGATTCACCTTCCAGATAACAAAAAAATGATTGTAGATAGTAAAGTCTCGCTTCGCGCTTATGAGCGATTTGTAAATGAAGAAGAATTACATCTACGTGACACTCATTTAAAAGATCATGTAGCTGCTCTAAAACGTCACATACAACAGCTAAGTGATAAAAATTACCACGATCTTTACCAGATTGAAAGTCCAGATTTTGTATTACTTTTCATCCCTATTGAACCAGCATTTGCGGTGGCGATAAACTATGACAATCAATTATATAATCAGGCTTTTGAAAAGAACATTGTGATTGTTACTCCATCTACGCTGCTAGCAACATTGCGCACCATCGATTCTATGTGGAATAATGAGAAGCAACAACAGAATGCGTTAGAGATTGCAAAGCAAGCCGGAGGGTTATATGATAAATTTCATGGGCTAGTGACCGATTTAACTGCTGTAGGCAAAAAAATGGACGATGCTAAGACAGGATATTCGGCAGCAATGAATAAACTTGTAGAAGGAAACGGAAACCTAATTACACGCGTTGAAAAATTGAAAAAAATGGGAGCAAAAGCAAAGAAACAACTTCCAGAAAACATCGTTAATCGTGCTATTGCAAGTGACGACGATATAACTTTAATAGAATAAATCAATTATGAAAAAAATATTATTTGTAGTGTTAACCACCATATTTCTTATGGCTGCGGGATGGTTTGCATTTATATACTACGTGCCCTATAGTAAAGGAACTCGCGCTGGAGAACTTATAAAATTCTCAAATAAAGGAGTAGTTTTTAAAACTTGGGAAGGCGAGATAAGTCAAGGTATAAGTGGCGCACAGATATTTAGTTTCTCGGTATTAGATCAAGAGAAAGAAGCTATTGAAGCGCTTAATGAATATCAAGGGCAATATGTGAAGCTAGAATATATAGAACGATTTGGGACATTTTCTTTTTGGGGAGATTCAAAGTACTTTGTCACAAAAGTAATTCCAGAACAATCACCACATTTTAATAGACAATAAAAAAAGCCGCAAATTGCGGCTTTTTTTATGAGTATGATTTTAGTGCTAGTTTTTAACTAGTCTCTTGGTAGTCGTACGCTTACCATCTGTAAAAGAAACTATATAAATACCCGCTTGTAATCTCGTTATATCAATGTAATCATCATTTCCAGTGATGCTTTTACTCAGCATGGAATCTCCTAAGATATTATAGATTTCGACCTTAAGTTTGCTATCAGAATCATTAGAAATTTGAACTTTATCAATCGCAGGATTAGGATATATTGACACCACTTCTGCTAGAGAAGTTTGGCTTACATTATCAACCTTTTTATAGTTATTTTGAGCAACAACCGTACTTACCGATAGGAAAAAGAAGCTCAATAAAAGTAATTTTTTAATCATCAATGGGGGAAAATTAATTGTCTGTGCTTACAATATAAGATTGATTTTTTTAAAATCTTGTCATTGAAAGAATAAACCTACAATTATATTACAATAGCACGTCAAAATGCAAAATTTTTAACAATATTAAGCAAAGAAAGTAAACATTATACTCTCATGTACAGCCTGTTAGTTTTAGTTCTTACCAACAGTTTAGCACAAAAAAAGCCTACTTAATCAAGTAGGCTTTTTCAAAATTATTATGAGATAATATTTAATTACTCAAGTACATTTTTCTACGAGCATATAGGTCATAAAATGCATCATCTCTTAAGTTGTCAATAAAGAGTATACTTTCTCCAGTACTCTTCATTTCTGGCCCTAAATTTTTATTCACATTAGGAAATTTATTGAAAGAGAATACTGGTTGCTTGATCGCATATCCTTCTAGTTGCGGGTTAAAAGTAAAGTCCTTTACTTTTTTAGCTCCTAGCATCACTTTAGTTGCATAATTTACATAAGGCTCTTTGTAAGCCTTAGCAATAAATGGAACCGTACGAGATGCACGAGGATTTGCCTCTATAATAAACACCTTATCATCTTTAACAGCAAACTGGATGTTTATAAGACCTACCGTATCAAGAGCTAGTGCAATTTTTCTAGTGTGATCTTTTATTTGCTCCATTACAAGATCTCCCAGATTAAAAGGAGGTAAGGTAGCGTTAGAGTCACCAGAGTGAATACCACAAGGTTCTATGTGCTCCATAATACCGATGATGTAAACATCTTCGCCATCACAAATAGCATCTGCCTCTGCCTCTATAGCTCCATCTAAGTAGTGATCTAATAGTAATTTATTATTAGGGATTTTACGAAGTAAATCTACTACGTGCTCCTCAAGTTCATTGTCATTTATTACAATCTTCATTCCTTGCCCTCCTAAAACGTATGAAGGTCTTACAAGAATTGGGTAATCAAGTTTTGCAGCTACAGCTAGAGCCTCATCTGCTGTTTCGGCAACGTCAAATTCTGGGTAAGGTATATTAAGATCTTTTAAAAGTGTAGAAAAACTTCCACGGTCTTCAGCAAGATCAAGTGCTTTATAGCTTGTTCCTAAAATTTTGATACCATAACGATCTAATTTTTCAGCTAACTTAAGCGCTGTTTGCCCTCCTAGTTGAACAATTACCCCTTCTGGTTTTTCATGACGAATAATGTCATAAATATGCTCCCAGAATACTGGCTCAAAGTAAAGTTTATCTGCAGTATCAAAATCTGTAGACACCGTTTCTGGATTACAGTTAATCATGATTGTTTCATAACCACACTCTGCAGCTGCCATCACACCGTGTACACAGCAGTAGTCAAATTCTATTCCTTGACCTATACGGTTAGGACCAGAACCTAATACGATAACCTTTTTCTTATCTGAAACAATACTCTCATTGTGAGTTGTTAATGTTCCATCTGCTAGCTCTACATCATTTTCAAAAGTAGAATAAAAATAAGGAGTTTTTGCAACAAACTCTGCTGCACACGTATCCACGAGCTTAAATGTTCGGTTTACACGTAGTTCATCACGTTTAAATGTTACTTCGCTTTCTAAGCATCCTAACATGTGTGCAATCTGACGATCTGCAAACCCTTGTTGCTTAGCTTCCATAAGTAAATTTCGCGGAAGCGTATCTAATTTATATGTAGAAATTTCTTTCTCCATTGCATACATTTCCTCGTATTGCTTAAGGAACCACATGTCAATTTTAGTAATCTCATGAATACGGTTTAATGGAATACCCATCTGGATTGCATCATAGATTACAAATACACGATCCCAACTCGCATATGTAAGCTTCTCTATAATCTGGTCATAGCTTTTATAGCCTTTACCATCTGCTCCTAACCCATTACGCTTAATCTCAAGTGATTGTGTCGCTTTGTGTAATGCTTCTTGAAAAGAACGACCTATACCCATCACTTCTCCTACAGATTTCATCTGTAAGCCAAGTGTGCGATCACTTCCTTCAAACTTATCAAAATTCCAACGTGGTATTTTTACAATAACATAATCTAAGGTAGGCTCAAAAAGCGCTGATGTAGACTTTGTAATTTGATTATCCAGCTCATCAAGGTGGTAACCTATTGCTAGCTTAGTTGCAATTTTTGCAATAGGATATCCAGTTGCTTTAGATGCTAGTGCAGATGATCTTGATACACGTGGGTTAATTTCAATCGCAATAATCTCCTCTTCATTATCCGGATTTATTGCAAATTGTACATTACATCCTCCTGCAAAATCACCTATACTACGCATCATATGGATAGCCATATCACGCATTTTTTGATAAGTCACGTCAGAAAGTGTCATTGCTGGAGCTACTGTTATAGAATCTCCAGTGTGGATTCCCATAGGATCCATATTCTCTATCGCACAGATGATTACTACGTTATCATTTGCATCACGTAATAATTCTAGCTCATATTCCTTCCAGCCTAAAAGAGCCTTATCTATCATCACCTCATGTACTGGCGATGCTTCTAGACCATGTGAAAGTAATTTATCAAAATCTTTTTCTTCAAATACAAATGAAGCTCCTGCTCCACCTAGTGTAAATGAAGAACGTATCACTAATGGAAAACCAAACTCTTGCGCAATCTCTTTTCCTTTTAAGAACGAGTTTGCACTTGCTTGTGGTGCCATCGGTATACCTATGTCGCGCATTAAGTTTTTAAACTGATCGCGATCTTCTGTAATATTAATCGCAGCAATATCAACACCTATAAGTTCTACACCAAAGTCTTTCCAAATCCCTTTTTCGTCTGCTTCAATACAAAGGTTAAGCGCAGTCTGTCCACCCATTGTAGGAAGTACAGCATCTATCTGGGGATGTTCCTTTAAGATTTGAATAATTGACTTCGTATTTAATGGTAATAAATACACATGATCCGCCATTGTCGGATCAGTCATAATAGTCGCCGGGTTAGAATTGATAAGAATAGTCTCAATACCATCTTCTCGTAAAGAACGTAAAGATTGGGATCCAGCATAATCAAATTCACACGCTTGACCAATGACTATAGGCCCTGAGCCTATAAGTAGAATCGATTTTAAGTTTTGATTTTTAGGCATTTACTTAATTTTTTTCTAATGTTTTCTAAAATTAGGAACTTACAGGGTATAAAAAAAGGTGTTGCTTAAAAAAAGCAACACCTTATATATACATCTTAAAGATGCATTATTTTTTGTGACGAGTTTCAGAAGATACACTGATTTTCTTTCTTCCTTTAGCACGACGACGTGCTAAAACTTTACGACCGTTTACTGAAGCCATACGCTCTCTAAAACCGTGTTTGTTTCTTCTTTTTCTTTTTGATGGCTGAAACGTTCTCTTGCTCATTTTGTATCTTCTTTAAGGTCTTTATAAGACCGCCTTTAATTTCTTTTTATTACAGCTCTCTAAGCTGGGCGCAAATATACGAGAAGTTTTTACTTCTGCAAATGGAAAAATGAAAATATTTTATCTCCTTTTGTATACCTTTGCAATCGCCTCACAGAGTCAGGCAAAAATAACAAATCATTCGACCTAAATACAATATATGTTCAATAAAAATATCAAACTTGTTCTTGCCCTAGCCACACTGGCCGCTGCTGTATGGCAGTTTATTGAAAATGAAATAGGAAACGGCATCATGCTCTTACTATTAATGGGAATATTTATATTCTTATACTTTAAGAACGAAATTATACTCCTAGCCTTCTTACGCCTACGTAAACAAGACTTCCCTGGAGCACAAAAATGGCTCGAAAAGATTAAAAACCCAACCACTGCACTCGTAAAAAAGCAAGAAGGATATTACAATTACCTACAAGGATTAATGGTATCACAAACTAATATGAGCCTTGCCGAAAAATATTTTAGAAAAGCTATAGAGCTAGGTTTATCTATGGACGCAGATCTTGCAATGGCAAAACTGAGCCTTGCAGGTATAGCAATGAGCAAAAATCGCAAGCGAGAAGCACAAGTTCTTATGAAGGAAGCAGAGTCTCACGATAAGCACAACATGCTAGGTGAACAACTCAAAATGATGAAAGAAAATATGAAACGTGCGGGTAACCAACCTAAACAACAGTATGGACAGCGCACATCTGCCCGTGCTGGAAGAAGACAAGGGAGATAACATCCTCCTTATTATTATTTAGAAAAACGTGTATTTGATTTCGCTTTCGCGAAAATTTGAGATTTCCCAGTGTCATCTACTATTATATGAAATCAGATTTCCTCACCTACCAAGCGCAAACCACTCCGCATCCACTAGCGATGGAAGTAGCACGTGCAGAAGGAAGTTATATATATGACACTGCAAACAAAAAATATCTAGATTTTGTCGCTGGAGTTTCTGCTTGCAGCTTAGGACATCAACATCCTAGAGTAAAAAAAGCAATTACAGATCAGCTCGATAAATACCTGCACGTAATGGTTTATGGAGAATACGCACAATCTCCAGCCGTACAACTCACAAAACTTCTCGCACAACATCTTCCTGAGCCACTAGAGAGCACGTATCTCGTAAATAGCGGCACAGAAGCGATAGATGGAGCTATAAAACTCGCAAGACGAGCAACAGGAAGAACAGAAATAATTGCTGCCGTAGATGCATATCACGGTAATAGCTATGGAGCGTTAAGCTTGATGAGTAATGAAGAGCGCACTGCGCCCTTCCGCCCTATGATAGGTGATGTCGCTTTTATTAAGTTTAATTGTGAGCGTTATCTTGAACGTATAACAGAAAAAACAGCAGGTGTTGTCCTCGAGACAATCCAAGGTGGAGCTGGTTTTATAGAACCTACTCATCATTTTCTAGCAAAAGTAAAAGCACGATGTCAGGAAGTTGGCGCCCTACTGATTTTGGACGAAATTCAGCCAGGAATGGGTCGCACTGGCAAACTCTTCGGTTTTGAGCATTATAATGCAGTTCCAGACATTCTTGTTACTGGAAAAGGATTAGGTGGCGGTATGCCTATAGGCGCATTCACTGCTTCACGAGAGATCATGTCTTTGCTTTCAGATAATCCAAAACTTGGTCATATCACCACTTTTGGCGGTCACCCAGTGATTGCAGCTGCTGCACTTGCCACACTGCAAGAAATTACAGAGAGCAACCTAATGCAAGAAGCATTAGAAAAAGAACAATTAATTAGATCACTACTAGTTCACCCGCTTATCACAGAAATACGTGGCCGCGGACTCATGCTTGCTGCCATGACACCTTCGGCAGAAATTGCTTCTGAAGTTATCCTCAAATGCCAAGATCGCGGATTGATTTTATTCTGGCTACTTTTTGAAAGTACTGCCATAAGAATCACACCTCCACTTACCATTTCTATGGATGAGATCAAGGAAGGTTGTGAGATACTTTTAGGTGCTTTAAACGAGGTTCACTAAGCACTTTCCCTGTAAATAGCATAAGTTTCATTTTTTCTAACATTTCATTGGGAGTGTCACGCTTTCGCGAAAGCGTAAAAACTCGTAATTTTATAAAAAATTCTGCTCTTGAAATTTAAACTTGAATCACCCTTTAAACCTACTGGCGATCAGCCCACTGCTATTAAATCACTAGTAGACGGCGTTAATGCAAAAGAAGCTTACCAAACGCTGCTAGGTGTGACCGGAAGTGGAAAGACATTTACCGTGGCAAATGTGATTCAAGAAACGCAAAAACCCACACTGGTTCTTGCGCATAATAAAACACTTGCTGCCCAATTATACAGCGAGTTTAAAGCATTTTTTCCAAATAATGCCGTAGAGTATTTTGTTTCCTACTATGATTACTACCAGCCAGAAGCATTTATTCCTTCCTCTGGAGTTTATATTGAAAAAGATCTTTCTATAAATGAGGAGATAGAAAAAATGCGATTGAGCACCACTACTTCCCTACTCTCTGGGAGGCGTGATGTGATTGTGATAGCTTCTGTTTCTTGTTTATACGGTATAGGAAACCCTGCCGAGTTTCAAAAAAACATTATTGAGATTAAGCAAGATCAAGTAATCGCCCGCACCATGTTTCTTAAGAAACTAGTGCAAAGTTTATATTCTAGAACGGAAAGTGAGTTTAACCACGGAAATTTTAGAATTAAAGGAGATACCGTAGAGGTTTTTCCTGGGTATGCAGATATGGCGTTTAGAATTCACTTTTTTGGTGATGAGATTGAGGAGATTGAAGCCTTTGATCCAGCATCTGCAGAGGTGATTGAGAAGTACTCGCAATTGCGCATCTACCCTGCAAATATGTTTGTGACCTCGCAAGATGTACTCCAAGGAGCTATAAATCAAATAGGCGAGGATCTTACAAAGCAAGTTGGCTTTTTTGAAGGCGTAGGTAAACACCTAGAAGCAAAACGCCTTGATGAGCGAACTAATTTTGACCTTGAGATGATACGCGAGCTAGGCTATTGTTCAGGAATAGAGAATTACTCAAGATATCTTGATGGACGTGAGCCAGGTACTAGACCGTTCTGTTTATTAGACTTTTTTCCAGACGACTATTTAATGGTGGTAGATGAAAGTCACGTAACTGTCTCTCAAGTAAGTGCTATGTATGGAGGTGATAGAAGTAGGAAAGAAAACCTAGTAGAATACGGTTTTAGACTTCCTGCAGCAATGGATAACAGACCTCTTAAATTTGAGGAATGGGAAGCTATGCAGAACCAGGTCATCTACGTATCTGCAACTCCAGCAGATTATGAATTACAAAAAACCGAAGGAGCTTATGTTGAGCAAATCATTAGACCGACAGGCTTACTAGACCCTATTGTAGAAGTACGTCCTTCCCTTAATCAAATAGATGATCTTATAGAAGAAATCACAAAAGTCACGGCCCGTGATGAACGTATCCTTGTCACTACCCTTACCAAGCGTATGGCAGAGGAACTTACAAAATATCTAACGCGAATCGACATAAGAACCCGCTATATACACTCTGATGTAGACACGCTAGAACGTGTAGAAATCATGCAAGATTTGCGTAAAGGATTATACGATGTTCTTGTGGGTGTAAACTTATTAAGAGAAGGACTGGATCTTCCTGAAGTCTCTCTAGTAGCGATACTAGATGCAGACAAGGAAGGTTTTTTACGTAGTAATAGGTCACTCACACAAACGATAGGTCGTGCTGCCCGTAACATAAACGGTAAGGCGATTATGTATGCAGATAAAATTACTCGCTCTATGCAAGAAACCATAGACGACAGTAATTACCGTAGGCAAAAACAAATAGACTACAATACCAAGCACGGATTGAGCCCGATGGCAATTAAAAAATCGCTGGATAATGCGATGACTCAAAAAGAAGCTTATAAAATAGAAGCCGAAGAACTTGTAAACCTAGCTGCCGAAGATGCTCAAGAGTATCAAACAAGGCCGCAGATTGAAAAGAAAATAAGAAGCACTCGTAAAGCTATGGAAGCTGCTGCAAAGGAGCTTGACTTTATGCAGGCTGCAAAGCTCAGAGATCAAATTAAGGTCTACCAAGATAAACTTAAGGAACTCGCATAAATAAGAAAGGGTCTCCTTACGGAAACCCAATCTCAAACTAACCAACTTAAATTGTTATGCTATCTCGATTAATCGAGATGGCTGCACACGTGCTTCCTCACGCTTAGGCAATCCTATTGCAAGAATACCATCTACATATTCGGCTGTTATTTTTGCTGTATTTACAGACTCAGGTAAGTTGAACGAGCGCTTAAACGAAGTGTAATTAAATTCTCTTCTCGTAAATTTCTGAGTTTCTGCAGTCTCTTCATCTTTTTTAATTTCAGAAGAGATTGTGAGCAAATCATTATCTAACTGAATATTAAAGTCCTCTTTCTTGAGACCCGGAGCAGCTACCTGCACCGTAAAGGAATCATCCTTCTCTATAATATTTACAGAAGGTGTTGCAGTTGCAAATGTGTTTGTTCTTCCACCTAGCCAGTCAGTATTCAATAATTCTTCAAAAACTGATGGTAAATATGGAGCTGTATTTTTTCTAACTAAAGTCATAATTATAAATTTAAAGTTTAACTGATTCTGCTATGGGTTAGGCAAATTCAGTTCCAATGTAAATTTTATGACGTTTTGACCGATTTACAGTATTTAATACTGCCTTTTTGTCAATTATCGTTAGTTGTAGAATCTTTTAAAAATCTCAACAAGACGATGAGAAGGAATTATTTTATGCTCATAATCTCCCATTTCACTTAGGATTTGCAGCACTGCTTCTGCCCTGATACCTAGCTTTAGCCCGTAATTGCGTAGCGTATCAATTTCTACAAATTGAGTTTCCTCATCTACATTCATCACCAATAGAAGCCTATGAAACTGCGTGAGGCGTTGCATTTCTGTCTTATACACCATCTTATCTTGAGGACTTTTTACAAGCGCATCAACCTCATCTTTTGATATTCCCATGCGTCTTGCAACCATAAGTATAAAATCATACTCGCGTTCATGTAAGTGATTATCTGCTTTTGCCATGAGCAACATATCAGATATAATTTGGAGATTTTCGGAGTTCATAGTATTTCTTTAAAGCGCAATGTAATTGATAATTTAGAGCGAGCGACATCCCTCCTATTAATAGTTGGCTATTTTGTAATTTTAAGACTTAGCTTTGAGGAACTATGCTTTCGCGAAAGCGTAACAATAAAACCACCTAAAACAGACACCATCAATCACATGAAGTATATATACTCAACCATAGCGATACTTTTACTACTAGTAAGTTGCAAGCCTAAGGATACAAAACCAGCGTATGACCTCAAGATAAGCAATGTCTCCATTATAGACGAAAATGGAGCGCTAAGTAGTAATAAAAATGTGTATCTCAGTAATGATTCGATTTATAAAATTGAAGAGATAAGCACTCTTTCTGATGATAAAGATGGTAATGTAATAGACGGTAGTGGTAAGTTTTTACTTCTTGGGTTTTGGGATAATCATACTCATTTTCGCGGAGGCGAAGCTCTTATTCCGCAGAATGAAAAATTTCTTGAACAATTTATAAAATATGGAATTACAACGGTGCGAGATGCTGGAGGCGATCTCACTACCCAAGTACAGCAATGGAATGAAGAAATAAAAAACAAAAAGCGCATGGGTCCTACTATTTATACATCTGGACCTAAACTAGATGGAAAAAATGCTCGTTGGGCAGGTTCTATAGGCGTGAATACAGACGATGAGATAAGCAAAGCACTAGATTCTTTGCAGCAACTAGGCGTCGATTATGTAAAACTTTATGATAGTACGATCGCTAGAGATACCTATCTATCCATAATAACACAAGCCGAAGAGCGCGGAATGATTACCTCCGGGCACATGCCTTTTACCGTGACACTAGATGAAACCATCACTGCTGGAATTGATAATATTGAACACCTCTATTATATTTTAAAAGGATGCTCTTCTCGTGAAAAAGAGATCACTCAAGACATAAAAGATGGAAAGCTAGGGTTCTGGGGAAGCATGGAACAGCTTATAGCAAGCTATGATGAGGAAACAGCACAAAGTACTTTTGAGAAATTAAAAAGCAACAATGTGCACGTCACTCCTACTTTATACATAGGCGATGTGCTGAGTTATATGGACGAAGTAAATCACAGCGATGATGCTTATTTAAAAACGCTAGATGCAGATTTTATAGCCACTTATGAAGGAAGGAATAGAGGCGCTCTGAATGCAAGTCCAAAAGCTAAGCAAGATAGAAAAGAGCTACAGCAATTTTTTCTAAAACTCGTTGCTTCATTAGATAAAGCTGGAGTTAATCTCCTTTCGGGATCAGATAGTGGCGCTTACAACTCTTACACTTATCCAGGACCATCGTTACATGGAGAGTTAGAAGAAATGGTAAGGGCTGGCATCTCTCCAGCAAATGCAATTGCAACGATGTATCAAGGTGCAAATTTTTTACACAAGAAAGGCTATCATCTAGCTGCAGGTAACAAAGCAGATTTAGTGTTGCTTAATAGTAATCCGCTACTAGACATAAGCGCTACACAAGATATACATCTGGTGATTAAGGATGGTACAATCGTACATACTGAAAAATAGATTTATAAGCTTATTCACTTATAAATATACTTTATAAGCATATACACTTATAAATATACTCTATAAGCTTATTTACTTATAAATGTATTCTATAAGCATATTTGCTTATATTTGATTATCAAAGCATTCAAAAGGTGGATTATACCAATCATATAGTAATTTCTGGTGATTTTATTGCCTATACAAGTTTAAGCACGGACGAAAAGAAAACGCTCGAACAGCAGCTCTTACAGCTATTTCAGCAACTAGAAACGAAGTACAACACGTTCTCTAGACTCATTAAAGGAGATTATCTTGAGTGCGTAGTTCCAGATCCCGAAAATGGACTAGCCGTAGCGCTCGCTATCAAAACATTTATAAAGTCCTTAGAAATTGAGGAAAAAGTAGAGAATAATAGAACAAGAGTTTTTCAAACCTATAGCATACGCCTTGCCATGGGTTTAGGCAGGCTAGATAGATTTAATAGAGAAGAAAACATTATAGATGGCGATGCTATCTACAGGAGTGGTCGCGCCATAAGTAGCGAGAGCACTCACAATAAGGAGCGTATGGTTATAAAAAATACGCTATTCTTTAGCTCTATAAATGAAGAACTTAACCTCAATATAGATGCGATTATCTCGTTACTAGATCACTTACTAGCACGAGCAACTAGCAGACAAAGCGAGGTCTTATTTCTAAAAATCATGGGTAATAGCGAGAAGGTTATTGCAAAAAAATTAGGCGTAAGTCAGTCTTCTATTAACCAGCACTCCACAGCCTCTGGATGGAATGGAATGGACAAAGCCATCAGGTATTTTAATCACACTTTAAGTAAGATTTCATAATGGATATAGCAACTCTCATCGCCCTACAGACCATAGGTCACCTGCTAGCAGATTATACCTTTCAACCTAAGAAGACTGCAAAGTCAAAGGCAAAAAAAGGCTTTAAAAGCAAACATCTCAAGTGGCATATTCTCACCGTGTTTATTGCTTCTTTTATCACCTCTCTCGATTATAGGTTTCTACCTTGGGCAATAGCAATCGCTGGTATACACTGGATTATTGACGGCTTAAAACCTCAATTACTTAACAACAAATGGCTGCATAAAGGTGCATTCTTTATAGATCAATTACTTCACATCATCACGTATGTTGCAGCAAGTGTTCTTTATGTAAATATCTTGGGATGGCAACCAATTATGCTTGATGCCTCCTACTTTTCACTTATATGCCTTATTGCTATGTTTCTCCTTTGTACAAAGCCGGCAAACATTGTGATAAAAGAGATTTTCAATCTATTCTCGGTTTCATTTACAGAAAAATCACAAGACCTACCTAATGCTGGCCGACTCATAGGTATCACAGAAAGATGGCTAGTACTTGTGCTTATCATCGTAGGACAGTTTAGCGCTGTAGGTTTTTTGATTACAGCAAAATCTATCTTAAGATTTAAAGATGGAGACTACCTTAAAACGGAGTATGTACTCATTGGCACCATGTTGAGTTTTGCCATTGCCATTGGGTGTGCATTACTTTACACACTCTTTATCGCGCCATAGCATATTCGTTAAAAACATTTTTATTCTCTTATGTTTAGCTACTAGATGCTATTTTTATAAGTACAACCAAAATTTACAATCCATGTATTTCAAACACATTCTCACGGGTATCATTGTTGTTTCCGCTTTCGCGAAAGCGTATTCTCAAAAAGTCTCGGTTCCTGTAGATACCACCATCGTATCAAGTCATTCTATCACTGTTAAAGGAAAAACGATTCCGTATACAGCTACAGCTGGTTTTCAACCAGTCTGGGATGATGAAGGAATGCCTGTTGCGAGTTTATTATACACCTATTACAAACGTTCTGATATTAAAAATGATGAGACTAGACCTTTAGTTATTTCTTTTAACGGTGGTCCAGGATCTGCATCTGTATGGATGCACATTGCTTATACAGGACCACGCATCCTTAAAATAGACGACGAAGGTTTTCCTGTACAACCTTACGGCATAAAGAGTAACCCTAATTCGATTCTAGACGTAGCAGATATCGTATTTGTAAATCCTGTAAATACTGGCTACAGCCGAATGCTGCCTAATGAAAAAGGAGAAATGCCAGACTCTAAACAGTTTTTTGGGGTAAATGCAGATATTAAATATCTAGCCGACTGGGTAAATACTTTTGTTACAAGAAATAACCGCTGGCGTTCTCCTAAATTTTTAATAGGCGAAAGTTACGGTACCACCCGCGTATCTGGACTTGCCGCCGAACTTCAAGATAGTAAATGGATGTTTATTAATGGGGTGGTACTAGTATCTCCTACAGAAATAGGTTTTGATTTTGATGGACCGGTAGAAGTTGCAAACCGTCTTCCTTACTTTACAGCTGCTGCATGGTATCACAATATGCTACCTCCAGCACTACAGCAAAAAGACCTAACAGAAGTACTTGCCGAAAGTGAAAACTATGCCGTAAACGAACTCTTACCACTACTGGTGAAATCTGGCTATCTAGAAACAGATAAAAAAGAGGCTGCTATTAAAAAAATGGCCTATTACTCTGGACTCTCAGAAACTACCATAAGACAAAACAACCTTGAAGTTCCTTTTAATTATTTCTGGAAAGATTTATTGAGAAACCGCGACGGACTTACCATAGGACGTCTTGATTCTCGTTATAAAGGACTAGACGTAAAAGAAGCTGGTGATGGACCAGATTACAATAGTGAGCTTACCTCATGGTTACATTCTTTTACTCCAGCGATCAACTACTACTACAGTCAAGAATTAGGATTAAAAACAGATCTTAGTTATAATATGTTTGGACCAGTGCGTCCTTGGGATCGTTCTAATAACAATGCTGGCGCAAGTTTACGCAAGGCAATGGGTGTAAACCCTAACCTCAACGTAATGATACAAAGTGGTTATTATGATGGCGCAACTACTTATTTTAATGCAAAATATGTAATGTGGCAACTTAACGCAAGTGGTAAATTATCTGATAGATTGAGCTTTAAAGGCTACAGATCTGGGCATATGATGTACCTGCGCAATGAAGATCTTATCAATGCAAATGACGATTTACGTGATTTTATCAAGAAATCTTCTGCGGGTATTGAAAATGGAGCAAAGCATTAAAGAAATCCCAAAAGGATTTTCATATAATTTAATAAATACAGCCCTTGACAAAAATTATTCAAGGGCTGTTTAATAATATATAGCTATCAACAAGACCACTACCCTTATTAAATACTACCTCTACCTCTGGGGATTATACATTATCTTCTTTACAATATTCGGGATCCTTAAAACTCAGTTTCCAGAGATATTTGAACGAGATTATGAGCAATCTACTTTGCGCGAGTTATTGAAGAATAATCCGCTTAAGTTATTTGTACTGGCGGTAATATTTGCTCCTATTATTGAGGAAATGATGTTTCGTACACTTATAAAGCCAAGTCACTCAGACATCATACTCCTGCTCTGCTCTTGGCCGCTCTTTTATTCAAATAAATTTATACCTGCAGATGTACACTGGGTAATAAAACTTGGATTCATAGCTATCTTCTTATTTACTGTATTCACCATTCTCAAACAACTCATACCAGAGCACCGTACTCTTAAGGTACGTAACTTCTTGTCACGGAACGCTACGGTTGTTCTTATTGTGAGTTCGCTACTTTTCGGCATGGTGCACATCAATAATTATGTAGACACCTTTGTACTTAATGCAGCACTTATTGCACTCATAATCCCGAGAATTATTTCAGGATTTATGATGGGATTACTTAAAATCAAGAATGAAAATATCGCTTGGCCTATGGCGCTTCATGCGATGAATAATGGTTTTGTAATCATCATTTTGATATTCTCTAAAACAATGGAAAATTCTTAAACGATGATTGTCACGCCTATAAAAAACAGCGAACTAGACGTCCTACAAGATCTCGCAATACGGACCTATTCATCAGCATTTGCTCATAAAAACAAACCAGAAGTCATCGCAAGTTATTATGAGTACGCTTTCGCGAAAGCGCACCTCAACAAACAATTATCTAATGAGGACTCACTATGGTTCTTTGCTCGTGACAATGATACTATTATAGGGTACCTAAAGTTGAATGTTAATCAGGCTCAAACAGAATTCCAAGAGCCTAATGGACTAGAAATAGAACGTATTTATATAGACACTACATACTTGCGCAAGGGTTATGGGAAACGGCTTATAGATTTTTCGATTTCCAAAGCGAGACAGCTTAAAAAAAACTACATTTGGCTTGGCGTTTGGGAGGAAAATCCAGACGCAATAACATTCTACAAAAAACAAGGTTTTATCATCACAGGCACTCATGATTATGATATGATTGCAGAGATTCAAACCGACTATATAATGACGCTTGAAATATGAATAAGCAAATAGAATCCATCTCCGTATTTGATATGCTTAAAATAGGCGTGGGACCTTCAAGTTCTCATACGCTCGGACCTTGGCGTGCAGCAAAACGCTTTATTAAAAAATTAAAAGACACTAATAAATTTGAGATGGTCTCTACTATAAAAGTAGACCTTTATGGATCGCTATCTCTTACTGGCAAAGGCCATGCTACAGATGTCGCCGTGATTATGGGCCTTACAGGTGCAGACCCACAAACCTGTAATATAGATGAAATACCTACTACTGTAGATCACATAAAACTTTTTAGACGTCTTGACCTCGATGGTGAATTCACCTTTGACTTCAACCCTGATGAGGATATCGTATTTAATAGAAAATTTTTACCCTTTCACCCTAACGGGATACGATTTACTGCAACCTTAACTAATGATAAGAAGGTAAGAGAAAAGTATTATTCCATAGGTGGAGGCTTTGTTGTACAAGAAGAACGCAAACGTGCCGAACGCAAGAAAATAGAATTTGAATGTTTCCCTAGACCGGTAGAAAAAGCTACAGACCTACTCAAGTTCTGTAAGCAAGAAGGAAAACCTATCTCTCAAATCGTATTAGAAAACGAGCTTTACCTCCACACAGAAGAGGAAATCAATGAACGTTTTAAACAAATCTGGGATGTGATGCTAGACTCCATGTACATAGGTTGTCACACAGAGGGAACATTACCTGGCGGACTAAATGTACGCAGAAGAGCATATGATTCTCATTTAAAACTTCAAAAAAACACCAACTATACAGATAAGTATGAGTGGATAAAAGCGATACGAAGTCAAGAGGTACGCTTTCGCGAAATATTGAAGTGGGTATCTTGTTTTGCTCTTGCAGTAAATGAGGTAAATGCATCTCTAGGACGCGTGGTTACCGCTCCTACTAATGGTAGCGCAGGAGTAATCCCTTCTGTATTGATGTACTACATCGTTATAGAAAATCACGATGCAAATTTTGAAGATATTAAAAGGTTCCTTCTCGTAGCAGGCGAGGTAGGAAGTCTATTTAAAAAAGGAGCAACCATCTCTGCAGCAATGGGTGGATGTCAGGCAGAAATAGGAGTATCTAGTGCAATGGCAGCAGCTGGTCTTACAGAACTCATGGGCGGAAGCCCAGAACAAGTTCTCATGGCTGCAGAGATCGCTATGGAACATCACTTAGGCCTCACTTGTGATCCTATAGGAGGTCTCGTACAGATTCCTTGTATAGAACGTAACGCCATGGGAGCAATCAAAGCTATTAATGCTTGTGAAATGGCTCTAGATGGAGATGCTGCAAATGCTAAGGTTCCTCTAGATAAAGTGATTGACACTATGTGGCAAACTGCTCAAGATATGAACACCAAGTATAAAGAAACCTCAGAAGGTGGTCTTGCTATTAATGTAGCTATGGCAGATTGTTAAGAATGCTTTTATTAATACAACGCAACCTTATGGTGGAAAATGCATCTTTATAGAGAATCCTCACTAAATCCTACCTTAAATGAGAATTACTACAAGCGCACTGGTCATTATCTTATGTTGTATTCAAACACTACAAGCACAGACCACTCGTGAAGAAAAGAAAGCGATACGCGTTGAAAAACGTGTAAAAAAAATTGAGCGCAGGGATAGCATCTCAAGGATACCCGTAAAATCATACCTAAGTCTCAGTTTAATTAGTCCTATCACGCCTTTTCCTAGAATAAATATAGGCTACACAAAATCTCTTAATAGTCACTGGTCTGTAGGTGGTAGCGTGGGAGTAGGTTTTCAAGGCTTGCCTTATACAAATGGAGATTCAAGCAATTATAGTCTTTATGAAATACGCCCCGAAGTACTTTATTTTATAGGCAAAGGAGATAAATATACTAATTATGTAGGCTTAGAGTTGTTTTACATAAACAGTAAAGAAACGCTAATTTCTGATACTTTTGAGCCTATAAACGATGCAAATGGTACCGTAGAACTTATAGCCTTTGATCGTGCAGACTATCAACGTGTAAAGAATGGGGTTCTAGTAAACTTTGGAGAGTATACTCGATTATCAAATACACTTATGTTGCGTGTAAACTTTGGTCTAGGCGTTCGTTTTAAGGATAATAGCTATAGCAATATTGAGAATCCTAATTTTAGAGGATTTGATTTTGAAGAAAACTTTTTATTTAGTGATACAAATCCGCGACGAGAAGAGGGGTTCTCTACTGGATTTGAGTTTAATATGGACTTTAGATTAATTTATAAGCTAGATTAAAGAATTACTCCATCTATCCCCGCTTCTCTACACAATCCTCTCGATCTCTCGTATCTACTATATAAAAGATTTTCCAGACTCCGTTGCGTTTAAAAAGTTGGAAACTATTTGTGCCACAATGACTAAGACTACCATTAATATAAAATGAATATGGCGTCCATACATTTGCCATTTTACCATCCATTTTTATCTCATAATCTGCTATGCGCTCTTCAAAAGCAGTAGTTTCTGGTATAGAGCAAATAGATAATAGAAACTGATTAAAGTCTTGCTTACTCAATTCAATCTCCCCAAGTTTCCCTTTGCCTATAGACTGCATCATAACATCTTCATGAACTACCTTTTTAATAAGTAGTGAATCCTGCTTATGGAAACCTTCAAAAAATGTTTGAACCACCTCTTTCACCTCTTGTTCTCCCTGAGGATCTTGATTTAAAGACTTGTAATAATGATTATCTGCTTTTACAAAAGCAAACAGTATAAAGACAGCAATCATTGGAACAAAAAGATATTTGAGACGCATAAAGAATGTTTAACACATAGGTATCTAATTTACTACTTTTGTAACAGAAAAAATAAACAAATGTCTACAGCCAAAAAAGAATACAAAAGAGTAACCGTAAAGTCTCTTACTGAGATGAAAGCTCGTGGAGAAAAAATATCAATGCTTACTGCCTATGATTATACCATGGCAAAAATAGTGGATGGTGCAGGTATAGATGTTATTCTCGTAGGGGATAGTGCTTCAAATGTAATGGCTGGACACGAGACCACACTACCTATTACGCTAGATCAAATGATATATCATGCCTCTTCTGTTGTGCGTGCTATTAACAGAGCTTTGGTCGTGGTAGATTTACCATTTGGTAGTTACCAGAGTGATCCTAAAGAAGCGTTACGATCTGCAATACGCATCATGAAGGAATCTGGAGGGCACTCTATAAAATTAGAAGGTGGTAAAGAGGTAAAAGAAAGTATTAAGCGTATTCTTAATGCAGGAATTCCTGTAATGGGCCACCTAGGACTTACACCACAAAGTATCTATAAATTTGGCACTTATACGGTAAGAGCAAAGGAAGAAGAAGAAGCTCAAAAACTAAAGGAAGATGCACTAATGCTTCAAAAAGCAGGTTGCTTTGCACTTGTTTTAGAAAAAGTTCCTGCAAAACTAGCTCAAGAGGTTGCCGCTAGCCTTACAATTCCAGTAATTGGTATAGGCGCTGGTGCTGGTGTAGATGGTCAAGTACTAGTAACGCACGATATGGTTGGAATGACACATGAATTCAACCCACGTTTTTTGAGACGTTACCTAGATCTTCATACAGAAATGACAAAAGCATTTGAGCAATATAGCACAGATGTAAAAAATCAAAGCTTCCCTAACGAAGATGAGCAATATTAATACTCCGTATTAAATTCCCTTATACCCATATTATCGCGTAGAGCTTCATGCACTCGTGATAATGTGAATATAATTATAGCTTCTAAAAGAAAAGCCGTCAATGAATAATACCCTCTCTACTGCAGACAACCTCAACGTTATTTATGAGGATAATCACATTATTGTGATTAATAAACGTAGTGGGGATATCGTACAGGGAGATAAGACAGGTGATGCGCCCCTGAGCGAGGTTGTAAAAAAGTATATTGCTATAAAGTATGATAAACCCGGTGCCGTTTATTTAGGTGTTGTACATAGATTAGACAGACCTACTTCTGGAATTGTTGTATTTGCAAGAACAAGCAAAGCGCTACCACGCCTCAACAAAGCCTTTGCCGAAAGAGAAACACAAAAAACTTACTGGGCGTTAGTAAAAAATCCGCCACCGGCAGAGAGTGGCACTCTTATTCATTACCTAAAGAGGAATCCTAAACAAAACAAAAGCTACGCACACAAGCATGAGGTTCCAGATAGTAAAAAGGCAATTTTGGATTATAGAGTTATAAAAAAACTCAAAACCTTTTACCTACTCGAGATTGACTTGCACACTGGGAGACATCATCAGATTAGAGCCCAACTTACGGCTATGGGATCCCCTATAAAAGGCGATCTTAAATATGGTTTTGACCGCAGCAATCCTGATGGTAGTATTAGTTTGCTTTCGCGAAAGCTTACCCTCACCCACCCTGTAAAAAAGGAAGAAATGACTTTTACAGCCGAAGTTCCCGAAGGTGATGCTGTGTGGAAGGCTTGTAACTAGGGGTTTCCTACTTATTTCGCGACGCTCTTAAACTCTCGACCACAACACTAAATAGTATTAATGAACCTCCCAACACAGTACGCCATCCAGGGATTTCATTAAGAAAAATAATACCTAGAATGATCCCATAAATAGGCTGCACGCTTCCCATTAAACTAGCTGCTGTAACAGAAAATCTTTTGATACTAAACAAGAACATCGTGTGTCCTAAAGCGGTGGTTATAAGAGCAAGCAATCCTATATAAGGCAGCTCTGCAACAAAACCTTCGGTGTCAAAGATAAAATATGCTGGTATAAGCATAATCGCAATCACCAGCGTTTGGTACCACATCACTACAGACCCGTTATAGGAACCTATTTTTGTTTTTACTAGTAGGTTACGTATTGCAAAACATAACGCAGACAGCAATCCTATGAGTATCGCAAGGAAATAGTCGTTTTCTGTATCAAAAGTAGGCGCAAGAAAGTAAATACCTATCAATACAAGCACCCCAAGTAACAAGTGCATTTTTGAAAACTTGGTTTTCAAAAATAGTGGTTCTAGTAAGCTAGTCATCACAGGATAAGTGAATAGCGAGAGCATCCCAATAGCCACATTAGATAGTTGTAAGGAGTAGAAATAGGTAATCCAGTGTAGTCCCATAAAAACTCCAGAAAGAGCAATCGCAAGCATATCTTTTCGCGCAAGCGTAAAAGAAAAACCTTTCCACTTTATAAAGAGGCCAAGTAATAGCATTGCTCCAAAAGATCTGATACCTATGGTTACTGCAGGAGGTAAATCTATATATCTCCCCAAAACACCAGATGTGCTCACAAAAAGCATGGCAAGATTAATTTCTAATATGTGTTTAGTGCTATTCTTCATCGAGGACTTATAATTTTGGAAAAACTACGACGTATTAGACTAACGCAAAGATTGATGCGCTTTGTTTTTGATTACATCTGCCACTGGTTTATTTTCTATTTTACTCTCTAACCACGACAACACATCTAAGTATAAAAATGCTCTTCGCTCATAAGGGTCTTCCTCGTACTGCTTAAGCGTACTATGTAAATTCTTAAATGCTCCCTTGAGTTCGTGAGGGTATATATCGCCTAGGTTTCGCACAAATTTAATCATCTCTTTTTGTACCTCATGCATATCATCCATCTTAATTAAAAACTTGTAGGTGCTTCTTAATAGTGACTCTAGATGATAGTCCTTACCTGCCTCGTAATGAGCAATGAGATTAAGAATACGTGAGAAACACATGAGATCTTCTCTACTTTTGAGACTATGATTATTTATGATTTTTTGGCAGTACTCTATACATTTCACGTTATCTCCGGCTCCAAAGTATAGACTAGCAATCTTATAATAGAATATCATTACATGATGCTCATCTATTCTATATTTGGGTGATTTTAATCCTGCAAGCACCTCTTTTACGAGACCATCCTCATCACTAAAGCTTCCCGTCATAAACTTATGGTTAAAGCAATTGCTTGAGGTATATAGAAATAGTAGCGTATCTAGGTTATCACCCTTAGGAAAGTTAGGATTCTCCTTTACTGTAGTAAGTTTATCTAGGGCTTCCTTAAACTTTGATTCGTGTTTGAGGTAATATAAAGATTCGAGCAAATAATGTATTCCCTTTAGGTAGAATACTGGGTTTTGCTTAATCATCGTGGGGTTATCATCAAAAAGTCTCACATAGCGATCTGCATACTTGTAACTAGTCAGGAAGTCTTGCGTTAAAAAACTATACCAAAGATGTGCTTTATACAACCATAACTTTTCTCTAAAGTTGAGTGTGTCATAATTATATTTAGGTAAATGCCCATCAAAGTAGTCAGTAAGGCGCTGCTTCTCTGCATCACTTTTCACATAGCCCGTCTTGAGCATGATACTATATAATTGTAATGAGAGGTTAGATAGCTTACTAGCCATTACATTTTGCTCACTTAGCATTTTTGCTTGTACAGCAAGCTCATCTGCTCGAGTAGCTATACTTCTAGTAATGTACTGAGTTTCTATAATTTTCTCTAATTCTACAATCTCGTAGGCAACATTTTTCTCCTCATTCTCGAGCGCCATACTTTTGGCCTTATCTAGAATTTTGAGGCTTTGTTTGTATAAACCTTTCTGATATAAGATGGTTGCAAAATCTAGCTGCTCTCGTATTTGAACACGTATATTTTGATGTGCAGGAGTGAGTCGTAAGCTTATTAATAATTGTCTATAAAGATGCGCTTTAAGGTTAGAAAGTTGTGTTTTAGTAACAATACCAGACTTTAAAATTGCAGTCTCATTGTATGTTTTCTCTTTGTCTAGAAATTCAAAAAGTTGTAAAAACTTGGCTTCACTATTTCCCACTAGTCGGCCTACGTACAGTTTAAACTGGCGCTTCTCACTCTTAGATAATGACTTTATTAAAATAAATAAAGAATCATTATGATCATTAAGCGTTGTAATGATTTTTCTCATAACTAATTGAAATACAGTTATTTGATTAGACTAAAATTAACCTTGATGTCGTAAGCTTCATCATAACCCACATCGTTTAAGAATAAGCAAGGTATAAATTCGTGTAGAAATGAATGCTATGCAAAACGACAAAGTTCAGATTTTTGATACGACTCTTAGAGATGGAGAGCAGGTTCCTGGTTGTAAATTAGACAAAAAAGAAAAGCTCACCATAGCAGAGCGTCTAGACCTTCTAGGTGTAGATGTTATAGAAGCTGGATTCCCTATTTCATCCCCTGGAGATTTTACCTCTGTAGCAGAGATATCAAAACTTGTTAAAAATGCAACAGTATGTGGTCTCACCCGTGCTGTAGAGAAAGATATAGAAGTAGCGGCACAAGCACTTAAATATGCCCTAAAACCTAGAATACACACTGGTATAGGGACTAGCGAGTCGCACATGAAATATAAGTTTAATGCCACTCCAGAGCAGATAATTGAACGCGCTATTAAGGCAACCGCTTACGCGAAAAATTTTGTTGATGATGTAGAGTTTTATGCAGAAGATGCTGGACGTACAGATAACGCTTTTCTTGCTCGTGTTCTAGAACAAGTAATTGCAGCTGGAGCGACAGTTCTTAATATTCCAGATACTACAGGTTATTGTTTACCTGAAGAGTATGGAGCAAAAATTAAATACTTACGTGAAAACGTAAAAGGTATAGAAAACGTAATCCTCTCTTGTCACTGTCATAATGATCTTGGTCTAGCCACTGCAAATAGTATTGCTGGCGTTATAAATGGAGCAAGACAGATAGAATGTACCATAAACGGTATAGGAGAGCGTGCTGGTAATACCTCACTAGAGGAAGTGGTAATGATACTTAAACAACATCCTACCCTTAATCTTCACACAGATATAAATACCCAACTACTTTTTGACACGAGCCGTATGGTGAGTGATAAGATGGGAATGGTCGTACAACCTAACAAGGCTATTGTAGGTGCAAATGCTTTTGCTCACAGCTCAGGTATTCACCAAGATGGTATGATCAAAAATAGAGAGACCTACGAAATCATGAATCCTAAAGATGTGGGAGTAAATGAGACTTCTATCGTGCTTACTGCAAGAAGTGGTAGAGCAGCACTTGCATACAGATCTAAAAAAGTAGGATACGAATTGACCAAGATTCAACTAGATGCAGCTTATGAACAGTTTCTTAATGTAGCAGATAGACAAAAAGAAGTAAAGGATAATGACATCCATATGATCATGGATCGCATACAGCTTAAAGCAGGAGCAATAGCTTAATAATAACCAACTCTATTTTTACAACGTAAAATTTGAGTAACACAATACAATGGGAAAAACACTATTTGATAAAGTCTGGGATGCACACGTAGTAGACACGGTAGATAACGGACCCCAAATCTTATATATAGACAAGCACTTGATACACGAGGTTACCAGTCCGCAGGCGTTTAATGAGCTTGAGGAGCGTGGTATTACTGTAGCGCGTCCAGATCAAATAGTTGCCACCGCAGATCATAATACCCCAACGGAAAATCAGCATCTTCCTATCAAGGATGAGATGTCTCGCAAGCAATTACAACAACTCACAGAAAACTGTAAAAAACACAACATCACGCTCTATGGACTAGGTCACAAATACAATGGCATCGTACACGTGATGGCACCAGAATTAGGTATCACACAACCGGGTATGACTATGGTTTGTGGTGATAGTCACACCTCAACACATGGCGCTTTTGGAACTATTGCCTTTGGTATCGGGACGAGCCAGGTGGGACAAGTATTTGCGAGTCAGAGCCTATTACTTAATAAGCCTAAAAGCTTACGCGTTTCTGTAAATGGGACCCTTGCACCGCACGTTTCTCCTAAGGATGTGATTTTATACATCATTTCAAAAATTGGTACAAACGCTGGTACAGGTTACTTCTGTGAGTATGCGGGTAATGTTTTTGAGGAGATGAGTATGGAAGGCCGTATGACGGTTTGTAATATGAGTATCGAGATGGGTGCTCGTGGCGGTATGATTGCCCCAGATCAAACTACTTTTGATTATGTAGAAGGACGCAAATTTGCTCCGCAGGGTGACGCTTTCGCGAAAGCGGTATCCTACTGGAAAACACTTCCTACAGATCAAGATGCCACTTTTGACAAAGAATATCAATTTGACGCCGAAGATATAGCACCTATGCTCACCTACGGCACAAACCCAGGAATGGGAATAAAAATAAATGGTGCTATCCCTGAGAAAGGTGATATGACCTTTGAGAAAGCGCTTGAGTATATGAACTTCAAGGGTGGAGATCAACTACTAGACACGCCTATTAATTATGTGTTTTTAGGAAGTTGTACAAACTCAAGAATAGAAGATTTTAGAATAGCCGCAGCATACGTGCGCGGAAAACATAAAGCTGCAAATGTGAACGCCTGGCTAGTACCTGGCTCACAACAAGTAGCAAAGCAACTCGAAGAAGAGGGGCTTAAAGAGGTGTTTGAAGAGGCTGGGTTTGCCTTACGGCAGCCTGGCTGTTCAGCCTGTCTAGCGATGAATGATGATAAAATTCCCGCTGGAGAGTACTGTGTTTCTACCTCAAATAGAAATTTTGAAGGCCGCCAAGGTCAAGGTGCGAGAACAATACTCGCTTCTCCCCTTGTAGCTGCCGCAACTGCCATTGCAGGAAAAATAGTAGACGTCACAAAAGAAGCTGTAGCCTAATGGAAAAATTTACAAAACTCATAAGCACAGCGGTACCGCTACCTATAGAAAATATAGATACAGATCAGATTATCCCTGCACGTTTTTTAAAAGCGACAGATAAGAAAGGATTTGGAGATAACGTTTTTAGAGACTGGCGTTTTAAAAAAGATGGAACGCTGGATGCAGAGTTCCCTATTAATAAACCACGATATGCTGGAGCAAAAATTCTCGTAGCTGGAGACAACTTTGGTTGTGGTTCTAGCCGTGAGCACGCTGCTTGGGCAATTGTAGGGTACGGATTTAAGGTTGTGATCTCAAGTTTTTTTGCAGATATTTTTAAAGGAAATGCGCTTAACAACGGCTTACTTCCTATTCAGGTAACGCTGGAGTATCTTAAGGAATTATTAGCAGGTATAGAAGCAAATCCTGAGTTGCCCATTACGATAGATCTAGAAAATCAAGTGGTGGAGATGTCTGGAGTTTATGCTGAGCAAGGTCGAAGTACGAAAGCGGAATTTGAAATAGATCCCTACAAGAAAGTATGCATGATCAATGGTTATGACGACATAGATTTTTTATTAAGTAAAAAGGCAGAAATAGAAGCCTTTGAAAAAGAACGAATGGTGTTTTAATAAAACACTTTATATAAATAGTTACCAGATCCTCGCTTACAAAGGCGGGGATTTAGTACATAATTCAAACACACACTATGGATTTTAATATAGCAATCATACCTGGAGACGGGATAGGACCGGAAGTTACTGCTCAAGCAAAAAAAGCGCTAGAGGCAGTGGCAGATGAATACGGACATCACTTCACATATACAGAAGCAATGATGGGCGCTTGCGCCATAGACGCGACGGGTAATCCGCTTCCTGAGGAAACGCTGGATATTTGTGAGGCATCTGACGCTATATTATTTGGGGCTATTGGAGATCCTAAGTATGACAATGACCCAACAGCAAAAGTTCGTCCAGAACAAGGTCTTTTGAGACTTCGTAAATCCCTAGGACTGTTTTGTAATGTACGCCCAGTAAAAGCCTACGAACAGCTTATAGATAACTCTCCATTAAAGAGAGAAATCATCTCTGGCGCAGATATGTCGATTTATCGCGAACTAACTGGTGGAATCTATTTCGGAGAAAAGCATCTAAGTGATGATGGTCAAGTAGCTTCAGACGGTTGCTCGTATTCTGTAGAGGAAATTACGAGAATTGCACATCTAGCCTTTAAAGAAGCTCAAAAAAGACGTAAAAAACTTACTCTTGTAGATAAGGCAAATGTGCTAGAGACTTCCAGGCTTTGGAGAAAAACAGTAACTGAGATTGCCAAAGAGTATCCAGATGTAGCGGTAGATTTTCTCTTTGTAGACAATGCAGCAATGCAAATGATTTTAAACCCAAAGCAGTTTGATGTGATCTTAACAGAAAACTTGTTTGGCGATATTATATCTGACGAAGCAAGTGTAATAGGTGGTTCTATAGGACTTCTAGCATCTGCCTCTGTAGGAAAAGAGAATGCTCTTTTTGAGCCTATACACGGCTCCTACCCGCAAGCAACTGGCAAGGGAATTGCAAATCCGCTGGCTTCTATATTATCTGCAGCGATGTTGTTAAGACACCTAGGCTTGCAAGAAGAGGCAACCAGTATAGAAACCGCGGTAGAAAAATCTTTAGAATTAGGTTTCTCTACAGAAGACCTCAATCCCAAAAAGCCACTAAGCACTTCAAAAGTGGGTGACTTTATTGCAGATTACATTCTTAATCCAGAGGACACAAATCGTAATTTTAAAAATATTCACGCAGGACAAAGCACAATTATTTAATCGTAGTTTATACGCTCGCGTATGCCGCCACCTGCACGGTGTATAATCACATCTGCCTTGCGTTTACGTGCAATACTCTTTGCTTTGCGTATGGCAGTACTCTGCTTTTGATGCTTTGAAGTGATACGCTTGTTACCCTCACGCCTTACAGCCCAGTCCCCCTCATAGGGGACTACGTGCTGATGCCAAGTACGTTTTCTACTTGCCTTGCGAGAGTTTTCATATACGTTTTCTACTATTTCTAATAGTGAACGCAAAAAGGTTTTAATGCTACTCATTGTGCGAAGATACTATTTTACATAAGCTCATTATGTGTCTAAAGCCTTCGATACTCATTAAGATACCGCCTTGTCAAATTTGGCTTGTATCTTATCTAGACCTAGGTTATGTATACTTCCTAAGTGTGAGTGCTCCTTTGTGTTTCCCGCTTTAAAAGAACCATTTTCTACCTGCTCCCCTATTTGCTTATATGCTTCTCTAAAAGGTACACCAGCGGTTACAAGGTCATTAATAGCATCTACTGTAAAGAGGTGTTGATACTTCTCATCATCTAGATTAACATCCTGCACTTGCACCTGAGCAATAGAAAATTCAAAAATATCTAGTACTACTTTAAGATCCTCAACAGACTTGATAGCATTTTCTTTAAGTAACTGGTAGTCTCTGTGATAACCGCTTGGCAGATTATTTGTAATCATAATCATTTCTTGTGGGATTGCTTGTAACTGATTGCACTTACCACGGAGCAATTCAAAAACATCTGGATTCTTTTTGTGCGGCATAATACTACTGCCCGTAGTAAGTGCATCTGGAAACTTAATGAATCCAAAATTTTGAGAACAATACAAACATATATCCATTGCAAAACGACTCAAGGTATTTGCAATATTTGCAACTGCTTGCGTTACCGTACGCTCAGACTTCCCTCTTGAGAGTTGAGCCGCAATTACATTGT
Organism: Dokdonia sp. Asnod3-C12; assembly: GCF_045063975.1. Taxonomy (NCBI): domain Bacteria; kingdom Pseudomonadati; phylum Bacteroidota; class Flavobacteriia; order Flavobacteriales; family Flavobacteriaceae; genus Dokdonia; species Dokdonia sp. Asnod3-C12. The sequence goes on from NZ_JBEFNY010000003.1 coordinate 421,423, forward strand.
ATTTCAAATCGGAAAATCCAAGTTGCGAGGTAGTCATCTCTCTATCTATTGGAAAACTAGATCCATATCCAGCTGCACTCCCCAGCGGATTTTGATCTACGACCTTCTGCGCTGCTTTGAGTAAGTAAAGATCATCTATAAGCAACTCTGCATAGGCAGAAAACCAAAGCCCAAAAGATGATGGCATTGCCACTTGAAGGTGTGTATATCCAGGTAGTAAGGTGTTCTTATGCGCCTCTGCAAGTTTTAGAAGTGTCGTAAACAACTTCTCTACGCCTTCAGTTATTTGAGATAATTCTGCTTTAAAATAAAGGTTTAACGCCACAAGAACTTGATCATTACGAGATCTCGCTGTGTGTATTTTTTTACCGGTATCTCCCAGTGCTTTTACAAGGTCACTTTCTATCTTAGAATGTACATCTTCAAAATCTGCTTCTATAACAAATATCCCCTCCTGCTCTTGCTTGAGCATAAGGTCTAATTGCTTATTTAACCGCTCGCTCTCCTCTTTTGTAAGTAAGCCTACAGATGCGAGCATCGTTGCATGTGCCTTGCTGGCTAGCAAATCATATTTAGCAATATGGATATCAATCTCACGATCATTCCCAACCGTAAATGCTTCTATTTTTTGATCTGTTGGTATTCCTTTTTCCCAAAGTTTCATAGGTATCTTATTAGTAGGTTATGCTATTCACACTATTGCAACAACCTTTATTATTTATGCGTTTAAAAATTTTTCTAAGAGCTCGATGTATAATGCTATCCCCTGCTCTATCTCGTGTACATAGACAAACTCATCTGCCATATGAGAGCGAGTGCTGTCGCCTATACCTAGTTTTAAAGATGGACAACTCAAGCAGGCTTGATCAGATAAGGTAGGTGAACCGTAGGTTTCTCTGCCTAGGGCTATTCCTGCTTGTACTAATTTGTGCTCTTTTGGGATACGCGAACTATTTAATCTCAATGACCGTGGCTGTATTGTGTCACACGGCACATTTGCCACCATATAATCGGCGATTTCTTGGTTGCTGTAATGTTCATTAACTCTCACATCTATGACGAGTTCTACCTGGCTGGGCACTACATTATGTTGACTACCCGCATTAATTTGAGTAACTGTAACCTTAGTTGCTCCCAGGGTATCAGACACTTTATCGAAAGTTATATTCTCAAACCATTGCAAGGTTTCTATCACATTATAAATAGCCATATTCTCTTTTATGTGAGCTGCGTGACCTGCCGTTCCTTTTACTACGGCGTCAAAAACAACCAACCCTTTTTCGGCAATGGCGAGGTTCATAAGTGTAGGCTCGCCTACTATGGCAACATCTATTTCTGGTAGATGCGCAAGCATACTATTAAGACCATTTGGACCACTTGACTCTTCTTCAGCAGAAGCTACAATTACAATATTATGAGACATCCCCTCGCGCTCATAAAAATGTACAAACGCTGTTAATAAGCCCACAAGACTTGCACCTGCATCATTACTGCCTAGACCGTACAATTTTCCGTCCTTAATCTCAGCATTATAAGGATCTCTTGTATATCCTTTATTTGGCTTTACCGTATCGTGATGCGAATTGAGAAGCAGTAACGGTTTTGATGCGTCGTAATGTTTATTAAATGCGTAGATGTTGTTACGCTTTCGCGAAAGCGTAATCCCCTTCTCCTCTAACCAGTTTATGATAAGTAAAGCTGTGCCGTCTTCTTCGCTAGAAAAACTTTGTGTCTCAATGAGTGATTGTAGTAATGATACGGCACTATCTATTTGGATTTTTAAAGACATAGTGTCGTGTGTTTTATAGTGTTATCACTCAGTACATCAACCTCGCCCAGATGCACTCTCATAACGCCCTGATCTAGCGCCTCAAAAGCAGTGTCTAGTTTAGGAATCATACCTTCAAATATTTGTCCCGCTGTTTTCATCTCTTTATAAAGCCCTTTATCTATGCGCGTTACAATCGATTCATCATTATTTACATCTTCAAGGACACCTGGTTTTGTAAAACAATAAAACAGCTGAACGTTGTAGAGAGAGCTCATTGCTACCGCAATTTTGGCAGCGAGTGTATCTGCATTGGTGTTGAGCAATTGCCCATTACCATCGTGCGTAATTGCCGAAAATACAGGCACTTTACCGTCAGAAAGGAGGTCATTTATAAAACTCACATTCACTCTATCTATATCTCCCACAAAACCATAATCTACCGTCTTCACTTCGCGTTTATGCGCTCTCACGGCATCACCATCTGCTCCAGAAAGTCCTATGGTGTTTTTACCTTTTGCCTGCAGGCCAGCGACAAGTTTCTTGTTGAGAAGTCCGGCATACACCATTGTCACAACCTCTAGCGTAGTCTCATCTGTCACCCTTCTCCCGTCTACTTTTACCGGGATATAACCCAGCTGCTCTTGTAAAGTAGATGCTTTATTTCCTCCACCGTGTATGATAATAGCTGGACCAGAAATTGCCTTAAAATGCGTGTAAAATGAGGTGAGTAGCTCATCATAATCTACAATGTCTCCACCTATTTTTACTACGGTAAGTTGCTGTTTATTAATCATTGTCCAGTATGTTTTTAAGCACCCATTGTGCCGCCCACGTTCTATTACCAGCTTGCTGGATTACAGCGCTTGACTCGGTGTCTAGCACATCATCTGCAATGACAACGTTACGGCGCACAGGTAGGCAATGCATAACTTTGGCTTGATTGGTTCCCTTAAGTTTTTCGGCATTAATCATCCAGTTACTGTCTTGCGATTGCACCTTGCCGTAATCTTCATAGCTGCTCCAGTTTTTCACATAAATAATGTCGGCATTTGCAAAGGCTTCTTTCTGATTATGAATCACAGGTACTTCTCCACGTATTTCTGGATTGAGATCATAACCTTCTGGATTAGTAATTGTAAAATTTACATTTGCCTTTTGCATAGTCTGGACAAATGAGTTTGCAACTGCGTGCGGCAAGGCTTTAGGGTGTGGCGCCCAGGTCAACACAACATTAGGTTTTTTATTTTCTGCACGTAGACTTTCGGTAAGTTCGTAAATCGTGATTGCATCTGTAAAGCCTTGTAGCGGGTGCGCCGTACTGCTTTCTAGATTTACAACCGGCACACTCCCATATTGCATAAATGCAGAAAGTACAACCTCTAGCTCATCTTGACTTTTATCTACCAGCCCTGGAAAAGCTCTCACAGCAAGCACATCACAATATTGCGATAACACCTGCGCAGCCTCTTTAATGTGCTCTGCTTTTGTGCCATCCATCACAGTACCATCTTCAAACTCTAGTTGCCAGCTATCACTGTTTACATTGAGTGTCATCGTCTCCATCCCAAGGTTTTTGGCAGCCTTTTCTGTGCTTAGTCTTGTACGTAAGCTTGAGTTAAAAAATAGAAGACCTAAGGTTTTTTGTTTTCCCGCTTTCGCGAAAGCGTACGGATACTCCTTCATATACAGCGCTTCTTTAATCGCCATTTCTAAATTAGGGATATCATTTATGGATATGTAGTTCTTCATAACTCTTTGTGTAATGCTTCAAATAGTAAATCTATCTGTAGTTTTTGAATTGTAAGTGGTGGAAGTATTCTGAGCACGTGTTTGTTTTTTGCTCCACCCGTAAAAATGTGATGCTCGTAAATTAGTTTTTTGCGCAATGCTCCTACATCGTAGCCTAAGTCTAGCCCTAGCATTAATCCGCGACCTTTTACAGTCACCCGATTACCAAAGGCAAGTGCTTTCTCCCTAAAATAGGTTTCCATTTCCTTTGCGTGCGTCATCAAATGCTCCTTCTCAATCACCTCGAGAACTGCAAGTGTAGCAGCGCAAGCAAGATGATTACCGCCAAAGGTTGTTCCCAGCATCCCATAACGAGCTTCAATGGAGTGATGCACCAACATACCGCCTACAGGAAAACCGTTACCCATTCCTTTTGCAATGGTGATAATGTCTGGCGTGATATTATATTTCTGAAAAGCAAAGAAATCTCCAGATCTCCCAAAACCAGATTGCACCTCGTCTGCAATGAGTTTTACATCATACTTTTTACAAAGCGCGGCAACATCTTGATAAAACACCTCTGTAGATTGATCTAAACCTCCTACACCTTGTATAAATTCTAAAATCACCGCACAGCAATCTCCTTGCTGCAAAGTTTCCTCTAGTTGCTCCGTATTGCCCAGATCAAGTATGGATACTTTGTGTTGTGCATTTATAGGTGCAACAATACTAGGATTATCGGTAGCTGCTACGGCGGCAGATGTTCTCCCGTGAAAGCTATTTTTAAAGGCTACCACGCGACTTTTACCTGTGTCAAATGACGCTAGTTTTAATCCGTTCTCATTTGCCTCTGCTCCTGAGTTACAGAAAAACAAATCATAATCTTCACAACCAGAAAGCGCTCCTAACTTCTGAGCAACCTCCACCTGTAACGGATTCTGAACTGCATTAGAATAAAACCCTATGGCATCCATCTGAGTTTTTAATTTTTCTATATAATGAGGATGCCCGTGACCTACAGAGATCACAGCGTGACCGCCATATAAATCAAGATACTCTTGTCCACTTTGATCATACACATAACATCCCTTTGCCTTAACAGGAGCAACATCATAAAGTGGATATACATCAAATAATTTCATACTCTTTATTTTTAAGCACTATGAGATGCTATTAATTTTTTGATAACTAGCCACGATTCCCTTTATGAGAGAAGAGCTTAAACCTGAATGTTCCATCTCATTGAGACCTTCTATGGTGCAGCCTTTTGGCGTAGTTACTTTATCAATTTCTGCTTCTGGGTGGTTTCCAGATTTAATAACCAGAGTGGCAGCTCCTAGACAAGTTTGCATTGCAAGTTCTTGCGCTTCTTTTGCGTCAAAACCTAGTTGTATGGCACCCTGCGTAGTTGCTCTTATCAATCGCATCCAGAAAGCAATACCACTTGCACAGATTACCGTAGCAGCTTGCATCTGTCCTTCTGGAATAATAAGACTTGTGCCTAGTTTATTAAAAATGGCTTCGGCTATGGCAATGCGCTTTTCGCCTGCTGTATTACTACATAAACAGGTCATACTTTGCCCTACAGCAATAGCGGTGTTAGGCATTGCGCGTATAATAAATTGATCGTCTCCTACAATTTCAGCGATTTGTGGCACTTTGAAACCAGTTATTGTAGAAATAATAATATGTTTCTCTGTAAGTAATTCCTTAATCTCTTCAAGTATACCTGCAAAATGACCTGGCTGTACTGCAAAAATGAGAATGTCACTTTTTACAACAGCCTCACGGTTATCACTCGTAGTTGTTACCTCCTTGTACGCATCCCATTTTTCGATACTAGAAATATCTCTTTTAGTAAGATATAAGCTAGTCACCGCATTATTTGTGATGAGTCCTTTTGCGATGGCAAGACCTAAATTTCCAGTTCCTATGATTGCTATTTTCATATGTCTATATCTTAACTATTAGAAATAACTTGCCTTGAGTTGGAGTCCCGTATCTTGAGCCCACCCAAACATTAAATTCATATTTTCTACAGCTTGACCACTCGCACCTTTTAAGAGATTATCAATCACACTAGTGATTAATAGTTTATTACCGTTTTTTTCTAAGTGTATAAAGCAGTAGTTTGTATTTACCACTTGTTTGAGATGTAAAGGTGCTTTTACCGCTTTCGCGAAAGCGGAATCCTTATAAAAATCCTCATAAAGGGCATATGCCTCTTCAATCGTACCCTCAAAATATGTGTAGGCAGTTGCAAAAATCCCTCTAGAAAAATTACCACGCTGCGGAATGAAATGAAGTTCACTATTAAAACTCTCTTGCAGCTGAACGACAGACTCTCCTATCTCCCCAAGATGCTGATGATTAAAAGCCTTATAGTGTGAGAAGTTATTATCTCTCCACCCAAAATGCGTAGTAGCACTTGGTTTTACTCCCGCTCCCGTAGCACCTGTAACGGCATTAATATGCACATCTTGACTGAGCAAAGAAGCATTCGCCAGCGGTAATAATGCTAGTTGTATTGCAGTAGCAAAACAGCCAGGGTTTGCAATATTCTGCGCGTTTTTTATTTCCTCTTTATTGATTTCTGGAAGTCCATATACAAAAACTCTATCTTGAAAAAAGATATCATTTTTAAGTCTAAACTCATTACTGAGATCTATGACTCTTGTAGCATCAGAAAAAGTATGATTCCTCAAGAATTCGCCAGAATTACCATGACCCAAGCATAAGAAGACTACATCTACCTCACTATTTACTTTACTTGTAAAACTAAGGTCTACGTGAGCAAGATCTTGATGAACAATCCCTACTGCATTACCCGCATTACTTGTGCTGTATATAAAATCTATCTGCACTTCTGGGTGATGAATAAGCAGTCTAATGAGCTCCCCAGCAGTATAACCTGCACCACCTATGATTCCTATTTTTTTCATTTTTTCTGGTTTGCTATGATTCTAGACTGGTTACCTAGTATTTTTATAAATCCTTTAGCTTCGGCGGCGGTCCAGCCTTGGTTTTCTTCTCCGTAACTCGCTACCTTAGATTGCATAAGGTCATAATCTGATGTGATGCCTACTACCTCAAATCTATATGGATGTAATACTACTTCTACTTCTCCAGTCACCGTATTCTGGCTGCTCTGTAAAAAAGCTTCAAAATCTCTCATTACAGGCTCTAGGTATAATCCCTCGTGTAAGTGAGTACCATACCACAACGCGATGTTTTCTTTGTGTTGCAATTGCCATTTTGAAAGCGTGTGTTTCTCAAGAGTTCGATGTGCTTCGAGTATAATTACAGGAGCTGCAGCTTCAAAACCTACTCTTCCCTTTATACCAATGATGGTGTCTCCCACGTGCATCCCGCGACCTATGGCATACTTGCTTGCGATGTCTTCTAGTTGCTCTATAATCTCCACTGGTGAACCTTGCTTTCCATTAAGCGAAGTAGGTTCCCCTTGTGTAAATCCAATTTTTAAGGTTTGAGAATCGCTAGCCTCCAGCTGACTAGGATATGCATCTTCAGGAAGTGTTTGATGTGAGGTTAGGGTTTGAGCACCTCCTACACTTGTACCCCACAAACCTTGATTTATAGAATACTGTGCCTTCTCCCAAGACCACGAGATACCGTGACTCTGTAAGTAATCGATTTCCTGCTTTCGCGAAAGCGTTTGATCTCTAATCGGCGTTATTATTTCTAACTCTGGCACAATAGTCTGAAACGTCATATCAAAACGCACCTGATCGTTACCTGCACCCGTACTACCGTGAGCAATAGCATCTGCGTTTTGAGCTTTGGCAAATTTTGCAATCTCTATGGCTTGCACGATACGCTCTGCACTTACAGAAAGTGGATAACTGTTGTTCTTAAGTACATTACCAAAAATTAGGTACTTTACCACCGTATCATAAAATGTAGCTACGGCATCTATATTGGTATATGATGTCGCTCCTAGTGCAAGCGCTTTCTCTTTGTTATTTGCGATTTCTTGATCTGTAAATCCACCTGTATTTACACTTACAGCGTGTACTTCATATCCCATTTCTGCAGTAAAATATTTTACACAATAGCTTGTATCGAGTCCTCCAGAGTATGCTAAGATTAATTTTTTCATTACTTATTTTTTTTAAGGAATAGCTTTTCCTTTATTTGTTTTAGCCTGTTGAATACAGGTGCCTTTACAGTATTTTTTTCTGTGGATTTGGATTCTTTTGATGGATCATAGAGCATCCCTGTGCATAAGCACATCTTTTGTTCTGTACGTGTGAGTACGTCAAAGTTCTTGCAGGTCTGGCAACCTTTCCAGAAGCTTTCATCTGTTGTGAGTTCAGAAAACGTGACGGGTTTATAACCTAGATCACTATTAATCTTCATCACGGCCAGACCCGTGGTGATTCCAAAGATTTTTGCGTCTGGGTAACGCTTTCGCGAAAGCGTAAATATCTCTCCTTTAATTTTTTTGGCAAGTCCCTGTCCTCTGAAGTCTGGGTGTACAATAAGTCCAGAGTTGGCAATAAATTTTTCGTGTCCCCAGGCTTCTATATAACAGAAGCCCGCAAAAACGTCTCCCTCTAAAGCGATGACAGCATTACCTGCTTCCATCTTTGAGATGACATATTCTGGAGTTCTACGAGCGATTCCTGTACCACGTACCTTAGATGACTCTGCGATGGTATCACAGATAATCTGAGCATATGGTGTGTGCGAAATCGTGGCTACAACAATTTGCATAGCGATGATTTAAGTTAAAATGTATATTGAAAATGTGACGGTTCCTTTTGTGGAAAACGGGATAGGACTCACCTACCATCCCTCATTAATGAGCTACCCTTACGGGCGGCGGCGGAATCGTCGTACAGGAACAGGAATTAATTGCATAGCAGGCCTTGCAGCAAGAAATGCTGTTAAGGCTTTTAAGATATGTACAATTGTTCTGTTCATAAGATGACTCAAAGGTAGCAACTTATTTGAGTTAGCCTTAAACTTTTAGAACTAATTATAAAAATACACAGCTTTTTAAATAATTATAGATAAACGTAAGCTTTGAATATTAATATCTTAAAAATGATAATGCTCATTATGAATTGTTTAAAATGAAGTAATTACAATGAAACCAAATAAAAAAGCCTGTACAATAAGTACAGGCTTTCTCAAATTATAATAAAGTTTTAAATTACTTCGCAATATTTACCGCTCTTGTCTCGCGTATCACCGTAACTTTTACTTGACCTGGATAGGTCATGTCTGTTTGAATCTTTTGAGAAATTTCGAAAGATAGATTAGATGCTTTATCATCATTTACTTTTTCGCTCTCTACAATTACACGTAACTCACGTCCGGCTTGAATTGCATATGCTTTTTTAACACCTTGAAAACCAAAAGCAATTTCTTCTAGATCTTTAAGACGCTGTATGTATGAATCTAGTACCTGACGGCGAGCTCCTGGGCGTGCACCACTTATAGCATCACAAACTTGGACGATAGGTGATAACAAACTTGTCATTTCTATCTCATCGTGGTGAGCACCTATAGCATTGCAAACGTCTGGTTTTTCTCCATATTTCTCTGCCCACTGCATTCCTAAGATTGCGTGTGGAGTTTCTGTATCAGTATCTGGCACTTTACCTATATCATGTAAAAGTCCAGCTCTACGAGCAAGCTTGGCGTTAACACCAAGTTCTGCAGCCATCACGCTGCAAAGCTTTGCTACTTCTCTACTGTGTTGCAGTAAGTTCTGTCCATAAGAAGAACGATACTTCATACGCCCAACAGCTTTAATAAGCTCTGGGTGTAAACCGTGTATTCCTAAGTCAATCACCGTACGCTTACCTACTTCAACAATTTCTTGTTCTATCTGTTTTGTCGTCTTTTGAACAACTTCTTCTATACGTGCTGGGTGAATACGACCGTCTGTTACAAGCTTGTGAAGAGAAAGACGAGCTACCTCACGACGCACACTATCAAAACATGAAAGTATGATTGCCTCGGGAGTATCATCTACTATAATCTCAACACCCGTTGCAGCTTCTATAGCGCGTATGTTACGTCCTTCACGACCTATAATTCTACCTTTTACATCGTCACTTTCTAGATTAAATACAGATACACAGTTTTCTACTGCTTCTTCCGTCCCGATGCGTTGTATCGTATTTATGATAATCTTCTTAGCTTCCTGCTCTGCCGTCATTTTTGCCTCTTCTATGGAAGTTTGAACATGCTTCATTGCATCAGCCTTCGCTTGATCTTTCAGCGTTGTTACAAGTTGACTTTTTGCTTCTTCTGCAGAAAGTCCAGAAATAACCTCAAGTTGCTGCACAGTACTCTCATGCATCTTCTCTGCTTCAGCCTTTTTCTTATCAACGTATTCTAAGCGCTTATCGTAATCTTTAATCTTATCTTCTAGTGATTGATTTAATTTTTTATTTCGCGAAAGCTCTCCACTTACTTGAGATTCTTTATCTCTAGCTCGTTTCTCTGCATCATTCATTTTCTTATCACGAGATAATATTACTTTCTCATGCTCTGCTTTAAGCTCAATAAATTTTTCTTTAGCTTGTAATATTTTATCTTTCTTAAGAGACTCTCCATCAGAAGTTGCTTCTTTTAAAATGCCTTGGGCACTTTTCTTAGCGCGTTTGATAATCTGCGATGCGTTATTACGTTCTAGCATTTTTGCTATAAGAAAGCCTAAAGCTAGTGCAATCACACCTACGATGAACAAGAGTGCATTATGTTCCATAATTTTAGTGAATATTTTTAATGCCACAGAGGGCAGTACTAATGGTTGATTTATAAGGTTTTACAACCTTAACATCTCACGATGAGATATAAAAAAGCCTGCATTAGAAGTGCATTTTGTATAAACTCCTAATAGTAAGGATTAGAGCTAGAAAGCTGATCAAGGTTCCGTCTACCTAGACAAGTCTAGTAACGGCATGCTTTTACAACTTAGAGTCACTCTTTATAAAAAATAACTGTTGAGTTTATCAAAAAAATATCCAATGCAGGCAGTAATATGCTGTTGTATGTAAAGAACGTCTATGTTAAGCTCTCATCGAGGAGTGCCGCTAGTTTTTGTAATCTAGCTGCTGTCTCATCACTAAGAGAGTCTTCATTTATAGTTTTTTGGGTAACCTTTGAAGCAAATTGCAATGCACACATCGCTAGTACATCTTGCTTATCTCTAACGGCATAACTTTGCTCAAATTGCTTTACCATTGCTTCAATCTCCTTAGTCGCTTTACGTAATCCTTCCTCTTGAGCTGGATCAATAGTAAGCGGGTATACGCGATCTGCAATAGACAATTTAATTTTAAGTTTGTCTGCCATAATTATTCAGCCAGTGACGCTATACATGTATCAATCTCACGTACTAATGCGTTTATCTTCAATTTGGTTTCCCTTTTGTAATCGTTACTGCCTAGTAATGCATTTGCCGTTTTAAGAGTCTTCACCTTCTGTTCACTCGCCACAATGGCGTCTCTCAGTTGTTTGTTTTCTTGTTGCATTGCGGTAAGTTCTGTTTCCAGCGCTATCCGCTTTTGCTTCACATCTTCGTATTTTTTCAACAAAGTAGCGACTCTATACTCAAGAGAATCCACAACTTTAGAAAGACTACTCATAACATGTCTGCATTTACTACGTTACACAAAGTTAACATTTGAAAGATACTCATACAATGGATACGAGTTAAATTTTATTAGATATAAATTATGCTTACGCGAAAACAAGAATCAAGCATACTTAATCTTCTATCCAATAGGGTAATAACACAATTAACTACACATGAACACAAAATAAAAAGAAACACTGTACCTTTACATAAGCCAAAACCACATACAGTGACATTTACAAGAACAACAGAACAAGATTCGCACTACGATCATCTTGAAAAGATGACTACCACAGAACTGCTATCAAATATTAATAAGGAGGACAAAACAGTTCCAAATGCAGTTGAGAAGGTAATCTCACATATTGAAAAACTAGTAGATGTTATTATATCAAAATTAGAAAAAGGCGGAAGACTATTCTATATGGGAGCCGGAACTAGCGGTCGCTTAGGTGTTGTAGATGCAAGCGAGTGCCCTCCTACTTTTGGTGTATCACCTGAAACGGTTATTGGAATAATTGCAGGTGGTGATGAGGCAATAAGGAACGCGGTAGAATTTGCAGAGGATAGTAAAAATCAAGGTTGGGAAGATCTTAGCTCCCATAATGTTTCAGAAAGAGATGTCGTAATTGGCATTGCGGCTTCAGGAACTACACCGTACGTTATTAGTGCTCTAAAGAAATGTAACGAAAAAAATATTATTACTGGATGTATTACTTGTAATGAAGGAAGTCCACTAGCGTTAACGGCTGTATATCCAATAGTTCCAGTTGTGGGTCCAGAATTTGTAACGGGAAGCTCACGTATGAAAGCTGGAACAGCTCAAAAGTTAGTTCTCAATATGATATCTACAGCTGCAATGATTAAGCTAGGACATATTAAGGGAAATAAAATGGTAGATATGCAACTCAGTAATGAGAAGCTAGTACAACGAGGAACTAATATGATTATGACCTCACTTGATATACCAGAAAAAGAAGCAAACACTTTGTTATTAACCTACGGCAGTGTACGTAAAGCAATACATGAATATCATGCACACAAATAAAGAAAAGCTAGCCAAAGGTGTTAAACTTATGGGAGGAACTCTTTTATTATTAGTAACAGCACCTATAATTCTTAACTCTTCCTTTAAAAATCAGGATCATCCTATGTTTATTCCTATTCTGGGCATAGGAATTATATTATTTATTGCTGCTATTTATTTTGGATTCAAAGGAATAAGAATGCTTATGAAAGCATTATTTAATGATTAAATAGATTTTAAATACCCTCTCTTTTTGGAACTGGTGTAGATGGATTATATCCAAAACCTTCGATTACAGTTTCTACTCCAAGAGTTTGCAACATATAACTTATAATTGCATAGTGATGTGTTGCATGCGTATTAGCTTGAGCAAGTACACTCTCAAGCGTGTACATGATTGTTTCTTTACCGGCCCCTAGGTTGTCTGTAACATGCAATAAATAGTCTGTATTCACTCCTATAAATGATACTAATTGCTGTTGGATTTCATATATCTTGTTCTTTGCAGCCTCTGGATTTGTTGAAATTACTTCATCCCTCTTGCGCGCGGTAAGGTCAATGTTGTTAGATTGTATACCATTAATTATACAGTCAAAAAAGTCCAACGCATGCCTGATATGAGAACCTATACTACTATAATAGGGACCAACTGTTCCATCAGTATAAGTATCTTCTGATATTGTATCTATTAGAGTAATAGCATTTCCTAGATTTTTATTGATAACACTAACGATTTCTCTCCGCATACATTCTTTATTATGATATTTTACTGATTTAAATCTATTTACACAATAATACTATTTTGTATAAAATGAATCTGAATATAAGAAAAGAGAATTACAAGAGGTCATAAAATTTCATTTAAAGACTTTGTAATTCACAATTAGATAAACTTTAAAAATAGAAACTCTACCTTTTCCATATAGTCTAAGATTATAGTGTAAAAGTCGATAGAACGTGCAAGAACTTTCAATTAAGAAATTTTATTTTTAGCCATTTAACAATTGAGCTTACGAAGCTATTTAACTAAAGATTAGCGAGTTATGCGCTTACATTTCCTTGATTTTATGGCATAAAAAAAGCTCCAATACAATAGTTGTATTGGAGCCTTAAAAAGGCGGCGACCTACTCTCCCACGAGTGCAGTACCATCGGCGCTGACGGGCTTAACTTCTCTGTTCGAAATGGGAAGAGGTGAGCCCCGTCGCTATAACCACCTTAGTTTTAGCTTCGGTTATAGACTATAAGCAGTTNATAGAAAACTCTTGTAAATGCTAAGGATTCGAACCTTAAATTAGACTAACTAATCTTCCAAAACATCTCAATAAAAACTTTTGAACTTCGCTAGATATGTTACTGTTTCTCTAAGCGGGTGCAAATATACAACTGTTTTTTAAACTCACAACTTAATCTTAAAAATAATTGAAAATTTAATTTTCAACCCTTAAAAACCAAGCAACAATCGTAATGAACATAACTCCCAAATAACCTCCATTTGTTAGCGGCTGCAAAACTACAACCTTTTTCCTAATCACAAACTATCTTTTGAAAATAATTTAAAGAAATAAAAACAAACTTTTGAATACATTTAAAAGAACAACCGCTTGCTGTTAAGCGGGTGGCAAAGATACACCGAAGTTCTAATCTGACAAGAATATTCTTAAGAAAATTTTAAGAAAATATGCAACTCGCTGTAAACACAAGAAGTAGCTTTTAAAATAATTTGATTGACACCTCAACAACTATAAAAGAACCCTGTTTTATACCCTAAAAACTCAGAGAAACTAGCAATTCCTACCTCAGCAACCATCAAATAGCGGCAAAAACTACCCTAGATATTTTCGCGAAAGCGATACATGGTAATTATACCATATAATAGGTATGGTGTTACTCTACTCCTTTCTCCTTCCACTTATCTGATAATTCTAAAAACTCAAAGTCTAAAGCGCTAGGCTGTGTTTCTAGAATTCCTGATTGAAACGAGCGTTGCAGTATATCTTCTATAAGAAAATCTTCTTCCTCGTTTACTGGATCAAACTCTCTTTTAAGTGATATGTCAAAAGCACTGGCGGTAGTATTGTACCAGAATGCTCTCCAACCGCTACGCAACCTCTTTATCAATTCGAAGGCTGTCTCGCCTGTTTGACGGTGTATGAGCTTAATAAGTATTTGCCCTTCGGTGCGTGTTAGTTTCTTAAGCTCTGCCGAAAATTCCCCTTCTAGATATTTATGAATGATTTTTGTGTACTTCTTTCTAGCGCGTTTGCCCTCTATAGAATCTAATCTACTATTTAATTCCACAAGCCTATCTGCAGCAAGTTTTGCGTAAGGAAAAACCTTTCTGGTTTTTCGGCGTAATATTAAGTAGCGTCTGCGGTCTTCTTTGTTATCAAATTTCAATCTTTTAAAAACGATCACCTCATTAAGATCTATAGCGCTCCTTGGGATGGTGTCTCCCTGAATGATGTAATATTCAATTGCTACTTCTGTAGAATCTACAGGAGTTTCTTGGCCCCAAGCAAACCCTGCTATGAATACTATTATATATAGGAGATTATGTATGCGCATCTTTTTCTTTCGCTTTAAGCTAAAATCGTTCCAAAATTAGGTATTAGACCTCTATAACGTTATAAACTCTTGGTTAATATTCTTACTTTTAAAGAAAATATTATTCTATGGCTTCAAAAAGCATTTTAAATAAAAAGTCTCTAGACTTTCTCGAACGTTACCTCAACAACGCCGCTCCTACTGGTTATGAGTGGGACGGTCAAAAGTTGTGGATGGATTATCTCACTCCTTATGTAGATGAATTTATCACAGATACCTATGGAACTGCAGTTGCAGTAATTAATCCAGACGCAAAATATAAAGTAGTAATAGAAGGTCACGCAGACGAAATATCTTGGTATGTAAATTACATAGCAGATAATGGTCTTATATATGTAATACGTAATGGCGGTAGTGATCACCAGATTGCTCCTTCTAAGATTGTAAATGTGCATACTAAGGATGGCATTGTAAAGGGAGTTTTTGGCTGGCCAGCAATTCACACTCGCGATAAGTCTAAAGAAGAAGCTCCAAAACCTGATAACATTTTTATAGATGTAGGAGCAGCAGATAAAGAAGAAGTTGAAAAAATGGGCATATTCGTAGGTTGTGTAATCACCTACCCAGATACGTTCCATGTTTTAAACGGAGATAAGTTTGTATGCCGTGCGATAGATAATCGTGCAGGTGGCTTTATGATTGCAGAAGTTGCTAGACTACTTCATGAAAATAAGAAGACCCTACCTTTTGGTCTTTATATTACAAACTCGGTTCAAGAGGAAATAGGTTTACGTGGTGCACAAATGATTGCAGAGCGTATTAAGCCTAATGTGGCAATCGTTACAGATGTAACTCATGACACCACAACACCTATGATAGAGATGAAAAAGCAAGGACATGTAGAACTAGGTAAAGGGCCTGTAATCGCATATGCTCCTGCGGTACAACAAAAGTTACGTGATCGTATTACAGAAACTGCCGAAAAGAATAAACTTCCTTTCCAGAGAGCTGCACTTTCTCGTGCTACGGGTACAGATACAGATGCATTTGCTTATAGCGGGAGCGGCGTAGCCTCTGCCCTTATATCACTACCATTAAGATATATGCACACTACTGTAGAGATGGTACACCGTGAAGATGTAGAAAATGTGATTAAACTTATATATGAAACGCTACTTACTATAGAAGATGGTGAGACGTTCTCTTATTTTGAATAATCCGCTTTCGCCAAAAATTGAAATAAAAAACCCGTTCAATATCATTGAACGGGTTTTTACTTTTAAAACATTAAAGCTTCCTCTATGGAATCCACTTCTTCTCAAAATTAGGTGCTCTTTTTTCTAGAAAGGCATTTCTACCCTCTACAGCTTCGTCTGTCATATACGCAAGGCGTGTAGCTTCTCCAGCAAATACTTGCTGTCCCACCATGCCATCATCTGTAAGGTTCATAGCAAACTTGAGCATCTTTATAGAGATAGGTGATTTTGCAAGAATCTCTTGCGCCCACTCGTATGCAGTATCTTCTAGTTCTGCATGTGGTATTACGGCATTTACCATTCCCATCTCATAAGCTTCCTGCGCAGAATAGTTTCTACCTAAGAAGAAAATCTCTCTTGCTTTCTTTTGCCCTACCATTTTTGCTAGGTAAGCACTTCCATAACCACCGTCAAAAGAAGTTACATCTGCATCTGTCTGCTTAAAAATTGCGTGTTCCTTACTTGCTAGTGTTAAGTCACAAACTACATGTAAACTGTGCCCTCCTCCTACTGCCCATCCAGGAACAACTGCGATTACGGCTTTAGGCATAAAACGTATAAGACGTTGTACTTCTAATATATTAAGTCTATGATATCCATCTTCTCCTACATATCCTTCTTTACCACGTGCTTTTTGATCACCACCTGAGCAAAAACTATATACACCATCCTTAGATGATGGCCCTTCGGCAGATAGAAGTACTACACCTATAGATGTATCTTCATTTGCATCATAAAAGGCATCATATAATTCCTTTGTAGTATTAGGTCTAAATGCGTTGCGCACATCTGGCCTATTAAATGCTATTCTCGCTACACCATTACTCTTTTTATAAGTAATGTCTTTGTATTCTTTGGCTGTTTGCCAGTTTGGCTTATCCATAAAATGCTATTTTAGCGTAAAAATAATTCTTTATTCCTAGACCGATGAAAAAAGTAGTACTAAGTGTGATGGTTGTTTTTGCTTTCGCGAAAGCGTACTACGCACAAGAAGTCACCACTGCACCTTATATATTTACAGATATTATTGATTTACAAGCTACAGCTGTTATAAGTCAAGGTGTCACCGGAACCTGCTGGAGCTTTAGTACATCTTCTTTTTTAGAAAGTGAAATATTAAGACTTACAGGAAACAACGTGGATTTATCTGAAATGTATACGGTAAGGAATATATATCCGGAAAAAGCAGATAACTATATTATGAGACAAGGTAGCGCACAGTTTTCTGAGGGTGGCCTTGCTCATGATGTGTTACATAGCGTGACAAATTATGGATTAGTTCCTGACGCTGCTTATACTGGACTTGCTGATACAGAAGAATCACACAATCATGCCGAAATGGTAGCAGTACTACATGCTATGCTGGACACCTACATAGATAATCCTGGACGTAGCTTAAGCAAAAAATGGAAAGATGCCGTTAGTAAAGTTCTTGATGTATATCTAGGAGAAAATCTATCAACATTTGATTACAATGGAAAAACATACACTCCTAAAGAGTTTGCGAGGGAAATGAAAGTAAACCCGGAAAATTATGTAACGCTCACGTCTTTTACACACCAACCATTTTACAACTCTTTTGTACTTAATATTCCTGATAACTTTTCAAATGGATCAATGTACAATCTCCCGCTAGATGAATTTATAAGCAATATAGACCATGCACTAGACAATGGCTTTACAATTACACTTGACTGTGATGTGAGCGAACTCACATTTTCTTCAAAGCATGGTGTGGCTGTCATTCCTTCTCGTGATGAGAATAAGAGAGTTGCCGTATTAGGTCCAGAGCCAGAAAAAATGATCTCACAGCAATATAGACAAGAGGAGTTTGAAAACTACAATACGACAGATGACCACTTAATGCATATCACAGGGAAAGCAACAGATCAAAATGGAACTGTTTACTATAAAGTAAAAAACTCATGGGGAACAGATCCCGCAAAGACTACTTATGATGGTTATGTGTATATGAGCGTTGCATATATGAGATTAAAAGCTATTTCTGTACTTCTTCATAAGGAAGGGCTTTTAAAACAAACTTCAAGAAGAATTGGTTTTTAAAATCGGCAAAGCAACCATTTTTACCGACTAATGGGGTTTTGCAGTTAATTTATAGAATATTAGCTACTTACAATCACGAAGGTTATTATTCAAATTATCTTTAAGATATTAATTACAACCACCAAAGTCAATGAGTATAAGTGAATTAAAGTCTCTGGAAGATATTGAAACTATATATCATCTAGATATCGGATCTGTTACTATGTTTAAAAATTATCTCGTAACAGAGTTTAAAGAAGGTGTATTACTTGATGCTCTAAATTATCAATATCTAGCATCACTTATTAAAGATCACTTTGAACATTTAGACACATTTGGATATATATCTAATAGACTTAATGCATATGCGGTTGTTCCCACAGCGCTTATGAATACTGAGCCTTTTAATATACCTAATGCTAAAGTCGCCATTGTAAGTTATAATGAGACTAGTAAAAAGTCTTCCATTTTTGAGAGTAACTTCTACCCCTTTAAGCCAGAAATATTTGACAATCTTCCTAATGCACTTGCATGGGTAACTAGTGATGAGCTTATCACTACTTGCTAACCGACTATTTAAAAACATCCATATATAAAAAACAGCAGGCAGCTCTATGAGCTGCCTGCTGTTTTTATTAATTATTTAAGGAAACTTAATCTATAAGATGTATTCCATCCTCCTTTATTAGGATTTTACGATCTCTGTATAAAGTTCCTATTGCCTTTTTAAAACTCTTTTTACTTAAACCTAATTGGTTCTGTATATCTACTGGATCAGATTTATCATGCAAAGGCATGAATCCGTCATTTGCCTGAAGTTCGTCAAAGATATACTGAGCATTAGGCTCTATACTTTTATATCCTTCTTCTTGAAGAATCAAATCAATTTTCCCATCTGGGCGTATTTTTTTTACCCATGCTTCAAGCTTATCACCAGTTCTTATATCTTCAAAAATATCCTCCTTGTATATAAGTCCTTTATGCTTACCATCTACAATTGCGTTTGCACCGCGCTCTGTAATGTGTGAAATAATCACCTCTACTTTATCAAACTTCTTTACCTCAACGTTATCGTTAGATAAATACTTCATGGTTTTACTTGTAGCTGCAAGACGGTTTGTTTTTGCGTCTAGATACATGTAAACAATGTACCAGCTACCTACTTTCATAGGTCTAGCTTGCTGAGCAAAAGGAACAAAAAGTTCTTTTTCAAGTCCCCAGTCTAAAAATGCTCCTACTTCATTTACCGCCGTACAACGTAAATAACCAAAATTATTGAGCTCTATAAACGGCTTAAGAGTTGTCGCTACCGGTCTTTCTTCATGATCAAGATAAACATACACGTTAAGTTCATCCCATATTTTATACTCTTCTGGAACATATTTATTGGGTAACAAGACGTCATCTCCTGCTTCATTAGAAAGAAAAAGCCCAGGCTCTGTCTCTCTATCTATTCTCATTATATGGTACTTTCCTATATCTAACATAATCTTAATTAAAGTGCAAAAATACGATTACTTAAATTACAAACAACCATCTACTATAGACTTAATCTATAGGGTAGAAAACGATAAAACTTTAAGCACAATGTCACATACAGATTGAGCAATTTAATAGTTGCCTCAAAACAAAAAAACGCCTTGACGGTAAGTCAAGGCGTTTTTAGATATTGTAAGAGTAGTCTATTTGTAAACAGACTCTTTCTTAAAGTGCTTTGCTAGCATATAGTATACTACCGCACGGTATTTATTACGATTAGACTTTCCGTATGTTTCAAGAACACTATCGATAGCCTTATCTAAGTCTGCGCTATCTGCAAGACCTAGTTTTTTTATTAAGAAGTTATTCTTCACAGTAGCGATTTCTGTAGCAGAACCTCCAGAAACTGTAGATGAGTCTTTATTATAGATAGACGGTCCACAACCTATTGTTACTTTAGTAAGGAAATCCATGTCTGGAGTTACTCCACATTTGTTTTTTAAATCATCTGCATACTTAGCGATGAGTTCTTCTCTTTTGCTCATAATTGTATTGTTACTAGTTTAGTTAATTCATTATTACATCTTAAAGATAAACAAAAAGTTAAACTATCCTTAAAAAAGATCACTTGATAAAGTTAAAGTAATCAAGTAACACTTTATCGTTGATTTTGCGCGGTGTGAAGATTTCAAGCAAGGTAGGTTTATCATTTGATGCATACAACTCCGCTTTCGCGAAAGCGCAACTCTCCTCACTATCTGCATTTAAGTATTTGAAATTATACATCTCACATAACTTCTCTGCCGAAAGGTCGTGCGTAGTTTCAAAAAACTCATCAAAGTTATCTGTGTTCTTATCCTTATTAGGTAGAATACGGAAAATGCCTCCTCCACTATTGTTTATAACGATGATTTTAAAATCTCTTGGGATATTTTTATTCCACAGTGCATTGCTATCGTAAAAGAAACTTAGCTCTCCTGTGATGAATGTAGTAGGCTTTGTACTTACCATAGCAGCACCTATTGCTGTACTCGTGCTTCCATCTATACCACTAGTTCCTCTATTACAATAAACCTCAAGCGTTTTATTAATATCAAATAGCTGGGCATATCTCACAGTACTACTATTACCTAGTTGTAGCATTGAGTGATCTGGAATCTCACTAAGAATATGGTCAAATGCTTTAAAGTCGCACCATTCCATTTGGTTTATATACTCTGTATGCAGCACATCACGTTTTTCTCGTATAGTAAGCCATTCCTGTTGGTAAGCACTCTTAGCGTATGAAGTGTGCTCTCGCCAGCTTTCTAAAAAGTGGGAGGCAGAGGTTTCAAAATGTTTATTAAGACAGAAATAAGTGTCATAAGCTTTCTTTGCATCTACATGCCAGTGCTGTTGTGGCTGGTAATTTCTAAGAAAAGCTTTTACCTTTTTTGAAACTACCATTCCTCCGAAGGTTAATAGAATATCTGGCTGCAACGCTTTAAAACCGTCATCATCTAGACTACCGATTATGTTATCTATGCGAGTAAAAAAATTAGGATGAGAAACATTTGAAGTAGTCTCTGTAAAAACAATAACACTAGGATCATTACCTAACATATCAAGTAATGATTGTTCCATTACATTAGGCCCTTGTACTCCAATAATCACAAGCTTTCGTGTTGCATTATTCCAGCTATCCATATATGGCTGTAACTCATCTAAAGATAGCTGACCAATAATTTTATGAGGTGCTACTTCTATAGGTTTTGCTATCGCCACATCTGTCATTTCATACAGCGGCTCGTAAAAAGGGACATTGATGTGTACTGGACCAGATTGCTCAATCGCTATATTAAGCGCTTTATTAATCTCTTGATCATTATGTCGCTGGCTTTCCTTTATTTTCTGAGCAACCTTAGTATCCGTGACCTCATTTACAGGCACTAATTCGGAGTATAAGTTTGCAGAATATAAAATGTGATTTTCAAAAACGTTCTTTTGTCTTATCGTTTGTCCATCTCCTATATCTATACGTTCAATAGGTCTATCTGCACTTATGGCAATGAGCGGGATATCACTATAAAAAGCTTCGGAGATTGCTGGATAGTAATTGAGTAAAGCACTTCCTGAAGTACATACAATAGCCACAGGCTTTCTAGATTGTTGTGCAATTCCTAAAGCTACAAAAGCAGCACAGCGCTCATCTACAATGCTGTATGCTTTTATGTTTGGATTTTTTGTAAACTCAATAGTGAGCGGTGCGTTACGGGACCCTGGAGATATGATAACCGTATCAATTCCTTTACTTAAGCAAAGGTGAACGATAGATTGTGCTACAGGAATTTTAGAGTGAATCATTAGTAACAAAAATACGATTTCTACCATTTAGAATTGAGCATCTATAATCAGGAATTATAGAAAATTTGAGATACTTAGTTTCTCAAACAGCACACTTCATATTACGTAGTACGCAGTACTTTTGCTACAGTTTGCAATTTATTTACCGTTTCCTCCCACTCAGCTACTGCATCACTTGATGCTGTTACTCCGCCACCTACATATAACTGTGCTCCACTAGCATCTACTTCCATACATCGTAGGTTTACAAATAAGTGCGTATGCTTTTTTATGGCGCTATAGGCAAGATTCTCAACATTCCTACGTGTACTTGCTCTCTTTTTTTCTGTTTTGTAATTAAGCTCTCCTAAGAAACCTGTGTAATAAGAACGAGCATAACCTTCATGATTAAGGATAAATTCTTTTGCTTCATTTTTTGGTAGTCCGCAAACGGCTGGTGTCGGATGTAGAGCATTTATTACAGCAGCTATGCTTGTTTCATTTTCATTGATGATTGCAGAAATATCGGTCTTGAGGTGCAGCAAAGTTCCGGCTTGCTGGGTCGCAACATCAGAAACTTGAAGATCATTTACAAGCGTCGATAGATTTTCGACAATAGAATCTGTCACAAATTGTTGTTCCTCTTGCTCTTTTTCTCCCCAGACCACATCAGAACTAGCGCTTGTTTTCTGTGTTCCAGCTAGCGACATTGTATGCAAACGTCTATTGTTTATAGATAATAATGTTTCTGGCGTAGCTCCTAGCCATAAACCTACATTAGGGTGATACCAGCAATACACAAACGCGGTCTTATAAGTCCCAAGTAATCGCTTGAAAATCTCAACAGGAGACTCATAATTATGTGGTATGTTTTGCTTTCGCGAAAGCACAACTTTCTTCATAGCCGTATCTGCTATGGCTTCAATTCCTCTATTTACTAGTTTAATATGAGCCTCACGATCCTCATTTGTATGGTTAACTAAGATTGTTTCTGCTTCTAATAGCATCTCATTTTCAAAGGAATCGAGCTCCATTACAAAAGACTCTTCGGCAGGAATTAAGACAGTCTCTGATGTTGATGCATCAAAAGGAGCAAACACAAAGCCACTTTCTGAGAAGTCATGTACTTCATGAAGAGTTTCATCATCTTGTAAAAGCGCATGAATCTTTTCTTCATTAGGTTTTCTGTACACTACAAATGGTAATGTACTTTCAAAATGCTCTTCGATATGTTCAAAAAAGTCTGTGCTATTCATTACTTCCTCGGCAAAGCGATTGTAGTCAATTTACATTTTGAAATAAGGGCATCGTTTTCATCTACTACATCGATATTCCAAAGCTGGGTGGTTCTACCTTTATGTATAAATGTAGCCTTTGCATAGACCATCCCCTCACGCTTACTCTTTACATGATTTGCCGAAATCTCTATACCTCTAATAGTATGCTCCTGGTTGAGAAACATAAAACTAGCAGCGCTCCCTACACTCTCAGCAAGTGCAACCATTGCACCTCCATGTAAAACTCCATCAGGTTGATGCACCTTTGGTGTAACAGGCATTTGTGCTACAAGAAAATCCTCTCCAAAATCTATATAAGTGATATCTAAGGTTTCCATTAAAGTGTTTTTACAACTCTCTGCTAGACGTGCTAGGACTTCTTCTTTATTATTTTTCATATAAATCTTTAAAGCGAACAAATTATAGATACTTTCGCATATCAAATTTCGTTAATATTGAACACAAAACCCTCTATTATGATTAAAAAGACACTAGCTATCACATTACTTATACTAACATTTATCTCTTGTGATAAAATTGACGAGCTCACTAAGTTTGACATAGACTACACTACAAATTTTACCATACAAGCCACTACACTTCTAGGTACGCCGTTTGATATTGTCACTCCCGAGACCACAACAAACTCAGAGTCAGAATTTGAGAACAACAACACAAATTCTAATCTTGTAGAAAGCGTTAAGTTAACCACCTTGAGACTTGATCTTCAAACACCTGCTTCTGGTGATTTTGATTTCTTAAATGAGATTTTTATTTACATCACTGCAGATGGTCTTCAAGAGCAACTCATCGCTTCAAAAGTGGGCATTCCAGAAAATGGAGCTCGCTCACTAACGCTAGATATAGAAAATGTAGAGCTTGAAGAGTATATCAAGAAAGATTCTTACAGATTGCGCACAGAAACAACAACAGATCAAACCATCGAGTCTGATCATGAAATAGAGATCTACACTAAATTTAAAGTAGATGCAGAGATTTTAGGAGTATAATAACTCATAACATATCGCTTCTTACAAAATGTGTCGTATTTTTAAATACGACACATTTTTTTTGATATGAAAGTAAAGACATTAGAAAACGAAAGAGCAAAATTACTTGCCTTAGAGAATTATCATTACAGTGATCTTCTTCCACTATCGCAAGAAGTAGACCTTAACGCTTATGGCGGTTCTGATATATCCACTGGGCCTAAACTTACGGCCTATATTAAAGATGCAATCCAAAGACGTGAGCTGGGTACAGCATTACCTTTTATTATTTTTGACAAAAAACTTTGCAAATTTGCTGGCTCCACACGTTATGGAAATATAGATGACGTCAATAAAATTGTCCATATAGGATGGACGTGGCTTGGAGAAGATTTTCGCGGAAGCGGTCTTAACTTACATGTCAAGTTTCTCATGCTACGTTATGCTTTTGAAAAACTTCGTTATGAACGTGTAGAATTTCGTATTGACGAGCGCAATATTCGCTCAAGAAAAGCAGTAGAAAAACTAGGCGCTACCTTAGAAGGTATCATGCGCAAGGATATTATTACAAAAAACGGTAGACGTCGTAATTCTTGTTGTTATTCAATTCTCAAAGAAGAATGGGAAGAAATCAAGAACACGCGATTTATTGATATACTGGATAGTAAAGAAGAGTAGATTATTTAACAGTACGCTTTCGCGAAAGCGATCACCTACACCTCAACGTTTGCAAATTCAAATCTTACCATCCCATCATCGTCTATGGAGGTAAGCTCCACCTCGTGCAATGTATTTACAAGTTCTGGATTCCAAGGAGATTTTACTTTTACGTAATTTTCTGTAAACCCGTGAATGTAACCTTCCTTATTCTCACTTTCAAAAAGCACTGTACGCGTGCTGTTTAATTGAGACTCATAGAATGCTCTACGCATTTTGGCTGAAAGTCCTCGTAGCATTTTACTACGTTTACTTCTTACCTTTTTAGGCACTTCCCCTTCCATCGTAGCGGCAGGAGTATTATCACGTTCTGAATATGTAAAGACATGAAGGTAAGAGATGTCTAATCCGGTAAGGAAGTTATAAGTTTCTAGAAAATCCTCATCTGTTTCTCCTGGAAAACCTACAATCACATCTACACCTATACAAGCGTGTGGCATTACTTCCTTTATTTTGGCAACACGGTCTACATATAACTCGCGTTGATAACGGCGACGCATTAACCCAAGAATCTTGTTACTTCCACTCTGCAATGGAATATGAAAATGAGGTACAAATGTGCGTGACTTAGACACCACATCAATTGTTTCATTTTTAAGAAGATTAGGCTCTATAGATGATATTCTTAAACGTTCTATTCCCGCTACTTTATCAAGCTCTTGTACAAGTTCTAAAAAAGTATGTTCGTGCTTCTTGTTTCCAAACTCTCCTTTACCGTAATCTCCTATATTAACTCCAGTAAGTACAATCTCTTTTATGTCTTGCGCAGCTATTTTTGAAGCGTTATCAAGTACATTTTGTAATGTATCACTTCTAGAAATACCTCTAGCAAGTGGTATCGTACAATAGGTACATTTATAATCACAGCCATCTTGCACTTTTAAAAAAGCACGAGTTCGATCTCCTATAGAATAAGAACTTACGTAGAAATCTGCTTCTTGAATCTCACAAGCGTGTACTTCTCCACCTTCCTTAGATCTATCTGGATTATCTAGTAAATCATTAATATAACTAGTGACATTAAACTTCTCTGTCGCTCCAAGAACGAGATCTACACCATCTACAGCAGCAAGCTCTTCTGGCTTAAGTTGTGCATAACAACCTACTGCGACAGTAACTCCTTCTGGATTTGCTTTTTGAGCTTGTTTTACAATAGACTTAAAACGCTTATCTGCATTTTCTGTCACACTACATGTATTAATCACGTAGACATCTGCAGGCTCAGAAAACTCAACTTTATCAAATCCCTCTTGCCCAAAACTACGAGCAATGGTACTAGTCTCTGAAAAATTCAGTTTACAACCTAGTGTATAAAATGCGACTTTCTTTTTAGAGGACATGTGCTGATGATTTGTAAAAATTGCTCAAATTTTGAGGACTGCAAAGGTAACAAAAGAAGTAAAGAAAATATTACTACTTATAACAACTAATTATCGGTTACTAAGAATTTGTTTCTGGCAGCTACGGCAGCTTTAGTATAGTCGCTAAAAACTCCATCTACTCCCGCCTCAAAAAACAGTTGATACTCGGTTGCTCCACTCTTATTATTACCCCACAAAGTATCTTCTTTTCTAAAGGTGTACGGATGCACTTCTAGCTTATGCTTATGTGCCAACGTTACAAAATCTGTAGGGGCTAGCACCTCAACCTCTCCTTTGCTCGCCTTGCTATAAGAAATCACAAAAGGTTTCCAAGGACCTATTCCATTTGCATAGGTAGAAACAAACTTTATTCCTTCCTCGGTTGCGAAGTAACTGTATGTACGAGCATCTTTACTCAGCATGAAATCATAAGGTTGCCCTTCTGGATCATAGCTCCCATCTTCTTTGGTAAAGCGTAAATCTCCATTGCTAGAGATTCCAGCCGCACCTATAAGTTGTATAAGTCGCAAATCTGAACGTGCTGAAATGTACTGCAACGTACTCACCTCAAAACATTGCACAAAAATGGGAGAAGTTTTATCTACATAACCAGCCTTTGTAATCTGATTAAGAAAGACATCTTCCATGGCGAGCCCTAGACTTTTATGAAAACTAGGATGCTTTAATTCTGGATAAATACCCACAGGATTTCCTGATGTGGTTTTGTGCGCTTTCGCGAAAGCGATAATTTCCTCAAACGTAGGAATCTCAAAAAAATCATCATACTCGTGAGTTCTCTCCTCCCAAGACTGCCTTGCTCGTAGTGTTTTGAGTTCGCTAAGCGTGAAGTCAGATACAAACCAATCTGTCACCGGTACACCATCAAGCATTTTGGTGGTTTTACGATCTGCATATTTTGGGAGTAGAGAAACATTAGTCGTTTCAGAAATATAAGGCTCATGCCTAGCTACAAGAACGCCATCCTTTGTCATCACAAGATCCGGCTCAATAAAATCTGCGCCTAGTTCGATTGCTTTTTTATACCCTTCCATCGTATGCTCAGGATATAAAAATTGTGCTCCCCTATGTGCAATTACAATAGGCGTATTATGAATTTGAGGTTGCTCCATGTGATTACAAGATAAGATGAGTACTGAAAATAAAAGCGTTATTCTTTTTAAACTAATCATGTACACAAAGGTAGAATCTATTCCACAAAAAAGGCGCAAATATCATTTGCGCCTTTTTTAATTTTATAACTAGAGATTAGATTAATCTATTCTAGTGATTTTTGCTCCTATTGCTCTAAGACGCTCATCTATATTTTCATATCCGCGGTCTATTTGCTCGATATTATGAATAGTAGAAGTTCCCTTTGCACTTAACGCTGCAATAAGCAATGAGATACCAGCACGTATATCTGGTGATGTCATTGTGGTAGCCTTAAGCGTAGACTGGAAGTTATGTCCAATCACAGTTGCACGATGCGGATCACAAAGTATCACTTTTGCACCCATATCTATAAGCTTATCTGTAAAGAATAAACGGCTTTCAAACATTTTCTGGTGAACCATTAGTTCGCCCTTTGCTTGGGTTGCCACTACAAGAATAATACTTAAAAGATCTGGAGTAAAACCTGGCCATGGTGCATCTGAGATAGTCATAAATGAACCGTCAATGTATGATTCTACTTGGTAACCGTCTGTATGTGCAGGAATATAAATATCATCCCCTTTACGTTCTAGAGTAATCCCTAGTTTTCTAAAGGTATTAGGTATAACACCTAGATCATCCCAGCTTACATTTTTAATAGTAATCTCACTCTTAGTCATTGCAGCAAGACCTATCCATGATCCTATTTCGATCATGTCTGGTAATACTCTATGCTCGCAACCACCTAGCTTTTCTACTCCTTCTATGATAAGCATGTTTGAACCTATCCCTTGGATATTTGCTCCCATGCGCACCATCATTTTACAAAGCTGTTGTAAATATGGCTCACAGGCTGCGTTATATATAGTCGTAGTTCCCTTAGCTAATACGGCAGCCATCACGATATTTGCCGTACCTGTAACAGATGCTTCATCTAGTAGCATGTATGCTCCTGTAAGTCCGTTAGGTGCTTCTACGCCATAAAAACGTTCTTCACGATTGTAACGGAATGTCGCTCCTAGTTTTATAAAACCTTCAAAGTGCGTATCAAGACGACGACGACCTATTTTATCACCTCCTGGTCTAGGAATATATCCTTTACCAAAACGAGCTAGTAATGGTCCTACAATCATTATAGATCCTCTTAGGCCACTCCCTTCTTTTTTAAATTTCTCACTTTCTAGGTACTCAAGGTCAAGTTCATCTGCTTGAAACGTGAACTCACCTTTTGCGATTTTCTCCACCTTTACACCTAAATTTTCCAAGATCATGATGAGCTTGTTTACATCTATAATGTCTGGCACATTACTTATGGTAACTTTTTCAGGAGTGAGTAGTACTGCACATAATATTTGTAATGCTTCGTTTTTTGCGCCTTGTGGTTGGATATCACCTTTAAGTTGGTGACCTCCCTCGATCTGAAATGTTGCCATAGTTAATTAGAAATATATTTTAATAACGCTTTTTGCGATTGTTATTGTTGTTTGTATTTTTTGAGTAACTTCTTTTCTTGATTGGATTATCTGCGGCTTTAGCTTTCTTGTTAGCTCTTATAAGTCTATCAGAATCTCCTAATTCTTCTCCACTATTTTTTAGGTTGATTTCCCCATTACTCAACTCAAATAAGTGATTAAAGATGACCTCATCATCTACAGTATCCTTATTCCAGTTTAAGAAGCACTTTTTCATATGGTTTGCGATAGTCATTGCAAGTCCCTCACGCATATCACCTTTATCCCAGCTTACCGCTACATCAATCATACGTTTGATGTTATTACCGTAAAAACGGTACTTAGGATGGTTTTGCGGATATTCTAAAGGCTCTGGACGCTCTGCAAGCTCCTCTCTAGATGGTTTTCCATATGGAGACTCAACATCTAGTTTAAAATCAGACATTATAAATAACTGATCCCACAACTTATGTTGAAAATCTGGTACATCACGCAAGTGAGGCTGTAAATTCCCCATTACTGCGATAATAGCTTTAGCTGTTTTGTTACGCTCTTCGGCGTCTTCCATTGCCGTCGCATCATTTACCATTTTCTGTATATGGCGCCCATACTCGGGAATGATGAGATGAACTCTCTCCGTGTTGTACTCTAATTGATCTATCAATTGTAAAAAATTAAGTGAAGTCGTCCTTTAAGTAAAGACATGTGCAAAATACTAAAATTTGTCTAAACGCATCTAGTCTTTAGTAAATTGATAACATAACAATAAAAAAAGCCTCTTATTGTGTTCTTGGGATGCTTTGGGCGTGACCACAAGGGTCGCGCTCTACGTTTATACGCTTCGGCTCCTTGCGCTTTCGCTTCATGAGCCTGTAGGGTAACCACTGCGATCCCTCACGCGGAGTTAGTAATGATACAAAATAGTGGTGATTAATAACATTTTCGCGAAAGCGTGCATCTCTTACAATGAAATAACGCCTTCTATCTTACCTACTTCCTTGTACTTTTCTATCACAACATCAGGATTATCTAGACGCACGTTAATAGAAACGCTTGTGTACTTGCCTGTGCGAGAGACATTTTTCTTTATTACGGCTCCTAGGTGGTCAAAGAGACCTTCTATTTGCGCTTCTTTCTCTGCATTTGCAGGCACAATAAACTTGTACAAATAAGGTGCAGGCCAGCTAGAAGTTTCTTCTAGTTGTGTCTTTAATTTTTTATAAAATTCTTCTGGATTTTTATCTGAACTCATGGGTATCTATTATAATACAAAGGTACAAAATTCACGTTCTTTGTAGTTTGCTTAATTTTGCTAAAAAGACTACCATTTTTATGCCAAAACGTATACTTCTCATTGGAGGTCCATCTACCGGGAAAACAACATTACTTAAGCACCTAGAACAACTAGGGTATCCGTGCCTTGAGGAAATCTCAAGACACGTGATAAGCCAAGCCCAAAAGGAAGGTATAGATCAGTTATTTCTAGAGAAACCATTATTGTTTTCTGAGCTTCTAAGAGATGCTCGTATAGAACAGCACAAAGATGTAGATACATACATCACAGACACTGTTTTTATAGACCGAGGGATTCCTGACACCGTGGCATACATGGACTTTATAGGACAAGAATATCCTGAGGCTTTTGTACAAGCTTGCAAGACGTATACTTATGATATCGTATTCATATTACCTACCTGGGAGAAAATACACAAAGTAGATCAAGAGCGATACGAGACTTTTGAACAAGCTCAAAAAATTGAAAAACACCTTGTAAAAACGTACCAAAACTATGGGTACACCCCTATTGTAGTACCTATGTCTCCAGTAGAGGATAGAGCGGCTTTTATATTAAAAACGCTGGCTCTTGAGTAATCAAGCGCAAGACATATTACAACAATACTGGGGTCACTCCACCTTTAGACCACAACAAGCAGAAATTATAAAGAATGTGCTTGCTGGGAGTGATAGTATTGCACTATTACCCACAGGTGGCGGAAAGTCTCTATGCTATCAATTACCTGCGTTATTACTGGACGGAATTACGATAGTGGTATCACCACTTATCGCTCTCATGAAGGACCAAGTCATGACTTTGCAGGAAAAAGGTATCAAAGCGCTCTCTATCACGAGCGGAATTTCCTTTAGCGAGCTAGACACGCTACTCGATAATTGTATTTATGGCAACTATAAGCTTTTATACCTCTCACCAGAGCGATTACAACAAGAGCTTGTACGAGAACGTATTAAACTTATGAATATCTCTCTTATTGCGGTAGATGAGGCTCATTGTATTTCTCAATGGGGACATGACTTTAGACCTGCATATAGAGAAATCTCACAACTACGTGCTCTCAAGCCTACCGTGCCATTTATAGCGCTTACAGCAACGGCTACTCCTAAGGTACTTAAAGATATCACAGAGCAATTAGAGTTAGAAGATCCGCAGTTATTTAAAACTTCTTATCATCGCCCTAACCTCACATATAATGTAGTGCAAGCTACAGACAAGTTCTACCAGCTAGAAACTATCCTTGCAAACACAAGGGCTAGTGCTATTGTATATGTGCGTAATAGAAAGGCTACACTTAATACTGCACACTTTTTAAAAGGTAGAGGCATCTCTGCTACTTCTTACCACGGAGGTATGTCTCGTGCTGAACGTCACAAACAATATCTCGCGTGGCGAAATAACAAAGTACAAGTCATGGTAGGCACAAGTGCCTTTGGGATGGGAATTGATAAAGCAGACGTAGCAACAGTAGTGCATTTAGAAATCCCTGATAGTATAGAAAATTACTTTCAAGAGGCAGGAAGAGCTGGAAGAGCAGGACAAGAATCACAAGCCGTACTTCTTTATAATGAAAATGACGAGGTACGACTAGAAAATCAGTTTATAAAAGTGATTCCTCAGGTAGCAGATGTAAAAAAGATATACAAGCACCTCAACAACTACTTTCAAATCTCTTACGGCGAAGGCCAAGAGACACTGCATCGATTTAACTTTAGCGAGTTTTGTGCAACCTATAAGCTGCACACCATTCTCACATTTAACGCGCTTCAAGTGCTGGATCGCAATAGCGTGATAAGCTTGTCTCAAGAGTTTACAAAACGTGCAACTATCAATTTTAAGGTAAATGATTTTGCGCTTTCTTACTATTTGATTCGTAATAATCAGCTGGATGATGTGGTTAAGGCTGTTCTTAGAACATATGGAGCCGTTTTTGAACAAGTCACAAATATCAACTATAGCATAGTTGCCACAAAGGCAAGTAAAACTATAGAGCAAGTACATCAGGTCCTGCTCACGCTTGAGAAAGATGATATTATAGATTATGAACATCAAAATTATGATACCGCAATTACCTTCCTTGTCCCTAGAGATGATGATAGAACAATAAACGTTATCGCACCGTATATTAAAGCACAAGCAACATACAAGAAAAACCAAGTAGATGCTATAAAAACATACTTGGCCACAGATACCGTTTGTAGAGCAATCCAACTTATGCAGTATTTTGACGAAACATTAACTACACCATGTGGAGAATGCGATGTGTGTACAAATGCAACACAACAAGTTTCAAGAACTGCTATACACAGTGCTATTATCGATATTTTAAGAGAAGGCCCAAAAACTTCTCGCGAAATATCACAACTAGACTACCCACAACAAACTATAATTAATACGATTCGACTACTTTTGGATCAGAAAAAGATAGCCATCTTGGCAAATAACACCTACACCTTATTATGAGAGATTTACGCATAGTTTTTATGGGTACACCAGAGTTTGCAGTAACTATATTAAACGGTTTACTAGAAGAAGAATATAATGTAGTGGGAGTAATCACCGCACCAGATCGTCCTGCAGGAAGAGGACAGAAAGTAAGAGAAAGTGATGTAAAGGCATTTGCAAAGGCAAGAAACCTCAACATCCTACAACCTACAAATCTTAAAAGCGAGGAATTTTTAGAAGAATTAAAAGAACTCAATGCAAACCTACAGATTGTAGTTGCCTTTAGAATGCTTCCAGAAGCTGTATGGAAAATGCCAGCTTATGGAACCTTTAACCTACACGCATCGCTCTTACCACAATATCGTGGCGCTGCACCTATTAACTGGGCTATTATTAATGGAGAGACAGAAACAGGAGTGACTACTTTCTTTATAGATGAAAAAATTGATACCGGTGAGATTATCTTACAAGAAAAGCTTGCTATAGATGATAAGGAAAATGCTGGCGTGTTACATGACCGTCTTATGATTGCAGGTAAGGATCTTGTTGTAAAAACGGTAAAAGCAATAGCGAGTGATGAAGTAACAACTTTTGTACAAGACGCTACTAAAGAACTTAAAACAGCATATAAGTTACACAGTGAGAATACTAGAATAGATTGGGATGCTCCCCTTCAAGATATATACAATCACATAAGAGGATTGAGTCCTTATCCAGCAGCTTACACGATGCTAGAAAATGGAGGAAAAGAGCAGCGTGTAAAAGTTTATAGCGCTTTCGCGAAAGCAGAAAAAGAGATGTTTATTCCATCTGGAGCAGTAACTCAGGTAGAAGATTATCTAGCTATCGCAACGCCAGAAGGTTACATATGCATCACCGAAATACAGCTTTCTGGGAAGAAAAAAATGGCCGTTAAAGACCTTTTAAACGGATACAAATTTGATAAAAATGCAAAAATGCGCTAAACCCTTGCTCCTATTGGTGTTAAGGGAATTATAAAAAGAGACTACCTTTATCAACAATTGGCTCGACTTATTAACAAAACCTCTGATTTCCCTTGCTATAGCTTGCGTAGGCAATTAATTCGGATAAATTTGTTAGGGAATTAAGCATTTAGCTTAACCAACAATTTAATTAATTAACAATTTACATTATGAACAAATCAGAATTAATTGACGGAATGGCAGAGCATGCAGGTATCACTAAAGCTGCAGCAAAAAAAGCATTAGAATCTTTCTTAGGAGATGTTGAAAAGACTCTTAAAGACGGAGGACGTGTTTCTCTTGTAGGTTTTGGATCTTGGTCTGTTTCTAAGCGTAACGCACGTGAAGGAAGAAATCCACAAACTGGAAAAACTATTAAAATTGCAGCAAAGAACGTAGTAAAGTTCAAAGCTGGATCTGAGCTTGCAACTTCTGTAAACTAGTCAGTTTTAACTGTTATATAAAAAACGGGTAGCTCACGCTACCCGTTTTTTTTGTTTTACACCGGCTTCTATTAAAATCCGTAATCTTATTGGGAATCCTTTAGTGATGAATAACATCTTTGATTATCTCATGATTGTACTAAAGTTTTTTGGAAAATTTTCGCGAAAGCGTAACTATATACTTTCTATATATAACAACTTACAAAAAAGAGTATAGCAAGTAGAAATGTAGATAAAGCTACTTTTTTAAGTTCTGGATCGAGTAAAGCGTGTATTGAAGTATTTCTTACGGTAAACATATGCTTCACTAGTGGTATAAAAGCCACAAGAGAGATGTAATCAATAATATGCGTTGCTGTAAGTATGAGATAAGAAACCCACCCTAAAAGCCCTAAAACGAATAATACAGCGTGATACTTTTCTGCTCCGGCTGCTCCCAAAATAACAGCAAGTGTATTTTTACCTACGCGAGCATCTGCTTCACGGTCTCTCATATTATTAAGGTGTAACACCATAGTAGATAATGTACCTACAGTAAGCGCGGGAAGTATCTGTATAAAATTGATATACTGTGTAAATAAAAAGAAAGACCCCAGAACACCCACGAGACCAAAGAATATAAAAACAAAAACGTCTCCTAGTCCTCTATAACCGTAAGCACTTTTTCCCACTGTGTACTTTATGGCAGATACGATGGCGGCAATTCCTAAAAGTAAGAATAAGATGGAAAGCAAGAAATGATCTACGCCAAAAGAGACATAAATTAAGAGCAGTACAGTAATCACGGTGATAATTGATGTAATTATAATTGCCTTCTTAAGATCTTGTGCAGTCAGAAGTCCGCTTTGCATGGCTCTTGCTGGCCCTACGCGCTCTGCATTATCTGTTCCCTTAACTCCGTCACCATAATCATTTGCATAGTTAGATAAGATCTGAAATCCTAAAGTAGCGAGTATGGCTAGTATAAAAATACTCCAGTTAAATGCGCCTTCTTGTAGAGCTAATCCGCCTCCTACAAGAATCCCAGCTATAGAAAGTGGTAAGGTACGAGGACGGGCGGCACTAAGCCAAACTTTGAATGAGGGCATAAATATTTTTAAGTGCGTAAATGTACTATTTTCTTTGGGCTTCTACCCTTCTCAAATTTCAAAAGGATTTACTAGCTTCGTAATGATTAAAAATAATCTCATGATGAATATAAAATCTATTGCCGCGCTACTCCTTGTTGTTCTTTCAGTATCAAGTTGTAAACAAAAAGAAACTACAGTAACGCAGGTTGAAGTAAAAGAAAAAAATCCTTTTTTTTGGGAAGCTGCAAATATGTATTTCTTGCTCACAGATCGTTTTAATAATGGCGATACAAGTAATGATGTCAACTTTGATAGAACTCAAGAGTCTGCTGTACTAAGAGATTTTATGGGTGGTGACATCAAAGGGATCACACAAAAAATAGAAGATGGTTACTTTACAGATCTTGGAATCAATGCCATCTGGTTTACTCCAGTAGTAGAGCAAGTACATGGAGCAGTAGATGAAGGCACAGGTGTCACATACGGTTATCACGGTTACTGGACTAAGGACTGGACTTCACTAGACCCTAACTTTGGCACTAGAGAGGACTTACAGGCTCTTATAGCAGCAGCACATCAAAAAGATATACGTATTGTCATGGATGTGGTACTTAACCACACAGGTCCAGTTACAGAGCAAGATCCATTCTGGGGTGAAGATTGGGCAAGAGAAAACCCTAATTGTGCTTTTAGCACTTATGAAAACACCACTGCTTGTAGTCTTGTGGAAAACCTTCCAGACATCCTTACCGAGAGTGATCAAGAAGTTACACTTCCAGGTACATTAGTAACAAAATGGAAGTCTGAAGGACGTTATGATGAAGAAATGGCAGAGCTTGACTCTTATTTCGCAGCTAACAACCTTAAGAAAACACCACGCAACTACATTATAAAATGGCTTACGGATTATATACGCGATTTTGGAGTAGATGCTTTTAGAGTAGATACTACAAAACATGTAGACGAAGCCTCATGGGTGGCATTAAGAGCACAAGCAGATAAAGCCTTTGCAGATTATAAAACAAATAATGAAGACAAAGTGATGGATGACAATGACTTTTTCATGTTTGGAGAAGTTTATAATTACTCTATAGATGGAGGTCGTGCTTATGATTTTGGAGATAAAAAGGTAGATTACTTTGCAAATGGCTTTGATAACCTTATTAATTTCCAATTCAAATATGATGCTCAAAGCAGCTATGAGCAACTTTTTAGTAAGTATGCAGAAATTAAGGATTCTATTTTTAGCGATAAGAGTTTTGTAAACTATGCTACCTCACATGATGATGGACAACCATTTGATAAAGACCGAAACAAAGCTATAGAAACAGGTACTAAGCTGTTATTAACCACGGGTATATCTCAGGTTTATTATGGTGATGAAACTGCTAGAGACTTAACGATAGAAGGAACAGATGGTGATGCTACCCTGCGTAGCTTTATGAACTGGGAAGATATTGACAGTACTACTACAAATGAGGTTCTTACTCACTGGCAAAAGCTGGGGACTTTTAGAAGAGATCACCCCTCGGTAGGTGCTGGTACTCATGAGATGCTAAGTGCCGCTCCTTATGTTTTTAAAAGATCATTTGATAAAAATGGCGTGACAGATACTGTGGTCGTAGGATTAGACCTTAATATCGGGGTGAAAGAGATTGTGGTAGGTAACGCTTTCGCGAAAGCGCAAACTGTCAAGGACACCTACTCAGGACAAGAAGCTACTATTATTGACGGCAAGATAACTCTTGACACTCCTTACGATATTGTTTTACTAGAGGTTGTAAAAAACTAATTATCTAGCTGCTGAAGAAATGAAGCCAGCACTTGAGAAATCCCTAACTCCATAGCAGGATTTATTATGGAGAGGTCGTTTACATCAAAATTTTCTTGAAATGATGGAAAGCTAAAACTCTCTGAGATAACCCCTCCAAAACGGGGAGCTGTGCTCTTCATGTATTCAAGCGCAGAAGAGGCTCCTCTAGCTCCAGGAGAAGTGCTCACTAATAGGATCTTTTTATTTGCTAAGAAATTCCTGTCTGCTCGAGAAAGCCAGTCTAGAATATTTTTAAAATAGGCAGATATCATCCCGTTGTGCTCATTTACTCCTATGATAATCCCAGAAGCTTCGGCTATCTTATTTTTAATGATCTGAATATCAATTGGGATTCCTCGCTCTAGTTCAAGATCTAAATTATACATAGGAATATCATAATCTAGAAGATGTAAGCGCGATGCGGGCTGAGATTGTATCGCATTAATAATATAATCCAGCAACATACTATTTATAGATGTTTTGCTATTACTTCCTGATAGTGCAATTATTGTTCCCATAGTTTCATAAAAAAAGCCACCCGAAGGTAGCTTTTTTATTAATTATATATTTTCTGAATTATAGGCTCACTGTAAGTGTAGCTATAATCGATGTGTTATCACGGTCTACTGTAGCTTCATTTGTTAATCCTGTGCTGTATAAAGAATTAGTGCGCTCTTGAGAGAAAGTATCATAAGCTACATCTAATTTTATCTTTCCAAAATTATAACCAATTCCTGCAGAGTATCCAGATAAGTCACCTACTGTAGTCTCATCTTTAAACGGACTATCTTCATAGCGGTAACCACCTCTAAAACTCCATGCTTGAGATCTAATCTCTCCACCTAATTTATAAGAATTTACTGGTTGCAATAAATTATCTATCGCTGCATTTTGCGCATTGAAGAAAGAATCGCTTTCTGGTCTGAAACTAAGATTTGTATAATCCTTATAAGAGTAATCGAAGCTCAATAAACCTTGCTGTCCGAAAAGATATGCAACACTACCTGTATATTTTCCAGGAGTTTTGATTTCATAATCCTCATAGATATTAGTTACTCTAGGATTAATCACTGTGTTGAATACTCCTGCATCATCTATTGCTGTAGTAGAAACACTTTGATTAGTCTCTTCGCTTATAGTTGTCCACGTAGGTGAATCATAAGTAAAGCCAACTCTCAAATTTTCTCCAGCCTTATAAATACTTCCTAACTGAAATGAAAACCCACTACCAGTAGTTCTTAAATTATTTTCAAAACGAATATCTGTAATGTTTGTAAAACCTTCATCTGCCCCAACATTATTAGATTCAAATAAAACAGTAGACTGATTATAATCAATAAAGTGAGAATTTAGGTTAAGGCCTAAATAAAGATTTTCATCATACTGAGCTCCAATATTAAATGATGCTTTACCGCTATAACCCGATGATGCAAAGATGTACTCTTGGTCATAATTTTCGGCAACTGTATTTACAAAATACTCTGTATTACCAAAATCATTTGAAACTGGGTCTATGATGAAAGATTGAAATCCTAATAACGCTTGTTGCGCACCGAACCCTTCACTTTCTCCAAGAAATTGATATAAATCTGAAACAGACTCCCCATCAACCGTCTCTAACAGATCAAGAGGAATTCCTTGTGCAAAATCACTAAAGTAGCTAGAAATAGAATTTGTATTGTTTCCGACAGCTGTGTATTGATTATCAAGATTTGATGTTCGATCGTAATTGAAACTAAGAGAAACTTTATTCCACTTAGAATTACCTGAACCACCTATAATAAAAACACCTCCAGCCTGATTTATAGATAAATCAGAATCTGAAACATTTGTTGTATTTCCAAGGTATCTCGTATCATTATCGAAGTTATCATTAACGATAGATAGTGATACTGTACCTTTTGTAAAAACAGCACTTGCTGCGGGATTATCTCCTATTGCACTTAAGTCTCCACCTAAAGCCCCAAATGCACCTCCCATTGCTCTATATCGAGCTGTTCCAGTTACATTTGATGAGGTATATAAAAGTGCATCAGAGATACTCTGTCCAAAAGATGTTCCCGTTGCCACTAAAGCCGCTATTATAATAAGTTTTTTCATATAACAAATTTAATATTGTAGACTATATCGCTTATCCTCTGCGTCCTCCGCTTCTACCAGAAGATCTTGAAGATGATCCACTACTACTTCTTGATGGTGAAGACGATCTAGATGCAGAGCTACTTCTTGATGAAGATCTGCTAGGCGTCGCTGTAGGTCTAGATGAACTTGATGCAGGTCTTGATTTTGTACCACTAGGTCTTACTGGACGCGAAGGTCTTGATTGAGTTCCAGATGGTCTTGAAGGACGACTTGGTCTCGTTGTAACAGGTCTCCCTCTTGTAACACCATCACGATTAGTTGTTGTAGGTCTCCCTCTAGTAACACCATCGCGATTTGTAGTTGTGGGTCTTCCTCTAGTAACGCCATCACGATTTGCAGATATTGGTCTAGTTGCAATTACTCGCGTGCTAGTCCCTCTGTTTCTAGAATATGTATTTCTACTTGTAGCACTTGATGTTCTTACTGAAGCCGAACGTAAACGAGATCTTGAAGATGAGATAGCATTTACAGCACTACTTCTTCTTCCTGTATTTAAACTTCTTCCACGAGGACTGTTATTGTATGCGAGTCTTGCGCCGTTATATGTACCATAATTGTAGTGACCATGAGATACAAAAGGTCTATAGTATCCATAACCGAAATTCCCATATCCGTAATGGGGAGTGTTCCAAAATCCCATTCCCCATGGAGACCAAAATGCAGCGTAACTTCTGATTCCATATGGATTAGGAAATCCAAAACCATTACCAAAACCTCCATAGCCAAATCCAAAACCTCTCCAGTAAGGAATATTATTATTATAAATAGTGATTTCTACATCTTGAGTTTCATCACCCCAGGCTGCGTAACCAGTATTAGTTTCAAAACTAGCTCCATCTACATAGATATCTGTCCCGGCTTCTGAAGAATAGGATTCAATATCAGTAAATACAGCTCCATCTTCTTCTAACTCACTAAGTTCTTGGACACCTTTTTCAAAATAGTTTTTGTAAACCTGAGTATTTGCACCATCACTAACCTTTTGATCTGATTCGTTAGACACGACAGCTTCTGAACTATTATAAATTCCATCCTCATCATAAATATTCTGAGTAGAACTACAACCAATAATAAAAACTGATGTAACAGCTAGAAATGTTATTTTTTTTACTGTGCTTAAGAGAGAAGTATTAAATTCCATATCAATAGTGTTTTAATTGTTGCTTGATTGAAAAATACCTAATTTCGCTAGGTAATTTTATATTGACTTTAACACAACATTTGTGCCAAAACAAGTTTTATGGGCAAGAACCTCACAAAAAGAAGTGAAGATTATTCTAAATGGTATAATGAATTAGTAGTTCAAGCAGACCTAGCAGAAAACTCAGCAGTGCGCGGCTGTATGGTTATCAAACCATACGGATATGCCATCTGGGAAAAAATGCAAGCAGAGCTTGATCGCATGTTCAAAGAAACAGGACATGAAAATGCATATTTTCCATTATTTGTACCCAAAAGTCTTTTTGAAGCAGAAGAGAAGAATGCAGAGGGCTTTGCAAAGGAATGTGCAGTAGTTACTCACTACAGATTAAAAACAGATCCTGATAATCCTAGCAAGCTTATTGTTGATCCTAATGCAAAATTAGAGGAAGAACTTATCGTTCGTCCTACTAGTGAAGCTATTATATGGAATACATATAAAGGATGGATTCAATCATATAGAGATCTTCCATTATTAATAAACCAATGGGCAAACGTAGTACGCTGGGAAATGCGCACTCGCTTATTTTTAAGGACTGCCGAATTCTTATGGCAAGAAGGTCATACAGCACACGCTACTAAACAAGAAGCACTAGTAGAGGCAGAATTAATGAATAACATCTATGCAGAATTTGCTGAGAATTTCTTAGCTATTCCTGTAGTAAAAGGTGTAAAGACAGAGAGTGAACGTTTTGCTGGTGCAGATGAAACCTTTTGTATCGAAGCACTTATGCAAGATGGCAAAGCACTACAAGCAGGTACCTCTCACTTTTTAGGTCAAAATTTCGCGAAAGCGTTTGATGTAAAATTTACAACAAACCAAGGAAAACAAGAGCATGTATGGGCTACCTCTTGGGGTGTATCTACACGCCTTATGGGAGCGCTTATAATGACGCATAGTGATGATCAAGGACTTGTGCTACCTCCTAACCTCGCTCCATTCCAGGTGGTTATTGTTCCAATATATAAAGGACAAGAACAACTGGATGCGATCTCTCAAGTGGCGAATGAAATTGTACAAGACCTCAAACTTCATGGAGTTTCTGTAAAGTTTGATAACCGCGATACGCACAAACCAGGATGGAAATTTAATGAGTATGAGCTCAAGGGTGTTCCTTTAAGAATAGGAATAGGACCTAAAGACCTTGAGAAACGAACAGTTGAACTTGCTAGGCGCGATACGCTCACAAAAGAGTTTGTGGCCAAAGAGGATATTGTAGAGACTGTAGTTGACCTTTTAAAGGAAATACAAGAAAACCTATACACTAAGGCAAAAAATTACAGAGATACGCATATAACGCCTGTAAATGACTTTGAAGAATTCAAAGAAGTACTAGAGACCAAAGGTGGATTCTTGAGCGCACATTGGGATGGCACTGCAGAAACTGAAGAAAAAATCAAACAAATTACAAAAGCAACCATACGATGCATACCTATGGATGCTGTTGAAGAAGAAGGAAAATGCGTTTTTTCTGGCGCTCCTTCTAATCGTAGAGTACTGTTTGCCAAGGCATATTAATTTTTTTTTGAAAAAAGTTTCAAATAGTCTTGCAACATCTAGAAAAATGTTTATTTTTGCATCCGCAATTTAAGCGATTGTTCTAGGCCCGTTCGTCTATCGGCTAGGACGCATGGTTTTCATCCATGTAAGAGGGGTTCGATTCCCCTACGGGCTACACATTTTGAATACATAAATTCTGAAGGTAACACTTCAGAATTTTTCTGGCCCGTTCGTCTATCGGCTAGGACGCATGGTTTTCATCCATGTAAGAGGGGTTCGATTCCCCTACGGGCTACAATTTTTATAATTACTAGAAAAAACAATAATGGCAAATCACAAGTCAGCTTTAAAGAGAATTAGAAGCAACGAAGCTAAGCGTCTTAGAAATCGTTACCAACACAGAACGACTCGTAACGCGATCAAAAGACTACGCGATATGACTGAGCAGAAAGATGCACAGGCTTTATATCCAGCTGTAGCTTCTATGATTGACAAGTTAGCTAAGCGTAATATCATTCATGATAACAAAGCAGCTAACCTAAAATCTAAGCTTGCAAAGCACGTAGCAGCGCTATAATAGCACTACGATTATGATATACAGAGAACTTCTATATTTCTATAGGGGTTCTTTTGTTATTTAAGAAGTAGATAAGTATAACTTACGCTTTCGCGAAAGCAAAACCTCTCTACTACTTTTACATATTAAGATTAATACCGCAAGAAATTCTTGCAACTGATTAGGCTAACCTCTGACGATGTTCGTGAATGTTGCCCTAACGTAAAACCACTTTAATATCCATAGAAATGGAAGATTTAGTAAAATTCGTACAAGACGAATTCATCCCAAAAAATGATTTCCCAACTTTTTCAGCAGGAGATACAATTACTGTATTTTATGAAATTAAGGAAGGTGAAAAAAGTAGAACACAGTTCTTTAGAGGAGTTGTGATTCAATTAAGAGGAACTGGAAGAACTCAAACATTTACAATTCGTAAAATGTCTGGTACTGTTGGTGTGGAACGTGTATTCCCACTTAACCTTCCTGCAATCCAAAAGATTGAAATAAACAAGAAAGGTATTGTACGTCGTGCACGTATCTTTTACTTTAGAGGTCTTACTGGTAAGAAAGCTCGTATTAAAGAAAGACGTGGCGCTTAAGCTACCACAATATATTATCAAAAAGCTCCATCATAACGATGGAGCTTTTTTTTTGGATATATGTTAGCGTAAAAATATCTTAAGAAGTTAAAAATTAAACGGACATCTACCACTC
Organism: Dokdonia sp. Asnod3-C12; assembly: GCF_045063975.1. Lineage (NCBI taxonomy): Bacteria > Pseudomonadati > Bacteroidota > Flavobacteriia > Flavobacteriales > Flavobacteriaceae > Dokdonia > Dokdonia sp. Asnod3-C12. The sequence goes on from NZ_JBEFNY010000003.1 coordinate 464,321, forward strand.
AGCTTAGAATAAGACAGCTTAATTAATCAAGTCAAATACTGTTATCATCTTTCTCACTAATTAGAAGCTCCATCTAGTCGTTGATAAGAAATATCAAAGCCACTTCCCTTCTCCTCAAACTAAACTCCTCTGCTTATATACTACACAACAAACACAGTTATTAGTATTAGCATCTTGTTACACAACCAAAATCAACACCATCTTATACTTTATATAACTTCAAAAAAGTATTATTCATCTACTTTAAATGCTTAAATGAATTTAATGTATAGTTAAATACAATATTCTTAATAATTCTGAGTGTATTCACGCACCTAAGCATTGCAAGTAACCTTAGTGATTTGGTATATTTGCTAGGCTCGACTTACGAGTGATTTTCAATAGATTTACTAAACAAATACCTTCTAAATGGCGACAGAAAAGACCACTATAAAGTATACACTTACGGATGAAGCTCCTATGCTTGCAACGCATTCATTCCTCCCTATTATAAAACGTTTCACCCAGTCTTCTAATATTGACATGGAGCTAGTGGATATTTCTCTAGCTGGTCGTATCGTTGCAAATTTTCCAGACAACCTTACTGAAGATCAAAAACAAGAAGATGCATTGCTTGCGCTAGGAGAACTAGCAAAGCAACCAGAAGCAAATATTATCAAACTTCCAAACATCTCTGCCTCTATACCTCAGCTTACGGCTGCTATAAAGGAATTACAAAGTGATGGATACGATATTCCAGATTTTCCAGAAGAGCCAAAAACTGACGAGGAGAAATCTATACGTGCTAGATATGCAAAAGTATTAGGTAGTGCTGTAAACCCAGTATTACGTGAAGGTAACTCAGACCGTAGAGCTCCTAAGCCAGTGAAGCAATATGCGAGAAACAACCCACACAGTATGGGCGCATGGAGTGCAGATTCTAAAACACATGTTTCGACAATGTCTCATGGAGACTTTAGAAACAATGAAAAATCTGTTACTATTCAAGAAGCTGGAAATGTTCGTATTGAACATGTAGCTACAGATGGAACTGTTACTGTTCTTAAAGCAAATACACCAGTACTAGCAGAAGAAATTATAGACGCTTCTCTCATGGAGAAGAAAGCTTTAATTTCTTTCCTTGAAGAGCAAGTTGTAGATGCAAAGGAAAAAGACATCCTTTTCTCCCTTCACATGAAAGCGACTATGATGAAGGTTTCTGACCCTAAAATATTTGGACACGCAGTACGTGTATTTTTTGCACCAGTGTTTGAAAAGTACGCAGCTACTTTTGATAAACTAGGAGTAGATGTAAATAATGGATTTGGAGACTTAGTTTCTAAAATTGACGAATTACCATCCTCAGAAAAAGAAGAAATCCTTGCTGCTATACAAGCTTGTTATGATGCAAGACCAGATCTTGCAATGGTAAATTCTGATAAAGGAATTACAAACCTACATGTTCCTAGTGATGTTATTATTGATGCATCTATGCCAGCAATGATACGTGCATCTGGACAAATGTGGAATGCAGAAGGAAAACAACAAGACACAAAAGCGGTAATTCCAGATAGTAGTTATGCTGGGGTTTTCCAAGAAACTATAGATTTCTGTAAAAAACATGGAGCTTTTGACCCTACAACAATGGGTACAGTTCCTAACGTAGGTCTTATGGCTCAAAAAGCCGAAGAATATGGATCTCACGACAAAACTTTTGAAATACCAGCAGCTGGAGTAGTACGTACAGTAGATGACGCTGGAAATACACTAACAGAACACAAGGTAGAAGAAGGAGATATCTGGAGAATGTGCCAGGTAAAAGATGCTCCTATACGTGACTGGGTTAAACTTGCTGTAAGTCGTGCAAGAGCTACTGGTGTGCCAGCTATATTCTGGTTAGATCAAGAGAGAGCTCATGATGCACAACTTATCAAGAAAGTAAATCTTTACTTAAAAGATCACGATACCGATGGTCTTGATATACAAATCATGTCTCCTGTACTTGCTACACGTTTCTCTTTACAACGTATCAAGAATGGACAAGACACTATCTCTGTAACAGGAAATGTACTTCGTGATTATAACACAGATTTATTCCCTATTCTAGAAGTAGGAACTAGTGCAAAGATGCTATCTATCGTTCCTCTTATGAATGGTGGAGGTTTATTTGAAACTGGAGCTGGAGGATCTGCTCCTAAGCATATTCAGCAGTTTCTAGAAGAAGGTCACCTGCGTTGGGATTCTCTTGGAGAATTCTTAGCACTAGCAGTATCTCTAGAGCATGTAGCAACTAGCCGTGGTAATGATCGCGCTCAAGTTCTTGCAGACACGCTGGATGAAGCGACAATTAAATTCTTAGAAAATAGAAAGTCTCCTTCTCGTAAAGTAAACGAGCTAGATAACCGTGGTAGTCACTTTTATCTTGCACTTTACTGGGCACAAGGCCTTGCTGCACAGACTGTAAATGCTGACCTAGCTTCAGAGTTTGCACCTATAGCAAAAACTATGGAAGAAAACGAGCATAAGATTATTAACGAACTAAATGCCGCACAAGGTGAGCCTCAAAATATAGATGGTTATTACAGCGTAAGCAGTGAGAAAACATTTGCAGCCATGAGACCTAGTGCTACATTTAATGCAATTATTGATTAGATTATAACGCTTTCGCGAAAGCGTACAAAATCACTTAAAAGCCTCTTCTAAACAGAAGAGGCTTTCATTTTTTTTAACAAGTTTAATTAAAGAATTGTGGTTAGCTTTACTCAAAACTATAACATGAAAAAGTTCTTTACTTTACTCTTTCTCATAGGGGTTACTCAACTTTCACTGGGACAAGAAAAGTATACACTAAGTGGAACAATCACCGATAACTCAAGTAATGAAACCTTAATTGGTGTGAGTATCCTATTTCCAGAATTAAGCGATGGCGTAGTGACAAATTCTTATGGATTCTATTCGATAACACTACCCGAAGGAACCTATCAATTACAAGTAAGCTATCTAGGATTTAAAGATGTAATTGAGACTGTTAATCTTACAAGTGATATACGTCGCAATTTTAAACTAACACCTTCTGAAGAGCTACTCAATGAAGTTATCTTAGAAGAAAAAGTAGAACGAGTACGTATACGCAAACCCCAAATGAGTGTAAACGCTTTAAGTTCGGCTACTATTAAACAAATTCCCGTAGTACTAGGAGAGGCAGATGTTATTAAAGCGATTTTATTACTCCCTGGAGTTACAAGTGCTGGCGAAGGTGCCTCTGGATTTAACGTGCGCGGTGGTGCGGCAGATCAAAATTTGATACTTCTTGATGAGGCTACCATATTCAACTCCTCTCACCTCTTTGGATTTTTCTCAGTGTTTAATCCTGATGCGATTAAAGATTTAAAGCTATATAAAGGCGGAATCCCTGCACGTTATGGTGGTCGCGTCTCTTCTGTACTAGATATTTATCAAAAAGAAGGTAATAGCAAAAATGTAAAAGTAAGCGGAGGAATAGGCGCTGTAGCAAGTAGATTACTTGTAGAAGGACCTATTGTAAAAGACAAAGCTGCGTTTCTACTAGGAGGAAGAGCATCATATGCTCATTTATTTTTACCCTTATTTGATATAGACAACAAGGCATATTTTTACGACCTCAACACTAAGATTAACTATAACATAAACGACAACAATAGTCTATATCTTTCTGGATACTTCGGTAGAGACCTCTTTAGTATTGATGACAGTTTTAAAAATGTCTATGGAAATGCTGTAGGAAACTTACGATGGAATCACATCTTTTCTGATAAATTATTTTCTAACGCCTCACTGATTTATAGTGACTATTATTATGGTTTAGATCTTGACTTTGTAGGATTTGAGTGGAACTCAGGTATCAACAACATTAACCTCAAGTATGATCTTACTCATTACTTAAATGATAAGATGAAGATTTACTCTGGGATCAATAATCTATACTACACATTTAATCCTGGACGTATAAAACCTAATGGACCAGATTCTGGCATTATAGAAGAGCAACTCACAAAGAAGTATGCAAATGAGTTTGCAGCCTACGTAGATGTTGAGCACAAACTATCTAAAGACTTCACTATGGAGTACGGCTTACGTTATAGTAATTTTACTCGTCTTGGTCAAGATGAGATTAATATATATAGAGATAATCAACCTGTTACTTTTGATCCGTTTCTATTGATTTATAAAAGTGAAGATCCTATTGAAACAAACACTTCTTTATCAAGAAGTGATAAACTAGCTACCTTTAACTCACTAGAGCCACGTATCGCTGCATCTTATGCGTTTAATGACGACACTTCTATAAAAGCAAGTTACACGCGACTAGTTCAATATCTTCATTTATTGTCAAATACAAGCTCCCCTACTCCATTAGACATATGGACTCCTAGTGGGCAATTTGTACAACCTCAAAAACTCGATCAGTATGCTTTGGGATACTTTAATAACTTTGAAGTAAAAGACACAGAGTACACCCTTGAAACTGAGGCATTTTATAAAAATATAGATGGTAGAGTAGATTATATTGATGGCGCACAACTTATCGCAAATGATGCCATCGAGCAGGTAGTATTACAAGGTGAAGCAAGAGCTTACGGCCTAGAGTTCTTATTGAGAAAAAATGATGGTGACCTTAAAGGATTTATAGCATACACGCTCTCAAAATCTGAGCAACGTACTCCGGGCAGAAATGAGAATGAGCTAGGTATAAATAGAGGGCAGTGGTATAACACTCCTTATGACAAAACTCATGACATCTCTATGAATCTAAGCTATGAGCTCAGTAAGAAGTGGAAATTTGGTAGTAACTTTCTTTTTCAAACAGGACAGCCTACAAATTTTCCTGTAGGACAATTTGAGTTTCAAGGAATAGTAATCCCAACATATGGTCCTCGCAATGAACAACGATTGCCATCTTACCATAGACTAGACTTAAGCGCTACACTAACTCCTAGTGCAAATGAAGGTCGCTCATGGAAATCCGAGTGGATTTTTAGTCTTTATAATGCCTATAATCGTCGAAATGCTGCTTCAATTAACTTTAGGCGAAATGCAGAAACTGGAAACAATGAAGCTATTAGAACTTCTATTTTTGGGGCAATACCAGCAGTAACTTATAATTTCAAATTTTAAGAATATGAAATATTTATTTTCCATACTCGTACTGCTTTTCATCGCTACTTCTTGTGAAGACGTAGTAGATGTAGATCTTGAAAACGAAGAACCAAGACTTATAGTAGATGCACTTATTAGAATTGATACAGCGCAAAATCTAACAGATGCAACCATAAAGGTTTCTTTATCATCTTCATTTTTTGGAGCTATTGAACCTGCCTCAATAGAAAATCTAGAATTAAGAAAAGAAGACGATGGCAGCACTGTTCCCTATGAACCTATTCCTGGGTCACCTGGAATGTATCGCCCTTTCAGCACGACAACTTCTCCTGTGTCAGACAATAAAATTATCACTAACTGGTTTGAAGACGAAAGTGACTTTCTTTTGTATGTTACTTACCAAGATCAGCTATACCTAGCAAGAACTTCATTTGCGCCTTCTTCTCCTATTGATTCTGTTACTCAGGGCGATGGAGGACTCTTTGATGAAGATGATAAAGAAGTTATTGTTGCATTTACAGATATTGAAGCTCAAGAAAACTATTATATTTTTGACTTCGGTTTTAATGAATTCTTACCTACAGAAGATCGTTTTTATGAGGGACAACAATTTGAGTTCTCTTACTTTTATGATGCAGAAGATACTGGCATTGCAACGGGAGACGAAGTAAACATTAGTATTCTGGGAGCTACAGAAGACTTCTTCAACTACATGAATGGTCTCGTAGAACAAAGTCAGCAGGGAGATAATGGACCTTTTCAAACTCCTACCGCCACCGTAAGAGGAAACTTTCTTAATGTAACTGACATAGATAACATAGACCAGTTTGATAACGTAAATAGACCAGATGCTTTTATCTTAGGCTACTTCTCGTTATCACAAGAATTTACAACCAGCTTCGTTATAGAAGAGTAATTTTCTTTTTACGCTTTCGCGAAAGCGTACTAATAACATACATCTAGATTTTATTTTATTACTTGATTACCTACATTAGCCTTTATGATTAAAAGTATTTTATCCTTTACATTATTTATAGTAACAAGCACGCTTCTATTCTCACAGCAAGATATACCTCAAGACTATTTTGTTAATCCGCTGGACGGCCAGCTTGTCCTTGCCGGAAGTTTTGGAGAGTTGAGGAGTAATCACTTTCATAGTGGTTTAGATTTAAAAACACAAAGAAGAGAAGGACTTCCAGTTTATGCATCTGCGGCTGGTACGGTTACACGCATTAAGATATCGCACTACGGTTATGGGAAGGCAATTTATGTTACTCATCCTAATGGATACACTACCGTTTACGGACACTTGCAGAAATTCTGTGATGAAATAGAAGAATTTGTAAAAAATGCACAGTATAAAAAAGAAAGCTTTGAGATAGAGCTTTTCCCTAAAAAGGGCGAACTAGAAATTGGTCAAGGTGAAATTCTAGCATATAGTGGTAACACTGGAAGCAGCGGCGGACCGCATTTACATTTTGAAATAAGAGATGCAAATGAACGCCCTATGAATCCGTTTTTATTTGGACTTACAGCAAAAGACACGCGTAAACCTACTATTAATGAGCTACGCGCGTACCCTGTAGGAGAAAATGCATCTATTAATCAAAATGCAAGTCCAGTATCTGTGAGACTCACACAAAAGCCTGATGGTAGTTACCTCGCCGAAAATCTCAATGCATATGGAGAAATAGGATTTGCAATAGGTACCATAGATCAACAAGATTTGGCCAATAATAAAAATGGTATTTATGCCATTACCACAGCTGTTAATGGTCAAGAAAACTTTGAAGTAACCATGGATAAATTTTCATTTGCAGAGACTCGCTACCTCAACCGAATGATTGATTATAGTCTCTACAAGGACAAGCGTAAAAGAGTTCAAAAATTATTTATAGAAAAAAACAACCCTTTAAGTATCTACACTAAGCAAGTGGATAATGGTGTGCTGAATATAGGAGATAGTCTCTCTTATCAATATCAAATAAATGTGCGTGACTATGCAGGTAATAACGTAATCATTAACGTACCTATCACTGGTAAAAAAGAAACGATAACACCTGCTGACAGAAGTGGGATAGAAGATTATGTCTATAGTGATCAAGGATACACGTATAATGATGGCAAATTTGAAGTTTATATACCAAAGGGAGCGTTATACGAAGACACTTTTCTCAACTTAAAAACAGAAGGGGATAAACTTATACTGCACGAAGATTTAATTCCAGTGCATAAGAATATTGCTATCTCTTATGACCTGTCTAGTTATAATGAAGAAGACCGCGATAAGCTATATTTAGGTAGAATAGGATACAAAGGAGACGTGTATTATAGCAACACAAGAATTAAGGATAATAAGCTACAGATAAGTACTCGTATACTAGGCGACTATACAATAGGAAAAGATACGGATTCACCAATCGTAAAAGCTGTAAATATTACAAAGGGAAAATGGATGTCTAAATACAGATATCTCAAATTTGAAATAACAGATCTTACTAGCGGCATTAAAGGCTATAGGGCTACTGTAAATGGAAAGTATATTCTACTCGAGTATGACCCAAAGACTAAGCTCCTTACTCATGACTTTAATGACAACGTGGTAACAGACACAGAAAACAACTTAAAACTGATTGTAACAGACAATGTGGGAAATAACACTACATTTGAAACTACTTTCTTTAGAAAATCTGCCTTTTGAAAAACAACTATCTACTCCTACTATTTATATTTCTAGTCACATCTGCTACTAGTCTAGCACAAACCGCAACTATACGCGGTATTGTGGTTGATGATAGAAATACTCCAGTTCCTGGGGTTTCTGTTTCTTATGGAACTGATGGAACAACTACAAATGATAATGGTTTTTACATACTAGAAATACCTTCTGGTGAGAAACTAACTATAAACTTTACCTATGTAGGTTTTAAGAAAATATCGCAACCTTTTAACCTCTCTCCTAATGCTGAAGTGGAGTTTAATCCAGTGTTAAAAGCAGACGTGGAGCAACTAGGAACAGTAATTATAACCGCAACAACACAACAACGCGTTGAGGGTGTTGTTACCATATCTCCAGAAGTTATTAGAAAAACACCGGGAGCAAACGCTGGGGTAGAAAATTTATTAAAATCCTTACCAGGTGTAAGCAACAATAACGAGTTAAGTACGCAATATTCTGTACGTGGTGGAAACTTTGATGAGAACCTTGTATATGTAAATGAGATTGAAGTGTACAGACCTTTCTTAGTAAGGTCTGGGCAACAAGAAGGATTGAGTTTTGTAAACAGTGATCTTGTTCAAAATGTAGCTTTTAGTGCTGGTGGCTTTCAAGCAAAATATGGAGACAAATTATCCTCTGTTTTAGATATAAGCTATAGGAGGCCTACAGGTTTTGCAGCTAGTGTAGACGCAAGCTTACTAGGAGGCAGTATCTCTGGCGAGGGAATAACAAAAGACGGACGTTTTACAGCACTCGCAGGAGTACGTTATAGAGACAATAGCTTGCTTGTAGATGCAAAGCAGACAGAAACAAATTTTAGACCTCGCTTTTTTGACGCACAGACTTTTTTGACCTATAAGTTTTCAAATAAATTCCAATTGGACTTTCTAGGAAATATTGCTGTAAACAAATACGATTATGAGCCACTTACAAGACAGACTAATTTTGGAACCTTAGCAGATCCTATAGCGCTTGTTGTTTTTTATGAAGGCCAAGAAAAAGATAAGTATGAGACCTACTTTGGAGCATTAAAAGGAACCTACGAGCTTAATGAGCATACTACTCTAAAGCTATTAGGCTCTGCATATCACACACAAGAACAAGAGTATTTTGACATTTTTGCAAATTACCGTTTGGGAAGACCTAACACTAATATAGGAGATGAAAATCTAGGAGAAGTAGAATTTACTCAAGGTATAGGGTCTCAACTTACTCATGCACGTAATGATCTTGATGCGCTCTTTATTAATCTGGAGCACAAAGGAACTTACTTAAAAAATGATGATCAGATAGATTGGGGAATTAAATATACTAGAGAGGATATACGCGACCGTCTCGAAGAATATGAAGTAATAGATTCGGCTGGCTTTTCAATTAGACCTCCCATAGGTGATTTTGTAATCCAGCAACCTTATGAAGCTTTTGACGCTCCTCTTGAACCCTTTACAAATATCAGAGCTAGAAATGATGTTCAAATTGATCGCATCTCTGCTTATGGTCAATACAGTAAAAGAATAGATTGGGGAGAACGTGAAGTGTGGATTAACGCAGGAGTACGGGCACAACAATGGACAGTGAGTGGTGAAGGCATAGAAAGCAATACACAAACTATTGTAAGTCCTAGAGCTCAGATAAGCTTAAAACCCGGCGGGAATGAGGATATGATTTTTAGACTCTCAGGAGGGCTTTATGCACAACCTCCACTCTATCGTGAGTTAAGAGATTCACTAGGTCAAGTACGCCCAGAAGTAAAAGCTCAAAAATCTTATCATATTGTAGCTGGACACGATTGGAGCTTTAATATGTGGGAACGTCCTTTTAAACTAGTTACAGAAGCTTACTACAAAGGACTTACAGACGTAAATCCATATACGTTAGAAAATGTACGTATAAGATATAGAGCTACTAATAATGCTACTGCTCAATCGTACGGTCTGGATACAAGACTTAATGGAGAGTTTGTACCAGGAACTGAGAGTTGGATAAGCCTGGGTGTATTGCGCACAGAAGAAAATATAGATAATCAAGGCTATATACCTCGACCAACAGACCAGCGATTAAAGGTTGCTTTCTTATTTCAAGATTATGCTCCTAGTATTCCAAATCTAAAGTTATATATCAATATGGTATATCAAACAGGATTACCAGGGGGATCTCCAAGTTATGCAGACCCATATCAATTTGCAGAGCTACCGAGATTACGAGATTACTTTAGATCAGATATCGGTATAAACTATGTCATCACAGATGCAACAAAACCGTACCCAAAAGGACACTGGCTTCATGTATTTAAAGATCTAACGGCAGGTTTTGAAATCTATAATATTTTTGATAGACAAAATTCGATTACAAATACCTTTGTAAGAGATGCTAGTACGAGACAACAATTTGCAATCCCTAATTTTCTATCACCTAGAGTATTTAATGTAAGAATGTCTGCAAAGTTCTAAATTAGGCAGGAACGCCTTCTAGAAATTCTTTTAAGATTTCTATTACATAATCCACATCGGCTTTGGTGTTATATTTTGAAAATGAAAAACGCACACTAGGCTTTCCTAAATCTTCTCCCGATAAAATTTCTTGTAACACATGCGAGCCCTTATCGCTACCACTTTGACAAGCACTTCCTTTAGAACAAGATATACCTTTCATATCTAGTTGAAATAATAGTAAAAGTGCCTTTTCTGAGGCTATAGGTAAACAAACATTAAGTAAGGTGTACGTACTTTTTTCTGAGTTAGAACAATTACCGTTAAGCTTAGCTTCAGGAATTTCTTCTTGTAGCCTTTCGGCGAAATAGTCTTTTATACCCTTCACATAAGCGCTTTCCTCTTCAAGATTTTTATAAGCATACTCCATTGCTGTTTCTAATCCTGCAATATTATGAACTCCTTCTGTTCCAGCTCTTAATCCTCTTTCTTGCGAACCTCCATAAATTAAAGGTCGTAGGCCGCTATTTTTTCTCACAAAGGCAAACCCTACTCCTTTAGGACCGTGAAATTTGTGAGCAGCTGCGGCAATATAATCTACAGGTATCTTCTGTAGGTCTATATTATAATGACCTATACTTTGTACCATGTCACTATGCACTAATGCTCCATATGACTTACACATAGTCGCCACAGCTTCTATGTCAATCATATTACCTACTTCATTATTAACATGCATTAAGCTCACAAGCGTCTTCTCTTCACTCGATCTTAGCATTTCTTCTAGATGCTTCTCATCCGGTGTCCCGCAGTTCTTGAGGTTTACATACTCTAATTTGATATTATTAGTACGTGCTGCCTCTTCGGCTGCATGAAGTACAGCATGGTGCTCGATGCGCGAAGTAATTATGCGTTGTATTCCTAAATCGCGTGCTGCGCTATTTATTACAAGGTTATCTGCTTCTGTACCACCAGAAGTGAAGAATATTTCTCCAGCAGATACATTGAGAATTTTAGCTACTGTCTTACGAGCATTTTCTACAATACTTTTGGCACTGCGACCTACAGCATGTGTAGAGGATGGATTTCCAGAAACATCACGCATTACTTGCATAATACGGTCAAGTACTTCCTCTCTTATTTGCGTGGTTGCTGCGTTATCAAAATAAACCTTAGACATAAGCGTTATTCATTAGGGATTTGCTTACAAAAATAACCAAAATAACTCGAGACTGCTCGATAGGTGCCTATTTGGTTATTAGAATTTGCAGAGCTCAACGACAATTCTAATAGCTACTTTTTTGAAAGTAAATAACATTTTCGCGAAAGCGTATTTCAATCACTTTGCCCTATTTTTGCACTAAACATTATAACTATGAAGAAGCTCACGCTTTTACTTGCTCTTATATTTTTGATCGTGTCATGTGATGACGGCGACGTTATTGTTACGGAACTTGATTTTGACGATGTTGAGTTACAACGATGTGAGAATGTAAGTGATGTTACTAACTATGTGTTTTATAAAACTAAGTCTAGCACTAATGAGGCGCTTGCTTTACAATTTGAAACAGATGAGCCTTTATTTGAAGAGGTAAATACTTCATATTCTATATTACTTTCTGGAACAGATCAATACTCATACCGCGTATTTAATGGAGATCCAAGCAATTACTTTTGTAATGCGATACCGCCTACAAGTCCTTTAGTTCAAGAAGAGTTTATAAGTACAGATGGTCTGGTAGAAATATTTTCTAGCGGTACAGAAAGCGACGCAGATGCTATACCTTCAGAAATAGAAGACCCTACACTTTTACTAGATACAGATCTTGACGGAATTCTTGATTACTTAGATTTTGATGATGATGGAGATAATGTACCTACTAGACTTGAGGGTGTAGTTTTAAATGAAGATGAGACAGCGATAGATTTGATGTTATCCCGCGATACAGACGGAGATATGATTCCAGATTATCTTGATGACGACGATGATGGCGATGGGATTCTTACAAGAAACGAAGACCTAAACAGAGACTTAAACCCAAATAATGATAAATCTGATCTTGATTTCCCAACAGTTCCAGATTACTTAAACCCAAATATAACTGTAGAAACTGTTGTAGACGTCTATCGTGAAAACGAATACTTTATATCAGATTTAACGCTAGATATCACGATTACTAATACAGTACTTATTAACCCTGCTAACCAGGAAGAATTGCGAAATGAGACATTACAACTACTAGGAACATACTCCGCAGGTGATGTTTCAATAAAAGATACCCCAGTGTTTAATTAAATTACGTATTCTGAAAAATATAGACTTCGGTAGCTCCTACTCCATACTTCTGAAAATCCGCATCATAAAACCTAAGATTATCATACCTACGAAGTAGTGTATAGAGCTCCTCACGGAGCACTCCTTCTCCCACTCCATGTATGAAAACCATCTTAGGGATACGCTTTTTGATAGCAAATTCTAATTGTCTGGTTGCAGTATCGAGTTGAACGGTAAGAATTTCATAATTACTCATACCGCGTTCCCTATCGACTAACTTATGGATATGCAAATCCACCTCAAACATGGGAGCATTGCGCTCTTTAGGATTTACCTTTATTGCTTTCTTTCTTTTTGCCTCTTCTTTTTCTGAAATTACAGAATCTGGCACTACAGAAAGTGCCGCTCTCATACTCTTAGAAACTGCTGGTATAAGCTCGCTTTCGCGAAAATAGGATATAAAGCCATACTCATCTTCTACCGAAACTTCATCATCTTTAATGCGTACCACAACGCCCTCAAAATCATCGTCTAACGCTTGCACTTGATCTCCTAATTTCATAAATTTACAGTCGAATAGGTTTTTAGTCGGTAAAAATATACAATCTATCGAAAATTAAGCAGAAAAGTATCGTACTTACGCTGTCCTATCTACATTTGACTAAGTTTGACCCCAAGTTATAACTAAGTGTAAAGTTTAAATTATGAAAAATCTACTCCTTGTAGCAGTACTCTCTCTAGGATTCTCTGCTCATGCACAACTTTTTGTGAAGCCTACAACCACAGATGCATCTTATGTTTTTGTAAACGATACTTTCATTTATGTTGAAAACGATGTCGAATTGGAGTCTAATAGAACTCTCGCAAATGGCACAACTGAAGGTATACCTAATATTGCGCTGCGAAACAACGCCCAGCTCCTTCAAGGAGAAGGAACTGTTAGTAAAATTAATAAAGGAACGGGAGAAATATCAATCTTTCAAGAAGGTACGGTAAACAACTTTGATTATAATGTATGGGGCTCTCCAGTTGGAATTTCTCGTAATGGAGCAAACTCTCCTGCTCCTGATGGAAATGGAGTATTTTCTTTTAAAGATGGATCAAGTGGATTTATTGAGAGTGTTTTTTTCTTACCGACTTCTGTAACTATTAGTAACCCTGCACTTGGTATATCTGGATTTGATGGAGTGGTTAGTCCAAACACTCTACAAATTGCAAATTATTGGCTATGGTCATATAAATCTGGTACAAATTACGGTGCTTGGGATCATATTACAAATACTGGAGAACTAGATGCTGGTTATGGCTTTACGATGAAAGGTGTATCGGGAACAGATGCAACTGAGATTGCAACAGAAATTGGTCAATTGCAAAATAACCCTGGTAATGCACAACGTTACGATTTTAGAGGAAGACCAAACAATGGCGATATTAATATAGAAGTGGGACCAACATTAGACCCTTCATCACCTGTACAAACATTAGTAGGAAATCCATACTCATCTTCATTAGACCTCAATTATTTTTTACTACAAAACTCTAGAGCCTCTGGTGATCCCGTTACATACTCTGAAAATGTAGGAGGTGAAAACGTAAGCTTTACTAGAAAAAGTGTGATTAATGGAATGGCCTACTTTTGGGATAGTAATCCAGCTGTGATGTCTCATTACTTAGTAGATTATCAAGGAGGTTACGGTACATACTCGCCATTAGGTTCACTTAACAGTAATGGATTATATATGAATGCTGTATTTTATATGTATGATGAAAGTGGAGCTCAAATACCGGGAAGTGATACAGATACTTCAAATCCACAAGTAGCTATATCTTATGAAAGAAGATTTTCACCAGTGGGTCAAGGCTTTTTTGTGACAGGCGCCGAAGTACAAGATGAAAGTACTCCAGGAGTTCCAGAATTAATTTCTTTTAATAATAGCCAGAGAGTATTTGTACGAGAGGGAAATAATTCTGATTTTAGATCTTCACAATCATCTCAAAATGAAGAGCAAACCCCAGGAGTAGGAGTATCTGTATATTATCCAGATGTAAATAATCTGGGTGTTACAAGTCACATAAAATTATCAGCTGGAATCAATGACACATATTCACGAGAACTGGGAATTGCTTTCTTAGACAACGCTACAGAAGGTTATGATGTCGCAATGGATGCACCAACTGTCGACAACTTAGGGTCAGACGTTGCTTTTGTAATTGAAGATGTTAACAACTACGTAATCAATGCTGTACCAAAAGATGAATACCAATGGATTCCTTTATCTATAAAAGCTTCAGGACCTACAGAATTTAAGTTTGCAGTACACTACACAGAAGCATTTGAGTACAACAATGTTTTCTTAGTTGATATGGAAACAGAATCATATCATTCTATCCTAGGTGAAGAAGTTCTTATGATGCTTGAGGATGGTGTTTATGATGATAGATTCTTTATTCGTTTTACTACATCAGCATCGCAAGAGGAAGATGAAACTACTGAGGAAGAAGAAACAACTGAAGAGGAGACAACAGATAATACTGATGTAGCAGATGAAACTGTTGACATAGCGGTAAACGAACAAGATCCATTTATTGAAGAGAGCGTTCTTGAATCTTTTACCATTATACAGAACAACATTAACAACCAACTTGAAATTTATAACCCAAATAATATTGTTGTTGAGGATGTAACTTTATTTGATCTATCTGGAAAAAAGATCTTTAATGAAATAAACCTAGGTGGCCAGAGTGAATATACTTTTCCTACAAGAAACTTGGCAACAGGAATATATGTAGTTAAATTTACAACTCGTGATGGCCTTACAAAAGGTCGTAAAATTAGTATCGTAAATTAAAAGACACCTATGGATCAATACATGTTGCCCTGCCTGAATAAAAAATATTTAGGATTTGAATGTATGGGCTGCGGTATTCAAAGATCCATTTCTCTCCTTTTTAAAGGAGAATTTATAGAAGCATTTTACATGTACCCAGCAATCTATCCTTTGATAGCATTGTTGGGTTTTTTAATGCTCAATCAGTTTACAAATTTAAAATTTGCAAATAAAGGTGTAATATTTTTAGCTATATTGACGGTCGCTACTATCATCATTAGCTACACAATAAAAATGACTAACTAATCAATTAACTAAACATCAAACATTAAAATGGAAAATCGTAAACTGCCTAATGTAACCATATCTCTAGTATTAGGGATTGTATCATTCATAGCTTGCTGCTTCTCTTGGGGAATAGGAGGAGTTCTACTCTCTGGAATAGGCTTATTTTTAGCAAACAAAGACAAGAAAACATACTTACTATCACCTGATAGCTATGATAATTATGGACAGCTTAAAACTGCAAGAATTATCGCTATTATTGGTTTAGTTTTAGGTGTGCTGACACTATTAATGATAGTTATAATGCTCGTTATGTTCGGAGGAATGGAAGGTTTACAAGAATGGCAACAACAACAAATGGAACAAGCTGGAATGGCATCATAGTTGTTCTATACAACAAACACATAAACACGTCTCACGACGTGTTTTTTTTGCCAAATCATGAAAGCAAAAAAGCCGTTAGGATTCATAATCCTAACGGCTTTATATTTTAAATCAAAAAGATCTACTTTTCAAACTGCTTAAGTGTGTTGATAATAATATCAGTACACTCTAATAATTGTTTTTCATTCATTACTAATGGTGGAGCAAAACGAATAATGTTACCATGTGTTGGTTTTGCAAGAAGTCCATTATCACGAAGCGCTATACATATATCCCAAGCCGTTGAGCTATCTTCTGTATCGTTAATCACTACTGCATTTAATAAACCTCGACCACGCACTAAAGTTGCGATAGAACTTGAATCTACAAACTCCTGCATCTTCTCACGGAAAATTGTTCCTAGTTTACGAGCGTTCTGTATAAGGTGTTCATCCCTTACAACTTCTAATGCCGCTGTTGCTACTGCTCCAGCAATAGGATTTCCACCAAAGGTAGAACCATGCTGCCCTGGCTTTATAACCTCCATGATGTGATCATTTGCTAGCACGGCAGATACTGGATAAGCTCCACCAGAAAGTGCTTTTCCTAATATTAAAATATCAGGTTGTGCATAGGTATCCTCTTGCTTCTCACAATGAGACTCACAAGAACAATTACCACAAACTGCGAGTAAACCACCAGTTCTTGCAATTCCTGTTTGAATTTCATCAGCTATAAAAAGTACTTCATGCTTATTACACAAAGCTTGCGCCTTACGCATATAATCATCTGCTGGAGTATACACACCTGCTTCGCCTTGGATAGGTTCTACTAGAAAACCTGCAATATTTTTATGTGACTTAAGAGCATTTTCTAGCGCATCAACATCATCATAAGGTATTTTAATAAATCCTGGAGTATATGGTCCGAAGTTTTTACGAGCACCTTCATCGTTAGAAAAAGAAATTATGGTCGTTGTTCTTCCGTGAAAGTTATTTTCACATACAATAATCTGAGCTTCATGCTCTTCTACACCTTTTTTCTCGTAAGCCCATTTTCGCGCAAGCTTTATAGCTGTCTCTACAGCCTCTGCTCCCGTATTCATAGGTAATAGCTTATCAAAGTCAAAATACTCTGTAGCGTATTTTTCGTACGGTCCTAAGGTATCGTTGTAAAACGCACGCGAAGTAAGCGTAAGTGTTTTTGCTTGTTCTGTCATTGCATTTACAATGCGTGGGTGACAGTGTCCCTGGTTTACAGCAGAATAAGCAGATAGAAAGTCGTAGTATTTTTTTCCTTCTACGTCCCACACATAAACGCCTTCTCCCTTACTTAAAACCACAGGAAGTGGGTGATAATTGTGTGCTCCATGCTTGTCTTCTAGTGCAATTGCCTCTTGTGAAGAAAGTTGATCAACAGTGGCCATAATAATAATATTTTAAAAATAGTAATCTACAATTCCTAATTTGTGCTTAAAGCTAGAGGTAAGAAATCAACCCCATAAAACGTATATGCTTAAATTAATGTATTACATCGAAAAAATAAAACACTTAATCGATATAATTACATGATAAGTGAAATAAAGTAGTCTTCACTTACAGACAGTTTACTTTTGAAAAAACTAAAATAATTAATCAAAATGAACTATCTCAACGATTTACTAAGAAACTTAACGAGCGGTGATTATCTAATCAATGCGCTTATTGCAATACTACTACTTATAGTTGGTATTTTTATAGCAAAACTACTCAAAAAACTCACCGCAAATATTATTAAAAAGAGTGGCCTTGACGAAAAGCTAAAGAGTGAGAATATCACACTGTCGAAATTCATATCAAAACTAGTATACCTACTTGTTATGATATTTGTATTTACTCTTGTACTAGGACGATTAGGACTTACATCTGCGTTAGATCCTCTTAAAAATATGCTTGATGATTTCCTAGGCTTCATACCTAAAATTGTAGGTGCTGGTCTTGTAGGCTACATTGGTTATATGCTGGCCACTATTATTGCTGAGTTTGTTGGAATGTCAGGAGATACTATTCGTAAATTTCTTCCAAAATTAAAAATTTCAACCAAGATTGATGTTGTAAATATTTTAAAGAAGATAGTATTTATTTTTATTTTCATTCCATTACTTATAGTTGCTCTCAATATTTTAGGAATGGATGCTATTTCTATACCTGCTACTGAAATGCTATCGAGCTTTATGGAAGCTATTCCAAAAATTGCCACAGCAGCAATCATACTTATCGCCTTCACTATTGGTGCACGTTTCTTAAGTAGCCTTGTAAAGGATATTCTTAATGGTATGAATATGAATGAAACACTTCAAAAAATCCAATTAGATAAAATGGTTGGCAGTGTAAATGTGGTAAACCTCATAGGTAACATTGTGTATTTCTTTATTGTATTATTTGGTATCACTACAGCCGTAGAAAAACTTGAATTTAGCCAACTTTCAGAAATCCTAGCTACAGTAAATGTTTATGGTGGCAAGATTCTTTTTGGCCTCGTGATTTTAGTGATTGGTAATTGGATCGCTAGCATTGTATATAAAAATATGGCTGTAAAAGAAAATGCATTTTTGGCATCTATTGTACGCATGGCAATTATTGCTATATTTCTTGCAATAGGTCTTAACACGATGGGTATTGCAGATGAAATCATCAATCTTGCTTTTGGCCTTACATTAGGTACCATAGCACTCACCATAGTATTAAGTTTTGGACTAGGTGGACGTGAAGCTGCAGGTCATCATATGAAGAAAATCTTAAATAAATTTGACAATAAAGTTGACTAAACACTAATTAATTTTACTCTTAAGGCTACTTTTTAAATAAAGTAGCCTTTTTTTTGGCCCATGCTTATTACGTAGGTGCTATTCATACTGCGTAGATAGTACTTTATAAAAAACTACTTTTAATCAATTAAGGTTTTGATATAAGTCCTACTTTTGCGCCTATGGGAAGACGTAAACAGAACAGACAGGTTTTTGAAAATATTAGTGTAACAGATGCAGGTGCAAAAGGCAAAGCTATCGGCCACGCGCCAGATGGAAAAGTGATTTTCATTAATAACGCAGTGCCTGGTGATATTGTAAACGTACAAACTACAAAGAAGCGTAAAGCTTATTACGAGGGAACTGCAACAGAGGTTTTAACGCTTTCGCGAAAGCGTACTCAACCTAAATGCGAACATTTTGATGCATGTGGTGGTTGCAAGTGGCAACACATGGATTATAAATTCCAACTAGAATACAAACAGCAAGAAGTAGAAAATAACCTGAAACGCTTGGGTAAAATAGAACTCCCTGAACTTACTCCAATCGCTGGAAGTTCAGAGCAATACTTTTACCGCAATAAAATGGAGTTTGGTTTTTCTGACTCAAAATGGCTTACACTTGAACAAATAAAAAGTGATGAAGTCATTGAAGATAGAAACGCCCTAGGCTTCCACATCGCTGGAATGTGGGATAAAATACTTGATATTGATAAATGTCATTTACAACGTGATCCTAGTAATGCCATACGTAATGGTATAAAAGAATTTGCAACTGCAAATAATATGGCATTTTATAATGCCCGTAATCAAGATGGACTCCTTCGTACATTAATGATACGCACATCATCTAATGGTGAGTTAATGGTTTTAGTTCAATTCTTTAAGGAAGAAACTGAGAATAGAGAATTACTCCTCAACTATATAAAAGACACTTGGCCAGAAATAACTTCGCTATTGTATGTAATAAATAGTAAAGGGAACGATACCATTTATGACCAAGAGGTTATATGCTTCTCTGGAAGAGATCATATTTTTGAAGAAATGGAAGGTCTTAAGTTTAAAATTAATGCCAAATCATTCTACCAAACGAATTCAAAACAAGCTTACGAGTTGTACAAAATTACACGTGACTTTGCTGGACTTAGTGGTAATGAGCTAGTGTATGACTTATATACTGGAACCGGTACTATTGCTCAGTTTGTAGCGAAGAAAGCTAGAAAAGTGATTGGTGTAGAAGCTGTCCCAGATGCAATTGAAGCAGCTAAGGAAAATGCAAAGCTTAATGGCATTGAAAATACAGAGTTTTTTGTGGGTGACATGAAGAAGGTATTCAATACAGAATTTATAAATGCCCATGGCGTTCCAGATATTATCATCACAGATCCCCCTAGAGATGGAATGCACGCAGACGTTGTACAGCAAATTATAAACATATCACCAGAAAAAGTGGTGTATGTGAGTTGTAACAGTGCAACACAAGCACGTGATCTTGCGTTATTAGATGACACCTACAAAGTAACTAAGGTTCAACCTGTAGATATGTTTCCTCAAACTCATCATGTTGAGAATGTAGTGTTGCTTGAAAAGAGATAATATGAAAAAGCTACTTTTAATATTAATAATAGGTGCCAGTTTTGGACAGAGTTCTTGCGAACGAGACGATATCTGTGCAGAGACTACTCCCACTACTCCATTACTTATTATTGAATTTTATGATGTTAATAATCCAACATTATTAAAAGCTCCTAATAATCTAACGGTATCAACAATTGTTAATGAAGAGGTAAACGAAGTGTTAGCGCTCGTAAACCTAGAGAGTATAGAGATTCCTTTACGTACAAATGACGAATTCACAACGTACTCATTTAGCATAAATACTGACGAAGATGATGAAGAAGAAGCCAATACTGATGTATTGAACTTCACATATACCGTCACAGATGAGTTTGTAAATAAAGCATGTGGCTTTAGAGTAGTATATGACGATTTACAAAATACAAATGATCCGCTACAAGATGGAGCATGGATACAAAATATAGATATTGAAAACCCAACGGTTAATGATCAAACTGAAGCACATATTTCTATTTTTCACTAGTATAATTCTCACCGTTTTCACTAGCTCTCTAAGAGCTCAAAAAACGTCTATAGAAAATACTGCTAGTGATTCTATCACTGCACCTACAGACTACTATGGCTTACGCCTTGGTGTGGATATATCTAAACCTATTAGATCTTTCCTTGACGATAATTACAAAGGACTAGAACTCGTTGCAGACTTTAGACTTAAGAAGAATTACTATGTTGCTGCAGAAATAGGTAACGAAACCTGGAACTCTGACCTCCCTAATCTTGAGAATACCACAAGCGGAAGTTACATTAAAGCAGGTTTTAATTATAATACCTATGAAAATTGGTTTGGGATGAACAATCTCATTTATGCAGGTGTTAGAGCCGGTTTCTCTAGTTTTAGTCAAGAGCTAGAGAGTTATACAATCTATACCACTAATCCTGTATTTGGTGATGACACGAGGTCAGTAAGTCAAGAATTCAAAGGCCTTAATGCCACTTGGCTTGAACTCAAAATTGGCTTAGAGGTAGAGCTATTTAGCAACATTTACCTAGGGGTAAATGCACAATTGAAAAGAACTATTACAACTACAGACCCAGACGGCTACTCAAATTTATATATACCAGGGTTCGGAGAACTTACAGAAGGTACTCCTATAGGCGTAGGATATGGATATACACTATCATATCTTATCCCTATTTTCAAAAAGTAATTATTTACGCTTTCGCGAAAAAAGACTACTCCTCTTCCCTTTCTAGGTATTTACCTTTTTTGCTTCCCTCGTACATTTCATACTTGACAAGTCTACTCTCTAAACTACCATTGAAGCATTTAATTTTTCTACTCGGTCTAAGTCCTACATGTTTTAATGATTCCATATTTGATGTAATCATCCAAGCGTGAGATCCAGGATATCTAGATTTAAGAGTGTCTCCTATTTCTTTGTAAAATTCTTCCATCTCAATAGGTAAACGCTCCCCATATGGTGGATTAAAAACTATATGCAAGAAATCATTCCCTTCCTTTTCTGTCTTAAAAAAATTCTCTTCTCTTATAGTAACGAAATCAGATAGCTGAGCATTCTTAACATTCTCTCTTGCTTTCTCTACAGCAGATGGAGCTTTATCATATCCAGTGATGGTGTACCTAAAATCTTTAACTCTTTTTAAAGCAGAGGCTTCTATGAGTTCAAAAAGATCTACGTCCCAATCACCCCATTTTTCGAAAGCAAACTCTTTTCTATTAAGATTTGCAGGAACATTACAAGCTATCATTGCCGCCTCTATACACATGGTTCCAGAACCACACATAGGATCAAGAAAATCTGACTGTCCGTACCATCCGCTCATCATAATTAGCCCAGCAGCAAGTGCTTCATTAATAGGAGCAATATTTGTAGCAGTACGATAACCTCTATGGTGAAGAGAGGCTCCACTACTATCTAAAGATAGCGTACACCAATTATCTTGTATATGTACGTTGAGACGAAGGTCTGGATGCTTTGTATCCACATTAGGCCTAACGTTCTCTTCACGACGGAATTTATCTACAATAGCATCCTTGGTCTTAAATGAGATATACTGAGAATGGGTAAATGTAGGACCGCTTACGGTTGCATTTATTGCAAACGTAGTATTCACGTCCATATATTTACGCCAATTAATTCGCTGCATGCGACGATACAAGTCGTCTTCATTCATCACCCTAAACTCAGCAATAGGTTTTAAAATCTTGATAGCCGTACGGCAGCAAAGATTTGCCTTATACATAAAGCCTTTATCACCTTCAAAAGAAACATTACGTACGCCTATTTGCACATTACCAGCACCTAAAATACGTAGCTCTTCTGCTAATATATTTTCAAAGCCAAAAAACGTTTTGGCTACCATCTTAAAGTTTTGACTTGTCTCGCTCATATACCGCAAAAATACGTTAATTTTATCGCCTTAACACCGCAAAATACCTAACCATTTGTTAGCAATTATCTTACCCATTATCGCAGTTATTATTGGATTCACTATTGCGCTTATTTTTAAGCCTGTAGTAAATAATAGCATCAAGCTTTTGCTTTCATTTAGCGGCGCTTTTCTATTGTCGGTTATCATATTCGAATTTCTACCTGAGGTTTATAGTGAAAGCACAAATAATATAGGTATTTACATTATGGCTGGATTACTCGTTCAAATACTTTTAGAATTTGGTTCTAAGGGAGCTGAACACGGACACATGCATCATCAAGATCAAGGGAGCTTCCCTTTCTTATTATTCATAAGTTTATGTTTACACTCTGTAATTGAAGGTTTTCCCATTGCAGATAATCAAGATTTACTTTATGGAGTGGTCATCCACAAGATTCCAATTGCCATCATTATATCGGCTTTTTTATTTAACTCTAAAATGAGTAATCTAAAATCAGGTATATTTCTAGTTCTTTTTGGATTAATGACACCCATAGGAGCGTTTATGAAGTCTCAATTGATATTTCTACAACAATATAGCACCTATGTAAATGCATTTGTAGTAGGCGTACTATTGCACGTATCTACTACTATTCTATTTGAATCTTCAAAAGATCATCAATTTAATGCCTCAAAATTAGCCGTAATATTACTGGGTATAATAATAGCATACTTTTTATAATGTTCACAAGAGAAGAGTCTAAAGAAATACGAAAACAATTTTGGATTTTCTTCGGGAAGAGATATCCTAAGAAGTGGTTGTTGTATAATACTGGAGTCAAAGATTTAAATCTCAAGTTTGATTTTGATAATGACAAAGCTATAGTCTCTATAGATTCAGAATCTCGTGATGAAATAGATAGAACTTATTACTTCGATAAAATATTGAGTCTTAAAAACCTACTTCTGGACGAAGTATCTCAAAATATGATTTTTGATTCAGACTATATTCTAGAAAGTGGCAAGCTTATCTCAAGAGCATATATTAAATTAGAAGGTGTTAACATTCATAATAAGAATCACTGGCCACAGGTTTTTGATTTCATGTTTGAAAACATGTCCAAACTAGAACTCTTCTACATGGAATATCAGGATTTTATAAAATCCTAATAGAGCATCCTTTCAACACTAGTACAACCTTGATAGTCAAACTTTAGAATAGGAGTACAGCTTCTTACCTCCTTATTAGACATAATAACCATTGTTGTAAATCCTTCTAGATTTGACTATAGATTAATAGTAGACTAGTTATGGCATTCTATTTCACTAAATAATAAATCGCATATCTCGCTTTTAGCAAAAGACTTGCCTAGCTATTTAAATATGACAGTAGCGATTTATGGATATCTGGTAACGGCAAAGAATACAGGTACCTCAAATGGTAATCGTATGTGCTTTGGAACCTTCTTAGATTATAACGGTGATTGGGTAGATACTGTTCACTTTCCTCCTTCATTAAAGAAATACCCTATACAAGGTAAAGCAGTTTATAAGATAACCGGTAAAGTTGTAGCCGAGTTTGATTTTATTACTATTGAGGTATCAACATTAGAAAGACAGCATTATAGATCTGATACTAAAACTACGGCATTCTATAATCCAAAAGGAAGTCCAAAAGAGAGTCATAATCATAGCCCCTTTAAGCTTTTAAAATAAAGTAAGGCAGTGGATTAACATTGATAAATCCCCATCCATATATAGCTTAAGATATTGAAGACATACATTTCCTTGATTTTATGGCATAAAAAAAGCTCCAATACAATAGTTGTATTGGAGCCTTAAAAAGGCGGCGACCTACTCTCCCACGAGTGCAGTACCATCGGCGCTGACGGGCTTAACTTCTCTGATAGCGCAGAGAGTGCTCCCGTTTTTGAAGCGGTCGTTGTAGAATCTTCTTTTAACAATAGCGGATTATACACGGTAGAAGTAATTAATGTTACAGGAGCAGATGTCGCTTCAGCATATGAGTTTGCGATAGATGATGGACCGTTCCAGAGCAGTACAACCTTTACAGGAGTAACACCGGGGACACACACTGTTTTTGGAAGACTAGCCAGTGGTAACTGTAGTATCTCAGAAGTAGAAATAGGGATAATTGATTACCCAAGATTCTTTACACCGAATGCAGATGGCTTCCACGATACATGGAATATCATAGGACTAGGAGTAGCACCAAACTTAAACGCTAAGATTTTTATCTTTGATAGATACGGAAAACTCTTAAAGCAAATCAGCCCAGTAGGTGCTGGATGGGACGGTACCTTTAATGGACAGCCTATGCCGTCAAGTGATTACTGGTTCCGCGTAGAGTTTACAGAAGTTGATGAGCTAGGAACACAAAGAACCGTAAACGGACACTTTACATTAAAGCGATAATTAATATCAACTAGATTTAGAAAAGCTCTCAGTATGTGTTACTGGGGGCTTTTTTATGTATTAATCTTTATGATAAAAATAATCAGTAATCTGTTAAGTAATCTTAGCGTTTAAGCAAGTTTTAGTACTTTGTAATACATGGATAACCTTTAATTACGTGCGTGAGGGATAGCAGTGGTTACCCCGCAGTGTTATGGAGCGATAGCGCAGCATCACGAAGCGTATAAACGTATAGCCCGGTCACTAGACTTCAAGAATGAAATGAATGAAGGATAGGGGCACGCCCTGAGGTAAAGAAAAAGGCTATCTAAAAAGCTCCCAATCTAACTTTACAGAAAACACGTTAGAATAAATAGCAGCGCTCTGGTCACCTATATCTGTAAGTGCATAATCCACATGGATCCCTTTGTACTTGAATCCTACACCTATATTAGGTTGAAAACCTATAGACGTGGAGTCATCAAGAGCAGTGAGTTCTTGAAAATTACCAACGCCAGCTCTTACATATACTAGCTCTGCATAGCCAAACTCAAGTCCTAAGGCGGGTGTTGCACTTACGGCAGACGATGATATTATATCATTAGTTTGAGCAAATCTAAAATTCATATCTAGTTCTGCACGTAAGGAGTAATCATAATGAAAAATCCACTGGCGACCGAATCCTACTTGAAGTTTAGGGATGGTGATTTCTGTACTTTCTGGTAAATCTTGATTTTGACCTTCGACGGCATCGCTTATGGTAGCAAACTCATCTTCATCAATACTCCACGCGTTTACTGTAGTGGTGATGTCTCGAGCCATAACTCCAAAATCCCAATCTCCTTTTTTCCATTGCAACCCTACATCAAGGCCAAAACCCCAGCTGTTTGCAAAGTCACCTATTACTCTTCTCACCACCTTTGCATTCACCCCTAAATTCAAACCATCTAGCGGAAGTGCTCTTGCATAAGACACAGTAAAAGCATAATCTGCAGTAGAAAATAGACTGATACGATTGTAATCTATGTTTCCTTGGTCGTCTATAAGTTGGGTAGTATTTAAAATATCATCAACGCCAAAACGTATAATTGATATTCCAATAGCACTTCTATCATCAAGAGGTTTTGCAAAAGCGATGTAATCATAA
This sequence comes from Dokdonia sp. Asnod3-C12, assembly GCF_045063975.1. NCBI lineage: Bacteria > Pseudomonadati > Bacteroidota > Flavobacteriia > Flavobacteriales > Flavobacteriaceae > Dokdonia > Dokdonia sp. Asnod3-C12. The sequence goes on from NZ_JBEFNY010000003.1 coordinate 490,653, forward strand.
TTTGCAATATTTGCAAAATAGGAGGCGTGCATTAATGAGATCTGGTTATCTTCTAGGTTTACTAAACCTGCAGGATTCCAATAGCCTGCATTTACATCACTCGTACCTGCGACTACGGCATTACTCATACCAAGAGCGGCAGCATCTACACCAATATTCAAAAATTCATTCGAATATTTACGAACCGTTTGTGATACAGCAGTAACTGAAATGAGTAAAAATAGTATAGAAAGTGATTTTTTCAATAGCAGGATTTATGGGACAAATATCCCACTTTTAGTACACATTGTAAACAATAAAACGAGCTAGATATTGCACAAGCCTATATTAGTCGAAAATTCTTCCATACTTTTACTAAAAATTAAACAATGTCTATAAAGAGTTACGTTCCTAATGCCATCACAATGGGTAATTTGCTAAGCGGTTGTGTAGCGGTAGTTTTTGCTGTAAATGATCGTCTAGAGCTTGCTGCGATATTTGTAGCTCTTGGGATTTTCTTTGATTTTTTTGACGGCTTTTTTGCACGAATTCTTAATGCTTCTAGTGATGTAGGGTTACAGCTAGATTCCCTTGCAGATATGGTTACTAGCGGCGTTGTGCCAGGAGTAGTTATGTATCAACTGCTAGAAGATGCCAGCGGTATTCCTTGGGGAGCGGCACTAGAAGAACAGCACTTTCACTTGGGGTATATAGGTTTTGCAATTACGATGGCTTCGGCATATAGACTTGCAAAGTTTAATGTAGATGATCGCCAGACTAACTCATTTATAGGGCTTCCAACTCCTGCAAATACCTTATTCATACTAAGTTTACCTCTTATATTGATGTTTGAAGAGTACGCTTTCGCGAAAGCGTTATTAGAAAATCCATACGTCCTTATAGTACTTACCGCATTAAGTTGTTTTATGCTCAATGCAGAACTTCCATTATTTGCACTAAAGTTTAAAAACTGGTCTTTTGGAGAGAACAAAGTGCGTTACCTCTTTTTACTTGCAAGTGTATTATTGCTTGTATTCTTCCAGTTTTTAGGAATACCTATCATCATCATTCTCTACATCCTTCTTTCTATCGTTTTTAAAGAGCAAGCGTAGTCTTTCATCTATGTAGCCATTATCTTTGTGTAAAACTTAGAAAATGGATAATCAAGAAATAAGAAATCTAGCCCCAAAGGCGCTCTGGAATAAATTTGCAGATCTTAATGCTGTCCCTCGTCCTTCAAAAAAAGAGGAGCGCGTCATTGCGTTTATGAAAGACTTTGGTAAAAACTTAGGTTTAGAAACGATAGAAGACGAAGTAGGTAATGTAATCATAAGAAAACCTGCTACTGCTGGTCATGAGAACAAGAAAATGATTGTGATGCAATCTCACCTTGACATGGTACACCAGAAAAATAATGATACCGAGTTTGATTTTGATAATCAGGGTATCGAGATGTATGTAGATGGTGACTGGGTACGTGCAAAAGGAACTACACTAGGAGCAGATAATGGTCTTGGAGTAGCGACAATAATGGCAGTGCTTGAGAGTACTACTATTGAGCATCCAGCTATAGAAGCATTATTTACTATAGATGAGGAAACAGGTATGACAGGCGCGATGGGTCTTAAGGGAGGAATTCTTAAAGGCGACATCTTACTTAATCTGGATACAGAAGAAGATGACGAGATAGGAGTAGGTTGTGCAGGTGGTGTAGATATCACAGCAACTCGTAATTATCCAGAAGAAGGAATAGATGATGGTCTTGTAGCTTATAAGGTTACTGTAAATGGTCTTAATGGAGGTCACTCTGGGATGGATATCATCAAGGGACTTGGTAATGCAAATAAAATGATGAATCGCTTATTACGTAGTGCATCAGAAAATTTTGATATACGTATTTCAAGTATTGATGGAGGAAGTTTGAGAAATGCAATCCCAAGAGAAAGCGTAGCAATCATCGCGGTAGATGAGAATCAGCTGGCAGCTTTTGAAGCAGATTTTCAGGACGTGGCAAGTGCTATTCAAGGAGAGTACAATTCGCTAGAAGAAAACCTTAGCATTACCGCAGAGAAAACAAATCTTCCTGATAATGTTATGAACATGGAAGCTCAACAAGAACTTATTAAAGCGATAAGTGCTGCTCATAATGGGGTGTATAGAATGAGTCCAGAGATAGAAAACCTAGTGGAAACTTCTAATAACATAGCTAGAGTGATTGTAAAGGACGGATCTATAAAAATAGGCTGTCTTACACGCTCATCTGTAGATAGCACAAAGGATGATCTTGCAAATGCCATTATAGCTACTTTTGAACTTGCAAACTTTGACGTAGCACTTTCTGGTGATTATCCAGGATGGGCTCCTAATATGGCGAGTCCTATCTTAAAGGTGCTTGAAGCAAAATATAAAGAGATCAATAATGAAGATCCACATGTGGCAGCATGTCACGCAGGACTTGAATGTGGCATCTTGGGTCAGAATTATCCTGAGATGGATATGATTTCCTTTGGGCCTACTATTAAGGGAGCGCATTCTCCAGATGAGAGAGCAAGTATCTCTAGTGCTCAAAAGTATTGGGATTTTGTAATAGAAATATTAAAAGATATTCCAGTTGCTTAACAACTGATTGTTTCTTCAAATCATTAGATAAAAAAAAGCTAGCCATCGTAAGATGGCTAGCTTTTTTAATGTGCTGTAATGTTTGTATTACTTTACAATCTCTACAAGTTCGATTTCAAATACAAGATCTGCCTTAGGAGGTATTGCACCAGGATATCCTTGCGCTCCGTATCCTAAGTGGTAAGGGATAAATAGTGTTGCTTTATCACCTATAGACATCAATTGTAGTCCTTCTTTAAATCCAGCAATAAGTCTAGCTTCTGGGCTATATACTGTTTCAAGAAGTTTGTACTGTCCTGCAGCTTTCTTGCGGTCGTCTAGTTTGTTATTTGCAGCAGCTACTTCTTCACTACTTGTGTCAAATAACTCTCCTGTTGTAAAGAAACCAGCATATTCTACTTTTACTTTTTGACCAGTATTAGGCTTTATTCCTTTTCCTTTTTGATCAAAATAGATTCCTAGTCCGCTAGGAAGTTCTTCAATTCCTTCTCTCTTTGCGTCAAGCTCAGCTTTCTTTCCAGCAAATTGCTTTGCTTTTTCGGCAGCTTCTTTTGCTTTGTTTTCTTCAAAGGCAGCTAGTTCATTTGTAAACGTCTCACTAGCGTTGTAATTTTTTACATCACTTCCTTTTCTGATGATGTTTACTTGTTGGATAATTACTGGAGTTTTTGGTTTTCCAGCGCGTGGATCTTCAAGTTCTACTTCTGTAATAGCATCTACAACTTCTAATCCAGTAACTACTTTACCCCATACTGTATGACAGCTTACTCTAGGGTTATCACAGTTTTTAAGATTTCCGTTTGAGTCATAACCATCAAGGTGTGGTGTCGCTTTATGTGTAATAAAGAACTGACTTCCGTTAGTCGCATATCCAGAGTTTGCCATAGAAAGAACTCCTGCAGAATCATGTCTACGCTCAGGAGTAAGTTCGTCAAAGAACTTGTAGCCAGGATCACCAGAACCTGTGCCTGTAGGATCACCACCTTGAATCATAAAGTCCTTTATGATTCTATGGAAGGTTAATCCATTGTAAAATGGCTTACCAGCATATGTGCTATCTGCTAGAGGGTGTGTACCTTCTGCTAGCGCAACAAAATTTGCAACCGTTGCAGGGGCGTCGTTATAAAAAAGCTCTGCAACCATGGTTCCCTTATCTGTGATGATTTCTGCATATAATCCATCTCCTAGATCTGGATATTTATCATTACATGAAAAGAGTGATAAAATTACTGCAACTAATAACATACTTGTTTTCTTCATTGTTTGTGATTTATTTATTCGTTTGATTGGTCTTTTATTTCAAGTAAAGTAACGGTACTACGCACTGGGGTATTGCTAGGTATTCTATCTTCAAAACCGTAATAGCCGTAAGCTTTATAACTAGGAAATAGAAACGTCATTGTTTCTCCTTCCTTCATTAATTTAAGTCCTTCCCTTATTCCGGTAATTATATCTGGATTACTTTGATCTATTTGAGTAACCGTATTTCCTAGTTCTTCTTGCGTAACAAGTTCCTTACCGGTGATTGTTGCGAGGTTGTAATTAAACAAAACAAGATCACCTACTTGAGGAGCTTGCTTACCTAATGTATCTTTTGCAATATAAGAATACCAGAAACCATTAGGTGAAGGGTTATAGGTGTTTAAAGTATCGCTAGCTATAAATTTCTTAATAGCTGCTTCATCTTGGGCGATAAGCTCTTTGTTACGAGAGATAGTTTCTGTCTTCACGTAAGATCCTGTTTTTTGAGAAACTGGTCTGCGAGCAACTGTCTCAGAGCATGAAACAATAAGGAATATAGAAAACAGAAATATTACATTTCTCATGATGATAATTGGTCTTTATATGAAGGCAATAACTCTTTAAAGTTAGCAATAGTTTCTGCAAGTGCTACCTCGCTTCTTCCACCTGCGGCATTAGTATGTCCTCCACCATTATAATGAGCTCTAGCAAATTCGTTTACAGAGAACTCACCTTTAGATCTAAGCGACATTTTTATAATACTATCTGCTTTATGTTCTATAAATATCACAGCAAATATAATGCCCTCTAGCGAAAGACAATAATTTACAAAACCTTCTGTATCCCCTTTTTGAAAATTATGGTCATCTAGCTCTTTCTGCGTCATAGTAATAAATGCAGTTCTATACTCCCTTAAGACTACAAGATTATTAAGAGCAACACCTAGGAGTTGAAGTCTAGACTCGCTATTAGTATCGTAAATGTTTTGGTGTATCTGATCGTTATTTGCCCCTTTTTTAATGAGAGCAGCAATAACCTCGTGAGTAGTAGCGGTGGTAGATGAGAATCTAAAAGATCCAGTGTCTGTCATGATGCCTGTATACAAACAGCTAGCCATGTCTGCAGTAATTAGCTGCTCATCACCTAAAGCTTTTATGAAATGATATACCATCTCACAAGTACTGCTCATGGCAGTATCACTATAAGTAACCGTAGCATAATCTGCTGGTTGCTGGTGGTGGTCTATCATGATAAATGGAGCCTTGACATTATCAAGCACCTCTTCTAAGTCTCCTACTCTAGAAAAATGATTAAAGTCTAATGTAAATACGAGGTCTGCTGTTTTTATTGCATCCCTTGCATTAGTTGTATTAGATGTGTAAAAAAGTACATCGTCATGACCTGGCAGCCACTTTAAAAAATGTGGATACTCATTAGGCGCCACTACAACTGCCTTATGACCTTTTTTATTTAAATATGCTACAAGTGCAAGTGTACTTCCCATAGCATCTCCATCAGGATTTTTATGAGGAATTACAGCTATGCTTTTTGAGTCTTTAAGTAACTCTTTTGTTGTTGAGATTTGAGAGATATTCATAGTTTGCGAATATACAATTTCTGTTGTGCTCTATTTCTGCTTGTGATTAAATATTTAGCTTTTCAAGGAGATGAAAACTTAATATGGTGGTAACATTAAAAAGCAGTATTTTTGCACGCGATTTCAAGAAAGAGTTTTTACGCTTTCGCGAAAATTTTAAAAGCTCAACACGTGGGCATCTAAAAACTAAGTGAAGGTAGGGAGATAATACCGCCATTGCAGAAATTAAAGAATTATGACAAACAGAACTTTTACAATGATTAAGCCTGATGGCGTTGAAAACGGACACATCGGAGCAATCTTAGAAAAAATTACTGCTAGCGGTTTCCGTATTGTAGCAATGAAACTTACTCAAATGACGAAGGCAGACGCTGAGACATTTTATGCAGTACACAACGAGCGTCCATTTTTTGGAGAGCTTGTAGAGTTTATGACACGCGGACCTATCGTTGCAGCAGTTCTTGAAAAAGAAAATGCAGTAGCAGACTTCCGTACGCTTATAGGAGCAACAAACCCAGCAGACGCTGCTGAAGGTACTATACGTGCTTTATATGCAACTTCTATGGGAGAAAATGCAGTACACGGTTCTGATAGTGATGAGAATGCAGCTATTGAAGGTGCTTTCCATTTTTCTGGACGTGAGATGTTTTAATTGCTAGCGCAATAAACATATATACATATCTTACATGTGTTTTTACACATTAAGATTTATTTTAAATGCTTCTTCTATATAACATAGAAGAAGCATTTTTATTTACAGCTATTGTTGCGTTAAGGATAGTAGTGGTTACCCCACACGAATTGAGAACACCGAGCCATCTCACTTTTATGTGAGATGATAGCGAGGTTTTCTTAATGAGGAGGAGTAAAAACGGATAGCCTGACCCTTAGGGTAACGCCCATATAATAAGACGCCGTAATCGCTTTAAATAGTAGACTAATATATTAACTAAGCTGTTTTATTTCAATAATTTGAGCGCTTTTTGATTCATTTTAAAAGGAGAAAGCACATATAATATAGTAATAGTAAATATTTTAATTAAAAATACTTACTTTTGCACCGCCAAAAACACGGCATTAATACAACCCATTATGGACGTAAGGAATATCGCGATTATCGCCCACGTAGACCACGGTAAGACAACCCTGGTAGACAAAATTATGTATCACTGTGAGCTTTTTAGAGAAAACGAATCTAAAGGAGAACTTATTTTAGATAACAACGATCTTGAGCGTGAGCGCGGGATTACAATTACTTCTAAGAATGTTTCTGTAATGTACAAGGGAACGAAAATTAACATTATCGATACTCCTGGTCACGCCGATTTTGGTGGTGAAGTAGAGCGTGTATTGAACATGGCAGATGGTGTTTGTCTTCTTGTAGATGCATTTGAAGGGCCTATGCCACAAACGCGTTTTGTACTACAAAAAGCACTTGATCTTGGATTAAAGCCTCTTGTTGTAGTAAACAAAGTAGATAAAGAAAACTGTACTCCAGATATCGTACATGAAAAGGTTTTTGACCTTATGTTTGAACTTGGTGCAGAAGAGTGGCAGTTAGACTTTCCTACCGTTTATGGTAGTGCAAAGAACAACTGGATGAGTGACGACTGGGAGAAGCCTACTGATTCTATCGAGCCATTATTAGAAATGATAATGGAAAATATTCCAGTACCAGAGGTTAAAGAAGGAAACACGCAGATGTTAATTACATCTTTAGATTTCTCTTCATTTACAGGTCGTATCGCAATAGGACGCCTTAACCGTGGTGAGCTTACAGAAGGTATGCAAGTATCTCTTGTAAAGCGTGATGGAACTATCAAGAAAACACGTATTAAAGAATTACACACTTTTGACGGTTTAGGTCGTTTAAAAGTACCAAGCGTTCAAGCTGGTGATATCTGTGCAATTGTAGGATTAGAAGGATTTGAAATAGGTGATACTGTTGCAGATTTTGAAAATCCAGAAGGTCTTGCAACTATCGATATTGATGAGCCTACAATGAGTATGCTTTTCTCAATTAACGATTCACCGTTCTTTGGAAAAGATGGAAAGTTTGTAACATCTCGTCACATTAAAGATCGTTTAACAAAAGAGCTTGAAAAGAACCTTGCACTTCGTGTTAATGATACAGACAGTGCAGATAAGTTCTTAGTATATGGTCGTGGAGTAATGCACCTCTCTGTACTAATTGAAACAATGCGCCGCGAAGGATATGAATTACAAATCGGGCAGCCGCAAGTAATTATAAAAGAAATAGACGGAGTAAAATGTGAGCCTATAGAAGAGCTTACTATTGACCTTCCAGAAAATGTATCTGGTCGCGCTGTCGAGTTTGTGACAATGCGTAAAGGAGAAATGCTTTCTATGGAGGCAAAAGGAGAGCGTATGATTATTGAATTCTTAATCCCATCACGTGGTATTATAGGATTACGTAACCAACTACTTACTGCAACTGCAGGAGAAGCAATTATGGCTCACCGTTTTAAAGAATACCAGCCTTTCAAAGGAGATATTCCTGGACGTATATCTGGATCTTTAGTATCTATGGAGAATGGAAATGCGATTCCTTATTCTATCGATAAGTTACAGGATAGAGGTAAGTTCTTCGTATCTCCAGGTGAAGATATTTATGAAGGTCAAGTAATTGGTGAGAATTCTCGTCAAGATGACATGAACATTAACATTACAAAAGCTAAGAAGCAATCTAACGTACGTTCATCTGGTGCAGATGATAAAGCAAAGATTGTTCCTGCTATCAAGTTTTCATTAGAAGAGGCGCTAGAATATATTCAGAAAGATGAGTATGTAGAGGTAACTCCTAATCACTTGAGACTACGTAAAGTTCACCTTAAAGAGGTAGATCGTAAGCGTTTTAAAATAGCTTAATAATCTTAGAAATAAGAAATTATAGAAAAAACCTACTCGTACTGAGTAGGTTTTTTTATGGGCTATCGCGAAGGCTAGACCTAAAAACTATTACTTCCTAAGACCTAGTATGCTAAAAAAGAAGCTGAAAAGAATGGTCTGCACACCAAGTAACAATGTAGTAATAGCAGGAATTACTACGCGTAAAGTACTTACACCCGTAATGTTACCAAAGTTCACAGCTTTCCAATTCTGATAAGCATACACAGTTGTTATGATGGCTGTTATAATAAGCGTAAAGCCAACAATCAAGCCTTTTTCTAAAGTAAGCACTCTAAAGAGCTGATCATATTTTTTTGACTTAGGCAGTAAATCATTTTCTACTGTATAAATTTTAGTCAAGCCGTAAAATAGTACTAGCTGAAAACCTACAAGAAAAGTGGCGCTACTATATAGTAACGTGTGAACTCCTAACGTAATTTTACCTAAATGTAATGGACCAGTAACAAGAATAGTAGACAGTATAAATCCAACAGTCATAAATAAGACTCCTGGAATCATAAACAGCCAACTAGGACTGTAAAGAAGCAAAAAACGCAGATGTCTCCATCCATCTTGCCAAGTATTGAGATGTGGTGGCCGTGTACGACCGTCAGGATGTAAGATGGTAGAAACTTCTACAATTTTCATCCCTTTTAAACTTGCTTTTACAATCATCTCTGACGCAAACTCCATACCCGTAGTTTGTAACTCCATTCTCTGGAAAGCATTTTTACTAAAACCTCTTAAGCCACAATGAAAATCGCCAATTTTAGATTTAAAAAATAATCGCCCTATAAATGATAGTACAGGATTACCTAGATATTTATGTAAGAAGGGCATTGCTCCTTTTTTGATTTCGCCTTTAAAGCGATTACCCATTACTAGGTCGTTTCCTTTACGTAACTGGTCAACATATGGCGTAAGGTTTGAAAAGTCATAACTATCATCTGCATCTCCCATAATGATGTAAACTCCTCGAGCTGCCTTTATTCCTTCCTTTAATGCGCTTCCATATCCTTTATGAAGTGCGTTTACTACAATTGCTCCATGCTTTTTTGCTATGTCCTGCGAGCCATCTGTACTTCCGTTGTCACTTATGATAACTTCACCATGTATAGATTGATTTGCTAAAAACTCATTTGCTTTTAGAATACAAGTAGCGAGCGTTTCGGCCTCATTGAGACAAGGCATCACTATCGAAAGTTCAATTTTCATTTGTAAGATTTTTTTTGGTAGTTATCATATCCATTGTGAGAAAAACAATTAGAAATAGAACCCAATCATTGTAAAATGTAAACCGTTGTATAGTGTGCATTGCTATGGAGACTACAGCCATATTTGCCATTGTACAGAGACTAAAGAATAAAACAGTTTTATTAAGAATTGCAGGCTGTTTAATGAAATCTGTGAGACTTATTAAAAATAGAATTACAAATAAAACAAACATACTAATGGAACCAAAGCCATTAATAAAATTCATAATATATAATTTAGTCCAATCTACTTTATTATCCCAAGTAAGAGTTGCTGTCATCGATGTTGTTAGCTGGTCAACTAGGATAAAGTTTTCGTCAGTAAGCTCTCCATCACTTACTATCTCTAGTCCCTTATAAAATAAAGTTGCATTTGCAATCTTACTATAATATTCCTCATAAATATCAATATCTGGTTCATTGGGATTGTTTTTATGATTGACATTGAGCCCTTCTTCTTTAAGGATTGCAAACATCTCCTCAAAATATTGTTTTTCTTGAGAATCTTCATAAAGCAAGTTGTCACTTTCTTGGGCAGTAAAAATTGCTGGAGTAAACAGATGAATACCTGTCCACGGAGTGCTTACAAAATGGTTGTGTTGTATATGATGATATGTTTTATCTACAAAATTTGTGAGAAACGGTAATATCAAAAATGCTAACGCTAAGATTACTGTTTTTTTAGAAGTCTTATTTCGAAAATAAATGTTCAAGCAAATAAGTATTCCCATTGGGACAAGAAAGACAAACTGCGTCCGCGTTAATAGTAGTACAAAGAGTACAATAAACGCTTTGGTTAATGGCCTTGTTACGTTATTCAAAAATGCATTGAAAAAGAACGTAATTGTAATTAGATAAAGTGGATAAGATACTGCCTCACTTAAGATATTATTACCTATTCCTCTTTCAGCAATATACGGGTATAGCACCATTCCGAAAAGAATAACAAGCCAATGAACGGAGAGTGAAGTCCATTTTCTAAGCTTAGTAATCATGAACAATGCTGCACTTATGCCCATAAGAGTTTGTAATCCAATTATAGCAATATCTTCATGGCTCCCAAATAATAGGTCAATAATTTTAAGAAATATTGGATATATTGGAGTTCTATAAATTGCAGCTGTAATATAGCCTTCTGAGTCAGGGAAGATATGAACAGGTCGTAAAAGAGTAGTAACGAGAACTAATGTAGCAATCAAAATGATTGCTATGGTATAAATTTTATCACTTTTTAAAGACCTTATAATCTGCATCAATAATAATTTAAATTTATTTGGCTAAAATAGATATTATGTTCAAAGTACTTGAAGTATAATTGACATCTCTCAAAACAACGATTATATATAATTATGTTTGTATTTTACAGTACTAAAAGAGTAACTCCCAGTATTTGAAATCACCTTATACCATCCATAAATTTCAGCAAAAGGATACCGTCCAGTGGAACGATTTTGTCGCGCTATCATGCAACGCAACATTCCTCCATAATAGGGCATTTATGGAGTATCATTCTGATCGTTTTATAGATAACTCGCTGATGATATTTAAGGATAAAAAAGTAGTTGCACTGCTACCTGCAAATATTGAGGGAGAAGCGATCTATAGTCATCAAGGGCTTACTTATGGAGGGTTATTGATACTGCCATCTTTAAAGATTGCAGATTTAACAGAGCTATTTAAGGAGTTACTCAGTTATTTAAAGTCCCTAGATATTCAGACGCTCTACTTAAAGCAGATTCCTAACTTTTACAATCGTTTGCCTAGTGAAGGACTAGACTATCTTTTACAACTCGTTCAAGGGGCTTGCTATAGAGTGGATAGCGCTTCAGTCATTGATTATAGAAATGACATACAGATTCAATCTAATCGGCTTGAAGGTGTAAAGAAAGCTCAAAAACACAATTTAGTTATTAAAGAGGAAGATAATCTTGGTGATTTCTGGAACATTATTTTAACTCCTAATCTTCAAGAGCAACATAACGCCGAACCTACACACACTGCAGAAGAGATAACATTACTAAAGAAGTCATTCCCAAATAATATTAGACAGTTTAATGTTTACCATGATGGACGTATTGTTGGGGGAGCTACGATATTTGAGACAAGTACGACAGCACATGTCCAGTATATCTCGGCAAATAGTGAAAAACAAACTTTAGGCACACTAGACTTTCTTTTCAATCATCTTATAAAAGTTACTTTTAAAAACAAGAGATTTTTCGACTTTGGAACTTCAAATGAAAATGCAGGAAAACAACTCAATAAAGGACTTGCTTACTGGAAAGAATGTTTTGGCGCACGTACCTCTGTGCATCGAAGCTTCAAAATAGACACTGCAAATCATATCTATTTAAATAACGTACTGGTATGATCCCATTTTTAGATCTTAAAAAAATAAATGCTCCCTTTGAACAGGAGTTTAAAAATAAGTTCGATTCCTTTTTAGATAAAGGATGGTATGTGCTAGGAGAAGAGGTACAACTTTTTGAAGCAGAATATGCTCAGTATTGTGGAACGAGACATTGTGTAGGTACAGCAAATGGTCTCGATGCTTTACGACTCATCTTTGAAGGCTACAAAATCTTAGAACAGCTTCACGAAGGAGACGAAGTTTTAGTTGCAAGTAACACGTATATCGCTACTATTATCGCTATTAAGCAGTCTGGTTTGATTCCTGTATTAGTAGAAGCTTCGTTACTTACTTATAATTTTGATTTTGAAGATCTAGAACGCAAAATAACACCTAAAACGAAAGTAGTGTTACCTACACACTTGTATGGGAAACTTACGGATATGGAAAGGGTTAACGCTTTCGCGAAAGCGTACAACCTACTCGTAATTACAGATTGCGCACAATCACATGGAGCAAAGGATATTAATGGAAATCGCAGCGGATCACTAGCAGATGCGAGTGCGCATAGTTTTTATCCAACTAAAAACCTAGGAGCTTTAGGAGATGCCGGAGTAATTACTACAGATAATGAAGCGCTTGCTCAGGTAGTGAAAAAGTATAGAAATTATGGTTTTAAAGAACGCTATGTAGCCGAATATGCAGGAGTTAATTCTAGACTTGATGAGATACAAGCGGCCTTCTTAAGAATAAAATTAAAGCAATTAGATATTCAAAATCGTAGACGGCGTGAGATTGCGATGAAATATCTAAGCAAAATTCATAACGAACATATGATACTTCCTCAATTAAATAAAGAAGAAAATCATGTGTGGCACTTGTTTGTGATACGAAGTGTTTATCGAGATCAATTACAGACACACTTACAAAATAACGGGATAGGGACTAATATTCATTATCCAGTTCCTCCTCATAAACAAGAGGCACTTAGCGAGTACAATATGCAATCATTTTCCGTTTGTGAGCAATTGCATAAAGAGGTACTCAGTATTCCATTATCACCCGCATTGTCAGATGTAGATGTTGAGGACATTATAACAGCGCTAAACAACTTTAGATGCTAAGTAAAATACGCGCTAATATAGGTGACAATACGCTTTTAAAGATAGGCTCAATAAATGCTGTGAGTGTAATTCTCCAAATTTTAGGAGGGCTTATAACTTCAAAACTTATTGCTATTTATCTAGGGGAGCGTGGTATGGCATTGCTAGGACATCTGCGCAATTTTATGACTTCTTCTCAAGCTGCTGGAAATCTAGGCCTGTCCAACGGTATTGTAAAGTATGTAGCTACGGGTGATGAGAATAGTCATCCATTATCAAAATTATTATCTACTGCTGTTATTGTAAGTCTTGTTGCTACTATAATTGTATCATCGATGTTATACGTAGGCGCTTCTTATTTTAATGCACAGGTTTTTGGAGAAGAGGCACAGTACATCTATGTTTTTAAATTGCTAGCCATTGCCTTACCGTTTATAACACTTAACGGTATTTTACTTGCCGTTATTAATGGGCAGTCGGCTTATAAGAAGGTGGTTAAAATTCAAATATTTTCTAACCTTATTGGACTTGCTATAACAGTGTTAAGTATTATATACTACGGTGTGCAAGGTGCATTATTTTCGCTAGTTGCAAGTCCCGCAGTGATACTAGTGATTACCTTAATTGCATTAGGAAAGCAAGGTGATGTATTGAGAAATATTTCATTATCAAACTTTGATACGGCAGCGTTACGTAAGCTAGGATCGTACACACTTATGGCTTTGTTCTCTATGATTGTGCTGCCGCTCGTATATATTACCATACGTAAAGAGATAGGTGATGGTGCTGGTTACTGGGACGCAATGACTAGAATATCTAGTTATTATGTGAAGTTCGTCGCCACACTTATGACATTGTATATACTTCCTCAACTCGCAAAGGCAACTACAGATGAATCCTTTAGAAAGGAGATATTTGGGTTTTACAAAACCGTTCTTCCGCTCTTTGGAGTTGGACTTGTGGTAATATATCTACTACGAGATTTTATTGTAGGATTCGTTTTTACAGAAGATTTTGTCCCGATGACACATCTTTTTAAATGGCAATTACTTGGAGATTTTTTTAAGGTTGCCTCCATCGTGATAGGATATCAAATTATCGCAAAAAATAATCTAAAGCTATTTTTAATAACAGAGATAATATCCCTAGTAGTTATCTATTGTTCTGGAATTTACTTGGTGCGTAAATTTGGATATGAGGGAGCGTCTATGGGACATTGTTTTAGTTATTTTATACATTTATTGGTATTACTGTTTATCTTTCGGAAACCATTATTTGGTAAAATAATTGCAGCAAGTGAGTAGACTTAGTAACATATTACAATCCTTTAGAATATGGAAGTATAAAATGCTTTCATCTCATAAAAGTATCGATGGTAAAGCGGTACTTCATCAACCTGCGCAAATTAATGGAAAAGGAAGTATACGCTTTCGCGAAAGCGTACATATAGGTGTTATCAATTCGCCATTATTTTATAATACCTACGCGTATATAGAAGCAAGGAAGGGAGGTAGTGAGATCATCTTTGGGAATGATGTTGCAATTAATAATAACTTTTGTGCGATTGCAAATGAGGCTTCTATAACTATAGGAGACAGAACTACAATAGGTTTAAATTGTAGTATTTATAATTGCAATTTTCACAGTCTCAATCCTCAAAACCGAAGATCACATACAGGGTCTAGCGCAGCTGTAATCATAGGTGAGAATGTATTTATCGGGAATAATGTGAGTATCTGGAAAGGTGTGACCATAGGAGATAATGCCGTGATAGCGGCAGGAAGTACTGTTACAGTAAATGTAGCTGCGGGAACAACGTTTTCTAACTTTTTTTAAAGAATTAATTATTCCAAGTGTCTATATACTTTCGTGCGACTTTCTTATAACTATGATGAGTCTCAATAAATATTCGAGCGTTCCTTCCTATTTTCTCAATGGTTTCTGGATTTTCAATGAGTTTCTTTAAACTGCACACTATTTGATCTACATCTGGCGTAGCATCTATGGCCACAGTTTCTGAAAGATTGTAGTGCTCCTTAAAGTGAATGCCAGCGCCAGTAAATACTACTTTACCCTTTGCCATTGCTTCAAGTGCATTATAGCCTTGATCATGTGAGTAAACTTGATCTAGAATAATATGTGCACTATTGTACTTTTCTATATAAGTTTTATAGGGTAAGCTTTCGGTGGTAATTATAGCAACTCTTGAAGTATATGTCTCTTTAATTATTGCAAGCGCATTTTCAAAAATATCATTTCCCTTCTTAAAATAGTTTGCGCGATTTATGCCATGAAAGATTATAATAGGATTTGCATTCTCCTGAGGTAAGCTTTTTATGATATCTGTGTTTATGGGATTAGGAATTAAACCTACATATAGATCATGATCTATGAGCGGTATGTGATAATCAAGATCTGTAGCAATCACGCCATCTACTAGCTCATATAATTTTTCATGCAGTTCCTTGTAAGCAAGATCTAGATACTTAAGCGCAGGGGCAAAAGATTTCTTATCTATCTTTTCTTCTTGAAACGGAGTTACTATAGTGTATGGAAGCTCCTCTGTAAACGCATGTGTGATACTTGGATAATCTGCACCGCAAGAGAGGAGAAATACTTTCTTATTGTTATTTTTTAAATACTGAGCTATTTCTAGTTCTAATGATGGTGTGGTGTTGAAACTGGACTCATTAATGAGCTGTACCACATCATAACCAGAAAGTTGTGGTTTTAAAGTGTTGAATGATTTCCTTAAGGCGATTTCAGAAATATCAATCCCGGTTAGTTTAAGAACACCAAGTTTTAGTTTTTTTCTCCATCCGCTAGTGTAGCCTCTTTCAAGTCTAATGTCTACAGGATAGTTTTTAAATCCATCGCCACTTCCCACAATCGTTATTTCGTGACCTAACTGTAGGAGTCCTTCTTTGAGCGAATTGTGAAGTCGGCTGTATTCGCCTACAAGTAAGATGCGCATTGACTATATTTGGTATTCAAAATTTCTTCCGTTGCTTAAAGATACTCATAAAAAAATTGCGCTAGTTACCATCTCTTTGGCAGGTGGTGGCGCAGAGCGATCGTTGGGAATTTTATCGACTATGTTATCGGGATTAGGGCACACAGTGCATATTGTGACGTTAAGAGATGACATTGAAGTTCCATACACTGGAACACTTTTTAATCTAGGAAGTTATAAATCGAGTGATGATTCTTTAACCGCTAGATGGCGTCATTTGAAAAGATTAAGAGCCTACTTACTTCAGCACGATTTTGATCTGATTATAGATAATAGATCTAGACCTTCTCTACTTAAAGAGATTTGCTATACGCAATACATCTACCGTAACTTTAAGGTTGCATTTATGGTGCGTAGCGCTCGCTTAGAAACCTATTTTCCTAAGCCCATATCTATAGCAAAAAGACTTTACAACAATTCCAATTTTATCGGAGTTTCAAAACGCATTTGTGATAAGATTACGGAGACATATGGATTCAAAAATACAAAGCATGTTTACAATGCTATTCCTCAATTTTCAGTAGTAGAATCTTCTACAGCATTACCCAGCACCTATATTCTTGGTTTTGGGAGACTCGTAGATGATGTTAAGAATTTTAGTTTAATGATTTCCGCTTTCGCGAAAGCGAATTTAAAAACACCTCTCGTAATAATGGGAGACGGTCAGGATAAGGAAAAGCTGGTTGCTTTGGCCAAAAAGCTAAACGTTAGCAATAAAATCTACTTTGTAGGCCATCAAAAACAACCGTCCTCCATCGTGAAAAATGCATTATTCACGCTCTTAACTAGTCATTATGAAGGTTTCCCCATGGTGCTTGTAGAGTCATTATCACTAGGAACTCCGGTGATAAGTGTAGATTGTGAGTCTGGACCTAATGAAATAGTACAACACGGTCATAATGGATTATTAGTTCCTAATTATGATATGGAGGCATTATCTGAAGCTATACATATGTTTGTTCTTGATAGCGAACTTTTAGCGCATTGTAAATCAAATGCCAAAGAGAGTGTAGCACACTTATCACAGGAACAAATTAGTAATGACTGGAGTACCCTTATAAATTCCTTATGAAGAAAATTATAGAAATCCCTAGAATAACAGACCCGCGAGGCAACCTTGCTGTTATAGAAAATGGTGTGTTTCCACATGATATTAAGCGAGTTTATTATTTACACGATGTGCCTAGTGGAGCATATCGCGGCGGGCATGCACATAAAGAATGTGTAGAATTGCTCATTGCAGTAAGCGGAAGCTTTGAGGTTGTACTCGATAATGGAACGATTAAAGAACGGGTAATGCTTAACAATCCAAGTGAAGGCTTATTGATTGATGTGAATATATGGCGCGAACTAGAAAATTTCTCATCTGGTTCTGTTTGTCTTGTACTAGCTTCTCATGAATATGATGAACAAGATTACATCCGTGAATATAAAGATTTTATTGGCTAAAAAGCAGACAGATTAATCCCTGCTTGTGCTAATAATTTTTGTGATTTAAATGCTATTTTCAACACGCTCGGAGGTAAATTAAGTAGAAACCGCTGTCTACTATTAAGATTATTTAGGTCAAGGTTATCAAGATACACGGTCGCTTCTTGTGACTCATTCCATAATCTAGCCCTCAGTATTAATGAATATCTATTGAGATCTATAAATTTCTTTAAGCTCTCAAGCTTTTCCTCTTCATTGAGATAATTTAGATAATCAGGTCTATGTGTAACACTGCGTATACTTTTATAAAGACTTTGTGGCGCATAGATATAAGTTACAGCGGGCTTAGTGCTGAAAGCTACTCGATATTTAATCCCTATTCTAATCCATAAATCTGTGTCTTGTCCGCTTTTTATGGATTCATCATAAAACCCAATATCATTAAAAACGGACTTATGTATCACTGCAGAACTACTCGTTAATAGCGAGTTTTTATAGCTGCTCTCAAAGTAGTTTAGATCTAGAAAAGTATCTTCATTTGGATTATCAAAACTATAATTACTTGCCGTAGTTTTTCCTATATATTCTTTGAATACCGCTGTCGCGAAAACGTGATGTTGCGGAAACACATGTATTAGACTTACAATCTCGGCTAGGTAATAGCTATCCCAAATATCATCACCATCAAGAAGTGCAATATAAGATCCTCTGGCAGATTTTATGCCTATGTTGCGTGCAGCGCCGGCTCCTAGATTTTCTGCAAGTGGTAGATATGTAATTTTTTCTGAGGCTATAGATTTTATGACAGCATCACTACCATCTGTAGAGCCATCATTAACAATAATAATCTCAAAATCTTGCACCGACTGATTTAAGACACTTTCTACAGTTGCTTGTACAAAGTCCTCCTTATTATATACCGTAATGACTACAGAGAACTTAGGCATTTTCTTTAAGAGTTATATAATGATGTAATCTGTACAGGTCAAAAAGGAATAGAGATGGCTTCTTGCCCATTAAGTTTTTTTCGATGTACTTCAAACTTTTACTTATAATCACCTTGAAAATAAGAACTACTTTATTCTTTTTAAGAGTAAGATAGCTTTTTTGTAAACGTGTGAAGTCTTGAGCCATTAGACCTTTCTCTTCATAATAAATAAGAGTTTCTATCGCTTGTATGGACTTTTTTAAAAACACATCGTTCTTTTCTAAACCATGATGTATTACTGGATTATCTATGTGTTGGACACCATAACCTTGTTTAAGGATTTGATAAGAGAATATGTTATCCAGACCATACCTGTTTGAAGCAATAATATTGAGCTTTAAGAACGCTTCCTTTTTTACAAGTATATTTTGAGAAATAACAAAATAAGGAGTTTTACATCTTTTTTTGGCTAGTTGTGTTTCTCTTTGTGTTCCATATGTACTCCTAAGAGTGAAATCATCGTTATTATCTATAGCATATGATATACCACCATGAATAATATCATGGGATGAATTTAAATGCGAAACATAATTTTCAATGAAACTTATTGAAGGTAGTGCAACATCTGCATCTAGAAATAGTAACCAACTATATGTTGCGTTATGGGCAAGATTAGTACGGGTGGCAGTTCTACCTAAATTGGTAGCGTTTATTAGCCGTTTTACGTTAGTGTTTCCTAGAAGTTGTACGTTTTTTTCTATGTATAGATAAGATGCATCTTCACAGAAAATCACTTCAAAAGTAATTTTCGCACGACGTGCTTGCTCACAGATAGACTGGACAAGATCTGTGATGTCAGTATTATATGTAGGTATAAGTATAGAAAGCATTAAAGTAATGTCAATATACGCTAAATAGAAGTTTTAGGTATTTTACTAGCCAAAATCTATCTGGAATCTAACTCATTATTTTGTATAAGTTGATTACCAATCAAACAGTAACTTATTAGTGAGTTGGATGATATGTAAGTGTTCGGAAAGGATATTAAACTGTTTTCTGTACAACCTCAAAAACCTTGTTGCCATCGCACTTCAATGTTTTTGATGGATATTTTAATAAGAGCGCATAATCATGAGTTGCCATTAGTATAGTGTTTCCATTCTTATTAATCTCTTGGAGCACTTCCATCACTTCAACACTTGTCTGCGGGTCAAGATTTCCAGTAGGCTCATCTGCAAGGATAAGTTCGGGGTCATTGAGTAAAGCGCGTGCAATAGCAATACGTTGTTGTTCTCCACCAGAAAGCTGATAAGGGAACTTAAAGCCCTTGCTTTTCATTCCCACTTTATCAAGAACCGAATCTATCTTATTTGTCATAGCAGCCTTATCCTTCCATCCAGTTGCTTTTAAAACAAATTTTAAATTATCGATAACCGTTCGGTCATTTAATAATTTAAAATCTTGAAAAACAACACCAAGCTTACGACGTAAAAAAGGGATATTCTTTTCCTTAAGTCCATTGAGATCAAACCCTACAATATTCCCTTTTCCCTCTGTGAGCGGTAAATCACCATAAAGCGTTTTCATGAAACTACTTTTTCCAGAGCCCGTTTTACCTATGAGATATACAAAGTCACCTGGTTCAATGGTAACATTAACTTCAGATAAAATTAAATTTTCTCGCTGATATATAGCAGCGTGTGAGAGTTCAAGAACAGGTGTAGACATAGATTTTCTTATTGCACTCAAAGTAACGGAATTTCGATGAAAGTGTTTTAAAGCTACTTCAAAAGTTTTATAATAAGTTGTGCAATCTCGCTTTCGCGAAAATTGAATTACTCAGCAGTACTAGTAAATTTTAGAAAAGTTGTTTAAAACAAAAAGTCCTGCTCAAAGAGCAGGACTTTTTAATAAGTGAGATGTATTATTAAATGAGGCTCGCGCCTTACTTTACTTTATTGATTACTGCTTCAAACGCTTCTGGGTGGTTCATAGCAAGATCTGCAAGCACCTTACGGTTAAGCTCGATTCCATTTGCTTTTACTTTCCCCATAAACTGAGAATAAGACATACCGTGCATACGAGCACCCGCATTAATACGAGTAATCCATAATGAACGGAAATTTCTTTTATTCTGACGACGGTCTCTGTATGCATAAGACATTGCTTTGTCTACTGCATTTTTTGCTACTGTCCAAACGTTTTTACGTCTTCCAAAGTAACCTTTGGCTTGCTTCATCACCTTTTTTCTACGGGCTCTTTTAGCAACTGAATTTACTGATCTAGGCATAATTTAATGTGTTTTTGTAGCAGGCGGTACACGCTGTATACTCTTTTGTTCTCTCTCTTAAGCGGAGAGAAGGCCATACTCCAGGGTTGAAAAATATTTGTTTTAACCGGTTAAACGGATTACTTAAGATTAAGCATCAATTTAACATTACTCGTATCTGCATCGTGCACAAGGCCATCATGCGTTAACGCAAGCTTACGCTTTTTAGATTTTTTAGTCAAAATGTGACTCTTAAAAGCGTGCTTTCTTTTGATTTTACCAGTTCCGGTAAGCTTGAAACGCTTCTTAGCACTGGATTTTGTTTTCATTTTAGGCATCTGTTCCTATTTTTTAAATTATCTCACTTATTTTCTTACTAAACCCTCCTGACTCAAAAGAGTAGGAGGGTTTTATGTCTAGCTGCTATACACTAGCAACTTATGCTTGCTAGCAAGCTTATTTTTTCTTAGGAGCGATGAACATTGTCATACGCTTTCCTTCTAGTCTCGGGAGTTGTTCTACTTTTCCTAGTTCTTCTAGCTCTTGTGCTAGTCTTAGAAGTAGTATTTCTCCTTGATCCTTATAGATGATAGAACGACCTTTAAAGAATACATAAGCTTTAAGTTTTGCTCCTTCTTTAAGGAACTTTTCAGCATGCTTCTTTTTAAATTCGTAATCGTGATCGTCTGTCTGCGGACCAAAACGTATTTCTTTGATAATCACTTTTGAGGCTTTTGCCTTCATTACCTTCTCACGCTTCTTTTGCTCATATACAAACTTCTTATAGTCTATAATTTTACAAACCGGTGGTGCGGCATTAGGTGATATCTCTACAAGATCTAGCTCTAATTCTGCGGCTAGTGCTTGTGCTTTTTGGATAGGGTAAATCCCTACTTCCACGTTTTCTCCCACGAGTCGTACTTCTTTGGCACGAATCTTTTGGTTGATTTTGTGTTGGTCTTCCTTAATGATCCTAGCAGGACCTCTCGATCTTTTTCTACGTATTGCTATGGCGTTTCTATTTTAAATTAAACTTCAAATGTTTTTATTGTGGATGCTATCTCGGCATTTACCATTTTCGCGAAAGCGTCCATAGTCATACTACCTAAATCCTCACCACCATGTCTTCTTACAGATATTGTGCCATCATTCTCTTCTTGCTCTCCTATGATAATCATAAACGGAAGTTTTTGCATCTCTGCTTCCCGTATTTTCTTACCCATAGTCTCACCACGGTTATCTATAAGAGCGCGAATTTCGTGATTTTCAAGCAAAGTTAAAACATTCTGAGCATATTTCTCGTATTTCTCACTCAATGTCAAAATAGTAGCTTGCTGTGGCATTAACCAAAGTGGGAAGTTTCCTCCTGTGTGCTCTAGTAAAATTGCGATAAAACGCTCCATACTTCCAAAGGGTGCACGGTGTATCATTACAGGGCGATGCATCTCATTATCACTCCCTTTATACTGTAATTCAAAACGTTCTGGCAAGTTGTAGTCCACTTGTATAGTACCCAGTTGCCAGCTGCGGCCTAGAGCATCCTTAACCATAAAGTCAAGCTTAGGTCCATAAAAAGCAGCTTCACCAGTTTCAACAACGTAGTTAAGTCCTTTAGCTTTTGCAGCATTGAGGATAGCATTTTCTGCTTTTACCCAGTTTTCATCTGCTCCTATATATTTTTCTGGTTTTTCTGGATCACGTAAAGAAACCTGCGCTGTAAAGTTTTCAAAACCTAAAGAACCGAAAACATAAAGCACTAAGTCTATTACTTTCATAAACTCTTCATCCAGTTGATCTGGCGTACAGAATATATGTGCATCATCTTGAGTGAAGCCACGTACACGGGTTAGTCCATGAAGTTCGCCAGATTGCTCATAGCGGTATACTGTACCAAATTCTGCAAAACGTTTAGGTAGTTCCTTGTAACTCCAAGGACGGCTATTATAGATTTCACAGTGATGAGGGCAGTTCATAGGTTTAAGTAAGAACTCTTCTCCCTCGTTAGGTGTATGTATAGGTTGGAAACTATCTGCCCCATACTTTGCATAGTGTCCAGAAGTTTCATAAAGTTCCTTTTGACCTATATGTGGAGAAACTACCATCTCATAACCTTGCTTTTTCTGTGCAGCTTTAAGGAAATTTTCAAGACGCTCACGTAGTGCAGCTCCTTTAGGTAACCACAATGGAAGACCTTGACCCACACGTTGAGAAAAAGTAAAAAGTTCAAGCTCTTTACCTAATTTTCTGTGATCGCGTTTTTTTGCTTCTTCTATTAATTCTAAGTATTCCTTAAGATCCTTTTGTTTTGGGAACGATGTTCCATAAACACGAGTAAGTTGTGGTTTGTTCTCATCACCTCTCCAGTAAGCTCCAGCAACACTCATTATTTTTACAGCCTTGATGATTCCTGTATTCGGAATGTGACCACCACGGCATAAATCTGTAAAGTCATCATGATCACAGAAGGTGATTGTTCCATCTTCTAGATTCTCTATAAGTTCTACCTTAAACTCGTTTCCTTCTGCTTTGTATTTATCTAAAGCCTCTTGCTTAGTTACAGAGCGTAGGCTAAAGTCATGCTTACCTCTAGCGATTTCAAGCATTTTGTCTTCTATAGACTTAAAATCCTTGTCAGATATGGTTTGGTCACCCAGGTCAACATCATAATAGAAACCATTTTCGATAGCTGGTCCTATAGTAAGTTTTGCTCCAGGATATAATTTTAAAATTGCTTGAGCCAGTACGTGAGAAGAAGAGTGACGAAAAGCTGTCTTTCCTTCATCATCATTCCAGGTAAAAAGTGTGATCGAACCATCTTCGGTAAGTGGGGTAGAGGTCTCAACCGTTTGCCCATTAAATTTTGCCGAAATTACATTACGCGCCAGTCCTTCACTGATGCTCTTTGCGACGTCCATAGGAGTAGCTCCGTTGTCCATCTGTTTTACATTGCCATCTGGCAAAGTGATATTGATCATAGTTCGATTGTTTAAAGGCGCAAAGATAGTATCTTCAATGAAGGTTTACAATATATATTACATTCTGTTTGACTATATATTAAGGAGAAAGATTGTTTCGCTTTCGCGAAAATTTGAATTATAATAACTGCTTTGTTTTCATTTGATTAGGGATTTTTAGGTGGTTTTAGGAGGTCTATTTTGAGATAATTTTAAATATTTTGATATTTATTCTTGTAAGATTAGAACTTCGGTGTATCTTTGCCACCCGCTTAACAGCAAGCGGTTGTTCTTTTAAATGTCTTCAAAAAGTTTGTTTTTATTTCTTCAAATTATTTTAAAAAAGATAGTTTGTGATTAGGAAAAAGGTTGTAGTTTTGCAGCCGCTAACAAATGGAGGTTATTTGGGAGTTATGTTCATTACGATTGTTGCTTGGTTTTTAAGGGTTGAAAATTAAATTTTCAATTATTTTTAAGATTAAGTTGTGAGTTTAAAAAACAGTTGTATATTTGCACCCGCTTAGAGAAACAGTAACATATCTAGCGAAGTTCAAAAGTTTTTATTGAGNAAAGGAACGACTACAAAACATAGATTTCCGTCGCTATCCAAGTCGCTGTTTCCTGGCACATCACGTTCCACCCTTGCGTATAATGTTTGGTTGCCAGTCACGGTATTGATAAACGCAGTCACATCTGCAATGGCGAGCGTAGTGTCTTCTGGGTTCGCTTCCGCGAAAGCGAGTTCTGTATACACCGTTATATTTACCGGTTCTGCCCCCGCAATCTGCGCGATAGCAGGTGTTAAATCAAAGACTTCAAAACCATCTGTTGCCGAACCTGAACCTGCATCAATCACTCCATCACCATCTGTATCGACATCTGTAGTCGTGTCACACACTTCTAGCGTATCTGGATTGGTATTTGGTGTTGGCAGTGGTAATACTTCGATATTAAAGGTCGTTCCATCACTACATCCTGCTGGGCTTGATACTACCGCTTGGATGGTCTGAGGGTTTAAAATATTAGTGTAAGCCGAAGGATCTGCAATAGGAGTTCCTGCATTCAAAGCAGCAAGACTCTCATAATACGTCACCGTAAGTAGCGGATCACCACCAGTGAGACTCGCCTGATTTACGCTCAAGTCAAACACCGTAAAGGTGTCTGTATCATCATCACAAATCATGAGATCTAGATTGTCACCATTCGGGTTTGCCGTAGGTGGTGTCTCAACTGATATCTCAAAAGAACCAATGGCAGCACATATATTTGGAGAGCCATCACTTACTTGCAAGCGTACCCAGATAGTTTCTAGTGGTGTTATCTGTGTTGCTGTATAAGCAGTAGGGTTTACAATTGGATTGATTCCCAAATCAGCATCTGCTTGTGTATTATGGTAGGTAATGACAAGATTTGCTGGATCTTGCGTTCCTATAATCGTAGACTCATTTTGGGTAAGGTCAATGATTTCCATTAAATCATTGTTATCATCACAAGCAGCAAGGGTTGCTAGTGTTGTAGGAAGTTCTGGAATAGGGAACACAATAAGCTCAAACTCATAGATCTTCGTACAACTTGTGGCTGTCGTAGCGTCTGTATCTTGTGCAACTACATATAGCGAAGTCATTCCTGAGATGTTATTATAAGGAAGAGTAATGTCTATTTGACCTGCTCCTGTATCTGCCGTTGCATTATCTAGTGTTTCATAAAAACGCAAGTCTATGTTTGTTACTGTTGCTAGTAAGTCGTCATTATATTGTTGCAAGTCAAAAGCTCCAAAGCCATCATTGTCCTCATCACAAGCTACTGCAGCAGGCAAAGGTTCTCCAATTACTGGCAGCGGATTCACTTGAAGGTCTACCGTAGTCTGAGCGCCACACATTCCTGCTTGATCGCTAGTTACTAAGATAAAAATGGTCTGCGGACTCATTCCTGTATTCACATAAGCTGTTGGAGTAGAAATCGCATTGGTTGTCCCAGCATCTAAGTCTGCTTGCGACTCATAATAGCTAACACTTAAAGTGGTGTCTCCTCCAGTAATTAAAGTATCAAGGCTCGTTAAATCAAAACTTGTAATTCCATCAGTATCGGTGCCTACCAGTGCTCCTGCGCTATCACACTCCTCAAAAACACCAGGAGGTGTTATTGCCGGGATCATCGCTATGTTAAGATTGAAAGTACCAACTACCGTACATCCTGTAGTAGTATTTTCTAGACGTACCCAGATTGGTGTGGTTGGTGCACTTGCTAAATAGTTCAGCGGATCGGCAACTGGCATATCACTTACGCTTCCTACCATAGCTTCTGCGCTAGCAAGGGTTTCATGATACGTTAAAGTAACATCAGCAGTAGTTTGTGTTCCTAGAACAATCGCATCATTTTGAGTAAGATCAAAAAGTGCTTGTCCATCTTCATTATCATCGCAAGAGGTAAGATCTGGAATCACCGCAGGTAGCACAGGTGCTGGTTGTACGATAAGTTCTAGTTCGATAACACGGTANAAAGGAACGACTACAAAACATAGATTTCCGTCGCTATCCAAGTCGCTGTTTCCTGGCACATCACGTTCCACCCTTGCGTATAATGTTTGGTTGCCAGTCACGGTATTGATAAACGCAGTCACATCTGTAATGGCGAGCGTAGTGTCTTCTGGGTTCGCTTCCGCGAAAGCGAGTTCTGTATACACCGTTATATTTACCGGTTCTGCTCCCGCAATCTGCGCGATAGCAGGTGTTAAATCAAAGACTTCAAAACCATCTGTTGCCGAACCTGAACCTGCATCAATCACTCCATCACCATCTGTATCGATATCTGTAGTCGTGTCACACACTTCTAGCGCATCTGGATTAGTATTTGGTGTTGGCAGTGGTAATACTTCGATATTAAAGGTCGTTCCATCACTACATCCTGCTGGACTTGATACTACCGCTTGGATGGTTTGAGGGTTTAATATGTTTGTATACGCCGAAGGATCTGTAATAGGAGTTCCTGCGTTCAAAGCAGCAAGACTCTCATAATACGTTACCGTAAGCAGCGGATCACCACCAGTGAGACTCGCTTGGTTTACGCTTAAGTCAAACTCCGTAAAGGTGTCTGTATCATCATCACAAATCATGAGATCTAGATCATCACCATTCGGGTTTGCCGTAGGTGGTGTCTCTACCGATATCTCAAATGAACCAATGGCAGCGCATATATTTGGAGAGCCGTCACTTACTTGCAAGCGTACCCAGATAATTTCTAGTGGTGCTATCTGTGTTGCTGTATAAGCGGTAGGGTTTACAATTGGATTGATTCCCAAATCAGCATCTGCTTGTGTATTATGGTAGGTAATGATAAGGGTTGCTGGATCTTGAGTTCCTATAATCGCAGACTCATTTTGAGTGAGGTCAATAACCTCCATTAGATCATTATTATCATCACAAGCTGCAAGGGTTGCTAGTGTTGTAGGAAGTTCTGGAATAGGGAACACAATAAGCTCAAACTCATAGATCTTCGTACAACTTGTGGCTGTCGTAGCGTCTGTATCTTGTGCAACTACATATAACGAAGTCATTCCTGAGATATTATTATAAGGAAGGGTAATATCTATCTGACCTGCTCCCGTATCTGCCGTTGCATTATCTAGTGTTTCATAAAAACGCAAGTCTATGTTTGTTACTGTTGCTAGTAAGTCGTCATTATATTGTTGCAGGTCAAAAGCTCCAAAGCCGTCATTATCCTCATCACAAGCAACTGCAGCTGGTAATGGCTCTCCAATTACTGGTAACGGATTCACTTGAAGGTCTACCGTAGTCTGAGCGCCACACATTCCTGCTTGATCGCTAGTTACTAAGATAAAAATGGTCTGCGGACTCATTCCTGTATTTACATAAGCTGTTGGAGTAGAAATCGCATTGGTTGTCCCAGCATCTAAGTCTGCTTGCGACTCATAATAGCTAACACTTAAAGTGGTGTCTCCTCCAGTAATTAAAGTATCAAGGCTTGTTAAATCAAAACTTGTAATTCCATCAGTATCGGTGCCTACCAGTGCTCCTTCGCTATCACACTCCTCAAAAACGCCGGGAGGTGTGATCGCTGGAATCATCGCTATGTTAAGATTGAAAGTGCCAACTACCGTACATCCTGTAGTTGTATTTTCTAGACGTACCCAGATTGGTGTGGTTGGCGCACTTGCTAAATAGTTCAGCGGATCGGCAACGGGCATATCACTTACGCTTCCTACCATAGCTTCTGCGCTAGCAAGGGTTTCATGATACGTTAAAGTAACATCAGCAGTAGTTTGTGTTCCTAGAACAATCGCATCATTTTGAGTAAGATCAAAAAGTGGGCATATCACTTACGCTTCCTACCATAGCTTCTGCGCTAGCAAGGGTTTCATGATACGTTAAAGTAACATCAGCAGTAGTTTGTGTTCCTAGAACAATCGCATCATTTTGAGTAAGATCAAAAAGTGCTTGTCCATCTTCATTATCATCGCAAGAGGTAAGATCTGGAATCACCGCAGGTAGCACAGGTGCTGGTTGTACGGTAAGTTCTAGTTCGATAACACGGTAACACTGGGTTGCAGTTGCTGGGTCCGTATCGGTTGCTCGTACAAATATCGTTCTAGATACAGTCTCATAAGCCGCCGGTGTTGCTATCGATGGACTGCCCAGTTCCGCGGAAGCGAGTGTCTCGTGAAAAGTGAGTGACATAAACGTCTCTCCATTGATGATATCTGCAGTTACTTGACCTGTAAGATCAAATACTGCGTCTCCATCATTATCTACATCACCATCATTTGCCATGGTATCACATTCTTCTACCGCTACAATAGTGGTAGGTGATGGTAGTGGGTTTACCACTAAAGTAAGCGTGGTGGTTTCAAAACAGCTAGTTACTATATTTTCTACTCTAGCAAAAATAGTTTGGTTAGCCATTACGGTGTTTTGATATACATCTGGAAGCGCTGGTGCACCTGCATCGGCATCGCCTTGGGTAAGGTGATAGCTTACTGCCCAGTCATCATTACCACCAGTAATTTCATCATCACGGCTACGTAAATCAAAACTCGCAAACTCATCGGTATCACTACCACTCTCTAGATCATCACAAAGCTCATATTCGGCAGGTTGTACCGGAGTAGGAAGCGGATTCACAACAAGAGAAAGGGTCGCTATATTACTACAAAAAGTAGCCGTGGTCGTTGGTTGCGTCGTATCTGTCACCACTGCAAAAACAGTTGCCGTATTGCTGGTGTAAGCGCTAGGAGTTGCTATGGCAGGAGTTCCAGCTTCCGCGGAAGCGAGAGAAGAAAACCACACCACACTGTGAGTAGCAGGGTCTAGACCTCCTAAAATATTTACCACTTGCGTGCTTAAATCAAAAATCTGTAGTCCGTCGCTATTATCATCACACAATGCAAAAGGAGTTGCATTTTCATTAGGCATTGGAGTGTTAAGCACTCTCAAGGTAAGCGGTGTTGTGTCATAACAACCTATCGCATTAAACACACGAGCAAAAATGATCTGCTCAAAAGGGTCGTTATTGATATACATTGCTGCGTCCAGCTCTTGGCCTACAGGCGCGTTATCTGCATCTGCTTGGGTTTGTGTCATAACAACCTATCGCATTAAACACACGAGCAAAAATGATCTGCTCAAAAGGGTCGTTATTGATATACATTGCTGCGTCCAGCTCTTGGCCTACAGGCGCGTTATCTGCATCTGCTTGGGTAAGGTAATAAGCAACACTTAAACTAGGGTCACCACCAGTAATTTCAGTATCTCTAGATGAAAGCACAAAAAAGTCAAACACACCATCATTATCATCATCACAAGCCTCATAGTCGGCTGGAGTAACAGCCACAGGTACTGGGAAACTACGGATGCTCATGCTTGTAGTTGAAAAACAACCTGTTGTATTATCAGTCACACGAACTCCTACAATCTGCGGATTACTCGTGGTGGTAAACATGGTACTATCTGGAATGCTTGCATCGCCAGTAGTAGCGCCAGCGGCATCTAAGTGATAGGTCACTGTAAGATTTGCATTAAAACCACTAGTGATTTCTGCATCTTTTTGAGAAAGATCTACCGTTGTAAATCCATCTACTACACCATCATCATCACATACTTGAAGCTCAGACGGCGTGATAGCCACAGGGTTTTGATTGACAATAATCTCAAAATTCATCGCAGTATCAAACGTCGTACACGTGCTACTCGTACTTCTTAAACTATAGAAAATAGTCTGAGGATTACTACTGTTTGAAAAAGAAGTAGGACTTGCAATCGCTACAGCAGGTGTAGCTGTATAAGCTGCAATACTCTCATAAAAAGTAACTTCTAGATCTGCATCTCCACCAGTGATCTCCGCTACATTCTGCGTTAAATCAAAAGTAGCTGCATTTGCTACAGCAGAACAAGTCTCAATACTACTAATATTAGGAAGGAATGTTGGGTTGGGAGTCACAGTGAGTCTTACGTGCTCTCCAAGACCTACACAACCATTATCTGTATCTGCCTCTACACGAACCCAAATATCTTGAACGCCACCAGCACTTGTGAATAACGGATTATTGCTATAAGCAGCTATATCCGTAATAGGATTAATCTCAGATAAGGCTTCTTGCTCTGTTTCATAATAAGCAACAGATACTACTTGTGGCGAGAAAAATGTTTCTATCGTAGCAGTAGCGCCAGAGAAATCAAATACAGCAATGCCATCACCATCAGTATCACACTCAATCTCATCTGCAAAGAGTGTTCCTGTTGGAATTTGAGAAGCACTCACAATCACGTTAATAACGCCTTCTCGTGAACATCCATCTAGATTTGTTACAGTCACAGCAATAGCCTCACTAAAAGGAGAACCACTGTTTATATAAGCCGTAGGATCAGTTATAGGTGTGCCAGAAGCGTCTACATAAGTAAAAGTCTCGTTAGCTGAATTTGTACTCAACTCGCTTTGTGACTGTGTTAAGTTTAAAGTTGTAACACCGTTTGTATCATCATCACACTGACGTAAAGTAACTGGTGTGGTTAGGACTGGGAGAGCATTAACTCTAAGATTAATTGATGTTATTGAGAAACAACCAGTGAAAGCTGTATTTTCAACTCTTGCAAAAATAGTATCGTTATTAGGGCTTGATGTATTTGTATATGCTGCAGGAAGAGGATTTGTATTACTAGATGCTTCCGGTCCGTTTACATGATAACTCACTTCAAACTGCACTGGATCTAAGCCATTTAAAACTTCGTCATCTAATGTAGAAAGGTTGAAGGTAGCCACTCCATTAGTATCATCACCGTCTATATTATCGTCACAAATTTCATAGGTAGCAGGCATTGTTGCTATAGGTAATGCAACAACCTCAATATTAAATGAGGTAGTACTTGAACATGCAGGCAAGCCATTGTTTTCTACACGAACAAAAATCTCATCACTTACAGAGTTATATATTGTGGTTCCTGCTAAAGCTCCCGCTCCTGTATCTGCGTCTGCTTGACTCAAATGGAAAGAAACAGAAAACTCTGTCGCACTCTGTCCATTTAAAATATCTAGAATTTGAGCGTCTAGATTAAAACTTGCAAAACCATCTGAATCTGTATCACACTCAAAAATATCATCTGGAGCTGTTGCTGTTGGTACTGTGAAGAATGTAACGATAACCTCGTCTGTTCCTGTGTCACCAGCAGTATCTGTGATTGTCACTTGGTACTCGCCACTTGTAGTTACGTTAAGCATCGCTGTAGTAACTTGAGCTCCACCACCGTCTAAAACAGGCATAAAACCTGCTCCAGTATCTACAGCCCATGCATAACCAGCTGCTTCTGTACTCGTAGCATCTAGTGTTACTGTTGTTCCTTCACAAGCATCTTGATCTGCTCCTAGTGAAGCATTTACAATAGAACAATCTGTACTACCAACTCCAGTATTCATTGGGTCATTAGTTTGCTCTATAAAAATCTCCGCTTGTTGACCAGAAAAATTAGTAACCATAAAAACATAGACATCACCTTCTTGCGCATTTGTAATTGTAGGAAACTCTACTGGTGCTGAAGAAAAGCTACAACTTTCAATATTAGCTGCAGTCAATTGGTCAAAAACATCAGTATCTGCAAAAGGACCCCAGATTATATAATCTACATCAAGGCCTGTTCCTGTTGGAGTTCCGTCATCATCTATTGCTGTATTCTGGGTGATTTGAAAATTTAAATTTCCTGCTTGATCAATTTGCAAGAAATACCAAGTAGGAAAAGGTTGACTACCTAAACAACCATAATTGGGACCTGCTTGTCCTGATGTAGTACAGTTTGAATCTGTACTACCTGAAAAACAAGCGTCAAATGGTGTCGCAAAAACAGGATCATTGGTACAAAATGGAACTGCATCTTGAAACGTAGAACCTCCTGCCGATGTCTGAGCAAAAAGCGACGTATTTATAAAAGAAAAAGCTATTAGAATTAAAGCTAAACGTAGGATTCTCATTATAGAATTATTTAAGGAGTGAAAAATAGCGTTTTTTTGCTAAAATCCTGTTAACAGAGACTCGTTTTGTTAAGAACTATTGACAATAAAAATCCCAATTAGCAATGTCAATACCAGCAAAATAAACAAGCTTAACTACAAGGAACATGCTTGGCAAAGAGTTACCACTTCCATAGCTTCCTTAACGTCATGAACTCTTAATATATGAGCGCCTTGATTTATCGCGATTGTATTTAATACCGTGGTCCCATTAAGTGCCCTATCTGGTGATGTGTCGAGGGTTTTATAAATCATAGATTTACGAGAAACGCCTGCGAGAATAGGGAGGTCTAACTGTTTAAAGATTGCCAACTTATTAAGTAACTCAAAACTATGGCTAGCTGTTTTTGCAAATCCAAAGCCTGGATCTACTATCACATCATTTATTTTATGAGATCTTGCGACAGCAACTCGCTCACTAAAGTATTGCAGCACCTCTTTTGTTATATTCTCATAGACCGCAAGTTCCTTCATGGTCTGAGGAGTGCCTCGCATATGCATCATTATATAAGGAACACCCAACTCCCCTACTGTAGACATCATTTCTGGATCTAACTGCCCTGCACTAATATCATTAATCATAGCTGCTCCTGCTGCTATTGCTTTTCTTGCTACGCTTGCGCGAAAGGTGTCTACAGAGATTATAATCTCTGGAAACAAAGTCACCAATTGTTCTATCACTGGTATCAATCTTAACTCCTCCTCCTCTACCGAAATATCTACAGCTCCTGGTCGCGAACTATAAGCTCCTACGTCAATAAATGTGGCGCCATCATCAAGCATTGTTCTTACTTGGTCTATAGCAGCTTCCATATCTTTATACCTACCACCATCATAAAAACTATCTGGAGTAAGGTTTAGTATTCCCATAACCTTAGGCTTTGAGAGTTCTATTAGCGTTCCTTTACAGTTTATTTTCATAGATGATTATTTATAAATCTTTGGCTCTTTTTCTGTGATAGTTTAACTTCTTTAGTAACTACTTCTAATCACACACTACCTCTACTCCATAGCCCCGATTGTAGTGAAAATCCCGCAGCTGGCTGGTGCAACCGCCGCGAGGAATTGCAACAGAAAGCGGGATACTGCTTCAAAAATACACCATAAACGCTGTGCTTCAAAAGGATAATAGCTAGCATTACTTCCTAAGCAAGAACTCATTTCTTATATTGAAGATTTTAACCGAAATTTACCAAAAATCAAACAACATAGCATGCCTGACACTTCTGCCCAATATGATGCGGTAATCACACAATGTAGAGACCTTTATATTAAAAAAATGAAAGACTATGGGAGTGCATGGCGCATTTTGAGACTTCCTTCTCTCACGGATCAAATTTTTATAAAAGCACAGCGCATACGCGGGTTACAGCAAAACGAGGTGCAAAAAGTGGATGAAGGGCAGCAATCTGAATTTATAGGGATCATTAATTACTGCGCCATGGCGCTAGTAAATCTTGAGCGCGGCGTGGTAGAGCAACCAGACATGGAGCTTGAGGAGGCTACGCATGCTTATGATGAGAAAATAAAACTCACAAAACAGTTAATGATGGATAAAAATCACGACTATGGTGAAGCATGGCGTGATATGCGAGTGAGCAGTCTCACAGATTTGATTCTCCAGAAATTGCTGCGCGTGAAGCAAATAGAAGATAATAAAGGAAAAACGCTCGTTTCTGAAGGTATTGATGCAAACTATCAAGACATGATTAATTATGCTGTTTTTGCAATGATTCACTTAGGTGAAGCGTAATAATTAGTATTTATGAATAAAAGTTACGCTTTCGCGAAAACGTGACTAATACACCTCCAGTACTGCTGGATTATATATGAAACTATTTACACACATAGCTCGCTTTATTGTAGGAGCACTTTTTATCTTTAGCGGATTTATAAAGCTTAACGATCCTTTAGGGTTTTCTTACAAGCTTCAAGAATATTTTAGCGCAGAGGTTTTAGGCCTTGAGTTCTTATCACCTTACGCCCTACTTATTGCAATCATACTTGTGGTGGTTGAAGTACTTTTAGGAATTGCCCTTTTGGTAGGGTATCGTAAAAAAATCACCTTGTGGCTACTGTTTGCAATGATTGCATTTTTTACATTTCTCACCTTCTACTCGGCTTATTTTAATAAGGTGACAGATTGTGGATGTTTTGGTGATGCTATTCCGCTAGTGCCGTGGGAGTCTTTTGCAAAGGATGTGATTTTATTAGTTCTTATCCTTTTCTTGATGTTTAATCAGAAATATATCCTGCCTCTTTTTGGCAAACTCATCAACACCTCTATTGTCTTTGTATCATTTTTAGCATGTATGTTCTTTGGTATGCACGTACTCGAGCACCTGCCATGGTTAGATTTTAGAGCTTACAAAGTAGGCTCAAACATAGCCGAAGGAATGAAAATCCCAGAGGGCGCACCTGAAGCTACGTTTGAGTACCAGTGGAAATTTAATATTGATGGTAAAGAGGAAGTAATTACCACAGAAGGTGGCTACCCGCAAGTAGACGGAGAGTTTATCTCATACGAGGTCGTACAAACAGCCGAAGGTTATGAGCCACCTGTACACGATTTTACAATAGAACGCGGAGAAGAAAACTATACTACAGAATTTCTAGAGAAAGAAAATCTCGTTGTAATTGTTGCTTATAACTTAACTAATACGGAGCGAGAAGGTTACTATAATATTAGAACAATTGCAGAAGATGCTATTAGAAAAGGATATAACGTCATAGGTCTAAGCTCCTCGTCACAAGACGTGACAGATGAGTTTGTACAAGATTTTAAACTTCCTTTTAAGTTTTACTTTACAGATGAAACAGTTTTAAAAACTATTGTACGTGCAAATCCTGGAATTGTGAGTCTTCACAAAGGAACCATTTTACAAAAGCTTCACTATAATGACGCCCAAGACTTGCGCTTACAAACTCTAGAAAACAGTAAGCCTAACCTTGATTTCACCCTCAAATATGAGCTAGATAGTATCGCTATTCTAGATCAAAAGTACAGACGGATGATGTACTTACAAGACGGAGAAGAAAAGAATATCGAAGCTAAAAAGCTAGGCGTTGCTCCAGAGGAATTTCAAAATTTTATATGGAAGCAACAGGAATTACTGGATAGTATTAATCTTGAACGCATTGAATATACTATAAGAACTAAAGGATATCCTGGGAAGAGTATCGTGGGCGAACCTACAAATACTGCTGCTTGGTATGTGATCCAGCATAATCCTAATAAAATACCAACCTACATAGATACCATCAAAAAAGCTGGACAAGATGGCGAATTACCATACACGCTGGTTGCAATGATGGAAGACCGTTTACTTATGGGTAATGGCGAACCTCAAATTTATGGTACTCAAGGAGCAACATACCCAAACATGGCCGATTTTATATGGCCTATAGCAAATCCTCAAGATGTAAATGAAAGACGTGCTGCAGCTGGATTTCCTCAAACTATTGAGCAATATGGTAAAGACCTCTTTGGTCAAGACTTTGAATACAAAGAAATAACTCTTGATGAAGCGCTTGCTGCAAAACAGCAAATGCTCGAAGGTAAGGCGGCATCAAATTGATTAAATACCTATTATATAAATTAGGTTATGCGCTTCTCACATTATGGGGAGTAGTAACCGTCATTTTCTTCTTGTTTACGGTGCTTCCTGGAGATCCCGCACGTATGATGCTAGATCAAAATGAAGATCCAGAACAACTAGCTAAAGTGCGTGCAAAATATGGATTTGATAAGCCTATAAGTACGCAATACGCATACTACATTAACGATCTTTCTTTGCTCTCTCTACACGCTAATGATGAGCAAAACTATACATCTCTATCCTCTGGCAAGTACAGCGCAACTCCATTATTTGAGATTGGCAATAGCACGCTAGCAGTAAAATATCCATACCTCAGAGAGAGTTTTCAAAAGACAGGAAAACCCGTCACAGAGGTAATTACCGAAACGTTACCTAACACGATTGTTCTTGCCGTAAGTGCTATTGTGATTGCCATATGTATTGGCGTTTTTTTAGGGATTATTTCTGCGCAAATGCGGGACACATGGGTTGACAAAACCATACAGATTGTAAGTACTCTAGGAATGAGTGTTCCAAGTTTTTTTAGCGCTATTCTTTTTGCTTGGCTCTTTGGTTATGCCCTTCATAAATATACAAATCTCAATATGACAGGTAGCTTGTATGAGATGGATGATTTTGGGGAGCACGTACACATCCAGTGGAAGAATTTGATTTTGCCAGCGCTAGTTTTAGGTATACGTCCGCTTGCCGTTGTAATTCAATTAATGCGCAACTCGCTCCTTGAGGTTTATAATCAAGAATATATAAGAACTGCAAAAGCTAAAGGACTTACCACCTACCAGATTACAAAAAACCACGCACTTAAAAATGCATTAAATCCTGTAGTCACTACAGTGTCTGGATGGTTTGCATCCATGCTCGCGGGTGCTGTATTTGTAGAATATATTTTTGGGTGGAATGGTTTAGGTAAAGAAATAGTAGATGCGCTCAACACACTGGATCTACCTATTATCATGGGTGCCGTGCTTATTATCGCTACGCTATTTGTAATCATTAATATTCTTGTAGATTTCGTCTACGGCTGGCTAGATCCAAAAATTAGGCTGCGCTAGGTCGCAAAGTTTTTACGAAAACGTAATCGTGAAAACTGGGTTAAATCAAGAGTAAACCTCTCTTACTCTTAGTATATTTGGTTTTTAAGGAACTTGCTTTTGCGAAAGCGAAATACAACAAAGTAAAACACATACGCCTTTTTAAAACCACATGTAATGTTACATTATTGGTTTTCATCATTGAGGCTTCTGAAATTAACTACTAACGAGACCTCTTTGTATGAAGAGATAAAAAAGAACTATAATGAGAAAAAATATCGTCGCTGGAAACTGGAAAATGAATAATGACCTAGGTGCCACAGCAACCTTAATCACAGCACTTAAACAAAAGAAAAATGAAGGAAATGCAGAGGTTATTATCGCTCCTACATTTGTAAACCTTTACAGTGCTTTTGATAGTCTTTCTGACTCAAACATCACTGTTGCTGCGCAAAATATGCATCAAGCAGAAAGTGGAGCTTTTACGGGTGAGATTTCGGCAGGTATGCTCAAAGGAATAGGTGTAGACACTGTGATTTTAGGACATAGTGAACGCCGCGCTTATTTTCACGAAAGTGATGAACTACTTGCTCAAAAAGTAGATAGCGCTCTTAAAAATGACATGAGAATTATATTCTGCTTTGGTGAAGAACTAGAAGATCGTAAAGCAGGAAAAGAAGAAGATGTGGTGGGTAGCCAACTCAAAAATGCATTATTTCACTTAGATGTTAGCGCGTGGTCAAATATTGTTCTTGCATACGAGCCAGTGTGGGCAATAGGTACAGGAGAAACAGCATCACCAGAGCAAGCACAAGACATGCACGCCTTTATAAGAAAAACTGTTGCTGAAAAATATAACAATGACGTCGCAGAAAACGTATCAATCCTTTATGGAGGATCTGTAAAACCTGCTAATGCAAAAGAAATTTTTGGAAAACCAGATGTAGATGGTGGTCTCATAGGTGGTGCTGCACTTAAAGCAGATGACTTTTTTGATATTGTAAATGCGTTTGCATAGTCTCAAATAATTTAAGAATTGACAATGCGCTTCCAGAGATGGAGGCGCATTTTTATTTTATATCAATTGGTATTAGTACATTAGAGCTTAATCTTTTATCACATGAAATTCTTTTTTACATCGCTAGTCCTACTCCTCACCATCTGTAGTTGCACCTCACAACCAGCAGTTACCACAAGCACTCAAGAAGATGGCACACTCGTACTTCTCAAAAATGCTCAAGAAGCCAAGTCCATTTATATTACAACAGATGGCAATATGGGTATAGGTAAAAAAGAGCCAAAAGTTAGACTTGAGGTAAACGGGCAAATACACGCTAAATCCGTAAAAGTGGATATAAAAGAATGGGCGGATACGGTATTTGAAGATGGGTATGATTTATCACGCTTACGCGAAATTGAAACCTACATTCAGAAAAATGGGCACTTACCCGAAATTCCGTCTGCCGCAGAAGTTGAACAAAATGGTATTGAACTAGGTGCCATGAATGCACTACTTCTAAAAAAAATCGAGGAGCTCACCTTACACCTCATTGAGAAAGAAAAACAAATTGACCAACTAACTAAAGACGTACAGGCTCTCAAAGAAACTATCGCTCCATCTGACACCAAGAATAATGGCTAAACTCATTATCTTATCTCTCCTATTCTATTCTTGCCTGCTTCAAGCGCAAGAAGATCGCTTTTACATACGCACAACATCTGAAAAAGTGGAGATACCTGTTAGCACAAACGATTCGATTGTAACCTACTTAGGTAATGATACAAGACTCAAAAAAATGTTTACTGAGCACAAGGTTAAAGTATTTAGAAAAGAATTTAAATACGCGCAGCGAGACAAACTTAAACGCACATACTTTGTTATTGCAGAGAGTAAAACGTTTCAAGAAGAGTTAATGAATCTAGCGCCAGATCTTTTTGAGTTTGCAGAGAGTATCTTAAATGAATCGCTACAAATTTATGAACCTAATGATTACGGCGTTACAAGCACCACTGGCGAAAACCTAGGCGCACAAGCTGTTTTAGACTATTATGATTTCCTCGGTGTACCACAAGCTTGGTACTACACCACAGGTTCTCCGGAAGTAATTATTGGAATATCTGACGGTTACATAGACCCAGAAGACCCTGAGTTTGCAGGCAAAACTACCATGTTCAAAAAAAGCAGCCTATCCAAAGGTCATGGGTTTACAATCGCTGCCATAGCTGCAGCTCGCGGTGATAATGGATATGGCGCGCCGGGAGTTTGCTATAACTGCAACATATACGCTACCACCTATGGTGACTTTAAAGAGTTGGGCCAACTACTAGAACTATCAAGAACAGGCGCAAAAGTGATTAATTGCAGCTGGGGATCACGTACCTATTATGAGACTGCGCAGGAAGCCATTAATGAAATGCGCGACCTTGGTACCGTCATTGTTTCTGTACCACATAATGCGGCATATAGTGTTACTAATGGAGAACAATTAAGATATCCAGGCGCTTATGAGCATGTGATATCTGTAGGAAGTGTGCAGCACAAAAATGATGAAATCTCAGATGGACTTCTCATTGAAGAGAAAAACGGGAAATATTATGCAGAGAAGCAGCAATACCATTTATCACGTACAGGTGGTTTTAAAAATAATGATCCCAAAAATGAATATACGCTATACCTAAGTTCTACAAATAATCTGGATAGCTCTGTAGATATTGTCGCACCGGGAAATGATATTTTTCAATACTATAATTATAAAGAGAATGGTGAAGTATTTCATAATCCGTTCCAAGCGACATCTCCTGCGGCACCACTTGTCACTGGAACTATAGGACTTATGTTTTCACTTAACCCATCACTATCTGTAGATGAAGTGAACAGCATTATAAAATTAAGCGCGACTAATATTGATCATATAAAAGCAAACGCGCCACTCAAAGGATTATGGGGAGCAGGATCATTACACACAGGCAGAGCTGTAAAGATGACCCATGAAATGCTACAACCTGACACGTATATGATCATTGAAAATCAGCGATTTGCTCGGTGGAACTTTAAAATCAATGCCGCGCATAAAATCATGATTAAGAATCAGCAATTTATAGAGGACGCTAGAGTAGATTTTACTGCAAAAGATGAGATTCTCATCAATGCAGAAACCGTACTTTTGCCTGGAGAAAACGGATCTATAATACTTACTATTGATCCTAATGCATCTTATAACTTAGAAACTATAAAAGAATGACACCCATTTATTTAGGATATACCTTTACTATTGAGCCACGTGACCCTGCTACAGAAATTATCATTGCAGAGCTAGGCTACGCTGGTTTTGAAAGCTTTACAGAAACTACAAGTGGTGTGATTGCATATATCCAGAAAGAAGAAGCGTTTCCTAGTGGTGAAGTTGATTTTGCCGCACTTCTTACAGATATCCAGATTCTCAAATCTGATGAGTTTAACATCACCTACACTGCCGAAGAAATTGAGCAAGTAAACTGGAATGAAGAATGGGAGAAAAACTTTGAACCTATTGAGGTAGACGGAAAATGTGCCGTACGCGCACCTTTTCACGAGAAAACTGATGTTGAGTTTGACATTGTGATTGAGCCAAAAATGTCATTTGGAACTGGTCACCATGAGACTACACACATGATGATTAAGCATTTACTCAAACTCGATGTCGCTGGTAAAAAAACACTTGACATGGGCTGTGGTACTGGAGTACTAGCTATCCTAGCCGAAATGAGAGGTGCACAACCTATAGACGCGATAGACATTGATAACTGGTGCTACCTTAATACTATTGAAAATGTAGAACGCAACAACTGTAAGCACATCACTACTTATGAAGGTGAGGCTTCATTGCTATCTGATAAAAATTACGAATTCATTATCGCAAACATAAACCGTAACATTCTTTTACAAGATATCGGCGTGTACGCGAGTTGTCTTTCTGAGGATGGAATACTGTTATTAAGCGGCTTCTATACAGAAGACATTCCTTTAATTTCAGAAAAGTGTAATGAGCACGGACTCTACTTTGTAAGTAATTATGAGCGTAATAATTGGGTGGCTTGCAAGTTTGAAAAAAGAGGATAATTTCAAATTATTGATGATAAATAATTGTTAGAATTATGCTTTCGCGAAAGCGTAATCTCTAAAATTTGTAAATTTGCATCATAAATCTCAACGCTATGAGTAATCAAGAAAAATATCAAGAAGACGTAGATGTACTAACAGAAGAAACTCCATCACACGAGATTATTCTGTATAATGATGAAGTAAATACTTTTGACCATGTGATAAATACGCTTATTTATGCATGTGATCATGAGGAGAATCAAGCACATCAATGTGCGTTACTAGTGCATTACAAAGGAAAATGCTCTGTAAAGTCTGGTGAGTATAAAGATCTAGAGCCTCGATGCTCAAAACTTTTACAAGCAGGACTGAGTGCAGAAATTGTATAAAATCCAATACTTATAATTAATCACAATAACTATTGCGCTCTCGTGGCGCATTTGTTATTTTTGCGAGGCAAATTAAGCATCTTAAACGAAGATTATGAATCTACACGAATATCAAGGAAAAGAGATATTAAATAGTTTTGGCGTACGTATCCAGCGCGGTTATGTAGCACAGACTCCGGATGAGGCTGTTGCAGCTGCCGAAAGACTTACTGAGGAAACTGGTACTGGATGGCACGTTATTAAAGCGCAAGTTCACGCAGGTGGTCGTGGTAAAGGTGGTGGTGTAAAGCTAGCAAAGAGCCTAGATGAAGTAAGATCTATTGCAGATCAGATCATCGGGATGGATCTTGTTACTCCACAAACAAGTGCAGAAGGTAAAAGAGTTCACCAAGTGCTAGTTGCAGAAGATG
This sequence comes from Dokdonia sp. Asnod3-C12, assembly GCF_045063975.1. Taxonomy (NCBI): domain Bacteria; kingdom Pseudomonadati; phylum Bacteroidota; class Flavobacteriia; order Flavobacteriales; family Flavobacteriaceae; genus Dokdonia; species Dokdonia sp. Asnod3-C12. The sequence continues at coordinate 532,322 of NZ_JBEFNY010000003.1, forward strand.
TATACTACCCAGGTGACAGCGAGCCAGAAGAATATTATATGTCTGTACTACTTAACCGTGGTACTGGTCGCAATATGATTATGTATTCTACAGAAGGTGGAATGGATATTGAAACAGTAGCAGAGGAAACTCCGCACCTTATTTTTCATGAAGAAATTGATCCTGCAACAGGTCTACTTCCTTTCCAAGCACGTAAAATTGCTTTTAACTTAGGATTAAGTGGTGCTGCTTTTAAAGACATGACAAAATTTGTTGCTGCTCTTTATAAAGCGTACACAGATTCTGATAGTTCACTTTTTGAGATCAACCCTGTTCTTAAAACAAGTGATGATAAAATTATGGCAGTAGATGCAAAGGTATCACTAGATGATAACGCATTATACCGTCGTAAGGAATATGCAGCAATGCGTGACAAGCGTGAAGAAAACCAAGTAGAGGTTGAAGCTGGTGAGAAAGGACTTAACTATGTAGATCTAGACGGAAACGTAGGATGTATGGTAAACGGTGCTGGACTAGCAATGGCAACTATGGACCTTATCAAGCAATCTGGTGGTGAGCCTGCAAACTTCCTTGATGTAGGAGGTACTGCAGATGCTGAGCGTGTAGAAGCTGCTTTCCAATTAATACTTAAGGATCCAGCTGTAAAGGCAATCTTAGTAAACATTTTTGGAGGTATTGTACGTTGTGACCGTGTGGCACAAGGTATCATTGATGCATACAAGAACATGGGAACTATCAACGTGCCTATCATTGTACGTTTACAAGGTACTAACGCAGATATCGCAAAGAAATTAATAGATGATTCTGGACTTGATGTTCAATCTGCTATTGAATTCCAAGAAGCTGCAGATAAAGTACAGGCTGTACTAGCTTAATACTTTTTAATACATAGATGCTACTTGTAGCATCCTTCAAATCCCACTTTCTTTAAAGTGGGATTTTTTTTGTTTTACAAATGTCATTATGTGTCGTCATAATCTCTAGCTAAACAACTACCAAATAGGTCATTTTCTTAACATTGACTACTATATACTTTCTTTAAGGATTCCAAAGCTATTATAATAAAATATCACTCCATATTTCACGTAATGCTTACTGTTGTTGTCAATACATTATGAAGTTGATAATGACGCTTTCGCGAAAGCGTTACCCCAACAAATCCCCTACGTTAACAACTCATAACCAGCATTAAACAACAGTTAAGCTTGACTAACTCCCATAGAAAAACGAGAAATAAGTCGTCTATTTGTACTGTAATAATTCATCAAAAACCTCGAGTACATCGAGACAAAAAAGAAAATTATGAAAACATTAAACGTATTATTGGTAGCCGCTTTACTTGCAGTAAACACTGCCTTTGCAACAGAAACAGAACCAACATCAGACAACAAAGAAAAAACAGTTACAGAGCAAGTAGCTGTACTTTTGAACAAGCCAGAATTTGAAGTTACTAAGGAACTTGTTGCTCAAGTAACATTAATGGTAAACAACAAACATGAAGTTGTTGTATTAAGCGTAGATACTGACGAAGAGTATGTAGCAGATTTTATTAAGGCTCGTCTTAACTATGAAAAGCTAAGCACAAGAACCATAGGAGAGCAATTTACATTACCAGTACGCATCGTCCCAGGAGCTTAAGAAGCTTCACCTAAGTTTGTAAAGCTGAGCGTCGCTCGGCTTTTTTTATGCCCTGTATTGATTGTGAGATTTTTATACCTCCACTATCTTTACAAGGTATGAAAAATCTTATCCTTTTAATTTCTCTCTGTTTCTCTACCCTTGGGTTTGCACAGAATAAATTCATTAGCCTCTCTGATGACGCAACTATTAATCTAATCACCATAGGTCCTGGAGCTGTACTTAATGACGCCTTTGGGCACAATGCCATTCACGTACGTGATTATAAAAAAGGGTTAGATATTGTTTTTAACTACGGTAAGTTCAACTTTAACACTCCTAACTTCTATCTCAAGTTTGCAAGAGGAAAATTACTATATGAGGTCGGTGTAGATAAGTATGACGACTTTGAATATAGCTATAAGCTCCAGCAACGATGGATTGAGTCTCAAGAACTACAGCTCACTCAAGATCAGAAGCAAGACGTCTTTGAGTTTTTAGTAAATAATGCTAAAGAAGAAAACAAATATTACAAATATGATTTCTTCTACGATAATTGCTCTACAAGACCATTTGAGATTATTAAGAATGAAGCTAATGTGACAATGAGCTATGATCATCAAGAAGCTGGCATGACACACCGTGATCTGATACATGAATACGTTTCTTGGAATACTTGGGGAAGTATGGGTATTGATATCGCACTAGGATCTGTAATTGATAGAACTGCTACTCCAGAAGAGTACTTGTTTTTACCACATGAGCTTATGTATGCTTTTCAAGAAGCTACTATACAAACACCTTCAGGAACACTACCACTCGTAAAAGAAACAAAGACGGTATTCTCACCGCAAATCAAACATCGCTATAGTACTAATTTCTTACTAAGTCCATTGTTTATAATTGGACTTCTAGCAGGGCTTATCATCTACAAAACCTACAAAGATCATAAGAATGAAAATCCACTAGGCTGGCTAGACACGATTATTTTACTAATCACAGGGCTTATAGGAGTTGTAGTCTTTTTATTATGGTTTGGCACAGATCACAATGCCACTGCTTGGAATTATAATTTACTTTGGGCTTTCCCATTTCATATACTAGCAGCATTTGCTGTAAAAAGAGTACAGCCGCCACAATGGGTATATCCCTATATGAAGTTGGCTGTAATTATGATGTCGCTTTTATTCTTTCACTGGATTATAGGAGTCCAGCGATTTGCATTATCTCTTTTACCGCTCCTTTTAGCAATTACGATACGTTACGTATTTATACTTAGAAGAATTAAAGTTACAAGAACAAATGGTAATGAGGAGTAGTATTACTGCCCTCTAAAATTTACTATAGTACTAATAGTTTTAAGTACTATACTTAAATCCATAAAGAGGTTGCGGTGCTTGATATAATATAAGTCATACTGTAGCTTTTCTAGCGAACCTTCTTCAGAGCTTGCATAGCCACCCATTACTTGCGCCCACCCTGTAAGTCCTGGCTTAATAATGTGGCGTGTCTCATAAAAAGGTATCTCTTGAGAGAGTTCCTTTACAAATACGGGACGTTCAGGTCTTGGGCCTATCACGCTCATTTCTCCTAGAAACACATTAATAAACTGCGGGATTTCATCTAGCCTACTCTTTCTTAAAAATTTTCCGAATGATGTAATACGCGTATCATTTTTAGTAGACCATGCAGCGCCATCTTTCTCTGCATTTACAATCATTGTGCGTAGTTTGATAATCTTGAATGTATTACCGCCTTGGCCTATGCGTATTTGTGTATAAAACAGTGGACCGCGATTACCAATGAGATTACCAAGAAACACAATAGGTAGAACCACAACAAAGGACAAAATTCCCAAGACAGACATGACCACATCAAAAATGCGATGAATGAGTTTATAGAATTTATTTTGATTACTACGACTAAATGGAAAGTAACGGTAAAAATCTTTATCTACATATTCTACAGGAACACGCTGCGTGATATCCTCATAAACCTGCATATACTCTCGTATGGGGAAGCCTGATTTCAAGAGTGTTATAAGCTGGTTATAGAGTTCAAGCGATACTCCATCTTCATAAGTACTAGCGACAATAATTTCAGAAATTCCATTTTCTGAGATGGTTTCTTTCAGATCTTTAATAGGAAATCGTTTTGCCTCTGTTGAGATTACATCTGCAATAGACATAGGCTCTGTGTTGATATAACCAGCTATTTTGTAATTAGGATCTGCTCCTTCTAGATTCTTAATAATCTTATGAATATTAAAGGAATCTCCTACTACAATTGCTTTTCTATAAAATCTTGGTGCTGAAATTATAGACACGTATAACCACCTCCACAAAGAAATACCTATAATCATTGCCAAGAAGAAGTACACTATCTGTAGTCTATTTTCTGGAAGAATGGGAGTATAAAAGGGAGTTAGCAAGTAGAATAACACAGTAACTGCTACAGTAAGAATCACATTCTTAAGCATGGTTTGAAACTTCACCGTCTTTGGTAAGAAATAAAGTTCAAACACCGTCCCAAAGATGGACAGATACCCCACAAGCACTATGATTGCCGTTGCGTTTTCCTTTCTGATTTTTACATAATCAAATTCTAAGAATAATTCTGTGAGATAGAGTGCTCCCAGAACAGATAAGATATCAAATATGCGCAGTAATACTTTACGCTCTGACACATCAAAATGGATACTAGGTAAGAGGGACATTCGAGGTTGGTTGAGTACCGTAAATATATCACAAATTTAGCAGAGCACTTTATGCCATTGCTCTTTTACTACGCTCCAATCAAAGGATTCTACTTTTTGACGAGCATTCAACACTATTTCCTTTGTGCTATCTGTGTTTTCAAGCAACTTACTAAGCTTTTCTGAGAAAGCAGAAACATTCTCTGGACCTGATAATAGCCCATCGACAGTGTCATGAATAAGATATGGCATTCCACCTACATTTGTAGATACTACAGGTAATCCTAATGCCATTGCCTCTATCACACTCACAGGAGTATTGTCAAAGTTTGTAGTACTTATGAAAACATCATGGTCTTGCGCTAGAGACGTCCAATCCTCCTTGGATAATCTACCCGTAAAATGCACAGGGAGGCTGTTTTTCCTTGCATATTCCTCACAAGGTACTTGACTACCATCTTTATCTGGCCCAACCATCGTAAGAGTAGCTTCGGGATACCTTTGATGTAATTTCTCAAGCACTTGAACAGCCATAAGCGGATTATAAATTTCAGCAAATGAGCGTACCCATAATAAGTTGGGTTTAAATACTAATCGTTCTTTAAATGGATATTCTGCTAGTTCTATGGTATTAGGAATTAGGATTAGATTTGAGAATCCCGCTTTCGCGAAAGCGTTATATAAATAGCCACTAGGAGCAACATTAATCTGTGCACTCCCAAAAAGCTGTTTGCAAATTTTTGCGTTGTTCTTAAGCCTATGTGGCAAATTACCACCGTGTAAAATTGGAATATATGGAATACTGAACGTTCTACATAAACTAGCAATGATTACAGCATACCAAAAGTTGGATGTGCTATATGTATCTATGAGAACACTGTCTATACTTTTGCGAGAACGCAATAATGCGCGCATCATATCAAGTATGCGAAGTGACTTATTTGATATTGTTGACGTCACCTCAACATCATAGCCTTCCTGCCTCAGTAATAAACTAAGGGTCTCAATAGTGGTAGCCGTCTTCCCTTTATTGGATAACGCGTTGCCTACGTATAGGAGCTTTTTTCTTTTCATGAACAACGTTTAAAAGGGCAAGAGCATATATAAAAGCTGGTGCTGCAATACGCATTGAGGAGTGATTTATGGTCATAAACCAAAACCCTAGAGCCGCAAAAAATAGATAGTTCCTTCTATTCTTAGCTCTATATACAAGTGGATAAATAATAAGAATTCCTAGAATGATTAATCCTAAAAAGCCATGTTCAGATAATAATCTACTGACTTCGTTATGAGAAGCAGCTCCTATTCCTGTTTCATCTGCCCTTAATTCTTTTATCTTTCCAGCACCTACTCCTAGTAAAGGATTTTGATAAAAAGCCTCTAATTCTGTTTCTAATAGTTCTCCCCTACCTGTAGTAATATCACTCTTTAAACGACCTGCTGCGTCCCTATTTGTATAGCGTTTATTGATGAGTCCATTGGTCTGAAAAGAACTATAAGCACCGGCAGCCACCAGAACGCCTCCTAGTAAAATTAAGTACGTGACCATTCTTCTACGAGCAGATCCTTTAGAGCCTGCAAAATATATTACTAAAAAGGCGGCACTGCATACAAGACCTGTAATTACTCCTCCTCTCGAAAAGGTTATAATGCCTTTATAAAGTAGAAAACCCGTTAATCCTAAGTGTATAAATAAAAACAGCTTGTTCTTACTGTAAATAACAAGCTGGACGAGTGCTAGAAACATCCCTAAACCTAATACTGTAGAAACTTGATTAGGACCAAAACCACCTGTAGCAGCATAGTTGGCCCCAGTTCCACTTAAAGATTCTCTTAAGTCTGGTGTTCCTAGGGTGATGTAAACAGACATCCCTATAATAGGTAATAATATCCATCTCGTTAAGTTTGAAAGCTGTTGATATGTTAATCTTCTATCTACGCAATACAAGGCGGAAAGACCTAAACATATAGGACCACTTAAGTTAAAAAAGACAGCCTTTTTTACATCTGTACCAAGATTGAGCGTCATAGAGGCGACCAATATACTGGGAAGTAACAAGAAAACATACAGCCAGTAAATCCCTGATTTACGACTAGTACCACTCAAAAAAAGTCCGATTAACATAAAAGCTATTACCGAATATTTACCTGCTTCGTACACAGGTATAGCTTGGCTCATTCTAAAAAATACCTCAGCACCAGCCATATAAGCAGCTGCCATAAGTGCTTCGTTTTTCTTATTTCCCGTTCTGAATATTTGAACTAAAAAATAGAGAATACTTCCTGCAAAATACACGAGTGCAAGCGACCTTACGAGATACACTAAAACTCCTATGATGATATGAATCACCATAAAAGTTAAGTATGTAGATTGTTTGGATATATTCACAGCTCTAAGATATCAATCCTTTATAGATAGGCAACACCTTGTCCATAAAAGCCTTCTTACTATAATTTTTTAGTACGCTTTCGCGAAAGCGTAATCCCATCTGATCTCTTTCTTTTTGATCACAATGAAACAATTTTACTAGCTCCTTGCTTAGTTCTTCTCTTACATTATTAATCACTATACCGTTATTCCCTACGACCGCTGCACATTGCCCAACGTTTGTGACGATAACAGGCAAACTACTGTTCCCATATTCTAACAAAGAAACAGGTAATCCTTCTGAAATAGAAGAAAGTACACCTATCGTACTTTGTTCTAGAATATGCGCTATATCATTACAACTACCATAGAGAAATACCTTGTCTGAAAGGTTATGTATTTCAATAGCAGTGGTTAATTCACTATAGTAGTCATCTTCAAAGGACTTTCCTACTAAATGTAAAGTCCACTCTTGAAAACTATTTTGTGTTTTTGAAAAAGCTTCAATGAGCTCTATATGATTTTTCTGTGGTCGTAAGTTTGCTAAGCAAATCACACGCTTACCTTCTTTTCCTTTTAACGAAGTAACTTTGAGTTTATCACTGGAAAGTGCTGCAAAGTTCTCTAAAAAATAAGTTTGCTTGACACCTAATACTTCCCTAGACCATGTTTTAAGCTTCTCATTAACCGCTATTGTCACATCAATATATCTAGCAAGAATTTTGAGGAGTTTGCTATCACGTTTTTCTAACGCATCACTCATACCATAGTGATCATGCCAAACAATCTTTATGCTACGCTTATTGATTTTGGCTAGTACTGCTAGCATTAGCGATGTAGAATGCGCGTGGATAATGGTAATCTGTTCTTTCTTAACCCATTTAAAAAATCGACGAAAAGCTACAATATCTAGCTTCCCTTTCTTTCCGAGCATTAAAAAATTCACTTGAGAAGACAATTCATTTTCTAATGAACCTCCTCGGCGGGTTGCACACACATAGGAGGTTATACCCTCTTCATTAATTGCATTAGCAATATTTACAGCCATACGCTCTGCCCCACCAGCATCTAATGTATCTATGAGTTGGAGGATTTTCATTGCAATAGCTTTTTGATTTCTTGAGCAAAGGTATCCATTGTGTATTGCCTAGACCACTCTGCGGCCTCTTTACTCATTTGTACAAGAGCTTCTTTGTTAGTTAACTGTTTTCTTAAATACTCAACATCGATATGTTCTGGTTCATGTATGAGTATCCCTCGCTTATCGTTTCCAATTATCCAAGGCACACATGATACACTCGAGACTATAGGCACTACACCCCAAAACATTGCCTCTGCGACAACCTTAGGCCATCCTTCACTTTTGGAGAGTAATATGAGAAGATCTGCATTTTTGTAGGCTTCTTTTACTACATGCCCCGGTTGGTTTCCTCGTATGATGATTTGATCTAAAATCCCATTTTCTTTTCGATACCACTTGATGTCTTCTACCACGGGTCCATCACCGTACATCTCAAGGGTAATATCTAATCCAGAGCTACGTAAAAATTTTATAAGCTGTACTGTTTCAAAAGGTCTTTTATTTGCTCCCATAGTGCCTACATACATGGCTTTTAGAGGTTGCTTAAAATCTCTATCTATGATGGGCTCCTTTTCATTATTGTAATAACTTGCCGTAAAAAAGGGTTTAATATTTTTAGTTTGGTCCTTCCATTCTCCATAAACTAGCACTTGCATATTCTTAGTCAATACGGTATTAGAAAGTATCCACTTTTGGATCTTATAAGCTAGCGGCTGCTTAGATGCAGGGTCCCAATTCCCAGCATACTTAGCCGTTTTACGTTTTCGCGGAAGCGTAACCTGTATCATACTGGCTAGCAAAGCAAGATTACCTGGACATCTTAGATGGATATGATCTGCCTTACGCATAGCATTCCATAACACTATGGCTTGGTATGGAATGGTAAGAAACGAGATAAGAGCAGACATAAGTGTGTGAAATTCTAACCTGCGCAGGGCTATCTGCTTAAAATCTTGAATTTCAAATGGCAGTCCAAGTAAAGGGCCTCTTATTTTATTGGGACAAATGAAGGTAGTATGATCTACCTGTGACATCCATAGGTTCATTTCTTTCACATAAGGAGCATAGGCTACTTTTTGTCCATTTTGGTTAATGAGATGCGCGTCTGTGATTACAAGTAACTTCACTAATTATTTTTTAGCTTGTTAATTAATATCGTAACATGAGAAGGCATACTCTTTAAGCTATATGTATTTTCAAAAGTTTGGATAGCGCCTTGAGAATATATTTTCCAGTGAGCTATTACTTTATCAAAGGCTTCTAGCAAACTATTTTGGTTTGAATGTTTAAAGAATTCACCATTAATACCCGGTTCAAGAATATCTAAACTCCCGCTTGTTTTTGTGCATATAACGGGCGTGCCTTCTCGCAGTGCTTCAATAGTAACCATTCCAAAGGCCTCCTCATGGCTTGCTGATATATGTGCTACGCTATTTGCATACACGCTACCTATCTGGTCATTAGATTTATTTCCAGAGAATATAACGTTATTTTCAATCCCTACCCTTGCCACCTCTTTCTCAAGATGTTCTCTTTCATCACCATTACCCACAATATTCAATGTAATTTCTGGATATTTAGAAAGTAAAACCTTAAACTGTGATAAGAGCTCAAAATGGCCCTTTGATTTTGCGAGCCGACCTACTATAGATAATGTATGACTTCGTTCCTTTTGTATTTTTAAAGATAGCTGTGTCTCAGGTATCAAAAAGGTATGTACAAATACTTTACTCCCTTTTACATTAAAACGCTTTATAACGTCATTTCTTGTTCCTTGGGAGTTTGCAATCAGTTGAGTATTTAATCGATAAACGATTTGTTTTCTTACGTCTAGCAAGATGCTTTTATAGCTTGCTTTTTTACCACTGTCTATGCATATCTGCCCACCTAGTGTATGTACAAAATTCCATCTATGTGGAACACCCTTTAAATAACTCGCTACTGAAACAATGTTAGTAGATCCGAAATTAGATAAACACATCAGTGGTTTAAACTCTCGTAGCAATTGTACAAAGAAGGTAAAATCCTTCCATTTTGTAGGTCTATGATTAGGCCATTTCCTGAAAAACAAGTTTACCTCATCTTTAGGGAGAGTGCTTGGATTATTATCTATTACCACAACCACTCGATATCCTTCTTTAACAAAGGCCTTTGCTAGATCATGAAAATAGCTCGTAATTGTACCAAAAGGCAAAGATGTCGCTATTACGATTGTTTCTTTATTGTCTTGCACAGCCCTTTATTTAGGTTTATTAATAAAAAGGCTTAGTAAGCCAACTGTGCGCCCTAAGTATTCGGTAAAAGCTTCTTTTCTTTCTGAAGTAGTAATTACGTTTATTAAACGTATTTTAGAAAGTAATGTACTAATCATGTACCATTTAATAACATTCTTAAATCCAGGATTAGGATGCATCACTCTCCATACATACCAGCCATTACGTGTTACCATTTTTCCATACTTAAATCGATTAGGTCTGCCTGAAGCTGCATGATAGTGCCCTAAATTTGCACCTGTATGGACATACAACTTCCCTAATTTTGAAATTCTAAATGTATAGTCGGCATCTTCATAAAGACCATATCCTTCAAAATACTCTGAAAATTTATTTGCTTGTAATACACTAAGCGGAAAACTTGAGACTCCTCCCATTAACTGTTTTACTTCGTATATTTTTCCAGAAGGAGGTAAAAATCCAGTAGAGCGACCGTGACCAAATTTAGGCAAAACTCCAGGAACCGTATCTGCATCTAGGCCTAAACGCCTTCTTAGTTTAAAACGAGCACCTTCCGTTCTTCTATAACCATCATAATAAAAATGGTTTATATCGCTAGGGTTTTCATTATTAACTTGTTCCCAAATCACCTCATTATCTATATGTCCACCTACGCCCAAAGCTTCAGGATATTTTTGATAAACATCAAGAATTCGTTCAAAATAGGTATGTCTTAATATCGTATCGTCATCTAGAAAGCACACGATATCCATAGATGGGTCTACACGATCTATTCCGTAATTACGTTGTTTTGTGAGTCCTCTTGAGTCTTCAGCCACCTTATAATATAGGAGATTTTCTATTTCGCTTTCGCGAAAGCGAACGCCCGTCTCATCATCTGTACTTCCATCGATTATTAATATTTCGTCGGGATACATAGTCTGCTCTACCACTGATGCTAGCAAGATAGCAAGTGGCTCAGGACGCATGTAAGTACAAATAATTAGAGAAAATTTCAATTTAAAGTATTGATTTAAGATGATTATATAGGCTGTAAAAAAAACGATCTCGCACTAAATAGTTTTGATACAAATTACGATTAGATTCTTGTAACTTAATGAAAGAATCTTGATTGTATTTTTTGTGAAAAGTGCTCAAAGCATTTATCAGGTTTTCATCACGATACACGATACACACATGTTCATGCCACTTTATTATATGTTCTAGCGGCAATTGACAATCTGTATCTACTAAAACAGGAATACGACCAGATGCCAGAGATTCATAAAATCTCACAGAAAAATTACCTGCACCGCGTAAACAAAATGTGTAGGGCGACTTACTCAGATTCGTGTAAAATTCCTCTGTTGTGCGTGCCTTCTCTTCTTCCGTTTTTACGCCTGCTCTATATTTTGAACGGTAAATAAAATCTGTTTCTATAGACTCAGATTGCTCTAATTGTTTGAGATATTTAAATCGTTCTCTCGCCGCATTAAATAATACTTGCTTATCTGATTGATCTCTATTACACAATCTATACACATTAGCTTTTAATGTAGCTGCTGTGGCTCTTAGTACTTCTTTTAAACTCCCTGTCGCAAATCCCGTAAAAGAAATTTGAGGTCTCGCTGCATATGCTATAGCTTTATGGTTCATTCCTTTTCTTTGCAAAGGATCATCTATAAATGCAGGAATAATTATGGTATGCGTATCGTTAGATTTTTTAAAGCCAGCATTACGCCATACAATGATAGCATCATCATTAAAAGTTTTACCGTAGTCACCTCCTGTATAAACCATTAATTTTTTACCATTTTTGCGGGCTAAATTATACAAGTCCTTGAAGTGTGATTGATAACCTTTATTTTGAATGCTATTGTAATTAATAGGAAATAGAAATACATCTGCTATTTCCGGATTTGTTACTAGCGAGTAATGCGCCGTTACATCCTGATTAGTTTTTTCAAAATAATGCAAGTCAAATATGAGTGGATGTACTTCTCCTCTATTTTTAGGTATAAGAAGTGAGCTGTCTGTGTATATTTTAATCATAACCTAGCCGCCCATTTTTCACTTTGATTCCAAGCTTTTTTGAATCGCTTAAAGTGCTTGTAAGGATTTTTTGTGTTAAAGAAACCAAAACTCTTAAAGAACTGCATTATCTTATAACCTTGAAGTTGTTCTAATGTCAAGTTCTTTTTTCTAAAATACATAATTTGTGGAGAAGGCTTAGGCTGTACCGTCTCTTCTTTCCAAGGAAATACATGTGGATTTCTAAACCCTCCTACTGGAGCTTTAAGGTGTAGCATTTGGATTTGAGGCGCATAAATAACATCGTTACCTAAGTTGCGCACTTGCATACCATAGTCTAGGTCTTCTCCATAGCCATGTTCAAGTGCCATATCAAATGAGCATTTACTAAAAATTTCTCTATGCACTATAGAGCAACCAGAGCCAAAAGATTCCCATTGCTTATAAGCTTGCATGGTTTCCTTCTCATCTTTTTGAATACACGCAAAAGTTACACACCTCGCATTTGTTTTCTGAATGAAGTTCTCCACCTTATTCATAAAATCTGTTTTTATGCGTACATCATCGTCAAAGAATAACAGCCAAGGCGAATTACTAAGGGCTATTCCTGCATTACGAGCACCACAAGCACCAGTTATATGGGTGAATTTATGAATGATTTTAAAGTTCCAATTTTCATTATTAAGATAAGCTAATTCTGAAATTTGGTTAGGGTCTGGATTTTGTTCTATAATAATTACTTGAGAAGGAGTTATTTTTTGGTTGTTCAAATCTTCTAAAACCTTTTTTAAATACTCTTTACGACCAATAGTTGGAATAATAACATCATAGTTAAGTGGGATACCATCTATAATTTCCAGAGACTGTTGCAAGGAAAGCATATCTAGAGATAAAGAACGTTTTTTATAAAATTGCGCTTTCGCGAAAGCGTACAAAGGAAACTTCTTCTCATAATAGAGATGGCATAACAATAAATGTATAGTCCACCTACGTTTATAATGCTGCTTTACAAATTTATACAATTGGCTTACACCAAAAGTTTCTGTTTTAACCGTAATGGGAAGTTGATAGTTGAGCACTCCCAAAGGTCTCGTAAGTTTCCCTAGTGAATTTAACCAATATAAATAGTCATTACTGCTAGATAGTTGGCATGACACTTGATTGAGCAAAGAAGCATGTACGAGAAACATAGCCGTCCCTTTTTTCCAAGTAGGAAATATGACCTCATCATTTGTGGGAATAAATGGTTTATCCTCTACATAACCAAAATCAGTATTGAGTGGGTTATATGATGAAATAATACTTGTTTTTGATATTATTCCTTGTGCTTGAGACAAGAAACGATCTCTATCCTTATGATCTTTATAGACAAGAAGAAATTCATCTGGATTTTCTATAGATAACACGTACAAGCTCGATACCAAGGGCTGTCCCTGGTAGGCACTGCTTGTTACTTTGTTACCGTCGTGTTCTATAAAAATCATATTTCTCGGTTAAGTACTTTTACCTTTGGAGCACCATTTACTCGCTTTTGCACAAAAGGCAAATCTCTAATGAATACCGTATTAAATTGTGTTTTATTATAAGAGTCAAGCGCTGTAAAATGTCTCTTAAATGGATTATAGTCATAAGCTTTGAAACCTAGATTTTCTAGAAACCCCACTATCTGTCTATCCTCTATTTTATAACGACTACCCGAGTCATTGAGCTCTACAATAATCATCTTTAAGGTGTGATTCTTCAAGACCTTTTCTGCTCCCTGTAATGCTGGCATTTCATATCCTTCTACATCTATTTTAAAGCATGCAATATCTCTATCATCTACAAGTGTATCTATGGTGGACACCTTCACCTGTATAGCATCAGGATGGTTAGACTGTACAACATGATTCATCACTGTATTTCTGCTAGAAAAATACAAGTTCCCTTCCTCTTTAGAAACTCCGTAAGGGTGCAGGTCAATGCTACTCTCTAACTTATTCAGTAAAATTAAGTCGTTAAATTTTTTACAAGTGGCGGGTATAGGCTCTACACTAATAGAATTAGCACCTAATGAACCTGATACTAAAAGGCTGTAATGTCCTAAATTTGCTCCTACATCAAGGAATGTATCTTCTTTTCTTAAAAAATGTAGTAAAAGTAAAGATTCCTTATACTCATATAGGCCATAGTATACATTACTTACTAATCCCGCATCTCCCTTTTCTAACTCTAATTGTAGCCCGTTAATCCACTTTTTAACAACTCCTTTTTTTATTATGAATGTTCCATTGAGAATAACATATCTACATAACGCAGCTAGCGGATTACTAGCTGTAAGAGGATGACTTTTCATCTCCTTATATCTTCTATTAATTTTTGACAGAGCCACTTTAATACTCATCCTCACACAACAGTTTATAGGTGTCCAGATTTTTGTGAACTAGTTTACTTATATCAAATTTGTTTTCTACGGATTTCCTTGCTGCCTGTGATATATTATTTACAAGAACATCATCATCAAATAATTTTGAGATTGTATCTACATATGCTTCAATATCATCTGGATGATGCATAAACCCATCCTTACCGTGTTCAATAAGATCTTGAGCCCAACCTATACTTGTATTTACCACTACCTTTTGTAGCGCCATGGATTCTATGGTAACCATGCCCAGTGTTTCTGCTAAAGATGGAAACACACAAACATGTGCTTTTTCTATTTCGTTTTTAACTTGACTATAAGGTATTTTACCTAGGTATGTAATTGCTTTTTTGGCATCTGGCGACATTAATTTTTGCATAAGTTCCCAAGTAGAAACATTTCCTGTTTTTACATCGTTACTATCTGCACCTATAAAGTAAAGCGTTGCATCAGGATGCTTAACTATAATTTTATTGAACATCTCTATTAATTGAAATACTCCTTTCTTTCTAATAAGAGTACCTATATTTAAAAGTCGCTTGGAAGAAAAATCACCAGGATTGTTATTTTTAAATTGAGCTAATTCAAGTCCATGAGCAATTATTATCATTTTTAATAATGGTAAATTAAAAAGCCGCATACTCTCCTCTCCTGCGAAAGTAGTTGGAGCTATAAAGCCAATTGCTTTTTTGACTGCTTGTTTTTCAAAATAAGCATTTTTCTTCTTCTGCAAACGTCCTTCAATATGACAGAAATAAGTATCACTTCCGTGAAAACGTATCACCAACGGTTTCTTTAACTTCATAAATGCCGTGATCCCTGTCCAATCAGGAGCTTCTATAATATCTATGGTATCTGAGTACCGGTTCAAATAACGACTAATATGTTTTCGGTATAGAAAAAAACCTCCATACCCATAACTCTTCTGTTTTATGATATGAAAAGTTATCCCATCCTCGATAAACACCTCATCTGTTTTTTGACCGTAGATAAACAGACTCACAGCATGCCCTTCAGCAACGATAGCCGTTACAAGATTTTTTACACTCGTTCCCATTCCGCCAGAATTACCTAGTTTAGGGTGAGGGTACTCGGGTGTTAAATAGGCTATATGCATTAGTTTCTAAGGATATCGTCGGTTATTCTATGCGTAAATTTTTGTGCTCCTTCCATATTTAGATGACCACAATTAGCATAATTATCTTCTTGATCATCAAAAATATCAACGAAACTTTTCAATTGGGGATAATCAATCGTTAACGCTTCTATAAATTCATCTCTATTCAATGTATTCTTACAGTAAGGTGCCGTAAAAAGGACCACATTATCACCAGTAGCTAAAATCTCGTCTAAATCTGCATTACTTGAAGTAATTTCATATGGAAAGTGACCACTTATATCATTCCCCACACCCATTAAAGGATTAAAGCCTGAATGCATATCTACACTAGATTCTTTTTGAAAAACTTGCAAAAGCACCTCCCGAACACCGTTATACTTTTCATTGATAGCGTATCTAACAAATGGTAAATCATAAATTTTAGGAAGCGTCAAGCGCTTAGCTAGTTCTTTGGAAAATCTTTTGGATCTTACGAAAGGTGTTAATTGAGACACAAAAGCAGGTGAATTATTATTTATATTATGCATATAATCCACTTGTAATAATAGTTTGTCATAAGTCACTCTATTTAAGTTTAGCATTTGCATCATCACATTAGAATCGGCAATTGTCCCTCCTTGTATTCCTAAATTAATACAAGATTTTCCGGTTAATTGAGTAATCAAATTACAATCTATGTGGTTTTCTACTCGGGAGCTACCTAAAAAGACAAAATTTATATGTCTGTCCTTAAGATTAGCAACCAATTGTACTTTATTTCTTGGAATATCATTCTTAAAAGAAGCAGTATACCCAATATCTAATAGCACACTACTTATTACAAGCAATGCGCAAATTATTATTAGGTAAATTAACATCTTTTTCATCGTTTTCTTTATTCGCTTTTTAAAGTAAGCGAAGACCATCGTCTTCTAATTATATCCTCTGCTATTTTTTCTGAAAAATTCTTTGACCCCAATCTATTCAAGTGTAAACAGTCATTAAAATATTCTTGATTACTATCATATAAGGTCGCGTAGTTTATATATGAATCGAAGAGATTATTTAATGATAGCATAGCTTCTCTATTTTTGATTTCTTCACAAAAAGGAGCCGTAAAATAATTAAGATTTACATTAGTAGCACCTCTAGCCTTTTCATATAAATCTGAGTTGATGTTTCGTTCATAATTATCAGGTAAGGAAACGTTTATAAGCACACCTTCCCCATCTAATGGCTTGTATCCGCTTTTTGCATCTTTACCAAATAGTCCTGCAATAGGCACTAGTACTTTTCTTATACCAATTACTTTATCATTAATCATATACCTATAAAAAGGAATATCCCACAGTAATGCATTGCCTTGTTCATCTTTAAGATATTGATCTACCAGTTCTCTTCCCGTAAATGGTATTAGGTCAGCTTTAAAATGACTCCCTAACGAGAAATCATTATACTTATAATCAACCTGAAAAAAGGCATCCCTAATTGCATTATTATTACTTAGTAATACTTCAAATAGAAAAGCATCATTTTTTAAGGTAGAACCCATTGACCCCATATTCAGGCAAGATTTACCTGTCAATTTTGAAATGATACTGCAATCAATGTTATTTACTACTCGTGAGGAACCAAAAAAAACAATATCCCACTCTTGATTAGAATAACTGAAAGCTTTTTTTAATGGAGAATCTGTACTTGGTCTAGTAAGTAAAGATGAATATATTCTATCTAATCCTACCGCACTGATAAAAAGGATAGCTATAACAATTACAATATGTTTTAAAAATGAAATCATATTAAAACTGAAAATAAATAAAGTCGTTATGATTAGAATAAACACCGAGCGTGAGCAACATAAGGATAGCTATAACAATTACAATATGTTTTAAAAATGAAATCATATTAAAACTGAAAATAAATAAAGTCGTTATGATTAGAATAAACACCGAGCGTGAGCAACATTAGGATAACAGCTGTAAGCTTTACCCATTTAAATCTTCCTTGAAATGGATGTTCTTCAGTTCTATTAAACCATTCTATACTTATTAAAATACCTAAGATTACAATCATCTCTACATTATATCGCTCTATGTTTAAGTACTCTAATGTAAAGGTCATATCTGTAAAAATCCTTTCTATATAAGCAAACGCAGTACTTACAGAACTTGCTCTAAAGAATATCCAAGCAAAGCAGACAAGTATAAAAGTAAACAGCATTTGACCTAGTTCCTTGAAGTTGGGTAGTAATCGATTTGTAGCAACTTGATCTAGGTTCTTCCTATTAACATTAAATAACAATACTGGAATAAAAAATAAGGAATGAAGCGCTCCCCAAAAGATAAAAGTCCAATTTGCTCCGTGCCAGAATCCGCTAACAATGAAAATGATTAATACATTGCGAAGTTGGTTAGCCTTGGATCCTCTCGAACCTCCTAATGGGATATAAAGATAATCTCGGAACCAAGTAGATAAAGAAATATGCCATCTCCTCCAGAACTCAGCAATATCTCTTGAGAAGTACGGGTAATTAAAATTACGCATAAGGTCAAAACCTAATAAACGCGCTGAGCCAATTGCAATGTTTGAATACCCCGCAAAATCCCCGTAAATCTGGAAAGCAAAGTAAAAAGCTCCCAATAATAGACTGAGGGAGTTCATACTCTCGTAGTTGTCAAATATTGCATTCACATAAGGAGCACAACTATCGGCGATTACAACTTTTTGAAACAAACCCCAGATTATAAGATTAATACCTGAGATTGCTTTTTCCTCATCAAAAGCTCGCTTCTCTGCAAACTGCGGAAGTAGGTTAGATGCCCTTTCTATAGGACCCGCCACGAGCTGTGGAAAAAATGCTACATACGCAGCAAAATTTATAAAATCAGGAGTCGCTGTTAGCTTCTTACGATATACATCTATCGTATAACTTAATGTTTGAAATGTATAAAATGAAATGCCCACAGGTAAGATAATTTGTAGGGTACTAGTGTGCATCGTTATGCCTATTGCATTGAAAGCTTCTACCCAACTATCAACAAAGAAATTATAGTATTTAAAAAAGCCTAGCAACCCTAAATTCACAGTTAAAGAGATGCCGAGAAGCAGCTTTCTATTTTTCTTAGAATCACTATTTTGGATTTTTAATCCTACCATATAATCTACAAGTGTGCTGAAGGCTATAAGCGCGAGAAATCTCCAATCCCACCATCCATAAAACACATAGCTTACTAAGAGAATAAAAAAGTTTTGCCCCTTCAGACTTTTTTTGAGACCAAACCAATAGACTACAAAGACTAATGGCAGAAAGACGAGATATTCTAATGAATTAAAAAGCATTTATTAATTAAGGTTATTAATGGTGTCTACTATCATAGAACTAACAATATAGCTCCCTTTCTTATTTAAATGAAATGTATCGTAAAAATGGTTCTTTTCGTCAAGATTAATTTTTTGTAAGTCAATAAAAGCAATATTGCTATTTTCAGTACAGAACTCACTTACTAAATTTTTAACTCGATGTGTAGCTCTTTCAGTTAGCCTCCATCTTCTCTCAGACTCCGGAAGCCACACTAAAACTACTTGAATATTTGCATCTAATTGATTCTTAATAAAACTTAAGGTAGTCGCTATTCCTTCTTCTTTTATAAAATTAGGCTTCTCTATGTGAGATGCTTCTATTCTAGCTAGGTTATAAGAATCTATCTGAAATGGCTTTTCAACTGGATAGAATCCATTATAATCAAGTGAGGGTAGATTATCGAAATTATCTAAAGCATATAGAAAAGCTCTTTTAAATAACCTGACGTCATAAGCATATTTCATCGTCCCCTGAGATTTCCAGTAGTTGTATTCTGGTTCATATTTTTTTATGATTTCTCTTACCTCTGGCACCTCTGAAACAGGTAAAATCTGTTCTCTAAATGGGATTTGTTTTAAAGTTGAAAAATGTGCTAAGTCAATATTCTGTATTAGTATTTTAGGCTTTTTATTATATGACAAGTACGTATTAAACTTATCTATCTGCAAATTATGAGGAGCAGCATCGAAGCTTAAATTGAAAGTCTCAAGCTGCAGTCCTTTAGTAAAAACCTCAGGGTCATATGACACTTTTCCTCGAGAACTACCTAGGATAATAACCTCAGCATTAATATCGCCACTTACTATTTGATTCCATTCCTCAAAGTACGTATGAGTCCCGCTCACTAATCCTTTATCTACTAGTTTACCTAACAATAGATTTGTAGCATAAGCCCCTATGACAATAATCAGTACATACTTAATAAAGACTTTCATATAATTTCCCTTATCCCTTCCCAAATACGCTCACTAGCTTTCTCAGGCTGTTCTGGTTTATTTACAATTCCAAACCACTTTTTTGTAATAGGAACTGGATTAAGACTACCATTAAGTAACCCTTTAATTCCATCATAAATCTCCTCTTTATTCATTGCCCAAGTGACACTTGTATCATAATCTGGCATCGAGCGGAAGTGAACATATTTATAGTTCTGTCCTATATCACGTATTCCTTTCTTAAGTTGTGGCTGCTCGTAATTGGGGTAAATAGTAGGCTTATTGTGAGCCACAAAGTCAAACACCATACTCGAGCATATGTTTACCACAAGCTCGCAGTGGTGACAAGTATTTACTAGTAAAGAAAAATCTTCTTTGGTAGGCATTACCTGATTCCATTGACTCCCCATAGGTTTCCATAAAGGATCTATAGGTGTTATGACATCACTATAGTTAGCCAAAACCTCATCATACCTACCCGAAAAATCAATAGGCACTTTTCTATATACAATAGCTACATCTTCACCTTCTTCTCTCAACTTACGCACAGCAATTGCCGTGTCTTCTAGATAATATTGATCCAGTGGTGACGTGGTTTGATCATCCCCAGAGAAGCAAATATATCGTGTCTCTTCACTAAGGTTATGCTCTAGACAAAATTGCTTTCGCGAAAGCAATAAATCCTTATCATAATGAGGCTCAAATTGTGGAGTCCCCGTTACAAATATCTGTTCTTCGCTCGTTTTTGGGTAATACTGTAAGAGCTGCTCCTTCATTAACTCAGACCATACAAAATAGTAATCTGTCTCTACAGTGGTCATTCCCTTAGGCAGGTTGTCCCAACTATAAATCCAACACGCAGTTTTAATTCCTAAGTCTTTTGCTGCTAGGATAGGTGCAATGGCCTGTGTAGCGCGCTGTGTGGTGCAAAAGACAATATCTGGACGGTGTTCTTCTAGTTGTGCTCTAAGCTCTTGGTAGCGAACAGTAGATCGTTCGGCGGCTTGCATTTGGTTCATTATTCGTTGCCATCCCTTTGGCGTAGCACTAAACGTTTCATGATACTTTACAAATGCACTTTTTAAGGCTTTCTTTAAACTATTCCACTGTAATGGAAAACGATAGGTAGGATAGACATGATCCTTTTCACGCTTTCGCGAAAGCGCAAGTTCTACTCTTTTTCTTGCGTGACTAAGTGTAGGCGTTTTAGGGTGAATCCTGGTGTTCTCAATCTTCACTTCATTATAACCCAATTCTTTTTCTAACGAAAATATGGTGTTATTCCAATACGTGATATCAAATCCTTGTGCCTCTCCTACTTCTTTGAACTTAGTAAAAGCAAAGTTGCGTAGGCCTACGCCATCTGGAAAAAGAATGAAAACTTTATTTTTTTTAATCATATTTCATATACAGCTACTTACTGTAATAAGGTTTTTTTTGGTTTTATTCTTTTGTCATTTCAACCAAAGGAGAAATCTCATTATCAAGCTCACGTAAAAAGCTCAAAATACATTGTTTACTCTTCTCTGTTTACTCTGATGAGATTTCTCGTCGCTTCGCTCTGTCGAAATGACGAGTTCTCCTATACTCACCCAGTGAGTTTTCATTTTGCCCTAGCCTTTGGTCATTTCGACCTAAGGAGAAATCACATTATCTAGCTCTCGCAAAAAGCTCAAATACTTGTTTACTCTTATCTGCTTACTCTGATGAGATTTCTCGTCGCTGCGCTCTGTCGAAATGACGAGTTCTGCTATACTCACTTAATGAGATTTCACTTTGCTCTAGCCTTTTGTCATTTCGACCTAAGGAGAAATCACATTATCAAGCTCACGTAAAAGCTCAAATACTTGTTTACTCTTCTCTGCTTACTCTTCTCTACTTACTCTGATGAGATTTCTCGTCGCTATGCTCTGTCGAAATGACGACTCCTAATTTTTGTTAGTTTGCCTTAAACAAAGACTCTTAATTTACCTTAAACCTTTCTATATTTCAACTTATCTCTTTGTACTTGCTCAATAGGTAAAATGTCCGTCGCTTTATAGTCCAATGCTTGATATACCGCCTTTAAATCTCTAGAAAGCTTTCTCATTCCTGCTGGTTCCAGTGATGCGCTGTGATCTGTACCTTTCCAAGTACGGTCTAGTGTATAGTGGCGTTCTACAATGTTTGCACCAAGTGTATAAGCAGCAACATCTACTGCAATACCTAGATGATGACCAGAAAACCCGATGTGCTTTACACGATCGCCATACTTCTCGATGAGCGTTTTAATATCTAGCAAACAAACATCTGGAAATGGTACTGGATATCCAGACGTACAGTTATAAAGTACTAGGTCTTTACCTCTGTTATGCTTTTCAAAAAACTGTACTAGCTCCTCTATCTCATCTCTTGTAGTCATCCCAGTGGAGCAGTGAATCTCCCCTTTGTAATTCTCACATAACCATCCTAGCATTTCGTAATGATTATTACAAGCACTAGGTATTTTTATAAACTCTGGATGAAGCCCTGCTATTTCCTTTGCACTCGTTGTATCCCAAACCGAAGTTGCATAGGTAATGCCTAATTCCTCACAATAAGCCTTAAGCTCTGCGTGCTGATTCACATCAAATTCTAAGAATTCTCTATGCGCTCCATAAGAGTCTCCATAAGAATTTACAGGATTAGGATGTGGTGCTTCATATTGTTCTTTAGTAAGAAGTTCTATGTTGTGTCGCTTCTGGAATTTTACGGCATCTACATTACAGAAGATAGCCGCTACTTTAATCATTTCCTTTGCGATTTCCATATCGCCTTTATGGTTTCCGCCTATTTCAGCAATTGTATAAGGCGTTTTGTAATTACTCATATCGGTTATTGTATTTTATAATAAAGTCACAGGCTTCGCGTATTGCTCCTTCTGCGCTATTGTTTTGTAATATAATATCTGCGTGATTCTTGATAGGCATTGTAGCATTTGCAGGGGTAAATGACCAACCTGCTGCACAAATATTTGCCATATCATTCACATCATCACCTATATAAGCTATGTTTGAAAATGATAGACCTCTATCTGTCGCAATTCTAGAAAGCAAGCTATACTTGTCCTTCACACCTAGATACACATCGTTTATTTTTAATTTCTTCATGCGGCTGGCTACTATTTGAGAATCCTCAGACGTCATCACCATTACCTCAACATTATATTGTCTCAAAATCTCAAGTCCCATACCATCGCGCATGTCAAACTTTTTCATGAGTTCGCCCTCTGCACCATAATAGATACAGCCATCTGTAAACACACCATCTACATCAAGTATAAGATGTGTAATTCGGTTACTTTGCTTCTTAGTTTTTAAACGAGCGGCTAGCAATTCCTCCACGATTTTCCAGTCGGTAAGCGTGTCTATCTCTGTAAGACTATCCTCTGGCATGTGTACCGTAGCTATTTTACCGCTAATTCTGTTTCCGCTTTCGCGAAAAGCGTCACGCCTTGTCACATAGCAAGCTCCATTCTCAATAAGTAACCCATCAAAATCTTGTCTACGCGGTCGGTTGAACACATCATAATTTTGAGGTGTGCCATCTGCATTCCAAGTGAATCGGTGTGTATTTACCACCGTAAGAGCCGAATCATTTTTCGTACCTGACGCTACTGTATCTAGGCACGCATTTATATCTTGAGAAGTGGTAAAAGGTGATGTTGCTTGGAGTAAACAAAGCACATCAAAATCTTCTTTTAAACCTGCTGCAAACTCCTGCATCCCCATTTCTGTAGAAGCAGTATCTGTAGCACTCTCGTCGCTACGTTGTACGGCTTTAACTTTATCTGTCCAGTGATATTCTTTTTCTACAAAAGCGATGATATCCTCATCGTCCGTATAAATATAGATAGTATCAAGACGTGAAGCAATCGCTTCACCCAGCACCCAGCAAAATAGCGGGCGACCGAGAAGTTTCTTTTTATTTTTACCTGGAATGCCTTTTGAGCCTTTACGCAGGGGTATAAAACCGATGCTTTTCATTGTGGTTGGGTTGTAGTCAAATTTAAGGATAAGAGCCGACAACTTGTTAAAATCATTAACGTTTAATTGTACTGTAAGCTTTAACAACTTGGTTAGTAATTAATCGGCGACTAAGTGTAGGCAAAATATTCAACGTATTATATGCCATGCCACTTTTTAAGAGCTTTTGCTTATTAATCGCTTTCGAAATTAATTCTTGAATATGATGGACATCTTCACAATCTTCTATGAGAAAGCCATTCAAGCCATCCTCTATAATTTCGGCGGTAGCGCCACCAGGATTAGATTGTATAGGGAATGCTCCTGCACAAATTGCTTCTAATAATGTATTAGGCATTCCGTCACTGTTTGAATTACCAATATAGATAGCACTTTTACATAATAGCTCTATCAACTGCTTGTGACTTATAAGTCCATGAACAGTAATATTGGGAATCTTGCTTTCTTGAAATTTAAATACCTCAGAATTTTCAACACCAAAAACTACTACTTCAAAACTTTCTAATTTGAGAGAAATGCAGTCAAGTGCTTTTAACACTGGAATGGCTCTGCCGGATCTATTTTGATTTCCTTTTACCGCAATGATTTTACGATCTTGAAAAGGTATTTTATATTTTTCAAATAGCTCTAAATCAAATCCACCTCCACCTGGAAAAACGCCTAGATGCTCTCCTGTAAAACCTAATTCATTAGCAATATTTTGATCGCGAGCACAGTCTGCAAACATGTAATTAACGCGAGGCAATACGGCTTGAATATCTTTTAAATATTCTGGTTCATTTCTATAATAAAATAAATCACTACCCCATGAGGAGTATAGCCATGGAATATTATTTTGGTACATTACAGGTAATATAGGTGTGCAACTTACATAGAGTGCAAAACTATGTACCGCATCTGGTTGAATTTCTTGTAACGCTTTCGCGAAAGCATCCTCTATAGAGTGATCATATCTTCGAACTAAAATCCTATATAATTGAGGAAATTTATTTTTTATAAACGTACGCCCTCTTTTCTTCAAAAAACCTTTTTTCCATCCTGTGACTTGCGTCATCCAGCTCATAGATGGTGCATAACCTTGATCTAGTATATCAAACCAGTACACATCATGACCACTATCTCGCAACTGATTTGACCAGCGACGAAAATGTATAGAATTCATTGATACTAGTAAGATCCTCATTGTTATACTATAGACTTTTTTAAGGAGTAAATGTATCGCTTAAATAATGTCAAGGATAGATTTGATTTAAGTATTTGTAACATTAAAAAAGCTCCTCTTAAAAACTTTTTATCTCTATTGTAAGATGTTACTAGTGCTAATTGATGGTGCTCTAAACTATTTTTAAACAATGCTTCATTAGGCTCTAGAGCTTCCAAATGCGTTAAGTTTTTGATGATTTCTAAATTTCGAATAGCCACATTAGTATTATCCTCTCTCATACGTGCAGACACACCTATAGTACTTCTATAAACAGCCGTAACCTCTGCTAGTTTAAATGCTGCAGTATTTGTCAAAGACATAACTAGCAAATACGATGGCCAGTCGCCATAAGGAAATTTATGAAAAAACTGTGGTAATTCTAGAACACGATACACATTGAGAAACACTGCAGTAGGTGCTATAATTTTATTTTCTAGAGAAAGCTCACTTAACGCAATAGGCCCAGTATATTTATCTATATCTATTTCATTTATTTTACCACCTATAGATTTAAAACAACTTGTACCTACTACACTATACTCTTTATTCTTTTCTAAGAAGTCAACTTGAAGTTGAAGTTTATTATTATTAATCCAGTAGTCATCACCATCACAAATTGCGACGTATTTGCCTCTGAGCCACTTTGAAGTTTTTACAAAGTTACCCATCAAACCTAGGTTCTTTTCCTGCTTAATAAAAGTGATATTACTATTTATAGCGGCTAAACTTTCACAAATTTGTGGCGTTTTATCGCTACTTGAATCATCACTTATAATGATGGCAAATGGAAAATTAGTTTTCTGAGAAAGAATACTCTCTATAGTTTGAAGGATATAAGGCTCTTGATTATAACAAAGTACAAAAACACTTACGGTAGGCTCTTCATCTCTAAGTATATTTAGCTCTTCAAAATACATAGGCACTTTCATCTATAATGTACTTCAAGCGTGATGACATTACTTTCAGACATTTTATACTTGTAAAAAGAATCTCTAGCTTTAGAAACAACCCATTCTAAGATAATGTTATTTGCTTCTCTAATCGTTATAAAATTCAAAGCTTTACCTCTGGCTTTTCTCTTTATTTTCTTAATAAAGTCGTGTCTTTCTGGATGCTCTCTTACTGTTAATAAAACTCTCTTCCCTACACAGTTTTCTATATAATACAAGGCAGATTTTACTTGATCACGAGTTGTAAGAACATTTATTTTGACCTCGTCTACATTAAGGTCATATGAATCAGGAATTATGCCTGTGCCAGATGAATTATTTGCCTTTACAACACTTCCTTTTTGTACTCTGTTTAGGTATTGACCATTTATTAATTCTAAAGTTTCAGCAAAAGGATAGTTACTCTTGAAACTTCGATACATTTTAGGGTGCCATTGATGCTTGAAGTATAGAGTGTTTTCTACGAACTCTACTGTAACACCTGCTCTTTGCAGTCTTATATGTACATCTGTATCCTCCCCTCCCCAACCGTGATAAAATTCATCAAACCCACCTATAGACTTGAGTTTTACTGTTGGAAAAATCGAAATTCCGGTTGCTTCGTGAGTTGAGATACCCTTAACGATATATTTATGAAATGAAACTTCTCTTTTACTTTCGCTCTCGGTTAGGAAACCCACGGGAAAATAAAGGGCCTTTGCACTGTGCAAATGTGAGTGTCCTTCTTCTAAAAAATCAGGATGCCACAGCATATCTATATCACTTACCATAAAGTATTGAGAAGAACAGTCTTTTAGTACTGAATTTATAATTCTAGACTTGTTCCAAAGCTGCCCTTGTGTTTGATATAAGATAATTTGGAGTTTAGAAAATTTCGCACAGACATTTTTCAGTTCCTTTTGATAACCTACTGGGCTTCCATAATCTACCAGAATCAGCTTAACATTTTCTTCGATCTGACTGTAAACAGAGCTTATAGACTTTACAACAAGTTGTAAATCTCTATTCCTGTTAGGTAAGACTACGGTTAAAAGATCTTGCATTCTATTTTAAATATTTATGGCTTTATTGTAGGTAAATTAAATTACTTAAGTGCTTTATATGTCTCTTCTAGATACTGTTTACCCCACTTTTGACAAGGCTCTAAGTGATTTCCTTCAGCCCACTCATTCCAAGCATTTATAAATAGATAATTTTCTGGCATTTTTTGCCAAGGATAATTTAAAACGATATGCTTTAACCATTTTGCATATTTCTGCGGAGTTGAATTATGTAAAGCAAAATAATTCTTTTTTCGTCTAGCGGTATTATCCCACATAGGAGTTATTCCAGGATAGACCTTCGATTTAAACTCAGTATTTATCTGTAAATCAACAAACTGTTCATAATCATAAAATAACTCATAACGATTATCTATAGTCCATTTAAATTTACGTAGTAATGCGGTAGCATACCTCTTAAATACATTATTTTTAATACTGGAAGGTCTATTACTAAAATTAGGCTGAAAGTCATAAGAGAAATCAAACCCTCCTTCTCCAAGAAGCGACTGGTTTTTTTCTCCTAGCGCGTACCCCAAATAGATATCAGAAAAACCTGCTACCTTAACCTCCTCTCGCCATATCGCTATTGTTTTTTTAATATCAGGAAACAAGTTAGGTCGATATATAACAAATACTGGTTTTCCATTAGATTTCATGTAGCGATCATCTTTAAAGTATCTTATCAATTCCCTAATATGTAGTAAGTCATCTTCGTGCGAATACTTTTGCTCTAAAAGAATATTCTTTTCCCCACCGTCCCAAACTCTTGTCCAGTTCTCATTTGCCCAACATAACATAAAAGGAAAATCTTCCTTAATATTTTTAAGTTTACGCTCTAATGGTGTTTCTAGTATACGTTTTCCATTAAACCAATAGTGATAATAACAAAACCCAAATATTCCATTAGCACGAGCCAGATCCTCTTGTGCAATCCTTGCCTCCTCGAGTCTTAAGTCATAAAAACCAAGATCTGCTGGTAAATGAGGTTGATAATGTCCATCAAAAAAAGGCTTTGCTTTAGAAACATTAGTCCATTCGGTAAAACCATTACCCCACCATTCATTATTTTCTTTAATTGGGTGAAATTGTGGTAAATGAATAGCGATTGCTTTAATTTCCTTTGACATTCTTGTACTTACTTATAATTTTACGGTATAACCGCTTAGGGTATTTAATCAAAAGCGGCTCTCTACCTCTTCTTAAAATTTCTCGCCTTTTTTTTAATAAAACTCTTGCGTATTCAGGCTGTTTATTATTCTTAAAAAACTCTTCTAAAAGTCGTGTGGCTTGTAAAAAGCCATTCTTCATTTTAAAATAGTCTTGTGTCATTGAGTAAGGATGGATTCTATACTCAGCTAGTATCTCCCTGTTAAAACTAACCTTTTGAGAATAATAAAAATACTTCACCCAAAACACCCAGTCTTCGTGATTATCAAGCGACTCATCAAAATTTAATGTATTATCTAATAGAATATCATTTCTAAATAAGGCAGTATGGCAAGGTATTGACAGCTTAGACTCCCAGTTGAGTATAACACTATTAACCAAATTACTAGCGGATACAAAAGGAGTTAAATATCTATGTACTACATCTTGATTTGTCTCATTATCAAATGGCCTGTAATCACAAATACATATATCTGTATTATTTAAATTTACAAGTTGCTTCTCAAATTTAGTAGGCATAAGCAAGTCATCAGAATCTAACAATTGAATGTAAGTGCCCTGAGCAAGTTTAAGTCCGTAGTTGCGTGCACTGCTTAACCCGCCGTTATCTTTTTTAAAATATTTAAATCTATCATCTTTAATCACCCATTTGTGAGCTACAACGGCAGTCTCATCTGTGCTACCATCATCAATGATTAAGCACTCCCAACTCTTCTCTGTTTGAAGAAAAACAGAATCAAGTGTTTCATCAAGAAACATTGCTTGATTGTAAGAAGGTATTATGATTGATATTTTAATAATTTGTATTTAAAAGTTATACTATTTTCTATTGAAAAGACATAGGAAAAACATACACCACTAGTGAAGATTATTTATCTAAAACCTTTTGGGCTTATTTAAGCAAAACTTTATAGTATAAACAAAGCGCCTTAGAGCATACCATAAATCAACAACAAGGGCTTTTTTAAGCCTCCATCCAGTAGCAATAATACCTTTACCAGCAGAAAGGATGCTTACATCTTTATGCCAAAGCTGATAATTGCCTACTAAATCATTCTTCCATCTAAAAAATTGTTGCTTTTTTGTTCTGCGTATTTCATAACTAAAGATAGCAGGTGCAAACTCAATATCAAACCCTGCATTAACCACTCTTTTTGTCCACTCCTTATCTTCGAATGTAGCGACATCTTCTCTAAATGGATACTCCTCCCAAACTTTTTTACTAAAAGCAGAACCTGAGAATATTAATCCTGATTTATTAGGGTCAGTTTTTGCACTTATTTTATTTATGTAATTTCTATAATCATTTGGGCTATGCAAGCAACGTACACCAGCCAAGTTATTATTTGATTCAAATCTATCCTTTATTGTTTTAAAAAAATCGTGACTCACGGGATATGAATGCGCACTAAATATTACGACTATAGAAAATTGAGCTTTACTAGCAGCAAAGTTTGCACTTCCACCATAACTAAATTCCTTTATAGTTTCAAAGCGCGCATTATATCTAGTGGTTATCTCCTTACTTCTATCTGTAGATAAATTATCTACTACTATGATTTCAGAAATGTCTTCAGTGTATCGCTGTGTCAGGTTTTTTAATAAAAACTCCAGTGCTACTTCTTGATTTTTATTACGTATAACTACAGATATCATGTTTTAATTTTAACTTACTATCATTTTAAAGTAAAAAACAAGGATAACCCATTCTCATTTGCATTAAAATAGACTTAAGTATTTTGAGAATAAAAGCGTTTAATTAATCATTCAAATTGCCCCTATAAAAGTAATCAGCTAAGACTCGATTGAACATCAGTAAAATTCAAGTATACTAATGATATCCAACCAAATTTTATCACAATATATTTATTTAAACTCGAATGATAAGAAATTTTATAAAAATAAGCCCAACACAAGTAAAACAATACAAATTACTCTTTACAAAATGTTCTTTACATTTTTAAGCTCAAATATTGATGAGAAATTGCTAAACTTGCTTTTAAGTTAAATTCTACACACAATAAAATCAAGTCCATCTTTTAAAGCTATAAATGTAATTATTTATAAGTTTTAATTAATTAATTACATAATGATATTTAAAAGACTCTCTATAATTATACCCACCTATAATGAAGCTCCAACAATCCATTTAATTTTAAACAAAATTAAAGCAGTTCAACTTGAAAATAACATTGACAAAGAAATCATCATTGTAGATGACTATTCAAGTGACGGCACAGTTGATTCGATTAAAAATTACATTACAAAAAACAAAGATTTATCTATAAAATACTTTAGTCACACTAAAAATCAAGGAAAAGGTGCTGCTCTGCATACTGGCATTAAAAAAGCTACAGGGGAACTCACTGTCATTCAAGATGCAGACTTAGAGTATGACCCTGAAGAATACAACGACCTACTAAAACCAATACTTTTAGGAGCTGCAGATGTAGTTTATGGATCTCGTTTTATGGGAAGTAAACCGCACCGAATTTTATTTTTTTGGCATAGTATCGGAAATAAATTCCTAACAACTCTATCCAATATGAAAACGAATTTGAACCTTACAGATATGGAAACATGCTATAAAATGTTCAAAACGGAAATGCTGCAAAGTTTAATTCTAAAAGAAAAGAGATTTGGTTTTGAGCCGGAAGTTACTAGAAAAATTTCTAAGCTCAGAGGGGTGAGAATTTACGAAGTAGGAATTAGTTACTACGGAAGATCTTATGATGAAGGAAAAAAAATAGGCTGGAAAGATGGTTTTAGAGCAATTTACTGCATTATAAAATACTAAATGTTTATCAACATCTCAAATCCAAATTACTATAACCTATATTTTGTTGCTCCTATTATATGTTTTTGGACAGCTATAATATTTTGCAACTTAAAATACTTCCAGTCGCTTCTTTTAAAAATTTTAAATTATACAAAAGATAAGATCAATATTACGTGGGTATCATTTTTATTTTTAATCCCTAGCACTATTATTGCTTGGACTTTACCTCTCACTTACGACGAATCTTATACATTTTTACAATTTGTAAATAAATCTTTTTTTTATGCCATAGCAACCTACCCAGCTCCTAATAATCACATTTTCCATTCTATTTTAAGTAATTTAATATGGCATCTTTTTGGCTGGATAGGTAATCCAATCATCGTTCGTATACCCGCTTTGTTTTTCTCTTTTTTACTTATCAATGTTGTTTTTACTAACATCAAAAATCATAAGCTATTTTACACAATATTATTTAGCTGTGCTTTACTTTTAAACTTGCCATTTTTGTCATACACATTCCAAGCTAGGGGCTATATTTTTCAAGCTTTATTTGCGACTTTATCATTAATAGTTATTTTTAAAAATTCAGAAAACATAACTTTTAAACACCAAAACGAACTGCTTCTTTTATTATCAGGAATAGGTCTGTATACAAGCCCTGCTTACCTCTATAGCTTTTTAACATTCTATGCAGTTTTTTTAATTAAAAATTTACCGAAAGCTATTGATAATTACTTGTGGTTACTCAAAAGTGCTTTCTTTTTCACACTTACAATAATTACTTTATATTCTCCAATAATTATTTTCAGAGGGTACGAAAGTTTAATAAGCAATAAATTCGTTAGATCCATGAAAACTGTTGATTTTGATTTTATAATTCAGCACTATTTTCAAGTACTTATAGAAATTTCCGGAGGTTATATTTATTTTACTGTTCTATTAATTACAATAATATATTTTGCTAGAAAGAATAGACGCCCTGAAATCATAATTCTTTTCATACTTCCATTGGTTTTGATGATTGCATTAAAACAAACTCCATTCTCACGCATATTTTTACCAATTATCATTGGAATGACCAGCTTATGCGTTTTAGACATCGCAGATAATTATACAATCCCTAAAAAAATTGAAAACATTTTATCTCCCATTATTTTAGTACTTCTTTTAATTTTTATTCCTTCCTGTTTTTTAAAAACTAGTCATGGTGGTATAGATACTTCGTCAAATATTAAATCTATTGGCCCGTATCTCCATAAAAATTTTTTAATTGACAACTCTACTCAAGAACATGTCAAAATTTGTGCAGAAGCGCTATTAACCATAAAGAAAATAAAATACCAAAAAGGATCATTTACAAACACATCTTTAAAAGAAGGTGATGTTATTCTATTTACTGAACCCATGTACAACTTAGATGTATTCAAATTAGATTCTGTTACATCCTATGGAAAAAAAGTATATATTGGAAAGAAATACTAATGGATATTTCTTTCTCTAAGTGTTGTGATTGATCAAACCGAAAGTATTTTAAAATTTCTTTATAGTAAGCTGAAAGTGATATTAACGTGAAAAAATCTAAGAATAATTTAGTTTTAAAAATCATCTACAATATAATCTGAACTTTAAGTTATTTTCCACGAGCAACTACTGAGTTTAAGTAGATAAATGTGGAGGCTGGTAATACGTATAATCTTATTTCTTTGCCACTACTAGCTCTCTGAAAAATCTCAATGGCTTCAAAATAAATTTCCCCAATTTATATTCCAGAGATGCCTTTAAATAATCCTCACTTGATCTATGTTTTTTTATTAAGTAAAATAAATAATCCAAAGTGTTTTCAAAATTTGCCTCATAGATATCCCGATGTTTCTTATAAACATATTTTGAAGTATCCTCCAAATGATTTTTTATTGTATGCGTAAGCATAGACCTTTTAGATTTGCGATAATAAAATAAATACTCATCGACAAAGGATATAGCCATGCCGCCCTTAGTTATTGCAATCCAAAACTCCCAATCCTCAAGTCCATGCTTCATGCTCTCATCATAACCTCCTACTTGAGCCCATGACTCTTTCCTGTATAAGGAAGATGCCATCATGATATTTTCAAATAGAAGAGCATGGTATGACTCACCTTTGGGTTCTCTTTTGTTTACCACATTTGAAATACTATCCTCAAAGAAGATACTATTACAAGATACTACACCAATGTTTACACCATTTTCTAAGACTGGTACTAGTTTTTCTAAAAAACTCATATGCAACATATCATCTGCATCTAAAGGCAATATAAATGTGCCTTCGCAATTTTGTATTCCAGCATTACGAGCACTAGACAAGCCACCATTTTCTTTATACACATACTTGAATCGATCATCTTTCTCACACCATCTCATAGCTTGACTTTCCGTGTCATCTGGACTTCCATCGTTTACGATGATACATTCCCAAGCCGTATACGTTTGCTCTAAAACAGATTGTAAACTCTCTTTTAAAAAATGAGCTTGATTGTAGCAAGGAACAATGATGGAGACGAGTGTACTCATTAAAATTTATTTAAAAGCTTGAATCTTACCAAAGCATTAATAATTCTAGACTTTTTAAGACTATTGAGAACTCTTTTCATAAGCACTGTTTCTTCTACATCTTGATAGAAAAGTGTGTATTCTTCATTCAATACTCCTTGCTTTTCCGCCTCTTTTGAAGACCAATTTTTAGGATCAGAGCTCATTCCCCCTATGTAAAATGTTGTCAAGACCTCCGGAACATGTTTGTAGGTTAATTGAAATTTACAGATAGCGTCTATAAAAAACTTCCAGTCAGATACTATTTTAAAATCCTCTTTATATGTTCCCACTTTCGCGAAAGCCGTCTTTTTAATAAAAGTGGCTGGATGGGGTAAGGTATCATCCACAAAATAAGAAAATGACAACTTTTTGGGATACTTCTTAATAAAGATATTACGCTCTTCTACCACCTGTAAATCAAAATAAATAATACTTTCTCCTCTAAGATGCTTTATCGCATTTTCAAGAACATCAGAATTAAGAAAGTGATCTCCTGCATTTAAAAATAAAACATACTCACCAGAAGCTTGCTCAATCCCTTTATTCATCGCGTGATACACCCCTCTATCAGATTCGCTTATACAATAAGAAAAGGTATTTTGTTGTGCTTTTATATAATCCTCACTCCCATCTGTAGATCCTCCATCAATGATGATATGGTCAAACCTCTGAAGAGACTGTGCATGCACACTCTCAATGGTCTTTTTAAGACCTTTGAAATCATTATAATTAACTGTGATGATGGAGAGCTTTGTCATTTCTAACCTGTAGTGGCCGCTAATTTAGCTTTATGAATTATAGATTTACTGATGATTTTGAAACAAACTCATGTATATTATCAAAATAATTCTCCACTAACTGAAGATCATCTTCATTAAAATCCCACCACTGTATTTTCTTTAACTTTTCAATCTGTTCTTCTTCAAAACGATACTTTATAATTTTTATGGGATTTCCAACGGCAACGGCATAAGCTGGTATATCCTTAGATACGACCGCTCCAGCACCTATAATAGCTCCATCACCTATGGTTACACCATCTAAAATTGTTACATTCATGCCTATAAATACATCATTACCTATTCTGATGGGTGCAAATTCCTGAAACTTATTTTGTTTACAAAGAGTTAACCCATTTTGCTTTGCTGTAGAATAGAACATCGGGCTAGTTGAAATTCCTTGTGATGGATGAATACCCCATCCACAAACTAGATTAGGGCCTATGGAACAAAACTTCCCCACAACGGTATTTTTAAAAGACGAGTTTTGGGAAACATAGGTATAGTTACCTATCACTGAGTTTATAATTGTCGCACGTGGATAAATTTTTGTTTTACTTCCCAAATGGCTGTTTACGATGCTATTTTTAAATTTCTTGAGGTCTGGAACGATTTTGTAAACCAGGCCCTTCATTTTAAAAACAATCCTTTTTCGGATTCCTTTTGTAGCCTTTTTTTTGAGATCATTATAAAATGATGTGATTACGTCACGGGCTTCTGCATTTTCTATTTTAGGGTGACGCTCTACAGCTATTCCCTTTGCGAGCTCTCTATGAGCAAACTCAGAGTTACTCCCATTATGTACACCGCTGTTATCAAAACCTATATTATCTACGAGTGACTTTCTAGGAAATAATGTAAACCCACCCTTTAAAATTACAGATGCATGCCATTTTACAAACCAAGTTTTTAGATCTCCTGTTATATTAGCTGCAAGTTGTTTTGAGAGATAATCCCCACCAAAACCATCTAGTTTACAGAAAAGCACTTGCATATTGATCGCATTCCATAAGTCTACCGATGAGTCATTAAAATGTGACCAAGCGTCTTTCCAGGTAGCCCACCCCCAGCATAGGGTTACATTGTAAAAAAAGGTTTCAGGAAGCTCCCTTTTATGCGGATACATGTATCCAGATATATGCATGACATCTGCATCGTCTTTATAAAGGCAAAGAGCATCATTCATATACTTTAAAAAACCCTTAGAGACTATAATATCATCTTCAAGAACAATCACATGACCATACTTGTTTACGACTGTAGACACGCCATCTTTAATATTTTCTGCAAGGCCAAAATTAGTATCGCGTTTTATAACTTTCACCTCCTTAAAGCGCGACTCACCATCTGCTAACGCTCTTACCTCATTAATTGCTGTTAATAAACTCCTATCACTATCCTCCTTAGTACCATCACAATAGATATGAAGTACACTTTCTTTTGCTTCTTCGTTTTGAGCTAGCGCATCTAGCGTCTGCTTTGTGTGAAAGGGACGATTATAAACGAATAAAACAATAGGTGAAAAGGTCATATTACTAATATACTTTAAATTGTCAGTCTGAGAAATTATTAAAAGAAAATGCTTTGTTCTCACTCATACTTACTGTACTTCCTGAAAAATGTTTTCAACATCTTTTAATAGCAACTGAATATAGTATGGGATTATATTTACTTTTTTGCTTAAGGCTATGTTTGTGTGTTTAGTATATCAAACACTAGTTTTCATTTAAATCGCTCAACTTATTCCCTAAAAACAAAAAAAGAAGTCCTGATAATAATAGGGATAAAATCTTTTGCGCGGGCTTTGATTTCTCCAATTCCCTAAGCATCAAAAATCTATTACTGTTTAATAATTTAGTGTCAATTTGACTTCTTTTAATAATGTCATATCCACTATTTGAAAAAAGTGATCGTAATACTTCCTTATGTTCTTTAAACTTAAGTTCTTCATTACTATTACTCACCCCATTCATATCAAAATATGAAATCGCAATATCAATATAGTTTACGGTGGCACCGCCTTGAATAATTGCCTTCAAAAAAAACTTCCAATCTGAAACTATTTTTAGATTTACGTCATAAAGTCCGTATCTATCAAACAACGCTCTTCTATGAAAAGTTGCGGGATGTGGTAAACTATTTCCATCAAAAAGCAAGTTTAAATCAATAGTCCTTCCAGCTATCCCTTTATACTCCCTTTGATTTGTTTCATTATAATATTGAATATAATTACCATAAACAATATCAGATTCGCTTAGATGACTAGAAACTCTTTTTAAAACATCTTGATCCTTTAACCAATCACCAGAATTTAAAAAAAGAATATAATCGCCAGTAGCAGCTTCTATTCCTTTATTCATAGCGTCATAAATCCCTTGATCTGGCTCGCTAATCCAATAACTATAGTTTTCTCTTGTATTTATAATAAGTTCTTTGCTACCGTCATTACTATCCCCATCGATTACGATGTGCTCAAAATCTTTGAATGACTGCTTGTAAACACTAGTGATAGTCTTTTCTAACCCTAGCACGTCATTCATATTAACAGTGACAATACTCAAAATCATACTTCTTCTATTTTTTGGCAATCAAGTTTACATACGGATATCTTAACCTCATAACATCTTGAACTAATCCTCCATTCTCTAGTGTAAACCACTTATATCCCAATTCTTCAATCATCTTGTACACATCTTGAACCATGTAACCCGCATTGAAGGTGTTTTGCTCTGTAAATTCAACCATCAAAATTGGCGAGAAATTCTCCAAAAAGGTTAATCCTCCTAGCAATGTAAATTTCTCCCAACCCTCAACATCAATTTTAACTAAACGTATGTTGCTCTTATCTATTCTTTCTAGTTCTTTATCTAGTGTACTTACAGGAACTTTAATGGATTCTTGTAATTTATTATCGCTACTAGATGCAAGAGAATTCCAAGCATCATGACCATTATTAGATATAAAGAAATCCATATCACCTGCTTTATCAGAAAGTGCTAGTTGTCTAGCTTCTATATTCTTAAAATCATTTAGAGAAATGTTCTCGATTAGTCTATTGTAAGTGATTGGTGTAGGTTCAAAACTAATTACCCTCCCAGTATCTCCAACTTTTGGTGAAGCAAAAAGAGAAAACAACCCAACGTTTGCCCCAATATCAATAAAAATATCACCTTCTTTCAAAACAGATTCTAAGTAAGATACCTCTTCTACTTCAAACCCTCTGTATATAGGCTGTGATAAAACACTGTCTCTATAGAGGTTTATTTTTACAGAATTATTTAATTTATAGACAAAAGAATTCTGCCCATTAAACAAGTCACTCCATTCTTTGTCCTTTTGTCCAAGAGTAATTGTATGTCGCTTCAAATCAATTTTATAAATATAGTTTTTCAAGACTTTGGCAGTCTTAATAGCTAGCCTATAGAGTATATTATCAAACATTATTTGTTATATAAATTATTTTTTAATCGTCTCCCAGTTCAATGATGGCATTATTAAACCTGGACGATCCTCCATGTAAACTGCATTTATTCCTTCTAAATTTTTAACCTCAATATTTTTTCCTAAACCGTCATTATAAATGATCCACCTTTTATTGTGAACACCAATGGCCAACTGGATAAAATAAGAGCCCTCCTTAAGTAAGTTTGAGGAGATTACACTCCTACATATAAACTCTCCTTTTTCTAGCTCTTTTATCTCAGTATTCGCATCATCATGATAACTCCTAAAGAGTAAACTGTTAGTCTTCAAGTCGATAAAGTCATACCCTACTCTACAACCTATTAAACTTTTAAACAACTCAAATTTAATCTCGACCATTAAAGGTAAGTTTGTATAAAACACGCCTTCAGGTGATTCGTCTTGATAAATATTGAATGAATCTAACCTGAATTCATCATCATCCTGATTTATAATAAAATCACCTATAGAATTGTTCGTATTATCTTCTGCATTTTCGGTTAAGTATATTTCGATACCATCCTTGGTAGCACCATCAAAACTAATTTCGCCATTTTTAAGTACGATACAACGATCACACAATTGCTGTATACTACCCATATTATGGCTCACTATAAGTACCGTTCTCCCTCCAGTTTGTGATATATCCTGCATCTTACCAATAGCCTTTTTCTGGAACTCAGCATCTCCTACTGCAAGCACCTCATCTACCACAAGAATATCTGGCTCTAAGAATGCCGCTACCGCAAACCCTAATCGCACACGCATACCACTTGAATAACGCTTTACAGGAGTATCAATGTACATCTGACAGCCTGAAAAGTCCACAATCTCATCAATCTTAGCAGTAATTTCAATTTTGGTCATTCCCAAAATAGCCCCGTTTAAAAAGATATTTTCTCGTCCCGTTAATTCTGGGTGCATCCCAGTACCTACTTCTAGTAAGCTCGCAATTCTACCTTTAGTCTTTATACTGCCTGTAGTTGGACTGGTTACTCTTGATAATAACTTTAGTAACGTTGATTTTCCTGCACCATTCTTTCCAATAATGCCGAGAATTTCTCCTCTCTTAACTTCAAAATTAATATCCTTTAATGCCCACACATAATCAGAACTAGCGCTAGCACTTCGATCATTTACAGCTCCTATCTGTAAGTACGGGTCATCTTTCCCCCTTAACTTTGCCCAAAACCGATTAATGTCATGGCCCAAAGTTCCAGTCCCTACAACACCTAGACGATATTGTTTTGATATATTTTGTGCCTTTAATATTATATCGTTCATTGATTTAATGCTTTAAAAGGACATACCTCAAGAAGTGTCTTTTGTAAACTTTCTATAACTCCTATATCTGGAAGTGCATTTTTATGATTTTCAACGAAGGAAACCCAATGATTTACATCTTCTGGTGTATGTACTGTCAATGCTATGTAGGGATCTAAACCTACAGATATAAAATAATCATGGTATTTTACACCATCACCAAAAATTTTATCTGAAAAAATTACTTGAACTGCAGGTATTTGATAAGCGTGAGCTACAATTACACCGTGTAACGATGATGCTATAATACGCTCACAAGAGAGAATTTCTTTAGTTGTAGACTCTATGTCATTTGTTCTAAAATCTATAACCTTCACCTCTGGAATATTAGCAAACATTTGTGCTACAGCTACATAATCATTGATGTGAGGTATCACTCCAATTTTTGTTTTTTTAGCAAATGTATTCTCAAAGAAAAGTGGCAATAATAGCGCTGGATCACCATACACTTCTGGACATGCATAGCCCATACTAAGTAATCGCTTTCGCGAAAGCGGGCCTCTCACTGCTAGAAAAGTGGCGTTAGAAATCACAGAATCTCTATGGTTTATACCACTACCCCAAACAGTACAACGAGGACCTATATGCTCTAAAACACTCCCAATGGTTACATATAAAGGTTCCCATAAATTTTTAAGATGAAATTTATTTGCGCGTACCCACTTAACAGATTTTCCTGAAATCTTTTTTACAAGGTATTTTCCTAAGAGATCTCCATAGTTCTCTTTTTTCTTCTTTTGGATATGTATCTCACTCCACCAATATAGTCGTATCGAATTTCTCATTAGACAGTATCGATAAAGGTTTTTTCTGTTTTATTAAACACAATTAATCCCATTAAAAGAGATACTACTGCGACAACACTACTTATAATAAGTCCATTGAAATTTAAGTATTCACTACCTAACAAAAGATTCCTATACAACTCAATAGTTTGTGCGAGTGGGTTTGCTTCAATGAGCCATGCGTACTCAGAACTCTTCTTTTTGGCTTCTGCTATCGGATACATTACTGCACTCAAATACATCAACAAATTGATTCCAAAAGAAACTAATATAGTTAAGTCCCTATATTTTGTGGTGAGAGAACTCAAAATCATTCCCACTCCTAAGCCTAACAGTGCCATGTTTAGAACACAAATAGGCAACAACCATATATAAACAGAGGGAGCAATAGAGGCGTCTTTTGCCAATACGAAATACAAGTAGAAAATGAAAAATATAAATAGCTGTATAATGTATTTAAATAGCCCTGAAATAACCTTAGAAGCCGGAACAATAAACCTTGGGAAGTACACCTTACCAAATAGTCCTGCGTTTGCTGTAAAAGTAGTACTACTTGTACTAAGACATTCTTTAAAATAATTCCACAAGGTAACTCCAGCAAGATTAAATAAAAATGGAGGAACAGCCCCAGTATCTATATTAGCAAATGTGTTGAAAACAAGCGTAAAAACCACACTAGTAAATAATGGTTGTATGAGATACCATAAAGGTCCAAGAACAGTTTGTTTATAAACAGTTACAATATCACGCTTTACAAAAAGAACTAGCAAATCCCTATACCGCCAAATCTCTTTGAGATTTAGATCTATGAGCTTCCCCTTAGGTTTGATTTCGTAAAGCCAGTCTTCGTCATCTTTCATTTTATCAACCATAAACCCTCTCTACTTACGACCTCTTATCAGTCTACCTAACTTACCTAACAAGCCTCCTTTTCTTTCCTCCTCATGGTACCCGTTATTATAAGTACCATAGCCGTATCCATAACCGTAGCCTGCGCCATAACCGTAGCCATAACCATACTTACGCTTCTGTTGGAAATAGTTGAGTACAAAACTTACATGTTTTATTTCTCCTTTTTCATACTTATCTGTAACCAGGCCAAGCATATCTTTTCTAGTATACCCTTGACGCACCATATATAAAGACGCATCCACATAAGGCATTAACTCAAATGCATCAGAGACAAGGCCTAATGGAGGTGTATCAAAAACAATATAGTCATACTCTTCCTTAAGCTTATTAATAAATTCATGCATTGCGTCACTTATAATAAGTTCCGACGGGTTAGGTGGTATAGGTCCAGAAAGGATAACATCTAGATGATC
Source organism: Dokdonia sp. Asnod3-C12 (assembly GCF_045063975.1). Classification (NCBI taxonomy): domain Bacteria; kingdom Pseudomonadati; phylum Bacteroidota; class Flavobacteriia; order Flavobacteriales; family Flavobacteriaceae; genus Dokdonia; species Dokdonia sp. Asnod3-C12. Next base: position 573,521 of record NZ_JBEFNY010000003.1, read on the forward strand.
AATACCTGAAGGTTGTTTTACTTCGTCTAGCGTTGCATCCCCTATCAAATAATTAACTACTCCCTTATCATTCTCTAATTCAAAATCGTCAAATATCTTCGGCTTACGTAAATCAAGTCCCACTAGCACTGTTTTCTTTTCGCTCAAAGCGAAAACGGAAGCAAGATTCATAGAGGTAAATGTTTTTCCTTCCCCACTCACACTTGATGTTACTAATACCGTCTTTGCACCCGTAACTCCCTTCTTCTTGTACATAAACTGCAGGCCAGAACGCAAGCCTCTAAAAGCCTCTGCCATTGCAGATCGAGGGTGATCACGCACTACGAGTCCTGAGGTACGCTTACTTTTACCTATCACTCCAAGTACAGGAATGGAAGAGCGCTTCTTAACATCTTCAGGAGTACCTATTTTTGTATCTAAAAAGAAGATAATCAATACCAAGGCTAAAGGAACCACAATTCCAAAGGTGGCTGCCATCACCTTATTGAGTTGTGTATTCGGACCTATAGGTCCTCTACCTACGTCTTTTGCTTTGTCTATAAATAAGATGTCTGAAACGTTTGAGGCTTTTATTATCTCTGCCTCACTGCGTTTTGTGGTGTATAAATTATATGCTTCCTGACTTATGGTAAAACGACGTTGTATTTCTGCAAGTTCTTGTTCTTCTTTTGGAAATTGCCTAAGCTTCCTTTCGGCTTGACCTATTTCTCTATTTAAGTTTGAAATTTGCGAATTAATCTGAGATTTACTGGATCTTATATTTTCAAACAGGACTGCTTTCTCTGCATCTATACGTCTATCAAGATCTCTAAAAGCTGGGTTACCTTCCTTTGCTGTATATGCAAGATTACTACGTTGTAATGCAAGCTGGATAATACTTGACACCCCTGATGTTATACTTCCTTCATTAATAAGAGAGACAGAAGGTGCAGGCACGTTTGTATAATCTGTGCGTGTTCTTAAATATTCTTCTAACTGCTTGTAATAAACAAGTTGTCTTGCTAAGTCATCTTTTTCGTTATCTATCGTCTGTAGTTCTTCACTTATTTGCTCCGCTCCTCCAGATAGTGTAATAGCACTATTTTTATTTTGGAACGAATTAAGATCATTCAATGCCTTATCTAAATCAACATTACTTGACTTAAGACTACTATCGATATACTTTATAGTTTTTGTAGCAAATAGATTCTTCTGGCGCAATTGCTCTTCCGTACGCACCTCAATACTTGCATTAAGGTAATCTATGAGTCGTTTTTTATTAGTCCCTACAAGGCTTAACTCTAAAGTAGAACTTCCTCGCGGAGTTTGGGTAACTCCCATCCCACGATATCTTCCTGCGGTTCCATTAAAATTACCCATACTCACAAAGTACTCCTGACCTGCGGTAGGATAAACATCTGTGGCTAGCAATTGCCCTTTTAAGAATGGAGTATCAATGGTGTCGCCTAACTTAAAAACCTGATCAAAATCTGTAGATGGTGCAGGTACCGTTGATGGTTTAAGCGTGTTATAATTAAATAATGAAGCATTCCCTCCACTAAAGGGTATCGTAAGCCTCATGCTACCATCTCCTTGATCTACTACAGTAATTCTCTTTCCATATAACTGCGGAAATGAGTCATTAAGTTTTAATTGAAAAGGAGTGTATCCATACACATCCTCAATGGCATATTTGCCTTGTTTTTGATAGTTAATGTAGTACTGTAAGTATTGAACAACACGCTCTGCATGTGTTCTAGATTTAAGCATGATAATACTAGTTTGTACCTTATCTGTAGTGCCACCCCAGTTAAAAACCAAACTTGTATTCCCTCCAAACATTTGATTTTGATCATCTTTTATAGAGATCATACTTGTCTCTCTATAAATAGGCACTTTACGCACGTTAATATAATGCGCTATAGAGAAGGCAATAAGCAATGATATCACAAATAACCACCAAAAGCTTAAGAGCCTAAACAGGAATCCCTTAAAATCAAAAAAACCTCCGGAGCTTTGTACGTCAAATTCTTCTTCCATCACTTATCGGGTTGCTAGTAATATTACAGAGGCTAGCGTTGTTACTAATCCTAATATGGTAGTAAATGCTTGCAGCCCGGTTGTACCAATACCTATAGCTTTTTGAGGTAGCGGATTTACTGTTATAATATCATTAGGTTGTATGTAGTAGTAAGGTGACTGCATCACATCTATGTTTGTAAGATCCACATGATGTACACGTTGCCCTCCTGGATATTGTCTTATAATAAGTACATCTGTAAGGTCACCCGTAAGTGGCACACCTCCAGCATTTGCTATCGCCTCAAGTATGGATACTTTCTCTGCAAGCACATTTTGAGTTCCAGAGGCTCCTATCTCTCCTACTAGCGTATATCGTATTCCTGGTAGTTTTACGGTTACAAATAAATCGGCCTCGTCTTTTATATAATCTGCTAGGAGTCTTTTTTCTATAATTTCTCTTATCTCGTCGGTTGTTCTGCCTAAGACATTAATTTCACCTAACTCTGGAACGCGGATGTTTCCATGAGTATCTATGGCAAAGCCATCATAATAAAAACCTTCGTCAAGGGATACGCCTCCATTGCTGGAAGGATTAAAAAAGTCAACCAATTGTTGATCCAATGCTTTCAGCCGAATACTCAATATATCGCCTATTTGTACTCGGTATGGTGGTTGCTGTTGCTGTAGAGATACAATACTGTCTGTAGCGCGCTCTGTCTCGCGCAAATAGGTAATGTCTTTAAGGGGCACACAAGAAGCTGTACTCGCGATAATTACGAGTAAAAGCAGTATGATTGGGTATCTCATTTATGTAAAGTTAGGCATCACAAATATAGCGTTTCATCGATAAAAATAAAACGTTCACAGATGGATGCTTAGTTATTAGCTTAAAATTATCAGAAATTAACTAAAAACAATGCTACGCAACGACTTAAAATCAAGTTATTTCTATTTGTAAGCGTTATTTTTGCTTTCGCGAAAGCGTAAAAGCATACCCATAATACTAAAAAACTGGTTGATCACTCATGTGACCAACTAATCGTAAATGGTGCAACGTATTGCATCTACACTATTTCCTGATGAATTACCTCTCTGTAGAAAACGTATCAAAATCTTTTGGCGAACACCATCTTTTTAAAGACATCGCGTTCGGTATTAATAAAGATCAAAAAATAGGCTTTGTTGCCAAAAATGGAACAGGTAAAACCTCTCTCCTCAACATTATCGCCGGACTAGAAGCTCCAGATAGTGGCCAAGTGGTGAGCAGGAAGGGAATTGTAATTTCGTTTCTACCTCAGGAACCAGATCTGGATCCTAATCTTACAGTAGAAGAAACCATATTTGCTCACGATAACCCTATACTTAAAACCATTGCAAATTACGAGAAGGCGCTTCTCAATATGGAGGATGCAGATGCGTACCAAAAAGCATTTGATGCCATGGAAGCTGCACAAGCATGGGATTTTGAGACACAATACAAACAGATCCTTTTCAAGTTAAAACTTGACGACATGGATCGTAAAGTTGAGCTCCTTAGTGGTGGGCAAAAAAAGCGTCTTGCACTAGCTCAAATGATGCTTACCAAGCCAGATCTAGCCATACTTGATGAGCCTACTAACCACCTTGACCTTGAAATGATAGAGTGGCTGGAAGAATATTTCCGTTCAGAGAATATCACTTTATTCATGGTGACTCACGACCGTTACTTTCTAGAAAATGTATGTAATGAGATTGTAGAGCTTGAGGGTGGCGTTCTTTACAGCTACAAAGGAAATTATGCCTATTACCTAGAGAATAAAGATGCTCGTGTAGCAGCATGGGAGACAGAGACTGGAAAAGCAAAGCAACTTTATAAAAAAGAATTAGAGTGGATGCGTCGCCAGCCTAAGGCTCGTACCACAAAATCAAAGTCTCGTATAGATGACTTTGCAGAAATTAAATCTCGCGCACATGAGCGTCGCAATGATCACACTGTACAACTAGAGATTAATATGGAGCGTATGGGGAGTAAGATTCTCGAGTTTCATAAAATCAGCAAATCTTTTGGAGATCTTAAATTACTTGATCAATTTGAGTATGTATTTAAAACTGGGGAGCGTGTAGGGATCATAGGTAAAAATGGAACTGGTAAAACCACCTTCCTTAATATGATTACTGGTGAGCTAGCTCCAGATTCTGGAAAAGTGATTGTAGGAGAAACTGTAAAATTTGGTTACTATACGCAAAAGGGAATTAACATCAAAGAAGGTCAAAAAGTAATTGATGTTATAAAAGAATACGGAGATCACATTCCTCTTAAAAAGGGAAGAACCATTTCTGCTGGGCAGTTACTAGAGCGTTTCTTATTTGACCGCAAGAAACAGTATGATTTTGTAGAGCGATTAAGTGGTGGAGAGCGCAAGCGCCTTTACTTGTGTACTATTTTTATCCAGAATCCCAACTTCTTGATTCTCGATGAGCCTACAAATGATCTAGACGTTGTAACACTCAACGTACTTGAGCAATTTTTACTTGATTTTCCTGGGTGTCTTGTCGTAGTTTCTCACGACCGTTACTTTATGGATAAGATTGTAGATCACCTTTTTGTTTTTAAAGGAGATGCCGTGGTAGAAGATTTTCCAGGTAATTACTCAGATTTTAGAGCTTATGAGGGTGGGATAAGTAACGCTTTCGCGAAAGCAGAAAAAGAACAATCTCAAATAGAGAATAAACAAAAATTTAATGCCTCCATAGGAGAAACCGCCACCGAAACTAAGTCTTGGAAAGAGGAACAGCATACAGGAACGATAAGCTTTAACGAGCAGAAAGAGCACGCAAAGTTAGAGCGTGAGATTGCAAAACTAGAACGTGAGAAAGAAGACAAGCAGAAACTCTTTTTAAATCCTGATCTTACTCAAGATCAAATCACCGAAGAAAGTCTGAAATTGCAAAAAATCATAGATGCGATTGCCTTAAAAGAGGAACGATGGTTTGAATTATCGTCTAAAATGGAAGGATAAGAAATTACAAACGACAATCTTTACTATAACCAAGACCATACAATAGCTCACATTCTATAAAGTGAACCAGTACAAACACTCCATACTAGCCTACTTAAAATGGCTTCCTAAGACCTTCCATCTTCATGGGATACACTCTCCGTTTATTTTTAAACTAGAGAAGGAAGTATTGAGAGGAAAGTCGGATCCTGCTATTTCACAAAAAATAAATACCTATAAAAAGGCATTACTAGATAATGAGACTAGTATAGAGGTGATGGACTATGGCGCAGGCTCTAGAGTATTTAAATCTGCTCAACGAGAAGTAAAAGATATTGCTAGGTGCGCCGGTGCTACACATAAAAGAGTACTATTACTGCAACGCCTTATGGCATATTTTCAGCCTAAAGAAGTGTTAGAACTAGGCACTTCGCTTGGTGTTGCTACTGCAGCACTAGCGATTCAGAATACGGCGCATGTCACTACTATAGAAGGTTGCCCCAATACTGCTGCCATAGCAAGGAAGGAGCTAGATGCAGCAAATGTGACTAACGTAACGCTTTGTGTAGGAGATTTTAATGATGAGATTGTAAAACACAATCACAAAAAGTTTGAATTTATTTATTTTGATGGAAACCACTCTAAGCAAGCCACGCTAGATTATGTGTCATCACTCCTAAGCACAACAACAGACGATACTGTCTGGATGTTTGATGACATTCACTGGTCACCAGAAATGACAGAAGCTTGGAATACCATTAAAAAAATGACAGAGATATCTGCGACCATAGATGCTTTTCATTTTGGAATGGCATTCTTTAGACCACAGCAAGCTAAAGAAGATTTTTATATTAGATTATAATTATACACAACGAAATAATCTTGACCTGTTTTTACACGCACAGCGTTCAAACAGCTATCGTCTCTTTTCTTAAAACGTTACAGTTGTTACTTCCTAGATAAATTTTTACATAAATTGTGTAACATTTAGACGCTTACCTCTTCTAATAGCAAACCAAACATTCTATGGGCAACCTTATTAAAATCAGAAATATCATTCGTGACTTCCCATTAGGGACAGAGATTGTTCACGTACTCAAGGGTATAGACCTTGATATTGATAAGGGCGAGTATGTAGCTTTTATGGGACCTTCTGGTTCTGGTAAGTCTACGCTTATGAATCTTTTAGGCTGTCTTGATACACCTACCGCTGGATCATATGTTCTTAATGGACGTGACGTGAGCCAGATGACAGATGACGAGTTAGCCGAAGTACGTAACACCGAGATTGGCTTTGTATTTCAAACCTTTAATTTACTTCCTAGAACCACCGCTCTTGACAACGTAGCATTACCAATGGTATATGCTGGAATGTCAAAGTCTGCGCGTAATGCTCGTGCAGAGGAAGTACTTACAGACGTAGGTCTTGCAGATCGTATGGATCACAAACCTAACCAACTCTCTGGAGGTCAACGACAGCGTGTTGCAGTAGGTCGAGCCTTAGTAAATAAACCATCCATCATCCTTGCAGATGAGCCTACAGGGAACCTGGACTCAAAAACTGGAGTGGAAATTATGGCACTATTTGATGCTATACATGCCGCAGGTAATACCGTAATTCTTGTAACACACGAGGAAGATATTGCAGAGCATGCACATCGTGTGATTAGATTACGTGATGGAGTCATTGAGAGTGACACTAGAAATAAATAATTTGCTTATTTCGTGAGTGAATTATTAATCATATTTATTCTCAACATAGGGGCTCCTTTACGAATTTGATAGTATTTTGGTGAAAAATTGCAACTATGAGTTTAATGGATGACGAGCTTAAACAAGCACTCAGTAAAAATGAGTTGTTAAGTCAAGAAAATGATTTTTTAAAAACGCAGCTTAAAGAGCAATCTTCATCAAATAAAAAAGTAGTTTTTACAACCACACTCAAAGGTATTCACCTCTGGGCTGGCGCTGACTTAAAAGAAAGTTTTGATCAAGTCTATCATGAGCTACCTAATGTATCAAAATCTTCATTTGCCCAACTCTCTGCTAGTTTAGTAAAGCGTATCACTCGCATAGGTCTATTTACATTACTATTTGCTGTGATACCTGTATTCTTAATCTTAATACAAACAGGTATTTTATTCCAGCAGAACAAAAAATTAGATATTCAGAATGATAGAATACAGCAACAGGTGTATCTAGAAGAGGCTAGCAGAAGGAATAATCTTGTTTTTTTAATGGATAATGTGCTCGATCAAGTGCATGATGAATTACAAATCTCAACATCCATATCTAAGCCTCTTATTGCTCGTACTCAAGCATTGCTCTATGGCTTTAGACCTTATCGCTTTCTAGAAGATGAAATTCTCACAAAACCGCTGAGTCCTGAAAAAGGACAATTTCTACTAGCTATTATTAATAGTGGGATGAACAAAAAGAGTATTCAAAATGTTTTTGCTGCGTCCTTTAGTAACGTGTATTTAAAAAGAGCAAATCTCTTTGGAGCGCAACTTGCCAATATTGATATGCCCGATGCAGATCTATCTTATGCAGATTTATGGAATGCAAATCTCACAGGAGCAAATCTCAAAAACAGTGATTTTACGGGATCACAATTAAACAACGCCATTCTTACAAATGCAGACCTTAAAGGAGCACAACTTAATGATGCTACACTTATTAAAGCAGTACTGGACGGTGCTTTCTTAGAAAAAACACAACTAGCTAACAGCGATATGAGAGGCGCCTCTCTTAAAAATGTTCACGTAGATAGTAAAGACTGGCTACAAGAATTAAAAGACGCAAATGTTTCAGGTGCAGATGAGCTTATTGCAACCTATCAAGTTCAAGGACCCGAAAGTGATGAGGACAATAAACAGTACTTTGTCGTATCTTTAAAACAAAAATAAGCGTGTGTAGTGTCTACATAAACACTACCACTCTGAAACCACATGAATATGGATTTCTTTAATAACCTCTCCCCTACCACACAGATAATTGTAAGCATTATTGGGGTTTCAGTTCTATTTCTTCTCGTATTTGCAAATAGCAAACGTAATACTACAAATCAACGAGGGAGGAGAACACGCAAATTTGGAGAAGGCCTCAGTAAGAAAATGAAGGAAAGAGAAAACAAATAACGCTTCTATTTTAGACTAGTAGATTTCGCAAGACCTCGATCATACAAATCACAATTCAAGTACACAGATGAATCCTATTTATAAAGCAATGCTATTTGGAATACTTATGGCAATAGGTTACATCATCATGAACACCATAAAAAGGAAATCTCAATCTTAAACACCAGTATCATATACTGGCTCACAAAAAAAGATAATGAAAGTATATACAAAGACTGGAGATGCAGGAACGACCGCTTTATTTGGCGGAACCCGTGTCCCAAAACATCATATTAGAATAGACAGTTATGGTACTGTAGATGAGCTTAACTCATTTATAGGGCTAGTACGCGATCAAGAAATCGATGCACGTAGCAAAGAAATACTCACGCATATCCAAAATAAACTATTCACCGTAGGTGCTGTACTGGCAACAGATCCAGAAAAAATGGTACTTAAAAATGGGAAGGATAGACTTAATATCCCAAAAATCAATGAAGAGGATATAGAGCTACTAGAAAAGGAAATAGACTGGATGGAGACATCACTACCTCAAATGACACATTTTGTACTACCTGGAGGACATACTACCGTGTCATATTGTCACGTAGCACGCACCGTATGCAGACGCGCAGAACGTTTAGCAACAGCACTTTATGAACTAGAGCCTTTTGACACACATACTCTTAAATATCTCAACCGTCTTTCTGACTACCTATTTGTGCTGGCACGGAAGTTGTCTAAAGACTTACAAGCAGATGAGGTTAAATGGATACCTACAAAGCTAGATTAAGAGTACAGATTACAGAAACATCAATATAAAGAGGAAGGAATATTTTCGCGAAAGCGAAATCCACCACTTTACAAGGTCTGAAAGCCACGTTCTTACATTTATTTTGAAATAATCACCAATTCACTTGCATTTCTGCCTAGAAAAATTATTTTTGCACAAATTAAAAACACAAATGCTATGTACTGGACACTTGAACTAGCTTCTTACCTAAGTGACGCGCCTTGGCCTGCTACTAAAGATGAGTTGATCGATTATGCGATTAGAACAGGAGCACCACTTGAGGTTGTAGAAAATTTACAAGCTATCGAGGATGAAGGTGACTCTTATGATTCTATCGAAGAGATCTGGCCAGACTATCCCTCAGACGAGGACTACCTCTGGAATGAAGACGAATATTAAAAAATATACCCGTTAAAACACTAAAAAGTCTCTCTATGAGGCTTTTTTTTTGATTAAATTTACGGGTTCAAGATTGACATAAAACAACACCATATTATGGGATTTTTAGATAATGTATTAAAGATTTTTGTAGGCGATAAGTCTAAACAGGATGTAGGAGCAATTACTCCTATTGTTGCCGAAATCAAAGCCCACGAAGCCGCTTTAGAAAAATTATCTCTAGATAGCTTACGCGAAAAAACGAACGAATTCAAAAGAACGCTAGCCGCTGCGCTTAAGGAAAATACAGACGCTGCCGAAGCTCTAAAAATTAAAGCCGAAGCTACCGAAGATATTGATGAGCGTGAAGACGTTTACACAGAGATTGACAAGCTTAAAGATGAAGCTTACGAAATATCTGAAAAGACACTTACCGAAATACTTCCAGAAGCATTTGCCGTTGTAAAAGAAACTGCAAAACGCTTTACAAATAACACTTCACTTGAAGTTACCGCATCAGAATATGACCGTCTTCTTAGTGCTACAAAAGATTATGTAACACTAGATGGTGATAAAGCAATATGGGCTAACAGCTGGGATGCTGCTGGTAAAGAAGTAACATGGGATATGATTCACTATGACGTACAGCTCATAGGTGGTATCGCAATGCACCAAGGAAAAATTGCAGAGATGCAAACGGGAGAAGGTAAAACACTTGTGGCTACCTTACCGGTATATCTTAATGCACTTACTGGAAACGGTATACACTTAGTAACTGTAAATGATTACCTAGCAAAACGTGATAGCGCATGGATGGCTCCTATATTCCAATTCCACGGGATGACAATAGACTGTATCGATTATCACAGACCTAACAGTCCAGAACGTCGTGCCGCTTATGCTGCAGATATTACATATGGTACTAACAATGAATTTGGTTTTGATTACCTACGTGATAACATGTCACATAAACCAGAAGATCTTGTTCAAAGACCTCCTAACTATGCGATAGTAGATGAGGTAGATTCTGTACTTGTAGATGATGCACGTACACCACTTATTATTTCTGGACCTGTACCTAAAGGAGACGTGCATGAATTTAATGCGCTAAAACCACAGATTGAGAAAATCGTAAACATACAGCGTCAAGAGCTTGTAAAAGTACTTCCAGAAGCAAAGAGATTAATTGCTGCAGGAGATACTAAAGAAGGAGGAATCCAATTACTACGTGTTTTTAGAGGATTACCTAAAAACAAAGCACTTATTAAGTATTTAAGTGAGGAAGGAATACGCCAATTATTACAAAAGACGGAGAACTTCTATATGCAAGATAACAATCGTGAGATGCCAAAAATAGACGAGGCACTTTACTTCACGATTGATGAAAAGAACAACCAGATTGAACTTACTGATAAGGGTATTGAAACCCTTTCTGGAAAAGAAAACCCTGATTTCTTTACCATGCCAGAAATTGGTCTTGAAATAGGGAAAATAGAAGCAAAAGGATTATCACCAGAAGAAGAGGCTGCAGAGAAAGAAGAGCTCTTTAAAGATTTTGGAATTAAGTCTGAACGTATTCACACTATGAACCAATTACTCAAAGCATACACTTTGTTTGAAAAAGACACGGAGTATGTAGTAATGGATAATAAGGTGATGATTGTAGATGAGCAAACGGGTCGTATTATGGACGGGCGTCGCTACAGTGATGGACTACACCAAGCGATTGAAGCAAAGGAAAATGTAAAAATTGAAGATGCTACGCAAACATTTGCAACGGTTACACTTCAAAACTACTTCCGTATGTACCGCAAGCTATCTGGTATGACGGGTACAGCGGTAACAGAGGCTGGCGAACTTTGGGAAATCTACAAACTTGATGTTGTTGAGATTCCTACTAACCGTCCTATTGCTAGAAAAGATAAAGATGATTTAGTTTACAAAACTAAACGTGAGAAGTATAATGCAGTAATTGACGAAGTTACAGAGCTTTCTAAAGCTGGACGTCCAGTATTAATAGGTACGACTTCTGTAGAGATTTCAGAATTGTTAGGGAAAATGCTTACACTACGTAAGATTCCTCACAATGTACTAAACGCAAAACTTCACAAAAGAGAAGCAGATATTGTTGCAGAGGCTGGTAATCCAGGCGTAGTAACAATTGCTACAAACATGGCAGGTCGTGGTACAGATATTAAATTATCTGACGAAGTGAAAAAAGCCGGTGGTCTTGCCATTATAGGTACAGAGCGTCATGACTCTCGTCGTGTAGATAGACAATTACGTGGTCGTTCTGGACGTCAAGGAGATCCAGGAAGCTCGCAGTTTTACGTATCTCTTGAAGATAACTTGATGCGTTTATTCGGGTCTGAGCGTATTGCAAAGATGATGGATAGAATGGGTCTTAAGGAAGGTGAAGTGATCCAACATGGAATGATTTCAAAATCTATTGAGCGTGCTCAGAAAAAAGTAGAAGAAAATAACTTTGGTGTACGTAAGAACCTTCTTGAGTATGATGATGTGATGAATATGCAACGTGAGGTTGTATATAAGCGCCGTCGCCATGCACTTTACGGAGAACGTTTACGAGTAGATCTCGCAAACATGATTTATGATACTTCTGAGGTAATTGTAGAGTCAAACAAGCAGGCTTCAGATTTTAAGAACTTTGAATTTGAGTTAATTCGTTATTTCTCAATGACGAGCCCAGTGAGCGAAACTGAATTTGCAAGTAAATCTGCAAAGGACCTTACAGATATCATTTACAAAGCCTCTTTTGAGCACTACAGAGAGAAGATGACTAAGAATGCAGACCTTGCATTCCCTATTATCAAGCGAGTGTATGAAGATCCTGCTGCAAAATTTGAACGTATTGTGGTTCCTTTTTCTGATGGAACTAAAGAGCTACGTGTAGTAACAAATCTTAAAGAAGCTTACGAGACTGATGGTAAGCAACTAGTAACAGATTTTGAAAAGAATATTACTCTTGCCATTATAGATGACGCTTGGAAAGATCACCTTCGTAAGATGGATGAACTTAAGCAGAGTGTTCGCCTTGCTGTTCACGAGCAAAAAGATCCTCTATTAATTTATAAGTTTGAAGCTTTTGAGCTTTTCAAAACGATGATTGATAAAGTAAACAAGGATGTAATTTCTTTCTTATTTAAAGGAGAGATTCCTCAAGGTAATCAGCAGCAAGTAAGTGATGCTTCTCAAGTGCGAGAAACTCGTGAGCAAACGCAGACGCAAAAGGAAGAAATTCCTAATCTTGATGAGCGTTCTACAGAAGCTAGAGCAGCTGGAAACACACAGCCACAGCAGCAGCAAGTAACAGAAACCATCGTAAGGTCTCAACCTAAAACAGGTCGTAATGACCGCGTTACTATTAAAAATGTGATGAACGGTGAGACTAAGGAAGTAAAGTTCAAACAAGCAGAACCACTTTTAGCTAAAGGACAGTGGGTAATTGTACAAAACTAATTTCCACTTTTGATTATATAATAACGGCGAACTTTTTAAGTTCGCCGTTTTAGTTTCTTACATGATGAATAAAACTATAAAAATACTCTGTTCAGACATAGACGGCACTTTATTAAATAAAGAACGCTGGCTAAGTGATGAAACTGTTTACGCTTTCGCGAAAGCGGGATTACCGCTCATTCTAGCATCCTCAAGACCGCCGCAAGCTATGCGCTACTTGCAAGAAGGTCTAGATAACCTAGGTGAGTCTCTTATAGCTTTTAATGGCGGGCTTATTATAGGAAATAACAACACAATCATAGAAAGCAACACCTTCCCTACTTCCCTACTGGAGAGTCTAGCAAGTCATCACACTAAACATACTTACAACCTAAGTATTTATAGTCATGAACACTGGTTTACAGATAAGGAAGATGAGTGGATCTTACGCGAAATAAACAACACACGCGCAACTCCCCTATACCAAACAGCCTTAGAAAGTCTTGCTTTTTTAAACAAAGAGCATCTTGGAATCCACAAGCTCATGTGCATGGGAGATCCAGCGGAGCTTGATGAAATTATAGAAGTTCTAACGCCCGCTTACGGAGATACTGTCCATTTTTACCGTTCTAAGGATACGTATATAGAGATCACTCCAAAAAACATAGACAAGGCAACCGCTTTGAGAAAACTTCTAGTAGCCGAATATGGCTATGAGATGAGCGAAGTAATGGCTTTTGGCGATAATCATAATGACGACGAACTCATAAAGAAAGTAGGACTAGGTGTTGCTGTAGCAAATGCCACAGACACCTTAAAGTCACTAGCAGATTATGTGAGTCCTTTTACAAATAAAGAGCACGCCGTTGCTCAAGCAATTAATAAATTTTTAATAACAGATTAGGGTCTGGGCAGTTATTCTTGTAGAAATCTAAGGTGTTCTGGCTTCCTACGCCAGCATAATCTCCCTCCTTACCTTCCATGTCCATTACAATTTGAAAATGTAGGTGTGGCGCATAATCACCATTCACATCAGGATTTCCTAAGGTTGCTATAACCTCACCTGCTTCCACCTTTTGGCCTACTTCCTTACCTTCAAGAGAAGCAAGACTCAGATGACCATACAAAGTGTGAAAAGTGTGCTCCCCTATCTTATGTTTTAAGATTATGGTAGGACCATAATCACCAAAATTCTCATTGCGCTTAAAACTATGTATCTCACCCTCTAGAGGGCTTAGTACTGCTGTACCTTCATCACACCATAAGTCTATCCCTAGGTGGATATTGCGTTTGTCTTTTGGGTCTGTAGCTTGAAAATAATCGGATCGATCATATAATGGACGCTGTTCTAAGTAACCACCATAAGCAACTTTAGCATCATTCTTTGCGAGATACGATTGTAAAAACACATGATGCTCATACGGACGTGTGAGCATATCAATATCTAAATCCTTATTAGCTGTAGATAAATCTAATGGAAAGTAATCCTCCTTTTTAAAGATAGGATTTATGATGGGTGTGAATTGCTGTGTGAGCGAGCTTAAAAAATTGTTATTCATAGAGAGTCTATTACACCATAAAAGTACTTAATCTAGTGTGAACACAAAAAGCAGCCATAGCTGCAAAGTAATCAATTATGTAATCTTTATCTACTGTAGTACTACGTCACTATACTTTGCATTGATAGTGATAGTATTTGCACTACTGCGTGATTTATGAAAACCATTTACCATCTCTGTAGATCCGTTTTTCATAGACTTTGTTTCCAGTTGTTTTGGAATAAAGAAGTCGTTATGATCTCCGCTATAATTAAAGTTAAATGCAGATTGTGGTAATCTTAACGTAAGATCACTATTCTCTAGAAAGATAGTAAGTGACCCAAAGTTATCGCTCACCTGCGGTATAGATAGCTTACCAAAAGAGCCAGATATCATCCCAGCTCCATTAATGCGATTTATATTTACATTACTAGAGTTTGAAGTTACCTCAATATTATTTGCAGTTGAGATGTTACATTCCTTTACGTGATTCACATTAAGAGTTCCCTCATTCCAGTTTGCAACAGCCACTGGACTGTAAGAAACATCGAAGGAGGTTTGCCCTCCATCGATGTTTGTTGCTACAAGGCTTCCGTGTGAGATTGTAGCTTTTGCATTATAAGCATCTACCATTCTCACTTTACCATAACGTACATTTAAGTCCAGCTCAGCCTTTTTAGGCATTTTGATGATTATTATACGTTTTACATTTTTATTTGGCTTTTTAGATCCATTACTTTCAGAGTCCCAATTAAGGCTAAAGTGGCTACTCTTGTTCCCCCTTTCGTCCTTAGTATGTTTTTCTTCCCACTCTCCTTCGTGATCTTCTGCCCAGCGCTCCATTTTCTTTCCAAAATTTTCACCCCACTTTTCCATGTCTTTCCCAAAAGATTCTCCCCACTTCTCCATAGACTTGCCAAAGTTCTCTCCAAAAGATTCTCCCCACGCTTCCATAGATTCACCAAAGTTTTCTCCCCAGTCTTCCATCTTTTTTCCAAAATCTTCTCCCCAAGCCTCTACATCATCCAGCCATTTATCAACCTCACGCACACTTACTCTTGTGTTGTACTTTCGGTTTAGTTTGTTTACATATGCTTGTTTATCCTTTTCATACTCATCACTATCAAAGGTCATATTACCTCCGCTTTTAAAAGGCCATCTAGGTATACCAGAGCGATCTATAAGGCGTTCACTCCAATCCTCAGAGTTGCGCTCAAATTCCTTCTCCCACTTCTCCATTTTCTCTTCAAACTCTGGTCCATAGCTTTTATCCATTTGCTTCTCCCATCTATCTAGATAAGCCCTTCCTTCTTTCTTGTATGCTTCATGATCAAACTTCATCTTTCCCATTTCCTCATAAAACTCATCTGGTAATCGCTGTCCAGATATTCCTTCTAATAGAGGACCCACAAGACCATTCATGACTGGCTCCACAAGGCTAAGCGATTGACCTATAATTTCTCCAAGGTCTAAATCAAGATCGAGATTGAGGTTACCTATATCATTTCTATCATACACCTTTGCATCGCTATAACCACCTTTACTGCTGATGCGCACATTATTACTATTACCCGACACATTTAAATCCCATGATCTTAAAGCATCGCTAGCATCTTTACCTTCTACATAAGCCTCTACAGATACTTCATTTTTATTCCATGTTTCAAAAACTACATCTGCATAGCGTGTGTCTACTGTGATAGACACATCCTTATTCACTGAGAAGCGCTCGTTTAATTTTTCTTTTTTGCTTTGTGCAAATACACTTCCAGAAGCTACAAAAAGGAGTGCTAGGAAGGTCCAAAATATGTTTGACTGTTTCATTTTTATACGGTTTGAATGGCTGCTTCTTGTTGAGCAGCGTTTTTCATTTCTTTCAATTTTGACTTGAGCTTTATCATAAGCTCTACTCGTAATTTGAGATTCTCAATCATCGCACTTACCATTTCATCACTTACTCCACTTTCGGTAATCTCACGATTGAGGCTCTTATACTCTTCATCTAGATCAGACAGTTGCTTCATAAAAGCATCTATAAGTTCTTTGTTATCATCTGTAATTTCTAATCTGGCAATCTCAAGATTCACACTTGCGAGGTAATAATCCTCCACTCGTTTAAATTCAGGTGAGATGGCGCTTAGTAATACTTCTGGTTCTGCACTTTGTTTTTCACTTGTCTCTACCTCTACTAGTTGTTGATCTTCCGCTTTCGCGAAAGCGTTATTATACACCATAAATACAATTCCACCAGCTATAATAAGTACTGCTGCAATTTTCATCCATAGATAGATACCTCCTTTAGCCGAAGTTTTTTGCTCCTGAATAGGTAAGCGTTCTTCAAGTAAATTCTCAAAGCGACGTGTATGTCCCTCGCGCAGTGATTGCTTACTGTCGCTATCATTCTTCATGAGCTCTCTAATATCCTGTGCCATAATTAAGCGTCTTTAATTGTTCTTGAAGTTTTTTCTTCCCGCGGTGCACCAGCGTTCTTGAAGCTACTTCTGTAATCTGTAATATTTCTGAAATTTCCTGATGATCATAACCCTCTATTAAGAATAGCATAAGAGGAAATTTATAGTTCTCAGGAAGTTCGCTGATAACGTTTTTCACATGTTCTATAGTAACGTCGTCTCCTACATCCCAACCGTCATCATCATCAACTTTGCCCATTACTTCTTCATTAAGAGGAATAATCACTGCTTTTTTTGCCTTGATCATATCGAGACTTTTATTAATCACGATACGCTTAAGCCAAGCTCCAAAGGTGACTTCTCCAGTAAACTGGTGCAACTTTGCAAAGGCGTTTATAAAACCCTCATGCATCGCTTCCTCTGCTTCAAATGAATTTTTTAAGAATCTAAAGGCGACGTGGTACATACCATCACAATACTTATTGTACAGCTGCAGCTGTGCCTTGCGATCATTAGTTTTACATTTTTCTATGATTTCAGTAACTAGCAAAATGGTTGGTTGGTTTTGATGGTTGTGATTGCTATTCTCTCTAAAGACGACGCTATTTTCTCAATGTTGCAAATGAGCTAAAAAAATACGACATTAACAGAAAATTAAGATACTCTATGATTTTTGAATAAACTATTCTTAAATATAGAGGTATTAACAGTAAGTTAGTAAACCTACGTTTAATACTGAATTATATTTGACATCAATAACTAGCCCTATGAAGCACCTTGACTTATCGTACGAAAAATTAAATGATCTACTAGATGAATGCTTCTGGGCAGAGCGACGCTACTTTAACGCCGCCGAAGATATCCAGATTACAGAATATAAGCGCTTTCTGAGTCATGAAAGTGTGAATAGAAATCGCTTTTGTCATAAAATAGTAGAGCGTATGTCACAAGAAGGCATAGAACCTAGTAGATTAGACATCGTAAAAGGAAATTCTAACCGTGATTGGATTGAAGTAAAAGCGGCTCTTGAAAATAGTAAGCCTAAATATCTTATAGGAGAATGTATGGTACAAGATGAAGTTGTACTTAACTTACTTAAAGATATTATAGATGATGGATGGCTTCCTGTAAATATTCTAGAGGTACTTGTGCCTATGGAATTCCAGATGAAGCAATCACACATTGACCTCTTGAAGCTTAAAAAGAAAATGAAAAAAAAGAAGCAAAAGGCTAAGGAGAAGATGCTAAAGAAGAAAAAATCAGGAGTTATAGACATACAAAGAATGAACGCCTCTAAATAACGCAAACCACCAAATGGTGGTTTTTTTTTGATGTAGATGTTTGTAGAAAGTAGTAATTTGGTATCACCATTGTGAGCGACAAAAACACACCCATAAACAAGAGTATTAATCCTGCATTTTACAAAAAAAGTAAAAGGCAAGACGCTATTGATGTATCACAACTGGCCCAGCGATTAATTACTGGTAATATTACTGCATTATCACAAGGAATCACTTTAATAGAAAGCTCGGTTCAAGAGCATCAAGTAAAGGCGCAACAACTTATAGAATTGTGCTTACCTCATGCCAATAAGTCTGTTAGATTAGGAATCACAGGTGTTCCTGGTGTAGGTAAAAGTACGTTTATAGAAAGCTTAGGAAACTATCTTACAGACCAAGGGAAAAAAGTAGCCGTACTTGCGGTAGACCCTACGAGCTCTGTTTCACATGGCAGTATCTTAGGAGATAAGACAAGAATGTATGAATTATCTCAAAACCCAAATGCCTTTATACGTCCTAGTGCTTCTGGGGATTCTCTAGGCGGCGTAGCTCGCAAAACGCGAGAGGCAATCATATTATGCGAGGCTGCAGGCTTTGATACTATTATTATTGAAACTGTAGGTGTAGGACAGAGTGAGACGGTAGTACACTCTATGGTTGATTTCTTTCTATTACTAAAGCTAGCAGGAGCAGGAGATGAACTACAAGGAATTAAACGCGGGATTATAGAAATGGCAGACACCATTGTAATCAATAAAGCAGATGGTGGTAATGAAAAGGCAGCACGGCTGGCTAGATCTGCTTTTGCAAAGGCATTACACCTTTTCCCACCAAAGCCTAGCAATTGGACTCCTCAAGTCATTACTTGTAGTGCCTTAGAACATTCTGGAATTTCAGATTCTTGGGACTTAGTTTCAGATTACTGTAATCATACAAAGGCCTCTGGATATTTTGCTAAGAAAAGAGCAGAGCAGAACAAGTTTTGGCTATTACAAACTATAGAGAATACTCTTAAGGACACGTTTTATAATAACAAGGACGTGAAGTCAACGCTTCCCGAGATACTTGAAAAAGTTGCTCGCGGTGAGGTATCACCTTTTAAAGCTGCAAAATCACTCATAGCAACCGCCGATTCTTAAGCCCACTTTGCTACAGCCCACTGCTGTAGTCTATATATTGCAAAGCCAATTATTGCTCCTATTACCCAACCTGTAAGCACATCACCTGGATAATGCACGCCTACATAAATACGGCTATAACCCACCATCGCAGACCAAAATAGCAGTATAAAGATTAACTTCTTGTGCGTAGATCTTAAGGCAAGACCTGCAAATACCGCAACCGCCATACTATTACCTGCGTGCGCAGAGTAATACCCATAACGCCCACAGCGCTCTGCTACATATCTTATAATTCCTTTAAAGTCTTCTACTCTACAA
This sequence comes from Dokdonia sp. Asnod3-C12, assembly GCF_045063975.1. NCBI lineage: Bacteria > Pseudomonadati > Bacteroidota > Flavobacteriia > Flavobacteriales > Flavobacteriaceae > Dokdonia > Dokdonia sp. Asnod3-C12. Next base: position 592,917 of record NZ_JBEFNY010000003.1, read on the forward strand.
GGACGTGGTCTTTCAAAACCATGCTTAAAAGCATTTGCTAATTGGTCTACACACGTAATGAGTAACGCAACTGCAACCACTGTTATCAAGGTTCCTTTTACACCAAACTTTTTATAAATAAAGAAGAGTAGCAATGCATATAAAGGAATCGAGCTGAGCTTATTTGTAACAATAAGCCAGAATTGATCCCACGCAGGTGATCCTAATCCGTTGAGGAAAAGGAAAAACTCTTGATCATATTGGATAAGTTGGTCCACCGTTTATTGCTCTTTGTCAAATTTTTCCATCTCTGCATCATACCACTCGGTAGCATCTTTGATGGCATTTTCTGTTTCTGAGGCTAGCTCATCTTCGTCTTGACGATCAAACTCTTCAAACCATTCTATCTCATCTATTGTAAGGTCTATAATAAACCTTGGGAACTCAGTATGTATCACAAAAATATGATCTGAAAAATCTGAATTATCGCCTAAAAGGAACTTAGGTACTTTCATAAATATCGTATTATTACTGTTGGTCTATTAATTTCTTGCTAAGGTAATTAAATCTAAAGTACAACATCACTGCAGAAGCCGTAAGCCCTGCTAGCAAGCCTACCCAGACGCCTTGCACACCCATTTGCTCATCTTTACCCATATACCACATGATAGGGAATCCTATGATCCAGTAGGCTATAAAACAGATTACTGTGGGAATATTTACATCTTGCAATCCGCGCAATGCTCCAAGTATGGTTACTTGCACTCCATCACTTAGTTGGAATAACGCTGCCACAATTAATAACTGAGCTGCTAGAAAAATCACTTCTGGATTATCTATATAAAATGGAGGAAGCCAGTCTTTAAGCAATATAAATCCTACTGCAAATACAGCTTCAATTAAGAAACAGAGTATAAATATAGAAAAAGCGATACGTCGTAGGTTAGGAAAATCGGCTTTACCTTTTTGATTTCCTACGCGTATGGTTGCCGTTACTCCTAATCCTACAGCAATCATAAATGTCATAGAAGCTAGATTAAGCGCAATTTGATTTGCCGCTTGCGCATTCGTTCCTAGTATTCCAGATAAAAATATAGCAGCTGTAAAAACGCCTACTTCAAAAAGCATCTGTAATGCTGTTGGAAATCCTAATTTAAATAAGGTTTTAAACTCAGCAAGTTGGATGTGCTCCTTACTTCCCCAGTGGAAATAGGGTTTGAATTTACGCTTTCGCGAAAGCATAAAAATCAGCAGTGCGACCATAAAGAAACGAGAAATTAATGTTCCCCAGGCTGCACCTTCTACTTCTAATCTTGGGAAAACCCAGATTCCGTAAATCAATACATAGTTAAAAACAACATTGACCACGTTTGCTACAATGGTCGCATACATTGCATATTTGGTTTGTGACAGGCCATCTGCAAACTGCTTGAAACCCTGAAATATCATAAGCGGAATCATAGATAGTGCTACAATCTCAAGATATGGAATTGCCAGTTCTACCACCTCTGGCGGCTGATCAAGCATGTACAACAAAGGCTTTGCGATCAATAGCGTAATAAATAGTAGCACACCATTTATGGTACACATAATGACACCATGATGAAAGTGCAAGCGACCTTTTTCTATATCACCTTTACCATCTGCCTCTGCTACAAGCGGAGTGATGGCAAACGAAAATCCGATACCTATAGAAAGCGCTATAAACACCAAGCTATTGCCTAGACTTACTGCTGCAAGTTGAGCTGCACCCAGCTGTCCCACCATCAAATTATCTGCCAGTGCTACAAGAATATGACCTAGCTGCCCCAACATAATAGGATATGCTATTTTAAGATTGATGCCAAATTCCTTTGTGTAGTCTGAGAATCTCATTAATTAGATTTGATACGCTTTCGCGAAAGCGCAAAAATACTTCATCCCGTAGAAAGAGCGTCTAGATTTCAACCAATTTACTATCTTCAAGCTTGTAAATAATACTGGAACCGTAAATGATCACAAATCCCATCGAAATAGACCTCGCACTTCGTGCTATTATTAAACGCCACGAGCAACATTTACAATTAAGAAAAGACGATAGCGCAGGCTTAGAAGTGGCAGGTACCATACCTACCATGCAAGGAAAACAGAAAGTAGATGGTTTTTATTTTGCCAGTGTGATCCCAAAGCCTAAGGACTGCAGGTTGTACTTCTTCCCTATTTATACTGACGTAGCTGCATTTACAGACATAGATCCTGCCTTAAGAAAATGTTTGAAAGGCAAAAGCTGTTTTCACATCAAAAAAATGGATGCCTCACTCGAGGCATCCATTAGTGCTATGATAGACAAAGGCATTGCCATTTATCAAGAAAAAGGGTTGCTGACATCCACTTAAGAGTTAGAATAAAACGTATTGAAGTTTAAATTCTAATAATGGATAAACAGTGGCATCCTCACCTGTAAATAAATATCCTAGTCCGAATTCGCATTCGTAATTTAAATTTCTTGTGATGTTTCTGCGTAGGCCATATTTTGCTCCCAAGAGATAAGTAGTAAGATATCTAGCAAAACGTTCTTCTGTTGCCACGGTAAAATCAGGAATTACTTGAAACTCTGCAGCCCAAAAGTTACCTGCATTCTGTGTGAGCTTTTTTCCTTTTTCAAAGCGGCGTTCTCTGTTATAATAATAACGTCCACCTACAGATAGATTACCCGCAAAGGTTAAGTCAACATCTTGATTACTTCCACCACTAACTCCTACGAGTTGATATGAGGCATTGAAATGGGTGGTAAACTTATTACCAAGAACGCGCTCATAAGTTACTCCCGCGCCTATAATATTGAGATTTGCGCTAAATAAATTTTCTAGTGGTGCAACTGTATCTTCTTGAGAATATACCGTGAGCGAACAGAACAACAGTATGATTGAGAGGTACGTGAGTTTTAAATTTCTTTTCATTTTAAGATTGATTGATGAATTCTTAAAAGTATTTAAAACATTGGAATTAAATCAATTATCTACAAGTATATTTTCATAGACAAGCCTATCCCGTTAATGGTCAAGTTTTGTCTAGACTCGACGTCTACAATTTCTTTAAATTTTAAGGCTTGATAAGAGTATATAAATTCTGTTTGTGCGGTAAGAAGTTTAAAAGATAAAATTTAAAACCCAATCCAAGTCTTCCTAAAAATCCTCCTTCTCTTAAGTTATTTCCAAAGTGGCTACCAAGTTTCATACTTGCTGCCCAACCGTTTTTCTGGGGTTCTGTTCCAAAGTTTGCAGCTATAGCCCAACCATTATAATTAAGAGCTCTCGACAATACTTTTTCTGTACTCACAAAAGCTCCAATCGATAGATATTCACTCACATTGAAGCCGACATTGACTCCTAAAGCCTGTACAAAATCACTATCTCTCGGTTCAAAATCTGATGCTTCTATATCGTCTTTGTTCTCTATGTTATCGTCATAGAGATACATTACCTCTGGAGCGATATGTAAAAGCGTCATCCTTTCCGTTTTCTGAGCGATACAATTAATTGTCACTAAAAGGAAAAGTATTCTTAGCATAATCCAGCCCATGAATAAAAGAGCATTATTTCCCTGAAGGCTGTATATAATTATCCATCAAATATAACAGGCTTGTCATTGTGGCAGCACCTAGTTCAAGTTCTCTTTTATTTACTGCATCAAAGGTATCATTTGCAGCATGGTGATGGTCAAAATAGCGTTGCGAGTCAGGACGCAGTCCTGCGAGTACAATACCATCATTAGTTGCTTTAAGCGGACCAATATCTGCACCACTACCTCCCCTTGTAAAGTCGTGAATTAAGTAAGGCTCAAATAATGATTTCCAAGTAAGCACTTCATTAAAGTTACGATCATCACTATCAAAAGAAAAACCTCTTGGAGTAAATCCGCCAGAGTCACTTTCTAAAGCAAAGACATGGTTTTCACCTTTTGCCTTAGCTTCTTGTGCATACTTATTACCTCCTCGAAGGCCATTTTCTTCATTCATAAACAGCACTACACGTATGCTATGTTTAGGCTTATAACCTATTGCTTTCATTAATCGTAGCGCTTCCATACTTTGCACTACTCCCGCACCATCGTCATGCGAGCCGTCTCCTAGATCCCAAGAATCTAAATGACCACCTACGACCATATATTTATTTGGATATTCACTTCCTGTAATTTCAGCTATCACATTATGCGACTCTACATCTGCAAGATTCTTACAAGACATTTTATAGAAAAACTTGGTATCAGGATTTAGCTTCAGGGATGTACTTAAAAGCGCTGCTCCTTTGGTACTGATTGCAGCCGCAGGAATGCGTTTTGAATTAGGCAAATCACCATAAGACATCGATCCTGTATGCGGGTAATCATCAAGACTGTGTGTCACAGATCTTACAATCACACCTACCGCTCCTAGCTTTGCTGCTTCCATCGCTCCAGCATAACGCTGGTCTACACAACCGCCATATGCTTGAAATGTCAAGATAAGCTCGTCGTCCATAGGTCTGTTAAAGAAGACAATTTTCCCCTTCACCTCGTCAGCATTCAATGCTTTCAATTCTTCTATTCCCATCACCTCAACTACATTTGCTTTAAGTCCGGTAGTTTTTGTAGCAACAGATCCTCCAAGCGCACAAATAGGCACAGACGTAATGCTTGCATTATCCCCTTCTATAAATGCTCTTTCGGCTTCACCTCGTATCCATTTTGGCACCATTACAGGCTGCAACCACACCTTATCAAGACCCACTTTTTCTAGTTCGCTCTTTGTCCATGTCACAGCTCTTTCGGCTCCTAGGCTTCCGCTTAGTCTAGATCCTATTTGGTTAGACAGATGATCTAGCCACTCATAGCTTTGCCCTTCTGTAAGCGCTGCCGAGTATATTTTTCTCACAGTAATTGAATCATTTTGCGCTTTCGCGAAAGCGGAAACAACTACTAGTGCAGTCGCAAGTATATAACGTAAATTTTTATTCATTGCTCAACTGTTCTTTATAATCGGCAAGATTTGCCTTTGTTTTATCGTCTAATTCTGGCTCTTGGATATCGTCATATTGCGACAGTGTCTCTAGCAATATGGTTGCTACAGCAAGTCTAGCTGCCGGCTTATTATCTGCCGGAATCACATACCACGGAGCCTTCTCTGTCGATGTGCGATTTATGGCGTCCTCATAATATTCTTGATAAGTATCCCAAAGCTTTCGCTCTTTTAAATCTCCAGCCGAAAATTTCCAGTTCTTCTCTTTCTTATTAAGTCTGCGTAATAATCTATCCTTTTGCTCATCTTTAGATAAATGCATAAAGAATTTATAGATAATGGTTCCGTTCTCTGTAAGGTGCTTTTCGAAGTTTTTGATTTGCTCAAATCGCTTATCCCAGAATGCTTCGTTGACATCATCTATGCTGTGAACGTCAGGCAATTTTTCTCCTAAAATATATTCTGGGTGCACTCGAGTTACAAGCACATTCTCATAATGAGTACGGTTATGTACGCCAAATTTACCACGCTCTGGTAATGCTAAGTAATGACGCCACAAGTAGTCATGACTTAACTCTAGCTCTGTAGGCACTTTAAAACTTTGTACCTCAACACCGCGTGCATTAAAATCCTTAAAGACTTCACGTATGAGACTATCCTTACCAGAAGTATCCATCCCTTGAAGACAAACAAGCACGCTATATTTATCATGCGCGTACATAGTGTCTTGAAGTTTGCCTAATTTCTTACGTATTTTCTTGAGCTTACTTTCTAGCTCCTTCTCTTCTACGTCTGGAAACAAGGTGGTCTCTCTATCTGAAAGTGTCACACCGTTAGTGATTTTATAGTCTTCTGGTTTAATGTCACTCATAATTATATTATTTACTAGCAAATAGTTTTACATCCCCTTCTGACACTTCTGGGCCACTTAAGATAATAAGTCGTTCAACTACATTGCGCAGTTCACGTATATTTCCAGTCCAGTCATAAGCTTTAAGTAAATCAATAGCTTTGTCTGAAAATGATTTTTTTGCGGTTCCTTGCTCTTGAGAGATTTTCTTTGCAAAGTGCTCTATGAGAATTGGGATATCATCTCTACGATCATTGAGCGCTGGCACTTTAATTAAAATTACTGCCAGTCTATGATATAAATCCTCACGGAATCTTCCCTCTGCTATTTCTTTTTTCAGGTTCTTATTAGTTGCCGCCACTACGCGTACATCCACTTTAATATCCTTATCGCTTCCTACACGTTGTACACGGCTTTCTTGCAAAGCTCTAAGTACTTTAGCTTGTGCAGAAAGACTCATATCTCCTATTTCATCTAGAAATATAGTTCCACCGTTTGCTGCTTCAAACTTACCTGCGCGATCTTTATTTGCACTTGTAAAAGCACCTTTCACGTGGCCAAAAAGTTCACTTTCTATAAGTTCTGAAGGTATCGCAGCACAGTTTACTTCTATGAGAGCTCCTTTTGCTCGCTCGCTTTTCTCGTGCAACCAGTGCGCTACAAGCTCCTTACCAGTACCGTTAGGACCAGTAATCAAAACTCTAGCATCTGTAGGAGCTACTTTTTCGATCATTTCTTTGATTTGATCAATCTCCTTGCTTTTACCTACCATCTCGTATTTCTTACTCACCTTTTTCTTAAGCTGAATATTTTCTACGACAAGGGTTTTTCTGTCTAGCGCGTTGCGTACGGTATTAAGTAATCTATTAAGATCTGGCGGCTTAGATATATAATCAAAAGCTCCTAGGCGCATCGTGTTTACGGCAGTATCTAGGTCACCATGTCCTGAGATCATTACCATAGGAGTTTCCGGCTTAAGCTTACGTGCAGCTTCAAGCACTTCTACTCCGTCCATTTTTGGCATTTTAATATCACAAAGGACTAAGTCATAGTCTTCCTCGCGTATCTTATTGATACCTTCAAGTCCATCTGCAGCTTCTTCTACTTGGTAATCCTTACTCTCTTCTGATAAAATTTTGGTAAGTACACGACGTATCGCAGCCTCATCCTCTATAATTAAAATCTTTGCCATTGTTATATTTTAAATTTTATACCTGAACGACCGTAAAACGTATTTCTGTCGTTTATGGTAAATACATCATCTCTATCGCCATCACGCAATCGTATGTCATTTATAATCGTATGTCCAGCATAAATGTAGAACACTAAGTGTTTTGTAAAACAGTATTCATAACCTACGCCAAATAGTGCTACAGTCATAGAGATACTCTCTGCCGTTTCAAACTCTCCTGCAGGTATTGCAACATCTACATTATCTTGAATATTTGCATAAAACCCATCAAGCGTCACAAAACTCTGGAGTATGTGCCTACGGTCTTTCCCAAAATAGCGTTTTATATTTGATTTTGGAACACCCAGTGTATAAGACCAGTCTGGGTGAAACTCTTTATAATAGTTTATAAAAGGTAATGGAAAAGGTCTTCCAGATTCTGTATCATAGCGCCCACCTACTATAAGTCGCCACGGTTTATCTAGACCTTCGTTAGTCTTATCATTTATAAAATATAAAGCCCCAGTATGCACATAATCATTACTAGTGGCAGATCCTGTACTAAAATTAGACGTTACCGTAGTACCTAGTTTTGCTCCTATGCGCCACTCCTCACTTATTTTCTGAGTATATCCTAGAGACAGACTAAACGATTGAAATCTATCTAAGTCTTCACGGCTAAAAGGCACAACATCTTCAAACTTCAAATTCACATTGCGATATTCAAATCCAGGAACTAAGTATGTATCTTCTTTAAGTTTTATAGGAACATTAATAAATGTTCTAAACCTCCTAAACGAATTATCAGATTGCTCCTGCGGGAAGTATGTATACTCAATCCTAGCCAAATCTGTAAGCTGAGCAAAACAAGTACCACTCAACAGTAGTAATACTATAATAATGTTAGTCTGTTTATTCATCAATCATATCATTTTTAGGGGGTTCAATATTGGTGTTAACTGCTGTTTTATTAGGTGTATATACTGGATTTGCCGTATTAAAAAGATGTACATCTCTCTGAGGAAAGGGGATGGTAATCCCGCTTTCGCGAAAACGGTCGTCTATAGCATACCTAAGCGCACTTTTAATTCTTGGATCTACAAAACTGTCTCTCACAAAAAAGTATAGACCAAAATCAAGCGAACTATCACCAAAGTTTTCAAAAAGCGCAAAAGGCTTTGGATGCTTTAAAATCTCAGGATGTGCTACTGCACACTCTAGTAATATTTTTTCTACCTGTCTAGTATCACTTCCATAAGCAACGCCCACCTTTACATTCTCTCGGGTGGTTTTATGGTTTTGAGTGTAATTATAGACAGTGTCTGTTATAAACTTATGATTAGGGATAATTATTACTTTATCATCTCTAGTTAACGCTCTCGTAGTACGTAATTTTATTTCAAACACACGACCTACTCTTCCATCCATTTCTATAATATCTCCTGCAGATATAGACTTATCTATCATAATAAGGATACCACCTATTACATCTTGAAATACCTCCTGCAAGGCAAGTCCTAAACCTACAAATAATGCTGCAGATGCTGTGAGCAGCACCGTAATATTAATCCCTGAAGCACTCATCGTAGCAAGCACTACCACTATATAAGCGATATACTTGATAAACTTAAAAACGCTTACAAACTTAAGTTTGTCATCGCCCTCCATTTTACGTGTCATTAACACACGTATCCACTTAAGGAGAATGCTTGTGAGTATAAAAGCTATTATTAGAATGATAAGGTGACCCACTGTAAAACCTATATGATTAGGCTCTTTACCTACACTTATAAGTTCGAAGCCTAACCATTCCTTAATGGTTCCCCATACGTCTTGTTCAATAATATCTTTTACCTTCTCTACAGTCTCTTCCTGCAGAACAAGAAGGAGTGCTAGTATCTTAACCATTTTATTAAATCTTTATAAGTAGGCTTCTTACCATACATCAATATCCCTACGCGATATATTTTTGACCCAAACCATACTGTAAACACGAATGATGCCACTAGTAAGGTAATTGATAGCGCTAGTTGCCATACTGGAACCTCAAATGGTATACGCATTAGCATCACTATAGGTGACGTAAGCGGTATGATAGAAAAAACGGTCGCTACCGTTCCATGAGGATTATCTATCACTGCAAAAAAGCCAACATAAATTCCCAACATTAACGGCATAATGATAGGTAACATAAACTGCTGTGTATCTGTTTCATTATCTACTGCTGCACCTATCGCTGCATATATAGAGCTATACAGGAAGTATCCTCCTATAAAATAAATAAAGAAGCCTACTACAAGTTGCAATAACGGTAGCTTTTGAATCTCTTGTAGTAACTCAATTACCATCCCAGGATCTTCTGCTATTTGTTGCGCTTGTGAAGCAGCAGGACTCGCCGCCGATGCCGCTGATGGATCTATCCCAAATACCGTAGTAAGAACTACTAGCAAAATTCCTCCCACAATAACCCATATTGAGAATTGCGTGATTCCGGCAAGTGTAGTACCTAGTATTTTACCCATCATTAACTGGAAAGGCTTTACAGAAGATATAATGACTTCAATGATTCTATTAGTCTTTTCCTCGATTACGGAACGCATCACCATATTACCATAAATGATAATAAACATCATTAATAAGTAACCCGCAGCACCTCCAAAACCAGCTTTCACCCAGTTACTCATCTTAGAACTCGTCTCCCCAGAAAAGTTTTCTATTTGCACATCTATACTGCTTTTGGCAGTTTCTAGTGTATTCAAGTCTATGCCTTGAGCGATGAGATTTTCATCGGTCATTTTCTTTTCAATGCGCTTTTCTATATCTCCTATAAAACTAAAAGAAGGTGTTTCATTTCCATAAAAGGTTACAGCATCTTCTGCTATAGCAGGATTATCATTAATATGGATAAGCCCATAATAACCTTCACCTTTTGCAACCTCTTTTCCAGCTTCCAATCCTTGATCACTTAGGTTGAGATACGTGGTTTGGTCTGTATTAAAAAATACAGTTTCAAATTGCCCAGAATCGTCTACTACAACAATAGTGCGTTTATCTTCGCTATTGAGCTGAGTAAGGTAAGAGATTAATAAAATCATCCCCACAAGTATAAGCGGACTCAAAAATGTCATTATTAAAAATGACTTATTACGCACTCTGGCAATGTATTCTCTTTTTATAATTAAGGTAAGAATGCTCATTTGTTTTGGCTAACTGTTTGAATGAAGATATCGTTTACACTTGGTATCACTTCCATAAAATGGGTGACTTGTCCATGATTTTTTAAGGTAGTAAGCAATTCGTTTGGCGTAGACTTATCGCCCATTTCCACACGAAGCTTACGTTCATTACCTAAACTTTTAAAATGCGCTGGAGTTACTTTAAAAGCAGCTTTGAGTTCTTGTTCTGCTTTCGCGAAAGCGGTCTCATCTACAACCTGTACTCCTACATCAAACGTATTATTCTGGTATGCTCTCTTGATGCTGTTTACTTCACCATCGAGAATTTTATTAGACTTATTGATAAGTGCTATATGATCACAAAGCTCCTCTACAGATTCCATACGGTGCGTACTAAAGATAACTGTAGCTCCCTCATCACGCAATTGTAAAATCTCGTCTTTAATGAGATTTGCATTTATAGGATCAAATCCACTAAAGGGCTCATCAAAAATGAGCAACTTGGGCTGGTGCATTACGGTCACCACAAATTGGATTTTCTGTGCCTGTCCTTTAGAAAGCTCTTGAATTTTTTTATCCCACCAATCTCCTATTTCTAGTTTTTCAAACCAATGTTTGGCTCGTTTTTTTGCATCTGTTTTAGATAAACCTTTAAGTTGGGCGAGGTAAAGCACCTGCTCCCCTACTTTCATAGATTTATACAAACCACGCTCCTCAGGCATGTACCCTATGTCGCGTATGTGATGTTGTTGTAATTGCTCACCTCCTAGCGTTACACTACCAGTATCTGGCATGGTAATCTGGTTGATAATACGAATGAGTGTTGTCTTGCCAGCGCCATTAGGGCCTAGTAGCCCAAAAATGCTTCCTTCTGGTACAGCAATGGAGACGTTATTAAGTGCGGTAAAGTCACCAAACTTCTTTGAGACTGTATCTGCAACGAGTAATGAATTCATAGATAGTGGTTAATCAAGCTAAGATAGGAATATGACCTGACGGAGGCATAACTGTTAGCTATAATTTAGGAGTTTTATTAAAACGTACTGAGACCTTTATAGTTGTAAGTCATTTATCATAACTAGAAAACTAGGCAAACAGTACTATAATTCAAGATTTACAAAACGTCCTAAAAGCAAAACCCACCCTAGACGTAAGTTCAGGATGGGAAAAAAAATTGCTATGAAAAAGAAAAATAACGTCAAACATTGTTTAACGTTATTCAAATATAAGTTTTTTTTATGAACCCTATAATTTTGGTTTCACAAAATTTGAAAGTTTCACATTATGAGAACATATCTTTAACTTTTTCAAAGAATGACTTATCTCCAGTTTCTGGATTAGGCATAAAATTATCATCTGTTGCCATCTTCTCAAAAAACTGCTTTTGCTCTTTATTAAGTGTTTTAGGCGTCCATACATTTACGTGTACCAATAAATCTCCCTTACCGTAACCGTTTATAGATGGAATACCTTTACCACGCAAGCGTAGTATTTTACCACTCTGTACACCTTCTTCTATCTTGATACGTACTTTACCAGTAACAGTATCAATCTCTTTTGAAGTACCTAGTACTGCTTCACTAATACTAATGTAAAGATCTAGGTGAAGGTTATCACCTTCTCTTTGTAAGAACTCGTGATCTTTTTCTTCTATTGCTACAAGTAAATCTCCTGCGATACCATTTCCTGGCGCTTCGTTACCTTTTCCAGTAACCTTAAGCTGCATTCCATCTACTACTCCTGCAGGAATCTTGATGCTTACTGTCTCTTCGTCAACAATAAGACCTTGCGCATCTGCACCATCCGGACGTTTATCAATCATTTGCCCAGCTCCACCACAAGTAGTACAAGGAGCACTCGTTTGCATGCGGCCTAAAATAGTGTTCTGGATTTTTGTTACTTGTCCAGCACCATTACAGGTAGTACATGTTTTGTATGATACTCCAGCGGCTTGCTTTTTACGTTTAACCTTGATTTTTTTCTCAACGCCGTTTGCAATTTCTTCAATAGTAAGTTTTACACGAATACGTAAGTTACTTCCCTTCACTCGACGCTGACCTCCGCCACCACCAAATCCAGAAAAACCACCTCCGCCGCCACCAAAAGCACCGCCGAAAATATCTCCAAACTGACTGAAGATATCATCCATGTTCATACCTCCACCACCGAAGCCGCCACCGCCACCTCCGCCTTCAAAGGCTTGGTGACCGTACTGATCATAACGAGCACGCTTGTTATCATCACTAAGCACCTCGTATGCCTCTGCAGCTTTTTTAAAGTTTGCTTCTGCAGTATCATCACCAGGGTTTTTATCTGGGTGATATTGCACCGCTTTCTTTCGGTATGCTTTTTTAATTTCGGCTGCTGTGGCTCCTTTTGAGATACCTAATATGTCGTAAAAATCTTCTTTCATAATCAAAGCTCAGCGTTACTGAGCACTCTTAATCTATTGCAATCGCAGTATAAGTTTAAACAAATACTGCGATGTAAATCATTTTAAAATTATTGTCCCGTAACTACTTTAGGAAACCGGATGATCTTATCTCCCAGTTTATATCCCTTTTCTATCACGTCTACAATTTTACCTTTCAATTTCTTGTTAGGTGCTGGTATTTGAGTTATTGCCTCATGTTGATCTGCATTAAAATCATCTCCAGCTCTCACACTCATTTCCTCAAGTCCTTTAGACTTAAGCGTCTCTTTGAATTTATTGCTTATAAGCGTCATTCCTTTTACGTGAACGTCGTCTTTATCGCCTTTAAATTCATTAAGAGCACGATCAAAATCATCTGCAACTGGAAGCATCGCTTGTATGACTTCTTGTCCTGCAGTTTTGTACAATTCAATACGCTCCTTAGTAGTACGTCTTTTGTAATTCTCAAATTCGGCAAAAAGGCGTAAAAATTTATCCTTCTCCTCTGCCAGTTGATCTTGAACGATTTCTAGCTCGCTTCTTTCATCTTTTACCTCTTCAGTTGCCTCTACCGTTGCATCTTCTGCCTCATGTACAAACTGCTCTTGAGCAGCTTCGTCTACTGTATTGTCTGGTGTTTTATCTTCTGTTGCCATAATGGTCTTAAATTCAATTTTTATTGAGGTGGCAAAAGTACTGCCAATTGTATCAAAATGTCAAAATGTCACTGGCTTTTTAAAACTTACGGTATCGTGATTTATCAATACATTTAATCAAACCACTTTACAAAAGTAATCCTTACTTATATGTACAACTTTGACGTGCCTAGCGGTTATTTGTTTCTATCTAAGAAGAGAATACTACGCTAACTGTTACTAGAATCACTTTTTAGATAGTCATCTAACTACATCCACAACCAGAGACCACGCTCAAAGCCATACTCCTTCTTGCGTCAAGTAATAAAAAAGCTATTTCTAAGGTTTGTTACGCTTTCGCGAAAGCGTACTACTATTTAAGATAACATTATGATAAGGGCTATGGATAAATGTTAATTTTGCAGTTCACTAAATAATTTTATCAAGATGAAAAAACAAATTTTAAATACACTTGCTGCTGTAGCTCTTGTTGCAGGAGTAGTTTCTTGTAAAGGAGAAAAGAACGAGACAGAAGCAAAAGATGCTCAGGAAGTAGCTGTAGTAGAAGATGCTGCAAAATTTAAGGTAGATGCTTCAAGCTCTACAATTGCATGGGTAGGAAGCAAGCCTACAGGAAAGCACAACGGAACTATCAACATAGAAAACGGTGTTGTAAATGTTGCTGGAGATGCTATTACTGGAACATTTCTTATTGACATGACTTCTATTACTGTAACTGACCTTGAGGCTGGTGACGGAAAAGAAAGTCTTGAAGGACACTTAAAAGGAATGGCAGAAGGAAAAGAAGATCACTTCTTTAATGTTGCAAAATATCCTACTGCTGCTTTTGAAGTAACTGGAGTTACAGAAAAAGACGGTAAAAAAATGATGCAGGGTAACCTTACTATAAGAGACCAGAAGAAGAACATTGAGTTCCCAGTTTCTTATGCTGTAGAAGGTGAAAATATGACACTTACAAGTGAGCCATTTACTATTGATCGTACTGATTGGGGAGTAAACTACGGATCACAATCTGTATTTGACGATTTAGGAGATAAATTTATCTCTGACGATATCGAGCTTACTGTAAATCTTAAGGCTACTAAAGCTTAAGACTTCCTTTTTATAGAGTATGAAAAAAGCCACTCTAACGAGTGGCTTTTTTTTGGTTAGTCCAATAAGCTTTCAATAGCCTTGTCAATTTTTGGATATTTAAATTCATATCCATCTGTCTTAATTTTAAGAGCACTTACTTTCTGGCTTTCTAAAACTATTGATGCCATGTCGCCTAGCATGAGTTTAAGTGCAAACTTAGGGACTCTAGAGATGATAAGTGGCTTGCCCATAGTGTCTGCCACCACTTCTGTCAGCTTTTTATTTGTAACTGGGTTTGGTGCTACCCCATTATATATGCCAGCCAATTTATTTTTTAATATATGGAAGTAAATCCCTGCCATATCATCCACATGAATCCATGATTGCCATTGTTTTCCTGATCCTAGCGGTGCACCTGCTCCATATTTTACAGGTTGCATAATTTTAGGTAACGCTCCACTGTCTTTGTCAAGAATAATCCCCGTTCTCACACGGCTAGTAATGATATCAAGTTTTTGGAATTCTAAAGCAGCTTTTTCCCACTCTTCGACAACTTGTCCTAAAAATCCTTTAGCATATTCTGGATATGACTCATCATACATTTTTGTAAATGAAGATGGATATCCACCTACTGCACTAGCAGATATGTAATGCTTTATAGAAATGGGTTGGTTTTTAGACCGCTTTCGCGAAAGCGCACTATACAACAATCTCGCTGTTGTAGCTCTACTTTCAAAAATTGCTTTTTTATTTTCTGGTGTCCAGCGCTGCGCAATGGATGCTCCAGCAAGGTGGATGATAGTTTCTACTCCTTCAAAGCAAGCTTCGTCTAGCTCATCTGTCTTTGTATTCCAGTAAAAACCTTTATAATTAGGTGTATCCTCAATTTTATCTTTTGAGGTAGTTAGATAATGTACACTTATGCCGTCTTTATGACATAAGTCTGTAAGTGCGCGCCCTACTAATCCCGTTGCGCCTGTAATAAGAACTTTCATTATTAATTGATTGATGAACGATAAAGGTACAAAGTAGTGTTATTTATCTTTTAACACTTGTAGGAATTTAGTGTAACTTTAACGTTACTCCTTACCGTCTACATAGTCTTGAAGGTAGCTGTAACGCTGAGTGAGCTTTCCATCTTGCGTCATTCTCGCTCGATCAAGAAGTCCTGTTTTATCTCCATTAAAAAACGCTGGAATCACATGCTTTAAGAACATCTCACCAAAACCTTCACTAGCATCCTTAGGTAATTCGCACGGGAGATTATCTACAGCCATCATAGCAATCACACCATCCTTAGTATAATCATCTTCTTGTTCTGTAGCAGGATTGTATCCATAAAATGGATCTGTAATAGTAGAAGGACGAATGGTACTCGCCACTGGACCGTCTATATCGCAAGATACATCTGCAATAAGATTAATTTTAAACTCTGGATGTCTTGCATCTTCTCTAGTAAATAGATAAGGAGCACCATCACCGTAAAAATGTCCAGCAATAAAGTAATCTGTCACCTTTGCATACTTCATAAAGTCGCTCTCATATCCAGAAGGGTCTTTATAAAACTCTGATCGAGAACCTTCTGTACCATCTATACGTTTATTATACTCAAGTACGTCAATAGTACAATATACCGGTTCACTAAATTCTTCATTTAAATAAGCGTGATCTGTCACCTCCTTGATCTTGAGATGATCAAGAATCTCTTGCGCTCCGCGGGCAACCTTTCCACTACCTGAGAGACAAATTTTAATAGCAGGAAGCTTGATTTTATCTAGTTGGCTTTTTACAGCCTCAAGATCTAATAGCGTTTCTACCTTAGGAAGTTCAAAAAGCCCATCACGTAATCCTAATAATCTAAAACCATTATAAGCACCTACGAGTCCTGCATAACGACCAAAACCAATAAGTCGTGCTCCGTTAGCTTTTGTAATCACTTCGTGATCATACATCTCTATATTCTTATCAAGTATAGCCTTGAGTAAGTCACGGTTATATGGTTGCTTCTTAATGGTATGGCTAAAAAAGAAATACTTTTTATTAGGCACAAGCGCCTCCATAGGCACTTCTTTCACCCCAATCATCACATCTGCATCAGAGACATCTCCCTCTACATCAAAGCCATTAATGGTGTAAGCCATATCTGGAAACACTCTTATATCAGATGCTTCGACTACAAAGCTTGCATCTTCAAATTGCTCTCTTGCTTCTGCCAGTTTTTCTGGAGAAAAAACAACTCTTCTATCTGGTGGATTCTTACGTTCCTTGATAATTGCAAATTTCATAGTGTGTGAAGTTTTGGCAGTGTCTGTAGTTGGTACAGCTTTTGCATAATATTAATAGCAAATATAAGCTTTAGTAGTATATTTGTAGTTCCGCTTTCGCGAAAGCAAGGTGGAAATTTTAATACTGGGGTCGACTGGTTTTGACAGCGAGACCAATAGTATTGTAAGCGTGTCGAGCGCTGGAAAACAGCTCGTAAATCTCATTTTTCATCTTTTTAAACGGCGAGAACAACTACGCCCTAGCTGCATAATCTGAATTATAGTAAGATTACGCCTCGGTCTACAAGGTAGACAAGCAGGAAGTCACTCGAGAGCCTTGGTTTACGGCAATCGATATAGTGACTTCGTAAAAGTAAACCTATCCCTCGTAGGGCTTTGATGCGAGAGAGACACCTAATTGAAGATAAGGGGTGCGTTGGTAGTTTCTAACCGGCAATCTCACGAAAATTTAAACAGAAACTACACACGTAGAAAGCAGTAATATTGCTTGTTTGGACGAGGGTTCGAATCCCTCCGACTCCACTAATTGAGTATCAAAACTCAATAAAAAAATCCCATAAACATCTAGTTTACGGGATTTTTCACTTCTATCAATGTCGGTTAACATCACCGAAATGAAATCCTACATCATATTATACAGCGTTGATTAAAATTTTTCTACTGTAGTATTTCGAAATAATTACAAATCAATAATCTTATTGTTTTGATTTTTGCTTCGCGTCCTTATGAGCATTGTCTTGCACTGCATTTTCTTTATTAGAAAGTGTATTGCCTCCAGCTTTATAAGTCTCTCCAGCGTCCCTTTTAGGTTGGGATGAATCCTTGTTTTGATCTCCGTATTGATTTATGTGCTTATCCTTGTGCACACCGTGCTCCTTATTGTCAAGATCTGCTGCTCTTTTAGTATTGTCCATAATGCTTATTATATTAGTTTTCTTTTTATTTTCTTCAAATTTGGAACAAACTCTTTTTTAAAAGATCGTTTATTCTTTATCCAGTCGTAGGTATAATAACCTAGTTGAGCGACTGTCACTATTCTGAATATTTTCCCTACTAATTTCATGTGGTTCATTTTAGTTTCACATAAATTTAATCGGACACTAATATAATTTAAGCTGGATTATGACATTTTAACTAGCAACCGTTAAAGACCTCTAAATGATCCACCTACAGCGCTGTCAATTTAAGTTTTATTAAAGAAAAATGATATAGTATTGAAAACGACCTACATTAAAGACATTAATAATTTTCAAGCTCTGATGATGAGAGCTTCTATTAACTAAGAAGTTATAAGCTTATCAATAGTTCCCATCGCATCAAACAGCGAATTAAATTGATAATTAGTTTGACTAATGATATTTTCAGTAACTACACAATGTGATTGTATGTAAACAGATTTCATACCTGAATTTAAAGCTGCTTGTAAGCCTAGCTCACTATCCTCAAAGATGTACACATCTTTAAAATCAGCGGGTTTTATATTTAAACTATTTGCCAACTTTAAATAAGGTTCTGGATTAGGTTTTGGATTTACATAATCTTCATAGCCATACATCACGGGTACTTCAAACTTCCAAAATTTTATACAGTCTTTTACAAACTCACTGCTTGCGTTACTGGCTATACCATAGGGTATATTGTGCTTTTTGAGATATTCAAATAACTTTCCTACCCCATTATAATGTTCTACTTCATCAATATGCTCAGTTAGATAATTGTTTTTAACTGTTAGTAGCTCCTCGGCTTGAGAGTGACTTCCAAATTTTTCACACAATATCTCTGATATGATTATTGGTGATGCGCCAGATTTAATATCACCAGAAGTTATTACCACAGTAGCATCCAGCACCTCATTTACAGCAAACTGCCAAGAGGCAAAATGTATGTGCTTACTATAAGCTATCACTCCATCAAAATCAAATAACACTCCTTTAACCATTGATTATAATTTTTCTGAGAAAATAGAAGCTAAATACTTGTTTAAAAACTTGTTTGTAGGATCCATAGACCTACGTAAATCTTTAAAATCATTCCACTTCGGGTAGAGTTTAGTTAGCTCTGGATCTTTAGCGGCAAAGCGCTTTCCCCAATGTGGTCTTCCTCCATATTTAAGAAAAATGTCTTCTACCGTTTTAAATGCTTCATAACTATCTGCACTAGATGCATCTCTTGAAACGCAACCCATGGTAACCGTTTTTCTCTTGTAAGCATTACTCAACCAGCTATCATCACTATCTACAAAACGCACATCCATAGGTATGTGGATGAATGATTTATTTTTAAAACTATTTATTGTTTCAGATAGTTCTTTGAGCAAAGAAGGGAATTTATCAAAATCAACTGTCCACTCCGCAAGTTCAAGCGTTGATCCTCTAGATTTTGTAACTGTAGCCTGGTATAAATTCCCTTTGTGTTCTTTTCTACTTTTAAAAAATCGCTGGTAAAGAATTTTATTTGCAAAATATATGGTCCAAGGAGCTGTCTTGGTAAGCTGATATAAAAATTTTGAAGCCTTTCTTCTATTTTTCAAATATGCAGGTCCTAGATCTTCTTCAACATGTTGATCTTTTGGAATCTTTTTTCCTTTTATCACATATCCCATCCCTGTATGAGGAAGCCATAATATTCTTAGAAAATCGTGACTAGATAAATAGTCACCTAGATTCTTAGTCCATGTAGCATCACTCTCGGGTTCTTCAATCAGATGTAGGGTGTAGGATTCCTCACATTGAAGTGTAATGGTAGAGAAGGCACCCAGAACTCCCAGAGAAACTCTTACAGCATCCATAAGTACATCCTTTTCATCAATCACCTGGATTGTGCCATCTGCTTGAATGAGTCTACAACTCGTCATATATGACGAGATAAGCCCTCCATTAGTGCCATGTGTTCCAGTTGCTAAGGCTCCACCTAACGTAATAGTGTTGATGTCTGGCAGACAAGGAATACACCAATCTAAACTCTCTATTTTTTCTAGAAGGTCTTTAAGTTCAATTCCAGATTGGACAGTTATTTTTTTAGATGCTTTATCAATACCAATTATCTGATTATAATTCTTGATATTAATAAGTGAGTCAGTCCCAGCAGCAATATCTGATGAGGATTGTTTAGAACCGTAGAACCTGACATTGTCAGAGTTCTTAATGGCATCTGCAAATTCTTCTTCTGTAGTGATATCATAGCTATTTGTAAATGAATGTTTTACATTTTCATTCCAGCTAATCCAAGTATTTTCTTTCTTCAATTTTTTTATTGCAAAGTTATATTGAATTTTAACAAATTACTATCGTAATTGAACCTTTAATTAACTCTAACAAATCATTAAAGATAATTTTACATTAAGGTTATACAACTATGTCTGTGGAGTTACTTTATGTAATATTAATCAAGAACTTTTATGATATTTCTATTTATTTACTGTGCACAGTGAACACTATTGAGTCGTATTTTTCTTGAAAATATAAAACGACACCTCCGCAATGAACTACATAACTCCTAAAACTTCGTACCAGCCTGAGGCGGAATCTTTACATTAAACTAAACTATCATTGTTAGATAGACTATGGCATACGCTTTCGCGAAAGCGTAACTATCCCCATCAATATTTTTTACTTAAAAACCTGTTATTTCCCACTTACAAAATATAATATCTTTGAGGGATGCAGAAATCGATTTTCAGATCGCTCATTTTATTGATTGTGTTCACTGTGAGTACCTTTTGGCTAGTTCCATTACAGGCGCAAGAGGCAGTAGACAGTACGCAATATTATTTTAGGATTATTGGATATCCACAAAACACTCAGGATATTGCTGAGGGAATTAATTACTTTAAACGCCAACTTGAAAATCCTAATAACGATAAAGCCCTCAATAACTATTACTCTGAGCTTATATCCTTAGGATATTTTAATAATGGTGACATTTTTGAGAGCGAAAAAGCCACCATCAATCTTTTAAAAGATATTCCTGTAACAGATACACAAACCATCGTTCGTCTCAGAAATAGACTGGGTAGGTTGCACAGAAGTCTTAACAATCTGCCACTAGCTTTAGAAAACTACCAGCAAGCACTGGCGATGGCTACAAAAAAGGAAGATAGTATTACCATTTCAAATAACATCGCCACCATTTATATGGAGCGCGCATCCCATGAGGAAGCTGCTCAAGTCTTAAGTCCCTTTATGAAGGATACAGACCGCATAGAATATAATAACACGCTGGCAACCATATATGACAACTATGGATATAGTGTAACTCAATTAGGTGATTTCAAGGGTGAGATACTAATGCTAGAAGCGCTAACCATTAATGAAAAAGGTAATAATATAACGGGAAGTTTTTCTACAAATAGACATCTAGCACACTACTACCACAAGCAAGGCAAAGAAGCACTAGCCAGAAAACATGCTCTTCTCGCAAAAGATATTGCTTACAGCCTCGATAATCCTAGATATAAACTAGAAGCCCTTGGACTGGCAATTGATATAGGCACAACAGCAAATGCTGTTGTATTTAAAAAACTCTCAGACAGCTTAGACAAAGTAGAAACTCTTCAAGAAAATAAATATGTAGCTCAAAAATATGAATACGCCACTTTCCAGACTCAAGCAAAGGAAAGCGAGCTCATAGCAGAACAGGAGAAAGTTAATAAAACACGCTACCAGTTTTTAGCGCTATTTATTGCAATAGTCACAGTAGGTATTATCATCTTCCTTTCGTTACGTCATAAAAGAAAGCGTCTTGAACAAGTATATATCACAGAAACAAAAATCTCAAAGAGATTACATGACGAAGTTGCAAATGATGTGTATAAACTAATCTCACAAGTGCAAACTAACACGTACAATGAAAGTCATTTACTAGATAATCTAGAGCATATTTATAGTAGAACTCGAGATATTTCTAGAGAAAACAGTTTTATTGAGACAGAAGAATCTTTTCACACGACCTTACGAGATTTGTTATTAAGTTATAAAACTCCTTCTCTCAACATCATCACAAAAGGTATCGACAAGGTAGATTGGAATGAAATTTCAAAAGTCCACAAAACTACTATTTATAGGGTCTTACAAGAACTCATTACAAATACTAATAAACATAGTAAAGCATCTATAGCCTTCGTTGAGATTTCAAAAGAAGGTAAGAAACTGCATATTCTGTATAAGGATAATGGTATAGGCGGTGCTATAAATTCTAAAAATGGTTTGCTCAATGCGGAATCCCGTATAGAAGCTTTAAAAGGAACAATTACTTTTGAAAGTAAGTCTAACCAAGGTTTTAAAGCACAGATCAACATATAATGTTTCAAAAAGTAATTATAGCAGACGATTTAGGAAGTATTAATGAAGGTGTACAACACATTCTCACTACCTATCAAGTACCCTACATAAAGCAAGTTCAATATTGTGATGAGGCCTATAAACTCATTAAAAAAGCAGCGATGGATGGTAAACCTTATGACCTCATAATTTCTGATCTTTCATTTGTAGCAGATCACCGCAAGCAGCAATTTGCATCTGGAGATGATCTTGCTGCTACTTTAAAGAAAGAGCATCCTGAGCTCAATATTATCATTTATTCTGTAGAAGATCGCTTTCAGCGTGTGAGGCAGTTATATAATGATACGCGTGTAGATGCCTTTGTATGCAAAGGGCGAGAAGGAATCTCAGATCTTAAAGAGGCAATCACAACTGTTTTTAATGGAGAGCGTTATGTCTCTCCGCGCGTTGCTATGGCAATGTCTGATAATGAAGATTTACAAATAGATGAGTACGACATCACCCTCATGCGATTACTTTCTTATGGCTACTCTCATGATGAAATAAGTAAAGAACTCGTAGCTCTTAACGAGTCCCCATCAAGTCTAAGTGCTATTGAAAAAAAAATGAGCAAACTCAAAATTCAGTTTAGAGCAAATAACGCTGTTCATCTTGTTGCATTGGTAAAAGATTTAGGTATTATCTAAGAAATAATTCATAAATATGACCATAATGCGGTTTCCCGTAACATTGTTATATTAAAATCTCGTAATCTTATCACGACTTAAAATCATGGGGGATTTAAGTCAAGGATTGTTTGTAGAGGATGTTCATTTGGACATCCTCTCTTTTTTTTACAAATAACTGACAATCAAATATCCACAAAAATACAAATGTTAAATAGCAAAAAAATAGGTTTGAATAAAGGAAATCCGTAAAACACCTATGAAAAAAACACGTATCCTTGTCACAGCTTAGTTGCTAGGGGTTTCTAGGCTAAATTTGTTTGTACAGGGTATCCACTTGGGTACCCTTTTTTTATGATTCTATTTCATGATTTTTATGAATCCGCTTTCGCGAAAATTTAAAAAAACAGAAAAAAACGCTCAAATAAAGGAAATCCGTAAAATACCTATTTAAAAAACACGTATTCTTGCTAAGACTTAGTTGCTAGGGGTTTCTAAGTCAAGATTATTTGCATTTGGCACCCACTTGGGTGCCTTTTTTTTGGAGCCAATTAAACTTAGAAAATTCGCTTTCGTGAAAGTAAAAAACACTAGACGACGATACTTACCGACAATTATTAGGTGTTAAAACCGAGCATATAAAAAATAAAAAGGAGCAAATGCGGTTTCCCGTACATCATATGTATATAAAGCTCGTATACTTGTCACGGCTTAGTTGCTAGGGGTTTCTAAGTCGGGATTGTTTGTAGAGGGTTTCCATCTGGAGACCCTTTTTTTTGTACGGGAATCATCTCAAAACTTAAGAGTGATTACTACACCTCTTAAATTAATTTCCAATAAAATTTTCAGAATGCGGTTACACCTTAGAAAGCGTATGTCCATTACAATCCAAATCTTTTTTAACTTTAGTATCTCGCTTAAATTAATATTATAAAAAGCAAAAATAAAACGTATGGCCTCACGGCAGAAAATCCAGTTATGGTAACTGACGTAGCTACATCATAATCTTATCTTGACGGGTTAATAACTGTGAATAGTAATCTAAGTTATCGTCGCATCAAAAGTACATTTGCGCCATCAGTAAATGCCATTCTAGATAAGTATGAAATACTCTTAAGTGAGGAGCATTACTACTTTCTATTTATCTACCCTTACGCATCAGAAGATAAATTCGCAATAGCTGAAATCTTTGAGACATTAAAAAATCAAAGTAACATTACATTTATGCCCTTATTCTATAAAAGAGGCATCACCTTAGTTTGATTATCGTGGTTTTCATTCATCATATTTAGTCTAAAACCCATTCCATTTTCGCGAAAGCGAACCTCAACACCTTCTTTTTTCTTTTTTTTCCTATTCTCATCAAAAATGAGCAAGCTCAAAACTTTAGAGCTACAGCTATACATTTTGTGTATTTTATCGATTAATTACGTATTTCATAGAATACACACAGCTCATCATTTTAAAAATGATGGAGAAGATAATGTATAGCTAATTTAGCAGTGCAGAATGACTTACTTACCTAGCATAGCGAGTGTTACTCGAAGATCTAGTACAGAAAAAGAAGTATGATTATCCCTGCAGAGAAGATGTTTTTATAGATTGTTTATTAGATTGAATTCCCCCAAATTTTCAATTTGGTTTTGAGTAATGATTTGTTACCATACTTAATTTAACCTCATTGTTTTGCAAAGGCTATCCATACGGATAGCCTTTTGTGATTTATACAAATTCGTAAAGCAAATAGATACGCTGTAATCTTTGTAATTACTTGATGATAGCTTTATTCAAGCTTATAAATACCCATCCAAAGAAGACCATAAAAAGAAAATCATTAAGACCATAGATGCTATAAAACACTCCTGCAAGAGCGTCTCGCTCGTACACCGCAGTAATTGAATGACTGGTAAACCACTGTAGATATACAATCACGTAAGCCAACTTCTCTACAGCAAATACCGCTATGAGCCATGGCACAGCTGCATAGCTTTTTGCAACTGCTATATACGCAAGTCCCCATAAAACGATAGCTATAAGTCCAAAGTAGCCCATTACTTCTGGCTGTGTATCCATCATTACCTGATTTGTAAATCCTCTTGATAATAGTAAAACACCTAGCACATTAGAGAGGCCAGCAATTACAAAAAGCCTAGAAATAGTCTTTACACTCATAGATTGAAGTATTAATATAGATTAAACGATGACTCAAGATAGACAATTAGTCTTCACACACCTTCTAGTCTAGGTGCTACCCATAAATAGCCCATTGCAAGAACAAAAATGATAAATAACCATAAACGCTCCACAGGTTTCAATACCATGTAAGTATCTGTATTTTTTTGTGCAGCTGTAAATGTGCGCTTATTATGTGCGATTTGAGTAGATACTTTTAGCGTTTTCCAATCAGTCTCGAGCGGAATGTAATAGCTTGCTACTGCGGTGCTATCTTGCGCTAGACGCAATTCATTCCAGCCTTTGCGTGATGGGTAGACCATTCCCTCCCATTGGTCTTGCAGCGATACATCTTGTCGTAATGGAATTGCAGCTTGCGCATTATTTAGAATCTTTGGAGCTGGTATTTCTGTACGTAGCTTAAAGCGAAAAGGTGCATCCTTTACCCCTAGCTCTTCTTGAAATTCCCAATGTACAGCAGGTAACTTTTTCTGACTTACCGCGCTCAATATGGAAGTCCATAAGTAATTGTAAGCACGCTCATTACCATCTAGCACTAGCTGATAAGTATCTGTAAGTGTCGTACTCCCCCATCTGCCAGCACCCTGCTGTGCATATGCCGCCCACATATTTTCTTTCTCAGAAATAATAGGTTGTACAAGTGCTCCGGCATCAAAACTATAAAGAAGTGTAGCTACCTTAACTTTAGGCCAGGCTGAGAGTGAGGCTTCTTTTTTATTATTTCGCTTCAAACGAAAACCAAATTGTTTACCATTATCTACTACCGCTACATCTGGCTGTATAAATACACCGAGACCTTCACGTGATACTTGATTCTTAAGTGCTCTGCGAGAACCGCTAGACAATCCACTATAAGAACTAGCATCCATGATCACCACATCAAAGGCTGAAAGATTTGCACTCGTAAATCCATAAATAGTTCCTTGTTTCCTATTGAAATTCTCAAATTTGTACCGTTCCTTGGTAAGCTGACTGCGTACTAGCACTTCGTGCCCTTCGTCTGCTAGGTAATTTTTTAAGTACTTAGTTTCAAACGTGGGGAAACCATTTATAATTAAAACACGCAAGCCTTCTTTTTCTTTGATAATTAGAGGTAATGGATCTTCAGTAATAATTGAACCCAGACTGTCTTTTTCAATAAGTTTATACACATACCTTCCACTTACTGAAGTTGTGGCTTGTAACTCAAAATCAAATGCATCACCTCCAGAAACCATTACCGAATCAAGAGCATTTCCTCCAGCATCTTCTAACACCAAGTGATTTCCTTTAATAGGCGATGTATATATCCCGCGGATTGAAAGGGAATCGCCAACAGTTGCAGATTTATTATAAGCGAGTTTTGTAATACCGCTCAATCTTTCTCCAGCCAAATAGGTAGTTGCAATAGGTTGTAATTGCCAAATATCATAAGTGGCAATACCATTGCCTAGTATATAAGCAGTACTTATAGCCTCAAGTTGCGAGAGATTAAAACCATCACCATCATATTTGATAATTTCTACGTCCTTGTAGAGAACCTGTAAACTATCTACCTGTTGTTGTTTATAGGCTTCTGTGAGAATTATTCCTACGCCCTTAGTACGTGGTACAGCTTTTACTGGCTGCAGTAACATCAATGCAAGACTAGCTACTGCAATAAGTGCAACTATTACCTTTAAAAACACATATTTGCTGCCAGTAACGCGAAGTTCTTTCCATATAAAAAGACTCCATAATATTACAGCACCAGCAATTACAGGCCACATCCACTCTTTATGTATAAAAGATATATTATCGATCACCTGCCTGTAGTTCTTTTATGAATATATCTTCTAGTTTTCCTCTGTATGGCTTACGAGTAATTGGCATTGCATCATTTACTGGCAATGCTTGTAATAAACCGCGCTGTACTTGTCGCAGTGTAGTTGCTGGTTGTTGCTTTTCCTCTGTGAGCCATTTAAGTTTTTGCAAGGTGTTAAGATGTCTTGCAGGTTCTTGTATTGCAATTATTGCTAGCTCCTCACCAGCCCTAGCAAGTATCGTATTATCTGAAGCTGTCAAAGCTGTTTGATCAGCAATATGCTTTTCAAGAAGCGCAATACTTTGCTCCATACTTACATAGGGATTAGTGGCCGCTATTTGTTCGGTTTTATAAAAATTATCAATCTCCTTAAGATCACCAGTGAGTCGCTTGTCTTCCTTAATAGGCGGCGGATCAAAACCTATGCGGTGAACATAAATACGCGCACTATTTTTAATGTCTTGTATTAATGTCAATGCCCTGTATTGATAAGGTAGTGACATGCTAGGATCTGCAAGACGAAGGTGTAATTCTGCATCCCACATTTCGGCCATGGCTTGTTTGAGTTTGCCGCGCAAGGATTCTGTAAAAAGTGTTGATTCTTCAGGGTTATCGTGATTGTGTACATATCCCTCGAGTATAGATTTTTCACCTTCTTCCTCATCGCTTTCTTCATGATCATGCTCTTCTGGAACGAGATTATGCTCATTCTCACTATCGTGATCATGTCTAAAACCTGCAGTGGGATCATCTGCATCAAAATCTTCGTGAGAAATATCTGGAGTTACAGCGATACCAGAATCTGCCTCATCACCCATAAACTGACCGTACTTTAATCGTAATGCTTTCTGGTCAAAACCTAAATCATTACTTCGAGTTTTAAACTCTTCCTCTGTGAGTTGTGGTCGTTCTTTTATGAGTTTTTCCGTATCGATAATCAACTGTCGCTGGCTCCTAAAGTAATCGGGCATCAAATCTGCTCCTAGAGTTCCTTCTACTCCAAAACCATCGCTCACCGTATCTTTTATTACTGCAAAGAATGTCTCGCTTCGGGTAATATTAGGTCTTGGTATCTTTTGATCACTTACCTCAACATAAAAATACAACTCATCTCCCAGCTCCATTTTCAGCTGATCTAAATTAAGAGTCTTAGATAATCGCATGGATTTCTCACCTACTTGAACCGACTGATTAAAAGCCAACTTTTCCTCTCTAAATTTTACAGACTCTCCTTCGCCTTTACTTACCGTGGCAATAATGTGTGCTGCTGCCACTCCATAATCGTCACTTATTTCGGCAGTAAATGAGAGCTTTTTATTATCCGCATGATCAAATGACGTGAACTGTGGGATGTTTTTAATTTCTACTAATGGCGCTTTGTCTTTCACCACTTCAATCGCATAAATATCTGATGCGTAGCTAGCTCCAAGTGTATCTGTAAATTTAAAATTATAGTAGCCAGATTGGGTGGGTTTGTACGCTTTCGCGAAAGCGGTACCATTACCTCTCATCTCATCATTAACCCCTATCCCTTCTACTATAACCTCACTTACCTTACTGTCAAAATCCAATTGCCAATACAGCTGTGATCCCTCAACTGCCTTTGCATTCATCAAACTAGACGTACGTGAACCAAGTTTTGTGTAAGCTGGATAACGAATGGCAAGCTTCTGATTAATGAGCACAGGCGGCTTATATGCCGGAGCAACAGAATCTGTCACAGAAAATGTCATTATCTCCTGCTCAGGTGTAGTTCCATTAGTACGATTTATGCTCTTTCCAAATGCATAAAAAACTATGACACCGATTAGTATTAATGCGCTTGCTGTAATCGCAGCATATCGCAACCTCGTTTTAGGTTTGACAGTGGTAATTTGCTGTGATAAGAGTGTGGTAATTTTCTGTTGTTGTAATTGTGCAAGCCCAGACATTCCATCTGGCGAAGCCAACAATAAACTACTACTATATTCAGCATTATCGAGATGTTTATCAATGTAAGCACTCACTGTGCTTAGATTGATTCTCCAAGGTTTAATCACGAGCACTGCTATTGCAGTTACCACTATAAAAGCGACAACACCTATTATTGGGTTTCTAGTAATAAATGCGCCACAAAGTCCAGCTCCGATACCATAAAGCACGGCTTCTACACCTCGCAATAACTGCCAGCGCTTCTTGTAATTTTGTATGAGTTGTATCCCTTCTTGCATTATTGTTTACGTATTCTAGATAGTATGCGCTCGCTTATGAGGAGTACTAAAAGCAGTATCCAGAAGGTACTTGACATATCTGCTTTTACCTCTTTTTTCATTGTGGTAGCAGGAATATTAATGGTTTGTAGTTGCTCTAAACTCATCACCCGATTATCAAGGTCTGCTATTTTTGTATTTAATTCTTGGTCAAGATGGAGCCATGTAAGTAATTGTGTTACTAGCGGCTCTTCTGTTATGAGTTTTGGCGTTAGTTTCTTTGTCAGTATCGACGTAGTTGCTGCAGGTCCTGGTACAATAAGCGAATTTGCAATTTCATTCGGTCGATAATATAGCGTAGGCATCTCGCTATCTACCAAAGGATTACCACTCAAGTTAATCAAATAATCAATAGTCGTCGTATCCCTTTGATCACCTTCTAATATTGTAGTAAATGCAATCTCTCTCTGAGTAAACTGACTAATCGCACGTAAGGCAGCCTCTAGATAACTACGTTCGGCATCATGTTTTTTATTATAGATAATTGTAATCTCAATAGGAGAATACTCTTTAATGGCAATGGTTCTAGAAATACCATTCGTTCTGATCTCGACGCTGTCTTTTGCAAGATTTAATGCTGCATCACGTATCGCTACTTTCTCTTTATTTATACCAAGTAGTTGCGCCTCGCTTAAGACATTAATGATTTCTAAACTATCCTTACGAGCAATTGCGACTAGTGACTGCTCATCCTGCTTATTAGTTTCCACAAGAATCCAAGTGATGTTCTTTTTTATAGTAGGCCTTTTGCCTTGTAACGCTTTCGCGAAAGCGTGTGTAAAAACCACAATACTATCTGCAGCTAACTCTTCCATCTCTCTTGCGAGCTGCCAATAATTAGGCACCACCTCTTTATTTGCTATTACATCTCCAGTCTCCCACAGTGGAAAATCTTCTTGTAATAATCGCCTTCCTTCCAGCGGTATTTGTTCAAATCTCGCTAGACCATCTGCTGAGGAAAGTAGCGAAGGCTCAAAGAGATAAGCAACCTCCTCCTTATCGGGAGCTTTTGTAATATGAGGTTCTGCAAGAATCACAACCAGCGTGCTAATAATCAAGCAACGCAATAGTAGCAGCCACCATTCATTAAGCTGGATACTATTACTCTCTTTAGATTTTGTGGGCGCGATAAATTGTATACTGCCCACTTTTATGGTGCGCACCTTCTTGCGACTCCACAAGTGGATGATAATCGGGATTGCGAGTGCGAGTAGTCCCCAGAGATATGATGGCTGTAGTAGTGTCATATCAAAAAATATTGCTACGTTTTTTGAGAAATAAGTGTAGCGCTTCGCCAATATGGTCTTCTAGTGAAAATAACTCATAGTCTATACCACTTGCAAGTAGCGCTTCCTTAATAGTTTTCATAGATTGCTCTAGCGCTTGTAAATAAGTAGATTTTGCATCTTTTGCGTTTACCTTTACTTTAGCTCTAGTTTCAAGATCTTCAAAAATCACTTGTCCTTTGTAATCAAATTCTAGTTCGCTCTTACCTAGCAAATGCAACACTGCGACTTCGTTTCTGGCAGTTTTAAGCTGTTTAATCATTGTTATAATTTCCTCGTCCTTTTCATAAAAATCTGTGATAAAAAATATGAGATCCTTATGACTACGATTATGGAGCTTCTCACTTGCCAACTGTTTAGGCCAAGATCCTTGATTTTTTAATTGCAATAATTGGTATAGAAACCTATTAAAATGTTGCTTCCCAATAGCTGGTTGCAGTGCTTCTAACCTTTGATTATTTACCGTAAGTAAGCCTATCGCATCGCCTTGCGTTTGTGCTAGGTGTGCAAGACTTGCCACTAGTACATTTGCATACTCGATTTTTGAAATATCATCTTCCTTATGAAGCATAGACATACTTGCGTCTACTATAAATCTCACAGAGATATGAGTATCTATCTCTGACTGCTTGATGTAATATCTACCAGAACGAGCAAGCATTTTCCAGTCTAGTAACCTGAGGTCATCACCAGGCTCATACCCTCGATACTGACTAAATTCTAATCCGGCACCTACTCGCCTACTTTTATTGAGTCCAGACAAATACCCGTCTACAATCACCCGTGAGATAATAGACAGTCCAGAAACACTGTTTATTACATCGGGTTTAAGTAGCGATTTGTAATCGTCTTTTGGCATAGTATTCTTTGCTGCTATTATGGTGATTAAGCTAAGTTTATTTCTTTAAGTAAGTGAGTTGTTACTTGGTCTGATGTGATCCCTTCGGCCTCTGCCTTGAAGTTGACGATCAGTCTATGACGCAATACTGGTAATGCCACATTTTTAATGTCTTCTAGTGTTACTGCCATTCTCCCTTGTGAGAGCGCTCTAGCTTTTGCTGTAAGGATCATTGCCTGCCCTGCTCTGGGGCCTGCGCCCCAGCCTACCCATTGTTTCACATAGTCGTTTGTGGTGGTTTCTGGTCTAGTCGCACGTACTATCGTACTTACAAAATCGATAAGATTATCGCTTATAGGCACCTCTCTTACGAGTTGTTGTAATCGTAAAATATCTGCTCCCGTGAGTACAGGATGTACTGTCTGCTTAATACCACTCGTAGTACTTTTTAAAATATGAGTTTCCTCTGCTGCCGTTGGATATCCTATTTTGATGTAAAACAAAAAACGATCCTGCTGTGCTTCCGGTAATGGAAATGTACCCGATTGCTCAATAGGATTTTGGGTGGCAAGAATAAAAAATGGACGCTCAAGACTATAGGTTTTTCCAGAATAGGTCACCTCAAATTCCTGCATTGCTTCTAGTAATGCAGCTTGTGTTTTTGGCGGTGTACGGTTAATCTCATCTGCTAGAATGATATTTGCAAAAATAGGTCCCTTCTTGAACTCGAAAAACTTTTTACCCGTAGCCTGATCTTCTTCCAGAATTTCTGTTCCAATAATATCTGAAGGCATTAAATCTGGGGTAAATTGGATACGTTTAAAATTCAAGTCTATCGCCTGTGACAAGGTGCGAATCATCAACGTTTTTGCAAGCCCCGGAACTCCTTCTAACAAGGCATGGCCACCAGCAAGAAACGTAATAAGCAATTGCTCTACCGTTTCCTCCTGTCCTATAATCACCTTTGCGATCTCTTTCTTAAGATCCTTAAGCTTTCCAGTGAGTGTGGTTACTTCTTGTTGTAATTCGGTTAGTGTGTTATTCATAGTGTTACCTTATTAAATCTCTGTTCCAAATTTTCTCTCCCCAACCCTGAAGGGTGGAAAATTCTGGACTTGGTTGTTCTTTTCAATATTGTACTCTTACTTTTAGCCACTCCTGCAAAACATCTCCCCTAACCCCTCTTCGAAGAGGGGAACTTTTTAAGTTGCTTTTTGCAAAGCAAAAACAACTTCTTATCGCAACAGTGTCCCTCTTTGAAGAGGGAGTCAGGGAGATGTTGGCGAATTTTATATTCCTATTATTAGCTTCTCCTTAAAAACATCATTCTCTTGCTCTTAGCCACGCCTGCAAAACATCTCCCCTAACCCCTCTTCGAAGAGGGGAACTTTTTAAGTTGCTTTTTGCGAAGCAAAACAACTTTTCTTCGCAACAGTCTCCCTCTTCGAAGAGGGAGTCAGGGAGATGTTGGCTGTTTACTTTCTCTTTCTGAATTTTCCTCTCCCCGCCCTGAAGGGTGGGAAAATTCTATGTTTGGTTATCTTTTAAATTTTATTCTCTTCATCTTAGCTACTCCTGTAAAACATCTCCCCTAACCCCTTTTCGAAGAGGGGAACTTCTAAAGTTGCTTTTTGCAAAGCAAAACAACTTCTTCTCGCAACAGTGTCCCTCTTTGAAGAGGGAGTCAGGGAGATGTTGGCTGTTTACTTTCTCTTTCCAAATTTTCCTTCCCCGACCCTGAAGGGTGGGAAAATTCTGGGCTTGGTTACTTTTTTCAATATTTATATTCTCTTCATCTTAGCTTCTCCTGTAAAACATCTCCCCTAACCCCTCTTCGAAGAGGGGAACTTTTATGTTGCTTTTTGCAAAGCAAAAACAACATTTCTTCGCAACAGTGTCCCTCTTTGAAGAGGGAATCAGGGAGATGTTGGTGAATTTTATTTCTTCTACATTCCGAATTTTCTTTCCCCGCCCTGAAGGGTGGGAAAATTCTATGTTTGGTTGTTCTTTTCAATATTGTACTCCTACTCTTAGCCACTCCTGTAAAACATCTCCCCTAACCCCTCTTCGAAGAGGGGAATTTTATGTTGCTTTTTGCGAAGCAAAAGCAAACTCTTCTCGCAACAGTGTCCCTCTTTGAAGAGGGAGTCAGGGAGATGTTGGTGATTTATGATGTTAATGCATACATCACGATATTCACTCCAAATTTTGTATTATCAATTTTATACCAACGTTTATTTCTAAAATCATAGTCCCACTCGCAGCCGTAATCTTTGTTGCTGTACAGTACTCCTATTCTTCCATTGACCTCAATGGCTTTTAGGTATTCATGTACGAGGTCATCTCCCCAACCGTTTAGTTCTTGACTTGTGGTGGGTGGACCGTCTTCAAACTCAAAGAAAACGTTATAAATCTCGTGATCGTTAGGTATTTTTTTGAGTACATCTTGACCAAAAATGTCTTCCATCTGGCGTTCAAATGATTTGGCAAATAATCCGTCGATATCGTGATTGCAGTCATCTGCAAAAACAAAACCTCCGTTTTCTATATATTTTTTAAAATTCTCTTTTTCCTTCTTTGTAAACTGTACGAGCTTATGTCCTGAGATGTAACAAAACGGACATTTAAAAATCTCATCGCTCGCTAGTGAGATAATATTCTCTGTAGTATTTACAGGTAAGGTGGTGTATTCCACCAATGAGTTGAGCAAATTAGAAGGCATACGCTGATCTACGTCCCAGTCTCCAGATTCGTATTGTAAACGCGTAAAGAAGAATTTGTTATTCATTATAAGTTACTATTCATCTTTTACAAAACGCTTACTCCAGCTTTTTTGAATATATTTTGTATTTCCACCTCTATAGGAAATGCTTGTAATGGAGCAACATTGGCTCCGCCAGGATTACCTACCGGTATCTTCCCAACAAAGGATTTTACACCGCCTACTACTAAACGTGGAATTTGGCCTATCACTTCTTTAGAACTTTTTATGCGTACACCAAATTGCAACATTTTCCAGTGAACGTATGTATGATTATAAGGATAACGTTGTCCAATAATATGTGCGCGTTCAAGATGGTTCCAAGCAAGCTGTAAATCACCTGCACGATAAGCTTTGCTATAAGCTCTAAGTTCATCTTCATAAAATGGAGATAACTTTTTAGGTATCGTAGTATTAAATTTCATGATTTATTGACATTGTTTCATTCCACTCACGCTTTCGCGAAAGCGAACCTAAAATAAAAACTGGCTACCACTTTTGTGATAACCAGTTTTATATAATTTATACGTTTTTATACAGCATCTGAAAGACTGGTAAAAGTAAAGTCACGTATTTTCATATACGGGATTAAACTACCATCTACGCGCACTTGCTTGCCAAGAGTTTCCAGATTATTAAGCATAATAATAGGACTCTCATTAAAGCGGAAGTTCTTTACAGGATACTTGATTTTTCCGTTCTCAATATAAAAAGTTCCATCGCGGGTTAGACCTGTGTATAATAGCGTTTGAGGATCTACAGAACGTATGTACCATAGTCTTGTAACGAGGATTCCTTTCTTTGTAGACTTGATAAGATCTTCTAGAGATGCATCACCACCGCCCATGATAAAATTACTGGGAAAAGGGACTGGCTCTACGCCTTTTTCTTGTGCCCAGAAACGATCATAAGCAAGGTTTTTTACCACTCCATTTTCTATCCAGCTTGTCTTTTTAAGCGGCTGTCCTTCTCCGTTCCAAGTACCTGCTGGCACTTCTTCATTGAGTGGGTCTGACCATAGGTTTACACGCTCATCTACAATTTTGACACCCATCTTAGTGCCTCCACCTTCTTTAGACATAAAGCTTCTTCCCTCATCTGCAGATCGTGCACTTATAGAACGACCTAAGCCTTCTAGTAGTCCTAATCCAGCAGATGGCTCAAGGATTACGGTGTACTTACCTGGCTCGATTGCTTTTGCCTCGCGAGACATTACTGCCTTATCAATAGCAACTTTCGAAGCTTCTGCTGCGTCAAATTTTGACACATCATTAAAATCTCTTGTAACCCATCCAGAACCCGTACCATCGTTAGATCGCATGGTTACTGTAAACTCAACGTTAGTCGACTTGTTATAAGCAAACAATCCGTTAGAATTCATCATCGCGCTAAAGCCTGCACCACCATCTAGAAATCCAGCTGCTGTTACATCATTTGCTTTGGCAGGTTGTATACTGCTCTCTGCTACTTGTGCTCTGTACTCTGGAGTCATATTTGCCGTAGCTTCTACATACGTTTTAGACTCGTCATACGTTTGCGGCCCTAGTGGCTGCATAAACTCAGGGTTTTCTGGAGCAAGCTTTGCAAGCTCCTCTGCACGTTTTACCACTTTTTCTAGTGACGCATCATCAAACTCGTCTATGGTTGCTGTACCTGATTTTTTACCAAAACTTGCAGTGACCGCAAGACTTTGGTTAGACTGGTGTCCTGAGGTAGAAACAGAGTTACGTGCATAACGTATGTTACCACTCTCGCTACCGCCTAAATTTATAACGCAGGCATCTGCAGTAGAGAAGCTCATTGCTTTCTCCATCACTTTTTTTGCCTCTTCTTTTGAAAATATTCCCATTGTGTTTCTTCTTTAAAAATTGACGATTAAACGTTACGACCCGTATTGATCACATTAATATCATTAAATCGTGTTGTGGCACTTCCATGTGATACTGCGCTCACTTGTGAAGGCTGCCCTTTCCCGTCGAAGAATGATCCAAAGAGACGGTAGTCACTCTGATCACATATTTTTGCACAAGAATTCCAGAACTCTTGTGTATTAGATTGGTATGCTACATCATTAAGCATCCCAACTATTTTTCCATCCTTAATCTCGTAATACATGGTACCACCAAACTGGAAGTTATATCGCTGCTGGTCTATAGAATAAGATCCACGACCCGCGATATAGATTCCTTTTTCTACATCTTTAATCATATCATTAATAGAATACGGCTCTTTACCTGGCTCTAGGGAGATATTAGGCATACGCTGGAACTGTACATCGTTCCAACTTTGCGCATAACAACATCCATGAGATTCGTTCTGATCTATCATTTGTACTTGGTCACGTATCGCCTGGTAATTTACCAGCACACCATTACGTATGATATCCCATTGCTTGGTTTTTACACCTTCATCATCCCAGCCTACAGCTCCTAGTGATCCCACTTGTTGCTTATCTGCTACAATGTTTACAAGGTCACTACCATATTTAAAGTTTTTAGACTTCCACTTATCTATGGTTGCAAAGCTTGTTCCTGCATAGTTTGCCTCATACCCAAGTACACGATCTAGCTCCGTAGGGTGACCTACAGACTCGTGAATGGTAAGACCTAAGTGATTAGGCTCTAGTACAAGATCATATTTACCAGCATCTACAGACTTTGCCGTAAGCATTTCTTTAGCCTGCTTTGCCGCCATGGCAGCATCTTCTATAATATCGTAGCTATTTCTATATAATTTTAATCCTTGCGGACCTTCTAGTTTTTCTGACTCAAGACCATCTAAATATTCATAGCCAAGTCCCATAGGAGCACTCATAGCCTGGCGGGTTTTAAACTTACCACCACCTACAGCCGTCACGCCAAATGTAGGCCAGATACGGTGCACATCCTGATCAATATATGACCCTTCGGTAGAGGCAAAATACTTTTGCTCATTTACCATAAAGAGTGCAGAGTTTACAAAGTTTGCACCACTAGACTGCGCAGCAGCATTTGCCGTAAGCAACAGCTCTACCTTCTCAGATACAGGCACTTCTTTAAAGTCTTTTTTAATAGGCGTTTTCCAGCTCACCTCTCCATAAGAAGCTTCTGGAGCTAGCACTACTGGGTTGGTTTGAAATTTTGAGTTAGCCTTAGCAATTGCTACTGCTTGCTCTGTTGCCTTCTGGATACCATCTGGCGTTACATCATTAGTAGATGCAAAACCCCAAGTACCATTTGCAATCACGCGTATCCCTATCCCAAAAGATTCGGTATTTACAACGCCTTGCACTTTATCTTCACGTGTGCGCACAAACTGGTTTAGGTATCTCCCTATTCTAGCATCTGCATATGAAGCACCTAAACCTTTTGCCGTATTAAGGGCGACATCTGCCATTTGTTTTTTAAGCAGTACGTCCATTCCTGGTTCGAGCAGTGCTTCTGTTGGGATATTGTTTCCCAGCATCATCGATGGCACCATTAAGGCACCTGCTCCCATACCAGCGAGTTGGACAAAATTTCGTCTTTTCATAAGGTCTTAGGTTTTATTGAATTGTTTGTTTTATTGCGTTTTTAACATATAATTATTAAAAGCAGTATAATATCAGAATTTATGTTAAGGTGTCTTGTAGTATAAATGCTAATTATATCTTAAAATTTTACGCTTTCGCGAAAACTTGATTCTCTAACCACCTTCTCCATTCATATAAACAGAGGATACAGCCGATTAAAATTGTGCATAAAAGTTGAAAAACTGTAGTTTTAGAATGGGGATTACCGTACTTGGGGTTGGATTTGGTTTTGTAGATTGGCTTTAATAAAAAAATAAAAGAAAATGACAATAGCCTTTATACTCACAATTTTAATTTCAGGAATTACATTCTTCTTTATACTCAAACAGCACAGGAAAGAAAAAGCAAAACTGAATGTTCTTATTGAAAACGAAAAGTTAGAACTGTCTAAAAAAATAGAAGAAAACAGCAAGCTTAGTTCTGATTTAGAAAGATTTAATGGGATTATTTCAATTGAGAATGAAATAAATTCTAAAAATATTGAATTTGCGGAAATCCAATCTTACGCATCCGAATTAAATGACAAATTTGTTAATGCAAAATCAGTCTTTGATTTGTTAGAACAAGACATCAAACTCTATCAGAACGATTTAGAGTTTGTTGAATTAGGAATTTATGAACCTATTTTTGATTTGGAATCTTCAGAAAATTATAAAGAGAAAATTACACAAATTGTAACAAAACAAAAACAACTTATAAAATCTGGAAATGCTTGTATTTGTGATACGGAATGGACTGTAGGAAATAGCCGAAAACAAGGCGAAATAATGACGAGGAGATATATTAATTTAACTTTAAGAGCATTTAATGGAGAATGTGATTCATTAATCTCAAAAGTGCGATGGAATAATGTAAAGCGCTTTGAAGAGCGAATTAAAAAAGCCTTTAATGCAATTAACAAACTAGGAAAATCTAACAACACCTATATAACCGACGAGTATTTAAAATTAAAATTAGACGAACTTCATTTAGTTTATGAGTTAGCCCATAAAAAGTATCAAGAAAAAGAAGAAGCACGAGCAATT
Organism: Dokdonia sp. Asnod3-C12; assembly: GCF_045063975.1. Taxonomy (NCBI): domain Bacteria; kingdom Pseudomonadati; phylum Bacteroidota; class Flavobacteriia; order Flavobacteriales; family Flavobacteriaceae; genus Dokdonia; species Dokdonia sp. Asnod3-C12. The sequence goes on from NZ_JBEFNY010000003.1 coordinate 631,125, forward strand.
AGAGAAGAACAGCGAGAAGAAGAAAGAGCTAGAAGAGAGTTTGAAAAAGCAAGGAAAGAAGCGGAGGTAGAAGAAAAACGTTTTCAAAAAGCTTTGGAACGTGCTAGAATGGATCTAGGATTAGTAAGTGGGAAAAAACTAATTGAATTGAATTCTCAAATAGCACAATTGGAAGAGAATTTAAAAGAGGCACACGAAGCAAAGGAAAGAGCAATTTCAAGAGCACAAGAAACTAAATCTGGACACGTTTATATAATATCTAATCTAGGTTCATTTGGAGAAAACGTTTATAAAATTGGAATGACAAGACGCCTTGAGCCAATGGATAGAGTTAAAGAACTAGGAGATGCATCTGTTCCATTTACATTTGATTTACACGCGATGATTTTTTCAGAAAATGCACCTGAATTAGAAAACCTACTACATAGAGAATTTAATGATCGACGCATTAATAAAGTTAACTACAGGAAAGAATATTTTAGAGTGTCGTTAGATGAAATCGAGCAGGTAATCATTAAAAAATATGATAAAGAGGTAAATTTTATAAAAAGCATCGAAGCTCAACAATTTAGAGAAACCAAATCTATTATTAAACAGCTAGAAACAGCAAAAGATGAACAGTCACATGTGGAAGTAGAAAAGTATCCCGATAGTTTATTTTAAAGGGTAATAGTAATCTAGAACACCCCACATACGTCCTTATAAAGGAAAAAACTCAGACTCGGAATTTATTAATTACCTAACTTTATTCCGCAAACTCTACACACTCAACCATGCTCCACACCATACAAAACGAAAACCTCATCTGTACCGTTACTTCAAAAGGTGCAGAAATACGTTCCTTAATTAATAAGGAGACTGGTGAAGAATACATCTGGCAGATAGATTCTTCAGTTTGGGGAAGTAGTTCGCCAGTGTTGTTTCCTGCTATTGGTAATATCAAGGAGAACAAGATTGTTTTTAATGGAGAAGACTATGCTATGACTAAGCATGGAATTATAAGAAATAATGAGCAGCTGGATTTTCAGCAACAAGACGCGTCTAGTTGTTCTTTTACGCTCACAAGTTCTGATGAAACATTACGACAGTATCCATATACGTTCCATTTTCGCGTAAGCTTTACCCTTGTTGAGTATCGATTGTTAATGACCTATACGGTTACAAATAATGATACCGTGCCTATGCATTTTGCATGTGGTGGTCACACTGCTTATGCTTGCCCGCTTGATGAGCATACTGCACTATCTGATTATGTCATTGAGTTTCCAGAGCCACTTAATCTTGAGTCTCGCACGCTAGGAAATAGTGGATTATTATCTCCTGAAAAACGACCTATTAAAACTGATAACGGCCAATTACCACTCTCAGAAACAATCTTTAATGAAGATGCCCTCATCTTTACAGACATTAATTATGACTGGGTACGACTGCGTAAAAAAGATAAAAAGAAAGGTGTTATCGTGCGCTTTAAGGATTACCCAAACCTTGCTTTATGGTCAAAACCCGCTGCAGATTATGTGTGTATTGAACCGTGGTTAGGACTTCCAGATAGTGAAGATGAAAGTATCGACATCACTAAAAAAGGTTCTTATAAAGCGCTCGCATCAGGTGCAGCATTTGATATCACAATTGAAACCGAAATAGAGCAAAACTGACTGCCGTGACGCATTGACCACTTCTTAAATAATAGCTATCACGCATTCTGATTATTAAAAAAAACGAACGATAAAGCAGAAAAGTAGTATCTTCTTTCCATATTATATGCTTCTTGAGCGTACTTGATATTCTAAAAGCACTCATTTAACTATTGCATTATTATGAAAATAACAACTACACTCTTAGTACTATGTATCGCTACCACAGCTTTTTCTCAGCGTGAGAAAACAAAAAAACCAGGCGTTTCATTTAAGATATCTACAGAAGCCGTCCCTCGACCATCTGAGAAGCTCAATAATGTGCTTGATTATTTTGAAGATCAAGATCGTTTAACACGCGTATTGAATGCTCCGTGTAATGATTGCGATACCACCGTAGACCAACTAGAAAAGCAATTTCTTGTCAATAGTTTAAAAGAGATAAAGCAACATTTTGCTTCTAAAATCTCTATAGATGAACATGATTTTTTGAGAATAGAAGGACATCAAGGAAAGGTTTATAAAACAAAAGAAGAGGTGATAAATGCATATCAAGAGTATCTCGCCATTGAAATCAGAGAACTCCAGATGAAAATAAATATGAACCAAAAGGAGATTGAAAAACATAGACTGGCACCTATACCTCCTCCTGCGGTTCTTGAGGAAAGAACTAGAGTAAATAATAAAAACAACTAGCCTTATGGCGTTAATCGTAGAAACCCATCCTTATTTTGTTGCGCTAGCATGCACAGGTTTTGCCATCTCGCTTATGGCGTTTATTCCTGTGTATTCAAAAAAAATAAAAATCACTTATATCATACCGCTACTACTATTAGGTATGATATTATTTTTTGCGGGCGCTCCTTTACCTTGGCCAGATCCGCTATGGGAATTAGAAACAGGTAAGATTGTAAGTGAAGTTATTGTGATTATAAGTCTTATGACAGCAGGGCTCAAAATAGGCACGAGTTATAAGTGGAGTGACTGGAAAAAACCGTTATCGCTCGTAGCGATTACAATGCCTTTATGCATGATTGCCATCTTTGCCATTGCTCACTATTTACTAGGACTCAATGGCCCCGTTTCTTTACTACTAGCAGCAGTGCTTGCTCCTACAGACCCTGTGCTCGCTAGTGAGTTACAACTAGAAGAGCGCCAGGATTTAGAAGAAAGAAATACAGGCTTACGGTACACGCTTACTGCAGAGGCTGGAATCAATGATGGGTTTGCATTTCCATTTGTGTTCTTAGCGATTTTATGGAGCGAGGCTAGTAGTTTTCAAGAAATAGATTGGTTACACTTTATAAGTTATTATTTCTTGTTTAAAATTATAGGCGGTCTACTAGTAGGCGCCTTGATAGGGTTTATATACAGCTGGGTGGTACACTATCACAGTAAAGAACATCAAAAATATATACTCAATGGCTTTATTGCGGTCGCACTCACATTCTTCTCCTATGGCCTAGGAGAAATACTGAGCACCTACGGCTTTTTAAGTGTGTTTGCTACTGGCGTTTTTATGCAATATCACTGCGGCAAATCTGCAGACGATAATGTAAATACCTCCATGCTGCACTTTGCAGAGGAGACAGAAAAATTACTAGTCGCACTGTGGACCATCTTTTTTGGTGGTGCTTTGGTTTCAGGTATTTTATCATATACAGATGTAGACGGTATCATAGCGAGTCTAGTTATTGTACTCGTGTTGCGCCCTATTTTCGGGTATCTCGCTATGCTTACCACAAACTTTTCAAGGGCAAAAAAGTGGGCTATTAGTTTCTTTGGAATACGCGGCATAGGGAGTTTCTTTTATCTTAGTTATGCCTTGATACACGGCGATTTCACAGAGTATGACGAGCTATTTGGGATTATAAGTTACGTAGTTCTCTTTAGTATTCTCATTCACGGACTTACGAGCCTTCACGTAATCGATTATTTTAAGCGAACTAATAAAACAGCCTCATAATCGCATACTGGCGTACATAGATTTAAAAATTTTTAGTTGGCTTAAAGCCAAAATATCTTTTCCATCATGCTTATTACTATCCTTGTTGTATTTGTCGTTTCTATGTCACTCATTGCTGGCGCACTGTGGGGTTTGTATGGCAAACTATCGAAAAATACAGAAGGATTTCTCATTGCACTTGCTGGAGGAGCACTCATCGTATCTGCAGTATTAGAGCTTATAGAACCAGCAATGGAGGATGGTGATGTATTGTTACCACTACTATTTGTTTTTATAGGGGCTTTAGTATTTACAGGTTTAGATTTTTATGTAAAAGAAAAGTGGAGCTCAAAAAGCGGAGGCGCAGGTCTTCTAGCAGCCATAACCCTAGACGGACTTCCTGAAAACTTAGCGCTAGGTGTTGCACTTATAAGCGCAGACCCACTTGCTGTAGCAGCACTCTCAGGATCTATTTTATTATCAAACCTTCCCGAAGCCGCAGGTGGAGCAAAAGAAATGAAAGAAGATGGTAGGTCAAAAAAGACGATTCTCATATTATGGACGGGAACAGCCTTACTACTTTCTGCAGCAGCACTTATAGGCTACTTTTTTCTAGAAAATGTATCAAAAGATATTCTCAATAACATACGATGCTTTGCAGGAGGTGCAGTTGTAGCCTCACTCGCTATTGAAGTATTTCCAAAAGCTTTTAAGGAAGATAAATACTGGACTGGCATTGCAACTGCTCTAGGTCTGGTCATTGCCTTTTACCTTAATAGTCTGGCATAAATAGTACTTGCTTGACCTCATGTTTTTGTATGATGATTACAATAAATAACTAGCTTTGTAACTTCTAGAATTACCACATATGATTGCAGCTTTTTCTCTTTTTCTTATCATCACCATCTCTGTGTTGATTACTAAAATTTCTACTATCGCACTAGTACACACTGGTCTCTCAGAAGAAAGTGCCAAGTTTCAATCGCGATCTGCTTATACTGGTGCCGGCATAAGTTCGGAGGAAACAGAAAATATCATGAATCACCCTGTGCGCCGTAAGATTATTTACAACTTAATGCTCATAGGTAATGCAGGTATTGTTACGGCGATGTCATCATTGATCCTCACCTTCGTATTACCAGAATCTAATGCTTCTCGATTTTATGGGTTTTTAATCATTGTGGGCGGTATTCTACTACTATGGTTCGGAATACGTAGTAAATGGGTTAATCGCGGTTTATCTAAAGTGATTAATAGGATGCTTAAAAAGTATACAGATCTAGAGGTTCAAGATTATGCAGCTGTATTACATCTTAAGGACAATTTTAAAATTATAAAAGCGACCGTAGACACAGATGGATGGATGTGCAATCGTACACTACAAGAATTAGACTTACGAGAAGAAGGTATTACGGTCTTAGGTGTAGAAAGAGAAGGTACAGGCTATTTTGGCTCTCCATCGGGTAATTTTAAAATGTTACCACATGATGAAGTAACACTCTATGGGAAATCTGATGGTATAAAAAGTATCTATAATCGTAAGAAGGATCATTACGCTCACCTTGAACATAAGAAATTTGTAGAAAAAGAAGAAGAACGCAAGGCAAATGATGTCGAAAAAATTAATACTACAACAGATTAAAAATCGTATTGTCTTACATAAGTACGTTACACATAGGCAACAGTATTTTAATCTTTAACAAGTCTTCTGCTTTTACCCATCCTTAGTTTTTTATACCTTTCGCTTCTAAAACAAGATACATGGCTCGTAAAAAATCTACTTCACTTAAAATGCGCATTCTTCACAGGTACCTAGGCTTCTTTCTAGCAGGAATCATGGCAGTTTATGCGATAAGTGGAATTGTTTTAATCTTTAGAGACTCAGATACTTTTAAGAATACGGTTGTTATTGAAAAAACGCTTGACCCTAACCTCTCTGCTCCATCACTAGCTAAAGCTGTAAATAATAAGAGACTTAAGGTAACTAAAGAAGAAGGCGGTGTCCTTTACTTTGCAGAGGGAACGTACAATAGCACCACTGGAGCGGTTGTATATTCTAAAAAAGAATTGCCTTTCATTCTTGATAAGCTTACTCACTTCCATAAAGCCAAATCTGGAGATCCACTATATTTTTTAAATATCTTTTTTGGACTAAGCTTACTCTTCTTTGTAATATCCTCATTCTGGATGTTTATTCCATCAAGCCCTATTTATAGAAAAGGAATGCTCTTTGTAGCAGGAGGAATTGTGCTTGCGCTTATATTACTATTTGTCTAGGCGTATACTTATTAAACATCACTTAAAGCCCTTTTTTCTGCAGTAGCAGAAAGAAACTGCTGTTGGATATCCATTACATCCTCCACACCATCTAGCTCGCACAAGTAATGTATAACGGCACGCATGCCATTAAACATCACCTCATCCCCTTGTGGATCTGTTGGTTTCATACTGCCGCGGCTTATAGGTAACTCATAACCGCAAGCTCGTAAAAAGACACCTTCAATCTGGAGTAATTCACTAGGTAAATACCCATAAAAACGTTTACCGAAAGCCTCATTAACCTTTCCTACATAATTGAGGACAAGCGACCCGTGATCATCTGTCATGTGCTTCCACATATCTTTATTGTCACAAATAGTTCCTACTGCACAGGCTGTACAGCAACCTGGATGCAAGCTACCATCAGAAAATGCTGCATATAGTTTTGATAAAGCTTGTTCTAGTCTAAATGGAAATATAGTAGTCATCGCCAGTTTTTTACTATAAAGTTAGCATTTGTCTTTGAGATAATATGTTAATAGTGTGTACAAAAATATGGTACTTATCCTTTTCACAATAACAGCTCCTAAATCCTTTTGGTCTGATTTCCAACACTTTTAGTTTTGCTTTCGCGAAAGCGTGCCTCTCATTTTCCTTTAAAAAATATAAGATTTATTAATAGGTTGCTTTAACTAAATGTAAAATCTCGTTTTATTAAACAGTTAAGGCTTTACATAAAATAAACGCTTTTTTAATAAAAAGGCTACGATTAGGTAACGTTTACTCTTTTACTCTGAGACTACTTTTAAACCATTCTAATAATCAACTAATTACTCAAAAAATGAAACAAGTAAAGTCAATTTTTTTAACAATGCTATTTATAGCAGGAACAGGTGTTCTTTTTACAAGCTGTGACGATGCCGAAGATGGAATGGACGGTATAAACGGTGTAGATGGAATCGATGGACAGGATGGTGCAGATGGACAAGATGGAGCAGACGGTGAAGACGGTGATGATTTTGAAATGGGAACTACACTATTTTCAGATAAATCTGCAACGCCACCACTAGTTGCAATGTCACCGCAATTCAATTACGTAGAAGCATATTCATTAGTATCTACTCCTGATGTTATAGGAGGAGATTTTCAACTTGCAGGATCTGCAGATGGTTCTGGATTTTTAGTAGATGGTGAAGATTACATTTATGTAACTAACTGTGAAGATAGTTATGCAGTGGCTCGTATCCGTTTTGATCAAAATTTAGTTCCTATCTCTGGAGATTACTTACTAGATTCTGGAGTTTCTGACTTTGCAAGACAATGTAGTGCTACTATGTGGGAAGCAGATATACATGGAGGAGATGAAGATATCTTTTTATCTGCTTCAGAAAGTATTAACTATGATGTAAAAGCTATCGACCCTAGGGTAACTACTCCAACACCACAAGCAGATTTTGGACTAGATGCACTAGGAGAATTTTCTTGGGAAAATGCAACTCCGCTACCTAAAGATGCTTATTCTGGCGCTACTGTAATTGTAGGTGGTGATGATGATTCAAGTAACTCTGAGGGACAAGTAGCTATGTACTACTCTACTGCTGGTGATGCAGATTTTACTGGAGGTTCTATCTACGTACTACGTTTTAAGCAAGTATCTGATGGAATGGGAGGTGTGCAAGATGTTATGCCTAACACTTCTTATAACGAGTCTTCTCTAGATTTTCAAGCAGAATATGATGTAGAATTTGTAGAAATCCCTAATGGTGCTGCACTTACTAAAAACGAAATGGAAACTGCATGTAATGACGTATTTGCTGCACAGTTTATGCGTGTAGAAGATGTAGATTACCAAAAAGGATCTGATGCAAATGGAAGAAATGTATTCTTTGCAGTAACAGGACGCGGACCAGGACAGGGAACTTACAACGACTGGGGAACTGTATATAAACTCGCTCTTGATGACAACAACCCACTAGAAGGAAAGCTTACTCAAATCATAAGTGGAAACACAGATACAAATAACCAAGACGGTAACCTTGCTGCATTACAAAGCCCAGATAACATCTGTGTTACAGAGAACTTTGTATACATACAAGAGGATCCTAACTCTTTCTCAAGAGGTCATGCTGCATACATTTATCAGTCAGACTTAAGCGGTACAAACGTACAGCAGGTGCTTGAGCTTGTAGTACGTCAAGATCTAGCAGATGATAACAGTACTGGTTTAAGTGGAGAATTTGGTGCTCTTATAGACATCTCTGATAAAATAGGAGAGCCTAACACATTCCTATTAAACATACAACCACACTACTGGAGAAGTGAAGATTTTAAAGCGCTTGATGGTCACACTAACAGTGCTTACGAGGATAACCAAGCATCACAAGTTGTATTGCTAAAAGGTTTACCTAGGTAGATACAAGCCCATATTATTTTAATAAAGCGCAATCTCATTTTTGGGATTGCGCTTTTACAATGAATACATTTACATGAAAAATATAGTAATAAAACAGCTTCTTATACTCATAGTAATTGCAGTCGCACTACTCTATAGCTGCAAAGGTGATACGGAAAAATACACCTCAACACCTGAAGTAAACTGGGAGGCATCAAGGGAAATCTATTTAAACGAACTAAATAAAGCTATAGCTGGAATAGATACTCTAAAACAACTTCCTGTAACAGATCTAAAAGCCAAAGAAGTTTTTAAAACATTGCGTATTGCTTTCAAAAAAGCAGAGCCTTATGCGTCGTACCTCAACCCTCCAGTAGGACACCGAGTAAATGGACCAGCATTACCTATTTACAAAGAGGATAATGAGAAAACGATGAATCCTGTAGGGTTACAAAAAATAGAAGAAAGCATTTATGAGGGAGAAACCTCTCAAGGCCAATATGACAAAGAGCTTACGGTCACTTACGGACTTTTACAAAATCTCAAAAAAAATATTGAAAAAAGAGAGCTCAACGCATCTAGATATTTTACTGCGACTCATCAGCAATTACTAAGAGTGCTGAGCTTTTCAATTGCAGGTTTTGATACACCTGTAAGTCAGCTAGGCATAAATGAAGGTGCTGTGTCCCTTCAAAATCTTCATGACACGTATCACGCAAGTATTCAATCTATCATTCAAGCTAAGGACGAAGCACTAGACAAGCAATTTACCTCACAAATTAATGAAGCCATTGCCTTTATTAATGAGAATAGTGACTACGATAGCTTTGATCGTTATTCCTTTACACGCAGCCACCTTACTCCTATCACACGCAGCTGGGTTGCTATCCGTAAAGCTAGCGAACTGTGGGAAGGAAACCAGAGTACTCCGTTTAACTTTGATGCTCCTACGTTTTTTGAGGACGATAGTTTTAATGTAAATTTCTTCACTCCTAGTATCAACAAGAATCCTACAGATGAACAAATCACTTTAGGAAAGAAATTATTTTTTGATGAAAAGCTATCCACCAACGGTACGATGGCATGTGCAACTTGCCACGATCCAGAAAAGGCATATGCAGATGGTCTTGTTGTAAATAAAAGCAATACTGGTGAAGCACTACAGAGAAATACACCCACGCTACTCAATACTGTGTTCCAGCAAAACTTTTTTGCAGATGGACGTTCCAATTCAATTATTGATCAAGTTTCTGCAGTATTTACAAATGAGAAGGAGTTTAATACAAATGTTCATGAATTTTCTACAAGTATACTAGAAGACCCTAGCTACTTAGAAATGTTTGAAAAAGCCTACGGTGGAGTATCTACTCGCAATACAGATGTAGTAAAGGCAATCTCTTCATACGTAAGCACGCTCAATAGTTTTGATTCAAAATTTGACCGAAACATGCGAGGTGATGAAGATACTTTTACAAAAGAAGAACAATTAGGGATGAACCTCTTCATGGGTAAAGCTTTATGTGCAACATGTCACTTTATGCCCCTAACCAATGGAACAGTACCTCCATTCTTTGCAGAGACTGAGCGTGAGGTTATAGGCGTTCCAGAAACAGCAGAAAACAAAGAACTTGATGATGACACAGGTTATTACTGGCGCTTTGAAGCAGATCAACATAAAGGTATGTTTAAGACTCCCACAGTGCGTAATGCAGCACTTACAGCTCCATATATGCACAATGGTGTATATACCACACTAGAGCAAGTAATGGACTTTTACAACCAAGGCGGTGGCGGCGGACTAGGATTTGATCTTCCACATCAAACCTTGCCATTTGATAATCTTAAGCTCACAGATGAGGAGCTTGCTTCTTTAACTGCCTTTGTAAAAACACTCACAGACGATAAGGTAGAAGATAATTACTAGCAATTGCTAATAGAAAATATCAACCAAAAAAAAAAGCCCCTCGATTACGATGGGCTTTTTTTATTTAATGTAAAACGAGTAACTACTGTATTGGTTTTCCAGCAGAATTCCAATTATTAATTCCGCCTTCAAGATCATAGATCGTTGTAAATCCTGCTTCCTTAAGTTGTTGCGCGCACTTGGCACTTCTACCTCCTTTTGCACAATACACATAAACAGGCTTACTCTTATCTAGCGTTTCTATTTGAGATTGCCAGTTAGGGTTATTCATCTCAAAATGCTTAGCATTTTCAAGGTGACCACCCTCCCACTCATTATCTCTGCGTACGTCTACAAGTTGTGCTCCTGCAACTAACGCTTCCTTTTCAAAGGTATCAACATCAATCACTGTGATTACTTCTTGAGTAGCAACACCGCTTATTTCTTTTTGAGAAGTAGCTTCATTACAACTCCACAGAGAGAAACAAAGCGTTATCGCAATGAGCGTATATCTCAAACGCTGGCTACTCTTAATGCGCTGCATCCCAAGCATTATAACCACCTAGCAAGTTGTAAGTGTTGTTTAACCCTTTTTGCCCCATAAGAGCACACGCTTGTACACTACGTACTCCTGAGCGACAATACACGTAATAGTTTTTACTCTTATCAAGCTTTTCTACCTCATCAAGGAATCCTTGACCTAGATATATATCAATATGTTTTGCCCCTTCTATCATTCCATTTTCTACTTCTTCCTCCGTACGTACGTCTAGAATTACAGCATCTTTATCTTGAGCAATTTTCTCTTCCCATTGTGGGATTGTTAAATCTGTCATTGTTTAATATTTGTGCAATAGTACATATCTATATGAGCCATCGCAATTAGTATTTGTTTAAAATTAGATGAATTATGTCAATTTAATGCTAGAAGTATCTGCCTTTTTTATGGCACCATATCCACCTAGCACATTCACTACATTATTTATGCCATATGACCTTGCTATAGATGCATAAATAAGAGATCTATAACCACCTGCGCAATGTATGTGATACGTATTACCTGCTTCAAGCGTGTGCGCATTAACGTGCACTTCATCTAGACCCATATGTGGCAGTCCCTCTATATGACTTGTTGCATATTCTCCAGCTTTGCGCACATCTAGCGGATTCTTAATATCGCCAGTAGCAATGCCATCTACAAACTCTTGCGCAGTTACTTCTGCTGTAGCAATGACATCTCTGCCAGATTGCTCCCAAGCCTCTACTCCTCCTTCTAAGAAACCTAGACTATTATCATAACCTACTCTCGCAAGTCTGGTTACTACTTCCTCTTCAGAACCTTCTTCGGCGATAAAGATTATTTTTTGGTGAATATCGGCGATGAGTGCTCCTATCCATGGTGCAAACTGTCCCTGTAATCCAACAAACCAAGCTTGAGGTAATGACGCTTTCGCGAAAGCGGAAACACTTCTTGTATCGAGCACGAGTACATCCTTTTCATTTGCCAATGCTTCAAAATTTTCAGGATCTAAAGCTGTAGTTCCTCTCTTGACAATCGTGTCAAAACCTGTATTTGCCTTCTTATTCATTGCCACGTTATGCGGAAAATAAGCTGGTGGAAGTGTCAAACCATGTGTAAGCTCTTTAATAAAATCCTCTTTATTGAGCTTAAATGCGTAATTATTTTGCTTTTGATTACCTAGCGTATCACTGGTCTCACTACTCATGTTTTTACCACAAGCAGAACCTGCTCCATGGGCAGGATAAATTATAATGTCGTCAGATAATGGTGCAATCTTATGGTGAAGTGAGTCATATAAATGACCTGCAAGATCTTGCGTTGTTAAGTCCGTTTTGGCTGCGAGATCTGGTCTTCCTACATCCCCTATAAAAAGTGTATCTCCAGTAAAAAGAGCTTCTTCTTTTCCATGTTTATCTTTAAGAAGGTAACACGTAGACTCCATAGTATGACCTGGTGTGTGAATCGTGGTAATAGTTAAATCTCCCAACATGAACACCTCTCCATCACTTGCGCTGTGATAGTCATATCCAGCCTTTGCATTAGGACCTAAGATTACGGAGGCTCCAGTAGCCTTTGCAAGATCTACCTGGCCACTCACAAAATCTGCATGAAAATGAGTAAGAAAAATATACTTAATGGTCGTCTTATTATCGGCTGCAAGATCAAGATACGGTTGTACCTCGCGCAGAGGATCTATAATAGCTCCTTCTCCATTTGAACTTATAAAATAAGCTCCTTGAGCTAGACATTTAGTATATAATTGCTGTAATATCATTCTGGGATTTTGAATGCAAATTTACGAAATACTCACAGATGTGATTATACAAAAAAAATGAGCCTTTATAAGGCTCATTTTTTGATGACTCTATTATTTTTAAAGTTACGATTTAATCGCACAACCTATAGCTTTGGATTCTTTAAGCGTAACCTCTTTCCCTGACAAAATCTCATCAAGGGCATTCTCTAGATATTTTTCTGTAACAGCTTTTTCGTCTCGGCTATTATTATCTATAGCACCTATGTACTTAACTATATTGTTTTCTTGAACGCGTTGCAACACATATACATGTGGAGTTTTTGTTGCTCCATATTTAGGAAAAACTTCCTGACCATCATCTAGTAAATAGGGAAATGTAAACCCTTTTTTCTTTGCTCGTTGCTGCATCGCTTTAAAACTGTCTCCAGGCTTAACATGTGGATCGTTTGGATTAATCGCAATTACTGGATAACCTAACTTTTTATATTTGGTATCAATAGCAATTAATCTATCTTCATTTGCTATTGAGAATGGACAAGTGTTGCATGTAAATACGACTACAAAACCTTTTGCATCTTCAAAGTCTCTTAAGGACATCATCGCATTGTCTACATTACGTAGATAAAAATCTCCTGCTTCGTCACCTATATCGTATCCGCTCCTGTCTTTCTTAATCACAGCATTTGCAGCAAATGCAGATACTACAACCACTAGGGCGAGAAGCGTTAAGATTTTAAATGTTTTCATTACTAATTAATTAAGGTATTCAATTCTTGCTCTATTTCTTTATAAGTAAAAGAGCGCTCATAAAATTTCTTTCTTTTTGATCCCGTGATAAGTGTTGCTGGTATCGCACCACTCCACGAATCATTTACTTTTGGTATCCACGCATTTGCATCTCCATCATCTAGATATAAAACTTCAGATTGTAAATCTTTTTTCTCAACAAAAGCTTTAAGAGCTTCTAATTGATCTGGAAAGTCAAGACTCACTAATAATATAGTTACATCTTTGTTTTTATATTCTTTTCCTAATTTCTCAAAAGCCGGCAACTCCCTGATACATGGAGCACACCATGTTGCCCAAAAGTTTATCACTAAAGTTTCAGAAGGATGATTTTGTATATAATATTCTAAGCCATCATAATCCAATGCTTTTATATTACTGCCTTCTATTAATGCCTCTTTATAATCCTTTTGCCCTTCTTGGCAGGATGTTAAGATGATTAATAAGACAATTAGCATTCGCTTCATCCTTCAAAATTATTGTGATTGTGTCTTTTACACTTCTCAATTAACACACTTTATGAGGGGATTGTTAAGGATTTTAGAATGCTTTCAACCTTCCCGTGTTAAAAAACTCATAAAGACTTTGGTCAGTTCATTTACAAACATACATTTGTATATACAAATATTGTAATGACAATAGAAGAGCATATTAAAACAAAAACTTTAGGTATAGCACAAAAGCTTACTATAAACCTATCATATACAGCACAATGGTCTAATGATATACTTGCGAGTGCATTGAAGCCTCACGATCTGTCATTACAGCAATTTAATGTGTTACGCATATTAAGGGGACAAAAAGGAAAGCCTGCAAATCTCTCTACACTCAATGACCGTATGGTTACTAAGGCTAGTAACACGACAAGACTAGTAGATAAGCTTATCAAAAAAGAATTAGTAGCACGAGCTACTTGCCCTTCTAATCGCCGTAAAGTAGAAATCACTATTACAGATAGTGGTCTTTCACTCCTAAAAATACTTGACACGGCGATTAGTAATGCCGAAGAAAAAATTACATCCCAACTAGACAATAATGAGATAGAGCAGCTCAATAACTTGCTCAATAAATTACGAACAGAAACAAAAAACTAAAAAAAATGAAAAAGAAAATCACAACAGCTTTACTAGCAATTATCGTTACTACGGGTGCATTTGCTAACACAAACCCAATTCTTAAAAAGGTTATCGTAAAAGAAAGCAGTATCAACTGGACTGGAAAAAAAGTATTAGGCCAACACAATGGAACTATTGATCTTGTTTCTGGTTCACTAGAAATGGAAGACGATAAACTAGTAGGTGGAAATTTTGTAGTAGACATGACTACAATTACAGTTACAGATCTTAAAGCAGGAGAAGGGAAAGAAAAACTAGAAGGACACTTGAACTCTCCAGATTTCTTTGACACTGCAAATTACAACGAGGCAACTTTCACTATAACAGAGGTTACAGAAAGTGCTACGGGATATAATGTTGTGGGAGACCTAACTATTAAAGGTCATACAGAATCTGTATCAGTAAATATGGTTGTAACTGAAAATACAGCGACCACTACTTTTAATGTAGATCGCACAAAATATGGAGTACGTTATGGATCTGCATCATTTTTTGACAATTTAAAAGACAACGCAATCTCAGATAATTTTGAACTTGCTGTAAACTTGACATTTTAAATAGAATTCCTAGATTCCCCCATAAAGCTCAATATATAATTTTTATAGATTGAGCTTTTATATTAACAAAGTGGTTACTATCTTTGAGGAACAAATGAAAAACAATACAGTACATACTTGGTGGTGGATTACACAACAATCGTTGTCGTAAGCGCCTACCTATGTTTTTACATATACAGCCTGTCTTACGACAGGCTTTTTTTATGCTCTCAAGTCGCCTTAAAGCCGACAATAATTTAAATGAATAATGACATATAAATTAAAAACTTCTTCAAAACGCCTTCTGGCAGACACCATTACTCCAGTATCGGTATACTTAAGGTTGCGTGACCGTTTTCCTAATAGTTTGCTGCTCGAGAGTAGTGATTATCATGCAAATGATAATAGTTTCTCATACATCTGTTGCAATCCTATTGCTTCCATAGAAGTGGGTGACGGGATAATAAAACAGCAATTTCCAGATGGTAAAAGCGAGGAAATAACAGTTACAGATGATACTAACGTTGTGGGTGTTTTAGACGCTTTCGCGAAAGCGTTCTCATCTACAAAGACCGCTCATAAATTCATAAATAATGGCTTGTTTGGCTATTTATCGTATGACTCTGTACAGTACTTTGAGGATCTAAAAATCTCCAAAAAAGAGGAAGATTTGAATATACCAGATATCTATTATGCGGTATACCAAAATATCATCGCTATCAATCATTTTAATAATGAAGCGCACATCTTCTGCCACAATACTTCTGGAGAAAGTAATATTGAGGAGATAGAGCAAATGCTCAAGTCAAAAAACTTTGCCGAATATAAGTTTGCTCGTAATAATGAGCTCACCAGCAATATTACAGACGAAGATTACAAAGCACTTGTAGACACCTGTAAGAAGCACTGCCAGCGTGGTGATGTATTCCAGATTGTACCTAGCAAGCGATTCTCTCAGCAGTTTACTGGTGATGAGTTTAATGTATACAGAGCACTGCGTAGTGTTAACCCATCTCCTTATTTATTCTATTTTGACTACGGAGATTATAAAATTTTTGGGTCTTCTCCAGAAGCTCAAATTATTGTTCAAGATAGAAAAGCAGAGATTCACCCTATTGCCGGGACCTTTAAAAGAACAGGTAATGATGAGCAAGATGCCATCCTTGCTAAAGAACTTGCAAAAGACGAGAAAGAAAACTCAGAGCACGTGATGCTTGTAGATCTTGCTCGCAATGACCTATCAAGAAATGGACATGACGTTACGGTAGAGACCTATCGTGAGGTGCAGTTTTTCTCACACGTAATTCACCTTGTGAGTAAAGTAACTGGGCAAATGCATGAGGACAGTAATACACTACAAGTAGTGGCAGATACTTTTCCTGCAGGAACCTTAAGCGGAGCACCAAAGCACATGGCTATGCAGCTTCTCGAAAAATATGAAAACCGCAACAGAACGTTCTACGGTGGAGCGATAGGTTTTATGGATTTTTACGGTAATTTTAATCACGCGATTATCATACGTTCTTTCTTGAGTAAAAATCACACACTACACTGGCAAGCAGGCGCTGGTGTTGTATCAGGAAGTGATCCAGCTAAAGAATTACAAGAAGTTTATAACAAATTAGGAGCGCTTAATAAAGCACTTGACATCGCAGAAGATATATAGATCATGAAAAAGATATTAGTAATAGATAACTACGATTCCTTTGTGTACAATCTTGTGCACTACCTAGAAGAATTAGATTGCATCGTGACCGTAAAGCGCAACGACCAGTTTGCACTTGAAGAGTGTGAACACTACGATAAGATCCTTTTATCTCCTGGCCCTGGAATTCCAGAAGAAGCTGGTTTATTAAAAGCGGTTATAAAGAAATATGCAGGTAGCATTCCTATTCTTGGAGTTTGTCTTGGGCAGCAAGCTATAGGTGAAGTTTTTGGAGGATCGCTCATTAACCTTGATACTGTTTTTCATGGTGTAGCTACTCAAATCAATATTACCCAACCTGACACTGTGCTTTTTAAAGATCTTAACGATGAGATTGAAGTAGGTCGCTACCACTCTTGGGTGGTTGCTACAGAAGATTTTCCACCAGCTTTAGAAATCACAGCAGTAGATAAAAATGGTCAGATTATGGCTTTACGTCATAGAGAGCTAGACGTGCGTGGTGTACAGTTTCATCCAGAATCTGTACTTACTCCAGATGGAAAAACAATGATTAAAAACTGGGTTCTTAGTTAAACGTTTAGTTATGAAGATTACACTACTACTTATATTGAGTTGCTTCTTGTTAATGGGAGGATGCGATAGCACGCAGAAATCTGCTCAACCTGCTACTCAAACGGAGCCGGTGGTGGTAATCGAAGTATCTCCTGAGCCACTAAAAGAGGTGCTACCAGAGGAGAACACAGATGCTCATAAAAAACTGATTTTCAACACAAAATTAAGTGTAAGTCCAGAAAGACCTAATTGGGTTCTGTTTTCAAACGGAACCTACGTTATATTCCCAAAAGGAACTAGTAAAGATGATATGCGCAAAAGCGCGATAGGTCTTTTACAACGCTACAATAATGAACCTTTTAAAGTAAGAAAATCACCTATCGTAAAAGGATGGGTAGCAAGCTCTCCAAAAGGCATTTATAATTATGTAGCGCTAGCACAAGCAAGCTCACGCCTAGCAACTAATAAAGAACTAGCAAGCATAGGAAAACAAAATGTGATGAAGGATAAAGAAAATCCTGTTATCGTTCATATCAACACACCAAAACAATGAAACACATACTCAACAGACTTATAAACCACGACCAACTCACAAAGACAGAAAGTCGTGAGGTACTCGTAAATATTTCTGAAGGAAAATATAATCACAGTCAGATCGCTTCTTTTCTTACCGTTTACATGATGCGTAGCATTACCGTAGAGGAGCTAGAAGGTTTTAGAGATGCCTTGCTAGACTTATGTCTCGCGGTAGACTTCTCTGCTTATAATGCTATAGACCTTTGTGGTACAGGTGGTGATGGAAAAGACACCTTCAACATCTCGACACTTTCTAGCTTTATCACTGCTGGTGCTGGAGTAAACGTTACAAAACACGGTAATTATGGAGTAAGCTCTGTGAGTGGTAGTAGTAATGTGATGGAGCACCTCGGTATTAAATTTAGTAATGACAAGGACTTTTTAAAGCGCTCTATGGATGAAGTGGGGATGTGTGTTTTACACGCACCACTCTTCCACCCTGCTATGAAAAATGTAGCGCCCATACGTAGAGAACTAGGTGTAAAAACCTTTTTCAATATGCTAGGTCCTATGGTAAATCCTGCATTCCCAAGCAACCAGCTCGTGGGCGTTTTCAACCTTGAGCTCGCTAGAATGTATGGATATTTATATCAAAAAGGTGATAAGAACTTCACCATACTACACGCCTTAGATGGTTATGATGAGATCTCACTTACGGGAGCCACAAAAGCAATTACTAATCATACAGAGATGATGCTCGAGCCAGCAGATTTTGGCGTAAGCCCACATCTACAAAAAGATATTTATGGAGGAGATTCTGTTGAGTCTTCGGCAAAGATATTTATGGATGTAATTTCTGGTAAAGGAACAGACGCTCAGAATAATGTGGTGTGTGCAAATGCAGGAATGGCGATTGCAACCGTAGAGGGACTAACACCTATTCAAGGATTTGAAAAAGCAAAAGAAAGTCTCTTTTCTGGTAAAGCAGCCCAGAAACTGAGCAAACTACAAGCCTTAAGTAACTAAGATGACGATACTAGATAAAATTACAGCAGATAAAATCAAGGAAGTAGCTTTAAGAAAAAGTCTTATTCCTGTGAGTCAGTTAGAGCAATCTGTGCTTTTTGAACGAGATATTATTTCGCTTGCTACCGCAGTGCGCAATGGCTCGGGTATTATTGCAGAGCACAAAAGAAGATCACCAAGTAAGTCTGTTATAAATAACAGCTTAAACGTGCAAGATGTAGCTCGTGGTTATGAGCAGGCAGGTGTAAGCGGGATGTCTGTACTTACAGATATGAAATACTTTGGTGGTGCACTAGATGATTTAATTATTGCTAGAGCAGCGACTAGTTTTCCGCTATTGCGCAAGGAGTTTATAGTGGATGAATACCAGATTCTTGAAGCCAAAGCCTACGGTGCAGATGCGATATTACTGATTGCAGCTACGCTTTCGCGAAAGCAAATAGAGCAGTTTTCAACCTTTGCAAAAGGTCTTGGTCTCGATGTGCTTTGTGAATCTCACAATGAAGAAGAATTACAGAAGTCTATTATGCCATCTGTAGACATGCTAGGTATTAACAACCGAAATCTTAAGACTTTTGAAGTGAGTCTAGAAACAAGCAAGGAACTCATCAAACAGATTCCAGACGATTTTATAAAAATCTCAGAAAGCGGTATCAGTTCTGTAGAGGCAATCAAGGAATTAAAACCACACGGTTTTCAAGGGTTTTTAATTGGTGAAAACTTTATGAAAACAGATAACCCAGGAGAGAGCGCAGCAACTTTTATAAAGCAATTATGAAGTTAAGATATAAAAAGAAACAACTTATTATTTATGGAATAATGGCCATTGTATGGAGTGTACTTGGTATTATATCCTTTATTGAAAATGAGAACAATTTCACTAAGTACTCGTACCTCGTGCTTGGTGTCGTGCATATTATAATATTTATAATATATCAACATCAAGGATATGCAAATATTACCAATGGTGTTTTAATCGTTGGAGAATTAAAGAAAAAAAGAATCTCTATTGATCAACTTATAGAGATTAAACACGTGGCTGGAGATTTTGTACTTGTTTCGCAAACAAATAAAGTAAGTCTTAGTAAGGATCAGGTACGTGAAGAAGACTGGAAAGAGTTTCTAGCAATCTCTAAGATTAAAGATTTAGATCCTCACCAAAACAATTCTTAAAAGATCGTTTAATATAAACAATCTCAATTATCACCTATTATGAAAATCAAAATATGCGGTATGAAATATAACACACAAGAGGTCGCTGCGTTGCAGCCAGACTATCTTGGCTTTATATTTTATGAGAAGAGCAAACGAGATTTTGGCGACCTAGCGATTCCAGAATTACCTGAGGGAATTGACCGCGTAGGAGTTTTTGTAGATGCTGATATTGCTTTCGCGAAAGCGAAAATAACACAGCACAACCTCAACGTAATCCAGTTGCACGGGAGCGAGTCACCAGCATATATAAAAGAACTTCAAAGTTGTCTGGTCGAGCGCAGTCGAGACCTCAACATTTGGAAAGTTTTCGGAATAAAAGACAACTTTGATTTTGAAAAACTTAAGCCTTATGAAGGAATTGTGGATGGCTTCCTTTTTGACACCAAGGGAAAAGAAAAAGGAGGAAATGGTTACACCTTTGACTGGAGTGTATTAAAAGATTACACGTCTCAAACACCTATTATTCTAAGCGGTGGTATAGGACTAGAAGAAGTAGAAAAAGTATCAAAAATACTGGCGACAGATTTACCTATTATCGCACTTGATGTAAATAGCAAGTTTGAAGATAAGCCAGGAATGAAGAATATTGAAAAATTGAAAAAGTTTAAAGCAGCGATTGCAGCGTTTACGCCGTCTCGCTCATAATACAATTGCTATGAATACACTAGAAAAAGAAAAAAGTTACCAAGCAGACGAGAGAGGCTATTACGGAGATTTTGGAGGTGCATTTATTCCAGAAATGCTCTATCCTAATGTAGAAGAATTGCGCTCACAGTATGTACAAATCATGCAAGAGCCTGCTTTTCAAGAGGAATTCAAGCAACTCTTAAAAGATTACGTGGGTCGCCCTACGCCACTTTATTACGCAAAACGCTTTAGTGAGAAGTATGGTACAAAAGTGTACTTAAAAAGAGAAGATCTTTGTCATACAGGAGCACATAAAGTAAACAATACAATAGGTCAGATTTTAATGGCGCAGCGTCTAGGTAAAACTAGAATCATTGCAGAGACTGGTGCTGGACAGCACGGTGTTGCCACGGCTACCGTTTGTGCACTTATGGGTCTAGAATGCATCGTATATATGGGTGCTGTAGATATAGAGCGCCAAGCGCCTAACGTAGCACGTATGAAAATGCTAGGAGCAACCGTGCGCCCAGCAATGTCTGGAAGTAGAACGCTTAAAGATGCGACTAACGAGGCTATACGTGACTGGATTAATAACCCAGTAGACACTCACTACATTATAGGTTCTGTAGTAGGGCCACACCCTTATCCAGATATGGTAGCTCGTTTCCAGTCGGTGATTTCTGAGGAGACTAAGAAGCAGTTGCTAGAAAAAGAAGGAAAAGAAAATCCTGACTACGTAGTGGCCTGTGTAGGTGGCGGTAGTAATGCTGCTGGATTATATTATCACTATCTAGATCAACCAGATGTAGGCATTATTGCTGTAGAAGCTGCTGGAAAAGGTGTAGATACTGGCGAGAGTGCTGCAACATCTGCACTGGGACGTGAGGGAATTATACACGGAAGTAAGACATTATTAATGCAAACAGACGATGGGCAGATTACAGAGCCTTACTCTATCTCTGCTGGTCTAGATTATCCTGGTGTAGGACCTATGCACGCAAACCTCTTTCGCTCTGGGCGTGGAGAGTTTATCTCTGTTACAGATGAAGATGCGATGGCAGCTGGACTAGAACTTAGTAAGCTAGAAGGAATTATTCCTGCGATAGAAACAAGTCATGCACTTGCTATTTTTGAAACCAGAAAATTCAAAAAAGACGACATCGTAGTAATCAATCTTTCGGGACGTGGTGATAAGGATTTGAATACCTATATCGATTATTTCAAATTATAGAAGCACGCTTTCGCGAAAGCGAAATAAACATCAATATTAATTCCCGCTTAGGCAGGAATGACAAAATATGTATTCAGATGAATAGAATAAAACAAAAATTACAAGAAGATAAAAAGCTACTAAGCTTATACTTCACTGCTGGATATCCAGCGATAGATGATACCGTTTCTATCTTAACGCAGCTTCAAGAAAGCGGTGTTGATATGGTGGAGATAGGATTACCTTTTTCAGATCCGCTAGCAGATGGGCCTACTATTCAAGAATCAAGTACTGCCGCGCTTCATAACGGAATGACTACCGAAAAACTGTTTAGCCAGTTGGACGGTATTCGTGAGACCATTCATATTCCGCTTATTGTGATGGGTTACTTTAACCCGATGTTACAATATGGAGTTGAGAAATTCTGTAAGCGTTGTCAAGAAATAGGTATCGATGGTATTATTATGCCAGATTTACCACTAGCAGAATACGAAGCGGAGTATAAAGCAATTTTTGAAAAATACGGACTTATCAATGTGTTTCTCATTACTCCTCAAACGAGTGATGCGCGCATCCAGCAACTAGATGCAGCAAGTGATGGCTTTATCTATATGGTGAGTAGCGCGAGTACTACGGGTGGTACTAGCGGCTTTAGCAATACAACTTCAGATTACTTTGAGCGCATCGCTGCAATGAATCTAAAGAGCCAGCAAATTGTAGGATTTGGGATTAGTAATGAAGAGACTTTTAAAGCAGCAACTACCCATCAAAAAGGTGCCATTATAGGAAGTGCTTTTATAAAGCATATTACTAAGAATGGAGCAAATAGTGTTGCTAGCTTTGTAGAAACTATTAGGTAATCAACACTTTAACCTAAGACTAACAAGCCTTTAAGACGAATTAACAACCGTGATTTTTATCTTTATATCAACTTAAAAATGAAAAAGATTATGGAACGTAAATTTGAAAGAAAAGTAGAGCAAACAAACCCGACCAATCCAACGGGAAATGTAAACCAGACTACAAATGACTTTGATATCGATAAAAAGACTATCAAAGAACAACAGAATAAAAAGTAAGTTGAGATTACCCTATATATAAATGGTAAAGCCGCCAAATGGGCGGCTTTTTTATGAAATAATCCGAGTAAATTATACTACTCTTTCTCTTGTATTTCTTTCCAAATCTCATTTGCACAAGGTTCTACCACATCTGGCACTAGACCAGAACAGTCACCACCATTACGGATTACATCGCGCACAATAGATGAGGATATATAACTCTTACCAGAGCTGGTAAGTAAGAATACCGTCTCAATACCAGATAATTTTCTGTTTGTATGAGCTATTGCTTTTTCAAACTCAAAATCGCCAGGATTACGCAGTCCTCTTAGTATGAATTCGCTTTCTTGCTCCTTACAAAAGTCTATAGTAAGACCTTTATAAGTCATCACCTTAATACGCGGCTCGTCTTTAAACGTGTCAATAAGAAACTGCTTACGTTGTTCTAATGAGAACATATATTTCTTATCTGCATTAACACCTATAGCAAGTATCACCTCATCAAATAAGGTCAAGCCTCTTTCTATAATATCATAATGCCCAAGAGTAATAGGGTCAAAACTTCCAGGAAATACTGCTTTTCTTATCATAATCTATAGCTTAATATGGTATTCTTTTAATTACTAGTAACGCTTTCTATACTTGCGCTCGTTCTATACAATGTTCAATGGCTTCACCAAAAACGTCTGCAAGTGATAATCCTGCTGCTTTAAATTCTCTTGGGATGATACTTTCCTTTGATAATCCAGGATTAGTATTTACCTCAACAAAATGCGGTTTACCCTCGTGAAAGATAAAATCTATGCGACAGATTCCTTTTAAACTCAAGAGATCATAAATCCCTTTTGTAAGTCCTTGCACTTCATTTGTCTCTTTTTCGGAGAGTCGTGCGGGCACAATTTCTTGTGATTTTCCAGAGTACTTTGCCTCTAGACTAAAAAAGTCTCCATCTGGCACAATCTCGCAAGCCGGTAATACTTGTGTCTCTCCTCCAAAGTTATACACTCCTACAGACACCTCTGTACCGCTTAAAAAAGATTCTATCAGGACTTGGCTATCCTCAGAGAACGCATGCTCTAGAGCCTGCTCTAGATCTCCTTCTTTATATACTTTACTCACGCCATAACTAGAACCTGCGCGGTTAGGCTTTACAAAACATGGATATCCCACTTTTAAGGCTAGCGAATTTTTAAAGGGCATATCAATAATATCTCCTTTATTCACGTATACAGATTGCGCCATTGGCACGCCGTATGAACTTAACACGCTTAGTGTGTCGCGCTTATTAAACGTCATTGCGCTTTCATAAAAGTCACAACTCGTCTGTGGGATTCCTAGTAATTCTAGGTAGGCTTGTAGTTTTCCGTCCTCTCCTGGCGTTCCGTGTATGGTATTGTAACAAGCTTGGAATGTTACCTTTTTCGCGAAAGCGTCAATAAAGCTAAAATCGCCTTTATCTATTGCAAATCGCTCGCCATCTATCACACAAAACCATCCCTCCTTAAGGATATGCACGGCATACACTTGGTATTTTTCTTTATCTAAAGAAGCAACTACGGTGGCACCACTGTTAAGCGATATTTGGTACTCGCTACTGTAGCCACCCATTAAAACGGCGATATTTTTTTTCTGCACTTTCGTGAAAATTTGAAAAGACAAAACTAAATCTGTCTCGTTAACGTTAATGTAAAAATAGGTATAATCATACCTACACCAAATAGGCTATCTATTTTATATATTTGCACCCTTAACCATAACCCATCTATGAGTCTTTTAAAATTTCTAGTCAGCAAAGCATTTGTAAAACAAATTGTACTTGCTATCATCATCATCATCGCATTAGTATTTGTTACTAGATGGTGGTTAGGAAGCACCACAAATCACGATGAGCGCATTGCAGTGCCTAATGTAAAAGGGATGACGCTTGATCTAGTCTCTCAAGAACTAGAAAATGCAGATCTGCGTTACTTTATTATAGACAGTGCAAATTTTAATCCTGACTATCCTAAGTATTCTGTGATTGATCAAGAGCCTAATGCTGGAAAATTTGTAAAAGAAAACAGACAGATATACCTTGTATTGAATCCATCTGGGTTTCAAAAAATGACCATCCCTCCTATTGTAGGTAAAACACGCCGCCAGGCAGAACCTTCATTAAAGGCGTTAGGATTTGAGATAGGAAAAGTAACCTATGTAGACTGGATAGGAAAAGACGAAGTAAGAGATATAAGACACAAAGGAAAGAGAGTGAAAGCTGGAGATAGACTAGAAAAAACTTCTGTTATCGACCTAGTATTAGGTAATGGTAAAGGTGACTACCGCGACGCTATTTCTGATGACTCATCAGACGAAAACTAAACAATGAACGAAGAACAATTTATAGGTCCAGAACCTCAAGACGACGAACTTTACGAGCACTACAGTTTTACTGCTAGTAAAGGTCAAGAACCATTACGCGTAGATAAATTCTTAATGAATTTTGTAGAAAATGCTACCCGTAATAAAATCCAGAAGGCTGCCAAAAACGGCAGCATTCAAGTAAATAATATTGTTGTAAAACAAAATTATAAAGTAAAAGCAGGAGATGTTGTGCGTGCCATGTTTGAGCACCCACCACATGAGTTTTTACTCACTCCAGAAGATATTGATATCGATGTGGTTTATGAAGACGACCAACTTATGGTAGTCAACAAACCTGCAGGAATGGTGGTGCACCCAGGTCACGGTAATTATTCTGGAACGCTTATTAACGCACTTATTCACCACGTAGATAACCTACCTAACAATTCTAGTGATAGACCAGGACTTGTACACCGTATCGACAAAGACACTAGTGGTTTACTTGTGGTTGCCAAAACAGAACAAGCAATGACCCACCTCTCTAAGCAGTTTTTCAATAAAACGACAGAGCGAGAATATGTTGCTATCGTATGGGGTAATGTAACAGAAGACGAAGGAACAATAGAAGGAAATATAGGTCGTCACCCAAAGAACAGGTTACAAAACACCGTTTTTTACGGCGACGAAGAAGACCAAGGAAAACCAGCTGTTACTCATTACAAAGTAATAGAGCGTCTAGGCTATGTAACACTTGTGAGCTGTAAGCTTGAGACGGGACGTACACACCAGATACGTGTGCACATGAAGCACATAGGACACACCTTATTTAACGATGAGCGTTATGGTGGTAATGCTATCTTAAAAGGAACGACGTTTACTAAGTATAAACAGTTTGTGGATAACTGCTTTAAGATTTTACCACGCCAGGCACTGCATGCAAAGACATTAGGTTTTGTACATCCTACTACTGGAGAATACAAACGTTTTGAAACCCCAGTACCAGAAGATATGACGGGCTGTATAGATAAGTGGCGATCTTATGCTACGCACAGTAAGGAGCAATAGATTAGTTGAACTAGGCTTTCGCGAAAGCTGATACTACAAACTCATAATTACATCAAAAGCGAGTCATTGTTTAAAAACAGTGACTCGCTTTTTTTATGGTTTCTGTTGACAAATCTGTTATTTAAAAATATGGTTTGTTTATAAAATTTTATCTCAATTAATATCAAATTCCATTCTACCTACCTCTACGACCCATCCACCCCTTCAAAGGGAAGAAACTAGAAGTCTCCCTTTGAAGGGAGATTTAGAGGGATGTTGTGTAAAACAGATAATTTCAATTTCCCATCTCACTGACCATTACCCTTATTCAATCCCGCCATAGTCAAAAACAATAGCAACTGCTGTGTGTAAAGCACATAATTGCTAACTTTGATATCAAAGAAAATTACTTATGAAAATCGTTGTTTCTCCAGCAAAGTCACTCAATTTTGAATCAAAACTCCCTACCTCAAGAGCTACGCAACCGCAGTTTCTTGAAGAGGCAGAAAAGCTTAATAGTAAACTCTCAAATACTACAAAGAAAGAGATTCAAGACTTAATGCACATTAGTGAGAAACTGGCAGATTTAAACTACCAGCGTTATCAAGATTTTACAACTCCGTTTACAAAAAGTAATGCGCGACCAGCGGTTTATACTTTTGATGGCGATGTGTATACAGGTCTTGATGCATACACGATCCCAACAGAAAAATTAGACAAATTTCAAGACACGCTAAGAATTTTAAGTGGTATGTATGGAATATTACGCCCACTAGATTTAATGCAGGCTTACCGTCTTGAGATGGGAACTAAGCTAGAATACTACAACACTAAGAACTTATATGAATTTTGGGGAGACACTCTTACTAATCGTCTTAATGAGGAATTAGAAGATGATGAGCTTTTTGTTAATCTTGCGAGCCAAGAATACTTTAAAGCAGTACAGCCTAAAAAACTTAAGGTTCCCGTAATCACGCCTATCTTTAAAGACTTTAAAAATGGTAAACTAAAGATTATTGCTTTTTACGCAAAAAAAGCACGTGGCTCGATGGTGCGTTACATTATCGATAAAGATGTAAACAGCATAAAAGATCTTAAAGGATTTGATTATGACGGCTACGCATACAGCGCAGAGGAGTCTAATGAAGATAAAAACGAATTTGTATTTACAAGGTAATTGTCTACAATAACTAAAAACCCATCATAGAGAAATCTATGATGGGTTTTTTACGCTCTGGAAAACATCTTATAATACTAGAACAACTACTTATCTTTCTGCATTTTCGCAGCATCCTTAGCTTTCTTCCTGCCTTTTTTTCTTCTTTTTGCGCCAAAAGTTCCGCGGCTTATTTTCCCTCTTCTTGATTTTTTATCTCCTCTTCCCATATCCATATTTTTAGTTATTCTCAAGGTAGCATTTTTCAAAAAGAACCTATTTTAAAATTCTGTTAATCATCTGCCTACACTATCTTTATAAATAAAAAGTATCACTATGACGTATTACATTCTTATTGCGCTACAACTGGCATGTGCTTACCACGTTTACAAGAATAAAAATAGTTTTTACTGGTACTTTGCTATCCTCCTATTGCCTGCCATAGGCAGCCTAGTATATGTAATTGCTCAGATTTTCAATAAAAAGGATGTTGCTGTCGTTCAAAAGGAATTTACAGCGGTTATTAACCCTACCAAAAAGATAAGCCAACTAGAAAAGAAAGTTGAATTTTCTGACACGTATTCTAATCGCGTAGAGCTAGGCGATGCATTACTTGCGATAGGTAACTTTAAAGAGGCAGCGATTCAATACGATAGTGTTTTAAAAGGAAGTCAGAAAAACGATTACTATGCAAACACACAATTACTACTTGCTCTTTTTGAGCAAGAAAAGTATGATGAAGTAATTGCCATAGGTGAGAAAATGAGCACCGTCTCAGATTTTGAAAAATCACAAGCGCAATTTAAATATGGGCTCGCCTTATCAAAAACTGGTAAGGACGAAGAAGCAGAGGCTATCCTCAAAAAAATAGATCAGCGATATTCTAATTATCCTGAGCGCGTGCAACTCTCAAAATTTTATATTGAAAGTAAGATGCAATCTAAAGCGCTAGAAGTGCTACACGAGATGCAAGAAGAGTTTTTAAACCTTACTACACCCAATAGAAAACTACACAAAAATACTTTTATAGAAGTAGAAAGACTTGTTGCTGCGACACAATCATAATGTCTGTTTTTAAACACACACATCCCTATCCTCCGTTTAATATTGAGAACGCCACAAAACTCATTGTAGGCACACTTCCTCCTCCTAGATTTACAGAAGGCACTCTTAAAACGGGAGATGTAAACTTTTGCTACGGCAGTATCGATGGGCAACTATGGCCTATTTTAAATAAGATTTTTAATCTCAATCTTACTTTTGAAACTACAGAGCAAGCCATTCAAGAGCGTAAAGATTTTCTAATATCTCGTAATATCGGTATTTGTGATATTGTTGCTTCCTCAGAACGCATCAAAATAGACGCTTCAGATATCGGAATGACTAACGTGACGCTCAGAGATATTTTCGGTTACTTGAGTAAATCTCCAAAAGTGGAAACACTATTATTCACAGGAGGAAATAGTAAAAACGGCCCTGAGTATTTCTTTAGGAAAGCTTGCAAAGAAAAGGATGTAAAGTTAAAAGTGGTAAGCAGCGAAGTACCCCGAGTACATCAGTTTCAATGGCAAGGACGCACTATTAAAACGGTGTCTCTCACTGCACCTTCTGGAGCGGCAAACAGAGCCGTGGGCAGTCTTGCCCTATACAAACAACTCAAAAAGGAAAATCCACAATTCAATACGATAGACTTCAGAGTCTTGCAATACGCTCCTTTCTTTTAATTTTTTTACGCTTTCGCGAAAGCGTAACTCAAACACTATACATCCAAAAATAACTTACTTTTTATTTTTGAGCCAATTTGTATCTTCACACTTCAAGTACAACCAAATGAAAAGACTTTTTTTACTCCCACTACTCGCCATTATCATAAGTTGTGGTGACACAAAAGATAATCCAGAAAATAAAGACTTTACTACGCGCTTTGAAAAAAGCGGAGGTACAGAAACGCCAACCTACCAAGAAGTCATCGCTTTTTATAAGGATCTTGATACTGCGTATCGCTCTATTAAAACCTATGAAGTAGGCACGACAGATGCTGGCGAACCGCTCACGCTAGTTACTTTTAATCCTAATCGAAGTTTTGACAGTGAGTTTTCTGACGATAACGATGTGCGTCGTATTCTCATAAATAATGGTATTCACCCTGGAGAGTCAGACGGGATCGATGCTACTATGATGCTCATGCGAGATCTTGCACAAGGAAAAATAGAAGCTCCAGAAAATACATGGGTAAGTGCGATTGCAATTTATAATGTAGGTGGCGCTCTTAACCGTAATAGCGGGACGAGAACCAATCAGAATGGACCAAAAGAATATGGTTTCCGCGGAAATGCTCAAAACTATGATCTCAATCGTGACTTTATAAAGCGTGACACAAAAAACGCTGCCGCTTTTGCAGAAATTTATCACATGATTGAGCCAGATGTTTTTATAGATAATCACGTAAGCAATGGCGCAGATTATCAATACACGCTCACACATCTCTTTACACAACACAACAAACTAGGAGGAGCATTAGGTGACTACGTGCATGATGAGTTCCAGCCTATGCTAGAGGAAGACCTTAAGACAAAAGACTGGGAGATTACTCCTTATGTGAACGTCTTTAATAGCACTCCAGAAAAAGGCTTTAGCCAGTTTATGGATTACCCACGTTACTCAACTGGTTTCACTTCGCTATGGAACACTATAGGCCTCATGGTAGAAACCCATATGCTCAAACCCTACAAACCTAGAGTGGAAGGAACGTACGAATTAATGAAAAGCATCTTAAAAATCACTGCCGAAAACGGCCCGAAGATTAAAGAAATGCGTGAAAATGCTTTTAACGCTTTCGCGAAAGCGGAAACCTATCCTGTGCAATTTGAGTTAGATACTACAAAAACCACCACCCTAAACTTTCTTGGCTATGAAGGTAGCATGCAACCTAGTGAAGTGACCGGGAAGGAACGTCTTAAATATGACGTTAACAAACCCTTTACCAAGAAAGTTACTTACTACGATTATTTCAAGCCTACAAAGGAGGTAACGATACCAAAAGCATATGTAATCCCAAGGGGTTACAGAGATGTTGCGCTTATCTTAAAGGCAAATGACATTAAGTTTGATCAGCTTAAAAAGGACACGACATTTGTAGCTCAAGTATATCACATAGACACCTATGAAACTCGAAAGAGCCCTTATGAAGGTCATTATTTACACTATAACACCAGTTTAAAAACTTCTGAAGAAGAAGTTACCATACCAAGAGGTGGTTATATAGTACCTACAGACCAAAAAGGAATACGCTACATTCTAGAAACGCTAGAGCCAGAGGCGACAGATAGTTTCTTTAACTGGAACTTTTTTGACACTATATTACAACAGAAGGAAGGTTTCTCTCCATACGTATGGGAAGATAAGGCTCAACAATTTCTTGAGACCCACCCTAAAATTAGAATAGAGTTTAATCTCAAGAAGTCGTTAAATCCTGATTTTGCAAATAATTGGTACGCTCAGCTAGACTGGATTCATAAAAAATCTTCTAGTTATGAGAAGGCACACTTACGCTACCCTATCGTTAGGATGCTTAATTAAATATTCTTTAGGAAAGATAAGCTTGATATTTTCGTAAGATTTATCAAGCGCTTTCTGTGATTTTTCAAAGTTGAGCCACTTGGCTTTCTTAATACCTTCCTTTGCTTGCGGCACTAGCTCGTCTGTGCAGCTTGTGTGCATTTCAAACCAGAAAGTCTCCTTAAGACGGAACTCTCCATTACGTTTAAAAACGTGGTAAGTAATTTCCAGTGGCTTTTTAATAGTAAGACCAGTCACACCAGTCTCCTCCTCTACTTCTCTAATAGCACAGTCCTCTATATCTTCTTTTTTCTCGATTTTACCTTTAGGTAAGTCCCAGCGACCGTTACGATGTATAAAAAGAATTTCTTTTTTATCGTTATATACGAGTCCGCCGCCCGCTATTACAAGTTTAAGTTTCTTGCGCAGGTGCTTGAGTAACTTCTCTTCCTTAGGGTGGTAGAGGTTAATATATAACTGTTCTCCATCATATAATTTCTTGATCAGTTTCTTGATCTTGACCTTCTTTATGGAGATGGTTTTATAGTTCTTCCCTATTACCTTTTCTGTAGATAGAATAATAGGAATATCATTCACAAAAACTTTATACATTTGCAGTATGATTTTAGACAAAGAAACGGCAAAAAAAACTGCCGAATTGCTTTTGCAAATTAATGCAATAAAATTACAACCGCAAGAACCTTTTACATGGGCTTCTGGTTGGAAATCCCCAATTTATTGTGATAACCGCATCACACTATCGTATCCTCCTATTAGAAACTACATTCATCAAGAAATGGCAAAGCAAGTAGAAAACATCTACGGCAAGCCAGATGCTATTGTGGGTGTTGCTACAGGAGCTATAGGTATTGGTATGCTTGTTGCAGATTATCTCAACGTACCTTTTGCTTATGTACGTCCAGAGCCAAAAAAGCACGGACGTAAAAACCAGATTGAAGGTCATCTAGAACCTAACAGCACTGTTGTGGTGATAGAAGATCTTATAAGCACAGGTAAGAGTAGCCTTATGGCAGTAGAAGCTCTTAAAAATTCTAACATGACGGTAAAAGGGATGCTTGCCATCTTTACCTACGGTTTTGATACTGCTACTCAGAATTTTGAAGAAGCTGGAGTTACACTCAACACACTTAGTGATTACTCTCATTTACTACTACAAGCTAGGGACACAAATTTTATTACCGAAGCACAACAAGAAACGCTAGAAAACTGGCGTAAGAGCCCGTCAACCTGGGAAAAATAACATTAAAAAAACCTAAATGAATTTAGAAAGTCCTGTAAAGACGCTCAACAAGTCACAAGAAGAAGTTTATAATTTCTTAATGAACATTGAGAACTTTGAAAAATTAATGCCAGAGAACACTAAGTTTGAAAAGATAAGCGATACACGTTTCCTTTTTGGACTTAAAGGTATGCCAGAAATAGTACTAGACCTTAAGGAAGGAATCCCTCATAGTAAAGTAGTACTAGGGGCAGCAAGTGATAAAATACCTTTCCAACTTACTGCAGATATTAAAGAACTAGCAGCAGATAAAACTGAGGTACAACTTCACTTTGAAGGAGAATTTAACGCCATGATGGCGATGATGGTTAAAGGACCTATCACAAAGTTTATAGGTACACTTTCTGATAATATGGATGTAATTGCATAACGCAGTTTAAATTCAATATTTCGCAAAAATCAAAGAAGTCCTACAATCTTGAGCAATCTCGATGGTAGGACTTTTTTATATGCTTATTTTTACATAATAAATTCAATAATATGGCAGACATAGAGAAGCTAGAAGCATTTGTAACCCAAGTGCGTAGAGATATCGTACGACAAGTACACAAAGTAAGTTCTGGACACCCAGGCGGATCATTAGGATGTGCCGAATTTATTTCGGTTCTCTACCAAGAGCTTATGGAACGTAAAGAAGGATTTGATATGGACGGTATAGGAGAAGACCTCTTCTTCCTTTCAAACGGGCATATCTCTCCAGTTTTTTATAGTGTATTAGCTCGTTCTGGATATTTCCCAGTCGAAGAGCTTAACACTTTTAGACTACTTAACTCTAGACTACAAGGGCACCCTACTACACATGAAGGGCTTCCTGGAGTGCGTATCGCCTCTGGATCACTAGGTCAAGGATTAAGTGTTGCGGTAGGTGCAGCTCAAGCAAAAAAACTTAACAAAGACAACCACACTATCTATACCTTAATGGGAGACGGTGAATTGCAAGAAGGTCAAAACTGGGAAGCAATTATGTATGCTTCGGCAAAAAAGGTTGATAATATTATCGCTACTGTAGATCTTAACGGGCAGCAGATAGATGGTAGCACAGACCACGTTTTAAACATGGGAAGTGTGCGTGCAAAATTTGAAGCTTTCGGGTGGATTGTTCTTGATATCGAGCAAGGAAATGATGTAGAAGCTATTGTAAAAGGAATGAATCAAGCCAAAGATCTTTCTGGAAACGGAAAACCAGTTTGTGTATTATTACACACAATCATGGGTAACGGTGTAGACTTTATGATGGGCACACACGCGTGGCATGGTAAAGCTCCTAATGATGAGCAACTCGCGAGTGCTCTAGCACAGAATCCAGAAACTTTAGGCGACTACTAAACCTTTTTCTTATTACGCTTTCGCGAAAGCGTACCAAAAATCATTACAATGAAAACATACGAAAATACAGGCAGTAAGGATACAAGATCAGGTTTTGGAGCAGGAATGACAGAATTAGGAAGAACAAATCCTAATGTGGTTTCTCTTTGTGCAGATCTTATAGGTTCTCTAAAAATACAGACGTTTATAGATGAAAATCCTGAACGTTTTTTCCAAATAGGAATTGCCGAAGCCAATATGATGGGTATCGCCGCAGGACTAACAATAGGTGGCAAAATTCCTTTTACAGGAACTTTTGCAAACTTCTCTACGGGTCGTGTTTATGACCAGATTAGACAGTCTATCGCATATTCTGATAAAAATGTAAAAATATGTGCATCTCACGCAGGTCTTACCTTAGGTGAAGATGGTGCTACGCACCAAATTCTTGAAGACATCGGACTCATGAAGATGTTACCAGGGATGACAGTAATAAATACGTGTGATTATAACCAGACCAAAGCGGCTACTATAGCTCTTGCAGATCACGTAGGGCCAGTTTATTTACGTTTTGGACGTCCAGTAGTAGCTAACTTCACTCCAGAAGATCAAAAATTTGAAATAGGGAAAGCAGTACAATTACAAGAAGGTAATGATGTAACTATTGTTGCGACTGGCCACCTAGTATGGGAAGCGCTTGAGGCTTGCAAAGTACTTAACGAAAAAGGCATCTCAGCAGATGTAATCAATATACACACTATCAAACCTCTAGACGCAGAGGCAATCATCAAGTCTGTAAAAAAGACGGGATGCGTGGTAACTGCAGAGGAGCATAACTTTTTAGGAGGTCTAGGAGAAAGTGTGGCAAGAGAGCTATCTCTTACTCACCCTGCGCCGCAAGAGTATGTTGCGACAGCAGATACCTTTGGAGAAAGTGGAACGCCAGCACAACTTATGGAAAAGTACGGGCTTAATGCTGATGCTATTGTAAAGGCTGTAGAAAAAGTAGTTGCTAGAAAATAATCAAACAACACAACCGTTTATATAAAAAGACATAGGCAGTATGATTGTAACATACTGCCTTTTTATTTGTCTCTTTATTAATCAATAAAACTTCAATTATGAAAAAAATCATTGTAGCAGTATTACTCTTATCAGGTATGACTGCATTTAGCCAAAGCGCTGGCTTCGGAATCAAGGGCGGACTAAATTATGGATCTGTAGGCGATCTAGAGTTTACCTCAGAATTTGCCGAAAGTACTTTTGACAAAGAAAATAAGTCTGGCTTTCATGCTGGTATTTATTACAAGGCAGTGTTTGCTGGTATTTTTATACAACCAGAACTGCTTTACACTAAAATTAATACAGAATATCAGAGCAATATTTCAGGCTCAAATAGTATTGATTATGAATTGTCAAAAATTGACATTCCAGTACTCGTAGGTTTCAATGTTATAGGTCCTTTAAATGTGAAGGCTGGACCTTCTTTTCAGTACATTATAGATGATGAATTTGACGGGATAGACATTGATTTTGAAGATCCGGAAAATTCATTTACTGTAGGCTACCAGCTAGGTGCAGGGCTTTCATTTGGTAAGCTAGGAATTGATGTGAGATATGAAGGAGCATTTACAGACAATACCATTGTAACAGAAGCTCAGGCTGAAGATAATAGTGTAGGGTTTAAAGTAGATGCAAGACCATCGCAATGGATTTTAAGTTTATCGTACTCTCTTGATGGAGGGAACTAGCTTTAAAAAAATATAGATTTTAAAATCGGGTATTCTTAATAAGAGTACCCGATTTTCTTTTTGGTATACCTCGCACCTATTTCTAAGAGGAACGACATAAAACAAGCAATTATGCTCAATCTCTAGCCTCGATGTAGAAGTTTATAATCTACATATCGAACCACTTAACATCTTTAATAACCTTCTCAAATCACTTGATTGAGCATCAAAAATTAGTTCAAATAAAAAAGGCACATTGTTCAAACAATGTGCCTTTTAAGTATGTTAATTACGCTTTCGCGAAAGCGTAATTAAATTCTAACTATCTGCATCTAGATAATCAGGTATACCGTCTCCGTCTGTATCTGTATATGTAACGACTCCAGTTGTGCTATTGATTACAATTTCATCTAGGGTATCTCTACCATCACCATCATCATCGCTATCTAGGTGATTACTTATTCCGTCTCCATCTGTATCTATAAAAGAAACTAAATTTCCATCTTCATCACGTATAATCTCTAATTTAGTAAGAACACCATCATTATCATCATCTTGATCAATGTATGCAAATGACAAATCATTATCCGGG
Source organism: Dokdonia sp. Asnod3-C12 (assembly GCF_045063975.1). Classification (NCBI taxonomy): domain Bacteria; kingdom Pseudomonadati; phylum Bacteroidota; class Flavobacteriia; order Flavobacteriales; family Flavobacteriaceae; genus Dokdonia; species Dokdonia sp. Asnod3-C12. Next base: position 666,872 of record NZ_JBEFNY010000003.1, read on the forward strand.
TCATCTGCATCGTCAAAAAGAAACCCATTACCATCAAGATCTTCATCTATTGAGATTATACCATCGCCATCATGATCTGTAATGACTACATTAAAAACAGAAAAAGTAAATACAAGTGGACTATATATTTCAACACTTCCTGGAGGAAGATTGAAATACGCAAGACCACTAGGTATAAAAACGGCCCCTACTCCATAATCCTCATATGCAGTCGTTCCATCTCCATTTGTAACAGGTCCAGATCCAGCTCCTTTAAAACCAGCTACACCATTTTGAAAACCATCAATAGTCCTAGCAAGATCAAACCATACAGGATTAGGAGAGGAATCAAAAACTGAACTATTTAAATTTCTACCTGTATAATTTAACAGTGTAGAATCTGCATAAGTGGCTGCAGGTTTTTCGCTAGAGCCTTGTCTTGCTGTTAAGATGTAAATAGTTTGATCTGTATCCTCACGATTATACGTAAGACTTGATAATTCTGGTCTATCTATAAGAGGAGTCTTATCACTATTTGCAAGTGCTATTGTGTCAAAACGTATTTGATAATCAAAGTCTACTGTAGGATTCTCAAACTCTTCATAATTATAAAAGTGCGTTTCTAAATACTCACGTATCTCTGCATCATCTTCAATTGCTTGCTCTCCCCTATCTCTAGGAGGAACAATCGTAATGTCTGCATCATCGTCTTCAGGACAACCAACACATAGTAGTAAAACTATCGCTAGACCTAGGTAATTTCTTAATTTCATCAATTTTAATTTAAGGACTGCAAGATACAATTTTGATGTATTTTTGCACATTACTTTACCTTTATTAACGCGGTTTTATCCCTTTTTATATGAGAGTAGACAAATATTTATGGTGCGTGCGCTACTTTAAGACTAGATCTATAGCTACAGCAGCTTGCAAGAAAGGTCAAGTCAAAATTAATAACACCCCTATTAAACCTTCTCGAGACATATATCCTTCTGATACCATATCTGTGCGTAAAAACCAAGTCACTTACGTACTAGAGGTCCTTGACCTACCTGAAAGCAGGCTAGGTGCAAAACTAGTAGGCATGTATGTGCGCGACAAAACTCCTAAGGAAAATCTTGAGAAACTAGAATTACTTAAATACTCAAAAGATTATTATCGTAAAAAAGGAGTGGGTCGCCCTACTAAAAAAGACAGAAGAAGCATTGATGAGATTTACAACAATGACGATTTTTTTAAAAGCGATGAAGAAGAATAGTAGGTTAATTGAATATCTTTAACCCATAAGCTAGCACAGATATGAAAGTTAAACTGGAGAAAATATTAGATCATCAAGCAATAGCTCATAAAACAAAGCGCATTGCCTTTCAAATCTACGAAAGCAATGCAAATGAAGAAGAAGTGATTCTAGCAGGCATTGCAGATAACGGTTACAAATTTGCCGAACGTCTCGCTATGGTTCTTGCAGAGATATCTCCTCTCAAGACAATTCTTTGTAAAGTGACTATGGATAAGAAAAATCCGCTAGGTACTGTACAGACAAGTCTTCCAGCAAGTGAATACCAAAACAAATCTGTAATTCTTATAGACGATGTTCTCAATTCTGGAACGACGCTCGTATATGGCGTAAAACATTTTCTTGATGTGCCATTAAAGAGATTTAAGACAGCTGTACTAGTAAATAGAAATCACAAAAAATACCCCGTAAAAGCAGATTTTAAAGGCATCTCTTTGAGTACATCACTTAATGAATCTGTAAAAGTCACTTTTAGAAAAGGCAATGATACTGCTGTTTTAGAATAGTTTCTTTAAAATTTCGACAGTTAATTCTTTTGGTGATTGGGTTTCTACTTTAATCACAACATCCGCCTGGTTATAATAAAACCCTCTCTCAAATAAATGCTTCCTTATATAATCTTCTAGATCTTCTAGCGATTGCATGCTAGCAATCAGTGGGCGCTCCTCTTTTGCCTCCCATAACCTATTTGCAAGTACTTTAAAATTCCAATTAAGGTACATTGTCTTTGCATTTGCTTCTTTAATAAGCTCCAAGTTGTTTCCATAACAAGGTGTTCCACCTCCTAAAGCGACTACTATATCACCATCATTCTCATCAATTAACGCTTTTAGATGTCTTGTTTCGGCTTTTCTAAAATAAATTTCACCTTTATTTTTAAATATTTCTGAGATACTATCGCCCTCTGCCTCTTCTATATAGGTGTCAAAATCTAAAAATTTGTAAGAAAGTGCTTCAGCGAGTAGTGGTCCAATGGTTGATTTTCCTGACCCCATGTACCCCATTAAAAAATATTTCATATGCGAACTTATTGAAAAACAAAGGTATATATTAAACTAAAAAAAAGAATGAAAATTTTATTTAAAAGGTTTGGAAATAAGAATTAATTAGATGTATATTTGCACCCGCAATGAGGCAATGACCTGGTAGCTCAGTTGGTAGAGCATCTCCCTTTTAAGGAGAGGGTCCCGGGTTCGAGCCCCGGCCAGGTCACTTGATAAGTGCAAACCTCCATCTTTTGATGGAGGTTTTTTTATGCAAAAAAAAATCAAAAAATAATTTCAGATTATGCTTTGAGTTTCGAAAGAAGACTTTATATTTGCACCCTCGTTAAAATGACGACCTGGTAGCTCAGTTGGTAGAGCATCTCCCTTTTAAGGAGAGGGTCCCGGGTTCGAGCCCCGGCCAGGTCACTTTATGAGTATAAACCTTCATCACTAGATGAAGGTTTTTTTATGCTTTAAATTCAATAACCCTCAAAAATAGTTTTAGATTCACTCTAGAGTCTCACAAGAACATTTTATATTTGCACTCGCATTGATAAAATGCTACCTATCTACCCGGGTGCTGAAATTGGTAGACAGGCACGGTTGAGGGCCGTGTGCACTAGTTGCGTGTGGGTTCAAGTCCCATTCCGGGTACAAAGAGAGTTAATCACATGATTAACTCTCTTTTTTATTACAATTCTTCCATAGATATTCCACAACCCATTAAGCGATAAGGCTTCAGTAGGTTCATCAAACTAATTCTTACCTTAAATTATCACGCTTTCGCAAAAGCGTAACTACATTTTCATAAACTTTGTTTAAATTTTAATACTCACAGGTTAAACAAAATAATTTAATTCCATACTTTTACATATAAATAAGGAGTTTTATGAAAAATGCTGTAAAAACAAAATTTAGTATAAAGGACCTTGAAGGCCTAAGTGGCATTAAGGCACATACTATACGTATATGGGAAAAAAGATATGGACTCCTTGAACCACAACGTACGGATACAAATATTAGAACATATGCACTAAGCGATTTACAGAAATTACTTAATGTTGTGTTTCTTACGGAGCATAAATACAAAATCTCAAAAATTGCCCGTCACTCTACAAAAGAAATAGCAGCACTTGTTGCAAGCTTAATTTCTGAATCTAATGAGTCTAGTGAAAATCATGCTATTAATTCATTTAAAATAGCAATGATGAATTTTGATCAAAATTTATTTCATAAAACATACAATGCACTTAATGAGACGAAGCCCTTCGTAGATATATTTTATGAAGTCTTCATACCATTACTACACGAAATAGGGTTGTTATGGCAAACGGATACCATCAATCCATCGCATGAGCATTTTATATTCAATCTCATCAAGCATAAAATTCTTATTAATATTGAAAAAACGCAAATCAGTGTCCCACCGTTAAAAGAGAAGACATTTGCGCTTTTCCTGCCTGAGAATGAAATACACGAGTTAGGATTATTATTTCTTAATTACGAATTGGTTTCTCACGGATATAAAGTTATTTACTTAGGACAAAGTATTATGCTTTCAAATTTGAAATATCTTTCAGTTAACCATCCTAATCTATCATTTGCATCTTACTTCACTGTAAATCCCTTAGAAAGTGAGATTCCTCAATACTTTGAAGATTTTAATGCTGTTTTTGAAAATCAGAAATTAGATTTATACGTATTAGGCGCAATGACTAGTAAAATAGATGAAACAAAAATCCCTTCAAACATTCATATTATGCTTAGCATAAGAGAGTTTGTAAATGTTATAAAACAGTCTACCCCATCATATGCATAAAAAAATTATAATCATAGGTTCTGGATTTTCCTCTCTATCTGCAGCAAGTTATCTTGCCAAAGCAGGAAATGAGGTTCACCTTTATGAAAAAAACAGTACGCTAGGAGGACGAGCAAGACAGCTCAAACGTGATGGATTTACCTTTGATATGGGACCTAGCTGGTACTGGATGCCAGACATTTTTGAGAAATTCTTTGGGGATTTTGGAAAGAAAGTATCAGATTATTACAACTTAGAAAAACTGGATCCTGCATATCATGTGTGGTTTGCAGATGAGATTGTGACTATAGGTGACACCCTTGATAAAATTGCTATAGAATTTGAACGCATAGAACCGGGCAGCTCACCAGCATTAAAAAAATTCATCAAAGAAGCAGGGGTTAATTATGACATTGCTATTAATGATGTAGTAAATAAACCTGGCCTTTCTCCATTTGAGCTAGTTACACCGGAGACTGCTGTACGAGTTGCACAATTTTTCAAAACGATAAGTGATGATGTGCGTAAAGCATTTAAAAATGAGAAGCTTGTTTCTATTTTAGAATTCCCAGTGCTCTTTCTTGGTGCAAAACCAGATAAAACACCTGCTTTTTATCGCTTTATGAATTATGCAGATTTTGGCTTAGGAACTTGGCACCCTAAAGGTGGAATGCATTCGGTGATAAAAGGAATGATTACACTAGCTGAAAGTCTAGGAGTAACGATGCATACAGATGCAGGCGCATCAAAAATAATTGTAGAAAACGGAGTAACTAAAGGAATTGTTGTCAATGGTGAAACGATCAATGCAGACATCGTAGTAAGTGGCGCAGACTATCACCATACTGAGACTTTACTAGAACCTTCGGATCGTCAGTATTCAGAAAAATACTGGGACAGCCGAGTTTTTGCACCATCTTCCCTCCTATTTTATGTAGGATTTGATAAGAAATTTGATAAAGTCGCTCATCATAATTTATTTTTTGATACTGATTTTAATGAACACGCAAGAACTATTTATGATGATCTTGCTTGGCCTAAAGAACCATTATTCTACGCAAATTTTCCATCTATAAGTGATGATACTATGGCTCCAGCTGGTAAAGAAAATGGCTTTTTCTTGATACCAATAGCACCAGGAGTAGAAGATACACAAGCACTTAGAGATAAATATTTTGACATTATAATGGAACGACTAGAGCGACTTTCTGGTCAAGATTTTAGAAGTCACATACTATTTAATGAGTCTTTTTGCGTCAAGGATTTTATAAGTGAATACAACAGTTTTAAAGGGAATGCATACGGAATGGCAAACACTTTAAAACAAACTGCATTTCTTAGACCGAATTTAAGAAGTAAAAAAGTGAAAAATTTGTACTTTACTGGGCAGTTAACGGTTCCTGGTCCTGGAGTTCCTCCAGCACTTATATCTGGTAAGCTAACTTCCCAACTTATAGCAAAAATTAAAAGTTAATATGAAATCATTATTTGACACCGTTTCCAGAAGTTGTGCAAAGGTTGTAACCCAATCTTATAGTACTTCCTTTGCCAGCGCTACAAAGATGCTTGCGCCGTCAATAAGACAGGACATTTACAATATTTATGGTTTCGTACGCTTTGCAGATGAGATTGTAGACTCTTTTCATGATTATGACAAAGCGCTTCTTTTTGAGCGTTTTGATCAAGATCTTAAAAATGCGCTAGAAGATAAGATAAGCTTAAACCCTATACTCAATGCTTTTCAAGAGACGGTGCACAAGTTTGCTATAGAACAAGAGCACATAGATGCTTTTATGAAAAGTATGCGTCTCGACCTCACAAAGTCGGATTACTTAACAGATGCAGAGTACAGAGAGTATATCTATGGTAGTGCAGATGTAGTAGGCCTTATGTGCCTTACCGTTTTTGTGCAAGGAGATAAGGAGCAGTATGAATCTCTTAAGGAAAGTGCCATGAGTCTAGGCTCTGCTTTTCAAAAGGTAAACTTCTTACGTGATCTCAAGGCAGATTTTGAAGGACTTAGTAGAACCTATTTTCCAGATACAAATCTGCACGAACTTGATGAAGCTTCAAAGCAAAGCATCATTGCAGATATAGAAGAAGACTTTGCCAAAGGTCTTGCGGGAATCAATAGACTACCTATAGAAGCTAAGTTTGGAGTGTACACTGCTTTTAGGTATTACAAAAAGCTGCTTACTAAACTCAAGAAAGTACCTTCTGCCGAAATTAAAAATACACGTGTACGAGTGCCAGATTATGTAAAAGCTAGTCTATTGGCTCGTAGCTATGTGAAATATCGTTTAAACCTTATTTAAATTTTACCCTATACTAATGCAAACATTTCTTTGGATACTCGTTTTTGTAATGACATTCGTCGTAATGGAATTTCTAGCTTGGGCAACACATAAATATGTGATGCATGGCTTTTTATGGTCACTTCATCAAGATCACCACCACAAAAAACACAACTCTTGGTGGGAAAAAAATGACCTCTTCTTTATTTTTTATGCCCTAGTTTCAATAGGCTGTTTCTTATTGTGGCAGTATGAAGGCGTGTGGATAGGTCTACCTATAGGCTTAGGTATTTTTGCCTACGGCCTTGCATACTTTGGCGTACACGACATATTTATTCATCAGCGATTTAAGTTATTTCGTAATGCAAATGGATGGTACGGTAAAGCGCTCAGACGTGCACATAAAATGCACCATAAACATTTAGGTAAAGGAGATGGAGAATCTTTTGGGATGCTCTTTCCTCCAGTAAAATACTTCAAGCAAGCGAGAGCAAGCAAGAGATAAAATATAAAAGACCACTGTAAAAGGTGGTTTTTTTATGCTTTCGCGAAAGCAAAACAACACTCCTCTCAATTCATTTTTCTAAGTTTGCAGCATGCAAATAACCTCATTAGTTACTGGTGGAGCTGGCTTTATAGGAAGTCATGTTGCTCGTCATTTACTAGATTTAAATCATCAAGTCGTAATACTTGATGATCTCTCTGGTGGTTTTGAAGACAATATTCCAGAAGGCGCAACATTTATCAATGGCTCTATCACAGATGTCTCACTTATTGACACTATATTTAATCAATATAATTTTGACTACGTGTATCACCTAGCTGCATATGCCGCCGAAGGATTAAGCCATTTTATACGTAAGTTCAACTACGAGAATAACTTGATAGGGAGCATCAATCTCATTAATGCAGCGGTTAATCACAACATAAAGAAGTTCATCTTTACGAGCTCTATTGCTGTATATGGAACTCAAGAATTACCACTCAAGGAATCGCAAAAACCACAACCCGAAGACCCTTATGGTATTGCAAAATATGCGGTAGAGATGGATCTGGATAATGCACATAACATGTTTGGGCTAGACTATATTATCTTTCGCCCGCACAATGTGTATGGGCCTGGACAAAACATCGGAGATAAGTATCGTAATGTAGTGGGCATTTTTATGAATCAAATTTTAAAGGACGAACCGCTTACCATCTTTGGCGACGGAAATCAAACCCGTGCCTTTACTTACATAGATGACGTAGCTCCTTATATTGCGGCTAGTTACGCTTTCGCGAAAGCGGACAACCAAATCTTTAACATAGGCTCAGACAGCGAAAACACGGTAAACGAACTAGCTAAAGAAGTAGGAGTTGCTATGAAAAAAGAAGTGACTATCAACTACCTTGAACAGCGCGAAGAAGTAGTACACGCCAATGCAGACCATTCAAAATTTACAGAAATCTTTAGCCCAAAACCAGCCACAACACTTGCACAAGGATTACAAGAAACCGCAAAATGGGTGACTGAACACGGCGCGAGAGAAAGTAGTACTTTTGACCCTATAGAAATCACAAAAAACCTTCCAAAATCGTGGCAGTAAATACGATGAATACAGATTGCCTTTTACATACTATCAAATGGTGGGAAACGAAAAGAATTTGGTTCAATCTTTTAGTTGGTTTATCAGGTATAATATCAATTTATACCTTTTATACAAATCTATCCCCTTTGGGTTTTACGGATTTTATAGGTATTATAATTTGGGGAATACTTGCAAATATTCTTTATTCTGCAGGAATTATACTAGAGACTACAAACTTGTATTATTTCAAATCTAAAATTAAACTGTATAAATTAAGACATCTATTTTGGACTGTTGGCACCATTGCATATTGTTTATGGACAGTAGTATATTCTTTCTTTTATTATAGTAACATTGCAGAATGGTAAAAGCAAACACACCCCTCGTATCTATCATAATGGCCGTAAAAGACACGGCTCCATATCTACACGATTGCATAAACTCGATTATAAACCAGACGTATCAAAACTGGGAACTTATTGCTGTAAATGATCACAGTACAGATGAAACTCCAGAGATTCTTGCAGCATTTGCAAAGCAAGATGCACGCGTTCGTGTTTTTGATAGTGACGGTTACAAGCTCATCCCTACATTACAATGTGGATACAGAGAAGTACGAGGAACCCTGCTTAACAGAATGGATTCTGATGATAAAATGCCTGATTATAAAATTCAGCTTCTCGTAGATGAATGGCATAAGTATGGAAAAGGGCACGTGATTGCTGGAGGTACAGAGCACTTTGTAGATGAGGGCGAGGTAGGCGATGGTTTTTTACGCTATGAGCGCTGGCTTAATGAGGTTGCAAGAACGAGTACTCACTACCAGCAGATTTATAAAGAGTGTGTTATCCCGTCACATTGCTGGATGATTCATAAAGATGATTTTGATGCCGTAGGTGCTTTTGATCCTATTATCTATCCAGAAGATTACGATTTATGTTTCCGTATGTATAAACACGGGCTCAAAGTTATAGGCATAGATGCCATACTTCACCACTGGCGTGATCGCTCTAATCGTATATCACGCACTTGGGATGAGTATAAAGACAATCGCTATTTTGACTTAAAAATGCGTTTCTTCTACGAGATAGACCGTGATAACACACGACCACTCGTACTCTGGGGTGCTGGCCGTAACGGTAAGGATATGGCAAAGATTTTACAATCGTATAATGATACCTTTCACTGGGTTTCAAATAATGAGAAACAGATAGGTAAAGACATTTACGATGTACGTATGCAATCTTTTACAGATGTCCCATCTATAGAAAATGCGCAGATTATGATTGTAGTTTCTTCTCCCGATGGAAAGAAGGAAATACAAGCACTACTTGATTCTTGGGACAAAGTAGCGGTTAAAGATTACTGGTTTTTTGCTTAGTTTATTGGTACATTACTCATGAATTGGAGTGCTTTTATTTAGAAAAGAAGGGATTATTTTTTAAACAAAGTAATCTTAAGGTGTTGATTCATTAATTAACAACATGCTCTATAACCGCTAACTCTTGAAAATCGAAATTCCCTCCAGTGTTTGAACCGAAACCATATGAAAAATATTGAAGCGGTCGGTAAGTACCAACAACATCAATTTTTTGATTTCCATTTCCTTCACTTAGTAATATATGAATAGGATAGGTTATAGTCGGTATTCTTTCTAGTAATGTATAATCCTGACTATCAAAAACGTGTATCTCTTTCTTTGCTTGTACTGCCGCATAAATCTTATTGTCTGAACCTATCGAGAAATTAAAATACTTATCGTTTGTTAACAATTCAAAGTTTGATAATTGTTCAAAAGAATTTAAACTAAAAACTGACCCTGATCTCCCTGAAATAAAGATTTCCAACTCTTCATTAATAACAAATAAATTTGGATCTATATTACTTCCGTCTATTCCGAAACCTTGAAGATTGATATCACCTGTTTGATTAACGAATTCTACATTACATTCAACTTCAGAAGGACAATTATCTACTAGTCGCATTAATCCAGCTTGAGCAGCATCAAAACGGCTTATAATATAAAACACGCTTTCTTGGTTATCATAGCTCAGTAATATATCTCCCGCTCCCACTGGCGCTCTAAAATTTTCTCCCGTATTTAGGTTATAGGAATAGTAGAAGCTATCTCGACCTTTATAATAAAATTTTTCACCTACAAATGCAAATGTTTTAATAATCTCATTATCAGGAACTTCAAACTCACTAATCAGTCCGTAATCACCTGTATTTAAGATTTGAACTTCTCCTTCGGTATTTGTTACTACCAATAAATTGTTAAAACGAAACTGAAATTTATTAAAACGAGATAGTCCAGAACCAAGATTAAATATCTCAGACACTTTACCTGCGGAGGTATTGTATCTTACTAATTTAGAAGTAGAATTACGGTCATAAATATGGTATATATTTTGCTCTAACCTATCTCTTTCTACCTGAAATGGGACATTATTAAAGGTTACTAAATCTCTGTCTAGAACTCCCCTATTGCTTGTAACTTCAAGACTCTCAGTCTGTCCATCGCTCTCGAAACTAAAACGAACTTGTACAGTGTAGGAAACAGAGGTTGTGTAGGGTACATCAAAATCAATATAAGATGTAGCATTTGATGGAGTATTTGATATAAATTGATCTACGACTAACGTTGAAGCGGTAAATGTATCATTCCTATAGATGCTAATATTATTAATTATAGAATTGATAGGCTTGCTTATCTCCCAATTAATCTCTATTTCATTCTCTAGTATAGTTAAACTTTCAATTGATACTTCAAAGTCATCAGTTGTAGTAGTCGTTTCATCCTCTTTAGAACAAGACAATACTAGGACTACAAAAAGTAACTGGTATACTTTCTTAAAATAATGCATTGAATATTCCGGGTTTAAATCTAGCAGTTAGATACTCATTAGAAAAATAATTGAATTCATTAATAGAAATATAATAGAATTCACCTCCTACATATTTAATACTTTCAGGTACAGTACCATTAAAATCAATTTGATTTCCTGTCTGTAAATTCCGTAAAATATTCCCAGACTTGACTATAACATAGTTATCTATTATAAATGAAACTTGTTGATTTAATGTTTCTACAGAAAAATCCGCATTCACAATGATCGTTGGATTGAAGCTGTCAAATTGTGATAAAAACAATTTACCATCAGCATGTCTTGGATTAAATACATTACCTCCATTTTGGGCTTCTGGCAAAGGAAACCCTTCCAACGCATTAGAAGGAAGCTCCTCCCACTCTAAAGTATTCCTATTTAATTTCAACTTAAAATTTTGAATATCAATAGTATCATCAGGTGTTAAGATAAAACCTCCTAAGACGAATAATCCGTCTTGAAAAGCAAAAACATTTGAATTATATAAAGTACTACTTACAGGTGTTTCAATAAGCGTTTCTTCAAAAGAATTAAGATCTATAAAGCTCCACTCGTAAACTGGATCACTACCTAAAGGCGTTTTTTGTAAGTAGATCCTATCAATATTATCAAATACAGTAAATTCTATAATACCTTCAAACTCCCAATCTCCTATCCTTTCCCACTTTTCTGTATCTGTTTCAAATTTAAAAAGCGCGTAAATTGGATCCAGATGATCATCAAAATCGTTTAGGTTTCCTAAACCGTAAATATCTTGATCAAAAACGTAAGAATGTTCAATTACATTTGGATTTTGGTCTACTAGAATAGCATTTTCAACAATAGAAAGTTCTGCATCTAAAACTGTCACAAAACCCGCATACTCATATCGTAGTTCCTGAATTGTAAAATCATCGTAAATCCCCGGCGGAATATCTACTACAAGGAAATCATTTGCTACATAAAAACGTGCTTCAACATCATCTACAAAAACACTACCTAAACTTTCGGGATTCAACCCTATACCTTGAACTGCAAATTCACCATAAAAAACATTTGTTCCATCGGGGATAGTCAAAATTGGTTCTAATAAATCTAATTGATCATCAACTACAATCTGTCTTTGAGCCGTCACCTCAATATTAAGATGAGATTCAACAATAAACGATGGCAAGAGTACGGTTATAGAATTGTATGAAGATTCTAAAATTTGAGCAGATTCATTATTTATTTCAACAATAATATCATCTATATCAATATCAAAATTTTCACCAAAAATTTCAAATGGCTCTCCAAATATAGCTTGGTCAGTTGAATAACCTGAGATGGAAGGACTTAATAATGAAAAATTAGATACAGCAATAGTTTCATTTGTATTTAAATCAATTACCTCTATATTTTTTTGCGCTGTATCAAGTGATCTTGGAATCAAAATGTTTATTACACCTGATTCTTGAATAAAAAATGATGTCTGTTCATTACCAAAAAAAACTTGGACGTTACTATCAAAATTCACTTCGGCTATATCTAATGAAATTCTTTGACCTAAAAGACCTGATGTATTCGGTAAATTAGTCATTGTAATAGTTTGGCCATCGTCTGTTCCGCAAGATAGAAGTAAGAGACTTAGATATAAAAAAACGTATTTCATTTAAAAAGTTTGAGTAGTAAAAATATAAATCAAAAGTCCTACTTAGGTTATGTTTCAAAGAAAAGTAGTAATTATTTTTGGGCTTAGCCTACAAATATGAATATTCCACTACTGTAATATTCGCATATGTTAGTTAAGTATTCTTCTTAAGTACAAACAATCCTATAATGACACCTTTCACTGGGTTTCTAATAATGAGAAACAGATAGGTAAAGACATTTATGATGTACGTATGCAATCTTTTACAGATGTCCCATCTATAGAAAATGCGCAGATTATGATTGTAGTTTCTTCTCCAGATGGTAAGAAGGAAATACAAGCACTACTCGATGCCTGGGGCAAAGAAGCGGTTAAAGATTATTGGTTTTTTGCGTAGATAATTAATTTGAGATAATAACAAGTTCTTCTTGTGGAGCGATAAGATACTCCGCTCCATTTTCTCTTACTACAGCCATCTCCTCTACAGACATTGTTTTTACACCGCCGTCTGCTAGTTTCCAAGAGTGAAAACCGTCAAAGGCAAAGGTCATCCCTTCCTTGATCACTTTTTCTGAGGCTGGTCTTACGTGTGATGCTTGAGAACCTCCTAGATTAGGTCCTACATCGTGAGCGACATAGCCTACGGGGTGACCCGTGCTCCACATCACATAGTCAGACCCTGCTTTTTCCATAAGTACGCGCTGGGCTCTATCTACATCTACTCCTTTAACGCCAGGTTTCATCGCAGCGAGTGCCTCCCTATTTCCAGCTTTAGAACTTTCCCAGTAGTGCATAATCTCATCTGGAGCCTCGCTCTCACCTTCTTTTAAGACATATGCAAATCGCTGTATATCTGTCACCCACCTGTCATATACTTTGATGCCAAAATCTATTTGTATCACATCACCAGGCATAATTACTTTATCCGTAGCGTGCGAGTGCCCACGGTCTGACCCAGAATTTACATTAGGATTTTGAGCAGGTGCCCATCCATCTGTCACGCCATACTCGGTCATTCTTTGTTTTAAATATTTTGCAATGTCTGCATCTGTAGATGTGCCAGGTACTACTTGCTCGTAGGCTTCAATCTGCCACTGGGCAGTGAGCTTTGCTGCTTTCTTTAGTATGGCAACTTCTTCTGGTAGCTTTATAGATAACCACTCATAGACAACCTCTTCAGAGGATACTAATTTTGACGTTTCGTCACCTAAGGCAGTAGCGATTTCTTCATACTGTGTATGCGTAAGTCCATCTGCCATCACATTTTTTGAAGATGTGTTTACGGCAATACGTTTAAAATCTTTTGTTTTGATAAAATCTGAGGCTTGCTCAATAGCAGAGGTTCCTCGCTCTACACTCACGACCTCCTCGTGTATATCTAGATCATCTAGCGCAGTTGCTTCTCCAGAAGGTGAGAATACTTTAGAGTGAAAACCAGTTGCGTCGTTGTAAAATAAAAACACGGCGGTACCACCAGCATTTTCTCCTCCTATGTGGTCTGCAATGGGATCATTATTATTTTCTCTACAAATAGTCATCCAGCAATCAACACCTGCAGTTTTGAGCGCTTGCGGTAATAGCTGACTAATACGCTTCTTTCTAATATCTGGCCAAGGGTTTTCTCCCCAGTACGTTTCCGGGTTTATGGCAACTTCTGGTTCTTGTTGTTGAGCACAACTACAAACTAAAAAAATGGAAAGAAAAAAGAGTAAAGGTTTAAGCATCGTATCAGGATTATTTTCAGAGTAATATAGAAATTTTGTTCCTATCTCTAAAAATAAAATGATGCAAATTAAACTAGCTGCTAGCTATTAAAATGCCTCTGCAATCCCTAAGTAAAACTCACTAGAGCCTCTACCAAAACCTACATCAAAACGAAGATTAAGACGTTCTTCCTTATCTATCATAAAACGAAGACCACCTCCATAGGTAGGTTTTAAGTTCTTAAACTGAAAATCGCTTACATCATTATAGATATCACCTCCACCGGCAAATAATACAGCGCCAAAACGAGAGTTCTTAAACGTCTTTCTATATTCTACCTGGCTCGCCAGTAAATCTCTACCTACATAACGGCCTTCTCTATAACCACGCATAATCTCACTACCTCCAAGAAACGAAAACTCAGAAAATGGTAAGTCACCACGCGTGAATCTCCCAACGAAATTGACGGCAATTACATCCTCCTTATTTGCAAAAGGCTTCATATAGTGTCTAAGGTCAAAACGAGTTAGGTTAAAATTATGTGTGCCTCCTAGCCCTTCAAAATATTGTCCTCTTGTAGCTTCTAAGTACCACCCATTATTTGAGTTTAGCACATTATTTCTACTGTCATAAAGTGATGCAACCTCAACACCTAGTGATGTAGAACCATCATAACCAGTAGGTCTGGTTTGATCTATTAGTCCGCCCTCTTCTATATCAACAGAGTAAATGTGATTAAATCGCACACCTGCACCTACAAAAAGGTAACGTGTAAAAGCCTGCTTTAAAAAGATAGGCTCCACTAGTAACTGGTAATAATTATACTCCTCCTCTGCACTTTCTGGTGAGTTTGTGCCAAAACCATAAAACAGTCTTGGGTAATTTTGAAAAAGGATATTACCCTCTATCACCCATTTCTCTTGGTTAGTAAAAATCTCAAATCCAGAATAAACAAAAAACTGACTATTAAGTGTGTACTGCAGCGTGATAGGCATATTAGACACACGCGTCTCCTCCCCACTACCGTTAAATTTAAAGAGATACTTTGCTCCCGTTCCAAAGGCAAAATTTGTCTCTGGGCTATAACTCACAACGGGTGCTGCTATAAACTTAGATGCATATAGCGTAGAATCTTGCTCAACTGCCTTGTGGTTTGGGTAAAATGTAAAAAACTCTTTAATTTTTTCAAAATCCTGCGCTTGTGCAGTCTGCGTATTTCCTAAAGAAAAAAGAAGGATTACAACGGTATATATAATTTTCTGGGGGAAGTAGTTTACTCTCAAAATGCTATTTTTGGGTAAAGATACTGTAGACGGGAGTTATAGCCCGTGACCAGCTTTAGTTTTTGTGATAACATTAGTATCTCACACACCATTTATACACCATACATCCCATCAAGCAAGCCATTATGCTCAATATTGTACTCATACATCCAGAAATCCCAAACAACACAGGTAACATAGGTAGGCTTGCCCTCGGTTCTGGCTGCAAGTTGCACCTTGTAAAACCCTTTGGTTTTGAGATAGACGACACCCGCCTTAAACGCGCAGGTCTTGACTACTGGAAGCATCTAGACGTACAGTATTATAATAATACAGAAGACTTTTTTAAAAAGAACGCTTTCGCGAAAATGGCCTTTCTCTCAAGTCACGGCACAAAATCACATTATGACATTCCTTTTGAAGAAGACCTATTTCTCGTCTTTGGAAAAGAATCTAAAGGACTCCCAAAAGAAATCACCGAAAAACACCCTGACCAACTTTATAAAATCCCATTATTTAGCGAACATATCAGAAGTTTAAATCTCGCAAATGCCGTGGGAATTGTAGCTTATGAGGGGATAAGGCAGTTGGGTTTATAGATATCTTATATTATGAAAAGTTTTTTACCAATACTGTTAGTCTTATTATTTATCAATTCTATTTTCGGACAAAATTTTAAAGTAAAAACAGAATTGTGTGTCATAAATGTGCTTGGTGCAAAAGTCTATGAAAAACCGAATTTCAAATCGAACATAATAACTGAGCTGAAAGCAGGAGAAAGCTTAATTATTGAAGATATAATCCAATCGAA
Organism: Dokdonia sp. Asnod3-C12; assembly: GCF_045063975.1. Lineage (NCBI taxonomy): Bacteria > Pseudomonadati > Bacteroidota > Flavobacteriia > Flavobacteriales > Flavobacteriaceae > Dokdonia > Dokdonia sp. Asnod3-C12. Next base: position 683,071 of record NZ_JBEFNY010000003.1, read on the forward strand.
TGACCAATTAGAAATGGGCGAAGAATTTTCTTTGACTGGAGATTGGATTAAGCCCAAAAATATTAATGGATTTATCTTCAGTTCCAACCTATCTGACAAAAATGTGGAAATTGGAAAAAGCTACAAAGGCCAAACACATATAAACCTCTTAGGAAAACTGATTGATCAGAAAGAACAAGAAAAATTAATAAATACAAAAGATGGAGAGTTTCATAAATATTACAAATACAAATATTACGAAAACGGAACTTACACTTACGGAGCTTGGGACAGTTGTTTTGATCATATTACAGAATATAAAAATCTAACTTTAAACGAGGTTTATCATCAAATGGTGAGTGACTATGGAGCACTAATGAACGAAAATGAGTTTTGGAAACCAATCTTTCAAGAAAAAATAGGAAACATTATAAGATTTGAAGGAGAAGGAGCAACTGAGGATTTAAAAATTGAATTATTAGATAAAAAGACAATTATAGTATCATCATATGATTGCACATAAAAATACTTTAGTCACAAGACATAAGGATACTACTTTAGTATATAAATGTCCTTATACAAACGGAAAGAAAGATGGTGAAGAATTTTGCATAAATGATAATGGAAATCCAACAATCACAAAGTTCATAAATGGGAAAAAGAACAACTAAAAATAATGAACAACTCCAATATTATTCAGCTCTAGGCTTTTTTAAACAAGCAAGAATATCTGCTGAAACAATCAACTTTAATAGCGGACTCGAGGGTTTTGAACTCTCACCTGTTTCTGCAACTTGCTATACTTTTGCCGCAGAACTACTTTTGAAACTTCTTCATAATATATCTCCTTCAAAGCCCTCTAAAAGCGGTCATAAACTTGAGGAACTTTTTGATTACCTACCATTGGAAACTCAGAATAAAATTGAAAGGAATTATAATTCTAAAAAACTGAAAACTAATTCAAAAGAAAAACTAAAAGCTATAAAATTCTCTTACAATACTAGCCTTAACAACAATAGTGACAGAGAAGATAAAAATGACATCGCAAATTTAAATATCAAAGAATTACTCAGACTTCATAATGACTCCTTTGTTAATTGGAGGTATTCATATGAAGTCAAGAACTATACATATTCAATAGAGTTTAATTTTAAACTAATTGATGACTTTGTAGAGTCATTAATAGAAACTATTGAAAATGAGTTAAAATAGTCTATAAAAGCTAACAATCCCCCTACAAAGTAACCACCGTAAACTCGCCGCCTAGCGGCTCAAGAGCATTCACTAGCTCAGGGATGAGTTGCTCGCCAAATTCTAGATAAAACTGTGAGAAGTTCGTATTCCTTTCTTGCAGGCTTTGCATTGGGAATACTTCGTTTTGCAAATCTACTAGGCGTTGTACGTGATCGCTTAGTTTACGCTTTTGTGCGCGCAGCAATCTACTCTCTAAGTTTTCTAAGCCTTTAAGTTGTTTTACTTCTTGAGCTTTTACGGCTCCTATAAAACTAGCGTCTGTCTCTTCGGCTAGTAAGTGCATTGCTTTAAACTGCTCTTTCAAGAAGCTGCGTTGCGCAGAGAAGTCTATCTCTATATTTGAGATGGCACGCACCTTTCGGTTGATGAGTTCGTTTTGTTTTAGAAATAAATTTGGCAATGACACGCCTAGATTTTCCGCCTTTGTACGTTGCTTTTCGGTACGTATTAATGCCGAGTTACGAAGTAGTAATGCCGGAAATGGAATACCCACTTCTTCAAAATATGTTTTAAGTTGGAACCAGTACGCCAGCTCTCCGCCTCCACCTATGTAACAAAGATTCGGTAAAATCACTTCTTGAAAAAGTGGTCTCAACAAAGCGTTAGGCGAGAACCGTTCTGGATGGTTAGCAAGCTCGTTGAGTATCTCATTTTCGCGAAAGCGGATATCTGTATCATTTACCACATACATATCATCCACTTTGATAATACGCTCACGGATGCCTTTTGTGATGTAGAACAAGTTAATCTCACGAGGGTGCACTTGCTCTGGGTAGCCTAGCGCAGTGAGTTGCTCGGTTTGCTGTGTCACCTTTGCGTGCGATACCCCCTCTAGCAATTCTCGTTGTACATAAGGAGCAAATAATTCTTTAAGTCTTGCATCGTTACCATCTACAATGACAAGGCCATACTCACCAAAAAGCTCGTTACCCAGATAGCGCGTTGCATCTGCCAGGTTATCGTGATTTAGGTAGGCATCACTAAAAAGTTTTGAGAGGTACTCTGCATTTCTTGAAGTCCCCAGCTGTGTTTTAAATAATGCTAGTACCTCAGCCAGGCCATCGGTTGATAGTTCGCCTACGGCGCCGCCGTCTTCGCGATTCCACTGCACTTTTTTACCTTGAAAATTAAAGTAGTTAATCTCGTCAAAATCGTGATCTTCTGTCGCCATCCAGTAAATAGGTACATAATTGCGGTCTGGATCTTTCTCTTTAAGCTCCTTGCAGAGATTAATGACTGAGATAATTTTATATAAAAAATAGAGCGGCCCCGTAAATAAATTGAGCTGGTGCCCTGTCGTGATGGTAAATGTATTTTCGCTTGCAAGATGCTCTAAGTTGAGCTGTGTCTCGGCAGAGGTGTTTGTACTTTTATATTGCGCGATGAGGGAATCATATAAACGCTTTCGCGAAAGCGGACTAAAAAATTGCCCCTTCTCTTCTGCCTGTTTAATAAGATTATCTGCGGTAGGAAATCTGTGATAAAAGGGCTTAAGTGCTTCTTCTTGATCTAAATAGTTCGTAATAAGATTAGAAAAATACCCAGTTTCACGGTACGGCAGACAGTCAGTTGGCATAAATTATGGTTTAGATAGTAAAGATAAATCCGTTAAATAGCGAGTTTTCCCAAAAAAACGTTAAAACGCTGATTTGCGGCGAGCTCTTTTTATAGCTTTAGCTTTTGCTAAAACCAACCAAATGCTCAGAATCTACAGCTTTTTTGTCGCCTTATTTCTCACAACATTACTTACCGCACAAGTACAATCTCCATCAGAATTTCTGGGCTACGAGATAGGAACACAGTTCTCACGTCATGCAGATGTGGTGCGCTACTTTGAACATGTTGCAGAAAATAGTGATCTAGTCACCTACCAAACATATGGTAAAACAAATGAGCGCAGACCACTTACGTATGCAGTAATTACAACAGCTGCAAATCACAACAATATAGAAAACATACGTAAAGCAAATCTTGAACAAACAGGTATTGCCTCTGGTAATTCTGGTACGGCAGATAAGGCCATAGTCTGGCTTTCTTATAATGTCCATGGTAATGAAGCTTCCTCAACAGAAGCATCTATGGCTACATTGTATGAGCTTGTGACTACAAAAAAAGACTGGCTAGAAAACACTGTGGTTATTATAGATCCTTGTGTAAATCCAGATGGACGTGACCGTTATGCAAACTGGTTTAACCAAGTGGCATCTACACCTTACGATCCAGCTCAAGTAGCTGCGGAGCACGATGAGCCGTGGCCAGGAGGAAGACCTAATCACTACCTTTTTGACCTAAACCGCGATTGGGCTTGGGCTTCTCAAGTAGAATCACAGCAACGACTAAAAGTTTATAATAAATGGATGCCACATGTGCATGTAGATTTCCACGAGCAAGGTATCAATAGCCCTTATTACTTTGCTCCAGCAGCAGAGCCTTTTAATGAGATTATCACAGACTGGCAACAAGAATTCCAAGTAGAAATAGGAAAAAACCACGCTCGCTATTTTGATAAAGAAGGTTGGCTATTTTTTACCGGAGAGAGTTTTGACTTACTTTATCCATCATACGGAGATACTTACCCTATGTTTATGGGTGCAATAGGGATGACCTACGAGCAAGCCGGTCACGGTCGTGCAGGATTAGGAATAGATACAGATCAAGGTTTTGAACTTACCCTTGTAGATCGTATAGCACATCACAAAACCACAGGACTTTCTACTATAGAAATATCCTCTGCAAATGCTGGTAAGCTCAATACACAATTTAAAGACTACTTCAACACAAGCGGCCTTAAATATAAAAGCTACGTACTTTCTGGAAATCTAGACAATCTTAAAGAACTTGCGACACTACTAGACAGGCACGAGATCAAATATGGCTTCTCATCAAACGGGAAAGCCTCAGGTTTTTCTTATACCTCAAACGGTCAAGGAAGCATGAGTTATGATATGGCTATGGTCGTGAGCACTAATCAGCCAAAAGGTAAAATGGTAAAAGCGCTTCTTGAGCCAGATGCAAAACTGAGCACACCACTTACCTATGACATTACTGCCTGGAGTTTACCACACGCTTACGGGCTTAATGCTGTAGCAAGCACATCACTCGTTACTGCAAATGCGGCAGATCCTTTTACCACAAACAACTCAAACCTGAACGCAAACGCAGCAGGTTATATCGCAAAGTGGAATAGCCTTGAAGATGCAAAGCTACTTGCAGCATTATTAAAGGAAGGAATTAAAGTCCGTTTTACAGAAAAGCCTTTTGCAAATAATGGTATCTCTTATGAACGAGGATCGCTAGTAATTACAAAAAGTGATAACAAAGGACGTACAGATTTTAATGAGGTTGTAAATACGCTTTCGCGAAAGCATAACAGAATCCTTAACGCAACTAATACTTCATTTTCGACCTCTGGTCCTGACTTTGGATCATCATCTATGAAGCTTATCAATCCGCCGAAAATTGCATTATTAAAAGGAGAAGGAACCTCATCATTAAGTTATGGAGCCACTTGGTATTTCTTTGAGCAAACACTAGGATATCCTGCTACCTCGATTGATACTGGTAATTTAGGACGCGTTGACCTAGAAGATTTTGACGTCCTAGTAATGCCTAGCGGTTGGTACGGAAGTGTGCTTAATGATAGTACACTAGATAAAGTAAAGGATTTTGTACGCGGTGGCGGAAAAGTAATCGCGATAGCGAATGCCGTAGGAAGTTTTGCTGGAAAATCTGGATTTAACTTAAAACGCAACAGCAATTCAAGTGATGACGACGATACTTCGAGCGATGATAATCTCACTCCATATGCTGAGCGCGAGAACGCAAGCACCACCAACTTTATAACAGGTTCTATCTTTAAAACTAAAGTAGACCCTACACATCCTATGGCTTTTGGGTACGATGACACCTACTACTCTTTAAAACTAGGAAGCAACTCTTATTCATATCTGGACAAAGGTTTTAACGTGTCTTACATTCCAGAAGAAGTAACCAACGTTGCAGGATTTGCGGGTGATAATGCCAAAGCAAAACTTAGCAAGTCTCTTATTTTTGGAGAAGAACGCATGGGGCGTGGAAGTGTAATCTACATGGTAGATGATCCACTTTTTAGAGCTTTCTGGCACAATGGAAAGTTGTTCTTTGCCAATGCTATTTTCTTGACTAATAATGGAAAGTATAGGTTGTAATTACAACGCTTACTAAAACAAAAAAATGCCCTGTTTCAGGGCATTTTTTTTGTTACTCTTGCGGACATCTCCCTGACTCCCTCTTGGAAGAGGGACACTGTTGTGGGTAGGGCGCGTTATTTTTATATCTACTATTCTCAGAAAAGTCACCCTTTAGGGACGGGGAAAACTTTTCGGCTGGCAATTCCTGCCCCCAGCCCTGAAGGGTGGGAATTGGAATGGAATCAAAATTTAGAAAAGTCACCCTTTAGGGACGGGGTATAACTTTTCAACTGGCGATTTCCTTTCCCCAGCCCTTAAGGGTGGGAATTGGAAATAAAAAATTAATCTTGATTTTAATCTCTGCATTGGAAAATAGAAAATTCACTTCAAAGACTTAATAATGAGTTATATTGCTGACTAATTATGTGTAATTCAAAAGAAAATATGCACGCTAGGGCAGCTGCTTCTAAATTTGAGTTTGCAGCTGCTTTGAGAAAACGAGAAACTATAGCTGAGAAGAAGATTTGGGAGTATTTGAAAACAAAACCATTTGGTGTAAAATTCAGACGTCAACATCCTTTTGCTGATTATGTACTCGATTTCTATTGTCATAAACTTAAACTCTGCATAGAACTAGATGGAGAAATACATTATAACCAAAAGGAATACGACTCCGACAGAACCGATGTCATAAACTCTTATGGAATAAAAGAAATTCGTTTCACAAATAATTTCATCCTGCTCCAATTTGAAGAATTCAAAATATTTATTGAAGAGGAAATTAAGACATATCCTTAACTCAGAAAAGTCACCCTTTAGGGACGGGGAAAAACTTTTCGGGTTGCAATTCTTTTTACTAGCCACGACTCAGTCTGCCAATTCCTTTCCCCAATCCTGAAGGGTGGGAATTGGAGTTAGAAATTTTTAGTTTGTTTTCTCACTCCTGCGGACATCTCCCTGACTCCCTCTTGGAAGAGGGACACTGTTGTGGGTGGGTTACGTTCTTTTTATGTCTAATTCCCTAAGAAACGTCACCCTTTAGGGACGGGGAAAACTTTTCGGCTGGCAATTCTTTTTCATAGCCCTGACTCAGTCGACCAATTCCTTTCCCCCGACCCTGAAGGGTGGGAATTGGAAATGAAATTCTAGTTAACTCACTCTTGCGGACATCTCCCTGACTCCCTCTTGGAAGAGGGACACTGTTGTGGGTGGGTTACGTTATTGGTGCAATCAGACTATTCCATCTCAAAGCGTACCATCTTGACCTCGCTGTTGTCACCATTAAGATCTGTCCAGGCGACAAAAATTAAATCACCTACAACCTCTAGTTGTGGAAAGCCGCTTTGTCGTTCGGCAGAGGTGTTGGTTACTGTCACTGGTGCGTCGTGTGTGCCATCTACATATACTCGTGCTACTTGTAGTACAACGTTTTCACCCATTGGCTCTAACCACGAGATGAAAGCGCTGCCATCACTCATAAAATCTGCATCTACTCTACCTATTGCGCTTCCGTTATCTACACGTATTGCACCTCCAAAAGAGGCTCCATTATCGTTTGAAAATGCTGTAAGAACTCTAGGGGTTTCACCCTCTGCAGTAAACCAACTCACCACCACATTTTCTTCTTGAGTCGCGATTGCAGGTCCGTTTACGGGGCAACCATTTAGCTCCCAATTGTCATTTCCTATAACCATAGGTTTTGTCCATGATCCATCTACCCAACGTACGATTGCCATATCTCGTACCTCAGGTTTAGTTTCTGTGCGATCTCTATAAACGGTAATAGGACCATTATTTGTAATTGCGATAGCTGTATTACAGCAGTCACAAACTCGGTTATCTATCTCCGTATCTTGAGTTATATTTCCCGCCAAATCTATGTAGGCGTTGCGCAGGGTCATTTGATTCTTAGCCTTGTCTTCGTTTTTAGTATTTCTTCCGTCTAGCCAGCTAGCATAAAAACCTCCATCATACGCTTGGATTGATACAAAGCCATGCTCTGCATCTACATCATCTGTATTGAGCAGAAAATCGTCTTTTATTATTTGATCACCTTTAGATAATTGCAATTTGATATTATAATCATACGTACCCTCTGCAGATTTTTCTAAGATATTAGTGAGCACGTAATCACCATTTACGCCCAGTGCCGGAAAATCTGCCCAGTTTACAAACCAGTTATCTCCAGATGTAATGGTTCTAGGTTGACTCCATTTGGCACTATCGTAACTAGCATATTTTAAAATTGCCATCTTGTCTTCCTGCTCCACCCAAGTCATATGTAATTTACCGCCACTCGACTTGAGTCTAGGTAAATGAGACTTTCCTGTAGAAGGAAGTTCTATAGTAGTTAATGAGGCATTGACAGTAGCCATTTCTACAGCTGACTGTTCTAAGACTGGTGCAACCTCCGTTTGATTAGACCTTTTACAAGAAGTGAAGAAGATTAAAACAAAAAATACTAAACCAGTAATATGCATAGGTAATGTGTTTATAAATACTACAAATGTAAGCGTTGCGCAGAAACTCTTACACACAAAAAAGCCTTTCAAAACATTTGTTCCAAAAGGCTTTATATAAATCATCTTACTGCTTCTTACTTTTTAGTGGCGCGCTTTGCGTGTAGTGCTTGTGGTCGCTCTAAAGCTACAAGTGGTTCTGCATAAAGGTCAAAATCTTCGGCCTCTGTGATAGTTACCATTGCGTAGTCTCCAGTTTTTAAGTAGAACTTTGTTGCGTCTACAAGTACTTCGTTATCCACATCTGGAGAATCAAATTCTGTACGACCTATAAAGTAGTTTCCTTCTTTACGGTCTACTACAATCTTGAACTCCTTCCCTATCTTTTGCTGATTAAGTTCCCAAGATATTTGTGATTGGATCTCCATAATCTGGTTAGCACGATCCATTTTTACTTCTTCAGGTACATCGTCTTCTAGGTTAAATGCGTGTGTATTTTCCTCATGAGAATATGTAAAACAACCTAAACGTTCAAAACGCTGATCTTTCACCCATTGCTTCATAAGTTGGAAATCTTCTTCTGTTTCTCCAGGGTACCCAACAATAAGCGTAGTTCTTATAGTCATTCCTGGTACGCTTTCGCGAAAGCGGTCTAACAACGCATTTGTTTTCTCCATCGTAGTACCACGACGCATAGACTTCAATATATGATCTGCAATATGCTGCAGTGGTATATCAATATAATTACACACCTTAGGCTCGCGGTTCATCACATCAAGTACATCTACCGGGAATCCAGAAGGAAATGCATAGTGCAAACGAATCCACTCGATTCCTTCTACTTTAACAAGGTTTTCAAGAAGCTCTGCTAGGTTACGTTTTTTGTATAAATCAAGACCGTAATATGTAAGATCTTGCGCAATAAGAATCAACTCCGTCACTCCGTTTGCAGCAAGTTTTTTTGCTTCAATCACTAAGTGCTCTATTGATTTTGATTTGTGCTTACCTCTCATTAAAGGAATCGCACAGAAAGAACAAGGACGATCACAGCCTTCGGCTATTTTTAAGTATGCATAGTTTTTAGGTGTTGTAGTAATACGCTCCCCTATAAGTTCATGCTTATAATCTGCCCCAAGTGCTTTGAGTAATCCAGGTAATTCTGTTGTTCCAAAATACTGATCTACATCTGGAATTTCCTTTTGAAGATCCGGCTTATAACGCTCAGATAAACATCCCGTTACAAACACCTTATCAACTTCTCCTTCTTCCTTTTGCTTTACATACTCAAGAATAGTGTTTACAGACTCCTCTTTTGCGTTGTCTATAAAACCACAAGTATTGATCACGACAATGTTACCTTCTTCTTCGTGAGCAACATCCATCTCATTTGCTTTGAGCTGGCCCATCAAGACCTCACTGTCATAAACGTTCTTTGAGCAACCTAGAGTTACTACGTTTATCTTATTCTTTTTTAATGATTTTGTACGCATAGCATTCCTTTTAAGGGAGTGCAAAGATAAGCCAAATAACATAGTAATAAGAAAGCTATCTAAAACGAGAAAAGTCAGCATCTTACTGCTGACTTTTTTCTCATTATAATATGTGTTTTTCTTTCTAAAAGCGGCTAGCTTCTAGTCATCTGGATTATTTTATTCCTGATACCCTTCTGGTAACGTTCTAGCGTTAAGTGTACTCTCTACACCTACTGCAATATTATAAATCACTTCTTCCTGCTTAGATGGAGTGATGATGGTAATTCCCTTAGGCTCGCCTTGTGCGGTGAAGCCCATCGGTATTGTAAGTGCCGGATAGTGTGCCGCTGCGGCATAGCCAGCATCATAATTATTTATCGAGAGTATGGCGTCTAGTTGACCACCAGCTTCAGGGTGCTTGCTCAATGCGTCTTGGAAGTATGCTTGAGTAACCTCCATAAGGTTTTCTTTAATTGCTTTAAGCTCTAAAGCGGTTGTGCTATCTGCAACGATACCTTTAAAAAGCTGTTGCCCGTAGGGAATACGAGTGAGGCTATCTTGATTGTTAAATGTGATAAGCTCCTCTATATTTCTATTTTTTACAGATGAGACTACCTCAGCATCATAGTAAGCAGGTAGATCATTTTTCATATCTATATTTAAGATAGACAGAAAGCCCGGCATATTAATTCGTTCCATATCCACCTCAACGAGTGTAGCTTTGGTTTGCTTTAATTTATCAATGGCAGCCGCATACGTACTGTCTTGCAAGTATCCTTTTATCACACCAAGATATTTTCCTTCAAGGCTTCCATTTTTTACAGCAGTTACATAATCACTAGAAGAAGTGTAGCTATAAGAATCTGCAGCATCTTTACCAGTGAGTGCTTGTAATAGGATTGCATTATCGACTACGTTCTTCGTCATAGGTCCTGGAGTGTCTAAGTGACTAGAAATAGGTACAATCCCGCTGCGGCTTAAAAGACCAATGGTAGGCTTAAGCCCGACCAGATTATTTTGGCTAGAAGGTGATAATATAGATCCACTCGTTTCTGATCCTATGGCGGCTACTGCATAATTTGCTGCTACACTCACCCCTGATCCAGAACTTGAACCTCCCGACTCAAATTGTAAACGACCGTATGGGTTAATAGTTTGACCACCCACGGCACTATAACCTACAGGACAACCTGTACATAAAAAGTATGCCCACTCACTCAAGTTGGCTTTACCAAGTATTATGGCATTTTCTTCTTTGAGCCTTTTTGTAATAAATGCATCTCCTGCGTTATTATCTGCAAGCGCTACAGATCCTGCAGTCGTAATCATACCAGCTGCACCTATATTATCTTTTAAAAGAATAGGCATCCCATATACAGAGTATTCATCTATGGTAGATTTATCAATCGCATCTAGTGCTCTTGCTTCTTTCACCACTTCTTTATTGAGTGAGATGACTCCGTTAAGCGCTAAGTCATTATCACTTTCAAAACGAGCAATACGGTTTAAATAAAATAGCGTAAGTTCTTCGTATGAGTAATCTCCATTTTTGATGTGCTTCTGGATGGTTGGAATATCCTGCTCTAAGATAAGCGGAGAAATTTCTGAGATACGCTTTCGCGAAAGCGTATTTATCTCCCCATTAAGATCTTTCCAAATATCATTTTTATCGAGCCCCTTTGCATTTACAAGCTTGAGGTGCATTCTGCTATTTTCTAGTTCTTGCGTTTTTGCAATATCTAGAGAGTCATTATAAGCTTCCCACACATATCTAGGAGTTATATCTACTGTGGTTGTAGGAGCATCGTTTTTACAAGAAAAAAGCGCCGTTGCGAGCGCGAGAGTATAAAGGTATTTCATAGTGCATTTTTATAGTCCACTAAAAATACAAAAAGGTTTATCCAAAAGGATTAACCCACATCAAGAAACCGTAGATAAAAAACTTAGTAGATTCAAATATAATCACTGCAATTACAGGCACCCACCAATTTTCTGAAGCTAGTGCTCCCTTAAGAATTCTCCATATATAAAATATGATGAGACTATAAAAAACAATAAAAATATAATGAGGAAAAGCAGAGTACTGAGCTAGATACTTAGGTACAAGTTCGCTTCTTACTGTAGCATGTGCCGTATACACGCTCCACACATTAAGTAGCATGAAACCAATGACAACAACTCGTAAAGTGCGCAACGTAAGTTCTGGAAGCCACCTAGGAACGAGTTTCATAAAAAGTAATGGCTTATTTAAAGAAACTATCTACAAACTCCACTTTGTTGAACACTTGCAAATCTTCGATACCTTCTCCTACTCCAATGTATTTTACAGGGATTTGAAACTGATCAGAAATACCTATAACCACACCACCTTTGGCAGTACCGTCTAGTTTTGTCACCGCAAGCGAAGTCACCTCTGTAGCTGCCGTAAATTGTTTTGCTTGTTCAAAGGCGTTTTGACCAGTAGATCCGTCAAGTACAAGAAGTACATCGTGAGGAGCATCTCCGACTACTTTTTGCATCACGCGCTTCACCTTAGTAAGCTCGTTCATTAAATTCACCTTATTATGTAATCTTCCTGCAGTATCAATAATGATCACATCTGCGTTTTGATTTACACCACTCTCTAGCGCGTCAAACGCTACTGAGGCTGGGTCACTTCCCATTTGTTGTTTTACAATAGGAACATCTACTCTATCTGCCCACACTTGCAATTGATCTATAGCTGCTGCTCTAAACGTATCTGCAGCTCCTAGGACGACTTTAAGTCCTTGCTTTTTAAATTGGTATGCAAGTTTACCTATCGTTGTCGTTTTCCCTACTCCGTTTACACCTACCACCATAATTACGTGTGGCTTGGTACCTTTAGGGATTTCAAATTCTGTTGCGTTTCCTACGTTAGTCTCGCTTAGTAAGCCAGCGATTTCTTCACGTAAAATCTGGTTAAGCTCATCTGTCCCTACATACTTATCACGTGACACACGCTCCTCGATACGAGTAATTACTTTAAGCGTAGTTTTTACACCCACATCACTCGTTACAAGTACTTCTTCAAGATTATCTAGAACATCATCATCTACCTTAGATTTTCCAGCAACTGCCTTACTCATCTTATCAAAGAAGCTCGTCTTTGTTTTCTCTAAACCTTTATCAAGGGTTTCTTTTTTTTCTTTGCTAAATATTTTTTTGAAAAAACTCATAATTGTGTTGGCGGTTTTCTGGTATGGTGTCGGTAAGACAAAAATAGTGCCTTTTAGGGAGAATGCCGTTATGTCACCTCGCAGACTACACTACTGATTGTCAATTTTTTAAATAATTATAGAGACTTGCTATTAAAAAAAGCGCCTTAATTACAGTCGTGGCAATGGTTATGAAGTGTTGAAGTACGCTTTCGCGAAAGCATAAAAACCTCAAAACACCCATGACTAATTACCTGACTTCTCTTATGGTAGTTTGAGAGTATAATCTTATTTTTACTTCAAAGAATAAGATTATATGAATATCCATTTTATCGCTATAGGTGGTGCAGCAATGCACAATCTAGCACTCGCATTACATCATAAAGGAGAAACGGTTACAGGTAGTGATGACACTATCTTTGACCCGTCAAAATCCCGACTTGAAAAGTATGGATTGCTACCTGAAGCATTTGGATGGTTTCCAGAAAAAATTACAGTAGATCTTGACGCTGTCATATTAGGCATGCACGCAAAGGAAGATAACCCTGAGCTTTTAAAAGCACAAGAGCTAGGACTAAGCATATATTCATATCCTGAGTACTTATATGAACGTGCCAAAAACAAAACCCGTGTTGTTATAGGCGGTTCTCACGGTAAGACCACTATTACTTCTATGATTTTGCATGTCATGCATTATTGGGAAAAAGAAGTAGATTATATGGTAGGCGCGCAACTAGAAGGCTTTGATACCATGGTGCGCATGACAGATGATGCAGATTTTATGGTACTAGAAGGTGATGAATACTTAAGTAGCCCAATAGACCGCAGACCTAAATTTCATTTATATAAGCCCAACATTGCCCTACTAAGCGGTATTGCATGGGATCATATTAACGTATTCCCTACGTTTGATAACTATGTGGAGCAGTTTCAGATTTTTGTAAATTCTATGACCAATGGTGGTGCAATGATTTACAACACAGAAGATGAAAATGTCGTGAAAGTGGTAGAAAATGCCACTGCACACATTAAAAAGTATCCATATGAAACTCCATCATACAGCATTGAAGATGGAGAGACTTTGCTAGAAACCCCAGATGGGCCAATGCCTATTGAAGTTTTTGGGAAACACAACCTCAACAACCTTGCAGGTGCAAAGTGGATTTGCCAGCACATGGGCGTGGTAGAAGAAGATTTTTATGAAGCCATAGCTACGTTCTCAGGAGCGAGTAAACGCTTAGAAAAAATTGCAGAAACTAATGACACTGTCATCTACAAAGATTTTGCACATAGCCCATCAAAAGTAAGTGCTACAACGACGGCTGTAAAAGAACAATATCCAGATCGCACGCTTATAGCGTGTCTAGAATTACACACCTACAGCAGTCTTAATCCAGAATTTCTAAGCGAGTATAAAGGCGCGCTAGACAGCGCAGATGTTGCTGTGGTATTCTACTCTCCACACGCTGTCGAAATCAAAAAACTAGAGCCTATTACAACGCAACAAATAGCAACTGCCTTTGAACGCGATGATCTTATTATTTACACAGATCCAGCCGACTTTAAAAAGTTTCTTTTTGAACAAGAGCTAAAAAACAAAGCGGTATTACTTATGAGTAGTGGTAATTATGGTGGACTAGATTTTGAGGAGGTTAAGGGGTTGGTGTAACAATAACAAGTTTATCACTACCAACTTAGAACACAGTCTAGCAACACACATTTGGGTTCAAAAAAATTTCTCTACAAAATAACATTACAAGAATTCTCAAAAAGGAAATTCTTGTTAAGTATCGTATTAGGACTTTTATCTGCTATAGTTTTTTATTACTTCTTACAGTACATTTTTGCACTCATTAGAAGTGTACACTTAGCATTTGCATATAACGCAGATAACACTCTAGATACAGACAAAAGGAATTATATTGCGCTATTCTTTTCTTCAATTTCTGTTACCCTAGGAAATACAATTAGCATAGCTTTTCTTTTTTCCGGAACTGAAACAAGCAGTCTAAAAAGAAAAGCCAGGAGGAGAATTATAAATGACCAAAGTGCTCTTACCCCTACTGCAATATTCTATGTTTTCAAAATCCTAGCCATCACAATAGGTAGTATCATAATATCCCATAGCTCGATACTATTTAAAGAGTTTGCCTACGCAATAGCATTATTACCTATAGTTCTATTCTTTGACCAAGCTAAAAGTCTGAGAAGGTTTTTAAAAGGATATACAATCGCAAAAATGAGTATTCACTTTGCTATACTGAGTCTACTAGTATTTATCATCGCTTTGAGTAACATAAATGCTTATGATAAGCAAGGCAATCTTCAAGCTATAACTGGATCATTTGCAAATATTCCAGAATTTAAACTTGAGATCGAGTATAGTGAAGACATATTTATGGATTCACATCAGAATCAAATTAGATTTAAAGTCACAGAGAAGAATGATAGTATCAATTTTTTTGGATGGGATCGTTTCTTGACTTATCACGACGTCCAGATGTCTATCCTAGAATCTAAACAATCTCATTATAAATATGATGCTGTTTTCTATATTGATAAATCTATCAAATGGAATAAACTAGACACATTATTTGACAAACTTCTATTTATCAATGCAAATAATATATTAATTACAATTACAAACTCTGAGACACTATTAGAAACTTATTACAAACGTCATATTGTATTATCTAAAGAAATTTATAACAAATGGTCTAACTCAAAGGACTATCCTCCCCCTCCACCACCACCCCGATTTTTTGAAGAATTTATACTAGATAAAAACGTAGACACTTTAAATATTGCTTCATTTAAAAACACTAAGACATCCATCGAAGATTCGATATTCTCATATATCTATGAAGGCGCACAAAGTAATACTGCGTTTGTATTTTCCATTAACCAAGATATTTCAGTAGAAGAATATTTAGAATTTATGATAGGTTACAAAAAAGCTATCTATAAGTTGAGAACTGATTACAATAATCATCCTCAACTAAGAGATGATGCTTCTGCAAAATCCAAATATCCTATGATTTACAAAGATGTACTGATTAATCATTGATTTTTCAAACATATCATTTTGTAACAAAACTCATATCTTGCTACTAATAAAGCCAATAAGAACTCAAACAAGTCAATTCAATGAAATTTATTCCAACTCTTATCGTATTACTCTGCTGCGCATTTATTGCAAAAGCTCAGCAATCTCAAGTATCAAACAGCTGGACGGCCTTTTCTCAATCTATAGATATGAGTATGGACAAGGAGCGCAAATTTATTCTTAAAGCAGCTGTAAAGGCAGAAATTGCAGACTCCACAGCTTGGGCAGGACTATGGGCCAGAGTAGATATGAAGAATAATGAGAACGGCTTTTTTGATAATATGGGTGATAGACCTATCAGAGTTCCAGAGTGGAAAGAATATACCATAGAAGGGACCATAGGTAAAAATGCAGAACGATTACTTATAGGTGGTTTGATGCTATCTGATGGAACATTCTATTTTGACAACTTCTCTTTACAAATAGAAGACAGTAACGGCATAATGACAGATTTTCCACTAGGAAATGCCGACTTTGAAAAAACAGCAAAAGGAGAGAAAATAGATTCTTGGGCAGAAGGTATAGGCGGCACAAACAGCAGTTCTGTACTAGAGTACACACTAGAATCATCTAGCGATGCTTTTTCCGGAGCACACTCCCTGATGATAACAGGAGAAGGTACAGAAACTATGGACTTTGGCCCAGCCGAAATTAAGTCTGAAGATGGTTATGCTCCCCAGCTAGGTGTTTTAATCTCAATGCTAGATGATTTGAAAGAGCGAGTTGAGTATAGAGTAAAAGGAATGTCTCAGCACGAGATAGACCATCTACACGATGAGAATGCAAATCGCATAGGTGCACTCGTAATGCACCTAGCAGCAGCAGAGGCATTTTACCAAGTAAGAACATTTGAAAACAGGGGGTTTAATGAAGAAGAAGCCAAAAAGTGGGGACTAGCCTTAGACTTAGGTAAAAAGGCTCAAGAGGAGTTTAAAGGCAAGCCCGTGAGCTATTATCTAGAGGAGTTTACAAAAGTTAGAGAGCGCACTAAAGCCCTTTTTAAGTCTGCAAGTGACGAGTGGCTTCTCGAAGAAGTACCTAGTTATGGGATGAATAATTACTACGCCTGGTTTCACGTAATGGAACACCAGTCAAGTCACTTAGGTCAGGTTTTATTTCTTGCAAAACGCATTCCGCCAGAGGCAGAGATCAACGCGCCAACTGAGATGAAAAATTAAAGCTTTTTATATATTTAAAGATCATAATTCCGCTTTTGCGAAAGCGTAAAAATGCACCTCACAAATTGCGCTAAAAAGAGGCTTGTATTTTTCCACAAAATGTTAATAACTTCAAGGGTTTTCGAGGGTTTTTAAGACCTTTCTGGAGTCCCTTTCTTTATATTTGTTTTTAGACAATTTAACTATTAAAATATGAGCGACGACGCTAAGAAGAAAGAGTACTCGGCAGACAGTATTCAGGCCCTTGAGGGAATGGAGCACGTACGTATGCGTCCATCGATGTACATCGGTGATGTGGGTGTAAGAGGATTACACCACTTAGTATATGAGGTTGTAGATAACTCTATTGATGAGGCTATGGGTGGCTATTGTGACGCCATAGATGTAACTATAAATGAAAATAACTCTATCACGACTAGAGATAATGGTCGTGGAATCCCAGTAGGGCTTCATAAAAAAGAAGGTGTCTCTGCCCTTCAGGTTGTAATGACCAAAATAGGTGCCGGAGGGAAATTTGATAAAGATTCATATAAAGTTTCTGGAGGTCTTCACGGTGTTGGGGTATCTTGTGTAAACGCATTATCTAACCACTTAAGAGCTACCGTCTACAAGGAAGGTAAAATCTGGGAGCAAGAATATGAGCGTGGTAAAGCTATGTACCCTGTAAAAGTTATAGGTGATACAGACTTTACAGGTACAGAAGTTACATTCTTACCAGATGACAGCATCTTCCAGCAAACTACAGAATATAGTTATGACACACTAGCATCTCGTTTACGTGAGCTATCATACCTTAATAAAGGAATTACAATTACACTTACTGATAAGCGTAATAAGAATGAGAAAGGAGAGTACGAAACTGAGACTTTCCAAAGTAAAGAAGGACTTGCTGAATTTGTACGCTTTCTAGACGGTAACCGTACTCCTATTATAGGTGAGGTTATCTCAATGGAAGGTGAGAAAAATGGTATCCCTGTTGAAGTAGCCATGATTTATAATGACAGCTACGCAGAGAACTTACACTCTTATGTAAATAACATTAATACACACGAAGGAGGAACACACCTTGCTGGTTTCCGTCGTGGTCTTACAGGATCGCTTAAAAAGTTTGCAGATGCATCTGGTATGCTAGACAAACTTAAGTTTGATATTGCTGGTGATGATTTCCGTGAGGGACTTACTGCTATTATTTCTGTAAAAGTAAGTGAGCCACAATTTGAGGGGCAAACTAAAACAAAATTAGGTAACCGCGAGGTTACCTCTGCAGTATCTCAGGCCGTTGCCGAAATGATTGAGATCTACATGGAAGAAAATCCGAATGATGCCAAAATCATCGTTCAGAAAGTAATTCTAGCTGCACAAGCACGTCACGCTGCAAAGAAAGCACGTGAGATGGTACAACGTAAAACGGTAATGAGTATAGGTGGTCTCCCTGGGAAATTATCTGACTGCTCTGAAACAGATCCTACGCTTTGCGAAGTATTCCTTGTCGAGGGAGACTCTGCAGGTGGTACTGCAAAACAAGGACGTGATCGTGAGTTTCAAGCTATCTTACCATTACGTGGTAAAATCTTGAACGTAGAGAAAGCTATGGTTCACAAAGTTTTTGAAAACGAAGAAATCAAAAACATTTTTACTGCATTAGGTGTAACTATAGGTACTGAAGAAGATAGTAAAGCGCTTAACTTATCTAAACTACGTTATCATAAAGTAGTCATCATGTGTGATGCCGATGTAGATGGTAGTCACATTTCTACCCTGATACTTACTTTCTTCTTCCGCTATATGAAGGAGCTAGTAGAAAATGGTTATGTATACATTGCCACTCCTCCACTTTACCTAGTAAAGAAAGGTCAGAAAAAGCAATACGCTTGGAATGATAAAGAGCGTGATGCCATTGCAGATTCTATGGGAACTCAAGGAGTATCTATACAACGATACAAAGGTCTTGGAGAGATGAATGCAGAACAATTATGGGATACAACAATGAATCCTGAGTTCCGCACATTACGTCAAGTTGCCATAGATAATGGTACAGAAGCAGATAGAATATTCTCTATGCTTATGGGTGACGAGGTACCACCTCGCCGTGAGTTTATAGAAAAGAACGCTATTTATGCAAACATAGACGTTTAACAAAACTCTTATATTTTATTACAATGGTCCTGAGATAATTTCTCAGGACCATTTTTTTTTGAAGTAACTAACACCTCTCTAAATCTAAAGACCTGTGCATCGTATTACTCTCGATTTTACAACCAACTATCCTAGTACTCAACAATACTCAAGATTTTCAAACTCAGCAATTAAATAGACAAAAAACACTTAATTATCGACAAAGTACACATATTACTATTCGCATTATATTCGTTTTTGAGTTTTCTAGTGAATTAAAAGCTATGTCTATATTTACTCTCGAAAGGGATATTTTTAGATTATTTATAACATATTTCTGCTAATTTCTTAAGATTAGATGTAGGGGTTTAATTGGATAGAGATTAGCAACCTATAAATCCTTGCTATTTTATAGCAAGGATTTTTTTTGTCTTATCATAAACGAACTCTACCTAACAGCATAGTCCTCAAATCTATTACTTGGATAACATAAAATCCTATTTAAAAGCCGTTAACAAGCATTTATCTTCGATGAATTGCTTAAAACTTAAAATTATCAGGCAATGCTAGTGATCATTTATTCAATACAATCCAGCTCCTTATTTTTGTAATGCAGCATAACAACTGTCACACTTACACTATTATAAGTTGGGTATTTAAAATAGTTTAAGAGTGAAAAACGAGCGATTATTATTTGATTCATTTGGATTGTGAATTTCCCCGCTTGTTCATCCCCGTTTCTCAATGAGAAGCGGGGATTTTTTTTGTTGGTTAACATACATTTAGCGTCAGAGCTCACGATAAACGAGAGAGTTATTGTATTTTCGCAAAAGCGTAAAAAGCTATTAAAATCATACTATAAATCCTTAAAATTACATCCATATGAAAGTTACTGTAGTCGGTGCTGGAGCCGTAGGAGCCAGTTGTGCAGAATACATTGCAATCAAAGATTTTGCAAGTGAAGTTGTCTTAGTAGATATTAAAGAAGGTTTTGCCGAAGGTAAAGCAATGGACTTAATGCAAACTGCTTCGTTAAACGGGTTTGATACAAAAATCACAGGTACTACTGGTGATTATTCAAAAACTGCTGGTAGTGATATCGCAGTAATTACTTCTGGAATTCCTCGTAAGCCAGGAATGACTCGTGAAGAACTTATCGGGATCAATGCAGGTATTGTAAAAACAGTTGCCGCTAGCCTTGTAAAAGAATCACCTAATGTTATTCTTATCGTTGTTTCTAACCCTATGGATACAATGACTTACCTAGCACATAAAGTAACTGGACTTCCTAAAAACCGCATTATCGGTATGGGTGGAGCACTAGACAGCGCTCGTTTTAAGTACCGTCTTGCCGAAGCTCTTGAAGCTCCTATCTCAGATGTAGATGGAATGGTAATAGGTGGACACTCAGATAAAGGAATGGTACCTCTTACACGTCTTGCAACTCGCAACAGTGTACCTGTATCAGAATTTATTTCTGAAGACAGACTTACACAAGTAAAAGAAGATACTAAAGTAGGTGGAGCAACGCTTACTAAACTTCTAGGAACTTCTGCTTGGTATGCACCAGGAGCTGCAGTATCTGGACTTGTACAAGCAATTGCTTGTGACCAAAAGAAAATTTTCCCTTGTTCTGTACTTCTTGATGGAGAATACGGTCTTTCTGATCTTTGTATCGGAGTACCTGTAGTATTAGGAAGAAACGGAATTGAAAAAATAGTTGAAATCAACCTTAGTGATGCAGAAAAAGCGCATCTAGCAGAAAGTGCTGAAGGTGTTAAAGCAACAAACAGTTTACTTGACGCTTAAGAAGTCAGTAAATTGATCATATCAAAGGCTACCTATTTTTAGGTGGCCTTTTTTGTTATATATAATAAGGAGTCATTTTCTTTTTTAGTTACGCTTTCGCGAAAGCGTAAATACACACATCAAACCTTCCTCCTTATACGTTTATCATGCAGCTTAACATATCATTATAATGACACAAAAATTATTGGGTACTACCACTGAGAATCCTATATTTGCGTGTTTGATGAAAACAGAAATCTATATGCAAAACTGCAATAGATGATGTTTTATAATTAAGTGTGTGAGAAATAAGTGGTTCATAAGTGCTTTTATAATTGCCCTTGCTATCGTAAGTATAAGCATGGAGCAACGCACTGCGCCTAATCAGGAAATAATTATTACATTTTCTGACACTGAGGCAAATCTTTCTCAATCTGAACATGCCATCGCATTAGTAAAAAACAAGCTGAGCTCGCTTGAAGTTGATAATATTAAAGTAGAGCAACTTGATAATGGATCTTTAAAAGTATCATACTACAGTACTATTGATGTTGCAGAGATAAAGAACAAATTATCACCTACCTCGTCACATACTGTTTATAACCTTGAGAATGATAACTCAGATATACCAGGAGAAAACGAGCTCGGTCATTATGAGCTTGACGTTTATAAAATACAAGACAGCACAGACATGGAAGGTGCTGCTGGGGTTATTGTTGAGTCAAAATCTGAGTCTACACGTTCTTCTACCGTAAAAGTATATGCTAGCCTTCACAAACTAAGTGAGCACGTAGCTAAAACTCAAACACAAACGGCTTACAACAATCACAAGAGAAGTGATGTTGCTTTCATTAACTCTTTCTACAACATACCTGAGACAAGGGCCGGCCCCTTTGCTTAAGGCATAACAACATTAGCTAATGCAAGACTTGCTCTAGCTAATTGCTTTTATCACAAAAGCAATCCCACAGATTATAATACCAATCACTTTACATTAATTTCAACGTAATAATCACACACTGATGTGCTATTTATTATGTTGATACAAACACACTAAAATGCAAAACAAAGGACTCATTAGATTTTTTGCGATAATTTTTGGTTTGGTATGTTTATACCAACTATCATTTACGTATTTCACAAACAAAACAGAAGACGAAGCTAAGGCTTACGCGATCTCTCAAGCACCAGAAGATGCAGACATGCAGGATGTGGTAGAGCGCGCATACTTAGATAGTATAGGAGCAAATCCTATTTTTGCTGGTATCACTTATAATGATGCTAAGGAAAAAGAACTTAACAAAGGACTGGATCTTAAAGGAGGTATTAACGTAATCCTTCAGATCTCTATCCGTGATATCTTAGGTGGTCTTTCTAATAATAGTACAGATCCAGCTTTTATAGCTGCATTAGATGCTACAGATGAGGCACAAAAAGATAGCCAGAACACATACTTCGAAGATTTCGTATCTGCATTTGAAGCTCAAGGAGGACAACTAGCTTCTCCAGATATCTTTGCAAACGTAATTCTTAACGAAAAAGTAGATACAGGAATGAGCAACGCAGAAGTTGCTAGTGTTCTTGAAACAGAAATCAAAGAAACAATAGGTTCTGCTTTTGAAACGTTACGTAATCGTATTGACAAATTTGGAGTAACACAACCTAACATCCAGTCTCTAGGAGATAATGGGCGTATTCTTGTTGAGCTTCCAGGAGCAAAAGATATTGATCGTGTAAGAGGTCTTCTTGAAAAGACAGCACAATTGGAGTTTTACCAAACTCACTATGCTGGAGATGCACTTAACTACTTAATAGGAGCAAATGAAACACTACGTGGACTTGTTGCTAGTAATGAAGAGAAGCAAGAAGCTGCTGTAGCTCAAGACAGTACTCTTGATGATAATGTATCTGATCTACTTAAAGATGCAGATGAGGAAGAGGCAGAACAAGATTTTGGACCACTTTTCAAAATATTTAGCCCTAACCAACTAGCGGTTCAAAATAGCGCAACTCCAACTATAGGATTTGCTGCTGTAAAAGATACAGCAACTATCAACTCTTACTTAAGAAACCCATCGGTTATCAAGCAGCGTCCAGCGACTTTACGTTATGCAAAGTTTGCTTGGGGAGTTCCTGAAGAAGAAGGAGCAGATATCGTAGCACTTTATGCACTTGAGTCTAACAGACAAGGTGCTCCATACATGGACGGTGATGTTGTAAACGACTCACGCCAGCAATTTACACAAACTCAACAACCTGCTGTAGGTCTTGATTTTGAAGGACAAGGTGTAAACCAGTGGGCAAAAATGACTCGCGAAGTTGCACAAAAAGGAAACGCTATTGCAATTGCACTAGATGGAAATGTATACTCTGCAGCATCAGCTCGTCAAGAGATTAAAGGTGGTGCAACAGAAATCTCTGGAAACTTTACAGTAGCAGGAGCACAGGATCTTGCAACAGTATTAAACGCAGGTAGACTTCCTGCATCTGCAAAGATTATTCAAGCAGAAGAAATTGGACCATCATTAGGTAAAGAAGCTATTGATTCTGGAATCTTATCATTCCTTATCGCACTAGCACTAGTGTTAGTATGGATGGTATTTTACTACGGTAAAGCTGGTGGATTTGCAGATATTGCTCTTGTAGTAAACATCCTTTTCATCTTTGGAGTACTCGCAGGTCTTGGAGCTGTACTCACACTTCCTGGTATCGCAGGTATCGTACTTACTATAGGTATGTCTGTGGATGCAAACGTACTTATCTTTGAGCGTATTAAAGAAGAGCTACGTAAAGGAAAATCTCAAAAAGATGCGATTAAAGATGGTTTCAACAACGCACTTTCATCTATTCTTGATGCAAACATCACTACATTCTTAACAGCACTTATCCTTTTCTTATTTGGAACAGGACCAGTACAAGGATTTGCAACTACACTTATGATAGGTATTGCAACTTCATTATTCTGTGCAATTTTCATTACTCGTTTATTCATTGATGGATATGGTAAGAATGGAAAATCACTTGAGTTTGCTACTTCTATGACTAAAGGTCTTTTTGTAAATAACAATATCGACTTCTTAGGAAAACGTAAAATTGCTTATGCTATCTCTGGTGTACTTATCGTAGGTGGTCTTGCTGCTTTACTTACTGGCGGCCTTGATACTGGTATTGACTTTGTAGGAGGTCGTACGTATACTGTACGTTTTGATCAACCTATGAATGCACAAGAAATAGAAGATGCACTTGTTGCAGATTTTGGAAGTGCAGATGTAAAAACTTTTGGAGCAGATAATCAATTAAAGATTACTACAAAGTACCGTATCGATGAGACAGGTACAGATATTGACGCTCAGGTTGAGCAACAATTATTTACTTCACTTACTCCTTACTTACCTACTGGAATGACGTATGCAGCATTTGCAAAGTCTACAGATGATAAGCAGGTAGGAAAAATGGAGTACTATATGGTAGGACCTACGATTGCAGATGATATTAAGAAAGGTGCACTTTTTGCAGTTATCGGATCATTAATCGTAGTATTCTTATATATCTTATTACGTTTCCGTAGATGGCAATTCTCTCTTGGAGCTGTAGCTGCAGTTTTCCATGATGTATTATTAGTGTTAGGAGTATTTGCAGTCTTGAAAAACATCATGCCATTTGACATGGAGGTAGATCAGAACTTTATTGCGGCAATTCTTACCGTAATTGGTTACTCTCTGAATGATACCGTGGTAGTTTTTGACCGTATACGTGAGTATATTAAAGAACACGGATCTACTAGAGGATTTGGTAAATTAATTAACCAAGCACTTAACAGTACATTAAGCCGTACGCTTAATACCTCTGTAACTACGTTAATCGTACTTCTAGCGATCTTCTTCTTAGGAGCTCCATCTATTAGAGGATTAATGTTTGCACTTATTGTAGGTGTAATCGTAGGTACATATTCTTCACTATTTATCGCAACTCCTGTAATGTTTGACACAGTACAGAAGAAAGGATTAAAGGAAGAAAAAGAAGAGGAAGAAGTAGAAGCATAAGCTTCTAAGAAACTCAATAAATAGAAAATCCGCTACTGAGAAGTAGCGGATTTTTTTATGCGCTTTCGCGAAAATTAGCTGTAAGCAAATATAAAGTTGCTGGATAATAGATAATGAAATTTTTAACAAAGCTGTACAGAAACTGTTGGGCTACCAACTTCATCATCTCCGTAAAAGTATCACTAGCTTATAGCCTATCGCCTAAAGCTTTAAGCCTACTAAGGTATATTCAGATATTTATGCGTTTGCAAGCTCACCTTCCACTTCGGATTTTTCATCACATAATCTACAATGAGTGGCACTATTTTATCACGCACAGACCATTCTGGTTGCAAGTATAAAATACAATCCTCGCCTACTTGCTCTGCATGTTTCTCTGCAAAGTCAAAGTCAGATTTATTAAAGATAATCACCTTAAGCTCATTTGCTTTTTCTAAAACAGACGTTTTAGGTAGCATTAGCTTTTTAGGAGAAAGACAGATCCAGTCCCAATCACCAGAAAGCTCGTAAGCACCAGAAGTCTCGATATGAGTCGTAAGACCTAGTGACTTTAATTTATGAGTAAGCGGGTTCATATCCCACATAAGCGGCTCACCACCTGTTACAACTATAGTATCAGAATACTTTGCTGCATTTTGAGCAATCACATCAGCACTAGTAGGTGGATGTATTGCAGCATCCCAGCTTTCCTTCACATCACACCAGTGGCAACCCACGTCACATCCACCCACTCGTATAAAGTAGGCAGCCGTTCCTTTATGGAATCCCTCTCCTTGTAAAGTGTAAAATTCTTCCATAAGCGGGAGCATCTCACCAAGGTCTATTTGTGCTTGTAATGAATCTAAGGCCTGTTTTGTCATAGCGTGCAAAGATAAAGAATACAACTAGATTTAAAACCATCCATTACGAGAGTCTGTTTAAGGTTAACATATGTTACGCATAGGTTGGATTAATTACGCTTTCGCGAAAGCGTAATCCCAATAATCATCGCTAGTAATGCTCCACCACCTAGCACAGTAAAGCTCAGTTTTGAGACTTGAAAAATCTACCAAAAATCCCACCAGTTCAGGGCTCGAAAGAAATAGCACGAAACAAAAAAGCTGAACAATCATATGATTGTTCAGCTTTAAAAAATAAATTTAATTCTTTAATAATCTGTAAAGGTTATTATGAGACTAGACAGAATGACATTTACTCTTGAACTGTTACATTTTTCCATTTTCCACCACCAAAGTAAAATCCTAAAGAGATACCAAAGTACCCATTCTTTACAGTACCAAACTCATTATTATTAAGGTCACGTAATTGACCTTCTGGCGCAAAATTATACTCTGCAGCAAGTCTAAACTTAAAGTAGTCAAAACCTACTCGCAACATTCCACCTAGACCATTATCGGTTTCAATATTATTTGCATCGTCATATTCATCAAAATCTGCGATTACGTTTGCATTAGAAACATATCCTATCCCAGCACCACCAAATACTGCAAAAGGTGACCCGTCTTTATGGTAAAAGTAATAATCTATTGTACCTAAGTATGATCCATAAACAGTGACAATATCTGTTTCAAAAGCGTCAATTCCACTAGAAGCATTTGTTAACTCGGCAAGTGCCGCACCACCTATTCTAAAACCTACATTTATCTTTTCATCTATTGACCATTTAGGTTCCAGATTAAATAAAACACCATCGCCATATTCATTACCGGCAGCATAACCTAGGCGTATATCAAATCTAAATTTTTCTTTTTCTTGTGCAGTAACCTGTGTGTAGCAACCTGCAATTAGTAAAAGTAGTACAACTAGTTTTTTCATAAAATTTATTATTAAATGGTCCACAAATATAAATAACCTCGGCTCTCAACGTAAGAAAAACTCAGTTACATATTACAATTTAAATGTGCTGAACATTTAGGCTGCTTCATAAGCCTGTAAAGACATTTTCTCCCTTAAAATCATTATTTTTAGACAAGCAACAGTTCTTCAAGAAAACAGCATATATGGTGTATGAAAATAATCTCGCTTTCGCGAAAGCGCAAGACGAAAAAGACCCCCTTAAAGAGTACCGTAATCACTTCTACATACCCGTAGATAAAGAGGATAATGAACTTATTTACCTCTGTGGAAACAGCCTAGGGTGCCAGCCAAAATCTGTCGCACAATACATCGAGCAAGAACTCAATGACTGGGCAGATCTGGGTGTTGAAGGGCATTTTAAAGAAGAAACTCCGTGGATGTCTTATCACGAGGAACTCGCAAAACCTATGGCACACATCGTAGGTGCAAAACCTAGTGAGGTAGTGATAATGAATACGCTCACGACAAACCTTCACTTGATGATGGTTTCGTTTTTCAATCCTACACTATCACGTCATAAAATAATTATAGAAAGTGACGCTTTCCCATCAGATAAGTATGCGGTAGAAAGTCAGATACGCCAGCGTGGATACGATCCAGAGACGAGCCTTATACTATGGCAACCTCGAGAAGGAGAAGAATTATGCCGTTATGAAGACCTAGAAGCACTTGTAAAAGAACACGGCGACAGCGTTGCGCTATTACTCATAGGTAACACAAACTATTATTCTGGACAGTGCTACCCTATTAAAAAGATCACAGCTTTAGGTCATAGCAACGGCAGTAAAGTAGGTTTTGACCTTGCACACGGGGTGGGTAATATTATGCCAGACTTACACGAGAGCGGTGCAGATTTTGCCGTGTGGTGTACGTATAAATACCTCAACAGCGGCCCAGGAAGTCTAGGGGGTTGCTTTGTACACGAACGCCATCATACAGATAAAAACATACAGCGCTTTACGGGCTGGTGGGGACAAAACAAAGACACTCGCTTTAACATGCGCAAAGGCTTTGACCCAATACCAACTGCCGAAGGCTGGCAATTATCAAATCCTCCTATCCTCAGTATGGCAGCGGTAAAAGCTAGCTTAGATATTTTTGAGGAAGCTGGTATGAGTAATATACGTGCAAAATCTGAAAAACTCACCGGCTACCTAGAATTCTTAGTAAACGAACTCAACAATGAGCATATCGCTATCATCACACCAAGCGATCCAGCGCAACGTGGGTGTCAGTTAAGTATTCAAGTAAAAAATGCAGATAAGAGTTTGCACAAGAAGCTTACAGAAGCAGGAGTCATCTCAGACTGGCGTGAGCCAGATGTAATACGCGTCGCTCCAGCACCGCTTTACAATAGTTATCAAGACGTATTTGAAATGGTAGAACGACTCAAAAAGATACTGTAATGTATATCCCTGAGATTTATAAAAATGAAAACCCAACAGAGATACGCAGTTTCTTAAAAGAAAATGCTTTTGGGATTCTTGTCACAAATCTTGACGGAAAATCGTGTGCGACACACATCCCTCTAGAATTATCAAAACGCCCAGACGGCACCGAAATCATACACGCACACATCTCAAAAATGAATGAGCAAGTTGCTCACCTCAAAAATGGCGCAGAGGCGCTCTGTATTTTTAATGGCCCTCACAGTTATATTTCGGCTAGTTGGTACGATTTTGAAGAAGTATCCACCTGGAACTATACGGCCGTACAAGTGAGAGGTAATGTAAGTTTACTAGATAAGGAAGGTACTTATAAATCCATCAAAGCATTGATGGATAAATATGAAGCTCCGCAAAAAAATCCAATAGATATGGATGCGCTTTCTGAAAAGACATTGCGACAAATAAACGGCGTCGTGGCATTTGAGATTGAAATTACGAGCATTGAAGCTGTAAAAAAGATGTCACAAAACAGAAACGATAAAAATCACGCTGCTGTAGTTTCTAGCTTACGCGAAAATGGAACTTCAAACGACAAAGCCGTCGCAGACGAAATGGAGTGCTTGAGAAATAAATAAAATTCAAACAGTACTAACGGAGAGATCACACTAGTACTCACAATATAATATGGCAAAACAAGAACACATACTCATTATAGGCGCAGGCCTTTGCGGTTCGCTTCTAGCGTTACGTATGGCGCAACGTGGTTATAAAATCACCTTGATGGAAAAGCGTCCAGACCTAAGAGCCGTACATCAAGATGCTGGTAGAAGTATCAACCTCGCTTTATCAGATAGAGGTTTAAAGGGAATACGCCTTGTAGGTCTTGAAGATCGAGTAAAAGATTTGTGCATCCCTATGAATGGAAGGATGTTGCACGACAAAGAAAGTAACACCCTTTTTAGTCCATATTCTGGACGTGCAGATGAGTATATAAATTCCATCTCACGTACAGGCCTCAACATTATGCTACTCAATGCGGCAGATGAGTATGACACTTTGCAAGTTCACTTTAACCAAGCGTGTACAAACGTAGATCTTAAAAATGCTACGGCAACCTTTACAGATTATCACACAAAGGAAGAACAAACCATCACTGCAGATATTATTCTAGGAGCAGATGGTGCAGGATCTGCAGTGCGTAAGAGTATGTATATGAGTCGCGACTTTTTATTCAGCTTCTCGCAAGATTACTTAGGTCACGGTTATAAGGAACTCACCTTCCCTCCTGCCGAAAATGGCGGCTACCGCACCGAAAAAAATGCCTTACACATCTGGCCACGTGGTCGTGATATGATCATTGCTTTACCTAACCTAGATGGGAGTTTTACCGTAACGCTATTTATAGATTATGAAGATGCACCAGATAGTTTTGCATCACTAGACAGCCCAGCTGCAATTACAGAATACTTTACAAGACAGTTTCCAGACGCTATCCCTATGATGCCAGAACTGGTAAAAGAATATGAAGAAAATCCTGTAGGGCCGCTAGGTACTATAAAATGCCACCCGTGGAGTGCTTTTGGAAAAACCTGTATTCTAGGAGATGCGGCACACGCCATTGTTCCATTTTATGGGCAAGGGATGAATGCTAGTTTTGAAGATGTGGTAGTTTTTGACGAGACGCTAGATGCATTTGGGGATCAAGGATGGGAGAAGGTTTTCAAAGAATTTGAAAAAACCAGAAAACCAGATACAGATGCCATTGCAGACCTTGCGGTAGATAACTTTCACGAGATGAAAGAACACACGGCTCACCCTATGTTTCAAGAAAAGAGAAAGCTAGAGACACAATTTGAGAAAGAATTTCCTACGGAGTATTACTCAAAATATAGTTTAGTAACTTTTAACGAGGCGATAGGATACAAAGAGGCAATGACGCGCGGTAGAGCACAAAACAAGGCTATTTTAAACCTACTGGATGACGGATCGCTACCTGATTCTCTTTCGCTTAAAGCGAAATTAAAAAAAGTACAACAGGCTACAGAAAACATCTTGCACGACGATGCTATAGCCGGAAATATATAACAAAATCATATACCTATGAGTGATAAAGATTTAGACCTACGTTTACAAGGCGATCCTTTTAATGAAAAGAAAGTGACACCTAGAGGAGCTTATCCTCATATTAAAAGAGCTGGAGATTTTCTATTTGTCTCGGGAACCAGCAGCCGCAAGTCAGATAACACCTTTGCAGGCGTGCACGTGATAGACGAGCTGGGCACAATGCACCTAGATATCAAAGAGCAAACCAGAGCCGTGCTAGAAAACATCAAGAAAACACTTGCAACCGCAAATGCCACGATGGAAGATGTGGTAGATGTTACGTCGTTTCTTGTAAATATGAATGATTTTGGCGGTTACAACGAAGCCTACGGAGAATTTTTCAATAAAGAAACTGGCCCAGCAAGAACCACAGTAGCCGTACACCAGTTACCACACCCACATCTAGTGGTCGAGATTAAGGTGATGGCTTATAAGCCGATTGAAAAATAGAAGCAATGTCCCTTCGAGCGCAGTCGAGAAGTTGTCCCTTCTAGCACGGCCGAGAAGATATCTTTTTAAGTAAAGTGGAAATGATGTCATTTTAAAAGCGGTCGAGAAGATGTCCGTTCGAGCGCAGTCGAGAACTCAATAAACCTAACCTAATGAAAACCTATTACGTCTATATGCTTAAATGTAATGACAACCTGATTTATACAGGTGTTACAAATGACATAGCGAGACGTTATGAAGAACATCAGCAAGGACGAAATAAGAGTAGCTTCACATACAAGCGTCGCCCAGTTACATTGATTTGGCACGAAGTGTTTAATGATATAGATCAAGCTATTGCCTTTGAAAAGAAGCTCAAAAAATGGAGTTCAAAAAAGAAATTGGCTCTCGCATCTGAAGATTATGATATGATTCAGGCTTTAGCGGAATGTAGGAATGCGAGTCATTTTAAATATAATCCTGACAGATAGTTCTCGACTGCGCTCGAACTGACAAAAAAATGCAGAGTTGGACTTGCAATTAGTTCTCGACTGCGCTCGAACTGACAGGGAAACTCGACTGCGCTCGAACTGACATGAGAAAAATGTAGAGATCGAACTGATAAAAGAAAACAATGAACATCAAAAACTACATAAACGGCGACTATAAAAATCCAGCATCAAATGATTGGTTAGATAATTATGAGCCAGCTTCTGGTGAGGTATATGGTAAGATCCCTAATTGTAGTGCGCAAGATATTGAGGAGGCTACCGCTTTCGCGAAAGCGGCATTCCCACAGTGGTCCAGCACCACACTTGATGAGCGTAGTCGCATCTTGATGAATATTGCAAGTGGCATTGAAGCTAGACTTGAAGAACTCGCTCAGGCCGAAAGTAGGGATAATGGGAAGCCGGTTTCACTAGCAATGGCTGTAGACATCCCGAGGGCGGCGAGTAACTTTCGGTTTTTTGCAAACGCTATTACTCAGTTTTCGGCTGAGAGTCACGAGAGTGTGGGAATGAACGCGATGAATTTTACCCTACGTAAACCCATAGGCGTGGTGGGATGCATAAGTCCGTGGAATTTACCGCTATATCTCTTTACCTGGAAAATTGCTCCTGCTATAGCCGCTGGTAATTGTGTGATTGCAAAACCTAGTGAAGTCACTCCTATGACGGCCTACCTGCTAGGTGAGATTTGTACGGAGGCCGGACTTCCTCCTGGTGTTCTCAATATTGTACACGGACTGGGGCAAACAACGGGACAAGCTATTTTAGAACATAAAAATATCAAAGCAATAAGTTTTACGGGAGGCACCAAAACGGGAGCTCATCTTGCAAAAACGTGTGCACCTATGTTTAAGAAACTCTCTCTGGAACTGGGCGGTAAAAATCCCAATCTCATTTTTGCCGATTGTAATTATGAGGATATGCTTGCCACAACCGTGAGAAGCTCCTTTGCAAATCAAGGGCAAATCTGTCTCTGTGGGAGTCGCATTTTTGTAGAGCGATCTATTTATGACCGATTTAAAAATGATTTTATTTCAAAGGTAAAGGAGTTAGTCGTGGGACATCCATCACAAGAGAAAACAAACCTAGGAGCACTCGTTTCAAAATCACATCTTGAGAAAGTAGAAGACTACATTCACAATGCACAAGCATACGGAGGTACTGTTCTTTGTGGTGGTAAGAGAGTTACTGTTGCAGGGTATGAGAATGGCTATTACTTAGAACCTACGGTTATTGAAGTAAACAGTAATGACTGCAAACTGAATCAAGAAGAGATTTTTGGACCTGTGGTGACTATAATGCCTTTTGACACCGAAGACGAAGCCCTTGCACTAGCAAACGGAACAAAATACGGACTCTCTGCAACAGTTTGGACTCAGCAACTTGACAGAACAATGCGTTTAAGCAACGCACTTGAAGTTGGTATTGTCTGGGTGAATACGTGGATGAATCGAGATTTGCGCACACCCTTTGGCGGAGTGAAAGCTAGCGGCGTGGGGCGTGAAGGCGGCTTTGAAGCGCTCCGATTTTTTACTGAGGCAAAGAATGTTTGTATAAAATATAATTAGAAAATAAAATCAGAGCTCACTCGGACAGATTAGTTCGCTATGCTCGCAATCACATACTATGAAACTAAACCTAACTAATAAAAACGCCCTCGTCTGTGGCTCTACAGCAGGGATCGGACTAGCAACCGCAATGGGTCTAGCAGAAGAAGGTGCAAACGTAACCCTTGCTGCTCGTACAGAAGAAAAGCTCAAAAAAGTTATCGCTCAGTTACCTAATAACGGCTTACAAAAGCACAGCTATGTGGTGGCAGATTTTACAAATCCGCAGGAGGTGGCAGCTGCTGTTTCGGCAACGGGCAATGTGTATCACATATTAATCAATAACACGGGTGGCCCTCCAGGTGGCCCAATTGTGGATGCAGATGTTACCGCTTTCGCGAAAGCGTTTACACAACACCTACAAACCAATCACCTATTAACACAAACCGTACTTCCAGGGATGAAAGCCGAAGGATATGGACGTATCATTAACGTGATTTCTACCTCTGTAAAGCAACCGCTAGATGGTCTAGGCGTGAGTAACACGATACGTGGTGCCGTGGCAAACTGGAGTAAAACAATGGCAAATGAGCTAGGACAATACGGCATTACCGTAAACAACGTGCTTCCTGGTGCAACGGCCACTGGCAGGCTCTCTGAGATTATAGAGAACAAGGCAAAAAAGACAGGAAAATCTATAGAAGAGGTATCACAAACTATGGCAAATGCTTCACCGGCAAAACGTTTTGCAAAGCCAGAAGAGGTAGCAAATGCGATTGTTTTTCTTTCTAGTGAAGCCGCTTCATTTATTAATGGAATCAATGTCCCTGTAGATGGTGGGCGCACAAAATCGCTGTAATAAAAAAGTATTTATTATTAAGCCAATCTATAATTTGTACATTTAAGAACTAACTAATAGTACTCACACCTGTGAGCATTTACAATGACCAAAAAGAAACTTCGTATAAACGGCCACTCTCACCTACTTCCCTATCCAGAGGAGATTCCTCAGTTTATGAAAGACAAAGGGATTTTTTGGGTAGACAAGGATCGTAAATTTATGCTTCAAAAAGACTGGAGCAGACCCGTTACAGATTCTAGTTTTTTCCTTCATGAAAAGCTTGAATGGATGGAGCGCAACAAAGTCGATCATGCTGTGGTGCTTAATCTATCTCAGCTTTATGGAAACGGACTGCGTCTAGAGGAAATGAAAAAGGCACTAAAGTTTCAAAACGACTTTAATGCAAGAGTACAGCAAGATCACCCAGATAAGTTTACCACAGGGTTTGTAGTGCATCCAGGTTTTGTGAGAGGCGCACTATGGGAGATAGAGCGATGTGTAGAAGTATTAGGCATGGATTTATTATGCCTTCCTACGCACTACATGGATACCATTGGGACGTGGCGTTGTATTTTTGACGAAGAAAATGAACCTATTTTTGAGCTTGCGAGTAAATACAATCTTGCCGTAGAAATTCACCCGTATGACGGCGAGAAATTCATAAAATTACAAAATACAAGTTGGCGTTTTCATCTTATATGGATGCTTGCTCAATGCGCAGATGCTTACCACTTTCTAACGCTTAATGGTTATCCAGATAAATATCCAGGCATGAGAGTATGCTTTGCTCATGGAGGCCAACTAGCACAAATAAATTTAGGTCGTAGAATTCAAGGTTTTGATGGAAGGCCAGATCTTTTTGAAGGAAAAACGCACCCTCGTAAATCTGTGGGACACCCTAACATCTTTTTTGACACCTTAGTGCATGACACTAACAGCTTGCAAATGGTTATTGAAAATCAAGGAGCCAAGCAAGTTGTGATGGGCCTTGACGATCCTTACCCACTGGGAGAAATGGAAAGTGCAAACCAAAGTAGTTATCCTGGTAAAATACTTGACCTTGCTCTCGAACGTAAGATCGTCAACTCAGCAGAATATGATGCTATCTGGGATGATAATGTTGTGAGATGGCTTTATGGTGATGACGAGAAACGCAAGGAAGCCTTTAGAAAACGTATTTTAAAAGAATAAATGAGCAGCGTTTTGTACGCTATGTTTATAATCCTTTAAAGAGTGAGTACGACCGTGATCGATAAGATTATTACATTTACAGCCGTTACCACATACCCATTACACACCTCTATTACAGAAGTAAATATTCTATGCACTTTTTACCAGAAAATCTAGACGACTACGTTGTAGCACACTCGGCTCAAGAGCCAGCACATCTCAAAGCACTCACAAAGGAAACGTATCAAAAAATACTACAACCACGTATGCTTTCTGGAGCTTACCAAGGTCGTGTGCTTAGCATGATTTCAAAATTATTAAATCCTAAGAGCATCTTAGAGATAGGGACTTTTGCAGGTTATAGTGCGCTATGTCTGGCAGAAGGACTTCAAGATAACGGAACACTTCACACCATTGATATTAAGGAAGAGATGCAAGATTTCCAGCGTAAGCATTTTGACGCTTCGCCTTACGGATCACAAATTATACAGCATCTAGGTCAAGCATTAGATATCATACCAACCATTAACACTACTTTTGACCTTGTGTTTATAGATGCTGATAAGCGCAACTACATTAATTATTTTCACACAATAATAGATAAGATGAATCCTGGTGGGATTATCCTTTCTGATAATGTACTATGGAGTGGTAAAGTAGTTGAACCACTTAAGAAAAAAGATGTGGATACAAAGGTGTTATTAGATTATAACATACTTCTCAATGAAGATCCTCGAGTAGAAACGGTATTACTACCTATAAGAGATGGTCTTACGGTAAGCCGTGTTTTATAAATTTTGCTTCTTAAGCTATTAAGGAATATACATTAAGATCTCAATGCTGAGATTGGTCTAGCATTATAGAGATCTCTTGATAGGACCAGTAATATCATTAATATCTTCCTTAGCCTTATCAATCTCCTTTTTAATATCCTTAGTAAGGTCTAAGTCGATATCATTTCTTTCGGCAGTTTTTGTGATTTCTGACTTGATATCATTTGTAGCGTCTTTAAGTTGGCGCATGCCCTTCCCTAAACCGCGAGCGATTTCTGGAACTTTGTCTGCACCAAAAACCATAATCACTATAAAAATAATGAAGGCAATTTCGGCACCAGAAATAAATAGAGGTAAGCTTATCATAGATAACAAAGGTATTTAATAGCGCAGTAGTTTAAAAACTTTCAAATAGAATAATAACAAACTATATGCGATTGTTTTAAGGGTATAAATTACGCTTTCGCGAAAGCGTAACTATTCACACATAACGCTTAATAACAACGTATTCTCAGAAATAATAGCTAGCACCTCATAAATCACGCTATGTAAGGATTACTAAAAAATCGCAAATGATTAATTCATAGGTAATTATACCAGTCTAGCAAGTTGCATAAGCTATAACTTAAAAATCATTTAAAAAAAACTTTAAGTTTTTTGTAACATTTTGCAACTTTGCTGCGTATAACAGTTATAATAGACAAACCCTAGTTCATTACAACCCTATGAGACAGCTTAAAATTACTAAGCAGGTCACCAATCGTGAGACCGCATCCTTAGACAAGTACTTACAAGAAATCGGTAAAGTTGACCTTATCACGGCAGATGAAGAGGTGGAACTAGCACAGCGTATAAAAGCTGGTGATCATCGTGCTCTAGAGAAGCTTACTAAAGCAAATTTACGTTTTGTAGTTTCTGTGTCAAAACAATACCAAAACCAAGGACTTACCCTTCCAGATCTTATTAATGAAGGTAACTTAGGGCTTATAAAAGCTGCACAGCGCTTTGATGAAACTCGTGGTTTTAAATTTATATCATATGCAGTATGGTGGATACGCCAGTCTATCTTACAAGCACTAGCAGAGCAATCACGTATTGTACGTTTACCTCTCAATAAGATTGGGTCTATTAATAAAATTAATAAAACCTTTGCTTTTCTAGAACAAGCAAACGAACGCCCACCTAGCCCTGAGGAAATTGCCAAAGAGCTAGACATGTCTATTAATGATGTAAAGGAATCTCTAAAGAACTCTGGACGTCACATAAGTATGGATGCGCCTCTAGTAGAAGGAGAAGACTCAAACTTGTATGATGTCTTAAACTCTGGTGAATCACCAAATCCTGATCGCGAACTATTACATGAATCCCTTAAGACAGAAATAGAACGTGCTCTTGAAACACTTACTCCACGTGAGGCAGATGTGGTTAGACTTTATTTTGGCTTAGGAGATCAACAGCCTATGACGCTTGAGGAAATAGGAGAAACTTTTGATCTTACTCGCGAGCGAGTGAGACAGATTAAGGAAAAAGCCATCCGTAGATTAAAACATACATCACGTAGCAAGATTCTTAAGACTTATTTAGGATAAGCTTATCATTTTTACCGATAATGTGTTAAAACCAATAGCCAATGCTCTTGGTTTTTTTTACAGTGAAAAGATTTGGTATCTTTGTGATACAAAAATATAATTAACGCCATTGGCGACTTAATAATGACAACAACAGTTTATCATAACTGTTCGTTTTTTGATTGATGAATGAATCCCCGGCTGATTACCGGGGATTTTTCATTTTATATATTCTGGGTTACAAAACTTGATACTCCACTCTTCATACCTTAGAAGAGAATCATATCTTTACATAAAACATCTATTATATGTCAACTACGCTCATTGCCCCATCCATACTTGCTGCAGATTTTGCAAACCTTCAACGTGATATTGAGATGATAAATGCTAGTGAAGCAGACTGGTTTCATATTGATATTATGGATGGTGTTTTTGTACCTAACATTTCTTTTGGAATGCCCGTACTACGTGATATTGCAAAGCACGCTAAAAAAACAATCGATGTACACTTGATGATTGTAGATCCAGATCGTTACGTACAAACCTTTGCAGATCTAGGAGCAAACATACTCACCGTGCACCACGAAGCATGCACTCACCTGCACAGAACGCTACAAGTAATTAAAGCTGCTGGGATGAAAGCTGGTGTAGCTCTTAACCCACACACGCCTGTAAGCCATCTTGAAGATGTTATACAAGACATAGACTTAGTTTGTATGATGAGTGTAAATCCAGGATTTGGAGGACAACAGTTTATAGAAAACACTTATGATAAGGTTGCTGCTCTTAAAGCCCTAATTACAAAGAAAAATGCTCCTACGCTCATAGAAATTGACGGCGGTGTAAGTGATAAAAATGCTGCGCAGTTGGTTCAAGCTGGAGCAGATGTACTTGTAGCTGGAAGCTTTATTTTTAAATCATCCAATCCTACGGAAACGATCAAAGAACTTAAAGATATTGCAGCTCGCTAATTAACAATAGGATCAACTACTTGAACCTTTGCTGTATCTTGAATTACAGGAAGCACCTCATCAATAATAAGCGTATCCCTTCTTCTAAGATTATATAAGTACGTCGTATCTGATTGTGCTAATGTTTTTGCTTCTGCGGCACTCATTTCTAAAAATGAAGGACATGGAAAATAGTCAAAATCGTATTCAAAATTTGTGAGTATGGGTGATTTCCAAGAGCTCAGTCCTTTAAATACAGATGCTACCATAGGCATTGCCGTATTTGCACCAGAGCCGTGATAGGTTTTTTCAAAGTGCACTCTCTTATCTCTTGTTCCTACCCACGCTCCTACTACAATTTCTGGTGAAGCACCTATAAACCAGCCGTCCCCATTATTTTGAGTGGTGCCGGTTTTACCTATGAGATTATAACCTATTTCATAATTTTTCATTCCTGAGGCGCTTCCTTCTGTAATTACTTCCTCCATCATTTTCTGTAATTCCTTTACATGCTGAACACTTGCTATACGCTTTCCAACAGTAGAAGTATGTTTGTAAATTTCATTACCACCCTCATCTTCTATGCGCTGTATTGCATAAGGCTGTATACTTGTCCCACCATTTGCAATACTTGCATAAGCAGTAACCATTTCAAATAAGGTGAGCTCTGCAGTACCAAGCACGATACTTGGTACTTCTGGAAGAGTGGTAGTGATACCCATCTTCTTTGCCTGTTCTATCACTTTCTCTACACCTACATTAAGCTGTAATTGTACAGATACCGTATTTACAGAATTTGCAAGCGCTCCGTGCATACTATAACTTCCCCCATAACGACCACTAGCATTTTTAGGCCTCCAGTCTTCATATTGCTTATAAGTCATTAAGGTGTTATTGTAATAATTACATGGATATTGTCCTCTCTCTAAAGCAGCTAGATACGTGATAGGTTTAAAAGTCGAACCCACTTGTTTTTTAGTCACCACGTTATCTGTCTGACTAAAACCATAATCTATCCCTCCCACATATCCTAAAATAGCACCAGATCTACTATTTACAGTAAACACTGCTGCGTGTAATCTATTAAGACTTGTAGCTATAGAATCTCGTAAAGACTGAAGTCTTGGTTCGTATCCTTTTCCAATATTCCAGAAGTCACGCTCCTTAACTTTCATAGAAAACTCAGTGATAGAGCCTGCTGTAGCATTCTTTGCTTTCATTCTTTTTACAGCTGTTTGCTCCTGGACTATTTTATCTAAAAGAGCTTCCTTCCCTCCTTCTGTAGTGGTAGCTGCCCAGTATTTATCCATTAATACTTGTAATCGTTCTACTTGTTTTTGTAGCGCCTTTTCTGAGCTTTTCTGTATCGAACTATTGAGCGTCGTAGTAATCTTTAATCCATCCGTGTGTAGATTATAAATATGACCATCTGGAGCTGGGTGCTGTTGCGCCCACGTATTAAACTCGGCTTCTACAAAGTTTTTATAATAGGTGGAAAATGAGGACTGCTTTTTACTTACTTGATAATTGATTGCTAGAGGTACTTGAGCTTCTATTTTCTCCTCATCGCTAAGGAAACCATATTTTACCATTTGATTTAAAACCGTATTGCGCCTGCGTTCTGCACGTTCTGGATGATTGCGCGGACTATAATAACTAGGTGCTTTGAGTAATCCTACGAGCGTAGCACTCTCTGTAATGGTTAATTGCTCTGGAGGTTTATTAAAAAAACGTAAAGATGCTTTTTCTATCCCGTATATATTTTCCCCAAAAGACACTGTATTAAAATACAGCAGTAGAATTTCATCTTTACTATACACAGACTCTAGCCTTCTAGCAATAAAGAGTTCTCTAAACTTATTTATAGGAGTACTGAGAAAAAACTGCTTTTTTCGTCCAAAGATATTTTTTGCGACCTGCTGTGTTACCGTACTACCTCCGCCTGCATTCTGACCTAAAATAATAGATTTTATAAATACACGCCCATAGCTTTTATAATCTATACCTCCATGCTCATAAAAGCGAGCATCTTCGGTGGCAACTAGGGCATTTTTAAGCGCTTCTGGAAGTTGTGCTAAATCTACATTTGACCTATTTTGCAAAAAGTAAAGACCTATAGACTCACCTCTAGCATCGTATAATGTTGAAGTAACTGGGTTTTTAAGCTTCTTGAGATAGTCGGCTGTTGGTATTTTTCCAAACACACCTATGTAAATACTCAATAAGAATACTGCAAAAAATCCGATCATACCGACCAGTACATATCTTATTGCTCTAAAAGGTTTGGCTTTAACTTTTAACCAAATTGCCTTAACCTTACTTTTATAACTATACAAATGACCTCAGTTTATTAGATTGAATTGTAAATTCCCACATGACTGCATAAAAAAATGCGCACCTCCTATTATCTAGGAAAGTACGCATTAATATTTAGTAATTGAGAGACCTTAATCTCTTGACATAAAAATTCTCAAAATATACCAGAATAATAACATCAGAGATGCAAATAAACCTAAAGCCGCAGCAACATATTGCTCCTCATCATATTTATGCACCATATTTGAAGTAGTATATAATATAGATCCAGCCGCAAGTGCCACCATAGCAACACTAAACCATAAGCCGAGGTCAAATCCAAAGAGAAGTCCCGCAACCATAAGGCCTATTGCTAGAAAAAATCCTATAGCAAGTATAGATCGTAAAAAAGAAAAGTCTTTTTTAGTAAGGATCACAACTGCAGATAATCCTGCAAATAATGCAATGGTCATCACGGCAGCTTTTTGTAAAATCTCTACTCCATCTATCATAGAGAATGCCTTAAGAAGTAATGGGATAAAAATAAAAGCCTCTGCTACTACGTAAATTCCCAAAGCTAAATAGTGCTGATTTTTATCTCTGGACTTAAGTGCTAGTCCTTCTGCATGGTTTGTAATAAACATAAATGCCCCAAGTAGCAATAACCAGCTCCAGCCACCTGTAAGTGAATATGCAAAGTTTACAATAACTGGCGATTGAAAAAACAGATATTCGGTGATGATGAATAATAATACTGCAAGTGCTACATAGGTGTATGTCTTGCGATAAAATGCCACTCGGCGCTCATCAGATAATGCACTTACTGGTACTATTTGAGGTTGATATGATTCCATTGATGTTATTATTTTAGTTTTGAAAGTGATGTATAAATGTAAACAAACTAGAAATACGCTGTTCCTAAAAATTAAATATTGTAGACATCTTAGAGACGTATCTTATATAATTATCGGGATGTATTTATTTTTAGCTTTCGCGAAAGCGTACTTATATTATAAATAGTCTGCTGTATCAATTTACCTCAACGGTTACTTCTTAGAAGACGCACCTTTAAAGTTTTGAGATGAATTCTTGAACAATACATTAAAGGTAGTAAGGCTACCATAAATACGAGTAATGTACTGCTGGAGATCAACCTTATCTTGATCATCAAGTGTTTTACTAGCATTAATCTTTTGCTCCATCACGCGCACACGGTCGCGCACCATCACAATTTTATGGAAAAAGCTTTCTATAGAAATATCCTTTGATGACAAGTTGCTATCCTCTGGAGATAATGTCATTGTTCCTCCTCTCCACTTATCTGCTATAGGCACCACCTCAGATATGTCGCTGTATCTCTTGAGTAAATCTCTAAAGGTTTTTTCTACCTCATACATACTCACACTATCTACCTCACCTTCTATTGCTTCTATAACTTCAAAATTATCATCTAGTGTTATAGTCTCGAGTCCTCCGTCAATAAAAGTAACCCAGTACAGCTCTGAGGTGACATTTGTAATTACTCCTTTACCTAGCTTGTTATGGTCTATCCTACTTCCTATTCCTAATATGGTATTCATAATCTTATATATAGTTTCTTTTATGTTATTACTTATTTACGGACGCTAATATATGTAATAACGACCTTGTGCTTTGGTTTTAGATATTTTTCTCTTAACAAGAATTTAACGTCTTAATAGAAACCTTGCGATTCTTAACTGCGTAAGTGTTCCTAAATAAACAATATACAACAATGAAAAAATTACCAAAAATTCTAATCGCAGGTGCTGTCTTACTTGGAGTAGGTGCACTTATCGCAGCCGATCACTTAGATGCTCCTGCTGTAGGCGGAACAACCGCAGACATTACTGATTACTTCGCATTTGAAAGTGCTGAGAATTCAAGCAACACCGTATTTGCAGCAAACGTACAAAGTTCACTAGCTGGAGAGGCTGAGTTTGACGAGAACGTTCTTGTTGAGTTCAACATAGACAACGACGGTGATCTAGTAGAGGATAGAGTAATACAAGCAATTCCAAGAGACGGAAAAATGTATTTCTTTGGACCTTATGAAATTTCTTCAACTGGACTTAACAGTACGATTGACGAAAGTGCTCTTATTGGATCTGTAGATATCTCTACTGGAGCTGATGCAATCACAATGACTACAACTGATGGAATTAAAATATTTGCTGGATTAAGAGCAGATCCTTTTTTCTTTGATTTTACAACTTTTAATGCTGTTGTAGGAAATCCTGCAGGACCTTTTACAGGAACAACTGGACCAAATGGTGGTTTTCAAACTGCTGAAAATGCTTCTGATCCTTTTGAAGGAACAAATGTACTTTCTGTAGTAGTTGAAGTTCCAAACACTTTATTAGGTGGCACTTCTGCGCATCCAGCTGGAACGGGCGTTCAAGTTTGGAATACTTGGGTTGAAGCAAAAACAAAACAATAATAGTTAAAAGACATATATCATGAAATTACAAAATATAAAATATCTATTTGCAGCAGTTCTTCTAGCAGGAGTTGTATCATGTAGCGACGACGACGATAACACACCTATCACAATTGATCCAGTACCAACGCCTACAGAAGTTGACTTTTCTGGAACGTTTGCTCAACAAGATCAAATGGGACGTGCAGCAATTAATACTGTATTAGGAGGAGATAGCGCAGCTAAAAATAGCTTCAACACAACAATCCCTTCTGAGATGGTTGCAGGTTTTCAACAAGCCTTCCTTGACAAAGCTGTAGCATTACACGGTGCATTCGGAGTTGAATATGAAACAAACATTTTAGGTCTAGACGCTCCAACGCTTACAACGATATTAGCTCAAGATGTATTACAAGTAGCACCAGATGCACCTACTACTTATTTTGACGGAACAAATGTTCTTACAGGTCGTACGCTTAGTGATGATGTTGTAGATGTATCTTTAATTTTACTTTTCGGAGGAAATAATGGAGATAAATACAATGGACAAGACCTTGACAATGATGGAACACCTGATTTACCAATTTTAGTTACAGATAACGTAAGCGCTGGAACAGGTGCGACAGGATCTACTTCATTTCCTTACCTAGTAGGGCCACAATAAAAATTTGATTATTTTTAATTAGCTTAAAAAAGGGTCTGAATTTTTCAGACCCTTTTTACATAAAACCAATTGATCTTATGAAATATATAACCTTATTATTACTCACAACCGCCCTTTTTATCTCTTGTTCAAATGAGGATGAAAAAATCCTCAATAAAGCAGATTATGAGAACTACCTACAAACCAACAACTCTCAAGAGATTGCAAAAACAGAAAAAGAATTAAGCTTCTGGAATGAACGAATAAAAAAAGATAGCATCCAACTCATTGAACTATCTAAAAGTGCAGGAATGCAGACGAAGATCTTTCAACTCAATGCATCTATAGAGCAACTCAAAGATGCAGAAAAAAACCTCACAAGATCTGCGCTAGTAACAAACATAGGCAAGGACGGTAAACTGCTAGCATTAGCACAAAACTACATCACTCAGCACCGTTTTAAAGAAGCAAAATCACTCGTTGATAGTGCTCGCGTTATTGCTGGTGGAGAAATTAAAGCAATTAATCTAGTTGCCTTTGATGTAGCAATGGAACTAGGTAATTATGAAAATGCCGAAAAAATCTTAACAGAAGAAACAGACTTCTCAGACTACAACTATTTGATTAGACTTGGGAAACTAGAAGATTACAAAGGAAATCTTGACAAAACAATCCAACACATGGAAGCTGCAAAAGCCATTGCAGAGAGTAGCAAGCAAAAAGGATTACAAGTGTGGGTTTACACAAATCTCGCAGACTATTATGGTCATGCTGGAAGAATTAATGATGCTTACAATCATTATCTCAAAGCACTAGCAATTGATCCTAGTAATGCTTACGCAAAAAAAGGAATTGCCTGGATTGCATACTCCTATGAAAACAATCCTACTGAAGCTTTGCGCATAATTGAAGCTATAGAAAGAGATAGTAAAAGCCCAGATTACGAACTTCTCAAGTCAGAAATTTATGAAAGCACCGGTGATGAAAGTAGCGCAAAAGAGGCTCTAAACAACTTTTTATCTAGAGTTTCAAATCCAAGTTACGGAGATATGTATGGAGCCTACCTAGTTGAAATATATGCAAGCAAGCCTGAGACATCACAGCAGGCTATAACCCTAGCTCAAAAGGAAGTAAACAATAGACCCACTCCTATGTCTTATGACCTACTAGCACATGCTTATTATGGAAATGGAGATTATGAAAAAGCCTTAAGCATAACTCAAGAACATGTAATTGGTAAAACGCATGAGCCTATGGCGCAGTTTCACACAGCACAAATATATAAAGCTCTTGATATGAAAAATGAGCTAGCGCCTATCAAAGAAGAATTACTAGAAACAAGCTTCGAACTAGGACCTGTTACCTACAAAGAAATACAAAATTTATAATTTTATCAATCTATGAAACCGCTTCACAATGTTTTACGTAGATATAG
Source organism: Dokdonia sp. Asnod3-C12 (assembly GCF_045063975.1). NCBI lineage: Bacteria > Pseudomonadati > Bacteroidota > Flavobacteriia > Flavobacteriales > Flavobacteriaceae > Dokdonia > Dokdonia sp. Asnod3-C12. The sequence continues at coordinate 727,755 of NZ_JBEFNY010000003.1, forward strand.
TAAGGTTATTAGAAAACTATTAATGGTTGGATAGTTTTTGATTTTGTTTGTATGAGCGTCTTACTCTTTTGAGTAAGACGCTTTTTTTATGACCTATAAGTCAAGTTACCTTTATCACCTCTCCTTAAGTGCAAATCACACATAATAGTATATAACCTACACACAAAAGCAGTCGTCATCCTGCTTGTTTAAAGCATGCTCATTTAGTACCTTTTTGACGTTAATTAAGAAGCAACATACCCCACTAGATAATTGATGTAATCTGCATAGAATGTAAGCAGATTATATAAATAGATATTTATTAGTGAGCTTATGTATTTGCAAATGAATTGGTGGGTCATAAAAAACTCCTTGCTATAGAACTAGCAAGGAGTTTTTAAATTGATATTATACTTATGTATATTAAATATAATTAGAAGTCTCTTAAGCATCTTAAGATGATGCAACCACTCCTAATGTATATAGTTGCTCTAGTGTAGGTGAGGCACTTCCTCCTTCTGGTTCTAATGTAATACCAAAGGCTTCAGACTCATTAGGGTTACTTAGCTCAAAGATTTGATTTCCGCTAGCGTCATACTGATCAAGAACTCCAATACTCGTAGGCGTAAGAGGTTCTAAGGTAAGAGACCACACTTGGTAAACTTTACCTTTAGGAGGTTCTGGTAATCCTTTTACATCTATATATGCTTTACCACTTTTCTTATCCCAATACACAGATGCATAAGCTTCTGGTGCAATAGCTTGCGCTCCTAGTGGCACTGCTATTAAATCTTGTTTACGTATTACATTAAGTAATCCTCTGGTTTGATCGAGGTTTGTTTCTGCAACTTGTGTTTTACCTTCTTGAAGTAACAATTCTCTCTCCGTATCAACGATACGATCTTCAAGCTTGTTATTTTCAGTGTATAAGTAACCTATACCCGCAAGCAGTAATATTGCTGCAGCCCATCCCATAAATGCAATGATAGGTGTTTGCTTTCGCGAAAGCGGGATTACCTTTGTATCATTATCGTTTATATACTTTCTTAGAACACTCACATCCTTAGGCTCACCAGGAGCGGCTGCCTTAGCAAGATGCATTAAATGGTTTTCGATCTCTACTACTTCTTGTTGTAGCGCTGTATCTTGAGATACCTCACGAGCAATCTCCACCATTTCCTCTTCAGGAAGTGTTCCATATACAAAGAGCTCGAGAACCCCTGAATCTATATATGTTTGTGAATTTTTCATACTACGCCTACTATATCTCTAAGTTTTTTAATACAAATTCTATTTCGTGTTTTTACGGTACCTAAAGGAATGTCTAGCTCTTCGGCTGTTTCCTTTTGAGTGTATCCTTGAAAAAACAAGAAGTGAATTATCTTTTTACAAAGCGGTTCTAGAACGTCTACATACTTCTTGATACCTATAGCATCTACCGAAGTATTAAAGCTTCCTTTCGCCTCGAGAATATCTACGAAATATTCGGCAGTATGGTTTTTCTTTTGATTTTTGAAATCTTTAGAACGTGTTTTGTCTATAGCTCCATTGCGAGCTATATTGAGCATCCACGTAAAAAATCTTCCTTTAGAAGGGTTGTACTTATCTGAATTATTCCAGATTTTAACAAAGGTGTCTTGTAATAACTCTTCTGCCACCTCTTGGTTATGTACAACACTATTTATGACTCCAAATAAGCTCTCGCTATAGAGTTCATAAATTTTCTCAAAAGATGCAGGATCCTTCTGGAGAAACTTATTAATTAATGCGTCTGGTTGTGTCATCATAGATTAGACTACCAATGTAGGATTATGATTTACCATATGCAACTATTGAACTGTTAAAGCCTATAATAATTTACTTGTGGTTGTAATTAATCTCAGACTCCTACTAGTTTATGGAATATACATCTGTAATGAAACTTTCACGAAAGGATTATCTCCGCTGCGCTTCGGTGATCCCACAAAGCTCCGCTTTGAAAATAGAAGAGCCCCAATTGCAAATTCAAGCACACTGAATTTATTATGGGAATTTTGCACTCCTTAGTGACCTCAAAGGCAGAGATTTCAAACTTTTTAAAGAAAGATATATTTGTAATTGAAACTTTCACGAAAGGATTACCACCGCTGCGCTTCGGTGATCCTACAAAGCTCCGCTTTGAAAATAGAAAAGGAGAAAAATAATTTCTGAGCAAGCTCAAATTATTTTTCTCCTTTTCTATTTATTCGTGACCCAGAGAGGATTCGAACCTCCAACCGTCAGAGCCGAAATCTGATATTCTATCCAGTTGAACTACTGAGCCTACTCATTTTGCTTTCGCGAAAGCGCAAATGTAAATCTTTACTGAGTAATCACAATAAATTCTGAACGACGATTTAATTGATGTTGCTCCTCTGTACAGTCTGAGTTGTTATCACAGTTATTTACGAGCTCTGTCTCACCATAACCTTGACCAGAAATTCTACTAGCATTGATACCTCTAGAGATAATATATGCTACTGTAGACTTTGCTCTTCTATCTGAAAGTGACAGGTTATAGTCATCCTTACCTCTACTATCTGTATGTGATCTTACGCTTATTACCATATCTGGTACTTGCTTCATTGCCGATATCACTTTTGTAAGCTCTAACGCCGCATCTGGTCTTATGTCAGATTTATTATAATCAAAATAAATAGGATTAAGATTAAGAAGCTTTGCAAGGTCATCACCCACTCCTACTTCTGTAAGTCTCAACTCAAGCTCTATATCCTTCTGCAATGTTTCTGGCTCTGCTGGTGTGATCACAATCACCTCCTTTGCATAATATAATTTTGAAGTCGCACGGATCACATAATTTTCTGAGCATACGAGACTAAATCTATACAGGCCGCGTGCATTTACGTCTACCTCTTTTACCACTTCATTATCAGCATTCATGAGCTGTACTTTTGCATCTGTTATAGGTTGCTTTGTAACTGCATCTGTGATAAATCCTAAGACATCTACGTCACAACGTGGTTCTGGCTTTTCCTTTTGCTTGAATCTATAAATGTCATCACTTCCCATTCCCTGGTTACGACTTGAAGAGAAGAAACCAGTTTTTAAAGTATCATTCACTATGTACGCAAAATCATCTGCAGAGCTATTAATAGGCTCACCCAAACTTGCAACCGTAATCTCTTCTGAAGATGGGTTAGTCACAAAAATATCAAGTCCTCCCAGCCCTGGGTATCCATCTGAGGCATAGTAAAGATTTCCTGTACTACTCATAAATGGAAAGGCATCTCTTCCTTCTGTATTTATAGGCTTGCCAAGATTTTCAGGCTCACCAAAGCTTCCATCGCCGTTAATAGCTACTTTCCAAATATCTGACAACCCCACACTTCCAGGCCTATCTGATGAGAAGTATAAAGTTTTTCCATCTGCACTTAACGCAGGATGTGCAGTAGCATATTCCTCCTCATTAAATGAAACTTCAACCGCTTCAGACCAACTTCCCTTTTCCTTATCTACTAGCGTAGATTTATAGATCTTCAATTTATTAATCCCATCTGACGATTTTGCAAAATCTCCATCTGTAAAATTATTTCTTGTAAAATACATTGTCTTTCCATCCTTTGTAAATGTGGGAGTACTCTCATGGAAGATGGTATTTACCTTGCGGTGAAAACGTGAAGGCGGAGACATGCTCCCGTCTTCTTTCATAGTAGATTTATATAAATCTAGAAATGGCTGATTGTTCCACTTATGTATACGTCTTGTAATGGAACCCGTATCTCTTGCCGAAGCAAAAATCACTTGGTTCTTATAATATGACGGGCCAAAATCTGAGTATCGAGAGTTCATCTCTCGTATCATATTAACCGTATAATAGCTTTCTCGGTATCCTTCTACCTTTGTATAGTCTGGATTTTCTTTGAATAATTTTGCCCTAAAGTCATTTCCGCTTCGATCTGCAAAGATTTGCATCATCTCATCAGACTTATCGTAATCTTTAATAGCACGTAGTGTTTGTGCATATCTAAAGTAGTGTTCATCACTTACAGAGTCTGCATAGCTTTCTGTGAGTTTTCCATACCATTCCTGAGCTTGAGAATACTTACCATTGTAATAGTAGGCCTCTGCTATCTTATTAAAAACTTGATATGATTTAAAACCCTCTGCTACGAGGTCTTTATAAATCTCGATAGCATCTATATATGCTAACTGATTAAACTTTTTATTTGCTCTCGCAAGCTTCCCTTGCTGAGCATTAGCACTATGGATTGAACTAAAAATAATCACTAAAACAAAGGCGCACCTCATAAATCCCTTCATAACCTGTTGGTCTAAAAGTTAAACGTTAAAAACTATTTAGGGGGTTTATTTAAAGACTGCTTGAGTCTCGCTGGGGAACACAATATTAGTAAACCTTTTTTTTAAATGACACAACTACGTTGTCAATTCGACAAAAAGACTGCTTTCACGTATTAAAGGCTATTATATGAGAATTTTAAAGAAAATTAACTGATTACAAGACTATTATGAAAGACGAGCCTTCACAATTGTACTGATGGTTTTACCATCTGCTTTTCCAGTAAGTCTAGCGTTTACCTGTCCCATCACCTTACCCATATCTTTCATTCCTTGGGCTCCAGTTGAGGCAATTATCTCATCTACTACTTTAGTAACATCTGCCTCACTCATTTGTTCTGGTAAGAATTGAGAGATTACTTCTGCCTGTGCTATTTCTGGATCTGCAAGATCATTACGTCCCTGCTCTGCAAAGATAGCTGCACTATCCTTACGCTGCTTTACAAGTTTCTGTAATAACTTAAGCTCTTGCTCTTCGGTAATCTCTTCTTTTGCTCCTGTCTCTGTCTGCGCAAGTAAGATTGCAGATTTTATGGCACGTAGCGATGTTAATGCATTTTGATCTTTAGCTTTCATAGCTTCTTTCATTGCAGTCATCACTTGTGTAGATAGGCTCATAATAGTATATATTTTGTACTCAACACTCCTAATAACGTTATGGAGTTTAAGAGATAATTTTATTGATTATAAATATTTTATTGAAGTCACGAAGATACGAGAAATGGTGAAATTAAATACACACCTAAGTAGCTTATAAAAAAGAAACCCGTCTATCTTGGGGAAGATAACCGGGTCGCTAAAAACTCTAAGCAGTACCTGCTTAATCTACATTATCATGTAAAAATGAGTTATTACTTCTCAATTGAATTTCATCATTATCATCTGTAGAAAGTGATGTTCTAGATAAACTTCCATCCTTTGCTGGTGTTTCTTCTAGATCAATCCCCATACGCTTGTACGCAGGTTGCTTTTCTATCTCCTCAATACGAGACTGGTTTGTGCGAAATTTATAATTGAATTCTTTCATCTTGCGCTTACGCTCAGAAGCTCTATCTATAAGAATCTGTGAGATAGGACTATTCATAGGGTCTATCTCTGCATTGTCATCTTCACGCTTTTGTTGAGGAGCAACAGTTTTTGTTTCAAAAACAATTGTTTCTTCTTCAATGTCGCTTTCATCATCATCACTAGATGCATTAGAAAGTGTCTCTTCAAGCTCCATGTAATCCTCAAGACTATATCTAGTCTCTCCGTCATTAGTATGCTCAGTTACAGGTACAATTTCTATAGGCTCCTTCACCTCAATAGATGCTGTAGTGTCATCAAGATCAAACATGATAGGCTTCTCATCTTCCTCCACAGGAGCTTCTGTCGTTAATGGCATATCAAAAAACAACATTCCATTATTTTCTGGCTCTTTATGCTCTACTCTAGTCGCTTCATGACGCACTGTAGTGTCAATGATTTCAAAATCTGCTTCATTCTCTAGAAGTATCTCATCATACACAACAGTAATATTCTTAATTACATCTGTAGTAGGAACTATATCCATACTATATTGCTGCGCAGGAGGCTGTATTGGCTCAGCTTTAGGAGCCTGCTCTGGAACAGCTTGTTGCCTTGTAATTTCTTTTGCGGGCGCTTTCGCGAAAGCGGTAGGCTTCTTTTCCTCTATTTCATCAAGATCAAGTGTATGCACTATTTTCTTAGGAGCAACCGGTGCTTGTGGAGCTACTGGTGCCGAAGGTGGAATCTCTACGGTAGCATCTGGCATTAAATCTTGCTGTGCTCTCTGCTCCTCTTCTAGTGTATGAATGATCTTCTTAGTCTCTACGTTTACAATCTCATTCTGCTGCTCTGCATTAAATCCCGTTGCTATAATAGTTACAGAAATAGCATCACCCAGAGAGTCATCTTCACCTACACCCATAATGATGTTTGCGCTGTGACCTGCCTCTGCTTGAATGTGATCGTTAATCTCTCCTATCTCGTCTATCGTGATTTCATCACCACCAGAAACTATAAGTAACAATACATTCTTAGCTCCAGTAATTTTATTATCATTAAGCAATGGAGAGTCAAGTGCTTTTGATATCGCCTCGTTTGCACGACTTGTACCACTAGCTGTAGCGCTACCCATGATAGCTGTACCAGATTTACTTAACACTGTCTTTGCATCACGTAAATCAATGTTTTGTGTATAGTGATGTGTAATTACCTCTGCGATACCACGTGAAGCGGTTGCAAGAACCTCATCTGCCTTACTAAATCCTGCTTTAAAACCAAGATTACCGTAAACCTCACGGAGCTTGTTATTATTTATAACAATAAGTGAATCTACCTGGGCACGAAGTCTATCTACTCCTTTTTGAGCTTGCTCGTTACGCATTTTACCTTCAAACTGGAATGGTATCGTGACAATCCCTACGACTAGGATATCAAGCTCACGAGCCATTTTGGCAATAACTGGTGCAGCACCAGTTCCTGTACCACCACCCATTCCGGCAGTAATAAATATCATCTTTGTATTGGTACCAAGCATTTGCTTAATATCCATCTCACTCTCTATAGCTGCCTGCTCACCCACATCTGGATTTGCTCCAGCCCCAAGACCTTCTGTAAGTCCTACTCCGAGTTGTATTTTATTAGGTACTGTGCTATTCTCAAGTGCTTGCGCATCTGTATTGCAGATTATAAAATCTACTCCATTTATTCCCTGCTGGAACATATGGTTAATAGCGTTACTACCTCCACCACCTACACCTATCACTTTAATTACGTGACTTTGGTTTTTAGGTAGATCAAATGTGATATTATCAAATTGTGTCGTACTCATATGATTTGTTTTTGCCCCTTATTCTTATACAATCAATTACTACTTGCGTAGCTATTTTATTATTTCCTACTTACTCTTTACTGATTTAATAGACTACTCTGCGTTGTCTAGAAAATCCTTAAACTTATCTGCCCATCTATCAAATATGCTTCTTTTAGGCGCTTGTGGTTTTTTAGGCCTTGCCTCGATATCTGTTTCTGGTATTTCATTAATAGTCTCTGTAAACACCTCTTCTTCCTTTGCAATGATTTCCTCTTCTGGTTCTAACTGACTGTTATATAAACCGTGCTCGAGACTATTCATTACTAACCCAACAGCAGTAGCATACAGCGGACTCGTAGTCTCTGCATCACTATCTCCAGCAAGATGCTCATTAGGATATCCTATACGAGTATCCATACCTGTAATATATTCTACTAGCTGTTTTAGGTGCTTGAGTTGGCTACCTCCTCCAGTTAGTACAATACCTGCAATGAGCTTTTTCTTCTGCTCCTCGTGTCCGTAATTTTTAATTTCTAGATACACTTGCTCAACAATCTCCACAACTCTCGCGTGAATGATTTTAGATAAATTCTTTAGCGTTATCTCCTTAGGCTCACGTCCACGTAATCCAGGGATAGAAACAATCTCATTGTCTTTATTTTCTCCTGGCCATGCAGAACCAAATTTAATTTTAAGAAGCTCTGCCTGCTTCTCAATAATTGAACAACCTTCTTTTATATCTTCTGTAATAATATTACCTCCAAAAGGGATTACAGCTGTATGTCTAATAATACCATCTTTAAAAATGGCAAGATCTGTTGTACCACCCCCTATATCGATAAGTGCTACTCCAGCTTCTTTCTCTTCTTGGCTCAACACAGCGTTTGCAGATGCTAGTGGCTCTAGTGTGATGCGATCTAGGTTTAACCCTGCACTTTTCACACAACGACCTATATTTCTTATGGATGCAACTTGACCTACGACCACGTGAAAATTTGCTTCTACGCGACCACCATACATCCCAATAGGTTCTTTAATCTCGCTTTGCCCGTCTACTTTATACTCTTGTGGTAATACATGAATAATTTCTTCACCTGGAAGCATTACCAGTTTATGTACTTGATTACATAATGCATCAATATCTGCTGCATCAATTACCTCTTCAGAGTTGTTACGAGTTATATAATCACTATGCTGTAATGAGCGTATATGTTGTCCAGCAATACCTACGACTACATCTTGAATTTTAATTCCTGATACATCTTCTGCTTCCTGCACAGCTTGCTGCACAGATTGTATGGTCTGGGTGATATTATTTACCACACCACGGTGTACACCAAGACTTTTAGACTTCCCTATACCGAGAATCTCCACCTTATTGTACTCATTGTACCGCCCTATCATCGCCACGATCTTCGTGGTCCCTATGTCCAGCCCTACTGCGATATTTTGATTTTCCATACCTTTAATTTTGAGAGTTTACTCCCTCCCGATAGCTATCGGAATAAGCGAAAGCTTACTCAATCCCCGTTTTATTTTTTCTCACAAACTACTTGCCCGTCATACTTGAGCTCTATAGTTTTATACTTATCTAAACTTTTATCTTTAAGCGCTTTTTGATAAAAAGCCTTATAGTTACTAAATCTCTCTTCTAACGCTTCTACCTTGCCTAGTGATATAGTGAACCCTAGTTTTCTGGCCTTTAACGTATACTCTGCATTCTTACTTCGAGATATACCTATGATGTGCTTTGCAAGAAACTCATCCTTCCTTATAAAATTTACAAGCTTGTATACTTCGTTTAATTCTTTCTCGGTTGCTCCGGTCACAAGGGGTACGTGCGCGGAGTGATTTTGTGACAATGGCATCACCTCACCACTCTCATCAATATAAAAAGAAATAGCACCGCTAAGTCGCGCTATAGGCTTACGTTGCTCTATTGCAACACCTATATCACCACCCATCGTTACGTAAACATCTGCATTCTTGATAATTGGATGCGCCTTCACGCGCTTTTCCATCTCACTCAAAGCTATATTTTCTTTAGCCTTTCCTGCAAGCTTTTCGTTACTTACTATCAACAATTTATTAACGGTTTCACGCGTCACAAAAGGAGCACTTTCATCCTTAAATGAAACACTAACTTCAGCAACTGTGCGCGCCTCATTTCTTTGAATGGCAAACGCAAACAAAAACACCGTCAACAGCAGTAAAACCGACATCTTTATGTAAAACCAGTTAACCTTCACCACGCAGTTCTTTCGTTACTTTTAAAATCTCTACACCTATATCTCCAGCACCCATCATCACAACAATTTTGTGATTTGTATGTTTTACTAAATCAATAAGCTCATTTTTCTGTATGATTTGCTTTCGCGAAAGCGTCATTTCACTAAGCAATACCTCGCTAGTAACACCAGCAATAGGCTCTTCTCTTGCTGGGTAAATATCCAGCAGTGCTACTTCATCAAAATGAGAAAGCGCTACTGCAAAATCGTTCATAAAATCTTTTGTTCTACTAAATAAGTGTGGCTGAAAAATAGCTAGCACACTCTCCTCTGGATACATCTCTCTTACACTTTGATGTACCGCAGCAATTTCTGTAGGGTGATGCGCATAATCATCTATCAACACCATATCTTCTTTCTGAATACGGTATGTAAATCGGCGATTTACACCTGAATAACTCGCTAGTGCTTCTACCAATTTTTCTTTAGGACTGCCATACGATAGCGCCATCCCTAATGCAGCTACAGCATTAAAAAGATTATGTCTTCCTGGCAGGCTAAATTGTAAATTCTCTAAAACGCCACCTGGGTAATGCAAGTCAAAGACATAAGCGCTATTCTCTATGCGTACTCGCTGCGCAGTATAATCTGCATCCTCCTCAATACCAACCGTATTTCCAGCAAGTTGAAGTCCGTTTTTCACAAAACGCTTATCCTCTGGAGCTATTGCCCCAAATTCTTGAAACGTAGCGATAAGGTCTGCCTCATCTTCATAAATATCAAGGTGATCTGCATCCATAGAAGTCACACAGAGAATATCTGGTCTAAGCTGTAGGAACGAGCGATCAAACTCATCTGCCTCCACTACCACAACGTCACTTCCTTTTTGGATTAAATTACCATTATAATTATTTGTGATACCACCTATAAATGCAGTTACCGGAGCTCCGGATGCCGCAAGTAGATGACCTAAAATACTAGAAGTAGTCGTTTTACCATGCGTTCCTGCAACAGCAAGTGAGAACGTTTGATTTGCAATCATACCAAGCACCTCTGCTCGTTTTTTAAGCATAAATCCGCTTTCGCGAAAATATACTAGCTCTCCCATCATTTTAGGAATGGCAGGAGTAAACACTACTAGGGTATCTTCCTTACTACTAAAAGAATTATCAATCCCCTCTTTTTTATCTTCAAAATGAACCTTAATACCAGAGTCTTGCAAAGCTGCAGTAACATCTGAAGGTGTTTTATCATAACCCGCCACATTCTTGCCCTCCCTATGGAAGTACAATGCTAGTGCGCTCATACCTATCCCACCGATGCCGATGAAGTAAATGTTCTGTATGTCTTTTAAAGGTTTCATTTATCTATGCTACACACCATAGTTTAAAACTACGGTTGTTATGTTTTCAAATTATTATTTCAATAATTGCTCTACCTCATCCACAATGTCTGCTGTGGCATTTGGCAATGCAAGTGTTTTAATTTTTCTTCCTAGCTCAAAGCAAACTTTCTCATCGTTGAGTAGCCCCTTAAAAACAAGCTCAAATTTTTTGTCGAGGTCTTTTTCTGCTATTAAAATTGCAGCACCCGTCTTCTCGATAGCTTGCGCATTTTTAGTCTGGTGATCCTCGGCAACGTTTGGAGAAGGGATAAAAATGGTCGCCTTTCCTACAACACATAATTCTGATACAGATCCCGCTCCTGCTCTAGAGATAATAATATCTGCTGCTGCATAAGCCATATCCATCTGGTCGATGTATGCCATTACCTGAACACCATCTGCTTGATGATGTTTGTACTTATCATAATACAGTTTACCAGTTTGCCATAAAACCTGTACTCCTTTGCGTTTAAAAAATGGGAGTTGCTTCTCTATCAATTCATTTATAGCTCTTGCACCTAGACTTCCTCCTATGATTAATACCACCTTTGAACTATGAGACAAATCATATTTCGCGAAAGCGGTACTACGTTTACTTTCTATATCTAATAAATCTGCACGAACAGGATTTCCTGTCTTCACAATATGCTCTGATGGGAAAAAGCGCTGCATATCATCATATGCCACACATACTTTCCTCACAGACTTACCTAACAGTTTATTTGTAATACCTGCATAGCTATTTTGCTCTTGAATCACTGCCGGTATCCCTGCAATGGTAGCCATCTTAAGCAATGGCCCACTTGCAAAGCCGCCAGTACCTATTACGACGTCTGGCTTAAATTTCTTTATAATCTTGCGAGATTTCATCAAGCTACTAATGAGCTTAAACGGAAACATAAGATTATCTACCGTAAGCTTGCGCTGTATACCGGCTATCCACAATCCTTCTATTTCAAAACCTGCTTGCGGTACTTTTTCCATTTCCATGCGATCACTCGCTCCTACAAATAGAAATTGCGCGTCAGGATGACGGCGCTGGATTTCCTTTGCAATAGCAATAGCAGGATAGATATGACCTCCTGTTCCTCCTCCAGATAATATGACTTTATAATGCTTCACTAAGAATATCTAAAGGGTTTAACTCACTCTCTTCTTTTGGCACAACTGGCGCTCGCTTTGCACTTACACTAAGTACAATCCCTACAGCCAGACAGGTCATCCATATAGAAGTACCTCCACTACTAACTAGTGGTAATGTTTGACCAGTAACAGGAAATAACTCTACTGCAACTGCCATATTTATTAAAGCCTGAAAAACAATAGGTAATCCTACACCTACCACAACTAGCTTTGCAAAAACGGTCTCTGCTTTATGAGCAACTACCGTAATTCTAAATAAAAGCAACATGTATAAAAACAGTAAGAATCCTGCTCCCGCAAGACCAAACTCCTCTACAATTATTGCATATATAAAATCTGAAGATGATTGTGGTAAGAAGTTTTTCTGAACACTTTTTCCTGGACCTAGACCAATTACTCCGCCTGAGGCTATGGCAATTTTTGCTTTTTCGATTTGGTAATCTGCATCTGCGTCTACTTCGTTATTTGCAAAATTTTCTACACGGCTTATCCACGTGTCTACACGGTTAGGAAATACGCCTGGAAAAGCTTTTGCTAATAACACAAAGAATAAAAGCGCAACAACGCCAGTTGCAATAACAATACCTAAATATTTTAATGGATAGCCTCCCAGAAATACTAGAGCAACCACCATTGCTGCAATAATCGCAGTAGTAGAAAAGTTTGCTGGAAGTATTAGTGCAAGAACAGCAGCCACTGGCAACCATAACGGCACAATAGTTTCCTTAAACGTAACCACGGTATCTTTAATTTTTGCTAGGTACCTCGCTACATAAACCATTAAGACAACACCTGCAAATGTGGAAGTCTGAAAACCAACACCCAGAATAGGAATTTTAATCCATCGACTTGCATTTGCTCCACCCATGGTGGTTCCCTGAGCGAGTGTAACTATGAGCAATATGATCACAACTGGAAGCGCAATAAAGGAGAGACCCTTAAAGTAATGATGCGGTATTTTATGAACCCCATATAACATTGCAAATCCTAATACTAAGTGCATGCCATGCTTGATAAGAAACCTCACCGTATTTCCGTCACCTTTAATATATGCTAGGTTACTTGCAGCGCTGTACACAGGTAAAAAAGAAAACAACGCAAGAAGGGCAACAATAGCCCATATAGTCTTGTCACCTTGTAATCCTGCAAATATGTTTTTAAATGTGGTACTCAACGCTTAGTAATTATTTGTTATTCGGTTTCTTAAGCTTATAAATTCTGATAAGCTGATTGCCTTACACGGGGGAATGAAGTACAATCAGCTTTCAAATCAGAATTAAAGGTTACGTACAGCCTCCTTAAACTGGCGGCCGCGATCTTCATAATTATCAAATAAGTCAAAACTTGCACAAGCAGGAGAAAGCAACACGTTATCTCCACGCTCAGAAACTTTATAAGCTATTTTCACAGCCTCTGTCATAGATGGTGTCTCTACAATAATATCTACCATGTTACCGAAATGACTCATCAATTTTGCATTATCAACACCTAAACAGATAATGGCTTTTACCTTCTCGTTCACAAGTGGATATAAATCACGGTAATCATTACCCTTATCTACGCCACCTACAATCCAAACAGTAGGCTCGCTCATACTATCCAAAGCATAAAATGTTGCGTTTACATTAGTAGCTTTACTGTCATTAATGTATTGTACATTATTAATCTTAAGCACCTGCTCTAATCTATGCTCAACTCCTTGAAAACCTTCTAGACTCTCACGTATAGTAGCCTTACGGATATTTAATAGATTTGCTACAGTTGAGGCAGCCATTGCATTTTTCTTATTGTGTTGCCCTTTTAAAGCGAGGTTATTTGTAGCCATGTTAAAGGTGTTATTATCGAGTTGTACTGTTAGGTTATTATCTTTTATAAATGCGCCATTTTCAAATTCTTTATCAAGTGAAAAAGGCAATAATTTTGATTTGACTGGATGTTTTTTGAGCCAGTCTACACTCACAGGGTCATCTGCATCGTAGATGAGATAATCTGTTTCTTTTTGGTTCATTGCTATTCTAAATTTTGAAGCAATGTAATTTTCAAACTTATAATCGTATCGGTCTAAATGATCTGGCGTCACATTTAATACCACTGCAATATGTGGTGCAAAATCTGCGATTCCATCTAGCTGAAAACTGCTTATTTCTAGCACATACGTATCAATCTCCTTCTGCGCCACCATCTTTGCATAGCTGTCACCTATATTACCTGCAACACCTAGATTTATTCCCGCTTGCTTTAGAATAAATCCAGTAAGCATTGTTGTTGTAGTCTTACCATTACTTCCAGTAATACCAACAATTGTAGCGTCTGTATATTGAGTAGCAAATTCTATCTCAGAGATTACAAGCACTCCTTTTTCTAACAGCTTTTGCACAATAGGTGCTTTGCCTGGTATCCCAGGACTCTTCATTACTATATCTGCATTGAGAATAAGTGCTTCTGTATGCCCTTCTTCTTCCCAAGCAAAATCTTCGGCAATGAGTATATCTTTATAGTGATCTTTAATTTTTCCAAAATCAGATAAGAATACATCATACCCTTTGGCCTTACCTAAAATGGCAGTTCCTACGCCAGACTCACCGGCTCCTAATATGACTAATCGTTTCTTCATTTTTTATGCTTTCGCGAAAGCGTGATTATCTAATTTTTAATGTTATAATAGAAAGCACTGCCAGTAAAATCCCTACAATCCAAAATCTAGAAACAATTTTACTCTCGTGGATACCTTTCTTTTGATAATGGTGATGTAATGGAGACATCAAAAAGATGCGCCTACCTTCACCAAATTTCTTCTTTGTGTATTTAAAATATCCCACCTGCAACACCACCGAAAGATTCTCCATTAAGAAAATTCCGCATAGTATTGGGATGAGCCATTCTTTTCTAGTTGCAATAGCAAGCACAGCAATAATTCCTCCTATAGTAAGACTACCTGTGTCTCCCATAAAAACTTGTGCTGGATAAGCATTGTACCATAAGAACCCAATAAGTGCTCCTACAAAGGCAGCAATAAATATGAGCATCTCACCAGTACCTGGGATATACATCACATTGAGGTAATCACTAAAAATGATGTTACCAGATATAAATGCAAAAATTCCGAGAGTAAGTACAATAATCGCGCTTGTTCCTGCCGCCAGGCCGTCAATACCATCAGTGAGGTTTGCACCATTAGAAACCGCCGTGATTATAAATATTACAATAGGTATAAATATGATCCACGCATATCCTTTCCAATCTTCGTTAATGCTTGTGAGGATTGTTTCATAATTAAGCTCGTTATCCTTGACAAATGGTATGGTAGTTTTTAAACTTTTATGCGCTTCATCAAATTTCGCATCTCCTCTTACAGTAGTAATTTCTACTTTTTCTGTACCAGCAGTTTGCTTGATTTCTTCACGGATGGTGATATCACTATGAAAGAACATCGTTGCTCCCACGATGATTCCTAATCCTACCTGACCTATTACCTTGTACTTACCAGCAAGTCCGTCCTTATTTTTTTGCATTTTCTTCTTATAATCATCTAAGAAGCCTATGATGCCCATCCATACTGTTGTAACGATAAGAAGGAGGATATATATGTTTTGCAAGTCACCCAATAGCAATACAGGGATCAACGTAGCACCTATAATAATAAGACCTCCCATAGTAGGAGTACCTGCTTTCTCTGCCTGACCTTCCAGACCTAAATCGCGTATTTGCTCTCCCATTTGCTTGCGCTGCAAGAGCTTAATAATGCGCTCTCCATAAATAGTAGAAAGTCCTAACGATATTAATACAGCAAGCGCAGCACGAAACGTACTGAACTGAAACAACCCTGCTCCAGGCAAGTTATAAGCTTCGTCTAACCATTGAAAAAGATGATACAGCATTACTTATTAAGTTGTTTAAGGGTTTCTTGTACTATTTTATAATCGTCAAAATCAAATCGCTCTCCCATTATCTCTTGGTAAGTCTCATGACCTTTACCTGCGATTAGAATTATATCTCCTGGATTTGCTAGTTGGCAAGCTGTTTTTATAGCTTGCTTTCTGTCTGTGATAGATAAAATCTTTTTGTAATTGATAGGCTCAACACCTGCTTCTACTTGCTCGATAATTGCTTCTGGCTTTTCTGAGCGCGGATTATCACTTGTGATAATTGTCTTTGTACTCAGCGCACTTGCAATATGCCCCATTTTAGGCCGCTTTGTAGTATCTCTATCTCCACCAGCTCCTACCACTGTAATGAGCTCCTCATTTTTAGTGCGGATATCATTTATGGTCTCTAGCACATTTTTAAGTGCATCTGGGGTGTGTGCATAATCTACAATTGCTGTCACATTCCCTTCAGAAATAAAATACTGAAATCGACCTGATACGCTTTCTAACTCACTTAGGAGCTTAAGCGCCTCTATTTGATCAAGCCCCAAAAGCTCTGCAGTTGCAAAAATTGCTAGTAAATTATAAGCATTAAATGACCCTATAAGCTTTACCCAAACTTCTTGATCTTGAATTTTAAGTAATAATCCAGACAATTGGTTTTCTAAAATCTGCGCTTTATAATCTGCATATGACTTTAAGGCGTAGGTTACTTTCTTTGCCTTAGTATTTTGAACCATTACCGCCCCATTCTTGTCATCTGTGTTTACAAGTGCAAAAGCAGTTTTAGGTAACTCATCAAAAAATTTCTTTTTTACGTCCCTATATTCTGCAAAGGTGTCGTGGTAATCTAGATGATCGTGAGATAGGTTTGTAAATATTCCTCCCTCAAAACGCAAGCCTTCTGTTCGCTTTTGATGAATCCCATGTGAACTCACCTCCATAAAACAATACTCTACGCCTGCCTCAGACATCTCTGCCAGATATTTGTTTATTGTTAAACTATCTGGAGTAGTATGCGTCGCTTTATACTCAGTCTTATCTACTAAAATCTTCACCGTAGAAAGCAATCCTGTTTTATAACCTGCTTTTTGAAACAGTTGGTATAACAAACTAGCGATAGTCGTCTTACCATTAGTTCCCGTAATACCAATGAGCTTTAAGTTAGCCGAAGGATTTCCATAAAAATTAGAAGCTATTGTAGCCAGCGCACTAGAAGTATCTGCAACCTTAACGTATGTTATTCCGTTTACGATTTGCTCTGGAAGTTCCTCACAAATAATCGCTAGTGCACCTTGATTTACAGCTTTTGCTATGTAATCATGACCATTACTTTGCGTACCACGCACTGCAACAAACACGTCATTAAGTGACACTTTGCGCGAGTCAAAATGAACATTAGTAATTGCCACGGCAGTATTACCCACCACAGTTTCTAGCGTTACTTTATATAATATGTCTTTAAGTAGTATCAAGATAATTGTAGCGTGATCGTTTTATTCTTCTCTAATTTATCACCAGCTTTTATAGACTGACTTTTTACTTTTCCGCTTCCGCGAAAATTTACTTTTAAACCCAGGTTTTCTAGTAATGCAATTGCATCCATCCCAGGCATTCCTTTTACATTAGGCATCTTGCTATGTGCTTTATTCACATTTGCATAATACTTCTGATAATCTCCCTCAATAACCTTTGAATTACCTGTAGGCAACTTCACCTCATCAATTACTGGAGTGTCTGTATAAATCTTTTGGGCAATCTCTTTAAATACGGGTGCAGCAACAATATTTCCGTAAAATCCGAGAGACTTTTTAGGTTTGTTTACCACTACAATACAAGAATACTTAGGCTCATCTGCTGGAAAATAACCCGCAAATGATGAAATATATCTCCCTGCTTCTATCCAATACTCCGTCTGGCAAGTACCCGTCTTTCCAGCCATTGAAAACTCTTCGCTATAAATATTTCTCGCTGTCCCACGCTCTACAGTTTTTTTCATCATCTCCTTTACTACGTTAATAGTAGCCTGAGAAGCGATACGAGAATTGATTACTTCTTTATCAAAAGTCTCAATGGTTTGATCCCATTCCTTTACCTCTTTAATAAAGCGAGGCTTTACCATCTCCCCATTATTTGCTATCGCATTATAGAAAGTGAGTGTCTGTAATGGCGTTAACTCTATTCCGTAACCAAAAGCCATCCATGGAAGTGTGGTTCCATACCAGTTTTTATCGCCTGGGTAAGGAAAGTTCGGCTTTCCTTCTCCTTTAATTTCAAGTCCTAATTGATCGTTAAGGCCCATATTAAAAAGTCGTTTTACAAACTTTTCTGGCTCTGACGCGTAGTTATCGTTTATCATTTTGGCGAAAGCCGTATTAC
Organism: Dokdonia sp. Asnod3-C12; assembly: GCF_045063975.1. Classification (NCBI taxonomy): domain Bacteria; kingdom Pseudomonadati; phylum Bacteroidota; class Flavobacteriia; order Flavobacteriales; family Flavobacteriaceae; genus Dokdonia; species Dokdonia sp. Asnod3-C12. The sequence goes on from NZ_JBEFNY010000003.1 coordinate 745,887, forward strand.
TACTCAGCTCAAAAGCCTTTGCTGCTGTTATCTTACCATAACCTCCACGCTTAGAATCTATCGCGGTGCGATCATAAAATTTTACACGACCATTTTCTGTGTCAAAAACTGTACTTGAGTCTATTACTTTATCCTCAAGTGCTGCTACCATCGACATCAACTTAAATGTAGAACCTGGCTCGTGCGCCTCGCCTACTGCATAGTTAAGACGCTCATAGTATTTACCTTCAGGAGTTCTACCTAGATTTGAAATTGCTTTAATCTCACCAGTTTTTGTCTCCATAACGACCACGCATCCGTGGTCTGCTTGATATTTTTGCAGACTTGCTAATAATGCATTGTGCGCTACATCTTGAATATTTACATCTATGGTTGAGATTACATCATAACCATCTCGTGGCTCGATTACATTACCTACACCAAGAGGCTTCCATTCTCCTTTTGCAATCTTTTGCTTAAGACGACGTCCTTCCTTACCGCGTAAGTAATATCCATATGCTCCCTCAAGACCTACGCGTGTGTAGTAGCCACTATCATCCTGACGCTCATACCCTACAGTACGCTCTGCCATTTTCTCAAGCGGATGCTCACGCTCTGTATGCTCCTCGATAATAATTCCACCTCTGAATTGGCCTTTATTAAATAATGGTAGAGACTTAATCTTCACATACTCTGCGTAGCCCAGTTTTCTAGCAATAAATAAGTAGCGGTTTTTTGTATTACGTGCTTTACGTAGTCTATTCTCATAATAAGATTGAGGCTTCCCTAAAACACCAGAAAGACCCTTAGAAAGACCAACTATATTCTCGTTGAAATTTTCCTTAGATGGCGCTACTGCGTCCCATCGTATATCGTACTTGATTTGTGAAGTAGCAAGAAGACTCCCATCTTCTGCATAAAGATTACCACGAGTAGCTGGGATGGTCACCATCTTCTCTGTGCTAGTAGTTGCAAGCTCACGATACTTAGCACCCTGAAACACCTGAATCGCAATAAGCTTGTATGCAATTATGATCGCTAGGAGGAACATACATCCAGCGACGAAATAAAGGCGGTTTAATATGTGCTTCTCTGTGGTTGCCACGTTATTAATCTGTTTCTTTTGTTGTTACTTTTATCTTTTTTGGCGGCACACTAGAAGGTTTAATTCCTCTTGATTCTAGCGCTCTTGCCACACTACTATTTGTTTTTAACTTCCAGAGATTTACTCGGCTGTCTACCGCTTCGCTTCTCAGCTCGGCTACTTCTTCTTTTAACCTTGCAATCTCATAGACCTTCTCATCTGCTCTGTGCGAACTAGCAATCATGATTAATGCTAGTACAGAAATAAAGATGATCATCCTCCAGTTTTTAAAGGCATCCTCGTCTACTAGAAATTTACCCTTGAGTATATTATTAAACTTGCTCACTGTGTCCCTTAAAGTTTTTCAGCGATTCTCAACTTTGCACTACGTGCTCTGTTGTTTAATTTTATCTCTTTATTGTCTGGAATAATAAGCTTCCCTACTTTCTTAAAAGGAACTTCAAAATTTCCATACATATCTTTCTCCGGCTCACCTTCAAACATCCCACTTCTTATATACCTCTTCACGAGACGATCTTCAAGCGAGTGATAGCTTATCAAGCTTATTCTCCCACCTGCATCAAGCAGTTGCTCTGTTTGCATTAAAAACTCCTTAAGCACTTCAATCTCTTGATTTACTTCAATGCGAATTGCCTGATAAATCTGAGCGAGTATTTTATGTTCTCTATGCTTAGGCAAAAATGGAGCTAACACTTTTTTGAGATGCTCACTTGTTTTTATAAACTGACTATTGCGCTCTTGCACAATAGTGCTAGCAAGCTTAGGCGCATTACGAAGTTCTCCGTACTGCCAGAACACCTGCCTTAAATCTTCCTCCTCATAATCATTGATCACGTTATAAGCAGATAAAGCGTCTTTTTGATTCATTCTCATATCGAGATCACTCTCAAAACGAGTAGAAAAACCACGCTCTGCAACATCAAATTGATGCGAACTCACCCCAAAATCACCAAGAATTCCATCTACTTTTTTTACACCATGAAAACGCATAAATCGCTTGATGTATCTAAAGTTTTCTGGAATAAGCGTGAATCGCTCATCCTCAATAATATTCTCTTGAGCATCTACATCTTGATCAAAACCATAAAGTTTGCCCTCAGGACCTAGCCTACTCAAAATCTCACGTGAATGACCACCACCACCAAAGGTGACATCTACATAGACGCCATCTGGCTTGATATTGAGACCATCTACGGTCTCTTTTAATAATACTGGGTTATGATAATCCATCTGGTATATCGCTATCTCCCATCACTTCCTCAGCAAGATCTGCAAAATCTACTGCTGCCTCATCAATGGCTTTTTCGTATAAATCCTTATCCCAAATCTCCAGAATATTGAAAGCAGCATTTACCACAATCGACTTCTCAAGTTTTGCAAAATTTCCTAAATCTTTCGACACTAAAACTCTTCCTGTCCCATCAACTTCTACTGGCTTAACACCTGCATTGAAACGACGTATAAACTCATCATTCTTCTTATTAAAACGATTAAGCTTATTCACCTTTGCACTTAGCGTGTTCCACTCTGCAATAGGATATAACTCAAGGCACTTTTGAAACACAGCGCGCTTAAGCACAAAACCATCCTGAAGGATAGGAGCCAGCTGCTTTTTAAACGCTTGAGGCAACATGAGTCGGCCCTTAGCGTCTATTTTACATTCGTATGTTCCAATGAGGTTAATCACTCGAGAAAGGTTAGTTTTTATGTATTAACTCAAATATAGCGCAAATATTACCACTTTTTACCACATTCTACCACTTTGTTGATAAGTTGTACCACCTTCCTCCACTTGTTAACAATATGTTGATGAGTAGAATTTTTTATTTTTTTCTATTTTGAGCTTAATTTTCTTTTTTTGCTTTCGCGAAAGCGCACCAAAACAACTTGTTATAACCTTAAAAATGCTCAGTATCATGCATTAAGACCATTGTAAAAAAAGAGCAACTAATCAAAACCGAAATAACTATATTTGCTTGTACCGATTACTAACCACTTTTATGAAACACGACTTAATTACCGAAGGGAAATTTACTTATCTCGAAAAAGGCGAAGGGACACCAATTATCATTCTACATGGTTTAATGGGAGGCTTGAGTAATTTTGATGCAGTGACTTCTCATTTCTCGGAAAATGGGTATAAAGTGGTAATTCCTGAACTTCCAGTATACACGATGCCTCTTATCAAAACAGGGGTAAAATCGTTTGCAAAGTATCTTGATGAGTTTATTGAAATGAAAGGCTATGAAGAAGTAATTCTTCTAGGTAATTCTATGGGTGGTCATGTGGGACTGTATCACACAAAAATGTCTCCAGAAAAAGTAAAGGCTCTTGTAATCACAGGCAGCTCTGGACTTTATGAAAGTGCAATGGGAGAAAGCTACCCTAAGCGTGGAGATTATGAATACATCAAAAAGAAAGCACAAGGGGTATTTTACAATCCAGAGTGTGCTACTAAGGAAATAGTAGACGAAGTATATGATACAGTAAACGATCGCAACAAATTACTTAAGACGCTTGCTATAGCAAAAAGCGCAATACGTCATAACATGGCACAAGACCTTCCAGACATGAATACACCTACTTGTATTATCTGGGGACGTCAAGATGGTGTTACACCACCGGAGGTTGCAGAAGATTTTAATAAACTACTTCCAGACTCAGATCTGTTTTGGATAGAGGAATGTGGTCATGCAGCTATGATGGAAAAACCAACAGAGTTTAACGACATCTTGTTGAAGTGGCTTAAACAAAGAGAGTTTTAAAAAGCCTCAATTCGGTATCTACATACAGCTATTACATAAATTCACTAAAAGCGCTAGGTCTTTATTAGTGCTTTGAGCATATAATGTGCTTCATATTCTTTATTAAACGATTACATTACTATTTTTGCGATATGAAAATCAAGTCTGCCTCTTTTGTAGTAAGTAACTCCGAAGTCACAAAGTGTCCTAACACTCGCATCCCAGAATACGCCTTTATAGGCCGTTCTAATGTAGGAAAGTCTTCGCTTATTAATATGCTTACTAACCGTAAGAGTCTGGCAAAAACATCTGGGAGACCTGGTAAGACACAGCTTATTAATCACTTCTTGATTAACGAAAACTGGCACCTCGTAGATTTACCTGGTTACGGATATGCTCGTGTATCTAAGAAAGATAAAAAATACTTCCAAAAATTCATTACAGATTACTTTGAGCAACGCGAGCAAATGATCTCTGCCTTTGTGCTTGTAGATTGTCGTCACGAGCCTCAAAAAATAGACATGGAATTTATGGAATATTTAGGCGAAAAAGAGATTCCATTCTCTATCATTTTTACCAAAGCAGATAAGCTACGTCCACAAGCACTAGAACGTAATATAGAAGTCTACAAGAAAATTATGCTTGATGGCGTATGGTGGGAATTTCCTAAATACTTCGTGAGCAGCGCATCTCATGGTGATGGTCAAGATGAAATTTTAGGCTACATAGAAGACCTCAACGAAAACCTAAAGCCGGGCTACTAATAACTAGGTCAACTAATAGGATTCTATAATTTTATTGACTTGCTCAATAAGTTCTTGAGAAGATGCAATACCAGCAAATGCATCTGCACTTATTACAACTTCCAGACCAGCTTCTGTAACCGCTAGCACCAAGGGAAACTCATACTTAGGCAACCACTTTGACTTATAAGCTTTTAAAAACTCATCCTTGTGAAGAAATTCTAATGGAGTATGTACGCTTTCGCGAAAGCGTAACCATTCCTCCTTTTCCTTAAACACTCCATGAGTAATCTCACAGAGTGCACATTGATAAGTTTGTGGACGCACCACTTTATGAGCTGCGTCTAAAATGGCGTTTATTGCGCCAGAGTTTGCGTTGTACACAAACAATAGTTTGTGAAGCTTACTTTTTATCTTCAAGGTCAAGGTGTTCTGCAAAATAATCTGCAAAATCTTTCATAGTATCTGCCATTTTCTCATCATTTGTAGCACGACGAAAAGACTCTGTCATACCCACAAGCACTTGATGGAAAAATTGCTGCATTTCATCTACAGGCATATCTTTTGTCCATAAATCAATACGTACAGTTTCCTTTTGATTAGGATCCCATAAAGAAAGAAGCATTGCTTTTGCTTCCTCGTTTGCTACTCCACCATCACGTGCAGTCCAAGCCATACTCTCTGGAACACGATTCTCATCAAGTTCGATTGCTATTTTAATTTCAGATTTTTCTTTCTTAGCCATTCCTTAGGGTTTGTATTTTGCGTTTGCAAAGATAATAGTTGCATCTTGATTCAATAAGACTTTAAGCGACACATCGTTGTTATCCATATATGATTTTACAATCTCATGACCTATATATCTCCCCACTCGACCAGGTGTCTCATTGTCAAAGGAAAGATAGAATTTTGAGAAAGGCGCTGGATTAATAAAACGACTTAAAAGCTTTCTATCTGTACTATATAATAGTTCGTTTTTCACAAAGAACTCCCACATATTTTTTTCATTTTCTTGTGCAAACAGTAACTCCTCAGGTGTATAACCTAATATTTCATGTGCAGGTGTCTCACTAAGCAATAGCTGCATGAGGTATAGTTTTTTACCTTCATGTATGATCTCAGAAAGGAAATCCTTTTGACGTAATCTATTAGCTTTAGTTTTTGCAAATGCAGCTGCTATATCAACTGGCATCTGCTCTTTTCTAAAATTCTTGCTTTGAAATTTTGGAATACCTACATAAAAATGATGGTCTGCACCTAAGTACGTATCTAATCCTATTAACAAGAGGCTGTCTGCAAGTACCACTTTATTTCTATAATCTACCTCTGTCGTTAAGGTTACAATCTTAGGAACTGTAGTTTCTGGGAAGTAATACTTAATATGACGAAAAAGATCTTCTATAGAAGCTTTTTCACTCTCAAAATCCGGAAATACTTTTGCAATCTCCTCGTTAATTTCTAGCTGTATAGTATCTGTAAAACGTTGTGCCCAGTACTCATCAGGAAATTTTTTTGAAAACAAATACGGAAACTCTGCTTTTAGTGGCGCTAGATCTTCCTTTGAAGCAGCTGCAAACAGTTGATCAAATCTTCTCACCTTCATATCTACAGACATTGCTTTGATTTCTGGTGGAGTCTTTGTGTCTTCTGTACAACTAGTAAGGCATACCAGCAATGACAGAATTATAAGTATTTTATTCATAGAGTTTGTATCTTTATATTCAAGAAAAGCGAGTCCTTTTCTTAAAGTGTATATTTCATACATTTAAGGATACAAAAGTACCAATTTAAAGCACTTCAAAACAGAGCAACCTATGCAAACCGATAAAGTAGTAGACCACATTGTAAACTGGCTTAAAGAATATGCAACAAACGCCCGAATGACTGGCTTTGTAATAGGTATAAGTGGCGGTATTGATAGTGCACTTACCTCAACACTTTGTGCAAAAACTGGACTACGTGTTCTCTGTGTAGAAATGCCTATACATCAAGATGAGCGCCAGGTAACTCGTGCTAAGGAGCATATCAACCAGCTCAAAAAGCGTTTTGCAAATGTCTCGAGCTTAGAGGTTAATCTTACAGAAACCTTTGAACAATTGAAAAGCGCAGTCCCAACCGCAGAAGACAGCGAGCAGCTCAATCTAAGCCTAGCAAACACAAGAGCTAGACTTCGTATGAGTACCTTATATTATTTTGCGGGTCTTCATAAATACCTCGTTGCTGGTACAGGTAATAAAGTAGAAGACTTTGGCGTAGGATTTTACACAAAGTATGGTGATGGCGGCGTTGACCTCAGCCCTATTGCAGACCTTATGAAATCTGAAGTTTTTGAACTTGCAGCAGCAGTTGGCGTTCCAGAAAGTATACAGAACGCAGCTCCAACCGATGGCTTATGGGGAGATGATCGTACGGATGAAGATCAAATCGGCGCAACTTATGACCAACTTGAATGGGCAATGCATCAAGATGAGTTACTTAAGAGTGGTGATAATAACAAAACTGTTGAAGCTTTCACTACAGAACAACGACGAGTTTTTGATCTTTATAAGAAATTAAACACTGCCAATTTGCACAAAATGAACCCTATACCGGTCTGCAATATCCCCGTTAACCTAAAAAAGTAGGTATTTGAACGAATAAATCATCAAAAAGGTTAAAACTATAAACAATTGAGCGTACTTTGCAGTGCAAACAAACAAGTACTACCCCTCAATCACTTGTTTCATTACTTGTTAAACAAAATAACTAATGAACAAAGTTTTAATAGCAGACCACCACCCAATAACGCGTAAAGGAATTACTTCCATACTTCTCGCGGAAGGGAACTATGAAGTTATAGGACATGTTAACGATGGTAATGACCTTCTTAACACCCTGACTACAACAGAGATTGACATCCTCATTCTCGAGATAGACATCCCCAACCTCAATAGTATTACTGCACTAAAGGCTATAAAAAGAGAATTTCCTCACATCAAGATATTAGTATTGAGCTGTCATCCAGAAGAGATGTACGCTTTAAGCGCTATAAAATATGGTGCTTCTGGTTATGTAGCAAAGACCGCTTCTATACAGCGCGTGCTTAATGCCATAAACCAAGTACAGCGAGGAGGAATCTATCTTAATGAAGCCCTTAGCCAGAGACTCGTAAGTGATGGTAACGCAACACAAGGACTAGCATTTAAGTACAAAAAACTCTCTAGTAGAGAGATAGAAGTATTAAACTTATTATCTAATGGAAAGCGCAATAAGGAAATTGCAGCAGAGCTAGACATTAATGAGAAGACAGTAAGTACTTATAAAATGAGACTCCTTAAAAAACTAGAAGCACAAAACGTTGCAGAGCTTATAAAGCACGCAAGATTATTACAGAGCAGTCACGTTTAGACAGATAGTACTCGCCCTAGTTTATTACCTAGCAATGTATTGAGAGATTGATAATCGAGAATATCTTTTATAATTTCTTTATTGTCTGTACTATCCTTGGTTTGATTCATCAACTCTTTTATCTTTTCTGTAATAAGATATTTTCTGAGACTCAATACTGTTTCGGTAACAAACTGCCCCACAGAAGTATCTTTCTTACGCACATAAACCTCTCGTGTATCCCAGCGGTGAAGCTCATACTTCTCATCATTGAGAATAATATTAGATATCTCACTAGCTTCCTCTGGAGCTAGCTCGTTGATAAAGTTCTGAACCTGGAAATTATTATCCAAATGCATTTGTGCCACTATTTTACCATAGAGCACCTTGAAGAGGTCATTTGTAAATTCCACCTCATCATCTTGAAGATCAAGATAGATCTTCTCAAAAACTCTCGCCTTATGAATGATAGGCTCTAGCTCAAGACTACCATCCTCATTTTCTTTAAGAACAAGATCTTCAAAATCCTCCTCTACCTGGCCATATAAAAGTAAAGACTCTATAAGCTTACGCTCAAGTTCATATAGCACATTAACCTTCTCAACAGCATTAGGCATCTCATCTGGCACCACAGACATGTATTCTGGTGGTGGTGATTGATTACCTCGATCTTGTTTTACAGTTTCCTTTTTATCTTTTTTAAGTATTTGAGCAAGCGTATTATAAAGAACTGTTTCAGAAACCTCCATGATACGCGCACACTCTTGCACATATATTTCTTGCTTTATGGCATCAGGTATTTTTGAAATACTCTCCACCATATCACGCACAGTATCTGCCTTTTTAATAGGATCACCAGCTGCCTCTTTTACAAGAAGATTTGCTTTGTACTGTATAAAGTCTTTTGCATTTTCATCAAAGAAAGCGACGATTTCTTCTTTACTATGCTTTCGCGAAAAAGAATCTGGATCCTCACCCTCTGGAAAAGAACACACCTTTACGTTCATTCCCTGCTCAAGAATCAAATCGATTCCTCTTAGTGCAGCTCGCTGTCCTGCGGCATCACCGTCAAAGAGAACCGTAATATTTTTTGTCAAACGATTTACTAATCGTATTTGCTCTGGCGTAAGCGCTGTCCCAGAAGAAGAAACCACATTCTCTATTCCAGACTGTACCATCTGGATTACATCTGTATAGCCTTCTACTAGGTAACAGTTATCTTCCTTTGCTATAGATTGCTTTGCATAATAGATACCATAAAGCACTTTACTCTTATGGTAAATATCACTCTCTGGCGAGTTGAGATACTTTGCAGCTTTCTTACTACTATCTAGTATTCTACCCCCAAAACCAAGTACACGACCACTCATAGAGTGTATAGGGAACATTACTCGACCCTTAAATCGGTCAAATTGTTTCTCCTCCTTCACAATGGATAGTCCTGTCTTTTCTAGGTAATCTAGTTTGTATCCTTGACGTATTGCCTCACTTGTAAAAGCATCCCATTGATCAGGATTATAACCTAACTCAAATTTTTCAATAGTCGCCGCAGTAAACCCACGCTCTTTAAAATATGAAAGACCTATTGCCTTTCCTCGCTCAGAGTTGAGCATTGTTTTATGGAAGTAATCACGAGCATACTCACTCACGAGATACATACTCTCACGCTCATTTGCAGCCTCCTTTTGCTCATCTGTACGCTCCGTCTCCTCTATCTCAATATTGTACTTTTTGGCAAGGTACTTTATGGCTTCAGGATAGCTAAAATGCTCGTGTTCCATTAAGAATGAAACAGCAGATCCTCCTTTACCTGTTGAGAAATCTTTCCAAATTTGCTTCACAGGACTCACCATAAAACTAGGCGTACGCTCGTCAGAAAATGGAGAGAGCCCTTTAAAGTTTGACCCCGACTTTTTAAGAACTACAAAATCGCCTATCACCTCCTCTACACGAGCAGTTTCAAAAACTTTATCTATGGTTTCTTTGGATATCAAGGCAGTACAGAGTGTTTATTTAAAAGTGCCAATGGCAGCTTGCAAAAGTACTTCAAATTACAACAGTTTTCAATAGAAATAGCTGCAAGCTGTCCACAAAATCGAATCACTCTCAAATAGAAATAGCCCAGACATTTAAATATCTGAGCTATTATTATTTTTAATCACGCTTTCGCGAAAGCGTAACAACGAACCTATAAGTCTAATCGCAATCCAAGAGAAATATTATTTACCTCTCCTAGCTCTACCGTTTTAAACGCCGAACTCAAATCGTACTTAGCATACAAGCTAAGGTCTCCAGTTACTCTTATGTAACTTGACAGTCCGTAAACTAGGTTATCACCGTCGTAGTCTTGACGTGACTTCGTTTTTATACGGTCTCCGTTTTCTTTGTATTTTAATTTTTGCTGAGTTCCTAAGCGCACCCCTGCATATCCACCTATTCCCATTCTAAATTTGCCACCCGTTCTGTAACGCACATAATCTTCCTTCTGTTCTTTCTTCCATCCTCCAAATTCAAAATGCAAGGGCACCACAAGATTTGTCACTCTAAATTTTGCCTTTTTAAGATCAAATGGAAATTCTTGAAAAGTATTTCCTCCTTCTAGGCTTTCTAAAGTTCTGTTGTCCTTAATAGATAAGAAATTGCTCTGTAAAGAGAGTCCGTACTTAAACTGTAGTGCTCCAGAATTTTTAAAAACTCTCGTTTTCCAAGCGTACCCCAACTCCACAAACGTAGATTTACCTATAGAAAAGTCATCACCTATATCTGCATCATCACTTATCGCATTATTAAGACCCAATGCAAAAACGGTTTCCCCATAGGTGCGTCTGTCATAATTTGTTACTCCAGGTTTATTTCTATTTACAGCAACTCCTAATACTCTATTACCATCTCGGTCAACACCTCCTAATCCTATCTCAACCGAAGTTCCATAATAGGGATTCATGTGTCCGGTACGCTTCACTAATTCTATTTGATTATCAATAATTGCTAACTCATTTTCTATATTAAGTGCTATTTCTTCTGCTGCTTCTTTTTTTCTCTCCTCTACTTCTACTGCGCTTAGATCTAGCTTCTCTTGTTGCGCATTTATATATTCAATACGTCTTTTAAGTGTTTGTTTCCAGTTTTCTGTTAATTGCTCTTTTCTTTTTTCTAGAGCCGACACTTGGCTCACGATATCCCCAGAGACTTCTTTCTTGACTTCCTCAACCTCTTGTGCTTGTACATTTTGGGCAAAGATGATCACTGTTGCCGCTAGGGCAATTTTAATAATTGACTTCATAATTGTTTGTGTTTTGTGCGCTCGATGATGGCGCGTTATTGATGAATTTTCTTAATTATCTTTATTTGCAACTGCTTCTACAGCTCTATTAAATTCTTTTTTGAGCGTGCGGAACATTCTATCTTTAAAAGAGTCTGGATCAACCTCTGCCTCTACATCTAGCAGTAATTCGTTTGCATTTACAACTGGAGTTTGTGCTTTATAGATTTCCTGTCGCTTTATTTCAGTTTGTGCATTTTTAAGTAGCATATCCACCTCATCATCCGTTACAGAATGGTCACTTGCATCAACAACTGTTACGCCATTATTTTCTTGAGACACATAAGCCTTGTTAAGTGACTTATCACTTACGATTCCGTCATTATCCTTATCTACCTTAGCTACGGCATTATTTTTAGTTGGAGCAACTGTGGCTGTTGGCTTATAATTATTGCGATAGGTTTTGGTAGCTTCAGTATTAGTTTTTTGCTTCGCATCACGCTTTCGCGAAAGCGTAACTTCATCCTTCTCCACCTCTGCTGCAGCATCTTTTTCTACAACCTCCACCACCTGTATGTTCTCAGTGTTCCTTAAATTAATATTACTTGCATCTTCTTTATCGATGGTATTATTAATAGTTTCTGGCGTTTGTACTATTTGATTTTCTATTCCATCAGTATCACCTCCAAAAATGATAGCTGTAAGAAAAACACCTGCAATAAAACTAGCTGCAATAGCAAGCCAGAACACCAAGCCATTTTTCTTTTTACCCTGCTCCGTCTCAAGTTTACCCTCTATACGATCCCAAGCAGATGCGGTAGGTGCTATACGGCGACCTTCCAACTTTTCTTTAAAATTATCTTCTAACTTCATTGGTCCCATTATTAATTAATTCTTCTTCAAGTTTTGCTTGCAATTGCTTCCTTGCCTTAAACAATTGACTTTTTGAGGTGCTCTCACTTATTCCTAGCGTAGTCGCTATCTCCTTGTGTTTATATCCCTCTACAGCATACATTATAAAAACTACACGGTATCCCTCTGGCAGATCATCTATTAAACTCTGGATGTGTGCCACCTCGAGATCTGTCTGGATATTACTTATAGCATCGTTGCTCTCAATCTCACCATTTTCTGTGAAGTACAACTTCTTTATCGCACGTAAGTAAGAAATGCTTTCCCTTACCATAATCCTGCGTATCCATCCCTCAAAGCTCCCTGCATTTTTAAAACTATCCAACTTTGTAAATACTTTAAGAAAACCATTACACATGGCCTCCTCTGCCTGATGTACATCCTTTATATAATAACGACACACACTTAGCATCTTAGGCGCGTGCTGCTCATAGAGCGCTCGTTGAGCATCTCTATTGCCTTTTATAGCTTTTTTAATAAGCTGTTTCTCGTTATTAAACTGTATGACTTTCATACTTGATTGATAGGTTTCTATCTATAAAGACGCAGGCTATTTATAAAAGGTTGCCTCGTGCATTTAAAAAAGTTTTAAAATGAAAAAATTCCAAAATTTATAATAAGCATTCTTACTATAAACTTTGGAATTAAATATATGACTATAAAAGTCTTACCCCTTAAACTTCATAGGTAAGTGCACTACCTTTTTAGTTTCGAAAAACTCTTCTTCAAAAAATGAAGGAAGTTCATAGATGGTGGTAGTCGTATACTTTTGAAGCTCTTCTGTAAGATCGCCACCTTTTAAGTAAAGAATTCCATTCTTGAGTTCGTGAGTAGACTTTTTGGCAACTCTACCTTTTACCCAGTGTACAAATGTTTCCATTTGGGCTACTGCACGAGAAACTACAAAGTCATATTGATCCTTTACGGTCTCAACACGATCATTTGTTGTCTTTACATTTGTTATACCAAGTCCTTCTACAACCTCATTTACTACTTTGATTTTTTTACCAATGCTATCTACTAGGTGAAAACTCACCTCTGGGTGTAGTATCGCTAGTGGCACTCCTGGAAATCCTCCTCCAGTTCCCACGTCAAGAATTTTACTTCCAGGATTAAATCTCTGTACCTTTGCAATACCCAGTGAGTGTAGTACATGACGTAAGTATATTTCATCAATATCCTTACGGCTCACAACATTGATTTTAAGGTTCCAGTCGTGGTATAAATCCTTCAATTTTGAGAATTGCTCAATTTGAGTTTCGGTGAGATCAGGAAAGTATTTTAATATGATATCCATTAGTAGTATATTAGGATTGTAAAAGTACCATTTTACTCCCTATTATTTTAACGCAGGTTCATAGCTGTGAGCGGGATTAAGTATTACTTTTACAAGGCTATTATAAAAGAAAAACTTTTTCGCGAAAGCGAGAGAAAAACGCTATGCACAGTGCAATATCTTGAATTAAAGTGCGCTATGTTAGAGTAATTACAACATTATGGAAAATACAATTAAATTTTCGCGCACGGACTCAGCAAAATTCTTCAGAACGCTGAATAAACGTGTAAATTCTTATTTTAAAGAAAACGACATCAAACGCACAGGTAACTGGAAATTGTACCTCAAGGCGATTATCATGTTTGCTATATACTTAGTACCTTATTTCTTATTCTTAACTCTTGATATGCCTACGTGGCTGCAATTACTTCTTACTGTTGTAATGGGTGTAGGAATGGCTGGAATAGGTATGAATGTTATGCATGATGGAAATCACGGTTCATTTTCTAGTAAAAAATGGGTTAATAAATTAATGGGCAGTAGTATCTATATACTAGCTGGTAATGTGTATAACTGGCAAGTACAACACAATGTACTTCACCACACTTATACTAATATACACGGCCACGATGAAGATATGGAAGCTGGACGCGTATTACGTTTTTCAAAACATGGAAAATGGCACTGGGCTCATAAATTCCAGCAGTACTACTCTGTGTTTTTATATGGACTTCTTACTTTTAACTGGGCACTTACTACAGATTTTTTCCAAATGAAACGCTACATGAAGCGCAAACTATCTTATGGAAAACTACAAAGTCCTGCGAGACAATGGAGCACACTTCTTATCACTAAATCTATTTATCTAGGTATGTGGATTGTGATCCCGATGATTGTGATGGATCTTGCATGGTGGAAAATTCTAATAGGATTCTTTATTATGCACTACGTAGCTGGAGTAATTTTAAGTGTGATTTTCCAACTTGCACACATGGTTGAAGATGCTCACATGCCATTACCTGATGAAACAGGAACCATGAAAAATACGTGGGCGATACACCAATTATTTACGACAGTAAATTTTTCTACTAAAAATAAAATCATGAATTGGTTTTCTGGAGGTTTAAACCACCAGGTAGAACACCACATTTTCCCTCACATTAGTCACGTACATTATACAAAGATTAGTAAGATTGTAAGAGAAACAGCAAATGAGTTCAACCTTCCTTATCATGAGTATGAAACAACAAGAAAGGCACTCGTTGCTCACTTCAATCACCTAAAAAACATGGGAATGAAACCTGCGATTACTGCATAAAACAAGCGTAATTTTTCAGAAAATATCAAGTGCCAAATCTCTTAAGGATTTGGCACTTTTTGTTAACTTGCAGTACAAAACTTATATCAACATAATATATAATCTCCTAGTATGAATAAACTATCTACCCGTGTAACAGAAATGGCTACCTCTGCAACACTAGCAATGGCTGCCAAAGCAAGAGAATTAAGAGCAGAAGGAAAAGATATCATAGGTTTAAGCCTAGGAGAACCAGATTTCAATACTCCAGACTTTATAAAGGATGCCGCAATACAGGCGATAAATGACAACTATAACTCATACACTCCTGTAGATGGTTATGTAGAGTTAAAAGAGGCAATCATCACAAAATTTAAAAGAGACAACAAGCTCGATTATAAACTACCGCAAATTGTAGTTTCTACTGGAGCAAAACAATCACTTGCTAATATTGCATTAGTATGTCTTGATCCAGGTGACGAGGTAATACTACCATGCCCTTACTGGGTAAGCTACTCAGATATTGTAAAAATAGCAGAAGGTGTGCCTGTTGAAGTACCAACTTCTATAGATACTAATTTCAAAATGACTCCTGAGCAGCTTGAGGCAGCTATTACTCCTAAGACTAAGATGCTTTGGTATAGCTCTCCTTGCAACCCTTCTGGATCTATTTACAGTAAAGAAGAATTACGTGCACTAGCAGACGTTCTTGTTAAGTATCCAAACATCATCGTTGTAAGCGATGAGATATATGAGCACATCAACTATGTAGGTGAGCACGCTAGTATGGCTCAGTTTCCAGACATGTACGATCGTACAGTTACTGTAAACGGTGTGTCAAAAGCTTTTGCAATGACGGGATGGCGTGTAGGTTACATAGGCGGGCCAGAATATATAGCTCGCGCTTGTAATAAAATGCAAGGACAGATTACTAGTGGTACAAACTGTATCGCTCAACGTGCTGTGATAACAGCTCTAGAAGCTCCAGTAAGCAAAGTACAATACATGATAGACGAGTTTAAAAGTCGTCGAACTTTGATATTAGACTTACTAAATAATATTGAAGGTTTTAAATGTAACGAGCCAGAAGGTGCATTTTATGTATTTCCAAATATCTCTTACTACTTCGGAAAAACGCTAGGTGGAACAAAAATCGAAAACGCATCAGATTTTTCACTCTACTTACTTGAAGCGGCAAATGTTGCGACGGTTACTGGTGAAGCATTTGGAAATCCAGACTGTATACGTATATCTTATGCAGCTAGTGTAGACAACATAAAGGATGCAATGAAACAGATTAAAGCTGCTGTTTCATAGTTCTTATTAATTACGCTTTCGCGAAAACAGAACAAAACAAACCCGCTAATCTCTTAGCGGGTTTTTTAATATCTCTAATTCAACAATAAGTCTTAATATTCTTCTACTTAATAAGACACCCAAGCGACCACATAATTTATTTACGAATAAGTATCTTAGTAACGTAATAGTGAGTGTGAGAATACCGCTTTCGCGAAAGCGCATCAAACACTTTAAAACAACGTAAACCGCAGAAAATAATAGCTGCAACTTCTACAATCTTCCTTATGAAAAAAACACTACTCGCAGGAATAATGGCCTTAAGCCTAATAGCCTGTAAAAACGATGCAACAACAGAAACAGCTAGTACAGCAGACACATCACTAGCTTTTAACAATGTGCTAGACAACTATTATGAAGACGGACTAAAGCTCAACCCGCTTAATGCGACAATGTCTGGTGATAATAGATATAATGACAAATTTCCAGATGCATTATCTCAATCTCATAAGGATGCAGTAAAGACTTATTATAGCTCGTACCGCGACTCTATCCAGCAGTTTAACGACAGTGACCTTACAGACACAGAGAAGATGAGTAAAGAGGTGTTACTTTGGGATATTGCCATCAATCTAGAAGGTATGGAGTTTAAAAAAGACCTCACTCCTATAGACCAGATGTGGTCTCCACATCTTATGTTTGGCCAGCTTGCGAGTGGAGCTAGTGCGCAACCATTTAATACTGTAGAAGATTACCGCAACTGGCAAACACGTGTAGATGAATACCTAGTATGGCTCAACAGCTCAGAGCAAAATATGCGTCAAGGAATGAAAGAAGGCTACGTACTTCCTAAGTCTCTTATTAAAAAAATTATCCCACAAATGGATGCTATGACAGAGGCAACTGTAGAAAATCACTTGTTTTACAAGCCCGTAGCAAACTTCCCAGAAGGAATAACAGACGAAGATAAAAACACTTTACGCACAGATTACGTTGCGATGATAGAAGGTAAAGTAATCCCTGCTTATGCAAAGATGCGTGACTTTTTACAAAATGAATACCTAGCTGCTGGTCGTGATAGCTCTGGCTATAGTGACCTACCTGCAGGTAGCGATTATTATGACTATGCTATCAAACTTTACACCACCACTACGATGAGCGCAGACGAGATACACCAACTCGGACTGAGCGAGGTTACTCGCATACGTACGGAGATGGAAAAAGTAAAAGAGCAAGTTGGCTTTAAAGGAGACTTAAAAGCATTTTTTGATGATGTACGCACTAACAAAAAGCTAATGCCGTACAGTACTCCAGAAGAAATCATTGCAAATTTTAATGCAATGCATGAGACTATAAAGCCTCAAGTAGATTTACTTTTTAGCGTGCAACCTAAGACGGCTTTTGAAGTGAGACAGACAGAGGCATTTAGAGAGAACTCTGCAAGTGCAGAGTATAATCCTGGATCGCTAGATGGAACTCGACCAGGTATTTTTTACACACCTATACCAGATGCTAGCAAGTATAATGTATACTCAGATGAGTCATTATTTTTACATGAGGCTGTCCCTGGACACCACTTCCAAGTTTCTCTAACACAAGAAAGCGAGACACTACCACAGTTTAGAAAAACATTATGGTATAGCGCATATGGTGAAGGCTGGGCATTATATACAGAGTCGCTTGGTAAGGAGTTGGGACTCTATACAGATCCTTATCAATACTTTGGAACACTAGGAGCTGAGATGCACCGCGCAGTTAGACTTGTAGTAGATACTGGAATCCACACTAAAGGATGGAGCCGTGAAAAGGCGATTGCTTACTGTTTAGATAATGAAGCAGAAAGTGAAGCAGGTATCACATCAGAAATTGAGCGCTATATGGCAAATCCGGGACAAGCGCTTTCTTATAAAATTGGCCAACTTAAAATTAGAGAGTTGCGCACAAAAGCAACCCAAGAGTTAGGTGATAAATTTGATATCAGAGAGTTTCACAAAGAAGTACTTGAGACGGGATGTATCCCACTTGCACTACTTGAAGAAAAAATTAATGCTTGGATTGAAGAAAGTAAATAATACCGCTTTCATGCAAGTGAAGTTTACACAGAGCTTGCCGAAGTGCGAAAGCAAAACATTATGAATAAAAAGATAGTATTACTAGGCTCAGGAGAACTGGGAAAGGAATTTGTAATTGCAGCACAACGTCTTGGTCAAACTGTAATTGCGGTAGATAGTTATGATAACGCTCCTGCAATGCAAGTAGCAGATGGTCGTGAGGTGATAAATATGCTTGATGGCGACGCTCTAGATAGACTAGTCGAAAAGCACAAACCTGATTTTATTGTTCCAGAAATTGAGGCAATTCGCACAGAGCGCTTTTATGATTATGAAAAACAAGGATATACCGTAATCCCAAGCGCAAAGGCTGCCAACTTCACAATGAATCGCAAATCTATACGTGACCTAGCAGCTAAAGATCTTGGCTTAAAAACTGCAAGCTATCGCTATGCAACATCTGCAGAAACATTACAAAAAGCAGTTAAGGAAGTAGGAATCCCTTGCGTGGTAAAACCCTTAATGTCTTCGAGCGGAAAAGGGCAATCCACTATCAAAACACCAGATGATATTCAACGAGCTTGGGACTACTCTCAAGCTGGATCAAGAGGAGATGTCGCCGAGGTGATTGTGGAGTCTTTTGTAAATTTTAATTATGAGATTACACTTCTCACTGTTACACAAAGAGATGGTGAGACGCTGTTTTGCCCTCCTGTAGGTCACCGTCAAGAACGAGGAGACTACCAAGAAAGCTGGCAACCAGCAACTATGGAAGATGCTCATCTTAAAACCGCTCAAGAAATGGCAGCTAAGGTTACTGCTGCTTTGGGAGGAGCTGGTTTATGGGGCGTAGAATTCTTTGTAGGTGATGATGGTGTTTACTTTTCTGAACTCTCACCTAGACCACATGATACGGGTATGGTAACTCTGGCAAACACTCAAAACTATAATGAGTTTGAGCTTCACTTAAGAGCAGTTTTAGGACTACCCATAAAAGAAATTACTCAAGAACGTATAGGTGCAAGTGCCGTGATTCTTGCAACTAAGGAATCTGATAATCCATCTTTTACGGGTATAGAAAATATTGCCGCAGCTTCTAAATGTGACTTCAGGCTTTTTGGAAAACCTACCTCCCGCCCATATAGACGTATGGGAGTTGTAGTAACGTATGACGAACTAAGTGGCGATATTAAAAACGTTACCAAAAGAGCAAAAGAACTTGCTGCGAAAGTCACTGTGAATTAACAAATAATGACCTCTAACCTGAAACAAATTAAAGCGAGCATTTATGACAAATGCTCGCTTTATATTTCGGATTATCATGACGAGCTCGAAAGCAAATCCTACGGTGCCTGTACATTTACGCTAGCAGGCTTTAATATTACATGTAGAGATGCGAAAGTAACACCTAAAAAAGTAGGCCAATTTGTAACGTTCTGGAAACGATTAGAAAGTGGAGAGATTTCACCTTTTCACGAAAGTGATCTTATTGATTTTTATGTAGTAAATGTAAAGACAGAAAATAAGCTAGGGCAATTTATCTTCCCGAGATCAATACTTATGAAAAAAGGAATCATATCAACCCAAACTAAAGAAGGCAAGAGAGCTTTTAGAGTTTATTCAGCATGGGATACTCCAAATAATAAACAAGCTCTAAAAACCAAAAAATGGCAATTAGACTTCTTTTATGAAGTAAGTAAAGACGTAGATATGGATTTTATTACATCCCTATTTACATCCTGTGAAAAATAATAAAATGCGTTAATGTAATAACTACTCTCTTATAAGCGGCAGTGTACTACATCTGAGTAATCCTTCTTGCTTTGCAATCTCTGCATAAGCAACTTCTTCAACAGTAATATTTTGATCTCTTAACCAAGTATTAAGACGAGTAAAATTACGTTCAGAAATTACTACTTCTGGCGATATACTGAATATATTAGAATTCATATTAAACATCTCTTGAGACGAGATTTCAAATACATTTTCTTTTCCGTAATGGTTTAACAACCAGTTATACTCATTTTCTTGAAGGAACCCATTTTTATGCAATATCGCTTTTCCATCTCCTACTGGCTGGAAACAGCAATCTAAGTGAAGTGCGTTACTGTATGGATCTGTGTTTGATTTTCTAAGATCAAATGACATTACTTTTTTATTTGGAAACAACTCCTGTATCATCCCTACGGCAAGCATGTTTGTACGTGCAATGATATAATCTGGATAGTCCGCCCCTCTATATGTCCCAATGAAGACATGATCATCTGCAAGCATCACATCCCCACCTTCAATGTGTGCTTCTTCTGGTAATCTAAACACATGTGTTGGCGCCACTTGCTTTATAACATGTTCAATAGCATCTATTTCTTCTTCCCTATCAGGGAGAATATTAGCCTTAAAAAACTTATCGTCAATCACAAATCCTATATCCCTCGTAAAGATCTGATTCATATCTTTTATAAGTTTAGGTCTATATACCTCTACATCATACTTCTTGAATATAGTCGCTACTGCTTCCATCTCTGGAACCATGTCTTTTTCAAGAGGATATGTACCTTCTTTAATATGAAGCGCCGACTTAGGATCATAAGCATCTTCAAGTGATGGCGTAGGTCCATTACTTTCTGCAGTTCCTAAAACCACGGCTTTAAGACGTGACGTTTCGTTTTTTACATTGAGTTTAAGCATAGCGTGAAATTACAAATTCCACTCTTGAAATCCCAACAACAACGATTAAGTAACATAAAAAATATAGTAATTGAATGTGAGTAAAACTATACGATTGGAATCCAGACATCTTCTTGCGCATCTGGGTGATTAGGTCCTAAATAATCCGAACCCATGTACTCATAATGTGGTCTATGATCTAATTGATACCCAGACTGCGGAAGCCATTCTTGATACACATGGTGAGCAAATTTTCCAAAATCACGTGTGGTCCCTTTATATGAAAAAACAGCCCATTTACCCTTTGGGATTTTCAACACTTCTAACTCCTTTGGAATATCATCTTCGTTAAATACCGCTACTGCCGCCCATTTCACAAACTTGGTTTCTGGTGTAAAAGGAATAGACATAAAATTATCTGCATAGCACTGCACGCTATAACTCCCATCATTAGACTTGTTATGGATTGACTTTTTTAATGGTCCAAAAGTTTGCCATAATTGCATTGTAGTATTATGAGATAAAGACATTGTAGTCTTTAAACCTGCAAGTATAAGTTCTGCTTGCTCTACAATAACTGGTAATGGATGGTTGGTATCTTTCACGAAAGTGAATTTACAAATTATTAAACAGTCACATTCTGACTTTTTGAGCATAAAAAAAGAGCAAACGAAATGTTTGCTCTTTTATACTTTATTACTGAGTTCTTATCTCTCCGAAACTTCTTTAAAAGATCTTAAGTTTTCACCAGTATATACCTGACGTGGACGTCCGATAGGCTCTTTACCTAATCTCATCTCTCTCCACTGAGCAATCCAACCTGGAAGACGACCTACTGCAAACATTACAGTAAACATCTCTACTGGGATATCAAGTGCACGATAAATAATTCCTGAGTAGAAATCTACGTTTGGATATAATTTACGGTCTACAAAATATGGATCTTCAAGAGCTTCTTTTTCAAGTCCCTTAGCTATATCTAATACAGGATCTTCAATTCCTAATTGAGTAAGAACATCATCTGCAGCTACTTTAATAATCTTTGCTCTAGGGTCAAAGTTTTTATAAACTCTATGCCCAAAGCCCATTAAACGGAAAGGATCTTCCTTATCCTTAGCCTTAGCCATATATTTCTTAGTATCACCACCATCTTCTTTGATAGCTTCTAGCATTTCAATTACAGCTTGGTTTGCTCCACCGTGCAGTGGTCCCCATAATGCAGAAATTCCTGCAGAAATAGATGCAAATAAACCAGCATGTGATGATCCCACTATACGTACTGTAGATGTAGAACAGTTTTGCTCATGATCTGCATGTAAGATTAGTAACTTATCTATAGCCTCAATAACAGCTTTGTCCACCTTATACTCCTCATTAGGCTTTGCAAACATCATCTTATGGAAGTTCTCTACATAACCAAGAGAATTATCTCCGTAATCAAGAGGTTGACTCTTTTTCTTGCGCATTGCCCATGCAGCTAGTACTGGAAACTTCGCTAGAAGTTTTACAATAGCAGCATACATATCTTCTTCAGAATCTACATTTACAGTAGAAGGATTAAATGCTATAAGTGCAGAGGTAAGCGCACTTAACACACCCATAGGGTGTGCAGACTTAGGAAAACCATCTAAGATTTTCTTCATATCCTCATCTACGTGAGATTCAGATTTGATATCTGCGTGAAATTTATCTAGTTGTTGTTTTGTAGGAAGCTCTCCAAAAATCAATAAATAAGCTGTTTCAAGAAAATCTGCTTTCTCTGCAAGCTCTTCTATTGAATAACCGCGGTATCTAAGAATTCCTTTCTCCCCATCTAGAAAAGTAATAGCGCTCTCACAAGACCCTGTATTTTTATAACCTGGATCTATCGTCGTGATTCCTCCAGTAGCTCCTCTGAGCGTCTTTATATCAATTGCCTGCTCCTTCTCAGTTCCTGTAATTATTGGGAACTCGTAACTTTTTCCATCTATCGTTAGGGTTGCTTTATCTGCCATCTATCGTTATATTTTTCTTTTTTTATTCTATTGTTTGAAGTTAGGCTAAATTACAAAAAAGAAGTCTCATTTTTTAACATATAGGCTTCATAGAAGGTTAAAAATTAATTAAATTCTTACTAGATAAGATAAGAGAGAATTTTCCAAATATAGAAGAAGCTTATATACAGGCTTTTTACACAAAGGCAGATATGCTGTTTGTAGAATAATAAAAAAGGACATGTACCGTAGCACATGTCCTTTACCCAACTTAAATCTAGATTTTGAATCTCTTCAAAATCCATTTAAAAAAAGAGCGAGTGTACAACATCGAAGCGTAACTGCCCGCTCTTACCCAACTTAAAGTCATACTTGCTTGTTTATTCACTAACGATGCAACGAATGAGCCAGGTAAAAATTTAAAGAACTATATAGATTTAAAATTCGCTTTCGCGAAAGTAAAACCTACACAACTTCTAAAGATCATAATTTGGAAATATAAAATTAATGCATTTAAACGTGTTTACAACAGTATCGGAGTAAGATTTTACTTACTTGTCGATTTTTACATAAAACACTGGATCACAGAAGCAATAACTAATACTTTAAACAATAAAGAGTGCTACTAGTTTTATTTTTAAAAGAAAAATTACATTTCACTAAGCACATAAACCTAAAAATTCGTTATTAGTCGAATATTGTAGAAATAAAAATGCCTTCTCATGGAGAAGGCATTTTTTAAATAATATAACTCTTATAGTTATTACTTTATCTTAAAAGCATTCATAGCTGGGAAGTATGCTGTATCAGCAAGCATCTCTTCTATACGAATAAGTTGATTGTACTTTGCCATACGATCAGAACGTGAGGCAGAACCTGTTTTAATCTGTCCACAGTTAAGTGCTACAGCTAGATCTGCAATCGTATTATCTTCAGTTTCTCCAGATCGGTGAGACATTACAGAGGTATAGCCTGCATTATGTGCCATATTTACAGCTGCAATAGTTTCTGTAAGAGTACCTATTTGATTCACCTTAATAAGGATAGAGTTTGCAATCCCTTCATTTATCCCTCTTGATAAACGCTCTACATTAGTTACAAATAAATCATCACCTACAAGTTGTACTTTATCACCAATCTTATCAGTAAGATATTTCCAACCTTCCCAGTCATTCTCATCCATTCCATCCTCTATAGATATAATTGGATATTTATCTGCTAGCTCAGCCAAGTAATCGGCTTGTTCTTCACTAGTACGTATTTTTCCGGTTTCACCCTCAAATTTTGCATAGTTGTATTTCCCATCTACATAAAATTCTGCAGCGGCACAATCTAGAGCTATCATAATCTCGTCACCCCAAGAGTAACCAGCTTTTTCTACAGCTATTTTTACACTATCAAGCGCATCTTCTGTACCATCTAATGCTGGAGCAAATCCTCCTTCATCGCCTACAGCTGTACTCAGGTTACGGTCATGTAACACTTTTTTAAGGTTATGAAAAATCTCAGTTCCCATTTGTAATGCATGACTAAAGCTCTTAGCTTTAACTGGCATTACCATAAATTCTTGGAATGCTATAGGGGCATCACTATGTGACCCTCCATTAATAATATTCATCATAGGTACTGGAAGTGTATTTGCACTTACCCCACCTATATATCTATATAGCGGCATATTTAATTCGGCAGCTGCTGCTTTTGCACAAGCAAGAGAAACACCTAGGATTGCATTTGCTCCAAGTTTTGATTTGTTTGGAGTGCCATCAAGATCTATCATAAGCTGATCAATAGCGTTTTGCTCAAAAACAGATACTCCAAGTAATTCCGGAGCAATTAGCGTATTTACATTTTCAACTGCTTTCGATACACCTTTTCCCATAAAAGCATTACCACCATCACGCAACTCTACTGCCTCGTGCTCACCTGTAGATGCTCCAGAAGGAACAGCTGCCCTTCCCATTACACCTAATTCAGTAAACACATCAACTTCAACAGTTGGGTTTCCTCGTGAATCAAAAATTTGTCTTGCGTGAACTTCTATGATTATACTCATGTTATAGTTGTTTTATTAGTTACGTAAAAATACGATTTTGATGATGATTTTGTGAAGTCAATGTTCTTTTGTAGCGATAACGTTTTCGCGAAAGCATAAATTTTAAAATAAAAAAATCCCCATCTTAATAATTAAGATGGGGATTAAATTTTTAAGCTGTGACACTTTTAATATTATCTATAAATTGATCGAACAAATATGTTGCGTCGTTAGGTCCAGGGCTAGCTTCTGGGTGATATTGAACTGAAAAACAATTCTTATCCTTAAGCTTAATTCCTGCAACAGTGTTATCATTAAGGTGAACGTGCGTTATCTCCACATCGTTATTAGATTCTGTTTCTTCTCTATTTATAGCAAAGCCATGGTTTTGAGAAGTAATTTCTCCTTTACCAGTAACCAAGTTCATTATAGGATGATTGATCCCACGGTGTCCATTGTGCATTTTATAAGTAGAAATACCATTTGCGAGTGCTATCACTTGATGCCCTAAACATATTCCAAATAATGGATCGTTTGCACTAATGATATCTTTAGCAACTTGTATTGCGTTTTCAAGTGGCTCAGGATCTCCAGGTCCATTAGATAAAAAATATCCGTCTGGATTCCATTCTTTCATCTCCTTATAAGTAGTATTATACGGGAAGACTTTTACGTACGCTCCTCTTTTTGCAAGGTTTCGTAAAATGTTACGTTTGATACCAATATCTAATGCTGCAACCTTAACCTCGGCATTTTCTTCGCCAAAATAGTAAGCACCAGTGGTTGATACTTTTGAGGCTAATTCTAGTCCGTTCATATCAGGAACATCAGATAACTGCTTTTTCAAACCTTCAATATCATCTACAGAAGTTGAAATAACAGCATTCATAGCACCATTATCACGTATGTGTGCAACAAGTGCTCGAGTATCGACATCTGAAATGGCGAAAAGCTTACTGTCATTTAAAAAAGATTCCAGAGACTCTTCTGCATCTTTTCTTGAGTATGTGTAGCTAAAATTTCTACAAATTAATCCAGAAATCTTTACAGTGTCAGACTCAGTCTCAACATCTGTTGCGCCATAATTACCTATATGAGCATTTGTAGTTACCATTAACTGACCAAAATAGGATGGATCAGTAAAAATTTCTTGATAGCCTGTCATTCCTGTATTAAAACAAACTTCACCAAAAGAAGTTGCTTCTTTATCTCCTACAGATTTACCGTGAAAGATTGTTCCGTCTGCAAGTAATATTATGGCTGGTCTTCTAGATTGATATTTCATTTTTTGTTTTTTCCTTACAGAAGGCAAAAGTAGTGAATATACTCTTTTTAAAAAAGAATAGTTTTACCACTGACGTTAATTAGAAGAAGATCTAAGCGTGCTTAATTTTAAAAACATTTTCTTCAAATCATGATCTTCTTTATAGGACAACTTATTTTCTTTAATATATTGAACCATTACATCCTCATAATCATTGAAAATAGAGAGTACAGAGGACTTCTTTGGCTTAAACTTCTTAAACTCTCCTTCACTTATAAGATAATAGTTCGTATTACTTACATATTCATCAGGCTCTTGTCCTACTTGTATATCAAATTTTCCTTCTCTTATTCTGACGTTATGGTCTTTCAACAAAGAGAGGTCATCAGATTCGTATATAACTTCCATTAATCTAGATATATTATCTTGAGGATTTAAAGTTCTTTTGAAAATTAAATCATTTATACTAACAGAACTGACAACAAATTGATTTACATCTAATAGATACTCTCCCTCTTTAAAAGAAAATGTCCCTCGTTCCATATCAAAGTTTACATTACGTACGTCTATAACTTGCTTATTCTGCGTTACTACTCTAGCAGAGCTAAACCAATTGTCGAATAAAAACTTATCACCCTCTATCTTAGTTGCAGACTTAAATGTTCTGCCCGAATAATTACCTCCATCAAAATTGACCAATGACCCATCGATAGCTTGATTAGAATTCAAGCTAGACATAAACGTAACATCTTCAGATTGACAGAATGCTGTTAGGGAATTAATAAGTAAAACGGAGATCAAGAAATATTTCATAACTATACAGTTGTTTTGTTTACCAATATAATGCGCTAGCAACGGAATTCAATAGGGATTCGAAATCTTAACAAGATATTATGACTCTTTTGAAATCAAAAAAGGCCCTGCTTAATAGCAAGGCCTTTTTAAAACTGTTTAGATAAAAAATTATCTATTCTTCTTCGTTAGAAGCTTTTTCTTCCGTTGCAGCAGGTGCTACAGCTTCAGCTTTTTTACTTCCACGACGAGTATTCTTCTTTTTTGCTGGTTTACCTGGGCTGTAAATCTCGTTGTAATCAACAAGTTCAATCATTGCCATATCAGCGTTATCCCCGAGACGGTTACCCATCTTGATAATACGAGTATAACCTCCTGGACGATCACCAATCTTTGCCGCTACGTCTCTGAATAATTCAGTTACTGCATCTTTCTGGCGAAGCTTTGCAAAAACGATACGACGATTATGAGTAGTATCTTCTTTTGACTTTGTGATCATTGGCTCAACAAACTGCTTTAAAGCTTTTGCCTTTGCCACTGTCGTGTTAATTCTTTTATGTTCAATTAAAGAGCAAGCCATGTTTGCAAGCATAGACTTTCTATGTGCAGTCTTTCTCCCTAAGTGATTAAATTTCTTTCCGTGTCTCATTGTAATATGTATTTTCCCGCTTTCGCGAAAGCGCTAATGCATTTCTGCTATAGCTAACTAGTCTTTATCTAATTTATACTTAGCTAGATCCATTCCAAAACTAAGGCCCTTTACATTTACAAGCTCTTCAAGCTCAGTAAGTGACTTTTTACCAAAGTTTCTAAATTTCATCAAGTCATTTTTGTTATAAGAAACAAGATCTCCTAATGTTTCTACTTCTGCAGCTTTTAAACAATTAAGCGCACGAACGGAAAGATCCATATCGATAAGCTTAGTTTTAAGCAACTGACGCATGTGTAGAGATTCTTCATCATAAGTTTCAGTCTGAGCTATCTCATCTGCCTCTAAAGTGATACGCTCATCTGAGAATAACATAAAGTGGTGAATAAGTGTTTTAGCAGCTTCAGTAAGAGCTTCTTTAGGATGAATAGATCCATCAGTGATGATTTCAAAAACTAATTTTTCATAATCAGTTTTCTGCTCAACACGATAGTTCTCTATACTATATTTTACATTACGGATAGGAGTATAAATAGAGTCTGTAAAGATAGTTCCAAGAGGTGCATTAGACTTCTTGTTCTCTTCAGCAGGTACATATCCACGTCCCTTTTCGATAGTAATTTCCATATTAAGATTTACTTTCTTGTCCATGTTTGCTATCACCATATCAGGATTAAGCACTTGGAAACCAGAAATAAATTTTTGGAAATCACCAGCTGTTAATTGATCTACACCAGATAATGAAATTGTTACAGTTTCGTTATCTATCTCTTCTATTTGTCTTTTAAAACGTACTTGCTTAAGATTAAGGATGATTTCTGTAACATCCTCAACTACTCCAGCCAATGTAGAAAACTCGTGATCTACACCTTCTATACGTACAGATGTAATTGCAAAACCTTCTAATGAAGATAACAATACACGACGTAAAGCGTTTCCTACGGTTAAACCGTAACCTGGTTCTAAAGGTCTAAACTCAAATTTACCTTCAAAATCAGTAGAGTCAATCATAATGACTTTATCGGGCTTCTGGAAATTTAATATTGCCATATCGGTTTTCTAGCTTTAGTGGTTATTACTTAGAGTACAGCTCGACGATGAACTGGGTATTGATGTTTTCAGGAATCTGAAGACGTTGTGGTATTGCCACAAAAGTACCTTCCTTCTTATCGTTGTTCCAAGAAATCCACTCATAGACGTTACTTGAATTTTGAAGAGAGTTAGAGATTACTTCTAAAGATTTAGACTTCTCACGTACCGCAACAACATCACCAGGCTTAACCTGAAATGAAGGAATGTTTACGATGCTTCCGTTTACAGTAATGTGACGGTGCCCTACTAATTGACGTGCACCACTTCTAGAAGGAGACATTCCCATTCTGTGTACAACATTATCAAGACGACACTCACAAAGTTGAAGTAAAACTTCACCTGTAATTCCTGGAGCACGATTTGCTCTGTCGTACATGTTTCTAAACTGACGCTCAAGGATACCGTAAGTATACTTTGCCTTTTGCTTTTCAGCTAATTGTACAGCGTATTCAGATTTCTTTCCTCTACGTCTGTTGTTTCCGTGTTGCCCTGGAGGGTAATTTCTTTTTTCAAAAGATTTGTCTTCTCCGAAGATTGCTTCGCCAAATTTACGAGCGATCTTTGTTTTGGGACCAGTATATCTTGCCATTTTAAATGTATTTGTTGAGGGTGATTAGAAATTAAGGTCAATCCTTTGCTAATCGTTCTCCCTCGAGATATTAATTATAATTTATTATTAAACGCGACGTCTCTTAGGAGGACGACAACCGTTGTGCGGCATTGGAGTGATATCAATAATCTCAGTCACTTCAATTCCACTGTTGTGTACAGCACGTATAGCAGACTCACGTCCGTTACCTGGGCCTTTAACATACACTTTTACTTTACGAAGGCCAGCCTCGTGAGCAACCTTAGAACAATCTTCTGCAGCAGTTTGAGCAGCATACGGAGTATTCTTTTTAGAACCTCTGAAACCCATTTTACCGGCAGATGACCAAGAGATAACATCTCCTTTCTTGTTTGTTAACGAAACTATGATGTTATTAAAAGAAGCAGTAATATGAGCTTCCCCAACTGATTCTATAACAACCTTACGTTTTTTTGCAGTTTGCTTTGCCATTATGCCTTATTATTTAGTTGCTTTCTTCTTGTTTGCAACTGTTTTACGCTTTCCTTTTCTAGTACGAGAATTGTTCTTTGTACGTTGTCCCCTTAAAGGAAGACCCACACGATGACGAATACCACGGTAACAACCGATGTCCATCAAACGTTTAATGTTCAAAGAAACTTCTGAACGAAGTTCTCCTTCTATTGTAAATGTACCAACAGCATCACGTATGCGACCTATTTCGTCGTCATCCCAATCAGATACTTTTTTATCTTCTGATACATTAGCAGCTGCAAGAATTTCTTCTGCTCTGCTCTTTCCGATTCCAAAGATGTACGTTAATGCAATTACACCTCTCTTTTGTTTTGGGATATCTATCCCTGCAATTCTAGCCATAACTATTAACCTTGTCTTTGTTTAAACCTAGGATTCTTTTTGTTGATTACGTATAATCTTCCTTTGCGACGAACGATCTTGCAATCGGCGCTTCTTTTTTTAATGGATGCTCTTACTTTCATATCCAGCTTTTTTCCGCTTAATAGCGGTAAGTTATACGAGCCTTTGATAAATCGTAAGGACTCATTTCTAATTTTACTTTATCTCCAGGTAATAATTTTATATAGTGCATACGCATCTTACCTGAGATATGCGCTGTCACAACGTGACCGTTTTCTAACTCTACTCTAAACATTGCGTTAGACAATGCTTCGATTATAGATCCATCTTGTTCTATTGCTGCTTGCTTTGCCATTATGCTACTGCTTTTCTGTTTTTACCTGATTTCATAAGACCATCGTAGTGCTTATTCAAAAGATAAGAATTTACTTGTTGCATAGTATCTATAGCTACACCAACCATAATTAATAGTGATGTACCTCCATAAAACAATGCCCAACCTTGTTGCATACCTAAAACATTAACTGCTACTGCAGGAAATATAGCGATTAGAGCAAGAAACACAGAACCCGGAAGGGTAATCTGAGACATTATTCTATCTAAATACTCAGCAGTTTCAGACCCTGGACGTATACCAGCAATAAAGCCACCACTACGTTTTAAATCATCTGCCATTTTATTAGTAGGTACTGTGATTGCTGTATAGAAATATGTAAATACAATAATCAATAGTGCAAACACAAGGTTATACCAAAATCCAAAAATGTTATTTCCGAAGTTGGTTTGTAACCAAGTTCCAGCAGTTGTATCTGCCAAGAAACTTGCTCCACCTATCAACCCAGGTACAAACATTATTGCTTGTGCAAAGATAATAGGCATTACCCCAGAAGCATTAAGTTTTAGTGGTAAAAATTGTCTACTACCAAAAACATTTTTTTCGTAGGCTCCAGTCGCTGTTCTTCGTGCATATGAAACCGGAACTTGACGTACTGCCATTACAAGTAAAATACACAATAGGATAATAACAAACCAAATCACTAACTCTATGAGTATCATGATCAAACCACCGTTAGACTCAGTAACACGAGCTACCCATTCTTGTACAAATGATATAGGCATCGTTGCAATAATACCCACCATAATTAAGAGTGAAATACCATTACCAATACCTTTATCTGTGATTTTTTCACCTAACCACATAGCAAAAACACAACCTGTAACTAAAATAAATACAGATGATATATAGAATGTAGGTGTTAAACCCATTACAAAAGCGCTAGAAGGAACTCCTAATGCAGGTAACGCAGCAAGATATCCTGGCGCCTGTAATAAACAAATTGCAATAGTTAACCATCTAGTTATTTGGTTGATTTTGCGACGCCCACTTTCACCTTCTTTTTGTAGCTTCTGCAGATAAGGTATTGCTATACCCATTAACTGCACCACAATAGAAGCAGATATATATGGCATAATCCCCAACGCAAAAACAGATGCATTAGAAAATGCACCACCTGTAAATGCTGCTAGAAGACCTAACAAACCTTGATCAGTACTATCCTGCAAGCCCCCTAATTGAGAAGCATCTATACCAGGTAGTACTACTTGAGCACCAAAACGATATACGAGGAGAAGTGTGAGCGTAAGGAGTATTCTATTCCTTAGCTCATCAATCTTCCAGATATTCTTTATTGTATCTATAAATTTCATCCTCTTATATCGATTATAACGTTACAGCTTCACCGCCAGCAGCTTCAACAGCAGCCTTTGCAGTTGCAGTAAATTTATGTGCAGATACTTTAATTTTCGCTTTAAGCTCTCCTCTACCTAATATTTTTACTAGATCGTTTTTACCAACTAATCCAGCTTCCATAAGAGATTCTATAGATACTTCTTCCGTCAGGCGTCCAGCATCAACATACTCTTGTAGCGTATCAAGGTTTACACCCGCATACTCTTTTCTGTTGATATTTGTAAATCCAAATTTAGGAACACGGCGTTGAAGTGGCATTTGCCCTCCTTCAAAACCAATTTTCTTACTGTATCCTGAACGAGACTTCTGTCCTTTGTGTCCACGACCAGCCGTACCACCTTGACCAGTTGCCTGACCACGACCTTTACGGCTATCGTTTTTCTTAACAGCTCCTTTTGCAGGCCTTAAGTTATTTAACTCCATCTGTTATTTATATTAAGCTTCCTCTACAGAAACTAAGTGACTAACTTTACTTACCATACCAAGGATGTTAGGTGTATTATCATGCACCTTTACCTGGCCTATTTTTCTCAATCCAAGAGATTCTAAGATTCTCTTTTGGTTTTGAGTGCGATTTATTGCACTCTTAACCTTTGTTACTTTGATTTTTGCCATTGTCCTTGATTTATCCTTTAAACACTTTATCTAGTGTGATACCACGTTGCTTTGCAACAGTCTCAGCACTTCTTAACTTAAGTAAAGCATCAAAAGTTGCCTTTACTACGTTATGTGGGTTTGAAGATCCTTGATTCTTTGATAATACATCATGTATACCAACTGACTCAAGTACTGCACGTATTGCACCACCCGCGATAACTCCAGTACCCGCTGCTGCAGGTAATAAAAGTACACGAGCTCCTCCAAATTTACCTTTCTGTTCGTGAGGTATAGTTGCTTTATTTAATGGAATACGAACTAAGTTTTTCTTAGCATCTTCCATAGCCTTTGCGATTGCAGAAGCTACTTCTTTAGACTTTCCTAAACCGTGACCTACTACTCCATTCTCATCACCTACTACAACAATAGCAGAAAATCCAAAAGCTCTACCTCCTTTAGTTACCTTAGTAACACGCTGTACACCAACTAAACGATCTTTAAGATCTAACCCAGATGGTTTTACTAACTCTACGTTTTTATAATCTTGATACATACTTCTTAGAATTTAAGACCGCCTTCTCTTGCGCCCTCTGCTAGTTGTTTAATTCTTCCGTGATATAAGTAACCACCTCTGTCAAATACTACAGCCTCTACTCCAGATTTTGTAGCTTTTTCAGCGATTGCCTTACCTACAAGCTTTGCAGTTTCAGTCTTACTTGATTTTGCAGCTGCGATATCTTTATCACGTGACGATGCTGCCATAATAGTTTTCCCCGTAAGGTCATCTACTAACTGAGCATAAATCTCTTTATTACTTCTAAATACACAGAGTCTTGGTCTCTCCGCAGATCCAGAAATAGTCTTACGAATTCTAAGATGAATTCTATTTCTTTTTTCACTTTTTGATAATGCCATTTCTCTATGTATTATGCAGATTTACCTGCTTTTCTTCTAATTATCTCTCCTACAAACTTGATACCTTTACCTTTGTAAGGTTCTGGTCTGCGGAAACCGCGTATTTTTGCAGCTACCTGTCCTACAAGTTGTTTATCATGTGAAGTTAATTTTATAATAGGATTTTTTCCTTTATCAGAAACTGTTTCCACTTTTACTTCTGGAGCTATATCCAAAACTATATTGTGAGAAAATCCTACTGCAAGATCAAGCTTATTACCTTGGTTACTTGCTCTATAACCTACACCTACAAGTTCTAATTTCTTTTCAAAACCGTTAGATACACCTTCAATCATGTTTGCAATCAAAGACCTGTATAGTCCGTGCTTTGCACGAACATCCTTCTTATCTGAGTCACGCTCAAGAGTAATAGTTCCGTCTTCGATTTTAATATCTATACCAGAGTACTCTTGCGTAAGCTCGCCTAATTTTCCTTTTACCGTTACAACACCGTCTGCTACGTTTACCGTAACACCATCTGGAACTGTAATTGGGCTTCTACCTATTCTTGACATCTTGTTGTCTTTTTATCTGATTAGTAAACGTAACAAAGTACCTCTCCTCCAACATTGTGTTGAGCCGCTTGCTTACCTGTCATAACTCCTTTAGAAGTTGAAACAATAGCAATTCCCAGTCCATTCAATATACGAGGTATCTCTGTTGATGAAGAATATTTACGCAAACCAGGCTTACTTATTCTTTGTATATCCTTAATAACAGCTTCTTTAGTAATGCGATCATACTTCAAGGCAATCTTGATAGTATCCTGCGCCTTACCTTCTTCAAACTTGTAGCTAAGAATGTACCCTTGGTCAAATAAGATTTTAGTCATCGCCTTCTTAAGGTTTGATGCTGGAATCTCGACCACTCTGTGATTTGCTGCCGATGCGTTACGCACACGTGTCAGGAAATCTGCAATAGTATCTGTATTCATTTAATTATAGTTACGGTAGTGGTTTTCTCTAGTCTCGCTTTCGCGAAAGCATAAAAAGAACCTTCTACCAATTTATACTCTTTGTATTACCAGCTCGCTTTCTTAACTCCTGGTATTAATCCTTGGTTTGCCATTTGACGAAACATCACACGTGATAATCCGAACTGACGCATATAACCCTTAGGACGACCTGTAA
The DNA here is from genome assembly GCF_045063975.1 of Dokdonia sp. Asnod3-C12. NCBI lineage: Bacteria > Pseudomonadati > Bacteroidota > Flavobacteriia > Flavobacteriales > Flavobacteriaceae > Dokdonia > Dokdonia sp. Asnod3-C12. The sequence continues at coordinate 780,262 of NZ_JBEFNY010000003.1, forward strand.
GTTTGCAACGATTGTGCTGACGTATAGGTGAAGCGTTCTTAGGTAACTTTTGCAATCCTTCGTAATCTCCAGCTTCTTTTAAAGCCTTACGTTTCTCAGCATATTTTGCAACTGTTTTAGCACGCTTTACCTCACGGGCTTTCATTGATTCTTTAGCCATATCTTAATTCTTTTTAAAAGGTAAACCTAGTTCTGCAAGTAATGATTTTGCTTCCTTATCAGTTTGAGCAGAAGTTTGAAAAGTGATGTTCATACCATCTATTTTCTTGATTCTATCAATATTGATTTCAGGAAAGATAATCTGTTCAGTAACTCCCATACTGTAGTTACCACGACCATCAAAACCAGTAGCATTGATTCCGTTAAAGTCACGCACACGTGGTAGTGCAGATGTAACAAGTCTATCTAAAAACTCATACATGCGTTCTCCACGTAAAGTAACTTTGGCACCAATAGGCATTCCTTTACGTAATTTAAATGTCGCAACATCCTTCTTAGACATTGTCGAGATAGCTCTCTGTCCTGTGATAAGCGTAAGCTCCTCAACAGCATTTTCTACAAGCTTCTTATCTGCAACCGCAGCTCCAACACCACGAGATACTACAATCTTATTAAGACGAGGTACCTGCATAATATTTTTGTAACCAAACTCTTCTTGAAGGGCTGGCGTTACGCGGTCTTTAAACTCTTGTTTTAGTCTTGGTACGTATCCCATCACTATAATATTTCGTTGTTAGACTTTGCAAAGCGTACCTTCTTATCTCCTTCCATACGGTAACCTACTCTCGTAGTCTTACCATCCTTATCCATCAAAGATAAGTTAGAAATTTGAAGTGGCGCTTCTTTTTCTTTAATTCCACCTTGAGGATTTGCGGCGCTCGGCTTTTCGTGCTTCTTCACCATGTTAACACCCTCAACGATTGCTTTGTTCTTCTCGATAAATACTTTTACGACTTTACCCTCAGATCCTTTATGATCTCCAGCAATAACCTTAACTGTATCTCCCGTTTTTATTTTAAGCTTTGTCATCTTATTGTCTGTATTAAAGCACCTCTGGTGCTAATGATACAATCTTCATAAACTGTTTGTCACGAAGCTCTCTTGCTACTGGTCCAAATACACGAGTACCGCGCATCTCACCTTGAGCATTTAAAAGAACACAAGCATTATCATCAAAACGGATATATGATCCATCTGGACGACGTACTTCTTTCTTAGTACGTACAACTACTGCTGTAGATACGGCACCTTTTTTAATTTGACCGTTAGGTGTAGCATCTTTTACAGACACTACAATCTTATCTCCTACAGAAGCATATCTTCTTTTAGTACCTCCTAATACACGGATAGTCAAAACTTCTTTTGCCCCAGTATTATCTGCTACTTTTAATCTTGATTCTTGCTGTAACATTACTTCGCTCTTTCAATGATTTCTACTAGTCTCCAAGTCTTTGATTTACTCATAGGACGTGTTTCCATGATCCTAACTGTATCCCCTTCGTTGCAGTCGTTTGTTTCGTCGTGTGCTACATACTTCTTCGTCTTTAAAACGAATTTACCATACATAGGGTGCTTTACTTTTTTCACTTCAGCAACAACGATAGACTTTTGCATCTTGTTACTAGTTACTACACCGACACGCTCTTTTCTTAAATTTCTTTTTTCCATCTTAAGCAGCGTTATTGTTCTCTTTTAGTTAATTCAGTTGCAATTCTAGCGACTGTACGTCTCATAGAACGCAGTTGAATAGGATTGTCAAGTGGAGAGATAGCGTGCGCCATCTTAAGATCCATGTAAGATCTTTTTGCTTTTCCAAGCTCTTCTTGCAATTCTGCTACAGATAATCCTTTTACCTCTGATTGTTTCATAGTACTATAATTTATTCAGCTGAAAAATCTCTAGCTACGACATACTTAGTTCTTACTGGAAGTTTTTGAGCCGCAAGACGTAACGCCTCTTTTGCTACTGGTTCTGGAACCCCTCCTAATTCGAACATAATGCGTCCTGGTTTTACAACTGCTGCCCAATATTCTACAGCACCTTTACCTTTACCCATACGTACCTCTAAAGGCTTCTTAGTAATAGGCTTATCTGGGAAGATCTTAATCCAAAGAGTTCCCTCTCTTTTCATGTAACGTGTTGCTGCTATACGAGCTGCTTCTATTTGTCTCGCAGTTACAAAAGATGAATCGAGTGATTTTATACCGAACTGACCATTAGAAAGCAAATGCCCTCTATTAGCTAGTCCTTTCATACGACCCTTCTGCTGCTTGCGGAATTTTGTTTTTCTAGGCTGTAACATTTTTTACTGTCTTTTTAAAAATTACTTTCTACGACGTGGTCCACGGTTGTCCTTACGACCTCCACCACCTTTTCCAGACTTGCTATTTTGCAGTCCTACTAAAGGAGAAAGCTCTCTCTTGCCATATACTTCACCTTTCATGATCCATACTTTGATACCCAATCTACCATAAGTAGTGTGAGCTTCAACCAAAGCATAATCTATGTCGGCTCTAAAAGTAGATAAAGGAATACGCCCATCTTTATAAGACTCTGAACGCGCCATTTCAGCACCATTCAAACGTCCAGAAATCTGGATTTTAATACCCTCAGCATTCATACGCATCGCTGCTGCGATAGCCATCTTAATTGCACGACGGAAAGAAATTCTTCCTTCAATCTGACGAGCAACACTCTGACCTACCAGAAATGCATCAAGCTCTGGACGCTTAATCTCGTGGATATTAATTTGTACTTCTTTACCTGTGAGTTTCTTAAGCTCTTCTTTCAACTTGTCTACTTCCTGACCACCTTTCCCGATAATAATACCAGGTCTTGCTGTAGTAATAGTAACGGTTACAAGTTTAAGCGTACGCTCAATTATAACTCTAGACACACTAGCTTTGCTTAAACGAGCGTGAATATAACGTCTAATCTTATCGTCTTCGGCAAGTTTATCACCGTAGTCATTACCTCCGTACCAGTTAGATTCCCATCCTCTGATTATTCCAAGGCGATTTCCGATTGGATTTGTCTTCTGTCCCATCTAATTAATTGCTTTGTGTGTTATCTTTTGCTCCAAGAATCACTGTTACGTGATTAGAACGTTTTCTAATTCTGTGCGCGCGACCTTGTGGTGCTGGACGTAGTCTTTTCAACATTGTTCCAGAATCAACTTTGATCTCTTTAATAAAAAGATTAGCATCTTCGACACTAGCATCCTCATTCTTAGCTTCCCAGTTTGCAACTGCAGAAAGAACAAGTTTCTCAACTTTACGTGATGCTTCTTTATTACTAAATTTCAACAACTGAAGTGCTCTCTCCACTTGCGTACCTCGTACCATATCTGCTACAAGACGCATTTTACGTGGAGAGGTAGGGCAGTTATTCAATTTCGCGAAAGCGATAGACTTATTAGCCTCTTTGCGACGATTAGCCGCTTCTTTTTTACGAACTCCCATCTCCTGTTATCTTTTACCTTTATTTTTCTTATCAGCTCCGTGCCCCCTATAAGAGCGCGTAGGTGAAAATTCTCCTAGCTTATGCCCTACCATGTTCTCAGTAACATATACTGGTACGAACTGGCGACCATTATGTACTGCAATAGTTTGCCCCACAAAATCCGGAGTAATCATAGAAGCTCTAGACCAAGTCTTAATGACAGTCTTTTTATCGCCTTCTACGTTTGCAGTAACTTTCTTTTCTAACTTATAGTGAACGTAAGGTCCTTTTTTTAATGAACGTGCCATATCTTATTATTTCTTTCTACGTTCTACAATATACTTATTACTCGACTTCGTCTTAGAACGCGTTCTGTAACCCTTAGCAGGTACACCATTACGGTTCCTAGGATGACCTCCAGAAGATTTACCTTCTCCACCTCCCATTGGGTGATCGACAGGGTTCATAACTACTGGACGTACACGTGGACGACGACCTAACCAACGACTTCTACCAGCTTTACCAGATACAAGTAACTGGTGATCACTATTAGATACAGCACCTATTGTTGCCATACACGTTGATAAGATTAATCTTGTCTCTCCAGAAGGAAGTTTTACCGTAGCAAACTTACCATCACGAGCCATTAACTGAGCAAATGAACCAGCCGAACGCGCCATAACAGCACCTTGACCTGGACGTAACTCAATACAAGATATTATAGTTCCCAAAGGAATCGCCGAAAGCGGCATAGCATTACCGATCTCCGGAGCTACACTTGCACCAGAAACTAAGTTCTGACCAACTTGCAAACCATTCTGAGCGATAATATAACGCTTCTCACCATCTTGATAATCAAGAAGAGCGATAAACGCCGTTCTATTTGGATCATATTGGATTGACGCAACAGTTGCAGGAACTCCTTCTTTGTTACGTTTAAAATCGATAATACGGTAACGTTTTTTGTGACCTCCACCAACTTGGCGTATGGTCATCTTACCCGTATTATTTCTACCTCCTGAGCGTTTTTTCGGAGCCAATAGGCTTTTTTCCGGCTTATCAGTTGTAATCTGGTCGAAACCATTTACAACTCTAAATCGCTGCCCTGGAGTGATAGGTTTTAATTTTCTTACTGACATTTTGTTGTCTTAAATGTTGTTATAAAAATCTATTGTATCACCTTCCGCCAGCTGTACAATTGCCTTTTTAATAGCATTTGTTTTACCAGTAAGAACACCAGACTTCGTATGACGAGACTTGCGATCCGGGCGGACATTCATTGTGCGAACTTTTTCAACTGAAACACCATAAGCAGCTTCTACCGCTTTCTTAATTTCAACCTTATTTGTTCTCATACTCACTTCAAAAGTAAAACGATTCATTTCCTCGCTATCTTTTGTTGCTTTTTCTGTAATAACAGGCTTTATTAAAATACTCATCGTGTCTTATTTTGCTAAATTTGCTTCAACACCTTCTAAAGACCCTTCTAAGAACACAACGTTGTTTGCATTCATTATTCCGTAAGTGCTTAATTCTGAGCTTTTTACGACTTTAGCGGTCTTTAAATTGCGCGACGACAAATATACGTTATTATTTGACTCTCCCAACACTATAAGTGACTTTTTATTCTCTAACCCTAAGGCTTTCAAAACATTCACAAAATCTTTCGTTTTTGGAGCGTCTAGATTAAAATCTTCTATTACAGTGATTGCGTTATCGTTAGCCTTAATTGTAAGTGCCGAACGACGTGCAAGTCTCTTCAATCCTTTGTTTAATTTGAAAGAATAATTTCTAGGTCTCGGTCCGAACATACGTCCTCCTCCTCTAAAAACACCAGACTTGATACTACCCGCACGGGCTGTACCAGTTCCTTTTTGTTTCTTGATCTTACGAGTAGAACCCGCAATCTCTGCTCTTTCTTTAGACTTGTGCGTTCCTTGACGTTGGTTTGCAAGAAATTGCTTAACATCTAAATACACAGCATGCTTGTTTGGCTCAATCCCAAAAACAGCATCAGAAAGGTCTGCCTTTCTCCCTGTTTCTTTTCCTTTGATATCTACAACTGCTATCTTCATTACTTCTGAATGATTACATAAGCATTTTTGTGACCAGGAACACATCCTTTCACTACAAGTAGATTCTTTTCAGCAACTACTTTCAATACTTTAAGATTTTGAACTTTGATTTTGTCACCACCCATACGACCTGCCATACGCATTCCTTTGAATACACGTGCAGGGTAAGATGCTGCCCCAATTGAACCTGGCGCTCTAAGACGGTTATGTTGACCGTGAGTAGCTTGTCCAACACCACGGAAACCGTGACGCTTTACAACTCCTTGAAAACCTTTACCTTTTGAAGTTCCCGATACATCGACAAATTCTCCTTCAGCAAAATGATCTACAGTGATTGCATCTCCTAATTTAAACTCTCCTTCAAATCCTTGGAACTCGACAACTTTACGCTTAGCAACAGTTCCTGCTTTTTTGGCGTGGCCAGCAGCAGCTTTGTTTGCCTTCTTAGCGTCATCGAAACCAAGTTGAAGGGCTTCATACCCGTCAGCTTCTGTGGTTCTGACTTGGGTGATAACGCAGGGACCTGCTTCGATAACGGTACATGGAATGTTTTTTCCATTCTCGTCAAAGATGCTAGTCATACCTACTTTCTTTCCGATTAACCCAGACATAATTATAAATATTTGTTATTAAAAAAATCTATTCTAAAAAAAACAAGGCCGAACACGTTCGACCTTGAATGTGTGTTTCCGTTTTTCCCTCGCACGCAGCTCAGGACAAATTAGTGTGGTAATTAATACGCTTTCGCGAAAGCGTAAATACCTATCACACCTTAATCTCTACCTCTACTCCAGATGGTAACTCTAATTTCATCAAAGCATCAATAGTCTTTGAAGAAGAAGAATAGATATCTAGTAAACGCTTGTAAGAGCTAAGCTCAAACTGCTCACGAGATTTCTTGTTTACGTGTGGAGAACGTAATACAGTAAAGATTTTCTTATGTGTTGGAAGAGGAATAGGTCCTGTTACTACAGCTCCTGTTGTCTTCACAGTCTTAACAATCTTCTCAGCACTTTTATCTACTAAGTTGTGATCGTAAGATTTTAGTTTAATTCTAATTTTTTGACTCATTTCCTTAGTAATTAATCGTTTGTACCTTTAGATGCTGCAATAACTTCTGCTGCAATATTCGCAGGAGTTTCCTCGTAGTGAGAAAATTCCATAGTAGAAGTTGCACGTCCAGATGATAGTGTACGTAACGTAGTTACATAACCAAACATCTCAGAAAGTGGCACTGTTGCCTTAATAGTCTTTGCACCAGCACGGTCACCCATACTTGACATTTGACCACGACGACGGTTCAAATCCCCTACAATATCACCCATGTTCTCTTCTGGCGTAATTACCTCAAGTTTCATGATAGGCTCCATTATAACAGCTTTGGCAGCTTTTGCAGAGTTTTTAAATCCAAGTTTAGCAGCAAGCTCAAAAGAAAGTTGATCAGAATCCACATCGTGGTAAGATCCATCTCTCAATGTTACTTTGATTGCATCAACTTCGTAACCAGCAAGAGGTCCGTTTACCATTGCCATTTTGAATCCTTTCTCAATAGATGGGATAAATTCCTTAGGAACGTTACCACCCTTAATTACTGATTCAAATTGTAATCCTACAACACCTTCGTCTGCAGGCTCAATTGTAAATACGATGTCAGCAAATTTACCACGTCCACCAGATTGCTTTTTGTAAGTTTCTCTGTGTTCTGCAGCTCTTGTAATTGCCTCCTTATACTCAACTTGTGGTTGACCCTGGTTAACCTCTACTTTAAATTCTCTTCTTAAACGGTCTACAATTACATCTAAGTGAAGCTCACCCATTCCTGATATAATAGTTTGACCTGAAGCCTCGTCTGAACGCACTGTAAACGTAGGATCTTCTTCAGCAAGTTTTGCTAAGCCCATTCCTAATTTATCTACATCTGCCTTAGTCTTGGGCTCAACCGCGATACCGATTACCGGATCTGGGAAGTCCATAGATTCTAAAACAATAGGGTGCTTCTCATCAGAAAGTGTATCTCCAGTCTTAATAGACTTAAAACCTACAGCTGCTCCAATATCTCCAGCTTCTATATAATCAATTGCATTTTGCTTATTAGCGTGCATTTGATAGATACGTGAGATACGCTCTTTTTTACCAGAACGATTGTTTAATACATAAGATCCAGCATCTAAACGACCTGAGTACGCTCTAAAAAATGCAAGACGCCCTACAAAAGGGTCTGTTGCAATTTTAAATGCAAGTGCAGCAAAAGGCTCCTTTACATCCGGCTTACGTAATTCTTCTTTTTCTGTATCTGGGTTTACACCTACGATACCCTCCTTATCCATAGGAGAAGGCAAGTAACGACAAACAGCATCAAGAAGGAATTGAACTCCTTTATTCTTAAATGCAGATCCACAGATCATAGGAATGATAGACATATCCATTACAGCAGCACGAAGCGCAGCGTGCACTTCATCTTCTGTAATTGAATCCTCATCTTCCATATATTTTTCTAGCAAGTTTTCATCATACGCAGCAACTTCTTCAATAAGTTTACCACGAAGCATTCTTGCTTCTTCTTTTAAGTTTTCTGGAATATCAACAACATCAAATGTTGCTCCCATTCCTTCTTCATGCCATACAATAGCACGGTTCTTAACAAGATCTACAATTCCTTTAAAATCTTCTTCGTCACCTATATTAAGAACGATAGGCACAGCATTCGAACCTAACATTTCCTTAACCTGAGTACAAACCTCTAAGAAGTTTGAACCTTGACGGTCCATTTTATTTACAAAACCAATACGTGGCACTTTGTAATTATCTGCAAGTCTCCAGTTAGTTTCTGATTGTGGCTCAACACCATCAACGGCACTAAACAAGAATACTAAACCATCAAGTACACGTAAAGAACGATTCACCTCTACAGTAAAATCAACGTGACCAGGAGTATCAATAATATTAAAGTGATAATCCTTAGTATCAGGAAGCGTTTGCGCGTTCTCCATTGGAAACTTCCAAGTACAAGTAGTAGCAGCAGAGGTAATTGTAATACCACGCTCCTGCTCTTGCTCCATCCAGTCCATTGTTGCAGCACCATCATGCACTTCACCAATCTTGTGACTTACACCTGTATAATAAAGGATACGCTCTGTAGTCGTAGTTTTTCCAGCATCAATGTGAGCTGCAATACCTATATTTCTAGTAAATTTTAAGTCTCTAGCCATTTCTTAGAATCTAAAGTGTGAGAATGCTTTGTTTGCTTCTGCCATCTTGTGTGTATCAACACGCTTCTTTACAGCAGCACCTTCCTCCTTTGCAGCAGCAAGAATCTCTGCCGCAAGTTTTGCAGCCATTGATTTCTCATTTCTCTTACGAGAAAAACTAATTAACCACTTCATAGCCGTAGAGATCTTACGATCTGGGCGGATTTGGTTTGGGATCTGATATGTTGCCCCTCCTACACGACGACTACGTACTTCTACGTGTGGCATCACATTAGATAAAGCATCTTTCCACAATTCAAGAGCAGTTTTCTCTTCATTTGTGTTTTTTTCTTCTACGATATCAATTGCATCATAAAAAACTTTGAATGCAGTAGACTTCTTACCGCTCCACATCATCATATTAACGAAACGAGTCACTAACTGATCGTTAAATTTCGGATCTGGAAGAATTGGTCTCTTCTTGGCCTGTTTTTTTCTCATTACTTCTTCTTAAAGTGTTGTTGATTTACTTCTTAGGGCGTTTTGCACCGTACTTAGATCTCGATTGCGTTCTTCCTGCAACACCAGCGGTGTCTAAGGCTCCACGTACAATGTGATATCTAACTCCTGGCAAATCTTTTACCCTTCCACCTCTTACCAATACTATCGAGTGCTCTTGTAAATTGTGTCCTTCACCACCGATGTATGCATTCACCTCTTTACCATTTGTCAAACGAACACGCGCAACTTTACGCATAGCCGAGTTTGGTTTTTTAGGTGTAGTCGTGTAAACACGAGTACATACGCCACGTCGTTGTGGGCACGATTCAAGGGCAGCAGATTTACTCTTCTTGGTAATCTTGGTTCTTCCTTTACGTACTAATTGTGAAATTGTTGGCATAATTTCTTTCTACCTAATTGTTAATTTTCTTAATCTACCCAAATTTAGGGTTTGCAAAAGTAAGAATAATTTACTAACCATCAAACCCACTTTCATTAAAATTTAGAAAAAGTTCTGAATACCAAAAAACTAACATACTTTCGTAATCCTAAATTCGTTTAAAAACGACACTAAAAATATCACTTGAAACTACTCTACCTATTTTTAATTATTTTCTTTGTCAGACAACATATGTCTGCGCAAAAAAATGATGTAAGAGTACAATTAGAAGTACAAAGTAATCTCCCATCAGAATCTGCTATTCTGGATAACACAAACTACAAGACTACATTTAAAGATAAACAGTCTGCACTAGATGAACTCCAAAACCTAAACACGCAATTACAAAATTTAGGGCACCTAGACAGCACTTATAAGTTAACTACAAAAAACGACACCTTATATATTGCCACATTCCTTCTAGACAAACCCTACCCATACATAACTTTAAAAATCAAAAAAAACAAAGACCTCGAGAGTTATATAACACAGACAGGATATAGAATTAAAAATGACAGCATAACTATAGAGACCGCTTTCGCGAAAGCGTACTTAAAAAAATTAAGCTCCATAGCATCAAACAACGGAAATCCTTTTGCTACATTTCAAATAGCCAACATCACCAAAACAACACAACACAATCTTGAAGGAACACTCAACTATTCTTTTGAAAACAGAAGAACAATTGATAGAATCGAAATTGAAGGATACACTAATGTCCCGAAAAGCTTTCTCAAACATAGCGTCAAATTAAAGGAAGGCGAAATATTTAACCGTGAGAAACTGAATAAACAGAGCAAGGAACTATCGTCTCTTCCTTTTGTAAATCAAGCTAAAACTCCGCAAGTACTTTTTAATCCGGACAGCACAATAGTTTACCTTTATTTAGAACGTAAAATTGTCAATAAATTTGATGGCTTTCTAGGTTTTGCAAATGAGGAAGACAACTCTTTTAGCTTAAATGGGTATCTCGACCTACTCCTTACAAACAACTTTAATTATGGAGAAACATTCATTCTAAATTATAAGGCAGATGGAGGCGATCAATCGCAGCTCCATTTAAAGACCAAACTACCTTACCTTTTCAAAAGTCCACTAGGAATTGAAGCATCCCTCAACCTCTTTAGGAAGGACAGCACATTTTCCACAACACAACAGTCCCTAGATTTAGTCTATCAACTAAATCAAAAAAAACACCTTACACTAGGATACGAATCTGAACAATCAGAAAATCTTAATGACAATACAACTACTCAACTTGTAAATCTTGAAGACTTCACCTCTAAAAGACTAACCACATCATTTACACACCAAAATTTATCTACTGATTTATTTTTTCCAACAAAAAGACGTTTACACTTTAGAGCTGCTTTTGGAAATAGAGAAATTACAGAAAGCTTAGACAAACAAATATCTCTTACTGCTATACTAGAAAATGAATTTACCTTAAATGATAACCACTCCCTATTTGCAAAAAATACCACACAATATTTAATCTCTAACAATTTCTTAACAAACGAACTTTATCGTTTTGGCGGAATTTTAACTCTTAGAGGATTTGAAGAGAATAGCCTTTTAGCAAACTTTTATAACACCCTAAATACAGAGTATAGATACAAACTGAACGATGGCATCTACATCAACTCAATTTTAGACCTTGGCTACCTCGAAAATCGCATTGAGAAGACAAAGCGAAAACTCTATAGTTTTGGCTTAGGTACTGGCATTCAGACCAAAGCAGGAATAATAAAATTAAACATTGCAAATGGTCTATTTGATAATCAGGACTTTAGATTTTCAGACACTAAACTTCATATAATTTTAGAAGTAAAATTCTAATAAAAGAATAAAAAACGACTTCCATTTATACAATAGAAAATTCTAATCAAAACGTAAACAGTTAAATTTCACAAGGGGTTATCACAAAAAAGAGTTAACGATAAGTTAAAGTTAATTTTTCTTAATTATTTTAACAAAAAAGGTTGTGATTCAAATAATGTTATTACAGAATTTTGCTAGAAATAAACAAATTTTTTTATGAAAACACTTTTACAAAAAGTACTTGTTCTTTGTACTATTTTAAGTGCCTCCGCCCTGTTTGCACAGGGTCGTATCATTACGGGTACGGTAACTGAGGCTAATGGACCACTTCCAGGAGCGACAGTGGTAATCAAAGGTACCTCTACAGGTACTCAAACAGATTTTGATGGAAACTTTTCTATTGAAGCAGCATCAAGTGATGTTCTTTCTTTTAGCTATGTTGGATTCAAAACTTTAGACATTCAAGTTGGTAATCAAAACTCAATCAACGCTACACTTGAAGCCGACAACTCTCTAGCAGAGGTTGTAATTACTGGTTACGGAAGTCGCTCTAGAGATTTATCTACAGCAGCTACTACAACTGTAAGTGCTGGTTCTATTGAAGATTTTGTACCATCTACGAGTGTAGACAACATTCTTCAAGGTAAAGCTGCCGGTGTACAAGTAACTGCTGCAAATGGACGACCAGGTCAAACTGCATTTGTACAGATACGTGGTGTAGGATCTATTAACGCCGCAACAACTCCATTATATGTAATTGATGGTGCCCCTATTGAGGCTGAGTTCGTTAACAACATTAACCCTAACGATATTGAGACTTTAACTATTCTTAAGGATGCTGCTACAGTATCTAAGTATGGTTCAAGAGGAGCAAACGGAGTTATCTTAATTACTACAAAGAGAGGTAGAAGTAAGGACGCTAAATTTGTATTTAGATCTTCTATAGGAACTAGTGAGAGAATTGCAGATCCATTTGATTTAATGAATGCATCTCAAAAATTAGAACTTGAAAGACAATATGCTGCATTAGGTGTTCCTCAAGCTCAGGGACTCCCTGGTGCTACAGCAACACCAGAACAATTAGCTACATTTATTGAAAATGATACTAATTGGGAGGATGCACTTTTAAGAAAAGGTTATATACAATCTAACTCTCTCGCTATATCTGGAGCAGATGAGAAAATCAACTACTTTTTATCACTTGGATATGACAAAAACACGGGTATTATAGATCGTATAGATGGTTTTGAGAGAATTTCTGCTCGCCTTAACACAACTTACGAGGCTAGAGATTGGCTAACAGTAGGGACAAACATTTCTGCATCTAGAAGTACAACAGATCTACCAAGAGACCGTAATAACGTTCAAAACCCATTCAGATTTTTATACGATGCAAACCCTTATGAAACTCTATTCTTAAGAGATGGAAATAATGAGGTAGTAACTAATGCTGATGGTGAACCACAATTCAACCCTACAACTTCAGGATTCCCTGTTGCTCAAGCACTTATTACTGAGCCATCTTCAGAAACTAACTTCTTACTTGTTGGTAATATCTTTGCTGATATTAAATTTTCTGATAAATTTTCAAACAGATTTGCTGTTGGTACAACTACCAACAGAGGCAGAACTGTAGCTAGATCTATTGCTGGCGGAACACTTGATCCTATAGTTGGAGACTCTGACTTTCCAGGAACTCAAAGAGAATCAATGAATGTAGATTTCCAATATAATGTGAGTAACGTTTTTGGTTACAAAGATACATTCGGCGAAAAGCACAACATTAGTGCAGATGTACTTTTAGAGTACAATGAAAGAATTTTTACTCGTACAAATGTTTCTGGTAGAGGATTCCCGACACCGGATATTGCATTCTTAGATGTAGCTGCTGATTTTAGTACAGGAGGATCTACAGAAGTACGTAATAGCTTATTCTCACAAGGACTTTTCGTTGATTATGATTACGATGGTAAGTATCTTGTTTCTGCATCAGTAAGAAATGACGGATCATCTCGCTTTGGCCCTGAAAATCAAAATGCTGTTTTCTATAGTGGAAGTGCTGCTTGGAATATTTCCAAAGAAGACTTTATGGAAGGAAGCGTATTTAGCGATTTAAAACTTAGAGCTTCTTACGGTAGTTCTGGTAACCAAAACATTGGAAACAATCAATTTGTGAACCTAATTGGATTTGGAACTTATAATGGAAATAGCTCTGCAGTACCAGGTGGTATAGCAAATCCTGATATCAAATGGGAACAACAATTTCTTGCCGACATAGGTGTTGAATTTGGATTATTCAATGATCGTATTACTGGTGTTGTAGATTACTACGTAAAAACTTCTGAAGACCTTCTTTTAAACAGACCTATTTCAGGACTTGTAGGAGATGGAAACAACGGAATTTTATCGAACATTGGTAAAATTGAAAACTCTGGACTAGAAGTTGCTTTAAATTTTGATGCTATCAAAACTGAAGACTGGAGAGTATCCTTAGGAGGTAATGTTGCTTTCCTTGATAACGAAGTTAAAGAATTAGTAGACGGTGACGATATTAACAACGGAAATACCATTCTACGTGTAGGTGAGGAAATCAACACATTTTTCCTAGTAGAATATGCTGGCGTAAATCCTGCAAATGGAGAGCCTCTTTATCTTACTGCAGACGGAGATGTAACAAACCAATACAGTGCTGATTTCGCTAAGACATTAGAAGGCAAGTCACCACTTGCAAATATAGAAGGTGGATTTTACGGAAATGTACGTTACAAAGGATTTGGACTTCGTGGTGATTTCGTTTTTAAAGCTGGAAACTACATTCAGAACTTCCAAAGATCTGCGGGTGTAAGTATTGGCAATATTGATGCTAACCAAAGAGTTGAAGCTTTTAATTACTGGCAACAACCGGGAGATCAAAATGTTCTTCCAAACCCATTGTATGAAGCAACAGCAGATCAAACCTCTACTAGATTTTTAGAAAAAGGTGATTATGTTAGACTAAGAACATTAACTCTTTCTTACGACATCCCTAGTCAACTACTAGACAGAACAGGTCTTTCCTCAGTTAGAATTTACGGAACTGGACAAAACTTACTAACATTTACTGACTATGAAGGAGATCCAGAAATTGGAATTGGTTCTGCTGAAAATAGCGCACCTGGTAACGCTGGATTCGTTGCTGGACAGTTTTCTCTATTTAGCTACCCTCAAACTAAGTCACTTACATTTGGTGTTGACATCGGATTTTAAAATAAAATAAAATATGAAAACAATAAAAACGATACTTACGATTTTCATCATGACACTAGGACTTACGTCTTGTGATGATGAATTAGAGATCGCACCTTTCATTCAAGGAGATGCGGATACTTTTTACAATAGTGTAAATAATTTTGAGATTGCTCTTAATGGAATGTACAGTTCATTCTTTGGGTACTACTCAAATGGTTCTGGTGTTCAAGGACTTCCTGACATTCTTTCGGATAACGCGATTATAGCTAGAACTGGAAGAGGGTCAAATCAAGTTTTTTCTGACTTCACTTACGGAGCAAATAATGGTGGGTACATCACCAATGTATTCAATGGAGCTTATACTACTATTCGTAGAGCAAACTTGATGATATCTCAGATTGATAATATTGATGGTGAAGCAGAAAGAGATAATATTCTTGGACAAGCCCTTGCAGGTAGAGCTTTCGCTCACTTAGACCTAGTACGTACTTATGGAAAAATACCTACACAAAGCGCTGATGCAAACGCATCACTTGGTATTACATACATAAAAGAACCTATTGACGCGTTAAGTCAATTATCTAGAGAAACCGTAGCTAGTAATTATGAGAACATAATTGCTGACCTTACTGATGCTCTTGCCCTTATAGATGATACAACTCTTGCCGGAGAGGACAAAATTGAAGGAGTTTTCAATAAGAACTCTGTAAGAGGAATGTTAAGCAGAGTATACTTATACACTGGAGATTATGATGCTGTAATTGATATTGTAGACGAAATAACGGCTCCTTTAGCAACGAGAACTCAAATACCAGGCGTATACACAGATTCTAATGACAATGGACTTCTTGTTGAATTTGCTGTTAATACAGCTTCTGAAAGTGGCTTTAACAATGTTGGCGTTATTTACAGCCAAACAATTAATGGAGCTACCGTTTCAGAATTTGCTGTTGACTTTGGACTTTTTAATGAATTAGACATTACAGATGTACGTAGAAACATTGTAGCTTTCTCAGCTTCAAATGAAGGTAACACTTATAATGGCATCAACAAGTTTATTGGAGAAACTGACCAAGTGAATGGTCGTGTAGATATCAAAGCCTTAAGAGTAGCAGAAGCTATTTTAAACAAAGCAGAAGCTCAATTTGAGTTAGGTTTAGAAGGTGATGCTCTAATAACTTTAGATTTGCTAAGAGCACAGAGATTCTCTCCTTTCTCAATCGGAACAGAGACTGGGCAAGATCTTGAAGATGCTATTCAACTAAATCGTCGTATAGAACTTGCTTTTGAAGGTCATCGTTTTTATGATCTAAAGAGACGTGGTGAAGCTATCGAAAGAGGTACTTTTGGTGATTTATCAGATGGATCTGGGACCCCTAATACTACTCAAACAATTGAAGCTGGAAACTTTAGGTTCCAATTACCAATTCCTCAAGCTGAGATCAATGTAAATCCAAATTACACTCAAAACGAGGGTTACTAATATTAAAACATATTTATAATGAATAAATTAAAATATATCGCAGCTAGTTTACTAGTAGGATTTATGACTCTTACTTCATGTGAGGACGCAGAAATCCCTCAAGTGGACACAGAAAACGGTAGAGCAATAGCTGGCTTTAACGGAGCTATTTCTAATCCTAAAATAGTTTTTGACCCTTCTCAAAATTTTGAGAACACTATCACAGTTGGAGTTTCAACAGTATCAGATGTAGATAGAGCTGTAGTGCTTAGTCTTAATGAAGACGACACTACCCTTCCTTCATCTTTTTATGAGATAAGCACACTTAATCCTGTAATTACTGCTGGTTCATTTACAACAGACATTACAATTACTACCATCGGTACTTCTGATTTACCAAGTACATCTGACATAATCGCATTAGATTTAGTATCTGTAGAGGCGTCAGAAATACTTACTGAAAGTGAGGATCGTCTTAATATATCTCTGACTATCCAGTGTCCTACAGTAGAAACTGATAATATTCCTGGTACTTATACCATTATACAGGATGATTTTGGAACTACTGTTGGCGATAATACATTTGAACTTATCGCTGGCCCTGGTGCAAACGAATACACTATGGTTAACCCATTTGATCACCCAAATCCAAACGATGGTGGTGCTCAAAGTTATAATGTAATTATAGAGATAGATCCAAGTTCAGGAGTTTCAAGAATAGCACGTCAAGACGCTTGGCACTGTGATAACTTTGGCTGTGGATTTGGTCAAGGTAGAGTTGACGGTACGGGTATCACTCTTACATGTATCAACCAAATTCAATTTCCTGGTCTTCGTCATACTGTTGATGCTGGAAGTTTTGGATCTTTTGCTTTCATAATAGAAAAGCAGTAAGCTAGATTAAATTAATATAATTTTCCTAAAGGGCTGTCTAAGTAATTAGACAGCCCTTTTTTCATTTAAACCAAATACGCTTTCGCGAAAGCGAAACACCGATAAGTAAATTATAAGAACAGAAAAAAAACATAAAATTCTAATAATTACAATCATTTTGAAATCATTAAATCATTCGAATTTTAAAACCGTAATATTCTAAATAAAACACATAATCAACTCCCTAAATTTATATAGACTCAAAAGCATTTGTTAAACAAAACTTATAACTAAGGGGTAAATTGTTAAATTTTAAGAAGTTCAATCACTCATTAACAACTATTTAACATCTACATATGTTAAACAAAATTCATTATTATGGCATTTTTGTTAACGCATTCCCAATTTCGTTAAAAGCGTACTAATTAGGTTTCTTTATGACTTTATTTGGAACGGCTAATTCAAATAATTTATAAAAATGAAAACAAAGTTTAGTGGAATTTTAACGCTATTACTAGCGTTTGTAGTGCAAGTTTCGTTTGCACAATTAACAGTGACTGGAACGGTGAAAGACGACACCGGCGTACCACTTCCAGGAGCAAATGTTCTTTTGAAAGGAACAAACACAGGTACACAAACAGATTTTGACGGTAATTACTCAATAGAAGCAGAGCAAGGACAATCTCTTGTCTTTACTTATGTAGGTTTTACTGACCAAACTATATTGGTAGGTACTTCTTCTACTATTAATGTAACCTTAGCTGCTGGAGATGCTCTTGACGAAGTTGTGATTACTGCATTAGGTATTTCTAGAGAAAAGAAATCTCTAGGTTACTCAACTCAAGAAGTTTCTGGTGAAGAAATTGCCGAGACTAGGAATCCAAATGCGCTTAACTCGATCTCTGGTAAAGTAGCCGGAGTTCAAATCTCTAATGCCACAGGTAACTTAGGGGGTTCTACACGCATTGTAATTCGTGGTGCATCATCTATTACAGGTGAAAACAGACCTCTTATTGTTGTAGATGGAATTCCATTAGACAACAGTAACTACAACTCTTCATCTACTCAATCTGGTGGAGGTGGAAGAGATTACGGTGATGCTGGTTTTGATATTAATCCGGATGACATCGCAACTATGAACGTTCTTAAAGGTGGACCTGCAGCTGCACTTTACGGATCTAGAGCAAGTAATGGTGTAATACTCATTACTACTAAATCTGGAAAAAAAGGAAGAGCTGAAGTTACAGTTAACTCGGGTATTACATTTGAAACTGTAAACATCCTCCCTAAAATTCAAAAACTCTACGGAGGTGGTGCTGGAGATGCTAGTACCATTGGTCAAGCTGGGTTCAATCAAGCGACTATAAACGGAACTACATATGATGTAGTTGATTATGGTACTGATGAATCATGGGGACCTAGATTTGAAGGACAACAAGTACTACACTGGGATGCTTTTGATCCTGAATTTGCAGATGATTTTCTTCAAACTCGTGCTTGGTCAGCTCCTAAAAACAACATTGATTCATTTTGGGACACTGGCGTTTCTTACAACAATGGAGTATCATTCTCACAAGGAACAGATAAATCAACAATGCGTTTGAGTGCTAACAACACTAGAACTGATGGTATTGTACCGAATTCAAACTTAAGAAAGAATTCAATTAACTTTAACGCTACTAGCCAGATATCTGATAAGTTAAAAGTGGAAGCAATTGTAAACCTTACTGTTACTGAAGGATTTAACAGACCTGCTTCTGGTTATACCGGTGCTGGTGTAGTACAACAATTATATCAATTTGGACAGACTTCTCTTGATTATAGTCGTCTAAGAGATTACAAACTAGCTGATGGATCACAAAGACCTTGGAATAGAATTTCTGCTACAAACGGAAATCCAAGATACTCAGACAACCCGTACTGGACCTTGTATGAAAATACTGCAAAGGACAAAAGAACTCGTTGGTACGGTAACTTAGGAGCTACGTATAATTTTACAGATGACTTTTATGTTGTAGGTAAAGTATATGCAGATACTTATGATTTTAGAATCAATGAAAGAGTTGCTGTAGGATCTCAGGGAGTTGCAGGTTATGCAGAATCTGATCGTGACTTTGAAGAAATAAACTACGAAGCGCGTGTTCACTACGATAAAAAATTCTTTGATAATAAAGTGAGCCTTAATACATTTTTAGGTACAAACAGAAGAGATGCCGAATTCCACAGACTTTCAGCAGCAACTTCAGGAGGACTCGTAGTTCCAGGACTTTACACAATTAGTAATTCAGCAGATCCAGCACAAGCAACTGAATTTGACTCAAGAAAGCGCGTCAATAGTGTTTTTGGATCTGTGTCAGTAGGATATGACAACTTTGCATATTTAACGTTTACAGGAAGAAATGACTGGTCCTCTACTCTACCAGCAGATAATGCTTCATTCTTTTACCCAAGTGTAAATGGTAGTCTTGTGTTTTCTAATCTTATAGAGGCAGAGTGGCTTTCATTTGGTAAAATACGTGGTGGATATGCCGAAGTAGCAAGTGATACTGACCCTTATTCTCTAGCAACTATATTTAGTGCATCAATTCCATTTTTAGGTGATGTACCTTTTAGCACTTCTAATACAAGTCAAAATCCAAATCTTGAACCAGAATTCAAAAATACTTATGAGTTTGGTTTAGAGATGGCATTTTTACAAAATCGTATTAGTTTTGACCTTACTTATTATAATGAAGAAACTTCTAACCTAATCACACCTGTTCAGGTTGATCCTTCTACTGGTTTCTCTTCCACATTTACAAATGGCGGAACATTGAGAAACCGTGGTATTGAGGCTTTAGTTAATGCGACAGTTATCCAAACAGAAAATTTTTCTTGGGATACAACTTTTAACTTCTCAAAGAACAACAATGAGCTACTTGAGCTAATAGATGGCGTAGAATCTTTACAGATAGCAAGTTTTCCATTCAACTCGGTTACATTAAACGCCGTTGTTGGTGAACCTTATGGAATTATTAGAGGAACAAACTTTGTTTTTGATGATCAAGGGAATAAAGTAGTAAACTCAAATGGAAGTTTTGCAGAGACTCAGGACCAAGAGAATTTAGGAACTATTTTACCTGATTTTAATTTAGGTATCAGAAATACTTTCCGCTATAAAAATTTAAGTTTAGGATTTTTAGTAGATATTCAAGAAGGTGGAAAGTACAGATCATTAACAAACATCTGGGGTAACTATTCTGGTATTCTTGAACAGACTGCTACAGATAATAAACGTGAAGTAGGTACTGTATTGGAAGGAGTAACAGGAACGGTTACGTATGACGCAAATGGAGATTACACAGTTACTGACACAGCAGCAAATACACAAGTAATTTCTGCTCAACAAGAAGGTACTGATTACTTTTTTGGACCAGACGCAGCTAACGTATTTGATGCAGATTATATTAAATTAAGAGAAGTGTCTCTAAGCTATAGATTACCTTCAGAATGGATTAAAAACCTTGGAGTATCTGATGTTATGCTTTCAGCTTTTGGTAGAAACTTAGGTGTTTGGGGTCTAGATAATGACAACTTTGATCCAGAAGTAGCTACTTCAGGAAGTGGAAATATTCAAGGCTCTGAAGGAGGATCGCTTCCATCAACAAAGAGCTACGGGTTTAACGTACAATTAAAATTTTAAGAAAATGAAAACTAAATTTTTTATAATTATGATGCTAGTCATCGCTGGCGCATTCACCTCATGCACCGATGACTTAGTTGAACTGAATATCAATCCGAACCAACCAGAGGTTGTTCCAACCGCTAATATATTTTCAAGCGCAACGAAACAATTTACTGATTTTTCAAGAAGTGGATTTAATGAAGGTCGTCTTACGTTGCCATGGATGCAATATTGGGGACAAACTGCTTATGCCGATGAAGATAGATTTCTTTATCGAGAAACTACTGCTGAGTCAATTTACAACAACACGTACTTGACGATGACAGATTTCAAAGCAATATTGGATCTAAATACAAATGAAGAAACAAGAGGAGATGCAGCAGCATCAGGAAATAATGACAATCAAATTGCTGCTTCACGCATCATGTTATCTTATATGTTTTATGAGTTGACAAATTTCTTTGGAGATGTACCTTATTACTCTTATGGATCTGATAATGAAACTTTCCAAGCTGCACAATTAGATGCTGGTAACTTTACACCGGTGTTTGCTGCTCAACAAGATATCTACACAGATATCCTTAAAGAGCTTAGAGAATCTGCAGATATGATTAATGAAGATGAACTTGTATTCACTAACGGTGATAACATTTTCAATGGAGATGCGACAAAATGGAAAAAGTTTGCGAACTCACTTATCTTAAGAGTTGCTACGACTATCAAAGGTGTTGACGCTGGTGCATACCAAACAGCTTTTGACGCAGCAATTGCTAGCGGAGTAATGACATCAAATGATGATAATGCTTCACAAGCTTATGACACTGCAGATGCAAATGCATCTCCATTATGGGGAGCATTTCTTACAAGAACTGACTTTGCGGTAGCCGCTCCTTTTGTTGAACTACTTAAAGGTGAAAGAGGAAACTTTGATCAAGATCCAAGATTATTTCAAATGGCAGTGCCAATTTCTGTTGACATTGAAGATGTAAAATCTGGTACTGCTGCAGTAACTATGGACTATGATGACTATTTAGGAGTACCATATGCATTCAGAAATACTAACTTTCTAGATAGAACTACATATTCATATCCAAGTAGTAATGTAATTAAACCAGATTATCGCGAGATACTAATGGAATATGCCGAGGTACAGTTCTTAATTTCTGAAAGAAATGGTTTCGCACAAGCAAACTATGAGAATGGAGTTACAGCAAGTATGGAAAAATGGGGAGTTCCTGCGGCAGACATCGCTACTTTTGTAGGTAACTTACCAGCGGCTAATCAAGCCAACGTATTAAATCAAAAATATATTGCTTTATATATGCAAGGACATCAAGCTTACACTGAATATAGAAGAACAGGTTTTCCTGATATTCTAGTTCAAGTAGACGAAACTGTTGCATTAGCTCAAGAACAGATTGATGGACTTGCTCCAGAAAACAGAGTTGAAAGCTATGTATTTGAAGCTGGTCCTGTTGACCCTTCAGTATCTGACTTACCTTTTAGACTAAGATACCCACAAGTATTACAAACTCTAAACGGAGCAAATAGAGATGCTGCGGCAGCTAACTTATCAAATGGTGATTTAATAATCAGTAAACTATTTTGGGACGTTAACTAAACATTTCTTATTAATATCTAAAAAGCCACTCATGTCATGAGTGGCTTTTTTTTATTTATAAATCCCGTTTCAAAAACCATAATTCATGGTAAGAATTACACAATGCAAGCATGTTAAAAACATATCGAATTTTCACATTTTTTTCAATTTTGTTAACAATTCAATATTAAAACCTACACATCTGTATTTGAGATAGTTACACAACAAAACCTTAAGAGACTCTTAATAAATATCACGATTACAATCATTTAAAATCTAATTTCCGTTAAAGAAATATTAATTTTTATATATAAAATGTTATTTTAGCCATGGCTAATTCAAATAATTTATAAAAATGAAAACAAAGTTTAGTGGAATTTTAACGCTATTACTAGCGTTTGTAGTGCAAGTTTCCTTTGCACAGACAACAGTTTCCGGAACTGTTACCGAAGAAAATGGTCCTTTGCCTGGTGCAAATGTCATTATTAAGGGAACATCAACCGGAACCCAAACAGATTTTGATGGTAACTACTCAATTCAAGCAAGTGCAACAGATGTACTTGTTTTTAGTTTTGTAGGTTTTACTACAAAAGAAGTTACAGTAGGTGGTCAAACAACTATTAATATAGGTTTGGCTGCAGACAATGCACTTGAAGAAGTAATTGTAACTGCACAAGGTATTAAAAGAGAAAAGAAAGCTCTTGGATATGCAGTTACTTCGATTTCAAGTGAGGAAATTGAAAACAAACCTGTAGGTGATGTAGGAAGACTACTCCAAGGTAAAGCACCAGGTGTACGTATTACATCTACTGGAGGTGTAGCTGGATCAGGAACAAACATTATAATTAGAGGTTATTCATCAATTGGTGGAAGTAATCAACCACTTTTTATCGTTGATGGAGTACCTTTCTCATCTGACACTAACCAGTCAGGGAGTTTTATAACAAGTTCAAATACAGCTTCAAGATTTGGAGATTTAGATCCAAATAATATTGAAAGCATGAGTGTTCTAAAGGGACTATCTGCTACCGCACTGTATGGTGAAGAGGGTAAAAATGGTGTAATTCTTATTACCACTAAGAGTGGGGCTAATCGCAAGAACAAAACAGAAGTTACGGTTTCTTCTTCATTATTCTTTAATGAAATTAGACTTCCAGATTACCAAAACACTTATGGTGGTGGATTCTTTCAGGATTACGGACCTTTCTTCTCAAACTGGGGATCGGCTTTTTCTAGCCAAGAGACAATACCTAATGCATTCTTAGGAGCTTTTCAAAACATTGATCGTTTTGATGGTGTATTGCCATCGGAAGTTTTTCCAGGTCGTACTGATTTAGATGCAACGAGTGTAGAATACAGACCTTATGACAGTCAAGAGCAATTTTTTAGAACTGGGGTAATTAGCAATACTTCTATTAACCTGGCAGGATCTTCAATGTCTAAGGATGGAAGAGCTTCAAATTTCAGCTTAAATTACTCTCACCTTGAAGATCAGTCATTCGTACCAGGGAACACAGTAAGACGAAATAACTTTAGTTTAGGTGGAGCTGCAGAATTGAGTAACAATTTCTCAATATCAGGTAAACTATCTTACGCTAAGTTTGATAAGACTTCTCCAATGACAGATGCTTCATTTGGTAGTGATGTATTTGGTGCGGGAATCGCATCTATCTGGAATGTTCTTTACATACCAAGATCTGTAGATTTATTTGGATCTCCATCATCACTTCCTGATACTGGTGAGTCTATTTGGTACCGTGCAGGTAACGATAGAACTAATCCATTATGGGTTGTTGATAATACAAGAGATAACAACTTAACCAATCGTTTATTTGGTAACACAAACGTTACTTACAAATTTACAGATGATATTAGTTTAACTTACCGTTATGGTTTAGATTACTATGCAGAAGATCAATTTAGAGCTATCAATGCAGGTGCAAACGATGGTGCAAGACCTTTTGGATATTTAAGCACGATTACAAATCAAAACACTATTCATGATCATTCTGTTTTATTCAACTTAGATAAAGACATTATTGAGGATGATTTACGTTTAACTTTTACAGGTGCATTAAACCTAAGAAGAAACGAGTTTAGTCAAGTATCAGTTCAAAGTGATAGACAATTAGCAAATGCTTTTGGATTATTTAGACATAGTGTATTTGAAAACAGACTAGCGTCAAGTGGGAACTTCACATCAGAAGAAAACAACAACGCAGTTTATGGTAATGCTACATTAGATTATGGTAACTGGGCATTCTTAAATCTTTCTGCTCGTAATGACTGGTCTTCTGTGTTTGAAGAAGCAAACAGATCTGTATTTTCTTACGGAGGAAGTATGTCTATAGACGTAACTGGCGCTATTCCGTCAATCAAAAATACATTTGTTGATTATCTTAAGGTTCGTGCTGGTTATGGACAAGCTCCAGGATTTGCATCACCTTATAGCACACGTCCAAACTTAGGAATCAATAGTCAAGCATTTAATCTTGGTGGTAATAACATCGCTACAAACAATGTTCAGAACTTCTTACCTAATCCAGATTTAAAGCCAGAGCTTTCAAAAGAATTTGAAGTTGGTATGGAGGCAAGACTTTTCAACAACAGAGTTAGTTTTGATTTCACATACTACAATAAAGATACTGAAGACCAAATTATCAACAGACCTTTACCTGCTGAAAGTGGATTTACATCATTTGCTGATAACTTCGGTAACGTGAATAATAAAGGTATAGAATTAGGGTTTAGAGTAGTTCCTGTAAAAAGCGAAAACTTTGTATGGAGCATTGATGGAAATTACAATGTGAATGAAAATATTGTAACAGACACAGACGGACAAACAGTTCAAATTGCTGGATTTGGTGATGACTTAGGAAACTATGCAATCGAAGATCAAGCTTTCGGTATTATTCAAGGTTCAAGAGTTGCTAGAGATGAAAATGGTAACCTACTTGTTGATGACACAGGATTTTATGTAACTGATAGTAATATTGGAGTAATTGCAGATCCTAATCCAGACTGGACAATGAGTTTAGTAAACGGTTTCAGATACAAAAACTGGAATTTAACTGCTCAAATTGAATATCAACACGGAGGAGACATGTTTTTAAGAACTGTAAACACTCTAGCTGCTCGTGGTTTAACAACTGATACCGATTTTGACAGAACACAAACTTTTATTCTAAACGGAGTAAATCAGAACACTGGACAACCTAATACGGTTCAACTTGCTCCTACAGAGGCGTATTTTGACAACTATGGTTTTGGTGCTGATGAATTTAACGTTTATGATGTTACTAACATCCGCTTAAGAGAACTTGCTGTTGGATATAGCTTCCCTGCAGAACTTCTAGAAAACACTCCATTTGGATCTCTTTCTATTACAGCTCAAGGTTACAACCTTTTTGTTGAAGCAGTGAACACTCCTAAAGGCGTTAATTTTGATCCAGACGTAAACTCTGTTGGAGTTGGTAATGGATTCGGATTTGACTTCCTAACTTCTTGGAATTCTAGAAGATATGGAGCAAGTGTTAAGGTAACTTTTTAAAAAAAATTAAACATGAAACTAAGAACAAAAATAGGATTTGGTTTAGTGGCCGCACTTGGTTTATTTTCCTCTTGTGAAACTACTGAGCTTGAAGGCTTGCTGGATAATCCCAACCAGCTAAGACCAGAACAGATTAATCTTGCCTCAGGTATTGATGGTCTACAATTTCAAATGAACAATGTATTTAGAAGCACATCAGCTGTTGCAGCAGATGCCACACGTTTATCATGGATGTTTGGTACTACATATCAAAATGCATTTAGCCCTGGTTCAGGGGGAGGAGCGTGGAATGCTGCTTATGCAGGAATTCTTTTAGACTCAAACGTGATCATTCCACAATTAGTAGAGCTCGATGCCGCTTATGAAGAAGGAATGGTACGTACTATAAAAGCGTATGCATTGATGACGTTAGTTGACTTCTGGGGAGATGTACCTTTTGATGAGGCTGCCTTAGGTCTTGAAAACTTCAACCCTGCCCTTACACCTGGTGATCAAGTTTATGCTGCAGCGTTAGCAGAATTAGATCTTGCAATTGCGGCATTTGATAGAGATCTAGATCCAGATATCACTACAGGAAGTATTGTAGGAGGAGATATTCCTTTAAACTTATTTTTTGCTGGTGACGATATCGGATCGCAAACAAATAAGAGTGAAAACTGGAAAAAGTTTGCTACTACGTTACAATTTAAATATCATTTAAATCTTGGTAATGTTACAGAGCTAAATGCTCTTATTGCTAGTGGGGATTTAATAGAAGATATAGAGGACAGCGTTGCACTTCAGTATGGGACGAGTACCAATCCAGAATCAAGAAACCCAGTTTATGTTGCCGAGTATGGTGACGATACTCCTGGAGATTATATTTCAAACAGTTTGATGTACAGAATGGTAGACATCAATGATCAGTATTTCGGAGAAGATCCACGTGCTGCTCATTATTTCTATCGTCAAACTACTGAATTCCCTACAGGGATTACCAATCCATCTATAGGAGATGCATTACCTTGTTTTGATGATCCTTCACCATATGCTCCAGAATTCGTATTCTGTGCGTTTGATTTAACTGATGATAATCCAGCGGCTTATTGGGGACGTGATCACGGAGATTCTGGAGGTATACCACCAGACAATAATTTAAGATCAACTTACGGTTCATACCCTATTGGAGGAAATGTTGATACTGGCGACGGTGGTGGAGTTGGTGATGGCGATGGTATAAACGGAGAAGGAATATCTCCTTTATTAATGGCTTGGCAAGTTGACATGATGAGAGCAGAGGCGGCACTTCGTCTAGGTACTGCAGATCTTGCTGCAAACGTATTACTTCAAAGAGCTATTGAAAAATCAGTATCTTTTGTTACTGCATTTGATAGAGATTTAGCTACAGATGATAATGGAGTAGCTTTTGCTTCAAATGTGATAGCAGATTTTGACGCTGCAGGTTCTGTAGATGATCAACTTCAAATATTAGGAACTCAGTTTTGGATTTCTTGTTATCAAAGTGGAAATGAGTTTTACAACTTTTACCGTAGAACTGGATTCCCTAATAACTTACAACCACACCTTCAACTTGGTGGCGCAGGAGATTTCCCTAGATCGTTATTTTACGTAGGAGGAACTGCAAACTTAAATTTATCTGTACAACAAAAACCAGACTTAAATCAGTCAGTTTTCTGGGCAGACTCATCAATACCTTTAAACTAGTATTATTATGAAAAAGATTAAATTTTTATCTCTTTTTGTTTGTGCACTGGCTTTTTTGACAGCGTGTGAAGATGAAGACAAAAGACTTCTTCCATTTGGTGAGCCAGGTGCGGTAGAGGGACGAGCAGGAGTTTTTGTAACTGCAGATATTACTACAGCAGTTATAGATGGTAACGATGTACCTAACGGAGTATTTGCCTTCACAGTAGGTGCACCTAATAACAATGTTGCCTCTTTTGATATCATAGCGCAACGTAGAACTCCAGCTCCTTCAAGCGAGCAGAGTGAGTTTGCACTTATCCAAACAGTCACTACATTTCCATCAGATATTGTAATTACAACAGGAGATTTAGCTAGCGCTTTTGGATTAACTGTTGATGAACTTGGTCTGGGTGATACATTTGTATTTAGAAATGTAGCTACTGGTACACAAGGTGAAATTGTTGAATTTGACGATTTAGATGCTGATTTGCAATCTGAGGGTGGTCAAATGCAAGGATTTGGATTATCAACACTTATTGTATGTCCATTACCAGATGGTTTTGCTACAGGTGATTATGCTGTTGAAACTACGATTGGTGGTATCTTTGGAGATATTTTTCTTCCACAGACTGTAACGTTAAGTTCAGAGTCAGTCTATCAGAGAAGCTTTGAAGCTAATTATCTTGAACAATTTGGAATTGGTCAACCTGATATGACTTTTACTATAAACTTCCTATGTGGTGTACAAACCGGACGTGATGGTATGGGTACCAATTTAGGATGTGCCGGTGGAGGACTAAGACTTAACTCGTCTGCAAATGCATTACCATACTCTGAAGATGATGATACATCTTTCGTAATCAACTTCACAGAAGATAGTGTAGGTTGTGGTGGAGTTCCTGCAGGAGAAGTACAAATTACTTTAACGAAATTATAAAACATATTGTGTAGGAGGTATTTAAAAATCTCTCCTACACTTTACTTAACTCATTAAT
Source organism: Dokdonia sp. Asnod3-C12 (assembly GCF_045063975.1). Taxonomy (NCBI): domain Bacteria; kingdom Pseudomonadati; phylum Bacteroidota; class Flavobacteriia; order Flavobacteriales; family Flavobacteriaceae; genus Dokdonia; species Dokdonia sp. Asnod3-C12. The sequence goes on from NZ_JBEFNY010000003.1 coordinate 808,785, forward strand.
ATGAAAGCAAATTTTAAGAATATACTCCTTATGAGTGGTTTCGCTGCTTCTTTACTTACCTCTTGTTATAATGACGAGGGAGATGTTAAAGTACTTGAAAACAGCGCAACTGACGTAGTTATAGAGGCTACCATTTCATCTACAAGGGACTTTACAGCTCCAGGTGATTTAATTCCTTTTACAGTTATGTTTAGTCAATCTGTAGATAGTTTATCGTCTGTAGGTATAGAAGCAAGAGCCGATGATACTTCATTTATAAACACTTATTTTGACCTTCCCGCTGGAGCTACTTCGCTTTCAGGAACAGTATTTACTCCTGGAGGAAACGGATTTTCAGCAAGCGGAATAGGTTCTATAAATGACCTTATCGACCTAGAAGTTATTGGATTAGACAGTAATATTGAAGGACAACAAATTTTAGTTAACTCTAACGATGTTCAACTTGACGTATTTGATAGACTTCCTGAGGCAAACTTTGATGCCGCGACTGTTTTGTTTGACTGGACTAATCCAGATGCTAACGATCTTGATTTGGTGATTTTTGGTGATGGTGGAGCTTTAACAGGTTTTACTGGAGATAGATACGAAGAACTTGTACTTTCAAGCGATTTTCCTGATGGAGATTACACTGTACAATTGCAATTCTTCTTTGCTAACGACACTCCTATAGACTACAATGTATTCATCAGATTAGAAGATGGTGCTACTGTAGAGTTTAATGGTCAACAAACGTTTACAGATGCGGAAGTTGCGGCTGGAGCAGTTAACTTTGCTACTATTACAAAAGTAAGCGATGCAGATGGTAATCCTTCTTTCACGGTTGCTTATCTATAAGATAACTATTATTATAATTAAAAAGGGCTACCTTTGTCGAAAGACATGGTAGCCCTTTTCTTTTACAAAATTCTTATGAAAAAAATATACAACTACATCTTTCCTGTTGTCATAATGCTAGTTTTGATATCTTGTGGAAACAATGATGATGATTCTAACAGTGAAGTTCCGTTTGATTGCGGATCATCATTAAGTCAGATTGAAGCAGCTGATGCTGCATATACAGCAGATGCATCTATGTTTAACTGTAGAAGATTAAGAAATCTACTTGCAGATTATGTAGAAAGCGATTGTCCTGCAAATCCTCAATATGAACAACAAATACAACAATTAGACTGCGATGGTGGAATCAACTAAAAAAGACCTACAAATCTTTGGTACTCGTGCCATCATAGAAGCTATACAAGCTGGTAAAGAAATAGATAAAGTTTTTCTTCAAAAAGGACTTCATAATCCTTTGTTGAGTGAACTCAATACACTCATCAAAAAAAATGGTGTACAGACTTCTCATGTACCTATTGAAAAACTTAACAAACTAACGCAACAAAACCACCAAGGAGCAATTGCCGTAGTAAGCGCAATCTCATTTTATGATTTTGAAGAACTTGTAAATGCTGTTGTAGAAACTGAAGCTGCTCCCCTATTTATATTATTAGATCAATTATCTGATGTAAGAAATTTTGGTGCCATCATACGTACTGCAGAGTGTACAGGTGTTCACGGTATTATTATTCCTAAAAAAGGAGGTGCACCGGTAAATGGTGTGGCTATAAAAACCTCGGCAGGAGCTGCATTTAATATTCCTATTGCAAAGGTTGACCACATCAAAGATGCTATTTATTACCTACAAGGATCTGGTGTACAAGTAGTGGCTGCGACTGAAAAAACTGAAACTACTTTATTTGAAACAGACTTTACACCACCTACGGCTATAGTAATGGGGCGTGAAGACAGTGGGGTATCCCCTGGCGTTCTCAAAATTGTAGACAAACAGGCAAAACTCCCTCTTAAGGGCTCTATTGCTTCATTAAATGTTTCGGTAGCCTGTGGTGCCTTTCTTTATGAAATAGTTAGACAACGCTCATAAGTCACCTTTTTCAGGTGTTTTGCGTTCCTTATACTCATAACTTATCACTATACTTTCGGCTTCCTCATCTTGTTCAATTTCTGGAGGTAGCTCAAAAAAGTTTCCGTTTTCATCAAACTGCTGCATGAATGGATCTTGTTCTGAAGCATAATCTGATTTTTCCCAATTGTATGTGAGTGGTTTTGGTACGCTTTCGCGAAAGCATAACGCAACCAATCCTCCAGCTATAAATCCAGATAAATGTCCTTCCCAAGATATAGTCTCACTAGTGGGTAGCGTTCCCCATATGAGACTACCGTATAGAAAGACAACTATTAAGGAAAGTGCAATAAGCCGAAAATGCTTTGCTAGAATCCCTTTAAAAAAGAGAAAAGAAACTAGCGCATATATAACGCCGCTCATACCTATGTGATAGGAAACTCTTCCAATCATCCAAGTACCTGCACCGCTTAAGAGTATTAGAAGCGCCAAAACACGCCAAGATATTTTCCTATAAAAATAAAACAAGGCGGCACTAAGTACAAGTAATGGCACGGTGTTGTGCCATAAGTGTTTAATTCCAGAATGAATAAATGGTGAGAAAATCACACCTCTTATTCCCGATACAGTACGCGGTTTAACACCCCATCTTGTGAAGTCTAAGCCGAACTTTATTTCTACCCAAAATATAATCCACATCACGAGCACAAACAACAATGGGTACACTAATACCCCGTTATAAAACTTAAAATAATCTGCTTCTTTGTTCATAATAATGTGGTTATCTCTTTAACTACAAATTAACGCCCACAGATGAAGTAGATGTAATATTGTCACGAAAGACCTCATCAAAATAGCTATTTTTGTAACATGAATACACCTCTTGCAGAAAGGTTACGCCCTAAAAAATTAGAAGATTACCTCAGCCAGCAGCACCTTGTAGGTCCTAATGGATCATTACAGCAGGCATTAAAAGCAGGTATTATTCCGTCGCTTATTTTATGGGGGCCTCCAGGCATAGGAAAGACAACCCTCGCTACTATTATCTCTGAAGAGTCTAACAGACCTTTCTACACATTGAGCGCAATAAACAGTGGCGTAAAAGATATACGCGACGTTATTGACAAGGCAAAACAAAGTGGGGGACTTTTTACTCAGAAAAATCCTATTCTTTTTATAGACGAGATTCATAGATTTTCAAAATCTCAACAAGATTCTCTATTAGGCGCAGTAGAGCGTGGTTGGGTTACCCTAATAGGTGCTACTACAGAAAATCCAAGTTTTGAGGTTATTCCCGCACTGCTATCCCGTTGTCAAGTGTATATTCTAAAACCTTTTGACAAGAAGGATTTAGAATTATTACTTAATAGAGCAATTACAGAAGATAGCATTCTCAAGAAGAAAGATATCACACTTAAAGAAACGGAAGCACTACTATTCTTAAGTGGTGGAGATGCTCGTAAACTGCTCAATATATTTGAACTTATAGTAACTACAGAGCCTCAAAAGGAGGTAATTGTTACTAATGATATGGTCCAATCTAAAGTGCAACAGAATATTGTACGTTATGACAAGACTGGAGAGCAGCATTACGACATAATTTCTGCTTTTATAAAATCAATACGAGGAAGTGATCCTAATGCGGCAGTTTATTGGCTTGCCCGTATGATAGAAGGTGGAGAAGATGTTAAATTTATTGCTCGCCGTCTTATTATTGCAGCTTCTGAAGATATTGGTAATGCAAATCCTACAGCACTGGTAATTGCTAATAATTGTTTTCAAGCAGTAACTACAATCGGGTATCCAGAAGCACGAATTATACTCAGTCAGTGCGTGACTTACCTTGCCACCTCACCAAAAAGTAATGCCTCATACCTTGCAATTGGAAAAGCGCAACAGCTAGTAAAACAAACAGGAGACCTATCTGTGCCACTCCCGTTACGTAATGCTCCTACCAAGTTAATGAAAGAAATAGGGTATGGTGATGATTATAAATACTCACATGACTTCCCAGGTAGTTTTGTAAAGCAAGAATTTATGCCACCCGAAATAAGTGGCACCAGGTTTTACGAACCTACTAATAATGCCCGCGAAAAATCTTTACGCGAAAGCTTAAAAGAAAAATGGGGCTCTAAATATGGATATTAAAATTATCCTACTTCTTTATAAAGATCATTTCAATAGGATCTGCAATACCTTTTATAATACGTTCTACAATAAGGCGTCCTTCCTTTAAATACCCCTTACCACTAAATTGCGTTGTTTTCACTTGAAAAGGTGCATCTACATTTACATTAGTCACCTCACCTATTTTTTGAGAATTTTCAAAAAACTGAATAGATGAACCAGCGGTTAGTGCCTCATAAGCACCATCTGTACTTACATAAGATTGTACCGCTAACACAGCTTTTTCGGTAAGTGACTCATTACCTACTTGCTCTTGACTAGAAGCAGTAGACTTAACTATATTCTCTACCTTAGGTGTATTATCTACTGTAGGTCTCTCAACTTTTTCTGTGATAGTAGGTTTTTCTTCAACCACCACAGTGTTATTTTCATGATACGCATAATTAAGCTCTTCAATAGATTCAAAAGCCCTTCTCAATGCTTCATGATAACTTTTCTTATACTCTTTAAGCTTACTAGAACCTTCTTCTGAAATAAAGACTACAGCATCATTACAATCTAATAATTTCACTTGCAATTTGGTTCTAAGCATTCCTGAAGATTCTGTAACATCAGCATAGAGTACATTACAACCATTACGCGTATAATCTAAAGGGAGGTCATCACTTTTTGTGACATAAGCCTTAAAACCGTACTTATTGAAAAGAAATGTAGTTAAGCTATTCATTTGATATTGATCTTTTTCATTTAAAAAATCAAATTTCTCAGGCACAATAACGTACTTGTAATCATTAACAGATTGAGATATTAATGAAGACCCTATAAACACAGTAAATAATAAGCTAAGTAATAATTTCATTTTGGGATTATTTGTTATTGAACACTAATTGCATTCCAAGCTGCAAACTAGCGCCTCTAGCTTTTGCTAGATTTGTATATTCTAATAAATTATCTGCAGCAAGATAAAGATTAAATTTATCAATTTTTGCACTCATTAGAAGTCCTATGTTTCTACTCGAACGTTTGTCATAAGTATATGTAACTCGCGATAGCAACTTATTGCCCCACTGTTTTTCATAGTAACCCATTAAGGCTGTTTGAAAACCTCTAGGCCTTTTTATGCTATATAAATGAGCACCTACTCTATTGTTGTAAATTCTTTTTGACTGGGACCTACAGTTGCACCCCTCTCCCCTATCCTCTCCAAAGGAATATTGTATAGAGCCATTTATTTTTAAGGGACGCCAACTTGTATAGGGATTAGACAGGCTGTCTTCAAGGATAACCGCATCCTCAAACTCATCTTCTAGCTCTTGCCAGTATGAAGTTGTCTCGACTCCTTGTATAGAACCTGGAAATTCAAGCTCAATACCACTCGTGTCGTAATCTCCTGTCGCACTAAAATTTCTCACATCTCCTTTATGTTTTATAAAACCAATATCTATAAGACTTCCTGTAACTGTCCATTGATCATTGAGAAAGTGTGTAAATCCTATGTCTAGCCCCATTCCAATGTTGTCACTTAAGAAAGCATTACTAGCAATTTCACCAACATCAGTAGACTCCTCATCATCAAATAATGATGCAATTCCAGATGTATTAACTCCTAATTTTGCGTTACGAAGTTGATGACTATAAAAATTAGGACCTTCCGGCGTACTTCTAGTGACAAAGGTTCCAGTGTTATCTATGCTATTTACATTTGCTACGCTCATGTAAACTTTAGCTCTTATTCCTAATTGCCAAAAGTCATTTACTTTTTTCTGTAATCCAAAGTGATAAACAGAGAGTGACTCTGCTGTAAACGAAAGATCAGAAAAGTTAAACGCTCTATCAATATAGTCTGCATTACCTCTGTAGGCTAGCACTGCGATGTCTTTAGGAAAATAGATAAGTGCATCTATCTCATGATACAAACCTCCAGAGTAATAAATCTCAGACTTTCTTGATCTCCAACCAAAAGATAAAATCTCTAGCTGCTGATTTAAACTAAAATAATCCTTATTATCAAGCTCAGCAATGGCAATATCGATAGAGGTATTAATATCACGATCTGACCTAAAGAGGTCATAAGCACTTACTCCAGATGAGCCTCCCTCAACAGAAAATCCTGATAAAAGTGGTATGCCTATATGCTTATCAAAATTAATAACACTAGCAGGATTACTTAGTAGTGACTGAGCTAACTCTTGCACATTATACAGAAGTTGTCTGTTTTGTGCAGATAAAGTACTTAGTGATACTAGAAAGATTATAATAGCTAGTACGCGCATATTAAAGGTCTGAAAGTTCTAATGAATAGATTGCTTTACTCTGCAGGGTTAAAACTCCCTCATTCACAACTCCATTTGTGAATAACGTCACTTCATTTACAAGCTGTATGGAATTCCTAATAGCCTCTATATCCTCTTCAGAAAGTATCACTTGATACCTTGTAGTAGCTACCTCCCCATTTTGTGATGCGCTTATAGGAAAGTTTACTTCATATTGAATGGCTCCAGTATTGTCTAAAAACAAAGATCTATTTATAAGAGCACTATCAAATGTATTATCAGAACGATATGTGAGCTCTATTTCTTTTAAATTTTCTTGAACCACATTATCATCAAGAAACTCGAGTCTAGTTGTATCTCTGACAACTAACTGAGCAGTATTAGTATTTGCAGTTTCAAAATCTGAAGCACTGATTGTAAAGAAAACAAGATCTGCATCAATTCTTGGAGTAAGAACGACCTCATTAATACGATCAAGATCTATATCGCTTACACATGAAGCTACTACTAATAGCTGAAGCACTAATACCACAACAAAATTTACCCGTCTATAAAAACCCATATATGATACGTATTGTGTCTTGAAAGATTAAAACGGTAGTTACTCATTTATTATTGCTATAAATGATCTCTAAGCTGTATGATACTCTTGACTTCTTTTATTCCTTGCGGTAATGCTAGTTTGTGGTAATTAAAGCAGATAGCATCCATCCCTACATTTATAGCACCCACTATATCTGCTTCATAAGTATCACCTATCATAATACTAGTACTGGCGGCTGCTCCTGCTTTTTCCATAGCTACATGAAAAATTTTAGGATTTGGCTTTTTTACATTGGCAGACTCGCTAGTGGTCATGGTTTTAAAATAAGGTGCCAGACCTGACTTTTCCATTTTAGTAGTTTGCACCTCCTGAAAGCCATTTGTAATAATATGCATCTTATAATTAGGCGCTAGATAATCTAGTAGTTCTATGGTACCATCAAATAGAAAATTATTCTCTGGTAAGTGATTGACGTAATCATCAGAGAGTCTATCAATAATATCATCTGTTACAGAGATACCCATTTTATCAAAAGTCTTTTTGAACCTTCCATAGCGCAGCTGTGCTTTGGTAATGCGCTCTTCACGATACCATTTCCATTGCTGGAAATTTATAGGACTATAAACTTCTAAGAACTCGTCGTAATTAATAGAAAGATTGTTGATTTCAAAAATTTTGGCGAAAGCCAAACCACTATTACGGTCAAAATCCCATAAGGTGTGATCTAGGTCAAAAAAAATATCTGTAATGTTAGCCATCTGCTAGTAAGTGTCTAAAGAGTTTTTTACTGTAAATATCATCAAAGGAATCATTAGAAAAAGAGATTCTAAATACTCCTCCTATGTTTTTAAGGCCATCTTGTAATTCTTTGAGAAGTACAAAATCTATGGTGTGATTTTTATAATTTATGATGGCGTCAGACTGCATACATACTGGATTTATCACTAATGGCGTCTGTATCTCATAATCGAGATCGTAATACAAGAATGATTGTGATGTACCTGCTCTAAAGCCTATAATCCCATCGTAACCCATGGTAAAATCTTCTTGAATCTCTTGGTCCAATGCATCACGATATACGTGGGGTAAATTCAGTTTAAAATTTGAGATATGTATACTGCGCAATGGTCTGTGCTCTATTTCTTCTAGACGTTTACGTTCTAAACCTAAAGAAATCTTGTCACGTGCTGCCTGTGGTGAAACCAGCAAACCTACTTTGCAATAGTCTCCCACCATTTTTATGGTGCTTTGAAAACTGCGCTTAGAATGCTTTATATTCTTCCCATCCTTACCATAATCTCCTACTTGAAAAAACACCTGAAAGAGACACTTCTCATTTTTCTGAACATTTGTAAGCCACCCAAAGGTGTCATAAGGATCTTTGCGAGCGCCTACTAACACCTGGGTTCGTTTTAAAATTTCGCGCAAGCGTAATTTACTAATATCTCGCATATATCCTCCCAGCATGCGCAACACACCTAGCTTCCTATATTTGAAAGCCTGAGGCACCGTAACCATCATATGTGTATGATAGATGCTGTCCTTTAACTCAATTGCCGGAAAACTATTTACTAGTACCGCTGCAAAGCGATGTATCCAGATATCAATGACTGGCTGCTGTAAAAAACCATGTATTCCCGCCAGACTCTCTGAGGCAGGAAAGCGTCCTAACTCATCTTTTACATGAGGTAAATACTCTTCGTACCTACTTAACAAGTAAAATGTGGCTGCAAAAATATCATAAGGAATCTCTGTAGTGGCTTCTCTTATTTGGAAAAAGCACGGAACTCCATCCCAGTCTTGCACACTTACATCCATAGAGAGCACTCCTTGATCAAAGAGCAAGTCTGTACTTCTTATGTGAAGTTCGTTACCTAATTTTTTATTGGTATATGAAAGTTTAGGTCCCTCGTGAGCAATAAAAGCTTCTAGCTTACTAGTGAACTGCACTGGCACCCCAAGAATACGTGTACATATATGCTTGAATGTATATGAAACACGAGGTGTAATTTTATGCGTATAAACGAGTAACATGAGGCGGGCAGTGATTATAGAATGCCGTCATCGGCAAAGCTAAAATACTGCTTTTCGGTCACAATGATATGGTCTAAGACTTGGATATCTAGACTCTGTGCAGCCGTTTTAAGTTTGGCTGTAAGTAGCTTATCTGCCTGTGAAGGTTTAAGTGTTCCAGAAGGGTGATTATGTCCTAAAATCATTCCTACAGCACTGAGCTCAATAGCTGTTTTCATCACTAACCTTACATCTACTAGCGTTCCCGTGAGTCCGCCTTTACTCACTTGCTCTTTGCGTAGTACCTTGTTTGAATTATTTAAAAAAAGCACCCAGAATTCCTCATGCCCTAGCTCTCCTATTATTGGTTGCAAAATCTGATAAGCATCTTTTGAGGAAGATATACGCTTTCGCGAAAGCGTCTCTCCACCACTTCTCCTTCTCCCTAGTTCTAGAGCAGCAGCAATAGTAACTGCCTTTGCCTCTCCTATTCCCTTAAATTTCATTAAATCTTTTACCGAAAATTTACCCAGCTCCGAAAGATTATTCTCGGCCTGTGAGAGAATGCGTTTACTTAGTGCGACTGCGCTTTCTTCTCTAGAACCAGAACTTATCAAAATAGCGATTAACTCTGCATCAGATAACACAGATCTTCCTTTAATCATTAGTTTTTCCCGTGGCCTATCATCTTCAGACCAATTTTTTATAGAAATATAGGAAGCTGCGTCTGTGGATGTTTTTATAGCCATAAGCCTTAAATATAAGGCTTTAGTCTGAATATCTGCATCTTAGCAAAAAATCGGGGTAAATTAAATTACAAGTACTACGTTTACAAAAAGGACACGTGATATTACAGCTGCACTATATTATTTACAAGCTGTTTTCCAATTTGAGAACATGAAGAATGAGAAAATGCTACATTTACAATTCATTATAAAAAGCGACAAATGTCTGAAATCATCACTTCCATTTTCTTCATTTTTGCAGTGATCGACCCTATAGGATCTATCCCTGTATATCTAGAGGCTACAAAAGAATTTGATTTACGTCACAAAAAGAAAATTGCTATTAGAGCTTCTGTGATAGCATTTTTAATACTCTTATTTTTTATTGTGATAGGGCAACTCATTCTTGAGGGTATGTCTGTTTCCTTAAATGCCTTCCAAATCTCTGGAGGTGTAATACTATTTCTATTTGCGCTGACTATGATTTTTGGCGATGGCAAACCAGAAGAAGAAAAGAGTAAAATAACAGATTATAAACACGTGACCATTTTCCCTATTGCTATACCATCTATTGCTTCACCTGGAGCAATTATGGCAGTGGTTTTAATGACAGATAATCACATTTACTCCATACAAGAGCAGTTTATAGCTACAGCGCTCGTGCTATTTGTGATAGGACTTACTTGCTTGATTTTACTTGGAGCAAATAAACTTCAAGAACGCATAGGCAACTATGGGATTACAGTTATTAGTAAAATAATGGGACTCATCTTAGCCGCATATGCTGTACAAAGTATCTTGAGCGGCATAAGCGCTTATTTTGGAACCGCTACGGCTTAAAGTTTAATTAGAGTACCTCACAATAACCATCATTATGTTTTTAATAGATAAGCCATTTGCTTCAGATTTTCTTATTGCAACTATAAAGGAAAATAACTACCCCATTATTGCAACTCCAGTTGCGATGTCTATCATACAAGATGACACACTTAACTGGATTGATGAGCAGGATGCTATAACTGTCTATAACGATAATCCAGAGACAACGCTATACTCAAATTCAGAAAACGCGCTGGTATGGATAGAACAGCACCTGGGAGATAGCCAGCTTGCTCGACAAATAAATATTTTAAAGGACAAAGTCCTGTTCAGAGAACTTACAAAAAGCTTGTTTCCAGACTTTTATTTCCAAAAGCTTTCTCTAACAGATGTGCATCTTCTAGATGCCGAAACATTGAAATTTCCTTTTGTTATAAAACCTAGTGTTGGCTTTTTCAGTATAGGCGTTCATATTATTCAAGATCAACATGATTGGGAACAGGCAAAGAAAGAGCTACACCCAGAGAAGCTCAAAAGCATCTTTCCTAAAAATGTACTGGACACCACGTATTTCATTATTGAAGAATTTATTCAAGGAGAAGAATTTGCTATAGATTACTATCACAATGCAAATGGTGAGGTTGTAATCTTAAACATTTTACACCACCTATTCTCTTCTGGAAAAGACACTAGCGATCGCGTTTATTGCACCTCAAAAGATATTATCACCACACATAGTACTGCCATACATGAATTTCTAAACGCATTAGGACAAGAATTACAACTCAAGAATTTTCCAGCACATGCAGAGATACGCATCGATGCATCTGGAAAAATCACCCCTATTGAGGTTAATCCGCTGCGTTTTGGAGGATTTTGTACTACGGGTGACTCACTTGGTGTTACTGTAGATTTTAATTCTTATGTATGCTTTCGCGAAAGCAAAAAACCTAACTGGGACCAGATATTTAAAGGCAAGGAAGACAAAGTCTTTAGCATTATCATACTAGATAATAGCACGGGTATCCCTGCCGAAAACATCAAAAGTTTTGACTACAAAAAGATAGCTACAAAGTTTGAAAAACCAGTATTAGTAAGACCACTAGATATACATAGCTATCCTGTATTTGGATTTATTTTTACAGAGACAAATCCTGATAATGAGGGCGAACTCACAGATATCTTAACTTCTGATTTAAAGGAATACGTGACTACATAATCTCAACAAGGTTTCTTGAATTTTATAATAAGCCTAACACTTTCTATTCGCTAGGCGTAAATAGCCGTACTATCTTTGTAAGGTTAAAGAAGTACCAAATATTATAAAACTCATATCATGAATAAAACAATACTATCGCTGCTTGTTGTATTTTCTATTATAAGCTGCAAGAACACTACAGAAATAAAAGAAGCACAAAAAACTCAAGAAAGCCCAGTAATCACTGAAGTAGCTTCATTTACAGGACAGCAGGTTACAGGCGTTACGGTAAGTAATGAAGGTAGAATATTTGCTAATTTCCCAAGATGGAGAAAAGGTGTTGAAAACTCTGTAGTTGAAGTATTAGAAAATAATGAGTCGGCTGCATTCCCTAACGAACAGTGGAATACATGGGAAGATGGAAAAGAAGTTAATGATTCGCTTTTTGTAGCGGTACAATCTGTAGTCGCTTTCAATAATGATTTATATGTAGTGGATACTCGTAATCCATTGTTTGGTGGTGTGATTGACAACCCAAAAATCTTTGTATTTGACTTAACTACAAACTCATTAAAACGCACCTACACTATTACAGAAAGTAGCATCCATAAAGACTCATACATAAACGATGTGCGCATAGATGCAAAAAACAATAAGGCTTACTTTACAGACTCTGGACATGCAGGACTTGTAATTTTAGATCTTGAGTCTGGCGAATCTAAAAGAGTGCTTAATGAGCACACCTCAACACAAGCTGAAGTAAGCCAACTTACATTTCCTGATGGCAGTACTTGGGAGAACAAAGTACATTCTGATGGTATTGCATTAGATGTAAATAATGACATTTTATATTACCACGCACTAAGCGGTTATAGCTTATATGCTATCCCAACTTCAACACTTATTAATGGCACACAAGAAGATATAGAAAATAGCGTGTCTCTAGTTAAGAAAACAAGTGCACCAGACGGGATGATACTTGATGATGCTAGCAACCTTTACTTCGCGGACTTAGAGAATAATAAGGTGATGAAAATGGATACTAACACTAAAGAAGTATCTACACTTATTGAAGGTAACCAAGTGCGCTGGGCAGACACCTTTAGTATTTACAAAGGTGATTTATACTACACCAACTCTAGAATTAATGAAATTACAGGTCCTCTAGGAGACATGAAATTTACTATTAATAAAGTGAGTATTGATTAAATAAAAGCTCTTCAATTTCACGCATTAAAAAACCGCTTTATCCTTTAAGATAAAGCGGTTTTTCTATTTAAACAATTTACATATTCTTAATAAGCATCATCATGTACAAAAGCAACCGCTCTACCTGATGGATCATTCATGTTTTTAAAAGCTTCATCCCATTCTAGTGCTGTGGGTGTACTACAAGCTACACTTGGCACAGACGGCACACAGCGTGCTGCAGCATCACTTGGAAAGTGCTCTTCAAAAATAGTACGGTAGTAAAACTCTTCTTTGTTTTGAGGCGTATGGATAGGGAATCTATGATGAGCGTTTTCCATTTGAGTAGCACTCACAGCTTCATCTACTACTTCCTTAAGACTATCAATCCATGAATAACCTACACCGTCTGAGAACTGCTCTTTCTGTCTCCAGGCTACACTCTCTGGTAAATACTTTTCAAAGGCTTTACGCAAGATCCACTTTTCCATCTTACGCTCCTTAGTAATCATTTTATCTTGAGGGTTAAGACGCATAGCCACATCCATAAATTCTTTATCTAAGAAAGGAACACGCCCTTCTATTCCCCAGGCTGCAAGTGATTTATTTGCACGTAGACAGTCATACATGTGTAACTTATCTAGTTTACGCACAGTCTCCTCATGAAACTCTTTTGCATTTGGTGCTTTATGGAAGTATAGATATCCTCCAAAAATCTCATCTGCCCCTTCTCCTGAAAGTACCATTTTTACTCCCATAGATTTAATCACACGTGCCATTAAGTACATAGGCGTACTCGCTCTTATGGTGGTGATATCGTACGTTTCTAGATGATAGATTACATCTCGTATAGCATCTAGTCCTTCTTGTATCGTAAACTCAATAGGGTGATGTACCGTACCTATATGATCTGCCACTACCTGAGCGGCTGCTAGATCTGGAGAACCTTTAAGTCCTATACTAAAAGAGTGTAGCTGTGGCCACCAAGCAGCTTGCTCATCGCCAGATTCTATACGCTTTTCTGCATATAGCTTTGCAACTGCACTCGTGATTGACGAGTCTAGACCTCCGGAAAGTAATACCCCATAAGGCACATCACTCATAAGTTGGCGCTTTATAGATGCCGCAAGTGCATCGTGCAACTCTTCTATACTTGACTCGTTATCTTTTACGTTATCATATTCCATCCAGTCACGAGAGTACCAGCGTGTAAGCTCTCCTGTTACACTAGAGTAATAATGTCCTGGAGGAAATAATTCTATCTTAGAACAAACACCTTCTAGTGCCTTTAACTCAGAAGCTACATAAAAAGTCCCGTGCTGATCCCATCCCATATAGAGTGGAATAATTCCCATGTGATCACGGGCTACAAAATATTCATCTTTGGCTACGTCATATAACGCAAAGCCAAAAATCCCGTTGAGCTTGTCACAAAAGTCATGACCGTGTTCTTTATAAAGTGCGAGTATGATCTCACAATCTGATGCTGTTTGAAACTCGTAATCTCCAGTTAAGGTCTCACGTAATTCCTTATGGTTATATATCTCCCCATTTGCCGCAAGTACTAGACTCTTATCTTTTGAAAATAACGGTTGCTTTCCAGAAGCTGGATCTACTATAGACAGACGTTCGTGTGTCATGATGGCTTTATCATTATTAAAAACCCCATTCCAATCCGGTCCTCTGTGGCGGATTTTTTTTGACATTTCTAATAATTGAGGACGTAAATCTTCGGCTTTCTCCTTGAGATCAAAGGCACATACAATTCCACACATGATTTTATATATTTATTGTTATTGATAAGCCAAATATGCAATTATACTTCCTTTAATAAAACGATTACATCAATTACAGTTACATATTATAACTATATATCCATTGAACGTATTAATATGAAGGTATACGCTTTCGCGAAAGCGTACTTCTAAAACATTTTGAAAGTTTTAGCACTTTTGTAAGACTTACAGCATAACTTTGAAGGAGCCTTGAGAGCTATTTCAAGACTAATTAACTCTTAAACACAATTACTATTATGAAAAAGTTTTTTATGACTGCTATGGTGGCACTAGCATTTGTTGCTGCACCATCTGTAACTGCACAAGATTTTAATGTAGATAAAAGCCCAATGGATCAAGCGGCTTTTCCATCTAATTACAAAGAATCAAATAAGCTAGTAAAAGTAACATATAGCCGCCCTCAACTTAAAGAGCGTGAGCTTTCTAAACTTGCTCCAGACGGTAAAGTATGGAGACTAGGTGCAAATGAAGCAGCAGAGATTACTCTTTACAAGGATATGAAACTAGGAACGACGCCAGTAAAAGCAGGAACGTACACAATGTATGCAATGCCTAATGGTGCTGAGTGGACCATCATTTTAAGCTCTGATCTGAATGTATGGGGATCTTACTTTTACAAAGAAGCAAATGATGTAGCTCGTATCACGGTTCCAGTAACACAAGCAGATGAGTCTATTGAGTATTTTGGAATGGAATTCACACCTGTAGATCAAGGAGCTCACCTTCACATGGCGTGGGGTAATGCTCGTGTAGAAGTACCTTTCTACAACTAAGCATAAGCTTTAGGCTTTAGGCTTTAGGATAAGAAACAGAAAACTGGATTCTCAAGAATGAGAATCCAGTTTTTTTATGTGTTAGAATGTGTATTTAGTTCTCTATTCTTCAAAATCTCCTCTTAACCATCTTGCAACTTTAAGCTCCCACTGTACTTCTTTCATATGGTCAATCGAGTGGTTTGTTTCTTTATCAAATAATTGCTGAGTAGCGACACGCTCTTCCTCTACTTCTTTATAAAGCATTTTTATTTCTTCAAGACTATTTGATGTAAACGTAAACGCGGCTACTTTATCTTCAAGCTTACGTGCATACACTTCTGTAATATTAAAATGTGTTTGCTCATGAGCCAGAAGATGCTTACTCTTTTCTTGATGTCGCACCCATGAGTACTCCGGATAGAAATGAGCCGTGACTGTAAGACTTTCTTTGTCTATATAACCATCACCATTAGAAGCATATCCCTGACTAAGACCCGTGCTAGAACTAGCAGCCCATCGCTCTAAAGAATCTGGTGTTCCCTTAAAATCTGACCATTGCAACACGCGCTGGCTATGCCAAGCAAGTCGCTCTGGAGCATCAGAGACAGACACTAAGGCTATTGCAAATAGTATGATAAATACTCTACTCAATGTTATTAGGTTTTTTGTTTTTTCTTGCGTGCTGCTGGAAACAGTACATTATTTAAAATCAAACGATAACCAGGTGAGTTAGGATGCAGTTCTAACTCTGTCTTAGGATCACCTACTCTGTGCTGGTAATCTTCTGGATCGTGACCTCCATAAAAAGTAAAGAATCCTTTCCCTTTAATCCCATGAATATATCTCGCTTCACCATTAGTAAGGTTTTCACCCATTACTAACACGTTAGACTTGATAGTCTCTGGATCATAACTGGTAGTCTGTCCCATAAAGCCTTTTACAAGTGCAGTATGATTTTGACAAAGCATCGTAGGAATAGGATCCCATTTTGCACTATAATCTTTTAAGGTAAAATAATCTGTTTGAAAAGGAATCTTACGCTTGCGCGTCATATCAATAGACGAAAACTCGTACGTAGTAGGAGAACGCTCTAGGGTATAGTTTTTAAAAGCAAACGTTTTCTGAAAATCTATTTTTGAAGTATATCCTGGTTCGCTTGGATCTCCGTCAAACATTGGTTCGCAAATATCTACTCCCTCGGTAGAGAGGGCAATATCAAAACTATCTGTTGCACTACACATAGCAAACATAAAGCCTCCACCCACAACATAGTCTCGTATTTTAAGAGCTACATCGCCTTTTTCCTTTGAGACTTTATTATAACCTAGTTTGGTAGCAAGTGCTTCGGCTGCTTTTTTCTCTTCTATATACCAAGGCGAGGCTCGGTAAGAGCCATAAAATTTTCCAAATTGCCCCGTAAAATCTTCGTGATGTAAGTGTAACCAATCATATAAAATAAGCTGATCACTTAGTACTTCTGTATCGTAAATAGTAGTATAAGGAATCTCTGCATAGGTAAGCACCATTGTTACAGCATCATCCCAAGGCACTTTGCTGTCTGGTGTGTACACGGCAATTTTAGGCGCTTTTTCTAGCACGACAGCTTCCATATTTTGAGAAGGACTCGCAATCTCTGTAAGAATTTGTTCCGTTTGTGAGTCTGATAATACTTCATAAGATACACCACGTATCGTACACTCGCGGCGTACCTCTTCGGTATCTGGCAGCAAGAAAGAGCCGCCTCTATAGTTAAGTAACCACTTTACTTTTTGGTTCTTATCAAGTGACCAGTACGTAATTCCATATGCTTTAAGATGCTCCCTTTGAGTCTCTATATCCATAGGGATAAGGATATATGACGCTTTCGCGAAAGCGAAATTCAATATCAAAAAGGATAATATAAGTAGTTTCTTCATTGTCAATTTTATAACGTTGAAATTACGGAATTGTTATGACAATAAGGGTGCCAGAAAACACCCTAACGGTATAGTAAAATATCAATTTCCTAAACGAACATTAGAAGGTTCCCTTACTACATATAGTATATATAATGAATCTCCGATTTTTGGTATTTCATTTAAATAAATAGAATTTTGATATGTTTCGAATTTCACAATTGCAGATAGTGTATCTGTGTTTACAACATATTGCAATTTCAAATTGTAATAGTCATAAGCCGCGGAGCCCCATCCTGAAGCATTTAAATCACGATGTTGAACTACATCTAATACCTTAGCTTTTGTTCGTTCAGAATTTTTCAAAAAATAATTGACGTTATAATTATCTATACCCCATATTATAAATCCCAAAATAAAAACAAATAGAAAAAGTAAATAAATATTTTTCAAAGTAAACCTACTTGATTCCATTTTATACTCTAATTCTTTTTCGTATAATTCAGCATTTTCTCTTGCTCTTTTGCGACTTGATGAATAAGGAAATTTATTATTTTCTTTATCAAATAACATACATCGTTTATTACATTCAAAAACATCTTTGATTATTGAAAAGATTGTTCAAAGAATCAAAGATATTTTGAGACTAATCATCTGAAATTAAAAAGGAACATCGTCATCCTCATTCTCACTTGGGAGTCCTGGTGGTGGTCCACCAAAGGCATCATCTGCACTAGGTAGTGCGTTAGGATTAAAAGTATCATCATTTGCTGCAGCATTCATACTACTTGCAAACTCGTATGGCGTAGAGAAATCATCAAGGTTGTCAAACTTACCTAAGTGACCAACGAACTTAAGACGTATGTTATCAAGACCACCGTTACGGTGTTTTGCAACAATAAACTCTCCTTGTCCTTCTGTTGGGCTGCGTTCATCATCATCCCATTCTTCAATTTTATAGTATTCTGGACGGTAGATAAAAGATACAATATCTGCATCCTGCTCGATTGCTCCAGATTCACGAAGGTCTGAAAGTAAAGGTCTTTTACTACCTCCACGCGTCTCCACCGCACGTGATAGCTGTGACAGCGCAATTACTGGTATAGAAAGTTCCTTTGCAAGTGCTTTAAGGTTACGAGAAATCATCGAGATTTCTTGCTCTCGGTTACCTCCACCCTTTTGAGAAGAACCACCCGTCATTAACTGCAGGTAATCAATCATTATTATTTTAATCCCAAACTGTGATGCAAGACGTCTTGCCTTTGCACGTAAGTCAAAAATAGAAAGCGATGGTGTATCATCAATAAATAAAGGGGCTTTCTCTAAGCTTTTTACTTTCACATTGAGCTGCTCCCATTCATGCTTCTCTAACTTTCCTGTTCTTAGTTTTTCTGAAGATAATCCCGTTTCTGACGAAATCAAACGAGTAATCAACTGTACTGAAGACATCTCCAGTGAGAAGAATGCTACCGGTATATTTTGATCTACCGCCATGTTACGAGCCATCGTAAGTGTCATCGCTGTTTTACCCATACCTGGACGAGCTGCAACGATAATTAAATCTGATGGTTGCCATCCAGAGGTAAGCTCATCTACCTTATGAAAACCAGTAGGAATACCTGATAACCCCTCTTGATTTGCTATCTCTTCAATTCGCTTTTTTGCTTGTATTACAAGGTTCTGAGCACTCTCAGAACTACGTTTTACGTTTCCTTGAGTTACCTCATACAGTTTTGTTTCTGCAGTATCTAGAAGATCAAATACATCTGTAGTTTCATCATACGCCTCTTCAATAATTTCATTAGAAATTTTAATGAGTGAACGCTGTATAAACTTCTGTAAGATGATACGAGCGTGATACTCTATGTGGGCAGAAGAAGCTACTTTTTGTGTGAGTTGGATAAGGTAATAATCACCTCCAGCTACATCCAGCTTGCCCATCTTCTTAAGTTGCTCAGAAACAGTTAATAAGTCGACTGGCTGCCCTTCTTCAAAGAGCACTCTTATCGCCTCAAAAATATGTCTATGCTGATCTTTATAAAAAACCTCTGGTGATAAGATGTCAATTACTTCATCTACACCTTTCTTGTCAATCATAAGCGCACCAAGCACAACAACCTCAAGATCAATTGCTTGCGGTGGTATTTTCCCTTTTTCAAGGCTAATTAATTGACCTTTAGAAGTGTTATATGCTGGCTTCGGCTTAGTTTGTTCCATAGCTACGAAAGTAAATAAATAGTTATGCGAGATACGCTTTCGCGAAAGCGTAGTACTCACAGGTCATTAACAATTGAACTGTTAATAACTAGAAAATATTGTTAATAAGGGTAAAAAAATCCGCACTGGAAAAGCGCGGATTATGGCATCAAGTGAAAAAGGTCTTGTTAGCCTTTGAAGACTCCCATTTCTGAATATTTATTCATCCTTTGTTCCACCAGTTCTGTTGGTGATAAGTTCTTAAATTCGTCAAAAGCTTTTAATATTGATTCTTTTACAGTAAGAAAAGCCTCTGGACGGTTTGCATGTGCTCCGCCTAATGGTTCCTTTACAATCTCATCAATAAGCTTTTGTTTTTTCATATCTGTAGCAGTAAGTTTTAAAGCCTCTGCTGCTTGTTCTTTATACTCCCAGCTTCTCCATAAAATTGAAGAACATGACTCTGGTGAGATTACAGAATACCAAGTATTCTCAAGCATCAATACTTTATTACCAACGCCTATTCCTAAGGCTCCACCACTTGCTCCTTCACCTATAATTATTACAATAATAGGCACTTTAAGACGTGTCATCTCAAGAATGTTACGGGCGATAGCTTCTCCTTGTCCACGCTCTTCTGCTTCTAGACCTGGGTATGCTCCTGGTGTATCTACAATAGAAACTACAGGTACTCCAAACTTTTCGGCACTTTTCATAAGACGTAACGCCTTACGATATCCTTCTGGGTTTGCCATACCGAAGTTACGGTACTGTCTGGTTTTTGTGTTATATCCCTTTTGCTGGCCAATGAACATAAATGACTGATCACCTATCTTTCCTAGGCCACCTATCATTGCTTTATCATCTTTTACGTTACGATCTCCATGAAGCTCTAAAAAGGTATCACCACAGATAGCGTTTATGTAATCTAATGTATAAGGACGATTAGGGTGTCTTGATAATTGAACACGCTGCCAAGCGGTAAGATTTTTATAAATATCCTTTTTGGCTGCGGCTAGTTTTTTTTCTATTTGCTTACAAGTCTGGGTAACGTCTACATCACTCTCTTGGCCTATTAAGGCACATTTTTCCAGTTGCTCTTCAAGCTCTTTGATGGGTAATTCGAAATCTAAATATTCCATTCTCAAGGTTTTAAGACGCGCAAAGGCGCTTTACTTTCGGTTAGGTATAGTCTACAAATATAATGGTTTTCTTAAGAGACTCAAGCCTCTTTAACAGCCTTGAATTTTTTACTATTCTTAAGCACTCCATTAGCAATAACTACAGCGAGTATTACAAGCGCGCCATAGTAAAATTCTGTACTCATTTGTTCTGCATCTCCTAGCACTAGAAAGGCTAGTAATATTCCATATACTGGTTCAAGATTAATGGTAAGCATGATTGTATACGGACTTAAATGTTTCATTACCGCTACAGCCGCTATAAAGGCATATGCTGTACATACAGAGGAAAGTACCCCTATATAAACCCAATCCATAGTAGGTAGAGCAAAAAACTGTGCAGAAAAGAATGTATCTGGCCTTGCAACCACAAGATAGACTGTCACACACAGACTCCCAATGAGTAACTCGTAAAAAGATATTTTTGTAGGATGATGATTTTCTATAAACTTCCCATTTATCAACGTAAATACTGCCGATAAAAATGCAGATAGCAAAGCCAACAATATACCAGTCTGATATGCTGTCTCTACTTCAAAAATAACGTAAAGTGCACCTACAACGATAGCACCAAATAAAAGCTCATACCAGATTACCTTACGTTTATAGAATATAGGTTCGAGTAAAGCTGTAAAGAATGCTCCTGTACTCATCATTGCAAGGGTAATGGAAACATTAGATTCCTTAATAGCTCCAAAGAAAGTAAGCCAGTGTACCGCAATGACTAGTCCTGCAATTGCAAAACCTATTAATGTTTTACGTGGTACAGCAAGAGATACCCCTCGTATCTTTATGAAAGCAAATATGAATATACTTGCAAGCCCCATTCTAAACCATACTAATGGAACAGCATCTATAGTTATAAGTGCTCCAAGTACTGCTGTAAATCCCCAAATAAATACTATCAGGTGAAAATGAAGGTATGCCTTAAGCTTATCGTTTTGCATTGCGTAGAAGATATACTGCTAGTATAGCAAAAAGTATGTTAGGTGTCCACACAGCAATTAACGGTGGAAAATCTGATTGTTCTGCAAGTGTTCCAAAAACTTTATCAAAGAATATAAAAACAAAAGCAAGCACAATTCCAAAGGCAAGGTTGATACCCATCCCTCCACGACGCTTCATAGCGCTTACAGCTACTGCTATAATTGTGAGTATGTAAGCTGCGACAGGTAAACTATAGCGTTTTTGTAAAGTCACTTCATAACGACTTATGTAAGAAGATCCTCTTGACTTTTCCTTTGCAATAAACTCTCTTAATTCTGGAGTACTCAAGGTCTCTGCAATATATTCTACAGGCGTTAGGTCATCCATATCAAAATTGAATACCGTATCTAATTTTGCTTTACTTTCTAGAATATCACCGTTCTCTGTAATCGTTCTCTTCTTAAAACTATTTAAGGTATAAGTAGTATCCTCTTCATTATATCTAATACGTGTAGCACTCATTTTGTAAGTCATCTTATTGCCTTCAAAATGCTCCCAAGTAAAATTACGCCCAGTCTTAGTACGTGGTGTAAAACTGCTTACATAGATATAATCTCCTGTATCAATCTGTCGATAAACGTTTTGTGTATCTCGATCTTTTTTATTCTTCTTTAGGTATTCAAAAATGAATTCGTTGTAGCCTTTATTTGCACGAGGAGCAAGATAAGTCCCTAAGAAAAAAGCACCTGCACAAACTATGGTCGCCCCTATTATATATGGTCTTAAGAATCTATAAAAGGATACTCCACTACTCAAGAAGGCAATAACCTCCGTATTGTTTGCCAGTTTTGAGGTAAACCAAATGACCGACAAAAACAGAAATAAAGGAAAAAGAAGATTTGCAAAGTATATTGTAAAATTCAAGTAATACAAAGCCACCTCACTAAAAGGAACTTCGTTTGCTAAGATTTTATCAATCTTCTCTGCAAGGTTTACAATGATACCTATAGGTATAAACAGCACAAGCATCGTGACAAATGTCCCGATGTATCGCTTTACTATATACCAATCTAGAATCTTCAATTATAAACGATTATCCATTTGTTTTACCATCATTTCTTTCCAAGTCACAAAGTCTCCTGCAATAATATGCTTGCGAGCTTCACGCACTAGCCACATGTAAAATCCTAAATTGTGGATGGTTGCGATTTGCATTCCTAATAACTCATGACATTTAAACAGGTGACGAAGATAGGCTTTACTATATTCTGTATCTACCCAAGTAAGTCCCATTTCATCTATAGGAGAAAAATCATCCTCCCATTTCAGATTTTTAATGTTTATACTACCGTAGGCAGTAAATAACATTCCGTTACGAGCATTTCTTGTAGGCATCACACAGTCAAACATATCTACACCTAACGCAATATTCTCTAAAATATTTATAGGAGTACCTACTCCCATTAAATATCTAGGTTTGTCCTTAGGCAATATAGCAGTTACAACCTCTGTCATCCCATACATTTCTTCTGCTGGCTCTCCTACAGAGAGTCCACCTATGGCATTTCCAAAAGCACCTGCATTTGCAATATATTCGGCAGATTGTGCTCTTAAGTCCTTATACGTACTTCCTTGTACAATAGGAAATAATGCTTGCTCATGACCGTATAGTGCTGGGATTTTATTAAAATGATTAATACAACGATCTAGCCATCTATGCGTCATATGCATAGACCTCTTTGCATATCGGTAATCACATGGATATGGCGTACACTCATCAAATGCCATCATAATATCTGCACCTATCTGGCGCTGAATTTCCATCACATTTTCTGGTGTAAATAAGTGCATAGACCCATCTACGTGAGACTTAAAACGCACTCCTTCCTCCTTAATCTTACGTCTATTAGAAAGAGAGTATACTTGATACCCACCACTATCTGTAAGAATAGGTCGATCCCAGTTCATAAACTTATGTAATCCACCTGCCTTCTGCATAATGTCCATCTTAGGACGTAAGTACAAATGATAGGTATTACCTAATATAATATCTGGATTAATATCTTCTCTAAGCTCGCGCTGGTGTACACCCTTTACAGATGCTACCGTACCTACGGGCATAAAAATAGGCGTCTCAATGACACCGTGATCTGTTGTAAGTTTTCCTGCTCTCGCTTGAGATGCAGGATCTGTTGTAAGTAATTCAAATTGCATAAGAGGCAAAGATATAACTTAGATACAATTTAAAATGAAAGTTGCAACGTCATTTTAAAGGTTAAAAAAGCCTCAGCATATTAAAACAATGTAATAACATACCAGATACTGAAGCCTAACAAAGCAATTATACTCACAACACTAAGCAAATCCATGCCTTTAGAGAGCCTCGCTTCTTCAGGAATACTTTCGTCCTTAAAGGATAAATAGTTGCAAATGGCATAAAACGGAGCGGTAAGAAAAGATAATATGGTCGCCACTTTCACAAGAGCTCCCATCTCGCTTATTAATAAAAATAATATGCCACAGGTTCCAAGAATTAAGACGATTAGATAAAACAGGTATCCTCGTTTTTTAAAACCAAAACCTAATAATGAGGTTGTAGCATCAAGCGCTCTTGGAGACGCATCTAATGTAGTAAGTGTGGTGCTAAACATTGTTGTAAATGCAGCCACACCAATAAGCAAGGTTGCCCAGTCTCCCAGACTTGCTGTGTACATATTGATAAGTTGGCCTGCAAAAACACCTCCCCTTGGAGAAAAAGTCTCTCCAGTACCAAACATAACTAACGCTCCTAAGGTCATAAAGCAAATACCCAGCACTACCGCACCAGCATACCCTATATTAAAGTCAAAAATTGAATTGCGCATTGCATCCTTACCCGTATCCCTTTTTTCTAAGGTCCACAGTGAATGCCATATAGAAATATCTAGTGGCGCTGGCATCCATCCCATAAAAGCAATTAAAAATGCCACAGCTGCTCCTTCGGTAGGGATGACTTGCAGCAAATTTGCTGGAGTTCCCATTCCTTGGTTTGTTACGCTTTCGCGAAAAGCAAAAAAGACAGCCACCAGCGTACTTATAGTGAGTGTGACAATGATCACCTTCATTAGTTTATCGAGAATCCTATACTTTCCTACTGCTAGTATTGCAGCACATAGTATTGTAATTGCAACACTCCATATCGCTACGTCATTAGTTATTCCAAAAAGCTGAACAGCTATTCCTGCAGTTACAATGGTTACTGCTGTCTGAATAGTAAACATAGTGGCTAGCGTCAAAAAGAAATAAACCCACAAAACAGGTTTGCCTAACTTCATATAACCAACTAACAAACTATTCCCAGTTGCCGAGGCATACCTGGGCCCAAACTGAAAGAAGGGATATTTTATAATATTAACGAGAATCAAAGCCCACAATAGACCAAAGCCAAAATCGGCGCCTGCTCTGGTGCTTTGTACAAGATGAGAAACCCCAATAGCTGCACCAGCAAATAATAATCCTGGCCCTAACTTTTTAAAGGGTATAGCTTTCAATTATCTTCTGTTTTAATTACATCTGCGAGTAATCTACGAGCACGTAGAAGCTTGACTTTTACATTGCTCATAGGCTCTTCAAGATACTCTGCCATTTCTTTATAGCTCATTTCTTGAAAGTAACGCAAATTAATGATTTCTTGATAATGAGGCTTTAAGGTTTTAATATAAGCTAGTAATTCAGATAAATTCTGCTCCTTTATGAGTACATCTTCTGGAGATGGATTTAAGTCTGCCACTTTCTTTACTCGCTCGTCATCACGATCAGAAATATGAGATCGTATAGAAGACTCATTCTTCCGAATTATATCAATGTGTATATTTTTTGATATAGTAATTAACCATGTGGCAAACCTATACTCTTCTTTATAGGTATCTATTTTTGAAAAGGCTTTGGAAAACGTCTGGATGGTTATATCCTCTGCATCATAAGCATTTTTAGTACGCTTGAGTTGGAATCCATATACTTCACTCCAAAAGGAATTAAGCAAAAAATTGAAAGCACTTTGCTTTCCTTCTTTTGCTCGGGATATTTCTAGAATAATTTTTTCGGGGGTTACTTCCACCGTGTGGGTTTTGTGATAAGGTTACTGATAAAGATACTCATTTGTACACATACCAACGTAATCTCGTAAATAGGGTATAAATAAGTCAAATCTTTTTCTTGCAAACGCGCAGCGCTACAACCTACAGTAATCCATGCACATAAATAACGTACACCAATAATGAGCGCTACCCACTGCCAGTTAAACTGAGTTACAAGAAGGGCAATTGCTCCTACCAAGAACAAACACTGACTTATATAAAATAGCGCTAGCAATGATTTCTCAAGAAATTTATAGTGCACTGCAGTGCTTATATGCCTGCGCTTTTGAGTTATCCAACTTGCAAAAGTTTTCTTAGGAGTAGAAATTGTAAATGATTCTGGAGAAAACTGTATCGCTGTATTCTTACGTGTGCTTGCCTCGTTTACAAACAGGTCGTCATCACCACTTTGAATTTTAATGTGGTTGATAAATCCTTTTTGCTCATAAAAAACATCTGACGTATACGCTAGGTTACGACCAACGCCCATGTAAGGTCTACCCGCTTTTGCCCAACTAAAATATTGCAAAGCAGTCATCAAAGTTTCAAATCTTATAAGCTTATTAATCCAAGATCCTTTAATTTTCTCATAAGCTCCATAACCTAACACAATTTCCTTTTCTTCACTAAAGGAAGAAGCCATGTGCTGTAACCAGTGATTTGATGCTGGAACACAATCTGCATCTGTAAATAACATGTGCTTATGCTGTGCTCGTTTTATCCCAAGCGTAAGTGCGTATTTTTTATTACCCCAGAAAGTCTCATTATTCACCACATTTACTTGCTGTACATTTACATTGGCCAGTTTAAATGCTTCCATAATATCTTCTGTATCATCAGAAGATGCGTCATTAATTAAAATAACTTCAAATTCTGGATAGTCTTGAGATAGTATTTTTGGGATATTTTTTTGAAGATTTGCCGACTCGTTTTTGGCACAAACGATTACCGAAACTGAAGGAAGCGAACTTGTAGTGGTCTTAGAAATTTTCGCGAAAGCGAATAACCAATAGAAAACATAAAAAGTCACGTTAATAAACGTGACTCCTATAAATATATAAAAAAGTAGTGTGAAAATTTGTTCCAACAGATAGAGGTCTTATTTCTCTACAGAACAGTCACCCATTTCTTCGGGCATTTTACCGCACATACCGCAAGCCTCACCACTCTTATTAAGAAAAGGACTTTGACTAGCGCAGGTACCTGCAAATTTACCATCTTTTTTTGCCCAAATTTTGATTGCAATACCCGCTACAGATAGTGCAAGAAGGGCTAGTGTTATTAATAGTAACTCCATGACAATTATTTTGCACAA
Organism: Dokdonia sp. Asnod3-C12; assembly: GCF_045063975.1. Lineage (NCBI taxonomy): Bacteria > Pseudomonadati > Bacteroidota > Flavobacteriia > Flavobacteriales > Flavobacteriaceae > Dokdonia > Dokdonia sp. Asnod3-C12. The sequence continues at coordinate 835,752 of NZ_JBEFNY010000003.1, forward strand.
AGATACAGAAAGGCACTAGGAAGTAAAAGTTTTTTAAAGGAAGGAAAGTGCTTAGTTATTCTCAAAACTTATAGTAGCAACTTCATTTGCTTGTGTTGCTTCTTTACTCCCACCCTTAGGTTCTATCGTAATATTAATACTCGCCATACGTTCCTCATAAGGAATCTCTACAAGGTTATCTTTTGTAACCTTGAGAATATCTAGAGGAACTAGCGTTCCATCTACAGATGCCCACATCTGGTACACTTGCTCGTCTGGAAGTTCAGGCAAGGTATTTACGTGTATGTATGAGCGCTGCTCTAGCTCGTTAACGTAAGCAACGGCCTCTAGTCGCTGTGCACGTACATTACCTTGTAAAATATATTTTTGAGTTGAGGTATTATTAAGAATCATAAATTGCTCCTCTACAGATTGTAACATCTCTCTGTTTGAAACGATATCATCATTTAAGTTTTCAAGCAGGTTTGATGTAAACCTTCTATCATCTAGCAACTCTTGATTTTGCTTATAAATCATAATAGCAACTAGCCCAAAAAATGCAGCAATCATACATGCAGTAATGGCAAGAATAGGCAAAGCACGCTTAGGCTTATTCCTTGCTACATTTACGATTGTAGCTCGCAATTCCTCAGGAACTTTTACAGCATAGGATGCCGCATAATTCTCAAGATTTTCTTGTAATTCTATATAGGTTTGCTTCACCTCTGGATACTTAGCTATATAATGCTCAGCTTCCTGAGACTCTATAGGCGAAGTAGTTCCCATAAGGTAACGCTCTAATAAATCGTTCTCTAAAAATTGTGAAACTCTATCACTCATAACATACTGATCATAAAAAATAATACTCCAAACAGTTTACGCAGTTCTCGTAGGCCTATTTTTAACCTAGACTTCACAGTACCTAACGGTATGTTCAGCTCTTCACTTGCCTCTTGCTGGGTCATTCCTTGAAAAAACAATGCATCAATCACTACTCTGTATTTATCTTCAAGTCCATTTGCATGTTCTTGAATATCCATATGCTCTATTGCCAGCGAGGTAGACTGTAAATGATATACGTTTGAATCGTTTGTTTGGACTTCTTTATTCATTTTTCTTTTACGACTACGCACCTTGTCTATAGCCGTGTTTTGAACTACTCTAAAAAGCCAGGTAAACAGACGCGCTTTATCTGCGTCATACTTATGTGCGTTTTTCCAAATTTTGACAAATGATTCTTGCAATACGTCTTGAGCAAGCTCCTCATCATGGGTCACTTTAATCGCAACACCATACAGAGCATCTGCATAGTTGTCATATAATAACCCTATAGCACGCTCATCTCCAGCCTTAAGGAGTTCTACAATATGTTTTTCGACAAATGTCTTCAAAAAGTAAGTTTTTCTTGAATTAACAAAATCTTAAGAATACAATTCCATCCCGCACTTCAAGTTAGTGCGTATAATTAAGAAAGGAAAAGATTTTACTATAAACTCTGTAAACAACGTATTATTATGAAACTCAAAAATATAATTTTAATTGCAGTAATTTCATTCTTTTCCTTGAGCAGTTATGCACAATCGGACATAGTAGACATCATCTTACATTCTGAAAATCACACAACATTTACTGCAACAATAAAAGCTGCAAATCTTGTTTCCACCCTTAAAGAAAAAGGTCCATATACCATATTTGCACCTACCAATGAAGCATTTGACAAACTTGAACAAGGAAAACTACAATTCCTCTTACAACCAGAAAATAAAGCTATACTATCCACTACGCTTACCTATCACATAATACCAGCTTATTTGACCGCAAATAACATTGTTGACCAAATAAAGATAGGAGACGGCACCTTTAAAATGACAACCGTTGCTGGCAATATTCTCACAGCCTCTATTAAAGATGGCAATGTAATTCTCACAGACAGCTCAGGGAATATTGCAACAATCACTGCTACAGATTTAAAAGGATCTAACGGTATCGTCCACGTAGTTGATGGAGTAATGATCCCTGATAATTAGAATTACCTAAAGTCTAGTTTAGTTGAGAGAGCCCTATGCGAGTGGGGCTTTTTTACGCTTTCGCGAAAAAGGTAGAAATCACAAAAAGGTAGAAATAGAAAAAGAGCAGCTATTGGGCTGCTCTTTCTTTATGTGAAAAATTATATTCTTATCTAATTCTTTTGACCTTAAATCACATTCACCTCTGGAACAATCTTTATCCCAAACATTTCATTTACGGCTGCTTGAATTTTCATAGCAACTCCCCAGACTTCTGCTCCTGTTGCATTCCCATGATTAACTAACACAAGTGCTTGCTTATCATGCACACCTGCATCTCCAAATCTTTTTCCTTTAAAACCTGCTTGTTCGATGAGCCATCCTGCTGGAACTTTAATTTGCTCATTACCTATCGGATAAAAAGGTATTTCGGTATGCTCTTTTCTGAGTTCGGTAAACTGAGCTTGAGAGATTACTGGGTTTTTAAAAAATGATCCACTATTTCCTATCTTTTTAGGATCTGGCAACTTAGACTGGCGTATCTCTATAACCGCGTTTGAGATATCTACTAAGGTTGGGTTTGTTATTTCTTTCGCTTTAAGCGTGTCATAAATAGCGCCATACTCTGTATTTATTTTATGATTCTTCTTTGTGAGTTTAAAAGTCACCGACGTAATTACATGTTGATCTTTGAGCTCATTTTTAAACACAGAATCTCTATATCCAAAAGCACAATCTTCAAGTGTAAAAACACGCTCTTGTTGTGTAGCTCTATGCACTGCCTCACATGAGTAAAAAGTATCTTTTAATTCTACTCCGTAAGCACCTATATTTTGAATAGGCGATGTTCCCACATTACCTGGGATAAGAGATAGATTCTCAACACCTCCTAGGTCGTGATTTACACAGTACAACACAAACTCGTGCCAGTTTTCTCCTCCAGCTACCTTAAGCAAGATCTCATCTTCAGTAAATGTATCATCTACCACTTCAATACTCTTAAGGTCACAATGAATCACTAGCCTATCGACATCTTTAGTGAGAAGCATATTACTCCCTCCCCCTATTATAAAAGGATTAGGATATGCCTCATCTGCAAGCAATTCTTTTAAGACATCAATAGAAGAAACGCTCGCAAAATAGCGAGCGTTTACGTCTATACCAAAGGTATTATACTTCTTAAGTGATACGTTTTCTAGTACCTCCATTATTAATCTTGATATTGCTCTAGAGCAACTTTTAAAATAACCACAGCATCTTTTAAGTGGCTTTCTTCTAGCACATAAGCGATACGTACTTGGTTAAGACCTACGTTTTCACTACTGTAAAATCCAGCCGCTGGAGCTACCATTATTGTTCTTCCATCTAAGTCAAAAGACTCAAGTAACCACTGTGCAAAAGCATCTGCATTTTTTATTGGAAGCTCTGCGATACAGTAAAATGCACCTTTAGGCTTTGCTACTTTTACTCCCGGTATAGCTTCTAGTCCCGCTACAAGAATATCTCTACGAGACACATACTCTTCAATCACATCGTCAAAGTAACTTTGCGGAGTATCTAATGCTGCCTCAGATGCTATTTGTGCAAATGTAGGAGGACTCAAACGTGCTTGTGCAAACTTCATAGCCGTACTCATAAGTTCTTTGTTGCGACTTACGATACACCCTATACGAGCTCCACACATAGAAAAACGCTTTGATACAGAATCTATCATGATTGCATGATTATCTATATCTCGCTCTTTCATTACTGAGTGATGCTGGTGACCATCATAAGCAAACTCACGATACACCTCGTCTGCAATAAGAAATAGATCATGCTTTTTAACTAGCTCTGCTAGCTGGCGTATTTCTTCTTGAGAATATAAATACCCTGTTGGATTCCCAGGATTACAAATAACGATTGCCTTTGTTTTGTCTGATATCAGTTTTTCAAAATCTGAAATAGGAGGCAATGCAAATCCTTCTTCTAAGGTAGATATAACAGGAACTACCGTCACGCCACTTGCAGTTGCAAATCCGTTGTAGTTTGCATAGAAAGGTTCCGGAATGATAATTTCATCACCTGGATCTGTAACGCTTCCCATTGCAAACAACAATGCTTCAGAACCTCCTGTAGAAATGATTATCTCTTCTGAGGTCACATCAATACCGTGATTACTGTAATAAGAAGCAAGTTTATCTCTATAAGATTGAAATCCTGCACTATGACTATAAGCAAGCACCTCAAGATCATTATTTTTTACCGCATCAAGCGCTACTTGTGGCGTCTTGATATCTGGCTGACCAATGTTAAGTTGGTGAATTTTTATTCCTCGAGCTTTGGCCGCATCGGCAAATGGTACGAGTTTACGTATAGGTGATTGAGGCATTGCTAGCCCCTTCTTTGATATTGCTGGCATAATGTATTTTTCTTTATACAAAAATGCGTAATTTATTGGTGTTTTTAAAGCGTGTGGAAGGGTATTTTGCTTTCGCGAAAGCGCATAAAAAAAGACCGCCATTACGGCAGTCTTTAATACGATTTATGTGACCTAATTATTGACCAGCTTCTGGCTTTACCAGTCCTTTTATTTTAAGACTTTGTGGCACTTCTGAAGCATTAGAATAAATTGTTATTGTTCTTCTAATAGGTCCTTCTCTTTTTGTGTCATACTTTACCTCTATCTCACCTTTTTCTCCTGGTTGAATAGGACTTTCTGGTTTTTTAGGTATTGTACAACCGCAAGTAGAGTAAACTCTTGCCACGATAAGTACATCATCACCTGTATTTGTAAAAGTAAACTTACGTACACCGTCTGCACCGTAGTCTATTTCACCATAATCTATAACTTCTGAATCAAAAGTGATTACAGCTTTTTTCTCTTGTGCTTGAACGCTTACTACTAGAAGCATAGCGACAAATAAAAATAGTACCTTTTTCATAATTTTCAATATTTGAGGGATTCCAAATGTAACTACAAATTAAACACCTGCCAAGAATGATATTAACATTAACATGATGCGCTACTGTATATGTGTGCCAAAAATAGCACTTTGTCTACACAATAATCCTACTGTTATCCCTACTTTTGCTTACTTTAAGACAATAATCAGACCAAACTATGAGTATAGCATCAAAATATGATTCTACCCAAGTAGAAGACAAGTGGTACAGCTACTGGATGGAACATAATTACTTCCATTCTACACCAGACGATAGAGAACCGTATACCATTGTGATACCGCCTCCTAACGTCACTGGAGTCTTACACATGGGACATATGCTTAACAATACGATTCAAGATGTTTTAGTACGTCGCGCTCGATTGTTAGGAAAAAATGCTTGCTGGGTACCTGGAACAGATCACGCTTCTATTGCTACAGAGGCAAAGGTAGTTGCACGTCTTAAAGAACAAGGGATAAAAAAATCTGATCTTACTCGTGAGGAGTTTCTTGCGCATGCATGGGAGTGGAAAGAAGAGTATGGTGGGGTAATCCTCGATCAGCTCAAAAAGCTAGGAGCTTCATGTGACTGGGAACGCACCGCATTTACAATGGACCCAGCAATGTCTGAGTCTGTTATAAAAACCTTTGTAGATCTTTATAATAAAGGACTTATATATCGCGGTTACCGCATGGTAAACTGGGATCCAGAAGCAAAAACTACACTTTCTGACGAGGAAGTAATACACGAAGAACGTCAAGGACTTCTATACTACCTTAACTACAAACTAGAAGGCTCTGATGAAACGTTAACGATTGCCACTACACGTCCAGAAACTATTTTTGGCGATACTGCTATATGCATCAACCCTACAGACGAACGCTTCACGCATCTTAAAGGAAAGAAAGCGATTGTACCTATAAGCGGCCGTGTGATTCCTATTATAGAAGATGAGTATGTAGATCTTGAGTTTGGAACAGGATGCCTAAAGGTTACTCCGGCACACGACGAGAATGACAAAATGCTGGGCGATAAACATAAGCTAGAAGTAATAGACATCTTTAATGATGACGCTTCTCTTAATAGTTTTGGACTTCATTATGAAGGTCAAGATCGTTTTGAATGTCGTAAGAATATCAAAAAAGAACTTGAAGAAATAGGCGCTCTAGTAAAAACAGAGAACCACATTAATAAAGTGGGAACATCTGAGCGTACAAAGGCCGTAATTGAGCCTAGACTATCTGACCAGTGGTTCCTTAAAATGGAAGAGCTTGTAAAACCTGCCATAAAAGCTGTGCTTGAAACTGGCGAGGTAAAGTTATTTCCTAAGAAATTTGAAAATACCTACCGTCACTGGATGGAGAATATACGTGACTGGAATATCTCTCGCCAATTATGGTGGGGACAGCAAATTCCTGCTTATTTCTATGGAGATGGCAAAGAGGATTTTGTGGTAGCAGAAAGTATGGAGGAGGCTGTTACGCTTTCGCGAAAGCGTACCGGAAACGATTCCCTCACTGCAACAGACTTACGTCAAGACGAAGATGCTATGGACACTTGGTTCAGCTCTTGGTTATGGCCTATGAGTGTTTTTGACGGAGTACGCAATCCAGACAATGAAGAGTTTAACTACTACTACCCTACTAATGATCTTGTAACGGGTCCAGATATTTTATTTTTTTGGGTAGCGCGTATGATCATAGCTGGATATGAGTATACAGATAAAAGACCTTTCCAAAATGTATACCTCACAGGACTTGTAAGAGACAAGCAGCGTCGTAAGATGTCTAAATCATTAGGTAACTCACCAGATGCGCTAGAGCTCATAAAAGAGTACGGAGCAGATGGTGTACGTGTAGGACTATTATTGAGTAGTGCCGCTGGTAACGACCTTATGTTTGATGAAGATTTACTCAAGCAAGGAAAAGGATTCATCAAGAAAAATTTAAGTGCCTTTAGCCTTATACAAGGCTGGGAGATTGATGAGACCATACCACAACCTCCACACAGTTCACAAGGTCTAGAGTGGTACACTAACCGTTTTAACCAGACACTTATTGAGATAGAAGACCACTTCTCAAAATATAGAATTTCTGACGCTTTGATGGCTAGTTACAAACTAGTATGGAATGACTTCTGTGGTTGGTTACTAGAAATTATAAAGCCAGCATACCAGCAGCCTATTGATCGTAAAACTTATGATGCGGTAATTGCAGCATTTGAAAACAACCTACGTATCCTTCACCCATTTATTCCTTTTGCATCTGAAGAGATCTGGCAGACAATCGCTACACGTACTCCAGAAGAAGCGCTAATTATTAATAAATGGCCAGAAGGAGGTGAAGTAAATGAGCAAATCATTGCAGATTTTGACTACGCTACACAAGTTGTTTCAGGAATAAGAACGATAAGAAAAAGTAAGAATATAGCTTTTAAAGATCAAATAGAATTACATCTTTTAAGCAATGAGAAAGCATCATCAGACTATGATGGCATCATCTCGAAGTTAGGGAATGTGAGTGAGATCGCTTTTGCGAAAGCGCCACTAGACGGAGCATTATCCTTTAGAGTAAAATCTAATGAGTACTTCATACCACTTGCAGGTGCTATTGATGTAGAGGCCGAAGTTGCAAAAATTGAGGAAGAACTCAAATACACGAAAGGTTTCCTTATATCTGTTTCTAAGAAACTATCAAACGAACGCTTTGTAAGCAATGCACCAGAAAAGGTGGTTGAGATCGAAAAGCAAAAGATGGCAGATGCCGAAGCAAAAATTGAGGCTTTAGAAAAACGTCTTGCTAGTTTGACATAGACTTTCAAATACCTATTATAACAACAAAGGCGCAGATGATATCTGCGCCTTTGCTATTTTATATAATCTAGTCAATTGTTTTTACAAATATTTATCTGCGGCTTCGATATACGCTTCTTTTGCCTCTCGCGCAGTCATTGATTTAACTTGTAGTAATGCATTAATCTTAAAGGCACTTACAAGCTCGTGCTCTCCTTCGTTGTGACTAAATGTATTCTTTTGAGTAGCCTGTTTGTAAAGCGCGTAAAATTGCAGTAATACGTCAGGTGGAAATTCCTGCTTAGCATTACTGACCTTACGGAGGGCTTCTTCAAATTTTTCTTGAAGTACCTTCTTATCCATTATATTGATGCTATTATCGATTTCGCTCCTTTTACAACATCATTAAGCTTTACATCGAGCTTGGTTCCTATAGGTAGATATAAATCTACACGAGAACCAAAACGTATAAAACCACTGTCATCTCCTTGTACAACCATTTGGCCTTCTTCTGCATAATTGATAATGCGCTTAGCAAGGGCACCAGCAATCTGACGGTATAATACATCTCCAAACTTATCTGTAGTCACAACAACAGTTGTACGCTCATTCTCAGTACTAGATTTCGGATGCCAAGCTACTAGGTATTTACCTGGATGATACTTGCTGTAAGCAATACGCCCTCCTCCTGGATAACGTGTAACGTGCACATTAAGTGGCGACATAAACACAGAAACCTGAAGACGCTTGTCTTTAAAGTATTCTGCCTCATACACCTCTTCAATTACAACTACTTTACCATCTACTGGTGATGTAAGTACATTTGCATCATGAGGAGCAGTGCGCTCAGGATTTCTAAAAAACTGAAGCACTAGATACAATAGCACGCCTAAGATGACTGCTACTAGATAAAACAACCAGTTTTTATCTAAAAATCTATTAGCAACCAATATTAGTCCCGTAAAGATAACGAGTGATATTACTATAATTTTATATCCTTCTTTATGGAACATAGTCAAGTACAATTAAAAATAAGTATAAAAATGGTGCTGCAAATATGATACTATCTAGTCGATCATATAATCCACCGTGCCCTGGCATGATGCGCCCACTGTCCTTTACTCCAGCCTGACGCTTGAGCTGTGATTGAATAAGATCTCCCAAAGTTCCAAAAACAGAAGTAACAATCGCTATCGTTAACCAAAGCTGAAGACTAAGAAGATCTGTAAAAATGTAAAATAACAAACTAGCCAAACAACAGAATACTAATCCACCCACAAAACCTTCGACAGTTTTGTTAGGAGAGATACGTTCTAGCAGCTTGTGCTTACCTATACTTTTACCTACTATAAATGCAAAGGTATCATTAATCCATATAAGGGCAAATACGCTTGCTACAAGTAAAGAGGTATATTCTCCTTTGTATGATGGAAGAAGTATAGTAAACACTACACCTCCTATGATATAAAATATGGTATAAGCATACTTTTGAGCAACTGTAATATATCGCTCTGAAGGCCTAATAAGATTTTTAATGAGAAAAAGGTTTACTGTAATTGTGAGTGCTAAAAATATGAGAGTAACACTTCTATCTAACTTTAGATAACATAAAACGGTTACACAAAGAAGTAGTAAAACATAAGAAAGCAATGATTTTATCTCAATGAGTTTAAGAAACTCATATAAGACTACCACTCCTAGACCTAGAAACACTATTAGATATGTAGTTTCTAATGAAAAAATAGCAAGCAACAACAAGGTCACATAGAGCAATCCAGACAGCCCTCTAATTATTATTTCACGCATATTAAAGGTCTTCTAGCAATAACAGGTAAAGATTCTTGGTACTACTTCCATAGGTCATAAAATCCTTATCATCTTCTTTTGACTCAAAATTCTTAATAGTAGTAATGTTAGTAGGTATACTTCCAGAATTTCTATTTTTTATGAGTCTTAATCCCTCTCCTATTGTGTTTACTATTTGACTTGTAGTCCCAAAAACAATAATATTCTCAGGCAAATCGTTTAGCTTTAATTCTTTTAGTTGCTTAGAACACACTAATAAAGATCCGTCATTTGCTACAAGGCTCTCACAGGTAGTCAAAAAGAAAGGAGCTTCTCCATTTGTTCCAAATGTAAGATTATAACCTTTAAAGATCTCTTTGAGGTTATCATCTGTACAAAACACATGCTCTTCGTACCAATCGTTTTCTAATAAGATGTTATCAAAATTCTCATGAATCTCATCTTGATTAAGAGCATACAAAAATCGCCCTCCATTTATGATAAAGTTTTTTGTGAAACGCTCGTCTGCTGGAGTATTAATATCCGGCATGTATTTACTGCGCACTTCACCTTCTTTATCGCTATGGGGGCTATCTGACTTAGATGTATTTCCAAAGATTTTTCTAAAAAGACTCATCAATAGATTTGCTCAACGCTTGGTGTATTTTTCAAATATAAAAAATCTTGACTGAACCTTAGGTACAATCAAGATTTTTTGAGGGTCTATCCCTTAATAGCTTAGTCTAAAACTAGACTAGTGGCTTTGTTTCAGAATCTTCAGAAGCTTCTTCGATTTCGACATTTCCAAAAGCACGTTTTCCAAAGATTTCCTCTAGGTTATCTTTAAAAATCACTTCTTTATCAAGAAGATATTCTGCTAGTTGGGTAAGCTTTTCTTTCTCCTTAGTAAGTAAATCGATAGCTCTTTGATATTGCCCCTCTATAATATTAGAGATTTCTTTATCAATTATTTCTGCTGTCTGCTCACTATAAGGCTTTGTAAAACTACTATCTGACTGACCTGTAGAATCATAATAAGTAAGGTTACCTACTTTATCATTTAATCCATAAACAGTGACCATCATTCTAGCCTGCTTAGTTACTTTCTCAAGATCACTTAAAGCTCCAGTAGATATCTTGTTAAAGATTACCTTTTCTGCTGCTCTACCTCCTAAGGCAGCACACATTTCGTCTAGCATTTGTTCCGGACGTACGATGAGCCTCTCTTCTGGTAAATACCATGCAGCTCCTAAAGATTGCCCACGAGGAACAATAGTCACTTTTACAAGTGGCGCAGCATGCTCAAGCATCCAGCTTACTGTAGCGTGTCCAGCTTCATGAAAAGCAATTGCGCGCTTCTCATCTGGTGTGATAATTTTATTTTTCTTTTCTAGTCCTCCTACAATACGATCTACCGCATCTAAGAAATCTTGTTTACCTACTGCTTTACTTCCTTTACGAGCAGCAATAAGTGCAGCTTCGTTACACATGTTTGCAATATCTGCTCCAGAGAAACCTGGAGTTTGCTTTGCAAGGAAATCCACATCAAGCTCATCATCTACCTTTTTCAAAGGACGAAGGTGAACTTCAAAAATCTCTTTACGCTCACGTACATCTGGAAGATCCACATAAATCTGACGATCAAAACGACCAGCACGCATTAAAGCTTTATCAAGAACGTCTGCTCTGTTTGTAGCAGCAAGCACAATTACGTTTGTATTAGTGCCAAAACCATCCATCTCTGTTAGAAGTTGGTTAAGTGTATTCTCACGCTCATCATTACCTCCAGAAAAGTTATTTTTTCCACGAGCACGTCCTATTGCATCAATCTCATCTATAAATATTATAGCTGGAGATTTTTCTTTTGCTTGTTTGAACAAATCACGTACACGTGAAGCACCCACACCTACAAACATCTCCACAAAGTCTGATCCTGATAATGAGAAGAAAGGAACCTTTGCTTCCCCAGCAACTGCCTTTGCTAGTAATGTTTTACCAGTACCTGGTTGTCCTACTAGTAACGCTCCTTTAGGAATCTTACCTCCTAAACTTGTATACTTCTCTGGATTCTTCAAGAAATCTACAATCTCTTGTATTTCTTCTTTTGCTCCTTCAAGTCCCGCTACGTCTTTAAATGTAGTTTTTACATCTGTTTTCTCGTCAAATAACTTAGCCTTTGACTTACCAATGTTAAAAATTTGACCTCCAGGACCTCCTCCTCCACCAGAAGACATACGTCTCATGATAAAAATCCAAAGTCCTATGATAAGTATGAAAGGAAGAAAACTAGCAACAAGCCCCCACATATCACCTTCCGTCTCATAAGAAACTCTTGTGTCTAGGTTGTTTTCATCAATCGTTGTGTTGATATCATTTTCAAAATTCTGTAAATCCCCTATTTCAAAACGATAATCTGGAGCACCTGCAGAAGGTTTCAAAAAACCTGTAGCTCGTCCTTTATTGTGGACTTCCTTTGCTTCGGCTTCTTTAGTAAGATAAACCTTTACAGAGTTTTTATTTACGATCTCTACACGAGCAACATCACCAGCTTCTAGGTATTCTTCAAATTGGTAAAGAGAAGTTTTCTGTGCTTCACCTAACCCAGAACTACCAGTAAGCATACTGATTGCAATAAATATTATAACAATTAAACCGTATATCCAGTAAGAACTAAACTTAGGTTTATTAGGCGGAGTACCGCCTGCATTCTTTTCTTCTTTAGCCATTTAATCTTTTTTTTTAATAATCTGATGGGATAGTAGTAATCTTTGCATCACCCCAAAGACTTTCTATATCATAGAATTCACGTATGTGCTTTTGAAAAACATGCACGACTACATTTACGTAGTCCATAAGTACCCATTCTTGATTTTCCATACCCTCGATATGCCATGCTTTTTCTTGCAGAGCTTTACTAGCAGTCTTTTGGATAGAACTTACGATAGCCCCCACTTGAGTGTTTGATGTTCCATCACATATGATAAAATAATCACAAACCGTATTTTCTATATCTCTAAGATCCAGTATATCAATATTCTGTCCCTTCACATCTTCAATTCCCTCGACAATCTTAGCAATTAATTGATCTGTATTCTTTTCCTTATTTACCATTAAATTCTTTAATTTACACAAAGTTATTACAAATTTACATTACTCTGCGGTCTTAACACAAGTTTAGACTGGGTGTTTTACATATGCGCATAGACAAACTTCATACCATTGACTCAACAAACGATTACCTCAAACGTATTTCAAAAGAAGAAAACGCAGAGGAAGACATCGTAGTTTGGGCTCTAGAACAAACTGCCGGACGCGGACAGATGGGTACTCAGTGGCAAACTGAAAGCGGTAAAAACCTAACCTTCAGCGTTTTTAGAAAAGTAAAGCGAATTACCATCAACGAGCAATTTTATGCTCTTATGGCAGCTTCTCTCGCCGTTAAAGATGTTTTATCTAAACTTCTCATAAAAAATGTTCGTGTTAAATGGCCTAACGACATATTGACAGATAACGACAAAATATGCGGCATACTTATAGAGAGTGTCATAAAAGGCGGGCAACTTGACGCAATGATCTTAGGCGTAGGACTTAATGTAAATCAGACACAGTGGAATAATGTACCTCGCGCTACTTCAATAAAGTTTAGAACAGGGATTCACTTTGAGTTGGAAGAAATTTTATCGCTTCTACTCAAGAGATTTCATCACTATGTTGACCTACTTCTCAAAGGAGAATTCAACACCATCAAAAATGACTATGAAGCTCACTTATTTAAAAAAGATAAACCTGCTACATTTATTTCGGCAGGTGGGCGTCAGTTTGTTGGAATAATAAAAGGTGTTTCAGAGTCTGGAAAACTACTTCTTCAAGAAGAAAATGATATTGTAAATGAGTACGATCTCAAGGAACTTCAATTATTATATTAAGAGTACGCTTTCGCGAAAGCGTAACAACCCACAATTCATTATTTAGTATCTTTGTAACGCTATAAAAAATGCTATGCAAGAAGAACTCACTATTACTAAGCCAGAGCGCGTCGCAAAGCCAAAATGGCTTCGTGTAAAACTGCCTACTGGTAAGAAATATAAAGACCTACGTAATCTAGTAGACAAATACAGTCTTAATACGATATGCACCTCTGGAAGTTGCCCAAACATGGGTGAATGCTGGAGTGAAGGTACAGCGACATTTATGATTCTCGGGAACACATGTACACGTTCTTGTGGATTTTGTGGTGTAAAAACAGGTCGTCCAGAGCAAGTAGACTGGGAAGAACCAGAAAAAGTAGCTCGATCTATTAAATTAATGGACATCAAACATGCAGTAATTACTTCTGTAGATCGCGATGACCTTAAGGATATGGGAACTATAATCTGGGCAGAAACTGTACAGGCTATACGCCGCATGAACCCAAATACAACGCTAGAAACTCTTATTCCTGATTTCCAAGGTAGAGAAGATTTACTGGATCGTATTGTAGCTGTAGCACCAGAAGTGGTGTCTCACAACATGGAAACTGTAAAACGTCTTACTCGCGAAGTACGTATACAAGCCAAATATGAACGTAGTCTTGGTATTTTGAAATATTTAAAAGACAGCGGAATTAAGCGTACAAAGTCTGGTATCATGCTAGGTTTAGGTGAAACTGAAGATGAAGTAATCCAGACACTAAAAGATTTACGATCTGTAAATCTAGATATCGTAACAATAGGTCAGTACTTACAGCCATCAAAAAAACATCTTCCTGTAAAACAATTTATCACTCCAGATCAGTTTCAGAAGTATGAGAAGATAGGTTTAGAAATGGGATTCCGTCATGTAGAAAGTGGTGCACTCGTGCGCTCTTCTTACAAAGCACAGAAACACCTTACATAAAAAAATGACTACACTTAAGATTGCTATCAACGGTTTTGGCCGCATAGGTCGCACTGTGTTTAGACTTATTGAAGAGCATCCAGCAATGGAAGTAGTCGCAATTAATGATCTAGCAGATGCCCGCACTTTATCACACCTTCTTAAATACGATAGTATTCAAGGTGTTCTTAAAAAAGAGGTGTCACATAGTGAGCATACTATAATTATTGACGGTAAAACTATCCCGCTATATAATGAAAGTGAGATAAGCAATATCCCTTGGAATATTACATCTCCAGATATTGTTATAGAAAGTACAGGTAAGTTTAAAACTAGAAAAGATCTTGAAAAACATATAAGTGCCGGCGCAGCTAAAGTAATTTTAAGTGTGCCGCCACTTGATGAAGATATACCCATGATTGTTATGGGAGTAAATGATCATGAAATAAAAGATAGCGATACTATTATTTCAAACGCATCATGTACTACAAATAATGCAGCACCCATGGTGCAAATTATAGACGAACTGTGTGGTGTTGAGCAAGCATATATAACTACAATACACTCTTACACTACAGATCAAAGCTTACATGACCAACCGCATCGAGATTTAAGAAGAGCCAGAGCGGCAGGACAAAGTATTGTACCTACTACTACTGGAGCAGCAAAAGCCTTAACAGGCATCTTCCCTCATCTCTCTGATGTAATAGGTGGTTGTGGAATACGCGTACCCGTTCCAAATGGATCTCTCACGGATATTACATTTAATGTAAAAAGAGACACCTCAATTAACGAAATCAATGACGCTATGCGCAAAGCATCGTTAGGAAGATTTAAAAGTATTGTATCGTATACGGAAGACCCTATCGTATCAATAGACATTGTAGGAAATCCTTATTCATGCACTTTTGATTCACAAATGACATCTGTAATAGGTAAGATGGTAAAAATTATAGGCTGGTATGATAACGAAATGGGATATTCTAGCAGAATAGTTGACTTAATACTACGGATTTCTACAAAATAATATATATTGCAGTTGAATAATCAGAATTTCTTATGAATTTGCTATTAGTACGTTTTCTTCTAGCGCTTCTTCTTTCTTATCCTGTGATAAGTATTGCCCAAGAAAGAGAGAATGTAGAGGAAACGCTTACCAATGATAAAATAGACTCGCTTCTCAAGCGAGCTGTGATTGCAGTTTCTGATCGCAATTATAACCATGCCATTGATATACTAAAGTATTCTAGAGACCTAGCAACAGGCATAGGCCACACAAAGCGCGTAGGTCTTGCATCTGGAACTCTCGCAAAGCTATATTTTCAACTTAATGATTACGAGAAAGCACTTATTGAAAACGAGCGTGCAATAGCCTTACAAAAGGAAACTAAAAGTCTCGATCTTTTAGGGCAGAGTTACATTACCGCTACTCAACTAGCTCTTATAAAAAAAGACACCACCACTGCCCTAACATATATTTCTAATGGAATTGTAACTCTCGAAAATAGCACTCGAGACGACTTAAAGGCTCAATTGCACACATTAAAAGGTGACATTTTAAGAAATAGTGAAAGCCATCTAGACGCTATTGCATCTTACAACAAGAGTATTGAATATGCAAAAAATGAAAAGAGCGACTACCTAAAAACTCAAGCGCTTACCAATAAAGCATTAAGCCTAGCCGAATTAGGTAGACTTGAAGAAGCAGATGAAACTTTACTGGAAGTTGAGTCGCTATTAAGCTCAAATAATTTTCCGAGTATTAGCACTACCTTATTCAAAGTTAAGCACCTAGTAGCTCAAGGGCGCGGAAACTACAGAGAAGCAAATGACCACCTAACATCGTACTATCAAGCAACAGATCAAAATACGCTAAGTAAAATATCAAGTGTTCCACTACCAACATCAGAGAATCAAGAACTTGATGACATGGTAAAACGACTAGAACAAGACATTGAAATAGAAGAAGACAGAAACTCTAGAGCTATGAGACTCACTCTCGTACTAAGTATCGCCCTCTGCTCTATTCTTGCACTGCTCACCCTATCCTTGTACAAGAACAACAACCTAAGAGCAAAAGCAAATGAGCTTTTACAAGCTAAAAACGTGGAGCTTGTAATTGCAAGAGATAATGCAGAAAAAGCGTCAATGGTGAAAGCTCAGTTCTTATCAACAATAACACATGAGCTTCGAACACCCATGTATGCTGTTACAGGATTAACACACTTACTCCTATCTGAAAACCCAACGGAAGATCAGAAAAAGCACCTTGACTCTCTCAAATTTTCTGGAGAGTATCTACTTTCCCTAATAAACAACATACTTGACCTCAATAAATTAGAGGCAAACAAGGTAGAAGTTGAAGAAACAGCTTTCAATATCAAGAAGCGTATTGAAGATGTGTTATTTGCTTTAGGCAAATCTGCTCGAGATAAAGGGAATAAATTGCATATTGAATTTGACTCTAACATCCCTACAGAACTTCTGGGAGATCCATTAATGATCTCACAAGTACTTATTAACCTAGTTGGAAATGCCATTAAATTCACTCGAGATGGTGACGTTTGGGTTCGTGTACAGAAGATTAAACAAGGTGAGTCTGACATAAAACTTCACTTCGAAATTGAAGATAATGGTGAAGGAATCTCAAAGAAGAAACAAAAAACAATTTTTCAAAACTTCACACAAGGATCTGTAGCTATTAATAGAAAATTTGGCGGTACAGGCTTAGGGTTATCTATTGTTAAGAATCTTTTAGACTTACTTAATAGTGAGATAATACTAGAAAGCACATTAGGCAAAGGAACTACCTTTAAATTTGACCTTAACTACAACCTGACTCAAACAGCTCCAGGTGAAGCAAATGCAAACGACATCGTGTACGAAATAGATTATAATGCCCTTGAGAATCGTCACATTCTTGTAGTAGAAGACAACAAGATTAACCAAATGATTACTCGCAAGATTCTTGAAAAAAACAAAATCACCTGCGAAACGGCTGATAACGGTGAGATTGCTGTAGAGAAGGCACGCACAGAAAAATTTGACCTTATTCTAATGGACATACATATGCCTGGAATAAGTGGTATAGAAGCTACAGAACAAATCCGTTTGTTTGATAAAGACATTCCTATACTAGCGCTTACCGCTGTAACGATAGATGAAAATATTGATGAATTTCACGCTGTTGGATTTAATGACATCATTCCTAAACCATATAAGGTAGAAGAGTTCTTTCAGAAAATCTACAATGGCTTAAAGAATAGCAAAGTGCTCAACTAAGACTTCTTTGTTGAAATTTACTTGCGTTTAAAAACTTGAGACAAAGTTTTTAATCTCCTCAGACAACAACTCTTCACCATCCAGAAATTGCGCCTTTATAGGTAAATAATACAAATCACTCATCTTAAGTAGGGGGCGAAGTCTTACATAATCTTTTTCTGTAGTGAGGATACAATCTAATGCATCAAGCATTTCAATCTCAGAGCTTGTAAAATTATGATGATCTCCATACGCCTCATGAGAAAATGATAGCCCTTGACTAGCTAAATACACCGACAACGGTTTAGGATTTGCAATTCCCGTCACTAGCGTAACCTTTTTAACCTTAAGCCGGTTAAGTGACACAGCTCCCTCTGCAGAATACACCTGCTCATCATATGATATAGCTGAAAAATATACTTGCTGAGTTTTATTCACATTTAAAGAATCAACAATAGACGCTTGTTCTTGTGAACTTAAATTTTCTGGACATTTAGTTACCACTACAACATCTGCCCTACTCGCACCAGCTCTAGGCTCTCTTAAATTTCCAGCTGGTAACAAGAAGTCATTACTATAAAGATCACTGTATGCTGTTAATAATATATAAAACCCAGCTTCGACCTTTCTATGCTGGTAAGCATCGTCTAGAACTATAACTTCAGGCGCATTGACTTTTGACAATAATGTTTCGATACCAGTTTGACGATCCTCGCAAACTGCAACTTGTATATTTTTGAATTTCTGAGCAAATTGTAATGGCTCATCACCCACCATAGTTGCCTGATTTTCTGGATGAACATCTAGGTATCCTTTCGTTTTTCGGCCGTAACCCCTACTTAGTGTGGCTACTTTATAGTCATGATGCAAAAGCCGAACTACAAACTCAGTCATTGGGGATTTTCCAGTTCCTCCCACGCTCAAATTACCCACACATATAACTGGAATATCATATTTTTTTGACTTAAATATACCAGTGTCGTAGAGCTTATTTCGCGTAAGCGTAACTAAATAATAAATTCCCGCGACGGGAAATAACAAGAGACGTAGTTTTCTCATAAAACGAAGGTATCATTTTTTATCTTTACCCTTATGAAGGTACAAGATGTAAGTAATTTAATTAATGAATGGGCGCCACTAGCTTATGCAGAAGATTTTGATAATGTTGGTCTTCTTGTAGGTGACCCTCATCAAGAAGTAAGTAATATACTCGTATCACATGATGCACTAGAAAATGTGGTTGATGAGGCAATTACAAAAAACTGCAACCTTATTGTTTGCTTTCATCCTATAATTTTTTCAGGTTTAAAAAGACTTACAGCAAGCAATTATGTGCAAAAAGTGGTTCAAAAGGCTATTAAAAATGATATTGCCATTTTTGCAATTCACACTGCGCTAGATAATGTAGAGCACGGTGTTAACTTTGGAATGTGCAAAGCTCTCAATCTATCAAACACAAAGATTTTAAGCCCTAAACAGCATCATATTTACAAACTCACCACTTACGTTCCACACGCTTCTGTAAAGAGCGTTACTGATTCATTATTTAAAGCTGGAGCTGGAAGTATAGGTAATTATGAAGAGTGTAGCTTTGAAGTAAAAGGTCAAGGCTCTTTTAAAGGAAATGAAAACTCTAACCCTGTTATAGGAAGTAGAGGCACAAAACACATTGAACCAGAGACACAAGTACATCTTACGTTTGAAAAACACCTTAAGTCTAAGATTTTACAAACACTTTTTGAAAATCATCCATACGAAGAAGTTGCTTATGAAATCACCTCTCTAGAAAATACGCTACAAAATGTGGGTATGGGTATGATAGGTGAGCTTGATAAAGAAATGAGTGAGGTGGAATTTTTAGCTTTCGCGAAAGCGCAATTTAAAACAGGTGGTATACGTCATTCACAATTATTAGGTAAACCTGTAAAGAAAATAGCCGTACTAGGAGGAAGCGGAGCCTTTGCCATTAAAAGTGCAAAAGCCCAAGGAGCCGATGTACTAGTTACTTCAGATTTAAAATATCACGACTATTATCAAGCCGAAAGCCGCATCCTTTTGTGCGATGTGGGACATTATGAAAGTGAGCGATATACGAAAAACCTAATATGCGATTATCTTACAGAAAAAATTAGTACTTTTGCAATCATTTTATCTGAGGAAAATACCAATCCTATCAACTATTTTTAACGTATGGCAAAGAAGAAAGAAGCAACAGTAGAAGAAAAACTACGCTCGCTTTACGATTTACAACTTATAGATTCACGTGTGGACGAGATCCGCAATGTACGTGGAGAGCTTCCACTGGAAGTTGAAGACCTTGAAGATGAAGTAGCTGGTCTTAACAAGCGCATCGAGAAGTTAGAAAACGATTTAAAATTGGTAGACGACTCTATCAAGGCTAAAAAAATCCAGATAGATGACTCAAAAGCATCTATTAAAAAATACTCTGAGCAGCAAAAAAACGTACGTAATAACCGTGAGTTTAATGCTTTAAGTAAAGAAGTAGAGTTCCAAGAACTTGAAATTCAACTTGCAGAGAAAAATATCCGTGAGTACAAAGCACAGATTGAGCAAAAAGGAGAAGTTATCACACAAACTAAGCAACGCCTTGGAGAACGTGAGAACCACCTTAAGCACAAGAAAAACGAGCTAGATGCTATTCTTTCTGAAACAGAGAAAGAAGAACAAGCACTTCTAGCTAAAAGTGCAGAATATGAAACTAACATTGAAGACCGCTTAGTTAAAGCATACAAGAGAATCCGTTCTAGTGTACGTAATGGTCTTGCTATTGTACCTATAGAGCGTGGAGCATCTGGAGGATCTTACTTTACAATCCCACCACAAGTACAGGTTGAGATTGCTGGACGTAAGAAAATCATCACAGACGAGCACTCTGGTCGTATCTTAATAGATAGCGAACTAGCAAACGAGCAGCATGAGAAAATGGTAAAGCTTTTTAAGAAGCTATAACCACTTTTCCTTACAACATTAAAAAGCCTTCTATTTATAGAGGGCTTTTTTTTACCATTGAGTTATCTATAAATAACAATTTTCCGATTTCACATCAAGATATTTTCATTAAATACTCCACTTTATAATGACTATAATTGATTAACAAAACGATAACAACAATCTCAACCCTTATGATGTACTTTTATAGACTTTAAAAAAACCTCTATGAAATTACTTGCCTCCCTTGCAACGCTCATTACTTTTATGGCTTGCAACCATGATCCTAAGCCTATGACTGAGCCTACAGCTATGCTTGACCCAGTGGAAACGACGTTTCAAGATGGGATGAGTAGGGCATATTTTGCTAGTGGATGTTTCTGGTGTGTAGAGGCAGTTTTTGAAAGTGTGAAAGGTGTCGATGAGGCCGTAAGTGGCTATAGTGGTGGTAAAGAAGATAATCCAACTTACAAACAAGTGAGCTACGGAAACACGACGCATGCTGAAGCCGTGGAAGTAATTTATGACCCAAAGGTGATTTCTTTTCAACAACTGGTAGATGTGTTTTTTGGATCACAGGACCCAACCACAAAAAATCGTCAAGGCCCAGATGCAGGTCCACAATATCGTTCTATCGCTTTCTATCAAAACGACAGTGAGAAAAAAATAATAGATAAAACTATTGCTGCTTTAAATGAGTCTACTTACAATGGTCGCATAAGCACCCAAGTACTACCGTTTCAGAAATTTTGGATTGCCGAAGACTACCACCAAGATTACGAGAAAAACAATCCAAGCAACCCATATATTCAAAACGTTTCTATCCCAAGATATAGACGTTTTGCACAGAAGTTTCCAGAATTATTAAAAGAGGATGCACACTAAATTTTAGTAGCTTTTATCTCAAAAATTAATGGATATAAATGGTCTTTACTTTCGTAAAGGCCATTTTCATTTTTGACCAAATCCGGAAGAACATCATAAGGAGAAGCATCGCGTTCTCTTAAAATTTCTATTTTAAGACCGGCATCTATTAGGGCAGAAACCACTTCACCTAAACCGTGATTCCATCCATACTCCTTGCTTATCATGGGCGCATCAGTCTGAGCGTAAGTCCCTTCATATTCTTCGTAAACTGCCTCATCCTGATGATAACCATACTTCATTACCGGCTTATCTCCTGTATAATCAAACATCCAGACGATGGGATGAAACTCTACCATATAAAAAGTCCCTCCACTCTTTAATCGCTGTGCAATCATAAGCGCCCAAGGTTTTAAATCTGGCAACCACCCTATCACACCATAACTCGTAAAAACAATATCAAATTGCTCTTGGATATGCATTGAAGTATCAAGAACATTACAGCACACAAATGCGGCAGACAACCCTAGTTGTTTGTTTAGCTTTCGCGAAAGCGTAATTGCCTCCTCACTAATATCTACTCCTGTTACCAAAGCACCCATCCTTGCCCAACTCAACGTATCTTGTCCAAAATGACATTGAAGATGGAGTAAACTTTTACCATTTACATCTCCCAAGGCATCCAACTCATAGCTGTTAAGAGAACTTTTACCATTTAAAAATGATGGCACATCATAGAAGCTACTCTCTGCATGTATAGGCACTTTCTTTTCCCAAGTTTCCTTGTTTGTGCCAAAGTAATCCTGAAACTGCTCTTTCATAATCCGTATTTTTGGAAATAATGAAAAAGATACTACATTTTGACGACGACGCAATTAGCGCAATGGATAAGCGTTACCGTGCGAACTTTATTAATAGTGTTACGGGATATAAAAGCGCCAACCTGATAGGTACTACATCTAAGGACAACCATAAAAATCTAGCTGTTTTTAGTTCTATCACACACATAGGAAGTAGCCCTGCTCTGTTAAGCTTTATCATGAGACCTACTACAGTCCCTAGACATACATATAAAAATATTAAAGAGACGGGAGTTTTTACAGTGAACCACATTAATACTGAAATCATCTCACAATCACACCAAACAGCTGCAGCTTACGAGGAAAACGTTTCAGAGTTTAACGCTACCGGATTACAAACTGAATATTTAAATAACTCGAAAGCACCATTTGTAAAACAGGCACATATTAAAATTGCCTGCGAATACGTAAATGAATACAAAATTGAGGAAAATGGCACTATTTTAATGATAGGAGCTATTAAGGAAATCTTTATACCAGATAACTGCCTAGATGAAGATGGATGGATTGATCTAGAAGCATCTATGGGAGTAGCCATAAACGGACTTGACGCTTATGCTTCTCCAAAACTTATAGACAGATTTTCTTATGCAAAACCTGATAAGCAAACCACTTCTATCAAGAAGTAACAATGCTCATCTGTTTTAATACTATCTTTGTAACACCCATTTATTCCAGATAAAAATCCAGGAAACAATTAAAAACTAAACAATGAAACTTTCTAACATACCTAAAATAAAACATACAGATGCCAATAACTTTTTCTTACTATGTGGCCCATGCGCTATAGAAGGAGAAGATATGGCAATGCGCATTGCAGAGAAGGTGGTAAAAATTACCGACACTCTAAAAATACCATATGTTTTTAAAGGGAGTTTTAGAAAAGCAAATCGTAGCAGAGTAGATAGTTTTACGGGTATAGGAGATGAAAAAGCTCTTGAGATTTTAGCAAAGGTTTCTGCAGAATTTGATGTACCTACTGTAACAGACATTCACGAAAGTTCTGATGCTGCTCTCGCAGCACAATATGTAGATGTTTTACAAATTCCTGCATTTTTAGTAAGACAGACTTCTCTTGTAGTCGCTGCTGCCGAAACAGGAAAAGTAGTAAACCTAAAAAAGGGACAATTCATGTCTCCAGAATCGATGAAGCATGCTGTACAAAAGGTTCATGACACTGGCAATGAAAATGCTTGGATTACAGATCGTGGTACTATGTTTGGCTACCAAGATATGATTGTAGATTTTAGAGGAATACCTACGATGAGGCAGTATGCTCCTACGGTACTTGATGTGACACACTCCTTACAACAACCTAATCAATCAAGCGGCGTTACTGGTGGACGACCAGATATGATTGAAACTATAGCCAGAGCTGGTATTGTGAATAACGTGGATGGATTGTTTATTGAAACACACTTTGACCCTGCAAATGCAAAAAGTGACGGTGCAAATATGCTTGATCTTGCATATCTTGAGCAATTATTAAGTAATCTCGTAGCGATTAGAAAAGTCGTAAACACACTTTAAAATTAAGACAAATCCAAAACTCAAATACGCTTTAAAATCTCAAATATAAGAGAGCAAAACTTCCATTAATTAAAAGTTTGCTTAACATATATTTCTCATCACTGTCTACTGCTTTTTCGTAACTTCGTTTTTATATGTTAAAACAACAACTTAATTTTAAACTTTCGCAAAAGCTTTCTCCTCAGCAAATCCAGCTGATGAAGCTTATCCAACTTCCCACGCAGGCGTTTGAACAAAAAATCAAACAAGAGCTGGAAGAAAATCCTGCTCTCGATAGCGGCAAGGAGGAAGTTCAAGATGATTTTGAAGAGTTTGACAATACAGATGACTTTGATGAAGCGCCAGAAGTTGAAATTAATGTGGATGATTATCTAAGTGATGATGAAATCCCAGAGTATCGCCTGAGCGCAAATAATTATAGTGCAGATGATGAGGACAAACAAGTACCTTATGCTTCTGGAACATCCTTTAATCAATATCTAAAAACACAACTCAATACCGTAAGAATATCTTCTGAAGAGCGCGAGGTGGCCGAATTTATCATAGGCTCTCTAGATGAAGCAGGATACCTGAGACGTCCGCTAGCAGATCTTATGGACGATCTAGCTTTTACACAAAACATCTACACCTCTGAAGAGGTTATAGAAAAAATGCTTTTTAAAGTGCAAGACCTTGACCCAGCAGGGGTGGGAGCACGTAATTTACAAGAATGTCTGGTGTTACAACTAGATAGAAAGCCAGCTACAAAATCTGTATCGCTAGCTGTTGATATTCTTGAAAAGTCTTTTGACCATTTTAGCAAGAAGCATTACAAAAAGCTCATGGCTAAGTTCCACATAACGGAAGAGGAACTTAAAGATGCTATCAATGAGATAGAACACCTTAATCCAAGGCCAGGAGGATCATACTCCAGTAACACAAAAATAGTAGAGCACGTTGTTCCAGACTTCACCATACGCATAGTAGACGGTGAGCTAGAACTCTCACTAAATGGTCGTAACGCCCCAGAACTTAAGGTCTCTCGAGATTATAGCAACATGCTTAAAGGTTATAAAGAATCTAAGGAGCGAACTAAAGCACAGAAAGATGCGGTAATGTTCATTAAGCAAAAACTTGATGCAGCCAAATGGTTTATAGAAGCCATTATACAGCGACAGCAAACACTTTTTGTCACTATGAGTAGCATCATGCATTATCAAGAAAAATACTTCTTAACTGGTGATGAGCGCAACTTAAGACCTATGATATTGAAAGATATTGCTACAGAAATTGGGATGGATGTATCCACCGTTTCTCGGGTTGCAAATAGTAAATATGTAGACACACCTTACGGAACAAAACTTATTAAAGAGTTCTTTTCTGAGAGTATGACAAATGATCAAGGTGAAGAAGTATCTACACGTGAGATTAAAAAAATCTTAGAAATGGTTATCGAGGAAGAGGATAAACGCAAGCCTCTTACAGATGATAAACTTGCGGGCATTTTAAAAGAAAAAGGATACCCTATTGCACGTAGAACGGTAGCTAAATATCGTGAGCAACTAGATCTTCCAGTAGCGAGATTACGTAAACAGATTTAATGAAATTCCTCATACGTAGCTTTTCCTATATTTTTCACCCTCTGTTTATGCCGCTGAGTGGTGTTTTGTATTACTTCTACATTTCACCTAGATACTTCAATGAAGAGTTTATTTACTCTAAGATATTTGCAGCTGCCATAATGACTACCGTAATACCCATTTTAAGCTTCTATATGCTTAAAAACTTACAATTAGTCTCGAGCATACACCTCAAGGATGTAAGGGAGCGCAAATGGCCGCTACTTATGCAGATGCTATTCATCTTTATATTAATAAGATTAATATTTGACGGTTATGAGATTCCCGCACTTTACTTTTTCTTTGTCGGAGTTTTAGGAGCTAGTTCTGGAGCATTCTTACTATCTCTTTTTAAGTTTAAAGCAAGTCTTCACATGATAGGACTCTCGGGAGTTTTATTCTTTATTATAGGACTCAGTCTTCACTATGGCTCAAACATGCTTCCCTGGATTGCAGTCGGGATTTTTGCTTGTGGTGCAACAGCTACATCGAGACTAGATGCAAAAGCCCACACTCCTATTGAACTTATTATAGGATTTATAATAGGTGCCGCTTCGCAGTTTCTAGTTTACCCCTATTGGCTATAATAGTAGTAGTAGTAGTAGTAGTAGTAGTAGTAGTAGTAGTAGTAGTAGTAGTAGTAGTAGTATTGTAACGCTTTCGCGAAAGCGTACACTTATAAGAAGTAAAAAACTAATCCCAAACGAATCACCTGAAGGTTGACGCTATCGGCATCTATTTGCGCGTCGTCATTAAACAACGTACTCAAACCATAATATCCTTGGAAATTAAAAGCTCCGTACCCGAAAGAGAATGATGGTCCGTACTGGAAGTTATTTATCTCAGGTAAATCTGTACGAACAATATCAGCACTAGCATCTTGAAAAGTAGATTTGAACCTGAATAAGTAACCTAATTTTACTCCGGCATGTATACGCCAGAAACTATACTTGGTTGGCGTAGATGTACGCCATCTGTATTCAAGTGGAAACTCAAGAGTATATGTAGTAAATCTATTTACTTCTTCGTTAATCTGATCATCAAGAATTTCATAATTAGTCACCTCACCCGCAAATTCTTCACCTATAAACAAGTTTTGATTATACGTATCAAGGGCAAGACCTATTCCTAAACCAATTGCCTTATTGCGGCGCTTATTGATAGGAAAATCTCTAATAAATCCAACTTGCACTCCTGCACTAAGACCATTTTGACTAAAGCTTGCTGGTTTATTGCTTAATAAATTAAATGTAACACCTACATAGACTTGATCTTCTCTATATAAGGAATCAACCTCCTCCTCATACGAAATAGCTTCCTCTTGAGCCATAAGACCAATAGTGAGAAATAAAATGGTTAAAAATAGGTAGTATTTCAAGTGGAAGAATTTGTAACAAATATAAGAGAAATGACAATGAGTATTGAAAATAAAAAAACGCCTTGAGTTACCTCAAGACGTTTTTTTACTAATTTAATATAGGACTATTGCGTTACAGCATCATCCGTTTGTGTGGTAATATAAATTACCTTAAGCATGTTTGCTTGTCTAAGCTCCTGCTTTACGTCATATACCAAACCTGAATTAGTTTCCTTATCTACTTTAAAGGCAACCATTACACGGTCTTTAAGCTCATCTCTAAGCTTTTCACGCTCTTCGAGTATTGCTGGTTGTACTTCGTTTATGTTTACAAACTTGTCTCCAATTTGTATTTTCCCTTCTGTACCAAGGTTCTTATATCCCTCTCCTGGAGTACCAGCAAAGATGTATACACTTCGATCCTTTTTAAGCTTCTCAGTTTGATCTGCTGAAGGTAAAATTTGAGCTACTTTAACGTCATTTTTACGTAACACCGTAGCAACCATAAAGAAGAATAATAACATAAATACAATATCTGGTAAGGAAGCAGTATTTACTGCTGGTAATTCCTTAGCACCGCCTTTTCTAAATTTTGACATATTGTTATTGTTTTTATATTAGTTATTAGGGTCTACTTCAGAAAGCTTCTGAGGATACATGTTCTTGATAATATCAAGTTTTTTCTCAGTTGCATCTTCGTTACCCTTAAAAACACCTTCATCTATCGCTTTACTTACTTCGGTGTACTTCCACCCGTATAAACGTTGCGATTCTCTATCACGTAAGAAATTATATGCTCCTACTAGCTCATTTTGAACTGTAATAAAAGACTCGTAAGATGACTCACGAAGACTCTTTACAGTAACAATAGCCTTATCAGGATAATCCGATGAACTCGGATTACGTTCTCCCTGACAATAGTCACAATACCCTTCTTGTCCTTTTGGCACTCCCCCATTATCTAGGAAAGCAATGGCTGCTGCTTGAAGATCTTTCATCTCCATAGGCTCATTTTCAACCAAAAGCTGTTCTTCATTGTTTACAATAACAACAAAAAGGTTCTTTTCTTTTATGATAGGAGGCTCCACATTCTCAGGCTGCTCTGGCGGTAACGCTCTTACTAGACCTCTATCTTTTTCAATGGTAGTAGTTACCAAGAAGAAGATAAGTAGTAAGAATGCGATGTCTGCCATAGACCCTGCATTAATTTCTGGTGCATTTCTCCTAGCCATAATTATTTATTTACAAGTTTCTTAGCTCCAGAAATAACCATTAATACAATTGCGACAGCCGCAAGAATAAAGAATGCATTAATACCAGCGCTTACCCATTGTGAACCACTAGCAGATAGCATTTCTCCGTCTTTCATTGCAACTTCTTCTGCTCCGCTTGCAGCGAAGTAAGATATAGCAACTACTAACAAGAATGCTCCGGCACCTATTAGTGTATTCTTTGCGTTACCCGAAAATAGACCTTTGATAACAAAAATCGCTACGAGTATTACTGCGATACCTATAACTATCCATGCAAGGAGAATCATGATATCAACAAGGTTCTGTGAGTCACCACCTACGATGGCTTCATTGTTTGCCCATACCATACCAGCAACAACAAGTGCTACGATACCTACGATACCAACAATGAGTTTTAAAATTTTATGTAATCCCATAATATGTATGAATTTTTAAGATTACTATATATTACTTCTTGTAACGTACAAGCATGTCCATCAATGTGATTGATGCATCTTCCATATCGTTTACGATACTGTCAATTTTTGCAATAATATAGTTATAGAATATTTGAAGAATAATAGCCACAATCAGTCCAAATACTGTTGTAAGAAGTGCTACTTTAATACCTCCTGCTACAAGAGCTGGATTCATATCACCCGCTGCTTCAATTCTATCAAAGGCTTGAATCATACCGATTACCGTACCCATGAAACCAAGCATTGGTGCAAGTGCGATAAATAATGAAATCCAAGATACGTTCTTTTCAAGTTGTCCCATTTGAACACCACCATAAGCTACAACAGCTTTTTCAGCAGCTTCTACTCCTTCATCTACACGGTCAAGACCTTGGTAGTAGATAGAAGCAACAGGCCCCTTAGTGTTACGACATACTTCTTTTGCAGCTTCAACACCACCACTATTTAATGCATCTTCAACATCTTGAGCTAACTTCTTAGTGTTAGTAGATGCTAGGTTAAGATATATAATACGCTCAATAGCAATTGCAAGTCCTAAAATAAGACATAAAAGTACAATCCCCATGAATCCAGGACCTCCTTCAATGAATCGTTTTTTCAAATCTTGCGTAAAAGAAAGCTCTTCTGCTACGGCTTCATCTTGAAAAGATGCACCAGAATCTACATTCGCAACGATTTGTTGGATTTGTACTGGAAGGGTTGTTTGTGCGTTACTGGCGTTTGCTGTGAATGTGCTTAACACTACTACAGCGGCAATTGCCATGATAGAGAATAATTTTTTCATTGCTCTTGATCTTAAAGTTTAAATTAGTAAAGGGTTAAATATAGTAATTAATTAGATTAACTGTAACAAATATAGAAAAGCATCGTCTTATTTTAATTACAATTATTTTAGTATGTAATCTCTAAAGTAGCGTGCTTTCGCTAAAATTCGCATGAAATACTTCTAATTCTATCACAAAATAATTACTTCACGTTATTGTGAAATCTTTTGAGATAGCAAGTATATGAAAGTATGCTGTAATTTCTTACTACCTTGATACTTTTTTAATAGAAACACCTCATTATTGTGAAAAAATAAATAGTCTGTTCTATATCTTGAGTTTTTTACTTAGAAAAACACCTGTAAAATTGGAAAATACTAGTTCTTAACAAAGCATAAAAAAAGCTCTCAATTTTATTTGAGAGCTTTTCTTTATAATAACTAATAGTATGTTTTTGAATACTTACATTTTCTCTATAATAAACTCTGACCTTCTATTAATTTGATGCTGCACTTCATCGCATTGCACTCCATTAAAACAATCATTAAGCAATTGCGTTTCTCCAAAGCCTTGAGCAGACAATATTCTCTCTTTTGCTATTCCTTGTCTTATTAAGTAATTTTTGGTTGATATAGCCCTTCTTTGCGAGAGCTCCATATTATAATTATCATCTGCGCGGGCATCCGTATGAGATTCTATTCTAATCTCTATAGATGGTTGTTGAGACATCAGTGTTACAATCTTATTGAGCTCCATAGCAGCGTCTGGACGTATGTAGTCCTTATTGAGATCAAAGAATATAATTCCAACCTTAATTTTAAGTAGACCTCCATCTTCCACAATAAGTTCACTTAGCGTTTCAAGATCTAAGGGAACTACAGTTTCTGATGAGATACTAGAAGTAACAATATTTTTTGAATTAGGAGTGTACCCTAATTTATTCACTTTTATATCATATTGCTCAGCACAGTCAAGGTCAAAATTAAAAACATAATCTCCATTCCTTTTACTTACGGTTTCAGAAAGCTTAACTCCATTCTCCCCATATAAAGAAACTGTAGCATCCGCTATACGCTCTTGCGTACGTGCGTTAATCACATACCCTTTAACAAGTTGTTTACAATCGTTTAAAACATCTTCAGGAGCAATACGCTGTATTGCATAAATATCATCATCGCCTACTCCTCCTTCTCTGTTTGAACATACAAAACCTTGCTCTCCTTCTTCGTTAATAATGAAACCAAAATCATCCAACTTACTGTTAAGTGGCTTACCTAGGTTACGAGGGTCCGAGAATAAATCATTATCCATATTACTTTCAAAAACATCTAATCCACCAACACCTAAATGTCCATCCGAAGCAAAGTATATCACTCCCTTTGCAATAAAAGGAAACATTTCTCTTCCTGATGTATTCACTTTTGGCCCTAGATTTCGAGGTGTAGAATATGTATTATCCCCCAATATATCTACTACAAATATATCTGTAGCGCCTATTGTTCCTGGCATGTCTGATACAAAATAAAGTTTACTACCATCTTCACTAAGCGTAGGATGACCCGTAGAGTAATCCTTACTATTAAATGGCAGTTCATGCACATCGCTCCAGTCGTCCTTTCTATCTAGACTGTCATTCCTAACCGCAGTATATAATTTAAGATGGCTAATTCCATCCTCTCCTCTTTTTAAATCTACATCATAGTTATTTCTAGTAAAGTAAATACGATTACCATCATTAGTAAAAGCAATTGTAGCCTCGTGATATTTTGTATTTATAACCTTAGAAAATATTTTCTCTCTTTTTACTTCATTCTCGGCAGCGTTTATTTGTCCAATATAAAAATCTAAAAATGGCTGATCGTTCCAATGATACCTTCTTTTGATATAATAAGACGTATCCACAGCAGATGAGTACACAAGTTTATTTCCATAATATGCAGGTCCAAAATCTGAATACGCTGTATTTATTGACAAGTTTTTAAGCTCAAATTGCGCGGGAATCGCTAGCACATCTGCCAGAGTGCGTTCTTTCTGAGCATAATCATCAATACGTTTATCATTTTTAGTTGACGCTTTCGCGAAAGCTTTCATCCACTTTTTTGCCGCTTTATAATCCCCAATACCCTGTAGTGAGTGTGCAAATCTAAATAAATACTCGGCATCGACTTCATCTCCATATTGACTCACAAGCAGATCATACCACTTATAAGCCTCCTCCATATTTGTATTGAAGTAATATGAATCTCCAGCCTTCTGCAGAAGAACCATAGAATTATCTCCTCTATCTATTGCTTTCTCATAAACAGCTGCCGCTTCAACATAGCGCATTTGTTCAAATAGCTTATCTGCGTTTTTATATGTTTTCTGTGCAAAGAGAGAGACAGAAAAAAGTAGCAGAAGTATCGTAATATTCTTTGTCATTATTTATAATTTAAAAGAAACGAGGTGATTTAATTTTCTTTGTTTTTGAGATAAGATCAAATCTCATTGTAATCTCATGGCTTCCAGTATTAAATCGCTGTAGTTCTGTAGTAGTATAATCATAAGAATACCCTACCAGTAGCTGTGGTGTTATCTGGAATCCTGCAAGACCACTTACAGAATCATCCCATCTATAAGAAAGCCCTAATCTTAGCTTTTCATAAAACATAAAATTTGCAGATAAATCCACAATGAGCGGAGCTCCCGTAACACTCTTTACAAGGAAAGCTGGTTTAAATTTTGTCGTACTACTAAGATCTGTAACAATACCTCCTATTATAAATAAGTGAAGTCTTTCGGCAGCTACAGTTTGCTGTATATCATCATAGGTTTGATCTGTAAATAAATTTGGGATTGAAAATCCAAGATAGTTTCGATCATTATGCCAGTAGACACCTGCTCCTAGAGTAGGTAAAAATTCACTCACATTATTTTGAAAAAGGACATCTTGACTTTGAGCATTACCCTTAGAAAAATCAATATCTAAGAAACGCCCACCTCCTTTTAAGCCAAACGAAAGCTTACGAGTGTCTGAAGTCATTATCGTATAAGAAAAATTAAGATCTAGATACGTTTCCTTAGAGGGACCAAGTTCATCGTTTGCTATTGCCAAACCAAGACCTACATGTTCACCAATTGGAGTGTCTAAGGAAAAAGTCTGTGTTCTAGGAGCTCCATCAAGACCAACCCATTGCGATCTCAACACCCCAATCGCAGAAGCATGACCTCTAGATCCAGCATATGCTGGATTTACACTCAACGTATTGTACATATATTGTGTAAACTGAGGATCTTGTTGCGCAAATAGCGTCTGGAAGGATAGACCTACTAAACCTACTATTAATACTCTAAGCTTTATATTCATACTTTTTACTTTTAGTGCTTATACACCTTAAATTATCTGTTTATATATAACCATCCTGCACGACCCGAACTTCCATCATTAAGGTCAAGAAGGTAATAATATGTACCTACTGGCAGCTTCTCACCTCTCTCAACGGTTGCTCGACCATTTGAAGTACCGTCAAAGTTATTTTGATAGTTTGCTTCTTCAAAAACAACATTACCCCATCTGTTATAAATGCGAAGAACATTGTTAGGATAATTTTGTAATCCTTGAATAACGAAGGTTTCATTCACACCATCGCCATTTGGAGAAATTTCATTAAATATTTCCAAATCTTGTTCTACATCTAGTACTGTAATAGTAGGATCATCTGGTTCACCATCATTATTCTCATCATTATCTGTAGGGTTTGTAGGATCATCCGAAACATCTGTTACAATGGCTCCATTTGCAGTTCTTGCAGTTACAGTAGCTGTGTTTAATACACTTCCGTTGGCCACATCCTCATTAGTAAGAACGTAACTAGCGCTGAATGTAGAACTGTCAGTCTCCCCTATTGCGAGATCAATTGGACCTCCATCTATCTCTACTAAGCTATCGTCGACACTTACGTCAAACAATGGTGTGTTACCAGTATTTGTCACAGTAAACATGTAATCAATACGGTCACCTTGATCTACTATATTATTGAGGTTGGTATCAATATATTCTCCCATTTTCTGTAAAGAAATATTAGCTACTTCAAACATTGTTACCGTAGGGTCATCTCCCGCTCCAGTATCGTCTGCAGGATTAGCACTATCCGACACATCCGTAAGCGGCTGCCCCATCGCATCTATCGCACTTGCTTCTGCCGAGTTTATAATCATTCCAACCATGATATCATCTAGTGTAAGGACATATTCAGCTACTGCAATTCCACTTTCTCCAGGCTGCAATGTACTAGGCACAATAGGTAAGTTACTTACTCCGATTGTACTATCGTTTATTTCAACATTAGTGACTGTTACATTCCCAGTATTAGTAACTGTAAACGTATATAAGATTTCATCTCCCACATCTACGGTGTTACTATTGTTCGTGTCTTGTAGCTGGGCTGCTTTTACTAAAGTAATACCTCCCATATCATCTATATCAAATACAACTGTATCTGTAGAGGTAACATCGTTATCAAATGGATCATTACCTATAGCCGTGGCTGTATTAGTAACACTTCCTGTATCAATATCCGCCTGTGTTAAGTTATAAGTAGCAGTTACATTACCTGTATCAGAAGGTGTGAGTACATCAATCACTCCAACAATACCACCTAATAATGGATCATTTACAACAACGTCTGTAATAGTAACGTTTCCGTTATTAACTACGACAAAGTTATACTGTAATTGATCACCCAAGTCTATAGAGCCATTACCATTTGTGTCTAAATAAACGAACGTTTTAGTTATAACAATCACTGGATTTTGCTGTAAGAACACTTCCGTATCGTTATCGGGATCTCCATCTCCATCAGAATCTACTAGAACATCATTAGAAGAATCACCATCTCCATCAGAATCAACTCCACTTGTTGCAAAGTCTCTATCGTGAGAAACGTCTCTTACTTCATCACAATCTGCTCCCACGGGGTCTGCAACAATAAATGCAGTATTGAGCACGTAACCTGTATCAATATCATCTTGCGTGATAGTATAGGTCTGTGTGGTTGTTAGAGATTGTCCAACAAATATCTCTTCAAATTCACCAACGAAACCACCTAGCAACGCGTCAAATATTTCCGCATTTAAAAGTGTGATATTCCCTGTGTTTACCGCTGTAAATTGGAACGTTATAATATCACCCGGGACTGGGTTTGTAACGTCACCACTAAATGCAATATCTTCTTTAAAGAGAGATATATTAGGCATACATCCGAAATCAACAATTGTTGGGTCATCAGGATTACCATCTGTATTAGGATCAACGTTAGTGTTATCGTTCGGATCATCAGATGTGTCTACCACAGGTTCTCCGTTAGGTGCGCTTCCAGCAATGGTTGCTGTATTCACGACCATTCCAGCATCTACATCATCTTGTGTTAATGCGTAGGTCGCTGTGTAAATCCACACTTCATCTACATCAAGAACAGACACGTTACTTACATCTCCCGAATCAGGACCTGCAATAACACCTCCAAGTAATTGATCTGTTAGTACCGGATTTGCAACTGTTGTTGTTCCAGTATTTGTTAGAGTAAATGTGTATGTAATAATATCACCAGCTTGTAATCCATCACCTCCATCGTCAAGTACGCCCGTTTTATTGAGGTTCATACTTGCATCTTGAGGTATAAATGTATTAGTAGGATCATTATCATTACCAGTATTATCACCATCGTTGCCAGAATCAGACTCATCAGATACTGTCGCTCCATTTGGAGATGTACCGTTTACTTCAGCTTGATTTGTAACTACACCAGCATCAATATCAATTTGCGTTAGCAAGTAGCTAGCTGTAAAGAAGAGCATATCTCCTGGATTTGCATCAAAGGCATCTGCATCGCCATCTATGTCAACTCCACCTCCTGTATATACAGGTACAGGCGTAACACCAGTTCCTGAGAAGGCCGTTTCAACAAGTACTATATCAAATAATGCTACATTCCCAGTATTCTCTACAGTGTATGTGTAAGTAATTGTATTTGACGCAATGTCTATACTTGAACTCTTAACAAGAGTAAGCTCTGAAGAAGATGGTAGCGGAGTTACCGTATCATCATCACCAGCTCCAGAATCATCTGCTGGGTTACCAGAATCAGAATCATCAATTACCGTATTTCCATTAGGATCCTCACCAGAAGCAACTGCTTCATTGATCACCTCTCCTGCATTTACATCTGCCTGAGTAATGGTATAACTAGCCGTTAGTGTTTGGTTGGCCATTGGAGCTAGACTCGCAATCGTACCTACTAAACTTGGCGTCAAATTAGTATCTGTTACATCAATCGATGTTACTGTCACATTACCTGTGTTTGTCACCACAAAGGTATAAGCAATCATATCTCCAGGACTTACCACACCATCACCATTGGTATCTGCATAAGCACTTGTTTTTACAAGAGCGAGTGCAGGTGTTGCAGGTATTGGTAAGTTTGTTGGGTCATTCGTATCATCTGCATCTGCATCTGAGTTTCCTGGTTGACCTTCGTCATCATTAGGATTTGTACTATCAGACACATCGGTTACAGCAGCTCCATTTGGATCTGTTCCTGTTGCCGTTGCTGTGTTTTCTAAATTCCCAGCATTTACATCGGCTTGAGTTAAGATATAGTTCGCTGTTACACTTCCCATCTCCGTAGGTTGCAATGTAGATGGCGTTACCACTGCATTACTAAGACCTATCGTTGCATCGTTTACTGTAAGATTACTAACTGTTGTACTTCCAGTATTTGTTACTGTAAAGCTATAAGTCACTTGATCTCCTGCTCCTAATAAACCATCGCCGTTGGTATCTGTAAGTGCCGATACCGCTTTCGCGAAAGCGATCTCACTCACCACAGGAAGTGGCGTTACAGTAGCATCATCATCAGCTCCAGTATCGTCAGCAGCGTTACCAGAATCAGAAGCATCTGTTACTGGATTACCACTTGGATCTGTTGCCGAAGCTGTTGCTTCGTTCTCTACCGTTCCAGCATTAATGTCATCTTGTGTTAAGATGTAGCTCGCAGTAAATGTAAGTACATCGCCAGGTGCTGCATCAAACGCATCACCGTCACCATCAAGATCTCCACCGCCCATTTGGTATAATGGTGTAGGTGTCGTTCCAGTTCCTGAGAAGCTAGTCTCTGTTACCGTCACATCATTGGTAGTTACATTTCCTGTATTTTCAACCGTGTATATATAATCTATTTGATCTCCTACCGTAAGTCCAGCAGGTGCATTATCTACATATGTACTTGATTTTACAAGCTCAATCATTGGCATTGCAGGGATTGGAGTACTCGTCGTATCATCTCCAGCTCCAGTATCATCTGCAGCATTTCCAGAATCAGAAGCATCTGTTACATCAGCTCCTGCTGGATCAGTTCCGCTAGCAAGGGCTTCATTATCTACAACTCCAGCATCAATATCTGCTTGAGTTAATACATAGGTAGCAGTAAACTGTAGCACATTACCAGGGTTTGCATCAAAAGCATCTGCATCACCATCTAGATCAAAACCTCCAGCCGAATAAACTGGCGTTGGTGTTGTTCCTGTTCCCGTAAATGTAGTCTCTGCAATTGTGATATCATTTACTGTAGTGTTACCAGTATTCTCAACAATATAGGTATAGGTAATACTATTAGTAGCCGCATCAAAAGTTGAACTCTTAACAAGAGTAAGCTCTGAAGAAGATGGTAGCGGTGTTACCGTATCATCATCACCAGCTCCAGAATCATCTGCTGGGTTACCAGAATCAGAATCATCACTTACCGTATTTCCATTAGGATCCTCACCAGAAGCAACTGCTTCATTGATCACCTCTCCTGCATTTACATCAGCCTGAGTAATGGTATAACTAGCCGTTAGTGTTTGGTTGGCCATTGGAGCTAAACTCGCAATCGTACCCACTAAACTTGGCGTCAAATTAGTATCTGTTACATCAATCGATGTTACCGTTACATTACCTGTGTTAGTCACCACAAAGGTATAAGCAATCATATCTCCAGGACTTACCACACCATCACCATTGGTATCTGCATAAGCACTTGTTTTTACAAGAGCGAGTGATGGAGCACAAGCAATAATCGAAGTTGTAACTGAATTTGTACATCCAGTAACAGCGTCTACGAAAGTATATTCTATTGTGTGTGGACCAGGAGTTTCAATCGCTGGATCAAAGGTTGTATTTGCTACACCATCTATGGTAATAGTTGTTCCTACACCTCCAGTCGCAAAAGCAGGAGAAACTACAGTAGTCAGATCTAGTGCTGGCTCTCCTGTACAAACATTAGTAGGTGCTGTAATTGTTGGTGTTGGCAATAAATTAATTGCAAGCACTGTAGTATCAGAAACTATTGAAGAAGAACAAGCACCTAATCCCGTAAGAGTTTTAGTAAGCGTTACTGATCCCGAATTAATATCTAAAGTACTTGGAGTATAGATTGGGTTATCAACTGTTGTACTTGAAAAATTACCAGTTCCACTTGTAGTCCAAGCAATTGTTCCGTTTGTAGACGCACCTCCTACAACTGTATACATTTCATCTTCACAGATTTCAGCTGTAGCTGGTCCTGCGTCAACTGTTGGTTCATCTTCCACAGTAATTGTTACTGTATCTGTTACTGCAACACAAGGTCCTGTAAAGTCACTTGTTAATGTAAGTATATAATCTCCAGGTACCGTAGCGGTAAAAGTTACTGTTTCTGGAGTAGCGGTGGCAACCGTTGAGCTTAATGCTCCATCTCCTGTTGCAGGACTGGTCGTAAGTGACCAAGTTCCAGTAGTTGCGCCACCACCGATGGTAGCATCACTTAAAGTATATGCGCCATTATCAGAACATAAAGAAGCAGCTGCTCCAGCTTCTACTGTTGGCTCTTCACTGATTGTTAATGTTATTGATGCACTAACCGCACTTGAAGCACAAGCCCCAGTTCCAGTTACTGTCTTTGTAAGGGTTATTACTCCAGCATCTACATCAAGTGAGCTTGCTGTATACACAGGATTGTCAATCGTATTATCTGTAAAAGATCCAGATCCACTAGTAGTCCAAGCAATCGTTCCGTTGGTAGATGTACTTCCAGCAACCGCAAACATATCATCAAAACAAATAGTTGCCGTTGGCGATGCCACTGCTACTGTTGGCTCATCTTCCACAGTAATGGTTACCGTATCTGTGGCAGCAACGCAAGGTGTTGTAAAGTCACTTGTTAGTGTTAATACATAATCTCCAGGTACCGTAGCTGTAAAAGTTACTGTTTCAGGGTTAGCTGTCGCAGCAGTTGAGCTTAATGCTCCATCTCCTGTTGCAGGACTGGTCGTAAGTGACCAAGTTCCCATAGTAGCTCCACCACCGATGGTAGCATCACTTAAAGTATATGCGCCATTATCAGAACATAAAGAAGCAGTTGCTCCAGCTTCCACCGTTGGCTCTTCACTGATTGTTAATGCTATTGATGCTGTAACTGCACTTGAAGCACAAGCCCCAGTTCCAGTTACTGTTTTGGTAAGTGTTATTACTCCTGCATCCACGTCAAGTACGCTTGCTGTATAAACAGGATTGTCAATCGCATTATCTGAGAATGAACCAGATCCACTAGTCGTCCAAGCAATTGTTCCGTTAGTAGAAGTACTTCCAGCAACCGTAAACATATCATCAAAACAAATAGTTGCCGTTGGGGATGCTACTGCTACTGTTGGCTCATCTTCCACGGTAATCGTTACCGTGTCTGTTGCAGCAGCACAAGGTGCTGTAAAGTCACTTGTTAATGTCAGTATGTAATCTCCAGGTACCGTAGCTGTAAAAGTTACTGTTTCAGGGTTAGCTGTCGCAGCAGTTGAGCTTAATGCTCCATCACCACCTGCAGGACTAGTCGTTAGTGACCAAGTTCCCGTAGTCGCTCCACCACCAATGGTAGCATCACTTAAAGTATATGCGCCATTATCAGAACATAAAGAAGCAGCGGCTCCAGCTTCAACTGTTGGCTCTTCACTGATTGTTAATGCTATTGAAGCAGATACTGTACTCGAAGCACAAGCTCCTGTTCCTGTTACTGTCTTTGTTAGGGTAACTACTCCAGCGCTTACATCTTGTGTACTCGCTGTATATATTGGGTTTTCTGCCGTAGCATTGTCATAGGTACCTGTTCCACTAGTAGTCCAAGCAATCGTTCCGTTGGTAGATGCACTTCCAGCAACCGTAAACATATCATCAAAACAGATAGTTGCCGTTGGCGATGCTACTGTTACTGTTGGCTCATCTTCCACAGTAATGGTTACCGTATCTGTTGCAGCAACGCAAGGTGCTGTAAAGTCACTTGTTAATGTCAGTATGTAATCTCCAGGTACCGTAGCTGTAAAAGTTACTGTCTCAGGAGTAGCTGTTGCAGCAGTTGAGCTTAATGCTCCATCACCACCTGCAGGACTGGTCGTTAGTGACCAAGTTCCCATAGTCGCTCCGCCACCGATGGTAGCATCACTTAATGTATAAGGACTAGCATCAGAACATAGAGAAGCAGCTGCTCCAGCTTCAACTGTTGGCTCTTCACTGATTGTTAATGCTATTGAAGCAGATACTGTACTCGAAGCACAAGCTCCTGTTCCAGTTACTGTTTTGGTAAGTGTTATTACTCCAGCGCTTACATCTTGTGTACTCGCAGTGTATATTGGATTCTCTGCCGTAGCATTGTCATAAGTTCCTGTTCCACTAGTAGTCCAAGCAATTGTTCCGTTGGTAGAAGTACTTCCAGCAACCGTAAACATATCATCAAAACAAATAGTTGCCGTTGGTGATGTTACTGCTACTGTTGGTTCATCTTCTACAGTAATGGTTACTGTATCTGTTACAGCAACACAAGGTGCTGTAAAGTCAGATGTTAATGTTAATATATAATCTCCAGGTACCGTAGCTGTAAAAGTTACTGTCTCAGGAGTAGCTGTTGCAGCAGTTGAGCTTAATGCTCCATCGCCTGTTGCAGGACTGGTCGTTAGTGACCAAGTTCCCATCGTAGCTCCGCCACCAATAGTAGCATCACTTAATGTATAAGGACCAGCATCAGAACATAAGGAAGCAGCTGCTCCAGCTTCCACTGTTGGCTCTTCACTGATTATTAATGCTATTGAGGCATTAACTGAAGTCGAAGCACAAGCCCCTGTTCCAGTTACTGTCTTTGTAAGGGTTATTACTCCAGCATCTACATCAAGTGCGCTTGCAGTATACACAGGATTGTCAATTGTGTTATCTGTAAAAGATCCAGATCCACTAGTCGTCCAAGCAATCGTTCCGTTGGTAGATGTACTTCCAGCAACCGTAAACATATCATCAAAACAAATAGTTGCCGTTGGTGATGCTACTGTTACTGTTGGCTCATCTTCCACAGTAATCGTTACCGTATCTGTTGCAGCAGCACAAGGTGCTGTAAAGTCACTTGTTAATGTCAGTATGTAATCTCCAGGTACCGTAGCTGTAAAAGTTACTGTCTCAGGAGTAGCTGTTGCTGCTGTAGAACTTAAAGCTCCATCGCCACCTGTAGGACTGGTCGTTAGTGACCAAGTTCCCATAGTCGCTCCGCCACCGATAGTAGCATCACTTAAGGTATAAGGACTAGCATCAGAACATAAGGAAGCAGCGGCTCCAGCTTCCACTGTTGGCTCTTCACTGATTGTTAAAGTAACAGTATCCGAGACCTTAGTTGTAGAACAAGAATCCTCACCAGTTACTGTTTTAGTTAACGTCACTACACCAGCATCCACGTCCAAGGTGCTCGCAGTATATACTGGATTATCAATTGTATTATCTGAGAACGATCCAGATCCACTAGTACTCCATATTATCGTTCCATTACTAGATGTGCTTCCAGTTACTGTATACATCTCGTCATAACAGATGACAGCTGAGGCTGGACCAGCATCCACTTCTGGTGCTGGTGCTATAGTTACGGTAATTGTTTCCGTTTCTCCTTCACATCCAGAATTTGAGGTAGCTTGCACAACATACTCTACCGTTAAATCTCCTGCTGTAGTATTTGTAAATACATCATTAGCAATTGCATTGGCTGCTAATCCTGCTGTAATTACTGCGTTAGACCCTCCAGGAACTAAGCCCGCTTGAGGTGTAATACTTACAAGTCTATACGAAGCAGCCGGAGTACTTGTAGGTGCGACATCTAAGGTCACCCCAATAACTACATCGCTACAAACTGTCTCATCTAACGTACTTGAAACTACAGGCTCAGGAGCAACCGTTACCACAACATCAAATATTTGACCTGTACAAGGATCCGGATCACTCACGGTTAAAGTATATGTAATAGTCACATTATTAGATGTCCTATTTATATAAGTATCAGTTATATCATCTGCAGAAGGAGTATTTCGATTTGCAGCTGCAGGCACATTCAGTTCATCTGATGACACAACAGTATAAGACGGTGTAACGCTTGATACATCGATATTTAATTGTTCACCAGAACATACTGCTTCCGCAAAATCAGGAAACGGAGGATCTACTAATGTAAGGACCACTTCTTCTCTTACAGGGTTAGT
Source organism: Dokdonia sp. Asnod3-C12 (assembly GCF_045063975.1). NCBI lineage: Bacteria > Pseudomonadati > Bacteroidota > Flavobacteriia > Flavobacteriales > Flavobacteriaceae > Dokdonia > Dokdonia sp. Asnod3-C12. The sequence continues at coordinate 877,535 of NZ_JBEFNY010000003.1, forward strand.
ACACGGAATACTCGAATCTGAAATTTCAGCAAAATAAGATATTGATCCTGCAGCAGTAAGTTCAGGCTCACCAGCTATTGGACTTCCTCCAGTCGCTGTGGTATACCAATCAACTGATATGTTTGGATCAGAATCTATAGCATTATTTGCATTAAGCTCTGCTCCAGATACTGCGCAACCAATTAAATCTTGAATAGAATTTAACTGTGGTTCGACCACATTAATTGTTAACGTATCCTCTGCTGGAATACAAGGAGCCGCTGCATCTGTAGTTAATGTTAACACATAAATTCCGGCGGTAGTTGCTGTAAAATTGGCGGTATCAGGCGAAGATGTAGCTGTATTAGGTGTAACAGCACCATCCCCAGGATTTGTACTTACTGTCCAAGTACCAGTTGTAGCTCCTCCGCCAATAGACGAACCCACGAGCTGGTAGCTAGCAAAATCTATACATAACGTTATGTCATTTCCAGCCTCAACAGTTGGATCTGTATTGATAGACAAAACAAAATCATCAGAAGCGGTTGTTGCTCCACAACCACCTGTTCCAGTTACTGTCTTAGTTAGGGTTATTGTTGTCGCCGCAATATCATCAGCACTAGGAGTATACGTTGGATTTTCAGCAGTGAGACTACTAAAAACACCATTACCACTTGTTGTCCAATTTATTACATCTGATGGTGTGCCACCTATTGAAGAAGTACCATCTGTAAATTGATACATATCTATTGAACAAATCGTAGCTGCTTTTTCTGTTCCTACGCTTGCAGTAGGTGCTTCATCTACCGTGATTGTAACGGTGTCAAAAATTACAGGACATGGAGTATCCGTGTTTGTCGTTAATGTCAATATATAATCGCCAGAAACAGTTGCTGAAAAACTAGCACTTTCTGGATTTGCTGTTGCTGTTGCTGGATTAACTACTCCATCACCGCCGCTTGGTTGTGTAATGGTCCACAGACCTGTAGTTGCCCCACCACCTATAGAAGCACTTGAAAGCATGTAGCTTCCAAAATCATTACATAATGCAATATCATTTCCTGCTTCAACAGTTGCTTCTTCTATTCTCGTGAGCGTAAGACTATCTGTTGTAGGATCACAAATCATGTCTGTATTAGATACTGTAACAGAAAGTTGTATCGTGGTTGCACTTTGATCTGCTGATCCTAACGTATAAATTGGATTAGTTGCAGACACATCATTAAAAGCTCCATCTCCAGTAGTTTCCCATAATATATTATCTGCCACTACGTTTGCAGCTGTTAGACTATATGTAGATTCAGTTTCGCAAATCTCTTCATCTGGACCCGCTTCACCAATAGGAGCACCTATTACATTAAGAGTAGTGCATCGTTGTTCTGCGCATCCACCTGGATCGATTACATTACATATTACATAGGTGCCAGGAGCAGCAAATGTATAATTAACATCTTGACCACCACCTCCAACGACTTGCGCAGGACCTCCGTCTACAGAAACAGTAAACTGCTGTCCAGCTCCAGATGCTGATGGTATAAATACAGACTCGCCTACACAGTAATCTTCGCCATCAAGAGCTATAGAATCTGTACCATCAATAGTGAACCCTAGACCACCTGTTGGAAATATAAAATAATCAATAAATGCGCAATTTGCAGCGACAGCTACAGAGTTTACCATAGGCCCTCCATTTGCCTGATTATTAAAAACCCTACCACCTCCAGATGGAACGGACTGACTATAGGTAAGACAATCTCCAGTACACCCCGCTGGTGTAATATCTGGCTGAGGACCTGCCGGAACATTACAAAAGTCACCTACTGTATTTCCAGAAGCTGCTCCATCCGTATATAATGTCAAACTAAAAACACCATCTGCAGTTTGTGCATTAAAGGCACAAGAAGTAATTGTAATTACTTCACAAACTGGGCCCGATGTACAATCAAAAGATATATTACCTTGACCAGGAATTATACCTACTTGATTTAAATCCTCATCTAAAATAAAAACTGCTTCAGCGGTTTGTCCGAAATCCCCACGTCTACAAACTCTAATTTCTATATCCTCAGAAACTGGTAATATGTTACCTGGATCTGCGAGAACAACGTCAAATCTCCATTCTGGATCTTCACCAGGACTACCGTTGTTCCCCCCTCCTCCTGTAATACAGGCTTCTGCTCCTTGTACTTGAAAAGTAACTCCATCTGCACCAAGAGCCGCATTTACGGCTATAATAGCATCTGGGTTTCCTGGAGGACCCGCAGGATCAGGGTTTGGCCTGTTAGTCCCTGCAATAATTTGAGCCTCTAATTGAAAGGAACAAAATAGAAGCGTTACAAAAAAAATTAAAGCAGTAAGTTGAGTTTTGGTAGTTTTATGAATCATACGTGATGATTTTCAAAGGATTTGGGTCAATTAGTATTGTCAACTAGTATTCAATGTTTTGACACTAGATTTTTTTCAAGGGAGAAAGATAAAGAACTTTCAAATGACATCTATGTGTTTATCACAAGTTATCAACAATTAACATGACAATTACGACAAAAAGTATTTTTTTTCGGATTAAATACGTAATTCGCTATGATGAAATCGAAAAACCTACAATTCCCTTGATATTTAAGATGAATTCTTTTCTATTCGCCAACAAGAGACACCCTCAATTGCAATCAGCAGTTTTATTGCTCAATCTAAAACAACCCATTCAAGAACGTATTGGCTATATCAAACTAGTGGGCTGCGTATTATGACAAGAACCATATATAGATAAGCAGGCTTAGAAATACACTACACTATTTTTTTTTAAGTGGAATTAACAAAAACAGAAGTAACAAAAAAGTGCTATACTTTAAAGCATAGCACTTATAGCAGAGAGGAAGGGATTCGAACCCTCGATACGTTGCCGTATACACGCTTTCCAGGCGTGCGCCTTAAGCCACTCGGCCACCTCTCTATTTTTGTTGTAAAGCGAGTGCTCTACAGGTATTTATCCTTAACGACATCTGATTACAACTCACTGTTGTAGGTGTTTCAAATTTTCGCGAAAGCGTATAAATCATACTCTTTCTAAAGGATTGCGAAATAACAAAAAAATAATAACTCATTCAAGAGTTACACACTTTATGTGAGCTCTCCTCGTAAAGAAGTTTCAAAGACAGTTTTAAACACTTTAGGTCCCAGCTCCTGCCCTAGTAAATACATCATTTTTGTGGTGGCTGCTTCTGTAGTCATGTCGCCTCCATTAATGACGCCCATTTTCTTTAAAGCGACACTAGTTTCATAATTCCCCATGTGCACACTGCCAGAGATACACTGCGTGATATTTACGATAGGGACTCCTCGCTTGATAGTTGCTTTAAGCGCATCTACAAACCAAGGTTGCGTAGAGGTGTTTCCTGCCCCGAAGGTTTCTAGCACCACGCCACGCGTACAAGGAATATTAAGCATTGCTTCTACTAAGCACTGCGAAATACCAGGATATATTTTAAGTAGTAGAATCTCTGTAACTAAGGTTCTGTGAACTTTAAGTGCTTTTTTATTCGGTTTCCAGAGTGCATCTTCATTAATAGTGAGATGTACTCCTGAGGTGAGGAGTTCTGGATAATTAGGAGAAGTAAATGCTTCAAAATTTTCCGCACTTATTTTTGATGTACGATTTGCTCGGTATAGTTTGTACTCAAAGTAAAGACACACTTCAGTTATAAGTGGTTTATTACGTTTTCTCAAAGCAGCTACTTGAACTGCAGTGATTAAATTCTCTTTTGCGTCTGTGCGTAAATCTCCTATAGGCAGCTGTGATCCCGTAAACACCACAGGCTTAGATAGATTTTCTAGCATAAAACTTATGGCAGATGCGCTATAACTCATGGTATCGCTACCGTGCAGTACTACAAACCCATCATAACTATCATATCCTTCTTTTATAAAATCGCAAAGCTCGTTCCAGTAGATAGGATTCATGTTTGACGAATCAATCACGGTATCAAACGAGGCGGTGCTTATCTCACAATCTAGCAATCTAAGCTCCGGGATTTTTTCAAGCAACTCATCAAAGTTGAAAGCTTTTAAAGCTCCCGTTTCATAATCTTTGATCATACCTATGGTACCACCTGTGTATATTAAGAGAATTTTAGCCTTGCTCATACTTTTTCTGATTGTACTACTGGGTTTGCGTACATTAATAAGAAGCTATCTACTTCTATCTGCTTTTCTGCATCTACTCGCACTTCTAATCTACGTTCAAAATGACGTAATTCTTTCTCATCATAATAAGCGCTGTACTTATTGCTTTTATGGTATAAATCATATGCAATATAATTAGACGGCCACAACTTATAATGCTTCCATATTATATTATCTAAGGCACTGGCAAATGCTTGTAACTTATCATTATCACTTGCATAATCCTGAGCAATTTGATCATAAATTTCTTCTGGTATAGGTGCCGCTGCTATATGGATATTGCGTTTATTACCTAGTGCACCTTTAAGGATGCTATTAAAATCTTCGTTTGCTGTTTTTATGTAAGGTACATTTTCTTGTTTTGCCACAATTTCGGGTACCTTCAAGATATCTGTAGGGTCATACTCATAAGAGATTGCGACTCCTACTATGTTAAGTTCTTTGAGGTATTGCATTAGTGGTGTTTTACCACGAGCAATGGTAATCATCTTGAGTACGCCTTGCTGCGTTTTATCGAGTCCGTCTTTTGTCCTTCCTTCTCGCTGGGCTACCCACACAGATCTATTTGATAATAACAAGTGCTTAATGTATTGAGACAAGAGTTTAGAACTCATAAGCATCTCACGTGGTGACTGCCCTCTTAGCACCAAGAAGTTTCTGTTGAGCTTAGAGAGCTCCATTAAAAAATCTTTTTGCACAAGGTTATCTCCTATTGCAGAGGCTGTTGTTATAAGACCATGATCTATAAGCGTCATATTAAGCAATGACGTATCAAGTACGATATCACGATGATTTGATAGGTATAAATAAGACCGCTTTCGCGAAAGCGTATCAAACCCACTACACGTAAAATCCTCGGCACTTTTATCAAGTAAATTTGTTACTGATTTATAGATAACTTTTTCTTGAAAGTCGGCTATTGAAAAGCAGGTACTGAGTACTTCGACAATTTCTTCTTGTGTTTTATCTGGAAATGTAAATTGCAGTAAAATCCTAAACATAGGATGCCTTGCTGCGTGAAGTAACGCTTGATTTACTTCATTATCATTATAAGGTCGTATATGGTCGTATCTATTCAAAATAGTCTGGATTGTTTGTCACAAAAGAACAAAATATTTTGAGTCTTCATCTACTATTTACAAGAAGATACTATGCACGCTTTGTAAAAAACACTGCATCTGCATTACTAGTAGTTATTGCAGCGATTTCATCTAAAGGTTTTTGATAAATTGTTGCCAGCTTTTCGGCTACTAAAACCACGTAGCTACTCTCATTACGTTTACCACGATACGGCACAGGACTTAAATACGGCGCATCTGTTTCTAGTACAATATGTGATAAAGGAATCTCTGCAAGAAACTTATCGATTTTACCATTTTTAAAAGTTGCTACGCCACCTATCCCAAGTTTCATGTTGTAACTGATGGCCTGCTCTGCTTGTTCTTTAGTTCCAGAAAAGCAGTGAAATATCCCAAAGAGATCATCTCCTTTCTCACTTTCTAGCACTTCAAAAACTTCGTCAAATGCCTCTCTACAATGTATAACAATAGGTTTTTTATATTTTTTGGCCAGTTGTATTTGTCGTTTGAAAGCATCTCGCTGAATTTCTAAAGTAGACTTATCCCAATACAAATCTATCCCTATCTCCCCTACTGCATAAAAATCACGAGCGGCAAATTGTGCTTCCACATGCGCCAGCTCTTCTTCGTAATTCTCCTTAACATGCGTAGGATGTAGACCCGCCATTAAAAACATATGATCTGGATAGTTTTTTTCTAACGCATACATACGCTCTGTATACTCAGAGTCTATCGCAGGAATAAAAAATCTGTTTACTCCAGCGTCAATTGCTCGTTGTATCATCACGTCCTGATCTTCATCAAAAGACTCGCTGTATAAATGGGTATGGGTATCTGTAAAATTCATAGACCACAAAAATAGCTAGCGCATAGAAAAGAGAGAAGGGAAAACACATAAACTTGAGCAATGCTTTACAAAGCTACAAGTCTATAGGATTGTAGTATTTTTGAGTAATACACTAATAAATATGCCTTCATTACGCGAGTTTCTACTTTCAAAAAAATATTGCCGTTCACGCCTTTTCCCTACCGTGACTAATCATCTTGAAATGAAAGCAAAAATTAATGGTATAGAAGGTTCCTTTATCCTGGATACGGGAGCTTCTAGTTCGTGTATAGATTTTGAGTTTGCAGCGTTGTTTGGGCTACTTTCAGAGGATAGTGAGATTCTCGCAGCAGGCGCTGGCGCGACAGATATGATCACTAAGCTTTCGCGAAAAAATACCATTACCATTCAAAAATGGGAATACAAAAAACTAGACATTGTCCTATTTGATATGTCACATGTAAATACAGCACTGAAAAATCATGATGCCGCTCCCGTCCATGGAATTCTAGGAGCAGATATACTCAATGCAGGAAAAGGAATTATTGATTATCAATATAATTGCTTGTATTTGAAATAAGCGTAAATTTTAAGCACTATATCTTCTTATAAACTTAAGTTAAGTGTTAAAATTTTAACGATTATGCACTTTAAATAATTGCTAATCAGTAATCTATATTTTTTAACAAAATTCATATAATCCAATAAGAATTTTCTCACGTTTAAATATTTGTAACCATAACAGTAATTCTTTGCTGTACTCATACAAACATTCAAGACAACTTTCTGCGGCCGCGATAAGTGATTTTGGAATTAACCTTTTTAATTTAAAATCCAATTATGAAAAATTTTCATCTAGCAGTCGCCTGTGCCTTATCATTATGTCTATTTAATTCTTGTGAGAAAGAAGACATTAATGAAATTAGCGAAGCAGAAAACACCTCTGTAGAAATACAATCAAATGACATTGAGAAAGCAGAAGAAGCATTCCCAGGTCAAAAAGGACAATCACAAAATCTATTTTACGGATTACATAGTCTAGAAGTAGCGACTATAAACGACACCTATGTCTTTGAAGGAGATATAATCTTCTCAAAAAATCAACTACAAGAAAGCACGGATGCTACTCGTAGCACTGGACGCACTGGAGGTAGATGGGCAAACAATACCGTGTATTATGCTATAAATCCTAGTCTTCCTAATCAAGCTCGTGTTACAAATGCCATAGCAAACTGGGAAGCCAGCACTTCTGTACGTTTTATACAACGCACAAACCAATCGGACTACGTGTATTTCACTCCTGGTAGCGGTTGTTCTTCATATGTAGGAAGAATAGGCGGTCGCCAAGACATTACACTTGCAAGCGGTTGCTCTACGGGTAGCACCATTCATGAAATAGGTCATGCAGTAGGTTTATGGCACGAACAAAGTCGCGCAGATCGTGATGACTATCTCACCATCAACCTAAACAATGTACAAGATGGAGTGGATTATAACTTTCTAACATATGTTGCACAAGGACAAGATGGAACAGAATATACAGCCCAGCTTGATTTTAATTCCGTAATGCTTTATAGCTCTTTTGCTTTTAGCAAAAATGGCCAACCTACCATCACAAAAAAAGATGGTTCCACATATACTACAAACCGCACAGCACTCTCTAATGGAGATATTACTGGCATCAATATCATGTACCCAGGTGATGGTGGCGACGGAAGCAATAGTGGAGACATTTGCGATGGTGTAGCTACATACAATAGCAACACAAATTATACTATAGGCAATCAAGTGACTTACCAAGGCAATCTTTATGAACGTGTAAATGGAGGTTGGACAAACCTAGGTCCTTGCGGAAGCAATCAACCGCCAGCAGATATATGCGAAGGTGTGCCAGCATATAATGGTAATCAAAGTTATAGTGTAGGTGATTTTGTGACCTACCAAGGCGGACTTTATGAACGTTTATCAACTAGCTGGGATCGTATAGGTGACTGTGGTTAGGCTTTCATAAATATCTAACAATATCAATAGCCACTCTGCAAAGAGTGGCTATTTCTTTTCACAATTCTTCCTTAACATCGGGTTAAACTTGCTACAATCTATATTAACTTTATAGTGAGATTTAACATATTTGTAAAAACAATCACAACCATGGCTATTCTAGGATCTATAATAAAAAGTGCAATTGACTTAAAGGACACATTATCCTCAGACATTAATCCTATTCAAGAGCAGGAACAGGTTCTAGCAGATATGCTGAATACTGCAAAGGATACTGCCTTTGGAAAGTATTATGGGTTTTCTCAGCTACTAGAGGAAGAAGACCAAGCAGCTGCATTTTCAAAAATGGTTCCCTATCATGATTATAACCAGATGGACAGTATGTGGTGGGATCGCATAAAACATGGATTAGAAGATATAACATGGCCTGGAAAACCTCACTATTTTGCACTTTCTAGTGGTACAACTGGAAAAACGAGCAAAAGAATTCCAGTCACTGAAGAAATGGTTGCTGCCATAAGAAGCACCAGTCTTGCTCAAGTATCTGCACTAGCTCATTATGATTTGCCAACAGATTTTTTTGATAAAGAAGTAATGGCTCTAGGTAGTTCCACAGATCTTATCGAACATGACGAATTTCTTGAGGGTGAAATAAGTGGTATTACAGCGAGTAATATTCCTTTTTGGTTTAAAGGATTTTACAAGCCAGGAGAAGATATCGCCAAAATTGAAAACTGGGATGAACGCGTAAAAACCATTGCAGAAAGAGCCAAAAATTGGGACATAGGCGCACTGAGCGGGATTCCATCATGGATGGAGCTTATGCTTAAAGAAGTAATTGCTTATCATAATGTAGAAAATATCCATGAGATATGGCCCAATCTACAAGTTTTTACAAGTGGAGGCGTAGCCTTTAAACCTTACGAAAAGAGCTTTAGACAACTACTAGGAAGAGATATTACAGTAATCGACACTTACCTTGCATCAGAAGGATTTATGGCTTACCAGAGCAGGCCTGAGACTTCCTCTATGAAGCTCTCTACTAATGCTGGTATTTACTTTGAATTTGTACCCTTTACTCCAGAATATATTAATAATGACGGCTCGCTATCACAAGATGCTCCATCTCTTACTTTAAAAGAAGTAGAAACAGATGTAGACTACGTGCTTATCATAAGTACTGTTTCTGGCGCATGGAGATATCTAATAGGCGACACTATCGCCTTTACAGATGTGGAACGCGCAGAAATTAAAATCACAGGACGAACTAAGTTTTTCTTAAACGTAGTTGGCTCTCAACTTTCTGTAAATAAAATGGAAGTAGCCCTAAGAGAACTTGAAGAACAATTTGATATTGAAATTCCGGAATTTACATTGAGTGCAAAAAAGATAGATGGAGAGTTTTACCACTGCTGGTATCTAGGCACAACGGCGACTACAAATGAAAGCGAACTTGCAGAGGCACTAGACAAAAGTCTAAAAGAAGCAAATAAGAATTACAAAGTGGCAAGAGGAAAATCTCTAAAAGGAGTAAAAGTTACCACTATAGACCCTAATATTTTTCACGAATGGAGTGGTGCAAATAAGAAAAAAGGAGGTCAAGTAAAAATGGAAAAAGTGATGGATGAAGAGAAATTTGAAGCCTTTGAAGATTTTGTTGCTAAGCAATAGTTCATAAAAAATCAACTATAAAAAAACGGGTATCATAATAGTGATACTCGTTTTTTTATATAAATATCTTGCTAGTCATGCTCCAGCAGGTGCATGACTTCTTCTGGCGACATGTATAGACTGCGCAGGCGTTCTTTGTAAGCCTCAGAAATATTCGCATGGTCGAGTATAAAGTTTTTAGTTTTTAAAATATAAGTTCCCATTCCATGAGTAATGGCAAATACATCTGCGGTACGTTCTACTTCTTTAATATGAGCGCCAGAATATAAATACTTCACTCCAAAAACTAACATCCCAAACCCAGAACGTTCCCTATAATCCATTACATGACCTAGCTCATGCCCTAACCATCCCGTAACCACATCACTTGGCACTTCAGAAAAACTGAGTTCATCTTGATCTATTTGTATCGTTCTTGATATAAGTATAATGTATTCTCGTTTCTTTCTAGATTTCAAAAAACTAGCCCAACGCGGTTGTGCCTGCATTGTCGACTTTTTTATATTGTCTTTAAACTGAAAAGTTATTGCAGTGTTCCACAACTCTGGGTAATGCTCTAAAGCAACGATAGCTTCATCATAAATTTCTTTAGGAATCACTTTATTCTCAAGGTTGAGCACTGCATCCTCAGTAGGTATTACATCTTTCTCTGTCATACTTTCAAAGTAGGGTTTATCTGCTTGCTGTGCTGTTAAGAGCATACTAAAGTTAGTTAGGATAATCCAAAAAGCAATGTGTATCTTCATCTTCAAAACATAGGTATGAAAAAATTATTAATAACGAGTATTGTTTTTTGTCTCGCTTTCGCGAAAGCGGACTTTGCAAATGCGCAATCTTTAAGACCTGTTACGGGGGCTGAGATTATTAAAAAATCAATAGCATTTCATGACCCCAATGACAATTGGTCAACCTTTCAAGGTGAATTTACCGTAGCACTTGATATGCCAGAAAAAGCTTCTAGAAAGAGCATTATCACACTTGACATTCCTAATGAATATTTTAATCTCACCACAAAACAAGAAGATGCAACTTCGTTTAGGGAGATAAGCAATGGCACTTGTAAATATACAGATGAGGCTGGAGAAATAATCACCAATACCACCGATAGCCAAGATTGTGAGAGAACGAGAATGTATCGCGATTACTACTCATACTTATACGGGCTTCCTATGAAGCTTAATGATCCAGGCACTCAGATAGATCCTACGGTGAAAAGCGTCACTTTCAAAGGGAAAAAGTATACCATGGTAAAAGTAACCTATGATAAGGCTGTAGGTTCAGATATTTGGCAATTTTACTTTAACCCTTCTACGTACGCTCTAGAAGTATATCAATTTTTTAAAGGCACAGATGAGACTACAGGCGAGTATATTCTGCTTGATGACATAGCTATCATCGAAGGCATTAAAATGCCTAAAAACCGCGCTTGGTATTACAACAAGGATGATGGATACTTAGGTACAGATAGCATTGTACAAGATTAATCGCTAATCCCTTTTTACGGTTAAAATCGCTTGCTTGTAATTACGCATGCTGTAATATTCTTTGTGCAATGAGGAAGCAAACTCCTCTACCCTTGCAAAATTTGCATATGATGGATTAAGACCATCATTAAAGTCCTCATCTGTGATAAGAAGCGCGATATACCATGTGTCGCCATAAATTCTAATAGGATCATCATTAAATACAGGACCTATTCCATTTTCCTCCAACATCTTATTTGCTAACGGTCTTAGTAAATTGACAGTTTTTGTATTCTTACTCACTTCATAAAACGAGACATAGTAATTATTTCCATCAAGCACTACTGGCACATTATCTTCTACATAATTGTGCTGTAGATCATACTTTGTATTTACGTAAGTATAAAACTCATCTGCATCTTTTGGATCTGTGAAGATGTATGAATACCTCTTAGGCAGCTTTTTATTAAACTTCTTGGCTTTTTTAATGGAGCCATTACTCAGGTCAGGAGCTATTGCTACTGGAAAACAAGATTGCAAAATAACCAAACAGAATAAACCTAGTATATATCTCATTTAATGCGTTTTACACAACGCATCAAACAATATACCAAAACCATAAATACTTATTGAACTGGGTATAACCAAGAAAACCCTTACCGCGTTGCGGTAAGGGTTTTATATGATAATTGAGAAACTATCCTCGTTTATTATGCCTCAAAAGGCACGATAGAAACGTAAGATTTGTTGTCTTTTTTCTTTTGGAATTTTACAACACCATCTACTCTTGCGTGTAGTGTGTGATCTTTTCCTCCGTATACGTTCTCACCTGGGTGATGCGTATTACCTCTTTGACGTACGATGATGTTCCCTGCGATTGCAGCTTGTCCTCCAAAGATCTTAACACCTAAGCGTTTTGATTCTGATTCGCGACCGTTTTTAGAACTACCAACTCCTTTTTTGTGAGCCATCTTGTTTCGGTTTTATAAGTTATACTTGATAGTATAGCGATTAAGCTTTACCACCGTCTAATTCGTCTTGCCATTTCTTAAGCTCATCCCACTTACCATCTGCAGCAAGTTGTGCTTGTGCTGGCCATGTGTCAGTTACGTGATTTCCACGTACACCTGCGATAATTTCAGAAATCTTAGCAGCATCAGTTTTTGCAAGTTCTGCAAAAGTTGAAATTCCTGCCTCTACAAGAGTTTCAGCAATTTTAGGTCCGATACCCTCTACTTTTTTAAGATCGTCTGCTTTAGAAGATTTTTTTGCAGTAGCCTTAGTAGCAGTTTCCTTTGCAGGAGCAGCAGCTTTAGGTTCAGCTTTTTTCTCTTCTTTCTTAGGAGCAGCTTTCTTAGCTCCAGAAGTAGCGATACTTTCAATTACGATTTCAGTAAGAGACTGGCGGTGTCCGTTTTTCACACGGTATCCTTTACGTCTTTTCTTCTTGAAAACGATTACTTTGTCACCTTTAAGGTGTCTTAAGACTTTTGCTCCTACTAGAGCTCCGTCTATAGCTGGGGCGCCTAAAGTGATGTTAGATCCGTCTCCTACCAAAAGTACTTTGTCGAAATCGACAGTTTTTCCTTCTTCGGTAGATAGGCGGTTAACAAAGACTTTTTGGTCTTTTGCAACTTTAAATTGCTGCCCTGCTATCTCTACAATTGCGTACATAGCGATTAATTAAATATTGTTATTACACTAATAATAGCCCAAACCTCTCAGTTTAAGCGGGTGCAAATATACTATTTATCTTAAGATTTACAATAAGCATCATTTGTTTTTATATAATAATATCACTCTACAAATACATTCTTACAGAAAATTAAAAATTAACCTACAACAAATACCCAGCACCACGTCTCATTCTTACAAAACTCAGACAACAAATACCTACTCATCAGCGCAATAACAACATCTAAAGCAATAAGCTGCTAGAAAAATAAAATATTTTAACGTTTTTATTTGCACTTTAACGATTGTAGATATATTTTCGCCCACTTAACTAATCAATCAATTAACAATGAAACATTTAAAATCAATCATCACATTAATTATCTTAACATTTACACTTGCATCTTGCTCTACAGATGATGCTCCAGATGTTGACACAAATCTTATTGTAGGAACATGGTCAATCCAAGATTTAAATTTCAGCAGCGACCTTACATACGCTTTTGCTGGTCAAACCATCTCATCTACCTCAAACGGCAGCGGATCAAACTTTGACTACACAGTAACTTTTAATGAAGACAACACACTGGTCGCAAATGGATCTTATGACTACTTAGTAACCTCAACAACAGATGGCGAAGAATTCACTCAAACAATTACTATCGAAGACGTTGACACAAATGGAACTTGGAGCATCGATGGAAACCAGCTAACTTTTACAGGATTTACAACTGCCCAAGTTGACAATGATTTTATTAGCGGAGGTCAAGATGCAGGAAGTTCTACAATAGAAATTCTCAACGCAACTACGCTTCTTATAACTAGCGATCTTGAAGATGCTGTGCCTTTAGATTTACCAGAAGGAATAGACATAAACATAGAAGGATCTAGCGACGTCACACTAACTAGAATTAATTAGAACCTACCCAGTAAAACAAAAAAAAACCGCCAATTGGCGGTTTTTTTTGTTTTTATCTTTAAGTGCTTATCCTCGCACAGAGTCTCCTCTATCTTTTAATACTTTCTTTGTTCCTTCTGTATTCCAGCTTGGCTTAAATAATTGCATAAAGCAAAGTGATAAGCATACCGCAGTTGCAAAGCCTGCAATCGCTACTGTAAATACAACAGAACCTATGCTTGTATTATACGTTTGCTCCCAGGGTCCAATTAGACCGTCTAGAAATTCTGGATTTATATTCCCTGCATATAATGCAAAAAATCCTGTGAAAATGATGGTTGCTACAAATCCCGAGACAACTCCATTTACCATACCGTCGGTATAGCTGTATGTAGCTCCGTTTTTAATTTGTGTATACTTAATAACCTCGTATATCCCAAAACCTACAATCACTCCATTAAAAAGCGAGAATAGCACATTAGTATGTAAGTTAAATAGAGAAAGTACTAAGAAGTACGCTATGAGGCCTCCGCTCATTGCAAAAGCAAATCTGATAGGCATTGTGAATTTTGACATTTTGTTTATTTTTTATTACATAAAGATAAACAAAATATGAAGCCACAATCTTAATCCACTGTTAAATAACAGATTAACAAATCATTAAGAAACTCCTAACTTGCTGAATAGGTCCCAAATAACCACTCCAGCGCTCACAGAAATATTAAGAGAGTGCTTTGTACCAAACTGTGGGATTTCAATAACAGTATTACTTAGAGACACAATTTCTTGCTGAACACCCTTTACTTCGTTACCAAAAACAACGGCATACTTCTCACCAGTAGTAGGCATAAACTTATCAAGCATCACTGCTCCTTCTGCTTGCTCTATCGCACACACATGAACGCCATCCTCTTTTAATTGCTTCACTAAAGCAATACTGTCTTCTACATATTCCCAAATTACAGCGTCTGTTGCTCCTAGGGCTGTCTTTTGTATATCGCGATGCGGCGGCGTTGCGGTAATGCCACAGAGATAGATTTTCTCTACTAAAAAAGCATCTGAAGTACGGAAAACGGACCCTACATTATTAAGACTACGTATATTGTCCAGTACGATAATTATAGGCGTCTTTTCTGCCTCCTTGAAGTCGGAAACAGATTTTCGGTTGAGTTCGCTATTTTTAAGTTTTCTATTCATGAATCAGTCGATGTGGCCGTAATGCTTTGTAAACTTACGCTTTCGCGAAAGCGCACTCATATTACTTCTGGTTGTAACCAAAACGCTTAAGCTGGTTAGAATTACTTCTCCAGTTCTTATTTACTTTCACATAAAGTTCAATGTGCACCTGCTTGCCAAAGAATTTCTGCAAATCCTTTCTAGCCTCTACACCTACTCTTTTAAGAGCAGTTCCTTTATGTCCAATTATAATTCCCTTCTGGCTATCACGCTCCACCATAATTACTGATCGCATGCGGATGATCTCATCCTCTTCAAAGAAATCTTCTGTATCAATCTCTACAGCATAAGGAATTTCCTTCTTGTAGTGCATCAAGATTTTCTCACGGATGATCTCGTTTACAAAAAAGCGCTCTGGCTTATCTGTAAGTTGGTCCTTAGGATAAAAAGCTGGCGACTCCGGTAATAGCTCAATAATTCTATTGAATACCTGTGGCACACCAAAGCTCTCGAGTGCAGAAATAGCAAACACCTCAGCATTTGGCACTTTTTCAGACCACAACTTCAATGCCTCTGCTAGTGTCTCTTCGTTTCCTTTATCTATTTTATTTATAAGTAATAAAACAGGGATTTTTGAACCGCGTATTTTATTAAAAAATGCCTCATCTTTAAGCTCTTTCTCACCCAGCTCTACAATGTATAAAAGTACATCTGCATCTTCAAAAGCACTTTTTACAAAGTCCATCATAGAAGCCTGTAACTCATATGCCGGTTTTATAATACCAGGCGTATCACTCAATAGCATCTGGAAATCCTCCCCATTTACAATACCGAGAATACGGTGACGCGTAGTCTGTGCTTTTGAGGTGATGATACTAAGACGCTCGCCTACAAAGGCATTCATAAGCGTACTTTTACCCACATTAGGGTTACCGATGATGTTTACAAATCCTGCTTTATGAGACATAATAATTTATTTTGGGCAAAGATACTTTAATTTGCCACGTTGCGCTTGCTCCTCAACGAGAACTGAGGTAATAGATGAATAAATATATAATTGGAGTTTACAAATTCTATACGTACGCTTTCGCGAAAGCGTAACTCATCAAGATCTAGGCTTCTCCCTAGTTCTATCGTATAACACGATACTTCCCGCCACCGAAACATTGAGACTTAATGTAGATGGGAATTTTATGAGAAAATGCGACTTTTCTATAGCCTCATTAGTAAGACCATGATCTTCTGCACCTAATAAGTAAACGCAACGACGCGGGTGATGAAAGGCTTCTAGCGTCTCTGCTCGATCATCAAGCTCTACGCCTACAATGCGTACACCCTTAGGCAAGTGCTTAAAAAAGTCATCAAAGGTATCATAATGGTAATACGGCATTGCCTTTACCGCATTATGCGTATCACTAGATTGCTTTGCATATCTATTACCGATGGTAAAAATAAAACTGGCTCCTAGGTTTTGAGCAGAGCGCCATAAAACACCTAGATTTTCTGGTGTTTTACCATTCTGTATCCCAATGCCAAAAAATTCGTTTGTAAAGTTGTCTGGTTGCATAGCCACACGCTTAAAAAGGGGTTCAATAAAAAAGAGACCGTCACAAGTGAGGCCTCTTTTATTTTACATACTATCAGGTCTACCCTTCAAGCGTTTTTCTATCTTCTTTTTCTTTTCGGTGAGACGCTTCATGGCGTCCATTATTTCAGAGTCTTTTGTCTCTTTAAAAATCTCATTCAGTGCAAGAATGAGTCGTTTAGCCTCTCTTGAAGCAGCAACGCGATCACTGGTGGACATATTGCTCATTGAAGCATTTTCAAAAGCCACCGCTTCTTCCATTAATTTCATACAGTATTTCAAATTTTGGCGAATATAAGCGAACCCATACTAATTTACAAGGATTTATGCAAATTTATACTCAATAATGTGCAACTTTAGATGAAAAAAGCGTAGCTTAAGCTATTCTTCCCCTTATTTAGCCTAAGCTCTGTGGCACAGCAAGATACCTTAATCCTTCTTTATAAATAGGTAATATCCGTTTACAAATAGTATTGCAAGATTAGTAATAATGATAGGAATACTAGCTAATAACACTCCGTACGTTACAAATAATGCACAGCCTATAGAGTTTACAATACGCAATTTGCGCAAATCTTTATTTAAAAATGATAGCAACACAAAAAGGCTTGCTAGGTAACCGACAATTTCTGTAGGATTGATTTCCATTATTTTTTATTGTTTTAGTACGTAACGCGCACTGACATGAACGCGCGAAGATACTTTACAATCTAGTCCATCACAAACTTAAAACCTGCGGTAATAAAACTAGCAACCTATATTACTCCGCACAATCTTTTGCGCAGTCGTTCTTAAACACACTAACACCCTCGATAATTAACTCACAATTAGATACTCACATTAAAGAACTGACCTATAAGCGCAGTTAATCCCATAGCCAGCGTACCCCAGAAAGTAATTCTAAGCACAGCCTTTATAGGACTAGACCCTCCAGCCTTTGCTGCCACGACGCCTAAAATGATTAAAAACAAAATTGCAGCTACGTATTGCACATATTCCATCATCTCTAAAGGCGCCATAAAAGCAACCAATACAGGTAAAAAACCACCTACTGTAAAAGCCACACCAGAAGAAAATGCCGCTTGCAATGGTTTTGCCTCCGTCATTTCATGTATTCCAAGTTCATCTCTTGCGTGCGCTTCTAAGGCATTATGAGCTGTTAATTGCGTTGCCACCTCTAGCGCAGTCGCTGGACTGAGACCACGACGCTCATATATTCTTGCTAGCTCTAGGAGCTCCTCATGTGGTGTTTCTATAAGTTCGCGCTGCTCACGGGCAAGATCAGACTTCTCTACATCTGTTTGCGAACTAACGGATACATACTCTCCAGCTGCCATAGATAATGCGCCAGCCACTAAGCCGGCTACACCTGCAAGCAGTACAGGTTCTCTAGTAGTACTTGCTGCCGCAACTCCTATAACGATACTCGCCGTAGACAGAATCCCGTCGTTTGCACCAAGTACTGCCGCCCTAAGCCACCCACTTCTATAAATGTAATGCTTTTCTGGTATCCTTGCCTCCATGATTACTCTCCTAATAAATTAAACACTCCTTTAGTTAAAAACTGCGTATCGGCCGCCATGTCGGTATTGAATTGCACTAATGAAAATCCTTCACTTTCCTGAACTATCTCAACTTCGGCTTGACGGAAATAATAGGTGTCACCCTGCTTCTCATCTAGCACTAAGATATAAGAAATCTCATCTACCGTCACTATGGAGGATGAAGGTAACGCTTTCGCGAAAGCGGAATTTGTTACAATACTAGCGTCTACAAACATTCCCGTTAAGAAATTAACACCAGACTCATCTTCTAGATGTCCATGCACTTTAATCGTTCTATTTGCTTCAATCGAAGTGCCTACAAGATGCACCTCAGCCTTATAAATCGCTGACGAAGCTTCGGGGATTTTAAAATCTATTGCCTGACCTTTCTTTACTTTTAAGATGTCTTTTTCAAAAACCGAAAGTTCTAGATGTATATGATCATTGTCTATAATTTCTAAAATTTCGGTAGCTGGTGAAACGTACGAGCCTTTTGAAACGTTTACCTTAGTAATGCTTCCCGAAATAGGCGCATTAATGCTTACGACAGAACTTATCTCTCCAGCTCGAACACTCGCTGGAGAAATATTAATCATTCTAAGTTGTCTATCTAATCCCGTGTGTCTAGCTACTGCAGTCTTATACTCACTTTCTGCTTTTAGAAAACTTTTTTGAGAGGTAATATTTTCTGCTCTCATTGTCACCTGTCTGTCGTATTCCGCTTTGAGATAAGTGAGTTGCTCATTTACCTCCATGTACTTCTGTTGCAAGGCTACAAACTCAGGATTTTCAATAGTCACAAGCAGCTGACCTTTACGCACAATATCACCTATAAGCAATGGCGTTGTTTTTATGTATCCGCCCATACTAGCATTTACCACGGCTCTATTTTCTGGCGGCACATCAATCATCCCATTTACAGTAACTACCGTAGGAAATGATTTTTCTTCTAGTCCTCCTAAGGACATCTTACTTTGATCAAACTGCACCTGAGTTACTTGAATACGATCATCCATCGCTTCTGTTTGAGAAGATGGCTCGGTTTGGTCTGTGGTTTTTTCTCCACAGCTTACTAGTACAAAACCTAGTAATGCTATTATATATAAGTTACGTATCATATGGTCGTATTTATAAGGTTAGGTAATTAATGGCAATTACAGTTTGATTGTATACATGGAGTTTATCAAAGTGACTTAGTCTTATCTCATAAGCGCTCTCAAGACTCTGGATATACTGGTAAAAATTAATCTCACCATTTCTAAAACTACCGTTTGCTGTTTTTAAAATTTCTTGAGAAAGTGATGCTCCTTCATTTTCATAATAATCTAGTGCTTCTTGAAGTTGCGACAACTTCTCTGTAAGTGCATTATATTTTGCATCGAGTTGTATCTCATACTCGCTAGATTGTGTAACTGCGATATCTTCGGCGATTTTGGCTGCTTTTATTTTAGCAGATTGACCGCCAAATAATATTGGGATTTTCACTCCTAATTGATATCCGTAAAGACTACCATTAAGCCCAGAATTTGTTCCTTGAAAATAATTAAGACTTAGATCTGGCAGGAGCTGTTGTTTTTCAAAACGACCCTTTTCCTGAAGCAGGGATACTCTGTTTTGATAATATGCCACTTCTGCACCACTGCTTATATCTAAAGTTGCTAGCGCTACTTTAAACGAAGGCTCACTAGCGACTATAATAGCTTCGTCTATCTGCACCACTTTTAGTAAATCCCCATAGGCAAGTGCTACTTCGCTCTGCGCTTGTTTATAATTAAGCTCCACCTGTTTTTGCTTAGAAGTCGCAGTAATCTTCTCTAGGTAATTAGTCTCTCCTAGTTCAAAACGCCTTGACGCCATTCTAGAAAAATCTGTATACAAACTATCTAGTGCGCTATACACTCGTTCCTTTTCTCTAGCAATTTGATAGTCATAATAGCCAGCCGTCACTTTGCGTTCAACTTCCTTTTTCTTTATTTCAAATGCACTAGATGCCACCTTAACGCTTGCTTTATGCACACTCTTTTCTGAGAAATAAACGGTGGGAAATTTAAAGTCCTGCTGTATCCCAAAAACCCGTAATGGCCGATCGTTTATAGCCAAATTATTCTCGTCAAATTCATAATACACCTGCGTTTTATCAAAGCTAAAAGCGCTATTAATCAAGGCTTCAGATTGTGCTACTTCTAGCCTACTTGCTTTTAACCCAAGATTATTTTCAATAGCCATCGGGATTAACTCTTGTAACGATTTAGCCCCTTCTTGTGCTTCTAGGCTTACAGAAAACAGTAATACAACAATACTTATGGTGGTGACCTTGCCTTTAGACAATCCTCCGTTAGTTTTCTTAGGAGTATTTAAGTACGCATAAAGAACTGGCAATACGACAAGGGTAAGTAAGGTCGCTGTAATTAATCCTCCTATTACCACAGTAGCTAGCGGTCGCTGCACCTCTGCTCCTGCATTTGTAGAAATTGCCATAGGCAAAAACCCTAAAGCCGCAGCAGATGCTGTGAGTAACACAGCCCTCAACCTATCTTTTGCTCCTTGCTTTATTAAAGCTTCTATACTTTCAAAACCTTCTTTTTGTAATTCTTTGAAGTGCTCAATTAATACAATTCCATTTAAAACTGCAATCCCAAACAAAGCAATAAAACCTACGCCAGCCGAAATACTGAATGGCAGATCACGCAGCCATAATAAGAGAACTCCTCCTACCGCAGCCAGCGGTATTGCAGAGTAAATCATCAGTGCTTCCTTGACAGATTTAAAGGCAAAATAGAGAAGAATAAATATGAGAATAAGTGCAATAGGCACTGCAATCATTAATCGCGCCTTTGCACTTTGTAAGTTTTCAAACTGTCCTCCATAAGTAATGGAATACCCTACAGGTAATTTTACATTCTCGTTAATCAACTTCTGGACATCATCCACCACAGATTGTAAATCACGATTACGCACATTAACCCCCACTACAATTCTTCTTCTTGTATCGTCACGAGATATTTTGGCAGCTCCTGTTTTATAGCTTATAGTTGCTAGTTCGCTTAATGGTATTTTTCCACCAGCAGGGAGATCAATGTATAGATTTTTAAGGTTATCGATATCTTGACGCTTCTCTTTGTCTAGTCGTACTACTAAGTCAAAACGCTTTTCTCCTTCAAAAACGCTGCCAGCAGACTTACCCGCAAATCCCATGGAAACCATATCATTGAGATCCTGAATATTGAGACCATACCTGGCTATTTTTGCTCTATTGTATTGCACACTCATCTCTGGCAAACCTGCCACTTTCTCAACAGAAACATCTGCTGCGCCTGCTACGTTTTCAATAAGAGTTCCTACCTCACTTCCTTTCTTTGCAAGAATTTCAAGATCATCGCCAAAAATCTTAATCGCAATATCTGCACGTACTCCGGTAATCAATTCATTAAAACGCATCTCTATAGGTTGTGTAAACTCTACTTCCATTCCTGGGATGACAGCAAGTGCTTCTTTAAACTTATCTGCCAGCTCATCTTTAGACGAGGCAGACGTCCACTCTCCTTTAGGTTTGAGTACAATAATCACATCGCTTTCTTCCATAGACATGGGATCTGTAGGTACCTCTGCAGCACCTATACGAGTTACCACTTGCTTTACTTCTGGAAATTGACTTAATAGTATTTTCTCAATTTCGGTGGTAATTTCTACTGTGTTACTTAGAGAGGTTCCTGTTTTTAATACTGGCTGAATCACAAAATCACCTTCATCAAGTGTGGGAACAAATTCTCCACCCATGGTGCTATACAAATAGATAGCTATTGCTAGTAAGGCTACTGCGATTCCTAATACTAATCTCTTGCTCTGTAATGCCCAGTGAATTACTGGCTCATACATTTTATTAAGCCATTTCATTAACCTTACGGAGATATTTTTATCTGTTGCATTAGATGGTTTTAAGAACATAGATGCAGCTACGGGAACATACGTAAAACAGAAAATCATCGCTCCTATTAATGCAAAACTAAAGGTGAGCGCCATAGGCTTAAACATTTTTCCTTCTACACCGCTCAGTGAGAGAATAGGTATAAATACTATCAAGATAATAAGCTGCCCAAAGATGGCCGAATTCATCATTTTTGATGCTCCAGAGAATGTAATCTTATCTTTTAATTGTTGTTGTTCAGCTTTCGCGAAAGCGTAAATCTCATCTTTCTTTCTCGTTATTTCAAATGCTATAAACTCTACAATAATAACTGCGCCATCTATAATAATCCCAAAATCTATAGCGCCCAGACTCATCAAGTTTGCATCTACCCCAAAGATGTACATAAGTGACAATGCAAATAATAAACACAGTGGAATTACCGAAGCCACTACCAGCCCAGATCTAAAATTACCTAGCAGTAAAACCACCACAAAAATCACAATCAGACATCCTAAAATTAAATTTTCGGCAACGGTAAAGGTGGTTTTTGCAATAAGATCACTACGGTCTAAAAATGCGTTAATGTATACACCCTCTGGAAGTGATTTTGAAATCTCGGCAACGCGTTCCTTCACCGCTTCTATCACTTTTTTAGAATTTGCATCTTTGAGCATCATCACTTGACCAAGCACCTTCTCGCCCTCACCGTTTCCGGTAATTGCTCCAAAACGCGTGGCGCTTCCATATCCTACTTTGGCAACGTCTTTTATATACACAGGTACTCCATCGTCATTCTTAACCACGATGTTACTTATATCATCTAGTGACGAAATGAGACCTTCGCCACGTATAAAAAATGCCTGATTTACCTTTTCTATATAGCCACCTCCAGAGACACTATTATTCATTTCTAAAGCTGTAAAAACCTCGCGCGCACTTATATCCATCGCACTAAGCTTTTCTGTATTGATAGCTACTTCGTACTGCTTTAAGAATCCGCCCCAGGTATTTACCTCAACCACTCCCGGAATTCCTGAGAGCTGTCGCTTTACAATCCAATCTTGGATGGTTCTTAAATCTTCGGCATTATACCTGTCTTTAAATTCTGGTTCTACATCAAGTATGTATTGGTAAATCTCACCTAGTCCGGTTGTGATAGGCCCCATCTCTGGTGTGCCAAAACCCTTAGGGATTTTTTCTGATGCAGATTTGATTTTCTCAGCAATGAGCTGCCTAGGCAAATAGGTTCCCATATCGTCCTCAAATACAATGGTGACGACAGATAATCCAAATTTTGAAACAGAGCGAATCTCCAACACGCCTGGCAAGTTTGCCATTTCTAGCTCTACAGGGTAGGTTATGAATTGCTCCATATCCTGCGTAGAGAGATTACGTGAGGTAGTAATCACCTGTACTTGATTGTTTGTTACATCTGGCACAGCACCTATAGGAATTTGCGATAATGAATACAGCCCAAATCCTATAATAAAGGCCGTAAATAAGAGAACAACAAACTTGTTTCTTATACTAAAATTGATAATATGTGATAGCATTTTGTCATAAAATAATCAATGTGAAGAGCCCCAAATCTTTACAAGACTAGGTGCTAAAAATAAATTAGATCTGATTATTTATGAAAGCCGTGGCGGCTGGAAGAGCCCATCTAGATGTAAAGAAGATGATGGTGCCTGGTAATGAAAATTATGTGCTTTAAAATCCGAAAACTCAAGAGTTTTGAATTCTTCTTTATTTGTAATTAAAACAAAATCCGCTACAGCCGTATGATGTGTTTGATGCTGAAAAGGTAATTGCTCGTGGTCTTTCTTTTCTTCTTGATGTTCTTTTTCGTGCTCTGCTTTTAGTTCGCCATAATGCTTTGCAATAAATACAAATATATTGTCTCCATACTGCTCTTTATGGAACTCTGCATGCTCAAAAAAGTCGCCCAGCTGCACCATATCATTAATGTGCATCCCAAAGCTTTGCAATAGGAAAACAAGTGACAACGATATGGATATAAGTTTACTCAAGGGTATAAAGATAACTAATTTTAAATATTACAATATGTAACATAAGTTACCGTGAGCATATTTTAATAGGTTTAATTTTACATAAAAAACTGAATTGTCCATGGGTAAATCGATAATATATAGCATCTTATTTTTAAAATGTCCTCAATGCAGAGAAGGTGAATTTCTTGAGGCGCATCCTTATAAGCTTTCTAACATGAATAAGGTTAAAAAGAACTGTCCTAAATGCCAACTAAAATATAGTATAGAACCAAGTTTTTATACCGGCTCTATGTACGTATCTTATGGTGTGGGAATCGCAGTTGCCGTGGGCGTTTATGTTTTAACCCTTATTTTTGGTTTAGATTTTGGACCTACAGGTATTCTAACGAGTATCGTCATTGCGTTAATCATCACAATGCCATACATAGGTGCCGTATCAAAATCTATTTGGGCTCATTTCTTTTTTAAATATGACCCTAGCATTCTTAAAAAAGCCGCATAATGATTCAAGA
This sequence comes from Dokdonia sp. Asnod3-C12, assembly GCF_045063975.1. NCBI lineage: Bacteria > Pseudomonadati > Bacteroidota > Flavobacteriia > Flavobacteriales > Flavobacteriaceae > Dokdonia > Dokdonia sp. Asnod3-C12. The sequence continues at coordinate 902,041 of NZ_JBEFNY010000003.1, forward strand.
ACTAAAAGCCAGTTACGGTCATCTCTTTGAAGATGAACTTATCAATGAAATACTCCAAGTAGGCACTTACAAAGAGGTTCCCGAAGGTTTTAAACTCATGGAAATAGGCGGCTATGTAAAAGGAATGCCGCTACTGGTCTCTGGAGTAATTAAGGTATTAAGAGAAGATAAAAATGGAGATGAGCTTCTCCTCTACTATCTAGAAAAAGGAGATACCTGCTCTATGACAATGACCTGCTGCATGGGACAAACTAAAAGTGAAATACGAGCAATTGCAGAGACAGACACCAAGCTCATTATGGTACCTGTACAGAAAATGGAAGAATGGACGGCTAAGTACAAGTCTTGGAGAAATTTTGTTTTTGAGAGTTACCACAACCGCCTTAACGAGCTATTACAAACTCTGGACAGTATCGCTTTTGACAATATGGATGAACGCCTTTTAAACTACTTAAAAGAAAAGGCGAGAGTAAACGATGAGCAAATTATTCATAACACGCATCAAGAGATTGCTTACGAATTGCACACCTCAAGAGTAGTGGTATCAAGACTTCTTAAGAAATTAGAGAACTTAGGAAAAATTGAATTACACAGAAATAATATCCAAATTATAGATTTATAGACCTTAAGTAACTTGGGTTACACCTAGGTCGTTATAGCAAGTCTATTTTTGTCTCTCAATACAAAGAAGTTTATAATGGAGATACTAGAAATACTTGGATATATAAGTGCCTTGATCATCGGCATTTCTTTAGGTTTAATAGGTGGTGGTGGTTCTATACTCGCTGTACCAGTACTAGCTTACTTATTTTCTGTAAATGAAAAAGTTGCCACCGCATATTCTTTATTCATTGTAGGAGCAAGTGCGCTCGTAGGTGGTTTTAAACAACATCTCAAGGGCTATGTAGACTGGAGAACAGCAATTGTTTTTGGACTACCCGCTATTGTGGGAGTTACCGTTGTGAGACACTACGTAGTACCTGCATTACCAGATATTTTATTTACCACAGGTGATTTTGAGTTTACACGTAGGATGGCAATGTTTGGACTCTTTGCGGTACTCATGATTCCTGCAGCCTTTTCTATGCTCAAAAAAAGAAAAGATAATAAACAAAAAGGTGACGGCACTGTCACTTACAATTACCCACTTATTTTAATAGAAGGCCTCATCGTAGGAGGTATTACTGGAATGATAGGCGCTGGAGGAGGTTTTCTCATCATTCCCGCTCTTGTTATACTAGCAAATGTAGAAATGAAAGTTGCCGTAGGTACTTCTTTAATCATTATCGCTTTTAAATCATTGATGGGCTTCTTTCTAGGAGATGCCTTAACCATGGATATAGACTGGTTATTTCTTTCCATATTTACAAGCATATCATTTGCAGGGATTTTTATAGGTAGCTACCTCAGTAATTTTATAGATGGAGATAAATTAAAAAGAGGTTTTGGCTACTTCATATTTGTAATGGCCATATTCATTTTTTACATGGAGTTTTTTGTAAAACACTAAAGAGAATAAAAATTAAAAAAGGGCTATTTCTTATCATAAGAAATAGCCCTTTTTTTGTGTGAACACTTGTCGCTACCAAGACATAACATGACAAATATCATAGTTTATAAACTATCTACGTTTGTGTAACTTAAGTAACCTACACACTTGAAATGACTGCTTACTTTTATGTTGTTGTAATTTAAAAATCCACATAAAATGAAAGTAGAACAAATTTATACAGGATGCATTGCTCATGCAGCATATTATATCGAAAGTAACGGAGAAGCTGCAGTCTTTGACCCTTTAAGAGAGGTGCAACCATACATAGAACGTGCACAAATAGATAATGCAACAATCAAGTATGTTTTTGAAACACACTTTCATGCAGACTTTGTAAGTGGCCACCTTGATTTGCATAAAAAAACAGGAGCTAATATTGTTTATGGTCCAGAAGCAAAACCCGCTTATGATGCTATTATAGCAACAGATGGTCAAATTTTTGAGGTAGGTAATTACAAAGTTAAAGTTATCCATACTCCTGGTCATACCATGGAGAGCACAACATATCTTCTCATAGACCAACTAGGAAACGAGCACGGTATTATCACTGGAGACACACTCTTTATAGGTGACGTAGGTCGTCCAGACCTTGCGCAGCACGTAGTGTCTGACCTCACAGAAGAAAAACTCGCTGGTCACTTGTACGACTCTTTGAGAAACAAAATAATGCCCCTAGATGACAATCTCATTGTGTACCCTAATCATGGTGCCGGATCTGCTTGTGGTAAAATGATGAGTAAGGAAACCACAGACACCTTAGGGAATCAGAAAAAATTCAATTATGCGCTTCAAGAAATGACTAAAGATGAGTTTATCAAAGCTGTACTTACTGGACTTACCGCACCTCCTGGATACTTCCCACAAAATGTCTTGATGAACATTAAAGGATATGAAAGCCTAGACACTATAATGGATCGTGCAACTAAGCCACTTGATCCAGAGGCCTTTGAAATAATAGCAAATGAAACAGCTGCACTTATGCTAGATACTCGCGATGCCGAAGTTTTTGCAAAAGGTTTTATACCTAACAGCATAAACATAGGCTTAGACGGTAATTTTGCACAATGGGTAGGAGAAATGATTCCTGATGTAAAACAAAAAATTTTATTAATAACAGATCCAGGCAAAGAAGAGGAGACGATTACTAGACTTTCTCGTGTAGGTTATGATTTTACAATTGGGTTCTTAAAAAATAGCTTCTCCTCATGGAAAGAGAGCGGCAAAGATTTTGAAACAATCGCCCGTATTTCACCTCAACAGCTAGAAGCCGAATATAAAATGGGACAACCTCTTGTTTTTGATGTACGTAAAAAAAGCGAATTCTTATCAGAACACGTTCTCGGGGCTATTAACGTGCCTCTCAATGAGATTAACCAGCATCTCGCACAATTCCCAAAAAACAAGCCTTTCTTCCTTCACTGCGCTGGAGGGTATAGAAGTATGATTGCCGCTTCTATTTTAAAGCAACGAGGCTGGAAAGATTTCAGCGATGTACGAGGTGGTTTTGCTCAAATTACAGAAACTACGGTTCCTAGGTCTGAGTATGTATGCCCTACCACTTTATTGTAAACAGCTATTACTTTGTAGAGCTCTTACCCTATTAAGGATAAGGGCTCTATTTATTTTCCTCCTTTGTAACTTATGTTACTGTAGCAACTGTTTCTATTAGCTAATTTTACGTTATTAATAGTTGAGTCCGCTTTCGCGAAAGCGTAAAAAAAATACACTTATGAACGTTGAACAAATATATACTGGTTGTCTAGCTCAAGGAGCTTATTACATTGAAAGTAATGGTGAAGTAGCTATCATTGACCCTTTAAGAGAGGTAACGCCATATTTAAATAGGGCAAAACAAGATGATGCAAAAATCAAATATATTTTTGAAACTCATTTTCATGCAGATTTTGTGAGCGGCCACATAACCTTATCAAAGGCGACAGGTGCTCCTATTGTTTTTGGACCAAATGCAAACCCAAGTTTTGATGCTATTATCGCAACAGATAGACAAGAATTTCCGCTAGGTGACATTACAATTATAGCGTTACACACGCCTGGTCATACAATGGAAAGCACCACGTATCTTCTTAGAGATAAAGACGGGAAGGATCATGCAATATTTAGTGGAGACACCTTATTTCTAGGCGACGTGGGAAGACCAGATCTTGCTCAAAAAATGGGCGAACTCACAGAAAAAGATCTCGCAGGTTTTCTTTATGATAGCTTACGTAATAAAATTATGCCGCTAGCAGATGACGTTACGGTATACCCTGCTCACGGAGCTGGATCTGCTTGCGGAAAGAACATGATGAAAGAAACGGTAGACACTCTAGGGAATCAAAAGCAAATGAATTATGCACTACGTGCAGATATGACTAAGGAAGAATTTATAGCAGAAGTGATAGATGGTTTATTACCACCACCTCAGTACTTCCCTCTTAATGTCAAAATGAACAAAGAAGGTTATGAAGATATTGAAGACGTACTCAAAAGAGGTACGCATGCACTATCTCCAGCAGCTTTTGAAGCTGTTGCAAATGAGACAGGAGCTATCGTACTAGACGTACGTCATCAAGATAAATTTGCCAAAGGGCATATCCCTAGATCTATATTTATAGGCCTAGATGGGAGTTTTGCTCCATGGGTAGGCGCCTTAATTGCAGATGTAAAACAACCTTTATTGCTAGTTACAGAGCACGGTAGAGAGAAAGAAACCATTACTAGGTTATCTCGTGTAGGGTTTGACAACACAATAGGATATCTGGAAGGAGGATTTGATGCTTGGAAAGATGCTGCCATGGAATACGATACCGTAAGTTCTATCACAGCAGATGGTTTTAAAAACGAATTAGAAAAAGGTAACAAACCTGTTTTTGATGTACGTAAAGAAAGTGAGTACCTATCAGAACATGTACTTGGAGCAAACAACACACCACTAGATTTCTTAAATGATCATCTAGCTGAATTTCCAGACAAACCTTTTTATGTGCATTGTGCCGGAGGTTATCGAAGTATGATAGCCTCATCTATATTAAAAAGTAGAGGAATTCATAACTTAATAGACGTACAAGGCGGCTTTAAAGATATTAAAGAAGCTGGCATTCCGGTGTCTGCCTTTGTTTGTCCTTCAACACTTTAAAAGACTATGAAAAATATATCACAAGTAGATTGGGAATCGGCAATTGAGAATGACAGCAATGCTATAATTCTTGATGTTAGAACTCCTGGAGAATGCAGTGAGGGTATCATTGAAAATGCAGTAATGATTGATTTTTTAAACAGCGCTACGTTTCAGGAAGAAATAGAAAAACTTGACCAAACAAAGAATTACTACGTGTACTGTAGAAGTGGTAATCGTAGTGGTCAAGCATGCCGAGCATTAGATAATCTAGCGATAAAAAACACGTTTAATCTAGTAGGTGGAATGCTAGACTGGAATGGTAAAACCGTAATTCCAGTTTAAACAAAGACATTCCATAGAGTGATGACTATGGTCTTATTGATTGGTTAGTAAAAAACGAGGTTATCAGTAATGATAATCTCGTTTTTAATTTAACATGATATGTAACTTAAGTTACTGGCAATGGGAAACTAGAGGACTATCTTTAATAAAAAAATAATGAAATCAACAATCCTTATTATGTCCATATTATCATTTCTCTTTGGAGGTAAACCTCAACAAAATAGCAATATCACTGTTCTAAGCACAGCCGACTTTAAAACCGCTATCACAGATAAAAAAGTGCAGTTAGTAGATGTGAGAACTAAGAATGAGTTCGATGGCGGTCACATTAAGAAAGCTGTAAACATTGATGTTTTTGATAAAGAAAATTTCATTTCTGCTTTCAACTCTTACAATAAAGAAGAGCCTATTTATATCTACTGTAGATCTGGAAACAGAAGTAAGAAAGCCTCAAAAACCCTAGATAGCTTAGGATTCAAACAGATTTTTGATTTAAAAGGAGGATTTATGGCTTGGCAGTAATGCTTATTCATCTGTTTAAAAACAGGCTTATTCTATCACATCTTTTTCAATTCGCTTTCGCGAAAGCGTAACATAGAACTCACAAGGCTCCTACATCAAGCTGCATCTTTAGATAATTATTTACTCAACACATATCTCATGAAAACATCAATTATAGTACAGAACTTAAAATGCGGTGGTTGTGCAAAAACAATCACATCAAAAATATCTGAACTTGACAATATATCAAACGTACATGTGGACACCGAAACCGCTACTGTTTCCTTTACTGCTCAAGGTACAGAAGACGCTTTAAGTGTAAAAGAAAAGCTCAAGTCATTAGGCTACCCATCTATTGAAGATGAAAATGGAGTGCTCTCTAAGGCAAAATCTTTTGTAAGTTGCGCTACCGGAAAAATGAAATGACTTATGAAAAAATTATCACTATCACTCACTGACAAATTAGCGATAGACAGAACAAAACTTGCAAACGAGCGTACTTTTCTAGCTTACTTTAGAACCTTTATTGTGTTTTTGAGTTCTGGTCTAGCGATTATCAAACTTGACATTCTAACAGAAATAAAGTGGATAGGCTTTATGCTAAGCATCATAGCGCCTGCACTGTTTCTAATAGGCTTAATACGTTTCTTATATGTAAAAAGAAGCATTAGAAGGTATTACGCAGCTTAAATCAAATTTACACTCATAACATTATGAAACCATCTCTTTTTTACCTGCCCCTTGTACTCACACTAATACTACTTACAAGTTGTAACGAGTCACAAAAGACTACATATGTGAGCCAGTCAGGTGTGACACCAGAATTAGATAATATCACTAATGCTGTAAGCCACCCAGGAAAGAAGTTAATGGAATCAAAGTGCTACGCTTGCCACAATCCCTCTACGGGTCACGAAGGAAGGATAGCACCTCCTATGGTTGCAGTAAAATCTCATTATATGAACGATGAGACGACTAAGGAAGAGTTTAAAGCTGGAGTCTGGAACTTTGTACAAAAACCATCTAAGGAATCATCAAAAATGAGAGGAGCCGTAAAGCGTTTTGGCCTTATGCCCTACCAACCATTTCCTAAAGAGGAAATTGAGCTCATTGCAGATTATATGTATGACTACAAAATAGATGAGCCAGCATGGTTTAAAGAGCACATAGAGGAAGAGAGCAAAGGCAAGATGCAATATAGAAATGATGGTAAAATAGAAGACACCTTAGCCTCTTTTCAAACTGAAAACAAGGCAGATATAGGTTTGCGCTACGCACTACAAACAAAACAAGAGTTAGGAAAAAACCTAATGGGTACTATACAGAATAAAGGCACTCTTGAAGCTGTCTCTTTCTGCAATAAAAAAGCCTACCCTATTACTGATAGTATGGCTGTGGTTCAAAATGCGAGAATAAGGCGAGTGTCTGACAAGCCTCGCAATCCAGCAAATCAAGCTTCTCAAAAAGAACTAAGCATCATAACACATTTTAAAAAACTAATAGCAAGTGATGAAGATTATGAGCCAGTAACAGAATTAGTGGACGATAAAGTAAACTTTTATTACCCTATTACTACAAATTCTATGTGTTTACAATGTCATGGCACTCCTACAATAGATATTGAACCTGCTGTTCTTTCTTCCATTAAAAATCTTTACCCTACAGATAAAGCAGTGGGTTATAACGTGAATGAAGTACGCGGTATTTGGAGTATCTCATATGAGAATTAGTATGAGGTTTTTTATCACGCTAGTTTTTACAATTACCACTTTATACAATGCTCACGCACAAGATGAAAACAAAACACATTACAGCAGCTGGAACACCATAAATGTTGTAAAAAAGTTCAATGATCAATGGGCGGTAAATGTAGAGCTTAACGCAAGACGCACTAACTTCTTAAGAGATTGGGAGCAAATTGTGATTCGTCCTTTTGTGCATTATATGTTTGAAAATGATTTAGATATTGCCATTGGGTATAGTTATATAAAAAACTACAACTACGCTTCTTATAGCACACCCATTGATGCTACTGAAAATAATGTATTTCAACAACTTACGATAAAGCATAAGTTTTCAAAATTCTCATTTGATCACAGGCTACGTTTTGAGGAGCGCTTTATTGATAAAATAACAGAGAATGATGGTGGTACATTCTTAATAGATGGTACTACTTACAGAAATCGATTCCGTTATAAATTTCAGATTACGGTTCCTGTAAAAACTTTTACATCAAATCAATCTCTAAGTTTAGTGATATATGATGAGGCTTTTTTAGCCTTTGGCAATGGTTTACGACCAGAAAAACTTGATCAGAACTGGATGTTTATAGGAGTAGGTTTTCGCGCCAGCGAACATATACACATTCGATCTGGCTATCATGACATCTATGCAAAAAGAGGAAGCATCTTTAGAAATAACCGAATCTGGGAAACTACATTAACTTATAAAATATAATAGATGAAATTGCTTATCGCCGGAATATCTATACTTATAGCGGTTACTAGTTGTCAAAATAAAGCAACTACGCATACTGATAACAACCAAAACAACAACGCACACACAGAGAAGCACTGGAGCTATAATGGCGAGACAGGTCCTTCACACTGGAAAGAACTTGAAGTAAATTCTGACTGTGGCGGCAAGTATCAATCTCCTATAAATATTGTGAATTATCAACTAGATGAAACACTTGCTCCTTTAAACATCACTTATTCTGATAGCACACACATACATGATGTAGTAAATAATGGACATAGTATTCAATATAATTTTGATGCGGGAGATTATATAACATTAGATAACAAAAGGTATGAGCTAAAACAGTTTCACTTTCATGAGCCCGCAGAGCATTTAATAGACGGAGTGCGCTACCCTATGGTTTTACACCTTGTGCATATAAGTGATGCTGGAGAATATGCTGTGTTTGCTGTAATGGCAAAAGAAGGTGTAAGTAGCTCTCCTTTTGATTTTTTAGAAAGCTATCTTCCTTTGAATGTAGAAGAAACCAAGGTTGTTGACACTGCTTTTGATATGAATTTAAACCTACCCGAGGACAAAACATATTTTAACTACACGGGATCTCTTACCACACCACCTTGCACGGAGCGTGTAGAATGGTTTATTTTTAAGGAGCCTATAACGGTATCTTTAGAACAAGTTGAAAAATTAAAAGCCTTGATGCCACTCAATAATTATAGAGATGAGCAACCACAAAATGGCAGGGTAATTAGAGTGTCAAGGTAACACTGCATATTATTTTATAGTACTTCGAGGTACAAGTTTACCTTAAGGAGCCAAGTATACTTCTATTTGAAATTCTTCTATAGAAGTTCCTTTAGCACACTAGTTTACCTTTTTTACGTCTATGTAACTTGAGTTACAGTAATTCCTTAAGTATTCGACTATTTTTAAATCATCAACACTAAAATGACATCTATGGCTTTACATTTTCAAGTTTTAATAATAGGAGGAGGTACCGCAGGTATCATGACTGCCGCTCAACTTCTTAAAAACAAAAAAACGAATAGCGTAGCTATCATTGACCCTGCAGACACACACTACTACCAGCCAGCATGGACGCTTGTAGGTGCCGGTACCTATGATTTTAAAAAGACAGGTAAACCCATGTCTGCTGTGATTCCTAAGGGAGCAAAGTGGATCAAAGATAAAGCAGCTGCTATTGATGCAGATAATAATACGGTACACACCGCTAGCTCTGGAAACATCACTTATGACTATCTCGTAGTTGCTCCTGGCCTTGCTTATGATTTTAGTCTTGTACCTGGATTAGGTCAAGCAATGGATAAAGGTGTTGTGTGTAGTAATTATACAGATCCTCAACATACATGGGATGTAATAAAGAACTTTAAAGGTGGTGTTGCATTATTTACACAACCTGCAACTCCTATTAAATGTGGAGGAGCGCCTCAAAAAATCATGTATCTAGCAGAGAATCACTGGAGAAAAAGTGACACTGCATCAAAAACTGATATTGTATTTGCTACTGCAGGAACCATCATTTTTGGAGTTAAGGAAATTGCAAAAACACTCATGGAAGTTGTAGATCGCAAGGACATTAATTTACGATTTAATCATAGACTCGTTGAAGTAGACAGTGAAAATAAGATTGCATGGTACGAGCTCACAAAAGACATCTCTGCTGGAGGCTGTGTTGTAATGTCTGGTGATGATGATGGAAAATATCTAGACGAGACTTTCCAATATAATTACAAGAATGTTAAGGTGACCAAGAAAGGTGATAAGTACGGAATACATTATGACATGCTACATACTGCACCTCCATCTGTTGCGCCTCAATTTATACGAGATTCTAAGCTAGTGAATGATGCTGGATGGCTTGATGTAGATATACACAGTATGCAACATAAAAGATATGGTAACATCTTTGGCTTAGGTGATGTAGCCGCACTGCCTACTGCAAAAACTGGTGCCGCAATCCGCAAGCAAGTACCTATCGTAGTTGATAATTTATCTAAACTCATGCAGAGCAATACAATAGGTAAGCAATCTTATGGAGGCTACTCTTCTTGCCCACTAGTAACAGATTATGGCAAGATGGTGCTAGCAGAGTTTGATTATCATAACAACTTTACACCAGATCCTAAACTCAAGCAACTATTAATAAAAGATAGTTCTAAGGAACACTGGAGGCTTTGGATGCTTAAAAAATATATGCTACCCTACTTATACTGGAATAAAATGATGAAGGGAGACAACGTATAAGCCCCGACTATCGCGTTAAAAAAGAGACAAAATATCAATTTTGTCTCTTTTTCATTAACTAATGTTTTATAATTACCTACAGAGATATAAAAATGAATTATACCGATTTAATTACATCTATCAATAAACAGAAAAAGGAAATCAAAGTTTCCATTCTATTGAAGCAAGAATCGCAACGATTTACACAGTTGTTATTTAACACACTGTTTGATAATGGAACAGATACAGAAAAGACTCTTGAGACTCTTGAAGCCTTATTTATTACCATAAGAGATCTTGCTTGTCCAGAGATTAAAGGTAGTCCGTGTAAAAAATGGGATGACTTTACACTTGTAATACCTACGCTCTTTTGTAGTTTAAAAAAGGATGCAGAGGCTATTTATAGCAATGATCCCGCTGCACAATCTCTAGAAGAAGTGTACCTAGCCTATCCTGGTTTTTTTGCTATTGCGATTTATAGAATGGCAAGAGAATTTTATGAGTTAGGTTTACCACTCATACCACGACTAATGACAGAATATGCACACCAGCTTACGGGTATAGATATTCATCCAGGAGCGCAAATAGGAGAATCCTTTTTTATTGATCATGGTACCGGAGTGGTGATAGGAGAGACTGCCGAAATACATAATAATGTAAAACTGTATCAAGGAGTTACCCTAGGTGCACTTACGGTAAACAAGGATTTAAAGAGCATAAAAAGACACCCTACCATTGAGGATAATGTTACCATTTATGCAAATGCAACAATACTAGGTGGAATTACAGTTATAGGAAAAGATAGTATCATAGGAGGTAATACTTGGGTGACAAAGACAGTACCTCAAAACTCTATAGTACTCCACAATCCTAAAGTAGAAATTCGCAATAAAAAATAAATAAGCAATGAATAAGACACTCTTAGATCAAATAGGAAACACTCCCATAGTCAAGTCAATAGCATTAAATACAAACCCAAATGTGAGTTTATATTTTAAACTAGAAGGTGATAACCCTGGAGGTAGTGTAAAAGACAGAGCTGCTTATAATATGATTAAAAGCGCGCTAGATAGCGGCGCTATAGATAAAAGCACAAAGCTTATTGAGGCTACAAGTGGTAATACAGGTATAGCACTTGCCATGATTGCTGCTATTTATGGGCTAGAAATAGAACTCGTAATGCCTTCAAAGGCAACTAAGGAACGTGTGCAAACCATGAGAGCTTATGGAGCAAAAGTTACACTTCACCCTGACGGGATAGAAGGCGCTCGAGATTATGCTATTGATAAGGTTGAAAATGAAGGGTACTTCTCTTTTAACCAGTTTTCAAATGATCATAACTGGCAAGCTCACTACAAAACCACAGGTCCAGAAATATGGAGAGATACTCAAGGTGAGGTAACGCACTTTGTATCTTCTATGGGAACCACAGGTACCATCATGGGAACCTCAACATTTTTAAAAGAACAAAACAGCGATATCCAGATTGTAGGAGTACAACCTACAGATGGATCAAGCATTCCGGGCATACGTAAATGGCCACAAGAATATTTGCCAAAAATCTTTAATGCTTCAAAAGTAGATAGAACGATTGAAGTAAGTCGTGATGAATCTATTGCCATGGCTAGAAGGCTAGCACAAGAAGAAGGAATACTTGCAGGTATGAGTAGCGGTGGCGCAACTACGGCTGCTCTAAAACTAGCTAGCGAACTAGAAAGCGGAGTTATAGTAAGCATCATTTGTGATCGCGGAGATAGATATCTTTCGTCAGATTTATTTGAATAGTGATTACTTACTTCATAATATAGTATAAATAGAATGAGGGTAATTATGCTTTCGCGAAAGCGTAACTACCCTCATTTGTTAAAGTTATTTTAAAAAAACTAAGTATGTAACATAGGTTACTAAGCCACCTACATCTATAACGTATATTTATATAATAAAACATAACGATAAATATATACTATTATGGATAAAGAAAACCTATTGCCAGAACAAGTAATCTCAATGCCTAGAATAGGTGATACAGCACCAGATTTTGAGGCAGTTACGACTAAGGGAACTATAAAAATGTCTGAGTTTGCAAAGGATAAGTGGACAGTGATGTTCTCTCACCCTGCAGATTTTACTCCAGTGTGTACCACAGAAATGAGTGGTTTCGCGATTAGAAAACCAGAATTTGACGCCTTAAACACAGAACTACTAGGTCTTAGTATAGACAGTATACACGCTCACTTAGGATGGGTTCAAAACGTAAGAGAAAACACAGGTGTTTACTTTGATTTTCCTATCATCGCAGATATTGATATGAAGGTATCAAAGCTATACGGGATGTTACAGCCTAACGAGAGTGAGACTGCAGCAGTAAGAGCTGTTTTCTTTATAGATCCTGCCAAAAAAATTCGTCTTATTATGTATTATCCGCTTAATGTAGGTCGTAATATGGATGAAATTCTAAGAGCGCTAGATGCACTTCAAATGTCAGATAAGCATAAGGTATCTATGCCACTAGACTGGAAAAGAGGTGATCAAGTGATTTGTTCTCCACCTAAAACACTAGACGCATTAAACGAGAGACTTGCAGATGATTCTGTAGAAAAAGTTACTTGGTATCTCGCAAAGAAGAGTATCTAAAAAATGATTATTTACGCTTTATAATAAAATAAAAAACAACCATACAATATCTCTATTATGAGCAATACAAACAACATCGGTTTAGATATTTCGACATCTCAAACCACAGCAACCCAACTTAACGACTTACTTTCTAACTACCAGATTTTTTACATGAACCTAAGAGGTTTTCACTGGAATATTACTGGAAAGAAATTTTTTGAACTACATGTGAAGTTTGAAGAGTTATATAATGACGCACTTCTTAAAGTAGATGAAATCGCAGAGCGCGTACTTACTCTAAGTGCTACTCCTACTCATTCATTTAAGGACTACTTAAACAGCTCAGACATAGAAGCTGCCAAAAATGTAACTGATGGTGAAGAGGCTATAGATAACATCCTTGAGTCTTTAAAGGTTTTATTACAAAAGGAAAGAACGATACTCACAACTGCTGGAGATGGTGGTGATGAGGGTACTGTTGCTTTAATGAGTGATTACATCACACAACAAGAAAAGCTAGTATGGATGCTCTCTGCATACCGTAACTAGTACTTAGGATTTACATAATAAAAAAGCCCTTTTGATAAAATCAAAAGGGCTTTTTCTATAGCTACCATCTAAAATCCATACTGTACAAATACAGAGAAATTTCTACCTGGGTCGTTTATAGGTACTCTTGTAAAATCTGCCTGATTTACAAAAGAGAAGTTGAGGTGATTATTATAAGTCTCATCAAATGCATTTAAGACTGCTAGACCTACATTAAAGTCTTTAATAACTTCCATACCAAAACGCACGTCTAAGGTTTCATAACCTGCAGTTTCTTGCTCTCTAAAGCTTGACGCTATCTCATCCTGTTTTGATGTCACTGTATAATCTACACTAGCCCAGTATCTATCTTTTTCAAAACCTACTCCTAGTCTTGTAATCAAAGGAGGCGTTAATGGCAGCGACTCATCTAGATCTTTATTTTTAGTATAAACATAAGAGAGACTTGTATTAACATTGAAATAACGAGCAAAATCGATTGCTACATCGGCTTCAAAACCTGTTTTGTAAGCGTTATCAAGATTCACAAATCGTTTTACTTCTTGCGGTTGTGCCGTAGGCATAAATTTACGATCTAGTGCAGGGTCTACTACAGCTACAATATAGTTTTCATAAAATGAGTAATACCCCGACAGGCCATACCTAATTGCATCAATTCCCGTAGTTAAAACTTTTTTACCTTTTATTCCTATTTCAAACTGGTTATTTACCTCAGCTTCTAGAAAAGGATTTCCCACATATTCAAAAGGATCTTGTCCTACAGAGAAGTGATTTATATAACGCTCTATCATATTTGCAGATCGTACGCCACGCCCATAAGCTGCTTCTAAAGTTGCATTATCTGACACTTTATGCTTAACAGAAACCGTTGCTGAGATATTATGTTCCTCTCGCTGCTCTAAGTTATTATATAGCGCCTGGAAATCTGCCTCTGGATCTTGAATGTCTGAGACTACAAGATCATATCTCACTCCTGCAGTAAGCATAGTCTTATCTGAGAATGCATATTTATTTTCTACAAATACCCCAAAGTCATTTACATAAGAGTCTTGCCATACTTTATCTTGAAAGACCAAAGGTTCTGCAAGCTCCATACCCATCATATTACGTTTTACAACTCTAGTCCTACCACCATCTCTTGCAATAAGCATGGCATCAAGACCTCCATAGAGAATCCAATTATCTGTTGGTTTCATTTTTAACTCTAGTTTCCCTCCTGCCGTAGTAGCGTCTATAGCAGACAGCGCCTCTGTAGTCATGAACGAAGGTCTGTTTTCGTTAGACATGATATGATCTACATAAGAGTAATATGCTTTTGCATTAAGCTCTTTTATAAAACCATTCTCCTTAGTCTTCTTATAGTCTATGGACAAAATTGAACTATTATCCTCTTCTGTATCCATTGGTAATCCAGCGTGTAATACATCTCTCCCAAATGATTGTCTCCAGTGCGCTTGAATTCTTTGGTTATCGTTTATGTTATACCCTAACCTCAAACCATAATCTAAACTTCTAAAGGACGAAGGAATCTCAACACCATCACCATCTTCATAATTACCAAAATCACGATAACCAGCATTTGCAGTGATATCATATTTCTCAGTTACTTGATTTAGCGATAAAGAAGATACGAGAGAATTACCATTAGATTCATATCCAGTATTTACACGACCATGCAAGCCGTTGTCCATAGATTGAGGTTTCTGAGTCACTAGATTAATCACTCCGCCAAAAGTTGCTCCATACCTCACGGTATACGGCCCTTTTATTACCTCAATACGCTCTATCTCTTCGGGCACAACATGAGTGGTAATAGGATCCATTCTGTTAGGGCAAGCGTGCACTGCCTTTGTACCACCGTCAAATTGAATATTAAGCTGTTCATACTGACTAGCTCTAAATGACGGATCTATGGCATAGTTACCTCGTTTAATTAATGAAAACCCGTTGAAATCATTAAATAAGTCGGCTACATTTTTGGGTTGCACTACTTTCTTAAGAAGATCTGTTTTAACTGTAGTTAGTACTGGGTCTGTATTTCCTTGTCCAGTGACAAGTACTGTATTTAATTGAATAGATTTTGAAGTTATTGTGTCTTGTTTTTTTCCTGTTTCTTGAGCTATCATTGATACAGGTATAAGTGCGCACAGAAGCGCAATTCTTTTTATATTCATTGTTTCTTTTTTCCAAATTACATCACAGTGATATGGAGGAAATAGCATACATCTATCTCCTCTCCTTTTCTAAATAAAAAAAGGATACACCTTTGGAGGATGGAAAATGGAGTAAGAAAACATATCACTATACAAAGTCGTGTAGTGATGATTATTACCTTTTGTGGCTGGCACAAATACTACTTCTTGGAAGCTCAACTCAAGCTGACAAAAAACCAATTGATCCCATTCTAGAATTGGAGTCTTTTGTTCATCTTGAGATGATGTATTGGCTGCTACTTTAGTTAGATAACATTTTCCATTACATTGTAGTTCAGGCTTGTCTGTGTTCTCACATAATTGTGCTACAAAACTTTCTATATCCAGCGTGTACCATCCATAAACAGCAGATACTCTTAAGCTATTGCTCAAGAGTAACAATGATAATATGGACATGGCAAACAGCTTCACTAAATAAAAATATAGATGATAGGTACGCTTTCGCGAAAGCGTAATTAAAAAAGTTAACTAGTCAAAAATATTGAGAAATCTACTTTCTATAAGCTACCTAGGTTACACAAAGAAAAAAATTAAAACTTCCCTTATGTAACCATAGTTACCTATCTAAAAATGTTTAATTTTTATTTTTGTTTACAAAATCTTAAGAACTATGGATACCGAAATTCTTGCTAGAATCCAGTTTGCATTCACCATCTCCTTTCACTACATCTACCCACCATTGAGCATAGGCCTAGGTCTTATTATGGTGATTATGGAAAGCTTGTGGATACGCACAAAAAATGAACAATATCACATCCTTGCCAAGTTTTGGACTAAGATTTTTGCACTCACCTTTGGGATAGGAGTGGTTACGGGAATCGTAATGGAGTTTGAGTTTGGTACAAACTGGGCAACATATTCTCGCTATGTCGGTGACATATTCGGCAGTGCACTAGCCGCCGAAGGTATTTTTGCCTTTGCTCTAGAAAGCGGATTTCTAGGTATCTTACTCTTTGGATGGAACCGTGTAAAACCTTGGGTACACCTCGTTGCAACCATAGGCGTATTTTTAGGATCTATGTTTTCTGCCGTTTGGATTGTGGTAGCAAATAGCTGGCAGCAAACGCCTGCTGGTTATCATATTGTAGGAGAAGGAATGAATGCGCGTGCAGAGATTACAGACTTCTGGGCGATGGTTTTTAATCCATCAAGTGTAGATAGACTTACGCATACGTGGTTTGCAGCATTTCTCGCTGGAGCATTCTTAGTACTTAGTGTACATGCATATTACCTTATTAAAGGACGTTATGTTGTGATTTCTAAAATGGCTTTTAAAATTGCGTTAGGAGTTGCCACTATCTTTTCATTAATGCAATTAGTCACTGGTCACAGTTCGGCAGAGGGCGTTGCTGTTAATCAGCCAGCAAAACTAGCTGCGCTAGAAGGGCATTATGATGCAAGTGGCCCTGCAGATTTATATCTTTTTGGCTGGGTTGATAATGAGACACAAGAAGTCACAGGGATTAAATTACCAGGAGGATTATCTTTCTTACTGCATCAAGATTTTGACGCTCCAGTAACTGGTCTTAATGCCTTTCCAGAAGAAGACAGACCTGGACAAGTAAATGCGGTCTTCCAGTTTTACCATATTATGATTGCAATCGGTATGTTCTTCATTGGGCTTACGCTTTTTGCTTGCTTTTTATGGTGGCGAGGTACGCTGTTTGAAACAAAATGGTTGCTCAAGATATTTGTGCCATCTGTAATATTAGCCCAATTAGGTAATCAAGTAGGATGGTTTGCTGCAGAGATGGGACGACAACCTTGGGTAGTATATGGGCATTTGAGGACTTCTGAGGCTTTCTCACAAGCCGTTACTGCAAATCAAATTGTGTTCTCACTGGTACTATTTTTTGTGGTTTACGCTTTATTACTTTTCTTATTCCTTTACTTGTTGACTAAAAAGATCAAACACGGCCCTTATAAAGAAGACGACGATGATATGGAAGAAAGAACCTTTACTAAGGAGATTACAGAACAAGTTGCAAACACTCTAAACTCATAACTATGGAAACTTTATTAGGTATAGATTACCCTACACTTTGGTTTCTTGTGGTAGGAGGTGTTTTTTCTGGATATGCCATACTAGATGGTTTTGATTTTGGAGCAGGCGCTTGGCATTTGTTTTTTAGAAAAGAACTTAGCAGGCGTATCGCTCTTAATGCTGTAGGACCTGTTTGGGACGGTAACGAAGTTTGGCTGGTCATAGGTGGTGGAGCGCTCTTTGCAGGTTTCCCAGTAATGTACGCCACTTTCTTTTCTGGCTTATATATCCCTTTTATGCTCTTTTTAATGTTTATCATTTTTAGAGCAATTGCTATAGAATTTAGAAGTAAAGAAGAATGGCTATGGTGGCGCAAAATGTGGGATATATGCTACAGTGTGAGTAGTATCATGCTAGCGTTTTTACTAGGTGTCGTAATGGGCAACGTACTACAAGGAATTCCTATAGGTCCAGATCTAGAGTATGACGGAAGTCCATTTCTTGGTTTTTTAAATCCGTATGCCATCATCACTGGGTTTACTACACTATTCTTATTTATGACCCACGGAGCTATCTATTTACTACTCAAAACAGAAGGAAAACTTTTTGATAAACTTGAAGGACTTCTTAAAAAGGCCATTATTCTTTTTATAGTGTTCTTTCTAATCACATCTTTATACACGCTTATTTACATACCTCATCTATCTGATGATTTTAAGGCAACTCCAGCATTATTTATTATACCAATACTTACGTTTTTAAGTATCGCAAACATCCCGAGATTGGCTCACAAAAAGCGTTTTAAGATAGCCTTTTTCTTCTCTGCACTTACCATTTCTTTAATGATGGTCCTTGTAGCTATAGAGTTATACCCTACGCTGCTATACTCAACAATTGATCCGGCAAATAGTATTACTATTTACAATGCCGCATCTTCAGATAAGTCCTTAGGCATAAGCTTGACAATGGTTGCTATAGGAACACCGCTCGTTTTAGGATATACTTTCTTTGTGTATAAAACCTTTGCAGGTAAAGTAAAACTAGATGACCACAGTTATTAAACGAGTGTTTTAAAAAAGTATAATCCTCACATTGAAAGCACACTAGATATCCTAGTGTGCTTTCTTTATTACAATCATCTATTTGAGTAACCTAGGTTACAAATAAGCTTGCTTTAAAAGTTGATATTTGCATAAAATAATAACATGGATTGGATTTTCTCCCCCTGGCCTTGGTATGTATCAGGACCCATCATTGCTTTCATCATGTTTTTACTTATTATGGTAGGTAAGAATTTTGGAATGTCTTCTAACTTAAGAACGATGTGCACCATCTGCGGCGCAGGAAACAAAGCAGATTTCTTCAAATTTGATTGGAAACATCAACGATGGAATCTCACTGTGGTTCTAGGTGCGATTATAGGCGGGTATATAGGATCTCAATGGCTATCTACAGACATCGCAGTAGCTATTAATCCAGACACAATAACAGACCTCAACAACCTTGGCTTTAATAGTGCGGGAAAAGCCTATTTACCTACAGAGCTATTTGACACAAGCGCATTACTTAGCTTTAAAAACTTAGTCTTATTAATTATAGGTGGATTTTTAGTGGGCTTCGGTGCTAGATATGCGGGTGGATGTACTTCCGGTCACGCCATTTCTGGTTTAAGTAATTTACAACTACCATCACTTATCGCCGTTATAGGATTTTTTATAGGCGGCCTGTTTATGATTCATGTACTATTCCCCTTTATATTTTAAAAAATGAGAACACTTATATATTTGCTAATCGGTATTCTTTTTGGAATAACTATGTTTAAATCTGAAGCTGCTTCGTGGTTTCGTATCTATGAAATGTTCAAGTTTGAGTCATTTCACATGTATGGAATTATAGGATCTGCGCTAGTGATAGGCATTATAGTAGTACAACTTATTAAACGTCTCAACATCAAATCATTTTATGGTGAGAAGATTCATTTTCACCCTAAGGCAAAAAGCTTTAGTCGTTACATGATAGGTGGCGTTTTATTTGGTTTAGGCTGGGCACTAGCAGGAGCTTGTCCAGGACCTATGTTTACCTTAATAGGAGCAGGTTACGTTCCTATTCTTGTAGTTATTGCTGCCTCGCTGTTGGGTACATTCGTATATGGATTATTAAAGGATAAACTACCTCACTAGAGGCTGTTTATCCTTCATCTATATTGAGTGTTGTTGTTACGCTTTCGCGAAAGCGTAACTACTTAAAAAGAGTTATTATTTTGTAATGTGCACAATAGCATCTCCTTGATTTACGATAGGAGCATGATTGATACAGATAATATATCCCGAATTAGGTGCTTTTATATTTTTTTCAAAATCACCAAAAGGTCCAGATACACTCGCAATTACATCGCCTTTTTCTACAAAAGTCCCAGCTTTTACATGAGGTCTATACATTCCAGAATATCGTGCTCTGATCCAAAATGACTTCTCGATAACGATAGACTCTGCTTCTACCCTCCAGCTATAATCATCAGAAAGTTCTTTTGTAAAATCACGCACGCCGAGATGGTGCATTACTTTTAAAGCTCCTGTAACTCCAGCGTCTGTAATGTCGCTATCTATTGCAAGAGATTTCCCTCCTTCAAAAAGCAGTACTTTCTTCCCCTTTTTTACACAAGAATCTCTAAAGGATTTCTCTCTATTTTGTGACTTGAGTATAAATGGTGCTCCGAAGGCTTTGGCAAGCTCTAGTGTCTCATCATCTTCATTGATCCTTATCTGTGGAGCATTAAATCGCTCTCTACCACCTGTATGAAAATCCATACAGTAATCAACATGTGGTATAATCTCTGTCATTAAATTATATGCATACCTGCTCGCCAGCGAACCCCTTGTACTACCAGGGAACACTCTATTGAGATCTCTCCCATCTGGAAACTCTCGCGTCTGATTAAGAAAACCAAAAACATTTACCACAGGAATACATATGATCGTACCGTGAGTTGGCTTATTATATTTTTTTGAAACAATCTGCCTTACAATCTCTACTCCATTGACCTCATCACCGTGAATACCGCCAGTAATAAGAATACATGGACCGGGCTTTGGTGCTCGCTCAATAATGATAGGCACTTCAATCTTTGTTCTAGTGTGAAGCTTTGCAATGTCTAGGTTTACTTGTAATCCTTTTCCTAAAGAAACAGCGTTCCCTAGTATTTCAATATCATTAGGCATTTCTCTCTACGTACTTTATAATGTAGTTTGCAATATTTTTTCCTGTTGCAGTCTCAATCCCTTCAAGACCTGGAGACGAGTTTACTTCTAGAATTAATGGACCACGAGAAGATTGTAAGAGATCTACTCCTGCAATTCCTAATCCCATTGCTTTTGCTGCTTTAAGCGCCGCATTTTCCTCTTCGTCTGTGAGTTCGATAACGTTTGCACTTCCTCCTCTGTGTAAGTTAGATCTAAACTCTCCTTCTTTACCTTGTCTTTTCATAGCTCCCACTACTACTCCGTCTACAATAAAAACACGTATATCTGCTCCTCCAGCTTCTTTAATAAATTCTTGAGCAATTACTCTTGCTTGTAAACCATTAAAAGCTTCTAGTATAGACTCTGCAGAGTTCTTATTATCTGCAAGTACTACACCTAGGCCCTGCGTTCCTTCAAGTAATTTAATTACAAGTGGCGCTCCTCCTACTCCATCTACAACCTGACCAACATCCTTAGAGTAGTTTGTAAAAACTGTTTTAGGAAGTCCTAAACCTGCTCTTGATAATATCTGTAAACTTCTTAATTTATCACGTGATCTTACTAATGCTTGAGATTCTGTTGCAGAGAAGACCTTCATCATCTCAAATTGTCTCACTACTGCTGTACCAAAAAATGTTACAGAAGCCCCTATTCTCGGGATTACCCCATCAATATCCTTTATCTCCTTACCCTTATAGACAATAGTAGGGTTTTTCTTTTCAATAACGAGGTTACACTTAGTGTGGTCAATAATGATCATCTCATGACCTTTTTTCTCCCCCGCTTCGATAAGACGCTTTGTTGAATATAAATTTGGATTCTGTGATAGCACTACAATTCTCATAATGTGGATTTAGTTTCTTTTGCCGAGAAGATAATCTAATAAGTGGTTATTTAATATTATTTGAGGTAAATATTTGTGCTTAATCACATAACTATTAATGCTTTTTTATAATAGGTACTATGTGAAGCAGTTAAACCTATTCACTTATCGCAAAATACAGCGCATAAAAAAAGCTCCACATTGCATTGAAGCTTTTTTTATAAGATCATTACTTAATAATCATAGCGGTGGGAATCTATGTCTAAGTCTAATCTTTATATCATCCCTCCAAACAGCATATGACAAGCCAAGAAAGCCACTACAGAAAGAATAATACCCACTAGAAAGATATTAAAGGATTTTCTTAATAGTTTAAATTTTCTATCCATCGTTTTACCTAAATGATACGTATCCTTTGCTATTGTTTTATAAAGCTCATCACCCTCATTCATCAATGAGGTAATATTCTCAACATACTCATGCTCCTCCATATCTTGAAAATTACCGTAAAACATTAAGTTACGGGCATTCCTATCTCCATGAATCAATTCTGGACGGGTTGCAAATATGGCATAAGCGATAGAAGACAAGTTTGTAATGAGAATGAGAACTACAGGATATATTAGGTGCGGGTCTGCGCTAAGCTGGCTCATGACAGTTCCTAATACTAAAGACAAAATAAGTGCATTGATAGAAATCAAAATATTTGATTTTGTATCAATCATTGTATTTAATGTATATTGATTTTTAGAAAGCAGTCTAAATAAAGTTTCTACCCCACGTTCTGAGCGTGGCTCTAGCTTTGCAAGCTTCTTTTTTAACTGCTTTAAGGCTTCTTTATCTATATTAAGCTCTGCCATTAAATATTTATCTTCTTCTTTTTTCTCTTTTTTATCGCTCATAATTACCTTTAAAAAATTACTCATCGCCTGAGACGCACTCTTAATTACTGATCAAAACAGCTGCGTACCTGTCAATTACAGTTACTTGATGTCAAATATAACAATGACTCTTAATATGAATACTAAGAGTTTATATTGCTAGTCATTTTTATATATCGCTTTTGCAAAAACACCTATTGAAAGTCCTTGAACGATTATAGAAAATAGCACAACTATATATGTAATATGCAGTATTAAGTCTTTTGATAACTCATCACTTAAACTTAGTGCTAGTGCAATAGATATACCGCCTCTCAATCCACCCCAAGTCAAAATTGCAATAGTTTTAATAGGCTTCTTCTCATCATGTTTAAGTAATGAGTACGGTAAAAACACAGAGCAAAACCGGGCAAAAAGAACAATTAAAATAGCCATTATTCCTAATATGAAGTAACTACTATTAAATTCTAATAAGTGAATAGCGAGCCCCATAAGGACAAATAAAATACCATTAAAGACCTCATCTAGTATTTCCCAGAAAGAATTGATTGCTTTTTGTATCGGGTTTTTATCTTCATTTATATGTATTTTATTTCCTATAAGTAACCCTGCTACTACCATAGCTAATGGCGCCGAGACATTCAATAAAAATGCGCCAGATGTTCCTCCCATGACTACAGCTAGGGTGATTATTACGGCTAGTTGTGGGTTATCTTTTAATGAGTTGATACACTTCAATCCTAAAAATCCGATGAGAAGTCCATAAAGAATGCCTCCTACAGCTTCTTCTAGAAATAAGAGTCCAATCTCTGTGCCTATCTGGGCAGCGCTATGATGCTCTGTAGCTGTGGCAATCAATAATATTCCAGAAAAAACGACAACGCCTATCCCATCGTTAAATAAAGATTCACCTTCTATTTTAATACCTAGAGACTCTGCAATATTTGTTTTTTTCAGAATTGCCATTACAGCGATAGGATCAGTAGGTGATATTAAAGCTCCAAATAACAGGGCGTGTAAAAAAGGTAACTCTACATCAATTAATTGTGCACCAAAAAAGACAAGGCCTCCTACTAAAAAAGTAGATATAAGAACACCTAAGGTGGCAAATAATAAAATTGATTTCCTCTGTTCCTCGAGTGCTGCAAGGTTAACATGTAATGCTCCTGCAAATAATAAAAAACTTAAAATCCCATCGAGTAGGAGGGTTTTAAAATCTGCCTTAACGATAATATCACAAAAGAATTTATAGAATTCCGGGAATATAGTTTCACTTAATGTTAATGGAATAATTAAAAGCAAGCTTAAAATCATTAACCCAATCGTTGTCGGTAATTTTAACCACTTGTAATTTATATAACTAAAAAGAGCCGCAATTGTAAATACAATACTAAAAGATTCAAACATATTACTTTGATTTTGTATTAATATACTTCCCTACAAACACTCCGATTACAATAGCTAGATAAAATTGGCCTATTATATTCATCACTAATGTTATAGACTGAGCAGGTGCTGTAAGTGGTGTGATATCACCATAACCGACTGTAGTAATGCTTATAAAACTAAAATAGTAAAAGCTATAACCAGAGTATCCCTCAATTAACCTAAACGAATCGCTATTTATTAAATCAATAGATTCAAAAAGAACTCCTCCTATTATACCTAGATAAAGGAATCCCAATAAAGGCCCTAATATAAACTGTAGGTTTATCTCTTTTATGAGCAATAATTGTCTCACTAAAATGACACAAAAACAAGCAAATAATAAAAAGGAGGACACTAATCTATAAATTAATATCACTATCGAACCGTCATTAGAGAGTTCTAACCATATAGCGAGCAATGTAAAAAAGCCAATGATATAGGTGATAGATTTTGCCAGCTTGTTAGTTGCTAGTAAGGAGCTCCCTATGATTAATAAGGTATAATTTATGACAGTAACATAAGCCGGGCTTATACCCGTAATAAGAATATGAAAAGGTGTTAAAAGAAAGTTGAACACACTTAATATAGCAATCAGGTATTTATAATTTGCTATTATGGAATTAAGCCTACTCATTTTATTTATAATTTATAAATTAACCCTTCTAATAGCAATCAACCTCAACTTAGACTCTTTTGCTATATTAATGATCTACTTCTAGTGCACTTTACAGATCAATAAGCTTTCTAAAACAATACCCTAAGTTGTCAAACTCCTTACTTCATAAACCTGTTCTAATGTGTAGTGTCTATATTAAATTTACGTCTGTGATTACTTCTAATAGCGCAGGGCCATCATGATCATTAAGCTTCTTCATAGCTGGCAATAAATCCTCGAGTTTCTCAACGCGAATCCCCAGAGCACCGCAGTTTTCTGCATATTTTGCAAAACTCGGATTTGTTAATGAGGTTTGCCATACATCAACCTCTGCCGCACGTTGCTCCTTTGATATTTTCCCTAGTTCTGAATTATTGAGTACAATGTGCTTAATATTCATATTATACTTAACAAGGGTGTTTATTTCCGCTAGATATTGACCTAAACCAGCATCACCAGATACAGACCATATAGGTCTTTTATCACCTTCTGCTGCCCAAGCACCCATGGCTGCTGGCAAAGCAAAACCTATAGAACCTAAATAACCAGACATTAATACAGACTGATTTGTAGGCTCAAAATATCTTCCAAATGAATACGTGTTATTACCCACATCAACAGCTATTACTGCATTTTCTGGCGTAACTTTATTCATGGCATCAAATACAGATATAGAACTAAGTCCATCGCCACAGTCTTGAAGGCGGCTTTCTTTTTCTTCGCGCCATAGTCTCCAGCGCTCTTTTATTTCTCCACGTTGATCTACTGCCACAGTCATATTATTAGTCTGAGCCGTAATGATTTTCATTGTTTCTGAGATTTCTCCCCATAAAGCAACATCTACTTTATGATGTTTACTAAGAGCCATAGGGTCGTAATCGACTTGAATGATTGGCTTCTTTGGAGTGATACCCGTATGATTAGAAAAAGAAGCACCTAGCACAAATAACAAGTCACTTTCGTTCATAAACCATGATGCTATAGGAGTACCACTTCTCCCTAAAACTCCACAACCTAAAGGGTGCTTATCTGCTATTAATCCTTTTGCTTTAAAAGTGGTGATGATTGGACAGTTTAACGCTTTCGCGAAAGCGGTAATAGCTTCCATTTCAAAACGTGCGCCATGCCCCACTATAATTGCTGGTCTTTTTGCTTTCTTAAGTAGCTGTAGAGCCTTTTCAACCATCTCCTTCGGAGGGCTTATATTAAAAGGAGTAATTCTATCTTCTGGAGTTTGTGCCTTTGCCCCTTCTGGCTTCTCTGTAAACGCTACCTCATCTGGAAAGGTTAAATGCACCACATCTCTCTTTACAAGAGCCGTCTTTAAAGCAAGAGACATCAACTCACTATGATTAGAATTTAAATGAACCGCGTGGTTGAATTGGGTCACGCTATCAAAAGCCTTCACCAGGTCTACTTCTTGAAAAGCGCCTGTACCCACCACTTGAGTGTTAACTTGACCAGAAAGCGCTAGCAAGGGTACTCTATCCACCTTTGCATCCCACATTCCAGTATACATATTTGTCGCACCTGGACCTGCAATACCAAAACAAGCAGCAGGCTTACCTGTTAATTTTGCATATCCTGAGGCTGCAAAGGCTGCTGCACCTTCATGTCTGATTCCAAAATATTGTAACTTCCCTTTTTCCTCCTGCCTTCTCATTGCATCTGCCACAGCAAGATTACTATGCCCTACCATTCCAAAAACGGTATCTACACCCCAATTTACCATGGTCTCAATCATCACGTCAGATATGGTCTCTTTGTGTGGCTCCTCTTCTGGGATTGCAACATAAATAGCCTCACCCTCCTCCTTCACTTCAAAATTCTTTATTCCATCGTCAAAGCCTCCAGGAGAATTTCCTGTGCAAGGATCATAGTCCCAGCCATGCCATGGACAGCGCAGCATACCATTCTCAATAGACCCCTCACCTAGAGGTCCACCTTGATGTGGACAAGCATTATCTAAAGCCGAAAATTTTCCTTTGTAATGAGTTAAACAAATACCTTGATGACCAGCGGTTACTGTCTGGACTCGTCCTTCAGGAAGCATTTTTCTATTGTCTAATACCTTGTACCATTTTTTGCCCTTTGAGTCCATATCTTTTATATTTAATTCAACTTATTTTTAAATTGCTGCTGACGTATTCTCACTGCTCTAAACGAATATGTTATTAAAGAAAGAATCCCTATTAATGCTAGAATAATTGCAAAAACACTAGTGTATAATGATGTTCTTTCTAAATCAAACAGCCCATTAATCACACTTGAGATTAATAGAAATGCTACTGCTACATAAAGAAAAACCATTGCTGTATTTAATAACTTTAACTGCACTAGCTTGTGACTAATCATCTCCTTTTGCTTGGATTGCTCAATCATCTGGTTTATCTCATTACTCAATGCCACCATTAAAGTGGATGTAGAAAGAATAAGCAATCCCAATCCAGGAACTATCGTAATAGGCAGATACCAGTTTTCCATAATTTACATGATGTCTAGGTTACTTGAATAGATCCAGCACTTCTAGTAGACTTATATTTTATACCGCTAGTAATAGATTGATTACCTCTTTAAAGAACTTCATGCCATCTGCCTCTACAATTCCGCTAGTATCGAGTATGGCACCTTTAAAACCGTCAGATTTCCACGTACCTAAGGTTAGTGGTTCTAGTCCAGAAGTATCTATAGCTTGACCTCCTTTGTAACCAGTGATATATAAATAGTGATTATCACAAACGCTATCTGGAATCGCTAGTCCTAAACCAATAGTTATGCTTGAATCTGGTATCTGGCTATAAATTCCAGTATCAAAATGATGTGGCCAGATTCTTATAGAGGCATTGAGATTATAGTTGTTGTCTATCCTTTCAAGAATAAATTGAGCCAGAATGCGTAGATGCATCATCTCACTTAAATCCTCAACATCAGATAATTTAAAGGTGAAATTATCATCAATAGTGTAAGGCAATTCATAGTGAAATTTATACGAATATTCTTTATTGAGAAATTCACGAGAGCTATTTGAAATCCATACTAGAAGCTCTTTATGAGTCGCTCCATCAAGACTAATTATTTTTGATACTGTATTAGATTTCCATTCTAAACTAAAGTTTCTATAATTTAATATGAGCTTATCATTAGCATCAGACAGTGGGTGAGTCTCAAGGAAACCTCCCTCAGGATTAAACCCTAGGTTTGTATGACTATCGTCTTCTTCTTTAGGTAAAAAACTTATTCCTGCTGCAGCTAGGTATTGAGAAGCGATGTGTAATTGTTTTTCTATAGTGTCCATAATGTGTCGTATTAAATTCCAGCATAATTAATTCCTGTCAAGAAGTGTATATCTCTATCGTATGTAGAAAGGTCATCTTGATTAAATTTTTCAATATCGTCATACCCACAAGCCCTTGCTATAACTCTAATTAAATTGTTTGTAGCTTCAAAGTAGTTTTGTAACTGCTTTGCAGATGAGTCAATAATTAAACGACTACGCAAAGATTCCTTTTGTGTAGCGATACCTACTGGACAATTATTACTCCCACACGCGCGCATTCCTAAGCATCCTATAGCTTGCAATGCAGAGTTTGAAACTGCTATTGCATCTGCTCCTAGCATTAATGCTTTTGCAAAATCTTCTGCTACGCGCAAACCTCCTGTAATTATAAGGGTTACATCTTTTGCTCCTACTTTATCTAGATAAGTACGCGCTCTAGCGAGTGCTGGAATGGTAGGTACATTAATATGATCTCTCAAAACGGTAGGCGCAGAGCCTGTTCCTCCTCCTCTACCGTCCAGAATAATGTAATCCACACCTACATCTAGAGCAAACTGGATATCCTTTTCTATATGGCTAGCTGCAATTTTAAATCCTATGGGAATACCTCCTGTACGTTCTCTTACCGCTTTCGCGAAAGCTTTAAAATCTTCAACACCATGAAAATCTGGAAATGTAGCTGGTGATATTGCTGTCTCTCCTTCTTTCAACCCTCTTACCTCGGCAATTTCTTTACTTACTTTACTGCCTGGCAGGTGCCCTCCAGTACCTGTTTTGGCACCTTGGCCACCTTTAAAATGGAAAGCTTGAACGTTATCTAATTTATCCCAAGAGAATCCAAATTTCGCGGAAGCGAGCTCATAAAAATATTTTGAATTATTTGCTTGCTCTTCTGGTAACATCCCTCCTTCTCCAGAACAAATACCTGTTCCTGCTAGTTGGGCTCCCTTTGACAAAGCAATTTTTGCTTCACGTGATAGTGCACCAAAACTCATATCACTCACAAACAAAGGCATATCTATGGTTAACGGTTTCTGTGCTTTAGGCCCTATAACAACTTTTGTAGCAACTGCTTCTTCATCTAGTAGTGGTCTTGAAGCTAGTTGCGCGGGTAAAAATTGAATATGATCCCATTTAGGAAGTGTGTTTCTATCTACACCCATGGATGCAGAAAAACCGTGATGACCTATGTTCTTTAAGCCATTTTTTGCAAGCTCTTTTATATAACCCGTATAAGGTTCTGTATCTTCTGGATGGGTATCTGCATACGCTCCTAGGTATTCATCTCGATCAAAAGGTTGCGGATTCTTTTTGAGATATGCATCTATCTCAAATGCATCTACCATAAGCATTCCACCTTCTATTTTGGTAGAAAATTTATGCAACACCTCACTATTATTATATTCTGAAACGCCTGAGTCTACACGATAATCCCATCCGTGTACTCCACAAATTAAATTTTCACCATCTACGTGACCATCAGACATTAAAGCCCCTCTGTGATGACATCTCCCGTAAAGTACAGAAATTTCTTCATCAAATTTTACGACGACTAGATCAAGTCCATTTACGAGCGCATGTTCTGGCTCTTTGTTTTTTAAACTGTCTACTTGAATTATTGCTACGGGCTGTTTCATATACTATATAATTTTTTTGAAGTTTAATATTAAAAGACAAAGCCTAGGGAAAACACGATTCTTCCACCATCTGTGCTTGAGTAATACCCTAGATTAGTGGTAAAAGTTTCTAAGCCACTTACCCAAAAGGAGCCCCCTACACTATTATGCCATTTGTCTGAATTATCATTTTCTACCCATACTCTTCCGTAATCAAAACCACCGGTTACACCATACTTGAGAGGGATAAAACTAGTTTTAAATTTACCTAGCAACAATCTCAAATCTGTATTTTGATACACTGAGTATTTACCTATAAAGCGTTCTTTTCTAAATCCGCGCAAACTATGATTACCTCCTAATGAGGCACCGTGATAAAATTCAAAATTATCACCTAGAATAGCTTCTCCTCCTATTTTTGTAGCTAGTACGATACTGGCACTTTTGTTTAGTCTATGGTCTATTGCTATGTGAGGACGTACATATCCAAATTTATTGTCGATGTCTTCTCCACCAATATTAGCTTTATAACCTGCCGTGATACCGGCATCTAACCCTAATGTAGGGTAAGAAATATCATCTTTATTCTTATAACCATAGTTAACCTCAAGACCAGCATAAGTTTGCTTCTCAAAAACTGTAGCCGAAGATGGTAAGAAGTTAATAAATCTATCTTCGGTGTTTTCTACTTCAAAGGACTCAATTAAAGGTTTAACATAAAATGAACCTCCA
The DNA here is from genome assembly GCF_045063975.1 of Dokdonia sp. Asnod3-C12. Lineage (NCBI taxonomy): Bacteria > Pseudomonadati > Bacteroidota > Flavobacteriia > Flavobacteriales > Flavobacteriaceae > Dokdonia > Dokdonia sp. Asnod3-C12. The sequence goes on from NZ_JBEFNY010000003.1 coordinate 932,292, forward strand.
TCTCTGCCATTCCAGATTAATGATATTGCAGCATTCCATTCTTTTATACTTACACGATTAAAGTCAATATCTACATCATCCTTATCATAAAGTGTTTCATTACCAAAACCGAAAAAGTTTTGTGCAAAATTTGGACTCGTATATTTTCCCTCTACACCAAAATTCCAGTTATGAAAAAAATTTGAAAACTCACCTTTATATGAAACATCATAACCAGAATTACCTGTATAATAGGAAGCGCTTACTGAATGCTTTGTAGTAAATGGATTGCGCTGGATACCATAAGTTGTAAAATTATTTACAAAACCTATTCTAAGACCATCATCTGGGTTTGCACCTATGATGGGTAAAAATTGGTTAATACTGTATTTACGTTTTTTATAGTCGTAGTTGTTAATTTCATAATCATCAACTAACCATTTTTTTGACTTGCTATTAACGATGGTATTATTCTTCCCTTTATAATCGTAGAGCTTAACTTTCTTTGTGTTCTCAAAATTATAAATGTCATTTTGCTTTCCTCCTAAAACCTTGATGGTAATTAAATCATTTCCCTTCCCTGTTACATTGAAGGTATCGTTGCCGTCTAAACCGTAGATCCAGATTTCTTTAGTTTCATCTTTTATGAACGTTCTTTCAAAAATGCCAAGGTCTTTCCTTTGAACCTCAATCTTAGTTTCTCCATTAGGAAGTCGTTTAATATTAAAGACATCGTCTTTTTGCGTACCTGTTATTACTTCATGCTTGTTTACATAATCATAATAACGGCGAGCTATATCTACAATATTCCCTCTTCTTCCCTTAAGTTTTCTCTTAATATCCTCAATGGTTTGACCCTTCATTTCTACTGGAACATTCTCAAAGGCTAGTTCTATAACATCATCTGTAAGTCCAGTTTGTAAGGCCATTGCTTCTTTCTCCCAGTCTTTCCAGTCTGATTTATTGATAAAAGTCATATCCAAAGGATAAGGCTCAAAACTGAACCATTTAGGACTACGCAATTCCTCATCATAAGATTGCATCATACGTAAGCTAGGCACAGCGCAGCTTAGGAAGTTTAAAACACTCCCGTCAAATATGGAAAAAGCTTGATCTCGATCTCTCGGTATGGGTTTGCAAATCTCTGATCCATCCTCATTTTCAAAAAGAGCCCATCTCCATTGATCCTCATGCCTATCCCAATCCCCTATGAGCATGTCAAATAATCTTGCTCTTATATAAGAAGGCTCATCTACGATAGACTTACCTGTTTTATTAATTTCTAAGAGAACGTCACTGGTGCTTAAAATATCTTTAGGCTTTCCAAAACTTGCTAAATCATTATGACCAGATTCTACACGCTCTTCTAGTAAATATAGCTCATCACCATACTCATCATTATACTCACCTAAATCTCGTTGTTTAGGTATATAGTACAACTCTGGGTTAGTATGGAAAATATTTACAGCATCTGCGAGAGTTCCTATAGTTGTAGGAGTGTAAGGATGAGCAGTTGTATAAAAATCTAAGAGAAATTTGTCTGCAAAACTTCCTTCTAGTTCTTCTTCTACATATTTGTCTTGAAACGCAGTAGATTGTAAAAACTTAATCGCGCTTTTCTTTAGAGCTCGCATTACATATTCCTTTCCGTCTTTAGTCTCTAGTCGCAGCGATTTAGACTGGTGACCACCTCCTCGTCTTACAGGAGTGAGCCCTCCTTTTAATGTGTCTATAAAAGCAACTTTGGCATTAACTGTTTTGCTATATAAATCTCTATAATGATCTCCCCAAAGATCTTTGTACAGTTTGCTTTTTTCGGTTTCTTCTAACGTATATACAGATGAGCTAAACGTATTATTAAAGCTACTTCTTTCTTTATAATTAACGATTTCTTCCTTCTCTGCCTCCATGATTGTAGCTGAGAATGGCGTTGAGATACCTTGAAAAGAAACTCTTACAGTACCATTTTTAAAAACATCAATTCGTGCATAGCCATTTTCGCTTGAAGCGAAATCTTTATCACCTTTTACAGATGCCTTTCTTGTTTTACCTGCGGCTCCACTTATAATTTGAGAAACTCCATGCTTATTAATGTATTGTAAATTTTTATCACGTCCCGATATAAAAATGAGATCTTCTGTCTGTCTTGCAAGAGTGACTAGACGATTTCTAAATTTTCTATTTTGCTTATTTTGAAAGTCATGCAATGAGGTACCACCTGTTCTAGAAATAAATCCTTCATTAGAGTTAGAAAAAACAGGATGATGCATCGCAACCATAATGATTTTTCCTTGAGATTTTTTAATCATACTCTCAAACTCTAAGAAAAAGTCTGTTCTGTTTTTTATATCACAATTTTCATTGAGGTAAATATGATCATTCCAATCTTCTAAATACCATTGTGAGTCTACAGTTATTAAAACGACGTTGTCAGTAATATTTGCCTTTTTAATGGGGCAACCTTTATCTGGATAGAATTTTGACTTACTATTTTCTTGAATAAACGCTTCTATCTTTCTCACATCTCTGTGCCCATTAGCAGCCCATTCGTTCTGACCTGGAGTAAAAATCACTTTACCGTTAAATGATTCTAATATTTCTAGTTGCGATGCTATTTCTGCACTAGCTCCTTTTGTAAAACCATTGTCAGATACTGCATTACCAAGTATGAGTAATTGTGAATCACTTAATGTTTTGGCTTCATTATTTATTTTAGTTAAAACAGCTTGATCGTCTGTATTTCCTGTATTTGCAGTTACAAATATGGAAGTCTCTAATTGTTGTGCAGTAGCAAAATAGCTTACTAATAGTAACGCACATAATAGAGGTAATTTTTTTAGATGGAAAGTTTTCATATTAGTGGTCATTCTTAGATTTTAAATAAAAAATTCTTAAACCAATTATGCTACTAAATAGCACTAAGGAATAGTAACACATAGGTGTTCCTGATTCTGTTTTTGGGCACTTAGCTTCTCCTAGGTATTGCATTATAGATGCGATGAAGGCTATGCCAAAAGCTAATCCTGCAAATAGAAAATACAATACATTCCATTTTTTAAGAAGATGTGCTACAAGTGGAACTAGAAAACATACTAGTACTACAATGCACATCGGTATGTGCAGTATTTTTGGACAACTATCCCCAGTGGCGAGTTCGTCAATCACGAGAGTTCCCGCTCCATACAGCCCTATAGTTAAGAGTACAACAATTAAATAGTATGTGATTTTTGTACTCATTATTTCTTGTATACAATTTTACAAGTAGGACACTCAGTACCTTTTACAGTACTCTTAAGTTTGATTCCATCCATATGAGTTACAATGAAATCCTGTACAAACGCATAACTAGCAGTGTGGTTGTTTACATTTATTTGGACGTCATTATACTTTTCTCTTATAAGATTATCATACTCCTGATCACCCCAACAATTTGGACAATACCCTATCGATAGATCAGATACAGCTTTAACCTTATCTGCAAATAATTCTTTTATAAAATTCATCTTGATATTGTATTATTCTTGAGTATCTAGAACTTCTTCAGTATCCTGACTATCTTTAATTAAAGACTTTAAGTCAACAATGCTATTAATTTTTGGATTTGCAACATTAACCTCCTTATCATTTGATAAGCGTACATTAATATTTAAAACGGTAGTTTCTGCACCTAGTCCAAATTGAATTAATGATGTTTGATCACTAGCTAAGCCTTCTCCAGTAACTAACCAATCTGTTAATTTCTTTGTAGGCGTCGTTACAGTTATTTTAGCACCTTGCGCACTAATTGTCTCGCCTAGATCTACCTGTAGGTAATTATTTGTGCCACCCTCATTTAAATAAGCAAGCGCAGGAGAATCGATATTTACCCAAATCATATCCAAGTAGCCATCTTGATTAAAATCACTTACTAATGATGTAATTGCATAGTGAGGATTTACAAGTTTACTTTCTTTCTCAGTAGGAGCAAATGTTCCATCTTCTTTTTGAATAAGGACTCTACTAGGTAGTTTAAAAAGTTTATTAGGAGCTAGGTCTACATAGTTTTCTGCAACCATAAGATCCTGAAGACCATCGTTATTAAGATCTGCAAAGGTACAACCCCATGAAAATTCATAATCTGCTATTTTAGCCTCTTCTGCTGTATCTGTAAATTTAAAATCCCCATCATTTCTAAATAAAATCCACTTCTCATTAAACAATGAAGCGTCTTTTATGTCTCCCTCTGCAAGTACTCTAGGTAGAGTACTCCCGGTATTTGAAAACATAAAATCAACTAATCCATCATTATTATAATCACCTACCGCTAATCCCATAGGATAAGCAAACTTCTTAGTGAGCGGATTAGGCTTCATCGTAAAAGTTAAATCTCCATTGTTTCTATAAGTTCTAGCCTCTCCTGTATCATGGACCACAACTAAGTCTAACCACGTATCATCATCAATATCTACTAATACTCCTTGAAAAGTATTATGAATGTAATCTAGACCGGCAGCTTTGGTAATACTTACAAACGTATCATCGCCATTATTAAGTAAGAGCTCGCTAGTAGCACCGTAGGTATAATCCTCAAATATGGTTTGCCCCTCCATCAATTCCTTTTTAAGGTATGTGGCAAGAAAAATATCTAAATCACCATCTTTATCAATATCACCAACAGTAATTCCAGCTGGGTTAGATTTGGCATTCATAGGAGTGTCAATAATTTTTTCAGTGAATTTGCCATTCGTATTATAGTAAATACGGAGGCCATCCTCCCTACCTAAAATAATATCCGTAAACCCATTATTATCAAAATCGGCAGAGACAACACCAACAGTAGTGGTGGTCTTACCCTTTGTAGGTAAATTGACCTCTTCAGAAATATTTACAAATTCGTTATTTCTGAAGGCAAAAATCGCATCCTCTTGATTCATCCCACCTCCAAAGAAGACCTCATCTATATTATCATTGTCAATATCAATTAATGCTGATGGAGCAATAGGCAATGATTTATCACCATTATATTGATGATTAAAGTCTATAGAGATTGGAGTGAATGTTGGTATTTTTTCTTCTGAGATTGTAATATCATACTTGTCTGAAACTGAATCTCTCCAAAAAAAACCTAAAACCAAAATGATTAAAAGAAGAATAATGACGCCAAGTGTTTTAAGTATTTTTTTAAGCATTTTGATGGTTTTTAGTAAGGTTTTTTAATTGAATAAGAGAAAGCGTGAAGAGTATGAAATGAGTTACATTCATTAAAATAGGTAACATGTGTGCTCCTAGAGATGGAATAATTTTACCTATAATTACTAATAATATGAGAATCGCTATAGGGCTAAAGAAAGCCATCCATTTTTTATAGTAGGTTCCACCTTTAAGGATCGCCGCAATGAAAGCAATAGATAATACTGCTATAACTATACGGAGTATTTTGACCAGCACTTCCATGTGGCCTGTATAATGATCTAAGATGGTTGTGTAGGTAGTAGCGTCTATACTATTTTTTAGATGCACTACATTACCTATTGATGCTCGAGAACCTATCCAAACACCTCCTACTGCAAATGCAATAAAACCTACCGCTAGAACAACTCGAGCTAACATCTCATTACCAGATTTAAGCATTCTATATATGTGTATATAACCCGCAAAATAAAATGGTAATCCTATAATTGTTATATAATGTCCCATCGATAGATTACCTAAAGACACGTATTTGAAAAACTCATAGTCTTTTGAATGTTCTAAAATATCAGGAGAGTAATGCAAAAGATACTCACCCAGCCCAACAAGGAGCGAAGCGAAAAGGCCTAGACAGCCTAAAAATTTGGTTAGTTTCATCTAATTTTCAATCAGTTAGTTTGGTTTGTGTCGACTTATGTTAAAATTCCTTTCATAAATTGAAAAAATTTGTTAATTATTATATAGAGTAGCTAATAGCTTTCATTCACAAATCGTAGAACTTGAGAATATTTTGTCCTTTAAATGGTAATCAACTATTACCTGTTCAAGTAAGAACTTATAGGTTTGCAGGACCACTGTACACTACGTTAAAAATTGAAATCTCTATAGTAAGCTAGAATCACTCAACACAATTGTTCAAATAGTCGCTTTAAACCTCATCAAGGTTCTGAGATGCTTTTGAAATGAATTCCATATTATAATTTATAACGCCTTCTTTTCTCATGGTACTCAATACATTGCTAACAGTTTGCCTAGAAGTATTTGTGAGGTTTGCAATATCCTTGTGACTTAAAAGGTTCTTAGCCTGTAAACGACCAGATACTTCAGCCTCTCCAAATTCTTCTAGATAATCTGATATAAACTCCTTAATTCTTGTTGTACTGTCTTTGTATAACAAATCATGTAGTCGTCGTTCAAGTTTTTGAATACGTAAGCCATAGATTTTGAGAAGTCCATTTTTAAGGGATTTGTGCTTATCCATAAGCGCTTCCATCTCATTGGATTCTATATAACATATAACACAGCTTTCTAACGCATAAGCAATTTCTTCACTTGCAGCTGCCTTATCATATAAAGCAAGCTCCCCAAAGACATTTCCCCTTTTAACTATGTACTTAGCAGTGTTGCTCGTTTTATCTACAATTTTGACACTTCCCTTTTTTAAGAAAAAAACACTATTCTTATGCTCATCTCTAAGTTCGATGCGCTTACCTTTTTCTATAGTATCCATTTCAAGAATCTCGCACATTCTCATCATATTGATCATTCCGAGCTTCTTAAAGAGATTAAAACCCTCTAAAAACCAGTATTTTGTGATTGTCTTCAAGCATTAATCATTTAGGTTACACAACAATAGTAGTAAAATAGTTTAGGGTTTGGACGACTTATTTTGAGAATACTTACTTCAGGCGACACTTTAGAGTAATCAACTAGAATGTGAAAACTTTTTTTTAAGAAAACTGTCTAAATGCTTAGGAATAGCAAAATAGTATGCTGCAACATCATTATGAAGTAGAGAGAATATACTGTAGGTACAGTAGGAAACTAGAGGAAATAAAAAAAGCTCCACATTACTGTGAAGCTTTTTACTTAGTAGCGGGAACTGGACTCGAACCAGTGACCTTCGGGTTATGAGCCCGACGAGCTGCCTACTGCTCTATCCCGCGATATATGTTCCAGTAACACGTTTCTTGATTAGGCCATCAGTACTGCGTTAATTGGAGTGCAAATATACAACAAACTTTTCCTTATTACCAAATCACAAAGGGCATATTTAACAAGAAATCACAAACTTTTTTCTCAGCGATTACTGCACACTATATTTAACCTATGAATAAAAAAACAAGAACGATTCTCATCTCGCTGGTAATCTTTATACTAGCACTTTTTACAGCTCAACTTCTAATAAATCGTGCAGTAAAAAATAAAGCAGAATTTTTTCTAAAAAATCGACTTCCTGATCATTTTACTGTCTCATATAGCGATATAAATCTAAAAAGCTTCTCTGGAACCATCACTATTATAGATCCAAAAGTGCATATTCAGAACAAAACGGATACTATAACGCACACAATTGTTAAGGCAAACTCATTTACAATTGAAGATGTGAGCTACTGGAGCTATCTAGTTCGTAAAGAAATTAGAATAGAAGATATAAAACTCAACGATGCAGCAATTACTTACAGCAAGCATAAATTCAAGAAATCAACAGACACGGTAAGAAAACCTCTTGCCAAAGTTTTTAAACCTATCTTGGTTGAAGAATTAAGTATAGATAATGCTTCCTTAATGATTTATGACGGAACGAAAGATTCAATATCCGTTAGCGTAGCAGATATCACTTTAGAAATAGACGACATCTATATAGATAGTAAGACGTTAACCAGAAAGCTACCTCTGGATTACTCCGACTACAATGCTAATGGTTCTGATATATCTCTAAAAGTAGGCAACTACGAACGACTCACTCTTGACGATTTTACCATAACTGATAGAAAAGGACGTTTCAACAATATCACACTGAAAACAAAATACAGTAAGGCTGACCTCTCGAATGTAATCCCAGTAGAAAGAGATCATTTTAATCTAGCGATAGCAGCGATTGAAATAGACAATCCCACTTTTGGATTTGAAAATAGTGAGTTATTTGCAGGAGCTAACTCAATTACCATTAGCAAGCCTACTTTAGAGGTTTATAGAGACAAGCTAGTTACTGACGATAATAGTTACAAGCCTCTTTATAGTAAGATGCTCAGGGATGCTCCTATTAACCTCCTAGTAGATGATGTTACTATTAAAGATGGTAGTATTGTTTATCAAGAAAAATTAAAGGATGATAATCAAGGAGGGCGCATTGAATTTTCTGCTCTTAATGCATCTATAAACAAACTAGGAAACACATATCCCGCTGGAGATAAAACAGCCTTAAAACTCACCGCTACTTTTATGGATAACACTCCTATTGAAGTAGATTGGTCTTTTGATGTAAATGATAAAAATGATCTGTTTCTATTTAAAGGAAGTATGGGCAAATTACTAGGAGAACAGATGAATCAATTTACCGCTCCTAATCTCAACATAAAGCTTACTGGAGAAACTTATCAAACCTACTTTACTATAGACGGTAATGCTAGTAAGTCTACCATAGATATGCGCATGCAATATGACGATTTTGAGATTGAAATAATGCGCAAAAGAGGAAAAGGCATTAACAAGTTACTATCTAAGGTTGTAAACCTGTTTATTAAAGAAGATAGTGATGACAAATCTACAGATTTTAGAGAAGGCTCTGGTGAGACAGAAAGAGACACAACGAAGTCATTCTTCAATTATCTTTGGCTTAACCTCAAGTCTGGTTTAATCGCAACACTAGCAGGAAAAGGGTAAACTCTTATTTTTTCATAACCCAGCACAAAGCATCTACACGTTTTTTTGACGAGAAAGCCTCTACGTCTGAGGTCATTAATAAATCCTTGAGACGCACTACTCGGCGTATCCACGATCTGTTAGATACAATCACTAATCTATTGATACGCTTAGCATAAGAAATATCAAAAAATGTATGATCAATAAATGCTCTTATTTCAATCTCATCCACATCGTCTTCCTCAAGGTAGATATTGATTTTATCGTGACTTTCAAGCTTTTTCTCTATCGCCGCCTTAACTTGATTAACACCATCTTGAGCTATTTTGTTTTCATAAACAAAGCCTAGAGTGTCATCTGCGATATTAAGTTCTATAATCATGAAGAATTTATTAATAGAAAGATAAATCTTTTATGAATGGAAAAGTAAAAACGTATTGTAAGAAAATAGTCTATTGTTCAATATCTATGGCTGAGAATGAAGTTAAGGTTCCATCCTCAAAACCCACTTGTAGTTCAATGGGGTTACAGCACACCTCACAATCTTCTACATAAACACTACTTATGGATGGATCTAAGAGCATAGAAATCTCTTCCCAACAGTATGGGCATTGAAAAAAATGTTCGTACATGATGATCTAATTTATAGAGGAGTACGCTTTCGCGAAAGCGCCACCTACGTATTAAAAATCTACATTAAGTAATTGACCTGTAAGCTGTAATAATTGTATCTCTGCAAGCTTTGCAGTATACTTTGCTGCGTTCTTGGTAGTTTGCGCATTAAGAAGATTTAATTGCGCCTGACGGAATTCTATACTAGTAATTTGACCTAACTTAAAACGTTCCTCAGACCTATCAAAGTTTGCTTTACTCGTAATTACATTCTGTTCTTGTAAGTTATAGATCGCAAGTGCATTATAATAGTTGCCTTTTGCATTTGAAATATCACGTTCTACTTGTTGCTTGAGTTGCTCTTTGATATACTCTTGGCTGTCAAGTGCTATTTTAGCATTCTTAATGCCTACTATAGAACTACCTCCATCAAATAAATTCCATCGTAAGGTTGCTCCCGTTTGAAAACCAGTAGATGTACTTGAAGCAAGAAAGTTAGTCGCAGGAAAATTCCCTTCATTCCATCCATAGCTTCCTGTTATTCCTACTGTAGGAAGTAAAAGTGATTTAGCCTGCTTTATCTGGTAATCACTAATGATTATATTTTGTTCTGATTGTAAAAGCGAAATGTTATTTACAGTCACTTCATTAATATACTCTTCTATGCTTATAGGGTTTATAAAAGCAACTGTAGTATCTGCCACCTTCAGGTCTTCTAGCTCTCTTGCAAGCACCACATTAAGATCACGCTGTGCATTGCGCAGCTGCTGTCCTGCGTTAAGGATATTTGTACTATCGGTTACGATATCTACTTGCGCATTGAGGACCTCAAGCTTATTTACTTGCCCGTAATCAAATTGATATTGCGCTCTAAGCTCACGTTCTTTTGAAATTTCAAGTGCATTTTCTAGCACACCCAGATTTTCTTCAACACGTGCAACTTCATAATACACTGTAAAGAGTTGCACCATCACATTCTCAATTGTCTCTCTAGCCTGCAGCTTAGATAAGCCATATTGTTCCTTAAGACTCTTGTAGTTATAATACCTCCCTAAGCCATCAAAAAGTGTATAATCTAGATTTACAGATGCGTTGTACCTTGTCGTCTCTGCTCCATTTACAGATCTTGATGTACCATCTTGAAAAGTAGCTTCTTGATTATCTACATTATAATTTATACCCGCTGTAGTGCTTATCGTAGGTAAATATCCTGTATTTAAAATCCCTGTATTATTTTCGGCAACCGCAACTTGATTATTGGCAAGTAGAATCCCGAAATTATTCTCAAGCATAGTACGTATCGCCTCTTCCTTAGTAAGTAAAGAAGTTGGAGTTTCTTGAGAGTACGCTTTCGCGAAAGCGAACAATAAAAGAAATACTGCTATATTTTGTACTGAAAGTTTCATTATTGATTCCTTAAAATGTTATGCAATAGCGCTTCCATCGTGAGTTTTTGAACTAAATTGTGTGGTGAAGTACGCATAATCTCAATCTCACCTGCACTTAAAATAAGCTCATCTTCACCTTCTTCTTCTAGTTTTAAATCGGCTGTATTAAATGTTTGCTCATCCTTAATATCACCTTTTTTGATCGTTACAGTGTCTCGCTGTTGTACAAATAAAAATGAGTTATAATCTAAGAAACGATTAATACCTCCTAGCATTTTAAAGCCTATGAGACCCAAACTTATCATGAATACGTAGGTAAATAGTTTTGTGAGCGTAAATTCATTACTTCCAGTAAAAATAGCAAGTAACAACCAGCAATGAATGAGCCCTACAAGTGATAAAATCACTCCTACAACAACAGCTGCTATGTCCATTAACTTTGCTCCAGAAGCTCTGCGTATGGTGATGGTGCCTGTATTTTCGTCCATCGTATACATGAAACCAATATCCTTTAAGTAGTCAAGGTTATTTATTGCAACCTCTTTTTGATTGATTTGTGACTGTAGCTCATCTGTAGGTACGGCTATAGAACGCTTGTCAATCTCGTTAAGCAAGTTGAGCTTTGCCTCGTACGTAAGTTTATCGCTTTGCTCTAGCACAGCTAGTATCTCACGGTGGGTATGATTTTTATACAAATTCATATTAAACGATGTCTGTATTATGTGGTAAAGCTGCGTAATCTTCTTGAGCATCATTCTCTGCCTCTTCTTCCATCTCTTTTACTGCTCGCTCTTGATTTTCTCTAGGAGTTTTACGCCCCATAATTAATCTATCTGTTGTAGTCTTTGCCCAGTTACTAAAGGAAAGAAAGATAGGTAACATCACAAGGGTAAGTATCGTGGCAAAACCAATTCCATAAGCAATAGAAATCGCCATTGGTATTAAGAATTGTGCTTGTCTACTTTCTTCAAAAATAAGCGGTGCAAGTCCTGCTATCGTTGTTATAGATGTCAAGAATATTGCTCTAAAACGTGAACGCCCAGCATCAAAAATAGCATCATCAAAAGTCATCCCCTCTCTAAGGTTTGTATTAAACTTACCTATCAATACGAGGCCATCATTCACCATAATTCCTACGAGCGCGATAATACCTAACATAGATAAAATATTAAGTGGGAAATCGTGTATCCAGTGTCCCCACGCTACTGCAGGAAGACTTAAAGGAATCAAGAGCAATAACATTAATGGCTGACTATAACTTCTAAAAGTAAATGCAATCACAATGTAAATAAGCGCGAGTACAGTGAGTCCTACAGGCTTTAAAGATCCTGTTAATTTACCCGCTTCTCTATTCTGACCTTCATAAGATGGTGTTACCGTAGGGTACTTTGATAAAATGTCTGGCATTACGTTAGACTGTAAATCTGCCATAACATCTGTAGCACTTACCTCTTTCGGGTTCTTAAGATCTGCAAGTATTTGTATCTCTCTCCTTCCTTCTAGGTGATTAACAGCAACATCTCCTCTTTCTATGGTATAACTTGCAATCTCATTGAGTGGCACTTTTGATCCACTAGGAGTAAGTATACGCATATCATCAAGATTTGTAATAGAAGATCTATTATCACGATCATAGCGTACCCACACTCTTATTTCATCTTGCCCTCTTTGAAAACGCTGCGCTTGTGACCCAAAGAATCCTGCGCGCACTTGCGTCATTACTGTTTGTAAGTTGAGACCAAGCGCATAAGCAGACTCGTTAAGCTGAAGTCTTATTTCCTTAATTCCTGCTGGATCATTATCTGTAATATCCTTGAGTACAGGATTGGACTCAAGAGATTGTTTTAATTCTGCCTTTGCTGCTTTAAGCTCTGCAATATTATTTCCAAGTAAAGAAACTGCTACTGGACTTCCTCCAAAGTTTCCTCCACCACCATACACGAGACTTTCATTTCCTATTACTGGGCCTACTTTCTCACGAATCATATTACCCACTAGAATGGAAGTAATATCGTTAGGCCTTTCCTCACCAGGTAGTAAGTTTACACTCAATGTAGCTGTAGAAGTTCCAGGACCTAAAGTTTTGATGATATTCTCAAACAAAGGTCCGTCTATCTCGCTTTTATATTTTTCTGAAAGCTCTTTGTTTACTTCGACAGCTCTCATTTCAATCATAGAGATAATACTATCTGTAACACCCGCATTTGTACCGTTAGGCATGTTGAGTGTTATACGCACATTATCACTTGCAACGTTAGGAAAGAATGCTCCTCTTATGATCCCAGCTTGAAAACTCCCTGAAGTCAATAAGATAAAAACGATGAAGAAGGAGAACATCAAAAACTTATAATCAAGTGCAAAACGCAAAGTAGGGCTATACACTTTATCACGTAACCATACCATTATACGATCACCAAACTCATTGACATATCGCAGCTTTGAAAATAAATTTGCAATTCCTTTTTTAGGGCGGTTATCTTGCTTTTTCAAAGCCTTAGAGTGCGCAAGGTGCGCTGGAAGGATAATAAGAGCCTCTACTAATGATACCGCTAGGGTAAGCATAACTATTACAGAAACCTCTCCAAAAAACTCCCCTATTCTACCATCTAAGAATAAGAAAATACCAAAAGCAAGAATAGTCGTTAATATCGCCGAAATAATAGGAGGTAATACTTCCATCGTACCATCTACCGCAGCTTGCACTGGTGATTTGCCACGTTCATAATGCTGATAGATATTTTCGGCAATTACAATACCATCATCTACTAGAATACCAATAACGATAATCATCCCAAATAATGATAGCACGTTTATGGTTACATTAAAATATCCCGCAAGCATAAACATTCCTAAAAAAGCCACTGGAAGTCCAAAGGCTACCCAAAATGCAAGACGTGTATTTAAAAATAATGAGAGAAATATAAGTACTAGTATCATCCCTACAACCGCATTCTCTGTAAGTAAGGCAGTACGCTGTACAAGTGTTATAGATAAGTCATTTACAACGGCAAGTTGCACGTTGTTGTATTTGTCATTAAAATCTGCGATGTACTCTTTTGCTTTCTCTGCAGCACCTATGAGATCTTCTGTGTTTGTAGAGGTAATAGATACATTTACAGCAAGATTTCCATTGAAGTAATTTGCATTAGGTGTTTCAGAAAAACGGTCTCTTACGGTTGCAACATCTTTAAGACGTATCGTTCTTCCGCTAGCGTCAGATCTTACAATCACATTAGAGAGTTCGTCGCCATAATAAGCCCTGTTATTTGCTCTTATGAGATACTCCTCTGCTTCTGTTTTTATGGATCCTCCCGTAGTAAGAATATTTGATCTACTTACAGCTTGAGAAACATCTGCAAACGACAGATTATAAGCTAGCAAGCTATTTTCGTTTACGGCAATTTCGATTTCCTCATCAGGATAACCTGATACGTTTATTTGTGAGATACCCTCAATTGCTCTTAGATCATTCTCAACCTGCCTCCCTATCTGTTTAAGCGTAGCTAGGGTCACATCTTCTCCACTTATAGAAAAAGATATAGTCTGGCGTATCGCTTCTTGTTTTGCCACTACTAGTGGCTCCATACCAGAAGGAAATGATGGCACTCGATCTACAGCATTCTTAACTTCAAGAAGCATAAAATCGATATCCTTCCCTTTTTCAATCTCTACATTTATATTTCCGCTATTCTCTCTTGAAGTAGAAGTTACACGCTCTACACCGTCTAAGCCTTTAAGGTTATCTTCTATTTTAAGTACAATACCTTCTTCAACTTCCTGAGGAGATGCTCCAGGGTAAACAACGGTAATGTTTATATTTTTTGAATCTACAAGTGGAAAGAATGAAGACTTTAATGATAAGGCTCCAAATATTCCAAAAACCACAAACATTAATACCACTACGTTTACGGCTACGTGGTACTTTATGAAGTACTCTATAATTTTACGCATCTTACTCTGCTGGTGCTTGTGATGAATCTTTCTCTTGGTATATTTTTACAAGCATACCTGCATATGCTCCTGGAACTGGCTTGCTTACTAACTTTGTCCCATTAGGCACTCCTTTTACAACGACTTCTTTATCTGAGAAGTATACTGGTTTTACATCGATAATGTCAAGAATTGAATCTCTTACAGTAAAAACTTGATTATTTGGCTGCAACAATCCTCTTGCTATTGCAATCGCATCTGTCTCCTCTTTAGCTTGGAGCACAGCCTCAAGATAAACACCTTCTCTAAGCGCACTGTCCTTTACCTCTATGTATGCATTTATAGTTTGTGAAGCTTGATCTATATTACCGTTTACTCTTGTCACCTTCCCAGTGTACGATTGGTCTCCATCTATCGTTGTAAGGGCTACTTCATTGCCTACTTTAAGCAAGTCTGCATAATTCTTACTTATTGCAACTTCAAGCTCATAAACACTTGTGTCAATAAATTCACCTAGTTTTTGGCCTGGGCGCACTAAAGTTCCCTCAGTAACCAATGCCTCGGTTAGTATTCCTGTAAAAGGTGCTACTATATTGTACTTCCCAAGTCGTTGCTCGAGGTTCTTTACATTGTAGTAAGAAGTCTGAATGTTACGCCCTGAGATAAAATAACCTTCCTTTTCTGAAGTAATTTCGGGAAGTGCAGGAGTAGATTTATTTACATCGAAGTTATTGATATACTTCTGCCACTTAGGGTAAGCCTCTGGATAGTCTAATCTCAAATCTGGCATGATAGCCGTTATTTGATTAAACAAGGCACTTTTTTGTGATTGCACAGATGCATAATATTCTGCACTATTTAAACGTAATATGGTTTCTCCTCTTCTATAGGTTTGACCAGGCTTAAAAAGTTTGCTGCCCTTTTGCAATATACCTTGCACCTCTGAGAACACCTCTAGCCTGCGCTGTGCTACAAGATTACCATTAGCCGAAATCTCTATAGGCACAACACCATTAACAACGTCTTCTACAAAGACTGTTTTAACCACCTTTTCTGGTTTTGGTCGTGTACGTTGGTTACTAGCAACAATTGCCTCAGAAGCAAAGAAAGCGCCTATTATGAGTACTACTCCTAATAGAGAAAGGATGATTTTACGCATCGTAATTTTTTTGGTTGAAAATGACCTAATGATCAATACGCAAAGCTAACCATGTCAAGGCGCGACAGTTGTTAACGATGTCTTAAAAAATCTAACAGCTCGTTAAACGGCAAAAAGAACTAGTAACACCTAAAATACTGATTCCATAGCGGATACAACATGAAGAGTCTAGAAGCGACTTCTCAACCCTAACGCTCTCATTCTTAACAAAAACCAAATAACATCAGACAACATCTTTAAAAAAATGCTCTTTAAAAACAAAACCCCACTTAAATAGTGGTGTTTATGAGTTATGTAGTGTTATAAGTACGCTTTCACGAAAGCGCAACTAAAATTTTAATTCAAAGCATCTAGCTCTTCAGTGATTTTGCCCCAATCTTCCATATATCCATCTAGCTTCTTTTTCTTACCATTGTAATTATCAAAGAAGTCTGGCTTTGCCACTGTCTCATCATAATTAGTTGCTAGCTCTGCGTCAAGTTGCTTTACTTCCCTTTCAAGCTTATTGATATTAGACTCCACCTTACTCAACCTATTATTAAGTGACTTGAGCTTCTTCTGATCTTCGTATGATTTTTTTGAACTTTTTACTGGAGCTTCTTTTTTGATGACGTCTCTCTTTTCTATCTCGCGTAAGTTTGTCACCTCGCGCTGTTCAAGATAATAATCTACATCACCTAGAAACTCACGTATGCGGTGGTCTTTAAATTCATAAACGCGATCTGTGAGTCCTTGCAAGAAATCACGATCGTGAGATACAACAATAAGTGTTCCTTCAAACTGCTTAAGACTATCCTTTAAAACATTCTTAGATTTTATGTCGAGGTGGTTAGTAGGCTCATCCATCACAAGCACATTAAAAGGCTGTAACATCAATTTTGCCAGTGCAAGCCTGTTACGCTCACCTCCAGAAAGTACGCGCACATATTTATCTACTTCCTCTCCTCTAAAGAGAAAAGAACCCAGAATATTACGCACAAGCGGTCTTGTGCGCTCATCTGCCGCATCAATCATTGTTTCCTCTACGGTTTTTGATCCGTCTAGGTATTCTGCTTGATTTTGAGCAAAGTATCCTATTTGCACATTGTGCCCTAGCTTTACATTACCTTCATGCGCTAGTTCTCCTACTATAATTTTGGCAAGTGTAGATTTACCTTGACCATTTTGACCCACAAAGGCAGTCTTTGTATTGCGTTCTACAAGTAAATCTATCCCTTGCAGTACTGTTTTATCTCCATAGCTTTTCTCAACATCGTTTGCCTCTACTACCACTTTGCCCGGAGTAACAGATACAGGAAATTTTAATGTCATCACGCTATTGTCATCCTCATCTACCTCAATACGATCTATCTTATCAAGCTTTTTGATAAGTGATTGCGCCATAGTAGCCTTAGATGCTTTCGCACGGAATTTCTCGATGAGTTTCTCCGTTTGCTCTATTTGCTTTTGCTGGTTTTTTTGAGAAGCAAGCTGCTGCTCTCTTAACTCACTGCGTAATACTAGATATTCTGTATAGGGCTTTGGATAATCATAAATACGACCTAAAGAAATCTCAATAGTTCGATTTGTAACATTATCTAAGAACATTTTATCGTGCGATACAATTGCCACAGCTCCAGAATATCCTTTTAAGAAGGTCTCAAGCCATATAATAGATTCAATATCTAAGTGGTTTGTAGGCTCATCGAGCAATAATATATCATGGTTTTGAAGCAATAGCTTTGCAAGCTCGATACGCATGCGCCATCCTCCAGAAAATGTATCTGTGAGCTTATCAAAATCTTCGCGCTTAAAACCTAGTCCCTGGAGTATACGTTCTGTCTCTCCTTTATAGTTATAACCTCCATGCACCTCATATTGATGTTGCACATCGTTAATGTCAATCATTAACTGGTTATATCCTTCACTCTCATAATCTGTACGAGTAGCTAGCTGACTATTAATCTCATCAAGTTTACCCTCTAGTTCTTTAATTTCCTTAAAAGCTTCATAAGACTCTTGAAGAACAGTTCTTCCTTCTACAAAGTCAATATCCTGCTTTAAAAAACCTATACTTATCTCTTTCTCGATAGCTATAGATCCAGTATCATAAGGTTGCTCACCAGAAATAATGCGCAACATGGTAGACTTTCCAGCACCATTTTTACCTACAAGTCCTACACGATCTCCTCCATTAAGACGGAAGGTGATTTCTTCAAAAAGATATTCGCCTTGAAATGAGACAGAAAGGTTATGAATATTAAGCATAAGGAGATAAGTAAATATTATGATTTATAAAGTTTGAGGACTGCAAAGATGCTTAAATTTGTACTCATAAACCAAGGAGATTATGGGAATTCTAAAAGGCACTAAACTTAACAGCATTATTAATGGTAAATGTCCTGTTTGCCATAATGAGTCCATGTACAAAAACCCAAATCCATATATACTATCACAAACGCTTAAAATGCATGAGCGTTGTTCTCATTGTGACACAAAATATAAGATAGAACCTTCTTTCTTTTATGGCGCTATGTATGTGAGCTATCCAGTAGGGATTGCTTTTGCAACGGCTGCCTTTGTCATAACTTACCTGTTTTTTGAGGCAAATCTTGTAAATTCTTTTATAGCAATTGTAGGAACCATGATTGTTTTCATGCCTGTAATTATGAGACTATCCCGCAACATATGGATCAATTTCTTCATGAAGTATGACCCAGCCAAAGATCAACTGTCAAGCTAATTACCAAAACCGACTACCTGAATTTTTTAGGGAAACGCATCACATCCACTTCTGCAGGAAGTGCTTCTTGATATTCTAAAAAGTTATAGAGATACTTTGCAAGTAATGGCCCTGCCATGATTCCTCTTGTGCCTAATCCATTTAATATTGCTAGCTGATTGTAGATAGGGTGAACACCAAGCAGCGGCCTTCTATCACCGGTTGTAGGACGCACACCCGCCTCTTGATCGACAACTTCATAGGTAACATTAATTAGTGCGTCAAGCTTCTCTAAAAGCTCTTCACGAGCTTCTGTTGTAGTTTCCCAATCTTTATCTGTCCAATCATAAGTCGCACCAACTTTATAAAGATCGTTTCCTAAAGGAACGATAAAGAATGAAGATTTTATTGCTGCATTTAATTGTAATTGTGGAGCACTGATAATTATGTATTCTCCCTTATTACCAACTAATGGCAATTTCCCGAAGTAAGGATTTTGCTTCACTCCATAACCTTCTGCAAAAACAATTCGAGAGGCTTTGTAACCATCATAGGTTACTGATGATTCTTGCAATTGTAATAAGTCATAATCAAATACCGCTTTCGCGAAAGCGGACTTACCAGCAAGGTATTGCTCATAAGAGGATTGAAGTTTTGTGATTGCAACCCTACCTGTCTCCAGCACTTCTCCATAATGAAATGGCGCCGAAATCTCTTCACGCTCCTCCTTTACTATCGCAGTTTTCACAAACCGATCCAACCCAGGCTTATCACTTGCCGTAAACCAATTATTTTGATCTTCGATAGAGTGGAATACTTTGCGCACGGGTAATTCAGACATGAATGACTCGCCAAGTTTCTTTTCTAAAGTTCTAAAATAAGGGATTGCAAGATCAAACTGCTCAATGGCTTTCCAGGGCAGAGAGTAACGTTTTAATATAACTGGGTTGTATAAACCAGCTGCTACGCGACTAGCACCTTCTGTACCTTTGTCTATAACAATAAAATTCTTCCCATTGCGCTCACACTCTTCACAAAATGCGATGCCTGCCAGTCCAAGACCTACGATAATATAATCTACTTCTTTCACCATACAAAAATACAAGAATAGTAGGCTCACAAAGTGCGCATCGCCTTCCTATTTATAAGTCTGAAATTTATAAAATAAAAAAGCCACCTAAACGTATTGCTTAGGTGGCTTATATCATAATTGGAAATTAATCTAGTAATTCCAAAGATCTTGTTCAATATCCCTAATACGTTCTTTGATACGATCTGACTCTAGTAATTGCATCATTGAATTATCATTGATGTACTCCTTAACCTTGCGGTCACCCTGTACGTTATCCTCTTTATAAATAGTCGCGTTAAAACGTCTACTATTTAACAAGTGGTCAAATGATATAGGCATTGATGTGTTCTTACGGTTAAATGCTTTTGCATTGTGCAATACTTCACGAGCTCCTGGAAACCATATCCAAAAAAGTTCAATATCTGCTGCACTTGAATCGTCTAAGAAGTTTACATCACCAGAAACTGGAGCAATACCTAACAAGCGGTACTTAAGTTCTCCTTGACGCTTGTCGATATACCAGTAACCACGTATGTGGTATGCGTTGATATCATAAGCAGTAATTTCTGTACGTTCAATGTTATAATCAGAAATCGATTCTCCAGCATTTAATTGATCATATCCAGCATCAGAAGTATCAATCTTTACCATTGCGGCAGAAAGATCTCCTAGTTGAATTTTTTCTGTAAAATATGAATCTCTGTAAATAGCATCAATCTTTCCGTTTTTAATATTCTTAACAAGAACATCAAAAAGTGAACGACGATCTGACCCCATATTGATGGTATCAATAGGATAGTACAGAGGGAAATTTACGCGCTCATCAAGATCAACAACCTCCCAAGTGTTTTTTGCCCATAATACGTCACGCTTTTCTACGTAACCATATGGCAATGGATTGTCGTTGTCCTTTGCTTTTTGCTCTTCGGTAACTTCAAACATTTCATCCGGCGTTTTTGCATTAAGGATATTTCCTTGTGCAAATGCTGGAACTGCCATCAATAGACCGAGTGCAACAAAAATTAAACGTTTAAGACTCATAATTACTTTTATTTTAGTTTGCTAGCTCAATGATGATTGGAGAAACTGTCTTCAATCTATATCCTGAGTTACCTTGTATACTTGCTTTAATATCAAAGATCTGTACTGTAGATCCTCTTTTTGCACGCTTTAATGCAGATTGTGCTGCTCCATTAAGCTTATTTCCTTGTACAGAAACCGTAGCCGCATCTCCTGCTCTAAACTTGAAACTATTAACTCTTAAGTTAAGATCAAAGTCAAAATCTGGAAGACTAGCTCCTATTGGCGCTGCTGCAACTGTATTTCTAGGCTTCTTTAAGTTACCACCGTCATCACCTCCTAAAGTTCCCACTGGACGTGGAATGTCTTTAATACGGAAAACAGCTTTATCAGAAGCACTACCTCCATCGGGAAGCTTTGCAGTTACATTAATCGTTACTTCACGACCTTGACCAGGAGTCATTGAATAGCTAGTTCCAGATCTTTTAGAAAGACCTACTCCAGATGCAGAAACTGCATTATCTGACACACCAGCAAAAGATATCGTCATTGGGTTTGCAACACCACGATATACTACATTCATCTTATCTGCAGCAATAGTTGCAGAGTTAGGCTTGTTAATCGTAGTAAAAGCTTGTTCAACTGGAACTTCGATTTCCTTACCATCTTGAGGGTAAAATAATGATCCCGTAATTTTGTGATCACCTACACCTCCAGTGTTTACTCCTAAAACAAGTTTACCACCATCAAAAGAAACTTTATCAGCTGGGATTGCACGTCCATCTAATTTTAATTCCACTCTAGAAGGCTTAGTAGAAGAATCTACACGACCTAAAGAAAGAACACCATCAAATGTTGATCCTGTGTAATAAGCACCTTTTGAAGTTGTCATTACAGTTTCGTAGTTGTTTAAAGAAGCAAGTTCTTTAAGATTACCAGAAAGTAATTTTGACAATAATTCATTCTCAACAACTTTAATGTCATTTTGTAATTGAGACATTTTAGTTAAAGAAGATACTGATGGAAATCCTACGTAGTTATAAGATAAATAATCCTGAGTAACTTTTGCTCCATCTCCTTCTCCGCCTGTGACGATAGGAGCTGTACTAAAATCACTTTGAATTTGCGCCGCAAGCGCTTCATTATCTCCTGCAAGTTTCAACATCCCTTCTCGGTAAGCATCCATCTTTGCAAGAAATTCTTGTCCAGTTGGCGATACTTTACCTCCCTTATAATAACGCTCATCGATAAAGTTAGACTTATCCATAGCTTCATAATCCTTAGGGTCTTTTACTTCAGCCAAAAGTGCTGCTTTTTCAGAAGCTAAGTATGCGAAATATTCATCTCCAAGAGCTTTAGCAGATTTTGCTGTTGCAGCGGCTGCTTTAAACTCTTCGTTTTCATTTGCTTTCTTAGATATATCTGCTAGTGCAAGATCATTTTTTGCTTCAAACGTCGCATTAGAACGATCAAATTTTTCGTTTATTGAACCAAAAGCAGATAATACCTCTTTAGACATATTTAGTGCTAGCATTGCTATAAACACTAAATACATTAGGTTAATCATCTTTTGCCTTGGGCTTTGTTTTCCTCCTGCCATTTTTTAAATTTTAGTTGTTAGTTTATTAATTGTGTAAACAACTAAAATTAGTTTTTGTTCATTGCAGAAAGCATTCCACCATATACTCCATTTAACGAAGAAAGATTTGTTGCAAGACTCTCCATTTGATCTTTAAGCTTTCCAGCATTTTGAGTTACTTGCTCGTTGATTTCTGCTTGACGGCTAGAAGACTCTACCTGTACTTTGTAAAGGCTATTTAAAGACTCCATTTGAGCTGCAGCAAGTGCCATCTCTTCAGAATATTTTTTAGTAGAAGACATTGCATCTGCTGTAGGTGCAATTCCTTTAGCAGCACCTTCAAAGCTACGGATGCTAGTTCCTAAGCTTGTCATAAGCTCAGAATCAATTTTTGCTTCTTTAAGCATGTTATCTAATTTTTTAGATAATTGAGCTTCTGCTTCAACAGGAGCTACTGCTTTTTTCTTTGATCCACTTGCACCACCCGCAAGTTCTGGGTACACTAATGCCCAATCAAGCTCATTATCCACAGGTTCAAATGCAGAAATAGCAAATACTACCGCCTCCGTAATTAGACCAACAATAAGCATCTCGTTACCGAAAGGCCAGTGCATTATTTTGAATAAAGCACCAATAATTACTACTGCTGCTCCTAGTCCGTAGACCATATTCATTAATTTCTTTCCAGTTTTTGATTTAGCCATGTTAAATAGGTTTTTTAGTTTAGTTAAGTAAGTTAATTAGATTAAGTAATTGTTATAATTTGGGAATTATTCAATTCGTTATTTCTTCGGCTTTCTAAGGTTGATTTTTTCATCAACACCCATAAAGTCCTGCACGGTTCTAAAACCGATATAACTACGAGCAGAGTCTTGATACTCATAGTCACGTGAGCTTACCTGTAGGAAGTAAGCAACATCTTTCCATGAACCACCACGTATAACTTTACGACGATTGTCTTTGTCATTTACGTTAGGGTTAATAGTAGACATATATTCATAAGAAGCTGGATCATAAGAAGAAGCCACCCACTCTGATACATTTCCTGCCATGTTGTACAGGTTGTAATCATTAGGTTCGTAAGCATCTGCTTCTACTGTGTATAACGCTTGATCTGCGCCATAATCCCCTCTTAAAGGTTTAAAGTTTGCAAGGAAGCAACCTCTATCATTCTTAGCATATGGACCACCCCAAGGGTAATCACCACTTTCTAGTCCGCCACGAGCGGCATACTCCCACTCTGCTTCACCAGGAAGTCTAAAACGGTTTACAAATTGTCTCTTCTTAGATTTCTGATGAGCGTTCTTGTACATCGTTCTCCACTCACAAAAAGCTTTTGCTTGCATCCATGTAACTCCAACAACCGGATACTCTCCGTATGCATCATGCCAGAAATAGTCATTATGCATAGGCTCGTTATATGAGTATGCAAAATCTTTAATCCAAACCGTTGTATCAGGATAGATTTTTACTGTTTCTGTTTTGATATGATCTTTACGACGACCGCCGTTTTTCTTTGCTGCTTCTTGAATATCAAGATATGTATAGCGGAATTCTAATTTATCAACGTCAATAGTGCGCTGTCCATTATAAGCCTCTTCCATAGGGATGTACATTGTATCCATCACCTCAGCATAATACTCATCTGGATATTCTGAAGTATCCCAAATGATATCAAGATCTTTATTAAGCTTACGACCTTCAAAACCAGTCTCTCCTAGTCCGAAGTAGTTATCATACATGTATTGCTCGTAAGGCGTCATATTCTCAGGATCTGCATCGCTAAATGCAAACTCACCTATACCACCATTACCAGGAGTCTCCCCAAGCTCATCTGCAAGGATTGCAAGTTTTGTACGTACTGTAGAATCACGTACCCACTCTACAAACTGTCTGTATTCTTCGTTAGTGATTTCTGTTTCGTCCATGTAGAAAGAGCGCACAGTAACCGTTTTAGTAGGAGCGTCATTTACCGCAGCAAAGTCATCATCACTCTTACCCATTATGTAAGCACCTCCAGAAACGAGGGTCATTCCATAAGGTTTTTCAGGGTTCCATCGCTTGCCTTTGGCACCGACGAGTTCCCCTCGATCGCCTTTGCCACAACTAGACAGCAAAGCTACTATCGCAATAAATGCAATATACTTTTTCATAGGATATTAGGTTAAGTATTCTAAAGTTAAGGGCGTAAACCTATTTATTTTATTTGTAATAAACAATTTATTCGCCAAAAATAATCATTTCATCGTTGAAACACATTGTCAAATTTCGTTTTTCTTCCTTGCCTTGAACCAACGCTCAGGGATGTTTTGGTTACAAGCATCCAGATAATCTTGGTATGTGCAAGGTAATAACGTGTGCCTTTTTAATTTATTATTCAAGCCCATAATAAATGGAATCTCAATCCACCATCTGGCTGTTTTTTCGCTTTTATAAAATGTTAACACTTCATCTTCAATTGGAACTTGATACGTAAGAAAATTTCCTTTCTCAATATCCATGTTTTCGCTTGCGCGAAAATTTACTCCCTCAATAAAGTACCACATCATTTGAGCAACGAGCATCGCGGCTTTTTCCTCGTGGGCGTCATTCTTATATTCAAAAACTCCAAAAGAAGTCACCTTATCGCTTATGCCTGCATATCGAGCAATAGTACATATCTCCTTGCCATCAAACCCATTAGGCATTTTATTATACCTAGTACTTAGCTCACTACTGCGCACAGCATTTAAGTCTATCGCAACAAGATCTGCATCTCTCATTACAGGCTCCACAATACTCATCATAGCCGAAACATTTCCTAGTCGGTAACTATCAAAGTATAACTTATCCATCAAATCTATTTCCTCCTGAGGATTAAAATAGGTTTGATACCCTATATTTGAATAGTTGAAAAGGTTATATGGTTTCTCAACGATAATCTTTCCTACGTACGATTTATTATGGATAGGCTGGCTCGCATCTCCTAAGTCAAAACGACTATCTACATTCACCACATTTACCATTTGATCCAACTTATCATAAGACCTGTAAATAGGATACACCAAATCTTGGCTTCCTCCTATGTACATAGGTACAATTCCTTTCTTAAAAAGAGTTTCGTTGACAGTTCTGATGGCAAAATAGGTATCATCTACACTTTCTCCTCCATGAATGTCACCCAAATCGGCAATTGTTGTGTGCCAGTTACCAGGGAAAAGTTCGTAAAAAGTGGTCCTAAGTTCTGTAAATGATAATGATTCTCCGAGGTTATTTTGATCACGCCTGTTTTCGCGCAAGCAAATAATAGCGACTTGCACACCTTCTAGATCTGGCATCCCCAACTCCTCACTGTGTAATCTAATGTTATTACCTAGTGATTGATGATGTTGTAATTGTATATGCGCAAGCGCAATTTCTGGTATAGGGCTTAGCACCTCAAAGGCCATATATTACTTCTTTTTTGCAGTCGTTTTTTTCTTTACAGGCGCCTTTTTCTTTGCTGGAGCTTTCTTTTTGGCCGGAGCCTTCTTCTTTGCTGCTGCTTTTTTCTTAGGTGCTTTTTTCTCTATGTACGCCTTGATTTCATCTAAGGTTAACGCTGCTGCGTCTATATCCTTACTTAGCTCAATTTTAGTCTTTCCCTTAATAATATTAGAACGACCCCATCTTGCTTTTTCTACACGTATACCTTCTTCTGGGAAGTCTTGAAGTACTTTATCAATTTCCTTCTGCTTCTTCACTTCAATAAGCTCTACAATATCATCGTCAGAAAGATTATCAAAATCGTACTTCTTATTGACGTTAATAAACATCCCGTTCCATTTTATAAATGGCCCGAAACGCCCTGTTCCTTTTTGAACTGGAAGGTCTTCATAGGTATAAATAGGAGCATCTGCCTTTTGCTTCTCTTTGATATACACAATAGCTTCATCAAGATCTACATCCATAGGGTCTCGACCTTTAGGTAATGAAACAAAGGTTGCCCCAAATTTCACATAAGGACCAAAACGACCATTATTTACAGATACTTCTTCTTCTTCAAATGTACCCAAATCTTTAGGCAGTTTAAACAAGTCCATCGCTTGCTCATAAGTCAGGTTTGCCAGCGTTTGATCTGGACCTAAACTTGCAAAACGTGGCTTTTCCTCATCTTCTACAGAACCTATTTGCACCATAGGTCCAAATTTCCCTAGACGAACACTTACCGGCTTACCACTTTCTGGGTCTTTACCTAAAATACGCTCACCTACCTCACGGTCTGCATTTTTCTCTACGTCTTTTACATGCGGATGGAAATCCTTGTAAAAGTCCTTCATCATCTTTGTCCACTCCTGCTTACCCTCTGCAATATCATCAAAATCTGCTTCGACTTTTGCTGTAAAGTTGTAATCAAGAATATTTTCAAAGTGCTGTACAAGGAAATCATTTACTACCATTCCCACATCTGTAGGAACTAGCTTTCCTTTATCTGAACCTACCATCTCTGTTAAGGTTCTATCTTTTATCTCGTTGTTTTCGAGACTCAAGACATCATACGCTCGTTCTTTACCATCTACAGTACCCTTCTCCACATACTTACGATTTTGTATCGTAGTAATAGTAGGTGCATATGTAGACGGACGACCGATACCAAGCTCCTCTAATTTCTTTACTAGAGATGCTTCTGTATATCTATACGGTGGTCTTGTAAAACGCTCTGTTGCGGTAATGTAAGAATTGAGTAATGTTTCTCCCGTTTTAAGATCCGGAAGTAATCCAGTCTCTTCTTCATCTTCATCATCATGACCTTCAAGGTATACCTTTAAGAATCCTTCAAATTTTAAAATCTCTCCATTTGCAGTAAAGTTATCTGTTCCTGCACTTGAAGCTATCTGCACATTAGTACGCTCTAATTGCGCCTCACTCATTTGTGATGCAATGGCACGTTTCCAGATCAAATCGTATAAACGCATTTGATCACGCTCCATATTTACAGAATGCTTAGAAAAATCTGTTGGGCGTATCGCTTCGTGAGCTTCTTGCGCTCCTTTTGACTTCCCTTTATAGTTACGTTCCTTATGAAATTCTTTACCGTAAGCAGCTAGTATTTCTGCTTGAGCACCGGCTTTTGCATCTTTAGATAAGTTTACACTATCTGTTCTCATATATGTAATGTGCCCTGCCTCATAGAGACGTTGCGCCATATTCATCGTTTTACTAACAGAGAAGTATAACTTTCTACTTGCTTCTTGTTGCAATGTAGAAGTTGTAAATGGTGGTGCTGGTGATTTTTTGGCTGGCTTTTTTGTAAGCGCATCTACTTTAAAAGTCGCCTTCAAGTTTTTCTCAAGAAATTCTTGTGCTTTTTTCTTAGTAGTAATGTTTTTAGGAAGTTTTGCTCTAAAAGATTTTCCATCTTCTGTAGTAAACTCAGCGTCTATTCTATAAGAAGCTTGTGCTTCAAAGTTTAACACCTCGCGCTCACGCTCTACAATAAGTCTTACAGAAACAGATTGCACTCGCCCTGCCGAAAGTCCTCCTTTTACCTTTCTCCATAATACTGGCGAAAGTTCGTAACCCACAAGTCTATCTAAAACTCTACGCGCTTGTTGTGCGTTTACAAGATCATAATCAATCTTGCGAGGATTATCGATTGCTCTTAAAATAGCAGTTTTTGTAATCTCGTGAAAAACAATACGCTTAGTACGGTCTGGTGTTAACCCGAGCTCTTGCTCGAGGTGCCATGCAATAGCCTCACCCTCGCGATCCTCATCACTTGCTAGCCAAACCATATCGGCTTTTGCGGCTAGTGACTTTAGATTTTTTACTACCTTTTTCTTATCGTCAGAGACTTTATATTTAGGAGTAAAATCTCCATCTACATCAACGCCTAACTCCTTAGAGGGAAGGTCTGCTATGTGTCCAAAACTACTCTCAACTTTATAGTCAGAGCCTAGAAATTTTTCTATTGTTTTAGCCTTTGCAGGTGACTCCACAATGACGAGATTCTTTGCCATACATCTTATTTTTCAGGGTACAAAAGTAGATGTTTTATTTATATCGCAATCCGCAAGGGCATTATTTCTGTGATATTTCACTTTTTGAAGCATCGCAAATCACTGTTTTATGGAGTTATTACGCTTTCGCGAAAGCGTAACTTTACTACGCTCCTATCTGAGCAATCATATCATCATCTTCCGTAAAACCAACCACATCTTTATATATAAGGTATGCCGGTAAATAGACAATAGAAACGGTTGCATACACTCCTACAAAACAAGCAATAAAGCCCACAATCACAGCTAAAATGCCAATAACAACACAAGTCCCAAAAGTAATTCCCCACTTTTTATTCCCTAGTGCAAAAGCTGCTTTGTAGATGTCGTTTACGGACCAATCAGGATTAAAAGCAAATATCACAATGGCAAATTGTAACGGCACCAACACATAAAACAATGGAATTATAAAAAACAAGGCAGCTAGCACAGCAATCCCCACCTGCATCATTGAAAGTACTAACACCTTCTTGAGATACTTTTTCTTGATAAACATCCCAAAACCTACTCCGCTTTCACCTCTTCGGTTGCGGTCTTTCATACGTATGATTCTGTAAAAAGCTGCTTGAAGTGCAAAGTTGACTACAGACATAACCACTAGAATCACTACATACATCACCATCATAAGAATAGCTGCAACGATACCTACCTCATCATCATTATAAGAGACATCGCCATATTCTATAAAAGCACCACCTAAGCCCATAGGCAACATGACCGCCATAGACACTCCCCAAGAAACAGCAATCGTTAACACTTGCATAAGCAAACCTTGAAGCCATACTTTTTGAAACAAATCAATCGCTCGGCCAAACAAGTCTCCAAAATCAATATGTGGTGCTTGTCTTATCTTGACAAGCATATCTGATAATATCATTTTTCATCTTTTATTAAGGTCGTAAAAATATAAGATTAATCGACAGTCAGACTAAAATCTCCTAGCAAATTGCAAGGCAACATACTGACTTCTGCCTTCGCGTTTTGTTTCTCTTGTTCGAAAATTATAAACAACACTGTATAGATTTTTTTCTCCACGGTACGTAATTCCAGATTTAAAAGACAAGATGGTTGAGACTATAGGTAATGTAAAAGCAGAGTCATCTCCAAAGGGATGCCCTTCAATGAGTGCGTTAAGAAATACATACTCTGCTCCTACTCCCGCAAAGCCATAAAACTCATGCTTACCTCCCAACCTCCCAAAAGCCGAGGAGCTAGCCACCACATCTCGATCACCTATAAAAAGGAGCGCTTCTTGTCTTGCAAAAACTCTTCGTGTTCCAAACGCTACCGTAGACTGAAATGCAACGTTTTTAAACAAATTAGAATATTCTAAATGATAGTCTTTAACAAAAGTTCCATAGCCGTTAAAATGCAAACTATTGCCTATTTCACCTTCCCAAACAGGTATGAATTCATTGATAAGCTCATGATAGGCAACTTGAATTTTACCAGCTTTAGACTGCTCACCCGCAAGTCCCAGTTCAGCATCAATTTTAAAAAGCACATCTTCTTGCGCTTTTGAAACGGAGCCTCTTACAAAAAGATACCCTGCATAAGGACGTTCAAGAAAATCAAAATTAGTTTCAAAGAGTTCTCTAGGCGTGTAGGTTTCCTGACCTAACATAAGATCTAACTGCAGCGGATACTCTTGCTTTTTAAAAATAAAGTCTCCTTGTAATTGCCTACTATAACTTAAGAATGTCCCTGCTGTATAATAACGATCTATAGCAAAGACAAAGTCGTTATCATGTTGTACAGCGATTTGATGTAACAATCGTTGTGTTTTAGTCTCCTCAACAGATTGAGAATAACCAGTCTGAATGACTAGTAACAGCAATAAGATAAATAGTTTATGTAGCAATCTTCGGGTTTTAAAAAAGCAAATAACGAGAATTTTATGTAATTCTTGGCGTCTGCCACTTTGTCACAACTCTACATTAGACGTATCTTTGCATAATCCTTGACAAAGATTTTGGACGAATAAGCAGATGGAAAAAATAATAGAAGAATACAAACAAGGGGAAGCGCTTACATTAGAGCGCAAACTTGAGAATACAAAAAAGCTTTTTATAGAAAGTTACGGTTGCCAGATGAACTTTGCAGATAGCGAGGTGGTGGCTTCCATTCTTGCAAATGAAGGGTATAATACTACTCTAATTCTTGAAGAAGCAGATCTTGTGCTAGTAAACACTTGTTCTATACGTGAGAAGGCAGAGATTACTGTGCGTAAACGCTTAGAAAAATATCAAGCCGTAAAGCGCAAGCAAAATCCTAATATGAAAGTAGGAGTGCTAGGCTGTATGGCAGAGCGTCTTAAAAGCAAATTTCTTGAAGAAGAAAAAATAGTTGATCTCGTAGTAGGTCCAGATGCTTATAAAGACATTCCTAACTTACTTAGCGAGGTAGAAGAAGGTAGAAATGCAGTAAACGTAATCTTATCTAAAGAAGAAACTTACGGAGATATCTCACCAGTACGATTATTAACTAATGGTGTTACCGCTTTTGTATCAATCACTCGTGGTTGTGATAATATGTGTACGTTCTGTGTCGTTCCTTTTACAAGAGGTCGCGAGCGTAGCCGTGATCCTCAGTCTATACTAGAAGAAGTACAAGATCTTGCTGAAAAAGGTTTTAAAGAAATCACACTACTTGGTCAAAACGTTGACTCCTACTTATGGTATGGCGGCGGACTCAAGAAAGATTTTGACAAGGCTAGTGAAATGGCAAAAGCTACTGCGGTAAATTTTGCGCAGCTCATGGACACCGTTGCAAAGGCTCAGCCTAAAATGCGCATACGTTTCTCTACCTCAAACCCTCAAGATATGACGCTTGATGTAATAGAGGTAATGGCAAAACACAAGAATGTATGTAATTACATTCACCTGCCTGTGCAGTCTGGAAGCGATAGGATTTTACAATTAATGAATCGCCAGCATACGGTTGCAGAGTACAAAACGCTCATTGATAATATTAAAAATCTAATCCCTCATATTGGGATTAGTCAAGATATGATTACTGGTTTCCCTACAGAAACCGAAGAAGACCATCAAGGAACACTTGATCTTATCAACTATGTAAAATATGATTTTGGTTTTATGTTCTACTATTCTGAGCGTCCAGGTACTATGGCAGAACGCAAGATGGAAGATGACATCCCGCTAGCGATAAAAAAGAGACGTTTACAAGATGTGATTGACCTACAAAGAGCAATCTCTAGAGACAACTTACTTCGCTACCAAGATCAAACGGTAGAGATTCTTATAGAAAAGGAATCAAAAAAGAATAAAGATGAGTGGAGCGGTCGTAATGATCAGAATGTCGTTGCCGTTTTCCCTAAAGGAGATTACAAAGTAGGTGACTTTGTTAATGTAAAAATTAATGAATGTACGACAGGGACACTTATAGGTGAGGCAACAGGCTACGCAGCGTACTGGCAATAGAAACACAAAGTACTGTGCTAGCAATAGTTTTTTGAGAATAACGCTTTCGCGAAAGCGCAACACATTTTATACTAATCAAATAGATACCCACTGTAATGGGCGTTTACTATGGAAGGAATACAAACCACAAAACAACGATTTGGTATCATAGGAGATAATCCTGCACTAAATCGCGCTATCGAAAAAGCTATACAAGTGGCTCCTACAGATATTTCTGTACTAGTGACAGGAGAATCTGGAGTAGGTAAAGAGAGTGTCCCGCGCATTATACACTCACTTTCTCATAGAAAACATAATAAATATATTGCTGTAAACTGTGGAGCAATCCCAGAGGGAACGATAGATAGCGAGCTTTTTGGACACGAGAAAGGTGCATTTACAGGTGCAACTTCTACAAGAAGTGGATACTTTGAGGAGGCAGATGGTGGGACGATATTTCTAGATGAAGTGGGAGAACTACCGCTACCTACCCAAGTACGTTTATTAAGAGTTTTAGAGAATGGAGAGTTTTTAAAAGTAGGCTCTTCAAAAACACAAAAAACAGACGTGCGCATCGTTGCAGCGACTAATGTGTCGATGTTTGAAGCTATCCAAGAAGGGAAGTTTCGTGAGGATTTATTTTATAGACTGAGTACCGTAGATATCCCGCTTCCTCCACTGAGAGAGCGCAAAGGAGACATTCATTTATTGTTTAGGAAATTTGCATCAGACTTTGCTATGAAGTATAAGATGCCAACGATACGACTGTCTGAAGAAGCAGTACAACTTCTAGTTTCATATCGCTGGAATGGAAACATACGCCAGCTACGTAACGTAGCCGAGCAAGTATCTGTATTAGAAACTAACCGTGAAGTATCGGCTGCAACTATAAGCAACTATCTTCCCGACACAGGATCTAGACTTCCTGCCATTGTAAAGTCACAAGAGAAGTCTGACTTCTCAAACGAGCGTGAGATTCTATACAAAGTCCTTTTTGACATGAAAGCCGACTTGAATGATCTAAAAAAACTCACACTCGAGTTAATGAAAAATGGGAATACCTCAGATGTACGTGAGGAGAATGAGAGCCTCATTAAAAAGATTTATGACGATGATGACGACTCATATGAGACCGTAGAAGAAGTAATGGACGTACTACAGATACCTCATAAATCACAAGCACAAGCTCCTACTCCACCTCAACCAGAACCTACCGCAGACCCCTATCATTTTGCAGAAGAAATTGAGGAAGAAGAAACACTATCGCTACACGATAAAGAGCTTGAACTTATCAAGAAATCATTAGAGCGTCACAAAGGTAAACGCAAAGTAGCCGCACAAGAACTAGGTATAAGCGAGCGCACATTATATAGAAAAATCAAGCAGTTTGATTTGTAAGTCATAATTGCAAGAGTATTTTAGTTAAAATAAATTTCATCAATCATCAATCAAAAAACTTTATTAAATGAACAAAACACTATTATTTTTAATTCTTTCATGTATTGGCATAAATAGCGTTGCACAAACGGAATACGTAAAGGGATATTTTATTGAAAATAACAACAATAAAATTGAATGCTTAATTAAAGACAATGACTGGAATAATAATCCAGAAAATTTTCAATATAAATTATCTAAAGACTCCAAGTCTTTAACGGGTGATATCAGTACAGTTAAGGAGTTCATGATTTTAAACTCTTCTAAGTATGTTAGGGCTACAGTAAAAATTGATATGTCAAGTGCTAGCGCTGATTTTTTAGATAAAAGTAGAGCTCCTATTTTTGAAACAAAAACGCTATTCCTAAATATGTTAGTTGAAGGAAACACTAGCTTATACTCTTACAAAAATGGAACTATAACCAGATATTTTTATAGTAAACCTGGGGCTGAAATCAAGCAACTTGTGTATAAGAAATTCTTAACTACAACTGGCAAAATCAGCACAAATACGCAATATAAACAGCAATTAAAAACAGAGATAACGTGTCCTAAAAACGCTACAAGTAGCCCAGAGAATGTTAGTTACAACAAGAGTAGTTTAATTGGCTACTTTATTGAACACAACGAATGCAATAATTATAGTTTTAAAAATTATAATACGGAGACAAAAGGCAAGGTCATTAACCTTTCTATAAGACCTAGAATAAACAATTCTTCCTTCTCAATTAGTAATCCAGGCGCCACCGTTAAAGAAGCTGACTTAGGCAGTAAGACAAACTTTGGTGTTGGATTAGAACTTGAATTAATCTTACCCACCAATAATAATAAATGGGCTTTCATTATTGAACCTTCATACCAAAGTTTCAAATCTGAAATAACTCAGGAAGCTGGATCTGTTTTTGGCGATGCTATTACTACATCAATTGACTATTCATCTATAGAAATACCATTGGGTCTAAGACATTATTTTTTTCTAAATGATAATTCTAAACTTTTTGTAAACGCATCATTTATTGTAGACATATCTTCAGAAACGGCTGTCGAATTTGACCCTGCAAATAATTCTTCCATTGCTCCGTTAGATGTACAGTCAGGAAGTAATATCGCTTTTGGAGTAGGCTACAAATTTAATAATAGGTATAGTGCTGAGGTTAGATATCAAACAGATAGAAATTTACTTAGCGATTTTATTGAATGGGATTCGAGTTATCAAACTACTTCCTTTATCATAGGATACACGATTTTCTAATATTTGTTTCATCATTCACTTTATAGTTTACACCACATGAAATCATTTAACAACTTCATCATTTTAATTACAACAGTCTTTTTAATTCAAGGCTGTAGCGTGTATTCATTAAGTGGCGTGTCTATAGATAAAGAAGAGACGTTTGAAGTTCGCTTTTTTCAAAACGAGGCTGCAATTGTTGAGCCCGGAATAGATAGAGAGTTTACAGAACAGCTTAGGGATATTATCCAGAACCAATCACCACTAGTACTTACAAACAGCAATGCAGATGTAGTGTACGAAGGTGAGATAATAGAATATTACATTGCTCCGCAAGCTTCTACTTCAGAAAATCTAGCAGCACAAAACCGACTTACCATTACAGTAAATGTTCGTTTTTTTAATAATACTCGGGAAGATGGTGAGTATGATTTTGAACGCAGGTTTTCATTTTTCTCAGATGTGCCTGGTGAAACACAATTAGTAGGTAGCGCTCTAGATAGTGCTCTGGATGAAATTTATGAGCGTATCACTCAGGATGTTTTTAATGCATCACTAGCTCGCTGGTAATGACTACAGAACAATACACATATTTACTAGAACATCCTGACCAGATTAATACTGAGCAGACAAGCGATTTGCGCACTATTATTGACGCATTTCCTTTCTTTCAAAGTGCTCATGCTCTGTATCTAAAAGGATTAAAAAACCAAGAGAGCTTTGCTTACAACAAAGCATTAAAGCGTACAGCTAGCCACACAGCAGATAGAGCCGTATTATTTGACTATATCACGTCAGAGCATTTCTTACAGACAGCGGTAAGTACTCAAATAAAAGATCAAGAAAAACAACTACGATCTCTAGAAGTCACAGATGCACAAGATGTATCTATTCTAGTCGAGCAAGAAGAACAAGCAAAAGCATCGCAAATTCTTGATCCAGATTTATTTGTAGAAAAGAAAGACTCTATTATGACTAGAGCAAAGGCGGAGGATACGCTTCAAGTAGGCAAGCCATTACCTTTTACAAAATCTGAAGCGCATTCATTTTCTGAGTGGTTACAGCTTTCTTCTTTTCAACCCATAGATCGCTCATCTACATCTGATGACAAAGAGCTTCCTGCTCCTACTCCTACAAAAGAAGTAGTAATTAAAAAGGAAACTACAACCGCATCAAAATCTGATAATGAGGAAACTACAACTAAAGTTTCGCGAAAGCGAAAACAACAAATTATAGATTCCTTTATAGAAACAAATCCGAAAATTGGAAATATAAAGTCAATACCGGCAGATAAAAAGAAAACAAAAAAAGAATTTCTATTTTCTTCTGATGCCTTGATGACAGAGACTTTAGCACGAGTTTATGTCGAGCAAAAAAACTTTCCAAAAGCAAAACAAGCATACCGAATTTTAAGTTTGAAATATCCAGAAAAAAGTGGTTTCTTTGCAGACCAAATTCGAGCAGTAGAACAACTTGAAGAACAAAAAGATTAAAATATTATGAGTACTACGTTTTATATATTTTTAGGATTGATCATTATAGTAGCTTTCCTTCTTATTGTCGTTATTATGGTTCAAAACCCTAAAGGAGGCGGATTATCTTCTTCTTTTGGCGGTGGTGGAACACAGCAAATGGGTGGCGTTCAGAAAACAACAGATTTTCTTGACAAAGCAACATGGGCACTAGCGACTATCTTATTAGTACTTATTCTTGCTAGTAACCTAAGTATTTTTGACGGTACTATAAGAAGCGAGTCTCAAGTTTTTGATGCAGATGCTGTAGAACAAACTACTCCTGCTCCAGAACCAGTAAGTCTTCCAGATAATGGAGGAGATCAATAGACTCTCACAACATAACATATTAAAGAGCCAGCTATTTTAGCTGGCTCTTTTTTGTTATGCAAATTTGTCAGTGCATGGTGAGTGGCATAATTTCTGTCTTTTACGCTCGCGTAACCAGTTAAGGGTTACAATAACAATTCAACTCAATAATTAAATCTATAACAATGGCAATTAAAATCAAACCATTAGCAGACCGCGTTGTAATCGAGCCTGTTGCGGCAGAAACTCAAACAGCATCTGGTTTATATATCCCAGATAGCGCACAAGAAAAACAACAAAAAGGCAAAGTAGTAGCTGTAGGATCTGGAACTAAAGATCACGAGATGACAGTAGTCGTAGGTGATACAGTTATTTATGGAAAATACTCAGGTAGCGAACTCAAATTTGACGGAGTAGATTATATGATCATGAAAGAGGATGATATCCTTGCGATAGTATAAATAGATATTCGCTTTCGCGAAAGCGTACCAAGAGTAATTAAAATATTTTAAACATAGCGCTTAAAGCATAAAGCCGCAAGCCTTTGTAAAAACAAAACAAAATGGCAAAAGACATAACATTTAATATAGAAGCACGCGACGGTTTAAAACGTGGCGTAGATAAACTAGCAAACGCAGTAAAAGTTACTTTAGGACCTAAAGGTCGTAACGTGATTATTTCAAAATCATTTGGCGCACCACAGGTGACTAAAGATGGGGTAACAGTTGCAAAAGAAATTGAACTGGAAGACGCTTTAGAAAACATGGGAGCTCAGATGGTAAAAGAAGTAGCTTCTAAGACTAACGATCTTGCTGGAGATGGTACAACTACCGCTACAGTTCTTGCTCAGGCAATCGTTACTGAAGGACTTAAAAACGTTGCTGCAGGAGCAAACCCAATGGATCTTAAGCGCGGTATCGATAAAGCTGTAGAAGCTATCGTTGCAGATCTTGAGAAGCAAACTACTAAAGTGGGTAACTCTTCTGATAAAATCAAGCAAGTAGCATCTATCTCTGCAAACAATGATGATGTAATAGGTGATCTTATTGCTCAAGCATTTGGAAAAGTAGGAAAAGAAGGTGTTATTACTGTAGAAGAAGCAAAAGGAACAGAAACATATGTGGACGTTGTAGAAGGTATGCAGTTTGACCGTGGATTCCTTTCTCCTTACTTTGTTACTAATAGTGAGAAAATGAGTGCAGAACTTGAGCAGCCATATATCTTACTTTTTGACAAGAAGATTTCAAACATGAAAGATTTGCTACCTGTACTTGAGCCTGTAGCTCAAACTGGAAAGCCACTTCTTATCATTGCAGAGGATGTAGACGGAGAAGCACTAGCAACATTAGTAGTAAATAAATTACGTGGAGCTCTCAAAATTGCTGCTGTAAAAGCACCAGGTTTTGGAGATCGTCGTAAAGCTATGTTAGAAGACATCGCAATTCTTACTGGAGGAACTGTAATCTCAGAAGAGAGAGGTTTCACTTTAGAAAATACTACACTTGATATGCTAGGTACGGCAGAAACTGTATCTATAGATAAGGACAACACTACGATTGTAAACGGAGCTGGAGATTCAAAAGTTATTAAAGCTCGTGTAGGTCAAATCAAATCTCAGATTGAGACTACTACATCAGATTACGATAAGGAAAAACTTCAAGAACGTCTAGCTAAACTTGCTGGAGGTGTTGCTGTACTATATGTAGGTGCTGCTTCTGAAGTTGAGATGAAAGAAAAGAAAGACCGCGTGGATGATGCTTTACATGCAACTCGCGCAGCTGTAGAAGAAGGTATCGTAGCTGGAGGTGGTGTTGCACTTGTGCGCGCTAAGAAAGCTCTTGAAAAAATCAAAACAGAAAATGCAGATGAAGCAACTGGTGTACAGATTGTAAATCGCGCTATAGAGGCACCTTTACGTACTATCGTTTCTAACGCTGGTGGTGAAGGAGCTGTTGTTATTTCTAAAGTTATGGAAGGCAAAAAAGACTTCGGTTTTAATGCTAAAAATGGCGAGTATACAGACATGCTTAAAGCTGGTATTATCGATCCTAAAAAAGTAACACGTGTAGCCCTTGAGAATGCTGCATCTGTTTCAGGAATGATTCTTACTACTGAGTGTGCTCTTACAGATATTAAAGAAGATGCACCTGCAATGCCTCCTATGGGAGGTGGCGGAATGCCAGGAATGATGTAAGTCGCATTGCGACAAACTTTATTTGGGTTACCTCTGGGTATATTCAATAAAAAACCTCTGCTTTTCGGCAGAGGTTTTTTTTATGGTTGTTGTTACGCTTTCGCGAAAGCGTACTACTTCTTTTTAAAATATTGCCAGACAGAAACTGCAATCATCACTACTAGAATTGGTAGAATAAAAATCAAATCATACCGAACCTCAACCCCATAGTCGAGATGCTCATGTGTCAGATATACTTGAATATTATATTCCCAAATTATATAGAAAACTACTAACACAATGGTGCAAATCTGGGCAGTGGTAAACTTTAACTTCATACAAATCTTATAAGCATAATAATTGCCATTATGATCATAATAGCATTCTCAATAAAAGTTGCTTCTGTCATAGGTAGCTTTAAAGCTGTGCCCAAACATGCGCATTGAATTTCCTTTTTACTCAACAGTGTTTTAGTCACACCCACCGTGGTAACACCAAGAATCACGATAGTAGCTATAAGTGCTATTTCTACTTGAAAACGCATTAAAAACATAAGTCCTAGTACGGTTTCGATAAACGGATAGACTTTACCATAAGCCGGTATTGTTCGAGCCAGCGGATCATACATAGAAAAGCTTGTTGAAAAGCCTTTAAGATCTAGCATTTTAAAGAAGCTAAAAACAATATAAAAAAGCCCCATAAAATCTAACATACCAGACTGCCAGCTGGCTTCTTTATAATTGAGCAATACAGATGCTACAGTGATGTAAAATAATATCAAAAGCAACGGTTTGAGTTGGTGCAATTTTGACTCTTCAACTACTTGCGCAGCTGACTCACTATTTACAAACACTCCAGAACTACTCTCTTGCTTTTCACTTATTGCTTTCGAGACCTTCTTAGATGACAAGCTATATTTTTCTGGCAAAGCATCTTGTAGTGTCTTTATAGAAATGTGATCAACCATCGTGAGGATAGCTTCTTCATCTTCTAGGGACACAATTACATTTGCAACACCATCAATATCGCCTAGCTTTTTTTCTACACCTGCTCTGCAACCATTACAGGTCATTCCCTTTACTGTATACGCTTGCTTTATCATAGTCATTAGTGATTATGGTCATCATGGTGTTCCTCCTCAAGAGGAGCTTCCACGAGCACTTCTTTTTGCTCATATACACTCAGTGACTTCCCTTTATAATTAGTTACATATAATATATCACCTACCAGCAACATATCTGTAGGTTTTAAAATGGCATCATTAATTTCTTGTTTAAAATTCCCTTCATGATCAAAAACTAAGACTCTATTATTCTCAAAGTCTGTAGAGAACACTTCTTTGTCTGAAACGTAGATACCAGTGGCTGCATTTATCTCTTGATCTTCCCCTACTGTCATCAAGTGATTTCCTTTTTTATCAAATTTTTGAAGTCTATTGTTATAAGCATCGGCTACCCAGAGGGCGTCATCTGTAATTTGCACGTCTGTAGGGTAGTAAAAATCTCCATCTGCCTTACCCTCTTTTCCAAATGAAGACCAAGTCACACCATCTTCAGTATATAAAATACGATTGTTATAAAAATCTGCTATAGCTATCGCATTACCTCTAGCATCTATACCAGCAGGTGCATCAAGACTATCGGTTATTGCGATAGCCTTTTTTGTAGCTCCTAACACAGACAGCACCTCATCATTACCGTATTGCGGGATATATACT
This sequence comes from Dokdonia sp. Asnod3-C12, assembly GCF_045063975.1. Taxonomy (NCBI): domain Bacteria; kingdom Pseudomonadati; phylum Bacteroidota; class Flavobacteriia; order Flavobacteriales; family Flavobacteriaceae; genus Dokdonia; species Dokdonia sp. Asnod3-C12. Next base: position 972,360 of record NZ_JBEFNY010000003.1, read on the forward strand.
ATACCAGCATCTGTTGCGATATGCATAGGTCTATCTAGGGAATCTATAGATTGCTGTATATCTCCATTAAGATTTACTTGAACAACCCTATTGTGATCTCCATCACTTAACCACAGTCCATTTTGATCTTGTGCAATCCCAATCGGGTTTATGCCTTGAAGATTAATTGTCTTGGTATGTACCCAAGCGATTTGAGTTTTTGGCTCCTCTTTGCAGCTATATAGAGTGAGAGCTGCAATGAGTATAATGTATAAATTTTTCATAGTTATTTTGTGTTTAAAAAAGAGAGGCAGCGGCATGCTTATCACATAACTGCCTCACTCGTCTTTACCTTAGGGGTGAAAGACACTATTGTACTAAGCGCTCATATTTACAACAAGCCGGAAGATTATCATAAGCTCCTGCTGTTGCTTTATGAGCTTTTGTGTCGTGACCAGCCTTAGCTATTTCTTTTTGTATTGCATCTGTTGTTGTCTGGCTGTTATCAAAGCTAACCTCTAACATCTGATTATTCTGATTCCAAGCCGCATCTGTCACTCCTTCTATACCGGTCGTAACTTTTACAATACGCGCCTCACACATTCCACACTTACCTGCTACAAGCATTTTCTGAGTTTTTACAATGCTTTCTTTTGTAAGCTTTGTAGTATTCGTTTCAGAGAGTTCTACTTCGCCATCAGCTCTAGTGACTTTTGAGGTAATAGGAGTATATCCAGCTTTTTCTACCTGTTTTACAACAGCATCCATAGTCAGTGCTTTTTCTGCAGGATACTCAAAACTAAAGTCGCCTGTTTCAATATCAATAGCTACTTTCTTTATTCCTTTAAACTCTTTGAACTTCTTCTCTAATCCGTATGCACAGAATGGACAACCTAGGCCGTCTACTTGAACTTCAAATTGATCCATTTCCTTTTGTGCTTGCACACCCATAGTGGTAAACAAGGCTATTACTAATATTGATATTATTGTTTTCATAATGTTTAATTTAATTCTCTATATGAGATAATGTTATTATTAAAGTATAAAACGTGTTCCTAGGTATATAGAATATTTCCTCTCTACTGCCTCAGGAACGTTTTGGCTAAGCGGTACTTGAACCCCTGCTTCCCATGTCCATTGTTTTCTCGCATATTGAATTCCTTGAGCATATAGCAATTCAAATTGATCACGCTCTAAAAACCACTCGCTAGAATATTCAAAATATAAATTGAGTTGATTAACAGGATACGTAGGTTTAAGCAATGGCAATCCAAAACCTAATTTATAAACCAACTTATCAAGAGATCCATCTGGCATCCAGCTATATCCTGCTTCATTAGAAATACCATATTTGAGCGATTCATAACCTGCTACCACACCATAATACCCTGAGTATTTACCGGTACTTATACCCTCAATATCGAGGGCTTCTCCGGTAGGTAAGGTCTGTAATGTTTTGGCAACCATTCGGAAGGTTTTACCCGTTCCGTCTTTTCTATAAAACTGATATTTACCTACAATGTTGATGTCACCTAATGTGCTTCCGCGAAAATCGTCATAATCATAAGTTACGTAAGGTAAATGCACCGCTACGAGCGTGTTTGATGTAGGTAAATAGTGTAGCATAAGAGGCACGCGAGTTGCTGTCCCGTCTTCTGAAACGCGTATTTCGGTAAGTGTTTTTGCTATAAAACTTCCGCCACCTAACATGATAGGTTTATCTGCAGTAAGTGGTGGTCCTTGTGAGTACGTTTTCGCGAAAGCGAATGTCACCAATAATACTATAAAAATTTTTTTCATTGTGATTCTCGTTATACCCAAAGATTGGGTAATTAGTAATAAAAGTGTAGTTACTAAAAGAGTAACTAGCTTATATTTCTATGGCATAAAAACCATAGTGGAATCCCAAATGCGCAATGATATTGCACGAAGAGATACCTGTGTATACAGGTATTAAATTAGGTATTGATTGTAAGCAACTTGATAATCTGTAATTATCAAGGGAGGAGGATGACTTGTAACCGATGCAGAGTGTTTATCTGCTTCTACAAAAAGATATGTATAGCTATAGGTGAAGGCTTTTAAAAATACAAGTTGATCTGTAGTAAATTGATCAAATTGTATTTTGAGCTCATCTTGACCTTCAAAAACGGTTTGCTCATTCTTGCAGCATCCCATTTTTTTGTAAGTGTCTTTGCCATACTTAGCGTCTAAGGATTGCATCATCTCACAAGGAGCAGCTTCACCAAAAATCGCCACATCAATTAAGTGATCTCCACAATAGTGCTTGTCTACACTAAAAGACATCGTAGATCCTAACACTAAAAGTGCTAAAAATAAGGATGTTATTTTATGGAAACCGTTTTTCATTAATGCAAAAATAAATAAAAGCCAAATAACAATGATGTTACTTGGCTTTTTAATAACAATTACTGTGCCTATATGATCACATAGTAATTATATAGGAGCACTGATTATAATGAGTATTGTAGTCCAACTGTCACAGTCTCCTTGCGCTTGAGTTGCACTCCATTTACATCTTGTAAGAGAGGTGTAGCTACTTCAACACCTAAACGTACATTCTTTAATGCTCCTTTATAGGCGTAAAGATTAAATCCTAATCCCCCATCTATATAAGTACCACCAGAGTTTCTAGTATCTGCAGTGATTACCATAAGCGGATTCAAATCTGGATTTGCGCCATCTATTTCTGAAACTACACTTCCTTTTACACGTGCAGAAAAACTAATCCAATCTGCCGTTTTATAAGCAATCCAGTTATCAAGGCTATATATATTGCCCAATCTATAGTCGCGATCATTAGTCCCAGTGCGGATTACTCCATTTACTTGATTTCCACCAGAAAATCTATCTGTTTGCCACAAATACGTTGCTCCAAGAAGAGCATCTACGGTGCCGCTTCCTATCTGCATAGAATAAGGTAGTATTACTTCATTGCCATTAGATACAGGAGTAACATCCATTTCATCTATACTTCCTGTAGGTAATGACACCCCTACTTTACCGTGCAACTGCTGTCTGTTCTTATTGAAAACAGTATATAAGGCCGATAATTTGAGATCTGTGATTCCACTAGATGCTGTGCTAAATGTTCCTCCCATGGCTGTAAGGTGTTCCATATCCATAGATGTATATCCAAGCATTGCTGCAAGTGTAACTTTATCTGACACAGCATACATACCTCCTAGCATATGCATGTTCATAGGCATATCTGTAGGTGTAACCATATATTCTCCTCCATTAGGAAGTAATACACTATCAAAACTTACATCATCATTACCTCTCTTAAGATCATTCATTTGCATATTCATATATCTATATGAAAACATGAATTCTCCTTTTTTGTGAGTATGGTCACCCATAACAGATATAGGAGCATGCCCATCTGGACGATTACTTGACCATGATTGTGATAACTCTTGCTCTTGTGCGTATGTGCTAGTAGCGACTACTGCGGCGAGTAGTGCTATATATAATTTTTTCATTTATTGAATTTTAAATATTGTGTATAGTGAAGTGAACGTACTCTTTTGAGTACGCTCATAAACTGCGAGACTAGCGATATTAAAAGACTAGTATCTCTTTATAAATTCAATAAGCTTTGGGTGGTGGATCTATGCGCTCTTGGAAGGTTTTAATACTTCCCAAATGATTTGGAAAATTCTCCTTAGCAAAAGTTATTGCGGTAGATGATATATCTACCTGATCTTCATTTTGATAAAACAATGGGTAAAAAGCCTCTACAATCTGTAGTTGCTGCCCTTTAGAAAGATCTTCTTGGTCTACATCTAGAGTGAGCTGCTTAGAAAGAAAACACTTACCATTACACTGCAAGGCTGGCTTATCTGTATTAACGCAATACGTTTCTACAATGTAATCTATATTAAGTTCATAATATAGCACATACCCCACGTTTATGGCAGGACGTAGCGCAAAGAAAAAGAATATGACAAGTGCACAAGTAGATTTCAAAAATAAAGGCTCTCTATAGCTAATAGCACTTTATTGCTGAATCTCCTTATCTACTACACCACACTTCAACATCTTATCACCGTAGTAAGGATTACGTATTTCTTTAGAATTAGATAACCAGTAAGCACCTTTACCTTCAAAAGCCATTGGGCAGTATTGCTTATATATAGTGCCAGATGTAATCTCGCTAGATAGATATACCTCTACCTTTTTTGAAATATTTTCAAAAGCTACGCGTTGCTCTGCAGCATCTTTAGACATTGAGATAAGCGCTAGGTCGTCACTTAAGTTTCTCGTGATATCACTTTCTACTTGAGCGTCTAGTACATCTTTAAATTTTGCCGCTTCTTGAGCAGCTTCTTTAGCGTTTGTATTTACGAGCGCACCTTTTAACATTAAATAAGAAGCGTGAATTTGTGACGCTTCCTCTGTTTTAAATGTTACATCTTCAACAGCATCAGTCACATTTAAATCTCCATTTTCTGTTACTACAGCATCAATCCCTACTTGGGTAGGAGCGGTTTGCACATTAGCACCTTCTTGTTGTTTACATGACACAATTGCTAGAATAGCTATTACTAATAAAGTGTTTTTCATCTTATAACATGTTTAGACTACAAAAATACACATACCCTATTTATCAACCTTACGGTAATAAAAAAAAGCAGGTAATAAGAGAAAAATCAACAATGGCTGTATTAAGAATCTACGCACGTAGAATAACGGCAGATATTCTGAAGGGTTATGATGATGTAGTAAGTAGTAAAACGGCAATAATAATATCACCAAAACTATCAAGTAAAATATACTCGTGAATTTTAAAATACTCCTATCTGTAAAAACTGCCCATAAAATTCCGAGAGACAGTAGCATGTTGATGAAATACCTCAAGAGTACATTTAAAAAGAACTTCCCTTGCGCTAGTTCGGGCAATGCCTTATTCTGATAATCACCATGGAAGTAATCAATAAGCGGATCGTAGAATAGTTCGCTTTCGCGAAAGCGTACATACAACAATCCCAACAATAACAATCCACCTATCAGGACGCGGACTAACTTATTCATCCTTCACCGGTTTTTTGTAAGAATTGATCCAGCCCATCCATAATAAGAACACGGTACCATAAATTACCGCCGGAAAGATGGTTCCATGAAGTACATCTGCATATTGTGGATACTCATAAATACCTATGGTAAGTAATGCAATGCGCAAGACATTCATCCCGTAAATAAGTGCTACTCCTCCAAAAATGAATAAGAGCGTACGCTTCATATCACCAAAGAATGCTAGCATGAATGAAATAAATAATAGCATTACACTTACAGCATTACAGCCTTCTACAACTCTAGCAAGCGTTTTTCCATTCATTGTGAGATTCATAGCAGGCTCCCATTTACTTGGCACCACTTGCATGTCATAACCTAATGATGTGATGACAGATTGACTTTGTCTGGCAACTGTATGTGTAATAATGTCGGGAAAATAGCGACTACTACCTCCGTAGGTTAAAAATAGTTGGTAAAGCACCACAAAAACCAAATAACTTCCTATGAAGATAATGAGAAATCGAAGTACGGACTTATATTTGCGTAGTAGTTTAAGCAAGGGGCGTATTTTAACGTCTAAAATACAAGAAAAATGGCTTTTGAAGATTTAAAAATAGAAGTAAGCCGCATCGCGGATAAAAAAGAAGATAGCGCTACAAGCAAAATGACTGCAATATGTGAGTTATTGCGCGAGCGCATAGAATATTATGACTGGGTAGGTTTTTACATGGCAAACCATGAAAAGCGCACATTACACCTAGAAGCATTTGCTGGAGAACCTACAGATCACACGGTAATTCCTTTTGGTAAAGGGATATGTGGTCAGGTAGCAGAATCTAATGCAAACTTTGTAGTGCCAGACGTAAAAGCGCAAGACAATTATATCGCTTGTTCTATCACTGTAAAAAGTGAGATTGTTATTCCATTATTTAAAGATGGTAAAAACATAGGGCAGATAGATATAGACTCAAGTCATGTAGATCCTTTTACAAAAGATGACGAAGATTTCCTCGAGTTTGTAAATGTGCAAGTTGCAGCATTGCTGTAAGAAGCACCTTCCACTAATTAAAAAGCCCCAATTCTAAATATAGAATTGGGGCTTTTTTATATTATATAAAGCTATTACATCCCTGTTCTTATTGCTTCTACAGGATCTAGTCGTGAGGCTCCTATTGCTGGGATTATCCCTGCAATGATACCTATGATAAATGTTGTGAAGAGTCCTAAGAAAATATTATCAAAAGATAATACAAATTCAAAGTCTCCCGCAATCTTAGAGACATCTAGCAGCCATACTATAAGCTGCACCATAACAAGTCCAATAAATCCGCCAAAAATAGATAACAATACAGATTCAAATAAAAACTGAAATAAGATGAAACGGCGCTTTGCTCCTAGCGCCTTCTGTATACCTATGAGGTTTGTGCGCTCTTTGACACTCACAAACATAATATTTGCAATCCCGAAACCACCCACTAGTAGTGCAAAGCCACCAATTAACCAGCCCACTGTAGTAAGCACACCTATAATCCCATCAATAGCATCTGTAAAACCACTAAGTCTATTGATGAAGAAATCACTAGTTTCCCCAGCTTTTATAGACCTACCTGCTCTCATTTTCTGTTCGGCGATAGCGTAGAATTCATCTGCATCCTCACCCTCTGCAGGTACGATTGTCATTGTAGGGAAAGTAGATCTATTATTATCGCCATAAATACGTCTTATGATATTTACGGGAATTACTATTTTCTCATCCTTAGAATCTCCAAAGGCATTAATTCCTTGCTTCTTGAGAACTCCAATGATTGTAAACTTCCTGCTTAAAGTTTTTATTTGTTTCCCTATTGGATCTACACCTTCTCCAAAAAGGTTATCACGCAAAACAGATCCTATAATAGCGACGGGCACTCCATTTGTAGACTCTTGCTCATTAAAAAAGCGTCCATCTTCAAATTCTAGTTTTTCTATCTCAAAAAGCCCTTCGGTTGCATTATCTACTTGAACACTCTCTACCACTTTCCCGTCATAACTAATCTTTTGTGAAGGAATAGACATGGTATAGTTTATAGCACCTAAACCGGGTAGATTACGCTGAAGGTTCTGATAATCCTCGTAAGTAACAAGCGGAAAACGCTCTCTCTTCCAGCGTGGAACTTCTGAAGGCCCAAAAGAGATATGAGCGATAATCATACTCTCCTGATCAAGGGATGAAAGACTTCCCTTAATGTCTTTTTCAAGCGAATCTACCGCTGCGAGCACCCCGATAATTGAGAAAATCCCAACCGTAACTCCCATCAAAGAGAGAAACGTACGAAGCTTGTTATTGCGCAATGCATTTACAGCAAATCTAAAACTCTCCCCTAAGGCTCTTAAATATATTAGCATTGATTGATTTTATCTAAAGATACGAGTAAGACGCCACACACTAAAAATTGTTACAAAGTCATGTCAATTTGTTAATAGAAACCCGAAACAAAAAGGCTTGAAATACCTATTTTTGAAGCTTTTAAAACCCATCCATTTAGGATCAACCAAAATCTATTAATTTTCTCACAATGAGCACAACAAAAAAAATAGGCGCAGCACTAATTTCAGTATTCCATAAAGACGGCTTAGCCCCTATCGTTCAAAAGCTACACGAACAAGGAGTAACCCTTTATTCTACTGGTGGAACAGAGAAGTTTATTAAAGATTTAGAAATCCCAGTTGTACCTGTTGAGGATGTAACTTCTTACCCTTCCATCTTAGGTGGTCGTGTAAAAACATTACACCCTAAAGTTTTTGGAGGGATTTTAAACCGTCAAGATCACGAAGGAGATGTAAAGGAAATGGAAGAATTTGAAATTCCGCAGCTTGATCTTGTGATTGTAGATTTATACCCTTTTGAAAAAACAGTAGCATCTGGCGCGCCAGAACAAGATATTATAGAAAAAATAGACATCGGTGGTATTTCACTTATACGTGCCGCAGCAAAAAACTTTAAAGACACCTTATGTGTATCTTCTATGGAAGATTATGCAGAGGTTCTTGACATCATTACTGCAGGAAACGGAAGCACAACAATAGAAGAGAGAAAACGTTTTGCTGCAAAAAGTTTTGCCGTTTCTTCTCATTACGATACTGCAATCTTCAATTATTTCAATACAGACCAAGAAATCCCGGTACTTAGACATAGTAAAAATGAAGGGAAGGCACTTAGATATGGAGAAAATCCGCATCAAAAAGGATTTTTCTTTGGAGATTTTGATGAAGTTTTTGAGAAGCTTCACGGTAAAGAATTATCATACAACAACCTGCTTGATGTAGATGCTGCTGTAAACTTAATTTCAGAATTTCAAGGAGAAGCACCTACGTTTGCTATTCTTAAACACAACAATGCATGTGGTTTTGCACAGCGTGACACTATGCACCAAGCATATGTAGATGCTCTTGCTGGAGATCCTACTTCTGCCTTTGGCGGAGTGTTAATTGCAAATGGCAACATAGATATTTCGACTGCAAATGAAATTCATAAATTATTCTGTGAGGTAGTGATAGCGCCGTCTTACGACGCAGACGCACTAGAAATTTTAAAAGGAAAGAAAAACAGGATAGTCCTTACGCTCAAAAATATCGTATTACCTGAGACAACCGTGCGCACTTGCCTTAACGGAACACTCGTTCAAGGTCGCGATAACAAGACAGATGTGAAGGAAAATTTAACAAACGCAACAACCACTGCTCCTACAGATATGGAGATAGAAGATTTACTGTTTGCTTCAAAAATATGTAAGCACACAAAATCTAATACTATTGTACTTGCAAAGAACAAACAACTTTGTGCAAGTGGTACAGGTCAAACTTCTAGAGTTGATGCTTTGAGACAAGCTATTGATAAAGCAACCTCTTTTGGTTTTGACCTCAAAGGTTCTGTAATGGCTAGTGATGCATTTTTCCCTTTTCCAGACTGTGTTGAGATTGCAGATAATGCGGGTATCACATCGGTAATTCAACCTGGTGGATCTATTAAAGATCAACTTACAATTGATTACTGTAATGAGCACAATATCTCAATGGTAATGACGGGAACAAGACATTTTAAACATTAATATAAGTTTAAGGGAGTACGCTTTCGCGAAAGCGTAATTTTACCCTTTAATATTTGTACATTTATACAAACGCGTAACTGCTAACATTTAATACCTCCACAATAACCCTATGGGATTTTTTGATTTTTTAACCGAAGACATAGCAATTGACCTCGGTACCGCAAACACACTGATTATTCACAACGACAAGGTAGTGGTAGATAGCCCCTCCATAGTTGCTAGGGATAGGACGACCAAAAAAATCATTGCTGTAGGTAAGGAAGCTGCTCAAATGCAGGGGAAAACGCATGAGAATATCAAGACAATTAGACCTCTTAAGGATGGTGTAATTGCAGATTTTGACGCGAGTGAACAAATGATTGCGATGTTCATTAAAGAAATCCCTGCGCTTAAAAAGAAATTCTTTCCACCAGCATTGCGCATGGTGATTTGTATTCCTTCTGGAATTACAGAAGTAGAGATGCGAGCAGTAAAGGAAAGTGCAGAGCGTGTAAATGGAAAAGAAGTTTACTTAATACACGAGCCTATGGCTGCGGCCATAGGTATAGGTGTTGACATCATGCAACCTAAGGGTAACATGATTGTAGATATAGGTGGTGGTACTACAGAAATTGCGGTAATTGCTCTAGGAGGAATTGTTTGTGATAAGTCTGTAAAAATTGCGGGTGATGTATTTACAAATGACATCATTTATTATATGCGCACCCAGCACAACCTCTATGTAGGTGAGCGCAGTGCCGAAAAAATTAAAATACAAATAGGTGCCGCTACAGAGGATCTTGAAGTTCCGCCAGAGGAAATGAGCGTTCAAGGACGTGATCTTCTTACAGGTAAACCTAAGCAAGTGCAAATAAGCTATCGCGAGATTGCCAAGGCACTTGATAAATCTATACTTCGTATAGAGGATGCGGTGATGGAAACATTATCTCAAACTCCTCCAGAACTCGCTGCCGATATTTATAACACAGGAATCTACCTTGCTGGTGGAGGATCTATGTTACGAGGTCTTGACAAGCGTCTTTCTCAAAAAACAGACTTACCTGTTTATATTGCCGAAGATCCGCTTAGGGCTGTAGTACGAGGTACTGGAATATGCCTAAAAAATATTGCGAAGTATAAGAGCGTTCTCATTAAATAGAAAACTCTTAAGTTATGCATCAGATTATCAATTTCTTGATCAGGAACAAGCACTTCCTGCTGTTTGCATTTTTACTAATGCTGTCGCTTGTTTTTACGATACAATCTCATTCTTATCACCGTAGTAAATTTGTAAACTCTGCAAACTGGTTTACGGGTGGTATTTATGGATCTGTAACTAGTGTTCAAGATTATTTTAAACTCAAAACATACAACAAACAACTTCTAGAAGAGAATGCCCGCTTACGCGAAATGTTGAAATCACATAACGAGGATAATTTAGATCTTGAAGTTCTCACAGACATAACATCACCTATCCCGTCAGATAGTCTGCGAAAATTCTCTTACATTCCTGCAAAGGTTCTCAATAACAACTATGCAAAGACAGATAATTTTATTACTCTTTTAGGTGGGTCACAAGATAGTATTCACAAAGACCAAGGAGTAATCACTAGCAAAGGAATCGTAGGTATTATTGATAAAACATCTTCTGGTTACAGTACCGTATTATCTATTCTCAATTCTAACTTTACCACAAGTGCAAAGTTAAGAGCGTCGGAACATTTTGGGACAATGCAATGGGATGGTGAGGACCCAAATATCGTTCAGGTTATTGATATGCAACAGCAAGCACCTGTAAAACTAGGTGATACCATAGAAACCAGTGGGAAATCGGCAATTTTCCCGAAAGGGATTCCTATAGGTACAGTAAACGAGTTTGTATTAGATCCAAGTAAAAACTTCTATACTTTATCTATCAAACTTATTAATGACATGACTAATCTAGGTCATGTGTATGTGGTTGAAAATAGTTACAAGAAGGAAATTATAGCACTAGAAACACAGCAAGATGAAGAATAGTGTCTCTGTAAATATTGCTAGGTTTGTAGGTCTCATGATTGTGCAGATTTATATTTTTAATAATGTAAATCTCTTTGGGTACATCAATCCCTACCCTTATGTATTGTTTCTATTAGTCTTTCCATTTACAGCTAATAGAGCGTTATATATTTTTATCGCCTTCTTAACGGGACTTACGATGGATATGTTTGGTAATAGTGGTGGTGTGCATGCGGCAGCCTGCCTCTTCCTTGCATACCTTAGGCCGGTTGCTTTACGATTTTCTTTTGGAGTAAGTTATGAGTACAATGCCATAAAATTATCTAAGGTGAGTTTTTACGAGCGATTCATCTTTATTTCTATAATGGTGCTCATTCACCATTTAGTATTGTTTTTACTAGAGGTATTTAACATAAGTAATATACTCTACACCTTAAACAAAACGTTAGTCACTAGTATCTTTACTATTATACTTTGTTTGACTTTTAATATCCTTTTTAGCAGCCGTAACGAATGAGAAAATTACTACTCCTCTTTATTGTTCTTACTACTGGCGTACTCTTTATTGCTAGACTATTTTATCTGCAGGTGTATGACACCTCTGCAGCAGTTTTATCTGAGAGTAACGCTATAAAGCAACAATTTGAAATCCCACAACGTGGTCGTATTTACGATCGCTATGGAGAACTTTTAGTTTCTAACCAGCCATCATATGACTTAATGGCCATACCTAGAGAAATCAAACCTTTTGATACGCTCAAGCTATGCTCTTTATTAAACATTGATAAAGAAAGACTTGTAAAACAACTTAACAAAGCAATACATTATTCTCCTAGGCATCCTTCTGTTATAGTACCTACCATGTCACAAGAAGAGTTTGCATACTTAGGTGAGCAAATGCGCAAGTTTGAGGGTTTCTTTATTCAAAAACGTTCATTACGTGACTATCAGATAGACTTTGGCGCAAACTTCCTTGGTTACATTCAAGAAGTACACCAAGGGATTATTGATAAACAGCCTTACTATATAAGCGGAGATTTAATAGGACGACAAGGTGTCGAGCAAAAGTATGAAGAGCTACTAAGAGGTAAAAAGGGAATTAAATATCTTCAAAAAGATCGATTTAATCGTGTTATAGGCCCTTACAAAGAAGGCACACTTGATCAAGAACCTGAAGAAGGAAAGAACATATATCTTACCATAGATTCTGAACTTCAAAAATATGGAGAAGAATTAATGCAAGGTAAGCGCGGTGGCATTGTAGCCATTGAGCCATCTACTGGAGAAATTCTAGCACTTGTGGCTGCTCCTAATTATGATCCTGCTCTAATGGTAGGCCGTGAGCGATCTAAAAATTATTCAAAACTTGATAACGACTCTATTGCAAAGCCGCTTTATGACCGAGCATTGCTAGGAGAATATGCGCCAGGATCACCCTTTAAAGCACTTACGGGACTCATTGCACTTCAAGAAGGAGCGATTAGTCTTGACGATCGTGTGTATTGTAATGGAGGAATGCGATATGGTAGAGGAAGGACCTTTGGGTGTCACCACCATAAAAGCCCAGTACAGATGATCACTGGTATTGCTTACTCTTGTAATGCTTACTTTGGAACTGCTTACTTGAATACTCTCAATAAATACAATACACCTCAAGAAGGTATTGCTGCATGGCAAGGACACCTTAAAAGTTTTGGACTAGGAGATTTTATGGGTTATGACTTACCTATAGGAAGACCAGGTTTCATTCCAGGAGCGTCTTACTATAATAAAATCCATGATTACCCTAATAGAAGATGGGGAAGTGCCGCGACACTATCCAACTCTATAGGGCAAGGAGAGGTTGCCCTCACCCCTATGCAAATGGCACACTTTACAGCAACTATTGCAAATAGAGGTTGGTTTTACAGACCACACATCATAAAAAAAATAGAAGGACAAGACACGATCCCTTCTCAATTTGAACAGAAAAATTATACCACCATAGATGCAAAACATTTTGAACCCGTTATACAAGGGCTCAATGATGTATATAATTATGGAACTGCAGCAAACTTAAAAGTACCTGGAATAGACATCTCAGGTAAAACAGGTACAGCAGAGAATTATGCAAAAATTAATGGAGTTACTACACAGCTTACAGATCACTCCACTTTTGTGGCATTTGCTCCTAAGGATAATCCAAAGATTGCTATCGCCATTTTTGTAGAAAATGGATACTGGGGATCTCGTTATGGAGGTCGCATAGCGTCTCTCATGATTGAGAAGTACATTAACAGAGAAGTAACGCGTAAAGATCTAGAACAATGGATTCTCACACATACGCTTGAGGAAGAATATGCTAAGCCATTAAGTGGCAAGCCTTTTAAAATAAATTATTAATGAGCCGTTTTACAAGGAATGTTGGTAGTTTTGACTGGGTACTTATTCTATTGTACTTAGCCCTCGTAGCTATAGGATGGGTTAATATCTACTCTGCTGCCTTTGATCCAGATACACAAGCTTTTACAAGTATGAATAACTTGTACTTTAAGCAACTTGTATGGATATTCTTAGGCTTTCTTATCATTACATTTATTCTATTCTTAGACTCAAAATTCTTTGAACGATTCTCAAGTGTTATTTACATAGGCTCGTTGCTGTCATTAATATTATTGTTTGTTTTTGGAAAAACCATATCTGGAGCCACAAGTTGGTACAATCTCGGTTTTATGAGTATACAGCCGAGTGAATTTGCCAAAGCCGCTACCGCACTAGCGCTCGCCAAATACTTGAGCGACATACAGACCAATATAAAAACCATAAAAGATCAAGTACGTGCTCTTGCTATCATAGCAATACCAGCACTTATCATTATACCACAACCAGATCCTGGAAGTGCATTAGTTTATGCCGCATTTTTTTTTCCACTATATAGAGAAGGACTTGCTGCTAGTTATTTAATTCTAGGAGCATCTACGATTACATTATTTGTGCTTACACTAGTTTTAGGACCTATTTATGTGTCTTTAATTGTACTTGTGATTGCATTGATATTATTTGCTAGAAATAGAAAAAAACGACCATCAAAACGTCTTTACATAGGCCTTGTCGCAGCCGCTTGTCTTTTTGCATTTTCTGTAAACTACATTTTTGAAAATATCTTCGAGCAACGTCACCGCGACCGTTTTAATATTGTTTTAGGTAAAGAGGTAGATGCAAAAAGTATAGGCTATAATACTCAACAAAGTGAGATTGCTATAGGTAATGGTGGATGGTTTGGAAGAGGGTTTCTAGAAGGAACACAAACCAAAGGTAAATTTGTACCAGAACAACATACAGATTATATATTCTCAACAGTAGGTGAAGAGTGGGGATTCTTTGGGAGTACACTTGTAATCATCTTATTTGTAGTGCTCATTTTAAGAATTATTCAATTATCAGAAAAGCAGAAAAATGACTTCTCGCGAATTTACGGTTACAGCCTCGCAGGGATTTTATTCATTCACTTTGTAGTAAACATTGGGATGGTCATAGGTCTCTTGCCTACGGTAGGAATCCCTCTACCATTTTTTAGTTACGGAGGCTCAGGGTTATGGGGGTTCACTATATTACTGTTCATCTTTGTAAAACTAGATGGCAATAGAGTAAATGAGTGGTAATCTAAGTACGCTTTCGCGAAAGCGTAAAATATAAAGCAAAAAAAAGCGAGCATTACTGCTCGCTTTTTTTACGCTAATAACGACTTCTTAATTGTTATCGTCATCACCATTATAATCGTCTGTTCCTTCGATTTCTTCTTCTATTTCTTGGCCAGCTTTGTTAGCTCCATTTTCAATAGCGTCACCAGTTTTATCGGCTGCATTTTCAATAGCATCTCCAGCTTCTTCAAGTCCGTTTTCTATATCTTGTCCTGCTGCTTCTGCAGAGTTTTCAATTTTATCTTGAGTTGTTTCTCTACAAGAGATTGTTGAAAATGTAAATCCTACAAGTGCTAGTACTACAAATACTTTTTTCATAATAATGATTGTTTATTGGTTAGAGTGTAAAAGTACTGCTACTGTTCATCAAGAACTGTTAATGAGTAGTTACAATTAACTTATATTATTCATAATTTTAAGATTAATATCAGATACCTTTGCGGCAAAATTCTTCCAGTGATAAAAGGAGTTGTTTACATGCTTATTGCCGCATTTGCGTTTACGTGGATGAACTTACTGGCAAAATACCTAGAAGATTTTCACCCGCTACAAGTTGTATTCTTTAGATGCGTGGGCACCTTTATTTTCATCTTCCCTTACATGCTTATAGAGAAAGTTCCCGTTATAGGAAAGAGTGTTTTCTGGCTTACCACGAGAGGATTATTGAGTTTTGTTTCTCTCGCTCTTTATTTTGTAGTCATACAGCGCATCCCATTAGGATCTGCCGTTGCCTTGCGATATACAGCTCCTTTATTTAGTGCCATCTTTGCGCTTTGGTTTTTAAAAGAAAAAGTAAAACCATGGCAATGGGTTGCGCTAGTAATTTCAGTCATAGGAGCACTGGTTTTAAAAGGAGTAGATTTTAGAATAGATACGATGAGTTTTATACTCATCATTATGTCCTCTGTTCTCGTAGGTGGTGTGTTTACCATCGTGCGTTACTTAGGATCACGTGAGCACTTTTTAACCATAATCAACTACTTTATGGTAATCTCCATCATAGGAAGCCTTTTTTTTATACAACACTGGCGTATGCCTGTGGGTGTTGAGTGGTGGTATGTGAGTGGCATTGGGGTGTTCGGGCTTTTTGGACAGGTTTTCTTAACGCGCTCTTTTCAACTTGCAGATACAGCTACCGTAGCTCCCATTAAATACATGGAACTCGTTTACGCTTTAATCCTGGGCTACTTTCTATTTAACGAACGCTATGACACCGCTCCTCTTGTAGGGATGGGAATTCTGGTCATAGGGATGCTCCTTAACGTTTGGGTAAAGAGAAGAGCTTAGAAGACCTTTAGTATAAGTTTTATTTAGAATTACGCTTTCGCGAAAGCATAAAAAAAGCGAACTCCACCTAGAGTTCGCTTTTTATAATTAAGACATTTGAGTTTCTAGTTCTTCACTGGCTCTTTAGTCTCATTCAAAAGTACAGGAGTACCATAACCTAGCTGCTCTAGTTTATCCATCTGTGTTTTCTTATCACCTACTATCAGGTATATCATTTTATCTGGATTAAGATATTTATCTGATAACTTCTTGATTTCTTCTACTGTCATGTTCTCTACAATAGCCTGGCGTTCCTTTATATAATCTGGAGATATACCCAGATTTGCAATATCATCTAGCATATTGAGCTTTGCTCCCATAGTTTCAAAAGCACGTGCTTGACTTTTTAATAAAAAGCTTTTAGATACGTCAAGATCTTGTTGCGTAAAGTTCTTCCCATAGTTCTTAAGAATATCTTTTACTAGCGCCGAAGATTCATAGGTCACATTAGATCTTACACCACTTGAGATAGCAAATGCTCCAGGAAGTGTAGATCCAGAAAAACCTGAACGTATGCCATAAGTGTATCCTTTTCCTTCTCTAAGCTCCTGCGTAAGTTGTGAGGCAAAACCGCCGCCACCTAAACGGTAGTTCATCATTTGTGCTGGGTAAAAATCTTTATCGGTTTCTGCCATTGCTGGGTATCCAAAACGAAGTACAGATTGCTTTGCGTCTGGCACATCATAAAAATATACGTTAGACTGCTCCGGAGCCTTAGGAACGGCTACTACGGGTATTGTAAACTCTCTAGCTTTCCAGTTATTATTAAGTCCTGCAAGAACTGTAGTTGCTTTTTCTTTACTTACGGCACCTACCACCTGCATCTTAGCAACATTAGGAACTACATAATTGGTATAATAACTCTTTAGATCCCCAATTGTAATTGCATTTACAGAAGCTGGAGTTCCTAAGTTATTTTGAGCTAGTAAGCTATGCTCTCCATATATTAATTTATCAAATTGTATGGCTGCAATACTATTAGGATTTGCCTGTTGCTGCTCCAGACGACTTAAGGTACTCTGCTTTAATAAGTCAAACTCTGTCTTATCCCAGCGCGGCTGCAAGAGGATTTCTTGAACCAACGCAATGGTTTTATCATAGTTTTTAGCCAGTGTATTCCCACCTATGTATATATTCTCTTTGTCTGAGTACGTATAAATATTTGCTCCAAGGCTTTCAATCTCATTTTCAAGTGCTGCGGTAGTTTTTGTCGCAGTTCCCTTCATAAGTAAATCTGCTAGCAAACTAGAAACGCCAACTTTATTGATATCCTCTAGAAGTAATCCTCCACGTATATTCATCTGGAATTGCACAAGAGGCACTTCGTCATTTTCTATTCCATACACTTCAAGTCCAGAGGAGAGTTTATCTTCCCAAACATTAGGAACAGCAACTTGAGTAGTGGTGCCATATGCAGGCTCTTTACTACGATCAAAAGATGAAGGAGTACGCTCATAATCTGCTGCGATACTAGCATCAAAAGTTTCCTCTGCACCTTCTACTATCTTTTCTTCCACTACTTGTGCAAGATCAGAATCTTCAAGTGCAAGTGCTGTTTGACCTATAGGCACAAAACTAGTAGCGATATAGTTTTTACCTTTTATATACTGCTCGTAAACACGTTGTACATCTTCCTTAGTCACCGCGAGAATACGATCTACATCTTCTGTGATGTATGCAGGATCTCCTGCAAAAATCTCATACTGTGCTAGCTGAAACCCCTTTCCTAATACACTTGATAAACCGTTATAAAACTGTGTTTCTTGCCCTGCTTTAATTCTGTCTAAATCTTTTTGTGAGATTCCCTCAAGTTCAAATTTTGTAAAAGCCTCATTAATCCCTACAAGTACATCATCAAGATCTTTTCCGGGGTATGCATTGACACTTAGACCAAATTCTCCGGCGATTTCAGAACCAAAATTGAACATTCTCACACCAGCCGTAATCTGCTTTTCATCAATTAAAATCTTATTAAACGGCGCATTCTTTCCTTTAGATAGGTAACTAGCAAGAACTTCAAGCGCATAAGAATCCTTATCATAATTAGGCACCGTAGGCCAGGTCATTGATAATTGTGGCAACCTAGCAAAGTTATCTTCATAATATAGTCGCTTTGTATTTGCTACTGTAACAGGTTGCTTTTCCATCGCTGGAACTTCCTCTCCTCTTGGAATTTCGCCGAAATATTTTTCTACCCATTCCTTAGTTTGTGCAAGGTCAAAATCTCCAGCGATGGTAAGCGTTGTATTATTAGGCGTGTACCATCGATTATAAAAATCCTTTACATTTTGTAATGTTGCATTTTGCAAATCTTCTAGCGATCCTATCACCTGCCAGTTATATGGATGGCTTTCTGGGTAAAGATTCTTCCCTACCACATAACGTGCGTGACCATAAGGACGGTTATCTACAGACTGTCTTTTTTCATTCTTTACCACTTGCTTTTCTTTGGCAAGTACTGGGTCTGTTACCGTATTTATGAAGTATCCTAGCTTATCTGCCTCTGCCCAAATCATTTTTTCAAGAGCATCTTTTGGCACTGTTTGAAAATAGTTTGTGCGATCACGACTCGTAGATCCATTTGCTCCAGAACCACCTATACGCGCGCTCATTGCATCTAGCCCTCCTTTTCCAAGATTTTCAGATTCTAAAAATAATAAGTGCTCAAATAAGTGAGCAAAACCTGTACGTCCTTCTATCTCTCTTGCAGATCCTACGTGTGCAGTAAGTGCTACTGCAACTACTGGATCTGAGTCGTCTTGATGTAAGATTACGGTAAGCCCATTATCTAGCGTAAACTTTTCAAATGGAACGTTGAATTGTGGTTTTTCCGCTTTCGCGAAAGCGGTATTCTCTCCACCTTCTTGCTTACACGAGAACGTGATAGTTACCAGCGCTATGAGGGCTATAAGACGTGTGATTTTCATCTAAAATAAATTAAAATTAAAGAGGATCAAGATAACCAAAACAGAAACCGAAAGGTTGTTAAATAGTGTTAACGCTTTTGATGTTAAAATAAGTGTTGATCATGAGTACTAGCTTTAAAAATTAACATTTAAAATGGGTAATATTTCACACGCAAATACACTTAGCTATAGATTATATAATCTAATACTGTACTAAGTAGAAGTCAATTTTAAAGAATGGCTTCTAAAAATATTCTTGCAAGAATAGACATAGACTGTGAGTGTCTCTAAATGTTCATGGTAAAATTAATTTTTAAATATTCCGATTATGTTAAAAAACATTTTAAAATTAGAAGGTGTCAAACCTATAGAAAAAAAAGAACAAGGTCTCATTTCAGGTGGTCTAGGAAATTCTGGAAATAGTTGCCCTAAAGGGTTTTGTAGAGTGACTGACGGTAGTTGCCAAAGACCTGAAACAATGTTGTTCAATGATTGTATAGATTAAATACAAATTTGCACATGCAATAATTTGTAGCGCTATAATTTCCTAAAAGTAAGTAAGTAAGTGTCTTACATCAAAAAATTAGACACTTACTTATTATTAAAATTTAAGAGTAACCTCCTATTATAGAAAAATCTTTTAAAACGATATTAAGTGGTTAAAAACACCTTTAAATAAATAATATAGATTCTAAATTAATTGCATAAATTAGGAATATTTCCATAATTTTGGATTAATTCTATATTATGCAACGTACAATAATTCATTTTGATCTTGATACTTTCTTCGTTTCTTGTGAGCGCAGGTTAGATAGTCGCCTTATGGGCAAACCCGTTATTGTAGGTGGTACTGGCGATCGTGGCGTGGTAAGCGCTGCTAGCTATGAAGCTCGCACCTTTGGTGTACATAGCGCTATGCCTATTAAAGTAGCCAGGCAGCTATGTCCTAATGGGATTTACATACGAGGAAATGGTGGTACGTATTCAAAAATGTCTAAAGAGGTAACGCAAATTCTACAAGAAGAACTTCCAGTACTTGAAAAAGCAAGTGTAGATGAGTTTTATGGTGATCTCACTGGGATGGATAAATTTTTTGGAGCCTATAAATATTCAAAAGAGCTTCGCCAGCGTATTATGCGAGAAACAGGTTTACCTATTTCCTTCGGGATGTCTCCTAATAAAACGGTTTCAAAAGTAGCTACTGGAGAAGCAAAACCTAATAATGAGATTAAAATTGACCCTGGTTATGAAAAGGTCTTTCTTGCACCATTATCTATCAAAAAAATTCCTTCGGTAGGACAGAAGACTTTTACTCAGTTTTGTAATCTGGGTGTACGCACGGTAGATCTTGTACAACAAATGCCTGTAGAAATGATGGCTTCTGTTTTTGGGAAAAATGGACGCATTATCTGGGAGCGTTGTAATGGTATTGATGACAGTCCTATTGTGGAGTATCACGAACGTAAATCTATCTCTAGTGAACGCACTTATGGTCAAGATACTATTGATATGGTTAAGTTACATACTACTATAACTGCCATGGCAGAAAACCTAGCTTTCCAGCTTAGACGAGGCAACAAACTCACTTCTGTCGTAACAGTAAAAATCAGATATTCAGATTTTCAAACATACTCAAAACAGTTACGTGTGCCCTACACTGCTGCAGATCATGTTCTCATCCCAACCGTAACAGAACTTTTCAATAAGCTCAATAATTGTAGGATGCTTATTAGGTTAGTAGGCGTTCGCTTTGGTGGTCTTACAGAGGGACATTATCAAATAGACCTTTTTGAAAATACTAATAAGACCGTAAATCTGTATAAAGCAATGGATGAATTAAGAAATAAATATGGTGATTATAGCGTGCGACGAGCAAATACCATAGGTGAAGGTTCTAGGACTATAGGTAATCAAGGTAATCCTTTTAATGGAGAGCCTCCTATACTGTTAGCTCATAGACATCAGTAATAAGTGACTCTTTATTTTATCAAAACCCCAAGTCTAAGACAATGTATTTCAATAATCACTCTTATTATAGTTTACGGTATGGAACAATTTCTGAGGAGGAATTACTAGACCTAGCGATACATGAAGGGTGTACTCATTTTGCACTTACAGATATTAATAATACATCTGGCTGTCTAAATTTTGTGCGTCGAGCAAAAGAAAAAAATATAAAACCTATCATAGGAGTTGATTTTAGAAACAATACGAAGCAATGCTACGTTGCACTCGCAATGAATAACCAAGGCTTCCTTGAGATAAACAACTACTTATCAAAACACTTACATAACAAAACTCCATTTCCAGACCAAGCTCCGCATTTTGAAAATGTAATCATTATTTATCCTTTTGAAAATGTAATGGAGCTAGGGAAAATAACTTTTACTGATAATGAATACATAGGTGTCCGAGCAAAAGATATTTACAAGCTCAAATTTTCCTCTCTTAATTCTTTATCAAAAAAGTTAGTTATTCTTCACACGGTAAGCTTTCGCGATAAGCGAGATTTTAACACGCATCGTTTATTAAGAGCTATAGATACTAATGTGTTACTTAGTACGCTACCACCTACAGATCAAGGAAGTCCTAATGACTTCATGTACTCACGAAAAGAGATTGCTCAGGTTTTTAAAGACTATCCATCATTTGTTGAGAATACAAATAACCTATTACAAGAATGTAACATTGATTTCAATTTCAGTAAAAATAAGCCCTCACAAAACTTAACTACACTATTAGAAAGTCAGGAAGCAGATTATAAAAAACTACTTGAACTTTGCGAAAAGGGATTAAAAGAGCGTTATGAAGTTGTAGATAACATCATCAAAGGTCGATTAAAGAAAGAGCTTGATCTTATAAAACATCTTGACTATGTCGCATTCTTTCTTATAAATTGGAAAATTATAGAATATGCTCGTAGCAAAGACTATTACTATGTAGGGAGAGGAAGTGGTGCAAATAGTATTGTAGCATACTTGTTACGTATTACAGATGTAGATCCTATAGAACTCGATTTATATTTTGAACGTTTTATGAATCTATATCGAGCTACACCACCTGATTTTGATATCGATTTCTCTACTTGGGATCGTGAGGATGTAACCGATTATATTTTTAAAAAGTTCAAAGGAAATAACCAAGTTGCACTGCTAGGCTCTTATGTTACATTTAAACACAGTGGAGCTGTGAGAGAATTAGGTAAAGTATTTGGGTTGCCTAAGTATGAAATTGACAAACTAAGCGATGGTCGCTATGATCCAAATAGTCTAGATGATATAAAAAAACTAGTTTTAAAATATGCGCAGGTATTACATGGTAGACCTAATTATACGAGTATCCATGCTGCTGGCATATTGATTTCTAGTAAACCTATTCATTACTTTTCTGCTACAAATCTACCTCCTAAAGGTTTTCCTACGGTACAATTTGACATGCACATAGCAGAAGATGTTGGGCTTTACAAATTTGACATCCTAGGACAACGCGGACTCGGAAAAATAAAAGACGCAGTAGCTATCATAAAACAGAATCATCATGGGATTAAACTTCCAGATATACATAACGCAAAACAGTTTTTTACAGATGATCGCATAAATGAAATGATCTCACAAGCAGACTGTATAGGCTGTTTCTATGTAGAAT
>NZ_JBEFNY010000003.1:1000000-1285510 GCF_045063975.1 Dokdonia sp. Asnod3-C12
CTGTGTTTTTAAAAACTATATCCTTTATACCTAAGGATGATAATTACTATAAAGTAACTATCTTGGTGGAGAATATCGGAGTCGAACCGATGACCTCCTGCGTGCAAGGCAGGCGCTCTAGCCAGCTGAGCTAATCCCCCATTTTTATGAAATTCCGATGATGACATCAGTTTTCGAATGACGAAGTAATGATTCTCAACTTCTAAAATTTCCTTCAAAATGTAATAAAATGAACATCGCGATTTATTAAGCTTTCGCGAAAGCATAACTAACAATTAAACACATCTTTTAAAATATGTCTACTTATTAATTAGTAGTCTCAGGCAGACTCGAACTGCCGACCTCTACATTATCAGTGTAGCGCTCTAACCAGCTGAGCTATGAGACTGTAATTAAACAATCTATAGTCGTTAAGTAATAGTCTTAAGTATAAAACTATACACTAAAGTCTAACTACTATTTACTTGTTTTATTAAAATTAAATCGACAGCTATTGAAAACTAAAACTTATTTTAACCTTTCGGTCGTAAGTCGTTTGCTGTGTATTATTGGTATTGTTACATATAAATACATAACGCACAATAACAGGGACAAGCTCTAGAAAGGAGGTGTTCCAGCCGCACCTTCCGGTACGGCTACCTTGTTACGACTTAGCCCTAGTTACCAGTTTTACCCTAGGCCGCTCCTTACGGTGACGGACTTCAGGTACCCCCAGCTTCCATGGCTTGACGGGCGGTGTGTACAAGGCCCGGGAACGTATTCACCGGATCATGGCTGATATCCGATTACTAGCGATTCCAGCTTCATGGAGTCGAGTTGCAGACTCCAATCCGAACTGAGATAGGGTTTATAGATTCGCTCCTGGTCGCCCAGTGGCTGCTCTCTGTCCCTACCATTGTAGCACGTGTGTGGCCCAGGACGTAAGGGCCGTGATGATTTGACGTCATCCCCACCTTCCTCACGGTTTGCACCGGCAGTCTGGCTAGAGTTCCCGACATTACTCGCTGGCAACTAACCACAGGGGTTGCGCTCGTTATAGGACTTAACCTGACACCTCACGGCACGAGCTGACGACAACCATGCAGCACCTTGTAAATTGTCCGAAGAAAAAACTATCTCTAGTCCTGTCAATCTACATTTAAGCCCTGGTAAGGTTCCTCGCGTATCATCGAATTAAACCACATGCTCCACCGCTTGTGCGGGCCCCCGTCAATTCCTTTGAGTTTCATTCTTGCGAACGTACTCCCCAGGTGGGATACTTATCACTTTCGCTTAGTCACTCAGTCCGAAAACCAAACAACTAGTATCCATCGTTTACGGCGTAGACTACCAGGGTATCTAATCCTGTTCGCTACCTACGCTTTCGTCCATCAGCGTCAATATATTGTTAGTGATCTGCCTTCGCAATCGGTATTCTATGTAATCTCTAAGCATTTCACCGCTACACTACATATTCTAACCACTTCACAATAATTCAAGACATACAGTATCAATGGCAATTCTATGGTTGAGCCACAGACTTTCACCACTGACTTATATGCCCGCCTACGGACCCTTTAAACCCAATGATTCCGGATAACGCTTGCACCCTCCGTATTACCGCGGCTGCTGGCACGGAGTTAGCCGGTGCTTATTCTTATGGTACCGTCATCAGTCTACACGTAGACCTTATTCTTCCCATATAAAAGTAGTTTACAACCCATAGGGCAGTCTTCCTACACGCGGCATGGCTGGATCAGAGTTGCCTCCATTGTCCAATATTCCTCACTGCTGCCTCCCGTAGGAGTCTGGTCCGTGTCTCAGTACCAGTGTGGGGGATCTCCCTCTCAGGACCCCTATCTATCGTAGTCTTGGTAAGCCGTTACCTTACCAACAAACTAATAGAACGCATAGTCATCTTATACCGCCGAAACTTTAATGTCCAAATGATGCCATTCAAACATACTATGGGGTATTAATCTTCGTTTCCAAAGGCTATCCCCCAGTATAAGGTAGATTCTATACGCGTTACGCACCCGTGCGCCGGTCGTCAGCAAGTAGCAAGCTACCTCTGTTACCCCTCGACTTGCATGTGTTAAGCCTGCCGCTAGCGTTCATCCTGAGCCAGGATCAAACTCTTCATCGTGTATTGTAAATAAATTTAACTCCTCACGACTCGAAATATCTGGTCAATAATAAACTTCTAGTTTTCAAATTCTTTGTAATAATACCCGAAGATATTAATACGCGCTGTCAATTCAATAAATCNCGCCGGTCGTCAGCAAGTAGCAAGCTACCTCTGTTACCCCTCGACTTGCATGTGTTAAGCCTGCCGCTAGCGTTCATCCTGAGCCAGGATCAAACTCTTCATCGTGTATTGTAAATAAATTTAACTCCTCACGACTCGAAATATCTGGTCAATAATAAACTTCTAGTTTTCAAATTCTTTGTAATAATACCCGAAGATATTAATACGCGCTGTCAATTCAATAAATCAATGAACTTTCTCTACCACTATTAATAATAGAAAACTCTTGTAAATGCTAAGGATTCGAACCTTAAATTAGACTAACTAATCTTCCAAAACATCTCAATAAAAACTTTTGAACTTCGCTAGATATGTTACTGTTTCTCTAAGCGGGTGCAAATATACAACTGTTTTTTAAACTCACAACTTAATCTTAAAAATAATTGAAAATTTAATTTTCAACCCTTAAAAACTAAGCAACAATCGCAATGAACATAACTCCCAAATAACCTCCATTTGTTAGCGGCTGCAAAACTACAACCTTTTTCCTAATCACAAACTATCTTTTTAAAAATAATTTGAAGAAATAAAAACAAACTTTTTGAAGACATTTAAAAGAACAACCGCTTGCTGTTAAGCGGGTGGCAAAGATACACCGAAGTTCTAATCTGACAAGAATATTCTTAGGAAAATTTTAAGAAAAAATGCAACTCACTGTAAACTCAAGAAGTAGCTTTTAAAATAATTTCATTGACACCTCAACAACTATAAAAGAACCCTGTTTTACACCCCACAAACTCAGAGAAACTAGCAATTCCTACCTCAGCAACCATCAAATAGCTGCAAAAACCACCCTAGAAATTTTCGCGAAAGCGTAAACCATCTATAAGAAGAAGTTCCACACAATACCAAAACGTATATTAAAGTCTCTATATGGGTATCCAGGGGCACTGTAAAAGTCGCTTCCAGTAAAACTACTATTGAAATGTTCTGCTTTTATAAAAATTCGTGTTTGGCGGACTTTCATATTAATAAAGAAATCCAATAATGGAAAGTTACCTAGCTCCTCTGTGTTTTGCACATAAAACTCGGCTAAGATAGGATCATAGCCATTGAGGTTATACTTAGTAAAGTAGTTTGCTGTGATACCCGTCTGTAAAAACAATGCTTTCTTAAAGAGACGGTCTGTAAAGTAAAAACTACCTCTCCCTACGACATCTGGAACATTGAGCACACCCTCTGCCCCTGTTACGTTTTGATAGGTAGCCGTGAGATCAAGGTTGAATTTACCAAACTGGATATCTCTATTTGCACTTATCTTTAAATGATTTACCGCTTCTCCAGATTGACGAGACGCTACAAGCCCATCTTCCCCAAGTCCAAAATATGCGTAGTCCTTTATAGTAGACGCAGACGCCTCAAGATTTACAAGACTCTTTGCGTCTAGTTGTGCTGCTAGCGTATTTGTTTTTACAGTAGCATAGTTGTCTTGATTAGACCAGTTATAGTTTAAATAATTACTTTGAAACAGTAAGTGATTAAAACTAGCTTGTCTTGCATTACTAAGAATGCTTACAGAGAATCGCTTATCATCTGCTATCGAATATCCCGCTTCTCCATATATATTGTACCCATCAAAATCACCCACCACATTTACCTGCGCCTCTCCTTCTATATCAAATCCTCCAATCCTATTTTTGTAGGCTCCACCCACAGCAATATTTGTCCCCTGTAATCTATTAGGCACACGCTCAGAAACACCATCCCCATCTGCATCTTGAATAAGCACTGCGTTATATCCATAATCATAATACAAGGCATTTGCTTGAAACTTAAGTTGCCCTAGCTTTTTATCCTCATAAACAGCATTAATCTCATTGTAGGTTTCTTCATGATCTGTTCTATCTGAAAAACTGGTCTGACTAAACGCCTCACCAAAAATTGCATTTGCCGCATCTTGTCTATAAGTATAGAACTTATTCTCACTATTAAAAATATGCCCTACTCTAAGACTATAATCCTTGAGACTATCTTTTTTCTGTACAAGGTTATAATGATGATTCACATATATACGTGTGCCATCAAGTATATTTTCTGCATCCTCAAAGTTTACAGGTAATCTTGACCTATCACTAAAGTCTCCTTCACCACTATTAAACTGCTCTATACCTTGCTCTGTTAGTCCGCCGTTTTCTTGATTTAATAAATCTTGTGCAACCCAGTGTCCTCTTATATGATATCTATCGTTTTTAGTACGATAGCTACTTGCAAATCTAAAGTTACCAGAACTCGTTAAGGCATTTTGATATTTACCTAAACTACGCACTCCTTTATATGCAATAGACATATTAAGTCGTGGATGTATATTTAAGGTAAAGAATGCATCTAGCTGCTGCCCTTGCTCAAAGGCACTTCTGTAAAACAATTCTGTAAGCGGCGTAGGCAGATGATAGTAATTAATATCTTCTACCTCCATATATGCAAAATGTCTAGCCTGCGCTATATATCCTGGTGTAGTACGTCTATTATTAAAGTTATAGATGAGCGTGTTATTAGTTTGCCCAGTGTTTGCAAATGGCAATAAGCCATATCTATCTTTACGCAAGTAATTAAATTTGTAATCCTTCTTTATATTAAGTGTAGTATCTACATGCGTAGTATCTCTAGCAATTGATATGATTTTATAATCCTCGACGGGTGGTCTTTCAAACTTCTTGATGTTAGTAGAAGAAACCTCTCTGGCATTAAGAGGATCACTATTATCGTCTTGCTGTATAATACCTGTAGATGACCCTTTAGTAGGAATTCGAGAAATTTGTGCAAAAAGCATGGTTTGCAACAGGCAAAATAATAAAATCAAAACTCCTCTCATACAAAAAAATTATAGCGTCAAAATTACATTTTTATCCTCGAACCTCGTATTTTCAGATCCACAAAGATGCTTAAACTCAAATATCATACTCATCTCATAGAATGTGGCACGGACGAAGCTGGCCGTGGCTGCCTCGCAGGCCCTGTTACTGCTGCTGCCGTAATGCTTCCAGACAACTTCATTAACGAGATACTTACAGATTCTAAACTTCTCACAGAGAAGAAACGTGAATTACTCAAACCTATTATAGAAGAAGAAGCAATTGCTTACGGATTTGCTCATGTTATGATGAGTGAGATAGACGATATTAATATCCTTAATGCTTCCATCTTAGGAATGCACCGCAGTATTGAAAGTATGATAAGTACGCTTTCGCGAAAGCAAAAAAAACCTCAACACATTCTTGTAGATGGCAATCGATTTAAACCTTTCCCTAAGATTGACCACACCACAGTAATAAAGGGCGACGGAAAATACTTGCCTATTGCTGCTGCGTCTATTATTGCAAAAACTGCTCGTGATGAATATATGAATCTCATACACGAAGAGTTCCCTATGTACAATTGGAAGAAAAACAAAGGATACCCCACCAAGGAACATCGAGAGGCTATACGCAGATATGGTATTACAAAGTATCATCGCAAGAGCTTTAAGTTACTTCCAGAACAATACGAACTAGATTTTACGTTTAAGAATAACAGCTAATCCCTTGTTTAAAAAGTAGTCAATAACAATATGAGGTTCTCAAGAAGTTCTCAAGACTGAGGTTGTATTTTTGAACCCACCTTAAGCGCACTTATGAAATCTTTCTTTTACATACTTTTTAGCCTTGTTATTCTCGCTAGTTGCGATACTACACCAAAGGCATCATCTTCTCTTACTAAATATATACCTCGCAAAGCGGCGGTTGTCATAAAGACTAATGACTTTAAGGATCTTAAAAGTGCACTTGTAAATAATGACCTTATACAAGAGCTAGCTCCTACGGCACTTTATAAAACCCTAGTTAAAGGGCAGACATTGTTTAAAGACATACAGCCAGATGGCGAGACCTTATTATGTTATACAAAACTAGGTCGTAATGACTATGACATTAGTATGATCACAAAAGCGCATGCTTCTCTTTTTAAAGGAGACTCGTTACTAATGAAAGAAGCAGCACTTAAGGATCCTACTATTAAAACATTAGGCGGAACTGCACATTATCTTATATATAAAGACGTGCTCATTGCTAGTACATCAAAAATCCTTTTAGAAAATGTATTAAGAGAGGATAACACAGAGATCTATGAAGATGACCTTTTTGAAAAAGCATACACCTCTTCTAGCAATAGCGCTACGGCTTCTATATTTGTAAGAGGATCAGAAGGTGCTAGCTTGTATAAGAGTCTATTTCCTAATGCAACAGCAAATGCGCTTAAAAATTCGTTTTCTTGGACTGCGGCAGATGTTGACTTGGATAACAATGACATCAGACTGAGTGGTGTTGCGCTGGTGCAAGATTCTACATCACAAAGATTAAGCTTACTTAAAGACACACAACCGGTAGTGAATAGAATTGCATCTATTACTCCTACCGCTGCAATTGCTGTAGAGGCTATCACCTATGACGACTGGCAGCAGTTTAAATCTAGTAAAGCAGATTTTTTAAAACTAGACCTCTCTAAATACACGCTTGCACGTGAAGATCTTTTTGCTAGTTTCTCAGAGGTAGGAATGATTCATCTGCCTAAAGGAAAAGTAATAGTAGGAGTTTCTACAGATATTACGGTTACTGGCAATGAACTCGCGAGCGCTTCAGAAAAAGCTGAGTTTAGAAAGGTTTCCATCTATGCGATTAATATGGGTTCCGCTTTCGCGAAAGCGTACTCACCTCTACTCAATCTTTCATCTCCTACTTTATACGCATCTATAGATGACTTCTATCTTTTTGCCGAAAATCAAGAAGCGCTAGAAACTGTAATTGCCAACTATCAGAATAAAGCAACCTTATCTAACAGCGCTACCTTCCAGAACACGGAAAGCACTTTAAGTCGTGCGTCTAGTTATTTACATATTTCTAGTCTGAGCAGTAATGCATATAAAGAGCTCGCCTCAGAAGATGGTCAAAAAGTATTAAAAGATATCACTCTGGATGGCTATGATTATAGCGCGCTACAGCTCATACAAGAAAAGGACTACTTGCTACTAAATATGGCAATTCTCAAGAACGACGAGGCCACTACAGATGCAAATATTGCTCAAATTGCCAATGTGAAACTAAGTGCAGACATCACAATGACGCCGCAGCTAGTAACAAATCATCGTACTAATGGGAAGGATGTAGTGGTGCAAGACATAAACAACACGCTATACCTAATAAGTAATGCAGGAAAAGTATTGTGGCAAAAAGACCTAGATGGTCAAATACTAGGTAACGTGCAGCAGATAGATTTATATCGTAATGGCAGATTGCAACTCGCTTTTACGACGCCGTCTTCATTTTATGTGTTAGATCGTAATGGTAAAGAAGTGAGTCCTTATCCGCTCTCTTTTAAAGATAACATCACGCAACCGCTTTCTATCTTCGACTATGACAATAACAGTAATTACCGTTTTGTCATCGTACAAAACGATAAAGTACTGATGTATGATAAAAATGCAAAGGCTGTTTCTGGATTTACCTTTAGAGAAGCAGGAAGTACGATTTTATATCCTCCAGCACATATGCGCATAGGTAACAAAGATTATATCACAATTGCCGAAAATAGCGGGAAGCTGCATATCTTAAATCGCACAGGAAAAACGCGAATTGATGTAAAAGAAAAAATCAACTTTGGAGATACTCCTATATATAAGTATGGCAACAATTTTGAAACCTTTACAGTTAATGGTGAGAAAGTGAGCATTAATACCTCTGGGAAGCTTACCCAGAGTATTTCAGATTTTCAATCGGATTCAAAAATCGCTATTGAGGATAAATTGAAAGTAGGTTTGAGAGAAAACAAACTTGTGGTAAATGGTAAGAAGAGAGAAATTGCCTTTGGCACCTATACTTCACCTAGCATCTCAAGCACTGGAAAATCACAATACATTGCTATCACCAATACAGAATCTAGCGAAGTCTATATCTATGATAACAAAGGTGTATTACTACCTAACTTTCCTATCTATGGAACTTCTAAGGCAGATGTTGGCTTTTTACGAAGCAATAAGTCTCTAGGTTTTGTAACTCAAGGAGGCAGTAACTCGGTATTGATTTACAAGATTAACTAGCGCGTCGTCCTTATATATATTCCGCGCCCGCTTCTGGAGTTATAAAGTTGGCTTCAAAGAGCGCTGTAAAGTGTTTGAGTAATTTCTCTTTCACTTCGGCTTCGTTTACGGTTGCTTTACCTAGCTCTACATTGAGAGAAGTCACTGCTTTGTCTTTTATCCCGCAAGGAATCATAAGATCAAAGTAGCCTAAGTCTGCATTTACGTTTAATGCAAATCCGTGCATGGTTACCCAGCGGCTAGCGCGTACACCCATGGCACAAATTTTACGTGCAAACGGAGTTCCCACATCAAACCACACACCCGTTTCTCCAGGAGAGCGTTCGGCTTTGAGTCCGTATTCGGCTAGGGTGAGAATTACCATCTCTTCTAGCAATCTCAGGTATTTGTGAATGTCTCTAAAAAAGCTATCAAGATCAAGAATAGGATATCCTACAATTTGTCCCGGACCGTGATACGTGATATCTCCGCCGCGATTAATCTTATAAAAACTAGCTTTTTTCTCGGCAAGCTCCTTTTCGCTAACAAGCAAATTAGAAAGATCACCACTCTTGCCTAATGTAAAGACATGAGGATGCTCTACAAACAAGAAATGATTAGGAGTTACCAGTCCTGCGTTTTGTCTACGGTTTGCGATTTTCATATCCACCGTTTTCTTAAAAAGCGTCTCTTGGTAGTCCCAAGTTTCCTTATAATCTCGATTTCCGAGGTCCTGTAAAATGATATTTTTATTCACGGCGCAAAGGTACGCAGAAACATAAAAAAATATCTCAACTTTTAAAATCCCTTTTTCTTAAGAAGTGAATACAACGATTTTTCTTTTCCCCGCCCTGGAGGGTGGAAAAATCTTTATTTGACAAGAGCTGATTGTAAAAACCTACTCTAGCTTTCGTAGGTGTGTGTGAGTACTCTTGTGAAACATCTCCCCTAGCCCCTCTTCAAAGAGGGGAACACTCAAATGAGAATCGCAACGAAGTTGCAAAAAATGAAAGCCCCTCTTCGAAGAGGGGTTGGGGAGATGTCCGCGAGTTGTGAGAAATAAAAAGTCTCCCTTTAAATACGGGGAAAGCTTTTTGGAAAACAACGATTTTTCTTTTCCCCGCCCTGGAGGGTGGAAAAATCTTTATTTGACAAGAGCTGATTGTAAAAACCTACTCTAGCTTTCGTAGGTGTATGTGATTACTCTTATGAAACATCTCCCCTAGCCCCTCTTCAAAGAGGGGAACAATCTTGTGAAAAAAGCCACCCTTTAGGGTTGGGAAGGCTTTTTGAAAACATCTCCCCACAAACAGAAATACTCACATAAAAATTGCAACGAAGTTGCTAAAATTGAAGCCCCTCTTCGAAGAGGGGTTGGGGAGATGTTCGCGAGTTGTAAAAAAAGCCAACCATTAGGGTTGGGGAAAGCTTTTTGAAAACCCCTCCTCAAAAAGGGGAACACTCAAATGAGAATCGCAACGAAGTTGCAAAAATTGAAAGCCCCTCTTCGAAGAGGGGTTGGGGAGATGTTCGCGAGTTGTGAAAAATAAAAAAGCCACCCTTTAGGGACGGGGAAAACTTTAAAAATAAACCACCCTTCAGGGCTGGGGAAAGCTTTTAAAACATAAAAACCTCCTACCATATAGTAGAAGGTCTCTTATAAAAATTACCGTGACTTACTTATCCTCAAGAACCACCTCAAAGTTTTCTAAGGTTTTGTCTGTTCCTTCTAGTAGGGTTTTGTAATCTATAGAGAAGGTTACTGTTTTGCCATCTTCTGAGATTACTGCGTTTTCTTGAGATACGGAGATTACTTTTCTTGGGAATACGTATTCTAGTTGCATAGTAGATTGATCTAGTACTTCGTCCATACCTAGCACCATGTCTTTCATCATATTGTTTTCGGCTTCTCCATTCTCATCTTTAAAGACGGCATCCTCTACGTCTTGTCTTGTCTTTTCAGATAATTCGCTGCTGCCTTCTAGGTGTCTCGATAGCGCTTTAGGATCTGTTCTTCTAAAGGTATTATCGGTAAAAGTATAAATCACCTTGTTTGTACTTAGCATACTATTTGCTGGGCTACTACTCGCTTGCTCTCCGCCTGGTGTGGTTTTCTTTGCGCTTTCAAATACCTTATCCACATCATATGCGATGCGCTCTATCTCTTTAAACTCTTTGAAGTCTTTTATGACCGTGAGCACCATCACCCCATTCTCCTCGTCTATGTTCATATTCATAGCAAAGTCTTTAAGTGCTTTCACATTCTCCTGCTGTGCAGCTGGTAATGTGGCGATGCTATCCTTATAGATTTCTAGAAAGTCATTAAACACCATCGTGGTGTCCATTTTCTCCTTCTTCTTTTCTGGATTACTCGCTCCACTTTGAGCAGCGATTGCCATGATTTGTGATAGGTCAAACTTAGACTCATAACGACCTCCCATGTCTTCATTAAACACAATACGCTCATGCATACTACAACTTACTAGTAACACTAATAGCACTACTAGAAGTGCATAAACCTTTTTACTCATTCCTATTTTTTTGGATTATTTAATATTACGAGTGCTGCAATGACGCCAGGCACCCAGCCACAGAGCCAAAGTAAGAAAACTATTAATACAGACCCACATCCTTTGCCTATTACAGCTAGTGGTGGAAAAAAGATGGCAAGTAAGACGCGCCAGATACTCATAAGTGAAGTTTTTTTGATCCTCTCCTTCGGTTGGAAAGGTTGATTGATGTACTTAATAAGACGACATAATTTTCAGATTGTTACAATGTTGATTTCTGAGCGGGCTATTACTATCTTTGCGCCGCTCTACCGCTATTTATGCGTAGCGCTTATTTGCAAAAAATATAAAAGAATTATTACTGTATGCAACTGTCAGAACAAGAACAAGTACGCCGTCAAAAATTATCCCGCTTGCGCGAAATAGGAATCAATCCTTATCCAGCAGCACAATACCACGTTACTCATAGCTCTAAGAAAGCAATCGCAGATTATAAAGAGGGTGAGAAGGTAGTAATGGCAGGTCGCTTGATGCGAAAGAAGATTCAAGGTTCTGCATCTTTTGGAGAGATCCAAGATGGTGAAGGTCGCATACAACTATACTTTAACCGTGACGAGATTTGCCCGGGAGAAGATAAGTCTCATTATAACGAGGTATTTAAAAAACTACTAGATCTTGGTGATTTCATTGGTGTAGAAGGAACGTTATTCACTACACAAGTAGGTGAGATTACGGTATCACTTACTGGCTTCACGTTATTAAGTAAAGCACTTAAACCATTACCATTACCTAAAACAGATGCAGAGGGTAATACCTATGATGAATTTATAGATCCAGAAATGCGTTACCGCCAGCGTTATGCAGATCTTGCTGTAAACCCACACGTAAAAGAAGTATTTGTAAAACGCACCAAGCTTTTTAATGCGATGCGTAACTTCTTTAACGATGCAGGATATTTTGAAGTAGAGACTCCTATCCTACAGCCTATTGCTGGAGGAGCTGCAGCACGACCATTTGTGACGCACCACAACTCACTAGATATGCCATTATATATGCGTATTGCAAATGAGCTGTACTTAAAGCGTCTTATCGTTGGCGGATTTGAAGGGGTGTATGAGTTCTCAAAGAACTTCCGTAATGAAGGGATGGACCGCACGCACAATCCAGAATTTACCGCGATGGAAATTTATGTAGCTTATAAAGACTACAACTGGATGATGGAGTTTTGTGAGCAGTTACTAGAACACTGTGCGATTGCTGTAAATGGGACTACAAAGGCAACCTTTGGTGAGCACGAAGTAGATTTTAAAGCTCCGTATGCTAGAGTAACCATGGCAGATAGTATCAAGCACTTTACAGGATTTGATATTCTTGATAAAACAGAAGATGAGATACGCGCTGCGGCACAAGGCATGGGTATCGAGGTAGATGAGACTATGGGTAAAGGAAAACTCATCGATGAGATTTTTGGTGAGAAGTGTGAGGGTAACTACATACAGCCTACCTACATCACAGACTACCCTAAAGAGATGAGCCCGCTATGTAAAGAGCACCGTGATAACCCAGAACTTACAGAACGTTTTGAGTTGATGGTTTGTGGTAAAGAGATTGCAAATGCATACTCAGAGCTTAACGATCCTATCGACCAGCGTGAGCGTTTTGAGGCACAGCTAGAACTTGCAAAGCGTGGTGATGACGAGGCAACAGCTTCTATAGATTATGACTTCTTGCGTTCATTAGAGTACGGGATGCCTCCTACCTCAGGAATGGGAATAGGGATGGACCGTTTGATTATGTTCTTGACTAATAACCAGTCTATACAAGAAGTACTGTTTTTCCCTCAGATGAAACCAGAAAAGAAGGCACTTGATCTTAACGAGAACGAAAAAGCAATTTACGACCTCCTTAAAAAGGAAAGCCCACAAGA
Organism: Dokdonia sp. Asnod3-C12; assembly: GCF_045063975.1. Classification (NCBI taxonomy): domain Bacteria; kingdom Pseudomonadati; phylum Bacteroidota; class Flavobacteriia; order Flavobacteriales; family Flavobacteriaceae; genus Dokdonia; species Dokdonia sp. Asnod3-C12. The sequence goes on from NZ_JBEFNY010000003.1 coordinate 1,012,771, forward strand.
ACTTGGCGCACTTAAAACGGCAGCAGGTTTAAGTAACAAAGGATGGGACAAAGGTCTTAAAGGCCTTACCAAACTAGGCGCTGCCAAAGTTTCTAAAACAGACGAAGGTTTATTTGTAACCATTGCAGACTAACCCCACCGTCTTACTATAAAAGACAACCTAAAAACCGACTATCAAATCCCTGCTTTTTAAGTGGGGATTTTTTTATGCGCTTTCGCGAAAATTTGAATTGGTTACTTCGAGGCTGTTAGCCCCCAAACTTATCTTCAAGACTCGAACACCACTTTTTAGTAAGATATTGATAAGAAAATAGCCTAATATTTTTCGTTGAATTTTAAATTATATTTGCCGAAAATCAAATTATGAAAATTACTTGCATTTTATTGTTTGCTATATTTTTTACAAATAATCTCATTGCACAAGAATGGGAAAGAATTGCAGAAGTTGTTGATACAAATGGTATGCTATTAAGCAACAATGGTGAAATTCTCCACGAACACAAGGGATCACCTTCACGCTACAATTTTTATAATGTATTAGATGAAGAAATTTCTTTTGATTATACCGTTGAAGTAGAACGTCGTGGTCAGTTTTCCCAGAGTACTGATGTGTTTGTGACATTAACAGAAAATGCAGAAGAAATTAATGTCTATTCTAACGATAATGGAAACCTAAGTCTTTCCCAGACTATAGAATATGAGTATTCTGGTCAATCTATTTATCATTTTTATCAAATATCTGGTGATGGCTCAAGTATTTTGGTTTTGAGTAATGTAGAATGGATTCAAAATGAATCACTTGAAAATAGAATCACCAAATATAGTCTTATAAATGACGAATATACTTTTGATGGTACGTTTACTTATACAATGGGAGATGTATATAACGCTGGCACTGAATTTTCGGTAAGTCATGATGGCAATCGAGTTTTGATAAGCTCTCCTGGACCAGGTTCCAATAATGGACTAAATGGAGAGACAAGGATTTATGAAAATATCAATGGAGCTTGGAGTCAGGTGGGTAATACGATAACTGCTTATGCTGATGAATCACGAGTAGCACGACAAGATTTAAGTGCTGACGGTAATAGAATTATTATGACATATTTATTCGACGATACTGTAGCAGAGGATGCGGGTGCAGCACGCGTTTTTGAATATGATAATAGTTCTTGGAACGAAATCGGATCATTTTTCGGAGAACAAGCTTTTGATGCCATGGGGCAACGTGTGCAAATCTCTAATGATGGAAAAACGATTGCTGTACAAGCACTTCAAAACAATAATATTGAAGATTCAAGAAGAGCTTACATTGAAGTTCACGAAGAAATTAATGGCACTTGGTCTCAAAAAGGGACTACATTTTATAATCCAGACATTAATAGATTTTATTTTTATGGCTTTGGCTTTACCCTTTCTGAAGATGGACAACGCTTAGGAATTGACAACTCTTTTGACAATACTGATCCGGATTACGTAGGCACGTACAATGTGTATCAATTTAATGAAAATCTAGGGATTAATAATACGTCTTCACTTAGCCATAGTGTACATCCTAATCCAAGTAGTGGGAATTTTAAAATTGAATTCAAAGAATCTCAAGAGTCAGCAACTCTAAATCTTGTTGATATTTCTGGGCGAATCCTATATACTTTTTCCATTACGCAATCTTCACATTTTACAGTAAACGAAACCCTTCCTGCAGGTATTTATTTTCTTAGTATAGAGAGTGGAGGATTATCATCTGTAGAAAAAATTATAATAGAATAAACTGGTTCCTAATTTGGCTCAAGTTAGAATAGCAATTTATCATACCTACAATTAGAACGCTTACTTTTTTTAAGCTTAAGTATATCCCTGCTTTTTAAGTGGGGATTTTTTTATGCGCTTTCGCGAAAATTTGAGTTGGTTACTTCGATGCTGTTAATTATACATATTTATTGCATTAATTAACCCAGAGTAAGGCAAACCGTAAATGAGGTGTGTTAAGATGTTGTATTTTAGATTTTCAATATTAGTTCCAAATCATTCCAAAACAGAAAAACTAGTGCATAGATCTGACTTAAATAGAGTTGTGTTTCACTCAAAAGAAGACTTGATGGGTGGGCATCAACTTCGTAAAGGAGAACCAATTTTAAGAGCCGAAATAAAATCAGAATACAGCGACATTAATGAAGTCTTAGAACTTTACAATATAAAGAAGTTTATTGACATTGATTATTTTTTAAATGACTGGACTACTGAAGATATTTTGGTATTCAAAAACAAAGCAACTGAATTTGGAAAAATTATTGGAAGATTTATATCACAAATTAATGACTTAAATGTTATCGACTTGTATCATAATACCCTCAGAAATTATATTAATTCATTTTGGGAATTAGTTAATAATCAAAATGTATTCAAACGTATTTCTGAAGAAAACTTTCAAAAATTATTATTAGACGAATCTCACTTAATTCATATTATTTTAAATCATAAAAATATTGTTGAAAGATACAATGTAACTATAAGAGATTTTCTTCTAACCTATCCTCAGTCTGCTGAGATATTACTTTCCATTTACGAGGTAAAGGATGATTTGAAAAAAAAACAAAAAACTCTTCCTAAAAGTCTCACAGCTATAGACAAAGAAGCTATAATCTTAAATTACTTAAATTCTAACGGAACAAACTTAAATTATGTCGAATTGATACAAAATTTCAGAAACAAAAATGACTTTAAAATTTTAGATAAAACTAGACTAAAAGCAAAACGTTTACTCAAAAAAGAAACTGATAAATTATTTGCAAACCAACAAGGACTAAACTACGGGGTAAAAATTAGTTTCCCTGAAAATCTTAATAAAATCAAAGATGGATTTGTTGATGATAATCTCATAGCTAATTATTCTTATAGTCTAGATTTTATAAAACAAAATAGAGGTACTTATCAATTGTTTCTTAATTTCAAATACTTATTCGAATATCTCGATAATCAAAATAGAATAAATCTTGTCAGTAAGAGAAGTGAAATGGGAGTATTGGAGCGTATAATGGGCGTTCATTCGCAAAATGAATATAGAGGTGGAACATCATTCTCGTTATCTGAAGTGACTTCACACAGCCAAATTTATACTTATAGCCAAGTTCTCAATAATTTAAGTAATTCATTAGAAAATATTCTTCACCTTATATTTACAAACGTATTTCAAAAAAAATACTCTTTTGCTGACAATGCCAGATTTTCAACTCCAACCGCAACATCATACTTCGAAAAAGTCAGATTATTAGCACCTGAGTTTGAATCCGCGTTGAAACAATTTAAACTCTATGTTGAAGACGGAATTATTGATTTTGAACTTCTGCAAATATCATCTTCACCATCAACCATAAAAGATATTCCCAGTCTAAATTCAAAAAAATATATTTATTTGAATGAAACTAGTGAAGTGATGGTTGGCTGTTCAAATATATTTTTTTCAGACCAGACTCTTTTAGCCTATGTTGAACCATTCAAGGAAGACAAGTACAGTAACTTTTTTGACCTACTAGCAAATGAAGAAGTGAAATTCACTAGTTACGAAGAATATCAAAAACCTAGATTGAACTATCTTATCAAAAACGGATTTATCAGAGTTGATAAAAATAATTTTATACAAATGGTAAATCCTGCTAGGGTTCTAATATTAAAAGATTTATATGAAAATGATGTTGGTTCATATTATAATTACCCAATAGATTTTCAACGAGAAGCTCAAAGAATGGATTTAGAGGATATTATCAATTTTGAAAATTCATTATTCTCAAAAACTGAACAAGATTATTTTAATTATTTTTTAAACAAAAGCCAGTTTACAAATGGATTAGATTTGAGAAATAGTTACCTACATGGAACTCAAGCCGACCCAAATGAAATCGAAAAGCACGAATACGCATATTTCACATATTTAAAATTAATCTTCTTAGCCTTTTTAAAAATAGATGATGATTTAAGTGTTTATCGTGCTACAAAAAAACAGAACGCAGAAGGCTAATTCGGAATTCAATGCTCATTTAAAAAGTTTGAGAAATTTTAAATTGGTCTTATTAAACGAAAATTACTTTAAGAAATTAGGATCAGTTTTAAACTAACGTTTATTTTCACCCAAAAATGAAAGCCATCAAACCCATACTATATATACTACTCATACTTTCAGTGTTCGCTGCAATTAGAGCCTTGCTAAGTCTTGGTTATTATGCACTAGATTGCACAAGTGCTGCTTGTAAGGAGTTTGGGATGATTTTTATCTATATCCTTAGCTTTGTAATTACTTTAAGTATCATTTACATAGCAGATAGACTTAAAGGTGATAAGCGTAAAACAACCTTTATCATTATAGCACTAGCGAGTATCGCTATCAATATAATATTCAGATAAAAAATATCACGTCATAATGCGTCCACCTTACTCCTACCTCATCATCTTCCTCCTACTCCTAAGCACTCACATCACCAGCGCTCAAGAAAAACAAGTAGTTGAGTATTTCAATTCAGGTGAGAAAAAAAGTGTAGGGCTTAAAAATGCTGCTGGCTTCCCTACGGGTGATTGGGTTTACTATAGAAAGGATGGAGCGATAGATACTAAGCTCAGCTTTAATGGCTCAGATAATCCAGTAGGCCCTTTTGAAATGTATTACCGCAATGGGCAGCTGCAAACTAAAGGTTCTTATGCGAGTGAAGGTTTCTATAGTATGGATGGCCCTTACGAGGATTATTACAGTAATGGCCAACTAAGATCTAAAGGAGTTTATAAAGAGAATCGAAGTGTTGGCAGTTGGATGGGGTATTGGGAGAATGGCCAACTCAAATCAAAAACCACCTATAGCAGCGAAGGTGTGATTATAAGTAATACAGAATATCACAACAATGGCAACTTGAGACTAGATGCTACCTATACTGATAAAGGCGACTTTACCGGCAACCTCAATATTTATTATGAAGATGGAACGCTATTTACCTCTCAAGAATTTGATACGCTAGGTAACAAGAAAGGCGTGTACACTTCTTTCTACAAAAACGGCAGTATCAAGGAGCAAGGTGAATATGCAGGCATTGATTACTTTAAGAAAAAAGGCGCCTGGAAATCTTTCTACAAAGATGGCACACTACAAATGATGGTTACCTATGACAATGAAGGAAATCGTCTAGAGATTAAACGCTATGACACTAACGGTGATTTGATTCCTGAGAAGGAATGATATAGGAGCTATTTTCGCGAAAGCGATATTAGTAGCTATCTACTAGTTATAACATTGCGATAAATGGAGTTAAGTTAGTTACCCCTTTGCATCAATTAAGTCTGCGAGATAAAGCGCATCCTTAGACACTCCGCCTAAGGTTGCAGATCCGCGAGTGTACATCCACGGTAGGCCTAAGAAGTACAAGCCATCGATGTTGCTTACACCTCTGCGGTTTTTTGGATAGCTATCTGCATCAAGCTCTAAGCCCTCTATCCATTGAAAATTAGGGCGATATCCAGTTGCCCATATGATGTTTTTAATACTAGCTACTTTCTTGTTTTCGAAGATGATTTCCTCATGCATGGCATCTTTAGTTCTACCGCTTATAATGACGTTCTCTCTAGAAAGAATTTCTTTAACATCTGTGCCTATAACGGGCTGCGTAAACGCGCTTATCCTCTTACCCATCCAGCTATACTTATTAAAACTTAGAAATCCAGTGATGGTAAACCACCACCATAATGACTTGCCTAAAATATGCTGCGGTAGGGATTTTACCGTAGTATCTCCAGAGAAAAAGACCGTCCTGCGACCATCTTTTGAGAGTTCGTTTAAGATTTGATAACCAGAATCTCCTCCACCTACTACAAGTGCATCGCCCTCTTGTAATTGATCGAGTCCTTTGTAATAGTTACTGTGCATCTGTGTGATACTGTCTGCAATTTTAGTATTACAAGGTGGCGTGTATGGCGTGTGAAAAGGACCTGTGGCAACCACTACATTTTTTGCCTCAAGATCACCATCCTTATGTGTGAGAGTAAATCCCTTTGCTGTCTTAGTTATAGAAGTAATTAATGTATTGAGTTTTACAGGGATCTCAAAAGTCGACACATAAGACTTAAAATAATCTGCTACTTCATATTTACTTGGGTAATGTCCTTTAGGAGTGTCAAATTTTAAACCTGGCAGATGATTGTATTCGGTAGGGGTAAATAGTTTTAAGGAATCCCATCTGTTTAACCACGACGCTCCTATTTCTTTATCACCATCTACCACCACGTAGTTCTTTCCCATCTTTTTTAAATGGTACGCCATAGATAATCCGGCTTGTGCTCCTCCTATTACTACATAATCTAACATCTGTTCCCCTTCTAATTTTTTGCAAAAATAGACATTAAGAATAGCTTTCCTCCTTTTTATAGCTTTCAATAAAATCAAACACTATAATCAGAATATTTTACCATAAATATTCCGCATCACAATCACTTTTTAGATTATTTTTCATTCGGGAAATGTACAATGTGGGTGGTTATGCTTTCGCGAAAGCGTACTTATCGCAAAGCTAGTTCACGTGTGGCTCAAGGAACATAAAACCACTTCTTACAAATAACCCTACCTTTGTAGCCACAAAAAAATAGCTACAATGAATAATACTCCCCTAAGAACCCTTGTACAAGGCATCCCAAAAACAGAACTTCACCTCCATATAGAAGGAAGTTTTGAGCCAGAATTGATGTTTGAGATTGCAAAGCGCAATAACATCACCCTTGCTTATGATTCTATTGAGTCACTTAAGAAAGCGTACACGTTTAATAACCTTCAAGAGTTTTTAGACATCTACTATACAGGTGCACAAGTACTCTTACACGAGCAAGATTTTTATGATCTTACGTGGGCATATCTTACCAAAGTACATAGTGAGAACGTGGTACACGTAGAGGTGTTCTTTGATCCACAAACACACACAGATCGCGGTGTTCCTTTTAAAACAGTAATCACTGGGATTTACAATGCGCTTGAGAAAGCAAAAAGTGAATACGGTATTACTTATAAACTTATCATGTCTTACTTGAGACACTTAAGCGAGGAAGCTGCTTTTAAAACGCTAGAAGAATCACAGCCATATAAAGCGTGGATAGATGGCGTAGGGCTTGACTCTTCTGAGCAAGGAAATCCTCCTAGTAAATTTAAAAACGTATTTGAAGCCTCGGCAAAAGAAGGTTACAAACTAGTTGCACACGCCGGTGAAGAAGGCCCAGCCGATTATATCTGGGAAGCACTTGACGTACTAAACGTTGTGCGTATAGATCACGGTAATCGCTGCCTAAGTGATGACGCACTTGTGGAGCGTCTTGTAAAAGAGCAAATTCCGTTAACGCTTTGCCCTACTAGTAATGTAGCGCTTAAGGTGATTGACAAGATGGAAGAACACCCAGTAGCACAGATGCTAGATAAAGGGATTCTTGCGACGATACACTCTGATGATCCAGCATATTTTGGCGGGTACATGAATGAGAACTACTACCAGACAGCAAGTGCCTTAAACTTATCTAAGGAGCACATCATGCAACTTGCCATCAATGGTTTTAAAGCAAGCTGGCTTACCGAAGATGAGAAAGAAGCACACATCACAAAGGTGAAAGCATACTTTGCTTCCATCGATTAAGTATTTTAATAAGGTTGCGCTTTTGCAAGAGCGCAACCTTATTTCTATCGTTCTGTAAGGGACATCTTACCACCAATCACCACCACCTAAGAGACTGATAACTCAATCTTTATAGCTATTTTTGAACCAACTTAAATAGGAATACTATGGAGGTAATAAAAATTATATTCTTTGCGCTTGGCACTTTCTTTGGCGTTGAAGACAGTACCATTATGGCAGAAGAAACTGCGGTACACATTGACATTACAGAGCAAATTATAACGGTAGATCAACAAGATATTTTTGCCCTAGTGAGCAATGAGAAAGACAGCCTAAAGATCAGAAACACCCTCTACAGAATAGGAAACGCACAAGCACAAGAAAAGCGACTTACCTTAAAAGAAAAGTTTGACACCTACGCTTGGTCCACTTCTGAAATAGTGAGCCGTAAAGAAGCAAAGCAACTTGATATTAAACTCAAGTTCAAATATGTTAGTAAGGAGCAGCTTAAAGATTTTGGAATAGATTACGTAGAAAAAGATAGCTCCTATGCTATGATTAATATCCCAGCGTGGAATATTAAAACCACTACTGGAGCACTGCGAGATAATTACTGGTACTTTAAGGATAGTATTTCCTTTACCCTTTCGCCCGCTAAGGATATGCCTAAAAAATACCTTCCTCTTAAGAAAGGCTTGTATAATTACTGGGAGCAGGTAAAACCATAAGCATAGATTTTAAGAATTATTGTTACGCTTTCGCGAAAGCGTAATTACCCACCATCACTACCTATTACCTACAATCCTCATCATCTATATGATGGGGATTTTCTATTTATAATACGGCCATTACATAAATAATTGTTAAACCCTTTTTAATTACTAAACGGTTGGTTAGTTTTGCACAGTAATAAGAAACAAGTGGCTAGAAAAAAGAATTATGATGAGCGTGAAGTAGTCGAAAAGGCTATGAATCTGTTCTGGAAAAATACCTACGAGTCTACCTCTATGCAAATGCTAGAGAAGGAGATGGGTATTAATAAATTCTCCATCTATGCGAGTTTTGGAAATAAGCACGGTCTGTTTATGGCAAGCTTAGCTTATTACAAAGAAAAGGTAGGCGCTATCATTAAGAAGTTTGCTAGCGGTACAAACGGAGTGCAAGATATCAAGCAGTTTTTTATAGACTCTGTGACCATCATTGACCGTGATGGATCGCGCAACGGATGCCTGCTTACAAATACCTATAACGAGTTTGCAGCAAGTGAAGACGCTGTGATTCAAGAAGAGATGAATTCCTTTATGAGTAGTATAAAGGAGCTTTTTATTGAAAAACTGAGAATGGACGGTAGTAAAGATGAAGAAACCATTATGCGAGAAGCAAATTTTCTTTTATTAGCCAAACATGGCCTAGCAGCTGCCTCACGAGTAAATACAACACAAGAGATTGAAGATTACATAGAGATGACGTTTAAAAACATCTAACTATTTTTTTACCCTAAAACTAAACGAACGTTTAGATATAATTAACATACATTAAAAATTGCTATTATGACAACATTAAAAGTTCACAACATCGAGAGTGCTCCACAAGAGAGTAAGCCATTATTAGAAAATTCTTTAAAGTCTTTTGGGATGCTTCCAGGATTACACGGAGTGCTTGCTGAGTCTCCACAGATCTTAAAAGCATACCAAGAACTACATGAGTTATTTACAAACTCTTCATTTAACGAAGATGAGTTAACGGTAGTGTGGCAAACAATTAACGTAGAGCATGCATGTCACTATTGCGTACCAGCACACACAGGTATCGCAAAAATGATGAAAGTAGATGACGCAATCATCGAGGCTTTACGTAACGAGACTCCACTAGAAGATGCAAAACTAGAAGCACTACGTACATTCACTTTATCGCTTACACGTAACCGTGGTAACGTTTCTCAAGAAGATCTTACAGCATTTTATGCAGCTGGATATGGAGAAAGACAAGTACTAGATATCATCTTAGGATTATCTCAAAAAGTAATAAGTAACTATACAAATCACATCGCAAACACACCTGTAGATGCTGCATTTGAGAAGTTTGCTTGGGAGAAAAAATAAGTAACTCCCCCAACTTAATTAATAATAAGCCTTCCTCAATATTGCAGAAAGGCTTCTTTAAAACAAATCATATGAGTATTTCAATAGAAAATAAAGTAGCATTAGTCACTGGCGCAAATAGAGGTATTGGTAAAGCGATTGTGGAGTCATTTTTAGACCACGGAGCAAAGAAAGTATATCTAGCGGTGCGTGATACAAACTCTACAAAAGAACTAGAAGAAAAGTATGGTGATAAAGTAGTCACTTTACAAGCAGATGTGTCAAACACAGCCTCTATAAAAACACTAGCAGAACACGCTACAGATGTAGATGTAGTAGTAAACAATGCAGGTATAGGGACACCACAGTCTATCATAAGTGATGATGTAGAAGAAGATTTTCTTAATCAGCTACAGGTAAATGCTTTTGGATTAGTGCGTGTTGCAAACGCTTTCGCGAAAACTTTAGAAAGCAACAAAGGAGCGCTTGTACAATTGAACTCTATTGCTTCTATCAAGAACTTCTCTCAACTCTCTACATACTCTGCATCAAAAGCAGCATCGTATTCTTTAACACAAGGAATTCGCACAGAGTTAAGTCCGCGAGGAATTAATGTACTAAGTGTACACCCAGGACCAGTAGATACAGATATGGCAGAAAAGGCAGGCTTTGAAAATGGAGCTACAACTTCTGAAATTTCTGAAGGAATTGTAAGCGCATTAAAAGCTGGAGATTTTCACTTATTTCCAGATGACATGGCAAAGCAGTTTGAAAAAGAATATCAAAACTTTTCTGACAACATCGTAACTTCAGATTTTTAAGAAGTACCATCACACTAAAAACATAGATCATGATAAAAGTATCTGTAATGTACCCTAATAGTGAGAACGTCAAATTTGACACCGACTATTATAAAAATAGCCACTTACCTATGATTCAAGAATCACTAGGTGACGCACTAAAGGGATTAGAACTAGAAGTAGGAATTGCTGGAAGAGCGCCTGGAGAGCTTGCACCTTATGTAGCGATTGCTCATTTAAAATTTGATAGTGTTGCTTCTTTCCAAGAAAGCTTTGCGCCACACCAAGAGAAGTTTGCAGCAGATGTTGAAAACTACAGCAACGTGCAAGGAGAATTACAAATAAGTGAAATCATAGCTTTGTAACACACCTCTCTTGAAAATAAAATTTTTAAATATTATAGTTTGTGTACTTCTATTATCATGTGGAGATAATAGAAGTACTCAACAAACTGAAGAGTCAAAAGAATCTGTAGTGATTTTTGATAACAAAGGCCATGAGTTGGTGTATAATATGGTTCAAAAAGTAGGTGACTACAGAAGCCTATTAGACAAGAAAGATGTCATCTATACATACACCTATAAAACTGCCGATGGTAAAGTAGATGTAGCTACAGAAAAATATTTATTTGACGGAGAGCTATCCTACGGTTTATATGATCAACATAAAAGGACAATTCCCCAACTAGAAGGAGCTATTGAGCAAGGATATGATGGGAATGAGTACTGGTTAAAACACGACGGAAAACTTATAACAGACCAACCTCTTATTGACAAGGTGATGTTCAATAGACCTACCAATTTATATTGGTTTGCGATGATGCCAAAATTACTAGATCCTAATGTAGTGTATCATTATATAGGAGAGACGGTAATTAATGAAGCAACGTATGACATCGTCAAGGTTTCATTTAATATACCTACTAAGGAGAATACAGATATATATCAAGTATATATTAATCAAGACTCAGGTCTCGTAGATCAGTTTCTTTTTACGGTCGCAGCATACAATGTTATTGATGTTCCTTATTTAATGGAACTCAAATACGAGTCTATAGACGGACTATTAATTCCTACTCAAAGAAAATATCAAAAATCAAACTGGGATGGTGTTATACTTAATGGACCTTTTACAGAGGTTACCTGGACTGACATCTCTTTCAACAATGGATTAACCATAAAAGATTTTAAAAAATAAAGTTGCTATCGCTATGGAAAAGTTAAGTGTCGACATAGAAGCAATAGCAAAAAATGCTATTAGAGATGTTTTTAGAACTGATACTAGCAAACCTGGTTTTATTCATATTGATTTAGGTGAAGAATCTTCCTCTAGCGAACTAAGAGCCACCATGGTTGCTCTTAAAAAAGAATTATCTAGCTACACAAAAGCGACTTACAATAGACCCTTGAGCTATCACTGGCTTGTTCGTTTTGACCAACAAGTGAACACACCTTTCCATGTAGATAACGCTGCAAATCAATCTTTTTTGATGCTGGGTTATGAACCCACACCTATACAAAGTGAGCTATATATAGGAGACTATCACAAGTATGCTAGAGAATGTATAGATGCTCCAAAAAGCTATCTTAAAGATTTTACTCCAGTTTTTGAAAATAATCACGAGCATCTTAAACCGTACATTACAAAAGTGGATACCTTGTCAAATAATTCTTATAGTATTGTATTGATAAATAATAGTGTTCCTACTAATCATAAAGAAACATTAGGTGCGTTTCATAAAGCAACAATGCGTTCTCAAGATCTCTCAAAAGAGAGAGTGGTAAATTCTATGATTATGAATATGCTTGCTGAACATGAAGAAGCACTTAATGAACCAGATGAACAGCGCTTTATTACAACTAGCGAAATAAGTAAATAGCAAAGAAATGAAAGAAAAATTAAAAATAGATATTGTCTCAGATGTAGTTTGCCCATGGTGTACCGTAGGTTACAAACGCTTAGAAAAAGCAATATCAGAACTTGGCATTGAAGACCAAGTAGAGATAGAATGGCAACCGTTTGAGTTAAATCCTCAAATGCCTGCCGAAGGTCAAAATGTAGATGAGCATATTACAGAAAAATATGGATCAACTGCAGCGCAACAAAAAGAGTCTAAACAACGACTAGTAGATGCTGGAAATGAGCTTGGTTTTACGTTTGACTATTTTGACGATATGAGAATTGTAAACACTTTTGATGCGCACGTACTATTAGAGTATGCAAAGAAATTTGACAAGCAAACAGCATTAAAAATGCGACTTACCGCTTCTTACTTTAGTGAGCGTAAGGATGTATCACAAAGAGAGGTCTTAAAACAAGCACTTCTCGACGTTGGCTTAAATGCAGAAGAAGGTATGGCCTTACTTGAAAATGAAGAAGCTCGTTATGAAGTAAGAACACAGCAAGGTTACTGGAAGAACTTAGGTGTAAATTCAGTTCCTACCATTGTTTTTAATCGAAAGAGTGCGGTTACTGGAGCACAACCTGTAGATTTATTTAAGAAAGTACTCTCAGAACTTATTGCAGAATAAGAGAACAAACATACTACTCTTTGAAATTCGCTTTTCCCTAAAAGCATTTTTAAAGAACATAGAACCCGTACATAATGCTCAAAAAGCATCTTGTGCGGGTTTTTACTTTTGATGCTGCGTGGATGTATTCAAGTAATTACGCTTTCGCGAAAGCGTAACAATACCACTACCCTAGTACTTCCACTCAATTTTTAAAACTATTTTCTCTTCTCCATGAAAAGAAACCACCTCAACTCCGACCTATAGCTGAAGAACTTAATATCATCGCTATGGAACCTTTACAAGAAAAAAGCATAATTATATTTGACGGAGCTTGTAATCTCTGCAATGGTGTTGTGGGCTGGCTCCTTAAATTTGCACCAAGCGAATTGTTTGAATGTATCGCCTTTCAATCTCCAAAAGGACAGCATATTTTAAAAGAATATGGAAGACCTACAGATCGATTAGATACAGTAATGCTTATTGAAAATCAAGAACTACATACACATTCTGATGGGTTTTTAAAGATCATTTCTAAAATCCCAAAATGGAAATCGGTAGCAGCACTACTTGCATTTATCCCAAGAATCATACGTGATTTCATTTACAATACTGCTTCTCGTAATAGACTTAAATGGTTTGGTGCTTCTTCATCTTGTACCATCAATATTTAATATAGAAACCCAACACTCCCTAAGAAGCATTGGGTTTCATCAAACAACAAAAAGCGACACCCGTAGGTGTCGCTTTTTGCTAGTTGTCATTAATACAATCTATAAATTTTACATCTCTCGTATTCTTTTGCACCGCTATGGCTGAAAACAGACTTAATGTAAAAGACATTCCATAAAATCCTTTCTCACTTAATTCTAGATCTGCATTCCATAAACCTACAACGAGTAATAAGATCGAGACGATGGTGACAAACCAACTTATACCATAATAAATATCTGTTACTGGGACTCCTTCTAATCTATCTCTCACGCTTTTTTGTACAGATACTACGGCAAATAGTCCAAATAATAATACCGTAAAGTAATACCCCTTTTCATTAAGGTACATATCTGCATTCCAAAGTCCAATACAAAAGGATATCATCCCGACAAATAATGCACTCCATGATGCACTTATAAAAGCTCCCGTAGGCTTGTTTGAAAATGGTTCTTGTTTTTTATTCTTCTTTTCTGTTACTGGTGTTTCAAATTGATTTTCCATAATAGTTGTTGTTTGTTGTTGTTTAATTGGTAATTCTGATATTCTAAAAAGCTTCCCCCATCCCTAAAGGGTGGCTTTTTCTAATTGCAAACCTGATTTCCACCCTTTAGGGTTGGGGTAAAAAAATGTGATGTTCTAAAAAACTTTCTCCATCCCTAAAGGGTAGCTTTTTCTAATTATAAACCTGATTTTCTCCCTTTAGGGTTGGGGTAAAAAAATCTGATGTTCTAAAAAGCTTCCCCCATCCCTAAAGGGTGGCTTTTCTAATTGTAAACCTGATTTTCTCCCTTTAGGGTTGGGGTAAAAAAATGTGATTAATGATTTCACGCTTTAGGATTGGGGTGAAATATTATCTTTAATAATCTCCCCTTCAATTTTCTCTTCCGTTGTTATCTCCATAATGTGATCTCCGCAAGAGTAGCAGTGTGGTAGGTGTGCATAATTTGTAGTTTCACAGCTGTTACAATCTTTAAAGAGTTGGAGACCGCAGTGGCGGCAGTAGTTGGTTACTTTTAGACTTCCCGCCACTCCTTTTTTACCTCCGCTCTGGTGGAACTCATTAATAAGGTAATCTTTACCACAGCTAGGGCACATATGGTTTTCTAATGCTTTCTCGGCAACTTCTTCTTTTATTTGCTTTGATCGCTCTTGAGTAGATTGTTGTAAGTCTTCCTTCTTGCGTTTTATAAATGATTGTAGCGATCGTATTGCATACACTCCTAAAAAGATGGAAAGCAGGATACCGATTGTAAATCTCACATAACCTCCGTAGCTAGGTAAGTACGGCACTAGACCTACAAAAAAACCGTAGAAAGAAAAGAATACAAAACCACGATATAGCGGCCAGTACGTATGCTTTCTTTTCTTTACAAGCATCCATAAACCTAGCAGCAGTATAGGAAGCACAAATAGTAGACGTTTTAAAAAAATGCTCAGCTCATAACTTCTCACGGCATCATCGTGTAAATTGTACACTACCTCCATAGCCTCCTGCTCTTGCAAGCTATAGACTGCCTGTGTATTTCTTAATGTTAAGATAGCGGCTGCATAAGCAGATTTTTCTTTCTCATAAGATTGTATCACATCTTGAATGGAATCCATCGTTAGGTTGCGCTTTCGCACCTCGGCATCTACTGTAGATGATTGCGTAGCTGTACGTGTAGAAATCCAAGATTTAAAAGAGCGCTGCTCTTGAGATAAGGTAGTTTTGTCTAACTCAAGATTTATTTCTAAAGCTTCCTGACTACGGTATTGTTCATTAATTGAATCTTGTACGGTGCTGTATAGCTTTCTGTAAGTAGCGACATCTGTTTGCGATTCAAAATTTTCTATCGTAGGACGATTATCAGATTCATCAATATCCCAGATAATTCTATTTGCAAGTCCTATTAAAAATGCAGCCAGTAATATACTTATGACGTAGTGTACTACGGTTGTCGTTCTTGACAGTTTTTTGTTGTTAAATTCCATGACCTTGTTGTTTGATTACAGGGCAAAGATGCAGTGATGTAGCAGATAATAAAATCTAACATTTTAATATTACTTATGATATAAATAGAAATACATATCATTAAATACCTATATTTATTAATCTTTGAACAAATAAAACTTACGATTTAAAATGGATATAACAGCTATTATACAATCTTTCTCTACAGAGGACAGTAAGTTATTCAAGGCCTATTTACGTTCAAAAAACAGAAGAACAGACACAAAGAATCTCACATTATACAACCTTATAAGAAAGGGAACTCCTCTCAAGGAGATAGATATTCTGCTCTATGGGAGTGCAAATCGTAATGCGTATCATGCGCTATCAAAAAGGCTACAAGACAGTCTCATTGATTTTATAGCCACTCAAAATTTTGAAAATGAAACCTCAGATGATATGCAGGTTTTTAAATGGATACTCGCGGCTCGTATTCTTTATGAGCAAGATCTCCATAAACCAGCTCAAAAACTTTTAAAAAAGGCAACTCAAAAAGCAAAAGAGCTTGATCTGCACACGGCACTTATTGAAAGTTATCACACCCAGTTCCAGTACAGCCATCTTCATCCAGAGGTAGATTTACAAAAGCTCACGCAAGCCGCACAACAAAACCAGCAGCGATTTATACAGCAAGAACAACTCAATATGGCATATGCACACATCAAGCGTATACTCATATTTGACGAGCATCTATTAAAGAAAGGGATCCAGAAAACGGTAGAAGAGATACTCGCTGCTTTTCATATTGAAATCAACGAGACGTTCACCTTTAAATCCCTGTACCAGCTGCTTGAAATCATAAATACTGCAGCGCATTTAGATCACAATTTTGGGGACGCTCTACCTTTTATCACACATACCTACAATCTGATAAAGAAAAAAGACATCATTCAAGAAAAGCAGCGCTTTTATCACATCCAAGTGCTCTACTTTATGGCAAATGCTCACTTTAGAGTGCGCGATTTTGAGCAGGCAACGCATTACCTCTCGTTAATGAACACTGAGATGAATGCCGAAAATGGAAAGTGGAAATCCCGCTTTCGCGAAAATTTGCTTCTCATCAACTCCTTCGTTTTAAATTACAGTGGCAACTCCTCCCTGGCAATTGCAGATATAGACAACCACATCTCAACAACAAAACAGAAAGTTGATCCAGATATATTGCTCGCACAAGTAGTGTTTCTCACACAGCAAGGTGAGTACAAAGCTGCTTTAAGTACGCTCAATAAATTTAAACATACCGATAGCTGGTATGAGGAACGACTAGGAATAGACTGGATGATTAAAAGAGATTTACTCTCATTGATTAATTATTATGAGCTAGAATATATTGATCTAGTTCACTCACAACTACGTAGCTTCAAAAGAAAGTATAAAAAAATCATCCTTTCCGAAGTGAGACTGGAGCGCTTTATAAAAGTATTTAGCCAGATTTTTAATGATCCGACTATTGTGAAGAAGGCAAATTTTCGCGAAAGCGTAATGAGTCAATTTACTGTAGCGTCCTTAAAAGATGAAGATATTTTTATGGTGAGTTTCTTTGCTTGGATAAAAGCTACGCTAGACGGCACAAAACTTTATGAGACCACACTTGCCATGTTGTGATTTTCTTAACAATATAGGGAGTCGCTGGTCTGTACCTTTTACCCACCAAAAAAGGTCAACCGAATGAAAAGAAAATTATCCTATGTGATGGCAACCCTATTTGCCATTACTATCGCAAGTTGTAGCACGTCACAATCTAAAGTTGCCAGCAAGGCAAGTGCTTCAAAATCAAAAGCAAAAGACAGTAAAAATGCCATTAAACCTTATGGCAAAGTCATCACAAAAGATGCAAAGACTGATGAAGGTCTTTTTACCGTACACAAACTAGACGACAAATATTTTTATGAGATTCCAGACTCACTTATGGGTCGTGAGATGCTCATGGTTACTCGTATTGCAAAAACTGCTGGAGGCTTAGGCTTTGGTGGTGGAAAGCAAAACACATCTGTGTTACGCTGGGAAGTAAAAGACAAGAAAGTATTATTACGTGTGGTATCACACCAAGTATATGCTGCAGACTCACTCCCTATCTCTGAGGCTGTAAAGAACAGTAACTTTGAACCTGTATTATATGCTTTTGACATTAAAGCGTATCATAAAGACAGTGTTTCTGGTTCTAGAAACACAGTAATTGATGCAACTGGTCTTTTTGAGAGCGATGTGAAGCCGCTAGGTTTACCACAAAGAAGCCGTAAAGGATTAAAAGTAACAAAACTAGATACTAAGCTTTCTTACTTAGATACTATAAGAAGTTACCCAGAAAACATAGAAGTACGTAGTGTAAAAACGTACGCTTCTTCTGATGCACCGTCTAATAGTGCTACGGGAGTAATCTCTCTATTGATGAGTAACTCAATGATTTTACTACCTAAAGAGCCTATGCAACGTCGTATGTTTGACGAGCGTGTAGGATGGTTTGGACGTGGTCAAACAGATTATGGAATTGACGTTCAAAAAAGTAAAACAGTGCGCTACCTTGACCGCTGGAGACTTGAAGTAAAAGACGAGGACATGGCTGCCTTTAATCGTGGCGAACTTGTAGAGCCTAAAAAGCAGATTGTTTATTATATAGATCGTGCGACTCCAAAGAAATGGATTCCATTTATCAAGCAAGGTATAGAAGACTGGCAAGTAGCTTTTGAAGCTGCAGGTTTTAAAAACGCCATCATCGCTGCCGATCCTCCATCTGTAGAGGAAGATCCAGACTGGAGTCCAGAAGATGTACGTTATAGTGTAGTACGTTACCTAGCTTCTCCTATTCCTAATGCAAATGGACCTCACGTAAGTGACCCACGTTCTGGAGAGATTTTAGAGAGTGATATTAACTGGTACCATAATGTAATGACATTATTACACAACTGGTATTTTGTACAGACTGCGGCTATCAATCCAGAAGCTCGTAGCAACGAATTTAAAGATGAAATCATGGGACGATTAATTCGTTTTGTGAGTTCGCACGAAGTAGGTCACACACTCGGACTTCCACACAACATGGGAAGTAGTGTTGCTTATGCGGTAGATGATTTACGTGATCCTGAGTTTACTAAAAAATATGGAACTGCACCATCTATCATGGATTATGCACGTTTTAACTATGTAGCTCAACCAGGAGATGGTGATGTAGCTTTAATGCCTAACATAGGTATTTACGATAAATATGCTATCAACTGGGGTTACCGCCCTATCCCATCTGCAAAAAGTGCAGAAGACGAGAAGAAAACACTAGATAGCTGGATACTTGAGCATGCTGGAGACCCTATGTACCGTTTTGGGAGACAACAAAGAGGAGTTATTGATCCTAGCTCACAAACAGAAGATCTAGGTGATGACGCTATGAAAGCAAGTGCATATGGTATTGCAAATCTTAAACGTATCGTACCTAACCTTATCGAGTGGACGGCAGAAGAAGGTCAAAACTACGATGAGCTAGATAAAATGTATGGTCAAGTATTATCACAATACAACCGTTACATGGGCCACGTTGCTGGTAACGTAGGTGGTGTATATGAAATGTACAAAA
This sequence comes from Dokdonia sp. Asnod3-C12, assembly GCF_045063975.1. Classification (NCBI taxonomy): domain Bacteria; kingdom Pseudomonadati; phylum Bacteroidota; class Flavobacteriia; order Flavobacteriales; family Flavobacteriaceae; genus Dokdonia; species Dokdonia sp. Asnod3-C12. The sequence continues at coordinate 1,032,056 of NZ_JBEFNY010000003.1, forward strand.
CGTATGATCAAGAAGGAGCGGTATACACACATGTACCAAAAGCAAAACAAAAAGAAGCATTAGATTTCTTACAGACACAACTCTTTGACACACCAGAGTGGTTACTTGACAACAACATTTTTGACAAGATTGAAAATGCTGGAAGTGTAGAACGTGTAAGAGGTTTCCAGACTAGAACACTTAACAACCTTCTAGACTTTGGACGTATGGCTCGTATGCTTGAAAATGAAGCTATGAACGATACAGATGCATACTCACTGGTTACTATGATGTCTGACTTAAGAGCTGGTTTATTCTCAGAGTTGAGAAGCCGCCAGGCGATAGATATTTACCGTCGTAACTTACAGCGTGCATATGTAGAACGTCTTGAGTTTATCATGACAGAAGATCAAAGCGGTGGTCGTTTCTTTAGCGGGACTAGAGTAAATGTAGGTCAGAGTGATATACGTGCCGTAGTACGTGCAGAGCTTAAAGATCTTAAACGTGATTTACAAAACAACCGACTTAGAGACCGCATGAGCCGCATACACTCAGAAGATCTTGTAGAGCGTATCAACATGATACTTGATCCTAAGTAATAATTACAACAGCTTATTTATTGAAACAGCCAGCAATCATTTGATTGCTGGCTGTTTTTTTTGGTTCATTTTTAGGATGTCAATTTCTTATTAAAACAGATGATTAATAGGGTTACGCTTTCGCGAAAGCGTGCTTTGATAAAATCATAATAAAGTCACAAAAAAGTATAATCATTAAACCTTCCTCTTTTTTTAGGGTCATATAAGTGTTCAACAATTAAAAAATAAAAAAGATGAAAAAGTTAATGATGATGTTTCTAGTACTTGCGACCGTATCAATGTCTGCACAAAGAGGTCCAAGATATGGAGAAGAAAGAAGAGGTAATGACATGACTACAGAGCAAGTTGCTACACTAAGTACAAAGAAGATGACACTTGCACTTGCACTAGACGATAACCAGTCTAAAAAAGTGTACACAGTACTTCTTGATCAAGCAAAAGATCGCAAAGCGATGCAAGCAGAGCGCAAGGCAAATAAAGAAAAGCCAGAGCTTACTAAAGAGCAACGTTATGCAAAGAACAATGAGCGTCTAGATAAGCAGATTGCTATGCAAGAAAAAATGCAAAGCATCTTATCTGAAGATCAGTTCAAGCAGTTTAAAAAAATGAATGCTAAGCGAAAAGGAAAGCGTGGTGACAAAGGAAAAAAAGGTCACAAAGAATCACGCAGAGGAAATAAATAATTTTGATTGATTGGTTTATTTTTAGATTGAAAACGGCATCCTTGATTGGGATGCCGTTTTTTTGTTATAATAATTTTGATAAATGATTAAGGTTGTTCTCCTTCCAAAATTGTTAAGAAGTCAGATATATCTGCTTCTGTATATTCTCCAACTCTCAACATAAATGAACCCTTTTCATTAATCATCATAAGAGCATAACAATGTCTTCCACTTTTTAAGTTAAACGTTTTGGTGAAAAAATCATCCTTGTCCTCATAAAAGTCTTTTCTAGACTTTGTAAGCTTTCTTAATAGATTATCTTCAAGCGAGATGTAAATATTTGTGACATTTTTCAATGCTAATTTCCTATAAAACTCATCATTCCAATCATTATCAATTACTCGATATTGATTGCGCGGACAAGTACTTAAAAAAGTTTTAAAATTAATAATAAGCTTGGTTTCTGCTTTCCAATTATAGTTTTGCTTCAGAAATGCCAGTTTATGTTCAGGTATGGAACCTTCAAAAACAAATTCACTTCTTCTATCTACTTGTGCATGGCCTTCAATTGAGAAAGAAAACAATACAAGAACTAATACGATAATATTTTTCATGTCTATAAAATGAGATAAAAAACTTATTTAAGATTGAGAGCTACACTTTTAATGATTACGTCTTACAATGTCTTCCCCACCTTTGCTACTGCAGCAATTGTCTCATCAAGATCTTCATAAGAAAGAGCGTCATTTAAGAACCAGCTTTCATAGGCACTTGGTGCTATATAAATACCCTCTTCAAGTAATCCATGGAAGAATTTCTTAAACGTATCATTATCACCCACCGCAGCCGATTTGAAATCTGTCACTGCACCTTCGGCAAAGTGTACAGAAATCATTGAGCCAATTCGGTTTATAGTAAAGGTAACTCCGCTATCAGTTAAGGCCTTATCTATTCCTTTATGTAGGTACTCGGTTTTCTTTGCTAAGCTTTCAAAAACATCGCTATTATTTAACTCTGTAAGCATGGCTAGTCCTGCAGCCATCGCCAGCGGATTACCACTTAAGGTTCCTGCTTGATATACTGGTCCTTCTGGAGCAAGGTGACTCATGATTTCTGTGCGAGCTGCAAAAGCTCCTACAGGTAACCCTCCACCTATTACTTTTCCGAAAGTGACAATATCTGCACGAACATTCATAAGCTCTTGCACACCGCCTTTTGCTAGTCTAAAGCCTGTCATCACCTCATCAAAAATGAGTAGCGCACCATGTGCGTCACATAGCTCACGTAATCCTTGTAAAAATCCTTCGGCTGGGAGAATACAACCCATGTTACCTGCAACAGGCTCTATAATAATTGCTGCAATCTCCCCTGAATTTGCTTCAAAAAGTTCTTTTACATTTTCTAGATTATTATAATCTGCAAGTAAGGTATCTTTTGCCGTACCAGCGGTTACTCCTGGACTATTAGGAGAACCAAAGGTTACCGCACCACTTCCTGCTTGAATAAGAAATGAGTCTGAGTGACCGTGATAACAACCTGCAAATTTGATAATCTTCTCTCTTCCTGAGAATCCGCGAGCAAGACGCACTGCACTCATGCAGGCTTCTGTTCCACTATTTACAAAACGTATTTTATCAATTCCGGGAACCATAGAAATGGCAAGCTCGGCTATTTTTGTTTCTATCTCTGTAGGCATTCCAAAGGAAGTCCCTTTTTGTGCTTTTTCTACAACAGCATCTACCACAGGTTTATGCGCATGACCTAAAATCATAGGACCCCATGAAGCGATGTAATCAATAAGTCTGCGTCCATCCTCATCATATAAATAAGCTCCCTTTGCTTCTTTTACAAATACAGGATCTCCTCCTACAGATTTAAAAGCTCTTACGGGACTATTTACTCCTCCTGGTATTACTTTTTGAGCTGCTACAAAAAGCTCACTACTTCTTTTATAAATCATCTAAATATGCTATTTGTTGTCTGTACATTTTACACTGTACAATCTTGTACTATATTTTATTCAAGGATCTAATGTCTTAATACCCTCTATCAAATGGTTTGATAAAAAGCACTTGACCTTCAAAGATTTGATCACCATCAATACCATTCCATTTTTTTAGTTCTGGCACCGTTACATCATACATGCGAGATAGACGGAAAAGCGTTTCGCCCTTTTGCACAGTATGTTGGTTATTATTATCTGTCACTTTTTTATAGTCTGCAACATCTTTACCTAGTACTTCACCGTCATAACGATATAGCTCATAACGTTCTACTAGGCTAATTAATTTTTGAGGATACTTCTTATCTGTTGCATATCCTGCAGCACGTAACCCATTTGCCCATCCTTTATAATCATCTTTAGGAAGTTTAAAAAGATCTGTATAGCGCTTTCTTCCTGTTAAAAATAAGGAATGATCTCTGTAAGAAAACTTAGCCAAACTATACTTTCTAAAACATTCTCCCTTCGTATCATCGTCATGATAAACGGTCTGACCTTTCCAGTCGTGACATTTAATACCAAAGTGGTTATTTGCTTTTTGTACTAGCTCTCCTTTTCCGGCACCAGACTCAAGAATTCCCTGTGCTAGTGTGATGCTTGCTGGGATTCCGTATAGCTCCATTTCTTCTTTTGCGATATCTGCAAAGTCTTCTATATAACCGTTTACGCCACCCTTAGGAACTGGATTAACTCCATTATCAAGATTGTCATCTGGAGTTGCTGCCTCCTCAACTTTTGGAGAAGGTTGTCTTCTCTCGACGGTACGTGTAGTTTTTGTTCTTTTTTTAGAACGTGTGGCTTTTTTAGAACCACCACAACTTACAGACAGTATTCCTATTAATAAAAGTATGGTAAAACGTTTGAACATATAATTAATGTATGAGTGGGAGTCCTTTTTTGGCTAACTGGATATTCATTCCTGCAATTCCTTGTAAACCTCCCGTATGAACGGCTAAAATACGAGAATTCTCGCGGAAATACCCACCTTTCATAAGCTCTGAAATACCATAAAGCATCTTACCCGTATAAATAGGATCTAGTAAAACGTGATGCTCAGCGTGAAATTCATTTATAAAGTTAACGAGATCACCATTCACCTTTGCATAACCACCAAAATGATAGTCGGCAATAATCTCCCACTGCTCGTTCATTGCATATTTTCTCACCTCATCTGCTACCCAATCTCCTTTAAGAGCTGGAAACCCTAATGCCTTCTGGTGGGGCTTCAGGCTATTTATGATACCAGAAATTGTACCTGCTGTTCCTATGGGGCAGCATATATAGTCAAAGTCTGTATCATCATCAGTTAAGATTTCTTCACAACCTTTAATAGCGAGATTATTGGTTCCGCCTTCGGGAATTATAAACGGATTATTAAAGGTTTTTGTTATGCTTTCGCGAAAGCGTAACTCATCTTTCTCACGGTATTCTTGCCTTGATATAAAGTGAAATTTCATCCCACACTTATGTGCAAATCCCAACGTGGGATTACTTTCAAGCGTCTTAGCAAGATTAACACCTAGCTCTTCTCCTCGTATAACTCCTATGGTTTTGAAACCTTCTAACTGTCCGGCTGCTGCTGTCGCCGCAATATGGTTTGAGTAAGCGCCTCCGAAAGTGAGTAGCGTATCATAACCTTCTCCTCGGGCTTGTATAAGGTTATATTTAAGTTTTCTAAACTTATTTCCAGACACTGTAGGGTGCAACAAGTCTTCCCTTTTAATAGAAAGGGAGCGTCCATTTGTTTCTGAAATAAATTGATTTTCTGATGTAAGATTCACGGGTTAAAGATACGCTAGAAAACTCCAAAAAGGACGTTTTTCTAGATAGCTAAGCTCGCACTCACGAGCATAAGCCTCTCTTTCAAAACTGATATTAAGGTAAGCCACATAGTTGTCTCTATACTGTATAAGTCTTATAAAATACTCTATTACATACCATATAAAGAATGGCAGCACAAGCATTTCTGCTTGCTGTCTAATGTGGATTTTCTCGTGATTAATAAATACAATATCCTCCTTAAGTTCTGGAGTACGCATCACTATAAATGGCCAGAGAGTAACTCCCACAAAGCGTTTGCGCAATAAATATTTATTTACAATTAGAAACATAGGTCAAAAATAAATTAATTATAACATCTAGCATCTTAAGATCTCCTTAATACTTGTACGTTATTACTAATACTATAGACGTTATTCAAAGTCTATGCCGTATCCTTATCTTTGTCTTATGTCCTACTTAAAAAAACATATTCCTATAGAAGACGGCGATTATTACCTAACGCCAGAAGGCTATAAATGTTTTACAGAGCAATACCACCTTAAAAGAGGTTATTGTTGTGAGAGTGGCTGTCGTCATTGTCCATATGGATATAGTAAGAAAACAAACAAACAAGATGGATAGTAGGCTTAAACATTATAGAAAGCGTACTTATAAATCCTATCATCGCGTAGATATACGTTACCCTTAGTGAGTAGAAGCAATTTGTAATCATTGTTTCACTTAACACTCACATCTTATGACTTTTCAAGAACAAATTTTAATGGGTATTCCTGCTAACTTACCACCAGCAAAGGAGTACAACCCATCGATTAATCACGCGCCAAAACGCAAAAAAATACTCTCTCCAGAAGAGGAGAAACTGGCTTTAAAAAATGCACTCAGGTATTTTGAACCTCAACATCATGAAGTACTCCTTCCTGAATTCAAAAAAGAGCTAGACACCTACGGCCGTATCTACATGTATCGTTTTCATCCAGAATATGATATTTATGCAAGACCTATAGATGAATACCCCTCGCAATCTAAAGCGGCAGCGGCAATCATGTTAATGATACAAAACAATCTGAATCATGCGGTTGCACAGCACCCTCACGAACTCATTACCTACGGAGGTAATGGCGGTGTGTTTTCAAACTGGGCACAGTATCGTCTTACGATGCAATACCTCGCCCAGATGAATGATGAGCAAACGCTCGCTATGTACTCTGGTCACCCTATGGGTTTATTTCCTTCCCATAAAGATGCTCCACGAGTGGTGGTAACTAACGGGATGATGATTCCTAATTATAGTAAGCCAGATGATTGGGAAAAATTTAATGCCCTTGGTGTTACTCAATACGGACAGATGACAGCAGGAAGTTTTATGTATATCGGCCCGCAGGGAATTGTGCATGGAACTACAATCACGGTTCTTAATGCGTTTAGAAAAATAAAGAAATCTCCTTTAGGTGGTCTCTTTGTAACCTCTGGACTGGGCGGTATGTCTGGAGCACAACCTAAAGCTGGTAACATTGCTGGTTGTATCACGGTATGTGCAGAGGTAAATGAAAAAGCGGTACACACAAGACACTCGCAAGGATGGGTAGACGAAGTGATAACAGATACTGACACGCTTGTAACTAGGATAAAACAAGCTAAGCTTGATAAGGAAACCGTATCTATCGCTTACCAAGGAAACGTAGTTGAAGTCTGGGAAGCTTTTGACACGCACAACATCACCATAGATATAGGCAGTGATCAAACTTCTTTACATAATCCATGGGCTGGTGGTTATTACCCTATGGGATTTACTGTAGAAGAGGCAAATGATATGATGGCAAATGATGTAGACCGCTTTCGCGAAAGCGTACAAAGCACTCTCAAGCGTCATACTGCAGCCATCAATGCTCATACAGCAAAGGGCACTTACTTTTTTGATTATGGGAATGCCTTTTTATTAGAAAGCAGCCGTGCGGGAGCAGATGTCTTTGCCGAAAATGGTATTGACTTTAAATATCCTAGTTACGTACAAGATATTATGGGACCTATGTGTTTTGATTATGGATTTGGTCCTTTCCGCTGGGTATGTGCTTCTGGAAAACAAGAAGATCTCTTAAAAACAGATCAAATAGCTTGCAGCGTTCTTGAAGAACTTGCCAAAGATGCTCCTCCAGAAATCCAGCAGCAAATGCAAGACAATATCACTTGGATAAAAGGAGCGCAAGAAAATAAGCTAGTCGTAGGATCACAAGCTCGCATCCTCTATGCAGATGCAGAGGGAAGATCAAAAATAGCACAAGCTTTTAATGATGCAATCGCACGTGAAGAAATAGGTCTTGTGATATTAGGACGCGATCATCATGATGTGTCTGGTACAGATTCTCCATATCGTGAGACGAGTAATATTTATGATGGAAGCCGCTTTACGGCAGACATGGCGATACAAAATGTAATAGGCGATAGTTTTCGCGGTGCTACATGGGTAAGCATACACAATGGTGGTGGCGTAGGCTGGGGAGAGGTTATAAATGGAGGTTTTGGTATGGTAATTGATGGTAGTAAAGAATCTGAAAGACGCTTACAGTCAATGCTTTTCTGGGATGTAAATAACGGAATTGCTAGACGAAGTTGGGCTCGTAACGAAGGTGCTGTTTTTGCAATAAAACGAGCCATGGAAAATGAACCTAATCTTACAGTAACATTGCCAAATTTTGTGGATGATCACTTATTAAATAATCTTTAAAACAAACTACTATGAAAGCACTTAGACTTTTACCATTGCTAGGAGCCGTACTCTTATTGGCTTCATGTAGCACTGTGCGCGTAGCTTCTGACTACGACAAAGAAACAAACTTTAGCGAGTACAAAACGTTTGCTTTTTACAAACCAGGAATAGACAAAGCAGAGATTTCTGATCTAGATAAAAAACGTGTGCTCCGCGCTATTGAATCTGAGATGATGGCAAAAGGTTTTACAAAATCTGAAAATCCTACGGTGCTTGTAAGCATATTTACAAAAGCTAAAGAGCGTATTGATGTATACCAAAACAACTTTGGCTTCCGTGGGGGCTGGGGTGGTTTCTGGGGACCATGGGGAGGCCCTTGGGGCTGGAACGGTGGATTTAATAACAACACCGTTGCAAGATCTACTCAGGGTACTTTATACATTGACTTAATAGACGCAAATAAAAATCAGCTTATCTGGCAAGGTCAAGGTACAGCACCACTAGTTACTGGAGATGTAGATAAGCGTGAAGAACGCATTAACCTAATTGTTCAAGAAATTTTAGGTGTATATCCTCCACAAGTAGCAGGAAAATAAAACATTGTTTGAATTAGCCCTTAAACTTAAAAAGCACCCCAAGGGGTGCTTTTTTAATATATAAAGCTTCTCTACCTATCTATTCAAAATAAAACCAAATTGCGTAATTCTTGAATCCTCAAAAGCTACCATAGCCTTGACTACACCAGGAGTTTTATCTTTAGACATACACATGCCTGGAAATGGACATATAAGCTCTAGCCCCTCAACTAAAAGCACTTCATTTTCAGTTATATCTTTCGTGATTTCAACATTGTTGATTAAGAATTTCCCTTGAAAAGTTTTCGCAGAAACATTTTCATCTCCATCCCAATTAAAATTTATGCTCATAGAAATTATAATTCCAGAGATTACGTTAAAGCTTAGACCGTTATCGTAAATATAAATTCCACCATCTACTTTTTCCACAAAAGTTGACTCTTGGCCTATCTCATTTGCTATAACTTCAAAAGACGTATTACTAGTAATCTCAAGATCATTTAATTTTAAATTATTATTCTCGGAAAATGTAATCACAAGATTATCCTGTGAATGTCCGAGCTGAAATGAAAACAACACGAGTGTTAAAATTTTTAAATATTTCATATTTCTTTTTTAATTGAGTTCTTAGTTTTAAAAATGAGAGTAAATTATTTCTTTTTAAATAGTGCCTAGAAGACTACTTCTTCTGTCTTTTCTAATTAAATTTTCACTTTACGCTCAGTTACAACGCTCCCAGTGTATCTTTTGTAAACTTACTCAACACTAAAGTACCACTCATCTCAGCACGTTCTTCTAAAAGTGATGGCCAGTGATCTGTACCTTCCCATAATGCTTTTTTCATAGCAGCTACCGCTTCTGGGTTGTATGAAGCAAGTTTTACAGCTAGCGCTTGTACTGCTTCATCCATTAAAATTGAGGTTTCAAAAAGTGCTGCATACAGTCCTTTTTCTTTTGCCCACTCTGGGCTATAAAATTCTGTTGCATTCAGTGTCAAGTCGCTTAGTGCATTTAATCCCATCTTACGCTCAACTGCAGGAGCTATTACAAATGGACCTATACCTATGGTGAGTTCGCTTAATTTTATACTTGCATACTTAGTAGCGTAGCAATAATCTGTTGCAGCGGCAAGACCTACGCCACCTCCTACTGCTTTACCTTGAATGCGACCTATGATAATTTTAGGACAAGAGCGCATAGCAAGAATCACCCGTGCAAAACCCATAAAAAATTCTTTTCCTTCTACACTATCTTCTATGCTTTTGAGCTCATCAAAGCTAGCGCCAGCACAAAAAGTGCGTTCTCCTCCACTTTGTAATACAATTACTTTCACATCTGCATCTTGACCACTGTTGTTTATAGCATTTTCTAAATCTGACAACACTGTACTAGGCATGCTATTGTGTGACGGATGAAAGAATGTGATGGTAGCGATTCCGTTTGCTTTTAATGTCTTTACGTATGGTTGTGTCATTTTATATAGCTCAAATTAATGTTAGGTAAAAATAGGTAAATAGAGAAGAATGCATGTTTTGCCAACTCACATTTTCGCGAAAGCGGGTACCCAAAAATAAATTAACGCAAACGATTTAGGAATGCATTTTATTCACGACCAATTCTTCGTAAATTTACTTTATGGAAATACCAGTTACATCAAACCCGTTATTAGATCGCCTGCCTAAGCATTTAGGGCAATACATCAAGGCGCAAGATTATGATCAATACACTCCTATCAATCAGGCGGTGTGGAGATATGTGATGCGTAAAAATGTAGCACATTTAAGTCAGGTGGCTCATGAGAGCTATATGTCTGGTCTTAAAAAGACAGGGATTTCTATAGATAACATCCCTTCTATGTACGGGATGAATCGCATTCTTAAAGAAATAGGATGGGCTGCTGTTGCGGTAGATGGTTTTATACCTCCTAATGCTTTTATGGAATTTCAAGCATACAAGGTGCTTGTGATTGCTAGTGACATTCGCCAACTAGAAAACATAGAATATACACCTGCACCAGATATTATTCATGAAGGTGCTGGTCATGCTCCTATTATTGCAAGTCCAGATTATGCAGAGTACCTGCGTAGATTTGGAGAAATAGGTGCTCGTGCGATATCTAACGCACATGATATGGATATGTATGAAGCAGTGCGCAAGCTATCTATTTTAAAAGAAGCCGAAGGTATTGCTCAAGAAGATATAGACGCCGCCGAAGATGAGGTAAACCGCCTGCAACAAATGACGGTAGAACCATCTGAAATTGCACTTATAAGAAACCTTCACTGGTGGACCGTAGAGTATGGGCTTATAGGAACACTAGAGGATCCAAAATTATATGGCGCTGGTTTATTATCATCACTAGGTGAGAGTAAACACTGCCTTACAGATGCTGTAAAAAAACTACCTTATAGCATAGATGCTGCTTATCAAGAATTTGATATCACGCAAATGCAACCTCAGCTATTTGTTACTCCAGATTTTGGGTACTTAATGGAAGTACTAGAAGAATTTGCAGAGACTATGGCACTTAGACGTGGAGGATGGCGTGGTGTTCAAAAACTCATAGACTGCAAGCAACTGGGCTCTATCGAGCTTAACACGGGGCTGCAGGTAAGTGGGAATTTTAGTAATATGATTCAAGATGAAGACAACCGTGTTGTTTATTTTGAAACTCATGGTCCTAGTGCACTTTCTTACAGAGGTAAGGAACTTATAGGCTTAGGAACAGATCATTTTAGAAAAGGATTCTCTTCTCCTCTAGGGAAGCTCAAGCGTAGCTCTATGGCTATCGAGAATATGAGCCCAAGAGATCTTAAGGCATTTGAAATTTACGAAGGCGGCATTAACTCTTTTGAGTTTGAAAGTGGCATTACCGTAACAGGAATGATTACCACCGGAACTCGTAGTGTAGACGGAACCTTACTCGTAGTTCACTTTGATGGCTGCGAGGTATCATACAAGGGCGATAAGCTTATCTCACGCAAGAACGGACCTTTTGATATGGTTATAGGTAGCTCTGTAGTTTCTGCTTTTGCAGGAGCGGCAGATCATCACTCGTTTGACGTAAAAAGTAAAGTGAGCAGTACAGCAACCATTCACAACGAACTATCTGAAGAGGATAAAAAACTTAACGAATATTACAAGGAAGTAAGAGACCAGAGAGAAGCAAAGTCTTCACAAGAAACTGCGTTACTTACCATATTCAAAATTGTAAAGGAACAATATCCTACAGACTGGCTTTTATCACTTGAGATATTTGAGCTTACGCGAAATAAGGAAGTGCTAGCACACCTAGAATCTCTCATGATTTCTAGAGCAAATATTGCACACCTCATAAAAGACGGACTAAGTTTAGTTATGGAAGATAATGGGGTTATTCAGTAGTTTTTTCGGTAAGAAACAGCGGAAACTTGATGACTTCTTTAGTAGAGAAGCCATAATCATAGACGTGCGATCAAAAGCCGAATATGATAACGGCGCTATACCTGGTTCTAAACATATACCACTACAAACAATAGCTACCAATGCTGTAAAAATCAAGAGTTGGGATGCACCTATAATATGTGTTTGTGCCAGTGGCGCAAGAAGGGCTTCTGCCACGGCAATTTTAAAGAGCAAAGGGATTGAAACAATGAATGGAGGTGGATGGCTTTCACTTTATAAAAAAATGAACACTTAAGCTTTCATTAAAATCTCATCCAAGGAAATTCTTCAAGTAACTCTTCTTTTTGACTGTCTAACTTTGCTAAGAATTTTTGGTGCTGCTCTCCTTCGGCATTAAAAGGTTTATGAGTAATTCCTTGTTGTACTTTTGAGACTTTTTTCATTGTTTGTTGCGCTTTCGCGAAAGCGTATACCTCAACAAATCGTTCCCAAATATAATCTACCGCTTGTGCTGAAGGGTGAATCATATCTACACCATAAAAGCGATAATCACGTAACTCATCCATCATGATTTCATAAGAAGGGAAGTAAGAAACAGCGCTCTTGTCAACTAGTTCATGAATGGCAGAAATCAAATGAGATTTACTTCGGGTGTTTTCTATGAATCCATCTTTTATGTGACGCACTGGAGACACTGTAAAAGTGATGTGAATATCAGGATTGAAGTTACGTACAAGTTTTACTATGCTAGATAGGCTTTGTACAATATCATCTATAGACAAGAGCTCTTTTGCGAACTCCTTTTGAGGCACCTTATGACAGTTGGCTACTACCTCATCTCGTTCAAGATGTCTATAAACCCAAGCAGTACCTAATGTGATAAAGAGATGGGAAGCACTTTTTAGTTGCCCCCTAAGTAATTGCTGTGCCTCTTGAAGATGTATTACAGCTCCTAGCCTACTCAAAGCATTTTTATCACTATGAGCATAGTATGATTTCCAGATACCATCAAGTTCAAAAACATCTTCCTCGGTATATGTTTTATCTTCAATCGCATCTTGTATAAGGCGCTCAATCGCTATAGGATTAAATATAATCCCAAACGGATTTGTAACCGATTGGAATTTATAGTAGTCAAGTTTATCCCCTATGTTTTCTGAAAAACAAGAACCCAACAGCAGCAGCTTATCATCATACCCAAACGGTGTTGATGATGCAGCAAGTGGCAACTGAGTCTGTAACTTTATCATAACACAAGAAGCATTCTTTATAAAAAACCATCCACTTATTAAGTTAATAAGCAGATGGTTGTATGTGTATTAAACCAAGTAGTTTTTTACTTCGGCAATTGCGGCGTCTATTCCTGCTGGGTTTTTCCCTCCTGCAGTTGCAAAGAAAGGTTGTCCACCACCTCCACCTTGGATGTGCTTTCCTAGTTCGCGCACCACAGTACCTGCATTCAATTTCTTAGAAGCTACAAGCTCCTTTGAAATGTAGCAGCTTAGCAATGCTTTACCGTCTTGCTCTGTTGCAAAAAGGATAAACACGTTGTCTTTATTTTCTCCTAGCTTAAATGCAAGATCTTTTATTGCTCCTGCATCTAGGTCTACTTTTTTGGCAAGGAAATCAACACCATCTATATCTGTAAACTCCTTAGCAAGGTCACCGCTTAAGTTTTGAGCCTTCTCTCTTATGAGTGCTTCTACTTGTTTTTTTAATGCAGTATTCTCATCCAGTAAGTTAGTAATTGCTTTTACTGGATCTTGTGCATTTTTAAGTGTAGCTTTTACATTATTGTAAGCCTCCGTCTCTGAAGTAAAATAATCTTTTGCAGCATCACTTGTGATTGCTTCTATACGACGTATTCCAGATGCAACAGCACCTTCTGAGGTAATCTTACAATGCCAGATTTCTCCAGTACTTGGTACGTGAGTTCCTCCACAAAGCTCCATAGACTTACCAAAACGGATAGTTCTAACCGCATCTCCATATTTTTCTCCAAATAATGCAATCGCACCTTCTTGTACTGCCTGATCATAAGGAATTCCTCGCTGCTCTTCTAGTGATAGATTTTCGCGTATGCGTGCATTTACAAAATCTTCTACCTCCTTAAGTTCCTCTTTAGTCACCTTAGAAAAGTGAGCAAAGTCAAAACGTAAATTCCCGCTATGTACCATACTACCCTTTTGCTCTACGTGCGTACCTAGTACCTTACGTAAACCTTGGTGTAATAAGTGTGTCGCAGTATGGTTTGCAGCCGTGCGGCTACGTTGTTTTGCGTCTACCACTGCCTTAAACGTTCCATCTGTAGATCGCGGAAGATTTTTAGCAAGGTGTATAATTAAGTTATTCTCTTTCTTAGTGTCGATAATGTAAACTACCTCTCCGTTAGGAGTCTCTAGATATCCTTTATCTCCTACTTGTCCTCCACCTTCTGGATAGAACGGCGTAAGATTAAATACTAGTTGGTATAGCTCTCCGTCTTTTTTACTCTCTGTCTTACGGTAGCGAGTGATTTTCACCGGTGTTTCTAATGTATCGTATCCTACGAATTCTTCTTCGGCATCTTCATGTAAGATATTCCAGTCGTCTGTCTCTACCTTGGTTGCTGCACGAGAGCGGTCTTTTTGCTCTTTAAGAGCTGCTTCAAAACCTTTCTCATCAAGCTTTAAGTTTTTCTCGCTAAGTATAAGTGCTGTAAGATCTATTGGGAATCCGTAGGTATCATAAAGCTCAAAAGCTTTATCACCAGCAACAGTATCACCCTTAGTCTCCGCAATTACATTATCAAGTAATAGTAATCCTTTATCTAGCGTACGTAAAAAAGAAGCTTCTTCCTCACGTATCACATTTGTCATTAAGTTCTTTTGTGATTTAAGCTCTGGAAATGCGTCACCCATTTGCTTCACAAGTGTTGCCACAAGCTTATAGATAAATGGTTCCTTCGTGTCAAGAAACGTAAACCCGTAACGAATTGCACGTCGTAAGATTCTACGGATTACATAGCCAGCTCCAGTATTAGAAGGTAACTGCCCATCTGCAATTGAGAATGATACAGCTCTTACGTGATCTGCGATTACTCGTACTGCAATATCTATTTCTTCATCATTACCACACTTTGAGTTTGTGATGGTTTCTATCTCACTCATTAGTGGAGTAAAAACGTCTGTATCATAATTAGACTGTACTCCTTGAAGTACCATACATAAACGCTCAAATCCCATTCCAGTATCTACATGCTGGTTAGGTAGCTTCACAAGCGATCCATCTGCAAGACGATTGTACTGCATGAATACGAGGTTCCAGATTTCCACAACATGTGGATGGTCCATATTGATGAGTGTCTTCCCGTCTACTTTTGCTTTTTCTTCGGCAGATCTTATGTCTACGTGTATTTCTGAACATGGTCCACAAGGTCCTTGCGCTCCCATCTCCCAGAAGTTATCTTTTTTATTTCCATCGATGATTCTATCCTCATCAATGCGTTGCTTCCAGATATCAAAAGCTTCTTGATCTCTATCTAATCCATCCTCCTTATCTCCCTCAAAAACACTCACATAAAGACTGTCCTTATCAATCTTAACTACTTCCGTTAAGAATTCCCAAGCCCATGATATTGCTTCTTCTTTAAAGTAATCACCAAAAGACCAGTTACCCAGCATCTCAAACATCGTGTGGTGATAGGTGTCTTTACCTACTTCCTCAAGGTCATTATGCTTCCCTGAAACACGCAAACATTTTTGAGTATCTGAGAGTCTTGTATTTTTTGGCGTGGCGTTTCCTAGAAAATATTCTTTAAAAGGCACCATTCCCGCGTTTGTAAACATTAACGTGGGGTCATCCTTTAAAACCATTGGTGCAGAGGGCACTATGGTATGTTTTTTGGATTCAAAAAAGTCTAGAAACTGTTTACGTACCTCTTGAGATTTCATACGATGGATGGTGTGGATAATTTATTTTATATTTGAACGTTGTTGAGGTTTTAAATCACGCTTTCGCGAAAGCGTACTAAACCCCATAAACAAACCCCAAAAATAAGCATTTTAACTTATGTCTAAGGTAAAATATTACTACGATAGTGAGACACTATCCTACCGAAAAGTAGAGAGAAAAAAGGGACGCACCTTTGGCGCAGCATTGATATTCATTGCAGCAACCGCTCTTATGGGACTTCTTATAACGATTGCTGTGTTTAACTCTGGTGTCGATACTCCTAAGGAACGAAAACTAGAACGTGAGCTGGCAAATATGTCATTACAGTTTGAGATTCAAGAAAAGAAACTTGACCAGATAGAACGCGTACTTGCAAATGTAGAAGAGCGAGATAATAATGTATACCGTGTATTATTTGAAGCTAGCCCTATTCCTGATGAAATAAGACAAGCAGGTTTTGGAGGTGTAAATCGTTATAAAGACTTAGAAGGGTTTGATAACTCTTCTATGATTACAGGAAGTGCAAAACGTATTGATCAGATCACAAAACGACTTGTAATCCAGTCAAAGTCTCTAGACGAAATCGCAAAACTAGCCGAAGAGAAAGAAGCGTTACTCAAAACAATACCAGCTATACAACCGGTTCAAAATAAAGACCTCTCACGAGTAGCCTCTGGATACGGAATGCGAGTGCACCCTATTTTAAAATACCGTAAAATGCACAACGGGATGGACTTTACAGCTCCTCCTGGTACGCCAATTTATGCCACGGGTGATGGAAAAGTCACTAAAGTAGGACTAGGAAGTGGTTATGGTAAAATGGTAATTATAGAACATGGTTTTGGCTATAAAACGTATTATGCGCACATGAGTAAGTACAAAGCTACCGTAGGACAGAATGTAAAGCGTGGTGAAATTATAGGATATGTGGGCAATACAGGTCTATCTTCTGGTCCTCACCTACACTACGAAGTATGGAAAAACGGCACTGTAGTTAACCCTGTAAACTTTTACCATAATGATCTTACTCCAGAGGAATATGATCTTATGCTAGCTGCGTCATCTATAGAAAATCAATCACTCGATTAATGTATATAGACCTTCCAGAAAAACTGTATTATACTATAGGTGAAGTCTCAAAGGCATTTGATGTAAATGCATCTTTGATACGTTTCTGGGAGAAAGAGTTTGATGTAATCGCTCCTAAAAAAAACGCTAAAGGCACAAGGAGATTTACACCAGAAGACATTAAAAATCTAGAGCTCATTTACCATCTGGTTAAAGAGCGCGGTTTTACACTTGAAGGTGCAAAAACACACCTCAAAGAAGGTAAAAAAGAAATTTTATCAAATTTTGATATTATAAGAAAGCTAGAGGCTGTAAAAGCACAACTACTAGAGATTAAGTCTAATCTCTAAAAACGCTTTCCTTTATAATAATCGCGATAAGCTAGGCCTATAAAAAATAAACTAGTGGTTATTGACAAGAGGCTCATTACAAGATACTGCCCAGACACGAGGTGATATACACCTGCAATAACACCTATAACTCCCATAGATGCTAGTAAATATAAAAGTTTTAAATCCATAACAATAATACACTACAAATGAGTGTTGCTTTTTTATTTGCAAAAATCAAGCTTATACAACTCTTAGACGGCGAGTTTAACAAAACCTTATTGTCTTCTTATAGTAATTCTTTTTCTTAACTTGCTACTATTGCACGTTACTTGTAACAAATCACAACAAACAACAACTAACTATCAAACCTATTTAATATTATGAAAAAAGGACTTATCGCTCTTATCGCCATTGTTGCTATACTAGTAATAGGAGGCTTATGGCTTGCTCGCACAAATAATAATCTCGTTCCTCTAGATGAAGAGGTAAGTGCACAATGGGGTAACGTAGAAAGCTCTTACCAACGTCGTGCAGACTTAATCCCAAATATTGTAAATACAGCCAAAGGCTATGCAGAGTTTGAGCAATCTACTCTTATAGGAGTTATAGAAGCACGTAGCAAAGCTACCTCAATAAATATTGACCCTTCAAACATTACACCAGCACAGCTTAGACAGTTTCAAGAAGCTCAGTCAGGTCTTACCTCTGCGCTTTCTCGACTTTTAGCTGTTTTTGAACGCTACCCAGATCTTAAGGCAAATGAAAACTTCAAGGAGCTAATCAATGAGCTGGAACGTACAGAAAACCGTATCAATGTGGAGCGTAATCGCTTTAATGAAAAGGCAAAAATCTTAAACTCTGAGATACGTATGTTTCCTACTAACCTAGCTGCAGGAATTTTAGGTTTTGATAACCGTGCATACTTTGAGGCAGATGCAGGATCAGAAAATGCTCCAGAAGTAGAATTTGATTTTGGCACAAAATAAATGGCATCTACGGTAGAAGACTTTTTAAGTAAAAATGACGAACAAGCCATTGTTGAGGCCATTAGACAGTCTGAGACTCGTACTTCGGGGGAAATCCGTGTGCACCTAGAGCATCACTCTAACACAGAGGATGCGCTCATACGTGCTCAAGAATTATTTCATTTACTTAAAATGGATAATACTAAGGAAGAAAATGGAGTCCTTATTTACGTTGCTGTAGATGATCATAGACTGGCAATTTGCGGTGATGCTGGCATCAACAAGGTAGTCCCTCCAGATTTCTGGGAGTCTACTAAGGATGCTATGATTGCTCAGTTTACAAAAGGAAACTTCCGCGATGGCCTCATCCAGGGAGTACAGTCTGCTGGAGAGAAACTAGCTGCATTTTTCCCATGGAAGCATGGTGATAAAAATGAACTCCCTGACGAAATAAGCACCTCTTAATGCAAGAAAAAAAATATTTTTTAGGTTCACGCTTTCGCGAAAGCGTACTCTTCTCTCTACTTTTATTGGTACTGAGTATTCCTGCATTTGGGCAATTTAATATTCCTGAAAAACCGACAAAGGCAAATCCTGACGCAGTTTATGATTACATAGGCTTATTATCTGCAGGACAAAAGAGTGCTTTAGAAAACAAACTTATTAAATACAGTGATAGTACCTCAACACAAATTGTGATTGCTATTATCTCTACTTCCAATGGAGAAGGACTTGATATGGTAGGCGCAAAGTGGGGACAGCAATGGGGAATAGGCCAGGCAGATGAAGATAACGGCATCCTGATTATTCTCGCAAAAGATGATCGCAAGGTAGATATCAATACGGGTTATGGAATAGAAAGCATCATTTCTGACCGTGATTCAGAGCAAATCATAAATAGAATAATGATTCCTCAGTTTAAACAAGGGAATTTTTATGCTGGCCTTGATCAAAGCGCAGATGCCATCTTTGATGGTTTGCAAGGAAACTTTAAAGGAACGAGACAAGGTAACGATGGTTTTCCCATACAAGGGATTCTCATGTTTATCTTTTTTATCATCATTCTCATTATCATAAGTCGCAACAATCATCGCGGTGGCGGTCGTAATGGAGGTAAGCGCAGTGTAGGCGGCTCGCTACTAGACGTTATCATACTCAGCAATATGGGACGTGGTGGCTTTGGTGGTGGTGGATCTTTTGGCGGTGGTGGAAGCTTCGGTGGAGGCGGTGGCTTTGGAGGAGGATTTGGTGGCGGTGGCTTTGGAGGTGGTGGTGCTTCCGGAGGATGGTAATTACATCAAAAACAAAATCTCTTAAAATAGCTTTAACACCTACGCTCATCTACACATAACTATCGTTATTATTCAGACAGACAGTAATTATAACATTTATAAAAACATTTGCATTCTTATCTAATGAATTGCGTAACTTTCAGGAAACAACTAATTATTAACACATTAAAACCAATAAAATGGCAGTATTAAAAGTTATAGAAGTATTAGCAAGTTCTGAGAAAAGCTGGGAAAATGCAGCAGAAAACGCACTTAAACATGCTAGCAAGTCCATCAAGAACATCAAATCTCTTTACGTAAACGAGCAAAACTGCGTAGTAGGTGATGATGGAAAAATAAAAGAATATCGCATGAACTGTAAGATTACTTTTGAAGTGAAGTAAATCTCTTTTTAAAATATTGATAAAAGTCCCATCTCTAGATGGGACTTTTTTTGTTTGTATTTTTACAAGACTACCCCATTTTACAAACACACTTACATCTATAATTACACTCCTTTTTTCAATCGGCAAGCGCTAAAATTCCCACTATGGAACATCCTTATACTAATGATCTTATACAAGAGACTAGTCCTTATCTCTTACAACATGCCCATAACCCTGTAGACTGGAAACCATGGAATGAGCAAACGCTGGCTCAGGCTAAAAAGGAAAACAAACTCTTATTGATAAGCATAGGTTACTCTTCATGCCACTGGTGTCATGTCATGGAGCACGAGAGCTTTGAAAATACAGAGGTCGCACAACTTATGAACGCGCATTTTATAAATATAAAAGTAGATCGTGAGGAGCGTCCAGATGTGGATAATGTATACATGAATGCTGTGCAACTTATGACAGGCAGAGGTGGCTGGCCTCTTAATGCCATTGCATTACCAGATGGAAGACCAGTATGGGGAGGCACCTATTTCCCAAAAGAGGAATGGACAAGCGCACTTGAGCAAATTGCCAAACTCTATCAAACAGCACCAGAAAAACTCATTGAATATGCAGAAAAGCTTGATCAAGGCATGCAAGAAATGGATGCAATTATCCCGAATGATAGCAATCCAGATTTCCAGCTAGAAACCTTACAAAATGCCATTAGCCAGTGGTCGAGGCAGTGGGATACTAGACAAGGTGGCCTTAACCGTGCGCCTAAGTTTATGATGCCTAATAACTACCTGTTTTTACTTAGGTATGCTCATCAAAACCAAGATCAAGAAATTTTAGAATATGTAAATACTACGCTAGAACAAATTGCCTTTGGTGGAGTTAATGATCACGTAGGTGGCGGTTTTGCCCGTTATAGTGTAGATACAAAGTGGCATGTACCGCACTTCGAAAAAATGCTTTATGACAATGCACAGCTAGTTAGCCTATACGCACTAGCCTACACAAAGACTAAAAACCTTTTATATAAGGAAACTGTCTATCAAACCTTGGCATTTATAGCCCGCGAGATGACGACAGAGGATGGAGCCTTCTATAGCGCTATAGATGCAGATAGCTTAACTGCAGATGGAATTCTAGAAGAAGGTGCTTATTATGTGTGGACTAAAAACGAGCTACAAACTTTGATAGGTGATGACTTTGATCTTTTCAAAGAATACTACAACATCAACTCCTATGGAAAATGGGAGAAAGACAACTATGTACTCATTAGACAAGATACAGATCAAGATTTTTCTAAAGAGTTTGGTATTTCAATACAAGAAATCATTTCCAAGAAAAATAAATGGCATGAGGATTTATTACGCTTTCGCGAAAGCAATAAAGAAAAACCTCGCCTAGATGACAAAATCCTAACCTCTTGGAATGGATTAATGATAAAAGGGTATGTAGATGCCTACCGCGCTTTTAACGAGGAAGAATTTCTTACTGCTGCTTTAAAAAATGCAACTTTCATAAGTACTCATCTTATAAGAGAAGATGGCGGTCTCAATCGTACCTTTAAAAATGGAAAGAGCACTATAAATGGATATCTAGAGGATTATGCTGCCATAGTAGATGCCTTTATAGCACTCTATGAAGTCACAGCAGATAATCAATGGCTTAATAAGGCTAAACAACTTACCGATTACACCTTTAAACATTTTCAAAATCCAGAAAATGATTTGTTCTTCTTTACATCAAACCAAGATCCTAGCCTCGCAAGTCGGAACACAGAGTTTTATGATAACGTAATTCCGTCCTCAAACTCCATAATGGCGAAGAACATTTTTATGTTATCTCATTACTATAGCGATAATACTTATGGTGATACGGCTAAAGCAATGCTTCATAACATTCAGCCATCTATTGAGCAAAGCCCTACTAGTTTTTCAAACTGGATGGATGGGATGCTTAACTATACCATGCCTTTTTATGAGCTTGTTATCGTGGGAAAAAATGCGGAAGTCCTAAGACAAGAGTTCGACAGCTATTACATTCCTAATAAATTAATTGCAACTAGCACTATCAAAAGTGATCAAGACATCTTTAAGGGGCGATACCATGATGATAGGACATTTATCTATGTATGTGTGAATAATACTTGCCAACTCCCCGTAGAGACTGTGAAAGCCGCGTTAAAACTCATGGAAGTTTAACAGAAGTTTATCCTAGAAGATTATGTAACATGTTTGCTTATATCCAATTTTGTAAAAAAATTAAATATGAGTAATCCTCTGGATCAAGTAAGCGAATACCAAGAACATATAGATCAGGCCATAAAATGGATATGGGACTTCATCCCAGGCTTTTTGAGTGCTATGGTTTTGTTGTTTATTGGTTTATGGGTCATCCGTATTATAAAAAAACTAGTAGCTAAGTTTTTCAAAAGAAAGGACTATGAACCTACACTTGAAAAATTTATTGCAGACCTCATTAACTGGACCTTAAAAATCGTGCTTTTTGTACTTGTGATTACACAAGTAGGTGTACAAACTACTTCTCTGGTAGCTATCATAGGAGCAGCTGGACTTGCAATAGGACTAGCATTACAAGGATCTCTCGCAAACTTTGCAGGAGGAGTTCTTATCTTATTACTAAGACCTTTTAAAGTAGGTGATTTTATAAAAGCACAAGGACAAGAAGGAACAGTAAAAGAAATTTCAATCTTCCAGACCAAGCTTAATACTTTTGGAAACCAACTAGCTATTATCCCAAATGGAAAGTTGTCTAATGAAACCATTGTAAACTTTACAGAAGAAGGTATACGTAAAGAAGCAATCACCTTTGGAATTGATTATGGTGATGATGTAAAACTTGCCAAAAACATTTTACTTACACTAGTCAATGAACAAGAACAAGTAATCCAAGAAGAAGGAAAAGCACCTATGATCGTTCTTGCAGAGCTAGGAGATAGCAGTGTAAATCTATCGCTAAGATATTGGGCAAAAAATGAAGACTTCTGGAATTTACGCTGGTTAGTACTAGAGGAAGGAAAAGAACGTCTAGAAGCCGCAGGAATTACAATACCATTCCCTCAACGTGATGTGCACGTTCACAATGCTGAATAAGAAAAACTAGACAAGATTCCCTTTTGTATCGATTAACGATACATCCATGGTGATAATTATTATATAGAAACTCGCATATATTGATATATGCGAGATTTTCTATTTTTAGGCTACAAACATTAACAACCTAATAATTAAAACCAATGGAAGATTATCAAAAATGGATTGACCTCGCTATCGAAAAAGGATCAGAATACGGACTCAAAATCCTTATGGCATTAGTCATATGGGTCGTAGGTAAATGGGTTATTGGAAAACTAATGAAGGTTTTCAAGAAAGTGCTCGAGAAAAATAAGAATATGGATAAGACACTTGAGAAGTTTTTATCTAATCTCGTGAGAACTATTTTACTAGTTCTACTTATTATAGCCATTTTAGGACAATTAGGTATAGATACAGCATCTTTTGCTGCTATTCTTGCAGCCGCTGGTCTTGCTGTTGGTCTTGCGTTACAAGGTTCTCTATCTAATTTTGCTGGTGGTGTATTACTTATGCTTTTCAAACCTTTTAAAGTAGGTGATCTTATAGAAGCTCAAGGTGAAGTAGGAGTTGTATCTGAAATTCAAATCTTTACTACCAAGATAGCTACACCAGGAAATAAACTAGTTATTATACCAAATGGTGTTTTATCTAATGGTAATATCAAGAACTACACAGAACTAGGAGAACTACGTGTAGACCTTACAATAGGTGTATCTTACGATGCAGATATTAAGGCGACTAAAGAAGCTCTTATGCGCGCTATGCATTCTCAAGAAAATGTACTACAAGTACCTGCTCCATCTGTAAATATGGGTGAGCTTGCAGATAGCTCTGTAAATTATGAAGTACGTCCTTGGGCTACACCAGAAAATTACTGGGATGTATACTTCCAAACTATCGAAAATTGTAAAATTGAACTTGACAAAGCTGGGATTGAAATTCCTTATCCACATGCTGTCGAAATACACAAAGAAGCTTAAGAAGCTCTTTCTTAAAAGTAAAAATCCCGTGATACAGTATTGTATCACGGGATTTTTTTTTGCTTTAGTATTATTTCTATTTTGCTTTAGGCTTACCTGCAATAAAATCTTTGAGGTAGTACGGTTCAAAATAAGCTACATCTTCAAGATCATTAGCTTCAAATTTTGACTGTGCCATGGTTGCCATTTGAGTTGATGAAGGCAACTCTCCTATTACAAATCTTGCATTAGGATGCTCACATATCTCTTGGAATTTTTCTACACCATTACCCACAAAGTGAACGATTCCTTTATCTAAATATTCGGTAAAGGATGTTTCATCTAGTATTTGTGCTTGAGTTTCTCTGTGACGATTTCCACTATTATCAAAAACGGCACTATACACTTCCATACGTCGTGCATCAAGCATGGGTATAATGAGTTCGCCATCGTTTACAGTAAGCTTTCGCGAAAGCGCACCTAAAGTATCTACAGAGATAAGTGGTATATCTAGTGCTGCACAGAGTCCCTTTGTTGCCGAAACACCTATACGAAGTCCCGTATAGCTTCCTGGGCCTTTACTTACGGCAATTGCACTAAGTTTATCTTTAGTAATACCTGCAGCATCAAGCACCTCTTTGATAAATACATGTAATCGCTCTGCGTGAGAATACTTTTGAGCATTATCCTCCTGCATTGCAACTACATTTCCATTAATAGACAAAGCCACCGAACAATTTGTGGTGGCTGTCTCAAGACATAAAATATGTGTCATTGTTTATTCTTCAGATTCGTTTTTTTCTTCTCCTTTTACCTCAACTTTATCTCCAGTTTTGAGCGTTTTAGTTACAAGACTATAAGGGCCTATAATGATTTCATCACCTTCTTCTAGACCTGTTAAGATTTCAATTTTTGAGTCATCTTGTATTCCTGTAGTTACGACTTTCAACTTTGCTTCACCACCGCTCTTCACAAATACACATTCAAATTTCTCCTCTGCCGCTCCTGCACTTGTTGTAGACTTAGGCGAAGTGCTTCTTGTAGCACTCGTATCTGTCTTTACAACAATAGCACTTATAGGCGCTGCCAGAATATCGTTACGCTTTTTTGTAATGATATCTACCGTTGCTGTCATACCTGGCCTAAAAGGCGAATATGTATCCTTCTTACCTTCTAGCAAGTGCTTATATGATTCTTCAAGAATACGCACCTTTACTTTAAAATTTGTAACCTGATCTGCAGTAAGTGTTGCTTGAGCAGAGTTTGCAATTTCTGTAACAATACCCGAAAATTTTGTTTTCAAGTATGCATCAACCTCTACAATCGTTGAATCTCCTATTGCAATTTTTACAATATCATTTTCATTTACATCTACCTCAACCTCCATATTATTGAGGTTTGCTACACGTACAATTTCTGTTCCTGCCATTTGCGCAGTCCCTACTACACGTTCTCCCAGTTCTACATTAAGCATAGAGATTGTACCATCGCGTGGTGCAAAAATAGAAGTTCGTCCTAGGTTATCTGTAGCCTGCTTTACTTGAGCAGCTACACTCTGTACATTATAAAAAGCACTCTGACGATTTGCTTGTGCGATATCCAGATCAGACTGTGCTCTTTCAAAATCTGCTTTTGAAATTACTCCTTTATCAAAAAGGGGCTTATTACGATTAAAAGTAAGCTTGGCTTGGTTGAGACTTGCTTCTGCTTGTGATAATCCGGCACGGCTATTTTGTAACGCTGCACGACTCTGGCTTACTGCTGCTTGCACTAAGTCTGGATTGATTTTTACAAGTAGGTCTCCTTTTTTTACATCTTGCCCTTCTTTAATAGGAAGATCTATAATTTCTCCAGAAACTTCTGATGATAGCTTTACTTCTATCTCTGGCTGTATTTTACCGGTAGCGGCCACCGTCTCAATGATAGTTGCTCGCTCTAGCTTCTGCACCTCTACAGCCTTGAAATTACCCGACTTACCGAAAGCTCCAGATTTTTTACCTGCGATTAATGCTATTACTACAACAGCAACAATACCTAGTAAAATGAAAAGTGTTTTTTTACTCATTTTGGTTAGAATTTTAGTTCGGTAACGGGAACTCCAAAATAGAGCTCTAATACCTTAATACGGAAAATATAATCATATTTAGAACGCGCAATCTCAATCTGTGCGTTGTCGTAACGCAGTTTACTCTGGCTAAAGTCAAAGGCATTTGTAAGACCTACATCATAGCGATCTTTTGCATATGCGTAAGCTAACTCTTGAGACTCAACAGCTATTTTGGCCGCCTCATAACTTTCTCTTGCAGCTTTTGCATCTGTGTATGCTTGATACACCGCAGTTCTAAGGTTTTGCTCTGCTAGTTCCTTTTGAAACTCTGAGCGCATTACATTTACCTCACTACGTTTTACTTGATTTTTTACACTAAATCCGTTAAACACAGGAACCCTCAAAGATAACCCATAAGAAATACCATCATTGAGGTATAATTGCTCTATAAATGGTAATGGACCTAATTCATCAACTCCTGTAATATTAGGAGACAAACTAGTTACAATGTCACCTGTGTTACCCACAACTCCAATAGGATTTCCAGAATCTATAAAAGGAGTATCAGGATCTATAGAAGTATTAAAACCACTTGATCTATTAGACTCTCTAGTGTTATAATTAAAAAATGCATCTAGTGTAGGGTAAAAACCTGTCTTGCTTATTTCTAAATCCTTTTTAGCTATTGCTTCATTTTGTTCAGCAATCTTTAGATCGTAGCGAGTTTCCTTTGCCGTCTCTATTAATACATCTGCCTGAGTATCTAAGATTCCTTCTCCTTGTACTTCATATTCCCCTTCGGCAATATCAAAGTTTGCGATATCCTTTATATTTAATAGTTGCGCTAAGTTTACAAGACCTATGGTAACACCGTTTTCGGCAGCAACTATACGTTGCCTCTCGCTTGCGTCAGTTGCGCGTATCTCTAATAGATCACCTCTAGGCAATACGCCTCCATCTACAAGTTCTTGTGTACGTAATATTTGCTCTTTAGTCACTGCGTTTTGAGTGACAATTACTTTTGCACTTTCTCTCGCAAGTAACACTTGGAGATAAGACACCGCAACATTAAGCGCGACATCATCTTTAAGCTTAGCAATATTATAATCTGCTGCGATTTTAGAAAGTTCTGCTCTGTCCAGTACTTTATGGTTTCTAAAACCATTGATTAATCGCACTCCAGAACTTACCCCAAAAGATGAGTTACGTGTTTGTTGCGTTTCTAAAACTCCAGTAAGTACGTTTTGCGTAAGACCCGTTTGCCAAGAGTTTGACGCCGTACCATTTAAGGTAGGTAAAAATGCTCCTATTGCATCAGAGCGGTCTATGGCTGCAGTCTCTAGATCTAACTCCGTTTGCTGGATATTGATGTTATTATCTATCGCATATTGCACGCATTCTTGCAGGGTCCACTTTTTCTCTTGACTGTAAGTCGTGAGAGCGAGTAACGCTGTCATACAAAATAAGATGGCTTTTTTCATAATCTTGATTGATGTCCAATATGACTATTGAAACGGTTATATGTTACAAAAACTGTTAATTATTTTTTTTGAGAGATTGTTACGCTTTCGCGAAAGCGTACCTAAAACACCTCTGCAAGTCTATAAAACAAAAGGTTATCTAGCCTCTACCTCCTCCAAATCCAGTAGGGATTTTAAGTTGGTTCCACACTTTGATATTATCTTCTGCTGTGATTCCGCTCTTTACTTCTACAAAAATACCATCACTCACACCCACTTCTATATCACGACGTTCAAATTCTTGATCGCCAGTAGCGACCTCAACAAATGGCTTTTTAGTTTTAGGATCATATTGTACAAGTGCCTCTTTTATCGAAAGAACATCTGTTGCTTTCTCAAGGATAATACTCGCATTTGCACTCAGTCCTGCTCTAATAAAAGTATCTGAGTTTGTACGATCTAATGTCCCTTTTATTTCAAACTGGATAGCTCCATTTTCGGCTACGCCCTTAGGTGCTATATAATCAAGAGTCGCGTTAAAAGTCATATTTTCTATCGCTCCCACGGTGATTTCTAATGGTAAATCTTCTTTTATTTTACCTACTTCACTCTCGTCCACCTTTCCTTCAAAAATCATTTTATCTACATCTGCAAGCGTTGCAACGGTAGTTCCATCATTAAAGTTATTGGCTTCAATTACTTGGTTTCCCGTTTTTACTGGAACGTCAAGAATCATCCCAGTAATGGTAGATCTAATCTGTGTAGTGGCAGCATTACCCAGTCCTCTGGTAGTTCCCGTTTTTATAATATCATAATTTTGAGAAGCACTTGTAAGATTCACTTGCTCCTGCTTTACACGCTGTTCTGCTTGATTATATGAATTCTGAATGCCATCAAAATCATTTGCAGAGATCACTCCTTTATCAAAGAGCGCCTTCTGGCGGTCGTAAATACTCTTTTGGTTTGCCAGAGCAAGCTTTGCTGTTTCAACTCCCGTGCGTGCTCCTGCAATATTATTCTTTGCATTAGTAAGTGATGACGCATTAGGCACCACCTCAATTTGAGCAATAAGATCTCCAGCTTTGATATTATCTCCTGCCTCCACATAAATCTCTTTAATGATTCCAGACACGTTAGGCTTGATAAGTACTTCTTCCTTAGGAACAATGCTTCCAGTAGCTACCGTTTTCTTAACAATGGTACGACTAGTAGCTTGTTCTGTAGTATAAACAATAGGGTCTTGCTTATCCTTTGTGTAGATATACCAAATGCCTGCTGCAAATAATATGACGATTACAATAAGTGTAATAATGGTTCCTGTGCGTTTCATGGTATGAGTGGTTGATTGTGTTTTATTCTATTCTTAATGCGTCTATAGGCTTCATTTGTATTGCCCTTGATGCCGGAATAAATCCAGCTAGTAATCCTGAAACTATCAGGATAGCGAGTGCAACAAAAATGACATTTATATTTACTGATGGGTTTGCAAAATTATCTACTTTTCCTACTTGATCTAATATGGTATTCATCACCCATATAAATCCAGCGGCAACTGCTATACCTGCCATTCCCGAGATGATTGTAAGCACTAAAGATTCTTGCAAAATCTGAGATTTAATCTCCCATGGAGTCGCTCCTAATGCTCTGCGCACACCTATTTCCTTAGTACGTTCTTTTACTACAATAAGCATAATATTACTTATTCCTATAACTCCAGAAAGAAGTACTAATGACCCTACGAAGTAACCTACAAAGGTGAGGATAGAGAATAGCCCCATCACACGACCATATGCTTCAGATAGATCAAAATGACCTATCGCTCGTTTATCATCAGGGTGTATAGAGCGCTGCTCTCTCATGGTAGCAAATACTTGCTCCTTAATGTCTGTAATGTTGACATCTTCACTGGCAGTTATTGCCATCCACCCTACGTTATCACCTCTATTAAAAGCTTGTGAAAATGTGGTGAAAGGCACAAATATGGTATTTGCATCCTCCTCTGCGTCTCCGCTACTTTTTGGGTTTTTAAAGGTACCTACCACTAGAAAGTTTACACCATTTATTTTGATGTAGGTGTTGAGAACATCTTCTCCATTATCATACAAACCCTTCACTACATCTTCTCCTATAACACAAATTTTACGTTTTTCATTAATATCAGAATATGAGATGTAACGCCCAGAAGTAATATCTTGAGGCTGCTGTTTTATAAATTCTGGATAATCTCCGTAGATACTAAAAGCTCCTGTTTTTTCATTGCGCGTCACATTATTCGCACCATTAAAACCACCCAGCTGATTACGTGGTGAGATATATTTAAGTTCTGGATACTTTTCTCTAAGGATCTCAACATCTTCTAGTTTAAAACTAAATCTCCTTCCCTTAGGTAATCCCTTGTACGATATGGACGTTCCTTGCGACCACATAAACATTGAGTTTGTAGCAAAGTCACCAAAATCTGCCGAAACTCCGTTCTTAAGTCCGTTGGTTAATGCAAGAAGCAATACCAATATTAAGATTCCCCAGAATACACCAAATGCGGTAAGTAACGTGCGAAACTTATTTGCATTGAGGGCTTCTAATATTTCATTCCAGCGGTCTTTGCTAAACATCTTGTTATACCTTGTAAGGTGC
This sequence comes from Dokdonia sp. Asnod3-C12, assembly GCF_045063975.1. NCBI lineage: Bacteria > Pseudomonadati > Bacteroidota > Flavobacteriia > Flavobacteriales > Flavobacteriaceae > Dokdonia > Dokdonia sp. Asnod3-C12. Next base: position 1,061,896 of record NZ_JBEFNY010000003.1, read on the forward strand.
TTTTAATTAAACGTTTGTTCCTCCTTGTATAATGGAAGTATCTTATGAGTACGCTTTCGCGAAAGCGTGATAGTTAATTTTATTCGTCTCTTAGTGCTTCTATGGGTCTAATATTTGCGGCCCTTCTAGCTGGAATATAACCCGCTAGCGCTCCTGCAACTATTAATATTATCACTGTTGAAATTGCTGTTGTAAAATCTACTTGAGGAAACTTAATAAAGTCACTATCTATTTGTGGTCCTATGAGTTCCAATAAACCTACGCCTAGAAACAAACCTAAAAATCCAGCGATTGCGGTAATAAAAATAGATTCTTGTAGTATCATCCCAATGATAGAACTAGGTAATGCGCCTAGCGCCTTTCTCACTCCAATTTCTTTGGTGCGCTCTTTTACGATGATGAGCATGATGTTGCTTACTCCTACTACCCCAGCGATAATAGTTCCTATGCCTACAAACCAAAATACCATGCGTATGGTGTCTATAAGGCTATATATTTTTTGTGCTTCTTCAAGATTATAATTTACACGCACCGCGCTTCTATCATCTGGTGATATCTGATAGCGTGACTTAATCTCATCTTCAATACCCTGACTCACTGCTGCAGATAATGCTACGGCTTCATCAAAATTTTCAGACATTTTAACGGTAAATGCCATAGAGCGCAAGTTATCTCCAGCATTAAAAACTCTTTGCGCTGTACTAAGCGGAATAAAAATTCGAGATTCCTCGCGTTCACCTCCTGGATCTGTAAAGACTCCAGCTACAAGAAAGTTAATGCCACTTATTTTAATAGTTTCACCGATAGCATCTTCAGCTTTAAAAAGATCATTTTTTACTTTTTGACCTATGATTGCAACTTTTACGCCTTCGTCTTCGTCTTTTTGAGTGAGAAATCTGCCTGCAGAGAGTGTTGCGTTTTCTATAAATTGCTGTCCATAGTTTGCTCCTTCTATACGATAATTACCAGACTCGTTGCCATAGTTTACTTGACCACCCCAGATATTATATAATCCTGTTTTGTGCTCTAAGGCCTCACCAAACTTTGTGTTGACATTTTCATAATCACTGTTATGCATCTGGATACGCCTACCAGGATTAAGACCTGCATATTCCTTTGTAGTAACGCCCGTCCATACATTTACACGGCTTTCGGCATCTTGAGCAAATTGGGTTTTTACACCTTTTTGAATACCTGTACTAAAACCAAGTAAGATTACTAGGATAAAAATCCCTGAAGCCACTGATAGACCAGTAAGAAACGTACGAAGTTTGTTTTTTCCTATGGTCTCAAAAATTTCTTGCCAGCGTTCTACATCAAACATGATTGATTGCCTTTACTTGATTTACGAGTGTGTCATCTATTATGCGACCGTCTTTTAAGTTTACAATGCGTTTAGTCATCTCTGCGATATCTGGCTCGTGAGTAACAATTAAGATTGTTTTTCCTTCATCATTAATTCCCTGTATGAGATCCATCACCTCATAAGATGTCTTTGTATCCAGTGCTCCCGTAGGCTCATCTGCTAGTAATACTTTTGGGTCACTCGCTAGTGCACGCGCTATCGCGACACGTTGTTTCTGCCCTCCAGACATTTCGCTAGGTAAGTGTGTTGCCCACTGTGCAAGACCTACTTTTTCTAGATAATGCATGGCTCTGTCTGTGCGCTCTGCGCGCTTCATACCTTGGTAGTATAACGGCATAGAGACATTATCTAAAGCATTCTTATAATTGATAAGATTAAAAGACTGGAAGATAAATCCTAAGAATTTATTGCGGTATTGGGCTGCTATTTTTTCATTGAGGTTTTTGATAGGGACATTATCTAGGGTATAATCACCCTCATCTGCCTCATCAAGCATTCCAAGTATATTTAAAAGCGTCGATTTTCCAGACCCAGAAGATCCCATGATTGAAACTAGCTCTCCTTCTTTTACAGAAAAGTCTATACCCTTAAGAACGTGAAGCGAGTTGCTCCCCATCTGATACGATTTGTGAAGACCTTTTATTTCAATCATAGTCAATGGTTTATAACAATATTAACATTTAACAACTTAAATACTGTGAATTTCTTGTTAAGACTATCTGAGATGCAAGCAAGCCTTTATGCTGTAAAATGTATTGAATAGACTGTTTTTGAGAGTTTCTGTTACACCAACATATGTTAGCGTTTTGTTAAAGATAATTTTATGGTTTCGCGAAAGCGTAACCCTAATTTTCTTAAACTATTCTTAAAACGAAACCCTCGAGGTCATATTACCGTAAGTTCTATAGTAGATTCACACATACAAACTGAAAACTAACCATTACATATCATCCATTACCAAAACTATCGCCTTTTGCATGGCGGTCTTTTGCTTGCTATCACCTGTACAAAAGGTGGTTTTCCAGCTTGCACACAATATTGAACATGCCATCGCGCAGGATAATCATCACAACCCACCACATCACCACGAGACTCCAGCTAGCAATCACCATGGGAATGATGTTGCTACACACCACAGTCACCGTGTTCTTACTTTTCTTAAATTGGTTTTTAACGATAATGACCAACAGCCTGAGCATTTTAAAAGCGACGAAAAATATAACACAGACAAACAATTGTCACAAACATATTACCCTACTCTAGCAAGTACTACTCCTATTGAGATAGTACATAACTGGTGGTACCTAGAGAAAAAGTACACTTCACAAAGAGATTTGGTTATACAGCCTCCACGGCTGTAGTATTCTCACTATGGAATACTGTTTTTATACTCGTCTATCGCTAGGCTAGTCATATAAACACGCACAAATACATTCAAATCTCAAATATAATTATATGAAATTCTTTCTTGGAGTTATCACGATGCTCCTTATTATCCCATTATACGGCCAGTCTATTAAAGGTGTGGTGCTAGATGAAAATGCTAGCCCAATAGAAAATGCAAATATCTTTAATAAAGAATCCGGACAGCACGCACACACGAATGCTACAGGCTTCTTTAGTATTCCTAAAACAAAAGTAGGCGACTCTCTATATTTTTCTAGTCTAGGCTATGAAACGCTTCTTTATGTATTATCAGAAGAAGAAACACAGTTACAAATTAAGCTTGAGCCTAAGTCATTTTCACTTGACCAGGTTCTCATCGTATCTGAAGTAAACCAACTAAGCAGAATTGTAGATATAGACGTGCAAAACAATCCTGTAAAGTCATCACAAGAAATTTTACGCAAGGTGCCTGGGCTGATTATAGGGCAGCATGCAGGTGGAGGAAAAGCAGAGCAAATTTTCTTACGTGGTTTTGATATTGATCATGGCACAGACCTCGCGCTTAGTGTAGACGGACTCCCTGTTAATATGGTCTCTCACGCCCACGGACAAGGATACTCAGACTTGCACTTTGTAATACCAGAAACTATACAGAATATAGAATTTGGCAAAGGTCCTTTTAATGCTCAGCAGGGTAACTTTGCAACAGCGGGATATATTGATCTTAAACTTAAAGATGTTGTAGAAGACAATTTAATTACTCTTGAAGTTGGCCAATTTAATACCAAGCGCCTTTCAGGTTTATTCCCAGTGCTTAATAAAGAGTATAGCTCGTTATACTTAGCATCAGAGATATACCTTACTGATGGGCCTGTAGATTCACCACAGAACTTTAATCGTCTTAACTTGATGAGTAAATATATTTATGCCAAACCTGGAGAGGAAGAGCTAGACATTACATTATCACACTTTCAGAGTAAATGGGATGCCTCTGGTCAAATACCACAAAGAGCTGTAGATGCTGGATTAATAGGCCGTTTTGGAGCAATAGATGATACCGAAGGTGGTACTACGAGTAGAAGCAATGTATCTCTCAACTACACTAAAAACTTAAATGATAGTGACACTTTTAAGACCAGTACCTTCTTATCTAAATATGACTTTGAACTTTATTCAAACTTCACCTTCTTTCTTGAAGACCCTGTAAATGGTGACCAGATAAGACAGCACGAAGACCGCGTATTAATGGGTGTTCAAAGTTCTTTTGAACGTAAGGATACAGAGGTTGCTGGTTTTAATCTAGATTATCAAACGGGTGTAGGTTTTAGATATGATGATGTGAATGATGTAGAATTATCACGCACAAAAAATCGTCGTGAGACACTAGAAAATCTATCCTTAGGTGATGTGGATGAACTCAACGCATTTGGTTACTTTAATGCCGAATTTAAAAAAGGAGATTGGAACATTAATCCGTCAGTACGTTTAGACTATTTTAAGTTTGACTATGTGAATGAGCTAAGTCCTGTTTATGATAATCGCAGCGAAAACAAGGTAGCCTTTAGCCCTAAGCTTAATGTGATTTACACACCGTCTACTACATTTCAATATTTCCTTAAAACTGGTATAGGCTTTCACTCTAATGACACACGCGTAGTTGTAGCAAATGAAGGTGAAGATATTTTACCAGCGGCTTATGGTGTTGACATAGGTACTATTATTAAACCAGCCGACCGCCTTGTGGTCAATGCTGCATTATGGAGCTTATTTCTAGACCAAGAGTTTGTATATGTAGGTGATGCAGGAATTGTAGAACCTAGTGGACGCTCTCGCAGAGTGGGTATTGAGCTAGGTGCTAGATACCAGTTTAACGATTGGTTATACGCATACTCAGATGTAAACTATACGTATGCTAGAAGCACAGACGAACCTAATGGAGCAGATTTAATACCACTAGCACCCGACTTTACGGCTGTAGGAGGAATTAATGTAGATAACTTAGGTGCATTTTCTGGATCACTTTCTTACCGCTATATTGACGATAGAGCAGCAAATGAAGACAACTCCATCGTAGCAGACGGTTATTTTGTTACAGATATGAATCTCAACTATAAAGTAAAAAACTGGACGTACGGAATTGTGATCGAAAATCTATTTGACACTGAATGGAATGAAACTCAATTTGCTACAGAAAGTAGATTGTTTAATGAGACACAGTCTGTAGAGGAGATTCACTTTACGCCTGGTGTTCCTTTCTTTTTAAGAGGAAAAATCTCTGTTTCTTTTTAAACAAATGATTTTTTTTTATTACCTAAAAAAGTAAAGGTGGACGGTTATACCGTCCACCTTTTTTTATTGGGAAAATTACGCTTTCGCGAAAGCTAAAAAAGTCTATCCTTCAAAATCATCTTCTCCTTCACCACCACCTCGGCTACCACGCTCACGTTTCTTCTTTTGATTAAATCTATACGTAAAAGCTAGATTAACAGAGCGAACTCTAAACTGGAACTCACTATCACTTGTAAAAGAATCTGTGGTAGTAAGTGATTGTCTCTTACTTGAATTAAATACGTCGCTCACGTTTAAAGCAAGTGTCGCGTTATCATTAAGTATGTCTTTACTAAATGCTAGGTTTGTAAATAAGAAACCTTCTGTATCTGTCTGTGCATTGTTGCTAGGACCTCTGTAGAAGATATTAGTTTGCCAGTCAATTTTATATGGTAAGGTTACTTTTGCACTTCCCCTTGTAAAGAAGCTAAAGTTACTTGCACCATAATCTACACCATTAAAAGAACCGTTTGTTTCAAATAAGAATGCATTTGCACTCAAGTTTAATCGCAACCATTTATTAGGATTGTACAGAACACCTAGTTCTGCTCCATAACGCTCGTTTGTACTTAAGTTAATAGGAAGTGTTCTAATGATAGGCACTCCATTTGCAGTGACTAATCCTGTATCTTCTTGGATACGTTCAAAAGAGTCTGTCTCATACTGGTAATACACAGATGAAGTCAACGTCAACTTATCCCATCTTTTTAAGTAGCCTAAATCATATGCGCTTGCAAATGATGGTACAAGATCCGGGTTTCCTTGGAAGATGTTTGCTTCACTTGAACGTGATGGGAAAGGATTAATAAAACGACCTCTTGGTCTATTAATACGTCTGTTAAAACCTAACGTAATATTCTCACGCTCATTAAACTCATAAGTAAGATTTAATGTAGGGAATAAACCATCTGTTTGGTTGTCAAAATCAAGATTAGTCCCTAGTGGGTTATCATCAGAAATTACTGCATCTACCGTTCCTTGCTGTCTTGTATTTTCATAACGAAGTCCCGCTAAGAAAGAAAAATCACCAAACTTATCTCCATACTGTGTGTAGATTGCGTGTACATCTTCTTTGTAAGTAAAAATGTTAGATAAGCCATCATCTCTTATAAATGTACCTCCTGCAACATCTTCTTCTAGAAGTGTGTAATCTGTTTCTGTTTCTTCAAAGTTTCCTCTATATCCTATCTCAAATTGAGCAGTCTCACCTATAGGTCGTACATAATCTATTTGCGCTAGGTATTCTGTTTGATCTTCAATCTGAGTAATATCTTCTGTAGGTAGGTTTTCTAAAGTTGGGAAAGAGTTAAACTCTGTAATAAGAGAAGTCTCTGTTTCCTCATCTCTAGCATATTGTAAAGCTGCGGTAAGCTCGTGCCCAGACTCCTCAAACTTTGTAATAGAATTAAGTGAGAATTGATAGGTCATGTCCTCTTCATTCTCGCGCTCAAGTCTCGTTCTTGACACTGTCAATTCATTATCTGGTGTAAACTCACTGGTAAAGTTATCTGTACCAGAATCGTTATCTCCTAATCTTAAGAAACCACTTGCAGTTACAGATGTTTTTTCTGTTAGAAAATACTCAATACCTAAGTTAGTATTAAACCCTCCACGGTTTCTATCAAAATCTCTATCCTCTCTAAGAATACGATCTATCTCACTTGTAAAAGTTTGCTCACCATCTGCCCCTATTTCTGATGCAAAATATTGATTTTCGGCAGAAGCATTTCCTGGAGAAGTACGTTTACTATACCCTGTGGTATTAAAAATATTAAACTTATCTGTTCTTAGGTTTATATTTCCTGTGATTCCGTAACGTTCTGGGTAGCCTACATTAGTCTGTATAGAACCATTAAGACCTAATGTTTTCTCTTTCTTCAGTATAATGTTGAGTATACCTGCCGTTCCTTCTGCATCATAACGAGCAGATGGAGATGTAATCACCTCTACACGTTCAATAGCATCTGCTGGTAATTGACTCAACGCATCTACAGATCCAAAACCTGCAATTGCAGATGGTCTACCATTAATTAAAATACGCACGTTTCCGTTCCCTCTTAAGGCTATAGCTCCATCCACATCCACTGTAACAGAGGGTACATTACTAAGTGCATCACTTACTGTCGCACCACTTGTGGTAAGATCTTTTCCTATGTTATAAATCTTTTTATCCAGTCGCACTTGAACTTCTGTAGTCTCTGCACGCACAATTACTTCATCCAGAGATTGAGAATCTATGGCTAGTGTTTGTGTAGGTAAGTTAGTGTCCTTAATAAGACGTTGAGCAGAAAGTACTTTTGTTTCAAACGAGATAAACTCAAACTTCACATCATATACGCCTGCTGGTAATTCTATGCGATATTTTCCAGATGGATCTGTGATTCCTCCTGTTACCACTTTACCATCTGCAGTGGCAAATGATACTGTTGCATACTCTAAAGGTATATTAGTTTCTGCCTCCATTACTGTACCAGTAATAACAACATCTGGTCGATCCCCACCAGGTCGCTGTGCTACAGCAACTAAGGAAAATGACAGTAATAAAAGGGTAATAAAATTTTTCATCCGTTTGATAGTTTGGTTCTAAAATTAGACACGCAAATTACGGATGGGTTTAGTCGGGTTGTCCTAAGGTTTTGTTAAAGAATAATAAGTATTAAACCTTGGAGTAACTAAAGGAAAAATCAACTGAGAGCAAGTGAGTTGAAAACAGTAACTTTTACGACTCAATATGCTCTTCTTGTGACTCACTAGAAGCATTTTTTCTAGATTTATAAACGAAGTAGAAAACACCACTCACAAGGATATATGGAATTACCATAAGGTACTTTATTCCATTATTTATTCCTTTGGCAGTACTGTTATCCTCTTCAGATTCTAGGACTGCACGACACATGGCGCACTGAGTAGTAGATGCTACCACTGTTGCATTTAAGTCCGCTTTCGCGAAAGCGCAACAGAAAAACATTACAACTAGTACTTGTTTAAGATTTTTCATCTAGTGGATGTAATAAGGAGAGATCATTAAATACACAATAACACCAGTAATTGCAACATACAACCATATAGGAAAAGTGATGCGTGCGAGCTTTCTGTGTTTATCAAAGCGCTCTGCAAGTGCTCTTACATATGTAAACAATACCAATGGTATGATAATTATAGATAGTGCTATGTGCGTTATCAAAATAAAGAAATACACATAACGTATGATACCCTCACCACCAAAACTTGTAGAGTCTGATGTCATGTGATAAGCAACGTACATCAATAAAAACAATACAGATAATCCGATAGCTGTCTTCATTAAACGCTCATGAAGTGTGCGATTTCCATTTTTTATGGCGCGCACCGCTAGTATCAACACAATAGCTGTAAGTCCATTTATAGTAGCGTAAACTGGAGGCAAGAATGTAAGTGGTTCTACATCTATACCGTAATCCTTAAGCTTAATACCAAATAATATAGCAACGGCTATAGGAATCACTATGGATAAAATAATGATCCAAACTCTGTATTTCTTTTCTGTAGGGTTAAGTGTACTCATAATCTATTTAAGTAATTTCTGTATATCTTCAATAAGTATATCTATCTCTGGCGTTTCTCCTCCTTCTGGCACGTTCTCATTCATAGGCACAAATCCTCTGTAATAAGGTTTAGCATTACCATATGGGTCTAACCTAGAACGAATGAATCCATTTTGATCAATAAGTGCAAACAGTCCCGAGTGGTATAAGTCACTCTCATCTCCTTCTTCATTAGTAGCAAGATAAAAACCTTCATTAGAAAGCTTTCTAATAACAGAACGATCGCCAGTCATGAAATTCCAGTTAGGGTTAGTTACTCCATATTCTTCTTGATACTTTTTAAGCACCTCTGGTTGGTCGTGCTCTGGATCGATAGAGAAAGAAGCAATTCCAAAATCATCACGCCCTTCAAATCTCTTTGATATTTCAATCAAATTATGACTCATTGGGATACAAATATCTGTACATCTCGTAAAGAAAAACTCTACTAGATATACTTTGCCCTTGTAATCTGCATTTGTAATAGTATCGTTATCTTGATTTACAAATGAAAACGGTGGGACTTTTCTATCTACTCCACCTTGATTAATATAGATTAAACCATCTGGTGCATCATTAATCTTCTCACCACCTTCTTGATGCATTCTACCACCGCGGGATACATCATCATTTGCTATGCGCTTGTAAATCTTTGGGATTACAATGATCCCAAAAATGAGCACAATTGCGGCTATTCCTATATATGTATTTTTTCTCATGACTTAATAGCTATTACTTGTTATCTCTGCGTTGCTCAATCTTAGGACTCGCATTATTATTCTTCTTAAGTGCCAGTCTATATTCTGCCAGTAATATTTTTACATCATCCTTAAGATAACCCATTTCTACAGCTTGTGTAAAATCATAGCCGTACACATTTGCCTTCTTTTCCTCGTGACCAGAACGTAACGCTCTTGCCTTATCTATCACAAACACATTAGGATGTCCGCCATCATTCATCATAGAAAGTGAAGTGCCTAGGCTATTAAAATGCTCTTGAGTTTGTTGCTTTGATGCTACGATGAAGCGCATTTTTGAAGTGTCGAAAATACGTGATAATTCTGCTCTTAGATTATCTATCACTTCTTCACTTCCTTCATTTACAAATAAAACCAATTGGAAATCTGTATAACGCTCAAAGTATTTGAATATCATTAAATTCAAATTAGCCGTATAGCCTTCATTGCTTTTAAGCCCATCACCTAGGTAACCAACTAAAGTTATGTGATCATCAAATGTAAGTGGAGCTTCAGGTGTTGCTTCTGTTCTAATTTCTTGGTCTGCATACCTATTAATGTCTACTACTTCTGGCGTAAGCAAAGGTAAATTTGCAAAGTTGTAAACTCCAGACGCAAAGAAGAGATAGATAAGCACTGGTAGCACAAAAAGCGATATGAGAACGATTTTCTTTTTCATGTTACAAAGATAAATCTCAAGAAGTAATCGAGCTTATAATTGGTTTCAATTTTTATGAAATAACGCTTTCGCGAAAGCGTAACTACAAGACATAAAAAAAGCGACTCGAAAGTCGCTTTTAATTATTTATTAGAAATTCCAGCTCTGGAATCCTGTGTTGTAAACTTCAAAGATGTAATCACCTTCTGTAAGTAATATGAAAACCAAGTAAGATATAAGGAAGATACCTGTCCAAACTACTGCTCTTCGTAATCCTTTTACTTCGTCACGCATGTGCATGAAATCCCAAGTGATGTAATATGCCTTTACAATGGTAAGAATTATGAAGATCCAGTTAAGGAGTTTCATTCTTATAAATGTAGTTTCAATTAAAAACTCTGGCTTTATAATACCTAGAACAACTTCTACAGCTGTGATAATAGAGAGAAATATTAATACTCCCCAAATCTTCTGAATGTTATTCTTGAACTTTAATGTTCCTCTAAATATTGCAAGTTTATGTTCGTGTGCCATAATATATAATAGTCTGAAAGGTAAATTAAACTAGGTAGAAGAATGTAAATACAAATACCCATACAAGGTCTACAAAGTGCCAGTATAAACCAACCTTTTCAACCATCTCATAGTGTCCTCTTCGCTCGTATGTTCCAAGAACTACGTTAAAGAAAATAATGATATTAATCATTACACCAGAAAATACGTGAAAACCGTGAAATCCTGTAATAAAGAAAAAGAAGTCTGCAAAGAGTGGCGCTCCATATTCATTGTGAATAAGGTTTGCTCCTTCTACTACAAGTTTTCCATCCTTAGCTAGCTTGGCAAGAGATTCTTCTCTTGACAATACCGTCTTCTCTCCATTTTCTGTAAGAGTCTGGATACGAATTAATGCATTAGGAGTAGCTTCAAAACCAGCTTTTACTTCCTCAATTGAATATGTAGTAGGTGCAGCCTCATCTGAAAACCAAACTCCATTTTTATTAAGGTGTTGCTCTCGCTCTCCTACTTGTGTAATTGCAAAATCACCAAGTGCCATACGGTTACCATCTGTATCAACAAACTGAAGTATCTTACCTCCCTTTGTTTCTACTGCTCCGTAATCACCTTTGATAAAAGTAGCCCACTCCCATCCTTGTGACCCCACGAAGATGATACCACCTATAATTGTAAGGAACATGTAAAATGCTACACTTTTATGCTTTAAGTGGTGTCCTGCATCTACAGCAAGTACCATAGTTACAGAAGACATAATCAATACAAACGTCATAAACGCCACGTATATCATAGGGAAGTTTCCGTGTATGAAAGGTACGTGTGTAAATACTTCGTCGGCTATTGGCCAAGCATCAATAAATTTAAATCTAGAAAAACCATATGCGGCTAGAAAGCCAGAAAAGGTTAATGCATCTGATAAGATGAAAAACCACATCATTAGTTTTCCGTAGCTCGCTCTTAGTGGTTTATTACCACCACCCCAAGTTGTTCCCTCGGCGTCGTTGTTTGTCACTGTCGTGTCCATTCGTAAGAATTGGTTAATTTAATGGTTGCAAAAATAAGTATTTTATGTTCAGATATCAACACTGAACCCTCGATTTATAATCGTTTTAGATACGTGTCAATATAACAATGTATCGCTAGTCTACTTTGTTACAAATAAAAGCACAAATAAAAATACCCAAAGAATATCTAAAAAGTGCCAAAACGTTACCCCTAGTGTTAATCCTAAATGTTCTGCTGCAGAATATTTGCCTCTTAAATGATTGATAATTACTGTAATTAACGATATAAAACCAGCAATAAGGTGTGCAATGTGCACTGCAATTATAAGAAAGAAAAACGTAGTTGTAATATTACTAGACGCTCCCGTAAAATAATATCCTTGTTCTTGAAACGCACTGAATCCTGCAAACTGAGAAACCACAAATCCTATTCCTAGCGCTAGTGTAAGCATTAAAAATAAAGTTCCCATTGAATTTTTACCGCTTATGATAGCATTTTTGGCAAGATGTATCGTGATACTACTTATTACGATTAACACTGTAGAAACTATAAGCGCCTGCGGAAAGTCATAATTTTCTAACCAATCACGACGTTCCATACTTACGATATATGCACTCGTAAGTCCTGCAAATGTCATACACAAACTTATAATCCCAAACCACAACATCTGCTTTTTAGCACGATCTAGTTTCAACTTTTCACCTCCTTGAGTATAATCCATCTATCTTAAAAATTTATCTATTACAAAAACAATTTGAAGTAGCGTGATGTAAGTCACACTTGAAAGCATTAGTCGTTTGGCTGTTTTTGCATCTCTGTTTTGGTACAATTTAATTGCCCAATACAGCATAAATAATCCTAGTGCCCCAACGATAATTGCAGACACAGGTGTTAAAAATAAATCTCCAGTCACCCCAAATGCAGGTATAATCGAGATAAGTACTGTCCATACCGTGTATAACACGATTTGAACTGCAGTTCCTTTATCACGTTTTCCCGTAGGCAACATAGCAAAGCCTCCTTTTTTATAGTCATCAAAAAGAAACCACCCTATTGCCCAAAAATGAGGGAACTGCCAGAAAAATTGTATCATAAATAACGTCCCAGGCTCTATCCCAAAATCGTTGGTAGCAGCAACCCAACCTAACATGTAAGGTATCGCCCCTGGAAATGCCCCTACAAAAACAGATAAAGGTGTCTTCGTTTTTAAGGGAGTATATAACAGTACATACATAAATATAGAAATCCCTCCAAACATTGCTGTCTGAGGATTTATGTAATACAATGTTCCTAAACCTAGAATCGTAAATGTAATTGCTATTAAGAGCGCCTTTTGCTTAGACATCCTTCCGGAAGCTACAGGCCTATTTTTTGTGCGATCCATCAATGCATCTAGATCTTTCTCTAGCACCTGATTATACGCATTTGACGCGCCTACCATAAAGTAGCCTCCTACAGCTAGCAGCAACACAATAAACCAGTCTATCTCTGTGGCTCCAAGAAAATATCCTGCAACACTAGAAAACACTACGCTTATAGATAAACGCATCTTTGTGATTTCTTTAAAATCGTACCAGGCAGAGTAGGTATTCGTATGTATGGCGACGTCGCTCAAAGACAGTAGGTTTAGCAATTTTTTAAGTGGTGCAAAGATACTGCCCAAAAGGAATCTGCACAACAAAACGACAAGCATAATAGGTTGTTAAAATTACGCTTTCGCGAAAGCGCAACTACATCAATACGACTACCTTTATAAAAAAACTCAAAAATGAAACACTTTACACTCATTATCATCGCACTTATAACTGCTGTAGCTACTGCACAAGGACGTTTTGACGATGTACAAATTACTGTTGAAAAAGTTACAGATCACATCTATATGCTTCAAGGAGCTGGTGGAAACATAGGAATTTCTACTGGAAAAGATGGCGTTTTTATGATAGATGATCAGTTTGCACCTCTTAGCAAGAAAATCACAACTGCTATTAAAACCATATCTGATCAGCCTGTGAGTTTCTTGGTCAACACTCACTTTCATGGTGACCATACTGGAGGAAATGCAAATTTTGAAGCCACTGGAGCAATGATTGTAGCTCATGATAATGTACGTAAGAGACTAGCAGCCGACGAGAAAACAGCTAATGCGGGACTCCCTGTAATCACTTTTAGTGAAGATGCTACTTTCTATCAAAATGACGATGACGTATTTTTAACCCATGTCCATAATGCACATACAGACGGAGATGCGCTTGTTTATTTTGCGCAGAGTAATGTACTACATACTGGAGACACCTTCTTTAACGGTAACTTCCCTTTTATAGATACAAACCGTGGCGGAAGCATTCAAGGAGATATTGATGCAGCAAAGAAAGGACTCATGCTTATCAATGAGGATACTAAAATAATTCCTGGACATGGAAATCTAGCAACAAAAGCAGATTATCAAAAATATCACGATATGCTAGTAGATGTATACACTTCAGTTTTCAAAGCAATGGAAAACAATAAAACTCTTGAAGAAGTAACCGCAATGGAGTCAATCACATCTGAATATCTTACAGACGAAGCGTCTGCAAAAAGTTTTATAACTGGTCCAAAATTTAGAAGTACTGTTTATAAAAGCATCCTTGAGAATATTGACACCAATAAATAATACATCATATGAATCCAACGGCTAAATCCATCAGACCATTTATAGGTGCTACTGACTTTATTTCCTCAAGAAGGTTTTACACTTCCATTGGTTTTAAGGAAACTGTCATCTCCTATAATATGTCACTATTCACAATGGATGACTTTGGATTCTACTTGCAAGATGCTTATGTAAAAGACTGGATAGACAACACGATGGTGTTTCTAGAAGTGCAACATCTAGATGAGTACCTCACACACCTCGAGTCGCTTGATTTGACTACGTTATTTAAAGACGTTAAGATTTCAAAAATTGTAGAGAATGACTGGGGAAGAGAGTTTTTCTTACACGATCCGTCTGGCGTGTTGTGGCATATTGGGTCGTTTACAAATCGCCCGTCTTAATCTACAATATACTCTACAGAATCATACACCAAAGCCGACCAACCATAGTCGGCTTTTTGCTTGTTGAACTTTAAGCCTATTAGCTGCGCACCTTGATATCCTTTACTTTTATCTATTTCAATATGATTTGCATCTTCCTCTGAAATTACCAAACATAACTTCCCGCAGAATGCATTACCATAAGCAGTAACTACGAGGTAATGTTGCCCAAAGATTTCCTCACGCATTTCATAATAATAATCTACTTCTGGGCTTTCCTTTATCAAGCGATAGAGCTCTGCTTGATATTCCTTACTATTATATGAGTTTGCAGCAAGAATGTGATTGCGCTGTGCGCTTTGACAGTTCTCTTCCTGACAAGAACATAAGAAACATAGCACTATTATCCCCAAGATGGTGATTCTAGATAACATATCGTTTTAGTGATTGATGAAGTAGTTTCTTGTCTAGAGCTATAACGACGTAACAACTTCATATAGTACTAGCATGATAACTTTTTTGATCGACTTTTAATTTCCTCGACAATAAGGTTAGCAAACCCTTTAATTGCTATAGTGTCTGCAGCATTAGTAGTTTTGTGAAAGAATCGATGTTCATCTGTTTTTGTTTTGACGGTAAGATCAACAGATACAAATCTTCTTGAAATGTATTTAATTTTCTTTGTTCCTGAAGTATAATCAATATGCAATGACATACTACTCTTTAACCTGATAGTCTTTTTCTTAAATAGGTCCACAAATTCAATCTTATCTGGATATATCTTAAGTTCTGAGTAAAGAATCCCAATTATTGTCAGCAAAGAAAGTAATCCTGGAACAACAACAATTACAAGCATTATTGTCAAAACTAAATCTAACTCCCACACCCTAATTATTAAACTAACTAAACAAATGGAAAGAAACATCCATAAAAACAAATCGATATCACCGCTCTTTGTCAAACTAATTTTTGGTTTTATAGCCACAAAACCCTTTTCCTTTTTCACATGGATACTAAGCTTCTTACCTAATTCCTTAAGTCGTAAAAAAACTTTGTCATCCATTTTTAGCTAATTGATGTTTAACTATAAAATCTACTTAATAATCATAATACCAATTAAACAAATCTGTTCTAAAACCTATGTTGAGCCACAGCGTGCTGGTATCAAATGTATTTGGCGCATCTTGAATATCTGCGGTTACACTACGATAGATAGGATTTGCATATACTTTTAAGTTGGTTGCAGGGTTTATCAAATATCCTAGCTCAAGATCTGCATACAGGCTATTAACCTTATTTCCTTGAAAAAATGCAATCCCATCATCTGATGGTCTATTCTCATCATTGCCATAAATACTTCCTCCGTAATACACTTCATTGATATCTCCTATCTCAACACCTCGAGCTCCTACAATAAGCTTCGCTGTTCCATACCATCGCTCTCTTTCATAACGAGCAATCCCAATAAGCTCTTTAAAATTTGCTCCCCATTGATGTGCTAGCGACTGGTTTGCATGCCCATAATTAAGTTGGATCTCATTATTAGAATACACATAAGGACGCACTTGATTGTACTCACCTTGCAATGTCAAATTCTTAACCCCAAAGGCATCATAGTACTTTGCTCCAATCTGGAAGCCTTGTTTGTTTTTATAGCTTTGATTTCCGCCTATCACATCACTAGCCGAAAACTCATCTATCACAACTTGACCATATACATTTACACGGTCATTTACTTTGTACTTACCCGTAAGACCTATAAGTGCATTACCACCGCGTGAACCTGTAGAAAACTCTATTGCTCTGTAAAAAATCACTGGATTTAAGAAATTAAAATCAAAGCCTCTTCCATTTTCATCTTCCCATATTACAGATTCAAAGAGTCCTACATTAAGTTTCTTACTTAGGTTCCAACTCAAGTAATGATTACTCATAAATTTTGTTCTAAAAGCACCATCTGCAGTAACCTCTGGTCTCACATCTCGCAAGGAAGTCCAAGTATTGGTGTACTTAAATTTCCAGAAGGTTGTATTTAATTTTAAATAAGGAAAATTACTTGCGTTATCACTAAGCAACAGGGAGCGATACCCATCTCCTAGAAACTGCTTCCCGTGACCTAGCTGGATATTAAAATACTTACTGGGTGTGTATGAAATGTAACCTTCGGCTACTGGATAATCTAGATCTCCGTTTGTTCCTTCTTTAGCAATACCACGACCAGGCACAACCCCCGGATTACCTCCATCTGGGCGCAATGACCTTGCAATAGCATCAAAGTATCTAGGGAAACGACCTTGACTTTCATATACAGCAGCAAAAAAATTGAGCTTCTTTCCTAATCCACCTTGAATATACACTGCACGTGTATTATTGTAGGTAAAGCTATCAGACTTCAAATCATCGGTTTCATACCCCAATTGCAAATCGGCTGCTGGGTCTAGGGTAATCCAGTAATCCTCTCCTTGTATTTGCACCATGTGCTCATTAGACCATTTTCTCCCAAACCACGTTTTCTTCTCTTTCTTAAGAGCGTCTGTCTTTTCTTGAAAATTATAATACGGATTTACTGTTTGATACAGGTAAGGCTTACTTGCCGTGTGTGCATTTGTCCCCACAAGATTTAACTCTTGATCAAACCTACTGTAGACCTGATGCGAGAAAGGAATATTCAGCTGACTCGTATACTCATTTGCTGGATTGAATTTTTGATTTTGAATACGGTCATATTCATCCTGCATTGGGTTTTTAAGCGGTGTCTCTTTTTTTGCTTTCGCGAAAGCGTCACCTTTAATATCACCATTATTCATCTCACCTATTTTATTACGTGACAACGGCAATAGCACAGGCATTGTAAATTGCATATAGGTAGGCTCACCGTTATAGGTTGCTGGATCAATTACGGGTAGTTTACTAAAAACCTCTTGCGCCGAAGTCTTAAGCGATGCAAAAACCGCATCCGTATACAGTAGCTTAAAAGCACCCTCGCGAGTAACTTCAAACAAAATCACCATCTTACCCTCGTAATTCTCCTCCATAACCTCTGCCGGGACTTCAAGATTATCGATTATAAAGGAAATAAAAGTTTCATTAAAACAAGCCGCAACTTCGCTCACTGGCAAGTCGGCACATTCTGGAAAAACGGGATACTTTTCATAATCACTAGTGGTTTCCTGAGCGGTAAGACTACTAGTAGCGAAAACGAACAAAAGAAATACATATTTATGCATGGATGTAGGCGTAATAATTGCGCACGAAAGATAGGGTTTTATACACAAAAAATCCCGTTGCCAGAGGCAACGGGATTATAGTAAAAATGTTCTTATAATTTAATCTTCTATTTGAAATGAGATAGGTAATGAAAAAAGTACCGCAACATTCTCACCTGCTTGTTTTCC
The DNA here is from genome assembly GCF_045063975.1 of Dokdonia sp. Asnod3-C12. NCBI lineage: Bacteria > Pseudomonadati > Bacteroidota > Flavobacteriia > Flavobacteriales > Flavobacteriaceae > Dokdonia > Dokdonia sp. Asnod3-C12. The sequence goes on from NZ_JBEFNY010000003.1 coordinate 1,079,862, forward strand.
AGCAGTCATGTCAGGTAGCAACTTTGTAACTCGCAAAGCCTCTTCTTCAAGTTTTGGATGAGGGGCTTTGGCATTTACATCCACTACTTTTCCAGAAGCATCAATTTTAAATGTCACAAAGATTCTATTTACTCCAGAGAGGCCTAGACCTTCTCCTCTTTCTGCTCTGAACTTTTTAGATACAAATTTAGAAATCTTGGCACTCATGCAATCCTTGCGTTCATCATTTGAGCTTAAACCTTCACAACCCGGATACAAAGGAGCTGTCTCTACTAGAGAAAATATTTTAGCTACTGGCTCATCGTCTACCGTATCATCATAATCAGGAATACGTGGGTCTACAATAGGATCATCTGTGGCATCTGTTGGCTTGAGATCATCTTCAAGGAACTTGGAATCATCTTCCTTTGTCTGGACGTTCTCAAGAATCTTAGGATCTTGAATTTTTGGGAGCTGTACTTTCCTTACAACTTCCCTTTTAGGTTGCTCTACTTTCACTTGGTCAAGAGTAAAAATTTGATCTACGTTTTCCCGCTCTACCGCTATCGCCAGTTTCTTTTCTGGAGTACGCATTTCGATAAAGAAGATGGAAGCTAGAAGTGCTAAGATTAACCCAATTTGAAAATGAAGCGTGGGATTTCTTCGTAAATTTGCCTCGTGCTTGCGGCTTGATTTGTACACGCTGTTTTGGCGAACAGCAGTGCTTTCTTTGGAATTTTCCATAAGATATAGTTTTAAAAATGTTGAACAATTCTTAAAACGAATCAATAAGCAAGCCAAAATTGAGGTCACCTTAGGGCGGCCTCTTTTTTTTTGATATAAGACACAAAAAAAACCATCTCATTGCTGAGATGGTTTTTTTAATATTTAAAAAGTCTTTATGACTTAGTCTTCTACTTTAAATGTAATAGGCAGTGAGTATAAAACTCCTACTGGCTTACCACGTTGCTTACCTGGTGTCATTTTAGGTAATAACTTAATTACACGCTCTGCTTCTGATGCAAGACGTGGGTGTGGTGCACGAGATCTGATGTTTACAATTCTTCCAGTTTTATCAATCTTAAAACTTACAAAGATTCTGTTTATTCCAGATAGACCTAGATCTGAACCTAACTCTGTGTTGAACTTCTTGTTTACAAGCTTGCTCACCTTCTCAGACATACAGTTCTTACGATCGTTATTGTTAGTCATAGACTCACAACCAGGAAAAATAGGCACATTTTCAATAACTGCAAACGGTACATCTGCAATCTCTTCTTCTTCTTCTGCAACCTCTACTTCCTCTACTTCAACGATTTCCTCTTCGGCATCTGTTTCTGTAGACTCTATAATTGTTTCTTCTATTTCTTCTTCATCCTCTACTACCTCAATAATTTCCGGTGCTGGTGGCGGCGGTGGTGGTGGTGGTGGTGGTGGAGTATTCAACTCCGTGATTGGAATTTCTTCGTCGTCTAGATCATCAAGATCAAGCTGACCAATATCAATAGCCACATCATCATAAGTCTTCCACTCGATGGTGATGTACGTTAGTGCGAGTACTGCAATGAGTCCTAGCTGAAAAAACAGCATGCTTCTCTTGCGAAGGTCTGCTTTGGGATTTTTCTTGGGTTCCATAATTAAAGTATTAGTAGAGAGCTAAAATAGCAAAATAAATCTCAGTTGTGAAACTAAAATTACGATTTTAACCCTTTAAATTTCTTAAAAAATAGTAGAAATGTTAAACTTCCGAGTATTACACCTATACTATTTGCAAGTACATCCCACACATCAGGCGTTCTGTATGTAGTTGCACTGCCTTGTAATAACTCAATCACTATGCCATATACCACTAATGCTAAAGCAATTGCTATATAAAAAAATGGCTTTGCCCATTTCTGAGTTATCGAGGTTTTCACGATATGAAAATAACTCAGCCACAGTATGGCTAAACCAAAATAAGCTCCTAAATGTAGGAGCTTATCTATATTTGAAATATTAGTATCTAGTTTTACAGGCTTAACAAGGGACCCTATGCTTAATGCGCAGGTATATGCTATCGCTGTAAAACCAATAAGCTTATCCACCTATAAGTTCTTTGTAAGCATCTGCGCTTAAAAGCTCATCTACCTGTGAAGCATCAGAGAATTTGATTTTAATCATCCAGCCTGCTCCATAAGCATCGCTGTTTACGATTTCTGGCTCATCTTCTAGACCTTCATTAAAAGCTACAATCTCACCAGAAAGCGGTAAGAAAAGATCAGAAACGGTCTTTACCGCCTCTACAGTACCAAAAACCTCATCTCTATCAAGAGTTTCATCAAGAGTTTCTACTTCTACGTAAACGATATCTCCTAGTTCTCCTTGTGCAAAATCTGTAATTCCCACTACGGCTACGTCACCTTCTATGCGTACCCACTCGTGATCTTTCGTGTATTTTAACTCTGCTGGTATATTCATCTTAGTCTGTATTAGTTTGATTTAATTCCGCTTTCGCGAAAATATTCTTTTTAATAGATTAATGCTTACTATTTTCAAATTTTCGCGAAAGCGAACTCATATAATTAATTCCCGAAATTATATCTCAATGTAAATCCAGACCTAATAGTCGTTTGTGGAAATGCTGTGGATATTGCAAATGTCGAAAAAGTATGGTCATAAAAGAAGAGCGCAGTAAGATTTTTACTCAACGCATAATCTGTTGTAAACCTAAGTCCATAAATATCTTGTCCAGCAGTGGTCTGGCTATTGTCTATATCAAGATATCTGATGATAGTTTCGTTTTGTCTAAGAGAGAAATCTGCCTTAAAGTTGAGATCACTCTTAAGAACCCTACGAGATCCACCAAAGTTTGTAACAAACCTAAGGTCCTTAATACGATATCCTAATCCTAATATATACTCATTACCCTTAATCTCGGTTAAGAGGTTGTTATCAAAGCTTAACCCTAATGCTCTATCTCTTTTAATTTCGGCAAGAATCTTTACAGAGTTTTTCATTTCAAAATCAAGACGAACTAGCGGCGTGAACTGCTCTGTAAGTGTCACATTACTTAATAGCGTTTGATTTAAAAAGTTACCTGCTTGATCTCGCTGTGCGGTCGCAGGGTCTCTATCTGTATTTCTATTATAAGCAAGGTTAGTCAAGTAATTGTTTACAGAATATCCAGCTGTATAACCGTGCTGAACTGAGAATCTCTTGAACTTATCCTTAAACCACTTCATGTTCATTAAACCGGTATACTTTATATTCCAGTTAGGTAATGGGATACTTCTAAGAAAACCAGTATCTGTTTTATTTACATCCTTACCGCTGTATGCAGCTAAGAAAGCAGGTAACAACACTTTTTGATTAGTACGCCCGAAACCTTCTGGATACCCATCTGCATCTACCTCAAAGGTGGTTGTACCGTAAAACTCTCTTGCCAGTCTATTTGCTACAGCCAGTCTGTTTTCTCTAAACGTATTAAATGTACTACTAGACTCAGATGTACTCTGTGCAAAGGCAGTACCTATTAATACCGTAGATATATTAAAGCGACCAAAACTATTTCCAGTAAGGGATTGATATGCTAAACTCTGCTCGTTAACTCGGTAATTTTCTTGATAGTTTTCTTGAAAAACACGATTTAAGTTAAGATCTATATCAAGATCTTTAAGGAGCCCTATTCTCGCTTGAATAGCAAGATCTCTACTTTCTATCTCGCGATACTGCTGGTTAAAATCTTGAAACAATGTTAACCATCCATTACTCGCTGCAAGCTCTCTTACCTCTGCCTGACTTCCAAAAATAAATCCTGGCGTAGGTCTCAAACTACCTGCAAACCCAACTGATGGCAAATACCCTGGTAAATAGATACCATTACTCTCTTCATAAGTGAGCTGCACTCGCTTAACCGCGGTAATTAATCCTACCCCTGTATTGAGCGCCTTATCTGATGTACTTAAACCACTCGTGGTTCCATCACTTGAAGCATCTTCTTTTAACTTTTCAATCTTGCTATTACGATCATCTTCTGGTGATGGTAATCCTCTAGGTCTAGTGCTAGTAGCACGCTGTTTTTTCTTCTTTGTTAAGCCTACATATTTATAGAGCTTCTCCATATCAAAGGTTCCATTAACAGCATGGGTATTTGTATTCTCCACACTATTTCCTATCTCTGGAATATTGTCTAATACTTGAAATTGTTGCGAACCTCTCTGCCATCTGTAGTTTGCAGTGTAAGCGTAAGTAGCAGTAATCCACTCTGTGAACGGAATCTTATCGAACGGTAAGTCATAGTTAAGTTGTAATACTCCAAAATGCGTATCTGGCGTACCTACATCAAAAAATCCCCTATAAATACCATAACCATCTACTTCTTGACCTGCATCATCTAAGAAAGCTGGTGTCCCATCATTATCAAGATAGTTTCTTACAATACGGTTGTGGTTTACATTATAATTAAGTCGCAGACTTTTAGTAATAGGAAAGTCGACAGCATACCCCCAATCAAATAAGTAGTTACGCTGAAATAAACGTGGCACCGCAATATCACCTTCGTTTGCAAATACATCTCTAAACTTCTGCTGATTATACTGGCGCACAACATTAGACTGTACAGCAATATTAGACGGCAAGTAATTAAAGTTTAAATCTTTTAAGAACTTATAGTACTTCCCAGTGAATAGAGAGTCATTTTTTGCAAATGGTTCTACAGGTTTAGAGTTAAAACTATAGTTATAAGTACCTCCTAATCTCACATTCTGATCGCGAGATTCTTCTATCTCAAAATCCTTATGATCTGTCTGGTTGTAAGAATATGAAAAAGTAAGATTTTCAATATCATACGGCATAGGCTTACGCTCTGTATCCGTGCGCTCTTTTCTCACTCCTATAGCATTAAAGCTTTGACGCTTTGTGTAATCTACAGAGTAATCTTCTATGTTATCTCTCTCCTCTTGACTAGCTGCATTATCTAGTGATGTATCTAACTCAACATCCTCATAAAGCGGATTAAACTTAGGTGTAATACTCTGCTCGCCTATTGCATAATTAAGAGGTAACTGTAATCCCCATTTCTTTGGCAGTAATTGACCCGCGTTAAGATTTGTCACAATATCATATTGAGTCACATCTTCTAAGCTACGCTCACCTGCGTTTTGCTCTATACTCCCAAAACCTACAGTACTTAAACGTCCCGTTGCAGATACATTTGCAAAGTCTGCAATATTTCCATCTACACTCAATACTCCAGCATATCCACCATCATTAGTAAGATCTGATAAGCGTAGCTCATTAAACCAAACTTCTCCACCTATTTCTCCTGGAGAACAACCCATAGCTTGGTTGCTCGTTGGGTTTCCATTTTTTACACCAAGCATTAATGTCCTTACATCACCAAAACTAGGAAGACCTTGAATACCTATACGCAATTGACCTTCTTCATAACACATAGACTCTGGATTGAGAATACGATCACCGTTTTGATCAAAATACGTGATATCATCTGGATCTGATTCTACATCTCCCGCAATAACTTTTGACTTAATAATCTGTAATAATTCTAATGGAAGATCGAGCTCATTTGCTGCTGGCCAGATAGCATCTCTATCTTGGTTAGACACATTAAATGCAGTAGGCTGTAGTGGTAATTCTATCTGATAAAAATTTGAATTAAGGTCGGTTCCCATTCTTATGAAACCTACTAGATTCTGATTATCAAGACCATTCTCAACAATAGGCTCTGCGTGCATAAACATCTTAAGATTTTTATACTGTCGCATGTCGAGATTATAATATTTATAAACTCCTCTTGCGTCTTGCTCTTCAAGATTTTGAACTCTCAAAGAAAGAGACTGCTCGTTTTGCCTGATATTGTTATTGTTATTATTGAGCCTCTCACGCTCTACCCCTGGAGGTAATGCATAAGGAACTGGCTGTCTTGTTTCATTTGCCTCAATATTTACGGCAGCTACCTCAAACTGCGTGTTATCCGCATCATTGATTTGCGTGTTCTCATTAGGATCTAACGTTAGTAGGTATCTTCTAAAATCTCCACGTACTAAATCTAATGTTCCAAAACGAAGTACAACATCTTCTTGCCAACCACTCATGTACATACGCATAAAACGTATAGACCTAAAGTCATTAATTCCTCCAACTACATTTGTCGCTTGGTTGATTGGCACTCTAAACTGCACCCATCTTGTAGGTAGTTGATTTCCATTTTGAGTAGTGACAGTAAGTTCTCTTACATCAGTTACAAATGGATTATTTTCTATACTTAAAGATGCTGGATTAATAGGTAATTCATATTCAAAATATGCATCTACCGTATTCATTGTATTATCACGGTTTACATCTTCCACATCTGGAAAAGTAGTTGAACCACGATTAGTTTGTGTCACCTCTACCGGAGAGTTACCCTGATTGTTATTATAATCTCTATATCGTTCTATAACGCCACCTTCTGTATTTAAGAAGTAATTGTAGTTGTCACCTGCAGGATCTGGGAGTCCTGCAAAGTTCGGAAACTCCATTGCCTCCTCTACATCGCTTAGTCCATCATAACCTACATCTTGATTAGTACGCTGCTGGCCTTCTGTGTCAAAAGCATAGACTAAAGATTGATTAGTAGGTACTTTACCCCATACAGTTTCTGAGGTTGACTCGTCTCCTCCTTCATTAGGAAGTCCGTTTTCATATTGTTTTCTTCCATCCTTAAGAATATCTTCAGAGATACTACCTAAGTTAAGTGTAAGATTTCCTCCAGCATTTGTTGTGTCACCATCTCCAAAAAATGGATCTAGTAACCAGAATTCAACAAACTCTACATTTGCTTGCTCAAAGTCTGTAGAAGTTAACTGCCTTGTAATTCCTCCAAAATTTTGCTGAGGATTAGAAAGCATGCCGTCTTGCGCATCAGGACTAAAGTTATAAGGCCCTCTCTCTTGCGGGAAATAAGCTAAATCAAGTGTAAAAAGTGCCTGTGTTTGACCTGCAATAATATCTTGTTGAGGAAATATCTCATCTCTAAAAACACGTCTTGTTTCTGCTAGGGACAAATCGTCGTCTGAGATACCACCAGGACGCTGATTGTTATAAAAAATAGGATCTATAGAATACCAAGCAAATTTCGCTCTTCTATATCCCGTAGCGAGATCGCCGTTTGCTAGCTCACCACCAAAACCTACCGGTGCAGATGATAAACTCCATTGTAAAGCTCCTCCAATATCTATTGAAGTTTGTGATCCCTCAAAATCATCTACATAAGAGGTTGCCTCGCCATTAAAATCTGTTCCTTTAGGTTGTCCAGGAATTAGATATGCTACCTCACCTCTAACTGATAGATTGGAAGGAACATCAGTATCTATATTAGGAAGCTTATTAACCCATCTTGTTAAGAAAGGAAGTTCTGTAGAGTAGCTTGCATTTAACCCTACAATCGTATTGTTTATTGGCTCAAAGCTATATGTCGCTTTTTGAGTAAGTGGTCGCTCATTAAGATTTAAGAAAGTACCTCCTACTATAAAATTCTCATTAAACTGGTGTTCTACATTGATCCCTGTAAAACGTTTATTCTGCTGTCCAAAAATAGCATTATTCTCTACAGATGCAGAGATAGGAATACCGGACGCCTCTAAAGATTTATCTAAAATAATAACACGACCTAATTGGTAATTAACCGTATAGTCAAGTCCTTCTACTAGTCTTCTTCCTCCTGCAGTTACTGTAACAGAACCTTGTGGCACATTAAAAGCTCCTAATGGAATACCCTGCTCTTGAGCAGATTTATAACGTCCTTTTAATAAGAATTTGTTCTTCTCTGCATTATCTCTAGCTATCGTTTTTGTAGACTGATATAAAGAAGAATAAACATACTTGTCTTGATGCGGATTATAAGTCTCTGTATTCTCATAAGTTTCTGCACCATCATTTACGCTCAGTAAATCAAATAATGTCTCTCCAAATGGTTCTACAGTTGTAAATACGATACTTCCATTTTGCACATGCACTGTTGTACCTGGCACAAAATCAAAGAAACCATCTCCTCCTACTTGCGGATCTCCAAAGGTGGTTAGTCTATCAAGATTAAATAATCGTAACAACGTATTACTCTCAAGATCTCCACGATCTTGACCTTCATCCATGGTGTTATCGTTATTAGTCCCATCAAACAGTGTAGGTAAAGGGGCTCCACCTACAGGAGTTATGAAATTAATAGGAGAAGGATCTGAGTATACAATGTTCAATCTAAATCCTTCCTGCTCTAATTGAAAAGCACCTAGCGGATAGATGTTTTTCATCATTAAGTCCCATATAGGCTCTTGTACATTTGTGAGGTTACTTTTTAGCATTTTAACCACAAGATTAACGGGGCTTCCAGCTTGTCCAGCAGGAATTACGGTATCTAAAATACCATCTCCATTTACATCTTGACCGTTTAAAATACCATCACCATTCACATCTGCATCTGCACTATCTGCAATGTTATCGCCATCTTGATCTGGACGACCTTGTCCAAAATCTGCATCAATAATATCTGGTCTTCCATCTCCATCTGCATCTGGACGGCTACCCTCGGTAGCATTAATACCGTCATTTGCAAATTCTCCTACTTGATACACTTGACCTCCTACTGTATATTGAAAGGCTACCCCAAGTACTTCATCATTATTTAATCGCTGGCTAAGAGATATGTAACCTAGTGCTGGGTATAATGTAAACTGAGAGCTTTGTAATTGTCTAGCGTTTTCAAGTAATACGTAGTCAGTTCCATCCTGCACTGTAACGTTACCAAAACCTTGACTAGCCGTCGCTACGTCTCTTATGGCAGGTGTAAGAACAGACTGCACAGACTGATCATTTATACCACGTGGGTTAAAATCATTATTACGGTTATCTGGAAATGCATTTGCAGAGTTATTGATAAAACCAGGGTTTGCTCCTGCATCAATCCCTAAGTTTGCTGGGTCAGATTCACCTATATCTTGTAATGCAATTATATTTCGTGCGTTTGTAGTTTGGTTTTGTCTATTTGTAATCCAAACTTCTACCCTAGTTATTTGAACTCCTCTGTTATCAATAAATGGATAGTTCTTAAGAGCATCATTATACGTATCTCTAAAGTAATGCGCTAAGAAGAAGTGACGATTTTCATCATAATCTAATGCAGGCACTTCAAAGTCTTGCACAGTTGCACCACCTTCTGCAGTTACAGTTCTAGGTTGTGATTGGTTCTCAGAAAACACAGCCGTTACTCGCGTCTTTCCAAACTGTAACTCAGTTTTTACACCAAACAAACTCTGCGAACCTTGAATAAGTGCGCTATTAAGTGGCATCGAGATATTACCTACTTCAATTTTCTGTATAATATCATCCTCAGTAGGAGTGTATTCTAGCTTAATTTGATTTTGGAAATTAAAGGTAGACTCCGTATCGTAATTTGCTGTAATCTGTAAGCGCTCACCCACTTGACCTAGTAAACTCAAGCTTATTCGTTGATCAAAATCGAAGGTAAAATTGCTACGGTTACGTGGTGAAAATGCTGGGTTATCTTGTTTTGTAAATAACAGCCCAAGATCCATCTCTACAGATCCCTGAGGTGTAAACTCTATCTTATCTCCACCAAAAATGCTTTTAAATAAATCATTCTCAACATATAGTGATTTTACTAAACTATTGCGGGTATCATCCTCTTCAGACCTACCATCTACAACATTTACTTTCTCTCTAAAATACTGACGCATCTGCTCGTCACGTACTCTTTTTTGATATTCGGCTGGGGTTAAAATTAAAGGATATGTAATATTAAAACTCCCTAATTCCTCCGTGAAAATATACCTATCGAGCACAGCATCATAAGTATATTTTGACACAATACTGTTAGGGTTAGGCAACACCAGGCTACCTAACGAGAAGGTTGTGGCTGTAGAGTCTTGAGCTGCTGCATCCTCCTCTTCTTCCTGCGCCATTGCTACGGAATTTCCTAGAAAGAAAAATCCAACTACAAACAATATCGCTATACGTACATTTAAATAATAGTGTTGCTTCAAAATATGCCTACAGTTTTTTTAATGCTTCTTTGATAATCGTTTCTACGCTTGCGTCTGGCTTTTCTTTTACGATAGCCGTACAGACTTTTTCTGCTTGCTTACGCGCAAAACCTAATGTCTCTAAAGCAGATAACGCCTCTTCTTTGCTAGTATTGCTTTGCACAGCACTTTCACTACTCATATCGTACACCTTCAGGATCTTATCCTTGAGGTCGAGTATTACTCGCTGGGCTGTTTTTGCTCCTATTCCCTTAATACTTTGTATGGTTGCTACATCATTTGATGCAATAGCTTGTTTTATCTGGTTAGGATCTAGAGAGGACAACATTGTCCTTGCCGTACTTGCTCCTATACCAGAAACAGACAGTAATAATCTAAAAATCTCACGCTCCATCACCTCCATAAACCCAAAAAGTGTATGGCTATCTTCTTTAACTTGTAGATGGGTGTGTAACTTTAAAGCCTCGCTATCTCCTAGCTGCCCAAAAGTGTGCAATGAGATATTAATAAAATATCCTACTCCGTTGCAGTCTAGCACTACGTGAGTTGGATTTTTTTCTATAAGTCTTCCGCTTAAGTGAGTGATCATTTAACAAATAATTAAGGAGCGTAAATGTAAGAAAATTATGTCTAGGAGATTGCCAATTTTAATGGTTACGCTTTCGCGAAAATGAAACCACTCAAAACCACGCTTCTTCAAGAAAAACTAACGATTACTCTTCCTCATTACGTCAACAAAACAACTCACAAAAAAAGAGGTGTAAACATTACATTTTACACCTCTTTGTATCAAATTTTCGCGAAAGCGAAATCTATATATTACTTCTGTTCTTGCGCACGGCGCACTTCTTGTTTTTGCTTTTTCTGAGCGTCAATAACCGTAATTGCAGCCATACTTACCATTTCGTCTACACTTGCTCCTAGTTGAAGTACATGTACAGGCTTGCGCATACCTAATAAAATAGGCCCAATGTTATCTGCCTTTTCAAGCTCCTTAATCACTTTATAGGTAATGTTTGCACTATCTATATTTGAAAATACAAGTGTATTTACTTTTCTTCCTGCTAGTTTTGAGAAAGGAAATTTTGCTTGTAACATTTCCTTGTTAAGAGCAAAATCTGCTTGTACTTCACCATCTACCACAAGATCTGGATAATAGCGGTGCAAGTAAGATACCGCCTTACTCACCTCTGTAGCTTTCTCATGTCCAGAAGATCCAAAGTTTGAATAACTCACCATCGCAACAACAGGCTCAAGACCAAACATTTTTACGGTAGTGGAAGTCATTTGAGCAATTTTAGCAAGCTCCTTTGCTGTTGGATTGATATTTATTGAAGTATCTGCAAGAAACAAAGGCCCTCTTGATGTCACCATCAAGTTACAAGCTGCTACTTTTTGCACTCCAGGTGCAGTACCTATAACTTCAAGCACAGGCTTTATCACAGTAGGGTAACTACGACTATAACCAGATAACATACCATCTGCATCTCCTTCATTTACCATCATAGAGGCAAAATAATCGCGACGCTTTACTTGACGCCTTGCATCAAGATACGTGATACCTTTACGCTTACGTGTGTTCCAGTAAATGTTTGCATAGCGATCTACTTGATCTTTTTCCTCATTAGATAAAGGATCTATAATCTCTACATCTGCCTCAAAACCTATTTCTTCCTTGAGCTCAAGTATCACCTCTCTATTACCAAGTAACACGGGAATTGCAATTCCTTCTTCATGCACAATCTGAGCAGCTTTTAATACATCCAGCTGGTCTGACTCTGCAAAAATGATACGCTTAGGATCTAGCCTAGCTCTATCAAGCAGTAATCTTACTATCTTATTATCTTCTCCTAGGCGTTCTAATAACTCATCGTTATATGAATCCCAGTCTGTTATAGGCTCAAGTGCAACTCCGCTATCCATAGCAGCTTTTGCAACTGCTGGAGGAATCGTTGTTATCAATCTCGGGTCAAAAGGCTTTGGAATGATATAATCTCGTCCAAAGGTAAATCGTGTTGCTCCGTATGCAATGTTCACCTGCTCCGGAACTGGCTCTTTTGCTAGTTGAGCAAGTGCTTTTACAGCAGCCATTTTCATTTCTTCATTTATTGCCGTTGCTCTTACATCAAGCGCTCCACGGAAAATAAAAGGAAAACCAAGCACATTATTAACCTGATTAGGATGGTCAGAACGTCCCGTCGCCATAATAAGATCTGGTCGAGAAGTAATTGCTACGTTATAGTCGATCTCTGGCGTTGGGTTTGCCATTGCAAAAACAATAGGATCATTTGCCATAGATCTAATCATATCTGGTGATACAATATTACCTACAGAAAGTCCCAAGAACACATCTGCATCTACCATGGCATCTGCAAGATTCTTGTAATCCTTGTTACTTTTAAATTTCACCTGCTCTGGAGAAAGGTCTGTACGATCTGCTCTTAGCAAACCGTTTATATCAAACATTGATATATTTTCTAGCTTAGCACCTAGTAAGTGATATAAGTTCATGCAAGAGATAGCAGCGCTTCCCGCACCACTCACCACAATCTTTACATCCTCAATACGTTTACCTGCAATTTCTAATGCATTAAGCATTGCCGCAGCCGAAATAATTGCTGTACCATGCTGATCATCATGCATCACTGGGATATCCAACTCTGCCTTAAGTCTGCGTTCTATTTCAAAAGCTTCTGGAGCTTTAATATCTTCTAAGTTAATACCTCCAAAAGTGGGAGCAATATTTTTTACAGTTTCTACAAAAGCGTCTACATCCTTAGTATCCACTTCTATGTCAAACACATCAATACCAGCAAATATTTTAAACAAAAGTCCTTTACCTTCCATTACAGGCTTAGAGGCTTCTGGCCCTATATCTCCCAGTCCTAAAACTGCGGTACCATTTGTGATTACGGCAACTAGGTTACCCTTTGCCGTATATTTATAAACGTTATTTACGTCTTTTGCAATCTCTAGACAAGGCTCTGCTACACCAGGAGAATATGCTAACGCTAGATCGCGCTGGCTAGAATACTTCTTCGTAGGAACTACGGCAATTTTACCTGGTTTAGGCTTTGCGTGATACACGAGAGCTTCTCTACGCTTGTTGCTGTTTTGACTCATAAAGTTGATTTGTATTTGACTTACAAAAATACAGATTTCCTAATACGCCACATAAGCTATAACACATTATAGTTATGAGGTAAGGTTCTATTTAAAATCTAATAATTGCGTTAAGATATCTACATTTTGAGGAAGTCTCCCTACGTGCTGTAGTTTGATTGCAGCTAGTGATAGTGCGATTTTGAGACATCGCTCGACTTCATACTCCTTGATGTATGCAAATAAAAAGCCACTCCAAAAGGCATCTCCTGCACCTGTAGCGTCAAGAATATTTTCTACTCTTGCTGCCGGTAGTTCAATTATTTCTTGAGATTCTTTTTTACGCTTTCGCGAAAGCTTAACCCCATCAGAACCAAGCGTGAGACAAACAAGCTCAACACTAAAATCGTTATGAAAGAAATCAAATATCTCATCATGAGACTTACGTTCTCCAAACAAGCGCTCCATATCATCCTCGCTTATCTTCACTAGCGGATTATATGAACAGTATTTTCTAAAGGTTTCTAATGCTTTTTCTCGCTTTGGAAAAATGCGTGGAGAGTAATTGAGGTCAATACTCAGCGTGCAACCAGCCTCAAAGGCTTTCTTTGCTTTGGCTAAAATAGTAGTCCGCGCAGGATTTTTACTTAATGCAAAAGCTGTGGTGTGAAAAATGGAGGTCTTTTCAATAAGCTCATCTGGAATTTGATCTTCGGTAATTTTTGTATCTGCATAGCGATAGGGAATAAAATCTGGCGTCCCCGTAGTTTTCGATACAAAAATTACACTAGTAGGATTTACAGCATCTGTTCTCACAAGATCTGTTTGCACTCCATTCTCGGCAAGTTTCTCTTCTATATAAAGACCTAGACCATCATCACCTCTAGTTGCAGCAAGCTTCACATTCATCCCTAGACGTGCTAAGTTCATTGCCACATTTGTAGGGCTGCCACCTAGATACCTGTGATAATCTCTAGTTTGATCAATTCTCACTTCCTTTTGGTGACCTATGAAGTCTATCAGAACTTCGCCTACACATATGATGTCGATATCTCTACTCACGTCTTTTTAGAATTTTGATTCTTATAAATGATGTAAACTACTAATTACTCTGGTTGATTATATACTTCTTGCGCTTGCTTAGGTGTCAACCTAAGTGCTAGAATAGCCGATATCAAGAAAAATACACCAGCAAATAATATGGCGTTTATAGCACTACCACCTAATAAATATTTATAAATAGGACCAAAAGTAACGGTCTCAATAGCCATAGGTATTACAATCATCATATTTAAAATACCCATATAAATACCACGTTTAGTTTGCGGCACAATCTTAGAAACCATTGTGTATGGAATTCCCATCATTGCGGCCCAACCTATCCCAAAAAGAATCATAGGTAACACCACTAAATTTGCATCGTTTATATATGGGATCAAAAACATAGCAAGTGCTGTACCTAGTAAACTTGCTGCATAAATTTTCTTACCTCCAAACTTTAACGTGAGCGGTACGAGCACGAGCGCAACGACCATAGTCACAGAGTTGTATGTTAAACTCATTTTTGCAGATTGCGATGCAGCTTCCCCGATAGTAAAATTTAGTGTGTCCCTAAACATAGGTACATTAAACTGCCAGTATACAAACAATGCGTACCACTGAAAAAGATACACACCAGCTACCTTCCACATAAATGCAGGCATAGTCTTTACAGTTTGAGCAATCTCGACAAAAGGATGTTTAAATTTTTGTAAAAATGTTAATCCTCTAAATGCTTCTATTTCCGCCATCTCACCTTCAGAAGGTGGTATTTCTTTGGTTTTACTCACAGACCATAAAATGGTAGTGATAGATAATATCGCACCTATAAAAAATGAATAATACAACCACTGAGGTATACTTCCTACAATCTCCTCTGCTACCCCTAGAATTTCTTGAAAATATATAATTGATAGCATCGCAATCACCGTTCCTGCACCTACAAATAGACTTTGCATTTGATAACCAAGGCTTAATTGCTTTTGAGGTAACTTATCTCCTACTAGCGCTCTATATGGCTCCATAGCCATGTTATTCCCTATATCAAGTATCCAAAGTAATGCAACCGCTACCCATAACACAGGACTAAAAGGAAATGCAAACAAACAGATACTACCTATGAGAGCACCTATAAGAAAAAATGGCTTTCTTCTTCCAAATTTTGGCGACCATGTTTTGTCACTTATCGCACCTATAATAGGCTGTACAATCAATCCTGTAATAGGACCTGCAATATTGAGAATAGGCAGCAAATCTTCGGCTGCTCCTAGATATAAGAATATAGGGTTTATAGCTGTTTGTTGAAGTCCGAAAGAGAACTGAATCCCTAAGAAACCAACGTTCATATTAAAAATTTGCCAGAATGAGAGGTTAGGCTTTTTAATGGAGCTTAGTATTTTATTCATAAGATAGCGCGTAGTTATTGCAGTGTAGCGACAGTAATATCCGTAATAATTATTAAAATTCGGTTTACCAGGTTTAAAAATTATTACAATCACGCTTTCGCGAAAGCGTAACATATAAACTCTACTGCTTTTTAAGTGCATTTATATTGCGCTGTAAACCTAAAAACTTTGTCCGTTTTACTGCAGATTTTCTAAAGATTTCAGAAAATACTTCTTGGGTGATTTCTTCCCAGTCCTTTTTTGAATTAGAGAGCAATTCTGGATGAGGGTCAAAAAGCGGCTCACTATGCGCTTTTGAAAAACGATTCCAAGGACACACGTCTTGACACACGTCACAACCAAACATCCAGTCATCTAGATGTGGCTTTGCATAGTCAGGAATTTGATTTTTTAACTCTATCGTAAAGTAACTTATGCACTTACTACCATCTACTTTATAAGGCTCAACAATAGCATCTGTGGGACATGCGTCTATACAAGCAGTACAACTCCCACAATGATCTGTTACAGGTGTGTCGTATTCCAGATCCAGATCAATCACTAGCTCTGCAATAAAGTAAAAAGAGCCTGTCTTTTTTGAGAGTAAATTGCTGTGCTTTCCTATCCAGCCCAATCCGCTTTTTTTTGCCCATGCCTTATCAAGCACTGGAGCGCTGTCTACAAAAGCACGGCCATGCACATCCCCTATTTCCTCTTGAATGTTATGTAAAAATTCTTTGAGCTTATCCTTTATCACAAAGTGATAATCGCGGCCATAAGCATACTTAGATATCTTGTACGAATCTTCATTTTGAATTTCGTGAGGAAAATAATTAAGCAGTAGAGAAATAACACTTTTTGAGCCCTCCACAAGTTTCGTAGGGTCAAGACGCATATCGAAGTAGTTCTCCATATACTGCATCTCACCATTCATATTTTGCTTGAGCCATGATTCAAGTCGAGGTGCTTCTTCCTCTAGAAAACCGGCTTTACTTATACCACAAGACATAAAACCTAGGCGAGTAGCTTCGGCTTTAATGAATGCTGTATGTTTTGCTCGATTTTCAATCATTACTATCTTGGTATAAACTCCAGCATTGCATTTTTAGGCTTTAATGTAATAAGCGGCAATATCTCAATGGGCGTACTTTTTGGAGTAATCTTAAACATAGCTACCAGCTCAGTAACGGCTAGTATCATCTCATACATAGCAAAATTATTACCGATACACATTCTAGGTCCTGCGCCAAAAGGGAAATATGCCGGATGTTTCATTCCTGCATTATCATCAAATCTAGTAGGATCAAATTGATCTGCTCGATCCCAAAAGTCTTTATGTTTATGTATTTCTATCACAGAAAATAGCAAATTAGAACCCGCAGGAATCTCCATACCGTTATGCTCATCATCTTCAATATTCACACGATCTATAAAATATGCCGGTGGATACATACGCATGGTTTCCTCCAGCACTTGCTTAGTAACCGTACATTTTCTTAAAAACTCATTGAGAGTGGTGGAGTTCGCTTTCGCGAAAGCGTATTCTTCATAAATCTTATCTTGCCAGATAGGATTTATAGCAAGTAGCTCGGCTGTAAATGTAAGTGCGTTTGAAGTAGTCTCATGACCCGCCGAAAACAAAATGAGAATTTCATCTATAAGCTGTTCTTCCTCCATAAATCCGCCATCCTCATATTGAGAATCTAGCAGCATATCAAGTAAATCACCAGGCTTGTCACCGCTATCCTTGCGCTCTTGTACAAGTTCCTTTAAAATCACCCTCGCCTCTTTAGTAAGAGCGAGATGCTTATCTATAGGTCCACCATATTTAAAATACCATGCCTTAAATGGCTGGCGAAGTTCTTTTACAAGCATCTTTTGTGCTTGCTCTGTGATGTATTGTAATCTATTTATTTTGTCTCGATCAACATCAGTTTTAAATAACGCCTTAACGACAGTCATAAATGCAAGGTCATTAAAAACCTCAAACACATCAAAAGGCTTATGCGTTTCAACACGCAATAGTTCTTCTTTAATTACCTCATGCATTGCATCAAGTAATTGTGCTAGCTGCTTCTTATGAAAAGCTGGCTGTATAAGTTTGCGTTGTTTTTTCCAGTGGTCGCCCTCTGCGGTGAGCAGACCTTCCCCAACATATTTTGCTAAGTCCTTAGTTTGGATAGGTGATTTACTATAATTGCGCTGATTTTTTTGAAGTGAATATTTGGCAAATTCCGGATCTCTTGAAAAGACTACATCATTACCAAAACCAAGCTTTAGTTTGAAAGTATCACCTTTTAACTCAAAGTTTTCTTTATGAAAAGGCAGAGGGTTTTTAAGGATACTTCCCGCATTGGCAAGAAATTTAAACACGGATACTGCTGGAATTTTATCTGGCATATAATGTTTTATAGGATCAATTATAAAGATACGGCTTGATTAAAATTAAGATAATCCAGGCTTTCAAAAAATATGAATCATCCACTTTCAATAAACATACTTTACCACTATAATTAAAAGAGTCCGCCCTGCACAGGTCCTTTTACACGACCTAAATGCCTATAAGCTTCTTCGGTCACTTCTCTACCTCTAGGTGTACGCATTATAAAACCTTGTTGTATTAGGAATGGTTCATATACTTCCTCAATTGTTTCTGCACTCTCAGATACTGCAGTTGCAAGGGTTGTTATACCTACCGGTCCACCCTTGAACTTATCTATAATAGTCGCAAGTATTTTATTATCCATCTCATCAAGACCATGTGCATCTACGTTTAATGCCTCAAGACTATATTTTGCAATAGCAATATCTATACGCCCGTTACCCTTGATCTGAGCAAAATCACGCACACGTCTCAATAACGCATTTGCGATACGAGGAGTTCCTCTACTTCTTCCTGCAATCTCCACAGCAGCTTCCATAGAGATAGGCACTCCTAATATGCTAGAGCTACGCTCAACGATAGTAGTAAGCAGTTCTGTAGTGTAATATTGTAATCTGCTTGAGATACCAAAACGTGCGCGCATAGGTGCTGTAAGCAGTCCTGAACGCGTTGTTGCACCCACTAGTGTAAATGGAGCAAGATCAATCTGAACACTTCGAGCATTGGGACCTGTTTCAATCATGATATCGATACGATAATCCTCCATAGCTGAGTATAGATACTCTTCTACTATTGGACTCAATCTATGTATCTCATCAATAAAGAGGACATCTCTCTCATCGAGATTAGTAAGTAATCCCGCAAGATCTCCTGGCTTGTCAAGTACTGGACCTGATGTGATCTTAATATTTACATCAAGTTCATTGGCGAGAATATTTGCAAGTGTCGTTTTACCTAAACCTGGAGGACCATGAAACAATGTATGATCTAAAGCTTCTCCTCTTTGGTTTGCTGCTTGAACAAATATTTTCAAATTTTCTAGCACCTGATCTTGTCCCGCAAAATCATCAAAGGATAGCGGTCTCAATGCCTTTTCGACATCTACATCTTCTCTAGAAAAACCATCGTTTGTGGGGTCTAAATGTTCATTCATACGTAGCAGTGATTTCAATCAAAGATAAGGAATAGTGTTGGGTCATGATGAATTCCTAACAATGAGCACTCACAAAATTTTCCATTGCATAAGTACGCTTTCGCGAAAGCGTAACAACAAAAAACCCACTCATTTGAGTGGGTTTTTAATACTATATATTATAATCTAGTGATTCATTTCTTCTTCATTAGGCTGAAGAGGCATGGTCTGTGGGATAAAATCTTGACCAGGTATTACGTAATCTGAACCATCTTTATTCAATTTAGAATAATCATATGGCCAACGTTGTACTTCTGGAATTGCTCCAACCCAGTTACCGTGAATATGCTTATGCCCCGTAGTCCACTCTAATGTATTAGACTTCCAAGGGTTTTGCGCTCCTACTTTTCCATAGAACATAGAATGGATAAAGTTATATAAGAATACTAATTGTGCTCCTGCAGTTATGAATGCAAAAATACTTATAGCCTTGTTTACGTCTAGTAAATCATCAAAATATGGGAAGGCTGAGTTTGTATAATAACGTCTTGGAAGACCCGCCATTCCAATAAAATGCATAGGGAAGAAAATACCGTATGCTCCAATCACAGTGATCCAGAAGTGAACGTAACCTAAGTTTTTGTTCATCATCTTACCTTCAAACATTTTTGGGAACCAGTGGTACACTCCTGCAAATAATCCATAAAGGGCAGATATACCCATTACTAAGTGGAAGTGAGCAACTACGAAGTAAGTATCATGTACGTTAATATCTAATGTAGAATCTCCAAGGATAATTCCTGTAAGACCTCCAGATATAAATGTAGATACAAGACCTATAGAGAATAACATTCCAGGGTTGAACTGTAGGTTACCTTTCCATAAGGTCGTTATATAGTTAAAAGCTTTTACTGCGGACGGTATCGCAATAAGTAAAGTTGTAAATGTAAATACCGATCCTAAGAAAGGATTCATTCCCGAGATGAACATATGGTGACCCCATACTATAGTTGACAAGAATGCTATCGCAAGAATAGAAGCAATCATCGCACGGTAACCAAAAATAGGCTTACGTGAGTTAGTTGATATAATCTCAGATGATATTCCTAATGCTGGTAATAATACAATGTATACTTCTGGGTGACCTAAGAACCAGAAAAGGTGCTCAAATAATACAGGTGAACCTCCAGAATTATGTAATACTTCTCCACCGATATAGATGTCAGACAAGAAGAATGATGTACCAAAACTTCTATCCATGATAAGCATTAATGCCGCAGAAAGTAATACTGGGAATGAAACAACACCAATAATTGCTGTTACAAAGAATGCCCAAATGGTAAGAGGAAGCCTAGTCATAGACATACCCTTAGTACGTAAGTTTATTACAGTTACCACGTAGTTCAATGATCCTATTAGTGAAGAAGCAATGAAAATAGCCATTGAAACTAACCATAGTGTCATTCCCATACCTGAAGCAGGGATGCTATTAGGTAATGCTGATAATGGAGGGTAAATTGTCCATCCTGCAGCAGCTGGACCAGACTCTACAAAAAGAGAAAGAACCATGATTACTGAAGAAAGGAAAAATAACCAGTAAGATACCATGTTCAAGAATCCTGAAGCCATATCTCGAGCTCCAATTTGAAGTGGAATCAATAAGTTACTAAATGTACCACTCAAACCAGCGGTAAGTACAAAGAACACCATGATGGTTCCGTGTATCGTAATAAGTGCTAAATAAATATTTGGATCCATAACACCATCCTTACCCCAGTCTCCTAAGAGTACTTCGTAAATAGTGAACTGGTGATCTGGCCAAGCAAGTTGAAGACGGAATATCAATGACATCCCAATACCTATAATACCCATTATCAAACCAGTAATTAAGTACTGCTTTGAGATCATCTTATGATCTGTACTAAAGATATATTTTGTTACAAATGTTTGCTCGTGGTGGTGCTCGTGATCGTCATGACCATGATCTGCTGTTGGTGCGTGTGCTGCCATACCTTGATTCTTTAGTTAATTTTTCTTTTTCTTTTTTTTACTCTTGAGCCGTTGCTAAAGAACTACCAAATGTCTTTTGTTCTGCCATCCAAGCATCATACTCTTCTTGGGTTTCAACAACAATCTTCATCTGCATGTTATAATGCGAAGCTCCACAAATCTTATTACATAGCAAGTAATAGTCAAATTCGTCATAAGCATCTATTGGACCGTCTCCAGCTGCAATAGACTGTTTGTTTTTCTCTTTTCTAATATCCTTAATAGTCGCCATCTTATCCTTCATGTAATCCGTATCGCGTATTTCAGCAGTGGTTTTTGAAGGTGTGAATGAGAACTGAGTAATCATACCTGGCACTACATTCATTTGCGCTCTAAAGTGCGGCATATAAGCAGAGTGAAGTACATCTTGAGAACGTAACTTAAAAATCACTTGACGCCCTACAGGAAGGTGTAACTCAGTAGTGATCTTATCATCCATTGCATCTGCATCACTCTCATCTACTCCGACAGTATTTGCCCCTTCAATGAATCTTACGTTTGCATTACCTAAGATATTATCTTCTCCGGCATATCTAGCTTGCCATCCGAAACGTTTTGCATAAAGCTCCACTACGATAGCATCTTCATCCTCCTCAAAGTTCATAATATCTGACCAAGTAAAAAGACCATATATAATTAAACCTGCAAGAACGATTACTGGAATTATCGTCCAGATAAACTCTAATTTATCGTTATCTGCATAAAAAAGTGCCTTCTGCCCTTTCTTACCACTATACTTATAAGCAAAATAATGCAACAATGCTTGTGTTATAACCTGCACAAACATAATGAGTGCTAATGAGATAAATAACAAATTGTCATAATCTGCTCCATGTTCTGAAGACGCTTCTGGTAAATAAAATTTACTGTAATTAATAAAACAGTATGCCATTATAAAATAAAATACAACTGCAAACCATAGCATCAATTTACCATTGATACGATTGTCTTTGTCGTCAGCTACTTGAGCTGTTTCGCTATTAGTCTTCTTATTAAACTGTGATAGTTTAAAGATCTTCGACATTTGCCAAAGTGTGACTACAAATAGAATTACTACGATGAGTGCTAATAAACCTGTCATTGTTTTCTAACTTCTTTATATCAATATTCTAATAATGAAAGTGTTTACTTTCTTCAATAAGCGGATTGCGCTTAGGCTCTAATGGACGTTTTGTAAGCGACGTAAATACAATCAATACAAATAATCCAAAGAAGAACATAAGTGATCCTAACTCTACAAATCCAAATGACCAAGCTTGCCCAACTGTACCAGGCATAACCATGTTATATATATCCACATAGTGACCTAATAAGATAACGATACCAGCCATAACAACGAACCAGTTTACACGTTTGAAGTCACTGTTCATAAGTATTAATAATGGGAATAAGAAGTTCATTATAAGCATTCCGAAGAATGGTAAGTTATAATCTTCTATACGCTGTATGTAGTATGTTACTTCTTCTGGAATGTTTGAATACCAAATAAGCATGAACTGAGAGAACCATAAGTATGTCCAGAAAATACTAAATCCAAACATAAATTTAGCAAGGTCATGAATGTGACTATCATTTACGCTTTGTAAATAACCAGCACCTTTAAGTATCATAGTTATTAAAGCGATAGTCGTAATACCACAAACCATCATTCCTGCAAGTACATACCATCCAAATAGCGTACTAAACCAGTGTGGGTCTATAGACATAATCCAATCCCATGACATCATTGACTCAGTATATAAAAAGAATACTAAGAATGCCGCAGCAAGTTTAAATGACTTCTTATGTGATTTGTTATTTGTTGCTTCATCTTGCTCCTTAGAAAACTTTACAGCAAAGAATCTATATGCATTCCAACCTGCAATAAATATTACAGCTCTAATCAATAACCATGGAACATTTAACCAATCTGATTTACCAGCAATTAATTTATCATAGTTTTCACTAGTTGGATCTGTAATACCATCTGCCATCCAGTGGAAGATATGGTTGAAATGAAAACCAGAAAGAGCTAACAAAATCAACATGATAATACTTCCAGGTAACAAGTACCCAGTAATACCTTCCATCACTCTAAGCAATAAAGGAGACCATCCAGCTTGTGCTGCATATTGAACAGCGTAAAACGCTAGACATCCCAATGAAATCATAAAGAAAAAGAATGCCGCAACATATACTGCAGACCATGGCTTATTCTTATAACCGTCTAAAAGGTGTTGATTATGTTCAGCTTCGCTCATTGCATGACCTTCTTCAGCTTGATGACTAGCAACTGCATGATCATCACCGTGACCTTTTGCGGTAGCAATAGCTTCGTGTGTATCATGACCTTCACCAGATACTGCTGTATCATGACTCTCTCCGTGATCATCACCAGCGTGCATAGCTTCAATATCTGCTATTGACGAAGGCATATACATCGCATCTACTGCAAATAATAACGCCCCTACTACCATAAAAATGATAGCTGATAATTTTAAGTTCTTAGATAATGTGTACATATCTTAAATATCGGTTGTTCCGTTAATTAGTTTTATTCGTGACCTTGAGCATTCATTGGCTCTGATTCTGGACCAGGAATTGCATCTACTGCACCCTCGTTTAAATCAGTGTCAATTTTACCTTCAGTCATCTCAGAGATAATTTCAGAGGCTGTAAATTCCTTCTGTGGCTTACCATCTAACGCATCTTTAAGACCCATTACATAATGATCAACCATCCAAAGTTCATCTTCTGTCATTTGAGATGCATATGACCCCATAGAGTTGATACCATAGTACATTACGTGGTATACACTACCTTCAGTAACAGCTCTACCTGCATCGTTGTAAGCAGGCACTCCTAGGATTTTTTCGCGTTTAGCAAGATTCCCTTTACCGTCACCTTTAACACCGTGACAGATTGAACAATAAATATTATAAAGTTCGTTACCCTTTACATAATTGTCTTCTGTAAGAGGAAGTGGATTTTTCAAGTTCGCTTTCGCGGAAGCTTTACCTTCTGGAGTATTTTCAAAATCGTAAGGCATCCAACCTCTCATTACAGATCCCTCTGCTGGCTCTAGTGCTTCATAACCATCAGGAAAAACCTCGTACTTACCGTAAGTTTCATAACCTACAGACTCATACATATTAGGCATATACTGATAGTTAGGTTTATTATCATCTTGACAAGAGATTACACTTGCAAAGGCAATTAATAAAACAGCTATTTTAAATATATTCTTCATTGCGTTGGCTTATGCTTCGTTTGCAATTAAATTAATCTCTACGGCTCCTGTTGTAACTAAAAAGTTTGCGAGCTCTTCTCCATCCTTACCAGTTGCGTCAATCTCCATAAGGAAGTGATCATCTGTTGTACGTACATCTGGATTTTCAGCTTTCTTAAATGGCCATAATTTACTTCTTAAGTAAAAAGTAATTACCATTAAGTGAGCGGCAAAAAACACAGTAAGTTCAAACATGATAGGCACAAAAGCCGGCATGTTCTCTATGTAACTAAAAGAAGGCTTACCACCAATGTTCTGTGGCCAGTCCTCAATCATTATAAAGTTCATCATTAATGTCGCTACTGTAATCCCAACACACCCATAAAGGAATGCTGTGATAGCAAGACGAGTAGGTGCAAGGCCCATAGCCTTATCAAGTCCGTGTACAGGGAATGGCGTAAAGATATCATTGATATGAAGATGCTTCTTCTTTACCTCCTTGACAGCGTTCATAAGAACATCATCATCCGTGTATATTGCGTGTATAACTGTAGATGCCATACTTAATTATTTAAGATTGTTAGCTTGACCAGCCCAGTCATCGCGCTCTGCACGACCAGGAAATGATCCAGTTAGATTATCAAGTAACGTGTACTCATTAGAAGTCATTCTGCTTACCTGCTCATAAGTATAAATACCAAGAACATTAAGCTTCTCCTCCATTTTAGGTCCAATACCGTTAATCACTTTAAGATCGTCTGCTTTCTGTGTTGCAGCATCAAATGAACCTAGACGGTCAGTTAATGAATCAGCACCATGATTATCTTCTGCGATAACAGTTTCCCCTTTAGATAATTCCTGTGGCTTAGCAATGTATGCGCCGTCAAGATTAATTTTTACAGGTCCACCAGAAGTACGAGGATCTGCCCCTGTACCTACTAATGATTGTCCCGACTCGCGTAATTTCTTGTAACGCTCTCCAGAAGACTTCATGATTGTCTTTACTTCTGCTTGTGCAATCACTGGGAATGTACGAGCATATAATAAGAACAATACGAAGAAGAAACCTATAGTACCAATAAAGATACCTATATCTACAAATGTAGGTGAGAACATCGTCCATGATGATGGTAAGTAATCACGGTGAAGTGAAGTTACAATAATCACAAAACGCTCAAACCACATTCCTATGTTTACTACAATTGATATAATAAAAGAGAACATTATAGATCTTCTCAGTTTTGGGAACCACATAAATTGAGGAGAGAATACATTACATATCATCATACTCCAATATGCCCAAGCATAAGGTCCAGTTGCTCTGTTTAAGAATGCATACTGCTCATACTCTACACCAGAGTACCAAGCCATAAATAACTCAGTAATATAAGCAACACCTACTATAGAACCTGTAATCATAATTACAATGTTCATAAGCTCGATGTGCTGTACTGTTATATAGTTTTCTAAACTCACAACCTTACGCATTATAATAAGAAGTGTATTTACCATGGCAAAACCAGAGAATACAGCTCCCGCAACAAAGTAAGGAGGGAAAATAGTAGTGTGCCATCCCGGTATAACCGAAGTTGCAAAGTCAAAAGATACAATCGTGTGTACAGAAAGTACTAATGGTGTTGCAAGACCTGCAAGTACCAATGATACTTCTTCAAAACGCTGCCAATCTTTTGCTCTACCTGACCAACCGAAGGCTAGTAGACTGTAAATCTTCTTTTGGAAAGGCTTTACAGCTCTATCACGAATCATCGCAAAATCAGGAAGCAATCCAGTCCACCAGAATACTAGTGACACAGAAAGGTATGTAGAAATTGCAAATACATCCCAAAGTAGCGGTGAGTTAAAGTTAACCCATAGAGAACCAAATTGGTTAGGTATAGGTAACACCCAATACGCTAGCCATGGACGCCCCATGTGAATAATAGGAAACAAACCAGCTTGTACTACAGAGAAGATAGTCATCGCCTCTGCCGAACGGTTAATTGCCATACGCCACTTCTGACGGAATAATAATAGTACCGCAGATATCAATGTTCCTGCGTGCCCGATTCCTACCCACCATACAAAGTTGGTAATATCCCAAGCCCATCCTACGGTTTTGTTTAGACCCCAACTACCAATACCGTTTGTTACAGTATAGATAATACAGCCTATTCCCCATAAGAAAGCAACAAGTGCGATAGAGAATACGATCCACCATGATTTATTAGCTCGTCCTTCAACAGGAGCGACTATATCTAAAGTTACATCGTGATAAGTTTTATCTCCGGTAACTAGTGGTCTTCGTATAGGTGCTTCGTAATGCGCCATAATCCTATATAATTAGTCTTTAGATTAGTTGTTTTTATGCTTCTTCTGTATTACGTACCATTGTCTGGTAGAATACATTAGGTTTTGTTCCTACATGCTCAAGCAAGTGATACATACGATCATCTGTTCTAAGCGTTTCAATTTCACTCTCCTTATCGTTTATATCTCCAAAGGCAAGAGCTCCACTTGTACAAGCGTTAGAGCAAGCTGTAGCAAACTCTCCGTCTTTTACTTTACGTCCATCACGCTTTGCATCAAGAATAGTCTTCTGTGTCATTTGAATACACATAGAACATTTCTCCATAACTCCTCGTGAACGAACTGTTACATCTGGGTTAATTACCATACGACCAAGGTCGTTATTCATGTGGTAATCAAACTCATCATTCCCGTTATATAGGAACCAGTTAAAACGACGTACTTTATATGGACAGTTATTTGCACAATATCTTGTACCTACACAACGGTTGTACGTCATATGGTTTTGACCTTGCTTACCGTGTGCAGATGCTGCAACTGGACAAACTGTTTCACATGGTGCGTGGTTACAGTGCTGGCACATGATAGGCTGGAAAGCAACCTGCGGGTTTGCCGCTGGATCTTCTAGCTCACCAAATCCTCCAAGAGAACCTTTATCACCACCTAAACCACTAAAATCATTTTTCTTAGTATCATCAAGCTCAAACGTCTCCTCAGAAGAGTAATATCTATCAATACGCAACCAGTGCATATCGCGACTACGACGTATTTCTGACTTACCTACTACAGGAACATTGTTCTCAGCGTGACAAGCAATCACACAGGCACCACAACCGGTACATGCATTTAAGTCTATAGCAAGATTAAAGTGATGTCCAACAGAACGATCAAATTCATCCCAAAGATCAACTTCTGGTGAAGTTACTTCATATTCTATATGACCTTTACTCACTTCTGGCATTACATTCCAAGAGTGCTTGTCTTTTGTATTAAAGATCTCAAGTGTAGTTTCTTTTACGATATCCCCACGACCCATCAATGTATTGTGAAGTTGCACAGATGCAAATTCATGTACACCACCTACTTTTTCAATAGATACTTTTTGAGTTGTCTGGAAGTTCTGCATTAACGGGAATGCATTTACACCCGTTTGCATCTCCTCTTGAATTCCGTTTTTACGACCATACCCTACAGCAAGTCCCACAGATCCTTTAGCCTGACCTGGCTGAATCATTACAGGAACATTCTCTAAGGTAACACCGTTTACAGTAACATTTGCATAATGACCGTTAAGACCACCGTTTGCATTGTGACGTGCTTCTGTGAAGAATGTACTTCTATCAAACCACAATCCTTTCTCTTTGGCATCTGCCTCAGACATTGTCAAGTAGTTATCCCAAGTACAACGTGTTAACGGATCTGGCATCTCTTGCAACCATGGGTTGTTTGCCTGTGTACCGTCACCCATTGACGTCATTGTGTATAACGTCAATTCAAAATCACCAGTTCCTTCTTGTAATGTGCTCGATAATCCAGCATCTGAAGTGATTGATGTATTTGAAGGTGTCACCGCTTTCGCGAAAGCGTTAGTTTCAACAACACCAGCTTGAACAGACTTATTAAAAGGAAGTCCAGCCGAAGTCATTGTATCCTTAAGATACTCGTAATATGTTTTATCCTCACCCATCCAAGTCAACAAACTCTGTTGAAATTGACGTGTGTTGAAAATTTCTTTTATCGTAGGTTGCTGAAGGCTTACCTCTCCCATTTTGATTTGCACATCTCCCCAAGATTCTAGGTAATGTGGTACAGGAGCTATATGTGTAGATAAAGCTGCAGTCTCGTCTGCTCTTATAGAACAAGCGACAGAAACTTCTACCTTCTTAAGACCTTCTGTAAACTCTGTAGCATTAGGTAAACTATATACAGGGTTTACACCCGCCATAATAAGAGTTCCTACTTGCCCAGCATTCATATCTTTTACAAGCTGCATCATCTTGCGTGCATCTCCAGAGCGAGTCATCTTAGGCTTAGCAGTGTCCATTACAGACTTACCAGCGTTAAAATCAAGCGCTATTTTTTGAGTTACCACATCTTGCACTCCTGTTATAAGGAGTCCGTTATCTCCAGCCGCAAGTAATGCCTTACGAGCTTGAGCGACTTTTGCCTTTATTCCCTCTGGTAAACCAGATACAGAACCACCAGCAAGAGCTTGTACTATTAATTTTTGTTGCGATGGTGTAGATGGCACACGAACATCTGCATTTGCACCAGAAAGAGACATGTTTGCCTCAAACTGAAAATGCTTAGACATCTTTCCATTTTTAGGAACACGCTTCTTACCGTAAGCAGAATCATATCCACCACCATTCCAATCTCCTACAAAGTCTGCACCTACAGCAATTATAACATCTGCTTTAGCAAAGTCATAATCTGGTAATGCACGGAAACCGTATTTCATTTCAAAAGCATCCAAAGCAAATTGTTCTCCAGCAGCATCGTACGCTACGTGCGATACATTAGGAAACTTAGCTTTAAATTCTTCTATAAGTTTATCTGTAGAAGGACTTGCAAATGTTTGCGTAAGCAACACTGCTTTCCTCCCTCCTTCAAGCGCACCTACAACACCCTTATCTATATCTGACCAAGAAACCTCTTCACCAGCTGCAGTAGGGAATTGCGCACGATTAGTATCATACATTCCTAATACAGATGCATGAACACGAGCATTTGCTCCGAAACCACCTTTAGCAAGATCGTTATTCTCAATCTTGATAGGGCGACCTTCGCGTGTCTTTACAAGAACACTTGCAAAGTCAAAACCATCTGCAATTGTTGTTGCATAATAGTCTGCTACACCAGGAACTATTTGTTCTGGCTGCACTACGTAAGGAACAGATTTAATAACAGGACCTTCACAAGCTGCGAGGGAAGCTGCGGCAGTAGAGAAACCTACATACTTCAAAAAATCACGACGTGTTGTTTCTGAAGCCTCAAGCGTTTCCTTATCACCTAAAAATTCATCTGTCGGAATTTCTTGTACAAACTCATTCTGTCTTAGCGCCTCGATAGACGAGTCTCCTTGGAGCTCATCGACACTTTTCCAGTATTTCTTGTTTGATGACATATACTTAATTTATTAATTGTGATCTTCTTTAGATCGATAATTCGTTTTGGTTAACATACACACCGTATTAAGGCATGCTAGATACTATTCTAGTAGTGACACTTACCACATTCTAGACCACCCATTTGAGCAGCAGTCACTTTCTCAACACCATACTTCTTTGCAAGTTGCTCGTGAATCTCCGTGTAATACTCATTACCCTCAATTTTCACGTTAGTCTCACGGTGACAGTTAATACACCATCCCATTGTAAGAGGAGCATGCTGATACATAACCTCCATCTCTTCCACAGGACCGTGACACTTCTGACACTCAATACCTGCCACACTTACGTGCTGAGAGTGATTAAAGTATGCGAAATCTGGAAGATTATGAATACGAACCCACTCTACCGCCTGAGTTTCCCCAGTGTAAGATTGTGTTGACTCATCCCAACCTACAGCCTTATAAAGCTTTTGGATTTCTTTATCGTAAAATTCTTTTGAGTAATCCTCAGTAACAGATGTAAACTCAGACTCAGGCCCAGCAACTTCTGCAATAGACTTGTGACAGTTCATACATACATTTAACGAAGGTATTCCCGAGTGCTTAGACACACGCGCAGATGAGTGACAATACTTACACTCAATAGCATTTTCACCAGCGTGAATTCTGTGTGAATAATGAATAGGCTGCACTGGCATATAACCCTGATCAACCCCTATTTGAGACATCCATCCATATGCAAAATATGCACTACCCAATAAAAGGAAGATTACAGAAACAAGTACTAAGAATTGATTTTCAACAAATGCTTTCCAGATAGGCTTACGCTTCTCTTCTGCCTTCAATTCAATTCCTTGAGCCGAAGCAAACTTATTAAGCGTGTTGTTTACTAAAAACAATACCGCAACAAGAAGCAACAGTACAAATCCAAGAATTGCAAGAATCAAGTTGTTTGAAACTCCACCACCTTGATTTCCATCCGCACCCCCTACTGGAGCAACTCCAACTGGCGCTTCTGGTTTTGGCGTATCCGTGTAAGCAAGGATGTTATCTATATCTGCATTAGACAATGCAGGAAAAGAGTTCATCACTTTATTACCGTTTTCCTCATACACTTTTACCGCAAGTGCATCACCAGACTTGATAAGCCCTTGACTATTCTTAATCCACTTATACAACCACTCACGGTCATACTTCTCAGAAACCTGATGAAGTAATGGACCCGTCATAGGCTTATACAGTTTATGACAAGCAGCACAATTTGCCTTGAATAAAGCTTCACCAGCCTTAGCATCAGCAACAGGCGCGTCTTGCGCAAAAAGAGAACTAGAAAGTGTAAGAATCACCACCACGGCTAGGGTAAGGACTCTTGAGAATGAATTTTGGCGTTTAACCTGTATCATATTAATATTGAATTAGCTTCAAAAAGATGGCACGATTTTTAGACAAATAAGATTGTTAAGAGCCTGTTAATCTCGCACGCAAAATGGTTAGCAAAAATACTACACAAACTGCATTCTCAAAGACACCTTACAAGGGTTCTTATTAATTTATAACAGTTCTAAATAATAATTTTAATTTGTTTAAGTTTTAATCTTTTACCTTTACAAAAAATAAAACAATTATGAACGGCATTACGTTTAAAAACATACAATTAGCACTAGCCGCTGCTGTGTTTTCATTCGCTTTCGCGAAAGCACAAACCGCACAATCCACTATAAATCAAGATGAAAGAATCACTGAACTTCTTGATTTGAAAAGTAACCTTGAGAAGGAAGGTAAGTTAACAGATAGATATAAAATACAACTCTATTCTGGAAGCTTAAATACCGCAAGCTCAACATTAAAAAAATACAGAAATCGTGTAGGGACGTGGTCTTCGTCTATAAAACACGAAACCCCTAACTATAAAGTATGGATAGGAAGTTTTAGAAACAGACGCGAGGCAGACAGAGCTCTTATGGAAATCAAGAAAGACTTTCCAAGCGCTTTCATCTTCAAACCAGATGGTCGCGACTAATCAATCACGACACCAATTACACCCCCTTATCAACTTAACTGTTTTTAAGGGTTTTTTTATGCTTAGTTTAGAAAACATAGTTCTCTCCAGCAAAACGCATTAGAAGCTGCTCATAAAGCCCAAATCGCATCAACCACAACTTCACTAACAGCTCAGCCTGAACCTTGACAAAACCTACTAGTGCAATCAAACAACCACTCTTAATTGAGATAACGACAGATGACACAAGCAACATTATAATTAACCTGTAACACTTTCGCGAAAGCGCATAAAAAAATCGCTTAAGATAACTCCTAAGCGATTTATATAATTAAGCGTTCTGTGATTCTATTTAAGCTTCTTCTTTACAGCTACTTCTTGGAATGCTTCGATTACATCGTCAATTTTAATATCGTTGTAATTCTTAATCTGCATACCACAGTCATATCCTTTTGATACTTCCTTAACGTCATCCTTAAATCGTTTTAAGGCCGCAAGAGTACCAGTATATACTACTACACTATCACGGATAAGACGAATGTTTGAATTTCTAAAGATCTTACCGTTCATAACCATACAACCTGCGATTGTACCCACTTTAGATATCTTGAATGTCTCACGGATCTCTGCAGTACCAGTTATCTCTTCTCTCATCTCTGGAGAAAGCATACCTTCCATTGCATCTTTAAGATCGTTTATCGCATCATAGATAATTGAGTATGTACGGATATCGATTTCTTCTTTATCTGCAACCTGTCTCGCATTACCTGCTGGTCGAACGTTAAATCCAATAATTATAGCGTCTGAAGCAGAAGCTAGCAACACATCACTCTCTGTAATAGCACCAACACCTTTGTGTATAATGTTTACTGCGATCTCCTCAGTAGATAGCTTCTGGAAACTATCTGTAAGTGCTTCTACAGATCCATCCACATCTCCTTTAAGAATAATATTAAGCTCTTTAAAGTCTCCTAATGCGATACGACGGCCTATTTCATCAAGTGTAATATGACGTTGTGTACGCACATTTTGCTCACGCTGTAGTTGCGTACGCTTCGTTGCAATATCTTTTGCTTCACGCTCATCTGACATCACAACAAACTTATCACCAGCCTGTGGAGCTCCATCAAGTCCTAAAACTGAAACTGGAGTAGATGGACCCGCTTTTTTAATTTTCTTACCGCGCTCATCATGCATTGCCTTCACCTTTCCAGATGTTGTACCAGCTAATACATAATCACCCACTGAAAGCGTACCTGCCTGCACAAGAATAGTAGATACATATCCACGTCCTTTATCAAGGAAAGCTTCAACTACGGTTCCATTTGCATTTCTATTAGGGTTTGCCTTAAGCTCAAGTAGCTCTGCTTCAAGTAATACTTTTTCAAGTAATTCCTTAACACCAGTTCCTTTCTTTGCAGAAATTTCTTGTGATTGTATTTTACCTCCCCAATCCTCTACTAGAAGATTCATTTGAGCAAGTCCTTCTTTTATTTTCTCTGGATTTGCTGCTGGCAAATCTATCTTGTTAATTGCAAAAACGATAGGCACTCCCGCTGCTTGTGCGTGAGAGATTGCCTCTTTAGTTTGTGGCATTATACTATCATCTGCTGCAACTACAATTACTGCAATATCAGTAACCTGAGCACCACGTGCACGCATTGCCGTAAAGGCTTCGTGACCTGGAGTATCTAAGAATGCTACTTTCTTACCATTTTCAAGTTGCACCCCATAAGCACCAATGTGCTGTGTGATTCCTCCACTCTCACCTGCAATAACGTTTTCTTCACGTATGTAATCAAGTAAAGATGTTTTACCATGATCTACGTGACCCATTACAGTTACAATAGGAGCTCTTTCAACAAGATCTTCTGGCAAGTCCACTACCTCTTCGATAGAATCCTCAATGTCTGCATTTACAAATTCTACTGTATATCCAAACTCATCTGCAACAATAGAAATCGTTTCTGCATCAAGACGCTGGTTCATTGTCACCATCATACCAAGTGACATACACGCTGATATAATTTGAGTAACACCTACATCCATCATAGTAGCAACTTCACTTACCGTAACAAACTCTGTTACTTTAAGGATTTTACTTTCTATATCCTGCTGTGCCTGATCATCCTCTGTCTTTTGACGGTGTTGATCACGCTTATCACGACGATATTTTGCTCCTTTTCCTTTGCTTGACTTTCCTTGAAGTTTTTCAAGAGTCTCACGGATTTGTTTTTGTACTTCTTCTTCAGTAGGCTCTGCTTTAACAACACGACCTCTACCTTTACCAGCGTTATTTCCGCCTCGAGAATTATTACCCCCACGCGTATTATTTCCTCCAGGTTTTGAACCACCTGTAGTAGTTCCTGGCTTTGTAATACGGCGACGACGTTTTTTCTTATCGTCTGAAGCAGATGATTTTTTCTCAGGTTTTTTAAACTTAGAAAGATCAATCTTCTGTCCTGTAAAGTTAGGACCGTTAAGTTTTTTATAATCCGTCTTGAGAACTTCGTCCCCTAAACGCACTTCTTTTTCCTCTTTCTTAGCTTTAGAATCGGCAGGTTTTGCCTCTTCCTTTTTAGCTACTGGAGCTTCCTTTTTCTCTGGCGCTTTAGCTTTGATATCAGATTTAACCTCTTCCTTCTTTGCTTCGACCACAGGAGCTGGAGTTTCTTTCACTTCCACCTTTGGAGTAGCCGCTTCTTCAGTCTTCACCCCTTTTACAGGCTTAACCTCTTCCACTGGCTTCACATCTTCTACAGCTTCTTTTTTAGCTTCCTTACGGTCTGCTATATTTCCTGCTGGTTTACTAAGATCGATTTTACCCACTTGCTTTGGTCCGCTAAGCTGTGCTTTAGCCT
This sequence comes from Dokdonia sp. Asnod3-C12, assembly GCF_045063975.1. NCBI lineage: Bacteria > Pseudomonadati > Bacteroidota > Flavobacteriia > Flavobacteriales > Flavobacteriaceae > Dokdonia > Dokdonia sp. Asnod3-C12. The sequence continues at coordinate 1,114,451 of NZ_JBEFNY010000003.1, forward strand.
TAACAACCTCTTGCTTTTTAGGCGCTTCGGCTTTTGCCTCAGCTTTTGCTTCGATCTCAACTTCTCGAGCGGCGCGCAGTGCCTCCTTCTCTTTCTCTTTTGCTTCGGCAACTTCCTTAGAAGCTACTTTCTTATTGGCATCCGTTTGAAATTCCCCCGAAAGCACCTCGTAAACCTCCGTAGTGATTTTCGTAGTCGGACGCGCCTCTATCTCGATACCTTTGGTTCCTAGGAACTCAACGGCACGATCAAGAGAAATGTTCATTTCTCGTAATACCTTGTTTAATCGCATTGTTGCTGCTGCCATAAACTGCTCTAAATTTTATTCTTAACCTACTTACTTCCGCTCGTAGGGTACTCTATTCTTCAAATTCTGCCTTAAGGATTCTCATCACATCAAGAACTGTTTCTTCTTCTAAATCTGTACGACGTACTAGATCTTCTGCATCTTGCTCTAATACGCTTCTTGCGGTATCAAGACCAATTTTCGCGAAAGCTTCAATTACCCACGCTTCTATCTCATCTGAAAATTCTGTAAGCTCAACGTCTTCCTCTACACCTTCTCTGTAAACGTCAATCTCATATCCAGTAAGCTGTCCAGCCAAACGAATGTTATGACCACCGCGACCTATAGCCTTACTTACCTCTTCAGGCTTAAGAACTGCTTGTGCGGTTTTATTTTCCTCATTAATCTTAATACTTGTAATACGCGCAGGGCTCAAAGCTCTAGTAATGTACAAGTTAAGGTTTGTTGTGTAATTTATCACATCAATATTCTCATTTCCTAACTCACGTACAATACCGTGAATACGAGAACCCTTCATACCAACACAAGCTCCTACAGGATCAATACGATCATCATAAGAGTCTACTGCTACTTTTGCCTTCTCACCTGGAATACGCACAACTTTCTTAACAGTAATTAAACCATCAAAAACCTCTGGTATTTCAGACTCAAATAACTTCTCTAAGAATAATGGAGAAGTACGAGACATAACGATTGAAGGCTTATTACCTTTTAACTCTACACTCTCAATTACTCCACGTACATTTTCTCCTTTACGGAAAAAATCTGAAGGTATCTGACGATCTTTTGGTAAGATAATCTCGTTTCCATCATCATCAAGTAAAATGATAGCTCTATGTCTAATATGGTGCACCTCTGCAGTATACAACTGACCTTCAAGCTCTTTAAACTGCTTGTAGATATTAGTGTTATCATGCTCGTGAATCTTGCTAATTAAATTTTGACGTAATGCCAAAATAGAACGTCGACCTAAGTCAAAAAGCTTCACCTCCTCAGACACATCTTCTCCTACTTCAAAATCTTCTTCAATCTTGCGAGCATTAGTTAATGAAATCTCTTCGTTATCATCTTCAACCTCGCCATCTGCTACAACCACACGGTTACGCCAGATCTCAAGATCTCCTTTATCAGGATTTATAATAATATCAAAGTTATCATCACTACCAAAACGTCGCTTTAACGTACTTCTGAACACCTCTTCTAAGATGGCCATTAAGGTTACACGATCTATTAATTTATCGTCCTTGAATTCTGAAAAAGAATCGATTAACGCTAAATTCTCCATATCAACATTTGTTAAAATTTAATCATCACTTTTGCTTGAACTATCTCACTGTAAGGGAACGTCTCTATCTTTTCGACAGTTACTTTTCCTTTACCTACAGGCTTAGGCTCTCTTGTTTTCCAAGTAAGCGTAATCTCTGCATCTGTCGCCTCGGTCATCAATCCTTCGATTTTCTCACCATCCTGCGTCTTCACTTCTAGGTGTCTACCTATATTCTTTTTGTACTGCCTAGGGATTTCCAAAGGGCTTGTTGCGCCAGCAGACATCACTTCTAGCGAGAAGTCTTCTTCCTCACGATCTAAGTTATGTTCTACCTTACGACTCACCGCCATGCAATCCTCAACTGTCACACCACTATCACCATCTATAATGATTTTAACCTCGTTATTCCCTTGAATATCAAGACTAATCAAAAATAAACTTGGATTTTCATCCAGTGCTTCTTGTAGTAAATTGGTTACTTTTTCCTTCAACATATAAGCCTATAAAAAGAGGGGACCGCTGTCCCCTCTGTATTCACTTCGTCTTTCAACGGTGCAAATATACTACAAATTATCCGTTTTTAAAAGCCTAAAACCCTGCGTATTATTTTGTAAATTTAAGATGCCTTTCTTAATGAGTATTTACATCTGTTCTACGAGACGACAGGGCGTCTATCTTGATAGTCAGATTCACTAAATAATTGTTAGCATGATTAAAAAGATACTTGTACCTACAGATTTTTCTAAACAGGCCGAAAACGCATTGCGAGTTGCCGCAGATCTAGCAAAGAAACACAATGCCTCAATCAACCTGCTACACATGGTAGACCTCCCCATGACTCTTGTAGATGCGGTCACTGGAAATCAAAGCGAACTTCCCGAAGCAATTTTCTTCATGAAACTAGCCCATCAAAGATTTGAATCCATGATGAGCGCACCTTTCTTAGACGGAGTCACCATCGAGGAAAGCGCCGAATTTGATGGCGCCTTTGAAGGAATAATGGATTATGTAAATAAATATCAATCAGACATTATAGTAATGGGATCTCATGGTGATAGCGGTTTACACGAATTCTTCGTTGGCTCAAATGCAGAAAAGGTTGTGCGTAATTCTAAAATCCCTGTATTGATTATCAAGAATAGGCACGAGCAATTTGAGATTAAAAATTTTATTTATGCACTAGACTTTCAGGCTGAGAATCACAATGCATTCAAACAAGCTATTGCCTTCGCCAAAACAAATAATGCACAACTCCACTCTCTTTACGTAAATACCCCAGGAGATTTTAGATCAACCCACGAAGTCGAAGAACAAATGAAAAAGTTTATGGATATAGAAGGACATGTAGAAAACTGCACCTTAAATATTTATAATGACAATACGATAGAAAGTGGGATCCTTCATTTTGCCGAAATGATTGACTCTGGCCTTGTAGGTATCGCAACCCATGGCCGCAAAGGTCTCGCTCACTTCTTAAATGGATCATTAAGTGAAGGACTTGTAAATCACGCAAAACGACCCGTTATCACTTTCAGGATTTAAAATATAGTTTAGAGCACAATTCACTACTGAATATTTGAGGGAATATTCACTCTTGATGTGCTCTAGATTTTTTATGCTTTCGCGAAAGCGTAAAATAAATCAATGACCCTCCCTCAAAGCATTAATTAATTCCTCCTTATCCATTTTACTACGGCCGTCTATGTCTAGATCTTGAGCCTGCTTGTACAACTCCTTTTTAGAGCGCTCTTCATAAGGCTTTGAAGCGCCCCCCCCTTCTTACCAGCGTCAGGAGTATTAGCAATACGCGCAGCTTTCTCCTTACTCATTCCCTCATTCTTTAATGCTTCGTATTGCTTCTCATTCATAACTGATGGTCTACTGCCCTTATCCATAATTGCTTGTCTTTTCATCTAAAGTTACTCTTTTGACTCACTAAAGCCATTAGCTTTTAGAATAGTATAACTTTTTTAAGAGACTTTGGGAAATTGAAGATGATGAAAGCTAAAGGGAACATAAACTAGCAATGTATAACTATGCAGATATAGCTGAGCGCGTACTATTATATGGAAGAATACTATTAAAAACTTAAGCGCATAAAAAGAACCCGACCTAATTAAAGGTCGGGTTTCTTGTTGGCCCACTAGGTTTCGAACCTAGACTCTTCTGCACCAAAAACAGACGTGTTGCCAGTTACACCATAGGCCACTATTTTTTGATAGCGAGTGCAAATTTAAACCAAAGTTTTAATAATCCAAACATTATTTTAAAAAAAATCTGATTTTTTTTATGACAAATCATCCCCCAACGCAAAGCATGCTACTCAAATATTTGAAATTGAATTAAATATGCGACTATAGACAGAAAAAAAAGTTTTTGTAGGGCCAATAATTAATGCCTCTATCGCGTTACCACAAATCACACGTATTGCTTAACTTCGTCCCTTTACAAAATATATAATATGACCGACTTCAATTTTGCGAAGTATAATAAGATATTAGGCTGGGCAGTATTTGCCATTGCCCTTATTGTTTACTCTCTTACTGTAGAGCCCACAGCGAGTTTCTGGGATGCAGGTGAGTACATATCCACCTCCTCAAAACTAGAAATAGGCCACCCACCGGGAGCACCACTTTACCAAATACTAGGAGCCTTTGTTTCTATTTTTGCACCAGACGCCACCTACATAGCACTTGCTGTAAATTATCTCTCGTGCCTCACAAGTGCGTTTACCATACTTTTCATGTTCTGGTCGCTCACCTTATTAATCACAAGGTCGCTTACTATTAATGCAGAACTTATCACAAAAACAAAGCAACAAGCAATTCTTGCTAGTGCGGCTATAGGCGCTCTTGCATTTGCGTTTACAGATAGTTTTTGGTTTAATGCCGTAGAAGCAGAGGTATATGCCCCAGCAGCCGTGGTACTCTCTCTTTTATTCTACTTAGGATTATTGTGGGAGCGTGACATGCACGAACCAAGAGGTAATCGCTGGCTCATATTGATATCATTTATCGTCGGACTCTCATTTGGTATTCACTTTATGGGATTACTTACCATCCCAGCAATTGGCTTACTCTATTTCTTCAAGAATACAGAAAAAGTAACTGCCAAAAATCTTATTATAGCACTCGTTATCGTTGTAGCCATATTGATGTTTATTTTCAAGTTACTACTACCTTATACGCTATCATTATTTGGATATTTAGAAGTATTCTTTGTAAACTCTATGGGACTACCTTTTAATAGCGGTACCATTATAGCAGGTTTACTTCTTATAGGTTTATTTGTTTACGGATTTAAGCTTTCGCGAAAGCGTAACAAACCACTACTCAACACCATGCTGCTTTGCATGCTTTACATTTTTATAGGGTTTTCTAGCTGGATGATGCTTCCTATACGTGCAAATGCTGGTACTACTATTAATGAGAACAACCCATCAAACGCTCGATCATTACTTGCTTACTATAACCGTGAGCAATATGCCGAAACAAAACTCTTTTATGGACCACAATTTACCTCAGATTATTCTGGGCTAGATCCAGATACGCCATACCTCGATAAACCGAAGTTATACGAAAAAGACGAAGCGCTTGGGAAATATGTTGTGGTAAATGAGTGGCGTAATGCCAAGCAAAATCTTGATGATGCGCACAATGCCATCTTACCAAGAATGTGGAGCCCAGAAAACAATGCAAACTACATGCAATATACGGGTCCTTTGAAATTCAGTATCAAGTATGATCCTGATATGCCAGAGGAAGATCGCCAGTATCTTCAAGATGTTGTAACTCAGTTTAAGATAGATTACAGAGACGGAAAGGTGAACTATGAAGGTTATGATGCCTTTTTAAAGAGTCAGATAGGGAGTTACCTAGATGTAGAGAAGCCTTCTTTTGCAGCAAACATGAATTATATGTTTAGTTTCCAGTTTGGGTATATGTACTGGCGTTACTTCATGTGGAACTTTGTAGGAAGACAGAATGATATACAAGGTAAGGGCGATGACTTTAACGGAAACTGGATTTCTGGAATAGACTTTATAGACAGCATGTTCTTGGGACCACAAGACAACCTACCGTCTGACGTTGCCGACAATAAAGCTCGTAACACCTATTTCTTTCTCCCTCTATTACTAGGGTTATTAGGTTTACTTTTTCACGCAAGTAAAGACTGGAAACGTTTTGCCGTATTGCTCGTCTTCTTCTTATTTACAGGTCTTGCTTTAAAGGTGTATTTAAATGAACGTGCCTTTGAACCTCGTGAGCGTGATTATGCTCTAGTTGGATCTTTTTACGTCTTTGCGATGTGGATAGGCTTTGGAGTGTATGCGCTATTTGATATTGTAAAAGATTTTATAAAACCTAAAATAGCAATGCCTATCGTGGCTGCTATATGTTTACTGGCTGCTCCTGTATTACTAGCCTCGCAGAACTGGGATGACCATGATCGTTCTGGAAGAAAAACGGCACTAGCCATGGCAAAGAAGTATCTAGACTCTGTAGATGAGAATGCCATTATATTTACGATAGGTGATAATGACACATTTGCACTCTGGTATGCTCAAGAAATTGAAGGATATCGCACCGATGTACGTATTGTAAATACTAGTTTAATTAATACAGACTGGTATTATGACCAAATGAAGAGAGCGGCATATAAAAGTCCGCCGGTGCCTAGCTCGCTTACACATGATAAGTATGCAGCTTCTAATCGTGAGGCACTATTTTATCAAGAAACCAAGGATTCTATTATCCCTATCTCACAATGGATGAACTTTGTTGCTAGTGATGATCCTAGAACAAAAGTAGAATATACTAAGGGACAGTTTTTTAACACCTTTCCTAGTAAAAAGGTACGTATTCCTGTAGATAAGGAAACTGTACTTAAGAATAAGATAGTGCCAATGGATGATGCAGATCAAATTGTACCGTACATAGACATTGAACTTAAAGGAAATGTTCTTTATAAGAATAGGCTTCTTATGCTAGACATTATTGCTAGCAATAACTGGGAACGACCTATTTACTTTACCGGAGGAAGCTTTGGTGATGATGACTACTTGTGGATGAAGGACTACTTGCAACTAGATGGTGTAGCTTATAAACTTATTCCTATAAGGACTCCTATAGATCCTCGTAATCCTTATGATATGGGACGTGTAGATGCAGATAAGATGTATGACATCGTAAAGAAATGGTACTGGGGTAACAGCGGAAGCCCAGATATCTATCACGATCGTGAGACACGCACTAATGCTATTACCTATAGAGGTAACATGGCACGTCTAGTAGAGCAACTTCTAGCAGAGAATAAGCCAGAAAAAGCTAAGGAAATCATGGATCTCGCTATGGAAAAAATGCCAGTAGATATTTTTGAATTTTATACGCTTGTCGAGCCATATATCACTGGATATTATGAGATAGGAGAAACACAACGTGCTCAAGAAATATGGAAAGAAGTTGCTGCTAAATATCAAGAGCAACTCACCTACTTTAGCAACGTAGATGAAGAGCTTCAATACAAATATTATGAAGAGATCTTGACTAATATTGAAAAGTACAGAAGTCTTGTAGACCTTCTTATTATAAATGATGATAGAGAACTGTTTGAAAAAGAAGCAAAAGTCTTTGATAACTACATGCGCACGTTCCCATATTTAATGGGCGATGATGACGAAGGAGAAGAAGTTCCTCAAGAATTACTTGAAACACTACCTGAACCGTCCATTGAGATCCCAGCGCAAGACAGTGTAAAAGATGAAGTACTAACAGACTTAAATTAACCTCAACGATGCAGGAGCGTATTTTACCATGGGCTTTATTAATAGGCTATATAATTATCCTACTGCTTATAGACTTTTTTGTACTTCATAAAAAAGGAACAACCATAAGCGTTAAAAAAGCATCGTACGAGACTATCTTTTTTATTACCAATGCCCTTCTCTTTGGAGGGCTTATTTATTGGTTTTATAGCTCAGGACTAGTAGCAAACCCTTATGATTATTCTGGCACAAAAGCAGTAGTCACCTACTTAACAGGCTATCTTGTTGAGCTATCGCTTAGCGTAGATAATCTATTTGTGATTGCAGTAATCTTCACCTCTTTTAAGATTCCAAGCCAGTTCCAACATAGACTGTTGTTTTTAGGGATTTTAGGTGCCATCATATTTAGAGCACTACTTATAGGGGTAGGCATTACACTTATTAATAAAATACCTGGAATGCATTTCATTTTTGGAGGCATCTTACTCTTTACAGCGTTTAAGATGCTTAAAGATGACCAAGAGCCTGTAGAGAATGAGGAGCCAAAAGGGCTTGCGAAATGGTTTAAATTTTCAAAAATAATAGACGGAGATAATTGGGTCACTACAGTAGATGGAAAGCGTGTTTTTACAGCGTTATTTGGCGCACTGGTTACTATAGAACTCACAGACTTATTATTTGCCTTAGACAGCATACCGGCAATACTAGCTATCACAAAAGACCCATTTATAGTATATAGTTCAAATATATTTGCCATTATGGGCTTAAGATCACTCTATTTCTTTCTAGCTAATATGCTAGAGCGATTTAAGTATCTCAAGTATAGTGTTTTTGTAATACTGCTATTTGTCGCTGCAAAACTTATTGTAGGTCATTACTATCCATTCCCAGAATGGTTATCACTCGTTGTTATTTTTGTATGTCTAGGCGCAGGAGTTATGTACTCTCTTAGCAAAGATCAGACACGACTATAGATGAGCTTTTTAAAACCTTCGCGAGTACCTTCCATATTGACTTGGTTGTATCCAAGTTGGTATTTATGGAGCAAACCTAAAGGCAAGAAAACCATCTACCTCACCTTTGATGACGGACCTATTCCTGAGGTGACCGATTTTGTTTTAGATACGCTTTCGCGAAAGCGAGACAACCCCATTCCCGCTACTTTTTTTTGCATAGGGGATAATGTGCGTAAGCATCCAGAGGTGTTTAAAAGAATCCTTGCCGAAGGTCACGCCATAGGAAATCACACCTACAATCACTTACAGGGATGGAAAACGGATAACGATACGTATTTAAAAAACACACAGCTCGCCGAACTTGAGATGAGCAAGCATATAGAACGTAATCCTGATACATTATCAAGTTCGCTATTTAGACCACCATATGGGAAAATAAAGCGCACTCAAGCATCTGCATTGCGCAAAATGGGATATAAAATCGTAATGTATCGTGTAGTTGCTTATGACTGGGAATCAAGCCTTACTCCAGAAGCATGTTTACATAATGTAATTGATACTGCAAAGGATGGAGATATTATCGTTTTTCACGACAGTGTAAAAGCATATAAGAACTTGCAGTATGCACTTCCTAAAGTTATTGAGTATTTTGAAAATATTGGATTTAGCTTTGGGAAATTATAATGATGTTAGTAAGAATACTCTTCCATAATACCAATAATGGTATTTGCATCTAGCTCACCGCTTTGACGCCATATCATCTCACCATTTTTATAAATAATAAGTGTAGGTAACGCTTTAATGCGCAGTGCTTCGGCAAGCTTGTTATTCTTATCTACATCTATCTTAATCACTTTTCCCTTATCGCCTATTGCAGCAGCTACTTCCCTAAGTACAGGATGCATTGCCATTGAATTCTCATTCCAGTCTGTATAGAAGTCTAACAGTATCGGAATATTTACGTCTATAAGTTCTCCAAATTTTGACATACCTATGGATTTTATTAATCAATTAAGGATTACGTGCTTAGTAAAGATAGCACATTCTTGGTATTATGCGTTTGCACTACCTTTTTTCAACTCTATAACAGTTATCTCAGGCCATATTCCTACCCTTCCAGGAAAAGCGAGATACCCAAAACCACGGTTTACATTTATATACTGCTTTGCATCTTCATAGATACCGGCCCAGTATTTATAGCGCCACTTTACAGGACTCCATTTAAACCAACCTGGTATCTCAATACCAAATTGCATGCCATGCGTGTGACCACTGAGCGTTAAGTGAAAATGGTCTGGATGATCTTTTACCTCAAACTCCCAGTGTGAGGGATCATGACTCATTAATATCTTGAAGTCTTTCTTACCTATACCGCTTATTGCTTTATTGAGATCTCCTGCTTTTTTGAATCCGCCTTCACCCCAGTTTTCTACCCCTACAATTGCAAGGCGCTCTCCATCTCTTTTAATAAAGTGATGTTCATTAAGTAATAGCTTAAAATCCATTTCTTTTTGGATTTCTTTGAGCCTATTGAGGTTATCAATTTTTGCTTGAGCAGTAGGCCATTCTACATAATCACCATAATCATGGTTCCCTAAGACTGAAAACTTTCCATCTTTTGCACGCAAACGAGCAAAAGATTCTTGCCATTGATCCATCTCGCTCGCCTCATTATTAACCATATCTCCAGTAAATAAGATAGCATCACTCGCCTGCTCATTGATAAGATCTATGGCATAATTTACCTTCTCCTTATTATCAAAGCTTCCGCTATGTATGTCACTTATCTGAGTAATCTTATAACCATCAAAGGCAGCTGGAAGATCATCAAAGGTGAGTGTATACTTGAGGACTTTAAAGTTATAACGCCCTTTTATAACACCATATAAAATAGATGCAAATGGTATTGCTGCTAGCCCTAATGCAATCTGACTTACAAATTTACGGCGGGAGGGGATTGCTTTCCCTTCTGAGCTTGTAGAGATTTTATTCACTCCACCGCGTATAAGTCTAAAGATATCTTCACCAAACATAGTTGCAATAATTACTAGCTTACAAACAATGAGAATGATAAATGACACCACAAAAAATTGCGTCAACGCACTCATGTTACGTCTTCCACCAGTTGAGAATTGATAAATCATCCCTCCTATAATAAAAACGGTAATAAGAAAGTATAAAATGGTTCCCCAGCGGCCTTTTACAAGAAATCTAAATGCTTGATAGGCATATATATCTAAGGCAATCACGAATAGGATAATAAAAATAAATCTGAGCACAGTTTATGAATTTAGGCAAAAATAGAGGGTGAACTATTAGTAGAGTTCCGTTTCACGTTTCTTTAACTATAAAGGTATTATTTACATACGCTTTCGCGAAAGCGTACCTATCAAACAGTAACTTCTAGAATTTTTGCATGACTACTTGCAAATGAAAGTTCATTTACAACCGCCGGCAGCACTACTGTTTGTCCTTTTTTAAATGCATACACCTCATCATCACATGAGAACGTTGCACTACCATCTACACACATAAGGATTGTAAAAGAATCCTTATTACTGTAATCCCTTGTTGCTTCTCCTTCTAGGGCTAATAATGTTGTCTGGAAGTATGGTGTTTCCATGATAGAAACCGCAGTGTTTACCTCCGTTTTATAAGGGGTATTGTAAGTGTCATATCCTTTTAAGTCTACCACATCGATAGCTTCCTCACTATGCAAGTCTCGCAAAGCTCCAGTTTTTGCATCTATCCTATTGTAATCAAATATGCGGTAAGTAACGTCAGAGGTTTGCTGTATCTCGGCAAGTAATACTCCTGCACCTATAGCATGTACTCTACCCGTAGGTATGTGGAAGATATCGCCCTCTTTTATATATTCTGTATGTAATAGATCAACTATGTTTCCGCTTTTTACAGCTTCTTCATATTGTTCTTTTGAGGTATCCTCTTCAAAACCAACAATAATACTTGCATCATGATCTGCTTGCATAATATACCACATCTCATTTTTCCCAAAAGAGTTATGGCGCTCCTTTGCTACCTTATCATCTGGGTGAACTTGTATAGAAAGCGGAGTTTTGGCATCTAGAAACTTAATAAGCAAAGGGAAATTTGTACCAAATCTCTCAAGCACAGACGTTCCTAAAAATTGAGCTCCAAAGGTGGTAATAAGATCATGTAACGTATTTCCAGCAAGCGCTCCATTTGACACTTGTGTCTCGCTGCCTTCTACATCAGAAACCTCCCAAGATTCACCTATCTGATCTCCACTAAATTCTTTATTGAGCTCTGTGCGCAGCTTATCACCACCCCAAAGGCGGTATTTAAAGTGTGGAGTAAAAAAAAAGGGATATAGTTTCATAGTCTAAATAGGTCGCAAATATACAGCTTACCTTAAATTTTTCTATCACTTCTATTTCTTGATTCGCTATCTGTATTTTTGTAAACACTATGCTTAAATTAAAAGATGTACTATTTCATATTTCTAACCGCTTTACAATAGGTCCTATCAACTTGTCTATCAGCCAAGGTGATCATATCGCGCTCATAGGAGAAAGTGGTTGTGGTAAGACTACCTTACTCAAAATGATTTATGGACTTTATGACCTAGATGAAGGATTTATCACGTGGAATGAAGAAAAAATCACGGGCCCAGAGGATCATCTCATACCAGGAATGCCTTTTATTAAATATCTTTCTCAGGATTTTGACCTCATGCCTTTCACCTCGGTAGCAGAAAATATTAATAAATATTTAAGCCGACTAGAGCCTGAAGCGAGTAAGGCGCGTACAGATGAGCTCATGGAAGTGGTAGAAATGACGGCGTATGCAAATGCACACGTAAAAACACTCTCTGGCGGTCAAAAACAACGAGTTGCACTCGCACAAACACTAGCTAAGGAACCAGAATTACTGCTGCTAGACGAGCCATTCTCACATATAGACAACTTTAGAAAAAACAAATTACGTCGTAGGTTGTTTAGCTACTTGAAGAAACAACAAATCACCTGCCTTGTTGCCACGCATGATAGTACAGATGTACTTGCATTTATGGATAAAACAGTAGTGTTGAAAAGCGGAAAAGTAATCGCCCATGAGGAAACATTAAAACTATATAAAAACTCGCTCAACTATTATGTTGGTTCGCTTTTTGGAGATATTAATGAACTACCTAAAACTTGGTTTTTCAAAGATTATCAAGGTGATGCTACCCTCTTATTACATCCTCACGAGATTACTACAGTACAAGATGGAAAAATAGCAACCGTTACAGATTGCTATTTTATGGGTTCACACTATTTGGTAACCGCTATGGTAGGAGATAAAACAGTTCTTTTTAATGCATCAGTTTCATATCCCACGCATACAGATGTCACACTAGGCTTAAGAATTAATACACCGAAGTAATGGTAATATCGCTTTCGCGAAAGCGTACTACATCACCTTTTTTCTTACTCAGTAATAACTGCCCCATAGGCGATGCAAGGGCTATCGCATAATAAGGTCTTCCTTCTATTTTTATTTCTCCCGCCGAAACTGAGATAAAGAAACGATTTGTAGAGGTATGAACTACACTACCTAGACGCACGTAATCACTCTTTACCTTTATATCAACTTTAGATAAGGCATCTTCTATCTTGCCTATTTCTTTAAGTTGCTCACCAGCTTGCTCACGATCTATCTGTAGCATTGCTCGTCCTGTCTCATGCTTATCTCCTGCTGAACTCTTAGTCTCATCTTCTAGAGATTCCATAATATCTGCAATCACGGTTTCCACCTTATTGCGACGGTTTACAATCCACTGCGTGCACTTTGTAAAGAGTTCTAATTTTATTTCTTGATGATTCATAAATTACCTGCCTATGGTTATGTGACAATAAACTTATTATACGTGTAAACACATAAAAGGTTACAATTGCTAGTTATAAAATTCTAAATTAAATCTGCGAGATTCTTACCTATGGTACTTCCTATAGCAACTCCCATTCCTCCTAGACGTACTCCGCAATAAGTATGCTTAGATATTTTCTTAACGATGGGCTTTTTTTGAATACCCACACCCATGATACCACTCCATCTGTAATCTATAGTATGAGGCGTATTAGGTAAAATCACCTCAGCCAGCAGTCGTTCTAATTCATTTTGAATAAGTGCTGTTTGAGACATCACCATCGTTTCCTCTCCTTGTATATCTAGATTTCTCCCTCCACCTAAGAGAATTCTGTTATTTATATTTCTAAAGTAATAGTATCCTTTATCGAGATGAAAAGTGCCTTTCACTTTGAGTTCTGGAATAGGATGTGTGATTAACACCTGTGCTCTCGCTGGTTTTACTTCGCTAAGTCCTAGCGTGCTTGCAAAACCATTTGTAGCAATAAAGAGCTTTTTTGTAGAGAATGTATTGTGAGCAGTTATAACTGCCACGCTCTCGGCTTCTTCTTTATAAGAGTTTACAGTCATGCCATTTAAGATAATAATTTCTTTAGCATGTGCGAGTTTGAGAAGTGCACTCATCATCATTCCCGTATCTATCTGGCCTTCGCAATTATTAAAAATCACCTTATTTTCTATACCATCAAAACCAAATGCATCATCCTGCAGCGTGTACACTTCTTTATTAAGAATAGGAAATAGCAACTTATTTATGTGAGCTAGATTCTGTACACATTCCTCATACAGCACGGTATCATTTGAAGTGAAAAGCTCATAACCTCCATGCTCTTGATAGTCTATTTGTTCATCTCCAAGCATACTTCTCAACAGTTGTAAACCTTCCACACGTTGTTTAACTAGAGAGATCACCTCTTCTTCTGAGTGTGTTTTGAGATCTTCTAGTAATTCTGAAATACTTCCAAAGCATGCAAAACCAGCATTTTTTGTACTCGCCCCATTAGGAAGTAAACCTTTTTCTAGAATAACTATTTTTGAGTTGGCATCTTTTTCGCGTAAGCGTATTGCACACATTAAACCCACAATACCGCTGCCTACAATGGTGTAATCTACATTATTAAACCACGATTCTCGCTCCCAGAAACTTAGATTCATTAGATATTTTTCATTAAAAATACGTGTTCTATGTTAGTGCCTCAAATTTCTCTCGTCTAACACTCGTATGACAGCGCAGGCAATTACTACGATCTTACTAGCTTTTATAGCATTTTCACTCCCAGAGCCGAGAATGTATAGCAAGCTATATCATGATGATGGCACCATTCAAGCAGAAGGATGGATAATGGGAGAGCAAAAGGTAAAATACTGGAAATTTTATCACGAGAATGGAACCATCGCCGCCGAGGGACATTATCAAACTAATAAGAAATCAAAGTACTGGCATTATTACGATAATCAAGGAAAACTGACTAAGGAAGGGCATTATGAGGACGGAATTGCCCAAAATTGGTGGATTTTTTACGACCTTGCGCGCCAAGAAACTAGAAAAAGCCAGTACGTTGACAATCATTTACATGGTTACTGTCTCGTATATAAAAACAAAAAACTTTTTAAGGTAGAAAAATACGAGAAGAATCAATTAAAAGGCGCGTGGACAAGCATACGTGATTTCCGCCGCGATAATCCTGATGTATCACTCTACTAGCGTTATGACTCCCCTTATTAAAGTAATAATACCAGCTTACAACGAGCAAGACTCCATAGGTCATGTGCTACGAGACATTCCTACTGCTGTGAGTGAAGTTATTGTAGTAAGCAATGCCTCTACAGATAATACAGAACAAGTCGCGAGAGAAAATGGCGCTACAGTACTAAGAGAAGAACGCAAAGGTTACGGATATGCCTGCCTCAAGGGTATGGAATATATAGCAACCGTGGGTGTAGATGATGTTGCACAACGCCCAGACATCGTCGTCTTTTTGGATGGTGATTATAGTGATTATCCAGAAGAGCTTACTAAGATAGTCACTCCTATTATCAATGGAGATTACGACATGGTTATAGGTGCTAGAGACAAACGCTTTCGCGAAAGCGGATCAATGACCACTCCTCAGATTTTTGGAAATTGGCTTGCTACTTCATTAATGACGCTATTCTTTGGAGCAAATTTTACAGATCTAGGTCCTTTTAGAGCTATGAAATATGATAGCTTACTCGCCTTACAGATGGAAGACAAAACCTACGGTTGGACGGTTGAAATGCAACTCAAGGTTTTAAAGAAAAAAATGAATTATATAGAAGTCCCGGTAACTTATCGCAATCGCATAGGTGTTTCTAAAGTCTCTGGTACAGTAAAAGGTGCAGTAATGGCAGGAGTTAAAATACTAGGATGGATTTTCAAATACAGTTTTAAGAAATGATATTAGAAACCGTTATTATTGTTATTTACACGATTTCGCTTATTATCATATTTGCGTATAGCTTATCCCAGCTCAACTTACTTTTTAATTACTTGCGCGCACAGCGCAAGAAAGATGACGCTGTCTTATTTAATTTTAAAGATCCAGCACAAATTCCATTTGTAACGATACAGCTTCCAGTATATAATGAACTGTATGTAATGGAACGTCTACTAGATAATATTGCGCTCTTAGACTACCCTGCAAATAAGCTTGAAATCCAAGTGCTAGATGATAGTACAGATGAGTCTTTTGAAACTACAAGAAATCACATAAAACGCCTTAGCGATAAAGGACTAGACATAAAACATGTTACTCGTACAGACCGTTCAGGTTTTAAAGCCGGTGCTTTAAAGGAAGGACTTAAAGTTGCAAAAGGCGAATTTATCGCCATATTTGATGCAGATTTCCTTCCAGAACCTAACTGGCTACAGCGCACCGTTCCTTATTTTAAGGATCGCAATATAGGCGTTGTACAAACTCGCTGGGGACATATAAATAGAGATTATTCTTTGCTTACGAAAGTGCAGGCTTTTGCACTTGATGCACATTTTACACTAGAACAAGTAGGTAGAAATAGTAAAGGACATTTTATAAACTTTAATGGAACTGCTGGCTTATGGCGCAAGCAGTGCATAGAAGATGCTGGAAACTGGGAAGGTGATACCCTTACAGAAGATCTTGACCTAAGCTACCGTGCCCAACTCAAAAACTGGAAATTTAAATACCTAGAGGATGTAGAAACCCCTGCAGAGCTTCCAGTAGTAATAAGTGCTGCACGCTCTCAACAATTTAGATGGAATAAGGGAGGGGCAGAGAACTTCCAGAAAATGTCTAGAAAGGTTTTAACTAGCAAGACTATTTCTCCAAAAACAAAAATGCATGGCTTACTACACCTTTTAAATAGTACCATGTTTTTAAATGTTCTTATTGTAGCAATATTGAGCATACCTATGTTACACATCAAGAACGAATACGCACATTTAAAGCCATATTTTTATGTGATGTCTTTCTTTGTGATAAGCAGTGTGATTTTCTTTATCTGCTACTGGTTTATGTTTAAAAGTATATATGGTGGAGGTTTCAAACAATTTTTAAAATACACGGGGATGTTCTTTGTGTTCTTTAGTATTGCCATGGGATTCTCTCTTCATAATTCTATTGCAGTAATAGAAGGTCACCTAGGTAAACGAAGTGATTTTATACGTACGCCTAAGTTTAATATAAGCGAACTCAAAGACTCTTGGAAAGGCAATAAATACCTCAAAAAGAACATATCAATCAATGTAATTTTTGAAGGACTTTTGATGCTGTACTTTGGTTTTGGGATGTACTATGCATCTGTGGTAGGAGATCAAGGTGGTGACTTTGGATTGTTCCCTTTTCACTTTATGTTATTCATGGGATTTGGTTTTGTGTTTTTTAAATCACTTACGAGTAAAGCGTGATAGAACGTCTTTGGAAATATCAAAAAACTCCTATCGCACTAGCGATTGTTTCCTTAGTTACCTACTACCTCTTTGCTTTTCAACTAGAAAGAGCTAACACCGCACTCCTACTAAGTCTGTACAGCATACTTTTTGCTTGCTTTTACTTCATAGTAAGCAAAGGTAAAAATGACTTCTCTTTGCTACTCGTTTTTGCAGTAGCATTAAGACTCATATTTATACCTGTAATCCCAAATCTCTCTCAAGACTTTTATCGCTTTATATGGGACGGACGCATGTTTACACAAGGTCTCAATCCATATTTAACAACTCCACAAAGCTATATAGAAGCAGGTAATCTCCAGATTGTAGCGCAAGCAAGACAGCTCTATGAAGGAATGGGAGCACTCAACGGAAGCCACTTTACAAATTACCCACCCGTAAACCAACTTATATTTGCAATTGCAGGATTATTCTCTGACAATAGCATCATTGGCGCAGCTATCGTTTTTAGAATTACTATTATTCTAGCAGATGTTGGGATTATCATTTACGGCAAAAAATTATTGCAAAAACTAGGATTACCCATCCATAATATCTTCTGGTATGGGCTCAATCCCTTTATCATTATTGAAATGACTGGCAATCTGCATTTTGAGTCTGTAATGTTATTTTTTGTCGTCTTATCTTTGTATTTACTGGCCCAAGGTAAGTGGATATTAAGTGCTGTGATGATAGCATTATCTATATCTACTAAGTTATTACCGCTACTCTTTATGCCTCTTTTCATGCAATACTTCTTAACTCGTGGTGATAGAAAAACAACCCACTTTAGAAGCTCTTATCCTTGGAAAGTCCGCTTTCGCGAAATAACAAAAAACCTACCTCGTCTCGTTTATTTCTATTTGATCGTGATTGGAGTAGTCATATTGACCTTCTTACCATTTCTTACAAATGAGTTTGCCGAAAACTTTGGAGCATCCATTGCGCTATGGTTTAAGAAATTTGAATTTAATGCTAGCATCTACTATATCATTAGATACATAGGTTATCAAACGATAGGCTGGAACATCATAGGAGACGTAGGTCCTTTACTCCCTAAGATTGTGTTAGGTTTTCTGATAGTTATAGCCTTTTTTAGAAATAACAGATCATTACAAGCAACAATTACAGCCATACTCATTGGGATTTCCTTTTACTTTTTAATGTCTACCACCGTTCACCCTTGGTATGTGGCTACGCCTTTACTTTTGTGTGTATTTACACGCTATCGCTTTCCACTAGTATGGAGTGCTACTGTGATGCTTAGCTATGCCGCATACGGTGCAAATGGTTTTAATGAAAACTTATGGCTAGTGGCTATAGAGTATGTTGTGGTAATTGTATTTTTTATCTGGGAAATTTATAGACCTTCTGAGCTTACTATCATGACAAAGACCGCCATTGAGAGTTGAACTATTTCCCCACCATAATCATTTCATACACTTTTCCAGCCTTCCTATCTTTATAAGCCTTACTTATTCTGGCATTATAATTAAAATCGAAGTCTTGAACATACGTTGCTCGATAGCTATTGAATTTTTCTGAGAGAACCGCTTCACAATCTGAACATAATAGCAAGTAGAATCTTTCATCTACGAGTACAGGCTCTTCAGAGTCAAGCATAACTATTTTCTTCCCAGCTTCCCAGAACACCTCAGGTGCGCCCATTTCAAAACTGTACAGTGGTATGCTGCTTTTTAGTACCTCACCGTTAAATGCGCTGTAATATTCATTAAACAGGTTGTTTTTAAGAACAGAAAGACTTCCTATGGCCGTACAAATAACAGCGAACACAATAAGCAGAAAAACATGGTATATATCTTTACGCATCAAAGCACGCATAATATAAATTGCAACTATAAAGACTACTAGAAAAGCGATTACAGCAATAACATCTACAGTTATTAAGTTCGTTATTACTAAATACATTAATGCTAGAGGCGCAGCTATAAATATCAAAAGCAGTAAACCTACATTGAAATACACGGGAACAATCTCTTTTCTATCTATTAATTCGCTGAAACGTTTTACGAGATAAGTCACATAAAACCCAACATTCATGGCTAGTGGTATAAGCACAGGCATGAGGTATCGAGACTTTTTCTCAGGAATAATTGATAGTAAAATGACAGCAATCACAGTCCACAAAAATGTAAAACGATATGCTTTTCTATTAGCAACCCTAGTCTTCAGATAAGGATACAATAGACTTATGAAGGCTGGAATTGTCCATAATCCGCTTTGTACAAAGAAGCTCCAGTAGTAATAAAAAGGCCTTACATTATAACTCGTCCAGTTTCCGGTTTCTTTCGATGCTATCGCTGCAAAGGTTTCTGGATCTATAGCACGTACATAACCGTACCAACTAAACCCTAAGAATAATCCTCCTAGCAAAACGAGCACTACTGGCAACCACTTTCTCCGTTCTGTTTCTCTTCTATAGACTACGAGATAAGCAATCAGAAATGGCAAGAACAATACGTATAAAGAAACAGGACCTTTACTCAACACAGACCCTCCTATACATATCGCAGCGAAAAGCCAGGTAGTTACATTTCCTTGTAATTTATCTTGACTCAATCCTTTGAAAATACAGTAGATTGCCGTGAGCATAAATGCATGTGCATATATATCCCATGGCGCTTCAAAAACTATAAGGATAACATATAATGACGTTATACTTACGAGTGCATTAATAAGACTATTGCGCTTAGTAAGAGTCAGCTTTCGCGAAAGCGTATATATCATACTCCCCAACAACATCACCATTAGTACTGCTGGAAAACGCATTCCCCACACACTGTTCACACCAACAATTCCAGCCGAAATTGCCGTTAACCATGTTGGCAAAGGAGGCTTTTCATAGCGAGGTTCACCATTCATAGTGGTGAGTATCCAGTTACCATCAGTAAGCATTTCTCGGGCTGTCACAAAGTTGCGAGCTTCCATGATCGTCACTTCTAGCACATCAAGAAAAGGCAATAATAAAACTCCAACCACGATAATGATTGTGAGAACAGGCCGCTTTTCTATGAGTGTAATCAAGCCTTTTGAGATTTATAATAAAGATAAATATTGCGTGCGTAGATAAAGGTTCCTAGCCCATAAGAGAGCACCATTACATAATCTACACGGTATAAGAAATACAGCAACGAGAGAAGTCCTCCCGTAAAAGAAAACAACCAGAACCCAAGAGGTAGTGTTGCTTCTTTATTCTTTTCTGCATGAAACCACTGGTACACAAAACGAAGTGTAAATAACACTTGTGCTACGATTCCAAGAGTAAGTAACCAGGTGCTCATCTCCTCTTTTGAGAACAATGCTGCGAGGTCAAATTTTCCATTATTCCACCCGTATGCAATAATCCCGATAGGAATGGCAATGATTAAAAACTGAGACCATTTGGGTAACAATTTCCACTGCTTTTGGATTTGTAAATTCCTTATGTAAATGATATATCCCAGCACCTGACCCAGCATAAGCGGGAAGTCTGTGCGGAAGTAACCATAAATAAATAGTACAAAAGATCCAGAAAGACTAAGCCACCAGAAAGTGAGTGGCGTAACTACTTTTTTTCTCTTTTCTGAAAGCAACCACTGCGATAGCATACGCCCTCCAAAGAGAAGCTGCGCAAGTACGGCAAGTAGCGACAGACTATCCACGGCTTGTACTACCTACTTTATAATTGATGTACTTCTTCTTCATCCAGAGGTAAGCAAAGCAATCCATAAGTGGACCTAATAATCTGTTCCAAACACCAAATTTTGCCTCCCCAGCAATACGCGGGAAGTGTCGCACAGGAACTTGTTTTACTTTACCATGTTGCAATAAAATCATTGCTGGTAAAAAGCGGTGCAATCCTTTAAACATAGGTATGCGCTGTGCATACTCAGTTTTTATAATTTTAAGCGGACAACCAGTGTCATCCATCCCATCATGTGTAAAAGAACGGCGTATCCCATTTGCGATCTTAGAAGACATGTTTTTTACAAACTTATCCTTACGATCTGCACGTACGCCAGTCACAAGATCATAAGGTCCTATTTCTTTAATAAGCACATTAAAATCTTCTGGAGACGTCTGTAAGTCACTATCTATATAACCTACGAGTTCTGTATCTGCGTGATCAAATCCGGCTTTAATTGCGGCACTTAGTCCGCAATTTTCTGTAAATGCGATATACTCAAAGTCAGTATTTCTAGCGCAAATCTCCTTGATGATATCAAGACTGGTATCCTTAGAACCATCGTTTACAAACAGCACCTTACTCTTTGCTGTAGCAGTTTGAAAATAAGCTACAAATTCAGACTCTACCCTTGCGAGGTTCTCTTCTTCATTATAAACTGGGACTACGATGGTAAGACGATACTCCATAAAAACTTATCCGTTTTTAAGATTTACAACCTCTTGTTTAGTTAAGTGTCTCCAGTGACCTCTAGGTAAATCTTTCTTTGTAAGTCCAGCAATAGTAACACAGTCTACACGAACCACCTCGTAGTTAAGGTGTTCAAAAATAGTGCGTATAACACTATTCCCAGTATTTCTAATACGAAGACCTACTTCCTTTTTTGGCGCTCCATCTACATAGCTTATCTCATCTACAGTTATGGTTTTACCATCAATTTTAAGACCTTCATTGATTCGCTCAATATCTGCACCTTTCAAGTTGTTAGAAAGTTCCACATGATATAACTTATCTACTCCTTTTTTGGAATTTGTAAATTTTTGTACAAGTTCATCATCATTAGTAAAAAGTAATAATCCCATCGCATTACGACCTAATCTACCTATAGGTTGTATACGAGATTTAGTGGATCCTGCAACAAGATCCATAACTGTATTTCCTTTATCATTACTTGTTGTAGTTGCAAAGCCTTTAGGCTTGTTAAGCAACACATAAGCTTTTGCCTCAGGATTGATACGACGTCCATCAAAACGAACATCATCCTCTAGTTTTACTTGATAACCCATCTCATTAACCACCTTACCATTTACGGTAACTTGACCTATAGAGATATACATATCTGCCTCACGACGAGAACAAATACCTGAGTTTGCTATATATTTATTAAGGCGCATCGTTCCGTCATCCTTCTTTCTAGGCGCTTGTCTTTTTGGTGCATCAAAGGCTATATCCTTAGGTTTTCCTGCTGGTTTATTCGCTTGTTTACGCACGGGTTGTGTCCCTCTAGAACCACTCTTTTGCTTTCCGCCAGCGCCACTACGCCCAGATGGTTTTCCTTTTCCTCTATTATCTGCTCCTCTGCTCATTACATTATTGTTTAAGCTGCAAAGGTAAGATTTACTCCGTACTCTTTTACTACCTAGTGAGCATAATAATAAGTTGCTCGCTTTCGCGAAAATTTGACCTCATCACAAAGAAGCTTTTATGAAGTAAAACAAGCCCAACATACTACTCTCATTACATCTAAAACCATATAAACGTCTGGATAAATACTGACAATTAAAATCCTAAAGCTGCCTATAAAACACACTCGCTAAGAGCTTAGACATTCTCCATTTCAAAAAACAGCCTACTGGCACAGAACTTGATTCTCACAAACTGTTCAACATTTTAAAACTTTATACATTATGAGAAGACGCACTACTCCCGAAGTAAATGCAGGATCTATGGCAGACATTGCCTTCCTCTTGCTTATTTTTTTCTTGGTTACCACAACTATAGAAAAAGACAAAGGCATCGCACGGCAACTCCCGCCAGCGATTCAAGACAAGACCGAGGTTCTTATCAAAAACAAGAACCTTTTTGAAATCATTGTCAACGCAGATAATATGCTGCTGGTAGAAAATGAACGTGTCCCGCTTGAAGCTTTAAGACAATTAACCATTGACTTTCTTGATAACGGCGGCATTCCATCAGATCAAGATGAATATTGTGACTACTGCAATGGCAGTAGAGATCTACTCTCGTCAGATAATCCTCAGAAAGCTGTAATCTCTATTTCGCCAGATAGACTTACAAACTACAATACGTATATCGCGGTACAAAATGAGATTTCAAGTGCTTATGAGTTTTTAAGAAATAGAGAAGCACAACGCTTATTTGGCATTGACTTTACAGCTACAGATAAGGCCGTAAAGAATGGCACTTACAAAGGTGATGTATTAAAAAAAACAGCTCAATTAAAACAAGTGCGAGCTATGTTCCCAATGCTTATCTCAGAGGCAGAGACTTCAAAAGAGTTAAGGATTTAAAATACGTATTCAAACAATAAAAAAGCGGCAGAAATCTTCAAGTGATTTCTGCCGTTTTCAATTAGTCATTAAAGGTTACCGTGCTTTGACGTTCTCTGTTAACTGTAAGCTTTGTTACATCAGGACGGGAATAGTGCCCAGAAGGATCAAAATTTTGACGTTCCTCATACACCCTATTAAAATCTAAGGTGTGATATATATTACCTTCTGTTTCAATGTCTGGAGGTAAGATGAATTCGCCATCCGGCCCTGCAATACAAGAACCACCGTTTGATGAACGCTCTGGAGCCCGTTTTAAAATTTCATTGAGGTGAGGAGTATCTTCCGGAAAGTCTGTAGCAATTGCCATTCTGCTTGATACAGAGATTACATAACTACGAGATTCTCTGGCAATAAATCGTGTGATATCTTTCGTATTGTAATCACTTCCTGGCCATACGGCTATATGTAAGTTTTCACCTTGTGCATACATAGCAGCACGTGGTAATGGCATCCAGTTCTCCCAGCAATTAAGACCACCTACTGTAAACTGTTTAAGAGGATGCACTTTTAGACCGTGACCATCTCCTGGCGCCCAAGTTAATCGCTCGTCATAGGTAGGCTGCAATTTGCGATGCACAGATTGTATTTCTCCATTTTGATTGATATACACTAAGGAGCAATACAAACTTGCCCCTCCTCTATCCATTGGTTTTTCAATTATTCCAAGATATATTGCAATATTGAAATGTTTCGATAATGTACATATTTCATCTAGATCGCCACGCTCTATATCAACCGCATTTCGTGCGTAATGTGCATGTAGTTCTTTCACCACTTTTGTATCCCATGCCGCACCATCTGTGAGTGATAACCAATAAGGGTATCCAGGCAATAACCCTTCTCCAAAGACAATGAGTTCTGCCTCATTTTCGGCGGCTTCTTGAATGGCGATTTTTATTTTTTTAATCGTCTCTTCCCTATTCCCCCAGACGGGAGCTATTTGGGCTAGAGCAACTTTTAAACGATTAGGCTGTGACATATGTATAGTTTAAAAAAGTGATGATGTTAAAAGTACTAAATAGTAGTCGGCTTCATGAGGTTACGCTTTCGCGAAAGCATACTTATTTCTTTCAATGCCATTCACAAAATTTGAGATACAATCCATATATTAGGAATTATTCCATAATTTTGTTTTAAATCCTATTGCTATGAATTTTGAACGTATTAAAGAAAAGCTCAACATCCTCGCAGATGCTGCAAAATATGATGTGTCTTGCTCTTCTAGCGGAAGTAAGCGTGCAAATAAAAATAAAGGCTTAGGAGATTCTAGTGGGATGGGAATTTGCCATACCTATACAGAAGATGGACGATGTGTATCGTTATTGAAAATCTTACTTACCAATCATTGCATTTTTGACTGTGCATATTGCGTGACTCGCAAAAGTAATGATGTAAAACGTGCCGCTTTCAAAGTGCAAGAGGTAGTAGATCTCACCATCAACTTTTACCGTAGAAATTATATTGAAGGCCTATTCTTAAGTAGCGGTATTTTTAAAAATGCCGACTATACGATGGAGCGTCTTGTTCTTGTTGCTAAGAAATTACGTCTTGAAGAAAATTTTAATGGTTACATCCATCTCAAATCTATTCCTGGAGCGAGCGACGAGTTAATGAGAGAAGCAGGACTTTATGCCGATAGACTTTCTGTAAATATAGAAATTCCCACCGAGCAAGGTCTCAAATTACTTGCTCCAGATAAAAAGCGCGAAGACTTTATCAAGCCTATGCGTAAAGTGAAAAATGAGATCATACAGTATAAAAGCGAGAAGAAGCTTATAAAAAGTACTCCTATATATGCACCTGCCGGACAAAGCACCCAAATGATTATAGGTGCTACGGGCGAGACAGATGCACAGATCATGTACACAAGCGCATACTTTTATAAAGAATTCCAGATGAAAAGGGTGTACTACTCTGGATACATCCCTATAAGTCATGACGAGCGATTACCTTCTATAGGTACAGATGTGCCCATGTTACGAGAAAATAGGTTGTATCAAACAGACTGGCTATTGCGTTTTTATGGATTTAGCATACAAGAATTACTTAACAAAGAACACCCTAATCTTGAAACAGATATCGACCCAAAATTAAGTTGGGCACTACGCAACTTACAGCACTTCCCTGTAGATGTAAATTATGCAGACCGCAGATTGCTCGCTCGCATTCCTGGTGTAGGAATGCGCTCTGTAGATAAAATTATTAACGCTCGTAGATATAGAAAACTAGGCTGGGAACATCTAAAGGCTATAGGCATTTCTATGAATCGTGCTCAGTATTTTCTCGTTTGCGCTTCTTCACAATTTGAAACTAAAGACCGCACCGCTGCACAACTTAAAAGTTTAATCATGGGAACCTCTGCTAGTAAATGGAGGGGTGCTTACAGCAGCCAACTTAACCTTTTTGAATCTAACGCAAATGTAACTGTGTCGTAAGATGGGAATGATAGATCAATACATCTATGATGGAAGTTTTGAAGGTTTTCTCACTGCAGTATTTGAGGTTTATGACCGTAAACCTACACGAGTAAAAATTGTAAGCGAGCGACTAGTCACCGTAAATTTCTTTGATGAGGAGCATACAATATATACAGATCAAGCAAAATCTGATCGTGTGTGGAAAGGTATTGAAGATAAAATAGGAAAGAAAGCTGGAAATCTCATTTACAAAGCATTTTTAAGTGAGCAATCAGATAGAGAGCAAGTGCTCTTACGAATAATCAAAAAAGGATTTAAAGGAGAAAATGTAACAGACAACTTTGCAGATATCGACGTTTTGAGACTTACCAATTTGGTTAAAATTGTAGGACGCGAGAAACATAGAATGGACGCCTTTATAAGATTTAGACTCACTAAGGACAACGTTTATTTTGCAGAGGTAGAACCAGATTTTGACACCTTACCACTCAATGCCATCCACTTTAAAAATAGATATGCAGATCAAAAATGGCTCATCTATGATCGCTGTAGAAATTATGGGATTTTTTATGATTTAAAGACTGTCAACTATGTGCAGCTTGAAATCTCAAATGATATTAATAGTAGTCTTGCTGCGCCATTTTACTTCACACATGATGAAATGCACTATCAAGACTTATGGAAAAACTATTTTAAAAGCACCAATATTCCGTCTCGTAAAAACATGAGATTACACTTACAGCATGTACCTAAGAGGTACTGGAAGTATTTAAGTGAAAAACAGCCGTAAATTGGGTCATTACGCTTTCGCGAAAGCGTAACTATAACAAGTAAATAATAAACTAGCTCGTTAGTTAAGGTTGCGCTTATCTACAAAAAAGCGCTTCATGATACTTTCACACTCTTGAGCGAGCACTCCGCTTTTTACTTTTGTCTTAGGATGTAAAGTGGTACCCATCACATCATAACCACGCCTCAAATCTTTTGCACCATAAACAATTCTCCCTATTTGACTCCAGTAGAGAGCACCAGCACACATCTGACAAGGTTCTAAAGTAACATACAACGTACATTGCTGAAGATATTTACCACCTATAAAACTAGAAGCACTTGTAATCGCTTGCATCTCTGCATGTGCGGTTACATCTGTTAAGCGCTCTGTGAGATTGTGTGCTCTGGCAATAATCATGTTATCAATTACCACCACAGCACCAACAGGGATTTCACCTTGATCAAAAGCGGCTTGCGCTTCTTGCAAAGCCTTCTTCATAAAGTAAGTATCATCATAAGGTTCTAGCATGTATCCTGTTTTTAATAATATAAAAATACATATTCAAGATGTACCTTTGTAACATGCCAGAGAGTATTCTTGATACTATAAAAACACCGAGCGATTTGCGTCTATTGACGCAAGAGCAACTACCCCAACTTGCCGTAGAGCTTCGTCGTTTTATTATTGATATTATTGCGACTAAGGAAGGTCATCTAGGCGCTAGTTTAGGAGTTGTAGAACTTACAATTGCCCTACACTATATATTTAATACCCCAGAAGACAATCTTATCTGGGACGTGGGTCACCAAGCTTATGGACATAAAATACTAAC
This sequence comes from Dokdonia sp. Asnod3-C12, assembly GCF_045063975.1. Lineage (NCBI taxonomy): Bacteria > Pseudomonadati > Bacteroidota > Flavobacteriia > Flavobacteriales > Flavobacteriaceae > Dokdonia > Dokdonia sp. Asnod3-C12. Next base: position 1,141,842 of record NZ_JBEFNY010000003.1, read on the forward strand.
GGGACGTAAAGATGTTTTTCATACTAACAGGCAAAAGGGCGGCATAAGTGGTTTTCCTAACCGTATGGAGAGTGTGTATGACACCTTTGGCACAGGTCACAGTAGCACTTCCATCTCTGCAGCGTTAGGTATGGCGATGGCCGCAACATTAAAAGACCAAAAAAATAGACATCACATCGCCGTAATAGGAGATGCCTCTATAGCCAGCGGTATGGCTTTTGAAGGATTGAATCATGCCGGAGTAACTGATGCTAACCTACTAGTGATTCTTAACGACAATGCTATAGGAATTGACCCAAGTGTGGGAGCTCTTAAAAAGTATCTAACTAATGTAAAGAAGGGCACTGCTAGAGAAGACAACATCTTTGAAGCGCTTAATTTTAAATATTTTGGCCCAGTAGACGGTCATGATTTACCTAAACTACTAGAAACCTTAGAGGCTCTTAAAAAAGTAAAAGGTCCAAAATTCTTACATGTAATTACCACAAAAGGAAAGGGACTAGCCCTCGCCGAACAGGAACAGATCACCTATCACGCACCTGGTAAATTTGATGCCATTACTGGAATCAGAGTACAGAAAGAGGAAATAGCAGAGCCTCCAAAATACCAAGATGTTTTTGGGCATACCATTGTGGAGCTCGCTACACTTAATAAGAAAATAATAGGTATTACACCTGCCATGCCTACAGGCAGCTCTCTTAAATATATGATTGCCACCTTTCCAGACAGAGCATTTGATGTAGGTATCGCAGAGCAGCATGCCGTAACGCTTTCGGCAGGAATGGCTACAGAGGGGATGGTTGTGTATTGCAATATCTACTCTACTTTTTTACAACGGGCATACGACCAAATTATTCATGATGTGGCGCTGCAAAATCTACCTGTGATTTTTTGTTTAGATCGCGCTGGCCTCGTGGGGCAAGACGGCGGAACTCATCAAGGTGTTTTTGATCTAGCATATCTCAATTGCATTCCTAATCTCATTATATATGCTCCAAGTGATGAGATTGCGCTTCGCAATATTTTATATACAGCACAGCTTGGATTAGAGCATCCTATTGCCATACGATATCCTCGCGGTCGTGGTATTCATATAGACTGGCAACTTCCTTTTAAAAAGATTAAAATAGGTGAAGGGCGCTGTATTCAAAAAGGCGAAAAAGTTGCTATTATAAGTATAGGAAGCATTCTAAAGAATGTTATAGCAGCAGTAAAAAAGTCAGAACAAGCATTTGGTGTTTACGACATTGGTTTTCTAAAACCTATAGACACTGACCTATTAGACGAGGTTTTTAAAACCTACAAGCATATAATTACTATTGAAGATGGCTCAAAAATAGGCGGCCTAGGAAGTGTTGTGGGTGATTACGCTTTCGCGAAAGCGTACAAAGGTAAACTCACCGTCCTAGGAATACCAGACGCGTTTATAGAACACGCCACCGTAGATGAGCAATATGAAGAAGCTGGAATATCTGTAAACGCAATTACTAGCCTTCTTAAAAATCTTGCATAAAAAAATCGGCAGACTATATGAGTCTGCCGATTTATTATTTAGTCATCTATCTAATGTTACTCGATAATAATCTTGATAGTTTCAGTAGTATTAGTACTCTGAACTTGTAGTAAGTAAATACCTGTTGCAAGCCCTTCTGCTTGTAATCTTACGGTACCTTCAAGCACAGCATCTTTAGTATATACCACACGTCCGTTTATATCAATAATTTTCACAGTTCCTCCACCTTGAGGTGTATTTACTGCGATATTGATATTACCGTTACTTGGATTAGGAAATACACTGAATGCTCCAACTGCTGCAACTCTATCTACAGATAGAGGTCCTAAGCAAGGATTAAGATTATCTGGCGGTAAATCCGTAGCAGAAGTTCCATCCTCTCTTTCTCTCCAATCACCTTGATCTGCAGAAAAACCTAAACCTCTATTTGCAAAAGCATTCCAAATAATACATCCAGCAGTAGCTTTTGTATCCTCATCCGTAAAATATGGACTCATCTCTACGGCTGCTAGTATCGCATCTCTACCATCTACAAATCCTGGATTACACGGCTGTAATTTAAGACCATCCATCACTAATTGAAGAGCTATATTATTACCTCCTGTTCCATTATATATATCTGCATCAAAACCAAATTCATCAATGAATCCCCATGTCATGTCCCAAATCATAGTAGCCCATACGTAACCTACTGGGTGCGGCGCAGTTGTATTTTCAAACACTGCAACAGAATCATATGATGAATCATTAATAGCTAAATCTGTACTATAAGGTGTGGGTCTTATTCCTCTTCCATCTGTAGGTTCACCAGACGCATAGGTTCCAATACCACGTGCATCTGCACCAGTATCTCCTTCCTTCATAGTAAGCATTAATCCGAAATAATCTGACCAGCCCTCACTCATCACTTCTGTTGCTCTACCTGTAACACAGTCGTCATTTTCATCAAACTGTAAACAAGTTCTCATACAATTAGAGTTTTCTTTTCCTCCAGTAAGTCTATTAGATACACCGTGCCCATACTCATGAGCTATAATTCCATTATCTAGATCACCATCAATCTGTGGTTCTTCTGTAACTAAGATAGAGACATTAATTTCCTCACCATTCTCTAACGCTTCAATAAGAGCTTCACCATCTTGAGCTCCTATCATTAAACTAGGTATTGTCACTTGATCACCTACATCTCCTCCTACCATATTAAAAGGAGTTCCTGCTACGTTATTTACTATGATAACAGCAACTGCACCAGCCTCCTCAGCGGTGAGAACTTTTGTTCCAAACTGACAAACACCTCTTCTTATAACGGCAATAGACCCGTTAATTTCGGCAGCGTTAGTATAGGCATCACAACCATCATTTATATCTGTAGATTCTCCTGCGTTGTCATCTAACGTTAAAACTAAGTTTCCTGATAATGCAACATCACTTGATAGTTCTGCTCCAAAAACAGCTGGAGCACCAATATAACTACCCGCAAGAGAACCTCCATTCACACTTACTAAATCTCCAAGAGGGGGAGAAAACAAAAACATTTGCATTCTTGGGTTATTACCATCTGGTGGCGTTGCAAAATTTGCGTTATTAAGACCTGATCCATCTTGAGCATCTGCTATAACAAAATCATTTCCATCTCCCAAGTTAGAATAATTGGTTTGTTGAAAATTTCCACTCTCTTCATCAAATCCGTAAAAGAATAGAACATCATGCATAATGTTGTTCCAATAAAATAGATTTGTAGTGGATGCCTCTAGCATATTTACTGGGTTAGTATCAAAATCATAAGGGAAATCAAAACTAAGTGCCGCTCCTCCATCTGGTGAAGTCCCCGCTGTATCTTCATTATCGCCCAATATATCATCCCACGCAAGAACATTGTTACCTCTAGTAATTGTAAACTCTGCACCTGCTACTCCATCAGTATCATGCCACCCAAAAGGAGAAGCCTCAAGATTTTGAGGATCTACCACTAACGATGCTTCACCATGGTTAGGACTTTCTAAAGGAAGAGCATATACATTATATTGTTCACCCGCTAGGGCAGCTGTAGCTTCTTCTGTCTTAAATAAGGAAAAATTCTTTTTAGCTACCTCATTATTCTTATTTACTAATTGGTGGTTATGAGTGCTAAACGAACAAGAAACTACCCAATCATTTTGATTAATAATTTCTCCAGTTTGAGAATCTATACGCACACTCCACCAATGTTTACCATCAAGAGTATGAATATTAAGATCCCACGCAAGTTTTAAGTCCTTACCTACTGGTACATAAACTAATTCTACAGGTACATCTTCTAAAGAAACACCACCATTCGTTAGTAAAAACTCTTTGGTAGTTACAGTCTCGATTAAAGAAAAGTTGCCAGTACCCAAACCTAATTTTAATGCTGCAGCACGAGCCGCTTGCAAGGGATTAAGTTGTGGAGTTGTTGCATTTACACGAGTAGATACATTTGCTTCGAGAGTATTTGAAAAATAAACTATCTCTTGACCCTTAAATGCTACGTTTGCTGTAGCATTAAATATCGATATGTCATTATACTTCTGTCCTGCATATACATGCATTACATCAGTTTTTTGAGTTTTGCTCTTACTATATATGTATAGTTCCTCAATATCTCGAACAGCGATACCAGATTGGCTTCGCTCATAGCTGATTTTCTTCTTGAGTAAGGATAAATAATCTTGCGCCTGCACACCAAAAGATGAGATCAAGAGCAAAACAATAAAAATTTTAGTGTAATTTTTTTTCATATATAAATAGGATTTAATAAAAAGGTATAGATAAAATTAAACGAAACCCATCAACTCCACAATGAATGCACATTCATTAACACAATTGTTTACCCATTAATGTTCATTCCTTGAAGTTGCTCAAATATTTTAACAGATTTGCTATCTGTCATAACAGATACCTGATTACAAATTTCTAGGAGCTCTTGATACAAAGTATAATCACCATCTGACCTTGTTTTAAACAATTTTAAAACCAACTTATCATAATGTGTAGGCGTTGTTGTGATTGCATTGCACCTTGCAGATAATAAAGTGTTTAAGATCTCATAACCCGCTATTTCTTTTGAAATCACCTCGTCACTCTCATAAATATTTGAAATACTTATTTTGAGAACGTCATTGATTTGCGCTTCATATTTAGATTTACCTAGCAATGCCTTATCAAATGCTCCCTCAAGGATAGCTTCTTCATTTTTCATAAAAATAGCAACTGCCTCATCTATGAGCGTTCCTATAGCTAGAGCTCTCAGATAACCTACTCTTGCCGCTTTATCTGTAAGTGTTGAATATTTAGATCTGTTTATATGAGGAACAAGTTTTATAAGATATTCTAGAGCATATTCTTCTGGAATGAGTCCTAAGTTAATACCGTCTTCAAAATCTATTATGGTATAGCAAATATCATCTGCCGCTTCCACTAAGAAGGTAAGCGGATGTCTCGCATAACTTATATCCTTACCTGACCTAGTCTGGATAAGACCTAGTTCTTCGGCTACATCTTGAAAAGAGGCTTTATCATCTTGAAAGAAACCATATTTCTTATCTGCAATATGCTTTGTAGGTTTGTGTGGGAGCGATTCTTTTGGGTACTTCATAAACGTACCTAAAGTAGCATATGAAAGTCTTAAACCTCCATCTGCACCAGGACGAGATTCCGTTAATATTTTAAATCCATTTGCATTTCCTTCAAATGTGCATAGATCTTGATATTCCTTATCTGTGAGCTTTGCTTCAAATCGTTTACCTCCACCATTTTTAAAATAATCACCTATAGATTTTTCTCCAGAATGACCAAAAGGAGGATTCCCAATGTCATGTGCTAGTGCAGCCGCAGCTACAATTGCCCCAAAATCATTCATCTTATAACCGTGTACCTCAGAAAGGTGTGGATATTTTTCTAGAATCTGCTTCCCTACTTGCCTCCCTAATGATCTTCCTACAACAGCGACCTCTAAACTGTGAGTGAGTCGTGTATGAACAAAATCAGTTTTAGATAAAGGGATTACCTGGGTCTTGTCTTGTAAACTTCTAAAAGCCGAAGAAAATATAATACGATCATAATCTACTTCAAAACCTAGTCGCGATTCGTCTTGTTCGGCACGAAGGCGTTTGTTTGTATCTCCTTGCCTCTTAAGTGAAAGCAGTCGTTCCCATTGCATCATTTTTTTCAATCCTTTGTTAGCAAGGGGAAAGATAGTCTTTTTCTACTTTTTTTTGATTGGTTTACGCTTTCGCGAAAGCGTAAAAAACATGACACCTAAAGAATTGCATAACAGTCTTAACGTTGAGATAACACTAAAATTACAAGAAGCTAATGCAACTATAACAATGAGGTAACTTCAAAAAAAGATAATGCTAGCATCTTTGCATCGAAGATTTTAAATGACAATCAAATCGAAAACCAACATGAAAAAATTAATTTTTAGTCTAGCCTTATTAGGTGGAATTTTAGCGGGATGTTCAAGTGATGATGATCAACCTATCGTAGTAACTGAAGTTCCTGGAACTGGAGGAGGTGATGATACAGATAGCGTAGACACTACACTTTCTGGAAACATCACAGAAGACATGACATTAACAAATGACGCTATATGGCAACTAGATGGGCGTGTTATTGTAACAGCTGGAAATACGCTTACAATAGAGCCAGGAACAATCATTAAAGCATTTGCAGGTCAAGAAGCAAATGCGTCTGTTTTAATTATTGCACGTGATGCAAAAATAGAAGCAAATGGAACAGCTACTGCTCCAATTATTATGACATCTAGTGCAGATGGTATACAGTTAGGACAAACAGAAGGAACTCTTGATGAAAACACTCGTGGCTTATGGGGAGGACTTATCGTATTAGGTAACGCACCTATCTCTGAGGATGGTGATGTAGAAGCTTCTCAAATTGAAGGAATACCTGCTAGTGATACTAACGGTCTTTATGGAGGTACTGATGCAGCAGATGACTCAGGAACTATAACTTATGTTTCTATCCGTCACGGAGGGACTTTAATAGGAGAAGGAAACGAAATTAACGGACTTACTTTAGGTGGTGTAGGAACAGGAACTACTATTGATCACGTAGAGGTTGTAGGAAATGTAGATGATGGTATCGAATTTTTTGGAGGTACTGTTAATGCTTCAAACCTTTTAGTTTGGGCTCAAGGAGATGATGGTCTTGACATTGACCAAGCATATGCAGGAACTGTAACAAATGCAGTTGTAATTGCTGGAGATATCTCTGATCACGCTTTAGAAATAGATGGACCAGAAGGATCTTTAAACGGTGCTTTCACACTTAACAACATTACGCTAATAGGAAGTGCAACTGCTCCAAACGGAGAATATGCAGACTATAGAGATGGTGCACAAGGAGCAACTAACAATGTTTTTGTAACAGGATTCCAAGATGGTAAAGACGTAGAATTAGATAATAATGGAGTTGCTCAAAACTACATTAGTGGATTAATTTCATTTACAAACTGGATCGTAGAAGGAGTTACTCCTGCAAATTCAATTTTTGTTGAAAAAACTGGAGACGGTGAAGAAACTATTATTTCTCCATCATTTACAGATCAAGCTGCAGATTGGACAACAGCTGGAACAACTGGAGGTGCAGATCTTACTGTCTTTGCTTGGACATTTGCTGCAGCAACTACATCTGGTGTAATTGACTAAATAATACAAAGGGGCTTTAACATCCCACACGCATACAAACTATACAATAATATAGATTGCCCGCCATTAATGGTGGGCAATCTTATGAATTATAACATAATGAAAACCGTTTTATATTCACTCTTACTTTTACTGTCTGCAATAACTGCAAATTCTCAAACGGGAATTATCGCTGGTACTATTAATGATGGACAGCTCAATGACATATTGCCATTTGCAAATGTTATTGTTCAAGGAACAACAAAGGGTACTACTTCAGACTTTGATGGGAAATACACTCTAGAGATTGCTCCTGGAACCTATGTCATAGAATTTTCTTTTGTTGGATATAATACACAGCAAATTTCTGAGGTGATTGTCACCGAAAATAATACTACAAATCTAGATGTAACATTATCTGGAGCATCATTGGACGAAGTTATCATCACATCTACTAGTCGTCAAAATACAGAGCAATCAGTTTTAAATCTTCAAAAAAAATCGGTTCAATTGCTCGATGGATTGTCATTAGAGAGTATTAAGAAAAGTGGCGCTAGTAATGTTGCTGCTGCAGTAAAGAACATTCCTGGAGTATCTGTTCAGGGTGGAAAGTATGTATATGTAAGAGGTCTAGGCGATCGTTATACAAAAACCATACTCAATGGTGTAGATGTACCTGGACTTGATCCAGACAGAAACACACTACAACTTGACATTTTCCCTTCTTCGATTTTGGAAAATATCATAGTTGTAAAATCCTCTACAGCAGATCAACCAGCAGATTTTACTGGTGGTGTAGTTGATATAGTTACTAAAGACATCCCTAACGGAAAAGAAACTAGTGCTTCTATAGGCCTTGGCTATAATCCTAATTTTCACTTTAATGATAGCTACATAAGTAACGAATCTAGTGGAACAGATTTTCTAGGTTATGATAATGGACAGCGAACTAACCCTTTTAATGAAAATCAGGTATTTGACTTTCCTACAAACACGCCTAACACTGCTTCTTTTCTGGCAGGTAGACTTAATCCTGTACTAGCTGCACAGAGAGAAAACAGTGGGGCAGACTTCAACTTATCTTTTACTACAGGAAACTCTTATGATGTAGGTGATAACAAACTTGGATACCTTGCTTCTGTTTCTTACCGTAATGAAACCACATATTATGATGATTATGTAGATGGACAACGTTTTAGAAAAGATACCGATGCAAGCATTTTTGAACTAAATACAGACAGAACACAACAAGGTGAAAGAGGAGAAAACAATGTTCTTATAAGTGCACTAGGTGGATTGTCTTATAAAACTGACAACTCTAAATACCGCCTTAACGTACTACACATTCAAAATGGTGAATCTGGTGCTTCACTACTTAGTCAAACTAACAGAATAGACAACAGTAACACCATTAAGAAGGACATCTTAATTTATACAGAACGCGCTCTTACAAATGTACTTTTAAGTGGAAAACACACTAATGAAGATGCCACTTGGACAACGGAGTGGAAACTATCTCCTACTTTTTCAAGAGTAGACGATAAGGACTTCCGTACAACTCCATTTCTAGTTAATGATGAAGATGGGAGCTTTACAATAAGCCCGAGTGAATCTGGTGATGCTTCACGTTTTTTCAGAAATCTTGATGAGATAAACCTAGCTGGTAAATTAGATGTGACCCGCAAACATGAACTATTTGCAAAGGATGCAAAATTGAAATTTGGTGCGGCATATACTTACAAGCAACGTGATTTCAAAACAGTACGTTTTGCAACACCTTTTAGAAACTTCAATAGCGCTCTTTTAAACGGAGACCCTAACGCAATACTAGGACAAAACATATATAATCCAGATTCTGATAGTGGTTTCTTTGTGAGAAGAGATTCTAATGATAATGATCAGTACGATTCAAATATCAATGTAGGTGCATTATACGTATCAGAAGAACTTAGACCTGCTTCATGGTTTACAGCAATTGTGGGATTACGTTTTGAAAAATTTGACCTCATTTATACGGGACAAGATCAACAAGGAAATGTTTTTAATGACGAAAGAATCTTAGATAAAGCAGATTTATTTCCTTCTGCAAATTTAATTTTTGATCTTAACGAGGATGGGAATAAAAAGATTAGAGCATCATACTCTAGAACTACAGCACGCCCTTCATTTAAAGAAGCTTCACTTGCACAAATATTTAATCCTATTGAAAACGAACTTTTTATAGGTAATATAAATTTACAGCCTACTTACATAAACAACTTAGACCTAAGATATGAGATTTATGGAGCTAGTGATAAGAAGTTTAACATAGGAGATTTTGCAGCAATTAGTGGTTTTTACAAAAGCTTCAAAGACCCTATTGAACTAACATTTTTTGCTGAGGCAACGGGACAGGTAACACCACGAAACTTAGGAGATGCAAATGTAATAGGAGCAGAAATTGAGCTACGTAAAAACCTTGATTTTATAGGACTTAACAACTTCTCGCTAAATGTAAACTACTCTATTATTGAGTCTGACGAAACATACAATGAAGACGAGAGATTGTTGAGAGAAAACTTACTGAGAGATGGAGAAACTCTTGACTCTGGAAGAGTTTTACAAGGACAATCACCATTTTTATTAAATGCTGGTATTGCTTTCGAATCTGAGGATTCCGCATGGAAATCAAGTCTGTCTTACAATGTTCAAGGTAAAACACTTCAAATTGTAGGAGCAGGAGAAATTGCAGATGTATATACACTTCCTTTTAATGACTTAAAATTCAATATTTCAAAGTCATTTGGAGAAGATCAAAATCAAACAATCACATTTAAAGCAGGAAACTTACTTAATGATGATCGTGAGAGTGTTTTTCAATCTTACAAAGCAGAAGATCAGTTATACTCTAAGTGGAGTCCTGGACAAGATTTTAGCTTAAGCTATAGCTTTAAGTTCTAATGAACTATTATTATCTAAATTAGCCACAAAAAAAGGTCTCCAATATGGAGACCTTTTTTACTTGTATCGTTTTACGCTTTCGCAAAAGCGCTATTATCTATTGCTAGCTACTTTGGAACCTTCATTTTTCCAAGTATTAACAGAAGCTACTCGTGAATCTTGATAGTCTACCTCAGTAAGTTTATCACTTGACCAAAAGAACCAAGTACCTACTTTAGTTCCATTATCATATTGAGCTTTGGCAGTTTTATCTCCATCACGGTTATAACTAATCCATTGTCCAGTAACCTGTCCTTCCTTAGTATAAAAACCTGTTTGACTAACTTCACCATTATCAAAATATAAAGTTGCCTTAACTAGGTCTCCTACTTCTACATATGTAGGCTTGTTATTTTTTTCTTGAGCTTGCATTGAAACAACCATTAAAAATGCAACTGCTATCATCATTATCTTTTTCATAATTTGGGATTTTAATTTTTCTATGATATAAATGTAACACAAAATTTACATAAAACAAACTTTTACATAACATTTTATTTACATTGAATTAACATTAGACTAATAACTCACTGATTTCTAATGAGTTAATTTTGTTTTAAATCACATTTTAATCTACATCTCTTTATCGTTCACAAGCTGCTAGTGTACTGCGAATACTATAAATTTGCATTATAGTTCAACGTAAAAAGTTATTATCTTTCGCTCGATATAACCTTTACATAACGCTTAATCTTTTTTTAATTAAGATTTTTGCCACCTTGGCTTTTCAGCTTACATTTTATGGAAAATATTTACATTTTTATGATTGCTGCGTTGGCAATTCTTGCAATTGCAGATTTGGTAGTCGGAGTGAGTAATGACGCAGTAAACTTTCTAAATTCTGCAATAGGATCTAAGGCAGTTACTTTTAAAACAGTGATGATTGTGGCTAGTGTGGGTATCGCTTTTGGCGCGCTCTCCTCTAGTGGTATGATGGAGGTTGCTAGGAAAGGGATTTTTGATCCTAGTCAGTTTTATTTTGATGAGATTATGATCATCTTCATGGCTGTCATGATTACAGATATTATATTGCTTGATATCTTCAACAGCCTTGGCATGCCTACCTCTACAACGGTCTCTATAGTATTTGAACTACTTGGAGCTTCTGTGGTTATGTCCATTATTAAAATATCAAACAATAGTGATTCTCTTGCCCAGATAGGTGAATATATAAATACAGATAAGGCAACGGAGATTATATTAGGTATACTACTCTCTGTTTTTATCGCCTTTACTATAGGAGCCATTATACAGTTTTTAACAAGATTCCTCTTGACTTTCAATTTTGAGAAAAAACCATCTTGGATTGCTGCTGTTTTTGGAGGTATTGCAGTTTCATCTATTTCATACTTTATAATTATTAAAGGATTAAAAGGAGCAAATATTTTACCACCTGAGTTTAGTAGCTGGGCAAATGATAATTTAATCCAATTTCTAGGAGCTAACTTTATTCTTTGGACCGTAGTCTCTTGGGTGTTTCATGCAATTCTTAAACAAAATATATATAAACTTGTTATCATCTTAGGAACCTTTGCGCTCGCAATGGCCTTTGCTGGTAATGACTTAGTAAACTTCATAGGGGTTCCTATGGCTGCCTATAATTCATTTATAGCTTGGTCTGGTTCTGGAATATTACCAAGTGCATTCAGCATGGAGCAGCTTGCCGAAAAAGTACCTACACAACCTATTTTACTTCTGGTTGCTGGTTTAATCATGGTTCTTACATTGTGGTTTAGTAAAAAAGCAAGACGCGTTGTAAAAACCTCTGTAGATTTATCACGTCAAGATGAGGTAAAAGAGCGATTTAAGCCTAACTGGGTTTCACAACACTTAGTACGGGGAGTTATCATTGCAAATAATGGTGTTAATAAAATATTACCTGCAAAGCTGCGCCAAAGCATAAACAAGAGCTTTGAACCATCTACTGTAATCCACACAAAAGCATCAGAAGCACCCGCTTTTGATATGGTGAGAGCTGCAGTAAATCTTGTAATTGCGAGTGTTCTTATATCAGTAGCTACTGGACTTAAGCTTCCACTATCTACAACTTATGTTACTTTTATGGTTGCTATGGGTACTTCCCTAGCAGATCGTGCTTGGGGAGCAGAAAGCGCTGTTTATAGAGTTGCTGGTGTTCTTAATGTAATAAGCGGATGGTTCTTGACAGCATTTAGCGCATTTACCGCGGCAGGTATTCTAGCATACTTAATGTATTTAGGAGGGAATATTGCCATCATAGGCTTATTCTTCCTTGCTATTGCCATGCTAGTAAGAAATTATTTATCTACTAAAAAGAAAAATAAGGAAGCAAAAATTGAAGAAGACCTTCGTAAAGCAGAAAGTAAAACCATTTCTGGTATCATCGAAGAAAGCGCAGATAACATTGCAAAAACGATTATTCGTACTGACAAAATTTACACAGGAACTCTAAAAGGTCTTGCTAAAAATAAGGTAGGAAGCCTCAGAAAGAGCAGAGCCACTGTCGAAAAACTTAATGAAGAGATAGATGAACTGCGCAATAATATTTTCTATTTCATTAAAAACCTAGAGGAAACAAGTGTACGAGGATCAAACTTCTACATAGAGATATTGGGATATCTTGAAGATATCACTCAATCGCTTGAGTACATAGCAAAAGTGAGTTACAAGCACGTTAACAATAATCACAAACCGCTACGTTTTAATCAAATTAGAGATTTACAAGAAATAGACAACAAGCTGTGTGACTTCTTACAAGAAACAGCTCAAGCTTTTAAAGACCGTAATTACAACAAAATAGAGAAGCTTTTAGGAAGAAAACAAGAGCTTTATGGTCACGTAACAGATAAGATTCAAAAGCAAGTAGAGCGCACACGATCTGAAGAGTCTAGTCCTAAAAATACCACCTTGTACTTTGGTCTATTATTAGAAACTAAAGATCTTATAGAAGAGATTATGAACTTACTTGAACTCTATAACACAGAGCACAAAAGATCAAAATAAAGTGTATCACACATGTATACCAAAATGCCAGAAACAAATAATGTTTCTGGCATTTTTTATTTGTGATGTAGATACGCTTTCGCGAAAGCGTAATCATATCCCGCAAAAGGCTCTATCAATTGATTTAAAGCTTGTTTATTATTAAAGTAAGGGAATGTAGTCGAATAACACCTAAAAACGGCTCAAAGCGTTAAAGCTTACTAAAAACGTCTGTTAATCTTACTTAAGACGAAATGAAATAGCAGCAGTAATCTTTAATATTATCATCTAACCAAAAATTAATAGTATGGCAGATATAGTTAAGGACGAAAAAGATCCAACAGATGAGTATTTACTTCAAGATAATAAGAAGACACGCTTTGGCGCGACTTTTATAATTATAACATTAGTAATCCTAATCATTGCAGTGGTAGCAACTTACTTTGCATTAGGATTATAATATATTTAAACGGAAATTCTAAGGTATAAATGCGATTGCTAAAAGGATACACACGATAATAATGATTGTAATTTTCATAATTATGATTTTGAGGATTTATACATAGCAAATATGCACCTCATTTATTAAAAATTAACGGGGTATTTACCCCTAATCAAATCGCAATCAAACCTTTTCAACAAGAATGCAAAACATAAAAAAGCCCGAATTCCATATGGAATTCGGGCTTTTTATTATCTATAACTTTTTCGCGAAAGCGAATATAAATTATCCTTTTAGTGAAGCAGAAAGGTACTCACGGTTCATACGTGCGATGTTTTCTAGAGATATCCCTTTAGGACACTCAACCTCACAGGCACCAGTGTTTGTACAGTTACCAAAACCTTCTTCATCCATTTGCTTTACCATGTTAAGAACACGAGTAGTTGCCTCTACTTCTCCTTGTGGAAGTAATGCAAACTGACTAACCTTTGCTCCTACAAATAGCATAGCACTAGAGTTTTTACAACTTGCAACACAAGCGCCACAACCGATGCATGTAGCCGCCGCAAAAGCGTCGTCTGCATTTTCCTTTTCGATAGGAATCGAGTTTGCATCTTGTGTGTTACCAGAAGTATTTACAGAGATAAATCCTCCAGCATGCTGTATGCGGTCAAAAGAAGAACGATCTACCATAAGATCCTTTATAACAGGGAATCCCGCTGCTCTAAAAGGCTCTATAGTGATAGTATCACCATCCTTAAATTTACGCATGTGTAATTGGCAAGTAGTTACAAGTCTATCTGGACCATGCGCCTCACCGTTAATAAACATAGAACATGAACCACAAATTCCCTCACGACAATCGTGATCAAATGTTACAGGTTCATCTCCTTCGAGGATAAGCTTATTGTTAAGCATATCCATCATTTCTAAGAAAGACATATCTCCATCGATACCATCGATTGGGTACGTTACTATGCTTCCTTTAGCTGTGGCGTTTTTCTGGCGCCATACCTTTAGCGTTAGTTTCATCGTCTTCTTATTTATAGCTTCTTTGTTTTAACTCAATATTTTCAAACTCTAGTTCTTCTTTATGAAGAACAGCATCCTTAGGTGCTCCTTTATATTCCCAAGCAGATACAAATGTGAAGTTTTCATCATCACGAAGTGCTTCTCCTTTTTGTGGTCCATCTAGCTCAACAGACTCTTCTCTAAAGTGTCCACCGGCAGATTCGTTACGTGTTAATGCATCTTTTGCAAATAACTCACCTAGCTCTAAGAAATCTGCTACACGAAGTGCTTTTGCAAGTTCTTCGTTAAACTCATTCTGTCCTCCAGGTACACGTACTTCTTTATAGAAATCACTACGTAGCTCTGCGATCTCGTCTATAGCGCTCTGTAGATCTGTTGCATTACGTGACATACCACATTTGTTCCACATAATCTTACCTAACTTCTTGTGGAAGTAGTCTACAGATTTTGTTCCATTGTTATTTACTAAAGCGTCTACCTGCTTACGCACGTTTTGCTCTGCTTCTTCAAACTCTGGAGTATCTGTTGGTATAGGTCCTGTACGTATATCATGAGATAAGTAGTCACCTATTGTATATGGTAATACAAAATATCCATCTGCAAGACCTTGCATAAGCGCCGAAGCTCCTAAACGGTTTGCACCGTGATCTGAGAAGTTTGCTTCTCCTATCGCATATAATCCCTCTACAGAAGTCTGTAAGTTATAATCTACCCATAATCCTCCCATTGTATAGTGTACCGCTGGGTAGATCATCATAGGTGTTTTGTATGGATTCTGATCTACAATCTTTTCATACATCTGGAATAAGTTTCCGTATTTATTACGTACTACTTCTGTTCCTAATGCCGTTACGACTGCTTTGTCATTTGCATCTTTATGCTGTACGTATGCTTGTTCCTTACCGTAACGCTCGATTGCGCTAGCAAAGTCTAAGTATACTGCTTCTCCAGTTTTGTTTACTCCAAAACCAGCATCACAACGCTCTTTTGCAGCTCTAGATGCTACATCACGTGGTACTAGGTTACCAAAGGCTGGGTAGCGACGCTCTAGATAATAATCTCTCTCGTCTTCGGTAAGCTCTGTAGGCTTCTTCTTCCCTTCGCGTATTGCAATCGCGTCTTCTTTTTTCTTAGGCACCCATATACGACCATCATTACGTAGTGACTCAGACATAAGCGTTAACTTAGACTGGTGATCACCAGAAACTGGTATACATGTAGGGTGTATCTGAGTATAACAAGGATTTGCAAAGTAAGCACCACGTTTGTGTGCCTTCCATGCTGCCGTTACGTTAGAACCCATTGCGTTTGTAGAAAGGTAAAATACGTTTCCATATCCTCCAGTTCCTAATACAACCGCATGTGCAGAGTGACGCTCTATTTCTCCAGTAACTAGGTTACGAGTGATAATACCACGAGCTTTACCATCTACCTTTACGACGTCTAGCATCTCGTGACGGTTATACATTTTTATTTTACCACGACCTATCTGACGGTTCATAGCAGAATATGCTCCTAGTAGTAATTGTTGTCCTGTTTGTCCTTTTGCATAAAAAGTACGACTTACAAGTACACCACCAAAAGAACGGTTATCTAGCAAACCACCATAATCACGTGCAAAAGGAACTCCTTGTGCTACACACTGATCAATAATGTTTGTAGAAACCTCAGCAAGACGATAAACGTTTGCTTCACGTGATCGGTAATCACCACCTTTTACCGTATCATAAAATAAACGGTAGGTAGAGTCACCATCACCTTGATAGTTCTTTGCTGCGTTAATACCTCCTTGTGCTGCAATAGAGTGCGCACGACGTGGAGAATCTTGAAAGCAAAAAGCTTTTACGTTATAGCCTAGTTCTGCAAGCGTTGCTGCTGCAGATCCTCCGGCAAGACCTGTACCTACTACAATCACATCAATAAGACGCTTGTTTGCAGGGTTTACAAGGTTAATTTCATTTTTATAGTTAGTCCACTTATCAGCTAGTGGTCCTTGGGGTATTTTAGAATCTAATGCCATAGCTTTATTTTTTAGTGAGGAATTTGATTAAAGTGCAGGTATACTGCAATAATTATAAATCCTACAGGTATTGTAATTGCCCAAACTTTAGCAAACTTTGAAAGTCCAGCAGAGTATTTATTATTAAATCCTACCGACTGGAATGTCGATGCAAATCCGTGCCATAAGTGAAGTGCTAGTAGCACAAAAGAAATCACATATAGTACTACACGTACAGGGCTTTCAAATTTGTGAACAGTCTCTGCATAATATCTTGTAGGATCTTCTGGATGCGTTTCTACATATTTATGAATCATTTCTGGAATCCAGAAGTCATAAAAGTGAAGCCCTAAGAAAGCAAGCACCACAAGTCCCGAAAGAATCATGTTACGAGATGTCCAAGGTGCGTTTGCACTTCCTTTGTACTGTGCATATCCTACTGGACGTGCTTTTCTGTTTTGCAATTCTAACACAAACCCCATCACGAAGTGAAAAACCACTCCGAATATAAGTACAGGCTGCAATCCATATTGTACTAACGGGTTAGACCCCATAAAATGCGACCACGCATTAAATGTATCTGGCGCAATAACCGCTGTACTGTTAATTACAAAGTGCTGTGTTAAAAAGACAACTAGAAAAAGACCTGATAGCGCCATGGCTACCTTTCGGCCAATCGAAGATTTTAATAATCCGCTCATTTAATTTTTGGTTTGGAATAATCTATACAAAAATACGGCGCAAACGTTGTTTTGGCAACTATACAAGGAAAGCATTGTTATTATTTAGAATCATTATAAGAAAAAAACGCAACTATGTTCAACACTAAAAGGTAGACATTGCAAAAACTCCATTTTACGTTCAACATTTTCAATATTATTGAAAACTTTTAAGAGAGATTTATAAATTTTTACGCTTTCGCGAAAGCGTAAATTCAATCATAAAGACCTATTTCAGTCAGATTTACTATGACATTTTAAACTTATGAATAGACGCAACATAACCAAGGATTACATCTTCTCTTCGGTAATCAGTGTCTTTTTAAAACAAAAAACCCCGTACACTTGGTACAGGGTTTTAAAAAATCTTGTCTAATTATATTATTTAATCTCTAAGGTAGTTTGCGCTGCATTACTATTACCTCCTCCACCATCAAGGGAAACTGTATACACTCCTTTTGGGAGGTAATACTTACCACTTTTGGCTTTCTGAATGTCTAATGAAGAGTTTGCCTTCTCAAGTATCTTTTTCCCTTTTTCTGCTATAGAAAGATCGTAATTAAACACATTAATTCCCGCCGAAGGTAGTAATGCTACTCGTTGCACTTCTTTCCCCTCTGCATCCTTAATGACCATAGCATATTTACCTGCGTTGCTTGTGTAGTAATTGATTGCAACATTTGGCTCGTTTGGTTCAGACCAGCTGCTCCAACTATTGCCCCATCTCCCGCTTGATCTTACACTAGCAATGTCAAATATTTGAGCATTTGCCCCTGTATTTACTTGCTGTATAGGTGTTAGATCTGCTCTGTATATGCTTCGGCCGTGCGTTCCTAGTAATAGGTGATTTGCTTTTTTCTGTATTTTCATATCGTGAACTGCTACTGCTGGTAGTGGCGCAGTGGTTTTATCTGATACCGCTTTCGCGAAAGCGTTATAACTCTCACCGCCATTTATGCTCACGTAAGCACCATTATCTGTACCTACGTAAATGATATTTTCTTTTACAGGATCTTCGATAATCACATTAACAGGAGACATAGGAATCCCTGCCGAAATATTCTTCCATGTCTGTCCGTAATTATCAGAAACATAGATATATGTTGCAAAATCATCCCAGCGATATCCATTTAAGGTGGCATATACTCGCTCCTTCTTATGCTCTGAAGCCACGACACGTGATACCCACAAATCTTTAGGCAATGTGTTACTAATCACTTGCCAATCACTACCGCCATTCTTTGTTACAGAAATCTTACCATCATCACTTCCTGTATATATCAACCCAAATTGAAAAGGAGACTCTGAAACTGAAGTAAGAGTTCCATAAGCCACATTACCAGGCTTACCGCCATGTGTAAGGTCTGGGCTTATTGCAGTCCAGCTATCACCTTGATCCATAGATCTCATGAGTTTATTACCTCCTAGATATAAAATATCCTGGTTATGAGAACTTAGTAAAATAGGCGTTTGCCAATTAAAACGATATGGCTTCTCTCCTAAGGTGTGCTTTATATCAAATCGCTTGTTTTCTCCCGTCTCGCGATTAATCCTGAAGTAATTTCCAAACTGAAATCCTGTGTACACAATATTTGCATCACGACTATCTACTTGTACTTGCATACCGTCACCACCCATGATACTTTCCCAAGGATACTGCCCGCTTTGTAACCAGCCTCTACTTTCTTGTGCAGTACTAGGAGCTACCCACACACCATTATCTTGTAATCCTCCATATATATTATAAGGCTCCTCGTTATCTACTTGAATAAAATAAAACTGACCAACAGAGGGATCATTTGCCTTTATCCAGCTAGCACCATCATCGTATGAAATATTAATACCTCCATCATTACCATTTATAAGGTGCTTTTCATTCTTAGGGTTAATCCACAGCGCATGGTGATCTGAGTGCACGTTAGGAGCATTGATACTTGTAAATGTCTTTCCTCCATCTTTAGACTTTACAATAGGCACACCGTAAATGTAAATATCTTGAGCATCTGATGGGTTTACGTTAATCTCTCCAAAGTAATACCCGTAGCTATAATATAAATCCTCTATGTAACCCTTATGAGTCTTGCTCCAAGTTGCTCCACCATCATTAGATCTATACACCTCTGCTCCTACTACAGGTGTATCAAACATTTGAGTATTTGCAGTTTCTAAGTAAGTGGCAAGATCTACTGGTTGTACATCTCCTTGACGTACCATAGATTTCACATTTGCAGCACGATATTTTTCTTGAAAGCCATTTCGCTTTAAGTAGTCATCTAATTTCTTGTCATCAAGGGCTAATAATGCATCTTTAGACATTGTTTTAAAATCGTCTTTTTCTAGCTTATTTGAAGTAGATGATTTCTTTCCATCTCCCTCACGACGAAACTGACTATCATGCACTGCATACACCGTATTTTCATCATAGACCGCAATACCTATTCTACCAACACCATCACCAGAAGGGAATGAGTTAAGCTGTTGCCACGTATCTCCACCATCTGTACTCTTATAAATTCCAGATCCAGCGCCCGCTCCTTCAAAGTTCCACGCTTTGCGGTCTTTTTGCCATGCCGAGGCATACATCAAATTAAAGTTAGCCGGATCATTATCTATATCTATAATTCCCGTTTTATTATCAATAAATAAGGTTTTCTTCCAGGTCTCACCACCATCCTTTGTTTTATAAATTCCTCGCTCTTCGTTATCTGAATATAGATGACCTAGTGCTCCTACAACCACCTCATCTGGATTAGATGGATTTATTAAAATGCGCCCTATGTGGTGACTATCTATAAGTCCCATATTTTGCCACGTTGCTCCTTTATCTGTAGATTTCAATAGACCGATACCCGCATAACTAGATCTAGATGCGTTATTCTCTCCAGTACCCACCCATATTGTTCCGCTTTTCCAGTCTACAGTAACTTCTCCTACATTTTGCGTAGGTGCATTATCCATTACCGGTGTAAAAGTGGTTCCGTTATTATTGGTATACCATAAACCACCACTTGCATAGCCTGCATAAAACTCTGAAGGCATGTCTGGATTTACTGCAATATCTACAATACGACCACTCATTACCGAAGGCCCTATGTTTTCAAAAGGGATATTTTTTACAATACTATTACTAAGCGACTGCTCTTTTTGCAGCACTGCCTGTTCTTGTAATTGTATCGAGGTCGCTGGTTGTTGTGACTGCCCTTTAGTAAGTGCAAAAAGAACCGCACTTGAGGCAAGGAAATAACGTAATTTCATTTGGTTTGGATTTTATAAGGCAATGAAAATACGGAAAGGACTTATTTTAAGAAAACTTTTGGTTTTTGTTTAACACGTCATTACGAATAGTAGGCATTATTAAGGGAATAGATAGGAAGTATTGATAGCATGTTTTCGCGAAAGCGTATCCAAATTTGTACTTTTACAATAGTAGATTAATGAATAATAGATACACCGCAAAAGGTCACAATTATGAAATACGACTTAATAGATAATACCCTTTTTATA
This sequence comes from Dokdonia sp. Asnod3-C12, assembly GCF_045063975.1. Lineage (NCBI taxonomy): Bacteria > Pseudomonadati > Bacteroidota > Flavobacteriia > Flavobacteriales > Flavobacteriaceae > Dokdonia > Dokdonia sp. Asnod3-C12. Next base: position 1,162,657 of record NZ_JBEFNY010000003.1, read on the forward strand.
AAAAATCGCAAGAACTTTATGGCTCAAATGAAGCCTAAAAGTCTAGCTGTTTTTAATAGTAATGACACTTACCCAGTAAGCGCAGACTCTACTCTTCCTTTTGAGCAGCATCGTGATATTTTTTATTTAAGCGGCGTTGATCAAGAAGAGTCTATTCTTGTTTTATTTCCAGACTGTCCTAAAGAGCAATATCGCGAGATCCTTTTTTTAACAGAGACTAACGATCACATCGCAGTTTGGGAAGGAGAGAAGCTAACAAAAGAAAAAGCACTAGCAACTTCTGGAGTTAAGACAGTTTTCTGGCTTCAAGACTTAGAAAAAGTTTTTGCAGAGCTTATGACGTATGCAGATACTGTATACGTAAACACTAATGAACACTATCGCCAGTCTGTAGCACTTGAGACTAGAGAAGATCGTTTTACAAAATGGTGGAAAGCAAAATATCCAGCACACAGTGTTGCAAAAAGTAACCCAATCTTACAGCATTTACGTTCTGTAAAAGATTCTATCGAGCTAGATCTAATGCAGAAGGCTTGTGATATTACTAATAAAGGTTTCCGTCGCGTGCTTGGATTTGTAAAACCTGGAGTTTGGGAGTATGAGATTGAAGCAGAGTATATGCATGAATTCTTACGCAATCGCTCTAAGAAGTTTGCATACACACCAATCATAGCTTCTGGTAACAGTGCAAACGTACTTCACTACATTGAAAATAAAAATCAGTGTAATGATGGAGAACTTATCTTAATGGATGTAGGTGCAGAGTATGCAAACTACGCTAGTGACATGACAAGAACTATCCCTGTAAACGGAAGGTTTACTGATAGACAAAAAGATGTTTATAATGCAGTGTTGCGCGTAAAGGAGGAGGCTACAAAAATGCTTGTACCTGGCACTATGTGGGAGCAATATCATGTAGAAGTGGGCAAACTAATGACTTCTGAGTTATTGAGTCTAGGTTTACTAGACAAAGCAGATGTGCAGAATGAGAATCCAGACTGGCCTGCTTATAAGAAGTATTTTATGCACGGTACTTCTCACCACATTGGTCTTGATACTCATGATTACGGATTGCTACACGAACCTATGCAAGCTAACAATGTGTTTACTGTAGAGCCTGGAATATACATTCCTAAAGAAGGTTTTGGGATACGTCTAGAGGATGATCTGGTAATCCAAGAAAATGGAGCTCCCGTAAATCTTATGGGTGACATTCCTATCACCGTTGAGGAGATTGAAGATCTTATGAATAAGTAGAATAAGTACGCTTTCGCGAAAGCTACCAAACAACAAAAGCCCGTTTTCATTATGAAAACGGGCTTTTACAATCAAAGGAAATTCTTAGTTTGCTACGGGAAGAGAAAATACATAACGCTGCAAAAGCTCTAGAGCGCTACGCTTATCTTCTGTTGCGACTAGCAATGATATATTGTGATTGCTTCCTCCGTAAGAAATCATGCGCACTTGCACATCCTGGAGTACTTGAAATAACTTGTGTGTATCTGCATGGCGGTTTACCTCATTACCTACGAGACAGATAATAGTCTGATTTTTATCTACTACAACTTGTGCAAATTGTAACAGCTCTGCTTGTATGGCTTCAAGATGCGTAGTATCATCAATCGTGAGTGACACCGCTATTTCTGAAGTAGTAATCATATCTATAGACGTCTCATAGCGCTGGAAGATTGCAAACACTTTACTTAAAAACCCATGCGCAAGTAACATCTTGCTAGATTTTATTTTGAGTGCTGTAATCCCATCTTTGGCAGCGATTGCTTTTATCCCTTCCCCTTCAGATCTATGAGTAATTACTGTACCTGGAGCATCTGGCTCCATCGTGTTCTTAAGTCTTAACGGTATACGATCCTCTCGCAATGGTTGCACCGTTTGCGGGTGCAAAATTTTGGCTCCAAAATAAGCCAACTCTGCCGCCTCATCATAAGAGAGTGCACCTATAGCTTTTGTTTTCTCAACTTCTCTAGGGTCGTTATTATGAAAGCCATCTATATCTGTCCAGATCTGCACCTCACTCGCTTGTATTGCAGCTCCTATTATAGTTGCTGTATAATCACTTCCTCCACGTTGCAAGTTTGAAATCTGACCGTAGTAATTGCGGCATATAAAACCTTGGGTGATATATACAACACTGTCATCAGTCTGCTCAATTACACGACGTAAGTTTTGTGCGATGTAAAATTGATCTGGCTCATGCTCTTTATCAATTCGCATAAATTCTAGCGCAGGTAACAAGACAGCTTTAAGCCCTTCTTGCTCTAGAAAATGACAAAATATAAAAGTAGAAAGTAATTCTCCTTGCGCTACAATTGCCTCGGCTTTTTGATCACTAAAATCTTCTGATGAAAGTCGCTCTATCTCTGCAAAAATCTCATCTACATATCCTATTACAAGAGGCTTTAACCTTTTGTCTGTAATTAATTGCTCTACTACATCGTCATACCTAGACTGCAGGCTACTACGTAGCTCGCTTGCTTCTGTAAGATTTGATGCTTTTGCGGCATTTGCAATTTGGACTAAAGCATTTGTAGTACCAGACATTGCAGAAAGCACTACTATTTTAGGAGTTGGCGTATCAATAATATGTCTTACAGAGATCATATTTTCTGTAGATCCAACGGAGGTACCCCCAAATTTTAAAACTTGCATACGTGTTATTTTTAGGTAAAAGTATTTCAGAGTTAGATTACTACCACATAAATGAAGAAAATAGACTAATTTTGAACAAAATGTTAACTATATAACGATTTGAATACTATATCCGACTGCGTATCAGAGATTATCGCACAGCAACCTTATCTGGAAGAGGCATTATCACAGAAGATTATTAACTATGCCGCTCTCGCTGAGAATCTTAATCCTCAGGTCTCACAACTACTTAAGAAACCTGTAAAAGACGGGGCTATATTAATGGCGCTACGTCGTTATGCATCACCTACAGACACTCAGAAATCGCTACGCTTAAAGGAAGTGCTTAGTACGCTAGGTGATATCACAGTACGTTCTAAGCTTATTGTGTTTACTTTTCAAAATTCTGGTACACTTATCCAGAATCACGCTCAAATATTGAGCACTATTGCTAAAAATACGCAGGTGTTTTACACGTTTACACGTGGTATTCATGAAAGCACACTCATAAGCTCTTCAAGTGAGGAGGAGAACATTCGTAATCATTTTGAGACAGAAAGCATTCTTGGATTTCAAGGCAACTTATCTGCTATAAGCATAAGACTTCCACAGGGTAACACTGCTGTTGCAGGTTTATACTACCAGATATTTAAGCGTTTGGCTTGGGAGGGCATTTCATTACAAGAGGTTATTTCGACCACTAATGAATTTATTATTCTCGTAGAAGACCATCTTGTTGATCGTGCGTTTTCTACTATTAAGAAGTTACAGTCTTAGATGGTACGCTTTCGCGAAAGCGTAATAGCACTCACCACTATATAAGTGACCACAGCAGGTAATAACCAGCCTAAACTTACGGTACCTAACGGAATCATTTCTTGTAACACTTTCATCTGATCGCCAAAACCTACAGAGGCCCAAAAGTCTGGTGCGCTAAAAAGTATGGTAGCAATTACTACTGCTCTAAATACAACTGGTGCCGTCCACCTTCTAGGCATTGCGTTAAGTAATATTAACACGATAGTGATAGGGTAAATAAACATAAGTGCTGGTACAGCAACTATAATGATAGAATTTACATCTAGTTGCCCCATTACAACACCAAGTATGGCTCCTAGAATTGCTGTGATTGTATAAGCTACTTGCGAGTTTCCTAGGATTCCTTTGACAAAATCTGCAGTTCCTGTTACGATTCCTACGGCTGTAGTAAAACAAGCTAAACTCACTAAAACAGCAAGCACCTTTGTCCCTATCACTCCTAGTGTATCTGTACTTAGAAGGTTCAGAAGTGCCGTACGATCTGTCATCTCTATACCGCCACTTCTTAGAGCACCTAGATAGATAAGTCCTCCATATATTAGTAACAATCCTATACCTGCGATGATGCCCGCTCTAGTTAATAAACGTTGCTTTGCTCTACTAGAACCCTTTTTAAAACCAAGAGAAATCACAATGACTCCTCCTACAACCACTCCACCTATGGCGTCAAAAGTTTGATAACCTTCTAAAATCCCACTAGTGAGTGTACTATCAAAAATAGATGCACGCATAGGCTCATAATCTCCAAATATGCCAATACCAATCACCAAAGCTAAAATAATGAGAATAGCAGGTGTAAGATATTTACCCACAAGATCCATCATCTTAGATCTATTAAGCACAAATAATAAGACTAGCCCGAAGTAAATTGTACTCCACAGCCAACTAGAAATATCAAAATATGGAGCTATTGCCATCTCATAAGTCACAGAGGCTGTACGTGGACCTGGTAGTGCGATAGAAATAGCATAGACTACAATTGCATACAAGAGCGCAAAGAGTGGTGAGACTTTATTTGCAAAATCAATCAACGTTCCTTGTAATCTTGCATGACCATAAATCGCGAGAATAGGTACTACCACAGCAGAAATAAGAAAACCTGCCAACACAAATAACCAAGAGCTACCCGCATTATAACCTAGAAAGGATGGCAAGATTAAGTTCCCCGCACCAAAAAAAAGTGAAAATAAAGCAAAGGCTGTGATGAAGGTTTGTTTGGTCATTCTCATAGGTTGCGTGATATTTGCCCACCAATATAGAACTAATGACTATTAACCACAAAGGTGCTTCCATATTTTATACAGATCAAGGAAAAGGATCACCCGTAGTCTTACTACACGGATTCTTAGAAAATCACCAGATGTGGGACCATTTCCTTAGTGTTTTGTGTGAGCAACACCGCATTATCTGCATTGATTTATTAGGTCACGGATTTTCGGAGTCGGTGGGTTACGTGCATAGCATGGAAGAAATGGCTGCAGCAGTTGCTGCTGTTACAAATCAATTAGAGCTTAAAGACATTTCGATAATAGGACACTCTATGGGAGGTTATGTGGGTATCGCTTTCGCGAAAGCGTATCCAGAATTTGTATCAAAATTATGCCTTCTTAACTCCACTCCAGAACCTGATGACGACGCTAGAAAAAAATTGAGATCACGGGCAAATGTGATGGCAAAAAAACAATATGAACAACTTGTTAGAATGTCATTTATAAATCTTTTTGACAAAAAAGCAAGTACAAATCATACGGCAGAAATAAACAATGCACTTGCACAAGCACTCAACACACCTGTGCAAGGATATATCGCTGCAAATTCTGGAATGAAAGATAGACCAGACAGTTCTGAGTTTTGGAAAACAACCTCTATAACCACTGGAATGATTTTAGGTAAATCTGATTTGCTCATTGATGCTGAAATTCACGAGCAAAACTATAAAGAGGACACAAATTTCTTTGTTATTATCGATAGTGGGCACATGTCACATATTACTAATGCTACAGAGACTATTAATAATATACTTGACTTTCTATCTGCCTCGTCTAGCACTTGACAAGTTAGTTATCAAGATGATTAGGCAATTTTCTCGCATGAGGAAGCATTAATTAAGGGTGAATAGAAATTTTGACGGCTGAGGTTAAATGTTAAAATTTTAAGTATTTAATCGGTAAATTTGTGTATTTCACAGATTAATTCTTAATTTGTGTATCCCAAATCAACCCCTATAATGAAAACAATTGACCTCAACTCAAAAAAACAAAACATCAACCCACTCACTACTGTAGGCTGTAAATTATTTGGACATAAGTATAGAATCATAAAGCGTTACGAGTCTAATCTAAAGGAATTTGAATGCTCACAGTGTAAAAAACAATATACGCTAGATGGCTATGGTCATTACACACCATTAACACCTAAGTTACGTCGTATTAATGAGGTATATGAAGAGTTTTACATGCGTAAACTTGCTCGCACCTCTTAGTCTTCTTTTTGAAGAGCATTCCATCCACGGGCAACTAGAGGTATTTTAGTATCTGCTCGTGTGATGAGGTGTATACCTTCTTTCTCTTCTGTCATATGACCTATAATAGAAAAATTAGGGTTTGCTTTTATTTTCGGAAAGTCGTCTTGACTAATAGTAAATAGCAACTCGTAATCTTCTCCTCCACTTAATGCGATGGTAGTACTATCAAGTTCAAACTCCTCACAACTACTTATAACTTGAGGATCTAAAGGAATTTTATCTTCATAAAGATTACATCCTACACCAGAGTTTTTACAAATATGCAGTACTTCTGATGAGAGACCATCGCTTATATCAATCATTGACGTAGGCTGTACTTCTAGAGATTCTAGAATCCCTCTTACATCTTTACGAGCCTCTGGTTTTAGTTGGCGCTCAATCAAATAACTATATTGCTCAAGATCTGGCTGGTTATTAGGATTTACCTTAAAAACTGCCTTTTCTCTCTCTAGTATCTGTAACCCCATATAAGCTGCCCCTATATCTCCAGTCACTACTAGTAGATCTCCAGCTTTGGCAGTAGATCTCTTTGCAATTTTCTTAGGTGCTGCGTGGCCTATTGCCGTAACACTTATTACTAAACCTACGTTAGACGAGGTAGTATCTCCACCTATAAGATCTACTTTATAGTTAGTACACGCAGTTTGAATCCCTGCATATAATTCTTCAAGTGCCTCTAGTGGAAAACGATTTGAAACCGCGATTGAAACTGTAATCTGAGTCGCCTCCGCATTCATAGCATACACGTCAGATAGATTTGCCATCACTGCCTTATAACCTAAATGTTTTAATGGCACGTAACTTAAATCAAAATGTACACCCTCTACAAGAAGGTCTGTAGTAACAATAACCTGGCTTTTAGGAAACTTCAACACTGCAGCATCATCACCTACACTTACTACCGTGCTTTTATGATGGATTTTAAAGTGCTTTGTTAAGTGATCAATAAGACCAAATTCTCCTAATTCTGAAAGCGAAGTGCGCTCTTGATTTTTATCTTCTAACATAGCTGCAAAGATACTTAAACATCTTCTTTTATCACTTTCAAAATAGGACAGCTAGTATTACAAAATATAGAAACACTTATTCCAATTTCACCTAGAAGTGAAATTAAATATTTTCTTGATTATTTAATTTTAAGGGAGAAAAGAGGTGAAAAACTAGGATATCACAGATAAAACAGCCATGTTTTCATAAAGTATTCTTAAAAGCCAGCAATTGCGTAGGTTAGTTAGAATTGTTTAAGTAATTTAACCTAAAATTAAACAATTTCCTATGGACCTCTTACAACAAGCAGAAGTATATGAAAATAGAACGATGAGTCATATGTCTACTAGTGATCGAGTAGCAGCATCACGCGAAGGCAAAAAATTGATTCTTGCTATTAATGAAATATACAAGAAAACAAAAGACAGTAAACTTATGGACGTTATGAAACGTCTTACTGTAAAAAAGAAGAAAATCGAAAAACGTATTAAGGGCAGACTAGCTGCATAATATGTTAATTATATAATTATTTCCAAGAGCGCTTTACGGCGCTCTTTTTTGTTGGAAAATCACTTGGCACTTCTTGTGTTACTTTCCCCGTAGCTGCCCATTCTGCTCCTCGCTGCAAGGTTGTAATAAAGCCGACACTCTCCATAGAAATATCCATATGTCCTAAGGCAGTATGGAATACACGTCCACTTTCATAATTTACAGTCATAATAAGAGGTTCTCCTCTACCTGAACCTTTATTTTCTGGAGCCCAAGGCTGTGCGTTTCCCTCTACGTCTGAATATGCGTAGTATAACACATTTACATTTTCGGCAGGGCCGCGTAAACGATCGTAGAGCTCATCCTTAGTATGCATCCACTGTTTAGGCAATCCTCTTGTGATAGGATGTAATGTATCCCAAGCTGTAAGAACAAATTCTTTTTCTGGACCGTGTGAAGATTCCTCACCATTACTTGGTTCAATCTGAAGTTGTTCCTCTTCGTTAATGTATATCTGATTAAGTGCATCGTGTGGGCGGTTTCCCCAGCCACCTACACCTATCATCTTATTGAAAGCCGGCCAGTCTCCCCAAGAATTATTTACTCCATGCACAACCACAAGACCTCCACCATTCTTCATATAAGATTCAAAATCTTCTTTTGTATCCTCAGGCCAATTTGCAGTTTTGTCACCAAAGTTTGATAAGATCACATCATATGTATCAAATTCGGGCTTAAAAGAAGCATCGGCAATGATGCTATCTTTTACTTCATGTATTCGTGCATCATCTACTCTATACTTTTCGACCAATTGTGTGATACTATCGTGATTGAGTCCGTCTACAATACCGTGATGTGGACCTTGATACGTATAAGCGGTTCTATAAATATCAACCTGAAAAAGACCTGTTTCTTCCAGATATGATTTCATCATCATTGTTGTCTTGGGCCATACTCCATGGTTGTTTTGACCGTCTACAATGAGCGCTCTAAGTTGCTTAACTGGTTCGTCTATAACCTGCTTCTTATCTTCAGCCTGATTGCAACTAGTAATAAATAGTATACAGAAACTTATTTTGAGTAACATTTTGACACGCATAATATCTTATTTAGATTCCTAAAAATACTTACAAAATAATAAAGAGGATAAGCACGCTTTCGCGAAAGCGTACTTTTAAAATAAAAACATCTTTCCTATGGCACCTATGAGCACAATAATAAGAACGTAATATGCTACTTGATCTGCCCATTTATTCTTACTAGCGAAACGTGCAGTAAGAAATCCTCCTGTAGTCTGCCCTATTGCCATAATGCCTCCCAGTTTCCAATCAATGAGCCCTTGGTAGTGAAAAATTGCAATTACAAAGAGCGTATAAAGTCCTATTACAAAACTTTTAAGCGCATTACTTTCTATGATGTTAAAGCGCATCCCTAACACCATTATTATGAGGAAAAACACACCCATACCCATCTGGATAAATCCTCCATAAAATCCTAGTGCAAGAAGTAGCGGGAAATAGACATACCATTTAGGTTTAAACGTTAAATCTGTTTCCCTCAACCAGCGCTTGGGCTTCACTAATACAGCTAGCAGCATGAACACCATCATGAATTTAAACACTGCTCTAAACTGCTCATTACTTACATTTATGGCTAGAATAGCCCCAGCAATTGCTCCTATAAAAATGGGAATGATATATTTTTTATTCTTTGCGATATCAAGCCTTCCATTCTTATAAAAAACCCACGAGGTTGCCGAACATTGTGTAAAAATCCCAATACGGTTAGTTCCATTTGCAATATTGCCTGGCAGCCCAAGCACCTCCGTAAGAATCGTTAAGGTAATGGCGCTTCCATTTCCTGCAAGGGTATTGATCCCGCCAGCGATAAGACCTCCTATTATAGCAATAATATATGTTTGTACTTCTGTCAAAATATTAAAATTCGAGTGTGATTCCTCCAAAAATAGTGAGTCCCGGCGCAGGCTCATAAAACCTTCCTCCAAAGGCATTAATACGCACATTATCCGTGTATTTTTGATCTAGCACATTATTTACCCCAATGTAAGGCTTTAACCTGACCTCTCTAAATAATGTCTCGTAGCTTGCTCTCACATTAACAAGCTCATATCCATCTATGGTAGTCTCGTTGCTATCTTGAGCAAATTGCTCTCCTATAAAGTTTGTGCTCACGCTCGCGTTAAAACCATTGCTCCCTGCATATTGTAATCCTACACTAGACATATGCTTTGCAATTCCCGGCAAGAAATTACCGTCAAAATCTCCGTTTGGCGTTTCAAATTCATCGTAAGTGAAATCTGAGTAGGTGTAAGAACCCGTAGCGTTTAGCCAACCGTTTCCTAAGGGTAATGCTCTGTATGAAGCCTCAACCTCAACACCATGACGCTTAGTTTTTCCTGCATTTCTAAAAAACTCACGATCTGGAAATTGCGCCAACTCAAAAGGCACTAAATCATCTTTTGTGTTTATCAAAAACGCAGCGAGTTGATATTGCAACTTACTTGCAATAGTCCCTTTTAAACCCACTTCAAAGCTAGCTGCCTTTTGAGCTTTTAGATTTTCATTAAATCCTATAGAACCATCAGGATTTGATGATAATTCTGATAATGATGGTGTCTCAAAACTTGTTGCGACATTCATGTATGCAGATAACGCTTTCGCGAAAGCGTAACTAACACCAACACTAGGGTTAAAAGAATTTAATGTAAGACTTCCAGAATCATCCCCATTATCCAGTAAATCATCATCTGCCGAAAGTTTGTTGTAATCAAACCTCGCTCCGGCTGTAATCAATAATTTACCTAGCGAAAGGTGGTCTGTAACGTAAATACCTAGGTTAGTAAATTTCTCGCGCTGTCCCAGCGTTTGACCTCCCTCTTCTCCATCAAGGTTTCTAAACCTATTCCTGCGATCATTTTGATAAGCAAAGTCGTATCCTGCGCGTATGGTATTCTTATTTTTCTTGTAAGTTATGCTCGTTCCTTGCCCTAAGTAATTGCGTGATAGATCAACAATACCACCAAACTCAAATGGCAACAGCCCATTAAACTGTCGGTTGCTATAAAAAGCATAGGCATTTACCGTGGTATTCTCATTCCTATTCCACGCTAGGCTAGTTCCTACTTTAAACTGCTCTATAGCCTCACCTGTTTTAAACTGCACATTTCTATCTCTCGCCTGTCTTCTATTAGCGTTAACTTCCTCTAGCGTCAATCCCCCTGGGTCATCTGCCTGTGGTGAGTCTGCATAATTAAGAATAGCCGTTAGAGAAGTATTCTCCCCTAGTTTAAAATGCCCTTTAAAATTGGTGTTTATTTGCTCAAAACCACTTTGATCTCTGTAACCATCGCTAGTCGCATAATTACCGTGGAAGGTATAGTTTGTATTTGCATCTCCTATGGTAGCCGTGGCTTGATAATTTTGAAATCCAAAAGCACCTATTCCAGCTTTTACTGAGGTGCTATTTCCCTCCAGGGTGTCAAAAGATTTTGTAGCAATATCAATTACACCACCAGATGCATTACCGTAAAGGCTGGCACTTGCTCCTTTTGTAATCTCAATACGGTCTATGATACCTAGATTAAGATTATCAAGTTGTCCTTGCCCATCTGGAGTGGTCTCAGGAATCCCATCAACAATAAGTTTTATACCTCGTATCCCAAAACTAGACCGTGCTCCGAAACCACGAATGGATATTCGTAAATCCTGAGCAAAATTGTTTGCATTTTGAGTAAACAAACCTGGCACTTGCTGCACATACTCTTGTAAGGATAATTGTTGCCTAGTTACATCTTCCTTGCTCGTTGTAATGACCGAAACGGCTGCAGGTATTTGCTGTACATTACTCTTAATTCTCGATGAGGAAATTACAATAGTATCAATAGTCTGATTAGGTATAGATCCCGTCTGACTATAGGCACCATAAAAGAAAGCAATCGAACAGATAAAAGAGGTGATAATATTTTTCAAGGGTAGCAATTTTTGGCGAAAAGTACTGCCTATAAGAAGAAACTCAAAATAAAGCTACATTTACTTATGTAAACATGTTCATGATATGAAACGATTATTACAACTCAAAAAGTGGATTTATAAGCAATTAAAGACAATAACTCCTGGTGCTATTGCCACTAAAGGTGCCGCAAGAGGACTTTTTATAGGGACCTCCATTATCTTTTTGATTTTTGCGATCCACGCTATACAAACAATGGGTGACACTACACTCATACTATTACAGCTCGCTATTCTTATAGGGATTGTACTATCTGTATTCTTAGGACTATGGGTGCTCAAAAAGCTCACTCGCATTCCTAAAATTCTCCAGCTAGCACTACTGATCACTACACCACTCCTTCTGCTATCATTATCAGAAGAACTCGTTTACTGGTTGTGGGCTGTGATTACACTTGCAACCGCAGGAGCTGCTATTGCTGTCCTTACTAGCAAAGGATTTAGACAGAAGACTATTATAAAAAAAACAATAACACTTCTGGGAGGAGTAGTTGCAATTACTGGATGTACGCTCGCGATTTTAGGACTCGCGCCTGACGGATTTGACATGAAACCAATAGCAAATGCGGCTGCACTAAGTTCAAATAATATTGCACCAATTGAAGCTCCCTCTCCATCTTTAAATGGCAATTACAAAGTACAGACATTAACGTACGGTAGCGGTACTGACAAACACAGACATGAATATGGAGAAGACGCCACTATAATTACAAACACTATCAACGGAGTACCGTTTTTAGATAATTGGGAAGGAATGAGTGGATGGTATAGAGAACGTTTTTGGGGATTTGACGCTAGAGAACTTCCTATAAATGGTAGGGTATGGTATCCAGAGGGAGAAGGCCCATTCCCACTTGCATTAATTGTTCACGGTAATCACTCCATGCATGACTTCTCAGACCAAGGTTATGCGTATCTAGGAGAATTAATGGCATCAAGAGGATTCATTTTTGCATCTGTAGATCAAAATTTCATCAATAGCTCATGGTCAGATATTCCTCAAGGTCTTGATGAAGAAAATGATGCTCGCGGCTGGATACTTCTAGAACATCTAAAAGCATGGCACGAGTGGAATGAAGATTCAGAAAGTAATTTTTATAAAAAAGTTGACACCACGCAGATAGCATTACTAGGTCACTCTCGAGGAGGTGAGGCCGTTGCTCACGCCGCCTTACTAAACAAGCTTACACATTACCCTGATGATGCAACCATCGCTATGGATTACAACTATAATATCAACACTGTCATTGCGATTGCTCCTGTAGACGGACAGTACGAACCTGGGAATACCCGCACATCACTCAAGGACATCAACTATTTTGTGATGCACGGCGCTCAAGATGGTGATGTAAGTTCTTATGCAGGATCCAAGCAATATGAACGTATCACATTTTCTGACAGTACAGATTACATAAAAAGCGGACTTTATATAAAAGGAGCAAATCATGGACAATTTAATACTAGCTGGGGAGCTAATGATGCGGGACTTTCTGTAACGCAGTTTTTAAATAACAAGCAATTGCTTTCCAATAAAGATCAAGAAGAAATCGCCAAGGTTTATATAAGTGCCTTTCTAGAGGCAACACTTAAAAATCGCAACGAATTTCTCCCATTATTTATAGATGCTCGCAAAGGGAAAGAATGGCTCCCAGAAACCATCTACCTCAACCAATATGAGGATAGCTCTTTTGAGGCTATCGCAACTTATGATGAAGATTTTGATGTTGTCTCTACTGTAGATACTGCCACAACAATAACAACGCAACACCTAAGCGTCTGGAGAGAACAAGAAATAGCACTAAAATGGGGAGAGAAAGGTAGTCGGGCGGCATATGTAGGTTGGCACTATGGTGATATTGAAGAAGGAACAACACTTCCCGATAGCATCGTTGCTAGTTATTCATTTGTTTTCAAAAAACCGCTCAGCACCAAAGACAGTAGCAAGGTATTTACATTTTCACTAGCAGAATCCACTGAAAATACAAATCCAAAATCAGGTGGAAAATGGATAAACGATGAAGACAACAATTCAAACAATGAGCCATTACCGACTAACAATATCGCTAACAACAGTGAGGAACCTACCGAAGATAGTATAGATGATAGTGAAGGCACAGCGCTCCCAGAAGAACCTATTGACTTTACAATCACCATAGAGGACGCCACTGGAAACACCGCTTCTATGTGTTTAAGTGACTTCTCTGCATTACAAAAGGAAATAGGTGTGCGAGTATGGAAGTCTCAATTTATCAATGAGGAAACCCTTTCAGAAAATGTATTCCAAACTTATTATTTCCCACTAGCGGACTTCCAAGATCGCAACAAGGCTCTTGATGTAAAAGAAATTGTGAGTATCTCGTTCGTTTTTGACAACACTTCAGAAGGTGTAGTTGTTTTGGACAATGTAGGTTTTATGAAACGATTGTGATGTAGGTACGCTTTCGCGAAAGCGTATTAAAAACAGTATAAACACAAAAAAGAAAGACCCGCTATCACAGCAGGTCTTTCCTTTTTATATGGTTTGCTCAACATACATTGAGCAATACTCTTGATCTTTTACAGATTACGCTTCACAACTCGCGCAGTCCTTCTTCTGCTTGAATTTTTGTGCTGCATTCATACTGTGCTGGTAGTATAAAGATTTTAACCCTAGCTTCCATGCCGTCACGTGGATCTTGTTAATCTCTTTTACTGGCATTTCTGGATGCACAATAATATTTACAGATTGTCCTTGATCAATGTGATTTTGACGGTTTGCTGCTTGATAGATAATATCCATCTGGTCAATTTCTGAATACGTTTTAAAAGTATCCTTCTCATTCTCACTCAAGAACTCTAAGTGCTGTACAGATCCATCCATATCACGGATGCTTCTCCACACGTCTGTAGTATTCATTCCCTTTTCTTCAAGAAGTTCTACTAAGAATGGGTTCTTGATAGTAGTCTTAATTTTTGCAATATCCTTTACATAAATATTAGACCAGATAGGCTCAATTCCTTGAGACACTTGACCTAGTATAAAAGCAGATGATGTTGTAGGTGCAACCGCATTAAGTGTCGCGTTACGTCTACCATATCCTTTAAGTACTTCTGGCTCTCCGAAAGTTTCGGCTAGCTCTTCTGATGCTTTATAAGACTTCTCTTTAATTACTTTGAAGATCTCACTGTTAAGGTTAAATGCCTCTTGACTATTGAAAGGTAACATTCTAGATTGTAATAATGAGTGCCATCCTAGTACTCCTAAACCTAATGAACGGTTAGCCTTTGCAAAGTTATAAGCACGCTCCATAAATAAGAACGTCTGGCGATCTTCTCTTGAATCTGAATCTCTATATCTTTCTAATTTCTCTAAGAACTCAGTAATTACTGCATCTAAGAAATACACCATAGTTTCTACAGCATCTGTATCCTTCCACTTATCGTAGTGTAATACGTTTACCGAAGAAAGTACACATACGAAAGACCAATCATCATTAGAAGGTAACATGATCTCTGTACAAAGGTTACTTGCATAGATTTTATGATCTTTGTCCTTATACACATCGGCAGCACCATTGTTTGCGTTGTCTGTAAAGAAGATGTATGGGTATCCCATCTCTCCTCTAGACTGCAATACTTTTGCCCATAATGCACGCTTTGCACTATCTCCTGCAATCATTTCTTCCATCCACTCGTTTGTCACAGTCACACCGTGAGTAAGCTCTTGGATGCTATTTCCTTCTGTTCCTATTTCTAAGAACTCTTCAATATCTGCATGCTCGATAGGTAAGTAAGGAGAAAAACGACCACGTCTTACAGATCCTTGACTCACTACATCTACCATAGATTCAAAAAGTTGCATGATGTGTACAGAACCAGACGCTTGCCCGTTATTCTTTACATCTGCCCCTCTTGGTCTTATTTTACCAAAATAACCAGAAGTACCACCTCCTAATTTTGACATCATTCCTACTTCAGACTGTGTGTACAAGATGTTACCCATATCGTCAGAGATATGTGACCCGAAACAGCTTATAGGAAGACCTCTTTCTTTTCCAAAGTTTGACCATACTGGAGAAGCTAGTGAGTAAAAACCTTCAGACATATACCCATAGAATTTATCACTAAATCCTGGCATCCCTAAAATATCTTCTGCTCTATCTGCTACTTCACGTATACGTTGCTCTGGAGATACTCCAGGGCTTAAATATCCTGCACCTAAAAACTTGCGACTATTTTCTGTAAGCCATTCAAATCCGGCTCCTTCACCTTCTGTTTTATTAGACAACGCTTCTTTACGAGCAGCTAGTAGTTCATTTTCTTTTCCTGCTGTCGTTGCAGAAACTTGTCCTTTAATTAGTTCTTGATCGTTCATTTAAAATAGGTCGTCTTCGGTTATACTTTGTGCTCTTTTTGTGTAGTTGACAGATCTCTTAACAAAGAAATCGCCATGTTTGGTTCCTATGATTTCATCATCAAACCACTCTGCATCTTTTAATAAAGTCTGGTCAACTTCAAAGACAGGCTCAATACCAATACTCACAAGAGATTTATTGAATCTGTCTTTTATAAATTCGTTTACAAGCGCTTTAGGTAAGAAGTCTAATTCTCCAGCTTCAAAAATCCAGTCTACAATATTGCTTTCTGCTTTGAATGCTTCCTTACACATTTCTTGTACGGTTGCGCTATGCTCTGCATCAAACCACTCTGGATTTTCTGCTTTAATAATTTTTATAATATCAATACCAAAATCACCGTGTATCTGCTCCTCCTTAGAAGTTGCCTCTACTACGTTTGATATTCCTTTAAGCATGTTTTTATGCTTATTAAATGCCATGATAATTAAGAATTGAGAAAACAGTGATACGTGCTCAATAAATAGAGAGAATAATAAGATAGACTCTGAGTATTCTTTATTGTCTTCACTTTTTGCATTCTTAAGTGCCGTCTCAAGGTACTGCACACGCTTCATCATTACTGGCTTTTTCTTGAGTAATTTAAACTCTTTATTAAGTCCTAGTATTTCAAGAAGGTGTGAGTATGCATCTGCGTGACGCACTTCACTCTCTGCAAATGTTGCTCCTACCGCTCCTACTTCTGGCTTAGGCATTTTGTGATAGATATCTCCCCAAAATCCTTTTACTGCAACTTCTATTTGAGAGATTGCTAGCATTGTATTTTTAATAGCACTACGCTCTACATCTGTAATACGAGTTTTGAAATCTTGAATATCACTCGTAAAGTTATACTCTGTATGTATCCAGTAAGAGTGTCTTATTGCTGGAACGTAATCATATAATTGTGGATACTCGTAAGGCTTAAGATTGATACGCTTTTCAAAGATGTTTGTTTTACGCTTTTGCGCTTGTTCATCACGGTACAAAATGTACGTTTTTGCAACATCTACAAACTCCTCACTTAACATTAACTTACGCTCTACAAGATCTTGTATTTGCTCAATAGTAGGAATGTAACCAGCGTCAAGTTCCTTTCTCTTCTTAAGGTCGCTATAAACCATATCAGAAATACGTTGTGCATCTTCAGGACCTCCATGTTCAATAGCTGTCATGGCCTTAAGAATGGCACTTGTAATCTTCTCTTGGTGAAACGGTTTCGTTTGAAAGTCGCGCTTGACGATGTGGGTAATTTCCATAGCTATATTGAGTATAATAATTAGAATTATGCGGATAATAAAGGTCTACTTTTTATGGGCTCAAACCACCGTTTATCTTTCAACGTTTTCAACAGGATATTCACAATTGCCATTTTACTAGGCTTCACAAAGGTTTCATTTTCACGCTCATCTCTGTCATCAAGTCTATTTGCATATGATGACACGATTTACACAAATCTATCAACATTAGGGTGTGGAAAACTTAGTCAAAAATCTTAGCTTTTATATTAGGTTCCCACAGTCATTTCAAGTAGAAATGACACCTCGCTTTCTTACACACTCACAAACGCAAAGCGTTAGACTTATCACAATGGCGTACCACACCATAACAACCATCACTGCCTGCCAGAAACTAATATAACCATCCCTATACACCTATAAGAAAACCCTATCGCACTATGCATTAGTTATATGTTAGGAATCGTGTAAAAACGAGACCTAAACCTTATATTTGCAAACTATTTATAACGATATGATTAAAGTAGATTCACAAGCAAAAACTAAAATCGCAAGCCTCATGCAGGAAGACGGTTTTGATGTAACTACAGACTATGTGCGCGTAGGCGTGAAAAGTGGTGGTTGCAGTGGTTTATCATACGATCTTCATTTTGACAAAACGCATCAAGAAGATGACAAAGTCTTTGAAGATAATGATGTAAAGCTAATCGTAGATAAGAAGAGCTTCCTTTATTTAATAGGTACTACACTAGAATATAGTGGCGGACTTAATGGAAAAGGATTTGTTTTCAACAATCCAAATGCACAGCGCACCTGTGGATGCGGAGAAAGCTTTTCTCTATAATAACTTAATTGGTTACGCTTTCGCGAAAGCGTAACCAATTTAAAACCTATTACAGTTTTCTTGATGACACCCTAGAACAAGAAAACTAGCGTACCATGAAAAGTCACCCTTAGGGCAGGAATACTTTTCTATCACACATTGAAAAAAGAAACATGGCATATACTGAAGATGATTTAAGGGAAGAACTAAAAACCAAAGAATACGAATATGGTTTTTTTACAGACATTGAGTCTGAGACATTTCCTGTAGGATTAAACGAAGACATTATACGAGCTATTTCTAAGAAAAAGGATGAGCCGCAATGGATGACTGAGTGGAGACTTGAGGCATACAAGGTTTGGCTATCTATGGAGGAGCCAGACTGGGCAAACGTAAATTACGAGAAGCCAGATTTTCAAGCAATCGCTTATTACTCTGCTCCCGTAGCTGTAGACCCTAATAAAACACTAGATGATGTAGATCCAGATCTACTCGCTATGTATAAGAAATTAGGAATCTCTGTAGATGAGCAAAAGAAAATGAACAACGTCGCGATGGATATCGTGGTAGATTCTGTCTCTGTAGCAACTACTTTTAAAAAGACGCTTGCAGAGAAGGGAATTATTTTCATGAGCATCTCTGAGGCTATTAAAGAGCACCCAGAATTAGTACGTAAGCACTTAGGAACTATCGTTCCAGTAAAAGATAATTACTACGCAGCATTAAACAGCGCAGTATTTTCTGATGGTTCTTTCTGTTACATTCCTAAAGGTGTAAAATGCCCTATGGAACTTTCTACATACTTCCGTATTAACCAAGGAGGAACTGGACAGTTTGAAAGAACATTACTTGTAGCAGACGAAGGTAGTTATGTAAGTTACCTTGAAGGTTGTACTGCTCCTAGTCGCGATGAGAATCAACTGCACGCCGCCGTTGTAGAACTTATCGCAATGGACGATGCAGAGATTAAATACAGTACCGTACAAAACTGGTATCCTGGTAATGCAGAAGGAAAAGGTGGAGTTTACAACTTTGTAACAAAGCGTGGTCTTTGCGAGAAGAATGCAAAAATCTCATGGACACAAGTAGAAACAGGATCTGCAGTTACATGGAAATACCCTTCTTGTATTCTTAAAGGAGATAACTCTATAGGTGAGTTTTACTCTATCGCAGTGACAAACAATCACCAGCAGGCAGACACAGGTACTAAGATGATCCACCTTGGAAAAAACACCAAGAGTACGATTATATCAAAAGGTATCTCTGCAGGAAAATCTCAGAACTCATATAGAGGTCTTGTAAAGATTAATGCAGGAGCTACAAACGCTCGTAACTTCTCGCAGTGTGATTCTTTATTAATGGGTAACGAGTGTGGAGCACACACTTTCCCATACATTGAGACTAAAAATAAAACTGCTCAAGTAGAACACGAAGCTACTACTAGTAAGATAGGTGAAGACCAAATATTTTACTGTAACCAGCGTGGTATTGATACAGAAAAGGCAATTGCTTTAATTGTAAACGGATTCTCAAAAGAGGTACTTAACAAACTCCCTATGGAGTTTGCTGTAGAAGCTCAAAAGCTACTTGAAATTAGCCTTGAAGGATCTGTAGGATAGTATTTATTTACTATTACAATTAATAACTAAATGAAGATTATTAAAATAATGAAAAACATACTATTAATTGCTGCTCTTGCCATCACTACAATTTCTTGTGAAGAATTCAAGAAAGGTTATGAAGACGGAAAGCAAAAAGCAGAAGACCAAAAGGAAACAGCTGCCGCTGCAGAACTTCCTGAGGTAACTTTATATAAACTAGACGGTGGTACTGTAATGGCAAATAACTTAAACTTATTTGCACAAGGCGACACGTACAAAGGAGAATCAAAAGAGCTTGCAGATGCATTTTTTGTAATCAAGCATCCTAAAGGGACTCTGTTATGGGATACAGGTTTACCAGAAATGCTTGTAGGTCAAGAACCATATACTCCAGAAGGAGGTGCTTTTACAATCTCTCGTAAGGACTCCATAACAACTCAACTTAAAGGTATCGGGATGACTCCTGAGGATATCGATATGATTGCGTTTTCTCACATTCACTTTGATCACACAGGTGCTGCAAATCATTTTGCAAATGCTATGTGGTTAGTTCAAGAATCAGAATATGATTTTGCAAACGGAGAAGACATCAAAGGAAATTCATTTTATGCGCCAGATAGCTTTAACAAGCTTACAAACGTAGAGAAACTGAATGGAGATAAAGACGTTTTTGGAGATGGCACTGTAGTTATCAAATCTATGCCAGGGCACACACCGGGTCACCAAGTGTTGTTTTTACGTTTAAAAGAGAACGGACCTACATTACTATCTGGAGATGTTTATCATTTTGAGCAAAACCGAAAAGATGCGATTGTACCTCAGTTTAACTATGATATTCCAGCAACAGATCAAAGTATAAAGGATTTTGAAGCTTTCGCGAAAGCAGAAAATGCAAAGGTGATTATCCAGCACGACGCGGAAAACTTTGCACAAACGCCAGCGATACTTAATTAAGGTATGAAAAAGATTGTCTTTTTATTGATAGCAAGTCTCTCACTTGCATCCTGTAATCAGAAATCTACCGAAGACTCGTCTTCTACCTCATATGAAGTTATCGAAGGTGAGTTTATATATCTAGTAGATGCTGCTATCATTAAAGGGGATTCCTTTATTTATGGCGTAGCTCTAGATAATAAAATGCACGAACTAGCAACCATAGTCAAACCATTACAACGTGATGAATATGATATGGTGCCAGTTATTATAAAGGGTATTATTAATCCTAAGCCTATTAATGAAGAAGGCTGGGATTTTATAGTAACCATTAAAGAAATAGTAGAAGTAAAAGCACCAACGGCTGACACTTCAATTAAATTAGAAGCAGGAGACAAACTCAAGACAGAGGGTGGTTCCATTAAAGTAGAAAGCGGTAAATAATCGCACAATAAGAACGTAGAATTATGTTATCAGTTAAAGATTTACACGCACGAATTGAAGAGAAAGATATCCTTAAAGGTATTAATCTTGAGATAAAAGCTGGCGAAGTGCACGCTATCATGGGACCAAACGGTTCTGGAAAAAGTACACTCGCTTCTGTTATTGCAGGAAAAGAAGAGTATGAAGTAAGCGGTGGAGACATCGAACTTGAAGGAGAATCAATACTAGAAATGGATCCAGAAGAAAGAGCTCACGAAGGTGTTTTCTTATCTTTTCAATATCCTGTAGAGATCCCTGGAGTTTCTGTAACTAACTTTATCAAGACTGCGATAAATGAAACTCGCAAAGCAAAAGGCCTAGAAAATATGCCAGCTAGTGAGATGCTTAAAAAAATCAAAGAGAAGGCAGAACTTCTTGAGATGGATCGTAAGTTTCTTTCTAGATCATTAAACGTAGGATTCTCTGGAGGAGAGAAAAAGCGTAATGAGATTTTCCAAATGGCGATGCTAGAGCCTAAACTCGCTATTCTAGACGAGACAGATTCTGGTCTTGACATTGACGCACTACGCATTGTTGCAAATGGTGTAAATAAATTAAAGAGCAAAGATAACGCAGTACTAGTGATCACTCACTACCAGCGTCTTCTAGAATACATCGTTCCTGATTTTGTACACGTTCTTATGAATGGAAAAATTGTACGTTCTGGAGGAAAAGAGCTTGCTCTTGAACTTGAAGAAAAAGGATACGACTGGTTAAAAGAAGAAGTGGGAGCGTAATACGTTTAGACAACTCATAAGAGATATTCCCAATAAAAATATCCCTTATACTTAACTGTCTAGATTCATAACTTAGAAAAGATGAGTTTAAAAGATAAATTAGTAAGTAACCATATCGTACTTCAAGAAAGTATTGATGCAGATTCTCCTATATACGACATTCGTAACGAGGCCATCAAGACTTTTGAAGCAGAAGGGTTTCCTACAAAGAAATTAGAAAACTGGAAATACACATCTCTTAACAGCATTCTTAAGGAGGATTATAACATCTTCCCTAGTAAAGAAGCTGCACTAGACTTTAAAGATGTAAAGCAGTATTTTCTTAATGATGTAGATACTTATAAAATCGTTTTTGTAGATGGGGTGTATAGCTCATTTCTTTCAGAAACTACGCATGATGGTATTGATGTATGCACCATGGGTGCAGCACTATCAAAGCCAAAGTACAAACAAGTTATAGACGTTTACTTTAATAAGATTGCAAAAGGAGAATCTATGGATTCTCTTAACACTGCATTTGCAAAAGATGGCGCTTACATCTACATCCCAAAAGGAAAAGTAGCACAAAAGCCTATCCAGATTGTACACTTTGCTACAGGAGCAAATGATGCAATGATGTTACAACCACGTAACCTTATTGTTGCCGAAGAAAATTCTGAAGTACAAATTATAGAGCGCCACCAGAGTCTTACAGAAAAGAAAGTGCTTACTAACGTTGTTACAGAGATCTTTGCAGATAAAAGAGCGCTTGTAGATTACTATAAGATTCAGAACGACAACTTAAGTGCTTCCCTTGTAGATACTACAGAGATAGAGCAGCACAAAGAAAGTATTGTTTCTGTGCATACTTTTTCTCTAGGTGGAAATATCACTCGTAACAACCTTAACTTTTATCAAAAAGGAGAGTACATGGACTCTATCCTTAAAGGTATTACGATTATAGAAGGAAAACAGCACGTAGATCACAACACACTAGTACACCACATTACTCCTAACTGCGAGAGCCACCAGGATTACAAAGGTATTTTTGCAGATAAATCTGTAGGAGTATTTAATGGGAAAGTAGTTGTTGAGAAAGAAGCTCAAAAAACAAATGCATACCAATCCAATAACAACATTTTATTAGATGATACAGCGACTATCAATTCAAAACCTCAATTAGAGATTTTTGCAGATGATGTACGTTGTTCTCACGGTTGTACTATAGGACAACTAGATGAAAGTGCTCTTTTCTATTTACAATCTCGTGGTATTGGAGAAAAAGAAGGACGCGCATTATTGATGTATGCCTTTGCAAACACAGTATTATCAAGTGTAAAAATCCCTCAGTTAAAGGAAAGAATCACAAAACTTATTGCTAAGAAAATCGGTGTAAACATCGGCTTCGAGCAGTAGGAAATTAGTACCATATATTAAAAGCCGTTACTCTCTAGTAACGGCTTTTTCATTTTAAACACAATACGTACTGGAGTAGTCTAAAAGTAGTCCAGTTTGTATCTTTGTTACAAAGAAAAATGCTATGCTAGACGTTAAGAAAATACGCGAAGATTTCCCTATTCTCAAAAGAGAAGTAAATGGAAATCCGCTTATTTATTTTGATAATGCCGCCACTTCACAAACTCCACAAGTGGTGATAGATGCTATTGTAGATTACTACTCAAACTATAATGCAAATATCCATCGCGGCGTACACTCACTTTCTCAAGAAGCAACAGACGCTTATGAGGAGGCGCGTATTAAAATTCAAAAGCATTTTAACGCAGCAAAGCCTTACGAGATCATTCTCACTGCAGGAACGACACATGCTATTAATCTTGTGGCACATGGTTTTGCTTCCATACTAAAAGAAGGTGAAGAGATTTTAGTTTCGGCGCTAGAGCATCACAGTAATATTGTACCGTGGCAAATGCTTTGTGAGAAAACTGGAGCCATCCTTAAAGTGATACCTCAGACAGAAAGTGGTGAACTGGATATGGACGCTTTCGCGAAAGCGTTATCTCCTAACTTAAAACTAGTCTTTGTAAATCATGTATCTAACGCCTTAGGAACTATAAACCCTATAGAGCACATTATCAAAGAAGCTCATAAAGTAGGCGCTGCAGTTCTTATAGACGGCGCACAAGCTACGCCACACATCAAACCAGATGTACAAGCACTAGACGCCGACTTCTACGTATGTTCTGCTCATAAAATTTGCGGTCCTACTGGTGTGGGTATTCTATACGGAAAAGAAGAATGGCTCACTAAACTACCTCCTTATCAAGGTGGTGGCGAGATGATAGATCAAGTAAGTTTTGAAAAAACCACCTACGCTGGTTTACCTCACAAGTTTGAAGCAGGAACGCCTAACATTTGTGGAGGGATTGCAACGGGCGCAGGTCTTGACTATATGAATGCTATAGGTTTTGACAATATTGCAAGCTACGAAGATGAGCTATTGCAATATGGAACAGAGAAATTACTAGAAATAGAAGGCTTAAAGATTTATGGTACTTCTGCACATAAAACTGCCGTTATTTCTTTTAATGTAGGCAATATACATCCTTATGATATAGGGACTATACTTGATAAACTAGGTATTGCCGTACGTACAGGTCATCACTGTGCACAGCCTATTATGGAGTATTATAAAATACCAGGAACAGTGCGCGCTTCTTTTTCTTTTTACAACACCAAGGAAGAGATAGACACCTTTGTAACTGGATTAAAACGAGCGGTCACCATGCTCTCATAATATCTAGCAGAACATCGTTTTCAGACATTGTTATATTGATACAGGTAAATTCACATATCACATTATCGCCCGTCACCCTAGTTGATCAAGAGCGATTATACAATTTGATGAAAAGGGTGTATCCATCTGCATATGCGCATTTTTGGAAAGATGATTGCTCATGGTATCTCAGTCAGATTTATAGTAAGGAAAACTTAGAACAAGAGCTTAGTGATGCAAATAGTATGTATTACTTCGTGCATTATAACGATGAGACAGTAGGCATATTAAAGCTTATTAAGGATTGTACATATCCACCACTAGCTTCTGAGAAAGGCTTTAAAATACATCGTATTTACCTAGACCCTTCTGTTCAAGGTAAAGGCGTAGGCAAAGCCCTGATGGATTATACACAAGAAGTCGCAATAGCGCAAAAACACAGCCTCATCTGGCTTGACGCTATGGATACACATATGCAAGCACAGCGCTTTTACAAGAAACTAGGATTTCAAAAGACAGAAAAACAAAGACTAGATTTCCCATTATTACATGACGAGCATCGTCCTATGTGGTTTATGCATAAAATGCTAGACTCGACAGAATGACAGTTAATCTTCTGGGCACTATCTTTGCAAATACTCTTTTACTATGAAACACACATATTACATAATCGCTTTGACAATAGGCCTCTTTTTAAGTAGCTGTGCTACCGAAAAAAAGGAAAGTGAACCTGATGTAAAAGCGCCTAGATTTTCGGGATACTACACACTTACGAGTATAGAAGAAACACCTATTACAAAACAAGGAATCACCTTTAATATAGAAAGTCAAAAAAGAAGAATAACTGGTTTTTCCGGATGCAACTCCTATAACGCAGCGTTTACCCTTACTAAGGATAAATTAGATATTACAGATCCGTTATCTACTAAGAAAGCATGTCCTGCAGAGGCTATGGACTTAGAGAAAAAAGTATTTAAAAATCTCATCAAGGTAAATAGGTACACTCTTAAAAACGGAACACTTACTTTATACAACAAAGATCAAGTACTTTTTAAAGCAACATCAACAGCAATATAATTATGGCAAGTATAAAAGAAATACAAGATGAAATCGTTGATGAGTTCAGCATGTTTGAAGACTGGATGCAACGTTATGAGTATATGATAGACCTAGGAAAATCACTTCCTATGATTGATAATCAGTTTAAAACTGACGATTATATTATAAAAGGTTGCCAGAGCAAGGTTTGGGTACACGCAGATATGACAGACGGCGAGATTGCCTTTACTGCAGATAGTGATGCGATTATTACAAAAGGAATCATAGCAATACTTATACGTGCTTTTTCTGGACAACCGCCACAAGCAATTATAGATGCAGACACTTCGTTTATAGACGAGATAGGACTTAAAGATCACCTCTCTCCTACCCGTGCAAATGGACTTGTGAGCATGATCAAGCAGATAAAGCTATATGCTGTAGCTTATCAAACACAACTGAATTAGATTACAAATTACGCTTGCGCGAAAATGTGATGCAATTCACCATTATTAACTAAATAAAAGAGACTGCATTGCAGTACAACAATACATATGGAAGTAAACACAGAAGAGTTAGGAGACAAGATTGTAAGAGTACTAAAAACTATTTACGATCCTGAAATTCCTGTAGATATTTATGAGTTAGGATTGATTTATGATGTTTTTGTAAACGAAGACATGGATACTAAAATCCTTATGACGCTTACTACACCTAACTGCCCAGTAGCCGAAACATTACCGCTTGAGGTGGAAGAGAAAGTAAAATCTCTCAAAGAAGTAAAAGATTGTGAAGTGGAAATCACATTTGACCCACCATGGACACAAGACCTTATGAGTGAAGAAGCAAAACTAGAATTAGGAATGTTATAAAAGTATTGTGATGCGTTTTAAACTTATAGATTAAAACGCATCATCACTTTTTAATTACATTATTATGGCAGAAGAAATCATAAATAGAGTCGCTGGAAGTAAACTCATCACTTTTGATTTGGAAGATTTATATCCCAAAGGAAAGAGAGAAACACTAGACATTTCTGAATGGTTAGACCAAGGTTTTATTTTACGTGAAACTCAGTTTCGCGAAAGCATAAAAAATCACGATTGGCAGCAATATTCGGGCTCATTTGTAGCGCTACATTGCAGCACAGATGCTATTGTTCCAGCATGGGCTTATATGCTTGTTTCTACCCATTTACAAGATATTGCACAAAAGACCATCGTAGGATCTCTAGAACTTCTAGAAACTATTCTTTACACCACAGCTATTGCAAATCTTGATACGACACCTTATCAAGGTGTTCCATTGATTATAAAGGGGTGCTCTAATAAACCAGTACCTCCTAACGCATATTTACTGCTTATAGAAAAACTTCAGCCTGTGGCACGTAGTATTATGTTTGGAGAAGCTTGCTCTACCGTTCCCCTCTTTAAGAAGCGCGCTTAAAAATTGTCTTGACATCCATACACTCCCTGTGTATATTTACTTTCTTAATTTATAAGTAAGTCCCTATGAGAACATATCTTTTTTTATTGCTACTAGCCACAAGTAGCATTCTAGTCGCCCAGACGAAGACCAAGAAAAAAGATTCTCTTCCTGATGGATGGAAAAGCAAAGGACTTGCAGAATTACTTTTTAGCCAAAGTGCCTTTAATAAGGAATGGCAAGGTGGAGGTACTTCTAACATCGCTGGTAACTTTAATATAAGCTGGGATCTCAATTATAAACGCAATAAACTTACGTGGGATACTAGACTCACGTCTATACTTGGTCTTGCTGCCACAAAAGATCAAAAATTTGTACGTAAAACTACAGACAGACTCGAGTTAAACAGCCTTGTAGGTAGTAGAATCAATAAATCTAACTGGTACTACTCCGGAGTTTTTAACTTTAGAACGCAAATGGCGCCTGGTTATGAATTTTTTGACCGCAATATTCTTGATGATGATGGAGAGATTATCACCACTGTACAAGATAGAAGAGAAATAACAGACGCCTTTTCTCCAGCCTATATCCAGGCAGGACCTGGTATACTTTGGAAAAAAAGCAATGACTTTACAGTAAACCTAGCACCCGCTACGTCGAGACTCATTTTTGTACACTCTAAATTTACAAGAGTAGACGAGACAGACCCTGTAGCCTTAGCTGCTTACGAACCATTCTTTGGTGTAGCTGCAAATGAGAATACCCGTTTTGAATTAGGATCATCATTAAGCGTGTATTACAAAGAAGAGCTTTTTGAAAACGTGGTTTTTGAAAACACCTTAAACCTGTATGCAGATTATCTGGAGAAGGTAAAAAATGTCGACTTAGATTACACGCTAAATATCGCCATGCAAGTGAATAAATATGTCACTACTAATCTCGCACTACAACTCATTTATGATGAAAATGCAGTGAGCGGTTTACAAGTGCGAGAAGTACTTGGAGTAGGACTTAAGTACGCTTTTCTTGAGTGGAAATCTTAAATAGCACACCACTTTACAAAACTATTTTTACTAGCTAACGATTAATGTCATATTTAATCGATAAAGAGATAATACCATTAATTTACATGGGATTAAACAGCGCAGTTTTTATTTAATTATATCTTTGCGCTACAAATCTTAACTAATAATTATTATGAAAAGACTTATTGTTTTAGGAGCAGCTATACTCCTCACAATCAGCGCGCAAGCACAAACAGAAGAAGAATTAAAGGCGCAACAAGCTCCTAAGAAAGCAGAAATTGCAAAGCTTCAAGGAGAAGTAAATAGTTTACAAGCACAAATCGATGCCCTTCCAGGATGGAAATACGGAGCATTTGGAACTATAGGAGGAAATTTCTCTGAATTCAGTAACTGGTATTCTCAAGGTACGCCTAACGTATCTTCTGCAAACATTGGTATTACTGGTAATGCTTTTGCAAACAAACTAGAAGAAAAATATTTCTGGAGAAACAGCCTTAGCGTAAACTTAGGATGGGTAAAATTTGACGATAAAGATAACGACAGCCCAGAAGAAGATGATAGCTTTAGAGAGACTACAGATGTTTTTAATGTATCTTCTTTATACGGTTACAAACTAACTGACAAAATCGCTGTATCTGCATTAGGTGAATACAGAACTACTTTATTAAACAACTTTAACGATCCAGGTTACTTAGATCTAGGTGTTGGTGCTACATGGACTCCTATTCCTAATCTTATTGTTGTGGTACACCCACTTAACTACAACTTTGTTTTCAGCAAAGGAGAGTCTGTTTATGAGTCTTCATTAGGAGCAAAAATTGTTGCAGATTACACGCGTCAGATTGGTAAAATTGCATTCAAGTCTAACTTATCTGCTTTCCAAAGCTATGAGTCTAGCGACTTATCAAACTTTACATGGATTAACTCTTTCAGCTACAAACTATGGAACCAGATTGGTGTTGGTTTTGAATTTGGTTTAAGAGGAAACAGACAAGAGGCAGTAAACTTTGCTAATAACAATTTACTTGCTGTAGATCCAGCTGCTACTACTTTTGAAGTAGGTGATAGCGCTGTAGACAACAAGATACAGTCTTACTACCTTTTAGGACTTACGTATGCATTCTAAGTAATTGCAATACTACTAGCCTTAAGGCTAGTGATGCATAATAAAAATGCGAGCCCTCACAGGCTCGCATTTTTGCTTTGTAGCAACTTCATAATATAAAAGATTATGAATACCCAAAACCTTTTAAAATGAAAAAACCAGCCTAAAAAGGCTGGTTTTTGTCGGGGTAGCAAGATTCGAACTTGCGACCTCCTCGTCCCAAACGAGGCGCGATAACCGGGCTACGCTATACCCCGAGTATTTAACGGGGTGCAAATATAATAAAATCTATTATATAATCACAAACTTTATTGATCAATAATTTTAAATTTTACTCTATTCTTATATAACTCTCGCCTTCGGCCCTATTTCCATCTTCATCTAGCTGTATTTGCTGGTAGCTATTTGTTCCCATCACTAGCTCAAATCTAAAAATCTGAGTCGTATCTACTATATTCATCATAGGACCAGAAGCGTATTCTAACCGCTCTACTAGAAAACCATCTGTCACCTTATATGTCCCATACCCAAACCACTCATTACTATCTGAAGGATCGTTACGCGTCCACATCACCTTTCCCTTACTATACATCTTCACCTGCCTATAGCCATTCTCATTGGGCAACATTTCTGAGAGCATCCCATTTTCATACATCTGCTGGTTTTCTAATTCCCACACGCCTTCTAAGATCATCGCAGGTTCATCGGTATTCAATCCATCACTTGTTAAAAGTGTAGCACCCATCACATAAAAGCAAAGCATCATTAGTGTTTTCATAATATTTGGGTTTAGTTAATAATTTATTTTTCAACACTTTAAGGTACGAAAAAATTAATAAGATATGCGTTGAGCGTTTTTTTGAACCATGCTATTTCCCTAATGATTACGCTTTATTATATTTACGCGTATAAAAACGGGTAGTAGCTTAGTCCGGTTAAAGTGCTGGTCTGGGGGACCAGAGATCGGAGGTTCGAATCCTCTCTACTCGACTTATAGTAGATACGTGGTGTTTATTTTACGCTTTCGCGAAAGCGTACTCCTCTCAACCCTATTAATCTCAGTCTTTTTTAAGATATTTAACCTGTGAATACAAGACAGCGTTTAGACAGAGCTTACAAAGCAGCAAAGGAAATACCATTTTCTGATGCCGATAAACTAGTTTTCTTTTCCGACTGTCACCGTGGAGACAAAAGCTTTGCCGATGATTTTGCTAGAAATGAGAATATCTATTACCACGCCTTAAAACATTACTATAAAGAAGGTTTTACTTATTGCGAGCTAGGAGATGGTGATGAGCTATGGGAAAATAGCTCCTTTGAAAGCATCTTACGTGCACATAAAAACGTCTATACATTACTGCAGAAGTTTCACTTTGAAAAACGACTTCACCTCATCTGGGGAAATCACGATATGGTATATCGCGATAAGAACTACGTTCAAAAACATTTGAGCACTTATTTTGATCCTAAAGATGGCAGAGAAGAGGTTTTATTTAAAAATCTAGAGTATCATGAGGCATTGATATTAAAACATCAGGAAAGCGCTCAAGAACTCTTTTTATGCCATGGTCATCAAGCCGACTGGCTCAATTATCATGGATGGCGCTTTAATAGATTTCTCGTGAGAATCTTATGGAAACCACTTCAAATATTTGGCATCTCTGATCCTACGAGTCCTGCAAAAAATTACAAAGAGCTCATAAAAGTAGAGCGACGTATTAAGAAGTGGATTACAGAAAATAATAATCTACTCACCATAGTAGGGCATACACATAGACCTCGATTTCCAGAACCAGGAGATATTGCTTTTTTTAATGATGGCAGTTGTGTTCACCCGCGTAGTATCACAGGCTTAGAAATAGAAAATGGCGCTATCTCTCTTATAAAATGGCATATTACTACCACAGAAGAAGGCCACCTTCATGTAAATCGCGTGCTACTGGAAGGACCTCAAAAAATAAGGGATTATAAAACTAGCTAGTCTTATAATCCCCTGATATAATTTCTAATAACATATTTTAGCTCTACTCCTCTGGCGCAAGTGTTACTCGTAATCCATCCATATCTGGATGTATATGAAGCTGGCAACCTAAACGGCTATTATCCTCTACATGAAAGGCTTCTGCAAGCATTGCTTCCTCGTCATCACTCATCTCTGGCAACACGTGATCACTCTCAACATAACACTGGCAAGAAGCACACATCGCCATACCACCACAAATACCTATGGTACCTTCTGGAGCGAGCTCATAAGAGCGCACAACCTCCATTAAGTTCATATTCATATCTGTAGGAGCATCAATCTCGTGAGCAACGCCATCGCGATCTGTGATTGTAATTTTAATATCTGTCATGGATAGCGATTTATGCGTTAGTACCCTTGTAATAAATGAATGGTCGTATGGTTAGTCTATAGCTTTAACTACAGCTTTAGGAGCTTCTTTCTTTGTTCCGTCAAACCCTGTTACTCCACCTACGGTCGTATACTTCATTACATAACGTTTATCTGGAAAGATACGCTGGTAAGCACTCTGACACATTAACGTTGCTTCGTGAAAACCACAAAGGATTAACTTCAGTTTACCTGGATATGTATTTACATCTCCTATTGCATAAATACCTGGGATGTTCGTTTGGTAGTCCAAACTGTTATCCACTTTAATAGCATTCTTTTCAATCTCTAGTCCCCAGTCTCCTATAGGACCAAGTTTTGGTGCAAGCCCAAAAAGCGGTATAAAATGATCACAAGGCTCATTAAAAGTATCTTCACCTTGTTTGATAGTCACTCCGTTTACATGCGTATCCCCTAGTACATCAACTACCTCTGCTGGGGTGATTAATTTAATGCGTCCCTGGTTTTTAAGTTCTTGTACTTTCTCCACACTATCAAGAGCACCACGGAATTCATTACGACGGTGCACTAGCGTCACTTCACTAGCAACATCTGCTAGAAAAATACTCCAGTCTAAAGCACTATCTCCACCACCAGCAATAATCACTTTCTTGTCACGGTACAACTCAGGATCTCGTATAATATACTCTACCCCGATATCTTCGTAACTCGCAATATTAGGAATAGGCGGTTTACGAGGCTCAAAACTCCCTAAACCTCCTGCAATTGCTACAACTGGCGCGTGGTGTTTTGTTCCTTTATTTGTGGTTACTATAAAGCTCCCATCCTCCTGCTTATCTATAGTTTGAGCACGCTCACCTAGTGTAAAACCTGGTTGGAAAGGCTCTATTTGTTTCATTAAATTATCTACAAGATCTCCTGCAAGCACTTCTGGAAATGCAGGGATATCATAAATAGGCTTCTTAGGATAAATTTCAGAACACTGCCCTCCTGGTTGAGGAAGTGCGTCAATAAGATGACATTTTAACTTTAATAATCCTGCTTCAAAAACGGTAAAAAGCCCAGTAGGACCAGCACCTATAATGAGTATATCTGTTTTAATCATTGATTCTTATTAATACGCTTTCGCGAAAGCAAAAATAAATACATCCCCTATCTAAGAAAATGACCTTTATCAGTCTTACGCCTTAACATTAATAACTTCTTCTATCTGAGGAGCAAATTTTTTAATAGTCATCTCCACACCACTTTTAAGGGTCATTTGATTTACAGAGCATCCTACGCAAGCTCCTTGCAATTGAACACGTACAATAGTATCGTTTTCTATACCTAAAAGGGTAATATCTCCACCATCACTCTGTAAAAATGGACGAATTTCTTCTAGTGCATCTTCTACTTTCTGGGTTAACTCTGCTCCGGTCATAATTAATTCTTTACAGCAGAACAACCTGCCATGGTAGTAATCTTTATAGCCTCTGTAGCTGGCAAACTCTTGTTGCGTCGTACAGTTTCTTCCACTACATTCTTAGTAAGCTCATCAAAGGCTAGCATTGTAGGCGTATTTGCTTGTAATGCAGCTGGACGACCTATATCTCCAGCTTCACGTATGCTTTGCACTAATGGTATCTCCCCTAGTAAGCGCACTCCTAAATCTTCGGCAAGGTGCTTTGCTCCTTCTTTCCCAAAGATGTAGTATTTATTATCTGGCAACTCATCTGGTGTGAAGTAAGCCATATTCTCAACAATACCAAGTACTGGTACATTGATACTCTCTTGCTGGAACATTGCTACACCTTTCTTTGCATCTGCAAGTGCCACCGTTTGCGGTGTACTTACAACTACAGCTCCTGTGATAGGTAGTGATTGCATGATGCTTAAGTGTATATCTCCAGTTCCTGGAGGAAGGTCTAGTAGTAAGAAATCTAGCTCTCCCCAAGCAGCATCAAAAATCATTTGATTTAAAGCTTTTGCTGCCATAGGTCCTCTCCAGATAACCGCTTGATCTGGCTTAGTAAAGAATCCAATTGAAAGTACTTTTACTCCGTAGCTCTCTACAGGCTTCATTTTTGACTTACCATCTACTGTAACAGAAAGTGGTCTCTCATTTGCTACATCAAACATAATAGGGACAGAAGGACCGTAAATATCTGCATCCAGAATTCCTACTTTGAATCCCATCTTTGCAAGTGTTACTGCGATATTTGATGTTACTGTAGATTTACCTACGCCTCCTTTTCCAGAAGCAATAGCTACAATATTTTTAATACCAGGAATATCCTTTCCTTTTATCTCGTTACTTTCATCTTTGGCTGGTGCGTTGACTTTTACGTTAACCTTCACTTGCGCTTTTGCAAACACTTTATCGTGTATGGTTTTCATAATATCAACCTCTGCTTTTTTACGTGCTTGTAGCGTTGGGTTATTGATAGTAATATCTACTATCACCTCATCACCAAATGTAAGTACGTTTGTAACAGCACCACTATCTACCATATTTTCTCCAGCACCTGGAGCTGTTATGGTTTTTAAAGCCTCAAGAATATCGTTTTTTTGTAGTTTCATTGTCGTATTTAAGCAATTCTGAATAATCTCTAATTAGACTGATTCTAAATGCAAAGATACAACCGCAAGGAGGTATATTCCAACCTTTGAAATTTCAAATTATTTGACATTTCAAGTTTGCTTAATCACAAAATATTTAATTGATTTTTAAGGATTCTCTGCCTTGCGCTAGAAGTCTTGAGACAACTCCACACTAGGATCCCAGAAGTGCTTTTTAAAGGCTACAATTTTATCATCTACCACTTCTACTCCTTCATTTTCTAGCAGCTGCTGCATGAGGTTCGTTTGTGGGAAGTGATGCTTACCAGTAAGTAGTCCCACACGATTTACAACTCTATGGGCAGGAACTTCACTATGCGTGTGTGCCCCATTCATTGCCCATCCTACCATGCGGCTACTTCTCGCTGCCCCTAGATACTTTGCGATAGCTCCATAACTTGTTACACGGCCATAAGGTATCTGAGCTGCGACAGCATAGACCTTTGTAAAAAAGTTTTCGGTTTTTGGGGCGTAATTCATTCGAAGTAAATGGTTCTTATCAGTGTGATAATCATCAATATCACCATGAGACACGCCATAAAGTAATTAGAATACTTTGTAAATGTGGTTGCCCTGTTTTGAATTCTAGCAAAGAATATTACATAAAAATACAACGCCGTAAAGGTACCCAGTGCTGCAGCTAGCACAAATAGAGCAATAGCTACAATATCATATTCTACTTTGCCACTCACATTTAATGCAGCTCCTAATGCACAGAAATAAGGTATAGGTAAAATATTAAGAGCCGAAATCATCATCCCTTTACCAAGACTCTTGATTCCTCTATTTTTAGAAAGCTTGACTTTAGGAACCTTACCGCGCTTTGCCTTCATAAAGAAGAACACTGCCATAATCAAGAAGATTACAAGCCCTGTTCTCAATAACATATTCTGTACAAATGGATTGCCAAATATATATTTAGCCAGTAATACCGCAATAAGTGCTTGTATAATAACAATAAACGAAGCACCTATCGCGACCAATAATCCATTATTACGACCACGCTCAACGCAAGTTTTTGCGACCGACATATTGATTAGACCAGGAGGTATAACTCCTGCTAAAGCAGCAAAGAATGTGATTAAGAAGAGTTTTGTTATCTCCAAGGCTAGCGTTTACTTAACTCTAAATTTAATATAAGTAATTGGTTTTCCTTGTTCTAGATATTGTTTTTCATAAAAAGTTTGAATACCTACTACTTCCTTAGGAGAATATTCATTCTTGTATACATTATGATTTGCCTCTAAAATCTCGTGACCTTCGCCATGAAGTAACCCTAAGGTGTAACCATGCATAAACTCAGAGTCAGTTTTTAAGTTTACACAACCGCCTGGTTTAAGCACACGCTTATACTTTTGGAGAAACTCTGTATTAGTCATTCTGTGTTTTGTACGCTTGTACTTAATTTGAGGATCTGGAAAAGTTATCCATATTTCATCTATTTCCGCTTTCGCGAAAGCGTACTCTATCAACTCAATTTGCGTACGCATAAAACCTACGTTAGTCAAGTTGTCTTCGATAGCGGTTTTTGCTCCTCTCCAAAAACGAGCACCTTTGATGTCAATACCTACAAAGTTTTTATCTGGATATGATTGTGCAAGACCCACAGAATATTCCCCTTTACCACAGCCTAGCTCGACCACAATAGGGTTATCATTCTTAAAAAAGTCTTTATTCCATTTACCCTTTAATGGGAATGTACCATCTACGAGTTCTTCTCTCGTAGGTTGAACTACATTTGAAAAAGTCTCATTTTCTCTAAAACGCTTAAGCTTATTTTTACTTCCCACAGGTATATTTAATGTTTTGGTAAAATTAAGGAAACTTTTAGTAGTTAGAAGTGTTAGATATTTGCATTGTGAATTATAAAAAACACATACTAGTTGCACCCCTCAACTGGGGACTGGGTCACGCTACGCGATGCATCCCTATAATTCACACCCTATTATCTCAACAGTATAAGGTAACCATCGCTAGTGATGGTCAAGCCTTGAAACTGCTTACTAAGGAATTTCCAGAGCTTGCGACCGTCACTTTACCGTCATATAATATTGAGTATTCTGAGAAAGGATCACATTTTAAAAGAAAACTGATTGCAGATCTGCCTTCCATAAGAAGAACCATAAAAGAGGAACACAGAGACCTTGAGGAACTTATCTACAAGTTGGGCATAGATGGTGTGATTTCTGATAATAGACTTGGATTATATACTAAGAAAGTGCCCTGTGTGATTATAAGCCACCAGCTGCAGGTCTTGAGTGGTAAAACCACTTGGTTCTCATCTGCTGCTCATAGAATGTATCTCCAAAGATTTAACGAATGCTGGGTTCCTGATGTAGCCGGTGATATAAATTTAAGTGGCGTCTTAGGACATCCACAAAAAAAATTATCTATCCCTACTAAATATATAGGCCCTTTGAGCAGAATGAAATCTTCTGAGGAAGAAATTATATATGACTATATCGCCGTGTTGTCTGGACCAGAACCACAGCGCACTATGCTGGAGGGTATTATTATCACGCTTTTTAAGAAGGCCAGTGTAAAACTACTTATTGTGCAAGGAAAGGTCTCCACTGAAGAGCAGGTTGATAAAATAGGCGCTAATATTAAGGTTGTAAATTTTCTAACAACTGCTGCATTAGAAAAAGCGATTAATCAAAGTAGGTACGTAATTGCAAGATCTGGATATACCACAATCATGGACCTTGCTGTAATGAAGAAAAAGGTGTTTTTTATACCTACGCCTGGTCAAACTGAACAAGAATATCTCGCCGAATTATTAAAATCAAAAAAAATTGCTCCCTACTGTACACAAGACAGCTTTAAGAGCAAGGAGCTACCTAGATTAAAAGTATATCCTGGCTTTGAGCAAGGGATACCTTCTTATAATTTAACTCAATTCTTCGGCCTTTTCAATGGTGAAGGAGAACTCAGAACCCACTCCAAATTCGCTTTCAACATACACTCTTTCTTCATGCGCTTCAATGATGTGCTTTACAATAGAGAGTCCTAATCCCGATCCACCTACCTTACGGTTACCAGATTTATCTACACGATAAAAACGCTCAAAAAGCCTAGGTATGTGTACACTTTCTACGCCTTCTCCATTATCTGTAATACGCACGAGGACTTTATTCTGAATTAAGTCTTGTACACTTACTTCTGTCGTTCCGTTTTCTTTACCATACTTAATAGAGTTCTCTATAAGATTAGTAAGCAACTGCTGTATGCGCTCCTTATCTGCATTGACCATCACACCTTCATCATAAGGCGCGTCAAAAGCAAGCGTAATATTTCTTCTAGCAGCTTTCATTTCTAGCATTTCAAAAGTGCTACCTACTAACTCAATAATATCAAAATACTCGTAGTTAATATTAAGATCGCCTACTTCAAGCTTTGTAATCATATCTAGATCATTAACTAGATATATGAGACGCTCCACACCTTTTTCGGCGCGTTGCAGGTATTTTTTACGTACGGCTTTATCATTAATAGCCCCATCTAGTAATGTAAGAATATAACCCTGTACTGTAAACAGCGGGGTTTTTAATTCATGAGCTACATTTCCTAAAAAATCACGTCGATACTCTTCTTGAATGCGCAGGGATGATATTTCTATTTTCTTACGTTTTGCATAACGCTCTACTTCCTCAGATAAGGAAGCCATGTCTGTAGTTATATTATCTGGTGTAAAACTTACATCCTCAAGGAGTTTTATGTTATCATAAATCTCCTTTACTCCCCTGATAATGAAAAACTGCGTTCTATAATGAATAATTAAAAAAGAAACTACAAAACATAGTCCAATCCCAACAACTAGCGCTTCCCAAGATGGCTCACCATCACGGAATAACTCAAGCGTTACAATTAGTATCGCAAATACTATCGATATGTAACTCGCTGTAATAAGAGAGAATGAGTAAGACTGCTTATCTCCTGCGGCCATTAAATCACAAATTTATAGCCTACACCTTTTACGGTTTTAAAAGACTCATCACCTATTTTTTCTCTAAGCTTACGTATATGTACGTCTATCGTTCTACCACCTACTACTACTTCTAGCCCCCAGACTTTATCAAGTATATCTTCACGAGTAAATACTTTACCTGGTTTTGAGGTTAATAATGATAATAATTCAAATTCTTTGCGCGGCAGTGACAGTTCTTCTTTGCCTTTATACACCTTATATTCTTCTCTATTTATTACTAGGTTACCCACTTTTGTAATCTGAGAAGAAACTTCTTCCTCTTTAAACCTGCGCAGTAATGCTTTTACTTTACTTACTAACACTTTAGGCTTAATAGGCTTTGTGATATAATCATCTGCACCAGCATCAAATCCTGCTACTTGAGAATAATCTTCTCCTCTAGCAGTGAAGAATGTGATGATAGTTTGATCTAGATCACTATTTGCACGTATTACTTCACAAGCTTCTATACCATCCATCTCTGGCATCATCACATCAAGAATAATTAAATGAGGTGAGTGTTTTTTTGCAAGCTTTACAGCCTCTACTCCGTTTGACCCAGTTATAACTTGGTAACCTTCATTAGATAGATTATAACCTACTATTTCAAGAATATCCGGTTCATCGTCTACAAGAAGTATTTTTAGGTCCTTTTTTTTCATGCTTTAAATATTATACGCCTAGTGTAAATATACGTTGTTTTAGTCTTTTGATATACACTGCAATGTATTAGCAAAATTGCCGGCACTCATGTTAAGAGCATTAAGATTTTGTTAAGTTTTTCTACAATCACAACTATTGGCAAGGTAAAATTAAATCATTTAACTACATGATTAACAACACATCACTTCTAAAAAAATATTTTATCACAAGCTATTTTTAATCATTAGAACCACTCACCCGTCATCAAACTTCATAAAAAACTAGCTTGAATATGGGTAGATATGTTTTATATCTTTGCACAAACACTATTCTCAATGCCCCAACGGTCTATTTTTGATATCACTACAGATGCACAATTTGAAGAAGCTGCGCTGGAGGCATTTCGCTTTCAATTTGAGAATAATAATACCTACAGATCTTTTTGTGACTTGCTCTACAAACACCCTAGTGAGATAAAAAGAAGCAGAGACATTCCTTTTTTACCTATTCAATTTTTTAAATCGCATATCATTCTAACGGCTGGATCAGAGACTTCGGTTGTATTTAGTAGTAGTGGGACTACGGGGAGCATCACTAGCAAGCACCATGTTGCCAACTTGAGCTTGTATGAGGATAGTTTTAGGCACGCTTTCGCGAAAGCGTACGGAAACCCAAAAGATTATGTAATCCTAGCATTACTACCCTCCTATCTAGAAAGATCTGGATCTTCCCTCATATATATGGTAGATGATTTAATAAAAACTAGTGATCACCCTGACAGTGGTTTTTATTTAAACAACCTCAACGAACTTGCAAATAAACTAGACTCACTAGACAAGGCAGGGCAAAAAGTATTACTTATAGGTGTATCATTTGCACTTTTAGACTTAGTAGAATCCCATCGCTTTAATCTTAAGAACACCATTATAATGGAAACTGGTGGTATGAAAGGACGTCGCAAAGAATTAGTGCGTGATGAACTGCATGAAATACTTTGCAACGGTTTTGGTGTGTCTTCAATACATAGTGAATATGGGATGACTGAGCTATTAAGTCAAGGCTATTCTAATGGAAACGGGATATTTACCACACCTCCATGGATGAAAATCATCACTCGAGATACAGAAGATGCCCTAAGCTTATTAGACGGCACAAAAACTGGTGGTCTCAATGTAATTGACTTAGCCAATAGATTTTCTTGCCCCTTTATAGCCACTCAAGATCTTGGACGAGTATACGAGGATGGCAGCTTTACCGTAATAGGTCGTTTTGACAACTCAGACATACGAGGCTGCAACCTAATGTCTCTGTAAAATGTAATCTTGCTAAAACTAATACGACTTACTTTACGTACGTATTACTAAAAATAGCAAGTTTATGAAATCACTATCATTTATTCTCGTAGCATTATTTACAATTGTCGCTACCGCTCAAAAAACGGATTACAACCTTAAAAAAGGATATGTAGCCGAAGGATATGACGTGACAGAATATTTTAACAATAAAGCGATAGAAGGAGATAAAGAGTTTACCACAACCTATGATGGTGCAAAATTCCAATTTGCAAGCCAGAAAAATTTAGAGGCTTTTAAAAATTCTCCTGAAAAATTTATCCCACAATATGGAGGGTATTGTGCATACGCCATTGCAGATAAAGGAAAGAAAGTATCTATAGATCCAGAAACTTTTGAGATAAGAGATGGCAAGTTATACCTTTTTTATAATTCATGGGGAACTAATACTCTTGAGAGCTGGAATGAAGAGGGAGCAGCCACTTTAAAGAAAAAAGCAGATATTGAGTGGGAGCGTGTAAGGACTAAAAATTAAGAACGACTTTATAATAGATTGGTTAGTTAGTTAGAAAGCCCCAGATGTTCACTTGAACACTGGGGCTTTCATAATTCTATTAGTAAAGTTTTTATCTCAACTAGATTGCTCTAATAACAAAGTAGTTTTTCTTACCTCTCTGAAGCAGTACAAAGGTTCCATTTATCAAATCTGTAGTCTGGATGGTATAATCCTCTCCTACTTTTTCCTTATTTATCGAGATTGAGTTTTCTTTAAGTGCACGTCTCGCTTCTCCATTAGATTTTAAAAATCCAGTCTTTTCTGCAAGTGCTGCGATAATATCTAATCCACCTTCTATTTCAGATTTTTCTATCTCTGCTTGTGGTACACCTTCAAAGACATCTAAAAATGTCGCCTCATCAAGAGACTTTAGATCATCACTTGTACTTTTACCAAATAAAATATTTGAAGCTGCGATTGCTTTTTCTAGCGCCTCTGCATCATGAACCGTAGTGGTTACCTCCTCTGCTAGTCTCTTTTGTAAAGCTCTCTGATGTGGCGCCTCTTTATGAGCTGCAACAAGTGCTTCAATCTCTTCTCTATCTAAAAAAGTGAAGATTTTAATATACTTCTCTGCATCCTCATCTGTTGTATTTAACCAGTACTGGTAAAATTTATATGGAGATGTTCTTTTTGCATCTAGCCATACATTACCTCCTTCACTTTTACCGAATTTACTTCCATCAGATTTTGTGATAAGTGGGCAAGTAAGCGCATATCCTTTTCCGCCTCCTATGCGACGAACTAATTCTGTACCTGTAGTAATATTACCCCACTGGTCACTTCCTCCCATTTGAAGTGTAATTCCTTCGTTTTTATATAAATGTAAGAAGTCATATCCTTGTACCATCTGGTACGTAAACTCTGTAAATGACATACCATCTGCATCTTCACCAGTAAGTCGGTTTTTTACAGAATCTTTTGCCATCATATAATTAACAGTGATATGCTTACCTATGTCACGGATAAAATCTAGAAAAGAAAACTCCTTCATCCAGTCATAGTTATTCACTAAAAGTGCCTGATTTTCTGCACCCGAAGTAAAGTCAAGAAATTGCGACAATTGGTTTTTCACACACTCTTGATTATGACGTAATGTTTTTTCATCAAGAAGATTACGCTCAGAAGATTTTCCAGATGGATCTCCTATCATACCCGTAGCTCCTCCTACCAGTGCAACAGGTCTATGACCAGATCTCTGATAATGTGCCAGTAACATAATAGGAACTAAATTTCCAATGTGTAATGAGTCTGCCGTAGGGTCAAAACCTACATATGCAGAGCGCATTGCTTCCATTAAATGTTCTTCGGTTTGTGGCATCACATCGTGTATCATCCCACGCCACTTTAATTCTTCTACAAAATTCTTAATCATTGCTATTGTATTTAGGCAGTAGCAAATATAAAAAGAAGGATGTGACCATGGCTATTGTTTCTATTAAAAAGACAAATCATGTATACACTCCATATAATCAAGAATTAACTCATGAGATGTATCTTTACCATATGATTTTAGTTACTGGGAGTACTGGACTTGTAGGCAAACATTTACTGTTGAGCCTCACACAAAAAGATCAAAGCGTTAGAGCTTTGTACCGAAGCGAATCTAAGAAGGCGGAGGTTGTTTCTTTTTTTGCTTTCGCGAAAGCGGAATCTCAATTACACCGTATAGATTGGGTTCAAGGAGATATTACAGAAATACCCAGCCTCACTGCCGCTTTTAAAGATGCAACCTATGTATACCATTGCGCGGCACTCATTTCATTTGACCCTTACCAATTTAAGGAGCTCACTAAAACAAATATTGAAGGGACAGCAAATGTTGTAAATCTAAGCCTAGCAAATAATATCAAAAAACTAGTGCATATAAGCTCTATTGCCACGCTGGCAAGCACACCAAACAATCCAATTACAGAAGATAATTTCTGGGATCCAGACGCCCAAAACTCAGTATATGCACTCACAAAAAATGGTGCAGAGATGGAAGTATGGAGAGGAACACAAGAAGGATTAAACACAATTATTTTAAATCCCGGAATCGTAATAGGTGAAGGAAACTACCAGACCGGCAGCGGAAAGTTCTTTAATCATATTCTTGAAGGAAAAGCTTTATATCCTACTGGAGGTAGTGCAGTGATAGATGTAAAAGACTTAGTAGCATTAATGGAGAAAGCTATGAATAGCACCCTAGCACAAGAAAGGTATATTGCGACTGCTTACAATGTCACTTATCGTGCTTTACTAGAAGAAATAGCAAAAACCTTAGGCAAGAAAGCACCTAGTAGAGCTCTAAGCAACGGCTTACTGCAATTTTTAAACTTCTTAGACTCGATAAGAGGCATATTTACTCGTAAAAGGCAAATAACTAAAATAGGCTACAAGTCATTGCAAAGACAGACATTGTACAGTAATAATAAAATAATAGAAGCGTTTGATTACATTCCCACTCCGCTAGATGTGACTTTGTCACGTATAGCGCTACATATTAATCAAGCTCGCTAGAATCTTCTTTAACTTGTATAATTTTTCTACTAAAAGTATCAGTAACCAAACGCCTCGGGATCTCTTTAAACTTAGTAGAATCTTTTTGTTTGAACTTTGCTTTTACCTCTTTTGCTTTTAAAGTCCTCAGAGAATCTTGCTCTTTTTTCTGCACTGTTTCTATAGAGTCATTTACTTTTAACTCTGCCTGTACTCTTGCAAGTACTTTTGCGTTTATTCCTTTGTATAAATCTACATCTGCTGTGTAATACGCTAGATTTTGTGCGTACGTAAGACTATCAATATCAAACTTATCATAAATGTAAGTTTCTGGCTGAATTCCTAAAAGTTTAAGTTGCGCAACATTATAACCTCTAGCACTAGATACAAGTACAGATTCATATAATATGCTCTCCATGGTATTCTCATCAATAAAGTTACTTGGCTTTTCTACAGGTGGAATGTCTTGACAACTTATCAAGCATAAAAGACCTAGAAATAAAGCATATAATCCTCTCATTATCTATCAAACGTAAGACGTTCACCAAAAAGTTCGTCGTATACCTTAAAGTTTTTATGAGCAAGGCGTCCATTTACAAAGGTGTGTGTTATTCTAGACTTAAACGTAGTCCCTTCAAAAGGAGACCAGCCACACTTATAAAGAATATTATCTTTTTGTACCGTCCAAGGCGCATTTAGGTCTACAAGCACAAGATCTGCTTTATAACCTTTACGTATATATCCTCTTTTTTCTACTTGAAAAAGTATTGCCGGGTTATGACACATCTTCTCTACAATCTTCTCTAAAGAGATTTTCCCTTGATGATAAAACTCTAACATTGCTGGTAAAGCATGTTGTACTAGTGGGCCGCCACTAGGAGCTTTTGTGTAGACGTTGTTTTTTTCTTCTAGAGTATGTGGAGCGTGATCTGTGGCTATGACGTCAATCT
Organism: Dokdonia sp. Asnod3-C12; assembly: GCF_045063975.1. NCBI lineage: Bacteria > Pseudomonadati > Bacteroidota > Flavobacteriia > Flavobacteriales > Flavobacteriaceae > Dokdonia > Dokdonia sp. Asnod3-C12. The sequence goes on from NZ_JBEFNY010000003.1 coordinate 1,206,486, forward strand.
TATCATCTAGCAACGCTTGGAATAACTCATCCCTATCCTTAGAAGTTTTTACTGCTGGATTCCATTTAATCTTAGATCCTTTCTCATCGTAATCCTCATCAGAAAACCAAAGATGATGAATACAAACCTCTGCTGTAATTTTCTTTTCGGCTAGTGGAATACTGTTATCAAAGAGCGCTGTTTCTTTACCCGTAGATAAGTGAAAAACATGAAGTCTCGCTCCAGTTTTCTTTGCTAGCTCTATTGCTCTAGATGAAGATATATAACAAGCCTCCTCACTTCTAATAATAGGGTGAAGATTCATAGGTATATCATCACCATAGCGCTCTTTATATATAGCTAGGTTTTTTCTAATGGTCTCTTCGTCTTCACAGTGGGTTGAGATAACCATGTCTGTAGACTTAAAAATCTTTTCAAGCACAGCCTCATTATCAACCAGCATATTACCTGTAGAGCTACCTAAGAACAATTTAAGCCCTGCAACATTCTTCTTGTCAACCTTTAAAATTTCTTCTAGGTTATCGTTAGTTCCCCCAAACATAAAAGAATAGTTTGCTGCGGACGAGTTTGCTGCAATCTCAAACTTTTCTTCGAGTTTTTCAATCGTAGTGGTTTGAGGCACCGTATTAGGCATTTCAATAAATGACGTAATACCTCCGGCTACGGCAGCCTTAGATTCTGTAGCTATATTTCCTTTATGAGTAAGCCCAGGCTCTCTAAAGTGCACTTGATCATCAATAATTCCAGGTATAAGGTAAGTACCCTCTGCATCAAAAATATGCACATCACCAGATTTTGCACTTATACTCTCTGCAATTTCTTCTATAATACCATTATGTACTAACACGTCACCTCTAAAAATGGTTCCTTCGTTAACAATATGAGCATCTTTTATTAAAATCTTTTCCATAATTATTTTTTAAAAAGATGTTGTAATCGCATTTTAACAACACCAAAAATCGCCTCAGAAATAATACCTGAACTCATTTTACTCTCCCCTTTAGTTCTATCGGTAAACACCACAGGAACCTCTACTATTTTGAACTTTTTAAGATATGCTTTATACTTCATCTCTATCTGAAACGCATATCCTACAAATTTTATATTCTCTAGATCTATTGCTCTAAGCACCTTATGATGATAACAAATAAATCCCGCCGTAGTATCATAGATATCCATCCTTGTAATAAACCTCACATATCTTGAGGCTCCCCAAGAAAGTAAAACTCTCCCCATAGGCCAGTTTACCACATTAACTCCCGTTACATATCGAGACCCAATAGCAAGTTCTGCACCATCTTTAACACAAGCATTATAGAGCCTTATTAAATCATTTGGGTTGTGTGAAAAATCTGCATCCATCTCAAAAATATATTCATATTCTTGATTAAGTGCCCATTTAAAACCCGCTATATATGCAGTACCTAACCCATTTTTTTTGGGTCTATTTAAGAGAAATAATTTCCCTTTATATAATTCTTGAAGTTCTTTTACCTTAGCTGCTGTTCCATCTGGAGAGTTATCATCAACCACTAAAATATGGAAAGCGCGTTGTAACGCAAATATATTGCGCAACAGCCTCTCTATATTTTCGATTTCGTTGTAGGTGGGTATGATAACTACAGCGTTTGCCATGCAATCTTGTTTGAGGCAAATGTACTTATTTTAATAAGGTCATTACACCTCAGGAGCACCTTTTGGTATAATTTGTAGTATTTTTAACGCTCTAAAAAAACTCCTCGATTTGGAAAGCAGTCTACGTCTTATTACATATCAAAACTGGATAACAATAATCATTGTAGGTTGTGTGATATTACTAGCCGCTATCAAGTTTTTTTATCAAGCAAGATTCTCAGATTTTATAAATGTAGTAGGTGCAGATCGCTTTTTTAGCACAAGATCCAAGGGGATTTTTATATTACACCCTTTACAGATTGTGTTACTCGCGATACAATTTACAGGAATCTCCCTTTCGTTTTACCTAGCCTACTGCTCCATAACAGGCCTTCCTTATTCAGAGAACTTTGACATCTTTAAGTATATCTTTTTGGGGTACTCTATCTTTGAGATTGTAAAATTCTTACTAGAAAGATTTATAGCATATGTTTTAAATTTTGACAAAAAAATGCAGTCCTTTTTTTACAAACGACTTAATGTGAAGCACCTTTTAGGCCTATTTGCGCTTTTAGGAAGCGCCTTTATCGTGTACCAACTGCAAATTCCTTTTTATTTCATTTACAGCATCCTAGGTATAGTCATTACTATTTACACTATTTCGCAATTTTGGCTCATCCGTAAATACAAGAGTGACTTTTTTAGGTTTCCTTTTTATTTTATTTTGTATTTTTGCACTCTCGAAATTGGACCCTACTTTATTTTGTACTCATTCATCGCAAAACAGTAGCCCAATTAAAAAAATGAGTGTTTATGAAAGTGAAAACTATCCTCGTTTCGCAACCAAAGCCTAAGGTTGAAAACTCACCTTATTTTGAGCTAGAACAAAGACAACGCGTTAAAATAGACTTCATCCCTTTCATCCATGTAGAGGGTGTCTCTGGTAAGGAAGTTAGATTACAAAAAGTAGATCTTAAAGACTACACTGCAATCATACTTACAAGTCGTAATGCCGTTGATCACTTCTTTAGAATTGCAGAGGAAATGCGTTTTAAAGTTCCAGATACCTTAAAATATTTTTGTCAGAGTGAAGCTGTTGCTTATTACTTACAGAAATACGTGGTGTATCGTAAGCGTAAAATATATGTAGGTAAACGCACATTCCCAGAGCTTATTCCATTAATTAAAAAGCATAAGAATGAGACATTCTTATTGCCATCATCAGATAAGTTCAAACCTAACGTTCCAGAACTTCTCGATGCTTTAGGTGTAAAATGGATGCAATCTACTTTTTACAAAACAGTAGTAAGTGACCTTTCTGAATATGAAAATGTATTTTACGACATATTAGTATTTTTTAGCCCAAGTGGTATTCAATCATTATTTGAAAACTTCCCTAACTTTAAACAGAACGACACACGTATTGCCGCTTTTGGTAACACCACGGTAAAAGCTGCCGAAGAAGCAGGGCTTAAAGTAAATATCCAAGCACCTACACCAGAGACTCCTTCTATGACAATGGCTTTAGAGAAGTACATTAAAGATGTAAACAAGAAGTAATATTCTTCTATTGTATATAAAAAAAAACCTGCTCATGGAGCAGGTTTTTTTTATGCTTATTAATGAAATGTATTACCTAGATAAGCTAAGCGTAAACCTCCTCGCGTTTTATCTCACTCAATATACCATCCCAAAGATTTAATCGCACTTTTAATGCTTCCTTAGATACAGCGATTACTTCATCCCATTTATTGTTATCACCTCCACATAAATGTTCAATCATTTTTAGCGCCATAGGCCCATGCTCATCTTCATCTAGCTCAATGTGGCGATCAAAATAATACTTAAAATCAGATAAATCCTTTGCCGGGAAGTTCTCTTCTATCTCTCCAATAATTGCGGTAAACATTGCTGGAATTAGGTTTTCACGACCAAAGGTAAATGCCGCAGCTATCTCATGTAAGTTACCCTTATCTATAATATCAAATGTAAATTTCAAAAACTGACGTACACTAGCTGGCAGATTTTCGATAGCCTCATGTATTGCGATTACATCAAAATCTGTAGCAACAAGATTATCTATTGCAACTGTACTCGCACCAGCTTTTTGCATAGCATCGACGTACATCTCATAATGACTCTGTCGCTCCCCTTTTGCATTTATATCTGTCTCTTCGGCAAGAACAATTTCATTGATTAAATATCTAGTTTCGGCACTTCCTACTGGTCTCCATGGAGTTTGTGTACACGTTAATCCATTTTGCAAAGCCTTCAGTAAAGACATAAAATCCCAAACAGCATACACATGATGCTCCATAAAGACCAAAAGATCATCTGGAGTTTTTATCTCTTTATATAAAGAATGACTAAGCAACTGTTCTTGAAGCGGTTGTATTTCTCGTGTAACTTGTGCAATCATTTTCAATCTATTTTATCATATATAATACGCATATAAGCGCGTTTCGGTTCTCATAAACAGACGACAAATTTACGTTTTTAAGAAGGTAAATTGAATTTTTACGCTTTCGCGAAAGCGTAATTAAACCATAAAAAACACTTCCTTAACATTTATAGACAGTTACTGTTTAAATCCCCTTTGATATATTTATTTTTGCACATCTCAAACAGAGCAAGAAATGTACAGAACGCACAATAATGGAAGCCTAAGAGCTGCCGATGTAAATAAAGAAGTTACCCTCGCAGGATGGGTTCAAAAATCTAGAGATAAAGGATTTATTATTTGGGTAGATCTACGTGATCGTTACGGAATGACGCAACTTGTTTTTGATGAGGAGCGTACCGATGCATCTATCATGGAGCAAGCACGTAAACTAGGACGCGAATTTGTAATTCAAGTTACTGGAACCGTTATAGAGCGTGATTCAAAAAATCCAAATATTGCTACAGGAGATATCGAGATTTTAGTATCAAAACTAGAAGTGCTTAACGCATCACTTACTCCTCCTTTTACCATAGAAGATGAAACTGATGGTGGTGAGGATGTACGTATGAAATACCGTTACCTAGATATACGCCGTAAGCCAGTGCGTGACAGCTTGATCTTTAGACATAAAGTTGCACTAGAAGTACGTAAATATCTTTCTGATCAAGATTTTATTGAGGTAGAAACACCATACTTAATCAAGTCTACTCCTGAGGGAGCTCGTGACTTTGTAGTTCCTTCTCGCATGAACGAAGGACAATTTTATGCATTACCACAATCTCCACAAACCTTCAAGCAATTGCTCATGGTGGGAGGAATGGACAAATACTTCCAGATTGTAAAGTGTTTCCGTGATGAAGATTTACGTGCAGATAGACAGCCGGAGTTTACACAAATAGACTGTGAGATGGCTTTTGTAGAGCAGGAAGATATCTTGAACATCTTTGAAGGACTTACACGCCACTTACTTAAAGAAGTAAATGGTGTTGAGATTGAAAAATTCCCTCGCATGCTGTATGATGATGCAATGCGTTTATATGGTAATGACAAACCAGACATCCGTTTTGGGATGGAATTTGGAGAGCTTAATGAAGTAGCACAACATAAAGACTTTGGCGTTTTTAATAATGCAGAGCTTGTAGTAGGTATCGCTGTCCCAGGAGGAAATAGCTATACTCGTAAAGAAATAGACAAACTCATAGACTGGGTAAAGCGCCCACAAGTAGGCGCACTAGGAATGGTGTACTCTCGTTGCAATGATGATGGATCATTTAAGTCTTCTGTAGATAAATTTTATGACCAAGAAGATCTAGCAAAATGGGCAGAAGTAACTGGAGCTCAAAAAGGAGATCTTATCTGCATCCTTTCTGGAGAAACTTCAAAAGTTCGCGCTCAAATGAGTGCATTACGTATGGAGCTAGCAACACGTTTAGGACTAAGAGATCCTAAGGTATTTGCTCCATTATGGGTAATAGATTTCCCATTACTTGAACTAGATGAAGAGACTGGGCATTACCACGCAATGCACCACCCATTTACATCTCCTAAGCCTGGACAGATAGAACTACTTGACACAAAACCTGGAGAGGTAAAAGCAAACGCATATGACCTAGTACTTAACGGTAACGAAATAGGAGGAGGATCTATACGTATACACGATAAAGAAACGCAAGCTATAATGCTACGCCACTTAGGCTTCTCTGAAGAAGAAGCTAAGGCACAGTTTGGCTTCCTTATGGATGCCTTTGAGTATGGAGCGCCACCACACGGAGGTCTTGCTTTTGGACTAGATAGACTTGTTGCTATTCTAGGAGGACAAGAAACTATACGTGACTTTATTGCTTTCCCTAAAAATAATAGTGGTCGTGATGTAATGATAGACGCACCTGCTTTTCTTGATGATGAGCAAATGAAGGAATTGAATTTGAAGTTGAGAGGGTAATGATTAAGAAGGTTATTAAAATAACGCTAGTAACCTTAGTAGGTTTATTTCTTATTGTGGAGGTGGGTATACGTATCTATAATTACAATATCTATGGAAAGTACGATGTAGATGAAGCTAAATACCCTCACGCAGTAGGATATATAAATCAATCTAAAGCACTTTATAATAATACTTACGAACTATGTAATGGGGATGCAATCTATGATATTCATTCACCACAGCATTTAAAAGTTTTTAAAAATTCTAAAAAAAGCTTTCGCGAAAATGTTAGTAGTAATTTTGATAGTTCACTTTATTCTGATTCTGGATATGTAACATTTAGGTTTATTGTGAATTGTAATGGGGAGCCTGGATGGTTTAATATATACCAAACGAACCTCAATTATGAAGAAATAGCTTTAAGCGAAAGTCTGGTAAATGATTTATTAGATTTTACTAAAAATCCTGATAATTGGAACGTAAGGATTATAGACACTGAAGCTGTAGATTACTATATGTATGTAACGTATCGAATTGAAAATGGAAAAATTACTGAAATACTTCCTTAGCACATCACTTGTATTCCTTTTTGCCTGCGCCGAAGAGGATACAAGTAATATGACCGCTTCAGAAAGGGCTAGTCTTTCCATGAAGACCCTTAACGAAGGTGGACATCTGTTTCAAGGCTCTCCAAAGAGCATGACGAGATTGGAAAAAGCTATAGAAATAGACCCCAACAACTCAGATGCACTACGTGAATTATCAGTTGCGTATCTCAAACGGGGTTTAATGGCCGATTGGAAAATTAGATATGACAAAGCAGTAGCTGCAAATCCTGAAGTTTGGATTCCAATGAGGGGATATTTACATCTGTTGTTTCATAGAGATTATGATGGAGCTATTGCAGATTTCAACACAGCAGATTCTCTTACTCCAAAGTTCAAGGACGCTCCTCAAGGACAAAGCATTGATTACTGGCGAGGCATTGCCTACTTAGGAAAGAAAGATTATGATAATGCAATCAAAAATTTCGAAAATCATATTGCCCTCGAGACTAATAATGCAGGTGAAGATTGGATAGAAACAACTACATTTCTATACCTTGGTATCGCATACTATTACAAAGAAGATTACATAAATGCCGACAAGAATTTTGAAAAAATTCTAATGTATAATAGAAATATTTCGGCAGATGGCAATTACTACAAAGCAAAAACACTTGCAGCTAATGGTAACGAGAAAGATGCTTATAAATATGCAACCACAGCTCTCCAGCAATTTAGAAATGGGAGCTACAATCAGCATGACTATGTAGAAGTTATTGAACAGCTCTACGAATCTGACATTTTAGAGCTAATCAAATCATTAGAAGCAAAACCTCTATAAACTTACAATTTTGGAAACAGAAGAAAACCAAAGCAACTCTAAAGTATTTAAAACTGTTTTAAAAACGATAGCAATCACGATGGTTAGCATCTTGGTACTAGCGATTATTGCTTTTTTTATAACCATTACATTCTTTGAATAAATGAACAAAGCTCGACGTATTTTCATCATTGTTCTTTTCTTTATTCTAGCAGCGATGCTTGCATATGGCTTTTACTGCAAAGACAATGTAGACGCAGCTTTGGGTCATAAGTTTATTGGCCTTTCTATTGCAGGTGGTTTTTTCATTTTAATGCCCACTTTTATTTATCACCGCTGGAAAGATCGCAAAGTGGCAGACTATATGCTCACAGATGACGCTTTTAAAAGAATGAAAGAATTTAACAATTCCAAAGATAAAAAGCGCTGAATTTAAAGAGTTTACATTAATATAATATAAGCAAAAGTTTTGTTTACCAAATAAAAGTGTAAGTTTGCACTTTATTAATACATATTTTATAATGGAAGGAACAGTAAAATTTTTCAATGAGTCAAAAGGTTATGGTTTTATAACTAACGACGACACCGGTAAAGACATCTTTGTACACGTTACAGGTCTTAACGGGGAAACTATCAACGAAGGAGACAAAGTTGAGTACGTAGAAGAAGAAGGAAGAAAAGGATTAACTGCTGCACAAGTACGTGTACTGTAGTTATCAAGATAGATAGATACTTTTTTACGATTACAAAAGCTCGCCTATGGCGGGCTTTTTCGTTTACAACAACTTTATAAAAGTATTGTTTAGAATATTCTATTAAGTACCACACTCGCATCTAGAAGTACTATACAGAACACCCCAGCTACAATAATAAACTTCAAAATATTATGAAGTAGCACATAGTGAGGTCTTGCTACAGATCTCCATAAGATGGCTAGAAACAATAACAACAAAGCCACACTCCCATAAAAGTAGTAGCTCATATACCCTAACTTAAAGTGGTTTATTAAGAAAAAGATAGGGATTATTGTGAGGCCTCCTAAAATTGTAAGCAACCACTTTGAGGTAGTAGTTCCGTATATAACAGGTATCGTTCTATAGTTCTGAACGAGATCACCTTTTAAATTTTCTAGATCTTTTACCATCTCGCGCATAGCAATTACTAGAAACAAAAAAGATCCGTGCACAAAAATCACCGGAGCAAGATTTCCGTAGTAAATAAACACGGCAAAAAATGGAGTAATCGCGAGTGTTGCCGCTACTAGATTACCTACAAAGGGATATTTTTTGAGTTTATGTGAGTAAATCCATATTCCAAAAATATAAAGCGCATAAAATATCACTGCTCTAAAGGACACATAACTAGCGGCAATGGCAGCTAGAAAGTTGAGCACAAAATATATAGACAGCTTTGTGTTTTGACTCACGAGCCTATCTAACATGGTCTTTTTAGGCCTATTAATCAAGTCCTTTTCAGAATCGTAAAAGCTATTGATGATGTAACCTGCTGCGATGGTAAAAACGCCAGCGAGCACTAGGAATAAGAGATTGAGATCAAATATGATTTCGCGTAAGCGTAAATCTGGTGCTAGTATAAATATAGATGTAAGATATTGTGCAATGACGATTACAAGAATATTGTAACCACGCACCACAGAAAAGAGGCTAATTAACTTAAGGATAAAACGTTTGTTTTTTCTCGAAAGCATCAGTTGCCTTTTAAGTAAATACTAAGAATTATTAGAAGGTATAAACCACTTCTAGCTTGTGTCCTTTAAGAGCCTGTTGTGCCTTTTCTAAGTCTTCGGTAAAGCCAAGCATGTAACCACCACCTCCAGAACCACAAAGCTTCAAGTAGTAGTCATTAGTATCTATTCCTTGCTTCCATAGATCATGAAATTTTGCAGGAATCATAGGCTTAAAGTTGCTAAGCACCACTTTAGATAATTGCTTCACATTACCAAAAAGTGACTTTACGTCTCCCTTTAAAAAATCATCTACACAAGCATCTGTATGTTTTACAAACTGGTCTTTAAGCATTGCTCTAAAACCATCTTGCTTCATACTTTCCATAAAGATGTTTACCATAGGAGCAGTCTCACCCACAATACCACTATCTAATAAGAATACAGCACCTGTACCCGTTTGCGCTTGAGAAGGAATCCCAGCAGCCTCAATATGATCTTTACTATTGATAAGAATAGGTAAGCTTAAATAGCTATTAAGAGGATCTAATCCAGAAGATTTACCGTGAAAGAAGGACTCCATACCGCCAAAAATTTGCTTCAAATTAAGCAACTTCTCGCGTGTAAGATTTTCTAACACCGTGATTTTATCTACTGCATATTTATCATAAATAGCCGCTACTAGTGCACCACTACTTCCTACCCCATAGCCTTGAGGTATACTAGAATCAAAATACATACCTGCATCTACATCTTCTTGCATTTGATCAATATCAAATGAAACAAGCTCTGGCTGCTCAGTTTGTAAGTTTTTTAAGTAGATAACAAAACGTGCAAGATGCCCGTTTGATGCAATTGCATCATCATTAGGATTCTCTTCTATTTTAAGGGCTCCGTTATAGAAGTTATAAGGAATAGCAAGACCTTTAGAATCTTTTATGATTCCATACTCGCCGAACAATAAAATTTTTGAATAAAAAAGTGGACCTTTCATAATGGGGATCTCCTAATGAGTTACACAAATTTACAGTTTTTTTGCTCCATTACCCACACAATCATCAATATAGTGGCTGTTTTGGCAAAATTTTGAAAGTTCGCTAGCTATAAATTTCTGAACAGACTCCTTTTCATTTTCTGGATATAACACATGAACATTTGCTCCAGCATCAAGTGTAAAGCAAATTTTTGAACCTGTTTCATTACGGTAAGCCCAGATTTCATTAATAATCTCGAGTGTTTTAGGCTTCATCAAGATAAAGTAAGGATGGCTCGTCATCATCATAGCGTGTAGTGTGAGCGCCTCACTTTCCACGATTTTTATGAACTGACCTACATCACCTTGCTTAAAAACTTGCATCAAGCTTGATAAGTTTTCATGTGCTTGGGTAAATCTCGCTTTCGCGAAAGCGTGACCATGCATTAAATCATGCCCTACAGTACTACTCACTTGCTTCTCACCTTTATCTACAAGTAAGATGGTATCTTGATAATTGTGGAATTTCTCATGAATTTCTCCTTCGTAAGATGTTCCATAAAAGTTTGTACTCCCTTCTATCTCTGCATGCTTACCCCAAACCACAAGAGGACCTTCTATACTTCTACACGCACTTCCAGAACCTAGTCTAGCAAGAAAACTTGCCTTCTCATTAAAGAAAGTATCTGTCATGGCTACCTCCATACCTCGCTCCATTTCCATAAGACAGAGTGCAAGTGCACTCATACCAGATGCAGAACTCGCAATACCAGAACTATGCGGAAAAGAGTTAGATGTCTCAATTTTATATTCATACTCCTTTACAAAAGGCATATAAATAACTATACGCTCAAAAAACTTGGCGATTTTCGGCTTGAAATCCGGCGCTGCTTCTCCATCTAAAAAGATCTCAAAAGGAATCTCGCCAGATGTATTACTATTCTTTTTATAGGATAGCGTTGTCGTTGTATGGCAGTTAGATAAGGTGAAGCTTATGCTTGGATTTTGAGGTAACTGCTCGCCATATTTACCCCAATATTTAACAAGGGCTATATTACTAGGAGATTGATAACTTACAGATCCTGCAGGTAAAACTTGGTAATTACCAGAGGGTATAAAATCGCTTTCGGTCATTGAGTTTGAGTAGAAATTTATACAAAGATAGCAATATCAACGCTTAGAGACGTCTAAGATTATTCACTACCTTTAAGTCTTAACCAATTTATTTTATGGACAAAGATTTATTAATTCGCATTGTTCTGAGTATAATCATTTGCCTTCTTGTAGGCACTATAGGCGCTCTAGCAACCCAAAGCAGTATAGATACGTGGTATGTAGGTCTTATGAAACCTAGTTGGAGTCCGCCTAACTGGATTTTTGCACCCGTATGGATTATACTTTATATCATGATGGGTATAGCCGCCGGTATTGTATGGAATAGAGGTTTTTACCACAAGTGGGTAAAAGTAGCTTTATACCATTTTGGTTTTCAGCTTATACTTAATGGATTGTGGAGCATCATATTCTTTGGACTAGAACAACCCTTCTTTGCACTACTCACCATTTGCGGCCTTTTTATCTTAGTCATATTAACGATAAAATGGTTTAAAGTTGTAGACAGATGGAGCGCAGCATTACTTATTCCTTATATATTATGGCTTGCTTTTGCCACGGCTCTTAATTTTGAAATCTGGCGTCTTAACTAGAAAGTTCTAACAGTTTTATGATGGTTTTATAATTGCGGGTTGTAGCAACCACGTTTAATTTTTTTTCAAAAAAAGTATTTGTCGCCTTTGCTTTCCCGTACCCTTTCTCCGGATAAAGGTAAACACAGTTTTGAGTAGCTACAAAATGTTCGTTAGGTAACTCTAAATTATTTACAAGCGCTTTATGTTCTGTGCTAGGTATGGTATGCAACAATGTAAAATAACTTGACTCTATATATTCTGGTGAGAGCGCATAGTTCTTATAAACCTGAGTGAGCATTTTACGAGTTAAAACAAACACTGGCAACTCAAAACCGTATGTATCCACAATAGTTTTCTTTAAAACATCTGCTATCTCGTCTATATCTTTCTCGTGAGATTTAAATATAATATTCCCACTTTGTATATAGGTCACTACCTCTGTATATCCTAGCGAAGTAAAAAGAGTTTTGAGGTCTGCCATTTTGATTTTTCTATGACCTCCTACATTAATTCCGCGCAGTAAACATATATACGTATTCATAAATCTTCTATCAAGAATCTATAGCCTGAGCAGCAAGGTAGCCTCCCGTCCATGCATTTTGAAAATTAAAACCACCTGTAATTGCATCTATATTGAGCACCTCACCTGCTAGATAAAGATTTGGGACTTTTTTGCTTTCAAAGGTTTTAAAATTCACCTCTTTTAAGTTGACACCTCCCGCAGTTACAAACTCTTCTTTAAAAGTACTTTTCCCGCTTACGCGAAAACGGGATTGCGTGAGCGCTCGGCTTAAAGACTGTAATTGCGCCTTCGTGAGTTCTGCCCACTTAGTAGCTTGCTGAATCCCTGAGGCGATTAATAAATTATGCCACAAACGCTTAGGCAGCTCTAGTTGTGCGTAGGTAAATGGAGACTGTTTTGCGTGTTGCAACTTGAGCTCTAAAAGCTCATCTAAAGCATCTTCTTGTGTAAGAAACTGTAGCCAGTTTACTTGAATCTCAAATTGATATTTCAAATTGGCAAGTTCTCTTGCTCCCCATGCAGAGAGTTTTAAAATGGCTGGACCGCTCATTCCCCAGTGGGTAATAAGTAAAGGCCCTTCAGATTTCTGTTTGGTTCCTAGCACCTTTACAGTGACATTAGTTGCCAGTCCCATGAGACCCTCTATCTTTTCATCTTTAATATTAAATGTAAAAAGTGATGGCACTGCATCTGTGATAGAGTGACCTAGCTTTTGCAATAATGACCACATCTTAGGATTACTTCCAGTAGTCATCACAAGGTGATTGCATATAAAATCCCCTTTATTAGTCTTTACATAAAACGAATCTTCATTTGAAATTCTCGCTTTCGCGAAAGCGGAATTAAAACCAACATCTTGCACAGAATGATTAGTAAGTACTTCAATATTATGCTTATGAGCCTCTTTTAAAAAACAATCTACAATTGTAGATGAAGAATCTGTGATGGGGAACATTCTCCCATCTTCCTCAATTTTGAGTTCGACACCTCGCTCTTCAAACCAAGCAATAGTATCACCAGTCATAAAAGTGTGGAAAGGCCCTAATAATTCTTTCTGTCCTCTAGGGTATTTTTTCGAAAGTTCTTTAGGTATAAACTCTGCATGCGTGACGTTACATCTCCCACCACCAGAAATTCTCACTTTAGTAAGCACTTCTTTTCCTCTCTCTAGAATAGCAATTTTGAGTGTTGGCTTTTTTTCTGCTATGTTAATTGCAGTAAAAAAACCAGCGGCACCACCACCTACAATAAGGACGTCAAATTTATTCATTTACAGTATTTGGTATGACACGAGTGTCAAAATTAAGATGAGTTTTAGGGCTCAGAATATAAAACTCCCAAGCCTTTAATGGAATTTCTTGTGTCTCGCTTATAGCTACATCTTCACCAGTGAGTGCATTGACATAAGCTCCAGACAGCGGTATTTTTGTAGTTATTAATGAACTTGAAAAGTTACCTATAAACAAAAGCTGATCGCCTTCTTTCTCTCTGCCAAAGGTAAGTATCTCAGGATTGCTAGCTTCTATTTTAATAAGAGACGCTTTAGTTTTTCCGCCGTGTAGAGATTTACGATTATTCTTTAACTCTCCTAATTTTTTAAGCAATTCAAAGTAACTTCCTTTCTCCTTTGGAATACTGTCCTTTTCAAAAAACTGTAATCTTTTATCAAGGTCATATTCTTGCCCACTATATATGAGAGACATGCCAGGCAACATATAGGTAAGTGTGGTAAAGATCTCTTTATTGTCTGGCATGCGCTCACCTAGCGTTCCTGCCCAGCTATTTTCGTCATGATTTGTAACAAAGTACATATTCATATCATTTTGAGCTAGCGTTTGATCATACTGCGCGAGTAGCGTCCAGAAGTCCTCTACACTTTTTTCTTCTTTGGCTATTTCATTAAGTAAATGATGCATCTGCCAGGCGTAGTGCATATCAAAACCATTTGCCATAAGATCCTCTTGCTCTGCTTCTGCCAGCATAAAGAGCGGTGACTTTATTTGCTCAAGAGAATCTATTGCTCTCTTGAAAAATGGTACTGGCACTTTATGAGCAACATCCATTCTAAAACCATCAACATCATGTTCTTGTACCCAGTAAGATAAATCTGCAATCATCTCATCGCGCATCGCTTGATTATCATAATTAAGATCTGCCACATCTGTCCATCCCCACGATTTCCCGGTTGCTGTATCTATAGGGTCAACAATTTCTCCTTTATCATTTTGTGTATACCATTCTGGGTGCTTTGTAATCCACGTGTGATTCCATCCCGTATGATTAGGCACCCAGTCAAGCACAACCGCTATTCCATGTTCATGAGCAACCTTAATCATATTATCCACATCTTGCAAAGTCCCAAACTCCGGATTCACTTCTCTAAAATCTGAAACTGCATAATAGCTCCCCAAGCTTCCCTTTCTATTAGTTTCAGAAATAGGAAAAATAGGCATCACCCAGAGTACCTTGATCCCAAGTTCCTTTAATACAGGTATATCTTTTGTAAAAGATGTAAAAGTTCCTTCGGGAGAATACTGCCTTATATTCACCTCATAAATTACGCCTGACTCTTCCATAGTTTCATCAAACTGGAAAGAGGTGTTTGATAACGCTTTCGCGAAAGCGGGAGTTTCATTTGAAGTATTGAATTCACAAGAACATAGTGTCGTAACAATTACAGCTAAGCTTAAAAAATGCTTTTTCATAAGTTTCCATTTTGTGTGAAATTAGGCTAATAATACAACCTAATCAAAGTTAACCAAATGCTATGCAGCTGGGGTGACATATGACTTAAACACAATTTTGAGTAATTATATAAAAAAAGTTGAGCTATTTAAATCATAATATGACAATCAAAGCAATCAAATATTATGGTATTCTTACAAATCAACCCTTGTTCACACGAAATCGTTTTCGTAACTTTATGGGGGTACACACACTATCTTAACATAAAATTTGCATATTTTTAACCCTTATAAAGTGTACAAACACTCAAATAAACTAAGCAAACTAATTTTAAACAAGATTCTTATGAAGAAAGTAATACTTAAAAGTATGCTCTTGTTTGTTGCAATTCTCTTTGTAGGAATTGCCCAAGCCCAGACGGTGACTGGAACAGTTACTGAGGAAAACGGCCCATTACCGGGAGCAAATGTTATTGTAAAGGGTACTTCAAACGGTGCAACTACCGATTTTGATGGAAACTACAGTCTTAATAACGTACCAAACGATGCGACACTCGTTTTTAGTTACGTAGGTTATGCTACTCAAGAAGTAGCTGTAGGTGGAAGAAGCACAATTAACATTGCTCTTGCTTCAGATAATGCACTTGATGAAGTGGTACTTATCGGTTATGGATCAACAACTATTAAGGATGCTACGGGAGCCGTAGACAATGTAGGTTCGGAAGACTTTAACCAAGGTGTAATACAAACACCAGAACAACTTATACAAGGTAAAACTGCTGGGGTTCAAATTTCAGAATCTTCTGGAGAGCCTGGTGCTGGAGTATCAATACGTATACGTGGTAATAACTCTATACGTTCTGGAAACAATCCTTTATTTGTAGTAGATGGTGTACCTCTTGCTGGAGGTGGAGCACCTGGTGTAAATACTGGAGGGATCGCACAAGCTAGCGGAGGAAATCCACTAAGCTTTATCAACCCAAATGATATTGAGAGTATCTCTATATTAAAAGATGCATCTGCAACTGCAATTTACGGTTCACGTGGGGCAAACGGAGTTATTATTGTACAAACTAAGGGAGGCCGTGGAGCTTCTAAAGGTGTTTGGGAGATTAACTCATCTGTAAGTTCATCTAAGGCAGCAGAAAGATATGATCTACTAAACAGAGCAGAATTTCTTGAAGCAATTGGAGATATCCAAGGGGCTAGTGACCAATTGATAGGTAATGCAGATACTGACTGGCAAGATGTTTACTTACGTAACTCTTTCTCAAGACAGACAGACTTAAGTTACTCTAAGAGTTATACTGGAGGTAATGTGCGTGCTTCTTTTGGATATGGAAATAACAATGGTGTTGTTGAAAATTCTTCACTAGAAAGAATATCTGGAAGACTTAATTTTTCTCAAAAGTTTTTTGATAATAAATTAACTGTAACTGGAACAGGTAGTATCTCTCGTATTAACAGAGAGACTGCACCTTTAAATGGTGGGGCAGGATCCAGAGGAGACATAATAGGTGCTTCTATCTCTGCAAACCCTACTTACCCTCTTAATGATGAATTTTTCGAACAAACTCCTGGTATTTTCAGCCCTGTAAACTATTTAAATAGTTTCCAAGGACTTTCTGAAAGTGATCGTTTTCTTGCTAACTTATCTCTAGATTATAATTTCACTGAAGAGTTTAGTGCTAAAGTAACGGTGGGTTATGACAAAACAGAATCTAACACGACAGGTGTTGTAGCTTCTTCTATTTTAAATACTCAAGGAATTACTGGTATAGGTCGTGGAGATTACAACATTAATAATAATGAAAATAGGCTTCTTGAAGCAACGCTTAACTACAAAAAAGATTTTGGCAATGTTAATCTAGACTTACTTGGAGGTTTCTCTTACCAAGAGTTTCAAAGAGATGGAATTTTCTCTAATGGTGCAGGATTTAACACTACTGACCTTAGTGCTATGAGAGGGCAGCTTATCAACCAGTACAATATTTTAAATGGTGTTGTACCAGGTAATGCTCAAGTTTTTGGATACGGTAATGATGGAAGTTTTGTTACAACACTTCTTCCTGAGGTTCAAACAGGACTTACAATTCCTGAAGGATTTAATCGCTTACTACCAGCATATATTGCAGGTCGTTATGATAATGCAGATGAGTTACAATCTTTCTTTACAAGAGCCAACTTAACCTTCAATGAGAAGTTCTTAGTTACTGCAACTTTTAGAGCAGACGGATCTTCAACTTTTGGAGATGAAGAGCGTTATGGATACTTCCCTTCTGGAGCATTTGCTTGGAAGCTTGATCAAGAAGACTTTGTAGGAGACAACATTTCTACACTTAAGCTTCGCCTTGGAGCAGGAATCGTAGGTTCACAAGAAGGATTAGGTTATGGTCAATTTACTACTAGAACTCAAGCTAACTTTACAGGCATCGACAATGATCTTAACGTTATTGGTGGTGGAGGTAATATACCTGGAACTTCTCCTGTAGGTGATGTAAATCCTGGATTAAAATGGGAAGAGACTACAGATTTTAACGTAGGTCTTGACTTTGGTTTTAATGATGATCGTCTTAATGGTTCTTTCAACTTATATCGTAAAGAAACTAATGACCTTTTATTACTTGCCGAAACAGCTGCTCCTTCAAATGTTGCGACAGCATTTGGTAACTTAAGCGATGGAACTGTTGTTAACCAAGGTGTTGAATTATCATTAAACTACAACTTCGTAGATACTGAAGACTTTGGGTTTGACGCATCATTCAACATAGCTTATAATAAAAATGAAGTGCAAGATACTAAGCGTATTATCCAAACTGGAGCTATACGTGGTAATGGTCTTACTGGAGCTTTTGCTCAACAACTAGAAGCTGGACAGCCACTATTCTCATTCTACATGGCAGAATTTACCGGATTTGATGAGAATGGAGACCCTACTTACTTAGATTTTGATGGTGATGGTGTAGGTGATCCAGACGCAGATAAGTTTTTTGTAGGAGAAAACGCTGTACCTAAGGTTACTTCAGGTTTATCTCTTAGTGCTCGTTACAAGAACTTTGATCTTAGCACTTACTTTAATGGACAATTTGGATTCTCAGTATATAATGCTACAGACAATGCATTCTTTACTAAATCTGCATTAATCATTGGAAAGAACGTAACACAAGCTGCTGCAAATAGCCCAGAAAACCCTAACTCATCTGTCGCAGTATCTACTCGTTTTCTTGAAAAAGGAGATTTTGTAAGATTACAATCTGCTTCACTAGGCTACAACTGGCCATTAAGCGGAGATGGAATGTTTGATTCTTTACGTTTGTCTTTTACAGGTCAAAACTTATTCTTAATTACAAGCTACAGCGGTCTTGATCCAGAAATTAGCTCTGACACAGGTGAGCTAAATGCATCTAATATTCCAAGCGCAGGAATCGATTATGCACCATACCCAAGAGCTCGTACTTTTACACTTGGTGTAAATGCTAGATTTTAATAAAAAAAGAAAAATTATGAAACGAAACATTAAACTAAATGCAACCCGCTTCATAGCGGGAGCATTTATGATCGGAGCGCTGGCGACATCGTGTACTGATCTAGAAATCGAAAGCACAGATTCGGTTATTACTGGAGAAAGCTTTAACGGAGTACTTGAGCCTGCATCTTTTATAGATAACATGTTTAACAACATTAATGGTCAAATAGGTGATCAGGCAAACATCTTTGCACTTCAAGAAGTGACAACCGATGCAGCTCTTATACCGACAAGAGGATCTGACTGGGGAGATAATGGTATCTGGAGACAGTTACACCAGCACAACTGGTTAACTACTCACCAGTTTATTCAATCTGCCTTTTTACAGTGGAACACAACACACTTTCAAGCTGCACAGATTCTTTCTGAGCTATCAGTAAATGCTACTGCAGAGGATCGCGCTAACGCTTACTTTTTAAGAGCATTGGGTATGTGGGTTGTTCTTGACAACTGGGGACAGGTACCTGTACGTGATCCAGAACTTTCATTATTTGAAGATCCTATCGTACTTAGAGGTGCAGAAGCGGTTGATCAAATTGTATCTGACTTAAATCAGGCTATTGATCAGCTTCCTGCTGGAGCTCCTATGACTAACAATAGTAGACCAAATAAAGCCGCAGCAAGGTACTTACTAGCAAAGGTGCTTCTTAACAAACACATTTACTTAGATACTGAAGCTGCAAGTGCAGACATGAATCAAGTAGTATCACTTGTAGACCAAATTAACGGAGAAGGATACGATCTCGTAGAAGGATATTTTGATATTTTTCGTGAGTCAGGAGATAATGAGACTATCTGGTTCTTGGGAGCTCAGGTAGGTAATCGAATTTGGAATGGACTTCACTACGCACAAACTAGTGAGCGTGACAACACCGGTGGTGGATGGAACGGCTTTGCAACATTATCTTCTTATTATGATCTTTTTGAAGGAGACTCAGAAATTAACGTAGAAGGAAGTGGTCAAGAAGAACGTAGAGGTGTAGTTCCTACAGGTGGTCAGCCAATTGGAGCATGTGATGGATGTACAGACAATAATGGAGATGGTATTGCAGATGCATCACATATTGGTGTTGGATTCTTAATAGGTCAACAATATGCTGCAGATGGAACACCACTACAAGACAGAGCTGGTGCTCCATTAACTTTCAAAAGAGATTTTAAAGATGGAGATGGTAACGTAAGTCTTATAAACAATGATGAGACTACAGGTATACGTTTACAAAAGTATGCTGCTCGTTATGGGTCTTTTAACTCTCACGAGATTTTCTTTAGATATGCAGATGCACACCTAATGAAAGCAGAAGCACTTTTCCGTTCTGGAGGAGATGCTACACCATTAGTGAATGAACTTCGTGTACTAAGAGGAGCTACTCCACTTGGCTCTGTAGGAGCTCAAGAACTTATAGACGAGAGAGGACGTGAATTATATGCAGAATTATGGAGACGTAATGACTTAATTAGATTTGGACAATTTACTGCAGACTGGGAACTTAAAGCTCCGGGAGCTGTAGGCGATGAGACTAGAAACCTCTTCCCTATTCCAGCAAGTCAGGTAACATTAAACCCTAATCTTACACAAAATCCAGGCTACTAAACTTGGTGATTTAATTAGCTTAAAAGAGGGTTAGATGTTATCTAGCCCTCTTTTTATATATACAACTTAGACGTACATCATCTTGAAACAGGTTTTTACATTTATAGCTTTAATCTTCTTCATACTTTCATGTAAGGACAAAAAAACAGATGTGCGCTTTACACTTAAATCAGATTCAGGTATAACATTCAAGAATGAATTATCTCCTGACTCAGATTTAAATATTTTAAATTATCTCTACTACAATAACGGAGCAGGTGTAGCAACTGGAGATTTTGATAATGATGGATTAATAGACATTTATTTCACTTCAAATCAAGGGTCAGACAAACTATATCACAATCAATCCAATCTTACTTTTAAAGATATTACAGCACAAGCTGGCATCTCTAATGATACTGGCTGGACTACGGGTGTAACTACTGTAGACATCAATAATGACGGACTACTAGACATCTACGTATCCAAAGTAGCCAGGCATTTAAAGCTTAAAGGGCATAATCTTCTCTACGTAAATCAAGGTCTCATCAATGGCCAACTTACTTTTAAAGAAGAATCAAAAAAATATCAATTAGATCTATCTGGATTATTTACTCAATCTTCATTTTTTGATTACGATAATGATGGAGATCTTGATGCCTATATCATGGGGCATTCGTTATATCCTAATGCATATTTTGGTCGAGGAAGTCAGCGTACAAAGGTGGATAGCATCAATGGAGACAAACTATTAGAAAATCGAGACGGTGTTTTTATAGACGTTTCCGCGAAAGCGAATATATTTTCATCTAGAATAGGTTACGGACTAGGACTTGCCATAAGCGACATAACCAACGATGGTTATCCTGACATTTATATAGGTAATGATTTCTTTGAAGATGACTATCTCTACATTAATCAAACTGACGGAACTTTTAAAGAGGTCAATACCACAGAAGGAAAGTTAGGTCACACTAGCCATTTTTCTATGGGTAATGATATTGCAGATGTCAATAATGATGGTTTTACTGATATTCTATCTGTAGACATGCTGCCAGAGAATTTAGAAACCTTAAAATCTTCTGGAACGGAATTTAACTTCCCTATATTCCAAAATCAGTTACGTCAAGGATATCGACCTCAATTCATGCAAAACACTTTGCATATCAATCAAGGGAAAGAGCAATTTTCTGAAACTGCTTTTTTGAGTGGTATATCAAGTACGGAGTGGAGCTGGTCTCCCCTACTTGCAGATTTTGATAACGATGGTGATAAAGACATATACATTACAAATGGTATCATAGGTGCAACAAACGATATGGATTTTGTGAATTTTATCTCTAACGAAAACATTCAAAAAAGAATAGGAAGCCGCATGACTGATAAAGAGCTTCCGCTATTAGAAGAAATACCACAAAAGAAAACAGAAAACTATTTCTTCTCAAATAATGGTGATGGCACGTTTAAGAACACCTCAAAATCGTGGATAAAGAGTACTACCTCCTTTAGTAACGGAAGTAGTTATGCAGATTTAGATAACGATGGTGATCTAGATCTCATCGTAAATAACGTAAATGAACAAGCGTATCTGCTAGAAAACAGAACCCAACAATTAAAAGATAGTGTGCATTATCTGAAGATTCGTTTTAAAGGGTCTCAACAAAATACCTTGGGCATTGGAGCACAAGTTCATGTGTATAGCTCAACAGACTATCAATATTTTGAAAACTACACTACTAGAGGATACTTATCTTCTGTAGCGCCCGAGTTATCAATTGGTTTGGGAGAACACAAAAGCATCGATTCTCTCACTGTTGTATGGCCGGACGGCAAGACGCAAACCTTGAAAAACATAAACACAAATCGACTTATTACCCTAACACATAATGCTTCTTCTGTACTCCCATCTAGCCAAAAGGAAACATTAAAAGCACAAATAACTGATAGCATTATACCTTTCAAACATATAGATAACGCCACGCTAGAATTCAGCAGGAATCCTCTTGTACCTTATGCATCTACTAACCTGAGTAAAGCAATTGTTGCAGGAGATTTAAATAATGATGGACTTGATGACATGGTTGCTCTTGGTTCTAAAATAGGAGAATCTACCACTTATGTACAGACATCCTCAGGTACATTTAACGAAGTACATCTACCGGAGAGTAATAAACATCAAATACATGAGGACATTGATGCTGTCATTGCAGATATAAATGGAGATTCCTTAAACGACTTAATTATAGTAAGCGGTGGGAATGAAATAAAATCTGGCAAGCCTCTTCAACCAAGATTATATATTAATAATGGAACATCATTAACCTATGATGCGACTGCATTCTCAGATATAGCAGTAAACGCATCTACAGTAAAAGCCATAGATATCGATAATGATGGAGATCTCGATATCTCTATAACTAGTGACGTGGTTCCTCAACAATTTGGCACTACTCCACTGCAATATATTCTTGAGAACAATGGGAAAGGTGTTTTTAAGGATGCTACAACTCAGTACAGCACAACGTTTCAGCATTTAGGAAACGTCCGAGATATTGAATGGATAGATATAGATAACAATGGGTATAAAGATGCCATAATTATAGGGCACTGGATGTCTCCTGCAATTTTTCTCAATGATGGAGCTAAGCTTTCAAAACAAGACAATAACGGATTAGAAGCGTCTACAGGATGGTTCAATTCGTTAAAAGTAGCAGACTTTGACAATGACGGAGATTTAGATATCATTGCAGGAAATTGGGGACTTAATTCAAGACTTACTGCTTCGACAAATCAACCGTTACAATTATATATTCAAGATTTTGACAGCAACGGAACTCAAGACCCTATTGTAACCTATTATTATCAAGGAGAAGAAACTACCATTGCAACAAAAGATGAACTCGTAAAACAGCTACCTCAACTCAATAAGAAATACTTGTCTTATAACGCTTTCGCGAAAGCGAGATTTAAAGAAATACTACCTCAAGATAAATTAAGACAAGCTCAAGTAAAGTCTGTCACACAACTTGCTTCCATGTATTTTGAGAACGATGGAGACAATACATTTACAGCACATGAGCTGCCACTACTTTCTCAAATCTCCTCTGTACATGACATCCTAGTAGATGATGTAAATGACGATGGTTATAAAGATGTACTGTTAGTAGGTAATGATTATGAAATAAGTACTCAAATAGGAAGACTAGATGGATCACAAGGCGTTCTGCTTATCAACGATAAAAAGGGCTTCTTCCGCATAGAAAAACAACCAAAATTTAATATTTTAGGAGCCTCTAGAAGCATACAAAAAATTACTATTTCTGGAAGCACCTATTACCTTATAGGAAGGAATAATGACACCCCATTATTCATAAGAAAAGACGACTAAACTTTATGGAAACACTACAAAAATATGGGCTTTTATTAATAGTCCTTCCCCTATTATTACTTTCTTGTGATGAGCAGTCTAGCGCAACACAAAAGACAGAGAGCGATACGTTATTTACAGAGATGCCCTCAGACAGTACTGGCATCAACTTTATAAATAACATTAAAAATGAATCTGACTTCAATATTTTTAAATACCGAAACTTCTATAATGGTGGTGGTGTTGCTATAGGTGACATTAATAATGATGGTCTAGCAGATATTTACTTAACGGCAAATATGGGTAAGAACAAGCTCTTTTTAAATAAAGGAGATTTTAAATTTGAAGATATTTCAGCATCTGCAGGAATTGAAGGTAACAAGCCTTGGTCTACAGGAGTAACAATGGCAGATGTAAATGCAGATGGACTTCTTGATATTTATGTAAGTAACGCAGGAAACCTCGAAGAAGACAGTCATGATAATGATTTATACATAAACAATGGTGATCTCACCTTTACTGAAAAAGCAAAAGAATACAACCTAGCAACTTCAGGATTTTCTACCCAGGCTTCCTTTTTTGATTACGATAAAGATGGTGATCTTGATGTGTACATCCTTAATAACAGTAATGTTCCTGTAAATAGCTTAGGTAACAGAGGCCAGCGAGATAAGCGTGCTCAGGACTGGGCAAATGTAAATGAAGATATACGCGGCGTGGGAGACTTACTAATGCGCAACGACGGTGGGATATTTACAGACGTAAGTGAAGAGGCAGGTATTTATGGTTCCTTGATAGGCTTTGGGCTGGGTGTCGTAGTTACTGATATTAACCAAGATTTATGGCCAGACATTTACATCTCAAATGATTTCTTTGAGCGTGACTATTTATACATCAACAATCAAGATGGAACATTTACAGAAGAAATAAAAGAATGGACCTCTCACTTATCCCTATCGGCGATGGGAATTGATATTTCTGATATAAATAACGATGGTTTACAAGATATTTTTATCACAGATATGTTACCTGAAAATGAGCAACGTGTTAAGTCTGTTATGGAGTTTGATGGGTACAATATTTACAAGCGTAAACAGCGTGATGATTTTTACCAACAATTCATACAGAATACATTACAGTTAAATAATGGTAATGGTTCATTTTCTGAAACTGCATATCATAGTGGAGTGAATGCTACAGACTGGAGCTGGTCTGGACTCGTATTTGACATGGATAATGATGGTTACAGAGATATTTATGTTACAAATGGTATAAATCATGACCTAACAGATCTTGACTTTGTAGACTTCTTTGCAAACGAACTCATTAGAAGTAAGGTTAATGGTAAAACACATCCTGTTGATTCTATTATCAATAAAATGCCTATCAAACCTCTAGCAAATTATGCGTATCACAATCAAAAAGACATCACGTTTAAAAATAAATCTAAAGACTGGGGACTTGCTACACCGAGTATGAGTAATGGTGCAGCTCACGCAGATCTTGATAATGATGGTGATCTCGATATCGTGGTTAACAATGTAAATATGCCTTCCTTTATTTACCGCAACAATACAAAGGTTGATAAAAATCATAACTATATTAAACTCACTTTTAAAGGAGGTGACAAAAACAAGTTTGCCGTAGGCACCACTGTAAGGTTATACCACAATAATCTTTCAGTATTACAAGAACTTATACCTTCTCGAGGATTCCAATCATCTATGGACCATGATATGACTATAGGACTAGGAAGCTCTACTACTATAGACTCACTTCGCGTTATATGGCCCGATGACAAAACACAGCTTTTAAAAAATGTAAAAGCAAACCAAACACTCAAATTATCAATCACAGACGCATCTGAAACCTATGTTCCTGTAAAAAAGAATAAGCCTACATTACTTAAGGAAATTACAAACCCTACACTTATTGCCCACAAAGAGAATAATTATAGTGACTTTGATTTTGAGGGACTCATTGCAAAAAAACTTTCTCAAGAAGGTCCTGCAATTGCAATAGGAGATATAGATAATGACGGCAATGACGATATCTTCATAGGTGGGGCCAAAGGACAAACTAGTATGCTCTATCTTCATAAAGGAAAAGGTAATCTTGTTCCATCTAGTAAAATTACTTTTGAAAAGGCTGCATTATTTGAAGACACAGCAGCCACTTTTGTAGATGTAAATAATGACGGCTTTTTAGATCTTATTGTATCCACTGGAGGTGGTCAAGTAGATGCGGAGGCTTACTACATTTCTAGACTTTACATAAATAACGGCAATGGAACTTTTAAAAACGCACGTAGTTTACCATCTGCACATCAAAGTGCATCTGTAATTGCATCTAACGACATTGATGGCGATGGAGATATAGATTTATTCATTGGTAGTAGAAGCGTCGCAGGTGTTTATGGTATTAACCCACCGCATGCAATCTTAATTAATGACGGAAAAGGGAATTTCATTAAAGACAATCTACTGTCTAAGCAGCTTAATCCTGCTGGAATGGTAACAGACGCACTATGGATAGATCTTGATGGTGACAACAACAAAGAATTAATAACGGTTTCAGACTGGGGGACTCCTACTGCATTTAACATCACAAGTGAGTACATTAAAGTTATAGATACTGGACTATCATCTTATGCAGGATGGTGGAATGCTATACAAAGCGCAGATCTTGACAATGATGGCGACTTAGACCTAATACTTGGTAATGATGGAACAAATGTGCATTACAAACCAGGAAGTGATGGCCCGCTTAAAATGTTTATCACAGACTTTGATGGAAATGGTACGATAGAACAAATCACCACCTACTCAGAGGATGGCAAAGATTTTCCAATACATCAAAAAAGCGAAATCACATCACAAATAGTTTCTCTAAAAAAGAAAAATCTCAAAGCATCAGATTATGCAAAGAGATCTATTGATGAGCTTTTTTCTGAAGATATCTTAGCTAATGCTATTGTAAAAGAAGTTAATACTGCCGAGACTGTAATTGCTATAAATGAAGGAAATGGCAACTTTACCATCAAAGCATTACCTACCCGAGTTCAACTATCTTGTGTTTGTGGCATTACGTGTACAGATGTAAACAATGACGGTAATCTTGATATTTTAATGGGAGGTAATAATTTTGAATTCAAACCTCAGTACTCCCAACTTGATGCTGGATATGCTCATGTGTTACTAGGTGACGGTAAAGCAAATTTTGAATGGCAAGATTATACAAACACTGGCTTCTTTGTACGCGAAGAAATGAAACATCTAGAATCATTTAAGGATGCTCAAGGCAATGTATTTCTTGTAGCGGCAATCAATGATGGAAAACCTAGAATTTTCACAGCAAACAAGTAATTCATGAAGTGGGGAGTTCTATTAGGTCTGTGTTATCTGCTCACTGGTTGTACTAATCAACCAGTACGAGAAGCGCCTGCGTTATTTTTAAACCCTATAAGCACGAGTACTGGAATCACTTTTTCAAACAATCTCACAGAGACAGATAGTCTCAATATACTCGACTACTTGTACTTCTATAATGGTGGTGGCACCGCTGTAGGAGATATTAACAATGACGGGTTACCAGATATCTACCTCTCTGGAAATCAAGTGAAAAATAAGCTCTACCTCAATAATGGCGACCTTACGTTTAAAGATATCTCGGCTAGTGCTGGCGTAGCAGGCAACAACTCGTGGAGCACTGGAGCGATAATGTTTGACGCAAACTCAGATGGACTCTTAGATATCTATGTGCGTGCTGTAGTAGGCATAAATAATTTCCAAGGACACGACGAGCTTTTTATAAATAATGGCGATGAGACTTTTACAGAGCGTGCTGCAGAGTTTGGTCTTGATTTTCAAAATTATGGAACCACGGCCGCCGTTCTTGATTATGATAAAGATGGCGATCTCGACCTGTATATACTCAACCATGCGGTACATACAGAATCCTCATTTGGTCATGCAGATTTACGTTTAGAACGTAACGAGCAAACAGGAGACAAACTTCTTAGAAACGATGGAAACATTTTTACAGACGTCAGTGAGGAAATGGGCATTTTTGGTGGTATCAATGGGTATGGCCTAGGGATTTCTATTGCAGATTTTAATCAGGATGGTTATCCAGATATTTACGTAGGTAATGACTTTCATGAGGACGACTATTACTATATCAATGAAGGAGGATTACGCTTTCGCGAAAGCTTAAAAGAACAATTCCCACACACCTCAAGATTTTCAATGGGTAATGACGTGGCCGACGTTAATCATGATGGTTTCCCTGATCTCATGTCACTCGATATGTTACCAGAAGACGAGAATGTTCTAAAGGCTTCCGAAGGTGATGATAATATCCAAACACAAAAACTCCGTACAGAACGTTTTGGGTATCACTACCAGTTTACCCGCAATATGCTATTTGTAAATCAGCCGGGATATCAATTTCAAGAACGTGCCCTTTCCTCTGGAGTTGCGGCAACAGACTGGAGCTGGAGTGCTCTCTTTGCAGATTTTAATCAGGATGGGAATCAAGACTTGTTTATTTCAAATGGTATCCCAAAACGACCTAATAATCTTGATTTCATTAATTTTATTTCTAGCGGTAAGATTCAAAACAGACTCAACGAGACTAGGCTTCTAGATAACGAAGCTCTTAATCTTATGCCTGATGGTGCTTCACATAATTATGTCTATCAAGGAAATGAAGACCTCGTATTTACAGATCAATCTGGAGTGTGGATTGACAAAAAACCTACGGTGTCTGGTGCTTCTGCGCTGGCAGATCTTGATAATGATGGAGACCTTGATGTTGTTGTAAATAACATCAATCAAGAGGCAACTATTTATGTGAACCAAACAGACACTACAGCAACCTTTTTAAAATTAAAGTTTAAATATTCTAAAGCTAATTCGCTCGGTATAGGTACTAAAGTTTTTGCATATCAAAATGGAACGTTACAGTACAAAGAATTGTATACTGTCCGAGGATTTCAAGCATCCTCTGAGCCGGTTGTTCATTTTGGTTTTAAAAAGAACACTTCAATAGACTCACTTCTCATTATTTGGCCAGATAACAAGCAGCAAGTGGTATACGATATCCCAACAAATCAAACATTGTCCTTATCACCGCAAAACACAACCACTTTTGACTATAGTTTACTTCAAATAAAAAGCAAGACGCTATTTACTAAAGAACCAGGAAATCTAGGTATAGACTATGTACACAAGGAAGATGCTTATATAGACTTCAACAGGCAGCAACTAATTCCTTATCAAATATCCGACCGTGGTCCTGCAACAGCAATTGGCGATATAAATGGTGATGGTCATGACGACATCTATTTTGGTAGCTCTAAGTTTATACCTTCGGCCATGTATACTGGAGGAAATAACGCTTTCGCGAAAGCGTACTCAACCCCATTAAAATCTCTTTCAAAAACTGAGGATGTAACGGCTACTATCCTCAATAATGAGATTATCGTAGGTACAGCAGGTGGTGATTTTTCCGAAATGAACGAGGCTTTAGAAAACTATTATTTAAAAGTATCAGATACCCTAACCAGCGAGATGTCAGGCATGCGAGCTAACACCTCCATCATTATCGCAAGCGACTATGATAATGATGGAGACAAGGATCTCTTTGCAGGTAATCATGCCGTTACAGGTGACTTTGGGAAAATTCCAGCATCGTTTCTTTTAAAGAATGATGAAGGTAAGTTTGTAGAAGATCAAGACAACCCTCTAGGTAAGATAGGAATGGTCACAGATGCCGTCTGGACAGATTTTAATGCTGATGGCTCCACTGATTTAATTGTCATAGGAGAATGGATGCAGCCGCTTTTTTATAAAAATGAAGATGGTATTCTTAAAAAAGAAGAAGTACTAGACGCTACGCTCAATGGTTTATGGCAAAGCATACAACCGTTTGATATAGATCATGATGGTGATATGGACTACCTACTTGGGAACTGGGGAACAAACAGTAAGTTTACAGCATCTACAGCGTTTCCCATGACAATGTATTACTCAGATTTTGATAATAATGGGCAAACAGAAACCGTTGTTACTACGGCAAAATACGGAAAATACTACCCTATTCAAAATCTTCAAGAGCTAGGTGCTCAACTTGTATTTCTCAAAAAGAAATATGCAAATAATAATGATTTTGCTGGAGATACCGTGTCCCAGATTTTTGGAGAAAAAGCACTCAATACCGCTCAGCGATTTGAAGTAAACACCTTGGCCTCCGGATATTTAAAAAATGAAAAAGGAATTTTTACTTTTGTACCTTTCACTGGTGCATTGCAAGTAGCTCCTATTATGGATTTCGTCGTTCACGACTTTAATGGCGATGGCACCAAGGAAGTACTAGCAGGAGGAAATTATTTTGGCACAAAACCATATCACGGTAGGCTAGATTCATTTTCTGGGGCACTTATAGCTTCAGAAAATAAAGTAATCTTAGGGTATGAGCTAGGCCTAGATTTTGCACAAAAATCGATAAGACATTTAGACATTATAACCGCAAACAATATTTCATACTTGCTCGTGACTTTTAATAACGAAGCCGCACAAGTTTATAACATACAAATCCCTGATTAATGAAAACAGCATATTACATTCTATTATTCATTGTTGCCACAGTAATCACTTCATGCGCTTCAAAAGATGAGCCTATTGTAATTACTCCTGAACATTTTCACAATGCAATAGACAAGGTTACTGAGGTTATTATACACGACATTTTCTCACCACCTGTTGCGAGTCGTATTTATGCTTATCCTAATATTGCAGCTTATGAAATACTAGCTGTAAATGATACTGAATTTAACTCTCTTGCTGGACAGCTAGCAGGTCTTAAAAGTATTCCAACTCCATCAAAGGACACAACTATAAACTTTGAGCTTGCAGCACTGGTTGCTCACATGGAAGTGAGCAAGCGCCTCATATTTTCTGAGCAAGAAATTGAGACATATAGAGATAGCCTTTATACGACATGGAAAGAGCGCAATGAAGATGTTTTTGTACAGTCCCGAGATTATGGGCTAAAGGTTGCAAGCCATATAGCACAATGGATGGATGGAGATAACTATAAACAGACGCGCACAATGCCAAAGTTTTCTGTGTATGCAGATGAGCCTTCTCGCTGGCAACCTACGCCTCCAGCATACATGGACGGTATAGAACCTCACTGGAATAAAATTAGACCATTTACACTTACATCTGCAGACCAGTTTAAGCCTGTACCGCCACCTCCATTCTCCCTAGAAGAAGATTCAGATTTTTATAAGGAGCTTAAAGAGGTTTATGACATAAGCAAGCAAATCACAAAAGATGGCGACACCTCAGAAGAGATTGCGATTGCTCAGTTTTGGGATTGTAACCCATACGTATCTGTAACTCGCGGTCATTTAATGTTTGCAACTAAAAAGATTACTCCTGGAGGACACTGGATCGGTATTACAAAGATTGCTTCAAAGAAGGCAGGTTTTGATGTAATGAATACATTACATGCTTATGCAAAAACATCTATCGCCATGAACGATGCGTTTATTTCTTGCTGGGATGAAAAATATCGCTCTAACCTGATACGCCCAGAAACGCTAATCAACAATCACATAGACGACTCGTGGAAACCTATATTACAAACGCCTCCGTTTCCAGAATATGTGAGTGGACACTCTGTAGTATCTGGCGCAGCATCTGAGACATTGACTAGCATTTTTGGCGATGACTTTTCTTTTGATGATGATACAGAAATAGCGTACGGACTTCCGGTGCGTAGTTTCATATCTTTTAAAGCTGCGGCTGAGGAAGCTGCTGTAAGCCGCATGTATGGAGGAATACACTATCGTGCTGCAGTAGCAGTAGGACTAGAACAAGGTCAAAAACTAGGAAAGTTTGTTGTCTCTGCACTTGAGATGAAAAATGAAACGATGGTCGCAACTAACTAAGGTTTGAAATTAATGAAAAAAGCTATAGCGATATTATTTATTGCCTTGATTGCAGCTACAGGCTGGTATTTCTTTTTGAAACCAGGAGACTTTACCGCCAAAATAAAAGCCAAAACTACCCTAGGCACCATAGAGCAATCTATAAAAAACTGGAAAGACGGAGCTCTTATTACTGATGTAAAACTAGGAGAGGAAAATATCCAACTTACTCAAGAGTTCACGAGGCAAGACTCCACTCATATCTATGAGTGGCAAATAGCTAAAATACACGATTCTCTTTCTGAAATCACTGTACATGTAACAGACCCTACACATTCATTAAGTAACCGTTTACAAGGTGTTTTTAAAACTACAGACTTTAAGAAAAGTGCCACGGCAACAGTTTTAAAATTTAATGAACTACTGCAAGATCACTTAGATAGAATTACAGTAACTATAATAGGTGAAGAAGAGTTACCAGCAAAGTTTTATGCCTATACAACGTTAGAGGGATTACAAATTCTCAAAGCAGGCGGAATGATGCGCGACATAAACCACCTACAAGGCACAATGGCGTCTTATGACATAGCGCTTGATGGTCGGCCATTTGTACAAATCACAGACTGGAACCGTGATACAGATAGTATAAAATATCACTTTGCTTTTCCTATAATTGAGCGCGACTCGCTACCACAGGTAAAAGATATAAAGTATGGATCAAGACCCGCGACAAGAGCTATTAAGGCTATCTATAATGGCAATTATATTACTTCAGACCGCGCTTGGTATGCCTTACTTAATTATGCAAAAAGTAATAACATCAACGTAGATCCAAAGCCAACTGAAGTGTTTTATAATAATCCTAACATGGGTGGAGACGAGAGCAATTGGAAAACAGAAATCTACATGCCGATAAAGAACTAGTATGTCTGACTTTTTTGATGACCAAGATTTTATATCTATAGACTTCACCTTACAATCCTTTAAAAAAGGT
Source organism: Dokdonia sp. Asnod3-C12 (assembly GCF_045063975.1). Classification (NCBI taxonomy): domain Bacteria; kingdom Pseudomonadati; phylum Bacteroidota; class Flavobacteriia; order Flavobacteriales; family Flavobacteriaceae; genus Dokdonia; species Dokdonia sp. Asnod3-C12. The sequence goes on from NZ_JBEFNY010000003.1 coordinate 1,238,783, forward strand.
GAGTATGACAATTGCACATTTACAGACTGTAATTTTGAAAATCTTCATGTCTCAAATACAAGCTTTCTTGAATGTACATTCATAGATTGCAATCTTACTAATGTAAAATTTGGCGGTACAACACTCAACCAAGTTACTTTTGAGTCGTGTAAATTACTAGGCGCAGACTTTAGTGTTTGCCAGCCGTTTATGTTGGATATACGCTTTCGCGAAAGCATACTACAGCTAGCAAACTTCACACAATTACCTTTAAAAGGAACATCTTTTACTTCTTGCCAAGTTATCGAGGTAGATTTTACTAATGCAGATTTATCGCAGGCTACATTCACTGGGTCAACATTGAGTAAAACTATTTTTGATAATACAAATCTTACTAAAGCAGATTTTATAGAAGCGCTCGATTTTACTATTGACACTACGAATAACAATATGAAAGGCGCTATGTTTTCTAAGGACAACTTAGAAGGACTCGTAGCACACTTACAGCTCAATCTTAAGTGAGATTTGTAATACATAAAAGGGGGTAAATGCCCCTACTAAAAAGCTATTCCTCAAACTATATTTACATCAATAATCAATGAGGGATTAAATTGGGGGATTTATAAACTCATATGGCCACACTAACGTGTGGCTTTTTATTTTATGTACCTTAGTTATGGAAAAACACAACTATGCGTAACATACTTTTTGGTGCAATACTCACCTTATTTATTGTTTTTGGCTTACGGTATTGCGAGCATACTCAAAGTGAGAAAGAACAGCTACGAGTAAATACCGCCCTTATAGAAAAACAAATCAAAAATGTAGGTAAGCTCATTGTTACAGAAGGTAACTATGCACAAGTCTTTACTTATGAAGATTCAAAAAAATTCTATGTAGATGTACTATCTGCTACAAAAAAAGCACTGGTTGTTGTAAATGCAGAAGCAACCATCGCCTACGATCTTTCTAAAGTTACTACAGAAATCGATGAGCTCACAAAAACTGTTCGCATTACTAATATTCCAGAACCTGAGTTAAAGATTAATCCTAATATAGAATATTATGATGTGCAACAAGACTACCTCAACCAGTTTAATGCTCGAGACTATAATATTATAAAGTCACGCGTACAAAATGGCCTTGAAAAGGACATTAAAAATTCTAACCTGTACACAAATGCACAAAACAGACTCATCTCAGAGCTTTCTAAAATTTATCTTCTTACTAGCTCGCTAGAATGGACGCTAGAGTATAATGGCAATATTATAGATGAAGCAAACCCTATTAAACCTTAACAAACCAGTTTTATAAAATAAAAACGCATCATAAAGTGAATCTCTATGATGCGTTTTTAAGTATATTAAAAATGACTTATGCGCTTACTGTTTGCTTATTACCGTTTACAATAATATCTAGTGCTTCTCCGCTCATAAGTGTAAATGCCGTCTCACTTTTATTGACCTCAACCTTAAGAATCTGTCCTCTAAAATTTACTTTAAAAGAATAAGCTTCCCATGCATCTGGGATTTTAGTTTCAAAAGATAGCGTATCATTTTTCACACGCATTCCCCCAAAACCTTCTACCACACTCTGCCAGGTTCCAGCCATACTCGTGATATGTAAACCTTCTTCTACTTCTTTATTATAATCGTCTAGATCAAGCCTTGATGTGCGTAAGTAGAATTCATATGCCTGATCCATCCTACCTAGCTTAGCAGCCTGTATAGCGTGTACACATGGCGACAGCGAACTTTCATGTACCGTAAATGGCTCATAAAAGTCGAAGTGCTTTTCTAGATTTTCTTGAGTAAAGTGGTCCTCAAAGAAGTAAAAACCTTGTAATGTATCTGCTTGTTTAATGTAAGGCGAACGCAAGATGCGATCCCAAGACCATTTTTGATTAATAGGTCGGTTTGATTTTGGTAAATCTGCTACGGTGATTAACTCTTTATCTAAGAAACCATCTTGTTGTAAGAATACGTCATGCTCTTCAGAATATGGGAAATACATCTGTTCTGCAGTAGATTTCCAAGAGAGCATCTCGTCATAAGACAGATGAGTTTTACCAGATATACGTGACCAGTCCTGCTTTTGAGTGTCTCTTATCAATTCAGCTTTCGCGAAAGCGAACTCCATACACCACTTTGCAATATAGTTTGTAAACCAGTTATTGTTTACGTTGTTTTCATATTCATTAGGCCCTGTAACTCCTAGAATCACATAGGCATTCTTAGCTTTAGAAAAAGTAGCTCGCTGTCTCCAGAAACGTGCTACGGCTATAATCACTTCTAGCCCCATTTCTGGAATATAAGTAGTATCGCCTGTGTAGCGTTCATAGTTATAAATAGCATATACCATAGAGCCGTTACGGTGTATCTCCTCAAAGGTAATCTCCCACTCGTTATGGCACTCTTCCCCATTCATTGTGACCATAGGGTATAATGCAGCACCTCCTGAAAAGCCAAGCTTCTCTGCATTCTCAATGGCTTTATCTAATTGATTATAGCGATAGGTGAGTAACTGCCTAGCCACTTGTTGATCCTTAGTCGCCATGTAAAACGGAATACAATATGCTTCTGTATCCCAATAAGTGGATCCTCCATACTTCTCTCCAGTAAATCCTTTAGGGCCTATGTTGAGACGACTATCTTGTCCCGTGTATGTCTGATTGAGATGAAAGATATTAAAGCGTATACCTTGTTGCGCCTTTACATCACCCTCTATGGTGATATCAGACATTTCCCAGGTTTGTGCCCACAACTCCTTTTGAAGTTGTTGTAACGCATCAAAACCAATCGCAGCTGCTTCATTAATTACTGTCGTAGCAGCGTTTACAAGATTATCTTGCTCATGATTAAGACTACTTACATACCCTCCTAATTTATGAATACTGAAGGTTTCTCCTTGAGAGATTTCTGTTTCATAAATATGCCCAATATATGTTTCTGTAGCATTAGTACGCTTTCGCGAAAGCGCAACTTTTCTACCATCTATATTAAAGCTATTATGCATCATAGTGCACACGTGGAATTCTGTCTTCATGGTATGTGCCGTAATGAAAGCCATATCATCATCCTCTGAAACCTCTAGCGTATTCCAAAACTTATCATCCCAATTAGAATCCTCATTAGTTATGCCGCTATCTAAATACGGCTCATAACTTATAGTTGCATCTTCATTAATAGGTGTTACTTCGTAGTTAATAGCACCTACCTCATCCATCTTCATACTCAAGAAACGAGTAGACTTGACTGCAATCTCTACATCATTTTGTAAGGTCGCTTTGAAGCTTCTGTACAATACCCCGCTTTTCATATCAAGCTCGCGACGGAAATCATTTACCTCCTTACACGTATGTAAATCTAAGCTCTCACCATTTACTGTCACTTTTATACCTATCCAGCTAGGAGCATTGAGCACCTTTGCAAAGTATTCTGGATATCCATTTTTCCACCAGCCTACGCGGGTTTTATCTGGATAATACACACCTCCTATATAGCTTCCTTGAAAAGTAGATCCGCTATAATCTTCTTCAAAATTTGCGCGTTGTCCCATGGCTCCATTTCCTAGTGCCATCAAGCTTTCTGAAGACTTTACATTATCCGGATTCCATCCCTCTTCTATAATGGACCAATGATTTGGTGTGATATAATCTATATGCATACTCTCAATAAAATTTTAAACAATAATGCTCTACTTATAAATTGGCACTGTAAGCCGTTTAGTTAAATAACTGTTGTGCTATAGTACTCTTATGCTTCAATAAGTGAGGATAAAAATGCATCACTCATTTCTGTAAAGTCTGTAAATACATGATCTGCTTCATGTAATACATCTTTTTCTCCTATACCTATACTTACCATTCCAGCAGCATTTGCCGCCTGTACTCCCGCAATAGAATCTTCAAAAACGATACAATCTGTACGTTCTATTTTTAAAGCTTCTCCTCCTTTTAAAAATACTTCTGGATCTGGCTTTGCAGCCGTCACATCATTACCATCTACTATAGCTTCAAATTTCTGTATAAGATTAAGTTTAGTTAAGATGGGCCTAGCATTTTTACTAGCACTTCCAAGAGCGACACCTTGATTTCTTTCATGTAAAAAATCTAATACACGCACTACGTCTGGAAGAATCTCACTATCATCCATTGCTTCTATATACTTGAGATATTCTTCATTCTTCTGTATAAGCCAGCGTTCTTTTTGTTCTTCTGTAGCCTGGTAAGAAGCTAGATCTAAGAGGATTTCAAGTGAGCGCACGCGGCTTACTCCCTTAAAAAGTTCGTTCTGCTCTTCGGTAAAATCAAAGTTCATTTCTTTGGCAAGATTACGCCATGCGAGGTAATGAAACTTTGCTGTATCTACGATGACTCCATCTAGGTCAAATAGGAATGCTTTCTTTTTCAATGTCAAGTTATTTTCGAGCGTTTTCATTATTAACAAATAAGGTAAACGCTTGTGTTGATTTTCATTTTTTCGCGAAAGCGATACTATTTAATTCGCTTCGTACTTTCTCGTTCTACAAGGCTCGTTTCTATGTAAGCCGTTGTGTACTCTTCTATCTCCTCTTCCGGACGTTCTAGTTTATTAATAAGAAGCTCTGCTGCCTTACGCCCCATTTGTTCACCGTGCTGACTTACCGTAGTAAGACTAGGCACAAAATGCTTAGACAACTCACCATCTGAGAAGCTCACAATGCCAACGTCATTAGGAATTGATTTACCTGCCTCCATGATATACTTTGCAGCAGTTACTGCAAAAATCTCATTTATGGTAAACACGCCATCTATATCTTTTCCCTTTAAGAAATGCTTGATGCGCGCCATAGTCTTATCATTAAGATCATCTATTGCGTCTAACTTTAAAATAAGATCTGTGTCTATTTTTATTCCTGCAGACTCTAGTGCTTCTATGTAACCTTTGGTTCTTAGTTTCCCTACAGTTATATAGTCATCTGTAGTAATGATTGCAATTTTTTTACATCCTGTTCTTATAAGATGATTCACTCCTAGTTTTGCACCTTCCCTATCATCTATGAGTACTTTATCACATGGGATTTCATCCACAATACGGTCAAACATTACGACTGGCATTCCTTGATCAATAGCCTCTGTAAGGTGTCTAAAGTCATCCTTTTGCATAGTCTCCTTAGACAGAGAAAGGATGAAACCGTCTGTACTTCCATTTGCGAGAAGTTCCATATTAAGAACTTCTTTATCAAAATCATTGTTTGATAATGTTATAATCACATTGTAATTATGCTCCCTAGCCATTTGCTCAACCCCTCGTATTACCGTGGTAAAAAAGTGGTGTACAATCTGTGGTATAATTATCCCAATTGTGCGCGTCTTCCTATTTTTAAGACTTAATGCGATATTATTAGGTTTATAATTATAGAGTTTTGCAAAAGCCTTGATCTTTTGGCGAGTGTCCTCACTTATCTCTGCACTATCGCGCAATGCTTTAGAAACAGTAGAGATAGAGACGTCAAGTTCTTTGGCAATTAATTTTAAGGTGAGTTTTCTTTTCATAATGGTGTTGTAAAAATAGGATTACTAGTGGCTAGAGTACAATTTAGTTAAAACCTTTTGGGTACGAAAACGATGTATTCTTAATAAGTTATTATTATTTACACGAATTTGTTATTTTTCTTTCTACTTTAAAGCATTTTATGCAAAATACGAGTTTGCTTACAGCACCTTTAAAAAACACGTTTTTTAAAGAGAAATCTAAAAAAACAACTCATAACGAGTGTTTATTATGCTCCTAATCAACTCAAATACTTAACGTTACACCATTAATACTATATCATATATATGAAAGAAATTACAAAATGGAGTATCACAGTAGCTCTAGCCGGATTTTTATTTGGTTTTGACACTGTAGTAATAAGTGGGGCAAATTCTCCTATTAAAGAACTATGGAACCTATCTCCATTTATGCATGGTACTTTTATCATGAGTATGGCTTTATGGGGAACGGTAGTAGGTTCTTTGCTAGGTGGTTTTCCCACCAAAATATTAGGACGTAAAAAAACGCTATTCTGGATAGGTATTTTATTTTTTGTCTCTGCCTTAGGATGTGCACTTACTCAAGACCCTTATACCTTTTCTGCCTTTCGATTTATAGGAGGCATAGGTGTAGGAGTATCCTCTGTGGCGGCTCCTATTTATATAACAGAAATAAGCTCGGAGTCTAACCGTGGTAAGCTGGGAGGTTTATACCAATTTTGGTTAGTTTTTGGTATTCTCATAGCCTTTGTATCAAACTGGTTACTCAAAGGTGTAGATGGCGCAAATGACTGGAGATGGATGCTTGGTATAGAAGCAATACCTGCGCTTATTTATACACTTATGGTAATGAAGGTTCCTAATAGTCCGCGATGGTTAGTTTTACAAAAGAAAGACGATGCAGCAGCGATGCTCGTGCTGGAAAAAATATATGATGGAGCCGCTTCTGCACAACAACGACTTGAGGAAATTAAGCTAGACTTACAACAAAAAACAAGTTCAGAAAATCTATTTCAAAAAAAGTACTCACGTATTTTATGGCTAGGATTTCTCATTGCATTTTTTAATCAGTTATCTGGAATCAACTTTGTGCTTTACTACGCACCTCAAATTCTAGAACAAGCGGGGCTAGGAGGAGCCGAGTCACTCTTCAATTCCATCTCTATAGGAATTGTAAATCTTATATTCACTTTTATAGGAGTGCGTTTACTGGATAAATTAGGAAGAAAACAGCTTATTATTATAGGTTCCATAGGCTACATCATAAGCCTAGTTATGGTAGGTATATGTTTCCAGATGGAGCTAAGCGCTACACTACTACTTATATTTATTTGCACATTTGTTGCATCACACGCTATAGGTCAAGGAGCTGTAATATGGGTATTTCTCTCAGAAATATACCCAAATCGCGTGCGAGCTTATGGTCAATCCTGGGGAACAAGTACCCATTGGGTATTTGCAGCTTTCATAACACTCGTGACACCCTTCTTTATAGATGATAAAGAAGGGATCATGAGGGACAATCTTTGGAATATTTATTATTTCTTTGCAGGTATGATGGTACTCCAATTGATATGGGCAATTATATACATGCCAGAAACAAAAGGACGTACCTTAGAAGAACTAGAAAAAGACCTCGTAGACCATGCCAAATAATCCACTTAAAGTTGCCTGTTATGGCGAAATCCTCTGGGATGTATTCCCAGATAAAAAACACCTAGGTGGCGCTCCACTCAATGTGGCATTGCGCTTACACTCTTTTGGAGTAGATGTAGCTATGATTTCCACCCTAGGTAATGATGCTTTAGGCAAAGAAGCACTTGCCGAGATTAAAGAGTTTGGGCTAAAGACCAAATATATTCAACGCAATGATAAACCTACGGGTCAAGTAACCGTAGCTCTTGATAAAAAAGGTGTTGCTTCTTATGAGATAGGAGACAATGCTGCTTGGGATGCAATTGCATGGACAGAAGATAATGTAGCAGCAGTCACAGATGCAGACGCCTTGATTATAGGCAGTCTCGTTTTTCGCGAAAGCGTAAATCTAGACGCTATGTTACTTGACACAGAAGAAGAGATTACACCTCCGATAAATCTGGAAGCGATTGAGGTACTCATAGAACGATCTAAGTTTACAGTTTTTGACTTAAATCTTCGTGCTCCCCATTACGATCTTGAGGTCGTTGTAGGGCTTATGGAAGCGGCAGATATGATAAAGCTCAACGATGAAGAGTTAGAGCTTGTTGTACTAGCAATGGGTATAGAGGCCGAGACGCTGGAAGATGAGCTTAAAATGCTTAGTGCAATGACAGAGACTCCTACCGTTTGCGTTACACTAGGTTCAGAGGGAGCGATGTTACTACATAAAGGTGGCATCCACACTCAAGTAGGTTTTAAAACTAAAGTGGCAGACACCGTAGGCGCAGGAGATAGCTTTCTAGCAACCCTAGTCTTTGGTTTATTATCTGGAGAAACGGCAGAAGATGCACTTGAGGTAGCCTGTGCTATGGGTAGTCTAGTCGCTAGTAAAGCTGGCGCAAATCCAACAATACATAATGATGAAGTAAATGATTTACTTGATGATGTTTAGTAATTACGCTTTCGCGAAAATTTGAATTCAACACACTTAGTACGCATTCAAAACAACAAAGCCGACTTTTTAAAGTCGGCTTTGTTGTTTATAAATATGAAAGTTTATTGCAAAAGAAAACCTCCCAATTTCTTGAGAGGTTTTTGTACGGGCGAGAAGACTCGAACTTCCACACCGTGAGGCACCAGATCCTAAGTCTGGCGTGTCTACCAATTCCACCACGCCCGCATTTCAACACATCGTCACGTAATAACTTCGTAACGGGGTGCAAATATAATACTTTTTTTCAATCTCAAAATAAATAATTAAAAAAAATAACATTTTATTTCCACATTCTATAACGACACCAGAAGATTTAAATGCTAGCTTATTGACTATGAGATAAATGAAAATATTTTAATAAAATCTACCTAATAGTCAAATTTTCTGAAAAGACAACAAGTGTATCTGTACCAGTCCCTGTTAATCGTTGAGCATATATTTCTATAAAATCTCCGCTCTCCATGGTGACAACTGTATTTATAGATACTGACTGTATTTGTGTATCACCAACAATGAGTACCAATGCGTCAGAGTCATCTACTACAACGCCATTTTTTGCAATAATGAAACTATAAAAATTATTGTCAGCGTTAGTAACTCGCACAGATAATGATGCATTAACTTGAAAATTTCTAACCTTCTTCCCTTCGTAAATTAATCTATTTTTGGCAGGGTTTGATGTAAAACGAAATAATTCCGTATTATCAAAAGACCCATTACCTACTATTGGAACTGCTGTATTATTATTTATGGTTTGTGTAAAACCGGTAGTTATAGCCGAAGTACTATAAAAATTGGCTGTAGATTGATCATCAGTCTCTGTAGGAATACCTGAACAGTTTACATTCCAATCTGTAGTAAAACTAAAATCTGTATAACTTCCAGCAGTATATCTAGACACTAATGTGCCAGCACCTACAAAGCTTAACCCATTTAAGCTAGCCTCATTAATAATAGTAGGGTTTGCACTTACATCTATACCTATTTCACCAGCGTCTGCCTCTATCCTACCACTTGACATTTGAAAATTATTAAACGTCCCTGAAACCGTCGCAAATGTCCCTGTGTTTGTAGTAGTCCAGAAAACGTTACTCATAAGCAAAGAACCAATATCAGACAGCTCAAAACCATCATTATTATTCACATACTGAGCAATACTAAAAAAAGCCGTTCCTAGAGAATGTAATGTCCCCATAGTGCTAGCCCCAGTAAACACAGTATTATTAACTACCAATAAGTCTGAGCCTGTTCCCGTAATATCAAAAATAGGAGCGCCTCCTCCTGATATGGTGATATTTCTTATTCTACCTGGAGCCCCTTGAAAAAGTGCTGCGCCAGAACCATTAACTATGATATCTTGGGAAGAGTCTACACCTTCGATATAAGCTCCATTCATATTTATAGGAGCATTAAAAATAATGGCTCCATTGATTTCATATAAGAAGTTTGAACTCAGTAAATAAGTAGATCCACCACCTGCAGCCAGCTCTTCTGCCAGATCAGATATATCCTTAACTAGCTTATAATTTTCTCTAGAGTTATTAATACTAACTTTTTGCCATGCACCTTCATAATAATAAAAAGCCTCCAATGTAATATCATATACTAATAATCCCTGTGCTGGACTTGTTATGGCCAGCCTTTGAGTGGTTGACATTCTAGGAGTTAAAAGTCCTCCTACTTCAGATTGAATATCAAGTACTGAAGAAGGGTCAGGGCTAGTGGTATTAATTCCAACCTGCGCTGTCATATTCAATGTTAAAAAACAGCCCAGAAAAGACAAAAAAGTAAATATATATCTCATGATATTTTTTTTCAAAAATATATTTTAACAGCAATAGAGAGGTTGAAATTAACATTTTAATCGACGAAATACACAATATTTTATTATTTTAAATGTAAATGCATTTTTATATTGATTTGTTACTAGTAATAATTTGATCAAAATAGATAAAATAAATGAAAAACTGCACATCTAAAAAACTACATACTATCAAAGAACTACCCTTATTTGTACTTTTGAAAAAATTACTATTTGATGAAAAATTCTAAAGAATATATAGCTGAACATAAAGATCGATTCTTAAACGAACTTATTGAGTTATTAAAATTACCAAGTGTAAGTGCAGATCCAGCATTTGCCTCATCTACTAAAGAAACAGCAGAAACTGTAGCGCAGAGTTTACGTGATGCTGGTTGCGATACGGTAGAAATTTGTGAGACCCCTGGTTACCCAATTGTCTATGCAGATAAGATTATAGATAAAAACTTACCTACGGTACTCGTTTATGGACACTATGATGTACAACCAGCAGATCCTATAGAACTATGGGATTCTCCTCCATTTGAACCTGTAATTAAAAAAACAGAGAAGCATCCAGAGGGTGCCATCTTTGCACGTGGCGCTTGTGATGACAAGGGACAAATGTATATGCATGTAAAAGCGCTTGAGTACATGGTTGCAAATGATAAACTTCCTTGCAACGTAAAGTTTATGATTGAGGGTGAAGAAGAAGTAGGAAGCGCAAACCTTGCTTGGTATGTAGAGCGCAACCAAGAAAAACTTGCAAATGATGTCATCCTTATTTCTGACACAGGGATGATTGCCAATGATATTCCTTCTATCACAACCGGCCTTCGTGGTTTAAGTTATGTAGAGGTAGAAGTTACAGGACCTAATCGTGACTTACATTCTGGATTATATGGAGGTGCTGTGGCAAACCCTATAAATGTAATTGCAAAGATGATTGCTAACTTACATGATGAGAACAATCACATCACCGTAAAAGGGTTTTATGACAAAGTGGAAGAGCTTAGCCAACTCGAAAGAGATAAAATGGCAGAGGCTCCATTTTCACTTGAAAATTATAAGAAAGCTCTGGACATCGATGATGTGTACGGAGAAAAAGGATACACCACAAATGAACGCAACTCAATACGACCTACACTTGATGTAAATGGTATTTGGGGAGGCTATATTGGAGAAGGAGCCAAAACAGTAATCGCAAGCAAGGCATATGCAAAAATATCTATGCGCTTAGTTCCTAATCAAGACTGGAAGGAGATTACAGAACTGTTTAAAGCTCATTTTGAAAGCATCGCTCCGGCAGGTGTTACTGTAAAAGTAACTCCTCATCATGGAGGACAAGGTTATGTAACTCCTATAGACAATGTGGCCTATCGAGCTGCTGAGAAAGCATATGAAAAAACTTTTGGAAAGACTCCAATACCTCAACGTAGTGGAGGTAGTATCCCGATTGTAGCTTTATTTGAAAAGGAACTAAAAAGTAAAACTATCCTTATGGGCTTTGGGTTAGATAGTGACGCCATACATTCACCTAATGAACACTTTGGCATTTGGAATTACTTAAAAGGCATCGAGACAATCCCTTATTTCTACGAGTATTTTACAGAGATGAGTAAATAGTACTGCTTTATAAATAAGAAAAAAAGCGTTTTGGTAATCTAGTGATTACTAAGGCGCTTTTTTATTTCACCCTTAACTACCTACGTTTTGGTTCTTAAAATACATCTGTTAGGTCGTCAAATACATAACAAATAATTGTGGTATCATAAATTTTCATAAATTCGGTACAAATATTGATAATAAACCACTAAACATCGATCATATGAAATTTTTTTTAGTAATTATATCACTATTGTTATCAGTTTCTCACTCCTTTGGTCAAACCCTATCGGCGACTCAAGATTATAGAAGTAATAAAGATAAGGAGCATGATCTCAGTACATTTAAAGGTTCTCAATATCTTGAAGATGATTTTAAATTAAGTATTGTTCAAGATAAACTCACTAATAAGGAGACTAAACTATATCTAAGGTATGATGTCTACAGTGATACTTTTGAACGCAAAGTAACTCCAACTAGCTCATCACACACATTTTTAGAGAAAGCTTACGGTGTTGAAGTTTTATATAATAGCCGCTCCTTTACGTACACAAACTTTTCAGATAACAACAACAACTCGATAATTGGATACATAGAATACATCGGCAACTATGATTCAAATTCATATTTTATTAAACACGAAAAAACACTAAGACTTCCTGAAAAAGCACCAAATCCTCAAGTACCAGATAAGGCTGGAAAAATTAGTGATGATTATTATTTCTTGATTAGTGACAAAACTGGCAAAAAACCTCTCGACGTGACAAAGCGCAACATATATGATTTATTTGCAAATGAAGATAAGGATGCCATAAAAAACATACTCAAAGAAAATAAACTGAAATTTAAAGACCCACTTGATTTAAAGATTTTCCTCAAGAATCTGAATAAATAAAAATTTCAGAAAAAGATTACTACTCTACACTTGTAGAATTAAAATATTATTCTACATTTGTAGAGTAATATTTTAATTTCATACAACAATGACTCTTTCTACTGCCGAAGAACAACTTATGCAACTCCTCTGGGTGAAGGAAAAAGCCTTGATGAAGGATCTTATTAATGGTTATCCAGACCCAAAACCTGCCATCACCACCGTTGCTACGCTCCTAAAACGTATGCAAGACAAGAAGTTTATAGATTATACGCAAAAAGGTAGGTCAAGAGAATATTTTCCCCTCGTCAAAAAAACAGATTACTTCTCAAAGCACGTAAATGGCCTGATTAAAAATTTCTTTAACGATAGTGCTGGACAGTTTGCTTCGTTCTTTACTAGAGAAACAGATTTATCTAAAAATGAATTAGAAGATCTACGAAGGATTATAGATAGTCAACTAAAAGCCAAAAAGAAATGATACTCATCTATCTCTTAAAAAGCGCTTTATGTTTAGGCATCCTATTTGGCTTTTACAAGTTAGCGCTAGAAGGAAAAGCGATGCACCACTTTAAAAGGTTTTACCTCCTGGCAAGTCTTGTATTTTCATTTACGATACCGCTTATCACCTTTACCTACCAAGCAGAGAATGCGCCACAGATTACTCCCATATTTCAAGAATATGTAGAGACCGTTTCTGCGCCAAACGAAGTGCCTGAAGTTACCGAAGTAGATTATACAAACACCGTTATCTGGGGAATATACCTTCTAGGGATATTCATTTTTGGCACTCGTTTTATTATAAATCTTGTGCGCTTAAAGCGAAAGATAAACCAGGCAGAGCTTCACCCATCATCACACTTTACGCTTGCCCTATTAGAGCAAGTGATGGTACCACACTCTTTTCTCAAGTGGATTTTTGTAAACAGACAATCATACACACAACAGGAAATAGCCCCAGAAGTACTTGCTCACGAGGCAACTCACGTGCGCCAAAAGCACTCTCTAGATATTATTGCCATCGAGTTTATACAGGTCATTTTCTGGTTTAATCCGCTGGTGTGGCTCTTTAAAAGTTCTATAAAATTAAACCACGAATTTCTAGCAGATCAAGGTGCTATAGTAGGTAAAAGTAATATTGCTATATATCAAAATATACTCTTAAGTTATGCAAGCAGTACTCATCACACTGCGCTCGAGAGTCCTTTTAATTATTCATTAACCAAAAAACGAATCGTTATGTTATCACAATCATTTAGTCGTAAAAAAGTATTGCTGCGCGCATTACTACTCATTCCTATCATAGGTTTGTGTGTTCTCTTTTTTAATCAAGCTATTGTTGCACAATCGGGACCAAATGCTGTATCTGGTATTATGTCATACGAGAATAGTGCAACAAACACTCTAGAGCTAGAACTAGACACCGAAGGTAATTTCTATTACAAACTAAAACCTATCTCTATACAAGGCATTGAGAACCTTATTAAGGAAACGGTTTACGACTACTTATCTATACAAGGTAGACCAGGAGTATCTAGCAAGTTAGGAAGAGAAAAGCAACTACTCGTAGCAGAGCTATGGAACTTTAGTAGAGTTACTTTTTGCACCTCAAATTTAGTTGATGATCAAAATGCAATTTTTGATCCTGAGGCAAATGCACTTGTAAGAGCAAATTTTGTAAAATCAAAAAAACCAGACTATGAAGACCTTGTTAAGTGGCAAAACACTTCGTTGTTTGCCATATTTTTAGACAACGAGGAAATTTCAAATAAAACTATTTTAGATTATGACCCAAATGATCTCCCTTACTACGCTATTGGCGATCGCACAAATGGTAGATACAGAGTAGATGTATGGACTAGTCCATACTGGCAAAGTCAAAAACACGTAACTACCAAGGCACCTCAAACCTCAACCTACGCCACACAGTTTGTAGAAGGAGCAACACGTAATGGTAAAAACGCACTAGTTATAGAGGTGCGAAATGATAGTATCTATATAAATGGACAATATAGTCCGCTTGACAGCTTTCGCGAAAGCGTAGATAACATCACCGCACAGTGGACAAAAGAGGAGTTTGCACAGCCGGTGAGGTCTATGATTTTCAAGGGCAACTCAAAAGAGTTTATTAAAAAAGCAGAAGCAGTTTTTAGACAAACGCAATTGTATAAGGCAAATAACAGTTTACGCCTTATCCCGCCAGCGCCTCCTGCTCCACAAGGTCAATTACCTCCACCGCCTCCACCACCATCGGCAGAGGAGTATTTGGTAAGAATGAGAAAACTAGGCAGTCTATTTATATATGAAGAAAAGGAAATATCATTTGACAAAGCTGTGCTATTAGTTAACAGCAATACATACAATGTAAAAACACCATTTCCATATACAAATCCTCCTAAAACGTATATCTCTAGCATATCTCAAAGTGATCAATCTGCAGAACCAAATAATAAAATTAAAGCTACAAATACAGAGATCAACACTTATAATAAACTAGCAAAAAAATACAATGCAGATCCTGAAAGGGTTATAAATGGAAAAGAAGTCGGTCAGATATATGAAATTTATGATAAAATGACTTCTGCACAGCGAGAGAAGGCTGTTGCATTTCCTAAACTACCGCCACCTCCACCGCCTTCAGCACCTAAAATGGATAAAAAAGTTGGTGTTATATACTCAGACAAAAATGATCAGAGAAAAGCTTTTCAGGATCCAAATAAATATCAAACCATTTTTTCAAATATCGTGGTGCAAGAAACTGAAATCACTCCAGAGTCTCATCCAGAAGAAATAGGTTTCACAGCAAGCTCGATAAATGATGTTTCGAAAAAAATAAACGCTTTTGAGTCATCAGAAAAAGCAATTGCATCTGCACTAGATAAAGAAAATATAAATAGTGAGAACATAACTCTTATAGGTATAAGTAATGGTTCCTTAAATAAGGAAACAATTAAAAATTATAAACTAGGTGGTCAATCTGTAGTCTTAGGTCTCACTAAACAGGAAGACGGCTATCAATATACAGAAACAACATATTTGATAAAAAAAGCAAAGGAAGATTAGTTTTAAAATCAACTCATAACTATTTAGCATTAAGGGCTACACGTTGATACGAAATGAAACTGCTTTCACAACGACCTTCTCTTAAAACAAAGCCAATAACACAGCTATTTATGATCATATATGTAGCTTTGCGGCAATGGATTATAAAAAGGAATTAAGCTGTTTTTTTTACGACTATTTCATGGTCTGGGGAATATCTGATGATGTTGCTAAATATCTGAATGCCCTTATTTTAGGAGTTCTCCTTGTTATTTTAGTTTTATTAGTTGACAGGCTTTTTCGCAGGGTATTGAGGACCATCGCTTACCGCTTTTCAAAAGGATCAAAAACTAATTTTGATGATCTTCTTATTGAAAATAGGGTCCCACGTAGGTTAGCCCATATTTTACCTCTGTATCTTATGTTGGGCTTTTTGCCTATCGTTTTAGGCGACTTTCCAGAGATTCAGCGATTATTTTCTATACTCCTCACATTAGTAGGTATTATACTCGCTTTGCGTATCATACGTGCGTTTCTCCATACTTTACGAGATTATTTTAAAACAGTCCCAGGCCTTAGAGACAAGCCTATAGATAGTTACATACAAGTATTCATGATTATCGCATGGATTCTTATGATCTTCTATGCCATCAGTTTACTTACAGATGTTTCTATAGGTGCTGCCTTAGGAACTTTTGGAGCAGCATCTGCTATTATTCTGCTTATTTTTAAGGATACTATTCTAGGTTTTGTAGCCAGTATTCAAGTTGCCATAAATGATATGGTGCGCATAGGTGACTGGATTACTTTTGAAAAATTTGGCGCAGATGGTGATGTGATTGAAATCAATCTTTCTACTGTAAAAGTGCAAAACTTTGATATGACTATTACTACTATCCCTACCTACTCTCTTATTTCAGATTCTTTCAAAAACTGGAGAGGGATGACAGATAGCCCTGGACGTCGTATCAAAAGGTCGTTATTAATTAAGCAAGACAGCATCAAATTTTTATCTAATGATGATATAGAGAGACTCAAAAAGATTGGGCTAGTATCTAGTTACTTGACTAATATGCAGGGCAAACTAGACAGACTCAATGCAGATGATGATATTGACCGATCTTTACAAATAAATGGTGTAAACCTTACTAATATAGGGCTCTTCCGCAAGTATATGGAGACTTACATCCAAAATCACAGCGCCATTAATAAAGAAATGCTTCTTATGTGTCGCCAGCTTGCGCCTACCGCTCAAGGTGTTCCTCTTGAGGTATACTGTTTTAGTAAAGATAAAGTTTGGGAAAATTATGAGTATATCATGGCAGACCTTTTTGACCATTTTCTAGCTGCCGTATCTTACTTTGATTTGGAATTATTTGAATACCCAAGTGGTGACAATTCTCCAAAATTTATTGACTCTTCAGATTTTGAGTAGGTACGCTTTCGCGAAAGCGTAAAAGAAAAACACTGCAACATTTTATAATTTATACAGTCTCTATGTTATAGAGACTGGTACTCGTGTGCGCTACTCTGAAAAGTGATACATACGAAAAGCAGCCAAAGCATCGTTCTATACACCATACACATCATCAATCATCTTGCTGAACTTCAATCACCCAGCGACTATTAAATAAACGAACCGTACTATGATTCAATCTTTCTTTATTCTTTGCTCTGGAGCAGATCGTGACGTGCTGGACACCTGCTCTCGCGGCGAAAAAAACAAATATGCAGGTATAGGTGCTACTGTATTTTTTACGGCAATTCTTGCAACCATTGCTGCTACTTACGCACTATTTACAGTATTTGATAATGTATATAGAGCTTTGCTATTTGGTATGCTATGGGGCTTAGTTATCTTTAATCTTGATCGCTTTATTGTCTCTACACTTAAGAAACGTGACCAGTGGTGGAAAGAATTTGGGATGGCAGTGCCTAGACTTATTCTTGCGGTCATTATCGCTGTAGTAATCTCAAAACCACTAGAACTTAAAATCTTTGAGAAAGAAATAGACCGCGTGATACTCAGTCAAAAAAATGAGTTTACCGTTCAAAATCAAGGAGAGATACTCGCGCAGTACACCCCAGAAATCAATAAACTGGATGACCAAATAGCTGCTGCAAAACAGGAAATCGCTACCAAAGAAACAGAAGTAAATAACCTTTATGAAATCTACATAGACGAGGCCGAAGGCACTGCTGGGACAGAACTTCTAGGCAAAGGACCAGTATACCAAGAAAAACGAGACAAACACGATGCCGCTCTTACAGAACTCGCACTTCTTAAAACCACAAATGCAGAAAAGATAACTCAAGCCGAAGCCCAGAAAACACTGCTACGTGATGAGTTCAATACTGCTGTAAGCACGAGTCAGCCCATTATAAATAACTTTGACGGATTAATGGCGCGCATAGATGCGATGGAAGAACTCCCATGGATGCCTTCTCTTTTTATTTTCTTACTATTTCTTGCGATAGAGACGGCACCTATATTTTCTAAGCTCATCTCGCCTATGGGTGAGTATGATATAAAACTTGCAGACCACGAGCTCACCATAAAAGAATGGAGTGCACAAAAAGCCTTACAACGCAAGATCCTTACAGAGACAGATCATATTGTAAATGATCGCGTGTATACAGACATCGCTCAAGATGAAGAGCTATACAACTACAAGAAAAAAATGGCTAAAGAAATTATGAAACGCCAGCAAGATGCCTTTTACAGGCGGCAGACTAAAATTTTAGGATAACGAATTTGATTCTTTTTTCTAAGATGAATATTAGGTAGAATCCTCACAAATGGTTGCTAGAAGGTAAAGCGCATTTGCACATCAATCTCTTCTTCTTTTACAGCCTTTTCTGCATCCTTCTTTTTGCGGTCTTCGGTATTAAGATTAGATAAAGAAATGCCTAAGAGACGCACGCTATTTTTCATTTTCTCTTGATAGAGCAAATCCTTTGCGGTTTCTAAAATAATTTCCTTTGACCGCACATAGAGCTCCAGTGTTTTAGACCGAGTTTGTAATGTAAAGTCTGAGTACTTTATTTTTAGAGTGATTGTTTTTCCTGCGACTTTACTTTTAGCGAGACGCTTCTCAACCTCTTCGGCGATAAGATCTAGTTTTTCAAGCATAAAGACTTCAGAAGTGATGTTTTCAGAAAAGGTACGCTCGGCGGCTAGTGACTTTCTAATACGGTTAGGTCTCACCTCACTATATTGGATGCCACGCACGATGTCATAATAATATGCACCACTCTTACCGAAGTTTTCAGAGAGGTATTCCTTAGATTTCATCTTCATATCCATGCCTGTAAAGATGCCATGTAAGTACATCTTCTCGGCAGTCTTCTTACCTATACCGTAAAATTTTCTAATATCTAATTTCTCAAGAAACTCAATAACTTCCTCTGGCGGGATTGTCTTTTGGCCGTTAGGCTTATTAATATCGCTGGCAACCTTGGCAATAAACTTATTGATGCTTATTCCAGCACTCGCATCTAATCCTGTTTTTTCTTTAATGCGTTGTCGTATCCACGAGGCAATAACAGTTGCGCTAGGCATTCCTACTTTATTTTCGGTAACATCTAGGTAGGCTTCATCTAGTGATAACGGTTCTACAAGGTCTGTAAACTCGTGAAAAACCTCTCGTATCTGTGCCGAAATCTCCTTGTACCTGTCAAAATTGGTTTTTACAAAGATGAGCTCGGGACATAGTTTTCGCGCAAGCGCACCTGCCATTGCAGAGCGTACTCCATATTTACGAGCTTCATAACTCGCTGCACTCACTACACCTCGCTCTCCACCACCACCTACAGCAATAGCTTTACCGCGTAAATCTGGATTGTCCAGCTGCTCTACAGATGCATAAAATGCATCCATATCTACGTGAATTATCTTTTTTATAGGCAGCTCAGACATTGTATGCAAGGTACAAAGTACTCAGAAAGTTTTGCACTATAAATCGTAACTTTGAGTATGTCAAAAACAGCAATCGTACTCGGCGCCACAGGACTTACCGGTGGCTTACTAACAGAATTACTTATAAAAGATGCTACGTTTTCTAAAGTGAAAATCTTTACAAGGCGGCCTACCTCTTTTACACACGAAAAGGTAGAAGAGATTATCTGTGACTTGCTCGATACTAGTACTTTTGACAAACAATTTACAGGCGATGTCGTTTATTGTTGCATAGGCACCACAAAAGCCCAAACGCCAGATAGAGATAAGTATCGCGCTATAGACTACGGCATTCCTATTCACACTGCCGAGCTAGCAAAACAACATGGGATAGCAAGTTATATGGTTATTTCTTCGGCGGGAACTTCGGCTAAGAGTCCGTTTTTCTATGTGCGTACAAAAGGTGAGATGGAGCGCGACTTGAGTAAGGTAGGAATTGAGAACACCTACATTATTAAACCTGCTTTTATAAATGGCCGCCCAGATGACGCTCGCAAAGGCGAGAAAGCTCTCAAAATGATGATGGCCGTTATGGACTTCTTTATGGTAGGACCGCTCAAAAAGTGGAAGTCTACACAAGCAAAAGACATTGCTAGAGCAATGGCACAACTTGCAAAACAAACAGTAACCCACACAGACATCACCAATATTGAGATTAAAGAACTAAGCAGTGCCTACCACGTTTAACCACATCACCGTTCCCTCCCAAGACCTTAAAGCGGCGATTGCGTTTTATACAGGCATTGGAATGCAACTTATTGAGCACGAGCCTCAGCATCACGCACATTTTGAAAACAAGGAGCACGAAGTCATTTTTACAGCTTATTATAACCCAAAGCTTTCAGAACAACCCGTAACCGTTTACTTTGAAACAGACGGTATTGAGGTGTTTGAATTACGCTTTCGCGAAAGCGTACTCAGCCCCACAATACACAGAGACTGGGGTGGTAAAGACTTAACACTGCAAGATCCCGATGGGAATCATGTAGTGCTTTACCAAAAGGACACCCCTACTACGGTAACTCCCTGGCAAAAATAAAAGCTATGAACCTCAACCAAATCACCGTACCGTCACTAGATCTTGCAACTTCCATTGCTTTTTATGAGCAACTGGGATTGCGTCTTATTGTAAAAGCCTTGCCACATTATGCACGCTTTGAGTGCCTGGAGGGAGATGCTACGTTTTCTATACATCTTGTAGATGATTTACCTGCAGGTGCTGGAGTAACGGTATATTTTGAAACAGAGCGTTTAGACCAAGAAGTGTCACGATTACAAGGGGAGAATGTTACTTTTGACCTATTGCCCACAGATCGGTCGTGGTTGTGGCGAGAGGCAAGACTTAAGGATCCAGATGGAAATCAAATTATTCTTTACTACGCTGGTGATAATCGCAAAAATCCGCCGTGGCGCATTAACTAAAGGCTAGATATAACAGCAACATTATGTTAGAAATAGAACGAAAATTCCTAGTAACCTCAGCAGCTTTTAAAGAAGTTGCTCAAAAGGCAACTCGCATTACTCAAGGATATCTAAGTACAGATCCTGAGCGAACTGTAAGAGTGCGAATTAAAGGCGAGAAAGGCTTTCTTACCATAAAAGGAAAATCAAACGATAGCGGTACTACCCGTGTAGAAGTAGAAGAAGAAATCGCAGTAGATAAGGCGCAAACGCTTCTATCTCTATGCCTTCCCGGAGTTATAGATAAAACACGTTACGAGTATACCGCAGGTAATCACACTTGGGAAATAGATGAATTTTATGGAGATAACGAAGGGCTAACCATCGCCGAAATAGAACTCAACGCTGAAAAAGAAGATTTTACAACACCAGAATGGATAGGTCAAGAAGTGACAGGAGATAACAAATATTACAACTCGCAGCTATCTAAGAATCCTTTTAAAAATTGGTAATATGAAAATTACATTCACTTTCTTAGCACTCGTACTACTATTAAGTTGTCAATCTAAGGTTGAGACAAACACTAGCACAGTCGCAGCTTCACCTAGTAAAGCACAACAAATTGCAGATCTTAAGGCCAATGGTTTTGAGATATTCGATTATTACGATAATGATATTCAGGACACGGTAATTATGCAAAAGTATTTTCTAGCTTTTCTCAATACGGGACCTAATAGATCACAAGATGAGGAAGAAGCTACAAAGATTCAAAGAGGACACCGCGCACATCTAGGTCGTATGTACAAGCTAGGCTATGCAGATATATCTGGACCTCTTGAAGATAGCTTAGGTATTACACAGGGAATTACAATTTACAATGTCCCAAACCTTGCTACAGCAGATAGTCTAGTACGCCTAGATCCCGCAGTACAAAGTGGCAAGCTTGTGGTAGACATAAAACCGCTTTGGGCTGGAAAAGGATTTGCTTTGAGATAGACATTACCCTCTAGAAACCTCAACTTGCTTCTTGAGTTCATTACCCTGAGCATCTACTACGGTAAGCACATAGGTTCCTACTTGTGGAGCAATGGCTAGTTCATGAAAAAATTCTGTACTGCCTATAAAGTTATTGTCTAAATACCAGAAGAGCTTCGTCTCTGGATTGCGATGAGCTACTTTAAGCACCACATCATTTATTTCCGAATCAAAATTCTTAGGTAAAATAACGCCATCGTTATTTTTGGGATATATAAAAACCATAGGTTGCTCCCCTGAGAATCCGCAATTGGGGAGATAGGGTGGTAACTCTTTATAATCTGGATGCTTTCCTGAATAATAAAAAGCTAATGAAGCCGGTAACGCAAAGTAATTCTTAGCCTTCATTTTATCGAGTTCATAACAATCAGAATTAACGCGATAGGTCTCACTATGATCTACATATACCTGTTTATGATATGGACAGGCAGCACTATGCTCTCCAGCAACAGGAGCCAGAATACTTTCTGTATGCGGGCAATAGACGCTCGCTTTCATTCCACTTTTTGTGCATACGTCTATTTCGGAAAGGGCATCATAAGGCGTGTCAAACCAATTACCGCTCATGGGTAAGCTACGAAGTATATCAAAAAACAATGGAGCCGCTGCTTGAATACCCGTGATGCCTGGTCTACCTTCTCCATCTGCATTTCCTACCCAAACACCTATAGCATATTGAGGTGTAACCCCAACTGCCCAGGCATCTTTAAAACCAAAACTTGTCCCAGTTTTCCAAGCTATGGGCTGCGCATCTTCATAAAACTGCCAGTTCTCCTCACCATTAGGCCTATTTACCGTACGTAAAGTTTCTAACGTATTATATATTGCTCCAGCAGAAAAGACACTCGGTTCACTATGCAAACTCTCCTCGTTCTTATCACAGGTAGCACAACGCTTGCGCAACGTGTATTCCTCAAATGAAGACGCCGAGTACTCACTACTGGACTTATTAAATATATGCAGTGTGTTTGCAATTCCTGCATAGGTTTTTGTCAACTCAAACAGGCTACTTTCTGCCCCACCCAAAATCATAGCAAGTCCATAATGAGAAGCCGGTTTATTAATACCGCCTAGGTTCATTTCCTTAAGATTGCCATAGAATTTATCAAGACCGTATTGTCGTAACAAACGTACAGCAGGAACATTAAGCGATCGAGCCAAAGCAACATCTGCAGCTACTGCGCCACTGTATTCATTATTAAAATTTTGTGGCTGGTAATTATTAATACTCGTGGGAATATCTGCCACCAGCGTTTTAGGTAAGAGCATGCCTTCATCTAGCATTCCGGCATATAAAAAAGGTTTCAGCGTGCTTCCTGTGCTTCGTGACTTTGTTACAATATCAACATCCTTTTGATGCGCGGCATCTGTAGGTGCGTTTCCCACATAACCCACTACTTCCTTCGTATTTACATCTATCACAACCATGGCAAGGTTGTAAATCTCATTCTGCTTTAACTGTCCGTAATGCTCTTTGGCCAGTCTATTTAATGAGCGTTGCAGTGGTACTTTTATAGTGGTCTGGATACGCTCTCCCTCAGACTCTTGTTTTATTCGCTCAACCAGATGTGGCGCTAGTTGTGGTAATGGATAGGGTTTTCCTGGGAGTTTTTCAAGGAGTGATAGCTCGTAAGTAGTTTCATCTATTTCTCCAGTTTCCCAGAGTTTTTTAAGGAGCTCATTACGCTTTCGCGAAAGCGTAACCTCATTTTTACCCGGTCGCACCATACTAGGATTATTAGGTAAAACGGCTAAGGCAGCCATCTGCCCCCAGCTCAAACGATCTGCTGGAAGTCCAAAATATCGCCAAGCGGCAGTCTCTAATCCCACCACATTACCGCCAAAAGGCGCGTAGGTCGCATACATATTAAGAATCTCATCTTTAGCATATCCAGCTTCGAGCCTTGTCGCCTTTATGAGTTCGACTAGCTTTTCCATATAAGAACGTTCTGTTCCTTTTCTAGAAAGTCTAATTACTTGTTGTGTAATGGTACTGCCACCACGGCGCTTATCTGTGGTTATATTTCCCCAGACTGCCTTCCCCATAGCCACGGGATTAAACCCGGGATGCGTATAAAAGTACTCATCTTCAAAAAGAAGAATACACTTCTCAAACTTTACAGGAACGCTTTCTAGCGCAGGAAAACGCCACTGCCCATCACCCGCAATACGCGCACCCAGCAACTCACCTTCTGTACTCTCCACCACTGTCGCGTGCGGATCTTCAAACAATGGTGAAGGCAAAGAGAACAACCAATACATAAAAAATCCCGTCAATATAATGAGCTTGACTTTGTGAGATTTTAAAAACTGTATGATGGAGGTTTTGGTCATTACTACTTCTCAATCAATACCCAATTACCTTTGTTTCTTGCATAATAATTTGCATCATACATTGCTTCTACCTGAGTTCCCGGCAAGTAATACCTACCTAAGTAACTTGCATTGAGACGTACCGTAAACGTTTTTGTGCTGGCTTTACTCATATCAAAATAAAAATTGACTCTATCATCTCTTATATCTGTGTAGCGTGCGCTGCCTTCTGTACCGGCTTGTGCATCTGTAAAGCGTGTATTTACAATTTCCCACCCGCTTGGAAAGATTTGTGTGAGTGCGATATTATCTACATAGTCGCGACTGTTATTACTTACTGTAATTCTTGCAGTAAACTCCTCTCCTTGACGTAGTTTACTAATCGCAATAGGATTTCCTGACCCATCCACAAAGGTGGTATTCACTCTCAGATTTTTACTATCTGTGAGCTCTTTACCTAGTGGTAATTTTCCACTCTGTACTAAGCGCACAAATACAGTATTTTCTTTCTGATTTTTAAGTGTGATGCTATTCTTACCATCTTGTGTCTTAAGATCTCTGATCGCTATGGCTTGTGGCGTGTTTATCACCACTTCCTTAGCGTTTTTCATCATAGACAGCTGCATGGCTTTACCTCCATTTTTAGTCACCATTTTTGCCATCGCGAGTAACGCATAACTTGTCTCTTGCGTACTCAGCCATCTATCTGACGCTAGCGTTTTGGCAATTGATATAGCCAATTCTTTTTGCTTAGCATCATTCATAACCACCATTGTTTCTAGTGCCATCGCTCTGTTACGATACACAGAACCATAGGTGTGGTAGTCATAATTTTTGGGCTTAAAATCAATATTTGCCGTTACTGTTAGTTCGCGAGCTACTTTCTCCTGCCCCACAAGTGCATAGGCTCCTGCTAGTCTCCATTTGCTCTCGTTTGATAGGTTTCCGTTTTCGCGCAAGCGGTTCATTGCCGCAAGATCTGGTTGTCCAGCTAGAGCAAGGGTATATAAACGATACGCTTGCATTAAGGTGGCATTATAGGCATACTGCCCTGCTCGCCACTCGCGGGCTGCTTTTTTCTGGAAACGCAGCCAGTTACTCATAAAAGTGAGTGGCAATGCATAGCCTTTCTTTTGTGCTTCTATCATAAAATGACCTGCGTAACTTGTGCCCCAGTCATCTGCTTCTGATTCTCCTTGCCAGTAACCAAGACCACCATCTGCATTCTGGAATCTTCCTAGACGGGTAATTCCGTTTTTGATGTGTTGTTGTGATTCGGCTTTTTGCTCATAAGTCAGATCAAAAATATCACTCAAGAATAATTGCGGAAATACGCCAGACGTAGTTTGCTCTACACAACCGTGTGGATAGCGTATCAAATATTGCATACGCTTTGTAAAATCCATAGGTGGTAATGTCGAAAATTCTAAAGCGCTTTCATTTGTTCCTGCTACACCAAAGGTTGAATAATCAATGGTAAGATCTCCGCTAGCGTCTAGTTCATAATCGGTTACTTGTTGCGTGATAGGGTTTGGATTTTCTACATCGATTTCTACTTCATAGGTTGCACGTTCTCCGTGACCTTCTACGATAATTTGTACGGTTTGCACTTCTGTTGCGGCTTGCATATCAAACTCAAATGGCACTATTTTTTCTCCCACTTGCGTGAAATTTACCGTTTTCACATTCCCGTCAGACGCTTTAAAAGCTTCAGAAGTTTTTATCGTAATCTTAGCCTGCTTGATTTTACTTTCCATGGCAAACACGGTAACGGGTAAAATCACGTGCTCTCCTGGAGATAATTTTCGCGGAAGCGAACCTAGCACCATCAATGGTTTACGCACAGCCACCGTTTTGTCTGATTTACCGTAAGCGCTTTTTGTGGCATCTCCAGCAATCACCATCGCACGTACAGAGCCTACATAATTTGGCATTTTTATAGTGTGTGATTTTGTTTCATTTTCGCTTAAAGCAAAAGGACCTAAAAAGCTAACAACGGGTTTAAAACGTTCTGCTTTTCGGTTTTTGGCAGCACTTCCTGCATCACCTCCACCTATTGCATAAATATTATCTACACTACCAGAATATGCACCGATTACATAATCATACATGTCAAACGACTTTACTCCGAGCGCTTCCCTACTATAAAAATGCTTGTGAATCTCTGGTGTTTGAAATCTCGTAAGATCCAGCAAGCCATCATCTACCACAGCGATGGTATAAGTCATTGCTTTGCTGTTTTTCTCACTTACCTTTATCGTATAATTCTCCTCTGGCTTGAGAACATCTGGCATGGATATTTGTGGTTGTAACACCGTATTAACATCCTCCACAAGCAACGGAATCACACCGTATAACCTGATAGGCAAATCATTTGCCGACTGTTCATGGGGCTGCAATAAAGCAATGTTTACATACACATTAGGCGCCATCTCTGAGGTAACAGGAATACGTACTTCCGTTTCTCCTTTAACCGCATCTACCCAGTACGTTTCTAATACGTTTGTACCATTTTCAATACTTACGAGCGCTCTTCCAGCAGACGATGAAGGGAATTTAATGATGGCTTTTTCTCCTACATTATATTTCTCTTTATCTGCAGAGAAAACGAGCATCTTTGCACTCTCAGGATCACTTTGTAAACCACTCCAGTTTCTATAGAAATATGCGATGCGTCCCGTGGCGTGACCACTCTCTGGGTCTAAAATTCTAATGAGATAACGACCGCTTTCTTTTTCTGGGATATTTACATTAAAACTTGTTTTTCCATTTGCTCTAGAAGTAACCGTGAAGTTTTGCACGGGCGTGTGCACAGTTCCTGTCTCGTAACTTGAGTAATTATCATTATTCCGATTCCACCACCAGCGCCATTCCATTTTAAAGACTTTTACTTCCAGCTTACGATTGCCCGCTGGATTTCCTTGTGCATCTGTTGTCGCAAGATCAAATGCTGTATTCTCATCTGTATAGTAGCTGCCGTAGGCTCTACTTTCTGGTGAGCGTAAGCCTACAAAATGCTCAAAAGGCGAGACATCTTTACTAACGACATCTAGTGAAAAATCACCACCACCTTCATATGCTTTTGTCACAAACGTAGCTTTAAGCATTCCTGAAGCGCGCTTACTGAGTTCTAGTTTCTTATTGATTTTAGTACTTCCCTCATTGTCTAGTTTACCATCTAGCACATTAATTTCTACCTCATCAAAACGACGGATAGGATCATAAAAATTATATTTAGGAAACTTCTTGAAACCGCTATTTGAACTGCGGATGGTAGCGTCACTTACAATTTTGAGATTGCGTGCTGGTGCTCCGTGGAGCCATTTTACGGTTGCAGTACCCTCTATACTACCACTTGCATCTAGTATTTCATCCTCAAATTCTAAATTAACCTTGAGTCGGTTAGGCTTTATAGTTTCTACTTTAAGAGACTTATAAAATGTTGCTCCTCCTACAGAGATGGTCGCATTATAATTTCCAGTAGGAGCCGTTTGTGTTGTTGGGACAGGGAAATAGTAAAAATTATTAAGCGAGCGTTCATTACTTTGAGATGTTCCCTCTTTACTAGTGAGTACCTTTCTGTACATCAACTTCCCTCTAGGGTCTGTAACTTCAAGTTTTACTGGATGATCTTTAGGCAGCGGATTTGCTTTATCGTCTAGTGTAAATGTAAGATGTATCGTATCTCCTGGACGATGCACACCGCGCTCCAAATATGTAAAACCTTTAAGACCTTTTTCTAACTGGTTACCAGAAATATCAAACTTACTCATAGACAAACTATGCCCGTCTTCTAGTTTTAAATATGCATAATTGTTATCCTTTACTGCTATGGCAAACACAGGAAAACCTTTTGGTGTAACTCTTGCTATCCCTGTCGCATCTGTAGTTACAGTACCTATAGCTTGTTTCTGGTAGTTATATAATGTGATCTTTGTATTTGCTTCTGGGGTAGTTGTAATAATATCTGCCGCTGCAAAAAGGTAAGAATTGTCTTTTCCTTTCTTAACAATAAGACCAAGGTCAGAACCTAGCAGGTTGCTATTGATAAATCTACCTTCTTGATAATAAGCAGGGTGGCAAGGATTATCTTCTTGCTCCCAGTTATACACTTGCTTACGCCATCTATAGATACGGTTATCCCAGTATTGTTCCTCTCTCGTATCTTCATCTGCACTTTCTGCTTCTGTGTTTGAGTTATCATAATAATCTTCTTCATAGTAATAATCATCATAGCTATCATCATCTACAGCTGTAGATGTATCATCTGTACATTCAAAGATTGCGTATGCTGGCTTATAACTTATCTCTATACGATATAGTGCTCCTGGATCTGCCTTAAACACCGTTGATAGATCAATACCATGAGCTTTCCACTGCCCATTATCTAGGTCTTCTTTATTTGCTATTTGTATGGTTTTCTTTGCTATCCTGCGGCCTACTCTTTTTAGGTTATAGGTACTTTCATCATTGAGTTGTCCATCTTGTAAAAACTGTAACACATTGTTTTCAAAAATCTTAATGATTCTTACATCTACGTGGCTCAAGCTTACGGCTTCAAAGTAAAAAGGAGTGCTCGCAGAATTAGGTAAAATCACCCCATTAGTTATGGCGCGCACAGCAGGTTTTACCTGCTCAAAACTTATTGATTCTTGAAACTGCTCTTTAAGCCTATATCCATCTGTGCTTTTAATACCTTCAAAAACCTCAACCAGTGCATTACCTACAATTTTAGTCTCTGGATATACGGTAAGTACATTACCATTTACCTCAAAACGAAGGTTACCACCTTGCTGGATAGTTACCAGTCCGGCAAAATTTTGCTTGTCTTGTATAGGGTCAGAAAAGTTAATTGCCAGTGAGGCATTTGCTCCTCTAGTTTGATCAATACCTATAATTTTAAAGTTACTACGACCAGGGATTTCTACGGTATTTTCTCCTTTAGTTTCTTTTGCTCCTATCGCTTTACCATTCCATGATATTTCAATTTTTGAGTCCTCTTCGGCTCTTGAGATACTGTCTATTCTAAAGGAATGAAATCTAGCATAAGCATCTTCGCTAAACCATTTGATAGATAATGCGTTTCCATTTTGTGTAGCATTTATGAGTTGTTGCGCTTTCGCGAAAGCGATATCATCACTTCCCTCTATCTGTCCTTCTAGATAGTTATATTCTTTACTATACGACTGTAATGCACGCAGATTCACTTTAAAATCTGGCGTGATAGTCTTGAAAGAAAAGTGAAATTCATCCATCCCTTTTTCTAGATCATCATAGAGTTTGTCTAGAAAAACAGTCACCTCATACGCCACATCTGCTTCTAGTGGTTCACTAGGCACAAATTCTAATAATCGCTGGTTACGCACGGTTAACTTTCCAGAGATACTTGGACTTATTTTTAATATATCTGCAGGTATTTCTTGATCTAGCTCAAACTGCGTGAGTGCCTTTGCTAGCTCTACTCTTATAGGACTCTTTACAGACTGGCGCCCCTCTGTTGTGTATGAAATATAGTCTTTAAATTTAAAAAGGTTATCTGTTGCAGATGGTGTTTTATCGCAAGAAATGACAATTAGTAGTACGGCGAGAAAGGCGAGTAGATGGTTTTTACGCATTGATAGTGATTGTGTTAGGTGCCCAAAACTAAGGTTTACTCATTGATAAAAAAACGTAAATCGCTTAAATAATGAGTGCTTAAATTCAAGCCGAAAACAGCTCATATTAAACAAGTTAGTGACTGATTGATATAGAATTCTGGTAGTGTGGTTACTTGTTCAACGGAAATGTTAAAACAACTAGTATAAGGCAATTAACTTTTAGGAGGATTTTAACTTTTATCAAAAGAGTACTCGCGTTCTACTTTGCAAATTCTCACTGTATAGTTATCGTACCAATCTGATTTACCCATGCGCTGGGCACCTTGATGCTCTGCTTGTGCTTTCCAGTGAGCGATATCCTTTAATGTTTTCCAGTAAGAAACAGTAATCCCGAGATGATCGCTATCATTCCTAGCGCCCTCTACTCCTAAAAAACCAGGCATTGTTGCTGCCAGCTCTTCCATAAGATCTGCGGCTTGTTTATAGCCTCTTGTGCTACTGGTTTGTGTAGATGTAAAAATTACAGCGTAGTAAGGTGCTTGCATTATTCGGCTTCTATTTTGTACAACACAGGTTTACTTGGTGTGGCATCATTCTCAAAAGAGGCAATTTGTAAATTGAGTAAATACCTGCCATCTGCCACTTTGTGCGGCACATAAATCATCTCTGTAATGGTGGCATCCAGGCGTATATTTTCTTCTACATTCCAGAAGGCGTGATGTGCTTTAAGAGCACCGCCATCTTTTTCTCTATCTACACTTGGAAGATCTATGAGAAGGTGTTTGATTCCGCTTTCGCGAAAGCGTACCATTGCTTTTTCTTCTATAAACGGCCAGTTTGTGTGAGACCAATTCATTGATTTCTTTTCGCGTGCATTAGGCAGTGTGCGGATCACTAAAGCTTCTGGAGATTTACCTTTAAGCAGACTGTGGAACTGCTTATCTCTTAGTATAAAATCGTCTTCGTCATTATCTAAAGGTTCAGGAATTACAGTAATCACCTCTGCCACAAAAAAGAAAGTTTTGAGATTTTTATTGATACTGTGTACCTTCTCTGTAATATGGCCAACGGTTTCTGTGTGGGTTCCGTGCGCGTGAGGATTAAAGGTGATAGTGGTGAAGTTTACATCTCCGCCTTCACTCACTTTACCTACCCACTCGCCATCTGTGACTGTCTCAAACTTAGGCGGTTCAATATACCAAGCCAGCGGATTCTTCTTAGGAGTAAGAGGAATCGAGAGATCAATAGGTTTTAAAAGATCGACCTTAAAAGTTTCTTTATTATGGGATATTGTTGCAAGCATAGCGTAATTCAAAAGAAGACTAAAGATAAAAATCCTGAATAGATTAACCTAAGTCTTTTGCCTTATAGATAATTGAAATATCTACTAGTGCAAATTAAAAGATTAGAAAGCGCTACTTTAAATTTAAGATAAACAAATCACTAGCGATTCCGTCGCTTAAGAACTTCCCTTTTTTTGACACATATACACGATCACCTTCTTTAAACAAGAGATGTTCTTCTACATGCTTTTGTGAATACTCAATAAAATAGTCTTTGTACTTATCGCCATATAAAGTGGCTATCTCTGTAAGTGAAACACCAAACTGCGTGCGCAATCTAGTCATCACATACTCATTGTATTGATCTGTAAGTGAGAGCTCTTCCACCTCTTGTGGCAACTCTCCGGCAGTGATTGCTTTTATGTACTTCGGGTTGTTATTAATATTCCACGCGCGACGATTATTATCATAACTATGTGCAGAAGGTCCTATCCCAATATATTTTTTCCCTTGCCAGTATGCCGTATTGTTTCTAGAGTGGAAACCAGGCTTTGCAAAGTTTGAAAACTCATAGTTCTCATAGCCTGCTTCTTCCATTTTACGTATTAAAAGCTCATGATGCTCTTGAGCAACCTCGTCCTCTACGGGTGGAACAATTCCTTTTTTGATAAAGTTTTCTAGTGCTGTCTTAGGTTCTACGGTAAGTGCGTATGCAGATATATGAGGTACATTAAGTTTTAACGCTTGATCAATATTTTCTTCCCAACGCTCATTAGTCATCCCAGGGATTCCGTAAATAAGATCAAGCGAACTATTAGGAAATTGTTTTCTTGAAAGCACTAGGCAATCTATGGCTTCTGTAGCATTGTGGGCACGGTTCATTAACTTGAGATCTTCTTCAAAAAACGATTGTACGCCTATGCTCAACCTGTTAATTCTTGATTCGGCTAGTTCGCTTATTTTCTCTGGAGTAAGATCATCAGGATTTGCTTCTAGCGTAATTTCTGGATCTTCTTCAATCGTATAATGCGTATAACAAGCATCTATAATTTGTTCAATCTCTGCAGTGTTCAAAACAGAAGGTGTCCCTCCACCAAAGTAGACATTAGACACTTCGTCATTTTCAAACTCCGCTTTACGCATCTCAAGTTCGCTTATGATTGCCGTTATCATTTCCTCCTTTTTACCCATGGTGGTCGAAAAGTGAAAATCACAATAGTGACAAGCTTGCTTGCAAAATGGTATGTGAATGTAGATGGATGCCATAATTTTTAAAAGAATATTATTTCTTAACCCGCTTATCATTTTGCTTTACAAAGCTCTCCCAGCCAGAATAGCTTTTACCTATTTCTACTTTTCCAGAGTTGTAATAATGACACACTGCAGCTGCGAGTCCATCTGTGGAGTCTAAGTTTTTAGGCAAGGTTTTTAGTTTCAATAAAGACTGCAGCATTCTTGCCACTTGCTCCTTACTTGCATTACCGTTTCCAGTAACTGCCATTTTTATCTTTTTAGGAAGATATTCTGTTATGGGGATTTCTCTAGATAACCCTGCAGCCATCGCCACACCTTGTGCTCTACCTAACTTGAGCATACTTTGTACATTCTTTCCAAAAAACGGCGCCTCTATCGCAATCTCATCTGGGTGATAGGTGTCTATTAATTGGATAGTTCGCTCAAAAATAAGCTTAAGCTTCACGTATGGGTCATTATACTTTTGAAGCAACAACTCATTAAGCAGCATGAATTCCATCTTCTTTCCTACTATTTTAATGAGCCCAAAACCCATAATTGTGGTTCCTGGATCAATCCCTAATATGATTCTTTCGTCTGCCACTGCTTTTATTGTTACTTTGTAAACATCCTTAACAAAGAAATGAATGCCTAGATTATCTCACAAAGCTACGCAATTACTCTGGGCGACTCTTAAGATTCTCATTGTAGTACTCGCTGGATATTTTATTTATAGCAAACTCAACCAAAGCGCACTAATTAATCTCCAGTTTCAACTTTCTGAAATAAACACGTCATCGTTATATTTCTATATTATAATAATACTATTATTTACAGCTTCCAATTGGTTTTTTGAGTTTAAAAAATGGCAAGTTTTAGTAGGTTACTTTAGGCAGTTAAGCTTTCGCGAAAGCGTACAACAAACCCTTACTGCGCATCTTGCTGGTTTTGTAACTCCAGCAAAAGCGGGTGATTATGGAGCCAAAGCGCTGTATTACCCAAAAGAGCAACGCAAAAAACTTCTCTTCTTAAATTTTATAGGAAACATGTACCAGCTGCTAGCAACGCTTGTCGTAGGTTTTGTAGGCTTAGGTATGCTAGCGTTATTTACAAGTGGCACTGCAATCTTTTTCTGGGGTCTAAGTATTTTTATGACACTGGTCTTTTATCAAATATTACCAAAAGTTCTCAAGCGTTTTAATTGGTCATTAAAAGGAAATGCATGGCATAAAATCAAGAGTTTCTGGAAGGCTATACCTAAAGATATCAAACGCAAGACTCGCTTATATTCCTTTATACGTTATGCGATATTTGCACATCAATTTTATATTATTTTACTGATGTTGGGAGCAGATATTCCCTACGTATTTGCCATGTCGTGTATTGCCGCTATGTATATTTTAAGTTCTATAATACCCGTGATGCAACTACTTGATGTAGTAGTGCGCGGCGGAGTTGCCGTACTTGTTTTTAGCTGGTATTTTGTACCTGAAGAAATTGTGTTAAGCACCGTGCTCATCATGTGGTTATGCAATGTCGTGTTGCCGCTTCTACCAGGAGCTATCTACCTATTTAAAAATAAAAAGCGCTCAAGCGTAGCCCTATAATAAATGATCTGGATACTGCTTTTCGTTTTTATTTTTTACGGTATTATCATACTTGGCTTCACCATTAAAACAACGTATGCTGGTACTTTTAATAATCGTACTACAGCGCATGAAAACGGATTTACGGTAATTGTACCTTTTAGAAATGAAACTAAGAACCTCCCACGATTATTAACCTCACTAGCCGCGATAGATTACCCTTCTCATAATTGGGAACTTATTCTTGTAAATGACGAGTCTACAGACAACTCCCTTGAGGTTATAAATCAATGTCTCAAGAATAATCCTATTTCTAATGTGAGCATTATAAACAACGTGCGTACTACAGCCTCACCAAAAAAAGATGCGCTACAAGCCGCTATTAACAAGGCTCAACATAACTGGATTGTTACAACAGATGCAGATTGCTACGCCCCAACACAATGGCTCGCCACACTAGATGCTGCGATACAACAAGAGCAACCACTTATGGTCATTATGCCGGTTGCTATCGCTACCACAGCGCGTCCTTCTTTCTTAACTGCATATGAGCAACTCGACTTTTTAAGTCTAATGGGAGCGACTGCTGGAAGCTTTCATTTTGGTCTTCCTTTTTTATGTAACGGAGCAAATCTTGCGTATGATAAAGATGCCTTTATAAAAGTGCAAGGATTTTCTAATAATGATCATATAGCTAGTGGCGATGATCATTTTTTACTAGAAAAATTTCAAGAAAGGTTTAAAGATAAGATAAGCTATCTACGCTCTCAGGATGCCATTGTAAACACGCAGCCACAAGAGTTGTGGAGTACATTTATAGCACAGCGCACACGATGGGCAGCCAAGTCTAGCGCTTACACGTTTTGGTTTTCAAAACTTATGGGTTTATTGGTTGTGAGCGGTAATCTTATGAGTGGCTTAGGTTTGATTTATCTCGCTTTCGCGAAAGCGGAAACCCAATCTCTAATTATCATCGCACTGTTACTCAAAATAATCGCCGATGGAATTCTTATCGCAACCGAAGCCCAGTTTTACAAGAAACTTAGCTATTTGAAATGGTATCCAGTTGTGATGATTTGTTACCCGTTTTTAAGTACTTACATAGCCATAAGATCGCTTACTAGTAGTTACCAATGGAAAGGTAGGAACTACGCGAAATAATAGCCGATAACACTATTTAAAGTTATTTACTCAACCTTGAGTACTACGGGAATTTTAAATTTTGTCTTTACAGGAACCCCTTGTTTTGTAGCAGCCTTAGCTTGAGGAAGTTGTTTGGCCGCTTCATGAATCCACTGCTCTAATTTTGGAATTTCTGCGCGAATTTCTGGTGTAATGGCAAGGGTGTCAATACAGTATTTACCTTTTTCATTTACCACAAAATTGACTACAATGGTATCGTTGAGCTCTCTATTTACAACAATCGTGTGTTTACCAAAAGACTCATAAAACGTGCTCGTTACTGTCTCTTCAAAACATACTCTCAACGCCTCCCCTTCTGCTTGTGAGCTACATGTATCAAAGGTAGGATACCCGTCAACTTTATGGAGATCTATGGCCTTCCAGCTTTCTGAAAGATACTCGGAAGATGAGATCTTTTTTGTTTCTATACGGTCGCAAGAAGTCATTACAGCTATTGCTGTAATCATTACTAAACCACGATATAATAAGCCTCTCATACGTACTTCGAAAGTACGATTTTTAAATCTCGTTTAAAAGTGCTGTAAATAGGGTTAGTCCTGCGCTTTTTTAGCTTCAAAAATTTCTCTTTTAAGGATTACAATTCTCTCCTTAGCAATTCTTATCAAATATGGCTTTGATTTTGATTTTTCAGATTGAGTTACAAACTTCTCATACAATTGGACTACCTCTTCCTTGTCTTCATAATAATTATCGGCTGCTACGGCAATGGCATATATGGCATCAAGGTTATCAGGATCTTCTTTAACTGCTAGTTGATAGTGCTTCATTGCCTGAGTGAACTCTTTCTTAAACTCGTAAGCTCTACCTAATGTAAAGTACACATCATCAAGCGGCAAATCTTTATACCTAAGCGCTTTGGTCGAATAATCAACGGCCTTATCGTATTCTCTGTTAAAGTTATACAACCTAGCAAGGGTAATAAGTGTTCCCCAGTCTTCATCATCATAAGCGAGTACCTCTTCATAAGCTTCTATAGCCTCTGGATACATTCTTTTCTCGTAGTAGGCACGCCCTAGTTTATTTCTCACAAACGCGGTATCCACACCTAAATCTAGTAGTTTATTAAACCACGCTATGGCCTCAACCCACCATCCTTTTATGTAATAGTTTTGAGCTAGAATATTAGTTATCTTAATATTCTCTGGGTAACTCTCAAGAGCTTTCTCAGAAATCTTTTCTACGATGTCGTATTCTTTTAATCCTAGATGATGCTTTGCAAGCTCATACATCGCATTTTGATGTGTAGAATCTAGCTGTACTGCCTTTGCAAAAGCTTTTTCTGAAGTGTCTATCTTTTCATTATCTACTTTTCTATTTAAAACCAAGGTATCCTTTACCGCGGTCTTTTTAAGTGCTCGTCCCCATTGATAGTAATACTCAGGATTAGTAGGGAATCTCATTGCTAAATCAGAAAAAATTGAGTCTGCAAGATGATGCTTTGAATTTGACAGTAATAATCTACCGTACTCTGTTTGAGCTATGGGTTGCTTGTTATTTAGTTCTAATGATTTTTTATAATAGACTAAGGCATCAGTTTTTACCCCTTTACCGTTATAGGCTCTTGCTATTTGCAAATATGTTCTAGCCGAAGGATCTTTTATA
This sequence comes from Dokdonia sp. Asnod3-C12, assembly GCF_045063975.1. Taxonomy (NCBI): domain Bacteria; kingdom Pseudomonadati; phylum Bacteroidota; class Flavobacteriia; order Flavobacteriales; family Flavobacteriaceae; genus Dokdonia; species Dokdonia sp. Asnod3-C12. Next base: position 1,275,442 of record NZ_JBEFNY010000003.1, read on the forward strand.
AATTCATACTGAGCAATTGCCTGTGTATAATCTCCCACAGCATATAAACTATCTGCAATAGCCAAAGCCGGAGCTTGTGCTCCGGCTTTTGAAAATGCTATGATACTTAAAAGTATAATTAGTTTTCTCATAGGTTACTCTGCTATTTTAAAAATAATAGGTAAGCTGTAAAGAACTCCTACTTCTTCGCCATTGTGTTTACCAGGTTTCATTTTTGGCAACATAGAAATTACGCGCTGTGCTTCTACATCAAGATCTGGGTGTGGTGAGCGAGTTCTTAGATTTGTAACATATCCGTTTTTATCAATTTTAAAACTTGCAAAAATCCTGTTAGTCCCAGTAAGATTTAACTGTTTACCTAATCCAATATTAAAGTTAGAATTCACCAAGGCACTTATTTTTTGTGACATACAGTCTCTACGTTGCTCATTTGAAGCGACTGACTCACATCCAGGAAATACTGGAACTTCATCTATCACTGCAAATGGGATATTACCATTCTCATCTAGATTGTACACAACTTCTTGCTTAACAACTTCTATTAATTCGCCATCATCCTTATTCATATTAAAAGTATGCACAGATGTTCCTTTTGTTTTTTTGGCTGATGTCATACTTAGATCATTGATCATTAGAGACTCTGTTTTTGAAAGGTTCTCTTTTTGCTCTACTAGCAGTTGTAATTCACTAATTTTTTGCTCTAATGATTGATTTTCCACCAGCTCATTATCTTCACTACATGAAACATAAACTAACATTGATAATACTAATGGTGCGATAAACATGTACTTGATTAACGCACTCTTTTTTGATTTTGATTTTTGTAACATAATGATTCGATTTTTGATTAATGATTGATTGAAAAATGTATTTGTAAAAGAAAGGTTATTAGTGCCAAAAGCAGTATTTAACAACTTTTCATAGTATGCCTTTTTTGATGTGGCTGCTGTTGCTTTTTGATCTGCTAGATATTCATGAACTGTGCTTATCAGTTTTTGATTGAAATATATTAATGGGTTGAACCAAAAGATAATTTTCATGATCTCAAAAAAGATAAGATCCCAAGTATGCCCCTGTTTTGCGTGTATCTGTTCGTGGGTAAGAATTTGCTTTCGCGAAAGCGTATCTATATCCTCTCCAATAAATATGTATTTAAAAAAGGTAAAAGCTTCTGTACTGTTAGGGACATTAATAATGTGCTCCCCACGTCGTTTAAAAGATAAATAGCTAATAAAACTTTTGACCTTTATCAAAAGTAGTAATACACTTACTGCAACACCTACGAAGTAAATACTCAACCACGGAATAATAAAGGAGTTTGTTTGTTCTGTTTGGCTCGTAGTTGCTTCACCTATTACTACTTCTGGTAACATGACAGACATCACCTCTACGGGCACGACTGTTTGTAAACTTGCAATTTTTATAAATGGTAATAAAAGCGCTATGAGAGGTGTCATTAGAAGGTAAATTCTATTGCATACAAAGAAGGTTTCCTTTCTTAATAGGAGATAATACACTGCTAAGAATATTGCTTGAAAACAGATGACTTGTATAATGTACGCTATCATATCGCATGATTTAATATGGTTATTCTATTTAATTACTCTGCTATTTTAAACGTAATTGGTAAGCTATAAAGAACTCCAACTTCTTCTCCTGCCTGACTTCCGGGTTTCATTTGAGGTAGATTGTAAATAACTCTTCTAGCCTCTTCTGCTATATCTGGATGTGATGCGCGTGCCTCAACGTTATCTACCTGTCCCCTTTTATTAATTCTAAATGATACAAACACTCTGTTAACTCCTGTAAGACCTAGTGGTTTTGCAATACTTGTATTAAAATTAGCACTTACATATTTTGAGACTTTATCTGACATACATGTCTTTTTATCTTCATTCCCTTCTAGTTCATTACAACCAGGGTAGGTAGGGACATTATCTATAACTGCAAATGGTATTTCGAGTTCCTCTTGAGTTTCGACAACTTCTACTTCTTCTTTATATATAGCCTGAGAAGTATAAGTATTTTTTAACTTATATTTTTTACGTAGCTCCTCAACTGTGTAAGATTTTATATCAAATTTTTCTTTGAGCTCCACAATGTCATCCTTACTTGAAAACATAAGTAATTTATCCATACCGTTGAGTGTAGAACTTTTGTCCTCTATTAGGTCAAAATCTGAAACATCTAAAGATTTATTTTTATGTATTGCTTCTAAAAATGCTTTCTCATTACTTGCTAACTTTAAGGTATCTATAATTATAATAGAGTAATTAACTTTCTCGTTATTAAAATCACTTTCCATCAATGTAAAATTCTCTCTCTCCACCTCTCCTGATTTACTCGAATTTTGCGCCCAAGAAACTTGCACTAGCATTGCTAGTATAAGAGGTGCTATAAGAAAGTACTTGATGAGAGCACTCTTTTTTGATTTTGATTTTTGTAGCATAATAATTCGATTTTTGATTAATGATTGATTGAAAAATGTATTTGTAAAAGAAAGGTTATTAGTGCCAAAGGCTGTATTTAACAACTCTTCATAGTATGCTTTTTTTGATGTGGCTGCTGTTGCTTTTTGATCGGCCAGGTATTCATGTACGGTACTTATCAGCTTTTGATTAAAATATATTAGTGGGTTGAACCAAAAGATAATTTTCATGATCTCAAAAAAGATAAGATCCCAAGTATGCCCCTGTTTTGCGTGTATCTGTTCGTGGGTAAGAATTTGCTTTCGCGAAAGCGTATCTATATCCTCTCCAATAAATATGTACTTAAAAAAGGTAAAAGCTTCTGTGCTGTTAGGGACATTTATGATGTGTTCCCCACGTCGTTTAAAAGATAAATAGCTAATAAAACTTTTGAACTTTATCACAAGAAGTAATGCACTTACTGCAACACCTACGAAGTAAATACTCAACCACGGAATGACAAAGGAGCTTGTCTGTTCTGCTTGACTCGTAGTGGCATCACCTATTACTACTTCTGGTAACATGACAGACATCACCTCCATAGGAACTACTGTTTGTAAACTTGCAATTTTCACAAATGGTAGTAAAAGCGCTATGACAGGCGTCACTAGAAGGTAAATTCTATTGCATACAAAGAAGGTTTCCTTTCTTAATAATAGGTAATACACCGCTAAGAATATTGCTTGAAAACAGATGGCTTGGACTACATATGCTATCATGACTAGTCGTTTTTATTAATTTCTTTGAGTATGGCTTCTAGGTCTTGTACACCTACATCATTCTTTTTTACAAAGAAGCTCACCATGCTTTTAAAACTTCCATTAAAATAGCTATCCATCATTTTGTGCATAGAATCATTGCTATACACCTCCTTTGTAACTAAGGGATAGTAGAGGTATCCTCTTCCTTCTTTCTCATGGCCTACAAAACCTTTGTTCTCCAATATCCTTATGATTGTTGAGATGGTGTTGTATGCTGGTTTTGGCTCTGGCATTTTATCAATAAGAGTTGCGACATTTGCTTTTTTGGCTACCCATAATAGCTGCATCACCTCTTCTTCTGCCTTTGTAAGTTGTTTCATAGTCGAGCTTTGTATTCCTTTAGATCACAATAACTTATAATCCTTATTTCTATTAATTACTCAAATATAACTAAAACATTAGTTTAAACTAATGTTTTAGTTTAAAATTTTAAAAATATGCTTTTCGGCTTACTATCAGCAATTAGATAATTGAAAAATAAATTTTAAGCTATACGCAGTGGAAGGCTAACGCTCTATGGTTTAGTAGGACGTTCGTTGTGACATTACTCATAGATTACGACAATTGATAGCTCGACTATCTAAAACTTCATTAAAGGAGCTTAAAACCTTCTTGAGTGCGGATTTATCTTTGACAGATTTCTCTATATTGAAGCTACATCGTCTAGTGAAGTACTAGGCGGGTTTATATAACGCTTTCGCGAAAGCGTACAAACAAAAAAAGCCCCCTCTTCAAAAGAAAAGGGGACTTTGTATTAAGAAACTAAAGTTAATTCTTTATCACTATAAATTCTGAACGTCTGTTAAGTTGATGCTCTTCTTCTGAACACTTAACTCCGTTAGAACATGTATTTACTGGTTGCTTTTCTCCATATCCTTGTCCGGTGATTCTAGAAGAGCTTATGCCTTGTTCAATAATATATGCAACTGTTGATTTTGCACGCTTATCTGACAAGCTTAGGTTATAAGAATCCTTACCTCTACTGTCTGTATGTGATCTTGCGTCTAAAACCATAGTAGGATACTCACGCATTACTGCTATTACTTTTTCTAATTCAAGCGCAGCGTCTGGACGAATATTGAATCGATCGAAATCAAAGTAAATAGGATTGAGTTCTAAAACCTTTGCAAGATCATCACCTACATTGATTGGTTTTTGGAGAAGGCTCAATACTAAGTCGTTTGTAAGTGTGCCTGTTACATCTGGAGTTGTAGTTATAGCCTCTGCAGTACTATATTCTTCTTTTGAAGCACGTATAACGTACTGCGTAACACATGTTGCCTCAAATGCATAAGCTCCTGCAGCTGTTGCCTGAACAGCCTCAATTACCTCACCTTCACTATCTATAAGCTGGACTGTTGCTTCTGAAATAGGATTGCCACTATCTTTATCTGTAACAACACCCACTAGTTTAATATCACATGGTATTTCCTCTTTTAAGAACTTATAAATATCATCACTTCCCTGACCACGTTTACGATTTGAAGCAAAGTAACCTACTTGCGTATCCTCATTCAATATAAAAGTAAAATCGTCAAAAGAACTATTAATAGGCTCACCTATATTACTAATAACCTCTTTTTCATTACTATTTGTTCTAGGAGTTGTTGCAAATACATCAAGTCCCCCTAGACCAGGATGACCGTCTGATCCAAAGTACAATACTCCTTTTGAGCTCATGAATGGGAAAGTCTCTCTACCTTCTGTATTTACCGGTCTTCCTAAGTTTATAGGTGTTCCTACAGAATCTGTTGCATCAATTGTTGCAACCCATATATCTGAAAGTCCTACGGTACCAGGCATATCTGATGCAAAATATAATTTAGTCTCATCTGCATTAAGTGTAGGGTGTGCTGTAGAGTACTCGTCACTGTTAAATGGCATTTCTACAGGTGTAGACCATTTACCATTTTCTTTTTTAGACTTATAAATCTTAAGCTTGTTTGTTCCATTCTTTGATTTACGGTAATTTCCTTTATTGAAATTATTTCTAGTAAAATATACCGTGTTACCATCTTTTGTAAATGCTGTAGTGCTCTCGTGAAATTTTGAATTTAATTCTCTACTAAAAGTTTTAGGCTTAGTATACGATCCTGAACCTGCTCCAACTTTAGATTCGTATAAATCTAAGAAAGGTTCGTTATTCCATTTGTGAATTTTCTTTGTTGCTCCACCAGTATCACGTGATGACGCAAAAATCAATTTACCTTCATATTCTGTAGGAGCAAAATCTGAGTATCTAGAGTTTATACTACGTATATCTTCTATGGTATACTTGCTCTTTTTATAATCGATATTGCTAAGATAGTTAGGCTCTTCAGTAAAAAGCTCTGCTCTTAAATCACCACTATTAACCTCGTTAAACTTAGCCATCATATCATCTGCACGATCATAATTTTTAAGAGCACGCAAGGTTTGTGCAAAACGGAAATAGTATTCTGGTTTTATCTCTTCTGCATAGTTGCTTACAAGCTTGTTGTACCACATCTCTGCTTCTCCATATTTTGCATTAAAATAGTAGCTATCTGCTATCTTTTGAAAAAGATCGGCAGATTTATATCCTTTCTCTGCAACTTCTAGGTAGATTTTTCTGGCATCTACAAAGGCATATTGATCAAACTTTTTATCGGCTTTATCAATTTTTCCTTCTTGAGCATTTACTGTAAAAATTCCTAAGAAAAGAAGGCTAAGGCAAAAACAAATTATATTTTTCATCATGTAATCAATTTAGATATACTACTAGAGTATACGTATTAAAAGAATCTAGGGGTAAGCATTCTATCATACTCATTGAAGAGTTCAAAACGAAGAAAAACTTCGAAACTCCCGTCATTATAGACAGTCTCTCCAAGATCAGTGCTTTCTCGATCATAAGCAAGACCGATAAGCATACTATCTGACACTTGAAAACCTACAAGACCACTTAAAGCTGCGCTCCATCTATAAGCTGCTCCTAAGTGTAATTTTTCCATCACCAAAAAATTTGCCGTAAGATCAACTTGAAGTGGAGCTCCAGCAACTACCTTGACAAGAGTACTAGGTTTAAATTTCAGTTGTTCGTTAATATCAAAAGTATATCCCATTATTCCATAATAGTGGATACGCTCCTTTGCTATAAAACTAGCTGAGTTACTATTGTTACTTTCATCAAAATGCTCAGTTTGAATTAAATTAGGAGCACTTAAACCAGCATAAAATCTATCTGTATGATAATATAATCCAGCACCAATTACAGGAGAAATTTTATTATCTATATTTTGAGAAAATCTAGGATCTGTAACGTCAAACAGTGACAATTTAGAAAAGTCAACATCTAAAACGTGACCTCCCGCTTTCAATCCAAAACTTAATTTTCCTGAATTTGAGGTATTTATTGTGTAGCTAAAATCTGCACCAATGTATGTTTCTTGAGCTGGCCCTAGTGCATCATTTACTATAGATAATCCTAACCCTACTTTACCTTCACCTATAGGTGAGTGAATACTTAAACTTTGAGTTCTAGGAGCACCTTCAAGACCAACCCACTGACTTCTATGAAGTCCCACAATACTCGTCACACCTCTATTCCCTGCATAAGCTGGGTTGATAGCAACTGTATTGTACATATACTGAGTATACTGCGGATCTTGTTGTGCAGTTAGCGTAAATGTACTTAGCACTAGTGTTGCTAAGAAAACAACTGTTAATATTATATTTTTCATATATACATCTAATAAAATCGTTGAGTGCATAATGCACTCAACGATTTAAAATTATTTATCTAGTTAAATATAGATATCCAGAGTTATTGATAGTCTCTCCTACAGAATTAACATATTCTAGTATCCAGTAATATGTTCCTACAGGTAAGAATTTATCTTGAGATATCGTAGTTCTACCTTCTGATAATCCTATGAAAGTTTTACCATCAGACCCATATCCTTCTGCATTATATACTTCTACACCCCATCTATTAAAGATTCTTAATCTATTTTCTGGGAAGTTCTCTATTCCTTGTATTCTGAATGAATCGTTACGACCATCTCCGTTCATGGAGATACCATTGTTAAAGATAAGTCCTGAACTCTGACTTAATACGGTAACTGTAGGATCATCATCACTAGTGGTATCTGTTACATCATCAGATACGTCTGAGATCTCTAGACCATTATTAGTCAATCCAATCGCTAGTGCAGTATTTACAACCTCACCATTATTAACATCCTGTTGAGTAATAATATATACCGCTGTAAATGTAACTGATTCACCTGGAAGTAAACTTACTGCATCACCTATCACTTCTACCATCTCATCGGTTACTATAACATCATTTAATATCACGTTACCCGTATTAATAACATCAAAGGTATAAATAATCTGATCACCTGCATTTGCAAACCCATCTTGATTAAAATCTTGGAATACTCCATTCTTAGTAATCATGATATCCGGAGACTGATCTAAGATAGTCACTGTAGGATCTTCAAAATCTCCATCACCATCAACATCTACATTTGTTGTATCGGTTGGATCATCAGATTGATCTGTAATTGTATTACCCGCCTGATCAGTTCCTTCTGCAGTTGCAACGTTTACAACTCCTCCAGCTTCAATATCATCTTGAGTGATTGTATATGTCCCAGTAAATGAAGCACTCTCACTTATTGCTAATACCGCAACTGGACCTTCATTGATAATGATTAATGGATCCACAACGAGAACATTAGTAAGGTCTTCGTTTCCATTATTTGTAACTGTTAAAGAGTAAGTGATAGTATCACCAGCATCAACTACATTATTACCATTTAAATCATTTAAAACGCCCACTTTAACAAGATCTAAATTAGGTGTTGTAACCGGAGCATCATTATCTGTAATAGTTACTGTTCCGCTTGGATCTGTATTGGCAGTGTTGCCACTTGTTACTGTTCCATCTACTGTGAAAATCTCATCTTCCTCATCTAATGTATCATCAGTAATTGGAATTACAACTTCACCAGCAGTCTCTCCAGCAGGAATCGTTACTGTAACAATAGTTTCTGTGTAATCATCCTCACCAGCAGTACCAGTCGTCGTTACAATCTCGATAACAGTATCCTGATCACTTGGGTTACTTAAGGTTACAGGAATTGTTACCGTACCAGCTCCTTCATCTACTACTACATCTTCGATAGTCACCGTTGGTGCACCATCATTATCTGTAATAGTTACTGTTCCACTTGGATCAGTATTATCAGTGTTGCCACTTGTTACTGTTCCATCTACTGTGAATGTCTCATCATCCTCATCAAGCATATCATCCGTAATAGGAATCACAACTTCACCAGTAGTCTCTCCTGCAGGAATCGTTACCGTTACAATAGTCTCTGTGTAATCATCCTCACCAGCAGTACCAGTCGTAGTTACTATCTCTATAACAGTATCCTCATCACTTGGGTTACTTAAGGTTACAGGAATTGTTACAGTTCCAGCTCCTTCATCTACAATCACATCTTCGATAGTCACTGTTGGTGCACCATCGTTATCTGTAAGCGTTACTGTTCCACTTGGATCAGTATTGTCAGTGTTACCACTTGTTACTGTTCCATCTACTGTGAAAATCTCATCTTCCTCATCTAATGTATCATCAGTGATTGGAATTACAACTTCACCAGCAGTCTCTCCAGCAGGAATCGTTACCGTTACAATAGTTTCTGTGAAATCATCCTCACCAGCAGTACCAGTCGTCGTTACAATCTCGATAACAGTATCCTCATCACTTGGGTTACTTAAGGTTACAGGAATTGTTACAGTTCCAGCTCCTTCATCTACTACTACATCTTCGATAGTCACTGTTGGTGCACCATCATTATCTGTAATAGTTACTGTTCCGCTTGGATCAGTATTATCAGTGTTGCCACTTGTTACTGTTCCATCTACTGTGAATGTCTCATCTTCCTCATCAAGCATATCATCCGTAATAGGAATCACAACTTCACCAGTAGTCTCTCCAGCAGGAATCGTTACCGTTACAATAATCTCTGTGTAATCATCCTCACCAGCAGTACCAGTCGTCGTTACAATATCGATAACAGTATCCTCATCACTTGGGTTACTTAAGCTTACAGGAATTGTTACAGTTCCAGCTCCTTCATCTACAATCACATCTTCGATAGTCACCGTTGGTGCACCATCGTTATCTGTAAGCGTTACTGTTCCACTTGGATCAGTATTGTCAGTGTTACCACTTGTTACTGTTCCATCTACTGTGAAAATCTCATCTTCCTCATCTAATGTATCATCAGTGATTGGAATTACAACTTCACCAGCAGTCTCTCCAGCAGGAATCGTTACCGTTACAATAGTTTCTGTGAAATCATCCTCACCAGCAGTACCAGTCGTCGTTACAATCTCGATAACAGTATCCTCATCACTTGGGTTACTTAAGGTTACAGGAATTGTTACAGTTCCAGCTCCTTCATCTACTACTACATCTTCGATAGTCACTGTTGGTGCACCATCATTATCTGTAATAGTTACTGTTCCGCTTGGATCTGTATTATCAGTGTTGCCACTTGTTACTGTTCCATCTACTGTGAATGTCTCATCGTCTTCATCTGTCGTGTCTTCTGTAATTGGAACAATTACTTCTCCTTCTGTTTCACCAGCAGGTATTGTTACCGTTACAATAGTCTCTTCAAAATCATCCGCTCCAGCAGTACCAGTCGTCGTCACAATCTCGATAACAGTATCCTCATCACTTGGGTTACTTAATGTTACAGGAACTGTTACTGTTCCAGCATCTTCATTTACTACTACATCTTCGATAGTTACCGTTGGTACACCATCGTTATCTGTAATAGTTACCGTTCCACTTGGATC
>NZ_JBEFNY010000003.1:1285542-3436256 GCF_045063975.1 Dokdonia sp. Asnod3-C12
AGTTCTGTTGGTGCTACATAATCTGCATCACCTATCGTTCCTGTTCCATCTGCAACTGTAAAGGTTACTACTGTATCTGTATCAGCTGCTGCACTTAATGTTACAGGGAATTCTGCTACAACCGTAGTGCCATCTGCTCCTTCTGTTACCGTTACATCGCCAATACTTACTACCGTAGCATCATCATTCGTTATTGTTCCTGTTCCTATATTTTCACCAACCGTAGTTGTGATTGTTCCATTATCTGTAGCCGTTAAGGTTACTAAGAAATCCTCATCTAATTCAACAGTCTCATCACCATTTACAACAACCGTTACAGTTCCTTCTGTCTCACCAGCAGGTATGGTTACTGTTAATGTAGTAGGTACTTCATAATCATTACCCCCTTCAACACTGTTACCAGCATTCTCAGCACTATCATCTGTTACCGTGAAAGTTACGGTAGTTGCTGTATCAGTTGGATTTGTTAAAGACACTGTAAACTCTGCGTTCACAGTTCCGGCATCACCCTCAGTTACTGTTACATCATTAATACTTACAACTGTATCATCATCGTTAGTAATCGTTCCTGTTCCTACATTATCTACACCATCTGTATCGTCAGTGTCTAACATTCCATTTGAAGTGCTCTCAAGAGTCACTGTAAATGTCTCATCCCCTTCTACAGTTGTGTCTCCCACTACAGGAATACTAATCGTTCCTGTTAATGTATTTGCAGGAATTGTGATAGATAATGTAGTAGGTGTTGTAAAGTCATTATCGGCAGCAGTTGCCGTATCATCCTGAATAGAGTAAGTAATTACTGTTGGCGTAGATGAAGGTTCTGTAAGTGTTACTACAAAATCTGCAGTTACTGTTCCAGTATTTCCTTCTATGATAGTAACATCTCCAATACTAACTAATGAACAAGCACTACTTTCTGTATCATCAAGGAAATCATAAACTCCATCACCATTAGTATCTTTTGGCTCTGTGTATCCCTCTCCATTTTCACCAGAAGTTACAAGTCCATTTACATCTACCGTTGCTGGTGATGTATTACCTAACTCTCCATCTTCGTTCGCTTTCGCGAAAGCGTCAGTAAAACCAGCCTCGATAGTATCATTACAACCATCATTATCTGAATCAATATCTAAATAATCTGGAAGTGCATCTCCATCTGTATTTTGTGCATTTATAAATACATGACTTGGATCATTATATAAGTTAATTCTACACTCGTCAAATTGAATAGAATAATAACGATCTACTTGAGCATTGGTTCTTTTATTTGCTCCAATTGTAAAGTTGAATGTATTAGTTTCTGTTTTTTGGAAAAATACTCTCCAAGGATTACCTGTATCAATAGGCTCGATTGGAGCACTACCGCTTCCATCTGCAATAAATTGAACTACACCACCATCTAATTGCTGAGCAATAACACGAGTAGGATTTCCAATAGAATATCCCGAAATATTTTGAACTCTATAAAATTCACGAATTGCACTAGTTTCTGGACCACCGTTAGACCCACTGTCAATATCTTGAATAAATCCGCCGATTCTATCTACGGTCGCATCAGTATTTGTATTATCCTGAACAAGTCTGAAATTAAATACTGCACTTCTATCTCCAGTGGTATTGGTACTATATCTAATGATAGGTTGAAAAGCAACTGTTCCTCCAGTAGTTTGATCTATATTTATAACTCTAGCTCCAGAGCTTATAGCTGTTAAAGTAACAAGTGCATCAATAGTATTTCCATCTGTATCAACTCCTACATCCTCAAAACGCCAAACAGAATTTACAAGACCAGCTCCGCCAGTTCCAGTTCCAGTCTGATATGTACCTCCATTGAAATCATAGTTTACACCAGTACATCCCGTACCTGCTGCCCCTACTCCTTCATAAAATCCGTACCCTTCAGTAACATCTGTGATACCATCATTATCATCATCACGATCTTCATTATTATTTACTCCGTCACCGTCAGAATCTTCATTGCTCGTGCGATCTCTAAAATCTACATTTCCTCCATCGTTAAGATCTCCTTGAGCCACTCCACCTACAATAGGTCCATCTGTATCTGGAAGACTTGACGTATTATTAATTGTTCCGTTAGGATCATTATAATTAGGAATTCCTCCAGCTAGTGGAGTATCTGTTTCATCTACAGCATTATCTAAACCGTCACCGTCTGTATCATTTCCTGATAACGTGATTCCTGCCTCTGCCGTATCATTTCCACCTTGATTATCTGAATCTAAATCTAAATAATCTGGGTTATCAACGGTATCTGTATTAACCGGGAAAAGACCAAGCTCTTCACCAGAATCGTTTACATAAACAGTAGGAAGTCCTGAAGCTGTAACATCTGTCACACCGCCAGTGGTTGTCACTGGGGTATAACCTAAAGTAGATTGCGCCTCATTATTATCTGGAATACCATCTCCATCTGCATCTAGATCTAAATGGTTAGGTACACCATCACCATCTGGATCAAGATTTGCACAAACACCATTTGCAAGCGTACAAAAATCTGCGTCTTGGTAATTTGGAATACCATCGCCGTCTGCATCTGCAGAAGGGTCGATACCACCAGACTCCACGGTATCAAGGATACCATCATTGTCATCATCGATATCTAATGTATTTATTACACCATCTCCATCAGTATCAGAACCATCAAAAAAATCATTTTCTTGTGATGACTCAAACCTAGTAATCACAACAGTTATTATATTGTCGTTAGCACCGTCAGCATCACTTAATGAAACAGTACTTGCAGGATCACTTTCCGTAATAGTGTAACTCCCATTGCCAGGCACTGTAAAACTATATTGTCCATTTGCATCTGTAGTCACAGTTTGTGTCGAATCTCCCGAAACATTTACAATGACCCCTTCTGCTGGAGCACCATCTACAAATACCTGTCCACAAATTATAGGGTTTGTAATAACATTTACTTCTTCAGTAGGGTACGCAATATCTTCAAACAATAAAGAGAACTGTCTATCTTCAAATCCTGGTGTTGCATTATAACCATCCTTACTAATGGTATATTGTATAGAGGTAAATGAGTTATAATAAGCCGTAAATGCATAATTAGGATCTGTATTAATCCCACCTACAATCCCAGCATCTGTAGACATTCCAATTAATTGAGAAGGGCTTGAATCGACTACAAGTGTTGAATTTGCTCCATTTGTATAATAAACATCTGGCGTCTCAAATTTTACGCGCTCAACATCAGTAAGTGTATTACTATCAAGGTCTAAGGCTGTAAAATATACTGATACTGCTTGAGGAATTGTCGTATCTGCTTGCACGTAAGATATCGTAAAGACCACTTCTTGACCATTTACTCCTGGCGTACCATCCATTTGAGGCTGGAAGGCTCTTGAAAAACCACCAAAACCAGGGATATTTTCCTCTTCACCATCAAGTACTAAAATTCCTGCTCCATTAACAAATGCGTCAATTGAAACTAAACAATCAAGACCCGCCGTTACATCTGAAAATCTAAACACATCTCCCACATCAAAAGCACCTGGAGCACCTCCTTCTGTCTCTACAACTACCGTATTTGCATCAAAGTTTGCAGAAGTAATAAATACTGGGTCATCATCACAAGATCTTGGAGATGGTGGTCCTGGATCTGGTGCAAAACCAAAATTACTAGTAAACGTATTTTGACCCGCGACTGTAGTATATGTTCTACCGTCATTACCAAAACCTTCTATTAAGACAGATCCACTTGGGATATCTGAATCATTTTCATCAACATTAATTACTGTATTCCCGCCAGCTACAAACGCAGAAAAATCGCCATTAGCGTCTGTGGTTACAACTTGAACTACATTTAAAGCATCAGTAATAGTAATTGTAACATTAGGAAGATTTGGCTCACTCGCATCTTGAAAGCCATTTGCATTTAAATCATTATATACATGACCACTTACGGTAGCTTGTGAGGTAACAATTGCCCCAAGACCACCATGTATGTCTGCTCCACCTCCATTTGCATTAGGAAAATCATTAGGATCTGTTACATCTAATAGATCTGCATTAAATGGTACATTATTATCAAAGAAAGAAATACCATAAACAGTATCTCCCACACTGTAACCTAAATCTGCAAGGGTAATTAAAGATATACCCACAACTTCAGTAATACCACCTACTCTATAAGGATTTCCAGTCGCTGTTGGACTATTTACTAAGAAACTCCACTCTAACGGAGCAGTTACAGCTCCAAAATCATTAGTGCCATCTACAGCATTTGCACCTCCTATTTCAATTATAGGACCAAATGAGGTAGGCTCACCAGTTACTGCATCTACAGAAAGAATAGGCGCTGCTCTATAACTACTATTACCATTTTTTTCAGGAGCAATAAAACCTACTTGAGTTAAACTAGCTGCCGAAGGAACATCAAAGGCTTGATAAAGAACATCTATTCTCTCAATATTTTGCGCTGTAATCGTAGCATTCTTAAAGACATCATTTGCACCCCTCGTTACAATTGGGTCTCTGAGAACTTCCTGCATTGAGCAGTCTCCTAAAGTTCCTGGAAAACTTGATTGATAATTAAAATCATTACCTCCGTTCTCAAAAACAAAGAAGCCACAACGATCTCCAGTAACCCCACCATTCCCGTCTACACGAACAATGTTATAACTAATTTGCGTAAAGTTATTATCTAAAAAATAGTTTTGTCCACCTAAGGTCACTGTAGACATCCTAAAGTCAGAACCTTGACCCCATGAATACGTGCTATTTACAGCAGTATTAGGATTTGTCTCTGAATACACCAAAGGAGTTGCTCCAGTCGTAACAAAAGTAGCTCCTGTCACAGGACTTTGAGCTAATAGGGTAAAACAAGAAGTAAAAAAGAAAAGCGTGTATAAAAGCGTTCTTTTCAAAGGAGTAAATTTTATCATATACTATAGGTAGCTGAAAGCATAAGCTTTCTGTTTTAGTCGCAATTAATGGGGGTAACTATAAAAACCATTACAAAAATACAATGGACTTAAAAAACGGATTTCAGAACTACGCATCTTCACTAAAAATTCGATTAAAGAGGCAAATAATTCGACGTTATACACATGTTATAAACAATTAAAATTCTAAACAACACATTTCCCCCTATGTACGCAATAAATAGCGTTAAGGTTTTAAAAAAAATAAAATTTGTTGATTCGCCTAACTCACTGAACATCAGAACAGATAAGGGATAAGCGGCTTCACACTCGAAAAATCTACCCCAAAACAGGATACAAATGATCTCTTAAAATATGTTAATATTCTAGCAGTCAACGAAGTAAAGAGTGTAAATTTTGATAATAATTAACAGATTTCCCTGCAATATTAAGCTTACAATTATGCTTCACTGAAAAAGCGTTTTTATCGTATTTCAGCGAAAAGAACGTACCGCTTAAAATCGTAAAATTTTAAAGAAAAAAGAAGAATAACGAATTTAAGAGCTTTTCTGGACAGATAATTAAAAAGACAAGCATGTGTTCATAATTTCCAAAAAACACCCTCAAACGAGTCGTGATAGCAGGCAAAATTACGCCTGCATAATTTTTTACTATTTCAAAATAGTAAGGTGATAGAATAAAATTATAAATGCAATTTTCGCGAAAGCGTAATAAAATTATCCTTTAATCAAGTTCCAAATGTCATTTCCAAAAATTACAACCATTAATCCCATCACAATGACAAAACCAATAATTTGACCTCTTTCTAATGTTTTTTCTGAAGGAGCCTTTCCAGAAATCATTTCATATAATAAAAACATAACATGACCTCCATCAAGTGCTGGAATAGGAAGGATATTTACAAAACCAAGCCAAACAGAAAACATCGCTGTGAATCCCCAGAATTTATACCAATCCCACTCTGGTGCCATCATCTCTACAATACCTATAGGACCTTTTACTTTCTTGTAACCTTGTACTTTTCTATTAAAGATTAATTTAAACTGGCGTACTTGCTTAGAAAGTACATCCCATGTCTTTGTAAGACCAGCAGGAATTGCCGCTCCTATACTATACTCATCTTTTACTAGCAACTCCTCTACGTTTGCACCTACTCCAAAGGAACGACCCTCGCCCACTGCAAAGGTTTTCTCTATACGTTGCCCGTCTCTATCAAGTGTCATAGCAACATCTCCACCTTTTACTTGATCAAAAAGAGATTGGAATTCTGTCCATTCATTAACAGGACTTCCATTAATAGCAACAATTTTATCTCCTACAAGAACGTCATTATTGTAAGCTATTGAGTCTTTGGCTACAAGACCTATAGTATTACTAAAACGCGGTCTTATAAAACGCTCTTCTGCATCAAGTACAGATTTTTTTGCTTCGTCTGGGATAGGGAATGTAAGTTCATTACCATCACGCACTACAGTAACATTATCGCCTAAAAGAATATCAATCTGTACATCGTCAAAACGAGTTACCGTTTTATCGTCTATTTTTATAACCTGGTCACCGTTGCGCAATCCTATCTCCTCTCCTACTTCACCTACAGCAATACCATACTTAAGACGGTCTGCAGGCACATACTCATCACCATAATACACAAGCATTGCACTATAAATAAACCACGCAAGAAGGACATTTACCGTCACACCACCTATCATCACAATAAGACGTTGCCATGCTGGTTTTGATCTAAACTCCCAAGGTTCTGGATCTTTTGCCATTTGCTCCTTGTCCATACTCTCATCAATCATTCCAGCAATCTTCACATAACCTCCAAGTGGAAGCCAGCCGATTCCATAAACAGTATCTCCTATTTTTTTCTTGAACAATGCAAACTTTACATCAAAGAAGAGAAAGAATTTCTCCACTTTAATCCCGAAGTAACGAGCTGGTGCAAAGTGACCAAATTCATGTAAAATTACAAGGATAGAAATAGCAAGCGTAAACTGGGCAATCTGTATAAAAGTCTCCATAGAAGGATATAAGTCAAATTTTGAACGCACAAAAATAGGCTTTTAGATGCGCATACTAAAGTTATATGAGCGTAGGATAGCATTTTTCAAGCCATACTTTATATAACTGCCACTTGGATTGTAACTTTGTAAAAAAATGCACTATGGCACATCATCTAGCTCGCTATAAAACACTGTTTATTACTCTCGGTATTCTTTCTGTCATTATTATGACCTTAATATATAGCCAACTCAAGGTGGCTCCTACTTTACCGGTCTACCAACCAGATATGGTTGATAAAGAACTCGTAGACAGCACTATGCAGTATGTTAAGAAGTATCATACTATTGCAGATTTTTCACTCACTAATCAGAATGAAAAGACCATCACGCAGAAGGATTATGAGAATCACATCTACGTAGCAGATTTTTTCTTCACCACTTGCCAGACCATTTGCCCTATCATGACAGAGCATATGGTACAAATACAAAAGGAGCTAGAGGGAGATACACTAGTTAAACTACTTTCTCACTCAGTAATCCCTACCTATGATACTCCAGAAGTTTTGAAGGCGTATGCCATAAAAAAGGGAGTAGATGACTCACGATGGAACCTTGTTACTGGTTCTCAAGAAGAAATTTTCACGCTTGCGCGAAAAAGTTATTTGGCCGTAAAAGATATACCAGGAACAGAAGATGATCTTGATATGGTTCACACTGAGAACTTTATGCTTATAGACAAAAAACGTCAAATACGTGGTTATTATGACGGTACAGATCCAGAAGCAATAGATCAATTACTTGAGGATATTGAGATTTTAAAGGCATCTTATGAGCCCAGGAAAGCTTGGTACCAAAAGATTTTTTAGAATGAATTACGTACGCTTTCGCGAAAGCGTAAAATGCATTACTTTTGTTATCTAAATTCAATCTAAATAAACATTGAAGAAAACAGTCGCCCATTTACAAAAAGGAGAACGCGCTATCATCATAGATGTGATGACAGACGAAGTTCCTCTTAAGCTACTCGAGATGGGTTGCCTACCAGGCAATGAAGTACGATTGATACAACTCGCACCATTTTCTGATCCTCTATATATAGATGTGAATGGAAGTCACCTTGCGATACGCCGAGAAACGGCTCTTCATATAATCATAGAAACGCCATCCTAAATTATGGCCAAACAGATTAACGTCGCCCTTATAGGAAACCCAAACACAGGTAAGACTTCTGTCTTTAACCATCTTACGGGTCTTAACCAACAAGTAGGTAACTACCCGGGGATTACTGTAGAAAAGAAAGAAGGTATCTGTAAACTAGATCGTGGTGTAAAAGCACACATCTTAGACTTACCCGGCACTTATAGCCTTAACGCATCATCTCTTGATGAAAATGTGGTTATAGAGTTACTTCTTAATAAGAATGATAAGGATTATCCAGATGTTGCCGTTGTGATATCTGACGTTGAGAACTTAAAGCGCAACCTGCTTCTTTTTACTCAAATTAAAGATCTTGGCATCCCTACTATTCTTGCTATTAACATGGCAGATCGTATGGAGCGCAAGGCAATCTCTCTTGACATTCCCAAGATGGAAGAACGCCTTAAAACAAGAATTGCACTTATAAGCAGCCGTAAAAACACGGGGATAGACACGCTCAAAGAACTTATTACCGAGTACAGATCTATCAATACAGAACCTTGTATTAATGCTTCTGTAATTGCTCCAGAATATTTTGACAGATTACGTAAAGCATTCCCAAAACAAGATTTATACAAGTTATGGCTTGTAATCACCCAAGACGTAAACTTTGGAAAACTAGAGCGCAACGAGATGAAAACCATCTCTTCTTTTAAAACTGAGTCAGAGAGTAATCTTAAAAGACTACAGCAAAAAGAAACGATTGTTCGCTACAAATATATCAATGAAGTGTTGAGAGAAACTCAAACTATAGATGTAGCAAATGCAAAAGATTTAAGAGCTCGCTTAGACCGTATACTTACACATAAGGTGTGGGGTTACGTGATTTTCTTTGCCATATTACTACTCATTTTTCAAGTAATATATGACTGGTCACAGTATCCTATGGATGCTATAGACTCCGCATTTGCTAGTATGAGTGAGTGGGTGCAAAATAACCTTCCAGAAGGCAAACTCACAGACCTTCTAGCAGAGGGTATTATTGCTGGACTAGGTGGAATCGTAATTTTTATCCCTCAGATTGCCTTTTTGTTCCTCTTTATCTCTGTACTAGAAGAAAGTGGCTATATGAGTCGCGTGGTTTTCTTAATGGATAGAGTGATGCGTCGTTTTGGACTGAGTGGTAAATCTGTAGTTCCTCTTATTTCTGGAACTGCTTGTGCCATCCCTGCGGTTATGGCAACACGTAACATTGAGAACTGGAAAGAGCGATTAATCACCATACTAGTTACTCCATTTACTACCTGTTCGGCGAGATTACCTGTGTATTTGATTATCATTTCACTAGTAATTCCTGATGAGAAGTTTCTATTTTTTAATCTACAGGCACTTACGTTGATGCTTATGTATCTCATAGGCTTTGGTGCTGCGATAGGTTCTGCGTGGATTCTCAATAAAATTCTTAAGATAAAAAGCAAGTCATTTTTTGTAGTAGAAATGCCTAACTATAAAATGCCACTTCTTAAAAACGTAGGAATCAATGTTCTTGAAAAAACAAAATCCTTTGTAGTAGATGCAGGTAAGATTATCCTTGCTATTAGCATTGTTTTATGGGTACTAGCTTCCTTTGGACCTAATGAAAAGTTCAATCAAGCAGAAGATATTGTAACCACGCAGCTAGAAGCAGCTGGAGGCATAAACACATTTCCAGATGTGGAAGCTTACCAAGCAGAAATAAACAAACTAGTTGCGAGCCAGAAGCTAGAACATAGTTACATAGGCTATATGGGTAAAGCAATAGAGCCTATTGTAGAACCACTAGGTTATGACTGGAAAATAGGAATTGCCCTTATTACTTCGTTTGCCGCAAGAGAGGTTTTTGTGGGAACACTAGCCACCATATATAGTGTAGGTGACGCCGAAGAAGAGACTATCAAGAACCGTATGGCTGGAGAAGTAAATCCTGTTTTGGGCACTCCAAGGTTTAATTTTGCTAGCGGAATTTCCTTATTACTCTTTTATGCATTTGCAATGCAGTGCATGAGTACGCTGGCTATTGTAAAAAGAGAAACAAACACTTGGAAATGGCCTGCAATACAGCTTGTAGCGATGACTGCAATTGCATATGTAGCAGCACTTGCGGCTTACCAGATTTTAAAATAATTTGTAAGCTAGACACTTATTTAACTACTAAGAACGTATGGAACTTATACAAAACATTATCGTGATTCTTATTTTTCTAGTAGCCCTAGGGTACCTAGTTACAAAGTTTGTATGGACACCAGCTTTCCTAAAAAAGAAAGACGACAGCGGCTGCGGCACTGGGAGTTGTGGGTGTTAATTACTCACTTCTACTCGTAAATAATAATCACTTGCTTGAATTTTTGATAAAGATGTAGGGTACGGAGCTAGCCCATTAATTGATATTACAAGACCTTCTTCTGAGTATATAGGCGCTACTCGCCCACCATTGAGTATAATTTCTTTAGTGGTTTTTCTACCACTTTCACTAGTTATTTCTACAAGCACTTTAGCATTTCCTGCCCAGATACAATCTACTCCTTTTGGACATCTACTATCTTCAAGAACTTCAACTAATCTTATCGTTGTTTCTTCTATCTGCGCTAGTTTTCCGTTATAAGCTTTAATATAAATCTTAGGAACCTCTACTGTTGTGGAGTCTTGCGCTTTCGCGAAAGCGGAAAAAAGAAATATAATCGCAACGATGTAATAGGTTTTCATAATGTTAGTTTTTACACAGCCTAAACAAATAGACACTTGTGCTTTATATTGCTAAATACTCCAAAAGCAATGCCATGTTGCAAATTACCCTCTAAATAAGAAAAAATCATCTTTCATATGTTCAATATGCTCATCCTTATTTGTGATAATATATTCTAGCGCCAGATCTGTAAACTCTTTACCTTTTGGTGTGAGTGCAACAATCTCCTTATCAATTTTAATAAGATTATTTTTTTCGGCGAGTTCAAGTACCGTTTCAGATCTCACTTTTTGCCAATTTATATGCTCATTGAGATGCTTCACGTGCCTCTCACTTTCCTCTTCATGGTTATTGAGGTGTAATAAAAAAGTAAGTAACGACACTTCTGTGCGCTGCTGTCGCTGTCTATACATCACTGCAATAAGCCCTTTACTGGGCGCAAAAAGATAAACTGCAAGAAATACTAATCCTAGCACTGTCGTCATAGATCCTGCGATAGATGCATCTAGAAAATGAGCCATCCAATAACCACCAATTGCCGAAAAGACTCCAAATATCACCGAAAGCACTAACATCTTTTTTAAGTCTGATGTAAGTAAATAGGCCGTTGCTGCGGGCGCAATCATAAGTGCCACAACAAGTACTGCTCCTACCGCCTCAAAAGCACCAACAACCGTTACTGAAGAAATAGTCATTAATCCATAATGTAAAACCACCGGAGAAAAACCAAGCGCTGCAGACAAACCTGCATCAAAGGTACTCACCTTAAGTTCTTTAAAGAACGCAAAGAGCATTCCCACAGTGATGCTTAAAATTGCTCCCATCACCCACAGTGACTTAGGCCCTACATCTGTTCCACCTATAATAAGCCTATCAAAAGGCGCAAATGCCAGTTCGCCCAGCAATACCGCATCCACATCAAGGTGCACATCGTTTGCATTTTTAGCAATAAGAATAACGCCTATACTAAAGAGTGCTGGAAAAACGAGTCCTATAGCGGTGTCCTCTTTTACCAATCCAGTTTTCTGGATAGACTCTACCATCACAACAGTAATAACACCCGTCACTGCTGCCAGTAAAATTAATAGTGGCGAGTTGAGATCTTCAGTAATAAAAAAGCCAATTACAATCCCTGGTAATATAGAGTGACTAATGGCGTCACTTATAAGTGCCATTTTACGTAGCACCAAAAAGACCCCTGGAATGGCACAAGCAATGGCTACTACAGCGGCAATCAATTGTATTTCTATTTGTGCATCCATTAGTTATTGTTATATAAGTTTGCGGCTGCATCGTATCCTTTATCCGTAAGTGACCAGTTTTGCCCTTTCACTTTTACCCATTCTTTTTCTTCGAGCTCTTTGAGCGTAGACTTTGTATATCCCTGAAAGTTATTCAAAATTTTTATAGCATGGGGATGTGATATCCTCTCATGAGTTTTTGCAATATCAAACATAAACTGTAATGTCTTCTGGAGCTCTAGATCTCTTCTGTTTTGATATTTACGTAGTTGTTTAAAAAGAATACCTCGTCCAGGAGAAAAGATGAATGAAAAAAGTACAAATACACTAGCCACAAGTACAATCACTGGACCTGTAGACAAGTTGTTTTGGCTAGCACTAATTGCCGTCCCAAAAACTCCTGAAAACGCACCAAATATAGCTGCGAGTACAATCATCACGCTCAGCTTATTTGTCCACTGCCTTGCCGCTGCTGCAGGCGCGAGTAGCATCGCACTCATTAATACAACTCCTACAGTTTGTAGTCCTAGTACAATAGCAAGCACGATAAAAAAGGTAATAAGTATATCAATAAAACGAGTGTTGAACCCTAAGGTTTTGGTGTAGTCTGCATCAAAAAGTAAGATTTTAAACTCCTTCCAGAATAGTAACATGATAACTAGACAAATCCCTGTAACTACTGCCATCAACGTCACATCCTTCTCCACTAGCGTTGCCGCCTGACCAAAGAGATATTTATCAAGCCCCGCTTGGTTTGCATTTGGTTGTTTCTGTATAAACGTAAGCAACAACATTCCAAAACCAAAAAATAACGACAAAACAAGCCCTAGTGCTGTATCACTTTTAAGATGTGTTTTGGTAACCATCCCACGTATCCAGAAAGTCCCTATAAGTCCGCTTACTAAAGCTCCTAGCAACAATACATTAGTATCCTTTGTACCTGTGATTAAAAAAGCTATAGCAATACCAGGCAGCGCAGCATGAGAAATCGCATCACCAAGTAAACTTTGCTTTCTAAGCACTGCAAAACTACCAAGCATACCACAAATAGCACCAAGTATAGCAGTACCCAGCGTGATGGTTCTGAGGGTATAGTCAGAGAAGAGTTGAGAAAAATATTCTGAGAGTTCCATGGGTTATTAGTTTGTAGGACTTAGGATGCACCGCTGGTGTCTGTAGGACGCTTCGCTTGTAGTGAAAAAAATCTAATCTAATTTTAAACTTTTCTTTAAGCCCATTATCATTTTTGCAATTTCTTGTAATTGTTTTCTAGTATTATCATTCTGTTCTTGAGAAATATACTTTTTTCTAGTTGCAACGGTAGAGCACGTAACACATTCCTTAAGAGAATCCCAGGCCATATTTAAATACCTATTGAATTGTTTATTTGTATCACCGTGACCCTCACTAATATTTAATGCTATAGAAAGAGCCGCCCTACCATATTGACTCGATAGTCGATATCTCTCTTTTTGTGGAAATGTATCAATCAATGCATCAGCTGCATCAATAAAGTCTAGTGCTTTCTGATAAACAGTTAACTTTTCAAAATTGAATACTACTTTTTCCATCTTAATAATTTTTATATTGAAATCAATTCCATGTTCCAACCTTAATTTTTTTTACAAAAGCAACGCAAACAACTTATACTACAAGCATCGCGTCCTAACAGTTCCGCAGGAACGTCCTACCGTCTACAAGCTATTGATTTACCGCCACCTTGTAATTAATTCCATAAGTCTTGGTAAGATTGTCATCATTAAAGATGTCTCTCACGGGCCCTGTTGCGATTTTCTTTACATTTAAAAAAGTTACCCAGTCAAAATATTCTGGTACCGTTTGTAAATCGTGATGTACTACTACTACCGTTTTTCCTGCTTTACGTAATTCCTTAAGGATATTGATAATAGCAATCTCCGTGGTTGCGTCTACTCCCTGAAAAGGCTCATCCATAAAATAGATGGCTGCATCTTGCACTAATGCTCTCGCAAGGAAAACACGCTGCTGCTGCCCTCCTGATAGTTGGCTTATTTGTCTCCCCTTAAACGGAAGCATCCCAACTTTCTCTAGTGCTTCTAATGCTGCTCTTTTTTCCTTACTTCCAGGACGTTTTATCCAGCCTAGTTTTCCATAGGTTCCCATAGTTACCACGTCAAGCGCCGTGGTGGGAAAATCCCAGTCTACACTACCCTTTTGAGGGACGTATGCTACGAGTTTTCGTTGCTTATCATAAGGCTTTCCATAGATAGAAACGCTACCAGCAATAGGATCTATAATGCCGAGTATGGATTTTATAAGCGTAGACTTACCCGCGCCATTAGGGCCTACAATAGCCATAAGTACTCCTTCTGGCACCTCTAGATCAATGTCCCAAAGCACCGGCTTGTAGTTATATGCAACCGTAAGGTCGTCTACGCGAATGGCTATTTTTGAATCTGACATATTGTTATTTTAAAGCTTCTACAATGGTGGTGACGTTATATTTAAACATCCCTATGTATGTTCCCTCTACACTTCCTGCGTTACCTAAAGCATCACTATATAATGAACCACCTATCACTACTTCTTGTCCTCTAGATTGTACCGCTGCCTGCAATGCCTCAATCGTTCTTCTAGGTACAGAACTTTCTACAAAAATGGCTTTTACCTTCTTATCAATAATAAACTGAGAAAGGCGCTGTACATCTTTTACTCCTGCCTCTGTAGCGGTAGATAGCCCTTGCAATCCTACTACTTCAAAACCGTAACTTTTTCCAAAGTAATTAAACGCATCATGGGCCGTAACAAGAATCCTTTTTTCGGCTGGGAGTGTAGCTATTGTAGCTTTGATTTCAGCTTCCAGCTCATCTAATTGTGCAAGATAATTTTGGGCATTTGCTTCGTAGCTTTTTGCGTTCTGAGGATCTTTTCGCGAAAGCGTACTTACCACCTCTGCCGCAAATTGCTTAAAATACTGAATATTAAACCACACATGCGGATCATAGTTAGATGCAAAATAATCTGAACCTATGAGGGTTGTTTTATCCAGTGACTCTCCAAGAGGAACTTGCGTCACTTGAGTGGCATTCATCTTTTCAAAAACTTCTACCAGCTTACCCTCTAGATGTAGCCCATTATAGAAAATCACATCTGCTCCAGCGAGTTTTGTAACGTCACCAGCACTTGCTTTGTATAAGTGAGGATCTACACCGGCACCCATCAACCCTTCAAGATTAATGAGATCACCTCCTATATTTTTTACAAGATCTGTAATCATTGAGGTGGTAGCAACTACATTTAATTTTCCGTTACTTTCTTTCTCACCCCTGCAACTTATAACGCTTAAAGTGAAAATGACAATTACTATATATAGACTCTGTTTCATTATTTCTTATTTTTTATCTATTCTAAAACTAACTCCCGCACTGACCAATAAATCTTGTCCATCTGTAATACTCTGACCGATTGTTGCATCGAGTTGCACTAATGGAGCAATGGCATATGTGAGACCAGCATCCCAAAAATGGTTTGCGCTATTATCTTCTGGGAAATCCCCATAGACTTCAGCATAAGCGCCTAACTTATCTGTTATCGCATAGCCATATGCAAACGTATAAATGTATGCTAGCTCTGGGGAGTCACCTCCATACTGACCCCCTAAATTGTATGCAATCCCTGATCGCTCACCAAGTGTATGATTAAACGCAAAGCGAAAATCTGCACTAGTAAATTCTGGCTTAAAGTCTGTACTTGCGGTAAATGGAAGAAATAAATGACCTATTAAACCTATTTCTGGTTTCCAGCCATCTTCTTTTGTAATCGCCACTTTTGCTCCAAAAAGTAACGGAGACATCCCGTTAAGGCTACTCGCTTCTTGATCATTGATTAATGTCTCCACTTCTTGGTATGCCCATCCCACTCTAAGCTCGAGATTATCTAGTATCCCATAACGCAGCAGCGTAGTATTGTAACCCCACACGCGTTCTTCTATATTATTCTGTTCATACGTGGTTGTGTAAGCTCCCGTCTCTACCTGTAGGCTTCCTCTAGGTACCACCGTAGGAGACTCTGTTGCATCCGGGCGATCTGTAATTAAGCCTGGAGTTGTGGTTTCTTGGGCAAAAATAATTGCGGTATTGGCCAACATTAATAATGAAGTAAGGGTAACTAATTGTTTCAACGTTGTTGATTTTGGTAATTATTAAATCTGGATATACAGATTATCTGCTATCTTTTTGGAGATAAAAAACTGTTCTTTTTTAACTTGTATAACCATCGAGCCGTCAAAAAACTCTCGCCCTAGTACTTTTATAGTTGCTCCAATAGCTATATTCCTTTTATCTAAAAATTGAAGAAACTCTGCCGATGTTTCTCGTACTCCCACGAGCTGCCCAGTGTTGCCCTTATTTAATTCTGACAGCAACTTTTTTATAGCACTTTTTATATTTCCATTTTTATCTGGAATAGGATCTCCATGCGGATCATAATCTGGATAGTCAAGAAATTTGTCTAAGCGATTAATAAGCTCCGTAGAGTTTACATGTTCTAATTGCTCTGCAATATGGTGTACCTCATCCCACTGGAAATTGAGTTTTTCCACCAGAAAAACTTCCCAAAGCCTGTGTTTGCGTACAATATAAATCGCTGCTTTTTCGCCCTCTTTTGATAAGCGAGCACCTCTATATTTTCGGTAAGAAACTAAGCCTTTGTCTGCTAGTTTTTGCACCATATCTGTGGCACTAGACGCCTTAGTTTGCATCGTTTCTGCAAGTGCGTTTGTGCTTACCTCCTTGTTAAATTCTTGCTCAAGGTGAAAGATTGTTTTAAGATAATTTTCTTCTGCGAGTGTGTACATATATTAATCAAAGGTAGCAAACAGAAGTAGAGTAGTAAAAAAATATATTTAGTCTTGTCTAAAAACCATCACTAATATCATGCACCTTAAACGTTTGTGTTAATTAAAATAATAAATAATCACACTATAATTCACTTTCCTATATTTATCAAAATTACAATAAGATGCAAAGAGTAAAAGTCACCGCTCCCCTACAATCATGGGATATTTTTTCAGAATACTTAGTTGCTAGAGCTATTAAAGCTGCTAGGGAACTCGATTATTCTCAGGTGGCAGATTTCATCTCAAAGTACAATTGGGATTTTGATACTTCGCTACTAGCAACAGAAGATTTTACCACGATTGTAGTAACAGATCGTGACCAAGTTATCCAATGGGTGAATAGTGGTTTTACAGAAATGACTGGCTACCCAAGAAATCATGCTGTGGGTAAACACCCTCGTTTTTTACAAGGACCAGAAACCTCAAAAGAAACCAAGAAAGTTATAAGTAACACACTACGTCTTGAAAAACCTGTAGTCAAGCAACTACTTAATTATAAAAAAGACGGCACGCCATATCTCTGTGATATAAAAATTATTCCTCTTTTTAACAAAGATCAAGAACTCACACACTTCATGGCGCTTGAAAAGAAAGCGCGTGTGGCTTAACATGTACTTATCTACTCTTTACTGCTAATAGGTAAGACTTCATCAAAGACATTTATTTAAACTTGACCCACATGTTTTACTTGTGGGTTTTTTGATTTGTTATGCTTTCCGAAAGTGAATATCCCTGTAAAACATAATAGCCCTGTAGACTACAATATGCAAGACAAAAATCCTAATCTATCTATTTTTTTAATCACTTAAATGGGAAAAATCATATAAATAGTACGAATTACTACCTAAAACCACGAAAATCTACAAAAAATTAACACACTCACCAATTTAATATAAATTACTGATATACAGCAGACTAAGCTGGTAAAAAAAAAAAAAAAACGGATGGGAAGATTTATAAATCTTCCTACCTAACTCATTATTTACTAGTATTTTAATATCAATAAGTTATATGTTTACAACGATTAATCATCTAGTATACTAGCAATTAAATAATAGACTTGTATTGCGCAATATAAATCTCTTATTTAACCAATTATGATCGTAAATCTTGAGAGCGACTTTAAAGAATTCTGGAGATAAATTTTATATTTAAAAAAATGAAAAAATCATTATTTCTGATTGGACTAATATTAGTTGTATTCGCATCCTGCAGCACAGACATAACCGAAACAGAGCTTATAACGGAAAATAACAACTCTGTTATAACAGAGAAAAACCTAATTGATTTAAAAACTACGGCATTAAAAGAATTCGAAGAAAACTCTTACAATTTAATTTTTGAATATAATAAAGATTTAGATTTTAATAGAATTTCTAAAAAAATAGATTCCCAAGAAAACAATGTGTATTCAATTAATTTAAAATCACTTGAGGCAAACGAACTAGAGTCTCAGTATTTACTACAAATGAATATGCTATATAATTTCGGGTCGTCTCTAATAAACTCTAATCTATTTGAAGAAAATACTACACTAGAGAATAGAAAAATTTACGTAGAAGAAATATTAATTGACTTATTCAAAAACCACTATATCAGTAAAGCGAATAACTCTATTAGAAGTAGCTGTGGTCCTTCCTACCGTCGCTGTCTAGAACATGCAGAAACAGCACATGCAATCAGAATGGGTGGCTGTGTAGCTGCAGCAGTTATCAGTGGAGTAGTTTCGGGTGGTATCGGAAGTATAGTATTCGTACCTTGTGCAGTGTCATCTGGTCTTTTGTTCGAAAATGATAGAAGCTATTGTTCTGATTCACATTGTGATCGATAAAAATTTTCTTATGGATTCTAAAAAATTAAAAGTTGCGTATCTAATTCTAGCAGGAGTGGTACTACTATTAACTTCTATATATGTCTTATTTATAGAAGACATTCAAAAAAGTGTCTCTTATGTGGTTCCATTGACCGGTCTTATTCTTTTAATGATAGTATTCTTCGTTATGATATTTATATACGAGCAAAAACATCCACCGAAACCTTGGCAAAACAAAGTTGGTATATTATTAATAATACTTATGTCAATTTATTGCATTTTTTCACTAGTTCAAATTCTGTGATAAGCATATACAATTATCTTCAAAGTGCTGTATTTCAACCTACAGCACTTTTATTCTATTAGTAGTTAATTAACCAGCTCTTTCACCTTTTCATAAACCAGATCACCTTCCCAACCTCTGTAGGTAAGATAGTCTGCTAGTTTTTTACGCTTGCGGTATTTATCGGTTTCTGAGGAGAGTTGTTCATAACGCTTTCGCGAAAGCGTATTAAAAACCGTATCATACTCCTCATCTTCTATCTCAAGTAAGGCTGTTTTAAGATTATAAGCCCCTATGCCGCGTTGTTTGAGTTCGCGGGTGATTCTTACCCTTCCCCAGCTTTTATGACGAAATTTACCCCTCGCAAAGGCTTTTGCAAAACGCTCTTCGTTTAAAAAGTTGTGCTCTAGTAAATGACCTATCACCACATCTATCGCGTCTGGTATCATACGCATGTCTCGTAACTTTTGAGCCACTTCTTTATGACAACGGTCTTGGTAAGCGCAGTAGGCTTCTAGCTTACGTTTTGCTTCTTCTACAGTATATGTTTTTACGGGTTGTTGCACTAAACAAAAGTACTTGTTTGCAAGGATACCTTTTTTACAAAAGGGCATAAAAAAACCCCATTCTCAAAAGAGAATGGGGTTTTTGCTAATTTTCAATCTTAATATCCTTACCAGAAGCGTCTGTAAAGTTATACTCAAGATACGTGTATGCATCTCGTGGCATTACTTTTACCCACTTCTTGTGATCTAAAAACCATTTAGATCGTATGGACGGGAAGCCTTTTGTTAAATAGGCTGCTACAAATGGGTGTGCATGTAGCGTCACCTTCTTTGTTCCAGATTTTAATATGCGGTTGAGCTGTCCTTGAAGTTTCTCTACAATTACAATAGGAGCTTCTATCTCATTAGTACCACCGTTAGGATTTTCTTCACGGGTCTTAATGTTCATTTCTGGACGTACTCGCTGCCTAGTGATTTGGATGAGTCCAAATTTACTAGGAGGTAAGATTTTGTGTTTTGCGCGGTCATCTTTCATCTCATCTTTGAGGTGATTAAATAACTGTCGGCGGTGTTCAGCTTTACCCATATCGATAAAATCGATTACGATAATTCCTCCCATATCACGGAGGCTAAGCTGACGTGCAATTTCTGAAGCGGCGATCATGTTTACCTCAAGTGCTGTGTCTTCTTGACTTTTGGCTTTATTTGATCTGTTACCACTGTTTACGTCTACAACGTGCAAGGCTTCTGTGTGTTCAATTACAAGATAAGCACCACGACTCATTGATACTGTCTGGCCAAAAGACGTTTTAATCTGTCTCTCTACTCCAAATTTCTCAAAAATAGGCAGTTGGTTATTATATAATTTCACAATATTCTCCTTGTGTGGAGCAATCTCGCTTAAGTAATCCTTAATTTGATAATACAACGTCTCATCATCTACTGTGATGCTCGTAAAGCTATCGTTAAAAATATCCCTTAGGATAGACGATGCACGATTCATCTCTCCTAGTACTTTGCTAGGATGGTGAGCGTTTGGAATTTTTTTGCTCATAGTGGTCCATTTGTCCACTAGATTTTGCAGGTCTTTGTCTAGTTCTGCAACTTTTACACCTTGAGCTACTGTGCGTACAATAACGCCAAACCCTTTAGGTCTGATACTTGTTACAAGTCTTTTAAGACGTGCTTTTTCTTCTTTACTCTCAATCTTTTGTGAGATAGAGATACGGTCAGAAAAAGGAACGAGAACAATATAACGTCCAGCTATGGATAACTCGCTACTTATACGAGGTCCCTTGGTCGAGATAGGTTCTTTTGCAATCTGTACAAGTACACTTTGTTTAGACTTAAGAACTTCGGCAATTTTACCGTTTTTGTCTATGTCTTTCTCAAAGGTGAAATTTTGTAAGGAATAGTCTTTTAATTTACCTGTAGTAACACTTTTTATGTATTTCTGAAGCGTAGGAAGTTTAGGACCGAGGTCATGGTAATGCAAAAATGCATCTTTCTCATAGCCCACATTTACAAATGCGGCGTTGAGACCAGAAACGGTCTTTCTTACGTTTGCGATATAAATATCACCTACGTTAAACTTATTTTTATCTTCTTCTTTATGAAGTTCTATAAGTTTTCCATCTTTTAATAAGGCAAAATCAACTACGGAGGAACTAGATCTAATGATCAATTCTTTATTCACTGTGTAGTAATTTTATCCCAATAGATATCGGGATGGTTGATAATTCTAATTCATTACAGATTGTGGTGTATGCCATATGCATACGTTGTGTAATAAATACCGGTGCAATAATGACGTACCGTAGGTGCTGGTAGTGCTGTTATTGCAATGTCAATGAACGCAGTATTACACCCAGAGGGTGTAATAAAAGAAAAAGTAGTCTTAAGACTACTTTTTCTTCTTGTGGCGATTTGCTCTACGTCTTTTCTTACGTTTGTGAGTCGCTACCTTGTGTCTTTTTCTTTTTTTACCGCTTGGCATAAAAATGATAGTTTTTAATTACTTATTAGTCTACACTAACGTTCGTTTTTACACCTTCTACAAAAACTTTAGCAGGCTTGAACGCTGGAATATTATGTGCTGGTATTTTGATAGTCGTATTTTTTGAAATATTTCTACCTGTTTTTTCCGCTCTGGTTTTGATAATAAAGCTACCGAATCCTCTTAAGTACACGTTATCTCCACCTTCTAAAGAAGTTTTTACTTCTTCCATGAAAGATTCAATAGTTGCTTGCACGTCATTTTTTTCGATACCTAGTTTCTCAGAAACTTTAGCTACGATATCAGCTTTAGTCATAATGTCAAATATTTAGGGGTTAAAAATTCAAGACTGCAAATATAGGGATTATAATAACAAAGAATCAAACATAATCTTTTAAAAAATAGATACATAACATCTAGCTTTGTGTAAAACCCTATTTTACATTGTCATTTTCTAACAAACTCATTGCCTGGTACTTAGAACACAAACGCGATATGCCATGGCGCAACACTAAGGACCCTTATAAGATTTGGCTCTCAGAAATTATTCTTCAACAGACGAGAGTAGCGCAAGGATTACCCTATTATTTGGCTTTTACAAAGTCATTTCCTACAGTACAAGATCTTGCAAATGCAACCGAAGAGGAAGTACTTAAACTTTGGCAAGGATTAGGCTATTATTCCCGTGGTAGAAACCTCCACGCATCTGCTCAAATTATTGTAAATGAGTATGGCGGAGTCTTTCCAAACACCTATGAAGAAATTAAAAAGTTAAAAGGAGTAGGTGATTATACGGCAAGTGCCATTGCAAGCATAAGCTTTAACGAGCCTACTGCGGTGGTAGATGGTAATGTATATAGAGTCCTCTCAAGGGTATATGGTATAGATACTCCTATAAATAGTACGCCCGGGATTAAAGAGTTTAAAGCACTAGCCCAAGAACTCATAGATGTAAAACGCCCAGCAGATTTTAATCAAGCTATTATGGAGTTTGGCGCGATACAATGCAAACCTCAAAATCCATACTGCCTACATTGCATATATAATGACAAGTGCGTAGCATTACAAAAGAACAAAGTTTCTGAACTTCCTGTAAAGCTTAAAAAGACTAAAGTGCGTAATCGCTACCTCAACTATCTTGTCTTTAGAGATAAAGAAGGGAAAACATTTTTAAATCAACGTACCGGCAAGGGGATCTGGCAAGGACTCTATGAGTTCCCAGTAATTGAACTTGATGCCGCGCTTACTGATGGTGAAGAATCCCGCTTTCGCGAAAGCGTTACAACCTCAAAGCATGCTCAAGAAATGAACATTACAGAGGTGGCAAGATTTAATGAGAAACCAATCGTTCATAAATTATCTCACCAGCACCTCCATACTACCTTCTGGGTGGTTGATGTAACAGCCACTGGTGCAAAAGGAACACCCTTAGCAACTATAAGAGATTTTCCTGTACCTATATTGATAGGTAGATTTTTAGAAGAGTTTTTACCTCAATAGTTCGTTACTCTAAAACAGTCTTAAGCTCCTTTCTATAATCTGAAGGATTCTGACCTGTAAAGGCTTTAAATTTTTTATTAAAGTGGGAGAAATTATTAAAACCGCTCTCATAGCACACTTGGGTAATACTCATGGGTTGCTCTGCAAGCAATCTAGATGCATGGACGAGTCGGTACTCATTTACAAACTGCGTAAATGTTTTATGAGTGATTTTTTTAAAATAGCGACAAAATGATGGAATGGTCAAGTTTGTTATGCTAGCCATTTCCTCTAGAGGTATCTCCTCTTTAAAATGTGTTTTTACATAATTAAAGACCTCATTAATACGGTTATTATCTTTTACATCAGAGAGCAATGAGAATCCATCTGCATTAAGTATTCTAAACTCTTTTGTAGTTGCCAGCTCATTTAAAACAGTTATTTGAGTCATGAGACGATTAAAATCTGACTGATGCTCCATAGATTCCATCATTGCTCCTACTCTACTTTTGGTCTCACCAGAAAATACAATCCCACGTTGTGCTACTTGTAATAACCTTTTTATTGCCGCTGTTTCCGGAAGGTTAAAGAATGTATCGCCCAAGTAATCTGCTTTCATATGTATAACGGTCTCACTCTTATTACCCGTGAGTTCATCTGTAAAACCACAATGAGGTAAATTACTACCTACAAGAATGAGTGTACCCCATGTATAATAAGACAAGTTACTTCCCACCTGTCGTCTTCCTGTACCACCGTTTACATAAACTAGCTCAATCTCTGGGTGATAATGCCACAGACTGTTATCATTAATATGATGCTCATCAAATCGTTGATACGTAAATGAGTTTCCAAAATCTGGAGTAATAGATTCAAAAGTGGGTTTATGCAGAAGCATGACCTTTTTTTTTACAAATTTATAAATGACTATAAAATGAAAACTACATTAATTTACCTTAAATGTGTTCTAAATTAACACATACACCCCTATTAACCATACTGTAGGTTAAAAATGAACATATTTCTGCACAATTAGCAGTGGTGATCCCTTAATAACCACCGTATGTTTGTACCATAATAAATAATTAATCAATTACTTAAATCAACAGTTATGAAACAGACACTAAAATTTTCAGCAATTGCATTTTTATTATTTACTGCTATCACAACATTTGCAGCTACTAGTGAGATGACACATTATGACGTACAACCTGAGCTTTTAATTGAGACTTCAAATCCAGGTGATAAAATCAAAAAAGCGTCTAACGCAATAGACAAAGATGTTTTTACAGAAGGAACAGACATGGTATATGTGAGTTTTTCTAATCCAGAATTACAAACTATCAAGCTCGAAGTGAGAGATGGTCTTAATCGTATCGTTTACTCAAAAGAGATTGACGGAGAAGCTTCTGTAAGTAAAACATTCAATTTTGAAGGGGCTTACAAAGGATACTACACTATCCAAATTGAAAATGAAAAAAAGAGCTTTAGTAAAGAGTTTGAAATACTATAATATCTGTTTGCTTGCAGTAAACAATTAGTATGCTTAGTTATCCCTAGATGGTAGTTCGTCTAGGGATTTTTTTGTTCATTTATTTCTTGCAACAACCCCTTAATCTCAAAAAAAGAACGCCTTTAATATTTGTAGATAATGATGTATGAGAGCATATTTTCGCGAAAGCATAACACACTTGCATTGCAATATTTACTACATTTGAAATTATGGCAGGAACAATCAATAAAGTGATCTTAATAGGTCACACGGGAGATGATGTAAAGATGAACTACTTTGAAGGTGGTAATTGTATAGGACGTTTTCCGCTGGCGACTAATGAAGAATATGTAAACCGTACCACTGGCGAGCGAGTGAGCAATACAGAGTGGCACAACATTGTAGTGCGCAACAAGGCTGCCGAAATTTGCGAGAAGTACCTCAAAAAAGGTGACAAAGTATATGTAGAAGGACGTCTTAAAACGCGTAAGTGGACAGATGATAAAGGAATGGATAGATACTCTACAGAGATCCAGTGCCAAGAGTTTACTTTTCTTACTCCTAAAGGTGAAAATCAAGGGCAGTCACAAGGAGGTGGACAACCTGCACAAGCAACACGTCCTCAAGCACAACCTTTCAACCCTAACCAGCCAACACAACCGGCACAGCCCTCTACAGATACTAGTGATGTAGATGATTTGCCATTTTAATTTAACTAAACGATAAAACTTTTGGACCCCGATCCCGAACCCTTATTTATTCTTCTCTTAACTATAGACCCTACCACTATCATAAGCATTGTGGCACTTATAGTTTTACTCATGTGCTCCGCACTTATAAGTGGCGCCGAGGTTGCTTTTTTCTCCCTATCACCTAGTGATCTTCTAGAAACAGAAGAGCAAGTTGCAGATAGAAAAATGATGGTAGTAAAGAGGCTACTCACAAAGCCTAAAAAACTTCTTGCAACTATTCTTGTTGCAAATAATGCCATAAATATTGCGATTGTACTGCTCTTTGCCAGTCTAGGCGAAGTAATATTTGCAAATATTACAGCAGAGATTCTAGGAATCCCTTTACGCTTTTTACTAGAAGTGGTACTTATTACTTTTTTGATCTTACTTTTTGGAGAAATCCTTCCTAAGATTTATGCAAACCGTAATAACAAGAAATTTGCGGCACTTGTAGCATATCCGCTGCGCGTACTCGATGTAATTTTCACACCACTTAGCAGCCCTATGCGTGCTGCTACCTTATGGATACAAAGAAAATTAGGAGAACAAAAAACTAGTTTTAATGTAGATCAGCTCTCGCAAGCGCTGGAACTTACAAGTGAAGAGGACACCACAAAAGAGGAGCAAAAAATTTTAAAGGGTATTGTTTCCTTTGGTAACACAGACACCAAGCAAGTGATGCGCCCTCGTATGGACGTATTTGCACTTAATAAAGAGGATGATTACAACTATATTTTAAAGCAGATTACAGAAAACGGCTTTTCTCGTATTCCAGTCTTTTCTGAGAGCATTGACACCATCGTGGGAATCCTCTATGTAAAGGACTTACTACCTCATCTCAACGAGAAAGAATTTGACTGGGCAAAGCTTATACGCGATCCTTATTTTGTGCCAGAAAACAAGAAACTAGATGACCTTCTCGCAGAGTTTAAGGAAAAGAAAAATCACCTCGCTATTGTAGTAGATGAGTATGGTGGCACAAGTGGTTTGATCTCTCTAGAAGATATTATAGAAGAAATTGTAGGAGACATTGCAGACGAGTTTGATGATGAAAATATCATCTATTCTAAACTTGATGAGCACAATTGGATTTTTGACGGAAAAACATCTCTCAAAGATTTCTACCGAATCATAAAGCTTGAAGAAACTACTATTTTTGAAAATAAAAAAGGTGAGGCAGAGACTATTGCAGGTTTTGTGCTAGAAGTCTCTGGAGGCTTCCCTCGTAAAAATGAGGTAATAATATATCAAGACTACACGTTTACGGTAGAGGCGATAGATAAGAAACGTATTAAACAGATTAAATTCACTATAAAATCTTGAGATTTACAGCTTTCATAACATCATTTCTTGCAGCTATAATGCTCGCATCATGCGGTGGCGACACATTACCTAAGCCTAAAGGACAGCTCAGTTTATCATACCCCAGACCGTCATATTCTTTTACCACATCAGATTGTGATTATAATTTTGACCTCAACTCACTAGGCAAAGTGCGCTATAAAGATAATTGCTCTGCTGTTATTGATTACCCATCGCTTAACGGAAGTGTATTCCTAACCTATAGAGCGGTAAATAATAATATTAATGCGTTACTCAATGATGCACAAAAACTCACATACGAGCACGTGCGCAAAGCTGACGACATTATAGAAGAGAAGTATGTAAACCAAGAGCAAGGTGCATACGGAATGTTTTATGACATTAAAGGAGATGCGGCTTCCCAGTCCCAATTTTACATCACAGATAGCACCACACACTTCCTTACCGGTTCTATCTACTTCAACACAAAACCTAACTACGACAGCATTTATCCTGCGGCTATGTATCTTAAAAACGATATTAGGCACTTGATGGAAAGCATTAAGTGGAGAGAACAACAGTAGCTTTTTTCGGGGTTCGCTTTCGCGAAAACTTCTCATATTCCTAATAAGTTATTACCGAACTTTGCATTTCTAAATTCAAGCAATGCCAAATAATTCACTCAAATGGATATACCTTGTCGTACTATCCATTATTTGGGGAAGTTCGTTTATCCTTATTAAAAAGGGGCTAGTAGGTCTAGAACCACTACAACTAGGAGCTTTACGAATCTTATTCTCCGCATTTGTTCTGTTACTATTTGGATGGAAAAGTTTGAAAAGCATAAATAAATTAGCTTGGAAATGGATAGGAGTTTCTGCGTTGCTAGGAACCGGTATCCCTGTATTCCTTTTCGCCTTTGCCGAAACCGAGATTGATAGCGCCGTAGTAGGAATTTTAAATTCTAGTGTACCACTACTTGCTTTCGTTTTTGGGATACTAATATTTGGTGCTAAATTTATTAAACAGCAGTTTATAGGTGTTCTTTTAGGACTTATAGGCGCCGGCGCTCTTATTTACATAGGTGCTCAAATAAATGAAGAACAAAACTACTGGTACGCTTCGCTAGTAATCATAGCATCATCGCTCTATGCGCTCAATGTAAACATCATAAAACGTCACCTTCAAGATGTAAGCGCACTAGCTATTGCCGCAGGAAATTTTGTTTTCTTAATCATTCCTGCACTTATCATACTTTTTTACTCAGATTTTTTTGACCTTCCTTTAACCACAGATACCACAATACAACTATCCATTGGTTACATTGTACTACTTTCAATTTTTGGGACTGCCATTGCAAAAGTGATGTTTAACAAGCTAGTACAAATAAGCAATCCAGTGTTTGCCTCCTCTGTAACCTACTTAATGCCTATTATTTCTGTGACTTGGGGATTACTAGATGGAGAAGCGTTTACAAGTCTTCAGGTTATTGCTACGCTTATTATTCTTACTGGTGTTTATATAGGGAATACAGGGAAAAGAAATACCTAATTAAATCTGATTCTATTGAAATAAAGGCCTCTAGCTTTAAAATGCTCATAAAAATTACTAGCTAACTTTCGCGAAAGCGCACAAAAAAAAGCGACTTACATTACTGCAAATCGCTTTTATCAACTAAACTATCTTTTCAACTACCCTAGTGGGGGTTGTCCATTCATTATTTCTTCACTTGCATACTCTTCAAACTTCTTGAAGTTATCTTTAAAAGATCTCGCAAGCTTATTTGCAGTTGCATAGTATCCTTCATCGTTATTCCAAGTTGCTCTAGGAGATAATACCTCTGTAGGTACTCCTGGACATGTGCGTGGCTGTGCTAGTCCAAAAACAGAGTGTATGTGGTAGTGATCGTGAGAAGTCTCCTGTAGTAACTCTCCATTCATCGCTGCCTTAATCATAGCACGTGTATACTTAAGTTTCATACGTGATCCTACTCCGTAAGGTCCGCCAGTCCACCCAGTGTTAATAAGCCATACATTTACTCCAGATGCCTTCATCTTCTCACTAAGCATCTCTGCATATTTAGTAGGGTGTAATGGCATAAATGGAGCTCCAAAACACGCCGAAAATGACGGTTGTGGCTCTGTAACTCCTGCCTCTGTCCCAGCAACCTTTGCCGTATACCCACTTATAAAGTGATATGCAGCTTGACCTGGCGTTAATTTTGAGATAGGAGGCAGTACTCCAAAAGCATCTGCTGTTAAGAAGAAGATATTTTTAGGATTATTCCCTACAGAAGGCTCTTGTATATTATCAATGTGGTTAATAGGGTAACTCACACGCGTATTTTGTGTAATAGAAGTATCTTCAAAAGCGACATTACCATTGTCATCTAGAATTACATTCTCTAGTATTGCTCCTGGCTTGATGGCATTAAAGATATCTGGCTCATTTTCCTTAGATAGGTTAATCACCTTTGCATAGCAACCTCCTTCAAAATTGAAGATGGTGTTTTCCTTAGTCCATCCGTGCTCATCATCTCCTATAAGCTTACGCTCTGGATCTGCCGAAAGTGTTGTTTTTCCAGTACCAGAAAGTCCAAAGAAAATTGCAGTTTCTCCATTATCTCCTACGTTTGCACTACAGTGCATAGGTAATGTTTCCTTCTCAACAGGAAGGATGAAGTTTAATGCAGAGAAAATTCCTTTCTTGATCTCACCAGTATAACCAGTTCCACCTATAATGATTGTTTTTTCTGTAAATGAAAGAATTGCAAAGTTGCTCTGGCGAGTACCATCTACTTCTGGATCTGCTAGAAATCCTGGAGCGTTAAGAATAGTCCACTCTGGATCAAATGTTTTAAGTTCTTCAACCGTAGGGCGAAGAAACATGTTATAAGCAAACATGTTAGACCAAGGATACTCGTTTATCACTCGTATATTTAGTCTGTAATTCTCATCTGCACAAGCATAACTGTCTCGTACGTAGATTTCTTTTTCAGAAAGATAGTTGGCTACTTTTGCTTTTAATTTTGCAAAAGCCTCTTCGCCAAATGGAAGGTTAATGTTACCCCACCAGACTTTATCTTCTGTTTTAGCA
Organism: Dokdonia sp. Asnod3-C12; assembly: GCF_045063975.1. Classification (NCBI taxonomy): domain Bacteria; kingdom Pseudomonadati; phylum Bacteroidota; class Flavobacteriia; order Flavobacteriales; family Flavobacteriaceae; genus Dokdonia; species Dokdonia sp. Asnod3-C12. The sequence goes on from NZ_JBEFNY010000003.1 coordinate 1,315,145, forward strand.
TCTTTTACGATAAAGCGATCTAAAGGTGATCGTCCTGTAAAAGTACCAGTGTTTACTGCTAGTGCGCCAGAGGACGCAGTAGTTCCCATATCATTTTCTACGCTTATTTCGTGTAGTTTCTCAGGGGAGAGTTGGTAGTTGATTTTGGCATTTTTGATGCCTAATTTTTCTAATGAAAGTGTCTTCGAAGCTAAGCTATCTGCGACCATAACAATGAGTTTTGTGTTGTTTTAGATCACAAAAGTAGTAAGACTTTGCTCAGCACTATAACGTTTTCGCTGTTTTATTTGGATTTTATGAAATGTATAACTATCAAAAGCCAACTAACAATGAGCAAAGTCCCACCTATTGGGGTAATCAGAGCGATTTTAGTAAAATCAAAAGATGTTAATTCATTGGTTGCCAGCCCATATATAGAACCCGAAAAGAATAAAATCCCTAGCAACAGCAGCACCCATACTGTTTTTTTTGTTTTTTCGCTTAAAGCGAAAACTGGAATAAGCAACAACAATAAGGCATGATACATTTGATACTTTACACCCGTCTCAAAAGTCGCAATCGCTGATGCATCAAGCACTTTCTCCAGGCCATGCGCACCAAAAGCTCCTATAATAACTGCGGTAAGACCAAAAATCCCACCTGTCACTCTTAATTTTTTATCCATGCTATTTGTTTAAGATGTGGCCCAAAACCGTACTTTAGACCAGCAGAATTCAATTTGAACTCTCATACAAAATTACAAAACTAACTACCCATGCGAAAGATTCTCGTAATAGGCGCTGGAAAATCCACGAGCCAACTCGTAAACTACCTACTTTCTAAATCTGACACCGAAGATTTACACATCACTGTGGGGGACATCTCTATAGACAATGCTCAAAAACTCATCAATAACCATATAAATGCTACGGCAATAAGCCTTGATGTATTTAACAAGGAAGAACGTGAGCAGGCTATTAAAGCAGCAACTATAGTAATCTCTATGCTTCCTGCTCGTTTTCATATTGAGGTTGCTAGAGACTGTGTCACTTTTGAAAAGTCTATGGTAACCGCTTCTTATATTTCTGATGAGATGGAAGCGCTTGATAGCGCAGTAAGAGAAAAAGGTCTTGTATTTATGAATGAAATAGGCCTAGACCCAGGTATAGATCACATGAGTGCCATGCAGGTAATAGACCGTATACGCGATAAAGGAGGAAAGATGATCCTGTTTGAATCTTTTACAGGTGGTCTCGTTGCTCCAGAAAGCGACACCAATCTTTGGAATTATAAATTTACTTGGAACCCTCGTAACGTGGTACTTGCAGGTCAAGGTGGCGCAGCCGAGTTTATACAGGAAGGGACTTATAAATATATTCCGTATCAACGATTATTTAGGCGCACAGAGTTTTTACAGATAGAAGGTCACGGTCGTTTTGAAGGATATGCAAATCGCAATTCCCTTAAGTATCGCTCTGTATATGGTCTTGATGACATCCCTACATTGTATCGTGGCACCATACGCAGAGTTGGTTTTTCTAGAGCTTGGCAAATGTTTGTACTTCTAGGTATGACAGACGATAGTTATCAACTAGAAAAAACGGAGCATATGAGCTACCGTGATTATGTGAATTTATTTCTACCCTACTCCCCTACAGATTCTGTAGAGTTAAAACTGCGTCACTACCTAAAGATTGATCAAGATGATTTACTCTGGGACAAATTATTAGAACTAGACATCTTCAATAAAACTAAAAAACTAGGGCTTAAAAAAGCAACTCCTGCTCAAGCATTACAACGCATCCTAGAAGATAAGTGGACGCTAGATGCTAAGGACAAGGACATGATTGTCATGTATCATAAATTTGGCTATGAGCTTGACGGTAAGCGCAAGCAGATTGATGCAACCATGGTAAACATAGGAGAGGATCAAATAGAAACAGCAATGGCAAGAACGGTAGGTTTGCCAGTAGCTATGGCTACCTTACGCATTCTTAACGGCGAAATCACCACACCTGGAGTACAACTACCCATCAAAAAAGAAGTATATGAACCTATTCTCAAAGAACTGGAAGAGTATGGCATCACCTTTAAAGAATACGAGGTTGACTATCTAGGTTATAATCCAGATATCGTAGGAGGATAACCTTTTTAAAAATTGAATTACAGTTTATAACTATTTATGTATCTTGTAGTTTCAATATAGAACCTTCTTGAGATGAAAATTGTAAAAGACGAACTTATAATAGATGGTATAGATAAGATAATCTTGCGCCAACTTATGGAAGATGCTCGTAAGCCTATTCTTGAAATTGCTCGTAAAGTGGGCATTTCTGGAGCTGCCATACACCAGCGTTTACGCAAGCTAGAGAAGTCTGGACTTATAGCTGGCTCTAAGTTTATCATAGACCCAAAAGTGCTAGGCTATCGCACACAAGCATTTATAGGAGTATATCTTGATAGAGCTGCAAATAATGCAAGAGCAGTACGACAACTTAAAGATATTCCCGAGGTGATAGAGTGTCATTACACTACTGGAAACTGGTCTGTACTTATCAAAATTCTCTGTAAAAATAACGAGGACTTGATGAATTTACTCAATAAAAAGATTCAAGCGATAGACGGTGTATCACGCACTGAAACCTTTATCTCGCTTGATCAACAAATAGACAGACAGATTAAAATCTAACTTTTTACGCTTTCGCGAAAGCGTAACATTCACTAATATTTACGCATAAAAAAACCTCTCACTTGGAGAGGTTTTTCCATTATAAAAATCTTGAATTATAGTCCAGGATAGTTTCCAGTAAGGATATCTATTCCATCGATAATCCACCATACTCCTAGACCTCCTAGTGTAAGGATAAATAAGATGTTCCACCCTATTGGGCTTCCTAAATACCATCTGTGAGCTGCAAAACCTCCTAAAAATAACCATAATAAAATAGCAACTAGCTGGCGGTCTGCCTCTACTGCTGCTGGAGAAGTAAGTACTTCTGCCTGATCATCTTCAGTAAGTGTAACTCCGTTTACAGCAGCAACTGCTGTTCTCTGTACTGGAAATCCAGCATAGGTATTTGTAACGGCAAGCATCACAAACGCAAATAATAGTGTAATTTTGAGTCTCATAGTTTGGTTTTGTTTTTATTAGACCTAACTAAATTACCTAAAAAACAGCTATGTACTTACGAAGAATTCTCTTTTTTGCATATTTCTTGTTCGGAGCAACTGCTTACGGCCAACTTACTGCTTATGAATATATGGGCGTTATAAAACTTAATGACTCGGCTTTTATTTCTTACAAACTCGCCTTTAAAGAAGTAGATGGTAGAGTACAAGGGTACTCTATGGCTGATCTAGGCGGCAAGCATGAAACTAAGTCTAATATTAAAGGAATTTATGATAGTGAAAACAAAATATTCTCCTTTGCCGAATATGATATTGTCTACACAAAGTCTCCACTAGGTGAGGTAGATATGTGCCTCATAAACTTTGAAGGCAAAATGAGAAAACTTGAAAACAACAAAGCTTTTAGCGGTGATTTTAAAGGCCTCTACCCAGATAAGAGCTCATGCCTAGATGGAATGCTCATCATGTCTGCCACAGAAGAGGCGCAAGCTAGAATTGCCAAATTGGACAAGAAGATTCAGAAATCTAAAAAGGTAAGTCAAGAATTAAAAGATAGGATTTCGGCAAAGCGTTCTGTAGATACGCTTACCATGAGTATCGTAAGAAAAAACGAAAACCTCAACGTTTTTACTAAAACTAAGAATATCGTGATTTCTATTTATGACTCTGGTAAAGTAGATGATGACCGCATAAACCTTTATGTGGATGATGTACTCATACTAGAAGATTACTCAATAGAAAAAGCTAAAAAGCAAATACCAATCACTATTACCAAGAAAACAACAGTAGTGCGCGTAGAAGCCCTTACAGAAGGGACCTCGGCGCCTAATACCGTTAAGGTAGAAATACAAGACGGCATGAGTTTAATCACTACAAGAACGAGCCTTAAAACGGGTGAGAAAGCAGAGCTTACCTTAGTGAAGCAGTAAAAAAGCTAGTACTCATTATAATTAACCACAAAAAAACCCACGCTATAAACGTGGGTTTTTCTATTTAATATTTTCGCGAAAGCGAAAATAGTTTTATGTCTGTGCGACTCTCGCCTAGTATCTGTAGTACTCAGGCTTAAATGGCCCTTCTACTGTCACACCGATGTAATCTGCTTGCTCTGTAGAAAGAGTTTCTAGCTCTACGCCTAGACGTGATAAGTGCAACGCTGCTACTTTCTCATCAAGGTGCTTAGGAAGCATATATACTTCGTTGTTATAGTTTGCACTGTTCTTCCAAAGTTCGATTTGTGCTAGTGTCTGGTTTGTAAATGAGTTACTCATTACAAAACTAGGGTGACCTGTTGCACAACCTAAGTTTACAAGACGACCTTCTGCAAGAACGATAATATCTTTACCATCTATAGTATACTTATCTACTTGTGGCTTGATTTCATCTTTAGTTGCTCCGTGTGTGCTGTTTAACCAGCCCATGTCGATCTCATTATCAAAGTGACCTATGTTACATACAATCACCTTATCCTTCATTGCCTCAAAGTGCTCTGGGCGTATGATGTCCTTGTTTCCAGTAGTAGTAATCACGATATCTGCGTTACCTACCACAGAGTTAAGTTTCTTTACTTCAAATCCGTCCATTGCAGCTTGAAGCGCACAGATAGGATCAATTTCTGTTACTGTAACAATAGAACCTGCACCTTTAAAAGAAGCTGCTGTTCCTTTACCTACATCTCCGTATCCACATACTACTACACGCTTTCCAGCAAGCATAGTATCTGTAGCACGACGTATAGCATCTACCGCACTCTCACGACATCCGTACTTATTGTCAAACTTAGACTTAGTTACAGAATCATTTACGTTTATTGCTGGCATAGGTAATGTTCCTTTCTTTACACGCTCGTAAAGACGGTGTACACCAGTCGTAGTTTCTTCAGAAAGACCTTTAATATCTTTTGCAAGTTCTGGGTAACGATCTAATACCATGTTTGTAAGATCACCTCCATCATCAAGAATCATGTTTAATGGCTTACGATCTTCTCCAAAGAAAAGTGTTTGCTCGATACACCAGTCAAATTCTTCTTCATTCATCCCCTTCCAAGCATATACTGGTATTCCAGCATCTGCGATTGCTGCAGCAGCCTGATCTTGAGTAGAAAATATATTACAAGAAGACCAAGTTACCTCTGCTCCTAGTGCTTTTAATGTTTCAATTAATACAGCTGTCTGTATTGTCATATGCAGACATCCTGCGATACGAGCACCTTTAAGCGGCTGCTCATCTCCATACTCTTCACGTAGAGACATAAGCCCAGGCATCTCTGCCTCTGCAAGTTCGATCTCTTTGCGTCCCCAGCCCGCTAGGGAAATATCTTTTACTTTGTACGGTACGTACGGTACTGTCTTTGTGCTCATAATTTGTATATTTAGCTTATTTCTTAGCAGTGGCAAATTTACGCAATACCTTACAGAAAACCTTTTAATCGATGCCTCTTTACAAAACGATAACAGTTAGCTCGAGTACAACAGTCTATATTTGGAAGATTGAAGAAGATATTACTACGCTTTCGCGAAATATAAAACTCACAAATCATTGCCAGAATAGACTACAAGGAATGAAGTCTGAGCTTCATCAAAGAGGCTTCATGAGTATACGCCATCTTCTAGCCGAAGCTGGATATACAGATTTCGATTTATATTACGACAAGAATGGAAAACCTCATCTTCATGATGGGAAGCATATTTCTATCACACACAGCTACACCTTTACTGCTATCATTGTAAGTGATCAACCTGTAGGTATCGATATAGAAAAGCAACGCGACAAAATCTTGCGCATTGCTCACAAATTTACACCTATAGAAGAATATTACACACTTACTAATGCAGATGCTCGCATGCGAAAACTCACCATTGTATGGGGAGCAAAAGAATCACTTTACAAGCTCTACTCACAAGAAGGTCTGAGTTTCTTAAAGCATATAGACGTTACAGATTTTGATTTTGACGATGCTAAGACTACAGCCACGGTAAATTATGAAGGTGCAGTCTCCACCTATAACCTCACCTTTATGGAGTTTGAAGGATTTACCTGTGTATATGGATTTTAACTTTGGTCCCGATAGCTATCGGGATTGAGGGATTTACCTGTGTCTACGGTTATTAATAATGAATAGCATTCTTTGTACTGCAATTCCTACCTTCGTGTGGTGACTATATATTCCCAAATCATACATAAAAAAGAAGAAGGCGGTAAATTACTCGCAATTCTCATAGATCCAGATAAGTTTGAATTGGATTCCGCTTTCGCGAAAGCTTACTTGAAAAAAATACCCGCTACTACAACTCACATTTTTATAGGCGGAAGTACAGATCCAGCACGTAAAACAGCAACTGTGGTCCAACTTCTAAAAGCCGAAACAGCATTACCAATTATTCTGTTTCCTGGAAATTACAATCAGGTTACTCCAGATGCAGACGCAATATTATTTTTATCATTACTATCTGGTGATAATCCCGAATTTTTAATAGGCCAGCAAACGAAAGCTGCGAGAGCAGTACAACAAAGTGAGCTTGAAGTAATCCCCACTGGATACTTACTCATAGACGGCGGCTCTGTAACTGCCGTACAACGTGTGAGCCAGACGAGCCCAATGTCGCAAGATGACACAGAACGCATAGTAGACACAGCACTTGCAGGACAATATTTAGGTAAAAAATGTGTCTATCTAGAAGCAGGAAGTGGCGCAAAAACCGCAGTACAACCTTCAATTATCAAAGCCGTTTGTGATACACTCACCATTCCGGTAATCGCGGGTGGAGGCATTAGAAATTCAACTCAAATGGAGCAAGCCTATGAAGCTGGCGCAACAATGGTCGTTATAGGCACAGCTTTTGAAGAGAACTCATGGAATGACTGCTAATTGAATATTAAATCATCCTTATGAAATACATCATTTATCTAATAACGATTTTCATCACAACACAACTACTGGGTCAAACGACCTATGTAGTTGATGCGGTGTCAAAAACACCCGTATCCTTTGCTACTATTTCTTTTGGTGATGGAAGAGGAACATTTGCAGGCGATGTTGGTGAATTTACATTTATTAGCTCAAAATATAAAGATATAGACAGTCTTTACATCTCGGCAATAGGTTTTAAAGAGCAAGCTTTTGCTGCCGCTAGCTTACCAAAAAAAATATTTCTAGCCCCAGAAGCGAGCTTACTTTCTGAAGTTATCGTTACCGCAGAGAAGAAAGGGAAATACAAGAAAAAAAAATACAAGGAGACTACACACACTAATTATTACAACTGCTGGCTCCCTACCGTAGAAAGTGAGGTTGCTGTCCTTTTTAATCGTGAGGAAGGAAAGTCTTCAAAAATTGCACAACTGTGGATTCCTATAAACTCAGAAAAGGAATATCGCAAAAAAGGTAACATGCAATTTTCTACCTTGTTCCGCATTCAGTTTTATAAAAATGAGAATGGACTGCCTGGGACACCGGTAATACATAGAGATATTGTTTTTCGCGTAAGCGAGCAAGATGACGAGATGTACGAATTAGATATAGATAAATATCAAATTTTCATTCCTAAAGACGGGATTTTTGCCTCCTTACAAGTACTAGGATATGCAGATAAACAAGGAAAGCTCATACAGACTAAAAAATATAATGAAATTGAAACTCCTAGAGGAATTCAAAAAGTATCTGTTACTTTTAGGCCTTTATTACCGTTTACAAATGAATTGCCGTCACAAAAGACATATGTAAGGAGAGTCTTTTTTAATAATAAAAAATGGCAAGTATTTGACCACACTTACAATGAGCATTCTGCGCTCGTAAAAACTGGAAATGTAAATTATGGAATGGGTGCATTGCTGCACGTTTATCAAGAATAATAACTATGCAAATCTCTGTAGATCTTACTTTTAGTCCGCTACAAAATGATTACGAAATGTATATCATTAATTTTATAAAGCGACTACGCGACTCTGACCTTACCATTATAGAAAATCCTCTTGCCACTCAAGTATATGGGGATTACGACAAGGTGATGACCATACTAACTAAAGAAATGAAGCGCAGCTTTGAGGAAATAGGCATCGGTCTATTTTATATTAAAATTGTAAAAACAGATCGCTCTGATTATGTCGCAGATTTTTGATTTCCTTTTTGGCCAGTACGCCACATACGACACCCTAGACATTGTCTTAGAACTTATAGCTGCGATATTTACAATCGCATCTGTAGTCTACTCAAAACAAAATAACGTTCTCGTTTTTCCTACCGGAATGATTTGCACCGCAATCTTTGTATATCTGCTACTCAAATGGGGACTACTGGGAGACATGATGATTAATGGATACTACTTCATTATGAGTGTTTATGGATGGTACATCTGGACGCAAAAAGTAGACGGCGTTGCAGTTACTCCTATTACGAGAACTACTAGAAAAGAGCACCTCCTCTCTGTAGTTATATTTATTACATCTGCAATTTTTGTGTATATCGTATATATCATTTTTGATAAAATTGAACACTGGACATCTTACGTAGATATGATTACCACAGGCATCTTCTTTGTAGGCATGTGGCTTATGGCTAGACGTAAGATTGAGAACTGGATATACTGGATCATAGGTGACATTATCACTGTACCTCTTTATTTTTACAAAGGACTCACTTTCAGTAGTATTTTATATTTTGCACTCACTATTATTGCCATTTTTGGATATTTAGCATGGAAGAAGAACTTAGACAAATCACCAGTAATTGCATAAGAGTTTGCCTTATTGGACCAGAAAGTAGTGGGAAAAGTACGCTTTCGCGAAAGCTAGCTCAGCATTACAACACACCCTTAGTTCTAGAATATGCAAGACAATATCTTCAAGATTTATGGGACACAGAGCAAAAGATATGCAGACCAATGGATCTGCTACCTATTGCCAAAGGCCAAATGAAACTAGAGAATGCTGCCGTAGCTAATGCCACAAATCTAGTTATTTGTGATACTGATTTACTCACCACAAAAATATATAGCGAGGCTTACTATGATGGCTGGTGTCCAGAATTATTAGAGAAAATGGCATTGGAAAACACATATGATTTGTACCTTTTAACGTACATAGATACTCCATGGGAGAAAGATGATCTAAGAGATCGCCCAGAAAGAAGAGAGGAAATGTTTAATTATTTTAAACATACCTTAGAGAAATATAAAAAACCATTTATTCTCGTAAAAGGCGCTGTGCCAGAAAGAATGGTAACTGCCACCGAATCTATAAACACACTTTTAGTTTGAATATCACAGAACAAGACATAGAGCTCATCACAAATTTAGGTGCAACCAGAGATCAAGTAGAACGACAGTTCCAGATACTTAAGGAAGGAATTCCTTTTGCAAACTTGCGCAGTGCGGCTACAAAAGGTAATGGTCTTATTGTGCTTAAGCCAGAAGAAGAAAAACAATTAGTACAGCATTACGAGGATAGTAAAAGTGCAATACATCCATTAAAATTTACTCCAGCATCTGGGGCTGCTACGAGGATGTTCAAATTTCTATTTCAATTTGTAGAAGACTACAACCCTCAAGATGGAAGTATTAATGCATACATAAATAAGAAAGGGGTTCCTGAGCTTAGATTATTTTTTGTGGGCTTAGAAAGCTTTCCTTTTTACAAAAGAATACGCGCACGCATTAAAGAAAAGTATGGCAAAGATGGAGCAGACATTAATGAAAATAGATTGCGTTTTGTAAAAATAATGCTTGAAGAGAAGGAACTCAATTTTGGAAAAAAACCTAAAGGATTATTCCCTTTTCACAGTTATAAGAAATATGTTGCCGCTGCTTTTGAAGAGCATCTTTTTGAAGGCGCTCTGTATGCAACAAAAGACACCGTCGCCCGACTTCACTTTACGGTTTCCAAGGAACATCAAAAGAGATTTGCAAAACGTTTTGATAAACGCAAAGACTATATAGAACGTAAGACAGGCATGACCTTTGACATATCTTATTCTTACCAAGACTCAGCTACAGATACAGTAGCCCTTACCGAAACTAATACACTTTTAAGAGATCAGGAAGGAAAACTCATATTTAGACCTGGAGGGCACGGAGCTTTAATTAACAATTTAAATGAGCAAGATGCAGATATTATATTCATTAAGAATATTGATAACGTAGTTGTAAATAAGTACAAGACTCAAGTTGCTTATTATAAAAAGATGCTTGCTGGAAAGTTACTTTCACTTCAAGCAAGGTCTTTTGAATATTTAAAGAAAATTGACAATCAAAATGAACTTTTAGACAGCGAGCGTATGGAGATCGCTACTTTCTTAGAAGATGATCTATTCTTAAGGCTTCCTGCAACCTTTAAAAAGCTTGAAAACGCCGCACAAACAGACCTTTTGAGGAAATTACTAGATCGCCCCATACGTGTTTGTGGTATGGTAAAAAATGAAGGCGAACCAGGAGGCGGACCTTTCTGGGTGCTTCATGAAGATGGTACTGAGAGTTTGCAAATTATAGAAAGTGTACAGATCAATCCTGATGACAAGGAGCAGCAAGAAATTCTTAAAAATGCGACTCACTTTAATCCAGTAGACATTATTTGCGGTGTAAAAAATTACAAAGGAGAGAAGTACAATCTTCTCAATTATGTGGATTACAAAGCAGGATTTATCGCATCAAAAAGCTACCAAGGAAAGAAAATAAAAGCACTTGAACATCCAGGACTTTGGAATGGTGCAATGGCACACTGGAACACCATATTTATAGAAGTTCCACTAGTTACTTTCAATCCTGTAAAAACGGTTAATGACCTTCTTAAACCAGCTCACCAAGTAAAATAACACAATCATAGGTTAAATTTTGTTTAATCTTATTTATTAAAAGATAAACAATAAGTATCTTTATTTCAAAATAGATATATGGATACCGCACTGGTATGGTTTAGAAATAATTTACGAACACAAGATAATAGCTCCTTGACTCATGCAATTGCTTCAGGCAAGCGTGTAATTGGGTTGTATTGTTTTGACCCTAGACAATTTCAGATAGGTGATTTTGGGTTTAAAAAGACGGAGAAATATCGCGCTCAATTCTTGATTGAAACTGTTCAGAATCTAAAAAAGAATCTCAACAATCTTAACATCACTTTGATTGTAACTCACGAGCTTCCAGAAGTAACTATACCAGAACTCATAGAACAATACAACATCTCAGAAATCTACTCTCAAAAAGAGTGGACGCGTGAAGAAAATGAAGTTACCCTTGCTGTTGAAAAAAAGTTAAGTAACGTAAAACATCACACCTATTATGATCAGTTTCTCTTTCATCCCGAAGATATTCCTTTCGATACTTTCGGAGACATTCCTCAAGTATTCACTCAATTCCGTAAAAAGTGCGAGAAAGAAGGCAGTGTCCAGCCTTTACAAGAAAAAATCGAAGCGCTTCCTTCAAAAAATCTACTCGATGAAGAAAGCGACATACCTAACCTGCAAGAGCTAGGCTTAGATACTTTTATTAAAGACCATCGCTCTGCATTTCCTTGGAACGGCGGAGAAGACGAGGCTTGGAGCCGACTCAATAATTACTTCTGGAACACAAAAAAACTACAGTACTACAAGAAAACACGCAACGGACTCGTAGGCGAAGATTACAGTTCAAAGTTATCTGCATGGCTGGCAAATGGATCTATATCTGCACGCCAAATTTATTACGAGGTAAAAAAGTTTGAAAAGGAAATCATTTCAAATCAAGATACCTATTGGCTTGTTTTTGAATTGATATGGAGAGATTATTTTAAGTATGTCTCTCTTAAACACGGTAACGACCTGTTTAAAATAGGCGGCATTCTGAATAAAGATTACGACTGGAAGCGTAATGACAAATCCCAACGCGAATGGATCAATGGTAATACAACATATGACTTTGTAAATGCCAATATGATAGAGCTCAAAGAAACAGGTTGGATGTCTAACCGCGGTCGTCAGAATGTTGCGAGCTTTTGGGCAAAAGAGCAACAGCAAGACTGGCGCGTAGGTGCTGCTTACTTTGAAAGTATGCTCATAGATTATGACGTACATAGCAACTGGGCAAACTGGATGTACAACGCAGGCGTAGGAAACGATCCTAGAGACAGAAAATTCAATATCAAAAGGCAGCAGGAAATGTATGACGGTAATGGGAAGTTTGTAAGACTATGGACTCAAAATGAATTATTTTAAATGAGCACTTTACGACTTATTCTGGGCGATCAGCTCAACCACAAGCACTCCTGGTATCAAGAGCAATCTGACGATGTCATTTATTTTATGGCAGAAATGCGCCAAGAAACAGATTATGCAACCCATCATATTCAAAAAGTTGTCGCCTTTTTTAAAGCTATGCGCGAATTTTCTGATTGGCTTACATCACGAGGACACAGAGTGATTTATTACACCCTAGATGCGCCTGAAAACACTCAAAGCCTCATTCAGAACATTGAGCAACTTATTAAGGAAAACGATATATCACTATTTGAATACCAACTTCCAGATGAATACCGTCTGGATGAAATGATATCACGCTTTCGCGAAAGCGTAACCATCAAAGTAAAGTCATACGATACAGAGCATTTTATGACTTCTCGTACCGACTTGTCTTCTTTTTTTGAAGGTAAAAAGCTCTTCACCATGGAATATTTTTACCGCATGATGCGCAAGAAATATGACATCATGATGATAAACGATAAAGATCCCGAAGGTGGTAAATGGAACTTTGATCACAGTAACCGCAACAAATGGAAGGGAGACACTTTAATTCCTATTGAAAAGACTTTTGACACCAACGTATCATCTATCGTAAAGCTCATTGAAAGTGCTGGAGTTAAAACCATAGGACGCATAGACGAAAAGAATTTTGCTTGGCCTACTACACGCACTGAATCACTTGAAGTGCTCAATTATTTTTGTGAGCACTTGTTAGTTCATTTTGGCGACTATCAAGATGCCATGGATCCAGATCAAGCCTATTTATATCATAGCAGATTAAGCTTTGCTATGAATAGTAAGATTCTAGATCCTCAAGAAGTAATTGAGACGGTTATTAACTTCTGGAGAGCGCATCAAGAAGAAATAAATATTAGTCAGGTAGAAGGTTTTGTAAGGCAGATTTTGGGATGGAGAGAGTACATGCGAGGCATGTATTGGAAAGAGATGCCAGCATTTGCAACGACTAATCATCTTGAGAATCATAATGCGCTGCCAGATTTTTACTGGACTGGAAAGACAAAGATGAACTGCCTTAAATGCAGTATCAATAATAGTCTCGATAACGCTTATGCACACCACATACAGCGATTAATGATTACTGGCAACTACGCGCTTCTCACCATGTGTGATCCTGCACAAGTAGATGAGTGGTATTTAGGAATTTACATTGATGCCATAGAATGGGTTGAAATCACAAACACTCGCGGGATGTCTCAATGGGCAGATGGTGGTAAGATTGCGACAAAACCCTATGTGTCTAGCGGAAGTTACATCAACAAGATGTCTAATTACTGTAAAGGATGTTATTATAAAGTAAGTAAAAAAACAGGCGAAGATGCATGTCCATTTAACTCCTTGTATTGGAATTTCTTGAATGAAAAACAAGAATATTTTAAAGGAAATAACCGCATGAGTATGATGCTAAGCCTCTTGAATAAAATGGATAAGAAAACATTACAAGCACATCAAGAGCGCGCAGAAGACATCATTAAAAACCCAGCAAATTATTAAAAAAGAGGTAAACATAGTATGGTTTAAAAGGGACCTGCGCTTGCACGACCACTTGCCCTTGTACAATGCTTTGCAAGAGGGTAAACCGCTGCTTTTACTTTATATTTTAGAACCTTTATTAGAAGCAGATTCTCATTACAGTGACCGTCACTTTAACTTTGTTAAAGAGTCGTTACTTGATCTCCAGCATAGTTTGCAACGTTTCAACTCTAAGCTCTTAATTATACATGATGAAGTGGTCCCTGCTTTCAAGGAACTAATTAAACACTATAAAATTCACACCGTTTTCTCACATCAAGAAACTGGACTACGTGTTACCTATGAAAGAGATCTTGCACTAGAAGCATATGCAAATAATCTAAAAATAGCGTCACCAGAAAATAAATTTGGCTGGGTAGAATTTGCAAATAATGGAGTGCAACGCAAACTTAGAAATCGTGTAGGATGGAGCGAAGACTGGGAGTGGTTTATGAAACAACCACAGATTCCTTTTCAGCCAAGAAAAGATCAATTACTATCAATAGGAGAGATTAATACTCTAGAAGATAATTTTAAAAAAGTCTCTTTACAAACACCTGCATCTAGTCCTTTTCAAAAGGGAGGGACAACGATGGCGATGCGATACCTAGCGTCATTTTTGCACGATAATCGATACCTAAATTATGCAAAACATATTTCAAAACCTAGCCTAGCTAGAAAGAGCTGCTCTAGATTGTCACCTTACATCGCTTGGGGAAATGTGAGCATACGCCAAGTATATCAAGAAGCAAAACATTTTCGCGAAAGCTCTAAAAATAAACGTGCCATCGATGGGTTTACTTCACGATTGCGATGGCAAGCACATTTCATTCAGAAGTTTGAAATGGAGGACTCGATGGAATTTGTGAGTGTAAACAAAGGATATCACAAGCTCTCAAAAAATGTGAATGTTAAGTATCAAAAAGCTTGGAAAGAAGGCAAAACAGGATATCCTCTAGTAGACGCATGTATGCGATGTCTGTGTGAGACCGGCTATCTCAACTTTAGAATGCGTGCTATGACGCTATCTTTTTTTACACATAACTTATGGCAACCTTGGCAAGATGCCACGTATCACCTAGCTCAGCAGTTTCTTGATTTTGAACCAGGTATTCACTACCCTCAAATACAAATGCAAGCGGGTGAGACGGGAATCAATATGCTGCGCATATACAATCCGGTTAAAAATAGTTACGAGCATGACGAAAATGGTGAGTTTATAAAAAAATGGATTCCAGAATTGGTAAACGTACCTGTTGCATACATCCATGAACCGTGGACGATGAGTGCTCTTGAACAACAATTTTGCAATACAGTAATAGGTGAAAATTATCCTGCGCCTATAATTGACATAAAAAAAACGGCAAAACATGCGGGAGACGTATTGTGGAAGCTTAAGGAAGATAATATTGTAAAGCGAGATGCGTATCGTATCTTAAGACGACACACGCTCGCAAACAGAAATAATTTTGATTAAAAGACTATGAAAAAGCAAGAAATACCAGAATTTACAGAACGCGAACTAGACCGTATCATAGAAATGGCTTGGGAAGATAGAACTACCTTTGACGCAATAGAAATGCAGTTTGGGATCAAGGAACAACTTGTAATCGAAGTAATGCGTCGTGAGATGAAGGAAAGTAGTTTCCGTATGTGGCGTAAACGAGTGCAAGGACGTAAGACAAAGCATGAAGCAAAACGTGCTTATGGCATGGATGATGCACGTTTTAAATGCAGTCGTCAAAAACAGATTACACATAATAAAATTTCAAAAAGAAGGTAATATTATACTATTTACTTTTAAGTAAGAGATCACCACTATGACAAAGAAAAAACCAGACCAGGTCGTTTATAATGAAGAGAAGGGTAAGTATGATGCTGCACTTACTCCTTATGCAACAAACTTAGGAGCGCCAGCTATCGTGACTGACGATGTTACTACATGGAAAAACTCAAATATCAGTAAGGTTAACCATCAATTTAAGACTGAATATGAGGAGTTAAAGGCGCAGTATGAGGTGATGATGAAAAAATTTGAATATAACAATCTCATCTATGCTGCAAAGTTCTCTTTCGAACCGATTGTAGGTGCTATTTACCATCTATATCGTTCTAAAAATGGAGAGCCATTTTTGTCTTTAATTTCGCCAGAAGAATGTAATTGGGATTTTGCCGGAACCTTTGAATTAAAGGCCGATAAAATCTGGAACCGACTAGACACTCCAAAAGAGGAAGAAGAAGAAAATGAAAAATAATTTACAACAAGCCACGATAGGTGGAGGATGTTTCTGGTGTGTAGAAGCTGTTATACAACGCTTAAAAGGTGTTTCTAATGTGGTTTCTGGATATGCTGGAGGGCAAGTCCCTGGACACCCTACCTATAGAGAGATTTGCTCCGGACTTACCGGACATGCAGAGGTGATACAATTTGATTTTGACCCTGCAGTAATTACCTATGCAGAGATACTTACTGTATTTCTTACCACACACGACCCTACAACCCTTAATCAACAAGGGGCAGATCGTGGGACGCAATATCGATCTGTGATTTTTTATCATAACGATGAGCAGAAAGCGC
This sequence comes from Dokdonia sp. Asnod3-C12, assembly GCF_045063975.1. Lineage (NCBI taxonomy): Bacteria > Pseudomonadati > Bacteroidota > Flavobacteriia > Flavobacteriales > Flavobacteriaceae > Dokdonia > Dokdonia sp. Asnod3-C12. Next base: position 1,331,563 of record NZ_JBEFNY010000003.1, read on the forward strand.
AAGCAGAACAAGTGATTAAAGTAGTACAAGAGTATTATGAGGATCCAATAGTTACTGAGGTTTCAGGGCTACCTACCTTTTACGATGCTACGCAGGAGCATCAAGACTACTATAATGAAAATAGACAGCAAGGGTATTGCCGTGTTGTCATAGATCCTAAAGTAGCTAAGCTCAAAAAGTTTTATGAGCATTTACTCGCTTCTTAATACTGCAACAAATTATAAGAAAGCCACATTACTCTTGAAAATAGAGTAATGTGGCTTTTTAAGTTGTGGTGGGATTAGTACGCTTTCGCGAAAGCGTAACTCATTATCTTTCCATATTGATCAATCTGTAAATCAGAATTGCCGTACGCTTTGTGAGCATTTCTATAGTTTTAACATTTACAGTCTCACTAGGAGTATGAGCTCCCGTCCCCATAGTTCCCAGACCATCTAGGCAAGCCACATACGCTGCTACAAACGAAGTATCTGCTGCACCGCGCTTTCCTGGATCATAAGCTGCTACAGCAGGACCTCCCATATCTTGACTCACTTGGCTTAAAATTTCTAGTACCTCATAATTTTGAGGAGTAGGCTGCATTGCTGGATAACTATCTTCAAACTCGACAACGGCACTTGTGTGCGGTAAATTATTTGCTACAATCTCACGCATTTTTATGCGTGCTTCCTCTTTCTGCTTTTCAGAGATAAAGCGAAGACCTCCTTGAACATATGCTGTTTGTGCAACTACATTCCCTTTTCCAAAAATACTTCCTTTGCTTTCTTCTGGGTTAAGCTCCATTGTTGTACCGCCCAGCATCATCCCTGGATTAAAAGACAGTAATTCTGGGCCTCTTACTTCATTATAGAAACCGTTGAGAATACGTGCAAGTTCAAAATTTGCTCCTGCTCCTACGCTTTCGCGAAAAATTCCGCTGGAGTGTGCTCTCTTTCCCGTAACTGTAACTTTCCAGTTAGAAGATCCTCGTCTTGCTACCGTAGCATTATCAAAACCTGTTGACGTTTCGAAACCTAAGGCTATATCTGAATTCTTTGCTGCTTCTATCAAATCTTTTCTGCTTATTGTGAGTGGTTTTCCAGTACTTTCTTCATCTCCTGTAAAGGCTACGGTGATTTGCGCATCATCTAACAATCCTGCTTCTCTAAGAGCCTTAAGTGCATATAACACAACAACATTACCACCTTTCATATCATTTGCGCCCGGACCTTTTGCAATAGAATCATTCACCATTTCAAATTGCTGAAACTCGCTATCGTCCTCAAAAACGGTATCTAGATGCCCTATAAGAAGCAATCGCTTCCCTCTTTTTCCTTCTGTACTAGCAAATAGATGTCCTGCTCTATTCATCTCGGAGGGCATATCAATCCAATTTGTAGTAAAACCTAAATCTGTAAAAGACGAAGAGAATACATCGCCCACTTCTTTCACCCCTTTTGTATTAAGTGTGCCACTATTAATGTTTACAACATTTTTGAGAAACTCAATACTTTCCTCTGTATGTGTTTCTACGAGGTTTACAATTTGTAGCTCCTCTTTTGATAATTGTTGTGTAGAAGATTGCGCATGGAGTGCTCCAGTTTTGGCGCAAGCAATCATTAAACTAATTACAATTAGAAATAATGTGAAACGGTTCTTCATGAGTTTTCCATTTAAGTGGCGATTATCTCAAAGATAACAATTGCTCAATAATTGAATTCCTCCATTATTTTTCATTTTTTTCAAATGAAGGGTAGGAGTTTTTATAATTGGGCGGTTATATAACAAAGAATTAATCCTACTAAAAACAATGTTCCCCCACTTTTTTGGATTAGTGAAAACTACTTTTGAGTACAATTTCAAAAAAAAGCTGAAAAAACCCTAAGAAATATTTTTCTTGGGGTTTTCTCTTTTTAATTACTCTTCTTTTTGAAAATACCTGATTCTGAACACATAAGAATCGCGATGATTATTTAAGCTCAAGAAACGCATTACTCCTAGGTAAGCATGATGAAAAAAAAGTCAAAAAAAAGTCAAAAAAATGCTTGATTTTTTTGGACGAGTGTAAAAAAGTTTTATATTTGCATCCGCTTACAAAAAGTAACACTCCTCAATAGCTCAGTTGGTTAGAGCATCTGACTGTTAATCAGAGGGTCCTAAGTTCGAGTCTTAGTTGAGGAGCTAGTAAGTAAAAGCCATACAGTCCGTATGGCTTTTTTTTGTGTCTTATTTTAAATGTGCTAAGTGACAAGCATTAATGAATGCTCACTATATAAATTCTTGCATAACCACCACCATAAGACCTAGCGCTTGCAACCTCTTGAGCCAATTAAAGCGTTTTACGGCATCATCAGCCCTGCCGAAAGCATCATTACTAGAAATATAAAAATGATGATCAAGAGCGCTTGTATTTGCTAGCACACTACTCATCTAAAGACTTAAAGATCATATCAAGAGTTGCCGTGAAAATCGGGAAAACTATAATGGGAGTTTATTTCTATTCCAAGCACCTAAGATTGCTCTAAAACAAAAAAAGCCTTTCCTACAGGAAAAGCTCTTCATCGGATTCAACTACAAATCCTACCACATGTGATGTGGCCAACACAACATCGTTAAAAGTAATCAATTACTTCTATAAACCAAAAAAAGCCCACAGACTGTGAGCTTTTTGTTGCGGTCTGGACGGGACTCGAACCCGCGACCCCCTGCGTGACAGGCAGATATTCTAACCAGCTGAACTACCAGACCGTTACTCCACTTTTTGAGACTTTGAGTATGTCTTAAACTTTTCAGTTTTTCAATCTCTAACTTTTTAATTAGAGAAGCAACATTGCTTTTGCTTCGTTGCGGGTGCAAATATACACTCGTTTTTTGATTACACAAACAAAAAATTAAAATTTTTAAATAAATTTTTGACGCTCCACTAAAAACGTGGTGAGTATAGGTGCAAAACCTTTTTCAATTACTGCTGGAATATACTTGATACGATACTGAGCACAACGTAGTTGCAAGTTTTTAAAGTACGTTTCTACCGCGCTTGTATAAATATCTCTAATATTATCTGCATATAAATTAATTGATGATCCACTCTCTACATCTACAAATTTACGCGGGCTATTATCAAATTTAAAGTCATATTCCTTCTCTTGACTATACGTATGAAAAAGAATCACCTCGTGTTTATTGTATTTAAGATGCTGCAACGCTTCAAATAATTGTTCTTGCTCTACATCATCTTGTAACATGTCAGAAAATAAAAACACCAGAGATCTACGCTTTAGCTTTTCTGCAATGAGATGGAGGTGCTTGTAGGTCGCTGTTTTCTTTTCTGCTTTTGCAAGAGCGGGATCTAGCACACCATTTAATTGATCTAATAACATGTGGTGGTGTCTATCACTTCCCTTCTCTCCCGTGTAGAATTCATAGTCGTCACTATAAATACTCATTCCTACAGCATCACGCTGCTTTTTCATGAGATTCATAATAGCGGCACTCGCAAGTGCAGAGAAGCTTATCTTATTAAGATCTGAAACGCTGTGCTCCTTTACAGCCGGATAATGCATAGAACTACTGTTATCTAATATAAGATGGCAGCGTAGGTTAGTTTCTTCCTCATATCGCTTTGTATACAGTCTATCTGTTTTTGCGTAGAGTTTCCAGTCTATATGCTTTGTACTCTCTCCAGGATTATAGATTTTATGCTCTGCAAACTCTGCCGAAAATCCATGAAACGGACTTTTATGCATCCCAGAAATAAAACCTTCTACCACTTGACGTGCCAGCAACTCTAAGTTACCGAAGCCTGAGGTTTTGTTAAGTTCTGATTTGATATCCATTATGGGTACAATTTAAGGAGGTAAGATATATGTTTTGATACATTAAACACAAAGTGCGGAATAAATTCCGCACTTTGTGTTACTCATAAAATTATAAAGGAAATTATCCTTCATAAACCCCATCTGCAATCCCGTAAGCTACAGACTCCTCTGCGCCCATCCAGTGATCACGCTGGAAGTCTTTCATTATTTTTTCAAAAGTTTGACCACAGTTATCAGCAAGGATTTGTGCGCTCAATTCTTTTGTTTTTACAATTTCTTGTGCCGTAATTTCAATGTCAGAAGCTTGACCACGTGCTCCACCAGATGGCTGGTGTATCATTACACGTGCGTGTGGCTGTATAAAACGACGCCCTTTCTCTCCTACAGATAAAAGCAGTGACCCCATACTTGCCGCTAGACCTGTACAGATAGTAGAAACTGGACTTTTAATCATTTTAATAGTGTCATACATTGCAAAACCAGATGTCACATAACCTCCTGGGCTATTAATAAACAGTTGGATCTCACCATGACCTTGTGCATCTAGGTATAGAAGACGATCTATCACGTGCTTTGCACTTTTATCATCTACCATTCCCCAGAGGAATATCTTTCTATCATCAAGCAACTGACTGTCAATTGCGTCTTGTACTTTCATTTTCTTTTCCATAAACATATGCCGCGATTACGGCTATTTATCGTTCCTGCCTAGACAGAAACCTCATCATTATTTTCTTTTAGTAATCAAAACTGCTACGTGTTGTATTGTTTTGCTTTCGCGAAAGCGTACTCTAGTAACAGCGCTCTAAAAATACAAAAAGGCTTGGCACAGTGCCAAACCTTTCTGATAATCTTATAAAAAGCTTGGGCTTATAAAAGTCCGTCGATAGCTTCTGTGTAAGTTGCCTTAGGAGCAACGCCTACTTGACGTCCTACTACCTCACCGTTCTTAAACATAAGAACTGTAGGTATATTACGTACTCCGTATTTTGCTGCAAATTCTTGGTTTGCATCTACGTCTACTTTACCTACGATAGCTTTACCTTCGTATTCTCCTGCGATCTCCTCGATTACTGGTCCTACCATACGGCAAGGTCCACACCAAGCAGCCCAAAAGTCTACTAATACAGGCTTATCGCTGTTTAATACTTGCTCTTCAAATGTCGCATCTGTGATTTCTAATGCCATAACTATATATTTTAATTGTAATTCTATTTAATTCTACTATGCAAACTTAGTCAATAATTAATCCAAACCTTACAACGCTTATATCAGCTTTGATTATAGCGTCATTGTGACAGTTTATCATGAGTTATTTGACAGTATAACACTCCCTATCGTCTGCTGCCAAAAACTTGTAACGCAAAGTACAATAAGGTAGCTAGCGACCCTATAGCAGCAACGAGGTACGTTCTTGCAGCCCACTTTAATGCATCTTCTGCTCCATCGTACTCTTGTGGTGTTACCATATTTTCTGCCTTAAGCCATGCTAATGCACGGTTACTAGCATCATACTCTACTGGTAATGTGATGAGACTAAATATAGTCCCCATTGCGTATAATGCAAGACCTATAATTGCCACAGTACCACCTATTGCGGTAGAAGCCATTAATGCAACACCACCCATTATAACCCACATACTCATTTTTGACGCAATGTTTACAATAGGTACAAGCTTAGATCGCATTTGCAACCAACTGTAAGCTGTAGCGTGTTGTACAGCATGACCTACCTCGTGTGCAGCAACCGCCGCTGCCGAAGCATTGCGCTGCCCATAAACCACGTCACTAAGATTTACTGTCTTATCTCTAGGATTGTAATGATCTGTAAGCTGTCCAGCTACAGAAATTACTTTTACATCTGTAATTCCATTATCGGCTAGCATTTTTTCGGCAATCTCTGCTCCAGACATCCCGTTGCGCAATTGCACTTCTGAATAATGTTTAAATTTACTTTTGAGCTTGTTGCTTACTAGCATACTCACAAGCCCGATAGCTCCTACAATAATATAGTAGCCCATATATCCTCCTAACATAGTCGTTTATTTTAAAGTTGTTTTAGGTTTCTAAAGTTACAAAAGTATTATGCACAAATTAAGCCAAGATTACAATTCATCTTTTTACTATCAAGAGCCTTAAATACTCGTTGTAATGACAACTACATAAGATTATGGAATACATATGTTGTTTTTAAAAGTTCGCTTTCGCGAAAGCGTAACCCACAACCTATATTGCTAGCGGAACATATGGCACATCAAAAACCTCCGAAATCTCTTGATACACGACATCACCTCCTACTATATTAACTCCTTTTTTAAGAGTAGCATCTTTAAGACATGCAGATTTCCAACCTTGGTCTGCAATTTTTAATACATAAGGCAGGGTGACATTAGTAAGTGCTACCGTGGAAGTATAAGGCACTGCACCAGGCATATTTGCCACGCAGTAATGCACTACATCATCTATAATAAAGACTGGATCCTCGTGCGTAGTAGGTTTTGAGGTTTCCACGCAACCACCTTGATCTACTGCAACATCTACAATTACGGTACCTGGACGCATCTCCTTGAGCATGTCTCGAGTAATAAGCTTTGGGGCTTTTGCACCAGGAATAAGAACACCACCTATAATTAGGTCGTGCGTTTTTATATGCTTCCGGATATTAAATTCATTTGAAAATTCTGTCACCACGTGTGGCGGCATGATGTCATTTACATGACGTAGTCGCTTCATGCTAATATCTAGGATGGTTACATGGGCACCTAATCCCGCAGCCATTTTTGCCGCTTGAATTCCCACTACTCCTGCTCCTAAGACTAACACCTTACCAGGACTCACTCCAGGAACTCCACCTAGAAGTACACCTCGCCCTTTTACAGGCTTCTCTAGATATCGCGCTCCTTGCTGTATAGACATACGACCTGCCACTTCGCTCATAGGCGTAAGCAACGGGAGCGAACGGTCTTCCTCTTCAACCGTTTCATAGGCTATACAAATAGATTTACTCGCAATCATCGCTCTGGTGAGCGGCTCACTAGAGGCAAAGTGAAAATAGGTGAATACGATTTGATCTTTCTTAATGAGCTTATATTCTGGTTCTATGGGCTCCTTAACCTTTACAATCATCTCTGCGCTTGCATAGATTTCCTCAATCGTATCAAGGATTGTTGCACCCGCATCTATATAATGTTGATCTGTAAAACCACTATTGAACCCCGCTCCTTTTTGAAGATGTACGCTATGACCTCTCTTTACGAGTTCATAGACTCCGCCGGGTGTGATGCCCACCCTGTTTTCATTGTTTTTAATCTCTGTAGGAACACCTATTACCATTGCTTAAATTTTGGCATCAAGGTAACAGTAACTTAAAAAAATGCAGATTATAAAATGCTAAAAATCAAAGGCTCTCATAATGATATTATTAAAAATAGCTATGAATTTCTAGTAATCTGAAAATGCTATTTTTTATCATATTTGATTTTAAAATAGAGCAACAAGAAAGAAGAAATCACTGTGACAGCATTTGCTAAGATAATGGCGAGACTTTCTTTAAGAACCCCATAAACGAGCCAGAATACAATCCCTACAAAAAACATAGTAAACATAGGAAGACTTAAGCCCGAGACATCCTTAGTTTTCCAAGTTTGATACACCTGAGGCAAGAAAGCCGCCGTAGTAAGCGTGGCTGCAACCAGACCTATAATTTCTATGTTATCAATTCCTGCCATAGCAACAACGTATTATTAATGTAATTACAAAACAAAAGCCTGCTCGTGAGCTATTTGGACACAAGCAAGCTTTATACTACAGCTAGGTGTTACCCTACTATATTTACAATCTTACCAGGCACAATAATCACCTTTTTAGGCGTACGACCATCTAGATACATTTGTGTTTTCTCGTTTGCCATAACTACTTTTTCTATCTCATCTTTAGATAGATCAAGTGGTAATTCTAGTGTAAACTTCATCTTCCCATTAAAGGAGATAGGATAGTTCTTTGCACTTTCTACAAGATGACTTGCATCAAATATTGGGAAAGGAGCTTCAGAGATACTTTCTGAGTGACCAAGCTTGCTCCAAATTTCCTCTGCGATATGCGGAGCATAAGGAGCGATGAGTATTACCAGAGACTCCAGCACTTCACGAGAAGTACACTTTTGTGCTCCTAACTCATTTACAGCAATCATAAATGTAGATACTGAAGTATTAAAACTAAAGTTCTCTATATCTTCTTCTACCTTTTTAATTGTTTTATGTAATGTTTTGAGGCTGTCTTTACTTGGCGCCTCATCTGTTACATTAAAAGCTTCGTCTGCTCCATTGTGGTAGAGCTTCCAGAATTTCTTTAAGAAATTATGTACTCCTGTAATTCCTGCCGTATTCCAAGGTTTTGCTTGCTCAAGTGGCCCTAGAAACATCTCGTACATACGTAAGGTGTCTGCTCCGTACTGCTCACAAATTTGATCTGGGTTTACGACATTGTACTTAGACTTAGACATTTTTTCAACCTCGCGGCCTACTTTGTAAACGCCATCTTCTAAGATAAACTCAGCGTTTTTAAATTCTTCACGCCAGTTCTTGAAAGCCTCCACATCAAGTTCATCAGATGCGTTAACTAAGGAAACGTCTACGTGGATTGGCGTAAATACTGACCAAGATGTGGGTGAGGAACTTAGACCTTCATGACTACTTATGAGGTTATCAAGAATTGCCCTAAATTCTTCTCCATCGTTAAGAAATGTTCCTTCTTTAATAGATTTTTCAATTAAACTTTTAGAAACAAAAATTGGTTTACGCTTTTCAGCACCCTTTGGAGTAAATCCATACTCCCATCTATACACAAAAGCACTAGTCCCCAAAATCATCCCTTGGTTGATCATCTTTTGGAAAGGTTCATCTACACCTACGTGACCTCTATCTTTTAAGAACTTCACCCAGAAACGTGAATACAATAAGTGCCCAGTTCCGTGCTCAGATCCTCCTATATATAAATCTACATTACCCCAGTAATCCATTGCTTCCTTTGAAGCAAACACCTCATCGCGCTGTGCTTTCTCCATATATCTAAAGAAATACCAGCTACTTCCTGCCCATCCTGGCATGGTATTGAGTTCTAGCGGGTAAATTCCGTTTTGAGAGTTCTCGTCTGCACTCGAAGTGACAAGATCATTAGAGACAACGGTATTTGTATTTGTATCCCATGCCCATACATCTGCACGACCTAATGGTGGCTCACCTTCTTCTGTAGGCAGGTATTTTTCAACTTCTGGAAGTTTAATAGGTAAATGAGCGACGTCAATCATCTTTGGGATTCCGTTCTCATAATACACTGGGAAAGGTTCTCCCCAGTATCGCTGGCGGCTAAACACTGCATCGCGCAATCTATAGTTTGTTTTACCTGCTCCTGCGCCTATTTTTTCTAACTCGTAAATCGCAAGTTTTACGGCTTTCTTATATTTTAATCCGTTTAAGAAATCTGAGTTTGTGATAACCGTAGTTGCCTTGTCTGAAAAAGCTTCTTCTGAAATATCTACGCCTTCAAAAACGTTAGGAATTGCAATATCAAATTTCTTTGCAAAGTCATAATCACGTTGATCACCACAAGGAACTGCCATCACGGCTCCTGTACCATAACCAGCAAGCACATAATCACCTATCCATACTGGAATAGGCTCCTTTGTAAAAGGATGCTCTGCATAAGCTCCAGTAAATACACCAGAGATCGTTTTTACATCTGCCATACGCTCACGTTCAGAACGCTTTGCAGTTTTTTCAATGTATACTTCTACTGCTTCTTTTTGTTCTGGAGTTGTAATCTGAGCTACTAACTCATGTTCTGGAGCTAGTGTCATGAAAGACACACCAAATATCGTATCAGGGCGTGTCGTAAACACCGCTACACTTTCGGCATGATCTTTAAGAGGGAACGTAACCATCGCTCCAACAGATTTACCTATCCAGTTGCGCTGTGTTTCTTTTATTGATTCGCTCCAGTCTATTCCTTCAAGCCCCTGTATTAATCGTTCTGCATAGGCAGAGATACGCATTGACCACTGCGTCATTTTCTTGCGTATTACTGTGTGACCGCCACGCTCAGAAACTCCGTTTACAATCTCATCGTTTGCAAGTACGGTTCCAAGTGCTGGACACCAGTTTACTTCCGTTTCGGCGAGATAGGTAAGACGGTATTGTAATAAGATGTCTTGTTGTTCTTTTTCTGTAAATGCATTCCACTGCTCTGCAGTAAATGGTGTGATATTATCATCACAGGCAGCGTTTACCTCGGCATTTCCAGTTTTCGCGAAAGCGGAAACCAGCGTTTCTATCGCTTCGGCTTTATCTGTATCCTTATTATACCAAGAATTAAAAAGCTCTGTAAAAATCCACTGCGTCCATTTATAGTACTCAGGATTTGAGGTACGCACCTCACGACTCCAATCAAAAGAAAAGCCAATTTTATCCAGCTGTTTTCTATAACCAGCAATCACATTTCCTTGATTATCTACACCACCCTCAATATTCACCTTTGTAGTCACTGCAGGATGCTGCCCGGTCTGGATTGCATATTGCTCTGCAGGCAATCCAAAAGAATCATATCCCTGTGGATGCAACACATTAAACCCCTTTAAACGCTTGTAACGCGAGTACACATCACTTGCAATATACCCAAGCGGGTGACCCACGTGAAGCCCTGCTCCAGAAGGATAAGGAAACATATCAAGCACATAATATTTAGGTTTATCACTGTTATTTGACGCGTGAAAAGTGCCTTTATCTGCCCAGTATTGTTGCCATCTGGCTTCTATCTCGTTAAAGTGGTATTTCATGGTATATGTATTATTTATACGCTTTCGCGAAAGCGTGCTCATCCTCATTTAAGGGGGCAAATTTACAATTAATTATGGGGAAACACTTTACCAAAAGAATCAATAGCTACTAACTTTTAAAATAGAATATTACTAATAGATAAAGTATAATCATTTAAAAAGGTGATAGTTAAGAACAAGAAAATAAATAAAACAGAACATGTAAGTGTAAGAAATTTCTTAGATTTAACCCTTTAAGTTATTTACATCAATCAATCAACCTTTTCATGATCAAAAAATTACACACAATTATTGTGGTTTTATGTCTATTACCTTTTGCCGTAAATGCGCAATCCACTTCAAGAGACATTGACAAGATTCTTGTTTCTCACATTGCAAAACAACAGCTCAAACCCTCTGACATCGCTGCTTATCAAATCACAAGTCAGCACACTAGTTCTACAAGCGGTATACAACACATTTATTTTAGGCAATCCTATAATGACATTGAGGTTATTGGAACAGAAAGCAGTGTCCACATTAAAAACGGTAAGGCAGTACAGAGTCACATTAACTTCTATAGGGATATAGAAACAAGGGTAAAGTCCACTTCTCACATACTCAATGAAACTGCCGCAATACAATCTGTGGTGACTAAAATGGGCTACGCATCTGGTGGACTAAATCAAATATCTTATGATGCAAAAACAAACACTAGGACATTTAAGAGTCCGTACACATCTCGTGACCCTATTCCAGTAAAAAAAGTATATACTGTTACAAATCAAGGAGCACTAATTGCTACTTGGGAACTTTTTATAAATGAGACCCAAAGCAAAAATTGGTACAACTTTTTTGTTGATGCCACAAATGGTAACATTCTTTCAAAAAAGAATAGGACTTTAACCTGTACTGTAAATCACGATCATAGTGAGAGTACTCATACAACCGCTTTCACGACAGCAAAAAAAACAACACTTAAAGCTTCTCCTCCCGTAGATGCTGCTTTTATGGATGGAACATATACTGTATACCCATTACCGCTGGGCTCACCTTTTGAAGGGGATCGCTCCCAAGTATCTGGGGTTTTTAACACTATGGCCTCACCATTTGGATGGCACGACACAAATGGGATAACAGGTGCTGAATACACTGTTACTAGAGGGAATAATGTAAATGCATATGAAGATGGTGACAATACAGGATTTCAACCAGATGGAGGTTTAGACCTTTTCTTTGATTATCCTATAAACACAGTTTTTAGTAATGGAAATCAATCTGAAAGCGCTGCTATTACAAATCTTTTTTATTGGAACAATATTGTGCATGATGTCTTATACCAATATGGTTTTGATGAGGCTAGTGGAAACTATCAAGAGAACAATTATGACAATGGCGGTGTAGGTAATGATCACGTAAATGCTGAAGCTCAAGACAATTCTGGAGAGTGCAATGCAAACTTTAGCTTTTCTCCAGATGGAGTTTCAGGTAGAATGCAAATGTATACTTGTGGCTCTAGGGATGGAGATTTAGACAACCAAGTAATCATACACGAATACGGTCACGGCATCTCAACTCGTCTTACCGGTGGGGCTGCAAACTCTGACTGTCTATTTAATGATGAACAAATGGGGGAAGGATGGAGCGACTGGTATGGCACCGTTATGACTATTAAGCCAGAAGATGTAGGAACAGACTTAAGACCAGTGGGTAATTGGTTATTCCAGCAAGGTCCTGACGATGGAGGTATCCGTGATTTTCCATATACTACAGATTTCTCTCAAGACCCGCGCACCTATAATAGTATTCAAAACACTTCTGTCCCTCACGGCGTAGGTTCTGTGTGGGCAGCAATGTTATGGGAAATGACTTGGAATCTTATAGAAGAGTACGGTTTTGATCCAGACATTTACAATGGTACTGGCGGAAATAATATTGCAATAGCTCTCGTTACAGAAGGACTTAAATTACAACCGTGCAACCCTGGTTTTGTAGATGGTCGAGACGCTATACTCGCCGCAGACCTTACACTATATGGAGGAGCTAATCAATGTCGTATTTGGGATGCCTTTGCAAAGCGAGGTTTAGGGCTAAGTGCAGACCAAGGCTCTTCTTTTAATCTTTTTGATGGTACAGAAGCTTTTGATTCTCCAGCAACTTCTTTTCAGCTAAATGAAGAACCTATATGTCTTTCTGCAAATGTTATTGTATTAGGAGGAGGTTTACCTACAGGCGGTGTATACTCTGGTACTGGTGTAACAGACAATGGGAATGGGCAAACCTTTACATTTGACCCTACTATAGCTGGTATAAATGATCACCTTATATCATATGTAGCAGACTCCCCTTGCGACGATGGAGGTGATACAGCAACTGCAATCCTTAGTGTTAAATCTGACGACCCTATTATTATATGTCAAGACATCACAGTAACACTTGATGCCGAAGGAAATGCACAAATCATTCCGGAAGACGTAGTAACCAATTTTTCACCTGGGAATGGGTATACTATAAGTCAATCTGGTGTGTTTTCTCCTGAAGACATTTCCGGAGGCACTGCATTAAACTTATCTGATGATCAGACTTCAGACCCAGTATCTCTTGGATTTGATTTTAATTTTTTTGGAGACACATATTCAACAGCTCGTATTTCATCTAATGGATTTTTAACTTTTGAAAACACGGGTAATTCAGGATGTTGCTCTGGAGAATTTATTCCATCTCAGAGTGCAATTAACAACTATATCGCTTTTGCGTGGTCAGATCTTTTTCCTCCAGGTGGAAATGGAATCGTTAGATACACAACAACAGGTGCAGCACCTAACAGAATATTTATATTAGACTTTATTGACATATCGTTATGTTGTGATTCTACTCCAGAGGTAACAACACAATTAAAGTTGTTTGAGGATAGCTCAGTGATAGAAATTCATACCACTGAAATCACACAATCTGGGATAATGAGCCAGGGGATTGAAAATGCTGATGGTACCGAAGGTTACGTTCTTGATGAGCGTAATAATACGCAGTTTACCCTAACAAATGATTTTATAGCATTCATTCCTAATACAGGAGATTTTCCTGATAATTGTGGAAATGCGACAACTGTAGCTATAGATATCGACACTTTTACCTGCTCTGACTTAGGAGAAAATACAGTAACAGCAACCGCAACAGATAGTGAAGGCAATACATCAAGCTGTACAGCTACGGTTACTATAATTTCTGACGTTTCTGTAACATTTGAACAAGAAGAGGTATTATGTGCTGATCAAATTAGCGTTACTTTAGGAGGAGGGCTTCCTACTGGTGGAGTATATTCTGGAACAGGTGTTACAGATGATGGAAATGGGCAAACATTTACAATTGACCCATCTATGACAGGCGAGGGTTCTGTAACAGTATCTTATGAATCTGAAAATTCTTGTGGCTTAAATGGTACAGCCGCTGTTACACTAGAAATTATATCTAGTATTCCTGATGTGTCCTGTCAAGATATTACCATTTCATTAAATGACGAGGGGACAGCAACAGTGTCGTGGGAAGATGTTTTCGACTCCAGCACTTTTACGGGGAATCTTGAAAGTACTTTATATGCGTTAAATCCAAATTCTGGTATATTGAATATAGCCGAATATCAATTTAATCAAACTAGTAGTAACCTTGAACTTAATTCAGGTTTTAACTACTCTACAGGGTTAGACCGAAATTACGGTTTTGACAAACACCCAGAAACAAGTGAAGTATACCTAGTAGCCTCTGAAGTTGCAGGAGGTGTAAGGTCTCTTTATAGGATTGATCTTAACAACCCCTCTATAGATCCACAACTTATTTCTAGTTTAACCTCATCAAATGGTAGTAATCAAATAATAGACATCACCTTTGACAACAACGGTAGCTTATACGCTATTTATAATAATGGGGAACTTGAAATTATAAATACAGAAACAGGGGCTTCATCTCCTTTTGCGTTTATAAATATTTTTGGAGCTACAGGAATAACATATGATTTTGATAATGATCGTTTATTGTATGCCACAGGTACAGGTCCTGTGAATATTTATGAAGTAAATCTCTCTACTGGAGGTTCCAATAATATAGGGGTGTTTTTTACACCAGGGCCCAACGAGTTTTGTTCGGCACAAGCGTTGGAATACATAGGAAACAACACTTTAATGGCAGGAGCAACATCTTCTTGTGACATTCTTTATGAGATAAACCTCACCTCTTTTGAGACATCTCTTCTAGCCAACCCTACTGGATCATACCCCAATATCAAAGACCTGTTGTTATACTCTCAAAAACCTCTTGACAGTTGCACCAACGAACCATTAACTCTAGTGGTGACTCCTAGTACTTTTGACTGTTCTAATTTAGGAGAAAATGTAATTACTCTTACAGCAACAGATAGTCTAGGGAATACTACATCTTGTACTAGTACAGCAGTTGTCACAACAACAGTTGATGTTACATTTGCAACAGAAAGTACATTTTGTCTAGATCAAGGTGAAATTATTTTGGGTGGAGGATTTCCTTCTGGAGGAGTATATTCTGGCTCAGGAGTAACGGATAATAATAATGGTATAGATTTCACACTAAACCCATCAATAGGAGAAGGATTTTACGAAATCACCTACTCGTACACTAATGCCTGTGAACTTCAAGACCAAGCAACACAAACTATAGAAATACTTGGTGTAATTCCAGATTTAGAATGTACTGATATAACTGTAAATCTTGAAGAAAATGGTATAGTTGTTCTAGATGCTGCGCTTTTACTGGGTGCTGCTGGCGAATCTGAAATAGGGACACTCTACGCTTTAAACCCTTTCTTTGGTAATCAAAACATTGCAAAATATAGTTATGATACGATTACTGATGACTTAACTTTAGATTCTTCTTATTCTTATAGTACTGGAGCAGACAGAAATTATGGTTTTGATCAAAATCCGTTAACTAGTGAATTATATCTATTAAGAAGAGTGCCAGAAACAGGAAATAGAGCACTCTATAGTATTGATTTACAAGAAGAGGAAGGAGAACCTACGTTTATTTCTGAAATAATTTCTGTAAATGGATCAAATCAAGTTCAAGATATGGCCTTTGGTATAGACGGAACACTCTATATGGTATTTAATGGTGGTGAGATTAATAGCTACAATATCGATTCTGGTAATACAGAAGTTATTGCATCTGTCAACTCTTCCGGAGCTGCTGGAATGACCTTTGACACTGATCAAAATAGACTTCTATACTCCACAGGATCTAATCCTGTAAACCTTTTTGCAATTGATACATCGACTGGTACAGTAACAGAGTTATTTTCTTGGTTTACGCCAGGAAACGATAATAGCTGTAGTGCTCAAGGCATTGAGTATGTCGGACAAGGAAAAGTAATTGCGAGCTCAACATTTGGCTGCGATATTATATACACTGTTGACCTTGAAAGTCAAGAGACTGAATTACTAATAAATCCTACAGGTTCATATGCTGATATAAAAGACTTGATGTTTTTAGGAACATTACCTGTAGATAATTGTAATGGTGAAGCGCTTACTTTTACGGTAACTCCTAATCAATTAGATTGTTCTAATATTGGTGAAAACATAGTAACTGTAATAGCAACAGATGTAGATGGGAACACGAGTGAATGCACCTCTACAGTTACTGTAATTGACACTACTGCTCCTATAATAAACTGTTTATCTTCTATTGATGTTGTTTTAGACAGTTCTGGAAGTATTATACTAAATGTAGAGGATCTTATTACAGGAAATATCATAGACAATTGCGATACAAATCTCCAAATAGATATCTCGCCATCTGAAATCACTTGTGATAATTATTCTACAATTGCACTTGCGGAACTAGTTAAAAATGGCAGTTTTGAAAACGACTTAAACTTCTGGGAATCAACAATTGAAAATGGAACAGATGATGGATCGTGCTCTCAACCTTGGAAAGCTCAACCAGATTCGCAAAATATATGTTGTTGTGTAGACGAAATATTTCCCACCGATGGTTTCTCCGCTGCATTTACTTCATTTGATGGCTTTGGCAATAGTTTTTATAGATTGTCCCAAGATATTCTTATTCCTACAAGTGAAAATGAAAGCGACTTTGAAGCCCTTTTGAGTTTTGATTGGGTTGCAAACTTTAATTTAAGCGGATTTGAAAACAGAAAACTAGAAGTAATTATTTACGACGATTCTGGTGCTGAAATCGAAGTTGTTTATGAAGATATCATCCCAGCAGATGGGGAGTCTTTTAGGAATGAAACCATTTCTCTTGATTTAACTAACACACTACTACCTTATCGCAGTGAACAAATTACACTTGAGTTTAGCGCTTTTATTCCTGAAGAATTTTTAGGACCTGCTAAAGCAATGATAGATAACGTTTCACTTTTAGCAAATGCAACTACCAGTATTGTTGATGTACAAATTACAGTGACAGATGTTTCAGGTAATAGCTCGGTATGTACAGTACAGGTTAATGTTTCAGACCCTAATAATGTTTGTGCATTAAGCACAGATGAATTTTTTAATAATGACATTAAAATTTTCCCAAATCCAGCGTCATCAAATTTTAAAGTCACTTGGAATAGTACATATAAGCCAGAAAAAATTAAGATTTACGACCTCCTTGGCAAACATATTCTAACGAAAAGAATACAAGAAAATCAACTAGATACGAGCTTCAATATTAGTGAGCTTAAAACTGGTATTTACTTGGTTCAATTGATTCATCAATCAAACCAGATTATCACAAAAAGGTTAATAGTAGAATAGGTTAGAATACTACTATTATTTTTTAAATAAAATACGCCTGTAGCTATTGCTTCAGGCGTATTTTGCTTAATCTTATATCTTTAATTTCTATGATCCCTTTCCATAGGCAATAACAACTGATAAATCATCTCGTTTACTGGCGTAGGCACTCCAAGTCGTTTACCTTCCTTCATGATATAACCATTAAAGTTTTCTAGTTCGCTAGGTTTTCCAGCCATGATATCGCGTTGTGTTGAAGCTGTAGTCTCATGCGCTTGCTTGCTAATGGCTTCAAAGATGTTTTCAATGGTTTTCTCTGGGAGTATAATCCCTTTTGCTTTTGCAACCTCAAATACTTCTTGCGCGGTCTTGCGCATCAGTTCTTTTATATACGGCTGCTCTCTCATCACGCCTATAGGTACTCTTGTTAGTCCGCCTATGGCGCTTATAGTTGTTATAAAAAGGAACTTTTGCCAGATGGCTACTTGAATATTATCTGGAACAGCCGCATTAATTCCTGCATTTGTAAATACAGACACTATTTTTTCTAAACGTTCTGTCTTGATATTATCCTGCTCTCCAAAAAGTATTGCAGGCGCTATATCTGGATTAGAGATCACTCCTGGCGCTTCAATAAAACTAATCATACGGCAAAGTCCTGCCAGTACTTGTGACTTAGGAACCACCGAATTAAGGACCTCTACGTTACTTGCTCCGTTTTGTAAAGGCAGGTATAATGTGTTTTCATCACAATATTGCAATATATCTTTTACAGCACTCTCTATTTGATATGACTTCACTCCAAAGATGACTAAATCTGGTGTTTCAATCTTACTAAGATCATCTGTTGCTAGATACGGAGTCGCTTTAAAATCTCCTGTTATACTTTTTACCTCAATACCGTTTTCTTGTATGGCCCTAAGGTGTTCTCCTCTGGCAATCATGGTCACTTTATTTCCAGCAAGCGCGAGTTTCCCTCCAAAGAATCCCCCCACGCCACCGGCTCCGTAAATCAAAATATGCATCGTTTTATTGTTTTCTTAGGACTAGAGAATTCTAGTCAGTTTAAAAGTACAGTAAGCGGATTTATTTTTTCTTTATAATATCTTAATTAAAAACTCTAGTATATCTTTGCAAAATCTCAAAGGGGTGCTTTTTACGAAGCTGAGATTATACCCATTGAACCTAGAACAGGTAATGCTGTTTAGGAATGAGGAACATGTCTTTCTAGATAACGCTATACAAATTAGCTTTTCTAGTGTTACCATATTTCTCTTGAGAAGCACCACGGTGCACCCTCTTCAATATGTGCTTATCGCACAGGTATGTAAATGCTAACTTATTAGAATATTTGCCCTTTGTATTCGTAACTAAACCATATACGGATGAAAAAGGTCCTATTGAGTATGATTGCGCTTGCAGGAATTACAGCTAGTGCACAAGAGAAAACAGTGGTAGACACTACAAAAGTAGAGTCACTTGATGAAGTTTTAGTTCGTTCTGTACGAGTAAAAGCCGACTCACCTATTACGCACTCAAATCTTAATGCAGAAGATCTTGAAAAGCGTAATCTAGGACAAGATCTTGCTACGCAACTTAACTTTTTACCAGGCGTAGTGACTACCTCAGACGCTGGTGCTGGCATAGGTTACACTGGTTTCCGAGTACGTGGTACAGGTAACCAAGGGATTAACGTTACTATAAATGGAATTCCCTATAATGACTCAGAAAGTCTTACTACCTTTTTTGTAAATCTTCAAGATTTTACATCGTCCGTAGAAAGTTTACAACTACAGCGTGGAGTAGGTTCTTCTACGAATGGACCTGGAGCTTTTGGAGCAAGTCTTAATATTCTTACAGATGCAATTTCTAATGAAGCATATGGTGAGATTTCTAACTCTTTTGGGTCTTTTGGGACACGCCGTCATAATGTTAAGTTTAGTACAGGCTTGCTCAACGATCACATAGAGATATCTGGTCGTTTATCACAGATCAAATCTGACGGTTACATCGACCGTGCGTCATCTGATCTTAAATCTTACTTTTTGCAAGCAGCATACAAGGATGATAATACGCTTATCAAGCTTATCAACTTTGCAGGGTCTGAAGTTACATACCAATCTTGGTACGGATTTGAAGAAACAAGCCTAGCAACCATAGGTGCAAACACAAATATAGATGAAAATCGCACTTTTAATATTGCGGGTGTACAGCTAGATGATGAGGGAAATATCACTGGTTTCCACAATAATCAAGTGGATGATTACAAACAAGATCACTACCAACTACACTGGAATCAGAAATATGATAACAACTGGAGCTCTACCGCTAGTTTCAACTACACGTATGGTCGTGGATTTTTTGAAGAATATGTAGATGATTTTTATGAGCAGAATTACAACTTCGGCAGTGAGAGCACACTCGCTTTTTACGGGATCACTCCAGTTACCATAGGTGGAGAAACGATTGAAACTTCTGACATTATACGTCGTCGCTGGTTAGATAACGACTTTTATGTGGCAAGTGCAACGGCAAATTACAAGGACAACATGGTTGACTTTGTAGGTGGTGCTTTGGGTAGCATTTATAGAGGAGACCATTTTGGCGAAGTGATATGGGCACGATTTGCTGGTGATTCTGAGCTAGGAGATAATTACTATTTTGGAACGGGAAGTAAGAATGAGTTTTCTGCTTTCGCGAAAGCGAACTTTAAATTAAATGATCAATGGCAATTTTATGCAGACATTCAAGGTCGATTTATCACTTATAAAACTGACGGAATCAATTCTGACCTTGATGAATTTTTGGTAGATGAAAACTATGAGTTCTTTAATCCAAAATTAGGTTTGAGCTATAAGATTAATGCAGAAAATCAGTTATATGCCTCTTATGCGCGTGCAAACCGTGAGCCCAACCGTGGAGATTTTGAAGACGGCAATCCACGCGCAGAAAAACTAGACGACTTTGAGCTAGGATGGAGATTAAATACAGAGACCGTCACCTTAAATGTGAATGGTTATTTTATGGATTATGACGGGCAGTTAGTCCCTACTGGTGAACTTGATAATGTAGGAGCGCCTATCCGAATTAATAGTAATAGCTATAGAGCAGGTATAGAAATAGATGCTGCGATAAAGCTAAGTTCTAAGTTTACTTTACAACCTAATATTGCATTAAGCACAAATAAGAATAGAGATTTTCTTTTTAATCTAGATGGTGCGATTACAAACCTAGGTAATACAAATATTTCATACTCGCCTAATCTCGTAGCTAGTAATATGCTTACCTATAAGCCTAATGCAGATTTTAGTATAGGTTTCTTATCGAAATTTGTAGGAGAGCAATATATGGGTAATATAGATAGCGAACTTTCTAAACTTGATTCTTATTTCTTAAATGATTTGAGTATTCAATACGAGATTAAGGAGGTTCCAGTATTTAAGTCTATTCTCCTCAATGGACTTGTGAATAATATCTTCGATAAGAAATATATCTCAAATGGATACTTCTTCACCTATGATGATGATTTCTCAGTACCTAATGAGATTACAACCATTGAAGGAGCGGGCTATTATCCGCAGGCGGGAATTAATTTCTTAGTAGGAGCTACACTTAAATTTTAAGGGATAAAAGGTCTTATTATTTAATTTTCGCTATATTTAAGTCGCTAAAAATAAACAATATGTAATCAGTTGGGGGACTGAACTACAAATTGTAAGTGAGAAGCCGCCTCTTTTGAGTCGGCTTCTTTTTTACTTTTAGTTAAATACGGTGATGCTATTACCAGAAGCATTTACTCGGTAATTAAGCATTGTATATTCTAGCACTTCATTATTAGACTGCCCAGTAAAGAGGTTGTAACTATTATCATCATCACACTGGCATTTTACATTGATACCATCTATGACCATAAGTGAGCAATCATTAGGCGCATGGTTAGGATCTGATGCTTCCCACGCAACAATGCTACTCCCTGTATTAATAACAAAAAGACCACGTATACCTCCGTTTTGAACGTAGATAGGGTTACTTGGGATTTCTAAATCTAATACTTGAATAGCACTCAATTGTGTAGAAAAGTTCACATCTAGTAAGAAAGGATTACGCTGGTTTCCATCGTCACTATTTGTGCATGAAAAACAAAAGGCAATAAGAATAACAAAGGTCAATATCTGACGCATAGAAGTATTTTTTTACGCTTTCGCGAAAGCGTGATTTCAATAATTTAGGCTCGCAAGGTACCATAAAACGGTAAAGGATTTAAAATATTTTGTATATTCGTGAGACACGTCCCGAAGAGGGACTTTTTTTATGTGTATGCATAAAAAGACAACATTTTTAAACTAATTATACTTAAACCGGATCTATTATGAGTAAGGTAAATTATTATACACCAGAGGGCTTAAAGAAGCTTAAGGATGAACTAAATCAACTACGCGATGTAGAGCGCCCAAAGGCGTCGCAAGACATTGCAGATGCTCGTGATAAAGGAGATTTAAGTGAGAATGCCGAATATGATGCCGCAAAGGAAGCGCAAGGTATGCTAGAAATGCGTATTGCTAAACTAGAAAATCTAGCCTCAAATGCACGTATCATTGACGAGTCACAGCTGGACACTTCTAAAGTACTAGTACACTCTAGCGTCAAGATTAAAAATCAAATAAATGGCGCTATGATGACCTACAAACTAGTAGCTCAAAATGAAGCCGACATTAAAAAAGGCCTCATCTCTGTAGACTCACCTATAGGTAGAGGTCTGCTAGGTAAGGAAGTAGGTGAAGTAGCCGAGATTCAAGTGCCAAGTGGCGTAATGAAATTTGACATTGTTTCTATCTCAAGGGACTAAGTAGAAGTTGAAGTTGAAATTGAAATTGAACGAGAAGTTGAAAAATGAAGTTGGCTAAATAATTATAATATGAGCGATAAACCTTTCGATTTGAGTGAACGACTGGAAGATTTTGCTGCTGCGGTTATTATACTTTACAATAAAAAACCATCTTATTTGCTGCAGAATATCTCGCAAAACAATTGATACGATCATCTTGCTCATCTGCTTTAAACTATGGAGAAGCCTTAGGGGCGGGAACTACTAACGATAAAGTTCACAAACTCAGAATTTGTTTAAAAGAACTAAGAGAAAGCATGCGCAATCTCAACATTCAAGTTAAAGTAAATATATTATCCGAAAACAATCTCGCATCGCTTAGAAATGAAAACGATCAACTCATAAGAATAATCGTCACCAGAATTAAAAATAGTAAATAAGGAGCTTGTTCGAGTTCAGTTTCAATTTCAATTTCAATTTCAAATTATGCCAAGCATTTTCACAAAAATCATAAACCGAGAAATCCCAGGACACATCGTTGCCGAAGATGATAAGCACATCGCCATTCTAGATGTAAATCCTAATGCAAAAGGACACACACTTTGTATTCCTAAAAAAGAGGAAAATAAAATATTTGATCTTGAGGAACAAGAATATCTTGACCTCATGCTATTCTCTCGTAAAGTTGCAATTGCTCTAGAAAAAGCAGTGCCTTGTAAACGCGTAGGCGTTTCTGTAATAGGTCTTGAAGTTCCTCACGTACATGTACATCTTGTACCGCTACAAACTATGGAAGATATCCAGTTTAAGAAAAAAGTGACGCTTAGCGATGGTGAGTTTAAAGAGCTTGTAGAGGTTATAAAAGGGGAGTTTTAAGACGTTTTACAAACTACTAACCAACGCAAAAACCACAATAGCGATAACTGCTATTGCTATTGCCCCTATTACATAGGTTTGTGATTTTACTTTAAAGAAGGTTTCCTTTTCGGCGCGTTTTAGGTTGTACTCATAGAGGCGCTCAATATCTGGGGTCCATTTTACGGGATAAATAGGAAACTCACAGTGCTTGCAGTATATCTCTTCACGCACAACATCTGTAGCTTTTTGTACCCAGAAAGTATCTTTCCACTCTTGTTTGAAACTTAATTCAAGGCCACTATTACTGTAGCATTCTGGGCAGTTGCACTGTAAAATAGTCGTTTGTATGGTCTTTAATTCGGTTGTCATAAAAGAAGTACGATGTATATGGCTAGTTAGATCTTTCCATGATTCCAGATAGCGCCAAATTTTGCAGCAAGATTACGGTTTTTGCATCTCTTATCTCTCCATTTTTTAATGCTTTTAACGCTTTCGCGAAAGCATACTCAACCACAGTGATATCTTCATGTTCTGTTACCAAACCTCCGCCATTACTTACTTTTTGTTGCTCCTCGTATGACGCAAGAAACATATGAATGCGCTCTGTACTTGCGCCAGGAGTCATAAAAAAGTCACCCGCCTTCGTAATGCTATCAATGCGGTAACCCATCTCCTCTTCTATCTCCCTAATAATTGTTTGCTCTGGGGTCTCATCTTCTATCATGCCTGCACAAGCTTCTATAAGGAAACCACTATCCTCATTAAGATATGCTGGCAGTCTAAATTGCTTTATAAGCAATACCGTTTGCCTTTTTACATTATAAAGCAGCGCGCAAGCTCCATCACCACGGTCATAGACCTCGCGGCGCACCTGATCCCAAGAGCCATCTTCATTCTGATAATCAAAATGGACTTTTTTAAGCGTTGCCCACTGGTCACTTATGATCTCTTCTTTTATATTTTTTATACGTGTATTCATTCGGCTAGTCGTAGGGAGATTTGCATAGTGGTTCCTTTGTTTAATTCTGATTCCAGTACTCTTATGCGTCCGTCATGATACTCCTCAACAATACGTCTTGCGAGCGAAAGTCCAAGACCCCAGCCCCGCCTTTTTGTAGTAAAGCCAGGCTCAAAAATATTATTGAACTTAGATTTTGGGATTCCTTTACCCGTATCTGTAATGAGTATTTTGGCAAATCTAGTGTCACGTGAAATTGCAATGGTTAACGCTCCCTTACCCTTCATGGCATCAATCGCATTTTTAATAAGGTTTTCAAAAGTCCACCCATAGAGTTCTTTATTAAGCATCACAGGCAACTCTCCTTGAGGAACGTCTAAAGTAAAGTTTATGAGCTTAGAGCTTCTCTTACTCAGATAATCATAGGCTTCTTGTGTTTCTGCTATAATATCTACTTTTTCTAAATCTGGAATGGAGCCTATCTTACTAAAACGATTTGTAATCGTCTCTAGCCTATTGATATCCTTAGTCATCTCTGCAATATAATCTGGATCTACATTTTCTGTTTTGAGAATTTCTGTCCAGCCTACAAGGGATGAAAGTGGTGTACCTATCTGATGAGCGGTTTCCTTTGCCATACCTGCCCATAGCAGATTTTGAGCTCCTGCTTTTGAGGTTAAGTAATAGAAGTAAATCAATGCCACAAAGAGAATGACAATCACGATAAGCGCAATAGGAAAATACTTAAGCTGATTAATAACAGATGAGTTTCCGTAATATAAAATCTGACTATCAACTCCGTCGTAACCTATCACAATAGGCTCATTAATGAGCGCATACTCTTCTGCAAGTCGTTTAAAATCTTCTTGCGAGAGTTTATCTTCTTTATTGATGTTTCTAGGGGTGTAATGGTTTTCTTCTATGCTGTATAAAAGTATAGGGATGGTTCTATTATCACCTATTATAAATTGCTGCAGAGATATAAGCTCGTCAGAAACAATGCGTGTATCCCTGTTTCTAGTTTCTAGATTAACATCACTTGTATTTGCAAATGCTCTGTAAGCAGCGGCATAAATCTCCACTTTAGAACGCTCTGCATCCTTGAGCTGATCAAAAAACAGCGACACATTCCACAAGATAAGTGTGGTAATGATAAGCGAAGCGATGATGATAAACCATCTCGCAATGTGCGGCTGGGCGCTAAAGTTCATAAAAGATTCTTTGTGTTAAAGATACGGGAGAAATTAAAAACGCCGGACCTCCTTATTAATTGCTTCTTGCAATGCAAACTCTTAGTTTCTACCTATTTCATCTGGGTATAATGACGGCAGAGTGTCACTCTGCCAGAACTCCTTTGTATCCACATCCATCACTGTAAGTGAACCCTTAAAAGCTGCTCCAGTGTCAAGATTCCAGATGTTTGCTTTATTAACAGGAACCAAGGAATTAATACGCGTAGTGGGTGTGTGACCTATATAAATCTCTTCAAATAATTGTAACCGTTTAGGATATAACGGGTCTTCCTTTTTGAGATCCTCTCTCATAGCGCAAGCCATCTCCCAGAGTGTACGATCCCAATAAAATGCGGTACTATGCCACTCGTATTCTGGACCGTTTAAATTTTGAAAACCCGCATGACAGAAAAAGCGATTTTTATCATCTAGATAGTAATCCTCAAAAGTCTTATAAAATTTTATATGCTCTTGAATTTCTTGAGCAGATCTCTTTTCATAGCAATCTATTGTACTTTGCCCGCCATGCTGTAACCACTTAGGAGACATTGTTTTTCCTTCTAGCCATTGCTGCACAAGGTCGTCATGGTTACCACGTATTAAAGTGACTTTTTTATATTCTTTCTTGAGGCGCATTAACTCATCTATCACTGCATCACTCTCACTCCAGCCGTCCACATAATCTCCTAAAAAAATGAGGTGATCATCTTGTGTGACATTTGCTCTCTCCAAAACCTGCACTAATGCTCTGTAACCTCCGTGTATATCTCCGAAAACTAATGTTCTCATACTTCTTTTCTTTCTTTTTTATTCATAACGTACTTTTCTCAAAATACGCATTGCCTCCTTATATCTGCCGTAGACAGCGCCGTCTAAAGTTTTCAAATAAGGTTTTAAATCTACCAACTTTTGTATGGCGGTTTCAAAACCATTTAAATAACAAATTAAATAGGTATTAGCTAGATTATATAAATCATTCCACTCCCCTTGATTAAGGTTTATACCTCGTTTCAGTTTATAAAAAATAACATTGTTATTATTAAAAATATGATACAAGATCTTCTTATCTATCACTGGTGGTTCAAAAATAAGCGTTGTATCAATGGTATAAGTACCGCTTTCGCGAAAGCGTATCACCACCTCCTCTAGTGGATAATATTTAAATTGCTCTTGTACTCCCAAGTGCACGAATTCTTGAATTTTGAAGCAATCCTCATCATAAGTAATAGTTACCTCATCTAGTGTTGAGTAAAATAGTTTTACTTGTTCATTAATGAGCTCTATATCTACCCGAGAGTAATAGGTCTGACCTTTAACCACCTTTTTATTTCCTGCCCAGCACAACACAAACTGCTCTTTAAATACCTTATAAGTGCTCTCCATGTCCTTATGACGATGATTTACAAAGTCCATTACACCATCAAGCGTGAGACCTATGCTGTTTTTTGCGTGATTTTCTATTGCCGCAACAATCTCACTATTTACATCTACAATATCTGACTTGAACGTCTTAGGCATAGACATACTCCCATCTCTAAAAAAGACCGTGCCACCCCAATATTTCCAGATATTACGTCGTAACGCTGTAAGCTTATCTTGTGCTCGTATGGTAACAAGTCCCACTACTTTGTCTTGCGGCAAATTAGGAAAAGGAATATTCTCATAAGATATTATAGGAGGATTATCTAAGTATGCATTTATGAGATTCTGCAGTTTGCTGTCATCAAAAAATGGCACACCTATAATAGCATTTTCGCCATCATCTACGCCTATTACTATGAACGAATTGTTCTTTGGGTTACTATTGGAAAGCGCACAAATATGCTTTAAAAACTTTGCCTTCCCTTCTTTGTTACTGATGTCAATCTTACGCTTTTTGTCGTAGAAACTGTTCTCGTCATTATGAGCGAGTAAGTTCTTTACGAGAAGGCGTTTATTGATCATCGCATTATTTTATTAGTCAGCTTGCAATCAACTTTTATTTACAATAGTAGAAGATGCTTGTGCAGTGCTAAGCACAACTAAATCTGCTATGTTCACATGATAAGGTCTTGATACTACAAAATGAATAATATCTGCAATATCTTCTGGTTGTAGGCAATCAAAACCTTGATACACCTTATCTGCTCGCTCATCATCATTTTTAAAGCGAACTTTACTAAAGTCAGTTTCAACCATTCCAGGATGCACTGCTCCTACTCTGATGTTAAATTTATTTAAATCAATGCGCATCCCTTGGTTAATAGCATCTACGGCATGTTTACTTGCACAGTATACATTTCCGTTAGGATATACTTCTTTGGCAGCGGTAGACCCTATGTTGATTATATGTCCGCTTTTGCGTGCGGTCATCTGTGGTATAATAGCCTTGCTCACATAAAGCAATCCTTTTACGTTAATGTCAAGCATGGCGTCCCAATCCTCTACAGAACCTGTTTGTATAGGGTCTAGTCCGTGAGCATTACCTGCATTATTAATAAGGATGTCTATTTGTTTGAAATCTTCTGGTAGGTCTAAAATTGCTTTTTGTACATCCTCATTCTTTCTCACATCAAAATTGAGCGTATGCACTTGCACGAGCTTACTTAATTCATTTTTGAGGGTGTCAAGTTCTTCTTGACGTCGCCCGCAAAGGATAAGGTTTATAGATTCATTTGCAAAGCGTATTGCTGTTGCTCTTCCTATCCCGCTAGTTGCGCCTGTTATAAGTGCTGTCATTAAAATTACGTTTTTTTAAAAGTACCTTTTTATCACTAAATCTGAAAGTTAAGATATTCTTATAGGCCAAGTTAATAAGTGTTAAGTCTAAATGTAGGTTTTAAAACGTATAATAGTTTTACACAACACATTAATAAACTATCAAATTATGAAGACTTATTTAAAATTTGCGCTTATGAGCGTACTTGCTTTTGGAATTGTTTCTTGTGACGATGACGACAACAATTCAGAAAGAGGTGAAGCTCGTATGGCTGTGCGCCTTACAGATGCTCCTGGAGATTATGATGCTGTATTTATTGACGTACAGGATGTAGTTATTAAATACAACGGAAACAACGATGATGATGACGATGTAACAATAAGCAACGACGTAAATGCTGGAGTATACGATCTTCTCGAGCTTACTGCAGGTACTAACGTATTGCTAGTAGATGATCAAGTAGAAACTGGAAACTTAAGTCAGATTAGATTAATACTAGGTTCTGACAACACTATCGTTGTAGATGGAGAAACATTCCCTTTACAAACGCCAAGTGCACAACAAAGCGGTCTTAAGGTTCAAGTTAATGAGTCTTTAGAAGACGGTATTTTTTATGAGTTTTTATTAGATTTTGATGTAGATGAATCTATTGTACAACAGGGTAATGGTGGATACTCACTAAAGCCAGTAATTAGAGCTAGTGTTGAAGCAGAATCTGGAGCTATCTCTGGTACTGTTCTTCCTTTAGACTTTATCACTGAGGTAACTGCTACAAACGGAACAACAGAAATTTCTGCCTTTACAAATGAGACTGGACAATTTTTACTTGCAGGAGTGCCATCTGGAACTTACACACTGACTTACCAAATCGATGCAGCAGCTGGATTTGAAACTATTACTGTTACAGACGTAAATGTAGAAGTAGGCGCTATTACAACTGTAGACGCCGTAACTTTTCAATAATAAAAAATAATCATATTATTAAATAGAGGGCTGCATATTATGCAGCCCTCTATTTATTTTTAAACAACGCTGTACTAGGCTACTTCTTCTCCTGTACTAGCTTCCAGCAATTCAAACCAATCTTTTCTTTCAAGATTAATAGCCACTGCTTTTACAGCATTTGTGATTCGGTCTTTATTTGTGGTTCCTATAACTGGGTGAATATTTGCTGGGTGTTTGAGTAACCACGCTAGTAGTAGTTGGTCTTGAGTTGCGTTATACTTATCGCCTAGCTCTTTCAATTTTTTCTTGATACGCATATTCTGCGGGGTGTCTTCTCTAAAAACAGACCCCAGCGGACTCCAACTCATAGGAGTTATATTGTGAGTCATCATGTAATCAAGCGTTCCATCTGTAAGTGAAGACCGTTCTGTGATAGAAATTTCAATCTGATTTACAGTTACCTTACTTTTTGTAGCCAGTAAATCTACAGTTCGCGGTGTAAAATTAGACACCCCAAAATCCCTAACCTTCCCTTGCTGTTGTAATTGACTCACTGCCTCTTGCACTTCATCTGGATCTAAAAGTGGGCTCGGTCTGTGTAATAAAAATAAATCTAGGTATTCAGTACGCAGCTCCTTTAATGATCTTTCGGCGCTTGAGATGATGTACTCTTTATCATATTGATAATGCTTGATGGTATTTTCTTTGCGAGCATCTCCTTTCATCTGGATACCGCATTTGCTTATGATCTGTATGGTGTCTCTGGAGATATCCGCTTTCGCGAAAGCGTTACCCCATTCACCCTCAGTCGTGTAATCCCCATAAATATCTGCATGATCAAAAGTGGTGATACCTTTCTCCAAACAATGATTCATAGTCTCAATCATTTGCTGCTCGTTGAATTGCTTACCCCAAACGCCCCACGTCATACAACCTTGAATAATTCTTGAAAATTTCATTATCGTTTTTTAATTTGCATTCTGAATAAAATTACTACTTCTAAAACTACCTAAATGTGTGCGAAGCCCTTTATTTTCCTTTATTTTTAACCAAATGTTAACAAGCTTTATAGGAATAAAATGTGATTTTGCGACGTTAGAAGTATCTGCTTAATAGAATTTGAAATTATGGAAGAAAATACTACTGCTATTGATATACAGGCTATCAATGAGAAGATAGAAAGAGAGAGTGCCTTTGTAGACATTCTCGCAATGGAAATGAACAAAGTAATCGTAGGTCAAAAACACATGATCGAGCGTTTACTTATAGGTCTTTTAGGTCGTGGTCATATTCTCTTAGAAGGAGTTCCAGGACTTGCAAAAACGCTTGCGATTAATACGCTTGCACAAGCGGTAGACGGGTCTTTCTCTCGTATACAGTTTACTCCAGATTTACTTCCAGCAGATGTAGTGGGAACACTTATCTATAACATGAAGCTTGCAGACTTTAGCATCAAGAAGGGTCCTATTTTTGCAAACTTTGTTCTTGCAGATGAGATTAACCGTGCTCCTGCCAAAGTGCAATCTGCACTGCTAGAGGCGATGCAAGAAAAGCAGGTAACCATAGGTGACGAAACTTTTATTCTTGACAAACCATTCTTAGTAATGGCAACTCAAAATCCTGTAGAGCAAGAAGGTACGTACCCACTTCCAGAAGCACAAATAGACCGTTTTATGCTTAAAACGGTAATTGATTATCCAACAATAGCAGACGAACAACTCATTATACGCCAAAACTTAAAGGGTTCTTACGAAAAAGTAAATCCTGTAGTTACAGTGGCGCAAATTTTACGTGCACAAGAAGCCGTAAAAGAAGTATACATGGATGAAAAGATTGAGAAATACATTCTTGATATCATCTTTGCAACTCGCTACCCAGAAAATTATGGGCTAGCAGATCTTAAACCTCTTATTAATTTTGGAGCATCTCCTCGTGGTAGTATTAACCTTGCAACTGCTGCAAAGTGTTATGCTTTTATAAAACGTAGAGGGTATGTGATTCCAGAAGATGTAAGAGCCGTAGTACACGATATCTTACGCCACCGTATAGGAATCACCTACGAAGCAGAAGCAGAAAATATCACCTCTGTAGATATTATCAACAAAATTGTAAATCAGATTGAAGTACCATAGTCTTTAGATTAAAAGACCATTTGTAACCCTCATATTATTACATAAAAGGCAATAAGAACCATTGGATACTAAGGAACTCTTAAAGAAAGTACGCAAGATTGAGATAAAGACACGTAGACTGTCTGATCATATCTTTGGTGGTGAGTACCACTCTACGTTTAAAGGACGTGGTATGACTTTTTCTGAGGTGCGCCAGTATCAATTTGGCGATGATGTGCGTAACATCGATTGGAACGTAACTGCTCGCTATAGCGAACCATACATTAAAGTATTTGAAGAGGAGCGCGAGCTCACCATGATGCTCGTAGCAGATGTGTCTGGATCAGAGTTTTTTGGTACAGATAAGCAATTCAAAAACGAGATTGTGACAGAAATTGCTGCGACGCTAGCCTTTAGCGCCATGCAGAATAACGATAAAATAGGTCTCATCCTTTTTACAGATGAGATAGAATTATTTATACCTCCTAAAAAAGGAAAGTCCCACGTACTCCGCATCATACGCGAACTACTAGAGTTTAAGCCAAAATCTAAGAAAACAGACCTTTCTCAAGCTATTAAGTACTTGAGTAATGTAATGAAGAAGAAAGCAATTGTTTTTGTGCTCTCAGACTTTATTACTGATGGTTACGAGCAAACGATGAAAATCGCTGCAAATAAACATGATATCACAGGTATACGTATTTACGATCAGCGCGAGGAAAGCATCCCTAGTTTAGGTATTGTACAGATGGAGGATGAAGAAACTGGCGAACTCATGCTTGTAAATACAAGTTCAAAAAAGGTACGTAATGATTACACTACTTATTACCGTGAGCGTGTAGATTATTTTAAAGAAACCTTTAAACGTAGTGGTGCAGGAGTGATAGACGTAAGGACAGATGAAAGCTATGTAAAGAAGCTTCTAGGCTATTTTAAGAGAAGAGGGTAAGGTTAAAATAAAAAGCTAGATTAAAAATGATCTCGCATTAGATGACAAAAATTAATGAATAACAACATAACATACATAACAACTCCTAAGAATGCGATTCTTCGTGCGTTATCGTTATTCTTATTGCTATTTATTTCTTCACTACAGGTTCAAGCGCAAGATGATGTGCGTGCAACCATAGATTCTACAAGTATTCTCATAGGCCAGCAAATCAATTACACAATTGAGGCGCTAGCAAATGATGGTGAAGCTGTTATTTTTCCAGAAGGACAAACTTTTAGTCCGCTGGAGGTTATTGAGAGTTATGCAATTGATACAGCAAGTTCTACCTCTGCTAGAATGAAGCTTATTAAAAAATATGGCTTGACACAGTTTGACAGTGGTCGCTATGTAATCCCAAAACAAAAAGTAATAATAGGTACAAGAACGGTTGAGACAGATACTTTTCTTGTTGAAGTGAATAATGTGATTCTTGACACCGTAAATCAAGGATTATATGATATCAAACCTATTATAGACCTACCCAGAGACTACAGCAACTGGTGGAAGTATCTATTATGGATTATCCCAGTAGTGGTAGCGATTTCATTGTTTTTATGGTGGTTATTACGTCGCAACAAGAAACAAAAAGAAGCAGAGCAATACATCCCTCCTTTTGAGCAGGCAATGGCTACGCTTACAGCGCTAGATAGTAAAAACCTCATTGCCGAAGCTAAATACAAAGAGTACTACTCTGTACTCACAGATGCCATACGTCGCTATTATGAGGAAAAGGTGTATGATCGCTCTATGGAAAGCACCACAGACGAGCTTATTGCCCGTCTTGAGATGGAACGCGATAGTGGTCATATAGATTTCAGCAAGCATACTATTGCTAGTATTAAAGATATTTTTAAACGTGCAGACCTTGTAAAATTTGCGCGTGTGAATCCGCCAGAAGGAAAGGCACAAGCAGATAGACTTGCTGTAGAAGATATTGTAAAACAAACCAGAGAAGCATTACCACCTCCTACTGTTGAGGAATTAATGATGCAGGAGGATTATAGAGAGGAGCTTTCGCGAAAGCGTAAAAGGAAACTTTGGCTTTCTGGAATAGGCGGTATCCTCGCAATTTTACTACTCGCTACAGGAATAGGAATCGCTATTAAAGGATATAGTGAAGTGAAGGATTTTGTTTTTGGAAACATGACAAGAGAGCTCGCCGAAGGTAACTGGATCACGAGTGAATACGGCAGCCCCTCTATGGCAATAAGCACCCCAAAAGTTCTGGAACGTAAAGAAGTAAGCCTACCTGAACAAGCTAAGGGTAAAATGGAAGCAGAATCATTTGTTTGGTCAAGTAAACGTCCCGCAATATTAGTTACCTTATTTCAGACAACGTATCCAAAAGGAACCAAAGCCACACCAGGCCCAATTGTTGATACACGATTAAAATATTTTGAAGAATCCGGAACAAAATTCGCTATTGTCAAAAATGAAAAGTTCACTACTCCTAATGGTGCTGAAGGACTTAAAGTTTTTGGATCTGGAAGTACAACATATTTTGAAACAGTAGAAGAATTTGAAACAAATTATGTGTTACTCGTTTTTGTGACGGAAAATTACACTCAAGAATTATACTTGAGTTGGCCATCTGAAGATCCATACGGAAAAGAAATCGCAGAGCGCGTGATGCAAAGTATCGAACTCCAGGCTAAAGAAAAAGAAGAGAACTAATGCTAAGCAATTTTGAATTTACTAATCCTGAGTTTTTCTGGCTGTTTCTAGCACTGCCAGTTGCCATTGCTTGGTATTTATGGAAGCGCAAGAAGCAAACCCCAGCGGTAAAGCTTTCAAGCATTAAAGGTTTTAAAACTGGAAGCAGCTTACTACCTAAACTTAGACCGTTATTATTTATACTACGCCTCGCTGCATTAAGCTTAATAATCGTCGCACTAGCAAGACCTCGTAATGTGGAGGTATCTACTAAGACTAAAACCACAAAAGGTATAGATATTGTAATCGCAATAGACGTATCTGCCAGTATGCTGGCAAAAGATTTACGTCCTAATAGACTGGAAGCTCTTAAAAAAGTAGCTGCCAGCTTTATAAATGGACGTCCTAATGATCGTATAGGTCTTATAGAATATGCAGGGGAGAGTTTTACAAAAACGCCTATTACCAGCGATAAAAGCATTGTACTTAGTGCACTTAAAAGTATCCAATACAATAACATTATAGAAGGAGGAACTGCTATAGGTATGGGACTTGCCACTGGTGTAAACCGTCTCAAAGACAGTAAGGCGCTAAGTAAGGTGATTATTTTAATGACAGACGGTGAGAATAACGCAGGGCAAATAGATCCTCGTATTGCTGCAGAGCTTGCTCAAGAGTTTGGCATTAAAGTGTACACCATCGGGATGGGAACAAACGGGATGGCGTTATCACCGTACGCTCGTAATGCAAATGGAACTTTTGTGTATGAGAATATCCAAGTAACCATTGATGAGGAGCTACTAGAAGAAATTGCAGCCACCACCGGTGGGCAATATTTTAGAGCAACTAATAATGAGAAGCTACAAGAAATCTATGATGAGATAGATAAGCTTGAACGTACAGATGTGGAGGAATTTAAGTACACCAACTACGAAGAAAAATATCGCCCGCTTGTGTTACTCGCTGGGTTACTACTACTTATAGAATTACTGTTGAAATACACGGTCTTCAAGAGTTTTGTTTAAAAATAAATAGCGCTTCAAGAAAGCAACTATGTATCTATTAGAAGAAAAAATATGGTTTTGGTTACTGCTGGCTATTCCGGCGGTGATACTCTTGTACCTTGGTGTAATAATCTGGCAACGCAATGCACAGAAGAAATTTGCCAATGCTAAATTACTTAAGAAGCTAAGTCCAAACAGGTCTTACTTCAAGACTGGTCTTAAAGTCATATTAGTATGTTTTGCCATATTATTTCTAGTCGTAGGGCTTGTAAATCCTAAAATAGGAACCAAGTTAGAAACTGTAAAAAGAGAAGGTGTAGATGTCGTTTTTGCCATAGATGTATCAAAATCTATGCTTGCCGAGGATATAGCTCCTAATCGAATAGAAAAATCAAAACAACTCGTTACTCAGATTATTAATAATCTAGGCAGTGATCGTATAGGTATCATCGCATATGCTGGTAGTGCTTATCCGCAGCTTCCTATTACTACAGATTATAGTAGTGCAAAGCTCTTCTTAAGCCAGATGAACACAGATATGCTATCTAGTCAAGGAACAGCTATCGGTGAAGCCATAGAACTTGCTAAAACCTACTATAACGACGAGGAGCAAACAAATAGAGTATTATTTATCATTTCTGACGGAGAAGATCACGTAGGTGAATCTTCTAATATAGCAGAGCAAGCAAACGAAGAGGGTATACGCATATTTACAATAGGTGTGGGTAAACCAGAAGGTGGACCTATACCTCTTAAACGTAATGGTATCGTACAGTCTTATAAAAAAGATCAAAATGGCGAGACTGTAATTACCCGTCTAGATGACACCACATTAAAAGAGATTGCCTCGGGAGCAAATGGAGAATATATTGATGGGAGCAATACTGCCACGGTAGTAGAAACGGTACAGAATTTGCTCAACGGAATGGATAAGAAAGAGTTTGAGGCAAAGCAATTTGCAGATTTTGAAGATCAGTTTCAGTGGTTTTTGGGAGCTGGATTATTACTATTGTTTTTAGACATCTTTTTACTTGACCGTAAGACTAGTTGGCTTAAAAAACTAAACCTATTCAACGATAATTAAACATC
The DNA here is from genome assembly GCF_045063975.1 of Dokdonia sp. Asnod3-C12. Taxonomy (NCBI): domain Bacteria; kingdom Pseudomonadati; phylum Bacteroidota; class Flavobacteriia; order Flavobacteriales; family Flavobacteriaceae; genus Dokdonia; species Dokdonia sp. Asnod3-C12. The sequence goes on from NZ_JBEFNY010000003.1 coordinate 1,367,302, forward strand.
CTCACCAAACCACTCCCTTACAAGAGTGAAGTAATAGTGAAATGTACAATGAAACAGTTTATAACTAACATATCTCACAAAACGATGGCTCCTTTACAAGGTGCTAAGGACACATTATTCATAGTTGCCTTGCTACTTTCATTTACCATCACAGCACAAGATAAAAAAGCGACTCCTCCAGAAAATCCTTATGCAGATCAAGCTCGAGAGCTCATTGTAGAAGGGACAGAAGCTATGGTTAATCAAGAAGGTGGTGTGGTTGATTTTAACGCTTTCGCGAAAGCGGAATCAAATTTAAGAGCAGCAATTTCATTGACACCAGAGAGTGTTCCTGCAAAGTATAATGCGGGTAACAATTACTACAAGAACAAAAGATGGGAAGAAAGTACAGATGCGCTGGTTAAAGCCACTGCAGTTGCTCAAACTAAGAAAGAGAAACATAAATCTTTTCACAATCTTGGGAATGCTTTATTCCAACAAAAACAATGGGATGGCGCAGTAGAGGCTTATAAAAATGCGTTGCGTGCAGATCCTACAGATGAAGAAACTCGTTATAATTTACAGCTAGCCAAGAAGGAGAAAGAAAACGACGGTGGCGGCGGTAGTGATAACGACGACAAGGAAGATCAAGACGAGGATAAAAAAGAAGACGAAAAGAAGGAAAACGAAGAAGGCGACGGAGATAAGAAAGAAGGAGAAGACGGTGACAAAGATGAAACCGATGATAAAGGAGAGGAAAAAGAGGATGATGGAGAGAAGAAGGAAGATAACAATGGAAAGCCTGAAGACAAGGATAAAAAACAAGATGGCGGTGAGGGTGAAGAAGATAAAAAACAACCTCCACCACAACCTAAACAAGGACAGTTATCTCCTCAACAAGTGCAGAGTTTACTAAAAGCTATGCAAGATCAAGAGAAGAAAACGCAAGAAAAGATGAACGCACAAAAGGTGAAAGGTGCTAAAGTCAAAACAGAGAAAGACTGGTAATGAAGATGAAATTAAACATACTAATTCTATTCTTACTCGCAACAATAACAACGGTTGCACAAGATGTACAGTTTAACGCAAAACTGAGTAAAAACAGACTAGGCGTAAACGAACGTTTACGTGTAGATTTTACCATGAATCAAGATGGTGACAACTTTAAGTCGCCAGATTTTGACGGCTTTACAGTAGTGGGTGGTCCTAGTCAAACTACAAGCAGACAGTGGATTAATGGGAAAGGTAGTTTTTCAAAAACATTTTCTTATTTCTTAACCCCTACACGACAGGGGAATTTAGAAATAGGCCAAGCAGAAATAACAGTAGGTGCCCAAGTTTATAAGTCACCAGCGGTTCCCGTAGTAGTCACTAGCGCTGTAGAAATACCTAAGGACCCGAACGACCCAACCTACCTAGCCAAAGAAAATGTACACCTCGTAGCCGAAGTTTCAAAAACAAGTCCTTACCTAAATGAAGCCTTTACGGTAGTATATAAACTGTATGTCTCAGAAACAACTACAGTAAGCAACTGGCGCGAGATTGAATCTCCAAAATTTGCTGATTTCTGGAATCAAAGTGCAGATGAGAAACAGTTTAAAATATACGACGGCACCTATCAAGGCAAGCCTTATAGATATGTCATCTTAAGACGCACCGTACTTTATCCTCAAAAAACTGGTAAGCTAGAGATAGAACCTCTTAGCCTCAGCGTGGCTGTGAGCGTTCCTACAAGTCGTAGAGACATTTTTGGAAGGCCACTCAGTAAAAGTGCAAATATTACAGTAAGTGCTGCGAAGAGAACTGTAAATGTAAAACCACTACCAGAAGCGGGGAAACCCGAGTATTTTGGTGGAGCCGTAGGAGAATTTGAATTTGCAGTAACTACAGACAAAGACTCCCTAGACGCTGGCGAAGCATTCCAGATGAGTGTTGAGGTAAGAGGAAAAGGAAATTTAAAGCTGTTTGAGCTTCCAGAGCCTACACTTCCTAGCTCACTAGAAGTATATGAGCCGGAAAATGGGGACCAGATACGCACTAACCTTGCAGGTATGAGTGGTATGAAAAAGAATTCTTACACGGTAGTTCCTCAGTATAAAGGAACCTACCCTATACCACCACTCTCTTTTTCTTATTTCAACCCTAGGACCAAAACCTATGAGCGTCTTACATCTGATGATATTGTCGTTACTGTAAATAATGGGCCTTTAGAAAACCCAGTGACTACGGATACAAAGACAGCAGATGGTGAGCAGTTGGTTGCAGCGCAAAATCAATTTCAATACATTAAAACTAAAGCAAATTTAACGCCTGTTTTAAAGGAACATTTTTTTAAAAGTAATACGTTCTGGACCTTAGTGATTGTCCCTTTTCTTTTAATTCCGCTTGCGATGATTATTCGTAAAAAGCGTGATGCGTATGCAAGCGATGTCACTGGTAATAGAATTAGAAAAGCAGATAAGCTAGCTCGTAAATTTTTAAGTACTGCAAAGAAAAGTCTAGGTAACCAAAAAGAGTTTTATATCGCAATGGAGCGAGCACTTCATAACTATCTTAAAGCAAAGCTTAGCATTACTACCAGTGAGATGTCTAAAGATCGTATCACAAGACTTCTAGAGGAAAGAAATGTAGAGACTGCTACTAATATTGAGTTTATAAGCTTACTAGAAAGCTGTGAGTTTGCAAGATACACTCCTACTGGAGACGTAGCAATGCAGCAAGATTATGACAAGGCAGTACGAGTAATAAGCACTTTAGATAAACAACTGTAACATGAGAAACGTAATCAATTATCTCGTAGTGACCGTTTTTATGCTAGCGGCCATTTTTACCACTGCACAAACACCAGAACAACTTTTTGAGCAAGGCAATAACCACTATGCAAATGGCCAGTTTCAAGAAGCGATAGATGCTTATAAAAAGGTGCTAGACGCAAATCAAGAAAGCGCTGCCGTTTATTACAATCTTGCAAATGCACATTTTAAACTCAATAATGTTGCTCCAAGCATCTATTATTTTGAGAAAGCAAAACAACTAGCTCCTGCAGATCAAGAGATAAAAAATAATGCCTCTTTTGCAGAGAAGATGACCATAGATGCCATCACCCCGTTACCAGAAAACACGTTTAAAAAGTGGTACAATAGTGTACTTACATTACTAACTACAGACGGATGGGCGTATGCAACGGTAATATTTGTTGCGTTGTGTACACTGCTATTTTTAGGGTACTACTTTACCGCTAGTTCTACCAAGAAGCGCGCGTTATTTGTGTCATCATTAGTTAGTCTGGTGCTTGCTGTATGTTCTTTGTTATTTGCTTATTCCGCTTTCGCGAAAATATCCAAGGATAACCCAGCCATCGTGTTTGCAAAAGAATCTCAAGTAAAAGGAGAGCCTACTTTATCAAGTCAAGAAGCATTCTTATTACACGAAGGCACAAAAGTAATGGTGCTGGAAACTGTCGACAATTGGAAAAAAATACTTATTGTGGATGGAAGAACGGGCTGGATTCCTACTACAGATATAAGAGAGTTGTAAAACAACTCTTGCTCCTTTCACTCCATTACACGAGCAAATAATGCTCCTACTCTAGACAAAAGAGTAATACTATCAATCCCACAACTACGTTTTGCTCAAGCTTATTAAGATTAATAGCCCTTATAGGTATGTAATTAACTTAAGTATTCCCTAATCAAAGCCATAGTTATAAATGCCTGAGGCAATCATAAAAACTATTTTATGCCTTTTAGGAGGTATTAAATTTATTTATCTTTATCATTAATTATATTAAACAATGCTCAAGGCTTTTATCTTGTATTCACTAGCGTTAATGCTGTCCTTCTCTATTTTGGGCCCAGCATTTCTTGCGTTACTTGATAACGAAGCAGATATAGAGGTTGTACAGGACATTGAAGAGGAGAACAACGAGACCAAAAAAGAACTTGAAGAGTATGAAAAATTCTTCAGCAACCTTGCTTTTTTCCCGATTGAAGTAGACGAAACTGCTGAGCTTTCTAGCTATTCCTACTTTATGAGTACTTATGATTATACTCAGGATATTAATATTCCACCGCCAGACTATAGATTATCTTAACCCTGACTCTTTTATCAGGTATATGTAGAGGCGTAAACTTACGTTTCGTTTTCGCGTAAGCAAACCCACAATTTTTATTTAAAAACTGCACCTCTACCTTAATAGAAGTGTTCAAATCACGAATTATGTTCAAATATTTAAAAAACGACTTACCCGCAAGTGTCGTTGTATTTTTTGTAGCATTACCACTATGTCTTGGTATTGCTCTCGCCAGTGGTGCTCCGCTATTTTCTGGTCTTATTGCAGGTATTATAGGAGGTATTGTAGTAGGAGCTTTAAGTGGCTCTAAAATAGGAGTAAGTGGTCCAGCTGCAGGACTTGCAGCGATTGTTCTTACTGCGATTGGTGCTTTAGGTGGTTATGAAAACTTCCTTGTAGCAGTAGTATTAGGAGGAGTTATACAGTTAGTGTTTGGATTTTTAAAAGCTGGTGTGATAGGATATTACTTTCCTTCATCAGTAATTAAAGGAATGCTTACGGGTATAGGTATCATTATTATTTTCAAGCAAATCCCACACTTTTTTGGGTATGATGCAGATCCAGAGGGAGATTTTGCTTTTTTTCAAATGGATGGCGAAAACACCTTATCAGAATTAGGAAATATCGTCGGATCTATAAGTATAGGAGCAACATTAGTAGGAGTACTTGCCTTAGGAATACTCATATTATGGAGTAATGTTCTATCTAAAAAGGGAAAGATATTCCAACTTGTGCAAGGACCACTTGTCGCAGTTGCTGTAGGTATCATTTATTTTATAAGCACTCAAGGATCTGAATATGGAATAAGTGCTGAGCACTTAGTAAGTGTACCAGTACCTGATAGTGTAGACAGTTTTATAGGTCAATTTGCTTTTCCAAACTTTGCAGCAATAACAAACCCAGCGATATGGGTAACAGCATTTACCATTGCACTTGTAGCAAGTTTAGAAACCTTATTATGTGTTGAGGCTACAGATAAACTCGATCCAGATAAAAATGTAACTCCTACTAACAGAGAGCTGCTAGCCCAAGGAACAGGAAACATCTTATCTGGTATGATAGGAGGACTTCCTGTAACACAAGTAATCGTAAGATCATCTGCAAACATACAGTCTGGAGGAAAGACTAAAATGGCAGCAATCATTCACGGTTTCTTATTATTAATCTCTGTAATTCTAATACCTACACTACTTAATAAAATACCACTATCAGTACTAGCAGCCATTTTACTAGTTGTGGGATATAAACTAGCAAAACCGTCTACTTTTAAAGCAATGTGGAGTGCTGGTTGGAAACAATTTGTACCATTTATAGTTACTGTAGTAGGTATCTTCTTTATAGATTTATTATGGGGTATAGGCCTTGGTCTTGCCGTAGGGATTGTTGTGGTTTTATTTAAGAGTTACAAGAACTCACACTTCTTACATAAGGAAGATATAAGTAATGGAGCTTCAAAAATGAAAATGACACTTGCCGAAGAGGTAACTTTCTTCAACAAAGGTGCTATTCTAAAAGAACTAGACAATTTACCTGAAAACTCGTATCTTGAGTTAGATGTGCGTAAAACGCGCTTTTTAGACAATGATATTATAGAAATTCTAGAAGACTTTGCTGGCAAAGCACGAAGTAGAAATATAAATATCAAACTTATCTCAGAACGTGGTATTGTAGAGAACCCACCTAGTTATATTGAATTCTTTAAACTAAGACCAAAAACAGCATAAATTATGAAAGCACATACTAAAATTTCACAAGCAAAAATGACCCCGGATACTGCATTAGAATTCTTGCAAGAAGGGAATCAGCGTTTTTTGCAAAATTTAAAAGCTAATCGTAATCTACTTGAACAAGTAAATGACACCTCTGACGGGCAGTATCCTTTTGCAACAATCTTAAGTTGTATAGATTCTAGAGTATCTGCAGAGCTTGTGTTTGATCAAGGGCTAGGAGATGTTTTTAGCGTGCGTATCGCAGGAAACTTCATTAATGAAGATATCTTAGGAAGTATGGAGTTTGCTTGTAAAGTAGCAGGAACTAAACTTCTTGTAGTATTAGGACACACAAGCTGTGGAGCTATTAAAGGAGCTTGTGATCACGTGAGATTAGGTAATCTTACTGCTCTTATCAATAAAATAGAGCCAGCCGTAGCAGCTGTAAAAGAGCCTAAAGATGAGGCTTTAAGAACTTCGGCAAATTTAGATTTTGTTGATGAAGTATCTCGTGAGAATGTAAAAATCGCCATCGACAATATTAGATCAAGAAGTGTTGTTCTAAATGACATGGAGAAAGATGGTGAAATCAAAATTGTAGGCGCTATGTATGATATTACTGATGGAAGAGTAACTTTCATGTAGTAAAAACGCTTTCGCGAAAGCATACGCTTGATACAAACTAAAATGTTAAATTAGTAGGGTGGTTCCGTTAAGAAGCCACCCTATTTTTATGCAATGAATTAACTTTCTATTTTGACACCAACCTAACCATTATGAAAAACTTCTTTAAACACCTTAAAGGCGATGCCTTTGGAGGAATTACAGCAGGTATTGTAGCCTTACCACTAGCACTAGCCTTTGGTGTATCTTCTGGTCTAGGTCCAAGTGCCGGATTATACGGTGCTATTTTTATTGCTTTTTTTGCTGCGCTGTTTGGAGGTACTCCTACTCAAATCTCTGGACCTACAGCTCCTATGACGGCAGTAAGCATGGTAGTTATTGCAGGTATTATTGCCACTTTTGATGGTGATGTTGAGAAGGCTTTGCCTGCTATACTTACGGTCTTTTTACTAGCGGGACTATTTCAGATAGTACTAGGAGTAATGGGTATAGGTAAATACATCAAGTACATTCCCTACCCTGTTGTATCTGGTTTTATGACCGCCATAGGTATTATGATTCTTATCACACAGCTCTTGCCTGCAGTAGGTTATTACCCTAATCAAGATGAGAGTTATGTAGATAGTTTTAAGCCAGAAGCACAAGAAATTGTGCTCAATAAAATTTTAGAGAATGAAGCAGGAAAAGGTCTCTTAGTTCTCGAAAATTTTGAAGAAACTATACGCAAAGCAAAACTCACAGACGATACAGATGTATACAAAGAAGCGATTACGCTTGCAAAGGCATCCTCTTCTGGAGTGGTGGGCACCTTTAAAGTGATGGGACGTGCCTTGCAAAACATAAACTGGATAGAGCTTGGCCTCGCACTTGCTACTATCTTTATTATTTATGGCTTTAAACGTATCACAACCGTCGTGCCAAGTACACTTGTTGCACTGCTTGTAGTGTCTGGAGTTGCATACGTCGCGCCCTTTGAATACAGAGCAATTCAAGAAATCCCGAGCGGATTTCCAGTGCCTAAGCTTTCTATTATTACAGACTTTAAGTTTAGCATCATATCACCATATATACTCACGGCACTGTCGCTTTCGTTTTTGGGAGCAATAGATTCGCTGCTTACATCTGTTGTGGCAGATAATATGACGAAAACTAGACATAAACCTAATAAGGAACTTATAGGTCAAGGTATAGGTAATACGATTGCTTCCTTCTTTGGCGGGATTCCTGGTGCAGGAGCCACAATAAGAACGGTAGTCAATATCAACTCTGGTGGTAAGACTAAACTATCAGGTATGATTGCTGGCGTCTTGCTACTATTTATTTTACTTGCTTTAGGCCCTATAGCTTCACAAATACCCGCAGCTGTACTTGCTGGAATCTTAATTACAGTTGGTCTCGGCGTTATGGATTACAAAGGGTTAAAAGCAATCCCTAATCTTCCTAAAGACATAAAACTTGGCCCTATCAAACTAAGTTCTGAAGTTATTATAATGCTTGTGGTACTCGTGCTATCTGTAGTGTGGGACCTAGTGGCAGCAGTAGGAATTGGCCTTGTGTTATCGTGCCTTATGTTTATGAAAAAAATGGGTGACTTTACCGCTAGACAGTCTAAAGTTTTTGACCTACGCGCCGCAGAGAAGAATAAAGTTTTATGGAGTGATGAACTTATTTTTCCAGATCACCTTAAAGAGGAAGTATTTATAAAACACCTTCGTGGCCCATTATTTTTTGGATATACGAGTGACTTCTCTGCACTTACTAAGCAGATACCTGCTACTGCGTCAGATGTTATTTTGCGTATGGGCCGTGTACCTTATGTAGACCAGTCTGGTGTATATGCTATAGAGGACACTATTCTCCAACTTAACCAGGGCGGAATTAATGTGCATATTGTAGGCCTAAGAAAACAGCCTAAGTATATGCTAGAACGTATTAAAATTATCCCCGAGTTAATACCAGAAACTGAGGTTTACGATACTTTTGAAGAGTGTATCAATTCCCTTAACAAGCAAGTAAAAGATAGATATTAAATAGATGGTGTAGGGTGTAATTACGCTTTCGCGAAAGCGTAACCATCTACATTTTTAAATATTAGAAGAGTCGCCTGTTTCAGTCGGCTCTTCTTCTTTATTGGGGTTGTAGATATCTTCATCCTTTGCCTTTTTAAGAATAGAAGGAAGAAGTGCAGGTGCGAGTGGCTGAATAATGGGGTACAATACCGATTGCTCTTTTTTATCATCACCTATAAATGATATCTGACGGTCTGCGGCATCTATAAACATAAGCACCACACTTATCAAGAAAGCAAATTTAAGTACTGCAAAAGCTGCTCCTACTATCTTATTTACAATGCCAAGCATTGCGAAATTTGCCACTTTGGTAAGTAATTTTCCTGCAAGAGAGACCACAAGTACAATAATGATAAAGGTCGCCGCAAAGGCTGTGAGGTTAATGATTTGCTCGCTCCATGCTGTTTTTTCTACAAGCCAATCCCCTACGTAATGAGAAAAGTGGATTGCTCCGTAAATTCCAGCAACAAGCCCTACTAGAGATGCTAGCTCTACAAATAATCCCTTGCGCAATCCTTGAATAGCGCCTAGTATTAAAATAATACCAAAAATGATGTCAATAGTGTTCATGCGCTAAAGATAGTAATTTCAGTTAATGGTGGTATTTTTGCAGCTTAAAATTGGTATAGATGCTATTTCATGGCATTACTCAAAAGCTTTCATCTAAGGAAGCTTAACCGCGTGAATAAATTCACGTACAGAAGAGAAATATATGGCTAGAGACGAACAACTCAAAGAACGATATGCGGCGGTAGTTGATAAACTATCTACCCGTTTTGCAGATGGTGATAAAGGCGCTATGGATTTAGATAGCATTATCTACCTCATAGGTATACAAGAATTAGGACAGCTGGATAAAACTTTTAAAAAAGACGAGAAAATGAACTTGATGCATATTGCCATCTGTCGTTTACTTGAACCTTTTGGGTATTATCAGTATGATTATGATGATCCTGAAGGATGGCCTCACTATAAAGTGCTAGAAGCACTGCCACCACTTAAGGCTGGCGAGCAACAAATACTCATGAAAGATGCGATTGTGCAATACTTTCTTGAAAAAGGCTTAATCTCTTAAAAACTAAACACGGTAGCGACTATATAATCTTACTGCTTTTACGGCTTTGTTATACTGCTACACCCCAATTTTATTCTTAAATTTGCCATTTCCTTTTAGAGGGTTAAAAGACGTATTATGTTAGATAAAATCAAAGAACACATTGAAAAAGTAAAGGCCTTTAAAGCCGAAACTTTAGAAGAGGTTGAAGCATTCAGAATCAAGTATTCTGGAAAGAAAGGACTTGTGAATGATTTTATGGCAGACTTCCGTAACGTGCCTAATGAGATGAAGCGCGAGTATGGACAAGTAATTAATACCCTTAAAGCAAGTGCCCTTGAAAAGGTAAACGAGCTTAAAGAAAAACTAGAAGGAGCAGAAGAAGCCACCGCTACTGGTGATTTATCACGTCCAGGTGAACCTATTGAAATAGGAGCACGCCACCCTATCTCTATTGTAAAAAATCAAATTATTGATATTTTCTCTCGCATAGGTTTCAACGTTTCTGAAGGTCCAGAAATAGAAGATGACTGGCATAACTTTACTGCCTTAAACCTTCCGGAATATCACCCAGCTCGTGATATGCAGGATACCTTCTTTATACAAACAAATCCAGACGTATTACTACGTACTCACACCTCATCTGTACAAGTGAGATATATGGAAAATAACAAGCCACCTATACGTACGATCTCTCCAGGTCGTGTATATCGTAATGAGGCTATAAGCGGTCGTTCACACTGTTTCTTCCACCAAGTAGAAGGATTATACATAGACAAAGACGTCTCTTTTGCAGATCTTAAACAGACGCTGCAACACTTTACTACAGAAATGTTTGGTAAGAGTAAGATACGCTTACGTCCATCATACTTTCCATTTACAGAGCCTAGTGCCGAAGTTGATGTATACTGGGGTCTTGAGACAGAGACAGATTATAAAATGACTAAAGGAACTGGATGGCTTGAGATCATGGGCTGTGGTATGGTAGATCCTAATGTACTTGAAAATTGCGGTATTGACTCAAAAGAGTACAGTGGTTTTGCATTTGGGATGGGAATAGATCGTATTGCATTATTATTACACCAAATCTCAGATATTAGAATGCTTAGTGAGAACGATGCTCGTTTCTTAGAGCAGTTTAAATCTGCTTTTTAGAGTCACACTGTCCCCTCGAGCGCAGTCGAGAGGTAAATTATTTCTTAATTAAATAAGTCATTACTGCGTCTGACCAGATTATAAATATGCGCAAAGACATTATCATACCAGAAGTTAAAAACGTCTACGTAGCTGCTGTAAAAGAGCTACACGAGGAGTTTAAAACAGAAGATTGGAATGCTTATATCATAAACGATAATCTTGAGCCTTTAGAAATGGTACTTCTTACCGTGCAAGGCTATAATGAGAAGCAAATGACTACGCATATGCGTCACACAATCAAGCTACTTCCCGCTAAGGGATTTGCTAAGATTGAATTCATGCAAGAAGATATCTTTACACTAGATAACTTCTACTCTGTCACTTATTTTCTAGACAACAAAATGTATGAAAGACGCTTTGAGTTTCCAGCAAACTCAATCCAAGAAGACAATACAGTTAAAGTACCTGTAATGGGAAAGAGTGGCGTACTAGCGGTGTAACTTTTTACGCTTTCGCGAAAGCGTAATCAAAAATATATTTCAATAAAAAAAGCACCCTTAATGGATGCTTTTTTTTAGTTAAGCTTTTCAGTGAGTTTACTAAATACCTTCTTAGGATCTTTGCCCTTATAAAGAATACTGTGTACCGCCTCTATAATAGGCACACGTGCTTTCTTATCGCGTGATTCGTTGAGTTCTAAAGCGCTTTTGGCAGCATAGTAACCTTCGGCTACCATAGACATTTCCATCTGTGCGCTTTTTACCGTGTAGCCCTTTCCTATCATGTTACCAAACATTCTATTTCTACTAAAAACAGAATATCCCGTCACCAATAAATCTCCTAAATAAGCAGACCCATTAATGTCACGCTTCATCTTGTGGGCACGCTTTACATAGCGCTTTATCTCACGTATGGCATTACTCATCAATAACGCCTGGAAGTTATCTCCATAGCCTAAACCATGTGCAATACCTGCTGCAATGGCATAGATATTTTTGAGTGTTGCCGCATATTCGATACCTATAATATCGTCACTCGTGGTACATTTTATATAATCACTTGATAAATGCTTTGCAATTACTTTTGCATTTTCCTTTTCGGCACATGCAATCGTAAGGTAAGAAAGTCGCTCTAGCGCAACCTCTTCTGCATGACAAGGTCCCGCTATAACCGCTATATTCTCAATAGCAACATTGTGCTCTTCATTAAAATGAGAGCCAACGAGTTTACCACTCTCAGGCATAATTCCTTTTATGGCAGAGACTATGACTTTATCTTTTAGTGACACCGTAAGATTCTTAAGCTCACCTCCTATAAAAGCAGAGGGAACGGCAAAAATTACATAATCTGAGTATGCTACAATCTCATTAATATCATTGCTCAACATAAGCTGCTCTGGCTTAAACTCGACAGAACTTAAATAACTAGGGTTATGCTGCTCACGCTTTATATGTTCTAAAGCATAGCTGCTACGCATATACCAACCTACGGTGTCAAGATTCTCACAGAGCATCTTTACAATCGCTGTTGCCCAGCTACCTCCTCCTATTACGCCAAATGTGGGTTTGCTCATCATCAATCTGTTTAATTCTAATTATGCTACTTACTTCTTCATCACGTTGCCTACCTTTTCTGGTAGTACCTCGTAGCCCATGTTGTATAATGTGAAGCCAAAGATATCTGCATACTGCTCTATGGTTTTTGCTACTGGCGTACCAGCACCGTGACCAGCGTCTGTCTCAATACGTATAAGCACCGGGGCATCTCCTGCTTGTTTTTCTTGAAGCTCTGCAGCAAACTTAAATGAATGCGCTGGTACTACACGATCATCATGATCTCCTGTAGTTACCATAGTTGCTGGATATGATGTTCCCGCTTTTACGTTATGAACTGGCGAGTATCCTTTAAGATAATCAAACATCTCTTTACTATCTTCTGCAGTACCATAATCATAAGCCCATCCCGCACCTGCTGTAAAGGTGTGGTAACGCAACATATCCATTACTCCTACCGCTGGTAATGCTACCTGCATAAGATCTGGACGTTGTGTCATTGTAGCACCTACAAGTAAACCTCCGTTAGAACCACCGCGTATTGCTAAGTATTCTTTTGAGGTATATTTATTATCTATTAGATACTCTGCTGCTGCAATAAAATCATCAAAAACGTTTTGCTTTTGCATTTTAGTTCCTGCATCATGCCATTTTTTACCATATTCACCACCACCTCTTAAATTAGGCACTGCATATACTCCTCCTTGCTCCATCCACACGGCATTTGCAATGCTAAAGCTAGGTGTAAGACTTACATTAAAACCTCCGTAAGCATATAAAATAGTAGGGTTCTTACCATTAAGCTCTGTTCCTTTTTTATACGTGATAATCATCGGTACTTTAGTACCGTCCTTTGAGCTATAAAACACTTGCTTGCTCTCATAAGCTTCCGGATTAAAATCGATGTCTGGTTTGATAAACAGCTCAGAAGTTCCAGATGCGATGTCATATTTATAAATACTACCTGGCGTCTTATAATTTGAGAAGCTAAAGTATAGCTCCTTCTCCTCTTTCTCTGCTCCAAAACCTCCTACAGTACCTACTCCCGGAAGTTCAACATCACGTACAAGCTCACCGTCATAATCATACTGTTTTACTTTTGATACCGCATCCACCATGTAACTCGCAAAAAAAGAACCTCCTCCTGTACTTGGACTTAATACGTTTTCTGTTTCTGGTATAAAATCTACCCAGTTTTCTGGAGTAGGGTTTGATGCATCTACTGTTACAACACGCATATTAGGCGCATCAAGATTAGTCGCTATAAATAGTTTACTACCTATATTTTCCATCACATAACTATCAGATTCTTCGTGATCTAATACAGTTACAAAATCACTAGCTGGCTTTGTAAGATCTTTCATGAACATCTTTCCTCCAGAAGTCGAGTTGCGCGCACTTACTAGCAAATAGCGGTTATCCTCTGTAACCCCACCACCTACATAACGATGCTTCTCTGCAGCTGTCCCGCCAAAAATGAGCTTATCTGTAGCCTGTGCAGTACCCAACTTATGATAGTACAATTTATGCTGATCCGTCTTTGCCGATAGTTCGCTGCCCTTAGGCTTATCATAACTAGAGTAGTAAAAACCTTCATTTTTATACCAAGACATTCCAGAAAATTTTACATCAACCAGCGTGTCTTCTATAATTTCTTTTTTCTCAGTATCCATTACAAGAATCTTACGCCAGTCACTTCCTCCTTCAGAAATAGCGTAGGCAAGTATAGAGCCATCTTCAGAGAAACTTGCTCCTCCTAAAGAGATAGTACCATCTTCGGCAAAGGTATTTGGGTCTAAAAATACAGAAGCAGTACTTGGATCTTCACCCGTTTTGTAACGATAAATAACGTACTGATTTTGAAGTCCGTCGTTTTTATAGAAGTACGTATAATCACCTTCTTTAAATGGCGAACCTACTTTTTCATAATTCCACAAGGTGGATAAGCGCTCTTTGAGCTCTTCACGAAAAGGGATATTCTTTAAGTAATCTTGCGTGGTATTATTCTCACGTACAACCCAATCCATCGTTTCCTCACTACGATCATCCTCCAGCCATCTGTAAGGATCTTGTACTTCTGTGCCAAAATAGGTGTCTACAGTATCTACTTTTTTAGTTTCGGTATAGTTCACAGCAATAGTGTTTTTTGGTGTCGCGGGCGTATCATCACAGCTTATAATAGCGGTTGTAGCAAGAGCGAGAAGAATCAATTTTTTCATAATACGGGTTGTGTTTGATTGCGTATTCAAGATACGAGTTATTACGCTTTCGCGAAAGCATAAAAAAACCCACTCAAAAGAGCGGGTTAAATATAGTATTAAGCATTTTCTAAGAAAACAAATGTCTGTAATTATTCCAATTACGATATATAAAATACCCATTGAGAACTGCTACCAAAAGTGCAGGCATAATGTTAGGTGGGTCTAGTACTGCGTGGAAAAGAACAATATTTACAGAAATAGGAATTAATGCGAGTAACGCCACAGGAAAAATCTTCTTTGTTATAAAGAGAAGTCCTACAATCACTTCTAGTCCTCCTACTAACGGCCACATGTAACCACTATCTGTAAATGCTTGAAAAAGATTTGCTGCGCCTACATTATCTCCAAATTCGAAGTCTGGCATAAACCAGAAAAATTTATTGAGTCCAAAGACAAGAAGCATTAAGCCTAGCCCTATACGTATAATTGTGTTTACTAATTTCATAATGGTTGTTTTTAAATTACAACCTTAGACGATAGACAAAGCGCATAATTACAAAGACCTACTCTTTACCGTCTAGAAGTTGCTGAAACATGTCCTTATATCGAGATACATGTAAACCATCTATGAGACCATGATGCACGTACAATGCAACGGGCATTGTAAAGGTGCCGGGTGATTTTTCTGTAATTTGCCCGTAAGAGATTTTAGGAACGCTATCCTTTGCCTTAAAGAGTCGTGAGTGCGTAATAGATGAAAAATCCATCCACGGTATTGCAGAGCAATGCATCACATCATCTGTATTAATAGGCGGAAAAAGGTCGTCTGTATTTTTGATGCGCTCCACCTCACTCTGCACAGACTTTGTAAAAACCCTTATATCTGCATCATATGGAATATAACTAAAACCAAAGGTTTCATTATCTCTCATGAGCGTTGCACTAGCGCTTATAGTATTTAGTAAAATTACCTCATTATCAGATGTAATGCGATATTTAAAATTCTCAATAGCCATCGCAGCTTCTAGCGACTTGTGGAGGTAGTAGATAAATAAAGATACTCCTTGCTCTTTTGCATGCTGCTTTGCGAGCGTCATATCTACTTGCCAAGTGATCCCGAAATAAGGCTCCTCAAATTGTGAGAAAAACTCAAAATGTGCACGGCGCTTCCAGGTAGAGATATCTATTTTATTCAAAGTAGTTGTGTTTTACACAAATATAAAAAGTCCCTCACGAGGAAGGACTTTTTATAGTATTAAATAAAGATATTCTTAATAGTGTAGAAGTTACACTAAGCCATTAGCTACTAGATATTCTCCTATCTGTACCGCATTTGTTGCTGCACCTTTACGTAAGTTGTCTGATACAATCCACATATTAAGCGTGTTTTCTTGAGAGTAATCACGGCGTATTCTACCTACAAAAACATCATCTTTACCTTCTGCATAAATAGGCATAGGGTATGTATTTGTATCCGGATTATCTTGTACCGTTACTCCAGAGGTTTCATTAAGAACCTTACGAATATCCTTCTCTTCAAAAGGCGCACGCAGCTCTACATTTACAGATTCACTATGACCACCTACCACTGGAATACGCACTGCTGTTGCAGTTACCGCAATAGATCGATCATTTAAAATTTTCTGAGTTTCATTTACAAGCTTCAACTCCTCTTTAGTGTAACCGTTATCATCAAAAACGTCACAAGCCGGTATTGCATTACGATGTATAGGGTAAGGATAAGCCATTTCTCCCTTCTCACCAGTATATTCATTTTCTAATTGCTGTACCGCTTTCACTCCAGTACCTGTAATAGATTGATACGTAGAGATTACTAATCTTTTAATACCATAATCTCTATGTAATGGTGACATTGCAAGTACCATTTGTATCGTAGAGCAGTTAGGATTTGCAATAATCTTATCTTCCTTAGTAAGAGAAGTTGCGTTAATTTCTGGAACGATAAGTTTCTTAGTAGGATCCATTCTCCATGCAGAGCTGTTGTCTATCACGGTTGTTCCCACCTCTGCAAACTTAGGAGCAAACTCCTTAGATGTATCTCCTCCTGCCGAGAATATGGCAATATCAGGTCTAGCTGCAATTGCATCATCCATAGAGTGGATGGTATATTCCTTCTCTTTATATAGCACCTTCTTACCTACAGATCGCTCTGAGGCTACGGGTATTAATTCCGTTATAGGGAAATTACGTTCTGCAAGAACTTTTAACATCACTTGGCCTACCATCCCGGTGGCTCCTACTACCGCTACTTTCATAGTATCGTTTTAAAGAGGTTGTTTTAAAAATGAGCTTCGCTTTCGCGAAAACTTTATAAAACGTCAAAGTTAGTACGCATTAACGATTTATAAGCCGTTGAAACCTTAAAAGTTAGTTAGATATATAACAATACGTCAAACTTTGTTTTAATTACATAAAAAAACCACCTTGTTAGATAAACAAGGTGGTTTAAGTTAGAATATAATAGTGTAGCGGTTGCTACGAGTAATTATTTCTTAAGAGAATCTCTGATTTCTTTTAATAAATCGATTTCAGATGGTCCTGGATCTGCTGCTACTTCTTCTACAACAGGCTTCTTAGTTTTGTTGTAAGCTTTTACAATCATGAAAAGTACAAAACCAACGATAATCAAGTTAATGATTGCATTAATCCAGTTTCCGTACATAATTGCATTTTCTGGAATAGATACTGCTCCGTCAACCATTACTGCTTCATCAAGAACTACTTTTAAATCTGAGAAGTTTACACCTCCAGCAAAGTGTCCTATAATAGGCATCATGATGTCTCCTACAAATCCTTTTACTACAAGTCCAATCGCTCCAGCAAGTATTACTGCTATTGCTAGGTCAATGACGTTACCCGTCATGATGAAATCCTTAAATTCTTTTAACATTGTCAAGTCTGTTTTTTAGGTTAATATGAATCGAAGGTAACTATTTTTCTCAAACCACTTAACAAAAGTTTAAGAAACACGCTTTATCGAAGAATGACACGTTTTACCCGTTGACCGATCGCTGTTAAGAGTTCGTATGAAATAGACTGCATCTCTCCTGCCAGTGTTTCGGCACTTGTAGTTTCTCCAAAAACCTCCACATCATCTCCCTCTTTACAAGCTATACCCGTGATATCGACCATTACCATATCCATACAAACGTTACCTACAATGGGTGCCTTTTGTCCAGCAATCATCACATAGCCTACCCCGTTTCCTAGCGATCTAGAGATCCCATCTGCATGACCTATAGGTAATGTCGCTGTAACGATTTCTTCGGTTGCTTTGTATGCTCTATTGTATCCTATACTCTGACCAGCCTTAATATGATGAATCTGTGAGATTACAGATTTTAATCTTGCTACTGGTTTTAAATTTTTTGTCTCCTCATTATTATTACCGTAACCGTACAGCCCTATTCCTATGCGCACACAGTCAAAATGGGCTCTATGATAGTTAATAACTCCAGATGTATTAGTCATGTGCATGAATGGCACATAATCTAACGCTTGTAAAAGTTCCTTTGAGATGTTTGTAAACTGTAATATTTGATTTAATGTAAATTCTTCTTCGGCAGGATCTTCACTGGCGACAAGATGTGAGAAAAGAGACGCTACTTTTACACTCACATTTTCGCGCAAGCGGTCAAGAATCCATGATACGTCTGTATTTAAGAAGCCTAATCTATTGAGTCCTGTGTTAAACTTTAAATGAATAGGGTAATTTTCTTGGCCTTTTCCTTTTGCAAAAGCTGTAAACAACTCCATCATTCTAGTGCTATAGATGCTAGGCTCTAGGCATCGCTCTATAAGCTCATCAAAGGTATCTGGCTGCGGATGTAGTACTAATATAGGTGTTGTTATACCAGCATCTCTAAGCGCAACACCTTCTGAAACGTATGCCACAGCAAAATAATCTACTCCTAGCATTTCTAGTTCTTGAGCCACAGCTCCAGCATCACTCCCGTATCCAAAGGCCTTTACTACTGCCATCATCTTGACCGAAGGCGCTACCTTTTTTCTTAAATAAGAATAGTTATGACGCAAGGCAGCTAGATCTATTTCTAAGCGTGTTATTGCCATTAGTTAGGATCTTGAGGGGTTTGCCTTGCGTTATTTGTTGTGATTTCTTCGGGAGTTTCTACATCCATCTTACGTAATCTGTCTCGTAACATAGCCTTGAAGTATGCAGCACGAGAGAGTGGTTCATACTCTTCTGTCTCTCCTAGCATCACGATATCCTCACTTTGAGCTTTTCTATAACTATATTGAGCAAGGTTACCTGTACGAGTACAAACTGCATGAACCTTAGTCACATACTCTGCCGTTGCCATTAAATTAGGCATAGGCCCAAAAGGATTTCCTTTAAAATCCATATCGAGACCCGCGACAATCACTCGTATACCGCGATTTGCAAGATCATTACAAACCTGCACAATCTCATCGTCAAAAAATTGCGCTTCATCAATCCCCACCACATCACATCCATCTGCAAGCATAGGTATGTTTGCAGCTGCGGGAACTGGTGTAGAACGTATTTGATTTGAATCATGCGAGACCACCATTTCTTCATCATAGCGGGTGTCTACGGCAGGTTTAAAAATCTCAACTTTTTGTTTTGCAAACTGTGCGCGTTTGAGCCTGCGGATGAGTTCTTCTGTTTTACCAGAGAACATAGATCCACAAATGACTTCAATCCAGCCAAATTGCTCTTTATGATTTACTGTATTTTCGAGAAACATTTTGTACTTTTCTAGACCAAAACGGCAATAATTCCGTTTTATTAATCCCAATGATTAAGGCAGAGGTAAATGTATCAAAATTACGTTGAAACCGCTCCACATATCTCAAAGTTATGAAGAAAACTATAAAGGCAGAACTCGTAAGTATAGCTCATAAAATTCTACAACTACGCGACAATGCAGATTATAAACAACTGGCAGATACAACTAGAAAACTGCATGAAAAGCTCACCGTTCTTGCCTATGCAGAACAGCTTGAAAATGCGGGAAAACCTACTTTGGGACTTAGAGAACTGGAGGAAGTAATGGTAAATGAGGAACTTGCGCCAGCAAGCAAACCATCGCCAACTAATCTAGAAACTCAAACCACTACCACACCTTCTCCTACAAGAACGCCTGCCGAAATACTAGCAGATAACCAAGCTAGATACGCCGAAGCAAAAGGAACAGATGATCACCACAGACCAGATGGCACTCAATACAATGATGACGATGAGCCTGTACATGAGCCTGTGATTGAAAAAATTAAAGATATGTGGCCAGAAATGACTCCTGAGGCTGCAGATATTGATAAGGTAATAGACGCAATCATACCACCTCAACCAGCAGTAGGAAAAGCAGATAGTTTTGAAATAGGAAATGAATATGGCCAAATGCCCATTTTTGAACCTAAAGAAATTACTAATGAAGAAGTAGTAGATGATAAGCCTAAGAACCTTAATGACCGTTTAAAAACTGGTTTAAAAATTGGACTTAACGACAAGCTCTCCTTCATAAAACATTTATTCGCTGGAAGCACCTCAGACTATAATAGAGTATTAAGCCAACTAGAAACCTTTGGCTCTGCAGCAGAAGCCAACACTTTTATCTCTCAGATGGTAAAACCTGATTATAATAACTGGGAAGGTAAAGAAGTACAAGAAACTCGCTTTCTTGAAATTGTGGAAGGAAGGTATTCTTAAAAACTTCACACTGCTCGTAAATAAGGTAGTTAACGACAGATTACAGTAAAAACATATTAAGTTTTGATTAACCATTACGACAAATGCGCAAAAGTGCATCGTTCAACGCTTCCTTTTCAATTCTAAAATCAAAACTAGCTTACTATGAAAGTACAACGTATTATTTACTGGATCACCACAATAGGCATTTGTGCTATCATGCTCTACTCTGCTCAAATGTATTTTAGAAATACAGAGATGGTTGAAGGTTTTTTTAAGGCTCTAAATCATCCTACATATGTTGTGATACCGCTAGCCGTATTAAAAATATGTGCAATCCTTATGTTATTATGGAGAGGAATTCCATGGCTTACAGAGTGGGCTTATGCTGGAATATTTTTTGACGTAGTTCTCGCAACTGCCGCACACTACAAAGCAGATCATGATATCACTTTGACATTAGTTGCATTAGTATTACTACTTGCTTCTTACTTTTTTGGGAAAGAAGTTCGACCTATGTATCGTTAGTTTTACAACTACAAACTATCATTAATCACTAACTTTGCGGCATGTCAAAACTCTACTTAGTCCCTACACCTATTGGTAATCTTGAAGATATGACCTTCCGTGCTATTCGCATACTTAAGGAAGCAGATCTTATACTAGCTGAAGACACTCGCACGAGTGGTAAGCTACTTAAGTATTACGAAATAGGCACACAGATGATGAGTCACCACATGCACAATGAACACCAGACAGTGGATACCATTGTAAAACGTATTCAAGCAGGTGAGGTAATTGCATGTATAAGTGACGCAGGAACTCCCGCCATCTCAGACCCTGGATTTTTACTCACTAGAGCTTGTGTAGAGGCAGGTATAGAAGTAGACTGCTTACCAGGTGCAACAGCATTTGTACCTGCACTTGTAAATAGCGGCTTCCCCAATGATAAGTTTATTTTTGAAGGATTTCTTCCTGTAAAGAAAGGGCGCCAAACTCGCTTTCTAGCACTTCAAGAAGAAACGCGCACGATGATTATTTATGAATCACCTCATAAACTCATAAAAACACTAGGTCACTTTATAGAGTATTTTGGTGCAGACCGTCCAGTTTCTGTCTCTCGAGAGATTACAAAATTACATGAAGAAACTGTACGCGGGACTGCTACAGAAGTACTTGCCCATTATACAAACAAACCTCCTAAAGGTGAGATTGTCATTATAGTAGGAGGAAAAAGCAAGTAGTAAGCTCGTTGAATTATTGTTGTTTGGTACGCTTTCGCGAAAGCGTAACTTTAAAAATTATAAGTCGCCGCCAGTATTAAATTTCTTCCCGCAGCAGCTATTCCAGATGAATATGTGCGGTATCGCTGGTCTGTGATATTATCAAGATTTGCTGTAAAAGACCAACTATCTGAAAGCACATAACGGCTACCTAAACTAAGTTCATACCAGCTAGGCGAGTAAGGGTTACCATCACTATCAAGAGCATATAGGTGGTCATTACTTTGCTGACTAGGAGCAAGTTCATCAAAATCAAAAGAGCCACTATAAGCCACCGAAGCATCTAGCGTCCATTTATTACTAGTCCATATTAAATGGTTATTACCAAAAAGCGGCGCCACGTGCCTAAACGGAATGTAACTACCATCTTCATCTTGTTCTACACCACTCGTATAATTAAACTGCCCTGTAAGCTTTAAGGTTTTAGAAAGCTTTGCATTTGCGCCTATTTCTATACCATAAACCTCAGCTTTTGAGGCATTCTGTATTGCTTGTACATTGCTTAATTCACCTTGATATGCTATCTCTGTCACGCCATCAAGATCAAAATCACGACGTACTAATGCATTCTCCAGCAATGTGTAATAACCGTTTACATCCAGCCTTAGTGCGTTAGAAAAATTGAAATTAAATCCTAGTTCGCCATTGTAAGCATACTCAGATTTAAGATTAGGATTAGGCACTACCACAGATCCTGGTTCGCTATCAAAAATCTTACCCACATCATCAATGTTAGGTGCTCTAAACGCTGTTCCTAGATTTGCTTTGAGGCTTACTGCCTTAGAAATTTCATGAGTGACACCTATGCTTCCTGTAAGATTTCCAGTACTTAAATCTGCTTTGTCAAAAGGCAGTGCAAAAAACTCGTTGTTATCAGAAAAATCGGCTGCAAGTAGTATGTGGTTATATCGCAATCCAGATTGCAGGCGCGTCTTCTCTGTAAGTTCTAATTGTATAGTCCCGTAGGCAGCGAGAGACTGCCATGTAGATCCGTCTGGATAACGAGAAGCCTGATTGCTTATAGTTCCTGTAGTGATATCTGTTACTTGACCATTAGATCCTACTTTATTATGTACATACTCTAGTCCATAAAAGACTTTATTACGCTTTGACTTCAGGTTTTTTGTAAAATCTAAGCCTACAGAAAAAGCATCTACATTCTCATCTGTTTCAAAAAAATCTGTTCCGCCAAAATCCCGGTCGTTTCTACTTTCCTTAGAGTTTTGGTACGTTATGGTTGCTCTTGCACGATTGTAAAAACTCCCATATCCTTCTTTATCAATCTGGAGGTTAGTCATAAACCACTGTTGCGGTCCATAAAACCACTCTGCTGCTCTAAACTCTCCATCTCTTTTTCTCGTTAATCTATCATAACGATCATAATCTGAAGTGGTGGCATAAATAAGACCTAGGTTAAAATCCCAAGTATCGTTAGGCCTAAAACGCACTTTTTGCATCAAGTTTAATGAGTTAAAAGCTGAGCCTTCTTGTATTAAAGGATCATCATTAACCACGGCGGTATCAACGCCGTCTATAATTTTTACAAAATCAGTGCGTAAATAATCATCTGGACCGTGCTTCCCTTGACGCTGGTCATCATAATCTGAGTAGCTTGCACTAGTAAGAAAAGACCAGTTGCGCTTACCTATATTGATATCAAAATGTCCTGTCCTTTCATTATTTGCAGTATTTACACGTGCGACAGCAGTACCAGTAACTAAGTGATTTTCTGTAAATGAAAGCTTAGGCTGCTTTGTATAAAAGTTCATTACTCCTCCCACGGCATCACTACCGTAAATTACAGATCCTGGACCTAGTAGCACCTCTGTACGATCTATAGTAAATGGATCTATTGAGATTACATTCTGTACGTTTCCACCTCTAAAGATTGCGGTATTAAAACGAACGCCATCTAACGTGATGAGTAACCTATTTGTAGAGAATCCTCTTATCAAAGGACTGCCTCCACCTTGCTGACTTTTTTGCACAAATACAGAGCCACTTGCCTGTAGTAAATCTGCTGCTGTTTGTGGGTTTGCGCGCTGTATATCTTCAGAAGAGATCCCTACAATTTTTTGTGGAACATTTTTTCGGCTTTGTGCAAATTTGCTTGCAGAGAGCACAATTTCCGTAAGCTGATTGTCCTTCTGCTTTAAGAAGATTCTGTTAGAAAGTGCTATGATCTGAGCTTTGCTGTATTGCGCGTCTTTATGTGCGACTTCTTGAAAATAAAGGATTTCCGCTTTCGCGAAAGCGGTCACATCTGCTCTCCCATCAAAATCTGTGAGAGCACTTTTACTTTTATCTTTATTAAAAATAGCAACTCCTATTATAGGTTCGCGCGTGTCTACATCAAGCACCGTGATTTTTTGGGCTTGTACAGAGACAGCTACTAATAAGAGTAGGGTAAAAAGTATGCGCATTTTAGCTGAAAATTGAGTTGAGCACCGCTAGTGATCTAGGTTTTTTAAAACCGTGTAAATGTAACTCATAATACTGTAATAGCATGTTGAGAAAAGAGGTGCGCTGTTTTTGGTTTAGTTTGATAGAAATTAGTGCATCAAAATTTGTGCCCAAGAATAACTTTAACAACTCGATATCCTGCCCAGAACGGCAGTAAATACTTGCTCCTAGATTTTCAAACATCCCGTCCATCAAGTTAAAGTACTCATGCTGAACCTCTGAGTCATCAGGATAAAAACCTAAGTAGCTGCTTAGCTTCAAAAGAAATAATAAATGAAAATTTGCAATCGTATTATTTAAATCTAGCCATAAGCTAGCGTTCACTATAAAATCAAAGAGAGGTACGTTTTCTTCTTCCTCTTGCACAGAAGATCTAAGTACATCTGCAATAAAAAAAACAATGGCACTTTTTGCCACTTCCGTATGTAAACTCGTGTAATGCGTGACCACTTTTGCCTCGCGTATACTTTCTAAAGTTCCCTTATCCTTATGATTTGCTTCAATCTCTAAATGTGTGAGCGGCTGGAACATGGCAACTCGAAGCTTACCTTTCTTTGATTTTAAAACTCCTCTAATAAGGTAAGATTTGAGTCCGCTACTTTTTGTAAAGGCTTTTACAATGAGATCTGCCTCTCCATATTTGAGAGCAGAAAATACAATGGCTTCTGTTTTTACTAGCATTATCTAATGATCATGACTTTCTCAATGGTAGTTTCTTGCAACTCTTCTGGAGGTCCCGTAATAATAATAAGGTAGACTCCAGAGGCAACTTTATGTCGCCCAAAAGCAGTAGTATCCCACTCAATGCTTCCTCCCGTGGTGTTTTCTTCATAGACCAGATTACCCACTAAATCTGTAATCTTTACATTAGTATTTGCAGTAAGCCCTTCAATACGCACATTACCATTAAACCCAGGCCTTACGGGGTTTGGGTACACGAGCACTTCTTCAAGATCTTCGGCTGGTGCGGTGGAGGAGCCATCAAAAGCTACCATTCCTCTTATCGTACCAAAATACACACTACCGGTTTCTGGATCAATTGCTACAGATTGTACCGTGTTTGAAGGAAGTGGTGAATTATCTGTTGTAAAATGAAAAATCGTTTCTTGACCATTAGGACTCACATAAAACACTCCTGAATCTGCAGTGGCAAGCCACTTATTATTTGCGCCATCTACGATAATGTCTGTCACTACCTGATCATTAAGTAGCTCTTGAGCAATGCCATCTTGTAATATTATGATAGCATTTGCACTTACCTGAGGATTTTCAAAGAGTTGTGAAGGACCAAATAATACTCGCAAACCTAATCTTGTGCCTACCCACAGCGCTCCGTTTCTATCTACGGCTAGTGATCGTATATCATCTATGGGAAGGTTTCCAGCGCCATCCTCGCCTGCTAGACGAGCAAACGTATTTGTACCTGGATTAAAAGCAATAACACCTCTTCTATCTGTCCCCACAAAAATATTACCATCTGGGGTAATAGCAACAGCATCTAAGTTTGCATCTTCACCAGCAAGAATCTCTTCTGTATTAAATGGAGTAAACTGTCCGCTAGGAGAAACTCGTTGTAAACCTAATACAGAACGCGCATTAGTCACCCAGAAATTACCTTCATTATCAAATGCTCCTCCATTTACTCTTACATCATTTGTCGTGGTAGCCACCGGTAAAAGCGGACTATTATTTTCATCATAGAGAATACTTGGAGTTTCATCTATAATCTCCACAAGTCCTCCATTAAAAGAGCTAGCATATAATCGGGATGGATCTTGATCATTAATGGCAATGTGCACAAAGTTGCTCGCCCCAAAAAAATCTTCCTGCGGAATAAAACTCCATCCCTCTACCTCACTATAACGACTTATCCCTTGCCTTTTAAGTGGGAATGGATTGTATGAAACAGTATAATCACCAAAAACAGACCACACAGAACCCGTACTTGCTGCTACGTCAAAATGTGCATTTTCTAACGGTCCATTAGGTAATAAACG
This sequence comes from Dokdonia sp. Asnod3-C12, assembly GCF_045063975.1. NCBI lineage: Bacteria > Pseudomonadati > Bacteroidota > Flavobacteriia > Flavobacteriales > Flavobacteriaceae > Dokdonia > Dokdonia sp. Asnod3-C12. The sequence goes on from NZ_JBEFNY010000003.1 coordinate 1,393,135, forward strand.
GGTTATGTCTCCCGGAGTTGTGATATTAAAGAGAGCCACACCAGACCCTAATGTTCCTATATACACAGCACTATCTTCTATAATTGCAGTGGCATATATAGGGTTGAAATCTTCTATAGCCCCATAATTTTGAACTTGGGTACCAGTTACATCATATATAAGAACACGAGCGTTTAATGTTACTGTAATATTTTCATTGTTAGATCGCACATCTATAATGGAAGTTGGAAAATTTTGAAAAACAGAAAAATCTAATCCGTCAGATGAGACTAGAAGACCATTATCCTCTTGTAAGTAAAGGTTATTGTCAAATTCTATAATTTTCTCAAAAGCGCCATTTCGAGTTGTCTCCCAGTTATTAAAGTCTATAAGATTCTCGTTTGCAACGAGTGCCCTACGTAATCCACCATCTAGGGTTGCGGCATAAATATATGGTTCTTGTACAGCAGTACTACCTATATCTAAAAGCCCACCATTATTGCCAATAAAATAGGAGTCATCAAACTCAAGTCTCTCTACATCATAAAGTGATACCCCAAAACCTGTAGCTATATAGACAAATCCGTTATATTCTTCAAAGTGGTTGATACGCTTGCGATCTGGCGGAATGGCTGGTTTATTAAAAATATCTACAACCGTAAGTACATCAGAAGTATTACCTACAATTACATCTATCACTCCATTTTCATAACCCACGAAGAGCGTGTCAAAACTCTCACTATAATATATAGAAGAGATTAAATTACCAGAAAGACCATTTACCGTAGTTCGGTTTGTGGTAGTGCCATCTAGTGTATTATAAATAAAAACCGCATTCTCAGATGCTACATACACCTTATCATTACCAGAGGTGATACCAACGGTTTGGTTATAAGAAAAATGTGCTGTCCAATCTTCAGAAAAATCTTGTGCCACCGCAATAGATGAAACCAAGAATACAATAAGAAGAAGACGTATGTTCACAGCAAGAAAATCTTATTTATTTAAAACGATCAAATGTACAATTATTGCACTATGAATCGAAATGAGGCATTTACATATATTAGTATGATTTTATGTAGAAGTACGCTTTCGCGAAAGCGTAACAAAAAAAAGGGTAGCCTAAGCCACCCTTTTTAAAAACTATATAAAGCAGTTATTATACTACTCCTTGTGCTAGCATTGCATCTGCGATTTTTACAAACCCTGCAACGTTTGCTCCTTTTACGTAATCTACGTAACCATCTTCATCTTTACCATAAGTTACACATGCTTCATGTATATCAAGCATAATGTTGTGTAGCTTCTCATCTACTTCTTCTGCTGTCCAGTTGTAACGTAAACTGTTTTGTGACATTTCAAGTCCAGAAGTAGCAACTCCTCCAGCGTTTGAAGCTTTTCCAGGTGAAAACAAGATTTTTGCTTTGTGGAATACTTCAATTGCTTCTGGTGTACAAGGCATGTTTGCTCCTTCAGCAACACAGATACATCCGTTATCTACTAAAGTTTTTGCTTCATCACCGTCAAGCTCATTTTGAGTTGCACAAGGTAAAGCCACATCTACTTTTGTTCCCCAAGGTCTCTTACCTTCATGGTACTCTGCAGAAGTATACTTTTCTGTGTACTCGCTTATGCGGCCACGTTTTACATTTTTAAGCTCCATTATAAATGCTAGCTTCTCTGCATCAATACCATCGTTATCTACGATATATCCTCCAGAGTCTGACATAGTGATTACTTTACCACCTAATTGAGTTACTTTTTCTGTAGCATATTGAGCAACATTTCCTGATCCAGAAACTGCAACTTTTTTACCTTCAAAAGTTTCTCCTTTAGTTTTAAGCATACTTTGTGCAAAATATACGTCTCCGTATCCTGTTGCTTCTGGCCTCATTAATGAACCACCGTATGATAATCCTTTTCCAGTAAGAACTCCCGTAAATTCATTACGAAGTTTCTTGTACTGTCCAAACATGTATCCTATCTCACGGCCTCCTACTCCAATGTCTCCCGCAGGTACATCTGTATTAGGGCCTATATGACGAGAAAGCTCGCTCATAAAGCTTTGGCAAAAACGCATTACTTCTGCATCAGATTTTCCTTTTGGATCAAAATCAGATCCACCTTTACCACCACCCATAGGTAATGTAGTAAGGCTGTTTTTGAAAACTTGCTCAAAACCTAAAAACTTAAGAATACTAAGATTTACAGATGGGTGGAAACGAAGACCCCCTTTATAAGGACCAATAGCGCTGTTAAACTCTACACGGTATCCTCTATTAACCTGTATCTCTCCAGAATCATCTGTCCATGGCACACGAAACATAATCGTACGCTCTGGTTCTACCATACGCTCAAGAAGTTTCTTCCCTTGATATTTAGGATTTTCTTCTATAAAAGGTATTACAGTTTCTGCTACCTCGTGAACGGCCTGCATAAATTCTGGCTCGTTTGGGTTGCTCTTAGCAACATAATCGACAAATTTTTTAATGCTGTCTGACATAAGTTTAATCTATTGTGAGAATGTATTTTACAAATCAATTTTTACTGGTTACAAATATACGGTATCCTTGATTTTATGCGCATTTTTTTTAGAATATCACAATGAACAAATCAACAAGTAAGATTAAACTTACAAGAAATGGGGAATATACTTGGAAATTTCGGTGTTTGACATTATTTCATATATTTGTCTCACTCAAATTACCTACTTATGAAAGCCAAGTACCTACTGTTGGCATTGCTATCTTTTATGATGGCGCATCAGAGCTTAAATGCTCAATTTGGATTTTCGCACGAACTTGGCGTGATTGCGGGTCCAGTTGCATTCCAAGCAGACTATGGTGAGCGTGGTAATCAAGAAACAAATATAGGCAATACAGGATTTGGAGTAGGTATCGTTCACTACCTAAACTTCTCATATCAAGCAGATTGTAACTGCTACTCCCGATACACGTATTTTAATGATCACTTTAAAGTTCGTAATGAAATTGATTATCATTTTACAAACCTTAATAATTTTGGTCCAGAAACAGACGACAATGATTTTGGTGGTTTAAGACTACGTAATCACAAAGGAAAAGCGAGCGTTCTAGAAATAGGTTCTCATTTAGAATATTACCCACTTAGCATAAGAGACTTTGCAGCAGGAGCTTTTAAATTTGCTCCATATGTGAGTCTTGGTGCCCACTTTGTTTCTTATAATCCTAGTGCAACTACTGATTTGAGAGCAGATGGGAATATTTTTGGACAAGTGCTCAACCCCTACACTCAGGATCCTTTTGACACGGGACCTGCTATAATTGAAGGCTTTAATGTAGGTGATGGCGAGTTTGGGACAGGAGTTGACACACAACCTGGAACAACCTGGGCAATCGCAGGAAGTATAGGGACACGATATAAACTAAGCGTACTAAGTGATCTTAATTTAGATTTGAGATGGCACTACTACTTTTCTAACTGGGTAGATGGACTTAACCCTGACCCAAGACCTGACAATAAAGTGAATGACTGGATTTTCTGGGTCAATGTAGGATACATCTATTACCTAGATTAACTTATTATAAAGAATAAACAGAAAAGCGACTTTGATAATTTCAAAGTCGCTTTTCTGTTTTACAAGGTTAGTTTTCTAGTGCCTGTTTAAGATCTGCTATGAGATCTTCTTCATCTTCAATACCCACGCTTAGCCTCACTAAGGAATCTTTGATTCCGAGTTTTTCTCGTTCTTTTTTAGGGATAGAACCATGAGTCATTGATGCTGGATGACCTGCAAGCGACTCGACACCCCCTAGGCTTTCGGCAAGCGTGAAAATTTTTAATTTCTCTACAAAGCTTACAGCACCAGCAAGAGAATCTTGCTTAGTAGTAAATGAAATCATAGCTCCGTAGTCCTTCATCTGTCTTTTGGCAATATGATGATTAGGATGATCTTCAAAGCCAGGCCAGTATACCTTATCAACCATAGGATGAGACTTAAGATAGTGAGCAACAGCCTTGCCATTCTCGCAGTGTCGTTGCATACGCACATGTAAGGTTTTTATACCACGCAATGCCAAGAAGCTATCTTGAGGTCCACTTATCGCCCCACTTGCGTTTTGTATAAAGTACAATCTATCTGCCAGTTCCTTGTCCTTAACAATAAGAGCACCCATAACCAGATCGCTATGACCCCCTAAATACTTTGTGGCACTATGCATCACAATATCGGCACCTAAGTCTAGTGGTAATTGCAAATAAGGGGTTGCAAATGTATTATCTACAGCAAAGAGCACCTTGTACTTTTTTGATATTGATGAAACTGCCTCAATATCAATAATACTCATCATCGGATTTGTAGGCGTCTCTACCCAAATGAGCTTTGTGTTTTCATTTATATATGTCTCTATATTCTTTACATCTTGCATTCCAACAAAGTGGAACTTTATGCCAAAACCTTCAAATATCTTAGTAAAAAGCCGATACGTACCACCATAAAGGTCACTCGTTGAGACCACCTCATCCCCCGGCTTGAGCAATTTCATTATTGCATCTATTGCAGCAAGTCCAGATGCAAAAGCGATTCCGTATTCTCCATTTTCTATACTCGCAAGCGACTGTTCAAGCGCATGACGCGTTGGGTTTGCAGAGCGACTATATTCATATCCCTTATGACCGCCTGGAGTAGACTGTGCATAAGTAGAAGTTTGGTATATGGGAGGCATAACAGATCCATAAGCCTTATCTGGATGCTGTTTCCCGTGTATTGTCTTAGTATTAAATTTCATTGTAGTGTTCTTTAAGTAAAAAAGCTCTTTCTCCTTACATCGTAAGAAATATAAAAATACAATAACTGATGACAAGCCATCATGATTATAAGAAGGAGTGGTCTCCTAGTATATGTTGCTTTTATTTTGAGAGCATATCAACTACCTTTATCTTATGAAAAAACTGCTCCCTTCTATACTTGTAATTATTCTTTTTATAAGCTGCGAAAAGACAATCACCTATACATCTAGTACAGATAGTTATTCTACAAAAGACTTTGCTATTTGCAATAGCCAGCCTTGTCCAGAAATTGCACTATCGATTCTCAATATGGAAATACCAGAAGAAGCTGCTATCACCGTTAATAACTGGGTTCAGACTTCTACTATAAATACACTTTATAACGAGACAGAAAGTTCACCTAGCTCTATTAATGACGCCATTGAACTCTATATTAATAACTCACAAATATCATATCCAGAAACTACAGAACTTTCGGACGCTCATGAAATCACTATAGATTCTGCGATATCATTTGGTTCTAACAACTTACTATCAATAGTATTCTATTCATATCAATTTATGGGCGGTGCGAGTGGTTTTGATAACGAAATGTATCTCAATATCAATCCACAAACTGGTAAGGAATATAGAGATGACGATTTGCTCGATGATGATTTTTACGCTTTCGCGAAAGCGCAATTTGAAAAAGAATATCCGCAAGAAACATTTGACGTTACACCATCAAACCTTCCCGATAGCTACCTAAAAGAAGTAGGGTTTACCGAAGAAGGTATTGTTCTTATTTATAATGATATGGGTGTGTCCTCATTTAATATGGAAGATAAGCAGATTACTATCTCTTGGGAACTTTCTCAGGATTACCTTAACCTTTAACGAGTCGAGATAACTGTATAATACACCCTAGATGTAAACCTTCGTGAAAGTTATTAAAATCAAGTCCATGCTCTACTTTTGACAATGTTCCTCCCGAGGTAGAAAGCGTATATTCTTTAAAATCTTTAAAAATACCCGCCTCATAATCTTTTTGAAGTGTCTTAAGAGTATCAAAAAGCATCTCGTGTATGAGGTTTAGTTCCTCTTGAGTTACATCTTTTTCTGGCTTTGTACCCTTCTTATAACTATTAATAAACTCCATAGATACAGCTGGGGTGAGACCAGAAAGTCCGTAGGTAAGAAGTTGTTGTGTAGCGATGCTATGACCTATATTCCAAATAATATTATTGTTGAAACCATCAGGTATTTTATTAAGCTCTTCAAGTGTGTGACTCTTAATAAAACGCTCTAGAAGGTGGCGGTTTTTTAGGCAAATATCAAAGGTGTATTCCATTGGGTTTAATTTTCCTTAAAAATAATTCATTTTAGTAGAGATAGGCGGTATTTTTATACTGTAATTGAAATACACCACCTTATTTTGAAGAAAATCTACCACCTCTCTACTTGTAATACTTGCCAGCGCATCATTTCTGAAATTAACCCTAGTGATGATGTCATTATGCAAGACATTAAATCTGAGCCTATGACGTTATCTCAAGTAGAAGAGATGAAAGAAATGGAAGGGTCTTATGAAGCTCTTTTTAGCAAGCGAGCACAATTATATCGTAAACGCGGTCTTAATGAACAGACACTATCTGAAGATGATTATAAAAATCTTATTCTAGAGCATTACACTTTCTTAAAACGACCTGTAATGATTGTAGAAGATAAAATCTTTGTGGGAAACAGTAAGAAAGTAGTTGCTGCTGCCGTTGAAGCATTTGCAAAATAGTTAAATATGAGTAAGCGTCATCTCGCCTTTCTTGCAGCCTTTGGCGCTAGTTTTATTTACGGTATTAATCACACGCTAGCAAAGGATTTGATGCCCACCTACATCGAGGCGTATGGATTTATTATGCTTAGGGTACTAGGAGCAGCGGTTCTATTCTGGATTACAAGTTTGTTTTTTCCTTCAGAAAAGATAGAACGTAAAGACTGGTGGCGTATGCTACTTTGCGCACTCTTTGGGATGACCATAAACATGCTCATGTTTTTTAAAGGGCTACAACTATCTACTCCCATAAATAGCAGTGTGGTGATCACATTATCTCCCGTCATATTGCTTGTGCTTTCTGCTATATTTTTAAAAGAAAAGATCACTTGGCTTAAAGGTTCTGGTATTGCTATAGGTCTAGTGGGCGCATTGGTTTTGATCCTCTTTGGCGCCAAAACACAAGAAAATGCCCCTAACATTACGTTAGGTAACATGCTCTTTATGATTAATGCTACTGCCTACTCTGTTTATTTAATTCTTGTAAAGCCACTCACCGCAAAGTACTCGTCAATTACCTTAATGAAATGGTTTTTCCTTATTGCGGTATTTACAAACGCACCTATCGGGCTTCCTCAATTTCTTGAGGTATCCTGGAGTACATTACCTCCTAATGTCATAGGAGTCATGGCTTTTGTGGTAGTAGGTACGACCTATCTTACATATCTCTTTAATGTATTTGCTTTAAAGCAGCTTAAACCATCAACTATAGGCGCATTTATATACCTGCAACCTCTTATCGCAACCATTGTAGCGATTATCTTAGGTGCAGATACGCTTACTACTATTAGAATTATTGCTGCTGCACTTATTTTCTTAGGTGTATATTTAAGTACTAAACGAAAAAAAGCAATTGCCTAAAATAACCACTCAAGAGTTTTTTACTATAAACGACATCCCTGACACCACCTTCAGAGAATTAGGTTGTGATCAAACCTTTTACTTTTCAAAACTATTTTTGGCTTCTTTTGAAGAGGCAAATAACACGATAGATTATCGGTATTTAGTTTTCATGAGTAGAGAGAAACCTATCGCTATCGCTATTCTCCAGCGTGTGCGAGTTTCTCTTGAGAGCGCATCAAGTAATCTTCCCTATTATCAAAAACTAGCCAAATCTGTACAATGCTACCTAAGCAATAAAAAAACGCACATTCTAGTTTGTGGGAATGTATTTTTAAGCGGGGAGTATGGGATATGGGTTAAACAAGGAATAGATAGAAGACGTATTTATGATATGCTTTCGCGAAAGCTTAAAACACTACAAAAAACCACTAAATCAAGTGTTTGCTTTTTGAAAGACTTTAATGCCACACAAGACACCGCTGCCAGTGTAGTAGAAAAACAGCACTTTCAATCATTTGCCGTCGAACCTAATATGCACGTAAATGTTGCTTGGAAAGATTTTGAGGATTACAAAAGCTCTTTAAAATCAAAATACCGTATAAAAGTTAATAAGGCAGACTCGTCTAGTAACGCTCTTATACAAAATTCACTTACAGCGAACGAAATAAGAACTCATAAAGAAAAACTTAAATCCTTATATCTAGATGTTGCAGAGAAAGCCTTGTTTAACACTGCTTTTATTGACATTGAAACCTACGCATTACTTAAAGAGCGGTTTCCCGAAAATGTAATCATTAGCACCTACAGTAAGAAAGGGGAAATAGTAGGATTCTCAACCGCTTTTTTACATGACGAACAGCTCAGCGCTCATTATGTTGGGCTTGATTATACTGTAAATAAAACAGATGCCATCTACCCAAGAATGTTAAACGATTATATTCGATTAGGTCTTTTACTAGGGGTGAAAGACATTAACTTAGGCAGAACTGCATCTGAAATTAAAAGTACTCTAGGAGCAACGCCAGAGCACTTAAGATGTTATATAAAACACCGTCGTACTGTGGCAAATATGTTTTTTAAACCATTTATACGCCAGATTAAAATGACAGAATATAAACAACATAACCCATTTAAAATTTAAATTCAATAGCATCTACTTAGCGTAGATACTATTATATCTTCATTAAATTATGGTTATCAATCTACACTAATATTGAAAAATTTAAGTAAGCTGCTATTCATTTGATCTTCGTTAAAATCTCAGTAAACTCCTCTCACATCTATATTTTTATAAACTAGATATTGCTAAATATAGTAAAAAAGTGTTAAAATTTTTAACACTTTTTTTAACATTCACATAATTAGCAAATATATTTCTAAAAAAACTTCACTACATTTATTGCGAACAACTAAAAATCAAAGACTTATGAAGACTAATGAAATTGCAAATAATTTAGTGAGCTGGTGTAATGAAGGTAATTATGAGCGTTGCTATAAAGAATTATACAGCCCTGATATTGTAAGCTTGGAACCCGCTTGGGCAGAAAATGCGCGTGCAGAAGGAATGCAAGAAGTTGCAAAGAAAGGAGAATGGTGGGAAAATACTTTTGAAGTACACAGCAGTAAAGCCAGCGAGCCTACAGTGGCAGATAATTGGTTTTCTGTGCGTTTTGATATGGATACTACACATAAACCTAGCCAGCAGCGTTCACAAACATCTGAGCTTGCCGTATATCAAGTAAAAGATGGAAAGATTGTACAGGAGCAGTTTTTCTATGATATGCCTGGACAATAAATAAAAAATCCCGGGTTTACAATGCGTTTGTACATTATATACCCGGGATTTCCTTATTAATGCTTGCTATTACTTATCTATAGGCGTTTGCCCGTGTGAGCGCATGTCTTCCTTAGTAAGAATTTTAAAGTCTGGTGTTTTTGGTGCATTCTCGAGCATAGGTGTTAATGCTTCTGGTAGTCCGATAGTTTTACGAGTAGTAAGATCAATCCAAGCTCCCATCATGCTTCCGCGAGCTAGGTTTCTTCCCTTGTAATCGTAAAAATTGTGTACAAACTTAAAAAACATACCATCTTCACTAGCTCCACCTAGTTCAAACGTTACGGTAATAGGTTTACCTTGAAAAGCTTCTTTAAAGAAGAACAACTGCTCATGAAAAATCACCGGTCCTATATTATGAGTTACCATTTCTCGCTGGCTTAGTCCGTTCTCAATCATAAAGCCCATACGAGTATGAGACATAAAATTTACATAGGCAGAGTTTGCTAGATGACGATTTGCATCTATATCACTCCATCGTATATCAAATTCCTTCGTGTACATATTATAATTATTTAATGCGCTTATGCGCTATGGTTAGTGCTACTTAGTTTGTAAAATTACAATTTCAAAATCTTTTATAGACTTAAGAATAGGTTAAGAATCCCGACGCAATACCCCAAACGCGTTGTGTACAATTTGCTGTAAAGTATCGCGATTTCTCAAAAATATCCCTGTGGTACGTATACCTTGAAAAGTGCAGAATAGAAAATAAGCATACTGTGATGCAGACTGCTTTGTATTTATAAGGTGTGCATCTTGCCCTTCTTGCACTAAGCCCTTAAAAAACTCTATTCTGTGCTCTTGCATCTTCTCGAGATAATCTCTTATTGACTCGTCCTCCCTACTAAGCTCCACTTTACAGTTTATACTAAAGCAACCTCTTCCTTGGCTATCTTTTACAATCTCCTCTATAAAATTTTCAAATACAAAACGAATTCCCTCTAGCGGATTAGATGCTCGTACTAAAGCATTTGTATATATCTTTTCATTTTCTTCTTGGTACTGTATCAATAAGGTTTTATAAATGGCTTTTTTATTGCCAAACGAGTTGTAAATACTAGACCTATTAAGTCCCGTAACTTCTACAAGATTACTCATGCTCGTACCATTATATCCTTTTTGCCAAAACAAATCTCTTGCTTTTGCTAGTACAATTTCTCTATCAAAATCTTCTGTTCTAGGCATTTTATGAAGTTATAATCTTGATAAATATAATTGGAATGTTTGTTTCATAAAAGAAAACATTAAATAAAACTACTTTCTATAGGTTTGATTATTACGCTTTCGCGAAAGCTTAATTCTACCTATTTTTATAATCTCTTAATAGTTTTTTACTAATAGTACACCACCTTACATAATGCCCATTGTACCCTCAAGTTTTCGCGCAAGCGGACTTTTTAAAGACCCACATTTTTCGACCATTTATTCTGCAAAGATTAGACGTGTAAAAGGGATCACGCAGACTCGTGAGCGCATGGAGCTTCCAGATGGAGATTATATAGATATAGACTGGACACTAGCCGCGACACCACAAGAAGGTAACATTAAAAAAGTTGCAGTATTACTACATGGACTTGAGGGAGACGCACAGCGACCTTACATACTAGGCACCGCAAAATTGTTGAGCAATCATGGTTATGATGTGGCTGCCATAAACTTTAGAGGATGCAGCGGTAGCCAGAATAGACTGTATAGATCATATCACAGCGGCGATACCGGCGATATTAGATTTGTAGTAAACACACTCGTTACTAGAGCATACAGCCATATTAATCTATATGGAGTAAGTCTAGGTGGCAATGCAGTACTCAAGTATCTAGGAGAGCAAGATCACATACCCTCACAAGTGACTTGTGCTGCCTGCATAGGTGTTCCTGCAGATCTTAAAGCCTCTCTTGAACAACTTATTAAGAGAGAAAACATCGTATATCGAACTTCATTTTTAGTGCATCTTAAAGCAAAGTATCGCAAGAAGATGCAGCAGTTTCCTGATAAGATGAATAAGGAAGACTATAAAAAAATCAATAGCTTAAAACGCTTTGACGATCTGTATACCGCACCCGCACATGGCTTTGAGGATGCACTTGATTATTATGCCAGAGCAAGCAGCTTTGACTACCTTGATAAGATTACTGTACCTACCCTTATTCTCAATGCAAAGAATGATAGCTTTCTTCACGGTGATTGCTATCCTATAGCACAGGCAAAAAACTCTAATAGTATACACTTAGAAATGCCAGACCATGGAGGTCATGTAGGATTCTATATGAAAGGAGAATTTTACTATAATGAACTGCGTACTCTTGAGTTTTTTCAAAAAAATATGGAGTAAAAAGTATGCGTTAGTTATCTTTATATTAATAAACAAAACTATAAATTATGAGAATTAAAGGATTTCTAGCAGTGATTGCACTAGCTACTATAATGGTAAGTTGTGGAGAAGGAGAGAAAAAAGAAACTAAAGAGACTGTAAAAATAGGATCAAAAAAAGCTGCTACAAAAGCAGATGAGAACACTGTAAATCTAGCACTTGCAGGTAATGACCTTATGAAATATGACAAGAGCGAGCTTAAGGTAAAAGCTGGACAAGAGGTGACTCTTACCTTCCGTCATACTGGAAAAATAGGAATTAAGGTTATGGGACATAACTTTGTATTGCTTAAGCAAGGTACGTCTATACCAGAATTTTCGGCAGCAGCAGCTACCGCTGGCGAGGCAAAAGACTGGATTGCAAATGAAGACCAGATTATAGCACACACAAAAATGATAGGTGGTGGCCAGACTACCTCAGTAACATTTACTGCTCCAGCAGCTGGAACTTATGACTTTATCTGTAGTTTCCCAGGGCATTCTGGATTAATGAAAGGAAAGTTTATTGTGGAGTAAATCACACCACAGTTATATTAAAAAAAGCCATCACGAGTTGTAACTCTTGATGGCTTTTTTCATTACTCTATATTCTTCTATAGTAAATCGAGTGTCAATTAATACGACGGTTTGCGTCTGTTTGCTTTCTTTTCAGATTGTACCTTTTTAGCATTAAGGCGTTTAAGTTTTGCCATCTTAGAAGGACGTTTCTTTATTCTAATCTTAGGTCTTTGTACTGCTACCTCTAGTAATGCAAACAGGCGTTTTATCACATCCTCTTTGTTTTTGTGCTGACTACGTGAGGTTTGAGAAGCGAGCAGCAACACCCCTTCTTTTGTAAGCCTATGACTAAGTTTTTCTTTGAGTAACTCAAGCTCTACCTCTGTTACTGCAGCAGATTCATACATAGCCCAAGATAACTCTACTCTTGAACTTGTTTTATTTGCATGCTGTCCTCCAGGGCCGCTACTTCTCGTTGCCTTAAATGTAAGTTCGGTAAGTAGTAACTCCTTGTTCATTGGTTTTTATTTCTTCTACATCGCTCACTGCAATAAATAACTTCATCCCAGTTTTTCTCCCACTTCTTTCGCCATGCAAAAGGTCTTTCACAAACAGGACATACTTTTGTAGGAAGGTGCTGTTTTTTCAAAATATGAGCTTAGCTATATTGTAATTTAAGATTATCAAGCATAATCTTAGTTATGGCATCAAGGTCAAATTTATGTTCCCATCCCCAGTCTTTACGAGCTTCACTATCATCTATAGAACCTGGCCAAGAATCTGCTATGGCTTGTCTAAAATCTGGTTCATATTCGATTTCAAACTCTGGAATTACTTTTTGAATACTTTGAGCTACATCTTCTGGCGCAAAGCTTACTCCTGCAAGATTATATGACGAGCGTATTTTTACATCCTTTTTAGGAGCATCCATGATATTTATAGTTGCTCTAATTGCATCCTCCATATACATCATAGGTAACACTGTTCCCTCCTGTAAGAAACAACGGTAGTTACCATGTTTAAGTGCTCTGTGGTATATATCTACTGCATAATCTGTAGTTCCTCCACCAGGTTCTGTTGTATAACTTATAAGCCCTGGGTAGCGTATGCTTCTCACATCTACACCGTACTTTTTATGATAGTACTCACACCAGCGTTCCCCAGTTTGTTTTGATATTCCATACACGGTTGATGGTTCCATAACCGTAAGTTGGGGAGTATTTTCTGAAGGAGTAGTTTCTCCAAAAACAGCAATACTTGATGGCCAAAATACCTTTTTAACCTTCTTGTCTTTTGCTAAGTTTAAAATATGAAACAGCGTTGTCATATTAAGATGCCAAGCTTTGGCAGGAAAACGCTCAGCAATTGCAGATAACATAGCCGCCATTAAGTACACTGTATCAATTTTATATCTAAAAATTACATCTTCTACCGCGGCAAAGTCTGTTGCATCCAGAAGCTCAAAGTGCCCCTCACTCATCAGCTCTTCATTTCCTTCACGGATGTCACTGGCTACAACCTTATCTGCACCAAATCTGTTACGTAAAGCGATGGTAAGCTCCGTTCCTATCTGACCGCAAGCTCCTATGATGAGTATTCTAGATTTCATATTGTGTGTTTTTAGTAGTACGCTTTCGCGAAAGCGTATGCAAACTTAATCATAAATATTGCGCGTATATACCCAATTAACCTACTTTTGTTAAGCGCTCAGTATAAGATTTTATGAAACAGTTACTTCCTTTTTTAATTATTCTTTCATTTATTATCACCACTTCTTGTAGCCAAAAAGAAGCTTCTCCAAAACCAAAAGAGAACGTAATATTAGTGGGCAATGACACCGTACAGCTTCCCACCCCTAAAAATCTTAAAGCCGCCATACGTCTCACACCACAAGCACGAGAAGGAGTCAAAAACTGGTCATTTTACAAGGATCTTTCTGCCGCTATTGATAGCTTACCATCTAACACTCTAGGTGAATTGCGCCTCAAAATAATAGATGTAGATGCCTTGTATATTAATTTAGAGCAAGCAGAAGAAGATCTAGCCCCAGTTACACCAGAGGCAGTACAGACTAAAGCAGTAAATGCGCGTCTAGTTGCTATAGAAACTAAGGCAAAAGTGCTCCAAAACAGCGCCCAACTCAACACTCCAGTAGCAGAGGATATTTCTAAAAAAATTGGCGAACTATATAATGCCTACCAAGATCTAAATTTGCAACTCAACGAACTTTTTGATACTAGCTTTAAAGACTTGCTAGAGCAGATAAAACAAGAAAATGAACAAGCTGCTAGTAAAAAGGCAGACGAGCAAACACCTAATTAACATGAAAATCTTATTTGTATTCTTTGCGCTAACTATTAGTACCGCATACGGTCAAGACACATCTATTATAAAAAAAGATATAGAAGTCTCTCTTAACTCTTGGCACAAAGCAGCTGCAGATGCTGATTTTGAAACGTATTTTGGGCTGATGACTAGCGATGCTGTGTTTATAGGTACAGATGCAACAGAAAACTGGCAGCTAGAAGAATTTAAATCCTTCTCAAAACCTTATTTTGACAAAGGCAAAGCATGGAGCTTTACTCCTATTGAGCGTAATGTGTATTTATCTACTAGTGATGATACCATCGCTTGGTTTGATGAACACCTTAGTACACAAATGGGTGTATGCAGAGGATCTGGAATTATGAAGAAAGTAGATGGGCAATGGAAAATACAACACTATGTCCTTTCTATCGCAGTGCCTAATGAAAATGTCTCAGCACTCACTAATCTTAAAAAGGAATGGGATACTGAGTACATAAAAAACAGGTCTAATAAAATTTAAGCTGAACCCTGTCGTTCATTGTTAAAATCTCACCTTGAGATTGTATTTATTAGATTTTTCATAGCTTTTTAGGCATTTTACATCGATATAATTATGCAATAATGACTATGCGTATTATATTTGATATTCAATAAAATAAACTATGAAAAAACTACTACTATTTACATTATGTTTGGTCACATTTATGACCAATGCTCAAATAGGATCGACTGCGCCATGGATGGCTCCGTTTAATGATTCTAGCAGAAACACGGAACCTACTTTTCAAGAAATTGTTGACTCCTTTAATACATACTGGGAAGGAAAAGATGAAACAGTCAAAGGAAGCGGTTATAAGCCTTTTAAAAGATGGGAATCTCTGTATTCAAATTACCTAAATGAAGATGGCACTGTCATGTCACAAAAGCAACTTTGGGATGTCTGGCAAGAAATTAATAGTCAATCAAGGTCTACGCAAGCAGATGATAGCGACTGGAGAAATATAGGCCCGCTTACACATACTAATACTGGCTCTTGGTCTGCTGGTCAGGGACGTGTTAATGCATTTGCAGTAGATCCTACAAATCCAAATACACTCTTCGTAGGAACACCTGCAGGAGGAATTTGGAAATCTACAGATGCTGGAGACTCTTGGACCCCACTTACAGATCAACTTCCTCAAATAGGGGTTTCTGGTATTGCTATCGATCCTACCGATACTAATATCATATATATCGCCACTGGTGATGATGATGCTGGAGACTCAACAAGTATAGGTGTTATGAAATCTACAGATGGCGGAGCTACATGGAGCACTACGGGCCTTAATGAGAGTAATAGTCCAACGACTATGAATGAAATATACTTAGATCCTGCAGATAGTAAGACATTGTGGGTTGCTACAAGTACTGGTATTTTTAAAACAGTAGATAGTGGTGCAAACTGGAATAATGTACTCGGCGGAAATTTTGATGACTTAAAAGTTAAACCAGGTAGCTCAGATATTTTATATGCAGCAGATGCATCAAGAATATTTAGAACACTAGATGGAGGAGATACTTGGTCAAATATATCTACCGGATATATTACCGGTGCCGCAAGATTAGTAATAGATGTTACGCCAGCAAATCCTGATGTACTCTATGTATTTAGATCGGATAATACTTTTGGAGCTGGTAATATTTACAAATCATCAAATAGTGGAGATTCATTCAACCAAACTTTTGCTGGTGGAGAAGATATCTTTGAAAGTACTCAGGCATGGTTTGACTTTGCTTTTGCTGTATCAGATACTGACGAAAATGAGATTTACACAGGGGTGCTCAATGTATGGAAATCTACTAATGGAGGTGTTAGCTTTACAAAATTGAATAACTGGAATGAACCAAATACACCTTCTTACACTCATGCTGATATTCATAATTTAAGATTCATAAATGGAACTTTGTATTGTGGGAGTGATGGCGGTTTTTACAGCTCTAATGATGGAGGAGTAAACTTTACTAGCCACACAGATGGTTTAGCCATCGGTCAATTCTACAGAATTGATGTAGCACCAGAAGATGCTTCTATTATATCTGGAGGTCTTCAAGATAATGGTGGTTACGCACGTAAAAATGGTATGTGGCAAAACTATTACGGAGCGGACGGTATGGAGAATATTTATGATCCGAACGACCCATCTAAAGTGTATGGTTTTATACAATCCGGAGGTGGACCTTTCTTCTCAAATGATGGAGGTGCTTCTCTTTCTGGATCTTTTGCTTCTCCAGAATCTGGTAACTGGATAACCCCACTTGCCTTTGCTAAAGATAAACGCCTGTATGCGGGTTATTCTAGGATTTATGAACTTGACTTTTGCTCTAACTCTTGGGTACCAAGATCTTCGTCATTTGGTTTTAACATAGATCTTTTAGAAACAGATCCTAATAACGCTTCAATTATGTATGTAGCAGTTAATGGAACTTTATATAAAAGTTCAAATAGAGGTGTAGACTTCACCGTTTTAAGATCATTTCCTGAAAATATCTCGTCATTAGAAGTGAAGTATGGAGATAGTAATACGCTATATATAGTTACTGCAGGAACATCTGGTAAGGTATATAAAGCAACAATAACAGATAATACAATTACGGTAAATGATATTACAGGTTCTCTGCCAGATGTGCCTAAATTGGTTTTAAAACATCAAAGTAATCATTCTGACAACCCACTGTTTTTAGGGACTGCACTTGGCGTTTGGAAATATGATGACATCACTAATGACTGGGAAACATTCGATAATGGACTGCCAAACACAGCCGTACGTGACTTAGATGTTAACGAATTTAACGGGGTTCTTACAGCAGGAACTTATGGACGTGGTATCTGGCAAACAGATATTGATACACAGCCGCTATCTTCAGACGTTGCAGCGACATCGCTAGCGCCTCTAAACAATCAAGTGATATCCTGTGGAGAAAATCCTACAGAAATAACATTTAGAAATAATGGAACCTCTTCTATAACGGAAGCAACTATAACTTATGAAGCTGGAGGCATTCAAAACACAATGCAATGGACAGGGAACCTTGCTACTCAAGAAGAGACTACCATAGAGTTACCAGTATTAGGACTACCTGTAGGAACCTATGAATTAATAGCTCAAATAACTACTAATGGCGATCAAGTAGAAGATAACAATGAGAAAAGAACTTCTATAGCTATCAATGAAGTGGGTGAAATCTATGTAGTGAATGATTTTGAAACATCAGAGAATAATTTACTTGTTCTTACAGAAAATGCAAATGCATCTTGTGATACTTCTGCACAAACATGGCAGAGAGGAGTTCCTAATGGAACTTTATTAAATCAAGCTGCATCTGGTGAGAATGTTTATGCTACTAATCTAAGTGGTGACCATGGAAATAACATTAAAGAGTATCTTACTACTAAATGTTATGACATTTCATCCTTAGAAATACCAGAACTATCTTTCAAAATGGCTTTCGAATTAGAATTAGATTGGGATATTATGTATGTAGAATATACTCTAGATGACGGATCTACTTGGAATATTCTAGGTACAGCAAATGATCCTAACTGGTATAATAGTGATACACTTCCAGATACTAACTGTTTTAATTGCCCTGGAGCGCAATGGACAGGAACTAGCGCATCATTTAATGATTATAGCTACGATCTTAGTGCATTTGCATCAGAAACTAGTATGATCTTTCGTTTTGTATTTCATTCTGACCAATCCGAAACTAGGGAAGGCATTGTAATAGATGACTTACAGATAGGAACTGAGCAACTTTCTATTGAAGATACAGTTCTAGAAGGACTAAGTATTTATCCGAATCCATCTACCGCTATATTTAATATACAGTGGCCTGCAGAACAATCATTATCCATAGAGGTGTTTGATATTTTAGGGAAGTCTGTTATCAAAAGATTTGATACGCCTCAAGGATCAAGTAATTACCCGCTTGACATGAGCACATTTGCATCAGGTTTATATCTCATTAAACTTAATACTGACAAACAACAAATTACTCAAAAATTAATTTTAAAATAATCAAAAAAGCCCTCTTCTCAGAGGGCTTTTTTGATTGTTTATGTAACATTTAAAATTTAATTTCGTCCTATTCAAAATAACCTAATAACGTTACTCTATGAAACTCTATAAATCGGCTGCAATCGTGGCTACTTGTGCTCTTACGCTTGTAAGCTGTAAGACAGAAGAAACTAAAGAGACAGCTCAAGTTGAAAAAATTCCTGGTATTGTACTAGAGAATATGGATACTACAGTTGCTCCTAATCAAGACTTTTACAATTATGTAAATGGATCTTGGATGAAAAACACTGAAATTCCAGATGACCGCACTAGCTGGGGAGGTTTTTCTGTACTGCGTAAAGCTACAGATGCAGATGTTTTAGAAATACTTGCTGAGGCTGAAAAAAGCGGAAAATACACAGCAGGTACAGATCAAGCAAAAGCACTAGCTATTTTCAACACAAAGCTTGACACTGTTGCTCGTAACAAAGCTGGGCTTACACCACTACAACCTGCACTAGATGCAATCGCTGGTGTAACTAACTTAAATGAATTACAGACAGTACTAGCTACTAACCCTGCTGTATCATCACCTTTTTTAAGCATAGGAGCCGGAGCAGATCTTAATGATAGCTCTATGAACACTGTGTACTTAGGTGCAAATGGTCTTGGTCTACCAGATCGTGATTATTACCTACTAGAAGATGGTAAGTCTAAAGAAATACGTGTAGAATATGTAAAACATATCTCACGCATGCTTCAAATGCTAGGAGATTCTGAAGTAGATGCAACTGCCGCTGCCGATAAAATTCTTGCAATGGAAACTGCACTAGCTACTCCTAGATTAGATAAAGTAGAGAGCCGCGATGCTCGTAACTTTAACAATCCGCGTTCTGTTGCTCAAGCAGATGAGATGCTCACATCTATAGATCTTAAAAAGATGATCGCAGATCTTGGTATCAAGAAGGATTTTGACACGCTTCTTGTGACACAATTAAAATATACTGAGGCTCTAGATACATTCCTCAAAAAAACTTCTCTTGAAGATATCAAAACACTAGTTCGTTGGGATACATTTAATAACGCTGCAGGGAGGTTGAGTACAGAAATAGAAACTGCAAATTGGGAGTTTTATAGTAAGTACTTAAGCGGTGCAAAAAAACAACGCCCAGCAGATGAGCGTGCACTAGCAACAGTAAATGGTTCTGTAGGCGAAGCGCTAGGTCAGTTATATGTAGATGCTAAGTTCCCGCCAGAAGCAAAGGCAAAGGCAGAAACAATGATTGCAAACGTTATTGATGCTTACAAATCTCGTATCCAAAAATTAGACTGGATGGGTGAAGAAACTAAAGAAAAAGCTATCGAGAAGCTTGATAAATTTACTGTTAAGATTGCATATCCAGATAAGTGGGAAGATTACTCAACAATGGACGTAGCGGCAGATAAGACGTATTTTGAAAATATGACGGCTGTAGGTAAATGGGGTCAACTTAAAAATTATGATGAAATAGGTGAGCCTGTAGATAAGTCTAAGTGGGGAATGTCTCCTCAAACGGTAAACGCTTACTTCAATCCACTTAACAATGAGATTGTATTTCCAGCAGCAATACTTCAACCTCCATTTTATAACTATACGGCAGATGAGGCTGTAAATTATGGAGGAATTGGAGCTGTAATTGGTCACGAGATCTCTCACGCTTTTGATGATAGCGGATCACGTTTTGACGCAGATGGAAACCTTAAAAATTGGTGGACTGCCGAAGATCTTGAGGCATTTACAACTCGTGGTAATGCACTTGCAGAGCAGTACAGCGCTGTAGAGGTACTTGATAGCGTTTACGTAAACGGAAAATTCACGCTAGGTGAAAACATAGGTGACTTAGGTGGTGTACTTGGAGCTTATGATGGATTACAGAAATACTATGCAGAGAATGGACGTCCAGAAAACATTGACGGGTTTACTCCTGAGCAACGTTTCTTCATGTCTTGGGCAACAGTATGGAGAACTAAGAGCCGTGATGAAGCATTAAGAACACAAGTAAAGACAGACCCACACTCTCCAGGAATGGTACGTGCGGTACAACCTTTATTAAATGTTGATGCTTTCTACGAAGCTTTTGATATTAAAGAAGGAGATGCAAATTACCTAGCTCCTGAGAAGAGAGTTCGCATCTGGTAATATAATATACTCGCTTTCGCGAAAACAAAAACCGCCTCAATCGAGGCGGTTTTTTTATGCTTATTGCTTTCGTTATTAAAGCTGTACCGTAAACTCGTAATTTAAAACACTGTCTACTGTAATGCTATCTATTTGTTTAAAAGACAATGACTCTTCTTGACTATATTCTGGTGGCTCGAGACCTAACTCAATAGCCTGTTTTGTGTAATACTCTTTTTTTGTAGGATGATTAGGGGACACCGCATTTATAATGTGACCAAAGGCATCTTGCTTGATTATCGCCGTCAAAATCCCAATGCAGTCTTCTCGATGTATCATATTAACTGGAGCATCACCATTGGTTAATCCCTTTCGTCCAGCAAGAAACCTTACAGGATTTCTACTACCACCAAACAATCCTCCAAAACGAACAATCGTTGTCTCAAAAGCCGGCGTGTTAAAAAATATCTGTTCTACATCATATAACTGCTTAGCCGCATTTGTATCGGGTTGTGGAGCATCTTTCTCTGTCACCTTACCTTGAGCATCATCATAAACAGAGGTACTACTTATAAGAATCACTTTTTTAACCTCAGACCGTTCAATCACGTGTAGAAAATGCGCCATTTTAAGAGCATAGTTTGCACCTGTGTTCTTTCTCAAACCTGGTGGGATCATAATGAGTAGCACATCTGTATCTGCAAGCAAAGTTTCTACTAAACCTGAGACACCACTTTCTGCTATTATTACGGGATATGCAGCGATATTACTTCTCGTAAGATCTTTTGCCTTCTCTGCATCTGTAACACTTCCTTTTACCGTGTACCCCATAAGCTGGAGCCTCGTGGCAAGTGCTTTACCAAGCCACCCTAAACCTGCAATTGTAATTTTTTTATTCATCTATTTTCTAGCAATAACTAGGGTTTTTCGTTTAAATCTTCAGCAGCAGCTATAATAATTAGCTACTTCTATACTCTTATCAACAATGACATTACTCTTCTACACCAGTGTTGATGGTATCATTTTTTGCTTTCGCGAAAGCGTACTCAGCAATATCAATCGTACGCTCTACTATGATAGCATCATTAGGTACAAATGGTTTTGGCATCGTAGTATTAGGCCTCGCCGAAACTGTAAATTTTGGGTTTTCTAATAAATCGTACGAGAACTCCTTGAGTGTAAATTTAGGATTTACACCTTCTAGAACTGCAAATTTAAACTCCAGCTTGTCATTTTTCTCTCTGTAATAACTTAAAATACCTTTGCTACCTCTTTTCTTATAAAGCGTCTCAGTACTATCTGCTTTTACAGCAACGCCGTTCCAAGAAATATGCTGTAAAGGAGTTTCTATAGCTGTGTACATACGCATTTGATGCACAGTACGATTAGGTGTGACTATAAGTGTCATATACCTCAACCCATCTACCAGCGTGTCTTTATCTAGCTGCACCGTACTTTCTGGCAAATCGATTACAGCAGTTTCCTTTGCATAGGTATATGGAGTATTGTATTTACTACCTGCAGCATTACCTATGTACATAGCAGCTTGCTCTGGGTTTTCGCCTAGGTATCCTTTTGTCCAGTCATCAAGTGACTTATTATATGTTGCCCAGTATGCTCGATTTGTATCTGTATTTTGATAATAAATAAGACTATTAGGTGCTTGACGATCTACGGCAGCATCTGAGTTCATGTGTGCAATCCCAAAACAAACGAGCGCTCCTAGCAAACTCAAATATGCTAAGAACTTCTTATTTCTATATAAACCAAATACTGGCAATACTAATCCAAAAAGGAGTATCAAAAAGATTACACTCGCATAGAGCATATCTGGTCCTAAACCTACAGGAAAGAACTGTACTAGCGGAGCTAATAAAAATATAGCTGGAGCACACAGTAAGACAAGTAACAACACACTAGGCTTGCGTTGTGCTATAAGTAAATAAAAAGCAATTAACCCAAAAAATACAGGAATGATAAAAAAGGCAGCACCTTTTAAATAAACTGCAACGAGTATATTAATGATGAGCCACATGGTGAGTGGAGCTACCATATTACTTGCCGTGTTTTGTGCCACGGTGAGCCTATGATAAATACCCATGCATAAACTAAAACCTAGTAACGCAAAGGCAATAATATACCAGTGACCATTATAGATGAAAACAGGCAACATGTCTTCATAACTAGGATATACATACTTTAATAACTCCCATAATAGGTAAAAAAGCCCTCCTCCTAAGATTAATGTAAGGAAGAAAGTGCTGAAACCTATAGCGACATATTTTCTCCTCAATTGTTCCTTTTTAAATCCATAAACTAGCAATGCTATAAACAGAACAATTGCAATTGCTACCATAGGCCAGATCCATGAAAATGGATATGCAACAAAGTTGGCCACAGCAGCATCAAAGTATACATAATCTTCATCAGACTTTATATTGGTAAGATCTGCAGCTGCAAAGTGCTTGAGTAATGGCATTAAGTAAGTTCCCTGGTGCTCTAGTGTCTTGCGATCCAAGTTTTCAAAAGTGTCATTTACCGTATGATAGTCAAAATGATCATCTATAAATGCAAAGAAAAATCCATCGATATCGCCATCTTCTCTTAAGACAGTCGAGTCCGTATCATTAGGCAGCATTTTGTAAATACTATACATTAATGAAGTCCCTACGGGATACTCCACTCCTGCTTCCATAAATCCATTAATGAGATTTTTATTACCGTGATTAGTTTCTACAATCATATTTGACGGTCCACCACTACCACGTGCTTCAAAGTTGAGGGCCAGTCCCACATCTTTTGCCCATGGATGCTCATCTACAAAAAGCTGAGCGCCATCTAAGCCAATTTCTTCGGCATCTGTAATGCAGATTATGATATCATTTACAGGAGTGACTCCGCTCGCAAGGTAAGCTCTTACACTTTCTAGTATAGTTACCACACCAGAACCTGCGTCACTTGCGCCATGAGATGCACTGTGTGGCGCACTATCATAATGTGACATAAGTAATAGTGCCTTACCATCACCACTTCCTTTTATGCGCGCTAGGATATTTTGAGGCTTTGTTAGATTACTGTATCCATTCCATTCCTCATTTACAAAACCTTCTTGTACTTGCGGCTCTAGACCAAGCTTGCGAAGTTCTTGTACAATATATTGTTGCACTTCTGTATGTGCCGCTGTACCTACAAAATGCGGTTTTGCCGAAATTACTTTTAAATGTGATAATGCTCTTGCCGTAGAAAATTCTGTAAGCGGAGTTTCTTTATCACTTATAGTCTTAGGCATGAGTGAGTAAAAGCTCACAAATACTAAAAACAACACTAGAATAAATGAAATAATATGGGATAAACGTTTCATTGAGAAGGCAATCTATTGGTTTGGTGCTTGTAAAATACGAATTTATGAGCTTGAGTACGCTTTCGCGAAAGCGTAACCTCAGAGATTAAAATTAAATCACTAACTTTAAGAGAACAAAATCAGCAAGTTATGGCAATTAAAAGTTTTATGGGTAAGCGCGCAAAGGACACCAAAAGTAGCGCTACAGACATTAAGGTAAGTGATTACATGAGCCGAAAGCTCATTACTTTTTCTCCTGATCAATCGGTGCTTGAAGTGATGAACAACTTAATTAAACACAAGATTTCTGGTGGTCCCGTGGTTAATGAAAATAACGAACTACTGGGTATTATCTCTGAAGGTGACTGTATGAAGCAAATTTCTGAAAGCCGCTACTACAATATGCCTATGGATAATATGAAGGTATCTAATCACATGGTGACTAATGTGGATACGATAGATGGTAATATGAATGTTTTTGATGCGGCAAATAAATTTCTGGAGTCAAAACACAGACGTTTCCCTATTGTAGAAAACGGCAAGCTTGTAGGGCAGATAAGCCAAAAAGATGTTCTTAAAGCTGCTCTAGCACTCAACGGTCAGACTTGGAAATAAGCTGTTATGGCATTTTTTCAAACCAAGCGAGTTCTACTTGCTGGGCTTCATATATAAAATTATTCTTGCGCTCGAGACCTATCTTTTCTAGTACTCTGCAAGATGCTTTATTCCCTAACTCTGCCATGCCGCAGAGTTTTGTATTTGGAAAATGTTCAAAAAAGTAATCTCTTGCCGCGATTGAAGATTCGGTTGCATAACCTTTA
Source organism: Dokdonia sp. Asnod3-C12 (assembly GCF_045063975.1). Taxonomy (NCBI): domain Bacteria; kingdom Pseudomonadati; phylum Bacteroidota; class Flavobacteriia; order Flavobacteriales; family Flavobacteriaceae; genus Dokdonia; species Dokdonia sp. Asnod3-C12. The sequence continues at coordinate 1,417,899 of NZ_JBEFNY010000003.1, forward strand.
CCCCAATACTCAGGCATAAAACGATAGCCTATATCATAAAAGTTAGTGTGGCCATTCATTTCCTGCTCAAAGTTATATTTGAGTCCTGTCCACCCTATCCAATTTCCTGTGCTTTTCTCTATCGCTGCCCAGCGACCTATACCGTAGGTTTCATATTGCATACGAATGTAGTCTACATATGTTCGCGCCTTTCCCATGCAAGTAATAGGATTTTTACCTAAATATTCATGTACCAACGCATCGCTATCTAGAAGATACATACCTCCTGTATCTTCTATTCGAACCTCGCGTAAGATTAGGTGTTCTGTTTCTATGTGGTAGGTCATAATTAATTTAAAAATTGAGAGTATGCTGTAATGTTATGCACGTTTCACAAGCGCATAAAAATCACCGTCAAGCGGTAAGTACCCTTGATCATACACAAAGTAATACACAGTCCCAGCCTTTGTAGTATAAATACTAGTAAATAGATTAAAGTCAAACCCAGCTGCATTGAGCTTAGACTTGGTAGTTCTCGTTTTGTCTTCTGGATTGAGACTCTCTAAGATGCGATAATTCTTGCGCAACACATTATTAGTATTGCGCATAGTATTTTTTGAGTCCTTATTTTGATTATTATTGTGCGAATTACGGCATGAGTCGCTACAGAATTTTTTATCTGCGCGACCTATGATTTTATCTCCACACTCGGGACAAGCTCTTTCCATATACTTGCTAGATACTTGAGCTCAAAGCTCAGTTGTCCATATTATGAGGTTAATACTCTTTAATTATTCTTATAAATCTTGATATCTAAGTCACCCTTAGCATTCATATGAGCGCGGTACATTCCTGCAGTATTAAATTCCATCGCAACATTACCATCTTTATCTATCGCTACAATTCCTCCATCTCCACCTAAAGCTGGAACTTTCTTTTGGATAACTTCGCTAGCCGCTTCTTGGAGCGTTACTCCTTTATATTCCATCATTGCCGAAATATCATGAGCTACCTGTGCTCTTATAAAAAATTCTCCCCACCCAGTACTACTTACTGCACACGTAGCATTATTTGCATACGTACCAGAACCTATAATAGGAGCATCACCTATACGATTGTAACGTTTATTAGTCATTCCTCCTGTGGAAGTTCCTGCAGCCAGGTTGCCATATTTATCTAACGCCGCACAACCTACGGTTCCAAATTTACTGTCCTTTATATAAGGATCCATAAATGCCACCTTCTTATCACCATCATGATCGAGTTGTGTTTTTTCTTTATCTATTATTTTCTGTAATGACTGGAAGCGCCTTTCTGTATAGAAATAGGAAGGATCTACAATTTCTAGTCCTTCCTCTTTTGCAAATTGCTCTGCTCCTTTTACACTTAGCATCACATGTTCAGACTTATCCATAACGGCTACTGCAAGATCAATAGGATTTTTTACTGTTGTTACTCCAGAGATGGCTCCCGCATTAAGCGTCTTACCATCCATCACACTTGCGTCAAGCTCATTTGTACCATCATGTGTAAAAACAGCACCTTTTCCTGCATTAAATAAAGGACTGTCTTCCATAATATTTATAGCTGCTGTTACGGCTTCCATACTAGTTCCACCATCGGCTAGAATTTTATGACCAGCCTTTGTAGCTTCTTCTAGCTTAAGACGATATGCTTTTTCTAGTGAATCTGTCATATTCTTTTTAAGAATAGTGCCAGCTCCTCCATGTATAACAAGACCAAATTTTTGATCTGCGGGAATAGTATTTTCAACTTCCTTAGAAGCTTCTTCTTTAACTGGCATGTCACAAGACATGATTAAAAAACACGAAATAATGCCAAAAACTAATTTTTTCATAGAGATTACGATTTTGTAAGTGCCTAAATATAAGGAGAAAGAATCTGTAAAACGAACTGCATTTTTTAAAAACATCGATGAAATACACAGCATATTCTTTGAAATTTCTTACAAATCAACTTTTTTTGTGTATTTCATCGATTAAATACACAAAATATACGTTTAAGTGCAAAATAGTTTTATATTGCAGTCATAATAAACTCATAACCCCAAATTATGAAATTGATTAGCCAAACTTTATACGCACTAGTTGCGTTGTGCCTCCTAAGCGCGTGCACCAGCGAAGAATCTACAGAGATAGATACTCTTGCAAATTTAGAAACTACTATTGAAGTAGAAAACAACATTGAGCTTGCCGAAGAGGTACTCGATGTACTTAATGACTATAGGGCATCTCTAGGTCTCAATGCTCTGCAGTGGCATACAGATTCAGAAAATCTTGCAGTAGGACACTCTAGTTATATGGTAGCTCAAAATGCTGCTAGTCATGATAACTTTTATGAGCGTGCTGCTATATTGCAAGAAAATGGGGCAGACATGGTGAGCGAGAATGTTGCTTATGGTTTTAGAGATGCAGAGTCAGTTCTAGAAGGATGGCTTAACAGTCCAGCTCATAAGCAGGCAATAGAAGGTGATTACACTCATACAGGTGTAGGCATCGTCATGACAGAAACAGGAATACCTTACTATACACAATTATTTATACGATAAAAAGATACCCCCAAATCAGTTTTGATTATCAACCCCGTTTACAACAGTAGACGGGGTTGTTTTTTTACGCTTTCGCGAAAGCGTACTTCTATAAATTGTATTTTTATACAAAGAATAAGATTATGGCAATTCAACAACCGTTTAATTTAAATAAGTGGATTGAGGAAAACAGAGATCTCCTCAAGCCACCCGTAGGCAATAAAAACTTATACAAAGACGCAGGTGACTATATCGTAATGATTGTAGGTGGCCCAAATGCTCGTAAAGACTACCACTACAATGAGACCGAAGAACTATTTTTTCAAATAGAAGGTACTATTGAAGTGCACGTGCAAGATGAGGGAGTAAAGCGCACTATGCACCTAGGTCCTGGTGATATGTATTTACATCCCGCTGGTGTGCCACACTCACCCGTGAGGCATGAAAACTCTATAGGTCTTGTAATAGAACGCAAGAGAGTAGACCTTGATGGTAAGGATGGTTTATTATGGTTCTGCGATAACTGTAATCATAAATTATATGAAGTTTTCTTCAAGCTTAATGATATTGAAAAAGACTTTTTAGGACACTTTAAAGATTTTTACGGAAGTTTAGAACATAGAACTTGCAATAACTGCGGAACCGTTATGGAAGTAGATGAGCGATTTACTACAGATTAGTAAAAAAACAGAATAATTTTTAGGGTGTGTTTAATAACACGCCCTTTTTTATGGAAGCCTTTGAATTATCCTTAGATTTGACTCAGAACAACACCTCTATTGCAGCAGGTGTATATTAAAGAAATTATTAACCATTGAGTAAGATCGCTATGTATGTTTTCTTCACTCAATAATTCAAAAAACTATGAGCACAGTAGCAAAAGATTTTGGAATGGACGAAGCGCTTAAAATACTTGGCATTTCAGATATAAATGAAGGAACCTCTACAGGTCAAAAAAGTTTTGGTAATGGTGACATTATCGAATCTTACTCTCCAGTAGATGGACAGTTAATAGGTAAAGTAAAAACTACCACAAAAGAAGATTACGAGAAAGTAATGACCTCTGCGACTGCAGCGTTTAAAGACTTTAGAACAATGCCAGCTCCAGCACGTGGAGAGATGGTACGTCAGTTTGGAAACAAGCTTCGTGAGGTTAAAGAACCATTAGGTAAACTCGTTTCTTATGAGATGGGTAAATCATATCAAGAAGGACTAGGTGAAGTACAAGAGATGATAGATATCTGTGACTTTGCAGTAGGTCTTTCTCGCCAGTTACACGGTCTTACAATGCACTCGGAGCGTCCTGGACATAGAATGTATGAGCAGTACCACCCGCTAGGTGTGGTAGGTATCATTTCGGCATTTAATTTTCCAGTAGCTGTTTGGGCTTGGAACACAGCACTTGCTTGGGTTTGCGGAGATGTATGTGTATGGAAACCATCAGAAAAGACACCGCTTTGTGGTGTTGCTTGTCAAAACATAATCGCCGAAGTTCTTAAAGCTAATGATATGCCAGAAGGTATCTCGTGCCTTATAAATGGAGATTACAAAGTAGGTGAGATGATGACTACAGATAAGCGTGTCCCTCTTATTTCTGCTACGGGTTCTACTCGTATGGGAAAAAAGGTATCTGCAACTGTAGGAGAACGTCTAGGAACTTCACTACTAGAACTTGGAGGAAACAATGCAATCATTGTAACTCCAGACGCAGATATTAAAATGACAGTAATTGGCGCTGTTTTTGGCGCTGTAGGAACTGCTGGACAACGCTGTACATCTACTAGACGTCTTATTATACATGAGAGTATGTATGACAAAGTAAAAGACGCCGTTGTAAAAGCATATGGCCAGTTGCGCATAGGTAACCCTCTTGACGAAAATAACCACGTAGGACCATTAATTGATACAGATGCAGTTGCTAATTACAACAGCGCACTAGAACGTGTGGTTGCAGAAGGTGGAAACCTTATTGTAGAGGGTGGTGTTCTTAGTGGAGAAGGTTATGAGAGCGGTTGCTACGTAAAGCCAGCGATTGCAGAGGCTAGTAATAATTATGAGATTGTACAGCACGAGACTTTTGCTCCTGTATTATACTTATTAAAATACAAAGGTGATGTAATGGATGCCTTAGAGCTTCAAAACGGAGTTGCACAAGGACTTTCGTCTGCTATTATGACTAACAATCTTCGCGAGGCAGAGCGTTTCTTAAGCGTTGCCGGTTCAGATTGTGGTATTGCAAATGTAAACATAGGTACTTCTGGTGCAGAGATAGGTGGAGCCTTTGGTGGTGAGAAAGACACTGGAGGAGGCCGCGAGTCCGGATCAGATGCTTGGAAAGTATATATGAGAAGACAGACTAACACTATTAATTACACAACCGAGCTACCGCTTGCTCAAGGAATTAAATTTGACTTATAAGAGACTATATCTTTTAAGTAACTACTTATTTTCAAAACCGTTTCCCATTAAAGGAAGCGGTTTTTTTATGCGCTTTCGCGAAAAATTGAACACATCAAGCCCACTCTTCTCACAATAAGCAAAACAGTATATAACCTACGTTTTGCGCTTGAACTTGATATTTTTACTCGATTAATCTCTTAAAATTATCGGGGAAATACATAATCTGCTGAATATCAAACCTAAAAAGTTGTAAGTGTTAATATTTTAACTAACTTTAAGAAACAGTAATCACCTAAAAAACAACCAAATGAGTAAGAAAACGGGATACCTACTAGGTATGCTGCTTACGATTGTTATTTGTATGATTCTCGCATGGATTTTTTGTTGCAACACCACTGGAAATAGTGATTTGCAAAACAATCAAAGAGAAAAAACAATTGACAATCCTTCTGCAGTAGCTACTCCAGAAGTAGCAACCTCAATGGCCTTTAACCTTAAAGGACCTGACGGTAATTTTGCTTTTACAAGCAATGACAATTTTAACTTCAACACTTCATCATTTTCAATATTACCTCCTATTTCTGGGAAGGTTACAGATGGCGTAGCTGAGCTCAAAACATACTTTGAGACCACAGGTAATGAAGATAAAATGATAGACATCACAGGATATTATGACAGTGAAGAAAAAAACACCTCAGCATTTGCAGATCTTGGACTTGCGAGATCTAATTCTGTAAAAAATTATTTTGTTGACAAAGGAATTCCTTCTAGCCGCATTAATACGTATGGAGAGCTACGCTCATCACTAGTTCCCGATGGCAACGTTTACAAAGGCCCTGTAGACTACAGGATCTTTAATCAGGCAAATGCAGATCTTGATGCTACTAATACGGCACTACAAGATATAGAGAATAGCCTAAGAGCAGACCCACTAGTATTGTACTTCGATTATGGAGAAGCCTCTGTAACGCTAAGCGAGAAACAACGCTTACAAATAGGAGACATAAGCCGTTATCTAGATAAAAAAGAAGGTGCAACCATCACTGTAGAAGGACACACAGATAGTCAAGGTAGCCTCACAACTAACGATAGATTAGGATTAGAAAGAGCAGAGTTTGCTAAGGCATACCTCGCAAACAACGGTATTCCGGGATCAAAAATTAAAACAGTTTCAAAAGGAGAGCGCAGCCCTATTGAAACAAATGATACCGAGGAGGGACGTAATAAAAATAGACGCGCAGTCATCACATTAAACTAACAGACCAAAAACAAAATAATTATGGATTTTTCAAACATAGCTTGCTGGATATGGCCACTCATCGCAGGTGTCATCTGCGGTATTTTAGGATACTATTTACGCAAATGGACTAGCAATGAAAATAAAGAAATCAAGACAATAGACTACAGCGCAGATCTTGAAGATTGCAAGCGTAAAACAGCATCTCTACAAGCAGATCTAGATGCGTGTACTCGTAAAACTGCATCCTTAGAGGCAGATTTAGCTTCAAGTGAGTCTAAGCTTAGTCTAGCAAAAAAAGCTCCCTTAGCGGCAACTAGTACCGCGAGCATCGCAAGTTCATTTGCGGCAGGGGCAGCTACAAGTAAAACAGTTATTGAAAATACAAATACTAGTGAACCATCACCATCTATAGGTATTATAGGCGTACCGTTTGATGCAGCAGCTGCAAAAGGTGCCTACGGGAAGAAAAAAGTAAGAGAGAATGATCTCACCATTGTAGAGGGTATAGGTCCAAAAATCTCAGAGCTCTTCCATAATCACGATATTAAAACATGGGCAGCACTAGCAAGCACCTCTGTAGAGAAGTGCCAAGAAGTACTTAATTCTGGTGGAAAACGCTATGAAATACATCGCCCAGGGACATGGCCTATGCAAGCAGAAATGGCAGCACTAGGAAAATGGGCAGAACTCAAAAAATGGCAAGATGAGCATGATTACGGTAAGGCGTAAATAGCTCTATATATTCCATATTAAAAAAGTCCGCTATGATATTTTTCATAGCGGACTTTCATTTTGTAAACAGTTGTTTTCTATAATAGTGTAGCGTCTAGTGTGATTTCTGCTTTCATAAGCTTAGAGAGTGGACACACTTCCTTTGCTTTTTGAGCAATCTCTTCAAATTTCTCTTTTGAGATATTTGGCACTTTACCTTTGGTTACTAACTTAATTGTGGTGATTTCGCCGTCTTCAAAAGTTACGTGAGCGTCTGTGTCAAGACTCTCTGCAACAAAATCTTCTTCATTTAATAAGAAACTTAATTGCATCGTGTAACATCCTGAATGTGCTGCACCTATAAGCTCTTCTGGGTTGGTTCCTACTCCATCTTCAAATCTTGTACCAAATGCATATTGTGCTTTATCTAATACAGTACTTTCTGTTGATATTGATCCTTTACCTTCTTTCCCACTTCCTGCCCAATGGGCGCTTGCTTTCCTTGTAAACTTCATAATTGGTAATTTAAGACGACAAGAACATGTCTTTATCGCTGTTGTTAATATGGAGTAAAAGTAATTAGATTACGCTTTCGCGAAAGCGGTATTAACAGCATATAACATCATCTTTAACAAAGGTTTATAATGACCTCAACTAATAGTCTACACTTGTTTTAAGGAAGTTGAAAGTCATTAACCTATTTGAGTGCCATTTGCTACTTCTCTATCTGGAGCTATTAAAATAACATCCTTATCATTGCCCAACCCTCCCAAAACGAGACACTCACTCATCATCGTTGCAATTTGCTTAGGCGGAAAATTAAGGACTGCAACCACTTGCCTTCCCACTAGTTCTTGAGTAGTATATAACTGAGTGATTTGTGCAGATGTTTTTCTTTTACCGTGCTCACCAAAGTCCACAACCATTTTATAGGATGGATTTCTAGCCTCTGCAAATACCTCTGCAGATAAGATGGTGCCTACTCGCATTTCTACCTTAGTAAAATCACTCCAAGTTAAATTTTTATGTTGGTTATCTTCCATAGTTGACTTTTGAAACAGAAACTAAATAGCTCATACGTTAGTTAATAATCCACATTACTATTGGCCATTATTTGCTAGCATAACAATAACTCCTATCACAATAAGACCTGCTAGTATCGCAAAGAAAATCTTCCAGAATGAATACGGTCGCTTTCCAGAGAGTGCTCCCGTTTCTCCATTAACAAAGAAGTTATATTCCTTACCGTTATAGCGGTATGAACTCACATAAACAGGTAATAAAATGTGTTTAAACGTCTCTTCTGCAAGCTTCATGTCTATAGATGACACTCGTTGTGTATCGCCACCTATGTCTCTAGCTGCCCACGTGGATGCTATTTGCTTTGCAACATCACGAGATTTACCATAACCATCTTTAAGAGGAATCGTATATTTTTCTGTCACAAAACCAGATAAAAATCCGCTATTGAAGGGTTGTAATTTTTTAAGATCCCATCTAGCAATTTTAGAAGGAACTCTTCCTGCTCGTTGTTTTGAGGCTTCTACCAAGGTGTCATCTACAAATCCAGATACACTGCCAGAAGCAGGATACCATCGCGTTTTTCGCACCTGTCTAGATTGCGTTTTTCCATTACTATCTCGATAGGTTTCTGTTACATAGTAGTACTCCCCTCGCTGGCCAGTATAGTTTGCAGCCAGTTGCGCATCAAAGGTCCAGTAAGGCAAGTACAATCCCTTTGTAAATTGTGGATCTAGTGAAGCTTTCTTTAATTTATTAGGAGCCCACCACAACCCATTTACCCACTTTTTAAAAATAGTAAACGAGGCACTCTGATCTATTTGAAATGGTAATACAGCTCCTGGCAAGATCCAGTTTTCCTTACGCATATCTTCAAGTATGAGCGGCATACTGCAATACACGCAATGCAGGGATTTATAATGCTCTTCTACATGCTGGTTTGCCCCACAGTTTTTACAGTGAAGCATTGAGATTTCTTCGCTGTTTTTTTGATCTCCCATTTTATCCAAATAAGGATAAAGCTCTAGTTCTTCAAACTTACTGGTCTCAAGTGATATTTTTTCTTGATGCCCGCAGTACTCACAGGTAATAGACGTGGTACCTGGCTTATACTTAAGCTCTGCACCACAATTGATACATGCCTTTTTAAGTTCAGTTTTATGAATGGATGTTTCTTCCATATAGGAATAATAATAGGTGCGTATGTAGAAATACGCACCTCAAAAAGTTTTAGTTATAAAATATTATTGTGGTAACGGCGGCGGTGTGTTACCTCCTAAGAAAGACTTAAGCTCTTCCACCTCTTGCAATGCATTCCATGCAGCCATTCCCTGTTTCCACACAAGGCTCTCCTTATTGATAGTGCGGTTTGCAAATAAAGCCTTGAGCTGATCTATACCTACGGGTCCTTGTTGCGCACCGTTTACAGCATAAAAATATTGTACTGCGGCTGGCATAGGTGGAGGCATCATTCCTCCTTGATTCATTTGGGGTTGTGCTTGTTGTTGTCCTCCCATTTGTGGAGACATCATTCCGCCCATTTGTTGCGCAAGAACAAAGCCCATTCCCATTCCCATTCCTGCTCCTGCAGTACCACCTTCATTTGTAGCTGCAGCTTCTATTGCTTTTGCAGTTTTAAACTTAGTAAGTTTATCTAGGTCTATTTTATCCAGACGACTGTATTCAAATATTTCTTTCTTGAGGTCTTCTGGCATCGACACATTCTCGATGTAAAACTTCTCAAGAGAAATACCTACAGACATGAACTCTGGCTTCATTACCTCTTGGCACGTCTCAGAAAGCTCAGACGTATTTGCAGCATACAGCTCTATAGGAAGATTTGCTTCTCCTACCGTATCTGTAAATCTTGTTGCAATGAGACTTTTGAGATGCTCATTAATCTCAAAATTAGTAAAGTTGTTATCTGTCCCTACGATGTCTACAATAAACTTCCCAGCATCTGCAATTTTAAATGCATAGGTTCCAAAAGCGCGAATCTCAACCAGTCCAAAACGGTCATCACTTAATGTAATTGGGTTTTTAGTTCCCCACTTTTCGTCTGTAAATAAGTGTGTGTTTACAAAATAAACTTCTGCTTTAAATGGAGAGTTAAAGCCATATTTCCAACCTTTAATAGTAGATAATATTGGTAAGTTTTGAGTAGTCAGATCATAAGTTCCTGGTGTAAAAACATCTGCCAGTTGGCCTTCATTTACAAACACTGCCGTCTGTCCTTCACGTACAACAAGCTTTGCACCATTTTTTATCTCATTTTGATAGCGTTCAAAACGGTGAGCAATGGTGTCATCTGTATAGTCTAACCACTCGACAATATCTATAAACTCATTACTGAGTTTCTCTTTAATTTTACTAAAAATATCCATAGGTTGTGTTGTTTTATTTTGTGTTTTAAAGTTATGAAAAAATAGTGCACAAAAAATCGGCTATTGTTAATCCTAACATAGCCGATTCAAATAGGTTACTTTATAATAATTAGAGTTCCGTCGGGTAATAATATACTGATGTCAGTAATTTCTAACGGAAGGTATCTTGCGAGATTCACAAGATATTTAAGTTCGTGTATGATTTCTTCCATTATTACACCGTTTTAAATCTTATTGTAACCTCACTATATAATGTAGCATTACTACTAGCACTTTTTGTACTAGCAGGCCTTGCAATAATTCTAACAGAAGGAATGGAAGCTCCTATAGATCCTTTTTCAATCATTGCTGCCTTATCTACCATAATAACCTTGGTATTTCGCTCAGAATCAAATACCTCTTTAATAGAAATTCCTTTGATAGAAATTGGAGTTGCTTCAAGATTTACAATTGATTTTATATCGTCTTTGTCTATTACTATATCCTTAGCTTCAACTTTTGACTTCATTTTTTTAGCAAGGATAGGCTTAGAAACTTGAGACTCTTGATAGTAATTAGAAAGTTCAAGCTTTGCTTTGATTTCTCCAGAATCAACAACTAATTGGGTAGACTCAGCTCTATTAAGGAGTAACTCAATAGAACCTTTATATTCATCTACCAGATTTTCTATCATGAGGTTTTTAACCTTTTGAACACCGTCCTTAGTCAATTTACCACGATACACAATCCCTTTAAGACTATCAAATTGAGTTTCAAGATAGCTTAATTGATCATCTGTAATTACACCTAGATTTTCAATAAGCACTCCAAATTGAGCAAGCTCTTTATCAGCTATCATTTCTGCGTTGAGGTAATCTTTTTTAAAGGCATCAGATGAAAGATTTAATGCTTCTTGAAGCTCTCTGTATTTTTCCAGTTGGTGATTTTGAGCGGAAAGGGTAGCGTCAAATGTTTCTTGTAACAGCTGCCCCACAAATTCTGAAAATCCTAAACCTACTTCGCTAAAATTTTCCATATCCTATCCGTTTAATGGAGCATAATCCGTTTTGAACTTGATTAGTACTCGTCCAAAGATGTCAACTTTAGTTCCACTAGAATCTCTTTGATACGACTTTGCTGTGTTTACAGTAACAGTTCTACTCACATTTTTTCTTTTTCTCTTTGATCTAAAAATCCCGATGATTCCCCCACCTCTCACATCCTTTGCTTTGGTCTTAACCTTTGCTTTTTGGTTATAGCCGCTACTACTCCCTGAAGTACTATTATTCCAGGTAGAAAAAGTAATCTTAGTCTCTATTTCTCCTTCAGTTACTACTAATCGCATTACACCTTGCTTTGCTATGGTTTGTAACAGACCATACTTGTTTGAAGCAATGAGTGAAGCAATAGCATCGTTTATCTCATTATAGGTGGGAAGGTGATCTGCGATAGCTTCGGCTCCCTCAAGCACTTTTTCATTATATTTATTAAGCGCGTCAAGACCTTGTATTTCACTAGGATCGTTAATTTTATCTACAAGTCCTGTGGCTACTGGAGCGAGTGCATTAATAAGACCTCCCCACCATTTATCGTCAACTGCTGGCTTATCTGCAGCGGCTGGTGCTCCAGGTGCGCTGGGAGGTTGTAATTTATCCAAGTGTTCTGTTATGGCGGTGGCGTCTGGTTCAGGGAGGTCATAAGCTAGTACAAACTCAGATATTTGATCAAAACTAACGTCGTCTTTTGTGTTGTTGATATAAGTAGATAAATCATCTGTAAGTGAAGATACAAATGCTGCATACTCTTCCATTTGTAGAATATGAGCTTCTACTAAAGAATCAAAAACACCTGTAACTAGTTCTTTTGTAAACTCTACAAATGGAATATCTCCAAATCTTGAAGCTGTGTCGATTGCATAATTGTCATTCATAATATTTAGTTTAAAAGATTAATTTGTACAAATATGGCTTAATAATACAACTACCTCCATCTCTAAAAACCTATTTGTCAATAGGTTAAATACCTGTTAAAAAAAAGAGCATAAAAAAACCTACTATTGTTCCCTCAAACAATAGCAGGTCTTAATTACCTATATAAAGGCAACTCAAAACAATGTATAGTGGCTTATCATCTATCCTTGGTACTCATATGAGCTGCCATCTGGAAACTCTATTGAGAAATAAGAAACATCAAATTCCTCATCTTGAAAAATTTCTTCTAGAAGTCCCCACTCTTCCGTATTTGTATTCATGACATATCTTTTTAAGTGAATAATACATTACAAATATGAACCAGATTTATGGATCTCTAAGGGATATAATGGCGTGAATGTGTAAGGGTTTATACCCCTATATTTATAAGTGGTTTTTAAGTGCGTCATACAAAACCTTACCAATAGAGCTGCTAGCTACCTTTTCAAGCAGCGCAATAGAGGTTGTTGTTAAGCTTTCGCGAAAGCGTTATTAATACCCTTAAAGAATTCCTATTTTTGATACACTTTTAAAATCAATATGTATGCTCACGATAGATCCTAAAGAAATTCCAGTTCCACAATTATTTGCTCACCTTACGGGTGCTGTGGGACCTCGTCCTATTGCATTTGCAAGTACTGTAGATAAAGATGGTAAAGTAAATCTTGCTCCTTTTAGCTTTTTTAATGTCTTTGGGGCAAATCCTCCTATTCTTGTGTATTCACCTTCTAGAAGTGGTCGTGATAACACCACAAAACACACGCTAGATAACGTACTTGAAGTACCTGAATGTACTGTAAACATTGTAAACTATGCAATGGTGCAACAAATGTCACTGGCAAGTACGGCTTATGCAAAAGGTGTAAACGAGTTTACAAAGTCTGGACTTACTGAAAAACCATCTGAGATGGTGCAACCTCCTTGCGTTGCAGAGGCTCCTGTACAGTTTGAGTGTAAAGTAATTGAGGTAAAGCCACTAGGTGATCAAGGTGGCGCGGGAAATCTTGTGATTTGCGAGATTTTAAAAATGCATATTGATGAGGAGATACTAGATGCTCATGGAGCAATAGATCCTCTCAAGATAGATCAAGTCTCACGTATGGGTGCAAACTGGTATAGTAGAGCAAAAGACGGACTTTTTGAAGTGCCTAAACCTGTTTTAAGAACTGGAATAGGGGTTGATATGATCCCTCAAGAAATAAGAAATAGTACGATACTCACTGGTAACGATCTAGGTATGTTAGGTAATGTAGAGCAGCTACCTACCGAAGATGAGATTTCTGACTTTATAGCACAACATGAAGATTTAAGAACAAATCTTGCCACAGCAAGTGAGGAAACGGTGCATAAACTGGCAAAGGAATATTTAGATAAAAAAAATGTGGATAATGCGTGGAGAGTTCTGCTCGCAAAACGCTAGGATTTTCATAAATTTACACCCTAATAATTGAACGCGATGGAAGTACAAGGTAAAGTAAAGATGGTCGGTGAGACTCAAACATTTGGGAGCAACGGCTTTAGAAAAAGAGAACTTGTCGTAACGACAGAAGAGCAATACCCACAGCACATTATGGTGGAGTTTGTACAAGATAAAACAGATCTTTTGAACAACTATGCTGTTGGTCAAAATGTAAAAGTGAGCATTAACTTAAGAGGACGCGAGTGGGTAAATCCACAAGGTGAGACTAAGTATTTTAACTCTATACAAGGATGGCGCATTGAGAATGTAGCTGCTGAAAATGCAGGTGGTGGTCAACCACTTCCTCCTATGCCTCCTGCAGATTCATTTGAGCCTGCAACAAACCTTAATAGTGACGATCACGACGATCTGCCATTTTAAGCCGATAAAGGTCAACGTATTGATATTTGAACCCAAAACAATTAACTTGTTTTGGGTTCTTTATTTTTACACCTTTATCAACCTATGATTGTATACGGAGTTTGTAAAAGTTGCCATAACCACTTGAGCCTAAATGTTCTTGCGGATACACGCACAGAACTCTCAAAACAAATAGGTGCAAGCATTTCAAAAAAATGTACCCGATGCGGGGTCACTACCACCTTTGCTGCAAATCAACTTAAAGCCAAACTCTCAAAACGCATACGTCATGCAGTTTTGGAGGTTGCAATTGTAGGTGTTTTAATATTATCTTCTGCCTACTACTTTCTCACAGACATCACCTATATCGCCTTAATTATTGCACTTTACACGCCACTTGCAATAGGCTATGTGTGGCATACAAGAAGAAATTTTAAGTTAATTGATACTTTTAATAGAAGCAAAGCCTAGTTATCTTTGTGTATAGCTATTAATTATACTCGTGCTTTTACTCCCAGAAGATCAACATTGGAATAATGAACCTTGGTTTCCAGAACACCATCTGGCAGACGAGGAAGGGCTACTTATGGTAGGTGGTGATCTCACTACAGACTGGTTATTGCTTGCTTATAATTCTGGCATTTTTCCTTGGTATAATGAGGGACAGCCTATTTTATGGTGGACACCGGACCCACGTATGGTAGTAAAACCTAGTGATGTACACGTATCAAAATCTATGCGCAAAGTGTTACGTGACAATCACTTTACGGTTACCTACAATAAAAATTTCTTAGAAGTTATTCTTGCCTGTAAACGCATTAAACGCAACGGTCAAGACGGCACGTGGATCACTAATGATATCATAGATGCATATCTCAGACTACACGAACTAGGTCATGCAATCTCTGTTGAGGTTTGGCATGATAAAAAATTAGTTGGAGGTCTTTATGGAATAGATCTTAAGGAGAAGGGAATATTTTGTGGAGAAAGCATGTTTGCAACCATGAGCAATGCCAGTAAAGTGGGATTTATTACGCTTTCGCGAAAGCTAGAAAAAGAAAATTACCACCTCATCGACTGCCAAATGTATACAGACCATCTAGCGAGCCTAGGTGCCGCCGAAATTCCGAGAGATTTATTTCTTGAATATCTACAGTAGCAATGCCTTGCGTCCCTACTGCACCTTATTATATCTGAAGCAGCTTACCTCGTGGTCATTTACCATACCAATAGCTTGCATGAATGCATAGATAATGGTGCTTCCCACAAACTTGAATCCGCGTTTTTTTAGGTCTTTTGATATGGCGTCACTCAGCGGAGTATTTGCTGGTGCTTCTTTGTACGACTGTACCTCATTTTGGATAGGAGTATTATCTACATAAGCCCATAGATACTTAGAAAAACTCCCAAACTCTTCTTGAATCTCCATATATAGCCTAGCATTTGTAACTGTACCACGCACTTTTAATTTATTTCTGATAATGCCGGCATCTTGCAATAATGATTGGATTTTATCTTCCTTATATGCTGCAATACGCTTGTAATCAAAATTATCAAAGGCTACTCTAAAGTTTTCTCTCTTCTTTAAAATGGTAATCCAACTCAATCCCGCTTGAAAAGTTTCTAACACAAGGAACTCAAAAAGCAAATCTTCATCTCTCAAGGGAGTTCCCCACTCATTATCATGATAAGCTTCATAGAGATCATCACCTACACACCAACCGCATTTATTTTTTGTCATCATTGATCATTTGGGATTCTAAGGTGAAAGATAGTAAGTTTGTAGCAGAGCTCACAACATATGAGCTATGGAAACAATGGTAAAGACAACAACACAATTAATAGCAGAGGGTCTCTCTCAGGCTATTTCATATCAAGATTATAGAGTACTTACAGAGACTCACGCCCTAGAAGGAACTAATACAGGTCCAGAAGTGACAGAGGCGCTACATAACTATACAATGCTTAATCACAAGCGCATGAAACGTCTAGACAAGACACTCAAGCTCTCTGATGATGTGCAGCAGCAAATAAAAGATTTTAAAGGAAATGTGACTTGGCTAGTACTAACGGAGAGCTGGTGTGGTGATGCTGCTCAAACGATGCCTATGATGCAAAAGTTTGCAGACCTCAACCCTAACATTAAATTTAAAGTTGTTCTTAGAGATGAGAATCTTGATCTTATGGATCAGTTTCTATACAATGGAGGGCGTTCTATTCCGAGACTTATCGCTGTAAATAGCAACACAAATGAAGTGATAGCAGACTGGGGACCACGTCCATCTGAGGCTACAAAAATGGTTAATGACTATAAGGAAGCCCACGGTAAGTTAACTCCAGAATTTAAAGAAGATTTACAAGTGTGGTATAATAAAGACAAAGGACAAGGAACTGCCCAAGATTTACTTAAACTACTTAAGTAAGCTCTTACCCTTGAAAATCAAAAGTCACACTCCCTAGTTGTGTGGCTTTATTTCCTTTATCAAAGTAAGCTCTTGTTAAATACTCCATTGCCTGATCTATGAGACACCCATTTGAGCTTGTAGAGGCACTTTTATTATAATCCTTATCAATGATAGTTCCTTTATCGTTTACGGTGATATTCACTACTATTTTACCGTAAGCATCGCAGGTATACACAGGATTAGGTAAAACTATTGCAGTACGGCCTACTAGATCGTAAGAAACCGTACTCTGTCTATAAACACTTTTCTTTTTCTTATTACGTGCAGCTTCTCGAGCATCTATAGCCGCTTGTACCTCTTCTCTTTTTGCTTCTAGATTACCTTCTCTAGCTTCTTGAAGCGCCTTAAGCTTAGCCTCATTGTCGTCATTAAGTTGCTCTACACTATTCTGCTGTTGAGCTTCTATTGCTTTTCTAATTTCGTCGTTATCTTGAAAGCTTCTATTTTCCTCCCTAAGTTGAGCGGTATTGTAGGCTTGGTTAGTTTTTGAAATACGACGCTCTTGAACTTGATCTTCTTGTTGCTCTTGAAGCTCCCCTACTATCTCCTCAGTAATTACAGGAATCTCTATAAACTCCTCTATCTCTCCTTGATATGGTTTTACTCCCAGAAAGAAAAAAACGAGCACAAGTAAACTTGCCCCCGTAACGGTAATTAGTAAAGCCTTATCAGAATGAGAGATCTTCATAAAGAACTAAAATAATAAAAGTAAAATAGCTGAATCGCCTAATAACAGTGTTTCACAAATTATTCTTCTGTGGAATCAGCTGTAATTTCGGCTATAAATCCATCAAGAGACTGTGCATTATCTACGTTGTAATCACCTATTTTGGTTCTTCTCAACGCACTTAAGTGAGCTCCACTTTTGAGTCCTTCGCCAAAGTCAAATGCTAGCGATCTAATATATGTTCCTTTACTACAGCGCACTTTAAAATCTACTTCTGGCATTGCAATGCGAGTGATTTCAAAAGATGAGATATTAATCTCTCGTTTAGGAATATCTACTTCTTCTCCTGCTCGTGCAAATTCATACAAGCGTTTCCCCTCCTTTTTGAGTGCAGAAAATACTGGCGGGCGTTGCATAATGTTTCCTTGATACGCTTTCGCGAAAGCGTAAATATCCTCATCAGTAATATGTTCTGTAGAAAAAGTTTGATCTACTTCTGTCTCAAGATCATAACTAGGCGTAGTACCACCTAAAACAATGGTGCCCGTATATTCCTTTTCTTGCCCAACAAACTCATGTAAGCGCTTTGTAAACTTCCCCGTACAAATAATCATAAGGCCAGTTGCCAAAGGATCTAACGTACCTGCATGGCCTACTTTTATCTTCTTTATATTAAGATTCTTACGTATAAGCCAGCGCACTTTGTTAACCAGCTGGAACGAGGTCCACTCTAGCGGTTTATCAAAAATGAGTACTTGCCCATCTTTATAATCTTGGTCTGTAAGCATAGCCAGCTTGGTTTTGTAGGTTTTGTTAGGGACTAGGAGGCAAAGTTATCAAGATAATGCTATTTAACTAGAAATATCACGCATAACTTATTATGCTTTTTATGATATCAAAATACTCTTATTGTGGTTTAATGATATATTTTTATAAGAAATCACTTCCTTATCTCCGTAATAAATAAGAAATATACTTTAGAATAAAATATGTCCCAGTTGCAAAGAATTATTGTTTTAGTAGGTTTAATCCTAATGTGCACGCAATGTTCATCTAATGATGGGTCGTCTGATGATGCAGTAGAAGTTACTGTTCCTGTAGTTACACCCACAGATGAAACAGATGACGATGGTACAACAGATGAAGACAATGCTCTAGACACCGAGGCCTTCTCATTTGAGCCAAATTTAGTTATAGAAAATAGTTTCAATACGGGTGGTTGTATACCTGGACCTTGTGATACAGACGATGAAAATCTCGATGACATTTTTGAAAGTGGACAGCCAGATGACGAGTATTTTTATTCTTCTAATAACGGAACCATTTTAAATTTGAAGTGCCAACTAGAAAAAGGAAGAAGAACCGAGTTTAAACAATCCTCAGAAGGTTCATTAACAACACCATCTCGCATGGAATTTGAAGCGGTATACTTAGATATTCCTACAGAAGGAATAACCATTGCTCAGGTTCATAATAGAGGTGGTAGTTCTAATAAGCCTTTTTTTAGACTTGAATTGCATAATGATGAACTAGAAACTGTAGTAAGAAGAGATCCAGAAGTAAGCTCGAGTGATACAGAATTTGATAAAGATTTTTACTCTTTTGTCAATGGTGCAAACTATAATGCTGAGCCTTTAAAAATCATTATTGAAAAAGGTAATGGTGTTGTACATCTTATTGTAGCCCAGGGAGGTCAAACGCTCATAGATGATACTTATAGCCCTGAGGTAGGTACAAACTGGATAGAAGATAATGGTATTGCAAATGGATATTATCTAAAGGCTGGAATCTATAATCCAGCTGCAAACCATACTGAAGCTATTGAATTACAGTATTCAATGTTTCACTTTACATCAGAAGACGAGAACTAGAGATAGAATGTATTAAGCTTGATTATAGATGGAAAATCCTATTGCAATTACTCCTACAATGAGACAGTAAATAGCAAACCAAGAGAGTTTACTTTTCTTAACCAGTTTAATCATCCACGTACAAGCTACAAGTCCTGCTACAAAGGCAGCTACAAAGCCTATTACTAGTACAGATACGTTACCCGTTTGTGTGGTAAGCGCTCCATCCATAAGGTCTTTTGCAATCTTCCCAAAAATAAGCGGGATAACCATTAAAAATGAAAAACGCGCTGCTTTGCTCTTATCATTACCCAATAACACAGAGGTAGATATAGTTGCTCCACTGCGAGAAATACCAGGAATCATTGCCACTGCTTGAGAGACGCCAATTATAAATGCATTTGAAAAAGTAACATTCTTTTGAGTGTCTTTTGCTCTATCTGCGAAGTATAATAGTACCGCAGTTACAAGAAGCATACAGCCTACGAGCATGATATTTCCTCCAAAAAGCGCTTCTAGCTGTTCTTCAAAAAACAGCCCTACAATCACTGCAGGAATCATGGATAACACGATTTTTGCCGAAAATTGTGTTTCTTCATTCCACTTGAATGAAAACAATCCGCTCAAAATTTCTACAATATCTTTTCTAAAAACTACGATGGTAGAAAGTGCCGTGGCAAAGTGCACAACAACGGTAAACATCAAGCTTTCTTCTGGGACAGAAGTGTCTCCTAGGATTGCCTTCCCTAGTTCTAAATGACCACTAGAAGAAACTGGTAAAAACTCTGTGAGTCCTTGAATGACACCAAGGATTAATGCGTCTAAGTTATCCATAACCGCAAAGATAAGATTGTCGTTATAAGGGGCAAGTGTTACTTACCTTTATTAGGATTAAGTAGTATCGCATATACTTCTATACCAAAACCTATGAGAATCACAGCAGGTGCTAGACGTATACGTCTCCATGAGTAGATCTCAGGATTAAAAACATTAGGGTCGTCACTACCACCACCAGACATTAGTATAAAGCCTAAGGCAATCACGCCAAGTCCAATAAGCATCCAGGTAAAGTTCTTCTTACTAAAGATAAATTCGGTTTCCTGTTTAATGACTTCTTTACGTTTTTGTTCTCCCATAGTAATACTTTTATACTGCTAGTAGTATAATTCGTCTGTGCGCAAATTTAAGAAACGTTGTGTTGCAAGAAAGGTGCTAAACCAAGTAATCACGATACCCATCATAAATACACCTCCAAAAAGTGCTCCTAATAGTAGTGGATCATCAAGTAATGTAAGTTGAGGAAAAGTCTTGTTTGCATAATACAATACTCCAGCCATCCCTGCTATAGCTATAAGCGCTCCTATAATCCCTAAACGCACACTTTTCCAAACGAAAGGCCTACGTATGAATTTCTTTGTTGCTCCTACCATCTGCATGGTTTTTATGGTAAAACGCTTTGCATATACAGATAATCGTATCGAGCTATTTATGAGTAGTACAGCTATAAAAGTGAATATACCAGAGATAATAAGAATCCAAAGGCTCATTTTCTTAATGTTGTCGTTAAGAAGTGAGATTAACGGCTTGTCATAAGTAACTTCCTCAACAAAGTTTTTAGAAGCAATCTCTGCAGCAATTTCTGATACTTTCTCTGCTGACACGTAATCTGCATTAAGGTATAAATCTATGCTATTTTGTAGTGGATTTTCTCCAAGGTAGTCTACAAAATTTTCTCCTAAAGCTTCGCTATGTGCTTCTGCAGCTTCTTCTTTTGATACAAATTGTATGGACTTAGTATATTCTGCAAGCGACAAAGACTTCTCAAGCTGCTTCATCTCCACATCTTTTGCTCCATCTTTAAAGTAAACACCTACTGCAATAGTCTCCTTAAAATAGTCGGCTACTTTTTTGGTGTTAAGTACTAGTAATCCTAGTATTCCCAGTAGAAATAGCACCAAAGCAATACTAATTACCACCGAAAAATAGGAGGTAATCAATCGTCGTTTCTGGTATTTCTCAAAGGATGAACTCATCTGCTAGGGTTTTGAGTAAAAGTAGTAAATCCTACACACTCCGTTATCAAACGTATAGATTCTGATTGTATTATTTTAAAAAATAATTTACAAGAAGAGATCACTCTCCATGCGAGAGCTAATTACAAGATATTTCTACCACTTAACATAACAAACGACCTGTAATACTTTAAAACTAATAAGCAAAGACTTATATAACTATCCTGCCTAAAGTAACCCTTGATGAATTTTCATTGAGGCTAAAAAACTTTACCTCCGTATTCTCTGTAGGCCTTCCCAAATCTTTAGTAATTGTCATTTTTAAAAATGAGTTTGGACTTCTTTCTTTCTTCTCGTCCATTAGAATATTGAAAAACCACTCTCCTTTCTCTGCATTTATAAGTTGAAATTCTTGAAATCTTGTATCATGTTTCAACTCATTATTCATTTCATTTTGACTCCTAAAACTATCATGCTTCCATTGATGATAATTCTTTGTAGGATTAACAAATTGAAAGGAAAAATTCTCATTAGGCACATTCCACTCTAACGTTACAAGACCATCTAATGCTATTTTGGAAGGTTTAAAAGTAGAGAGGCTCCATGGTAATACAACGCTCGGAAACTTGTTATAAATCCCTCTAATTTCAGTTGTAATCGCCATTTTAAAATCTTCAGAAAGTGGAAAGGTGCTTAAGATTTCTTCATAAAGTACACCTGCACTTTCAAAATCATTCAAATGTATATAGCTTTTTGCAAGATCACGTTTAAGTTGCAAGGAACTAGGATACTCTTTAGAAAGTTTTGAAATCAGATTATGAGCATCAAGATGATACTTTTCTTTCTCAAATTTATAGGTCAATGCAATCAATGCATCTTTATCAAATTCATAAACTTCTTCGATATTAGACAATACTCGCTTAGCTATTTCAAGTTGCCCTTTTGCTTTAAATGCATCAAATGCATCAAAATAAAAATCTACATCTCCACCTGCTATCAAACGTTCTTTCAAATAAACAGAGTAAGTCTCCTGAGACGCTATTAACTTAACTTTTATAGCATTGAAATTATTGAGGTCAATAACTTTTAGATCCCCTTTCATTCTTCTAGTGGTTCCTCTACGACCACTTTTCTTTTCTTCCTTATTGATTATACCACTCTTAGTAGTAATTAATACTACCCCATTTACAGCATTAGGTCCATAAATTGCAGTAGCAGCTAGACCTTTGAGGACCTTAACATCTTTAATAGTTGAAGGATCAATATATGAATAATCTGTTTTACTACTTACTTGGCTTTGCTCAGTAATTATTCCGTCAATATAAACAACGGGATGATTTGTGTTTACGTATGAAGAAAAACCTCTTATTATAGCACTTCCTAAATCTTGTTTACCTTGGTATTTTACACCTGGCACTTTACCAGATATAAGTTGGCCTACATCTGTATGTCCCGTCTTATATTGGTCTGATGTTACTCTCACAATAGAATAACCTTTTGAACGATCTTCCTCCCAATATTCATTTTCCGATAATCTTGCTTTTTCTTGTTTATCAATAATAACAACTTCTTTAAGTTGATTCATTTTATCTCCAAAATCTAGCTGAATTTCCACATCGCCTTTATCTTCTATTTTTATAAGCTGTTCTTTACCTCTTACAGTTTTAACACTTACTATATCCTTAGTGTAACTCTGAAAAGTATACCAGCCATCCTTATTTGACCTTGTACTATTCTGTTGATCATAAATAGAACTTATTTGAGCTCCCTCAATAGCTCCATCCTCGTTAAAAATATAACCTGATACTGTGATTTCTTTTTTTAATGTGGATTCCGTTTGTTGTTTTTTTAAATATTTATCAACTATTTTTTTTGAAAAATCATTTACAACAATTTCGGATAGGTGTTCTTGATCTATATTATAAAGTGGCAAGTACTTTACTTTGACATCTTCAAGATTATTAGGTGTGCTATTTACAATGATAAGTTTATCCGAAAAGTCACCCATCTTAGGCAATTGATCTGAAAAGTAAAGGATCTTTCTAGATTGTCCTGATCTTAGAAGAATGTCAGGATGTTTAGTTGACCCATCATAATTAACCATTTTGAGAAAATCTAAAAATTCTCTGGTATTACTATTTACGTCCGAAAACATTTTTTTTTCTAAAACAGTATTAGCAAATACTGTTATTTCAATATCGTCAACTGAATTTATTCGAATATATTCTTCGAGTACATTAATCTCTAGATCAAGGTTTTTTTCAATCATAGAAAATGAAGCATCCCAATAAACGGAAAGTTTATTAGGTGCTTCTTGAGACAAAACCGTTAAAGTGAGTATAAGAAAGAAGCTAAGTAGTATAGATTTTTTAAATATAGTTATCATAGTTGCTTATTTATAAAGTTTGTAAGTTTCCTTATCACACATCAAAATCTTTAATTTACAGAAAGAGATCACTCTCCACATACGCATCTATTACACGCTGCTCGCCTTCCTTCCCTTTTATACTATTGCCATGCTCCATTCCTAAAACTCCTTTAAAATCGCGGCTATGAATGTATTTAAATACATTTTTATAGTTAATCTCTCCAGAGGTAGGCTCATTGCGCCCCGGGTTATCTCCTATCTGGAAATAAGCAATCTCGTCCCAGCACTGCTCTATGTTAGGAATCAAGTTTCCTTCTTGAATTTGCTGATGGTAAATATCAAATAGAATCTTGCACGACGGACTATCTACTGCTTTACAAATTTGATATGCCTGCGGTGACTTAGATAAAAAGAGTCCTGGGTGATTTCTAAAATTTAATGGTTCAAGCACCATTACAATTCCATGTGGTTCTAATATCGCTGCAGCTTGTTTTAAAGTCTCTACCACGTTTGCCGTTTGGTATGCCATGTCTTGACGCATATCTACATGACCAGGTACGACTGTCATCCATTTTGCATTTACACGTTTGGCAACAGCAACAGATTTCTTAATATCATCTAGAAACTCCTCTCTCCATTCTTGCTTTCCGCTCGCTAGATGGGGAGTTGTCCAGTGTATTTTATGAGCTACAAAAACTCCCATAGTCATCCCGCGTTCTTTCATAACAAGTGCCATAGCCTCTTGTTCGGCAATGGGACGGTTGCGCATCTCATTATCTTCGAAGGCGGTAAATCCTTGATTTGCCATAAAGTGAAGCTGATCAATAACATTTTCGCCAGCGAGCTCTTTAAACATACCTACATGTGGAGCATAGTTGAGATTAAAAGAGTGTGCTCCATTTTTCGCTTTCGCGAAAGCGGAAACATCTCCTATCCCATTAACCATAGCGTTTACCCCGATACTACCTAAACCTAAAAAGGAACCCGTGAGAGCTCCTTTTTGTATAAATTTCCTTCTGTCCATAACTTATTAATATTCTTGCAACGATTGCTAGTGTATAGCTATTACAATATTGTCATTTATAGCATTCCATTTATTAATTACATCTGATGTAATTTATAGAGAATATGTCTTTCCTCCTGTTGCTTCCTCTAGTGGTAAGCAACCTACTTGTTTACCTGGAATAGGCTCATAAGCGAGTACATTTTCTCCTATTTCTTCTGAGGCTTTCCATCCCCATATAGTCATTCCTCTTATATTTCCTAAAAGGCTAAAAGAACCAGCATCTGGATCTACTTTTACCGTCTTATCATTCTCATAAACTTGATAGAACTCACCTAAACCTTTATTGTAAATAGCTTGTTCTTCTTGAGATGCATTAAGGTACTTTGTGAGTAAGGCATCATAATCTTCTGCTTCGGCCTCTTCAAATGTCTTTCCAGAGGCGTCTTGCAACCTATTTGCAAGTGCGTCAAACCCTGCTAGAATTTGCGTTTTACCTTCTGCATCTACTGCTTGATTCCAGTAAGTATCTATAAACTTGTGTACACCTACATCTACCGCTCCTGGGATCATCTCGTCAGAAGGAATAATAAGATCTACCATATGGCGCAATGCTTTACCTTGAGACTTGCTTAAAAATACAGGCTCAAACACAGGTCCATCTGCTTTACAACTTTGTAAAAGGCTCAATATCGTAGGTGTTGCAACAAGTGCTACTCCACCTAATCCTAAGTTCTTTATTAATTGTCTTCTATTCATCTTACGCTTCTTTTTTGATTTGAGCAGCAGCGTGATTTGCAGCACGTGCGCTAAAAGCCATATATGTGAGTGATGGGTTTACACAACTTGCAGAGGTCATAAACGCTCCGTCTGTTACATAAACGTTAGGAACAGCGTGTAACTGGTTATTACCGTTACAAACTGATGTCTTAGGATCACGACCCATACGAGCCGTACCCATTTCATGTATTCCGTTACCCGGAGCACTAGGATCATCCATAGTCTGGATATCTGTAAATCCAGCCTTTTTAAGCATATCTTTTGCACTTGCAATCATATCCTTACGCATTTCCCACTCATTCTCTTTCCACTCTGCGTCAAAGTTTACCTTAGGTTGTCCCCATTTATCAAGATCATTATAATCTAGCGTCATTTTGTTCTCATGGTAAGGAAGACACTCTCCAAAGCCCATAAGACTCATAGTCCATCCTCCTGGTTTTTGAATCTCTTCTTTAAGCTTTGCTCCATATCCTGCTTCGGCAATTTGTGGTTGGTAATCACCACGACCTGCACCACCTTGATAACCGTATCCACGCTTAAAAGTTTTTTGATCTGTTACTCCGCCTATGTTTCTAAAACGAGGAATATATAATCCATTAGGACGACGTCCTTTGTAATATTTGTCTTTATCACCATCCCACTTTGCAGTTGCTCCTGCTTTAAAGTGGTGATCCATTAAGTTATGACCTAGCTCTCCAGAGTCATTACCCATTCCATTAGGGAAACGCTCACTCTTAGAGTTCATAAGAATACTAGCAGTTGCAATTGCAGAAGCACAAAGGAAAACGGTCTTTGCTTTAAACTCCATAGTCTCCATGGTCTCTTGATCGGTAACTTTTACTCCAGTTGCCTTCCCTGTTTTATCATCATACACCACTTCTGTCACAATAGAAAATGGACGTAACGTCATATTTCCTGTACGCTCGGCAGCTGGTAATGTAGATGAGTTACTTGAGAAGTATCCTCCAAAAGGACATCCTCTCACACAGCGATTTCTAAACTGGCAAGCAGAGCGACCATCATATGTTTTTGCTCCTGTAATGTGCGCAACACGCCCAATAGTAAGTAAACGACCGTCTTTATAATTTTCGGCCATGTTTTTCTTAAGTACTTCCTCTACACAGTTAAGTTCCATAGGAGGTGAGAATTTACCATCAGGTAATACTTCAAGTCCTAAGTTTTCTCCAGAAACAGAGATATACTCTTCCACCTTATCATACCAAGGAGAAATATCGCTATAACGCACTGGCCAGTCTACGGCTATGCCTTCTTTTTTATTTGCTTCAAAATCAATATCAGATAAACGGTAACTCTGGCGTCCCCACATAATAGAACGACCTCCCACGTGATATCCACGTATCCAGTCAAAACGTTTTGTCTCATTATAAGGATGATCTACATCATCTACAAAAAAGTGACGACTCTCTGCTTTATGAACATAACCCGTACGAGCTTGCTTCTCATAACGAGCCTCTACTTCTACACTATTATTACCCTTTAACTCAAAGTCCCAAGGGTCTTTATGCATAGTAGGGTAGTCTTCAATGTGATTAACCATACGACCACGCTCTAAAACAAGCGTTTTCATACCATTCTCACATAACTCTTTTGCTGCCCATCCTCCGGAGATTCCTGAGCCTACGACGATTGCGTCGTACATTTCGTTTTCGTTGGCTGTGTTCACTATATATTGTATTAATGAAAAAAAATTGTGATGTAGTTTACCAAATATATAAATTTTAAGTTGTTTTTTGTTAATATGAGAAAAAGGTTACCTTAGTCAAACACTAGATTTAACAGTAATTCACGGGCGAAAACGTTATAGTTCTACCCTCCAATTAAATTATATTATGAAAAAATATCTTCTAGGAGCATTTTTATGCGCATTTACACTCTTTTCTTGTAAAACAGATCAAAAAAAAGAGGGTGATAACGCTTCCGCGAAAGCTGAAATTGAAAATTCTCAAAAAACAGCTCCAACTTTCAAACATTCGCTAGCTCAATGGTCACTTCACAAACCGTTTCAAGATGGTACTATGGACCCGATGGAATTCCCGCAAATTGCCAAAGATCTTGGTTTTACCGGAGTAGAATATGTGACACAACTATATCCATCTGTTGCTGAAGTAGGGACAGATTATAAAGAACGTGTAATGAAACTTGCAAACGACCTTAATGATAAGGCAACTGCTGCAGGAATGGATAACGTTCTTATTATGGTTGATCATGCTGGTGAACTAGCAGATCCAGACCCTAAAAAACTAGAAGAAGCTATTGCAAATCACAAAATATGGATGGATGCAGCAAAACTTATGGGAGCACACTCGGTAAGAGCAAATCTCTTTGGAGAGCTAGATCCTGTAAAATGGCATGCTCTATCTGTAGCATCTCTTAAAGAGCTAGGAGCTTACGGTAAAGAAGTAGGTGTAAACGTAATCATAGAAAACCACGGAGGATGGTCAAGCGATGGAGAAAAGCTTATTGCTGTGATGAAAGAGGTTAATATGGAAACAGTAGGTGTTTTGCCTGATTTTGGAAACTTTTGCGTTAAACGTGAAGGTGGAGAACGCTGGAGCGCTCCTTGTGTGTTAGAATATGATACTTATAAAGGAATAGAAGAAATGATGCCGTTTGCAAAAGGAGTGTCTGCAAAGTCATATAACTTTGATGAAAATGGTAATGAGACAAAATTAGACTACCAACGATTAATGCAAATCGTTGCCGATAGTGGTTTTGAAGGATATGTAGGTACAGAATATGAAGGACCTCTAGAAGATCCAAAAGAAGGCATCGCTCTTACTAAAGCACTAGTTCAAAAATCAATAGACAATCTAAAATAAGCCCTATGAAATCAACTACTAAATTCCAGTTATCTTTTATGATGTTCCTCGAGTTCTTTATTTGGGGAGGCTGGTTTGTGACCTTAGGCACATTCATGGGCAATAACCTGAATGCAGAAGGAGGAGAAATTGCAGCAGCATTCTCAACACAATCTTGGGGTGCTATAATTGCACCATTTATTATAGGTCTTATTGCAGATCGATTTTTTAATGCAGAGCGCATACTAGGTGTACTTCACATCATTGGCGCTGCATTAATGTATATGATGTCTCAAGCAACAGACTCAGCTGTCTTTTATCCTTATGTTTTAGGGTATATGATTGCTTATATGCCTACACTAGCACTTGTAAATTCCGTTGCGTTTAATCAAATGAAAGATCCTTCAAAAGATTTTCCATTCATACGCGTATGGGGAACAATAGGGTGGATTGTAGCTGGATTGTTAATCAGCTTTGCTTTTGGATGGGATTCACAAGATGCTATTGCATCAGGCATGCTTAAGAATACATTTGTAATGACGGCTATAGCTTCGGCAGTATTAGGCGTTTTTAGTTTTACACTTCCTAAAACACCACCAAGTGCAAAAGGAGAAAAAGTTGCTATCAAAGATATTTTAGGTCTTGAAGCGCTAGATTTACTTAAGGATAGAAATTTCTTAGTGTTTTTCCTTTCTTCTGTACTTATCTGTATTCCACTTGCATTTTACTACCAAAACTTAAGTCCGTTCCTTACAGAATCTGGTGTAGAAAAATCTACAGCATTAGCTTCTATTGGTCAAGTATCTGAGGTAGTGTTTATGTTATTACTTCCTTTCTTCTTTAAGAAGTTTGGATTTAAGAAGACTATCCTAGTAGGAATGTTAGCGTGGACATTACGCTATTTATTATTTGCTTACGGAAACACTGGAGATTTATTCTTTATGGTTATCACGGGGATTGTACTTCACGGTATCTGTTATGATTTCTTCTTTGTATCTGGACAGATTTATACAGACAGCAAAGCTGGGCCAAAAATCAAGAGTGCAGCTCAAGGGCTTATCACACTTGCTACTTACGGTGTAGGGATGTTAGTAGGTTTTTATGTGGCAGGAAAAATAACAGATGCAAACATTGTAGGTGAAGGTCACGATTGGAACTCTGTATGGATATTCCCAGCAATTTTTGCAGCAGCAGTATTTGTGATATTTGCAGTGCTATTTAAAGAAGAAAAAATAGAATATACGGAGTAGTAGTTCAGGCTTAAAAAGTTTTTCCCCTACCTTGAAGGGTGGACTTTTTTAGGACAAGTAATAATATACTCAGTATAAATAAAAATCTAAAAAGTCGATTTACACACCCTTTAAGACAGGGAAATGGAAATCGGCAAATAAAAACACAACACAATGAGCAATAAAATAAGATGGGGCGTCCTAGGTGGCGGCGGAGATAGTTTAATAGGTGTGTTGCACCGCGTGGCGGCAAGTATGTTTGACGCATACCAGCTAGTAGGTGGTTCTTTTAACCCAGATATAGAGATAAGCAAAGACTTTGCTACTCAAATAGGCATCCCGACAGATCGTATTTATAAAGATCTAACGGAGCTTATAGAAAAGGAAACCGCGCTCCCAGTAGACCAGCGCATGCAGGTGGTGTCTATACTTACACCTAACTTTTTACACTTCCCGATGGCAAAGCAGCTTCTAGAAGCTGGCTTTAACGTGATTTGTGAGAAGCCTATGACCATGACGCACGCAGAGGCGCTAGAGCTTGAGGCTATCCAAAAGAAGAATGGAAACGTTTTTGGACTCACACACACCTATACTGGGTATCCTATGGTACGCCAGATGAGGGAAATGATAGCAAATGGAGAACTAGGCGAGATACAAAAGGTAGACGCTCAGTATTACCAAGGCTGGATTAATAACCTCATACACGACAAGGAGCAGCGCAATAGCACCTGGCGATTAATGCCTGAGAAATCTGGAATTTCTTGCTGTCTTGGTGATATAGGCGTTCACGCTTACCAGATGCTAGAGTTTGTAACTGGTAAGAAAATTAAATCTGTACTTGCAGACCTCAACCATCTATATGCAGATAATGAGATGGATATAGACGGTACCGTATTACTACGCCTAGATGAATACACAAAAGGTGTATTGCGATCTAGTCAAATAGCAACGGGTGAGGAGAACAACTTTACCGTAGCTATCTATGGTACAAAAGCAGGTCTCAAGTGGGAGCAAGAAAACCCTAACTATCTTTATTTACTAGAAGATGGACAACCTATGCGCGTGCTTAAACCAGGCCACGCTTATAACAGTGCGCTATCGCTAGACGGCACAAAACTACCTCCAGGACACCCAGAAGGAATTTTTGATGCAATGGGTAATATCTATAAAGGTGTTGCTAAGGCAATACGTGGAGAAGACTACAATTCAGGTGAATTTCCAGGGATGACAGATGGCGTGCGAGGAATGAATTTTATAGAGAAAGCCGTGCAATCTCATCGTGATGGGAATGTGTGGGTAGATTTAGAGTAGTATAAGTACGCTTTCGCGAAAGCGTAAAAAACAACAACTGAAAGGATTCTCGCCTTTGCGAGAATGAAAAAAATATATCCAATGAAAACAATAAAAGGACCCGCAGTATTTCTCGCCCAGTTTATGGATGACAAAGCTCCATTTAATTCGCTAGACGGATTGTGTAAATGGGCAGCAGACCTTGGGTATAAAGGAATACAAATCCCAACTTGGGAAAATAGATTAATTGACCTCACCACAGCTGGAGAGAGTAAAACCTACTGTGATGAACTTAAAGGGAAAGTAAATGACTATGGGCTTGAGATTACAGAGCTCTCTACACACCTACAAGGACAACTAGTCGCAGTACATCCTGCTTATGATTTGATGTTTGATAATTTTGCTCCAGATGATTGTAAAAACAATCCAAAGAAGCGTACGGAATGGGCTCGCAAGCAAGTAATAAGCGCAGCACACGCAAGTAAACATCTAGGTCTTGATGTGAGCGCGACGTTTAGTGGTTCGTTGCTTTGGCACACCATGCACCCTTGGCCACAACGTCCTGCAGGACTTGTTGAGATGGGGTTTGAAGAACTAGCCAAACGATGGTTACCTATACTCAATACCTATGATGAATGTGGTGTAGATGTGGCTTATGAGATTCACCCTGGTGAAGATTTACACGACGGAGTGACTTTTGAGCGTTTTCTAGAAGCTACAGGTAATCACAAGCGTTGTAATATTTTATATGACCCAAGTCACTTTGTGTTACAGCAACTCGATTATATCGCATACATAGACCACTATCACGAGTTTATAAAGGCCTTTCATGTAAAAGATTCTGAGTTTAAACCAGATGGGAAGCGCGGTACTTTTGGCGGTTACAGTGACTGGCAAGATCGCGCTGGGCGTTACCGCTCTCCGGGCGATGGACAGATAGACTTTAAAACCATTTTTACTAAACTCACAGAATACGGTTGTGACGTTTGGGCAGTGATGGAGTGGGAATGTTGTGTAAAAAGTCCTGAGCAAGGAGCTCGAGAAGGTGCACCATTTATCGCTTCACATATTATCGAGGCAACACAAAAACGCTTTGATGATTTTGCAGGGGAAGATATTGACAAGGAGCAGTTAAAAAAGATACTGGGACTTTAAAACACAATTATGAAGAGAACAATTTATATCGCAGCAGTGGCTTTAATGGCATTTGCTTGTAAAAATGAAACTAAAACCACGGTTGTAGACATTAGGAGCGGAGAAGGAAACACTTTCTCTATAGGTGGCAAAAAAATTGCCGATCCTAGTGATAAAGTTGTTCTTTTTGACGGCTCTAACCTCAACGCTTGGAAAGGATATGGTACAGACGGTATGCACGACAATTGGACCATAGAAGATGGAGCAATGGCTTTTACGCCTGGGGAAGAAGGTGGTAAAAACATCATTACAAAAAACACCTATAAAAACTTTGAACTCAATCTAGAGTGGAAAGTTTCTGAAGGTGGTAACAGTGGCATCTTTTGGGGTGTAAAGGAATCAACAGAGTTTAAAGAAGCTTATGAAACTGGCCCAGAAATACAAGTGCTAGATGACGAGCGTCACCCAGATGCAAAGGTGGCAAATGGAACGCACAAAGCAGGATCTCTTTATGATATGATAAAACCTGCAGACGGTATGATCAATCCCGCTGGTGAGTGGAATAAAGTAACGCTTTATATCAATCACGATAGCAATCTAGGTAAAGTAAGCCTTAATGATAAAGAAGCATACACCTTCCCCGTAAATGGCGAAGAGTGGGATGCTATGGTTGCAAAGACTAAGTTTGCAGACTGGAAAGGCTTTGGTAAATATCAAGAAGGTCACATAGGTCTCCAAGATCACGGAGATAAAGTATGGTACCGCAACATTACAATAAAAGAATTATAGATTATGAAATTATACCATTTAGGAATTATCGCAACAGCACTAACCATTATATCGTGCGGCTCAGGAAATGTGGGTGATGAACCAACGAAACCAGAACAAACAGAAGTATGGGGTCCAAAACCTGCAAAGGTTGCCATAAACGGGCAGACCGGTATCCCTAGTGATGCTGTGGTATTGTTTGACGGCACAAACCTCAACGCTTGGAAAAGTAAAAACGACGGCGGCGCTCCTAAGTGGACGATTAATCAAGACGGTAGTATGACCGTAAAAGATAAGACGGGAGATATTGTGACCAAAGAGGACTTCGGGAGTGTACAATTACACCTAGAATGGCGCAGTGATCCAAACAACACACAGACTAACCAAAACAGAAGTAATAGCGGTGTGTTTTTTCAAGGCTTGTACGAAGTGCAAATCTTAAATAATAATAACAACGATACCTATGTAAACGGTATGGTAGGCTCTATTTACAAGCAAAAAGCACCAGATGTGATGGCTGCAAAACCTACTGGAGAGTGGAACACCTATGATATTGTCTTCCATGCGCCAGAATTTGACAGCGCAGGAAAAAGAACTAAAGCTGGTACGCTCACAGTATTACTCAATGGCGTGCTTGTTCAAGACAACTATGAGATACAAGGAAGCACAGAGTATATAGGATTTCCTAAAAATAATGCGCATGGTGATGGCCCTATCATCCTTCAAGATCACGGTGATATGAGTGGTGTAGGGTATAGAAATATTTGGTTACGTAAGCTCTAAAAAACTCTAACTAAACCAATTGAAAAACATGAAAGATCTTGCAACGGTAAATCAAGAAGTAATTTGGGCAATGATCACCATTGCTTTTATCATGCTCTGTATCGCTGTTTTTTACTGGAAAAATCCTCCCGTAAAAATCAATAAATTATACGGTTACCGCACGCGACACTCTATGAAAAACCAAGAGATATGGACAGCAGCAAATAAACATAGTTCGATTATGTTTATAAACCACGCACTTATTTTATTTGTGATTACCGTTGTTCTAAGTTTTTTAAAAACACCTTATTCACTTCTTATTTTTTTGATAGTATTGTTAGGTGGTATTTTATTTGGAGCATTAAGAACAAGTCAATTTCTAAAAAACAATTTTGACCAAGAAGGAAATAAAAAATGATAGATCTCCCTACAATACTCACCACGCTAGCGCCAGCACTCATAAGTCTAGCATTATTTATAAATACGCGTTACTTCCCCCCGTCATTGGGTAACTCATTCTTAGCAAAATCTCCAGAATGGTGGATGAGAGATCAAGCCACTTGGAATAGTGCGTACTCGTTTTTGGCTCAAAAATATGGCATTGGCACCATTGCGCTTTTTGCAATTTGCAGCTGTTTGTTCTTTCTTGAAAGCCCATATGCAGCATACGGCGGTTATGTTGCGCTTATAGCATATGTGATTTTAGCAAATTACCAAGTGCGCTCATATATGACTGATAAAATAAAATAAGATTGTCTCGCTTTCGCGAAAATTTGATTGCATTAACCAAACGTCTTGAATGATTGTATGTAAGCACGACTTAAATACTCTTAATTACAAGATTATGGTAATACAACTATGCTTTCGCGAAAGCGTACAAACCCCATTCATAATTAATAACTGAACCTTTATCTTTGCCGAATGATAAAATCGATGACTGGTTTTGGGAAAAGTGTACTACAACTTCCTGGAAAAAAAATTACAATAGAGATCAAATCGCTTAACAGCAAAAATCTAGATCTCAATGCTCGTATACCTTCTACCTATCGTGAGAAAGAACTTGCCCTGCGCAATATGGTTGCAAAAGCACTAGAACGCGGTAAGATTGATGTAGGTCTTTATGTAGAAAGTACTGGAGAAAACACCAATACAGTTATTAATGGAACGGTGGTAAACGCTTATATGGCTCAGCTCTCTGATGCTGTGAGTGGAAATCCTAGCGAGACAGAACTTCTTAAAATGGCAATGCGCCTTCCAGATGCTCTTAAAACAGAACGTGAGGAACTAGATGAAAACGAGTACACATCGATTGTATCAAATCTAGAGGAAGCACTTAAGGAAATAAACAAGTACCGTCTAGATGAAGGGAATTCTCTTAAAACGGAGTTTGAACTACGTATTGCAAACCTACAGCGCTTGCTGGAAGAGGTTATTGTACTTGATGTAGATAGACTGAGTGATGTAAAAGTAAGGCTTGAGAAAGCTGTTTCTGATCTTAAAGTAAATGTAGATGAGAATCGCTTTGAGCAAGAGCTTATCTATTACCTAGAGAAATATGACATTACTGAGGAAAAAGTTCGCTTAAAAAATCACCTAGATTACTTTACAGAAGCGCTAGAATCTGATGATTCTAACGGTAAGAAACTTGGCTTTATAGGTCAAGAAATAGGTCGCGAGATTAATACAGTAGGATCTAAGTCTAACTATGCACCTATGCAGCAGCTGGTAGTGCAAATGAAGGACGAACTAGAAAAAATAAAGGAGCAAGTTTTAAATGTACTCTAATGGCAAAGCAACCAGAAGATAATAATAGTGAACATCAAGGAAAGCTCATCGTATTTTCGGCACCTTCAGGAAGTGGAAAAACAACGATAGTAAGACACCTTCTAGCACAAGAAGAATTAAACCTTGAGTTTAGTATCTCTGCAACGAGTCGTGAGTCTCGTGGAGAAGAAAAGAATGGGAAGGACTATTATTTTATAGATCTCAAAGAATTTAAAAATCACATCAAGGCAGACGACTTTCTAGAGTGGGAAGAAGTTTACCGCGATAACTTTTATGGAACACTGTGGAGCGAGGTACAACGTATCTGGGCCATGGGCAAACATGTGATTTTTGATATTGATGTTGTGGGAGGTTTACGTATCAAAAAGAAATTTCCAGATAAGACACTTGCTGTATTTGTAAAACCACCTAGTGTAGACGAGCTTAAAATACGCCTTAAGAAGCGTAGCACAGAGAGTGAGGATAAGATTAACATGCGTATCGCAAAAGCTTCTGTAGAGCTAGCTACGGCACCACAGTTTGATCATATCATTCTTAATGACAATCTAGACAAAGCACTTAGAGAGGCTGTAACACTTGTTACTGATTTTGTAAAATAACATCAAGATGACATTACAAGATTTTAAAACCAAACTTGCTACCACACCTAGTGATATTCAATTTACCGATACCATGGAGGTTATAGAATCTCTATATACTTTTACGCCTAGCTCCTTTACAAACGGAGACATTCGTAATGAAAGCGGTGAGAACAATGGCTCTTGCAAGTTATTCGGTTTTGCAAAAGGCCAAGGGTTGAATAAAAGTGACACACTACACTGTTTTGGCGCATATTACAGAGAAGATGTACTACAAAACCCAGAGGGTACAGATCACCAAAACATTAGAAACTTCATGCAGCACGGCTGGGATGGTATTTCCTTTGATGCAAATCCTCTCCATAAGAAATAACACATAAATACTACTCCATTGAAAATAGGTCTCTACTTCGGAACATTTAACCCTATTCACATAGGGCATCTTGCGATTGCAAATCACATGGCAGAGTATAGCGACCTAGACAAAATCTGGATGGTCATCACGCCACATAATCCATTTAAGAAAAAGAGTAGCTTACTAGATAACAATCATCGTTATCAGATGGTCTTAGAAGCTCTTGAAACCTATGATAAAATAGAGCCAAGCAATATTGAGTTCAATTTACCACAACCTAACTATACAGTATACACACTAGCTCATCTAGAAGAAAAGTATCCTCAGCATGAGTTTTGCTTAATCATGGGAGAAGACAATCTTAAAAGTCTTCATAAATGGAAAAACTACGAAGTTATTCTTGAGCGTCATGACATATATGTATATCCTAGAATCTCTGAAGGTACGGCTGAAACACAGTTTGATAACCACTCAAAGATTCACAAAGTAGACGCTCCTATTATGGAAATTTCTTCTACAATGATTCGTAAAGCTATTAAGGATGGTAAAAATATAAGACCCTTATTACCCCCTGAGGTTCATACTTACATCGATCAAATGAACTTTTATAAATAGGTTATAAGTCTATGTCTAAACGGGATTTAACACAGCAAAATAGTAAAGAGGCTACCTACTACGGTATCTTGATGGTTATTTCATTTCTTGTACACCTCGCTTTACAACGTGTAAAAGCTTCGGATAATGATTTACCTGATTTTCTCTTGGGATTTACGGTTGCCTTATTTATTGCATCTAGTATACTTACTATCATCAAATATCTCAAAGCTAGAAAGGAACCTCAAAGCCGTAAGCTCGCTAAGGCTCGCGTTTTTGCAATTATAGCAGTTATTTTCTGGCTATTTTTCTTAATGAACCTTTCTAAAAAAGTTTTAGAGGTTTTTAGTCAGCTATCTTAATTACTACAAACAAAAAAAGAACAAACATTCCAGACTATCGTCTTTCATATTTGTTCTTTTAATTAGTCTATAATCGCGCTTGAGCGCTTTCTTTTATTTCTCTAAGTGAGGAATACGTAATACTTGACCTGGATAAATCTTATCTACATCCTTAAGCATTGGTTTGTTTGCTTCAAAGATTTGTGGGTACTTCATTGGATCTCCGTACATCGCTTTTGAGATCTTGCTTAAAGAATCTCCGCTTACTACTGTGTAGAAACGAGCTTCTGGCTCTGGATTCTCTACTGTAAGTCTATCATCTACCGTTGCAATACCTGTAGAGTTTCCTACTACCAGGATTACCTTTTCTTTAGTTGCTTGATCGTTTGCACTTCCAGTAACTACAGCAACATCTCCATCTATTGAGATATCAAGGTTATCAACATCAAGACCTAAGTCATTAATTGTTTCTGCCATGTTACTTGCTGCTTTAGCGTTTGCCATTGCAATTTTTTCTTCGGCTACTGCTGCTTTTTCTGCTGCTTCTTCTGCATCTGTTTTTCCTATTCCAAAAACTTTTGCTCCTGCATTTTTAATGAATGAAAATAATCCCATAGTTATAATATTTAGTTAGTGTTTTTATTGAGTACGGAAGTTACAAAAAAGCTAGAGTTATCAATCTATTGTTATGATGACTTTAGTAAATCTCAACGTATATTAACCCTTACCTAACATTTAAGCAGATCATCTATGTTTTTGTAAAATCTTATTCACATGAGCCACTTCCCAAAAAAAGAGAATCCTCACACTAAGTAACACTTAGGTAAGGATTCTCCAACTAAATAACCAACCAAAAATTCTTGAATCACACTGCCGTGGCTAGTGCGGTGATTGTTACTTTTTAAGCGCTGCTGCTTTCTTTGCGGTAAGCGCTTTTATTTCTGCTTTAATGTCTGCCGTTTTCTTACGAATTTTCGGCGCATTTTTACTCTTTCCATCTGTTGCTGTTCTAAACTGGATATACCCTCTACCTCTAAACTGGTAAGTAGTTCCCGTATTTACTTGATACAGCTCTATCGTTTCATCATCAATAACGGTAAGGTCAAAGAACTCATTGTCTGGAAAATTATAATCTAATGTTAAAGTCTTCAAGTAGAAATCTCCAGGCACATCATTTACATCATAGATTCCATCATAATCCCAAAAAATGTTATTTGTAGACGTTCCGTTTCCATCTTCAGAGCTTCTAAAGTTTCCAGACTGTCCCGCAGGTAAAAACTGTAAGAAATTCTCATTATCAAATGGGTTTATTGCTCCTTCTTCACTAGTGTATATTTTTTCCCAAGCTTCAAATTCTTGTAAGAAGTAGTGGATATTGTTATAGAAAACCAAGTCATAGTCAAAAGTGCTTCTTTGGTATCCTACTAGAATATATACTGCTCCTGTAGACGGGTGAAATAACTCTATCTCATTGCTAGATAATACACGTACATCAAAAGAATAATCTCCATCTAGATCATGATAAGCATCTAGCTCATACCCAAAAGTGTCATATGCTCCCACATCAATACCAAATCCTGCACCATTCTGACCTAAACCAGATAAGTTATTGTTTGCAAAGATGGTTCCGTTTCTAAAGGATACTGTAAATGCCTTTTGTAAAAATGGTACGGTAAGATTACCAGAAGAGGCATCGATATCTACATAAAATATTTCAAACTGACTCAACACTTGATTAAGTGAAGGTCCATTATTTACTTCAACATAAGGATCTACTACTACGATCTCTTCTGTATAACAAGAAGTAAATAGAGCTGCGATAAGCGCTACTGCAAATAATTTTTTGATCGTTTTCATACTGTTTGTTTTTTGATTCCCTTAACAGTATTCAAACGGCGTGCCAAAAATATAAATATCTAATTATTAGTTGATTATGTTTTAATTTCGCTTTCGCCAAAATGTTCTCAACCTCTTAAAAGTGCATTATATATAAAATATTCACTTACGATGAGAGCAACTAACTCATAACCAAACCTCTCAAAATATTTTAAAGATTACGTCAACTCAAACAACTTCCCAGGTAAAGGTCTTACCACTCCTTTAAGTTCCATTTGCAATAATATACTCGCGATTTTAAAGGTGGGTAGCTTGCAGTTGAGAGCAATAATATCCATAAGCTCCTTTCCATTCTCGTTAAGGAATCGCCACACTACCTTCTCTTCTTCTGTGAGTTCTACAAAAAGTTGTTTTTGAATGGCTGGCTGCTGCTTTTCTTCTAGTTTCCAGTTGAGAATATACATCAGATCTGCAGCGCTTGTCATGAGATTTGCTCGTTGTTGTTTGAGGAGATTATTACAACCTAAACTTTGCTTATCGTCTGCTCGACCTGGTACCGCAAATACATCGCGATTGTAGCCATTTGCAAAATCTGCCGTTACAAGTGATCCTCCTTTCTCTGCAGATTCAATCACAATAGTAGCCTCAGAGAGGCCCGCTATAATCCGGTTGCGCTGCAAGAAGTTAGTATGCACAAAACTACTACGACTCCAAAAATCTGTAACAAAACCACCGTTTGCCTCTACTCCGCTCATATACTTACTATGTACTTTAGGATACACTTGATTAAGGCCGTGAGCAAGTACGCCTATGTTTTGTAAACCGTGGTCAATACACGCTTTATGTGCTGTAATATCTACACCATATGCAAAACCAGAGACAATAAGCGGATTAAGCGGAGCTATCTCTTTTATAAACTTTTTTAAGAAATGTTCACCATAAGTAGTGATCTTACGAGTGCCCACAATACTTATAATTCGCGGATTATTCCAGTTAATATTTCCTCTAGAAAAGAGCACAACTGGTCCATCTATACAATATTTCAACCGCTGTGGATAGTCTGGGTCCGTGTAGGTAGTTGCCTTAATATCATTAGACTGAATGAATGAAAGCTCTTCTTTCGCGAAAGCGTAATACTTCCCCTCACCAAAGGCACTAAGTTTATGATTTCCTATACCATCTATTTTGAGAAGCGTGGTTTTAGGCTGTTTTAGTACCTCCTCTGCACTCCCAAATTGTTGTATTAATTTCTTGATAGTACCATCACCTAGATTAGGAGTATGTTGTAATGTAAGCAAGGAAAGCAATTCTTTTTCGGACATTAACTGTTGATTTTAAGACATCTAAGTAACAACTATTATATCTGTTAATAAAATAAATGACTAAATCTTGGAGGGTTGTGCATTTTGATTAATTTTGAATTATGCAGTTAGATCAGTACATAAGCGATTTATTATATAGATATGAATGTGTGATATTACCTGGTTTTGGGGCGTTTTTGACTCAAATCCAGAGTGCACAGATTCACTCAACAACCCATGCCTTCTACCCGCCTAAGAAGAAACTTTCTTTTAACGCGCAACTTACAGATAGTGATGGATTGCTAGCAAATTATATTTCTAAAACTGAGATGATCCCTCATGAGGAAGCGAGTACCCGCATTAAAACATACGTGCGTTTTCTTTTTGACAGTCTTCACAAGGGAGAAGCACAAACACTATCAAACATAGGTACTCTTTCTCTAGACACAGAAAGCAGGTTACAATTTGAGCCATCATACCACCTTAATTATCTTACAGATTCTTTTGGTCTTTCTTCATTTACCTCTCCAGAGATTTTAAGAGAAGTGTACAAAGAGGAAGTTACTGCTCTAGAAAGCACGACCCCTATAGCTTTTACTCCAGAACGCAAGGCAATGAGCTCGTGGATGAAGTATGCAGCTGCAGCTGTAATAGCTTTTGGCCTTATAGGCGCTGTAGGATTTAACTATGTAAAAGATGTAGAGCAGCATAACTATGTTTCTCATCAAGAGGCAGAAAAGCAACTAGAAGATAAAATTCAAGAAGCTACTTTTGAGATACCTAATCCGCTACCAGCAATTAAGCTATCACTTACGAAGCCTGTAGGGAGCTATCATATTGTTGCAGGAGCTTTCCGTATGGAAGAAAATGCACAAACACGTGTGGACCAACTTACAGAACAAGGTTTTAAGGCTCGCAAGATAGGAACTAATAAATATGGCCTTCATCAAGTAGTGTATGGAAGCTATACAGACTCTCAAGAAGCTCTTGCCGCATTAAAGTCTATACGCAGTACAGATAATAAGGAAGCGTGGCTTCTTGTGCAAGAAATGGAATAATCCTTTATTAGATTTTCATTTTTAACCTTTCGAGTTTGACGTACCTTTGCGCCAAAATTGAAATGTAATGCAAGCACGTACGCCTACTGATTCAAAAACAACACTAACAGATTTAGTACTACCTAGTGAGACTAACCCTTTGGGTAATCTCTTTGGAGGTGAGTTACTCGCTCGTATGGATAGAGCTGCAAGTATTGCTGCAAGAAGACATTCTCGTCGTATTGTAGTAACTGCATCTGTAAACCACGTAGCCTTTAACCGCATGGTTCCTCTAGGAAGCGTAGTAACTGTAGAAGCAAAGATTTCTCGCGCTTTTAGAACCTCTATGGAGATAGTGATTGATGTGTGGATAGAAGACCGTGAGAGCGGCTTAAAATCGCAGGCTAATGAAGCAATCTACACCTTTGTTGCCGTAGATGAGCAAGGAATCCCAGTTTTAGTACCACAGGTAACTCCAGAGTCTGATCTTGAGAAGAAACGATATGACGCCGCACTGCGACGTAAGCAACTATCTCTTGTGCTCGCTGGTAAGATGAAACCAGAAGACGCAACAGAGCTTAAAGCTTTATTTATATAACACAAAAAGGCCTCCAATTGGAGGCTTTTTTTATGCTTGTGGTGGTTACCACTTTTCTACTTCTTCTTTAATAGCTTCTTTGGTTTTTCCAGTTTTTTCTTGGATACGACCTACAACTTCATCAAATTTTCCATCTGCAAATGTCTCGTCGTCGTCAAAGTGCTTTCCGTATTTCTGTTTAAAATCTCCTTTTACTTGATTCCACTTTCCTTCTAGTTCTGTGCTGTTCATAATCTTCTCTTTTTAAGTTCATTGCTAAATTACTTTTAATGAGCGCTTTATTGTAATAAGAGAATATTAAAAAATGTTATGGTTATCCTAAAACCTACATTACTAAGAGTGCTTAGACTAGAACTTAATACCCGTTCTTAATTTTATAGGATGTGACAACTCGTAGTTAAGTGCAGGAGCTGCATCATTTTTGTATACAGGTGTAAAAAACTGAATGCCTGCATCCCACTCTGGTGTAAATTGTACATCAACTCCCATGGTAGGAGAAAGTTCTGTAAACATCGCCCCATTAGTATTAAGTCCTCTCACCACTTGTCCTTGTAATCCCATATAAGTGCTTATACCCTTTGTAGCCTGATATCTAAAAATAAGCGGAAACTCAAGCACTTCATCATTGCCTACTCTTGATCTTGATATACCCATTTGTATCATGGATTTATAACCTACAGAGGCGCCCACAAATAGCGTACGTGTTTGATCATAAAATTCCTTGTTGAGTTCTCCCACATTATTAGCTATAGCTCCTACAGCCTTAATATTTAAAAATGATTCTCCAGAGGCTGGGGTTGCTTGAGCGCTCATAAACGAGGTGATACATAAGAAGAGTAGGTAGATATAATGTCTCATACCCCTAAAATTACACCATGCCTAACACTCTTGTGTTAAGCTTATTACAAAATAAGCTAGGTAAATGCCAAATAGTAATAAGTGTTACGCTTTCGCGAAAGCGTAAAAAAAAGATTACATATTAAGTACCCAGTCTGATGGGTTGAGCTTTGAAGTGTTTTTACGCACCGAAAATTTAAGAACACTCTTACCGCTGAAGGCATTGCGCGTGACTTGACCTATCTCTTGTTTAAAAGAAACCTGGTCGCCCTGCTTCACCTTGATACTCTTAAGGTTTGTATAGACAGTGAGATAATCTCCATGACGTATAAAAACAGTAATAGTACCTCCTTGCATATCTTGTATTTGAGTAACCTCTCCTGCAAACACAGCTCTCACAGCTGCGTCTGGTTCTGTCTCAATATCTACACCACTATTAGTAAGTGTAATACCAGGAAGCGTAGGGTGTGCAGATTTACCAAAGCGACGAGTGACTCTACCTCGTACTACTGGCCATATTAATCTTCCTTTGTTTCCAGAAAACTCTTTGGCTAGTGCAACCTCTGCAGGAGTCATGGCAAACGTCTTACTGCTAGCCGACTTTCCAGCTTTCTTATTACTCGCTGCAATAGCATCTGCAATGAGTTTATCTATTTGTCTATCTATACGATCTGCCTCTTGTTGTTTTGTTTTAATCTGGGCAATGTAGCTACTTGATTTTTTTCTAATCTCTTTTACAAGTTCATCCTGACGTTCTTTCTCTTTATCAAGCTCTCGTCTAGCTATACGATTCTCTGCAATAAGGGCTTCCTTATCACCTTTTTGTTTAACTAGCTTCTTATTTGTTTCTTGAATGAGTGTGGTGCGCTCCTTAATCTGCAAGCCTTGCTTCTTGCGGTAATTTGCATACTGCTTCATGTATTGTGTACGCTTATATGCTTGCTTAAAGCTCTCACTAGATAGGAGGAACATAATCTTACTTTGACCGCTCTTACTTTTATAAGACTTACGAATCATATCACTATAGTCATCTTTGAGTATGGTAAGTTCCTTGCGTAGGTTTTCCATTTTCTCAAGGTTCTCATTAATCTCCCGAGTGAGCAAATTTGCTTGACTATTTGTGACCTTGATAAGATCTGATCTAAGTCTAATTTTTGTGTCAAGGTCTTCTACTTGTGTGAGGATAGAAAC
Source organism: Dokdonia sp. Asnod3-C12 (assembly GCF_045063975.1). Lineage (NCBI taxonomy): Bacteria > Pseudomonadati > Bacteroidota > Flavobacteriia > Flavobacteriales > Flavobacteriaceae > Dokdonia > Dokdonia sp. Asnod3-C12. The sequence goes on from NZ_JBEFNY010000003.1 coordinate 1,461,549, forward strand.
CTCTTTCTTTTTATTTGTTTCGCGCAAGCGTTGCAACTGTTGCATTTCCTTTTTAAGAGACTCTCTGCGCTGTTCTAGCTGTCTTTGCTTTGCAGACTGCCCAAAGGCTGCTTGTGACATAAATAACGTCAAGAAACAGCTTACAATAAAGATGTATGCTAACTTACTTTTTTGCATTGAGCTTGATTTCTTGGTATCCAGAAGGAATAGAAAATGGCATGCGTACCTCTCCGTTTAAATCTATATCGCGATACTCTATTTGCACTTGAGATTGGTTCTTACCATCATCTGCAAGGATATCTAGCAAGTAAGGAAAGATCTTATTTCCTACTTCTTTATAATCACCATATGCAATATCAAGTGATCCTCCATTATCCTTTTGCTCTATACGCTGTTCTTGAGTAACAAAGTTTTGAGTATTAATCCCAAAGAATAAATTCACTTCATCAAGTTGCTTTCTTGGGGTAACCTCGTAGCCATTTTGAGTTTCCTTAAATGTATACTTCCCTTCTCTCAAATCATAAACAGTTTGCCCAGTGAGTAAACGTTGCAGTTGGAAAAAGTCTATTTCTACACCGAGATACTGACTTAAAAATGCAAAGTCACCGTCAAAGTATTGATTGTTGAGCTTATCATAAAACTGCACCTTTTGTGGAGTTATTAAAGCACGAGCACCAGAAAAGCCTATCAAAGATGCATTCATCCAGATTTGTTTATCCTTTTCAATACGGATAGTAAGAGTAACTGTAGGCTTTGTTCCTTTTTTATCTCTGTACTTAATTTTTGTACGAGCATCAAAAGTTGTAAAATCTATCGCATTATTATAATATTCCTTTACAAGACGCTTAGATGAAACATCTTCTACTGTCTCTGTAGTAGTAACTTTCTTTGCACCACCGCAACTTGCGAGCACTATTACTAATAATATGTAGCCTAGCTTCTTCATTAATTTCCTTGTGCTTTAAGTTCTTTTACCTTGCTGTAATAACGAGCTGCTTTTGCAGCATCTCCATCACCAGTGTGTGCATCACCTAGTTGCTTGTAAAAGTCCATCTCCATAATCAAATCTTCAATAATATAATCTACACCAAGTTCCAGCTGATCAATAGCAGCTTTGAACTTACCTTGTTTATTTAATGCCACGCCATAAGTAAGATACAATAATGGCTGCGATGGATATAGATCAAGACCATCTGCCACTACATCTTCTACTTTTTCAAAATCACCTGCGTCTAGCAATAATAAACTTGTGTTTTTTATAAGTTCGAGATTTTCTGGCTCACTATCTAACGCCTTAATAAGGTATGGCAATGCCTTCGCTTTATTTCCTTTTTGAATGTAATAGGTAGCTAGCTCTTGATAAATATTTGCATCTGCTACTTGCGTGTCAAAAATTGCAATAGCTTGCTCTAGCTCCGGCTCGTACTTAGGGTTTCTATTTACAAAAAGTACAAAATCATTAAGCACGCGATGCTTTGCTGGCGGACTCATACGCGTACTCTCAAGTACCTTTTGCATAGAAGCAATTGCTTCATCTATCTTCCCATCATTAAGGTTGAACTTGTATAACGCTAAGTGAACTTCGTCTGCATAAGGATTTACCTTTTGTAGCTCAAGTGCTGTTTCGTATGCCTTTTGTGTGTCGCCTTGCTCACTGTACAGTAATATAAGTTTGAGGTACTCTGCCTCGCTCTTTGGATTAGAAGCAATATTTTTTTCTATCTCCTTTACCTGTCTATTCGTATTACCAGAAAGCGCATATAATTTGCTCTTTAATCGATCTCGATATATGTCACTTCCTATCTCGTCATCTAGCTCTTCAATGAGGTCAAGTGCTTCTTCGTATCGCTTCGTACTTGTATAGATGCGCGCAAGATCTTCCTTGTACTGCACATCAAACCCTATAAGCTTTTTTACTGTAGTAGCTGCTGCATCATAATCTTGCTGCTGAAAGTGAACTTCATATAATGCCTCTAAAACATCTACATCATTAGGTTTGATATCTAAGTAAGTATTAAAATCTGAGGCAGCCTCATCATAATTTTTGAGAAATACTTGGTTTTTCCCTCTCTCAAAATATAATATGGCAAGCTCAGGTTCTAGAGCGATACACTTATTTAGTGAGGTAATGGCGCGTTCATAATTTTCAATCCCCTTTTGCTTAAGAGCTTCAAAAAAAGCGGTTTGAAAAGCATCTGACACATCACCTAAGTCATCCACATTCTCATCTGCAAAAGGTGTCACCTCTTGCGGTTGCTGAGCGTTCATACGCTTTCGCGAAAGCGTAAAAAACACCGTTAATATGAGTATGTAAATTCCTTTATTCATCACTTTAGATTATTTCATCACTGTGTAGTCTCCAAGACTTACACGCGTGTGCTCTCCGTTATACTGTACTTTGTTACCTATCATGGCTTCTGTCCACTGTGCGTTTTTTATAACACTATCTTGCTGGATTAAGCTATGGCTTATAGTACTATCTTCAATAGTTGTGCCAGCTCCTATCGCAACACCAGGACCTATAGTACAATTTTTAAGAACTACGTTTTCACCTATAAAACAAGGTTCAATAATAGTTGAGTTCTCATTTACCACAGAATCTGCAATTAGTTGCTCTTCTTTTTCATCGTGTAAGAACTGTAACATCTTAGAATTAGTATCTATAGCAACTTCTTTATTACCACAATCCATCCACTCTGTAACGGTACCTGTCTTGAAAATACGACCTTCGGCCATCATTTTCTTAATACCATCGTTAATCTGGTATTCACCTCCATTCATTAGATTTTCATCTAACACTTCTTGAAGCTTCTCTTTAAGAACGGCTACATCCTTAAAATAATATATTCCTATAACAGCTTGATCAGATACAAATGTTTCTGGCTTCTCTACAAGCTCTACAATTTCTTCTTTGTCGTTAAGTTTTACAACTCCGTAAGCCTCAGGATTAGGGACTTTCTTTGTCCATATAACACTATCTGCCTCTGGATCTAGCTCCAGATCTGCTCGTATTAGTGCATCTGCATATGCGATTACCGCAGGACCGGTTAAAGAAGGCTCTGCACTCATGATTGCGTGACCAGTTCCTAATGGCGCTCCCTGACGATAAATAGATGCTTTTGCACCAAGGCTTTGTGCAAGTTCCTCAAGTTGTGCAATTACAGCATCCCCAAAAAATGTAGGATCACCAAGTATAAAAGCAATCTCGTCTACTGGCTGCTTTAAAATTTTTGCAATATCACGCACTAAACGATGCACAATAGGTGCTCCTGCAACAGGAATTAGTGGTTTAGGTATTGTTAAACTATGTGGTCTTAATCTCGAGCCGAGTCCGGCCATTGGTACTATTATCTTCATCTTTTATAAATCTTTATTTATTCCATTTACATGGAATTTAATACTTATTGCTTTTAGAGAGAGCAATTCTTACCTACGTAGGAATTTATTTTACTCCTGTACTCCCAAAACCGCCTTCACCACGATCTGTAGTTGAAAGTTCTGTAACTTCTTCCCATTGTCCTTGCTCATGCTTTGCTATGACCATTTGTGCAATGCGTTCACCATTTTCAATTGTAAATGGTTCATTAGATAGGTTAACAAGAATTACTCCTACCTCTCCTCTATAATCTGCATCTATGGTTCCTGGAGCATTGAGTACGGTGATCCCTTTTTTGGCAGCTAGTCCGCTACGTGGTCTTACCTGTGCCTCAACACCTATAGGAAGTTCCATAAATATTCCGGTAGGAACAATGGCTCTTTCTAATGAACCTATCGTGATTGACTCTGTGATATTTGCACGTAAATCCATTCCTGCACTAGCAATGGTTTCATAGTGAGGAAGTGCGTGTGCACTTTTATTAATTACTTTAATCTTCATTATAATCTATTTCAATTCCGCAGCTGCGGTGTTTTTATTAAACTATGAGTTGACTTTATTTTCTTTTCAATAATCTTAATAAAAGCTCTTTTTCGCGAAAGCTAATAAAGCCTATTAAAACTACAATCATACCAACTCCTACAAGATACAATGGCAAGCTCCCAACACCAAAATAATCTCTAAAACCATAGAAGAACACACAAGAAAATGTAATACTCATGACTAGATACAAAAGTATATTTTTTACATCATAAGGAACTGCTAAATGTTTACGTCCCATGAGATAAGACACGACCATCATTAATCCATAAGCACTACAGGTAGCAATAGCACTGGCGAGATATCCTATTCTAGGTATTAATGTTACGTTTAAAACAATAGTGAGAATAGCACCGCCTACAGAAATGTATGCACCATATCGAGTTTTATCTGTCACTTTATACCATACGGATAGCGTTTGATAAATTCCAAAAAACAGGTATGCTACGAGAATGAGTGGCACGATGTACATGCCTTCCCAGTACTCTTCTCCATCTAACAAAATCACTTTTACAACGTCTACGAGGACCACATAAGCAAATAATGCAATAGAGCCTAAGACTACAAATGCCTTTGTAATCTGAGCATACATGACTTGTGCATTTTCATTTTTTGCTTCGCTAAAAAAGAAAGGTTCAATCCCTATCCTAAAAGCAGTTGCAAATAAAGTCATACCAATGGATAATTTATAGCAGGCGCCGTAAATAGCCACTTCCCCTTTGGCAATGTCTTCTGGTAGTATTTTTTCTAATAGAATCTTATCAAAAGATTCATTGATCGTAAAAGCTAAGCCTGCCAGTAAAACAGGTGTTCCATACGTAACCATCTTCTTCCACAAGTTTACATCAAAAGACCACTTTACAAAATATGGCTTGATCACGATTAAAAAAGTGAGCACACTTGGTAAACAAAGTGCTATGAAAACGAGCTCTATCTTATCTGAAGGTAACCAACTAGAAACACCATCTAAACCAGGTAGCCATACTAGTAATATTACAGAGAGTCCTGTCGAGATTACAACATTGAGCAATTTTATAAATGCATATGTTCCAGACTTCTTTTGCGCTCTCATGTATGCAAAAGGGATTACGGTAAGCGTATCAAATGCAATAATGAGGATGACCCATCGCCAGTACGTAGCAGGTACATCTGAGATTTGTGATAGCGTATCAATACCCAAAAATGCTATAATCGTGAATGCAACTGTAGAAACCAGTAAGGCTGTAAGGGATGTAGATAGCGTCTTAGCACTATGCTTATCATCATTAAAAAATCTAAAAAAAGCGGTTTCCATACCATACGTAAGAAGCACGTTGAGTATCATCACATAAGAAAATACGATGGTCACTTCTCCAAAGGCCTCCTTATCTGGTAAATATCCAGTGTACAGACGGGTGAGTAAAGCCGTAAGAACGCGCGGTAATACCGTCGCGAGACCATACACAAAGGTGTGTTTGAAAAGGCTTTTAAGAGAACTCAAATAATTATGTATTTAAGTAGCCAAAAGTACAGAAATTATACTAGCAACTAGTTACGACGACCACGTGGTTTCTGACGAGGGTAGGCTTTAGTTTCTTTCTCTACCACGTTTGCGATTTTAGCGTATTTAAGCACTCCATTATCACGGTATGTTATACCAGCTTCAGATGGTGATAATGTAAATGGAAATGCGTCATTTTGAACGGGAGGAGTATTTACCGCCTCATCTTCTACATTATCAGACATCACTATATCTTGATTAGGACCTTGGTCTGTTCTAAAGCGAGCAATGTAGTTATCACTACCACGCATAATTTTTCCTACGCCTTCGCGAAAATATACGTTTTCTAATACCACATTGGCTTCTAATGCTTCTATGTCTAAATAGAACTCTATTCCCGAGCCTCCCTGAGCCATACCAGCAACATACGTATTATAATATGCTGGACTTAATGCAAAAGCTGGTTGAGATAGGACCATAGTTTTTTGAGTATCTGACACAGCGGTAGACTTACATTGTGTGAGTAATAATGAGGAGAATCCTATGCTTAAAAGCGCTACTAGTTTGTACATTTTCATAATTGGTTGTTTTGAGTTTATATTCAAAACCCTTGCCATAAAGATAGCAAAGATTATTCTTGCGGATATGACTTCATTTAAATGCAGCGCCTAGGCGCTATTACCCCAAAATGATGTGCATAAAAAACCCCAACCGTTACCGGTTGGGGTTTACTCTATGAGTTATAATAGTACTATTTAAATCAGTACTAGTTATTCAAAGCTTCTGCTCCACCTACGATCTCTAAAATCTCGTTTGTAATAGCAGCTTGACGTGCTTTGTTATATTGTAATTTAAGCGCATCTCTAAGCTCTGTTGCGTTGTCTGTTGCTTTGTGCATGGCAGTCATACGCGCACCGTGTTCTGATGCTACAGAATCTCTAATTCCTTTAAAAAGTTGTGTTTTTAAAGCTTTAGGAATTAATCCCTCAACGATTTCCTCTTTAGAAGGCTCAAAGATATAATCTGCAGTTGCTGCTGCTTCCTCTTGTACGGTTGCTACAATAGGTAGAAACTGCTCTGGAGTTACAATTTGAGTTGCTGCGTTCTTAAATTTATTGTAGATAATGTCAATGCGATCGTATTCACCAGCTTCAAAACGAGCCATTAGATCTTCTGCAATTGCGGCTACATTATCAAAAGTAAGATCATCGTAAATATCATTGTTATTTTCGATTACCTTAAAAGTCTTTGCTAAAATAGCATCAGCTTTTTTTCCTAATGTAACTAAGTGCACTTCTTTACCAGCATACTTTGCGGCAACACGTGCATTAACACCTTTGATAATATTTGTATTAAAAGCTCCTGCTAGACCTCTGTTTGATGAAATAGCTACTATAAGTACCTTCTTTATCTCACGATCTTCTGCAAGTTTACTTCCAGAATCTGCATCTAGTGTAGCGCTTAAGTTCTGTAAAAGCTCAGTAAGCTTATCAGAATATGGGCGCATTGCTGTAATTGCATCTTGTGCCTTTTTCAACTTTGCAGCAGATACCATTTTCATGGCACTAGTGATCTGCATCGTAGAAGATACCGATGAAATTCTGTTTCTTATTTCCTTTAAGTTTGCCATCTTCTTTAAATTCCCGTAGTCTCAAGCATTACATCTTGAACATCACGATTTGTCTTTAATTTTGACAAGTCTCCCGCTCGCGCGGGAGTTGTTGAATTACATTTTTCGCGAAAGCGAAATACTCTTAGATATACTTTGCAGATAGGTCTTTTGCAACAGCTACTAATGTATCTGTAACCTCGTCTGTAAGTTTTCCAGATTTAAGTGTATCAAGGATACCTCTATGCTTAGCGTTTAAGAATTCGATATAATCTGCTTCAAATTCTTTAACCTTATTTACTGGTACGTTACGTAGTAAGTTTTTAGACCCTGCATAAATAATTGCAATTTGATCCTCTACTGTAAACGGTGTATTTTCTGCTTGCTTAAGTATTTCTACGTTACGCTTTCCTTTTTCAATTACGTTAAGGGTAGCAGCATCAAGATCAGAACCAAACTTTGCAAACGCTTCCAATTCACGGAAAGCTGCTTGATCCAGTTTTAAAGTACCTGATACTTTTTTCATTGATTTAATCTGTGCGTTACCTCCTACACGTGATACCGAGATACCTACGTTAATAGCTGGACGTACACCAGAGTTAAATAAATCTCCATCTAAGAAGATTTGCCCATCTGTAATAGAAATTACGTTTGTAGGGATATAAGCAGATACGTCACCCGCCTGTGTCTCAATGATAGGAAGTGCAGTAAGTGATCCTCCTCCTTTTACGATAGGCTTAAGACTATCAGGAAGGTCATTCATTGTTTTTGCAATGGCATCATCATTAATCACCTTTGCAGCACGCTCAAGTAATCTAGAGTGTAAGAAAAATACATCACCAGGGTATGCCTCACGTCCCGGTGGACGACGAAGAAGAAGTGATACCTCACGGTATGCAACTGCTTGCTTAGATAAATCATCATAAATGATTAATGCTGGACGACCTGTATCTCTAAAATATTCTCCAATCGCTGCTCCTGCAAATGGTGCATATACTTGCATTGCTGCTGGATCTGATGCGTTTGCTGCAACTATCGTTGTATAAGCCATAGCTCCAGCCTCTTCAAGTACATTTGCAATAAGTGCAACTGTAGAAGCTTTTTGCCCGATGGCTACATATATACAATGTACTGGCTCACCAGCATCGTAAAATTCTTTTTGGTTAAGGATAGTGTCAATACAAACAGTAGACTTACCTGTCTGACGGTCACCAATTACAAGCTCACGCTGCCCTCTACCTACTGGTATCATCGCGTCAATTGCTTTAATTCCTGTTTGTAATGGCTCTGTTACTGGCTCACGAAAAACAACACCAGGCGCTTTACGCTCAAGTGGCATCTCATAAGTTTGTCCAGCGATAGGTCCTTTTCCATCAATAGGAAGACCTAGTGTGTTCACCACACGTCCAGTAATACCTTCACCTACCTGGATAGATGCGATACGCTGTGTACGTTTTACGGTGTCACCTTCTTTAATAGATAAAGAAGTACCTAAGAGTACAACCCCTACATTATCTTCTTCAAGGTTAAGAACAATTGCTTCAAGACCACTTTCAAACTCAACAAGCTCACCATACTGTGCGTTTGCAAGTCCGTAAATACGAGCGATACCATCACCCACGGTCAATACTGTTCCTACTTCGTCAAGGGAAGCTGTTGCTTCAAAACCTGAAAGTTGTTTCTTTAAAATTGCCGAAACTTCTGCTGGTTTAACTTCTGCCATTACTATTTATATTTGGTTTACGCTTCCGCGAAAATTGATATTCGTTGTTTAATTATACAAACTCTATCACCGCATTAATGCAGCGACAAAGGTAATTACTTTTTAATGTTTTGATTGTAAAAATCAACTACAGCTTCTGCTGAACTTAATTCTCTATAATCTAAATCCTTTAGTGCTTCTAAATCCTCTCCAAAATACTTATTCATACCTTCAAGATTCTTATCTGCATTTGAGATATTGAATTGAAATCCTTTTTTCTCTTTCTTAACTTTAACACTGTAAGCGTTATTATCAACATCTTGTAATATTAAAATGTTATCATCTTCTTTGATAATTTTATAATACTCAGAAGTATCAAAGCTAAGTGAACTCATTGCTCCCGCAGCAAGCTCTAGGCCTTTTCCTTTAAGTTTTGCACCAATGTAACAACTCTCTTCTCCATCAACGGTAAGACAAAAACGCTCTTCGTTTTTTGAAGAAAAAGTTTTATATCTAGTCTTTCCTTTTTTATTCTTGTAACGTACAGATACTTTCTTTCCTGTATCCTCACCGCCTATTGCAACAACATTATCCCAATCACCAGGAGCAGGAATATCCGTCCATTTTACAGAGATATCTCCTTCAACACGTTCACCTTTTTCACTGATGATATATCCGGATGCACCATAAATATTATTTGAAGCTTCTTTAGCTACTTCATAAGCCTCTACAGCTTCAACACGAGCCGCCTTAAGCTGCTCTCCTCTTGCAATTTGTGCATTTTCTCGCTTTTCCTCGACCTGATGGCCTAGTGTTACTCCGTTTACACCTAATTGCTTAGCAAGCTCTTGAACAAATCTAGTCGAATAAGAACCATTATTATTTCTATTACTAGACTGAGCCACATAACTGAAAGTTGTTTTTTCATAGGGTAAATTAACTTCAACATTATTTGACTTAGATCCAAATGCCGTAATACTAGCAATTGCAACCTTATGATTATCTAAATCATAAACACTAAATGTTGTGGTAGATGCTTCACGTTCATCCGTGTAATATCCAATTACATTTGAATCATCCGGACCCTTGTAACCTTCACGAATTTTTTGATCATCCCCTACAGTTACATTTATACTTGCAAGCGCATTCTTCTTCGCTTTTTCTTCAGCAATTTGGCCTTTCAAAAGATCATTATACTGATTAGTTAAATTAGGACGATCAACGTCTAAAAAACTATTAAGCGTTTCAATTTCTACTCCGTCTGTTGAAAGAAGTTTATATTTCTTAAAAAGAAGCTCAGCTATACCTTTTTTCAAGTTCATTGTAAAACTAAGGTATTCCATGTCTACCTCCGTTCTCTTAGACTCGTCGGCATTTTTGATAATTAACCACTCCTTACTTAGGTCTTCAGAAATTTTGAGACCTTTATGATCAACAATAAATTTCTCAGCGTCATCATCTAAGCTTGTAAAAGTATAAGAGGCACCAAGCTTTTCGATTTTAGCTACCTGCACCTTATCTGCTTCAACAAAGTCTTTTTTGACTTTAATTTTTTGAGCTAAACCTGAAGTTACACTCAAAATAATTACTGCGGCTGTTAGAAAAATGTTTCTCATAGAAGAAGGATAGGAATTATAAACTATTACTAAATTCTCTTTTTAATTTGCCTAACTGGCTAGCGATACTCGCATTATATTGCGTATCACCTACACGTAGCACAAAACCACCTATAATGCTCTCATCGATTACATTAGTTAGGGTTACGTTTGTACTTCCAGTAAGAGCTGTCACTTTTGCTAAAACTTTAGTTTCTAGCTCTGGTGTTAAAGCTACTGCGGTTGTTACCGTTGCAGCTTCAATTTTATTAGCTTTATTATATTCTGTAATAAAGCTTTGTGCTACGCCGCCTAACAAGTTAGCTCTTTTATTATCAACAAGAACATCAATAAGACCAAGAGTCTCCTTTGTTCCGTCTGTAAATACTTGACGTAATACTGCACGTTTATCGTCTGTTTTGATAATTGGGCTATTAAGAGCATTGCGAAGACCTTTACTTCCTTCTAGCGTTGCTGTAACAGATTTCATATCATTTAAAACTGCCTCAATAGTACCATTATCTTTTGCAAGATCTAGTACTGCTTTTGCATATCTTATTGCTGCTCTACTCATAGTGATGGCCGCTTAAATTCGATTAGTTTAAAGTCGTGTTTCCTAGCATCTCATCTACGAGCTCTAGTTGCCTTCCTTTATTTGAAAGTTCACTCTTTACAACTTTCTCTGCAATCTCTACAGATAGTGCTGCAACCTGACCTTTAAGATCTGCGATAGCACTCTTACGCTCAGCTTCGATTGCGGCCTGCGCTTGTGATACCATTTTATCTGCCTCAAGTTTTGCTTCTGCCTTAGCATCGTCAATCATTTTAGCCTTCATCTCACGAGCTTCTTTAATCATAGACTCACGCTCTGCACGTGCTTCTTTTAAAAGCTTCTCGTTATCTGCTTGAAGATTTTGCATGTCTAGCTTTGCTTTTTCAGCAGCATCTAGAGCGCCTTGTATTCCTTCTTCACGCTCATTAAGAGCATTCATGATAGGCTTCCAAGCAAATTTTACCATCAATAAAATGATAAGTAAAAAAAGGATTGTTTGTTTTACAAACAGGTCAAGTGAAAAATTGTCTAATAATTGTTCCATCTCAAAAGTGATTCTTTGTTCTTTTATTCTTTGTTTAATGAAATTCAACTCCTGTAACCAACCGTTACAGGAAGTTGAATTTTAAGGTTGATTTGGATTAAGCTCCTAAAATTAGGGCACCAAATGCAAGTCCTTCTAAAAGTGCAGCAACGATAATCATCGCAGTCTGGATCTTACCAGCAGCCTCAGGCTGACGAGCAATTCCTTCCATTGCAGCTCCACCAATCTTACCAAGACCGATACCACCTCCAATTACTACTAAACCAGCTCCCACTAAATTTGGGATCATTGGTGCTACTTCTTGTACTAATGCTAAAGACATAATAGTGTATATAAAAAATTAAACAAATAAAAATTCTTAATTAAGTGAAGTTCTTTCTAATAACCTCAGTATCCTCTATCGTTTCACCATGCTCATCATGTAACTCCTCGTCATGATGATCATCTGCTACAGCCATACCAATAAATAGAGCTGACAATGTAGTGAATATATACGCCTGTAGAAATGCTACTAGCAATTCTATAAGCATAATAAATAGTGACAAGAATAATGACACAATAGTAGAACCTGCAACGCTAAGTGAATCTTGCAATAAGATTCCCACCGCAACAAGACTCATAACTACCGTGTGACCTGCCGTGATGTTTGCAAATAAACGTACTAACAGTGAAAATGGCTTAATAACCAATGTACCTGCAAGCTCGATAATACCTAATAATGGTCTGAACACGTAAGGGATACCTGGCATCCATAACATGTGACCCCAGAAATGCTTATTACCGCTAAATACGTAAATCACTAATGTAATAACAGCAAGTGCTGCAGTTACCGCAATCTGACCTGTAACGTTGAAACCAAATGGCATTAAACCTACAAGGTTAAGTATCCAGATAAAGAAGAATACCGTAAGAAGGTATCCAGTAAATTTTCTGTAGCTCTCCCCAATGTTTGGTTTTGCGATCTCGTCTCTCACGTAAATTACTAGAGGCTCAAGTACTCGTGCAAATCCTGTTGGAATATTTTTTTTCTTGTATTGTCTTGCTAGTCCTGAGAACCAGATTAACATTAAAAGTCCTATTAGTAAGATACCAAAAACACTTTTTGTTATTGAAAGATCAAAAGGTTTTGAAGCATTTGTAGCGTGGTGATCTTCATCATAAGTAAGACTTGTTGCTGCTGCATCAAGTTCATAGATACGACCGTGATTTTTTACAAAGCGGCTTTCTCCTTTAGTTACGATTACCTGTCCTTCATCATCATGATGAAACTCAGAAGACATAAACGCAGTAAATCCGTTTTCTCCCCATAACATTACAGGAAGTGGGAAACCCCAGTGATGCTCTACTCCATTATCATCAAAAGTTGAGAATAAATGGAAGTCGTGAGAATCCTTTAAGTGATGCTGTATATAAGCCTTTACCTCCTCTTTAGTATTAACTGGATTTCCTTTTTCTCCAGTCTTTCCAGCATCCGCTTTCGCGAAAGCGTAAAAGGGAATACTAAGAACAAAAACTAATACTAAAAGTGTGATTGATTTTGATGCTACCTTCATTCTTAAATTTTCAATAAATAACGTAACCTTAAATTTTGTGCAAAAATACTCATTTTCTTGAAAATAAAATGCATTTCTTAATTATTTCAAAATTAATCCGCTCTGTTTAGCATTTTAACAACCACCATCACCTCATAAATTATGAAAATAGCAATAGGAATGAGTAATGATAATTTATCTGACTTTGTTAATTGCAAGCTTGTAGACAGCAATTCTCTAAAAATCACAAAGAAGAGCATCATTTTTAAAACAATAGATCCTAGGTATAAAAATCCTATTTGATCCTTAAACTCTTTTAAAAAATAAATTATGAGCTCAAATGTTAAAACAAAAAATAGAGATAATGAAGCATGAAAGATATATACATCTCTCAAGCTGTAAGGAGGAGAGCTATCTAGTGACGTTAACAAGTAATTATGCAAGCTGTAACTTATAAAAAAAGTGATTACAGCAATGATTACATACAAGAGTAATTTTTTTATCACGACTACTTGTTAAGTTGTATTACTCCTTTGATTACTATATAAATGGAAAGAAAAACTGATAATAATGTGATTGTAGTCTCTAGCCAATTTGCCTCATACCGCACATCGAGCCATTTTCCTAATAAATTACCTAAGTAGATAGTTACACCCATCTGGAAAGGTATGGTGGAAAATTTAACCCATTTATTAAGCTGAACGTTCTTCTTTTCCTTTGCCATTTGACAATGATTTTACGCTTCCCTTCATAACGCAAGATGCATTAAAGGTTGCTCCTGGCTCTACCGCTAGTTTACCAGTAATTACTTCGCCTTCAATATGAGCAGCTGTTTTAATAGAAAGAAGGTTTTTAATTTCTAATTTACCTTCTATTTTACCTTCTACATCTGCGTCATTACAAATAAGAGTTCCTATGACCACACCTGTTTTTCCTATAACGATTTTATTAGGTGATGTAATATTACCATGTATAACTCCATCAATACGGAAACCACCTTCTGAGGTTACATCCCCTTTAAGTGTTGTACCCTGGCTTATGCGGTTCTGCTGGTTAGTGAGGTCAGGTCCTTTTCCTTTCTTATTGTCTGAAAACATCGGTAAAAAATTAGTCAGTTAATTTGAATCTTGTGCTTTGTAGGCATCAAGATTTTTATGCATTTGTATTATTTTATAATTCTCTGAAGCGATTACCATACTAGGTAATGTTATCAAAATATCTTTATTAGTACTAAGCAACTCTACGAGACCTTCTGCTTGCCTGCGGCTACTTAAAAAATGAACTACAACAAACGATTGTTGTGCGTCATAAACATCAATGGAGGTTGAGAACTCCGTATAACCCACCTCATCAAAGCTTTCTAAAAGCTTTTTCTGTAAATCCTTTGCTCCTTGAATATTACTGTTATTAAATGGGTAGACTATTTTATAGTTAATTGCAATTGCCTCGTCATCAAACTGATCAAACTTCATGGTAGGTAGCGCATTTTGAAGTAAGCTTTGTGCTTTTTTTCCTTCTTCTGTGCGAGGATATGTGAGTGCTACATAGCTCAACCCTTTTTTATAAGCATCATAACCTTCATATCTACCAGCGACTGTTGCCTTGAGTAATTCAAATTTTGGTAAATATGGATCCCCATAAAATTGGTCTATCCTTTTATTTAAGTCACTCTCAAGATTTGCAAAGTTTTGATTTTGGAATCTCTTATATAATCCTTTGTACACCTCTTCTGGCGACTCTGCGTCGGCTTCTAATGCTTTGTCTGGATTATTAATGCGGGTAGCATAACGAGAGTCTGGATATTCCGCTGTGATTTTATTTTTATAAGTATTCGCTTTCGCGGAAGCGTTCATAGCCCCATACACTTGGTAGAGATTGTATAATGCAGGAAGCACTAACTTTTCATCTGGATTAAAAGCTAACAATTTTTCTAATCGCTGCGCTGCCAAAGGATATTCTTTAAACTTTTCCTTGTAAATAAGCCCTAGTTGAAAGTATGCAAAGTCACGTTCTTTTAATAAACTATCTACCTGCGTTTTCTCTCTTGGTAAGGTTGCAATATAATCTGCCGCAGTCATCGCCTTCTCACCATCAAGCTCTGGGTTATCTAAAGCTACTGGCAACGTACCAGAATTGAGTGGTACAGACTGTGTAGAAGATAATCTCCACCCATCTACAAGGCGACGCTTTCCCCATCTTTTTTCAAAAGACTGTTTCCCATAAGAAACAGCTACATCATTATAGAAATAAAATTCTCCTGGCTCACCTCCTATTGCCCTTCCTCCACTGCTTGAAGCATTAAAAAATTCATTGTTTCGTATGTTATCAATGCGCGCAATAGAATCTGCCGCTTTCTTTGCTTTAATTTGAGCAATATAGTTATCGAAATAAGCTGTAAGCGAATCTTCAGAAAGTGTAACAAGCGCTATAATACTGTCATTGCGCTGTGTAAGGTTTTCGTAATCTATAACGTCGGTTAAATTCTCACGCTTTTTCTTGATCGTACGATACTCGCGGCTGCGATCACTTATCTTACCTATAACGCTATCATAATAAGCTCCTGCAATTTTATAAGAGGCTTGCTCAAAACTATAGTCTGCAAGTGCTAGGTAATCTCTAGAAAGCAAATAATCATCTGTACTACTTTGTCTCAACGACTTATTATAATTTGCAATTGCAGAGTCTTCTCTTCCTGTTTTCATAAAGAAGTCTGCCTTTGCATAATAGATTTTATCTAAAAATGGTCTGTTTTCACGGTTAAGTACCATCTTATCCAAGCGCTCTCTCAAAAGCAGAGTATCTGCTTCTTGATAATCATAATTACGTATCTGCTCTATATGAGCGTTTATGTGATACTTGCGGGGAATCTTTCTATTAAGATCAATTACTTCTTGGAATGCTAGGTTTGCACTATCCTTTTCTTCTAAACGATTGTAGAGTTGTCCCTTAATATAATTATAACGACCTCTCTCTTCAGATTTACGAGTTAATTTTGAAGCGTCTTTAATGTAAATAAGAGCACTATCTAGTTTATTTAAATTGAGATATGCTTGAGCAAGCATCGCCTTTGCATCTGCAATGTCTTGATCCTTTAATTTATTTTCAACCTTAAATATTTTCTCAAGGTTAGCAATTGCAACCTCATTATTTTCAAGGCGGATATTCGTCTTTTCTTTCCAGACTTTGGCTTGCGCTATATTATTACTTTTAGGATAGTATGCCAGCACGTAATTAAAGGCCTCTAGTGCAGGCACAAACTGCTGATCATAATAACGTGCTTTACCTAAAAGAAGAAAAGCTTCATCCATTTGTGGATTACGCTCCTCACCATCTATCTTCATAGCATGGTTTTGTATTGCTTTGATAGCCTTTTCTTCTGCTCTTAGAAAATTAGGATCTCTGTTCTCTTCTCCTAGTGCCGTATTTTCCTCAAAAACGATACGCTCAATGGGTAAGATATCCCAGTAATTATCATTAAAGGTTTGCACGAGCGAGCTTTTGCCTTCTTCAAGGGCTACATTACCGTTATATAAAGTATTAAACTCTGTAGTAACAGCATGGAAGTTACGACTCAAAAAAGAATCGTTCTTACGAGAACAACTCGATAGAGATAGTGTGACAACACCAGTAATGAATAAACGTTTTAAGAGTAATTTCAAACCTTATTTGTTTTTACTAAAAGGAACTGTAATTTACCTTTATTAGTATGGAAGCTCGTAAAAATACGCTTCTTTTTGAAAAAACGAAGATTTCTATCAGTAATTAAATAGTATTCACTTAGTAAGAAATATCCTCTTCACAACAAATAAGCAGCAAAAAGACATTTTACGCAATCGTTTGAATTTTTATTATAAAAATTACCCCATGTTCATCATTGATTGCAAGCACTTTAGTACATTTACAATTCAAGCCGTTTAAACGGTTTGAACAATTAAGTTGGGGAACTTAGGAAATGGTTGCTTTATTGTGACCATTTTTTTTTACCTAAAACTTATATCTCTGTGATCACCTCATTACCAGCAAAATAACCTTCTAACTCTTTAAGAGTCGCTGGTGAGGTAATAATGTCCTTTACAAGTTCTCCTTTCTCAAGCACTACAATACGCTCACAAACTTCTGTAACATGCTGTAAGTCATGACTTGAAACAAGTACTGTAACCTCCTTGTCAATGGCCATTTGCTTGATAATTCCTTTGAGTCTTATTTGCGTAGTTGGGTCCAGATTTGCAAAAGGTTCATCAAGAATAATAACATCAGGCTTTCCTATAAGCGTTGCCACGATACCCACTTTTTTCTGATTTCCCTTAGAGAGATCACGCAAATACTTGCGCTTTCCTATAATCTCATCATTAAAGAAATCTTCAAAAGTTGCAAGTAACGCATCTACATCTGCCTTATTCTCGCCTCTCAAGTCTCCTATAAAGTAAAAGTATTCCTCTGGTGTTAAGTAACCTATGAGAAAAGTCTCGTCTATAAAAGATGCGGTGTGTGTTTTCCAGTCTTCACTTTCATTTACCTTTACTCCACCATTTTCTATATAACCAGAAGTAGGCTGGATAAGATCTAGCAAACAGCTAAAAAGTGTTGTTTTACCCGCGCCGTTATTACCTACGAGTCCAAATGATTGTCCCTTAGGAATCTCAAAACCTTCAAGATTAAGAACTGTTACTCCACTATATGATTTTGATAAGTTGTTTATAGTAATCATAGTCTCTGTTATTTAGTTTGTTTGTAAGCATCAAGCGTTTTATACTTCTCGCTCTTATATATTTTAATAATCTGGTCAAACACTTTATCTCTAAAGGCAAAACCTATCAACCCTACTATAGCAACAAGTGCGTACCCTAGCATAGGCCCCACTGTAAAGTGGCCTATAGCATATAAAGCCATTGGTCCAAGCATTTTTGGCAAGCTCACGAGTAATGTTTTAAGGTTAAAAGAGCTCTTATCACCAAAGGCTTTTTTACCACTCTGTAAGTCTATAGGTGTTTTTATAAACGCACCACCAAGTAACACTAAGTGAGCGTTAATTCCCATATTAAAAATGGCGCCAACAATGATGGCGAGTAGCACATCTACCCCAAAGTAAACATAAGGAATACAAAGTATTGCAGAGATAAGAGTGGCGATTACCACTAGTAACCACTTTGATTTTAAATACTCTTTATAAGCGATATTTTGCGTCATCATGAGCGGATAGTAAGCACTATCCCATGATGGAACAAACTGACCAAAACTGAACAAAAACCCTCCCGACACAAACACTGCCGCAAACATCATCCAGAACGGACCACTATAAACCTCTATAGCATCTCCAAAAAACAACAATCCATAAAACAAAAACATCATACTCATAAAGACCGTAGTCTTAGAGCGTTTATTTCTCATTATAAGTCTAATGTCATTTTTGAGAAATGTAGACTGTTTCCCAAAACGGTCTAACCATCCTAAATCTCCACCGCTTGCTTTACTCACCTTTTTTGCCAGCCCTGCATCAAGGTATAATCGTGCTAAGAAATATTTAAATGCGATGGTTGCCACCACAGCAAGTAGTGCTATGGGGAAAATAACCGTCCACTTCACTTCATACAACCCTTGAAAGAATGGCTGAGTGAAAGCAGTAATATCAAAATATTCATAATACTGAGCAGCGCCTAGAAGTGCAAAAAGCACTCCCGTACCTATCACTAACCACAGCTTATCATTCAAAAAGACATTGATAAAGTTATTTGCATATATAAAACAGAACATTGCAATATGCCATACCAATACTCCCAGCGGATTAAAGTCTTGTGTAATTAATACAATAGAAAATGGAATAAAGAAAAAAGCATGCATCCAGTTCCAGAAAGAAAGCACCGTCTTGCCTAATGCAAATTTTACAATTTTGGTTTTCTTAAAAGGCAGTAGTAACAGCGGCTTGATATTTACTACTGGCATTTTCTGACCCATATATCGTATAATAAGATCACCTACTACATAATAAATCATAAACATATTTACCGTAGTAAATGGTTCGAGATCCATTTTCTCAAGAAGGAAATAGAGTCCTACACCTGCACCTCCTAAGTACAATATCATCATCAACACCCCAAAAATCATTAAGATCTTGAGGGCGAGGTTGGTTTGAAAAGAAGCACTTCTAAAAAAAGCCTTCCACTCTAGACTTATAAATTGTTTTACCATAATTACAGGTTATTTAGCGAGGTATAGGTATTTAAACTCTCGATAATGTTACATACAAAACGCAATCGTTTGTATTTTTACAAAAAAAATATAATGTCACAATTCCATACACTTCATATACAAAGCATTACGCGCGTTACAGAAAAATCTGTGGCAGTAACTTTTGCTGTTCCAGATTCACTTAAAGAAGATTTCAACTTCTCTGCAGGACAATATATAACTTTAAAAACTCAAATTAATGGCGAGGAAGTTCGTCGCGCATATTCTCTTTGCAGTACTCCTCAAGAAGGACTTACTGTTGCGATAAAAGAAGTTGAGAATGGTACTTTTTCCACCTATGCAAACCGTGAGTTAAAGGAAGGTGATACCATGGATGTTCATACACCAGAAGGACGATTTAAAATTGAAAATTCCGCTTTCGCGAAAGCGCAAACCTACGCAGCCTTTGCCGCAGGATCAGGAATCACGCCTATCTTATCAATGATTAAGACTACTTTATCACAGTCTGCAGATAGTAAATTTGTTCTAGTGTACGGAAACCGCACCGAAGAAGAAGCTATGTTCCGCGATGAGTTAATAGCCTTACGTGACCAATATAAAGATCGTTTCTCTATAGAGTTTATTTACTCTCAAACACGAGTAGATGGAGCACATTTTGGACGTATAATGAAAGCTACAGTTAATTTTGTAGTGAAAAATAAATATGCGGCAAATGACTTTAACGAGTACTTCTTATGTGGTCCAGAAGCCATGATTAAAGAAGTTTCTAAAGTGCTTAAGGAAAACGACACCAAAGAAGAAAACATACACTTCGAACTTTTTACAGCAAGTACAGAAGAGGTGACTATTGACGCCAACCTAGATGGTAAAACTGCTATCAAAGTAGTTTGTGACGATGAGGAGTTTGAATTTACTATGGAGAAAGATGCTGTCATTCTTGATGCAGCTTTAGATCAAGACATAGATGCTCCACATTCTTGTCAAGGCGGCATATGCAGCAGCTGCATTGCGCGTGTAACAGAAGGAACAGCAGTAATGTCACAAAACCAAATCTTAACAGACTCAGAAGTAGCCGAAGGATTAATACTTACCTGCCAGGCGCACCCTACCTCAGCTTCGATTGTGGTAGACTATGATGATGTGTAGTCTTTTACGATAACATATTTTTAAAACTCATTAGGTATAGCTACTTAATGAGTTTTTTCTTTTTAAACACTTGCATGTACTTATCATTTGTAGATATATTGCAGGCTTCTTTTTAGGAGAATGAAAATTTCGACAAAAAGATAGCAAGTAAAAGAAATCACTAAACAAATTAAACAATGGATGTAAACCTACAAGAATTCCCAATATTATCTACACTACCAGCTCAAGAACTTCAAGCCCACGTTGATAGCTATATATTGTTTATGAAGACTACCTATAATGTAAGATATGTAGGTTTTGCAGTAGCTGGACTATTTGGTATTTACAACATTTTTATTTCTGGAAAACGTGTTACTTATTCAGAGAAGAATATTATAGAAATGACAATGCTCGCACTAGGAGTCTTAATAATAGCTATACTTATTTGGTTTTTAGTTTCCATTCTTAAGAAAAATGCTACGCTCAAAAAAGGACTTAGAGCAACTGCAGAAAAGCATGCCTTAGATAAAAAATCATTTTTAAAGGAATTTAATAGCCTTGTCATCGCTCAACATGGTGGTAAGGGAGTCTATAAAATATAGCAATCAAGAATATCAACAAACAGCTTATATTCAATTAGTTAATGTTATCTACATTTCATGTAAAACTATTTATATTTATTACATTGATGTTTTAACTGTAAACATCTAATCATGAAACTTATACAATCCCTACATGTCGCTACAATATTTATTTTAACCACATTTTCGCTCTTTGGACAGCAAAGTAGTGTTACCGAGACTAATTTTAATGCTCTTTCCTCTATATCAAATGCTGGAGCACCTAATACTATAGGCACAGCATCAGGAAGTTCGAGTATGTTTTCTTCTTCGCCAACTAATGTTGAAGGGTCATATTACGTATTTGAAAATTGGGAAAACAATGCTGTAATTGAATTAAATAATGGCAAAAAATATGTCTTAGAGCAAAACTTCAATATTAACGCTTATAAAGGTTCATTTGAATCAAAAATATCAGAGGAATCTGTGTACATATTTGAACTTGGTGACATTAAAAAAGTAAACATTAACTACAATCCTTATGTAGTTAAGTATTTTAAGAAAGAAAATAAATTTGTTCTCTTTCAAGAGTTAGGAAATTATAATGGAAAGACATTATTAAAAGACTTCAAAGCAGAGCTTATACAAAGAGGATCAGACCCATATAGGGGTAATTTAAATGATCAAATAGTTATAAATAGTAATTATTACATCTCTCAAAATGATGAAATAATAAAGATAAAACTAAAAAAATCTTCTATTATCAATCAATTTGATAATGAGTCTAATGCAGTAAAAACCTTTATGAAAGATGAAAAGTTATCCTTTAAGGAAGATAATGACTTAAGAAAGCTCTTTAGATTTTTGAATAATTCTTAAGGTTTATAACCCCTGCTTTTTAACCATCATTACTCATTTGCAAAAACAATTACTCTCCCTACTTTTAATCCATGTGGACCTATTACCGTAATGTAACTTTATACGCCGCAGGCATTTGCTTACTGTTTGGGCTAGTTCACGTTCCCGCTAGTGAACGCGTTTCTGTAGGGATAATTACCACTATCATTATTTTTGGAGTTTTTGGCACTGGTTTAGGCGTTTTGGCATTTGCGTATTTTCAGAAGCAGCAATATTATATGTATTATAATCTTGGTTTTACAAAGCGCTATCTGATACTACGTGCATGGGCGGTAAATTTTGTTCTTGCCTGTATACTCACTGTATTTGTTCTTCCCTTTCTATGAAAAATGAACTCAATGTACACGGTCTCTACAAAAACTTTGGAAGGAAAAACATACTCACAGATGTATCTTTTAATCTTAGTACAGGAGATGTCTTAGGACTTTTTGGAAAAAACGGATGTGGAAAATCTACTCTTCTCAAAATTCTTTTTGGAACCCTTAAACCTACGCGCTTAGAGCTTAGCATAAATGATACATCCATAACTCCTAAGACCGTCATACCTGAGCAACTTATTGGTTACTTACCGCAAGAAAGTTTCTTACCCAAGCATTTAAAAGTGAGAGATATTATTCCGCTATTTCATGAAAGTGGTGATGCTCAAGACACCATCTTTAGAGCTCCATTTATTGAGAAAATTGCTTCAAGAAAGGCAGGCCTACTCTCCATGGGAGAAATACGCTATCTAGAATTACTACTTGTCGCAAACCTCACCCATCCATTTTTGATGCTTGATGAGCCTTTCTCTATGATAGAACCGCTTTACAAGGAAAAAATAAAAGAGTTTTTAATTTCGCTTAAAGCGAAAAAAGGAATCATACTCACAGATCACTATTATACAGATGTATTTGACGTTTCTACTAAGAACTTGGTATTAAAAGATGGTGTTGCTCATGAAGTTCATACCTCACAAGATTTGAAAGATTTTGGTTATTTGAAGTGATTTGACTTTCTGAAAATTTGCGCCTTGAGCTACTTGTGTGATCTCTCCTAGCGTCGAGATGACAATCTGTAGTCATTTCGACAGAGCGAGGTACGAGTGACGAGAAATCGCATAAGAGTGAGAACGTTATATGAGAAATTTTAAAACGCTACTTGCGGAGCTATATTCCGAAGCTACTTGTGTGATCTCTCCTAGCGTCGAGATGACAGTTCATTTTTTCGCGAAAGCGTACTTCTATATAAACTTCTTAATAATAGTAGCTACAGGCTCTATAGCAGTCGTTTCTTCTATGGATGGACCTGCTACCCAGACTGTTTTATAAGTAGCACTCTGAGCAGCTTTTGTGGTGTCACGCATTCCTTTTGCAAAGCGAATCGCTTTTACCCACTTCTTAAGTTTCTTATTCTTGTTGAGTAAGCCTTCTAACCACGTTTGCTTAGTCCCTATCTTTTGAACGTAAGGCGTGTTTATGACAGTACAAGGTGTACCAGAAATCTTTTGAGTCATCACGATATCCTTAGCTCCAAAGTCTACACACGCTTGCTTGTATTCTTGAGATACTGGAGCCTCTTCTGATGCTATAAAAGGGCTTCCTATACTTGCTCCTATGGCACCGTAAGACATGGCGCGTTCGAGATCTTGTTTATTTGCAACGCCTCCAGCAGTGATTACTGGAATTGTACAGTTTTCATTAAGTTCTTTTATTAATGCTTCGGGAGCGATGTTACCTCTGTGTCCTCCTGCTTGATTATTTACAGCCACAAGAGCATCACAGCCCATAGCCTCTACCTTTTTTGAATAACCAAGGTCTGTTACATCACAAAATACTTTGATTCCTTTAGGTTTTGCCTGCTCAATCACCATTTGTGGTGATCCTAAGGATGTAATTATAAAGTCTACCCCTAGCTCACAAGCCGCTTCCAGCTGTGCAGGGTATTTCATGTTTGACTTATTTACAATGAGGTTAATACCAAAAGCTCCTCCAGGAACTTTGGCAGCCTTAAGCTCAGTAATTGCAGCCTTAAGCTCATCTATCGTTCTATAATTGAGTGCTGGCACACAAGCAGCAATTCCGTTTTCCATTCCGGCTTTGAGCATCGCTACATTAGATACCAAAAACATAGGTGCCATAATGATAGGATGTGTAATTCCAAGTAAATCTTTTAGGGTAGGTTTTGTTGTGCTCATAACATTCAATTTAAACAAATATAATCAATCTTACTATGCATGCATAATACTTTTAGGCTAGATTATAGTCGTCACTTTATCAACAATATCAATAGGTAAGATGGTTGTCATCACATCCTCATAGCCTTCTGGCACGACGTTTCCATAAATAGAAGTCGGTATTTGTGGATACTTTTTTCTATCTGAAAGTAGGCAGTTTGCTTCTTGATTAAATGGTGCAAATCCTGCATGTGGGTGCGTTACTCCCCACAACGTTATGGTAGGAATCCCATACATTGCTGCTAGGTGTGCATTACCGCTATCCATAGCGATCATACCATCCAGCTGACTGATAAGATTAATTTCTTCTTTGAATTTGAGTTTTCCGGCAACCACCTTTGCCATTGCACAACCTTGCGAAAGGTCTTTAAGTATCTCCACCTCATCTGGCGCTCCAAAAAGGAATAAATTATATTCCTTCTTACCATCTAACTCTCTAATAACTTGTTCCATCAAGTCTAGTGGATATTGCTTTCCTTGATGTGCTGCAAATGGCGCAATGCCAATCCACTTTTTGTGACAACCAGCAGTAAACTCTACAACTTCATTTTGTTTGTTAGGTTTAGGGAGTGGTTCTGGTATAAAATGACGTCCATCTAACCCTTCAATGACATCTTGATATCTAGCTATTGTGGTTTTAAGGGCTTTAAAAACTTTATCTGTACTTCTAGTGAGTGCTTTTTTATCTGGTCTACCTTTATCTAAGCAAACGCTGGGAAGATTAAGAAACTTACGTAGCATTTTTGACCGAATTACATTGTGCATATCTGCTACATGAGTAATTTCTAACTTTTTAAGTTGGCGCGATAATTTCCACATACCGCTTACACCTTTGTGTATGGTATTTACTTCAGCAGCGATAAAAGTTACATTAGGTATTGCTTCTACAATAGGCCTAAAAAAAGGTTTTGAAAGAAAAGATATTTTTATTTCTGGGTTCGCTTTCGCGAAAGCGTAAACCACAGGCACTGTCATCGCAACGTCTCCCATTGCAGAAAGACGAATGATGAGCATGTGTTTTTGTTGAGCCATTATACAGCCGGACTTGTGAAGGGTTTATCGATTTCAAACTAAAACCTTCAACAGATAATTATTTTTTGATGTTGCGCAGTACTGGGTTGAGCTCATCGTCATTGTACATCTTCATCTGCTTGTAGACTTTCATGTACTTATCTCCCTTTGAGATATCCTCAAGTAAGGTATCTATCGCTGTCGAAAGATCTACTCGTTGCTCAAGTAATATGTCAAGTTTTGTTTTACAAGCAGCAAGATGCGTATCACTAGCATCTGTACGAGTTGCTTCCTCGTTCATATGGTATACTTTGAGTGCTAGAATAGATAAGCGATCTACTCCCCAAGCCGGACTTTCTGTATTAATGGTAGCGCCTTCTTTAACCTCAACGCTGTTATATTTTTCAAGGAAATAGCTGTCTATATATTCTACCATATCCGTACGATCTTGGTTAGACGCATCAATCTTACGTTTTAGTGTCAAGGCTGCAACTGGATCAATCTGCGGATCACGAATGATGTCTTCATAATGCCACTGTACCGTATCTATCCAGCATTTTCTGTACAATAGGTGGCCCAATAAATCTTCGCCTTTATCATATTTATTGATAAATGGTTGGTCTACCGTATTTACTAAATGATAGGTGTCGATTGCTTCTTTAAAAATGGCGTTTGCCTTTTCTGTAAACATAAAATTGTTTTCTATAATGTAATTGTTCTATAATGCGAAGTACGTCGGATAACGGTTAAATCTCCTAAAGAATACGTGCAACATGCATTGTTTACAAAGATATTATTTTTTGATTTGGAATTGTTGCCTGCTATAAGTCATAATAGCATCGCTTAATTTATGAGTAAGAATGACGTAATTAAGGTAGTAGATGAATAAGAATAGGTAATAATACGATAAACCATAATAAGCTTTCTTTAAACAACAGGCTCTCCGTGTTTTCTAGATAATTGCTTACAATAATGGTCATTACGGGTATAATAAAATACCACTCTGCTCCTGTTTTTGTGGTTGTAAACAAGATTACCAGTAATCCCACAGCTAGTATTCCTAAAACAACCGAGTATCTACTTTTTGATCCCGTAGAAGCCCTTCGTTGTTCGCCTAGATATTTCCAGATGGTCCATAATAATGTCCCTATAAAGAAAGCGATTGCAGCGAGCACCTGTAGATTATTATAAGCTGTAAAATCTAGCGATATAGATTGAAATGATAACGACACCTCAAACGGATCAGCCACTTGAAATAATAAAATGGAATAATAAATCACACTAAAACTCAGTAATGCTAGTAGTGGAATAAACAAATATCTTACTACGGTAATCCTATAAAAAAGAAAAGCAAGGTAGATTGCTACAACATATAACCAGCTAAAATAGAAAGCCAGTGAAGCTAGCAATATCCAGAAAGTCGCATCAAAAATCTTGCGCTCCATGTGTAATTCTGACTTGAAACTGATGATCCTACGCAGAGCGATTAAGATAAAAAACCCCGCTATTAATATGGCGTGATCCTTTAGAGCGACTGGTAATGCTAGGCTAAATGCTGCAAATAGAAGTACTCCATAAGAAGATCGCTTCGTAAGATCATTTTTTTGAGAAACAAAACTTAATATAAACATTGTGAGCACATAAAGTATCCACATACCTATTGTTGTAAATGTGTTTAGCCATGTAAATGGCTCGGTAATTATGTCCCTATGACTAAAAAAAAAGCCCAAGGTCATATATATCAAAACAATTGCAATAGCCAGTGGTTTTGATGACCCAAAAAATCTTGTGAGCATAGCTAGTTTTTTTCCTATTTTTGCAATAACATCTTTATAAGATGCATAATTAAGATTTCAATATTGTAAACATACAACATTATGAGTTTGACAGGACTTTACGAAGGCATCCAAGAATTTGCAGAAGCAACTTTATTTGCACCTTTCAACGCACTTGCAGAATTAGAACTGAGCAACTGGTGGCTAGCTAACGGAATCAACTGGTTCTTTATGCTTATTTGTGCTGCAGCTATCGTATACTGGGTTATGGAAATCAAAAAGTATGACGATAACGATACAGAATACCGCGAGGCAAAAGCTCACGGTTTCTTAGGTAAAAACAGCGAGCTAGAAAGCAACCTTTAATTTACTATAGGTCAAAACCTATATCTGTACGATAATTCATCCTACCAAAATGTAGTTTTTCTATATTCTGGTAGGATTTTTTTATGGCCTCTCTGTAATCTTCATGGAAGGAAGTGATGGCAATCACTCTACCACCATTAGTAACTACTGCGCCATCTTTTTCTGTAGTTCCTGCATGAAAAGCTATAGAACCTTCAATTTTTTCAAGCCCTGTAATTACTTTTCCTTTGTCATATGCCTCTGGATATCCACCAGAAACAAGCATCACTGTTGCCGCACTTCTAGGATCTAGCTTAAACTCTTGCTGGTCTAATGTTTGATTATCAACCGCTTTAAAAAGTGATACAAGATCAGACTGGATACGTGGTAATACTACCTCTGTCTCAGGATCACCCATGCGTACATTGTACTCAATTACCTTGGGGTCATCTCCTACTTTGATAAGACCAATAAATATGAATCCCTTGTAATCTATATTTTCTTTAGTAAGACCATTAACCGTAGGCTTAACAATACAGTCTTCTATTTTTTTCATAAAAGTATCATCTGCAAATGGCACTGGGCTTATTGCACCCATTCCTCCGGTGTTAAGTCCTTTATCACCTTCACCTATGCGTTTGTAATCTTTGGCAGTAGGAAGCACTTTATAGTTTTTACCATCTGTTAGCACAAATACACTAAGCTCGATTCCGTCTAGAAACTCTTCAATCACTACGGTTGTACTTGCATCGCCAAATTTACCACCAAGCATACTTGCTAGTTCCTCCTTTGCCTCATTAAGATCTTCTATAATTAAAACTCCTTTACCCGCCGCAAGACCATCTGCTTTTAATACATATGGAGGATTTAAAGTTTCTAAAAAAGCTTGTCCTTTCTCTAGTGTTTCTGCTGTAAAAGCTTCGTAGGCAGCCGTAGGAATATCATGAGCGATCATAAATTCTTTTGCTCGCTCCTTGCTTCCTTCAAGTTCTGCTCCTTCCTTGCTTGGGCCAATTACAGCAACGTTTTTAAGAGACTCATCTGCTTTAAAGAAGTCATATACTCCTTGCACAAGCGGATCCTCAGGTCCTACAACAACCATTGTTATTTGTTCCTTAATCACTAAAGCTTTGATGGCTTCAAAATCGGTTACGCCTATGGCAACATTCGTTGCAATTTGAGCAGTACCTGCATTACCTGGTGCAACAAAAAGTGAATCACATTGCTCGCTCTGTGCTAGTTTATAAGCAAATGTATGCTCGCGTCCTCCAGAACCTAAGATTAAGATATTCATTATGGTATATTTTGCGTTTAGACAAAAATAAATGTTTGTATTTTGGCTCCCTAATTAAGACGATGTGAATTTATTCAACTGGGCTTTAAAAATGAAAGGATTTGATACCGCTTTCGCGAAAGCGGAATTGCAACGTATCATAGACATCCCAGAAAATCAGTATGCGGCTTATATATCTGAGCAGAAAAAAAAAATTGTTACCCATCACGAAATCTATAATTCATTTTATAGAAATCTTCTTACTAAAAGAGACGAAAAAGATTGGGAAACACTGCCAGTGCTAACAAAATCAGATTTACAACAGCCTCTTGAAAATAGACTTTCTCAAAACTACGACCGCAAGAGTGTATACGTGAGTAATACTTCTGGTTCTTCTGGACATCCTTTTATTTTTGCAAAAGACAAAGTTGCTCATGCCTTGAGCTGGGTCAGTTTTCAACATAGGTATAATTGGTATCATCTTGATCTGGATACGTCAAAACAGGCCCGTTTTTATGGAATCCCTCTCAATAAAATAGGATATCGGAAGGAAAGGCTCAAGGACAAACTAGGCAACAGATATCGTTTTCCCATTTTTGATCTTTGCGAGCATAAGCTTGCAGATATGGTTAAGAAATTTAGCAAGACACCATTTGATTATATAAATGGCTACACAAGTAGCATTGTATTACTTGCTAAGTACTTGAAAAAGCACCAACTTATACTCACAGATGTTTGTCCTACTCTTAAGGCATGTATTGTCACCAGTGAAATGCTATTTCCTGATGATTTACAGTTAATGGAACAACAATTTAATGTCCCTATCATCAATGAATATGGAGCCTCAGAAGTAGGACTTATAGCCTTTCAAAACAAGAAGAATCAGCTCGAGATAGACAGTGAACTGTTATTTGTCGAAATTCTTGATGATAACGATAAACCTGTGCCTTACGGTGTTGTAGGGCGTATTGTTATTACGTCTTTTTATAACAAAGCACACCCTTTTATACGCTATGATATAGGTGATATGGGATCTTTATCACCGCAGAGCACACTTAAAAAACCTATTTTAGAAAACCTTCAAGGTAGAACAAGTGATATTGCACGTCTTCCTAGCGGTAAAGTAGTTCCTGGCCTCACATTTTATTACGTGACCAAAAGTATTATAGAGGAAGATGGCAATGTAAGTGAGTTCATTATTGAGCAAACTGCTCAAGATTCCTTTACATTTATTTATACCTCTGAAAGACCACTAAATGCTCACGAGAAAATAAATATTGAAAAGGCTACCGCCAAATATCTTGAAGATGGGCTAAAACTATCCTATGAAAAAGTAGCTATCATGAACCGTAGTAATAGAGGAAAGCTCAAACAGTTTACATCTCTAGTCTCTTAGACATCGTATCGCTGTATCCACTTAGGTCTCATTACAAAATACTCCCAGAAAAAGCGTACTAAATATAGGGTGGCTGCTACATGAGAATATCCTAGGCAAGTTTTGTAAAACTGGTAGTTGTACTTAACAAGATTTAATTTATTTGAGCTCATTGAGCCTTCACGTACTCTATAAAGAGCTAGGTCTTCTTTTAAACCTAAGGCTGGTTTCCCGCTCTTCTTTATAGCATCTAACCACAGCGCCCAGTCTTGTCTTTTTCTAACATCTGGAGCGCTTATTTTGCCTATTGAGGTTTTGTTGTAAATACCTGTGAGATTTCCCACATAGTTATTACTATGTTGTTTCTTATAAGTGAGTTCTGGTAATGCCACGATGCGTTTTCCAAGTGGTTTTCCATTTTCATTAATATGCACATAGCTGGTATAAGAAACGTCACAACTTGTTTCTTGCATGAAAGCAATTTGTTTAGATAACTTTTCTCGATGCCACAGGTCATCAGAGTCTAAGAAGGCTATAAACTTACCTTGTGCAGCTTCTGTTGCAATGTTGCGGGTGTGTGCGGCACCACTATTTCGCGAAAGCGTAATAAGTTTAATTCTATTATCAAGAGCTATTAGCGCTTTTACAATTTGAACAGAATCATCTGTTGAGCAGTCATCAACGATAATTTGCTCCCAGTTTTGATACGTTTGTGCTTGAATACTCGCGATAGTTTGAGCAATAAAAGGTGCTGCATTATATAGCGGAGTGATAATTGAAACCAGTGGTTCTGTGTCTTTTTTAGTAAGCTTTGTCATCTCCTACAATAGCTTTGTAAATAGTATTAAAAACAATTTTAATATCTAAAAAGAGTGACCAGTTTTCTACGTAGAATATGTCAAATTTTACGCGGTTCACAATATCTTCATCGGTCTCAATTTCTCCTCTATATCCACTTACTTGCGCAAGGCCTGTAATTCCAGGTTTTATAAAGTGACGTACCATAAATTTATCTATGCGCTCCGCATACATATGTGTGTGTCTCACCATATGCGGTCTAGGCCCCACCACAGACATATCTCCCTTAAGAACATTTATAAATTGTGGCAACTCATCCATACTCGTTTTACGCAAGAAGCTACCTACTCTAGTAATACGACTATCATTTTTACTCACCTGCTCAATATCTGCCTCTTCATTATCTCTCATAGAACGAAATTTATAGCAGTAAAACTCGTGATAATCTAATCCATTACGCTTCTGTTTAAAAAACACAGTTCCTTTAGAGTCGAGCTTTATTAAAATAGCAAGTAAAGGTGTGAGCCATGACAATATTCCTACAAGCACGGCCACAGAAAGAAAAATATCAAACGTCCGTTTAATAAACTGATTAAGTGGTTTATCTATGGGGATAGTACGTAGTGATAAGATAGGAGTAATCCCGAGGTATTGATACTCTAGTTTCTTTGTGAAAATCTCGCGACTGTCTGGAATGAATTTTAATATCTTAAGATTGTTATCTGTAAATTCAGATATTTCTCTCAATTCTTCATTTGTAAACTGCTCTACTGAGCAGTATACCTCATCTACATTGTGCTCTAGTATGTAATTAAATATGCTATCAAGAGAAACACTTGAGTCTTTTATATCAAAGGTGCTACTCACTACATAGCCATACCTTTTATTTTCATCAAAAAACTTTTTAAGCTCCTTGACTTGGACATTCCAACCTAAAATGACAACACGACGATGGTTACCTCCTAAAACAGCCCTGTATGTTTTCAACAAGTAAAATATCCCAAATTTATTAATACCTATACCTATAAAAACATATAATACATATAGAAATACGTCGACAGGTGATGCATCTATTTTTTGAAATAGCCCAAAAAATGCAAAAACAAGTAGCGCAAAAATGAATAACTGTAGTAGTAAAAGTGAGACAATGCGTGTGGGCTTTGTGTATCTATATACCTCATAAAAATCTGACTTAATTGTTGAAAAAATCCAAGTCGTCGTGATATACAATGAGAACACCACAAAATTTTCATTCATGATAAGGCACACCTTAGCGAGTAATAAAATAATCACTAAGTCTATGCCATAAATTGCGGGCCTTATATAAAAGGAATATCTACCTACGCGTTGCGCCATACTTACTTGCGTATGTGTTTTGAAAAGTCTTTATGTTCACTTTTGTATAATTGCTCTTGAGATAAGCTTTTAAAGTATTCAAACGTCTTTCTCATGCCTTCCTTGCGGTCTACCTTAGCCTCCCAATCTAATATTTCTATTGCTTTTGAAATATCAGGTTTACGTTGCATAGGGTCGTCTACTGGTAAATCTTGATAAATAACCTTTTGATCTGTTCCAGTAAGTTTTATAATCTCCTCAGCAAAGTCTTTTATCGTGATTTCATCTGGGTTACCTATGTTTACTGGTAGTGCATAATCACTCATTAACAGACGGTAAATCCCTTCTATTTGATCATCTACATAGCAGAAAGAACGAGTCTGTAAACCGTCACCAAATATCGTTAGATCTTCTCCCCTGAGCGCCTGTCCCATAAATGCAGGTATTACTCTACCATCATTGAGTCTCATACGAGGTCCGTATGTATTAAATATACGTACGATACGAGTTTCTAGACCGTGAAAACGATGATAAGCCATCGTGATAGATTCTTGAAAACGTTTTGCCTCGTCATATACCCCTCTAGGTCCTATAGTATTTACATTACCGTAATAATTTTCATCCTGAGGATGCACGAGTGGATCACCATAAACTTCTGATGTTGATGCAATCAAAATTCGGGCATTTTTAACCTTAGCCAACCCTAATAGGTTGTGTGTTCCTAAAGAACCTACTTTAAGTGTCTGGATAGGAATTTTAAGATAGTCTATAGGACTTGCTGGTGATGCAAAATGCAAGATGTAATCGAGTTCACCAGGTACATGTACAAATGTTGTAACGTCGTGATGATGGAACTCAAATTGCTCTAATTTAAAGAGATGCTCAATGTTAGACAGGCTACCAGTGATAAGGTTATCCATACCAATTACATAAAAACCTTCTTTAATAAATCTATCACATAAATGAGACCCTAAAAATCCTGCAGCACCCGTAATTAAAACTCTCTTCATAGTTGGTTGATTAATCTATACAGACTTAAAAATCTGTGTTCGTAAAAATAAGGAAGTATTACCTGCTTGTAAAGCCTAAGCCTTATAACCTACTCAGGGTTTGAGAAAATTTCTCTAAAATAGGTTTCCTTGCAAATTTTTCAAGTACATACTTTCTCGCAGCTGTACCTATAGTCATAGCTATTTCTGGAGTCGAATTGAGAGTCTCTAGCTGGCTCAATATTATATCTACATTAATAACGGAGTTATAATATCCACCATTTGAATCTTTTATAATCTTAGCTGGCTCTGCGTCTGGGTGACCGGTGATGATAGATGGTCTAGCACTAGCCATCATACCTAGAATTTTAGAAGGCATAACCGTATCTACAACTTCGCCTTTTTGAAATAAAATATGCACATCTGCACTAGCGAGTAAACTTGACAATTCTATAAATGGAACTGGTGCGTAGAATTTTACCTTAGTGTCTTTTAGATTTTCCTTGAGAACCTCCATTTTTGCCCCTGCCCCTACTACAATTACTTCAAACTTATTAAAATCTAATGCTTTAACAACATTAGTAAATAACTGCCAGTCTTGCTTATCTCCCACATTTCCAGAATACAAAACACTACACTTATCATGAGAAAAATAAGGATGTGCTTGTGATTTAGATGGATCACTCTCGGCTGCATCAATCCAGTTAGGTAGATAGTAAGTTTTGGAAGTGGTTTTCTCTTTAAGTTTGGCAAGCATTGTTTGACTTATAGTGCTTACATAATCTGCTTTATTGAGAATACTACGCTCTAATTTCATCAAAGCTTTATATGCCATACTTTTACTTTCAACTCCAGAGGCAAGACCCGACTGAAAAGCTGCGTCAAATTCAAAATCTTGAATGTGAATCCAGTGTTTTGCGCTACGCTTTCGCGAAAGCGTATTACCTAACCATGCACTACTCGTAAAAGGAATTACAGAGATTACAATGTCACACTCTGTAATCTGTTTGAAATTAAAGCGTGATCCTATGGTAAAATCGGCTATGTGGATAACGCGCTTTAAGAATGTAGGCTCCTTGGGAGTAAACTGCTTATATCGATATATATCAATGGTTCCATTCTTCTCATGCAGATAAGTTCCTTTGTTTTGATATGATTCTGCTATCTCCCATTTTGGGTAATAAGGAAATGCTGTAATCACCGAAAGCAAAGCACCTAGTGATTCCAGATATTCTGCTAGTTGTGTGCTGTAAAGTCCTATTGCCGTGTCTTCTGGATAGAAGTTTAAGGAGATAAGCGTGATATGTTTGCCTTGTAGGTTATTCAATACGATCTTTTATAATGATTGCTGGTGTACCTGTGCAGATTTTTCCTGCTGGTAAATTTTTAAAAACACTGCTTCTAGCACCTACCACAGTACCATCACCTATTGAAACTCCAGGTGCCACATAAACATCTGTAGCAATCCAGCATTTTTCTCCTATAGTGATAGGGTGTGCTTCTATTGCAAAACTGGGAGAATGATAATCGTGTGTTCCTGTACATAAGTAACTGCGTTGTGACACCACAGCATTTGCACCTACAGTAATAGGTCCCAGTGTGTATAACGCCACCTCATCACCTATCCAGCAGTAATCACCTAGGACTAATTTCCAAGGATAGGTAATCTGAGCAGTGGGTCTTATAATCACTTTCTTACCCACTGTTGCTCCAAAGCATCTTAATAAAAACCGTCTCCAGCCGTATAAAGCCTGCGGAGAGTTTCTGAACAAAACAACGTACACAATACGCCATAATTGTACTATTATTCCAGACTTACCTCTGAAACCTTTAGGGGTATTATATGATTTTAAATCTTGATATTTCACTAGCTTTTAAAAATATTAGTAAGCCTTTCTGAAAAGGCTGTTATCGTAAAATTTTCATTAAAATAATTCACATTACCTTCTCCTATTTCCTTGATAGAGGAAACATTGTTTACAAGGTACTCCATCTTGGCCGCTAGACCTTCTACCTCTTGCTTTTCTACAAAAAAACCGTGTTTACCATCTTCTATCACATCTACAATCCCGCCTTGTGTGGTGGTGACTATTAATGATCCTGTTGCCATGGCTTCAAGTATGGAAATAGGTTGTCCTTCCATAGCATAATATGTAGGTAATACAAATACATTACCCCACTCAAAAAGTTCTTTCTTTTCTTTTCCGCGCACGACTCCTTTGTAATCTGTGTTTTTGAGAGTGAGCAGCAATGGGTTTACTTGAGACCACATTTCGGCAGTAACTCCACCTCCTATCTGTGCATGAAATGGCACTCCTTTGTCTTGAAGAATTTTAAGTGCTTTTAAAAAGACTAAAATACCTTTCTCCTCCATCAAGTTACTCAAATATATAAAACGAGGTGCAGTATAGGTCTTTGTGATATTTTCTTGTAAATATTCTTCGGCAAAATTAGGAAGTACGTGTATAACCTTGGGCTGTAAAAATGGAGTGAGATTAGCAACTAAAGATTGAGACAGTACAATCCCTGTAGTTGTTTTCGACATTAAATAATGTACAATTCTTTGTTGCACACTACTCATTTGTTCATATGCAGTACCTAGATGATTACCATGTATGTGGGTAATTATACGCTTTCGCGAAAGCGTACCAACCCCAATAAACAAGGCGTATTTAAGAACACCAAAAAAGGTCTGTCCTGGTGTTATATATAAAATATCGTTTGAAAAAACTTTGAACGCTGCTGTATTATACTTGAGATTATGCCAAAGTTTTTTAAATGAAAAACTTCCTAATTTTTCATCTAGCTCGCTAAGTGATGTATTAACTACAGTCACTTTGAAACCTGCCTTAATTAACAATTTACTTGCTACCTGGTTTGCCAGTGAGACCCCGGTGGTGGGCTCTGGAAAAGGGCCTACAATAAGTATTTTTTTATTAGTCATTAATAGGTGTGGCAAATAAGGTTTTGGCAGAAAGAAAATTAAAAAACAACGAGAAGTAAATGACCCCTGATTCTTTTTCAAAAATATTATCTGTGAGCATCATTATGCTATAGAATATGATTACCAAGATCAGTAGCTCATTATTGAACCTAACGGCAAAGATAAAATTTAAAACGAGTGTAGCTAAGAAAGCAAGCAACGCAATGAGACCTCCTATAAGCAAAAAACTAAGAAACTGATTGTGGGCATTATATCCTCCTTCTTCTAGTAGTTTGGTTTCTAAAAGCTCGTATCTCTCTGTGAGCACCTCGCGGTAATCTCCAACACCATAGCCAGCTATAGGACTTTCTCGTATAACATCTAAGGCTATTCCATAAATGGTAAATCTAATGTTTGTAGAAGTAGGAGCTCCCTGGGTAATGGATTCAATATTTTTAAATTCTAAAAATTTATCTCGTGTGCGTGGTATAGTAATCATCAATACCAGTAGACCTACTATTAGAAAAGCGTACGGTTTTACTAAGCCTTTATTATGCTGAAAGAGCACAAAGACAAAGGATACAACCATAAGTGCTATAATAGATCCCTTCTTTGCATAGAGTAATAAAAACAATACTAGTACAAGGTTTATAATAAGTAGTCCAACGATTTTCCATCGTGATTTTAGGGATCGAAATATGTATATGGAGAATAGTAAAGCAGCACTACAATGCATTCCAGAATAAATAGGATGAATTTTATATTTACCTACATGGATTTTCATGATCATAGGAAAGTGCATAAGCATCTCATCAAAGCTATAATGCGTTATATAAAACCATAAAAAAGATATAACGTTAAACAAAGCAACAGTAACGATATATACTGCAAAGTATCTTTCTAGATGAGTATGTAATCGCTTAATGTCTTCTCGAGAATACATTGCAAAACAGAGTGGAAAGAGTATTAACGATAAAAATATGGTGAGCTTTTTTATGCCAAATTCAAAATTGTCACTGTAGAGTAAAGTGCTCGCTACTACGATATACACAAGTCCATTTACTATAAAAAAACGAAAATTAAATGTGTTCTTACTTTTAAAAAAATGTAGTATTGAAACTACAGCAAATAGACCTATAGCTATAGACTTTGCATTAGAAGGTAGTAATACAGATGCAAATAATAGAAAGAGAGCACCTTCCGGTAATCTTAAGCTTTTTTGATGTGACTTTGCTTCCATTTTTGTTGATTGATTATTCCTTGTTTGATAAAATAATCTAATATTTTGGCAATACCCATAACTCCAACGAGGGTTCCTACGTAATATGAAAATCCATTTGCAAAATCACCTCTAAGAAAGAACACAAGATGAATAGCAAAATAAAAAGCCATCATCTTTTTCAGTAAGATACTACTTTGTAACCAAGTAAGTAAGTAAACAAGTGTGTACGCTAATGCTATTGCAAGCAGTATAACTCCCATTACTCCAAAGTTAATATAACCTTCTGAAACCATGGGGTTAGATAGATTACTAAAATTAAAGCCATAACTATCTATAAGGTGCTCTCCTACAAGTTGCCCGGTTGTTGTAGGTTTATCTGGCCATATTTTGCGTGGCACGAAAAACAGAAAGGCACTTAACAATTGATATCCGTATGAAAATCCCTCATACTTAACATAATCTATGGTGGCTACAATATTTATAAATGCATCATAGTGTAATGTATTAAAAACCTCTCCGATACCTTCTCCCTCAAATTCGTCTAGAAGCAATCGAGGTTGTATAAAAATCTCACGTAAAGATGACCTCACATGTGTAATTATTGCAGATAATGGAAATACAATAATCATTGTAAAAAACATAAAAAACATAGTTTTCACATTGCTATTAAATATTCCAGGTATAAAGAGGTAAATAATTGATATGTAGATAGGTCCTAAAGCATTTCGCTTTTCTACTAGCGGGTTTTTAAACCACAACAAGAGCATTACAAAGATCATAAGTACTAATGCTATTGCCAATAAATTTTTTGACGAGCTTTTTGCATTCTTGTAATATTGCACTGAAAGAATAATTCCTCCTAACGGAACTACAAATAGTAGTTTTTTCCATAATAGCAATGCCGTCGTTCCAACAGAAAACGATGTCTGTCCTGCTCTTGAAATCTCACTTATCACAAAATCATAACTTGCTATAAAAACGAATAATGATATTCCTAACAACCCTATTAATACCAAGGGTAATCTTTTATCACTCTCTATGTTATGTTTTACGACTCTAGTTTTTCTAGTTTTTTTAAGCAATGTATAAGTCCCAAAGAAGAAAGTAGTAAATATAACAACAAGCACATTTGCATAAATAATACCTCTAGGTGTATAAGGGAGGTTTGTAATAAAATCTGCATTCTTATTACCTATCACCCGCAGTTGCAATATGGGCGCTATTATGAAAAATAAAAAGTTAAAAACAATATACACAGATATAAAAGGAGAGTACTCTTTCTCCTTATATAAATGCCACCAGAGAAGTGTAAATAGCACTAAGTTACTCACAAAAAAAGATGCCCATACCTCTATCTCTGTTGCAAAATTTGCAAATAGAAATGTGCTTATTACTATATAAGCTCCAAGGAGCACTGCTTTTCCCAATTTACATTTTATATTTAAGTCAATATCATTTGCATTTACCCACAAAGACATGTCTGTTTACAGCCAGTTCCTCATCCAAGATATATTCAAAACGCTCTCTAAAGGCAGAATCAAACCACTCTAAAGAGTAGTAATCAGGAGTTTTAGGAATATTGTTCATATCACCAAAATAAAGACCTAAAGGCATAAATTCAACTATTACATAGTTGGCTGAAAGATTCTCTAATGTATCAAAAATATGATCTAATGAAACATCCTGGGTAAGTATCAAATGATGTGTGACTGCTAACGCTATTACTACATCGCCTTGAATTCGATCAACAAAAGAAGATGTATTATGGCGCTGGTTAGGTCTCACAAAATCATGTACTAGAGTTAAATAATTGTCTTGACTACCATTAACTTTAAAATTTTGATCAAGCGCATTCTTATCATAATCTGTAGAAATCATTGTAGACAGATGCGTATTGTTAATCAAAAAATTAGCAAATTTACCTTGGTTTGACGCTAGTTCAACAGCGCTAGTTGCATCTGCCATGTGCTTAGTTACGATTTCCTTAATCCTTAGAAAACGTTTGTCATTTTTTGGATCTTT
This sequence comes from Dokdonia sp. Asnod3-C12, assembly GCF_045063975.1. Taxonomy (NCBI): domain Bacteria; kingdom Pseudomonadati; phylum Bacteroidota; class Flavobacteriia; order Flavobacteriales; family Flavobacteriaceae; genus Dokdonia; species Dokdonia sp. Asnod3-C12. The sequence goes on from NZ_JBEFNY010000003.1 coordinate 1,500,549, forward strand.
ATCATCATGGTAATCCTTCCAGTAAGAATCAAATGAGCTCCTGTCAATTTTACCAATGAGTTTACGGGCATGCTTTGTACTATAGTTGTTCTGAAATGCCTTTTTAAATCGTATGAGCTTTTCAAAGTGCTTATGATTACCATATTTATCAATGACTCTAGAATAACGAGCAGACGCTAGTCTACGTTTACTAAATCTTATATGGTACAAGAGATTTGAAATACTTTTTCCAAAAAGACCTGCATAGCGGTACCTTAAGTTAAATAGATCTTTATCGTTATAAAATCCATTATATAAAAAAATGTTGTTGGGAACATCTGCATAGCCTTTTTTGTAAAGAAATAGAGGAATATAAAATGAGTTATAAAAATTAGAAAAGCCAGACCAACTATTTTGGTTTCGAACATCTCTTTTTATAAAACTTCCAAAATCAACATAAACAGGCTTATTCATCATAAACACGACATTATAGGCGTGACTATCAAAAATCTCATACCCATGCTTAAAAGCAATCTCGTTTGCGTCTAAAACTACGTTTGCGGCTTTATGTAACATTGAAAAAGACCACTCATAAGGGTAGTTCCAATATTCAATATACTCATGTTCAATTACTAGTTTATAACCTTCTATCTCAACGTCAGATATCCATGTATTAACAAATAATTCTTTCTCAATAAGCTCACTTATCAAGCCGCAATCAAACATATCCTCTACTTGAGAGATATACTCATCGTTTACAGCTCTAAATATTCTTTTTCCATAAAAATAAAGTGTACACATCTGATCAATAGAAAAGTCTACAGTTTTAAGGTTTTTTACTTTTAAAGGAGTACTCATAATAGACGTGTCCATGTGTTTATATTGAAAATATTTACAAACGCTTTGGTTTGTAGCTTAAAGTTTTCTCTTGTTTTTTTAAACAGTGCATTAATCAAATATCCTGAAATTGCATAAGAGATAAGTGTTGCGTAGGCCGCCCCAACTAGTCCATACCACTTTATGAAAAAGATATTTAATGTAATATTTATAATTGCTCCAACAACCAATCGTATACTGGAAAATTTTTCTAGATTTTCATTTAGATAATATCCCCAAGACCCATTACTCAAGAAAACAAAAACAATTGACCAAATATATAGAACTAGAACATCACTACTATCACTGTATTCATTTCCAAATAGCAATGGAACAAAGAAGTGTGCAGATAATGTATAAATCAAAGAAACTACTATTGCTATCTTAATAAGTAAATCGTAAAGCTGTTGGAGTCTTTTTAAAAATAAATCCCGATTGCTTTTTCTAATATTTACAAGTGATGGAAAAACTGATTGTGTGATTGCAGCTGTCACAAAAAGCCATATTCCCGTTAGTTTTACTGCCACGCTATATATCCCCAGTGATTCTTCACCTAAAATTTCCTTAATCATGACTTGGTCAATTTTCATGTATAATGCAGCTGCAACAGAACCTATAATTAAAAACCAACTTTTACTTAATAACCTTTTTGCCCAATAGGTTTTAAATTTCCACAGCCATATAGAAAGTCCTGAAACATGATAAGCAATAATATAACTGAGAGATATAATAATCCATTCGGCAACAATTACATAACCAAAGTAAATTAAAGGTGCTTTTGAAAAAATAAGGAACACCTTAACCGCAGCAACAGCACCTACTGCAACGATGTTTCCTATAACCGTGTATTTACTACGTACATTGCTCTGAAAATAAAAATCAATCCCCTTAAAGCTTTGTAAGAGTATGCTTGACGCTATCACAAATATCATTGTATTTGTGAGTGTTGTATGATCTAAAAACTGAGTTGCACCCACTATGAGACTAAACATCACAACAAATCCTAATAGCCTTAATCCTAACGTAGTCCCAAGAATTTCATCTCTACTAGAACTATTATTTACAAGCTCTTTTGTAACTATTTGGTCTAAACCTAAAGCCGCAATTGCAGCAAATAGATATACAAATGACTCTGCATAGCTTAATATTCCAAAATCGCTAGGACCTAAGTACCTAGCAATCCAAATGCCTATAAAGAAACCATCTAAAACACGTAGTCCTTTCTCAAATAATATCCAGACAGTATTTGAAAAATAGCGGCGAACATTAGCCTCCGCTAAAAATTGTTTCTTACCAAACATCTACAGGTTTCCTAGATACCAATTATATAATCTATTAACTCCATCCTCAAGCGCTACCGTATGTTTCCATCCTAAACTATTAAGCTTTGTAACGTCTGTAAGTTTGCGCGGGGTTCCATCTGGTTTTGAGCTATCAAAAATTAACGCTCCTGTAAAACCTATCGTTTCTTTGATAAGCGTTGCTAGCTCTTTTATAGAGATATCCTCACCTGTGCCTATGTTGATGTGTGTATTCCTTACTTCGGTGGTGCTTCCTTTTACATCGTCAAAACTTGTGTTTTCTAAGATATGTACACAAGCATCTGCCATATCTTGACTCCATAAAAATTCTCTTCTGGGCGTTCCTGTTCCCCATATCTCAACACTTTCGGCTGTGACACCAAACTTTTCTAGTATAGGTTGCGCTTTCGCGAAAGCGGAAACATCAAGATCCTTACAAACCTCATCCTTCCTTCCTTCAGACAGTAGTTTTGCAAGGTGAATTTTTCTAATCAATGCTGGTAGCACGTGAGATTTCTCTAAGTCGAAGTTGTCATTAAATCCATATAGATTAGTAGGCATCACCGAAATGAAATCTGTTCCGTATTGCAGATTATAACTCTCGCAGAGTTTAATACCTGCTATTTTTGCAATAGCATACGGCTCATTTGTGTATTCTAAAGCGCCCGTAAGTAGCGCCTCTTCAGGCATGGGTTGCGGTGCATTTTTAGGGTAAATACAGGTACTTCCTAAAAACAATAACTTCTTAACTCCGTGTACATAACTCTGATGAATCACATTATTTTGAATCATGAGATTCACGTACAGAAAATCTGCTCGGTAGGTATTATTTGCAATAATCCCTCCCACTTTGGCAGCTGCTAGAAAAACATACTCTGGCTTTTCTTGTTCAAAGAATTGTTGCGTTGCAACAGTATCTGTTAAGTCAAGTTCCTTGTGAGTTCGCGTGATTATATCCGTATAACCTTTCGTTTCAAGTGTATTCACAATGGCGCTCCCTACTAGACCGCGATGTCCAGCAACAAATATTCTAGCGTTTTTAGGTATTGGTGTGTTACTCAAAATAATTCATCGTTTTATATCCGCCTTCTTTGAGATAGCTGTCTTTCTTCATCAGCCTTAGGTCACTTTGCATCATATCATCTACAAGTCCTTGTAGTTGATATTCTGGCTTCCAGCCAAGCTTGTTGTAAGCCTTTGAAGCATCGCCTATAAGTAATTCTACCTCTGTAGGTCTAAAGTACTTAGGATCCACCTCAACAACTACTTGCCCTATTTTTACAGGATAATCTGCATTTTCTGATGCAGTAACAATTCCTTTTTCATCTATTCCTTCACCTTCAAATGACAACGTAACACCTATATGAGCAAATGACATTTTTATAAAGTCACGCACCGTCGTAGTCTCTCCAGTGGCGATTACCCAATCTTCTGGCTCATCTGCCTGCAAGATCATCCACATCATTCTCACATAATCCTTAGCATGACCCCAGTCACGCTTTGCGTCTAGGTTTCCTAGATACATTTTATCTTGTAACCCTAAAGCTATTTTTGATGTAGCTCTAGTAATCTTTCTAGTCACAAAAGTTTCTCCTCTTACTGGAGACTCGTGATTAAATAAAATACCGTTACACGCAAACATATTGTAAGCTTCACGATGGTTTACGGTAGACCAGTATGCATATAACTTTGCTACTGCATAAGGACTTCTTGGATAGAAAGGTGTTGTCTCAGACTGTGGCACTTCTTGTACCTTTCCATATAACTCTGATGTAGAGGCTTGATAAATGCGCGTCTTTTTTTCAAGACCTAAAGCTCTCACTGCTTCTAATAGTCTTAGAGCACCTAGTCCATCTACATTAGCCGTATATTCTGGCATCTCAAAGGATACCTGTACATGGCTCATTGCCCCAAGATTATAAATCTCATCTGGTTGTACTTCTTGTATGATTCTAAACAGATTTGTACTGTCCGTAAGATCTCCATAATGAAGAAAAAATCGCTGGTTATCAATATGTGGATCTTCATAAAGATGATCTATTCTATCTGTATTGAATAAAGACGATCTACGTTTAATACCGTGTACCTCATAGCCCTTCTTAAGTAAAAACTCACTTAAGTACGCTCCATCTTGACCAGTCACGCCGGTAATTAATGCTACTTTATTACTCATAAATAATTATTAATATGTGGGAGAAACTATCCTTTTAGGACCGCTGTTTCACGCCTGTATGATTTGTATACACTTGCAATCCCTGAGAGTATTAGAAATATAATCACTAAGCCTAATGGGAAAATAACAATCAAATTATCTGTTATAGATGACTTCTTTGATACTTGAATAGCACTTACGATTACAGCTACATCAGTATAGCTCACAAAATCATTTTTTTCAATCTCTAAATCTTCTACTAAGTCTGATTTAGTGTGAAATAATGATGCTAGGTTCTCATTTTGATTGTTAAAATAAAACCCCTCCCTGTCCTTTTGCTCTGATATATTGTTATCCTTACTGAAAGAATTGATAAGCTCATTTATCTGAGCAATAGATTGTTCTTGGCTTTCAAGATAAATCTTATGATTTTTAAGACCTTCTTTTTTCAACTCTTTAGCATAGGGATTTTCATTGATAAATGATAGGAATGACTCAATATCTTCTAAATTTTTATCACTATCAAATACAAATTTGAGTTTGTGAAATTTAAACTTAGATAAAAATCTATCTGTTGCAAACAATTCACGGTCATCTTTGAGTTTAAACTCTCTCGTCATTTCTCCTAGCGCACCATCATTATCACCTATATAATTCACTAAGTCTATCACCTCTACTACTGGCTCTACGCTAACGTCTTTAATACTAAAGTTTTCAGGAGACTTACCAAGAGATGTTATAAAACCCTCATCGTCTTCTTCAAGGTTATTATTAAACTGCTCTATTGCCGTATAAACGTACGCCTGGCTCGTAAAATTAGTTTTAAGTAACAGATTTGCCTCATAAGATGGCTCCTCCTTCAAAACGAACCCTAAAGCTATTCCAGCAACGATGAGCAATAAAAACACCCACCACATTTTAATCATAAAATCAACAACTCTAAAAAATGAATAAACCACATTTTTAAATAGTCTACCTATCAAAGAAAAGATGTCTGAGAGGTCCATTTCTTGCTGATTTCCAGACTGATTGTAGTGATCGCTCATGTGCTTACTTAAAGTTGAATGTTAGTTGTAATATATTACTACTTATTAGTAGTAAACAGTTGGTGTAATATCTTTTCAGTGATTAGGTATGTAGGCTTCACTCCTGTAGTTCCTAGTCCGCCAGATGCTAGTGTGCTTCCTGTTTCTAAAGGGTTATCACTAGCATAATATGCATATCTCACTTTTACATCTTCTTGAATGCTCTTACGAAGTTTTGCGGCAGCTTGTATTGCTTTTTGATAGTGTGCTCCTTCCATTTCTAGACCTATCACACTCCACGTACTGTCATGGAAGAATTTAAGGATATCTCTATTTTGTAACGAGGTTCCTAATACAGAAACCATAGCACCTTCAAAAACTTCTAATCCATGTCCTTCAAAATCCTCTTTAGTAAGTTCGTTCTCAAAAGGATAATTATCTGCTGTTCCTTCAAAAAGGTGTGCACTTGGAATCATAAGATCCCCCTTTCCACCTTCTAGAATACCTGCTTTACCCATGATAGACACAGAATCTACATCTAAGTATGTTTTCTCCTCTCCTTCTTCATAAGGCTTAAGAAGCTCTTCCATAGTTTCATAAGCTTGCTCTCCAAAGGCGTAGTCCATTACTATAATAACGGGCTGTTGTTCCTTTTTTACATCGTTGCTACAGAAGTCATTTTCAGCTACAGGCAGCTTACACATGTCAAAAATCTGAACATTGATATTTGTACCACTATCATCTGGCAGATATATCATTCCGTTTTGTAATGCGACTTTCTCTACTTTAGCACGTAGAGCTGCGTTACCACTATTACTAAGCATTTCATACACCTCTAGTTTAGACTTTTTCTTAAGTTCAGACTTAAGTGCAAGTGGCGCATACAGCGTATTCATTACAGAGTGCATGTTTGCACTAATAATATGAAGAGGTCTACCTAAAAGATTGTTTTTCTTCAAAGTCGCTTTAATATCATTTGCCCAGATCTCACCGTGTATGTGATGACCTAATCGTTCTCTTAAAACAGGACTAAAGGTAACTGTGCGCTTCTCCTCTTTAAGTACTTCTGCTATCGCAAGTTTACCTAACCAGTAAATAAGCTCAAAGAAGCGCTTGTTATTAGTGCGCGTATTAAAAAGAGGTGCAATTGCTCGTACTTCGGCAAAAGTACGTCCTAAGATATTTGCGGTATGCGTAGTTGCAATCTCCCAGCTATTTTGATCTAGCTCTTCATTGTTTAAAACTGCTTTTTCTAGCTTTTCCCAATCACGTATTACAGCGCCTTCATCATTTATGAGGACACGTTTCATAATCTTATGAGACTCAATAAATAGGAAGGTCACGTGTGTAAGAATATCATAAATTTCAGAACGACCACGCGTGATCTCGATATTCATTTGCTCCTCATCTATACGGTAGCAATTACGACGACGTTTTGCTGGAATAATAGGTTCAAAGTGACTGTTTTTGTAGCCTTCATCACTTGTTAAGTTAATGAATCTACATTGCTCTATTCCTTCTGGAAGTCTATCAATAACGTAAAGAAGACCATCTAGTTCTACTTTTTCTTCGGCAATGGTACCGTAAATTTCTGGTCTTAATATAAGTAATGACTCTCTAAGTGTCTCTCCAGAGACACCCATAGGTTTATAAAATCCTCTGTTAAAAAGGTGACGCATTGTAATATACATGCGTTCTATAGCGCTGCTGCTCTCTTGGGCTCTTGTACGGCCTTGTGTTTTGTTTGTGCTCATAATTGGGGATAAAGGTACTTAATAGAACTTGACCATGGTAATTTCATCGCCAGCTTACCTATTAAATACTATTTTGATTGCAATAGATCGGCAATCTTTCGATCGTTTGAAAGACGTGGAATTTTATTTTGACCACCTAACTTTCCTTGTGATTTCATGTAATTATTGAAGCCATCTTTTACCACCTTGGTGATTTTTAATGGCTGGAGTACCTTTCCTGTGATTAGGTCTAGGTAGTATGAGTTTTGAGCTTGTAGTGAGGAATCTAACGCTTTCGCGAAAGCGTGTAAATCACCACTCCCCTCATTTTCAAATTCTATAAACCACTCATGATAAGGTAATCCTTCTTGAGGTGCTACTTGAGGTGCTACCGTAAACTCTGTCACTTTAATATCTGTTCCGGCCGAAGCTTCAAGCATGGCCTGCTCTACCTCTTTACCTATCACATGCTCTCCAAAAGCCGAAATAAAGTGCTTGATTCTCCCGGAAACCATAATGCGATATGGTTTGAGACTCGTAAACATTACGGTATCTCCTATGTTATATGCCCATAAACCTGCCGTGGTAGAGATGATCATTACGTAATTTACGTCAAGCTTTACATCCTTAAGCGTTATTCTGGTTGGGTTTTCATTAAAAAACTCATCTGCTTTTACAAACTCGTAAAAGATACCGTTGTCTAGTTGCAACAGCATTCCTTTCTCTGTTTGCGTATCTTGAAAGGCAAAAAAACCTTCACTCGCTGGATATAACTCAATGCTGTCTACGCTTCTACCTATAAGATCCTCTAACTTGCGACGGTAAGGCTCGTAATTTACGCCTCCGTACACAAATAACTGATAGTTTTTAAAGAGCTCTCCCACCGTTTTACCACTTTTCTGGATAAGACGTTCATAATACATCTGTACCCACGGAGGAATCCCTCCTATGAGTGTCATATCTTGATCTATAGTTTCAGCTACAATCGCATCTACCTTTTGTTCCCAGTCTTCTATACAATTAGTCTCCAGACTAGGAAGCCTATTCTTCTGTAGGTAATTAGGCACATAGTGTGCGACAATACCAGAAAGGCGGCCTAGTTTGATGCCATTCTTTTCGGTCATCTCTGGGCTTCCTTGTAAAAAAATCATCTTACCATCTACAAAGTCTGTATTTCCTGTCTCTGCGATGTAAGAAAGAATTGCATTACGCGCACTGTTAGGGTGTGTTTTCATGCTGTCTTTTGTAAGCGGAATGTACTTTACTCCAGAAGTAGTTCCAGAAGTTTTTGCAAAGTAAAGAGGTTTACCTGGCCAGAGTATATCTGGTTCTCCAGCGACCATTTTATCTACATAGTAGCGCAAGTCTTCATAATCTCTTATGGGAACTTGCTTTACAAAATCTGCATGTGACTTTATTGTATCAAAACGGTGATCATTACCAAAAGTCGTATACTGAGCAGCATCTATAAGACTCTCAAAAACCTTGTGCTGAGTCTCAATAGGGTTGTCTGCCCATTTTTTTATACTTCGCTGTATGTACGACGCAAAAATTTTTGCTCCAAAAGACTTTATCGACATTAGTTAAAATCTATAAAATTAGTCGGATTTATAGGGTACCCATTACTCCACAACTCAAAATGTAAGTGTGGTCCAGTACTATACTCACCTGTATTACCCACCGTGGCAATAACTTCTCCTGCTTGAACCAAGGCTCCTTGTGATTTATTGAGAGAAGCATTGTGTTTATATACGGTAATAAGATTTTTACCATGGTTTATTATAAGTACATGACCTGTCTCTGCAGTCCACTCGGCAAAAATCACAGTTCCATCTGCTGCGGCTTTTACAGGAGCATCTTTTACAGTTACAATGTCTACTGCAAAGTGTTTTTGACTAGCATTATATGCAGATGATATGGTTCCTTTTACTGGAGGAAACAGTGAGAAATCTGTATCCTCAATAGCTTTATCAAACACATTGTACTTGTCTTCCTGCTCTACTGTTTGCCTTAGTAAGCTATCTTCTCTACTAGGAAGCACATATATTTCTTCATCATTAAATACGGCATCGCGTATAGAATCTCTATCAAATTCTAGCTCTTCTACATCACCACTCAATACTCTACGTATAGAAGAGTAGTATTGCTCATTTACTCTAATTGCATTTTCTATAGAATCTGTTTTTGCAACGAGTAGCGTCGCATTGCGCTTGAGTTTTGTGCTTGAGTAACCAGGAATATATTCCCTTAATGGTGTAAATGCGATAAGTAAAGTGGTAAGTGCAATAAGAATAATAGCAGATATACCTACTAGAATAAACACATTGAGTCGTGTGAGTTTAAAAGAAATACGCTCCTCAAAAGTATCTTCATTGAGAATAACTAAGCGATACTTGTGCAGTAGCTTTTTTGCAATCTTTTTTTTCTTCTCTTTTTTTTCTGCCATTTGAGATACAAATATACTTTTTAGATATGAGATAATTGATGTCTTTACGCTTTCGCGAAAATTGGATTGCGATAACCACTCAACGCCAATTAAGTCCTTTTTATCACTTTAACGCTCGTATGTCTGTTTTCTTACTATCTTTGTTTTTCTAAAACAGATGAAGATGAATTTTTTAGCAATATTTTTAGGAATGGTAGGCCCTTGGCAAATAGGACTTATTGTATTAGTTGTTTTATTACTTTTTGGAGGTAAGAAAATCCCTGAAATGATGCGCGGCTTAGGTGGCGGTATCAAAGAATTTAAGAAAGCGTCTAAGGACGAAGAAGACGATATGATAGAAGAGAAGAAGTAATACTCGCTCTTTCTTATATAGAAAAACCGCATAGCTCTTAAAGTTATGCGGTTTTTTTATGTGTATCACCTTTCGCGAAAGCATAATTTCTAAAAGTCATTTATCAATCTACTAGGGTTTTGATATGTACTAAAGACTCTTAAAATAACAATGTCATCACCTTCTCTATCATACACTATTTTATAATGTCTTATTATAATCCTTCTAAAGGTATTATTAATTTCATCCTTTTGATATTGCTCAAAGTAAATAATAGTTTCACTTGCCTCGATAATATCATTAACCACATTTAGAGCGCCTTGTGGTGATTTCTTTACATTCTTTATGTAATTGTAAATTTGCTTTAAATCTCTTTTTGCTGTATTGGTCCAGACAGTATTAAGCATCAATTACCAATCCTTTATTTCTTTCTTAAAATCATCAACAGCTGTATACTCTCCTCGTTTATATTCTGATTTTGCCTCCTGTAGCTCTTGTTTGTATTGTTCTCTACTCAAAGGTTCTCCCTCCACGGTATAAGCAATTACTTCAGATTCTTGATAGCTTATTGCTAGCGCATTTATCATTGCAAGTAAACGCTCATCTGCATCTTGCACTTTTTTTAAAACTTCTTCTCGTAACTCTAGTGCTCCCATAATATACTGTTTAACAACATAATAAAGATAACGTTTCTACCTCAACCTTGCACTCTTCAAGATACTCTCAAGCTCAAACATATTATCACGCTGGTCTTGTGATGGGGAGAATATAAAACCTTCTAATATCAAGTATCTTCCATTTTTTTCATCTCTTACGGCATAGTTTACAAAAGGTCCAGCCATATAACGACCGTCTACTTCCCATGTTCCTTTAGTCTCATAAGCTAGTTTTCCATCTATCTCTGTTTCTTGTAAGTATGGTGAGAAAGCACGTTCTGTAATAAAGCGACCGTCATCTACTGGTATTTTCTTTCCACCTATAGAATCACGCATGCGTATAATGTTCTTGATTGTTAAGGTATCCTTATCAATTGCTTCTAGCGGCACCTCGTACACTGTGATATTCATGTTACCGCTGCGCTTAAGCTCTTTGCGCATCCAGAAGAAATCTGCTTTCTGTTCTGCATATCGATATGCGTTAGGAAAGTTAAGTCTTACTCCAAATACCTTTTGTAAAGAATCTGTTTTCTTCAGTGCCTTTTTAATTCGACTTTGATTTGCAACTAGCTCTTGTTCTTTAAAAGCAGTTACAATACGTTCCTCATTATCAATAATAAGATTTGCAATTTGTGTGTGGCTACTTCCAGTAACAATTACTCCTGTTTGTGGGCGTGCATACTTATCTTTTACAATAGTTAAAGAAGCACTATCTGCTGGTTTTATTTGCAAATAAATTCTATTCTTAAGTAAAAAATCACTGAAAGCCTCTGGCGGAATCTGATCTATAGAAAACTTAGGCTCCTCACGTGGTAATCCATACACCGGATCTGCCAGCACGTCGCGTAGCGCGTCTCCTATAGCTCCTTGCCATTGCGCTTTGGTCACAATCACCTTAACGTTGTTAATATTACCTACAGACTGGCTTAAAATGCGTTTACCATCATTATCCCCACAAGAAAAAAGTAAGGATGCTGTTACTATACTTAAAAATATTCTTTTTATCATATTGCTATTATTAATGATTAACATCCAGACATCACAAGGACCGTGGTGTAATCTATATCTCTCTTAATTGTAAAAAATCCGCCTAATATATTATCGGTAGGTCTGTATTCTGTAAGGTCAAAGTTCCAATGATTCTGACCATAATCTCCAAAAATCTTATTAACCGACTCTACCCACAACAGCACAGATTCTCTATTAGGGTTTGATATCGTTAGTACTTCTCCAGTTGCAAGTAATGCATCGCCACAATTGCGTTTTGTATAAACGATTCCATTTTCAAAAGTTTGTGTAAATCCACAATCTCCGCCACCATTAGGTGGAAGAATTTCCTTGTCTGAAATGGCTTTATAATTATCTATCAAGTACGTATAAACAGGATTTTTTATAATTCTTTTTTCATTTCCCTCACTATTTACTACAGTATATGCCGTAGCATTATACGGTTTAAGGGTTACTTCTTGTGCAGCAAGTACTGCTGTAAAGCATAAGCTTAATGAAAGAAGTAACTTTTTCATAATTGATTTATTTAGAAACACGTAGTTTCATTCCTGGCTTCAGTTTACTACTACTAATATCATTCCAAACTTTAATATTATCAATGCTTACTCCAGGAAACTTATTTGCAATTTTCCAGAGTGAGTCACCATTTTGAACAGTATACGTTTTCTTTCCCTTTAATGAAACCGTTTTTGAGCTACTACTTGTACTGCTATTGGTAACAGGTTTTCTTGGGTAAATAGTTAATCGCTGCCCTATTTTAAGAGCATTTGATCGTAGGTTATTCCACTTCTTGATTTGGCTTACACCTACTCCGTATTTGCTTGCTATCTTTCCTAGATAATCACCGCTACGCACTCGGTATCTAACCTGAGAGCTTGCTGTAAGTACTTCTGGTAATGGTTTTTCACGTTTGTCTAGTTCAGCTTTCGCGAAAGCGTAAATAGCCTGTTCATTCTGCACAAATTTACCCACACTCTCGATAGGAAGTCGCACGTAATATTTCTTATCCTTAACCACCGGAATAATATCCAATTTATACTGCGGATTTAGAAATTGAACAATCTCCAAAGGAATACCTACAATACTAGAAACCTGATCTAGTGCGATACTTTGTTTTATGTGAATGGTATCTGTTGCAAAGTAATTTATAGGTGCTTTTTCTGGTGTGTATCCATGCTCATCTGCATATTCAAAAAGATACATGGTGGCTAGAAACGCAGGTACATAACCAGCGGTTTCTCTAGGTAAATTCTTTCTAATATTCCAGTAATTTGTAGCACCTCCAGAACGTCTTATTGCTTTAGACACATTTCCTGGACCAGAGTTATAAGAAGCCAGTGCCAGATCCCAATCTCCATGAATGTCATAGAGTTGTGATAGGTAAGCACAAGCAGCCTCTGTTGCTGCAATAGGATCCATGCGATCATCTACATAGCTGTTTACTTCAAGGTTAAACATTTTACCCGTTGCAAACATAAATTGCCATAATCCCGTTGCTCCTACTCTAGATTTTGCTCTTGGACGCAGTGCACTTTCTACAATGGCGAGATATTTCATCTCTAGAGGGATGTCATATTTATCGAGACGCTCCTCAAACATAGGGAAGTAAAACTGGCTCACGGCCATAAGCTTCTCCATAGCTGGTTTGTGACGCTTTAAGTAGCGATTAATAACGCTTTCTAGCGACGGGTTATACTCCACGTTAAATGGAGTACGCGCATTTATTTCGGCAAGGCGTTTTTTTAGTGTGTCTGTAGGAAGTTCTAAGTTTACTTCAGGTTGGTACGTGTGGCTTTCACGTATATTATTTATAGAATCAAATAGATCCATTCTTGCCAGTTCCTTACGCCAGCGCATATCTATAAGTGCTGCCTGAGGGTTATCTGGTAAGTTGAACGTTATAGAATCTCTTACTTGTGTATCTAGTAATACTTGAGGTAAATCTTGAGAGATTGTATTGGTAATGACAGTATCTACTACTTTGATAGTATCTCTTTGGAGTGCCGGTTTTTTATCTTCTTTTATTACCGGAGCTTTCTGTTTATAAGCCTCATATGAGAGGGTGTCTTGCGCTTTCGCGAAAGCGGAAAACAAGAGTATAGAAGCTACTAGGGATATTTTAAAATTATGTTGCATTTGAGTCATAGTCAAGGAACGAAAGATACGGGAAAATCGTATGGTTTTAAAGAGAGGAAATATAACTTCTAGCCAGCACAACTTCTGTTAGGTACATAAATAATAAGACCACCTCAAGAGGTGGTCTTATTAATTGATGTTTTATAAATTATTCTTGTATAGCAGCTATACCTGGTAGTGTTTTACCTTCCAGCATCTCAAGCATTGCACCACCTCCAGTAGATACGTAGCTTACTTTTGTATCAAAACCAAATTGCTTTACAGCCGCAACACTATCTCCACCTCCTACTAGTGAGAACGCGCCATCCTTTGTAGCTGCAGCAATACTATGACCTAGTGCAATAGTTCCTCCTGCAAATGTTTCCATCTCAAAAACTCCTAATGGTCCATTCCATAAAATAGTTTTTGCACGCTTTGCTACTTCGTCAAAAAGTTCGCGAGATTTTGGTCCTGCGTCAAGGCCTTGCCATCCATCTTCTATATGCATGATATCGCACACCTTTGTATTTGCATCGTTTGAGAAATCATCTGCAGCAATAACATCTACTGGTATGTGAATCTGTACTCCTTTTTCTTTGGCTTGTTTAAGAATATCAAGCGCAAGCTCCATTTTATCATCTTCACAAATAGAGTCTCCTATGGTACCTCCTTGTGCTTTAATGAAGGTAAAAGCCATACCTCCACCTATGATCATCTCATCTACTTTATCTAGGATATTCTCAATAACTGTAATTTTTGAAGATACTTTAGACCCACCAAGAATAGCTAGTACAGGCTTCTCGCTGTTATTAAGCACGCGATCAAGACTCTCTATTTCTTTTGCTAGTAAATAACCATAGCATTTTGCTTCAGGAAAGAATTGAGCAATGATAGTAGTAGAAGCATGCGCACGGTGTGCGGTACCAAATGCATCATTTACATAAATATCTCCTAGCTCACTTAATTGCTTTGCAAAGTCTACATCACCAGCTGTTTCTTCGCTGTAGTAACGAAGGTTTTCTAGTAGTAATATTTTACCCATTTCAAGGTTAGATGCAGCCTCTGTAGCTTTTGCACCTACACAATCCTCCACAAAGTTTACTTCTACACCAATGACTTCAGAAACTGTTTTACAAATCTGAGAGAGAGAAAACTCCTCTTCTTTGTTTTTAGGTCGACCTAAATGAGACATAAGGATAGCAGATCCTCCATCTTCTAATACTTTCAAGATTGTAGGTTTTGCAGCCTCAATTCTTGTAGTATCGGTAACATTACCATTCTCATCAAGGGGAACATTAAAATCTACGCGAATTAATGCTTTCTTATTCTCAAAATTAAAGTCGTCTACTGTGATCATTTTCATTGGTTTTGCTAACAAATATAATAGATACAGAGGATAAAAAATGCAGTGATTCCTTTATATTTGACGCTATGCTGTTTTCAAACGTTATCGGGCAAGATTTTATTAAAAATCATCTCACAACAAGTGTTGATGCAGGGCGTATTGCTCATGCTCAACTTTTTATAGGTTTATCTGGCACAGGGGTTTTACCCATGGCTATTGCTTATGCACAATATATTTTATGTAATAACGCTCAAGGCGAAAATGAGGGAGGATCTCAAGCTTGTAATTTAAAGTTTGAACACTTATCGCATCCGGATTTGCACTTTGCTTTTCCTGTAGCAACTACTCCCGAAGTAAAAAGCCATCCTGTCTCTAATAATTTTATGAGAGAGTGGCGCTCGTTTATTACAGAAAACCCATATGGAGATCTCTTTGAATGGCACCAGCATCTTGGTATTGAAAAAAAACAAGGACAGATAGGTGTAGATGAAGCTTCTGAAATTAATAAAGCTCTCGCTTTAAAGTCATATGAAGGTGGTTATAAAGTAATGATCATTTGGGCAGTTGATAAAATGAATACTGCTGGATCAAATAAACTTCTCAAACTACTAGAGGAACCTCCAGCAAAAACTTTATTTATTCTCATTTCTGAAAATGAGGATAGCATTATAGACACGATAAAGTCAAGATGCCAAGTATTGCATTTCCCAAGATTAAGCGAACCACAAATTGCCGATGCTTTAATTACTCATCATAAAACTCCAGATGCCGAAGCTCATAAAATAGCTCATCAAGCACAAGGAGATTACCAGCAAGCGATGCATTTATTGCATCACGATGGTGATGATATTCAGTTTGAAAAATGGTTTGTTACTTGGGTGCGTACAGCCTTCCAAGCAAAGGGTAAAAAAGAGGCCGTTTTAGGGCTCATGGAGTGGAGCGAAATCATAGCAAAATCTGGTCGCGAAACTCAAAAGAATTTCCTGGCTTATTGCGTACAATTTTTTCGTCAAGCTTTGCTTAAAAATTACAAGGCAAATGATCTTGTTTTTATGGAACCAGAGACCGGTTTTGATCTCTCAAAATTTGCTCCGTTTGTTCACAATAATAATATATTTCCTATAGTAGAAGCCATACAAGACGCTTCATATCACATAGAACGTAATGGAAATGCAAAAATAATCTTGACAGATCTCTCAATTAAATTAACTCGATTTTTACATCGTAAGAGCTGATCATATCAAATAGTTACGTCTATATTTAGCCTAAACTAAATATATTTTTAGATAAATAAACAATAGTGTACGCTATCTATATGCTCAGATGAGCACAGATCTTTTACTAAACGACAACACTTAAAGACTATATAATCTACCGGCACGGTTTCTATCCCGCTAAGCAGTACCATTTGGTTGGTGAAATCTTATTTAAATAAGCTTGATTATATTGATGAAAATCATGTCGATTTCATGGTTTTATCTCGTCATTTATTGACGAGAAAAATCATCAAAAACGGGCAAAAAAAAAGCGATGATTTCTCATCGCTTTAAAAGCTATTTTAAACACTAGTGTTTAGTCTTCTTTCGGAGCATATTCTCCATTCATTTCTGTAAGAATTGCTTCTGTAAGATTCAATTCATCTTTACCATAAAGAACACTTCCAGCATCGTTAGATCCATAGATATAAGAGTACCCATTTGTCTTTCCGTAAGCCTTTACTTTATCCTTAACTTTTGTAATAAGTGAGTCTATTACTTTCTGGCTTTCTACTTGTAGTTGACCTATTCTTGCCTGGCGTTCTTGTTGTAATTGTTGTGCCTCTGCTCCTAGTTCGTTATAAGTTTCTTCTTGTTTTTTACGTGACATAGAGGGTCCGTTTTTTCTAAACAGGTCTTCTTTGATTTGGTAAGACTTAATCTTAAGCTCTAATTCGCCCATGATTTCGTCATTTTGCTTTGTAAAACGATCCTTTGCGCTTTTAAGCTCTGCATATTCTGTAAGTAACTCTTCAGTATCTACAAAACCAGTTTTCTCTGTTTGACAAGCTACAGCCATCATAGCAGTAACAAGTAGCATTCCTATTTTTTTCATTGTGTTATTTTGATTATTTGATGCGAAAATAGGTAGAATCCATTAAAACTTAATTAAAATCATGTCTATTTCCATTTTGATTCTCAAATAAATATAAATAGACTTAAAGTCCTCGATAATTCACTAAAACTTGAATCTTTTGAAACCTACACTTAGAGAATTAATTGAGAACGCTACAATTTAAAATAAAGAAGTAATTCTTAATTAATAAATACGATATACTGAAAGCATTAAAATTGAAAGCAGAAGTGAAATAATCAGGAAGATTGATAAACACATTACAGGGGATAGTAATCGTGTGATTTAAAAATGAAATTATTAATTGAAAATATTCCACGTGGAACATTTTACAACTAAATGCATTTTTAGCAGAAACTTTGAAAACCAAATTCTCAATCCCAGATTAAATATAAAAAGGTCAAAATTGATTGGAATAAGCCATCATAAGAAAAAGTAATGACCAAAAAGAGAATTAATAATAAAATCTTATTAAAAACGAAGCCTATAAACACTGTTTTTAAGCGGTTTCAGCATTTAGCCATATACATTTAAGGCATTCGTACTCATAAGCCCTTAAAAGCGCTTATTTGCAATTTAAGCGTGTTTTAGGACATAAATATGAGATGAATAACCTCCAGACTGCTTTGCTTTACGATTTGACTTGAATCCAGTTACAAATGCAGTGAAGAAATTCATTTTACCACTTTTATACTTTTCTGAAAGAAGACTCACGTAAAAGGAATCAAATTTCATAGGTAGTGTTTTTACTAATTGTAAATCTTGTTCTGCAAAAAGTCTTTTTATAGCAGTTTCTGAAAAATGGTATAAATGTCTTGGCACATCAAAAGCTGCCCAATATGATTTATAATAACTAGCATCATAAGATTCAAAATTAGGAACGGCAATAAATACAGTTCCATTTTTTGCTAGTTGCTTTTTTAACCATGCTATTTGCTCTTGTAAATCGTAAACATGTTCTAACACATGCCACATAGTTATCACATCGTATAATTCCCCTCCTACTTCATCGATAGTGTTATAAATATCGAGTCCTTTATGTTGAGCAAGCTTTTTAGCTTTAGCATTTGGCTCTACTCCTTTTACATTCCATTTTCTTTTAGATAGAAATTCCAAAAAATCCCCAGTTCCAGCTCCTATGTCTAAAACAGAACCTTGGTCAGGATGAAACTTTTTTAAGAGTTTTTGCTTTCGCGAAAGCGTGATTCCTTTTATAGTTTGATATGCGATTTCAAATAAAGTTCGTTTTCCATCTGTGTGAGATATATAATCTTCACTTTCATAATATGAAGGAAGCTTAGAAATATCCGGCTTAGGATTTGTGAAATACATGTGGTACTTCTTATCATACTTTAGTGTAAATTCTTCTCCACTTACCGAATGATCTCTTACTTTAAAATCTTCTTTCATCAACTTTGTTTCACGTGGAACGTATACTATTTAAAAATTATCGTCCCATATAAACTAACATTACACTTATATCTGAAGGAGAAACTCCACTCACTCTTGATGCTTGAGAAATTGTAGTTGGCCTAATTTTAGATAACTTTTCCCTTGCTTCAAAAGACAGCGACTTCAATTTTGTATAATCAAAACCTTCTGGGATTTTAATATTTTCTAATCGCTGTAACTTATCTGCATTTGCTTTTTCCTTTGCAATGTAACCAGCGTACTTCACTTTAATTTCTGCCTGTTCTAATACATCACGATCAAGATCTTTCTCCTCAATATATGCAGCTACTTTCTCAAAGCCCTTCATATCATCAAGCGTGATTTGGGGTCTAGAAAATACTTTAAACATTTTATCAGATTGTCTCATAGGAGAAGATCCTCTCTCCTCTAGTATATCATTTACTTCTTCAGGAAGAATACTTGTATCTTCAAAAAACTTAACAAGATCATTAGATTCCGCTTGCTTCTTTTCCATTGTAACAAGACGTTCCTCAGAGGCTAAACCTACGGCATTTGACATAGGCGTGAGACGCTCATCTGCATTATCTTGACGCAACAGTGTTCTATACTCAGCACGAGAAGTAAACATCCTATACGGCTCTTCTGTACCTTTTGTGATTAGATCATCTATAAGAACCCCTATATACGCTTCATCTCTTTTGAGCATGAAAGGATCTTTCTCATGCACCTTAAGGTGTGCATTCATACCAGCCATTAATCCTTGAGAGGCTGCTTCTTCATATCCAGTGGTTCCATTAATTTGTCCAGCAAAATACAGTCCGCTTACAAGCTTAGTTTCTAGCGTATGCTTTAACTGTGTAGGCGGAAAATAATCATACTCGATAGCATATCCCGGACGGAAGAATTTTACATTTTCAAAACCAGCTACAGACTTTAAAGCCTTAAACTGGACATCTTCTGGAAGTGATGTTGAGAATCCATTTACATAGATCTCACATGTATTCCACCCTTCTGGCTCTATAAATAATTGATGTCTATCCTTATCTGCAAAACGGTTAATCTTGTCTTCAATAGACGGACAATATCTTGGTCCAAGAGATTTAATTCGACCATTAAACATAGGCGAGCGATCAAAACCTTCTCTCAATATATCATGCACTTCTAGTGAAGTATAACTCATATGACAAGGACGCTGATGTGTAAGCGGACTTGTTTCTTTACTATAACTAAACTTCTCTGGAACTTCATCACCAGGCTGAATAATCATCTTAGAAAAATCTAACGATCTACCATCCACTCGTGGAGGTGTTCCCGTTTTCATTCTTCCAGATTCAAATCCAAATCCCGCTAGCTGTTCTGTAATTCCTGTAGCTGCTCTTTCACCTGCTCTACCTCCACCAAATTGTTTGTCTCCTATGTGGATTAATCCATTTAAAAAAGTACCATTAGTTAGTACTACGGATCTTCCTCTTACTTCTATTCCAAGAGAGGTTTTTACGCCAACTACTTTATCATTTTCTACAATAAGGCCGCTCACCATCTCTTGATAAAAATCAAGATTCTTAGTTCCCTCAAGCTTCATTCTCCACTCCTCTGCAAATCTCATTCTATCAGATTGCACACGTGGAGACCACATTGCAGGACCCTTAGATTTGTTAAGCATCTTGAATTGAATTGCTGTCTTATCAGATACGATACCGCTATATCCTCCTAGTGCATCAATCTCTCTTACTATTTGCCCTTTTGCGATTCCTCCCATAGCAGGATTACAACTCATTTGGGCAATGGTTTGTAGGTTCATAGTTATAAGAAGTGTAGAACTCCCCATATTTGCAGCAGCAGCGGCAGCCTCACAACCAGCATGGCCAGCACCTACTACTATAACATCGTATGTATCTTGAAATAGACTCATTGTTTCACGTGGAACATTAAAATATTAATATCTCTAAGAGAAGTTACGCTTTCGCGAAAGCGTTATATATATTCTTTTAAAGGCGTGCAAAGATACAGCCTTTAATTCTCTCTAACACAACTTCCCACTGGGACAGATGTTAAACCTTGAAATAGAGATCTGTAAGAAAATTACTACTTATCTAACTGATAAATATAAGTTTTCCTTTGCTCTCATCTCCTTAGCCTCATCCTCACTCTTATCTTTATAACCGCAATAGTGCAGTAGCCCGTGAACCATAACACGGCTTAATTCGTCTTTAAAGGAGGTTTTAAAATCTGCAGCATTATCCTCAACACGCTCTACAGAAATATATACATCCCCACTAATTACATCTCCACTCGTGTAATCAAAACTGATTACATCTGTAAGCGTGTCATGATTCAAATATTCAACATTGAGTTTATGCAAGTAGGCATCATCACAAAAAATGTAATTGATCTCCCCCATTTGTTTTTGCTCAGCTTCTATCACAGATGTTAACCACTGAAGTATTTCTTCAGGATTTGATAAGTCAAAATCATTTGTACTATTAAATTCAATCATTGTTTTTCTGGAAGTAATCTTGCACTTTACGCTTGTATTCTTCCTTAAGCGGAAGTGCATTTCTGTTTAATATTTCTGTTGTATTAAAATACTTTTTGGCTTTTTCGAGAGCACTATTTACAGGGTTTGCAAACTCCTTTAAGTTGGTATTTGCTTCACGCTTATTCTCTTCACCTTGTTGTAACGTTGCCTCTTTAAGTTTAAGTAGCTCGTGCTTAAGATTAGTCATACGTTGTAACGTTTCATTATTAAAACCTTTATCTAATAATTGCTGCTCAACATCCTTCATATCCTTTACCAGCTTCTCTGCATTATCCCCAAGACCTTCCCTTTGAATAGCATCTTCTAGTTGTTGTCTTAACTTAGACTGCTCTTTATA
Organism: Dokdonia sp. Asnod3-C12; assembly: GCF_045063975.1. NCBI lineage: Bacteria > Pseudomonadati > Bacteroidota > Flavobacteriia > Flavobacteriales > Flavobacteriaceae > Dokdonia > Dokdonia sp. Asnod3-C12. Next base: position 1,521,914 of record NZ_JBEFNY010000003.1, read on the forward strand.
AATTTCATAAAGAAGTCCCTGCTCATACTCATCGCTTTGTCCATCTCCATTTTCTCCACCTCCATTCTCGCCATTTCCATCACCTTTTAAATCACTATTACTCGAGCCTTTTCCTCCACCTTGACCACCTTCACCTTCGCCTTCTTTTCCTCCCTCGCCTTCAGATCCAGGTTGATCACCGCCTCCTTTTCCTTGTCCTTCTTTACCTTCAGAACCTTCACCAGATTCTCCTTCCTTACCTTCACCTTCTTTTCCTTCTCCGGGTTTTTTACCCTCACCCATTTTCTTATTAAGTTCTTCTTGACTCTGTATAATATCCGGAAGTTGTTCTCCATTACCACTGCCAGAACCCATGCCCATACCCTTTCCTTTGCCTGAACCGCTACCAGACATCATTGCATTTTGCATATTATCCAGCGTCTGACTAAGGAAGTCTGCTAGTTTATTAGTTCCAGTTATAACATATTGCTGGCTACTTACACCTTGCATTATTTGATTTTCGGCAAGTCTTGAAAGTGCTTGATCCATGCTGTAATCAATATCGACTAAGGTCTCATTGATAATCTCATCCAGTTTTGGCTGACGTAATGACAAGGCATATAAACTATCATCTATATGTTTGAAATTTTGTTTGAGTACATTTTGCCTTCTTAACTTACGTGCATAATTAGGATTCTTATCATCCATCTTACGAAATTCCATCATTAAAGCTTCTTCCTCAAAACTAAAAACAAGAAGATTATCTAGTATCTGTCGTAACATCTCTGCATCTTCTTCAAGACTTTCTTCCCCATCCATTTGCATTTGAGACTGCATAGACTTGCTCATTTGCTTCATCTTCTCTGCAGCCTTTTTTTGCTTTTCTTGAGCACCAGATTTATCTTGAGGTGTTCCGTCTTGTTGTTCTTGACCTTCTTGTTTTTCTAGTTCTTCACTAGCTCCCTCCTGCTCTTCTTTGATTTCTTCTTGTTTCTTTTCGTCACCAGGAAGGTCCATAGGTTTTTTAAGTTCTTGGTTTTCTTTCTCAAGTTCCTTTAGCGCTTCTTCAAGTTTTTTGAACTCTTCATTGAGTTCATCTTGCTTTTCCTTAGTATTTTCTTTTCCTTCCTTCTTACTTAAGTCTTCTTGTTTTTTTGCGAGTTCCTCTAAGTCACGAGCAATTTGCTCGGTCTTTTTCTGAACATAATAACGCTTTGTAAGCTCAACCATTTGCTCTAGGTTTCGCTTATTATTTTTATTTTGCTTTTCAAGTTCCTCAAGCTTTTCAGAGAGTTCTTCTTTTGGCATTTTCTCTCGAAGCTCTTGTAATTCTTTTAAGAGCTTTTCATTTTCCTTTGCTTTCTTTTCTTGACGCTCTAGACGTTCCTTCAGTTTTTCTTTATCCTCATCTGTAAGCTCTTCTTCTTTTTGAAACTCATCTAGATTCTCCTTAAGTTGTTTAGAAAAATCTTTCATCATTTCCTCTTGCTGCTTCTGGCGTTTAAGAAAGCTATCAAGTTTCTTTTGATCGTTAAAACTCAGTTGCTTTTTCTCCTTCTGAGTTCGTGAGATTTCTTGTAATTCCTTCTCACTATCCTTCATCTTCTGTAAGGACTTATCAAGATTACCTATAGATTTTTGTTGTTGCTCAAGCTGTTTGTTTTTAAGCTCATCATCTGTCAGTTTTACAAAACTATATATCGTGCTCTTCGTACTTTTAAAACGATGGATGGCATCATTATCAAAAACCTCAAAATAATACTCATAATTTACTCCTTCTTGTAAATCAAGATTATTAGGGAATGCATATATAAACTGATCTACATTACCCTTTGAAATACTGATTTCCTCATACTGTTTATTATCACTCTCTGCAGGATAATAAACAATTTGTAATTTTTTAAGTCCGTAATCGTCGCTTACTTTTCCGTAGAAATAATTCTGCTGCTCGTTTACAGTATCCTTTTTTGCTTCCAAGGATATTTGAGGATACTGATCTTTTATGACTTGTAAGTTATAAGCCAGATTTTCATAGTTTTTCAGTTGGCTATTACTCGTACTTACTTCATAACTCGTGTTATTATAGATACGTTTTACTGCTTTAAAAACTTTTGAGGTTGTCACATTTTCGCTTAAAGCGAAAGGAATAATAGTATCCTTAAGCACAAGATCTACACCTTCCGTCTGCCTCGTACTTATATTCCAAGAAACGGTAGTTCCTTCTGGAATAATTGCATTGCCCGTATTTTTTACAGTCTCTTTTCCTTTGCGAGTATGTGCAGGATAGTTGAGTTCCATATCAAAATCCATAAGTACAGGAACCTTGAGTACCTCGATAGTATAAGGCTGGGATACGACTTTATTGCCCTTAAGATTAAAGGTGATATTTTCTGTAGGCTGTTCAAAGATATAGCTATACTCTCCCGGAGCAATTTGCTGTAAAAAATATACCTCATCATTAAATCTCACAGACGCCTCCTCAGGAATTATATCTCCCAGTGTGCGCACGCGCAACTCAAAATCTTTATTTTCTATCGCCTGTAAATTCTCATTGACTACATAAAAACTAAATGGAGCTGGTGGCTCATACGCCTCGTTGTAATTTACAACACGCTCATAGCTTGTTGAGAAAACCTTTTCCTTCCCCGCATAGTTTGCAATGAGAAATATAACTACAGGTATTGCAGCATATTTGAGGTACTTCTTATTTTTTGTAAAATCTATAGCTAGTCTAAAAGGGATAGGCTCAAGCTCTTCACTCTTCTGCTCTATGCTTGCGAGCATTAACTCTGAGTCTGTTACTTCACTATGTAATTGCAAGGTGTTTATAAGCTTGTCGCTTACTTCTGGAAAATAATTTCCTATCAAACTAGCGGCATCCTTATAGTTGATACCTTTTGACAATTTAAATAATCTGGCTAGTGGTATTGCTATAAACTTGATGAGTAAAGCAACCTCTACTACTATAAACGCCCAGAAAAGAACCGTTCTTCCCGCTGGACTAAGCCAGAAAAAGTACTCAATGAGCAGTGTGATTAAGAAATAAAATAGGCCTAGTGCAAAAAATAATATCGCACCGCGCAGCAATTCATTAGTGTAATATTTTCTAATAAATCCCTCTAGCTTCTTCTCTATTTTTTCAAATCTGTTCGTCATCTATCCTAATTCTCTTTATAGCAACCTCTAAAGTACTATTTTATTATGTTTTAAGAGGATGTCAACATTTACAAAGATATCACTGTGATCTTCATAAAAAACTTTAAACGGTAATCGTTAAGCCTTTTTAAAGGCTTAAAAGTATCTTTGCACAAAATCTAAGACTATGTCTCAAAACGTTCGGGTGCGATTTGCACCTTCACCTACTGGGCCATTGCACATCGGTGGTGTGCGTACGGCGCTTTTTAATTATTTATTTGCAAAAAAACATGGAGGTACTTTTATCCTTCGTATAGAAGATACAGATCAAAATCGCTATGTACCTGGTGCAGAAGATTATATACGTGAGAGTCTAGACTGGTGCGGGATATCGTATGACGAGGGGCCTACAAAAGACGGTGGTTTTGGACCTTATAGACAAAGTGAACGTAAGGATAAATATCACGCTTTCGCGAAAGCGTTAGTAGACTCAAATAATGCTTACTATGCATTTGATACTGCCGATAGTCTTGATGCACACAGAAAAGATCACGAAGCAAACGGCAAAACCTTTATCTATAACTGGCACAATCGCCTTAAACTAGATAACTCTCTCATTCTATCACAAGAGGAAACAGAGAAACGTATTGCCGCTGGTGAAAACTATGTTATCCGCTTTAAGTCTCCACAAGATGAAATATTACAACTACGTGATGAAATACGTGGTGCTATGGAGATTGATACTAACATTCTAGATGATAAGGTGTTATTTAAATCTGACGGGATGCCAACCTATCACCTAGCAAACATAGTAGATGACCATTTAATGGAAATTACTCATGTAATACGTGGTGAAGAGTGGTTACCATCTCTAGCGTTACACGTGTTATTATATAGAGCCTTTGGATGGGATGCGCCAATATTTGCTCACCTTCCACTTATTCTTAAGCCTGTAGGAAAAGGAAAATTAAGTAAGCGTGATGGTGATAAACTAGGATTTCCAGTATTTCCGCTACAATGGGAAGATCCAAAATCAAACGAAATCTCATCTGGATACAGAGAAGATGGTTACTTTGCAGAAGCCATGGTAAACATGCTTGCTTTCTTAGGATGGAATCCTGGTACAGAACAAGAAATTTTTAGTCTAGAAGAACTTGTAGCAGCTTTTGATTTAAAACGTGTTAATAAAGCTGGAGCAAAATTTGATCCAGAAAAGACTAAGTGGTTCCAGCAGCAGTATATGCAAGAATCTCCTGTAGCACTTATAGCAGATCAATTTATGACATTCTTAAAGGATAAGAATGTTACTACTACAGAGGAATACACTACACACGTAGTTGATCTTATTAAAGAACGCGCCATCTTTGTAGAAGATTTATGGACACTAGGAAGTTACTTCTTTACTGCTCCAACGGAGTTTGATGAAAAGGCAGCGAAGAAAGCTTGGAAAGAAGATACTGCAGCCATCATGGAAGAGGTAAAAATTATCTTATCTGGAGTATCAAATTTTACCACTATTGAAGCACAAACAGCTCTTAAGGAGTGGATTGTAGCAAAGGAATTAGGTTTTGGAAAAGTAATGCAACCTTTTAGATTATCACTTGTGGGCGCTATGCAAGGACCTGATGTTTTTGATATTGCTACCACCATTAGTAAAGAAGAAACATTACGACGTATAGATTATGCAATTACCACACTAGGATAACTGTTATACATCACATTATTAATTAAGGCTACAAATCATTGATTTGTAGCCTTAATTTTTTACCGATAGTTTATAAATAAAAGACCACTCCGGCGGCGATTATTGATGCATTGCCTTTAAAATCTCTCGTATTATTATCAATTACAAGGTTTTGATTATTGAGATTATTCAGGATGTTTGTAAATCCATATTGGTACTGCAGCGTGAGTCTTACGTGTTCAAAACCTCCTGTAAGTCCTATGACACCAAAACCATTTACTCGAGATATTTCTTGTATGTCACTTGCGGTAAGAGTAGTATAACCGCTTACTATATTTGTATTTTGACTAGAATTATCTAGCTTCATTTTACTGTTGATAAGTAGTGCAGGTCCAATGTCTACTGCTAGATGGTTTGCTATTATATTATAACTGAGTAATAGATTAAGTTGAGCACCTATAATATTATATTGAGTATTCTCACTAGTTAGTTGATCTAAGGAAGTTGTTTGAACTGTAACCGCAGTACTTAAAAAATCAATACCGTAAACCATACCCCAATTATTATACACATTTCCTCTAGTAGTAAAACCTGCTAGAAAACCTGTCTCTCCTTGTACATCAAAATTCTTTGTATCTATATCCATGAATGCAGCTTTACCTTGAAGGCCTATACGATTGTAGTTACCACTACTCTTGTAAGATTGAGCATTAATAGTTGTTGATGTGACAAGTAATAAAGCGAGAAGTGATAGATATTTCATAGGGGATTTTGTAAAGAGGTTATGCTTAATTAATGGTTCTAAGGTATAATAACTTTAAGGCAATCAAGAAACTTTTAGTTTATGTGTTACATTTTATCGATTATGGCTACTTATCTTTAAGATTACAATAATCACCATCAATAATTTTTAAAAATATCCAATATGGGACAGATTCTTTTACCAGTATTAATAGTACTAGCCATACTTATAATCCTTTCGGGGATATTTATGGTTAAGCAACAAACCGCCGCTGTTGTGGAGCGTTTTGGAAGATTTATTGGAGTGCGTAACTCGGGGCTTCAATTTAAAATTCCTGTATTTGATAAAATTGCAGGTCGTATTAATTTAAAAATACAGCAGCTTGATGTTGTTGTTGAGACTAAAACTAAGGATGACGTTTTTGTACGTCTTAAGATATCTGTACAGTTTCAAGTAGTAAAAGATAAAGTGTATGACGCATTTTATAAACTTGAAAATCCTCATGATCAGATTACTTCTTATGTATTTGACGTTGTAAGAGCAGAGGTTCCAAAAATGAAACTAGATGACGTTTTTGAGCGTAAAGATGATATTGCGATTGCGGTAAAACGTGAGCTTAACGAGGCTATGTCTAGTTATGGTTTTGACATCATTAAAACGCTTGTAACAGACATAGACCCAGATATGCAGGTAAAGGCAGCTATGAACAGAATTAATGCAGCAGAACGCGAGAAAGTGGCTGCAGAGTTTGAAGCAGAAGCAGATCGTATCAAGATTGTAGCAAAAGCTCGTGCAGAAGCAGAATCTAAGCGCTTACAAGGACAAGGTATTGCAGATCAAAGACGTGAGATTGCTCGTGGTCTTGAAGAGTCTGTAGATGTACTAAACAATGTGGGGATTAATTCTCAAGAAGCATCTGCACTTATTGTTGTGACACAACACTACGACACATTACAATCTATGGGAGAGCAAACTAACTCTAACTTAATTTTAATGCCTAACTCACCACAAGCTGGAAGTAATATGCTTAATGATATGATAACTTCATTTGTAGCTTCTAATCAAATAGGAGAACAAATGAAAAAAGATAATGAAGCAAAAGGTATTGTTAATAAGAAGAAAAGAGACACTCAAGAAGATTAATAATTACCATTGATCTCATAAAAAACCCCAAGAACAAATTGTTCTTGGGGTTTTTATTTATTTATAAAATAAGTCTTTACACTTTGTAATCTCCGTCCTTGTTCACTTCCTTGACACGCTTGTATCCAAAAATGGTACCTAGTAATTTTGTAACTACTGCTTTTTGAATCAAAGATCCTACAAGAGTTCCTAATGATGAAACTGGAGAAAATCCAGAGCTCATACCATTTTTAGCTCCATTTATATTGAGCCTTACCTCCTCCTCGCTTATTTGTCGTTTAAGTTTGAGAATTTTAAGATCATGCTCTATTTGTTCAAAACTACTATATTCGGTCATCAGTGTTTATATTTTGAGTTGCTACAGGAGCAACTGGTGAAACATCTGGAAGTGAATCATCACTAAAAGCGAGTTTACTATATTTCTTAAGTAACATAGTTTCGAGAGGCTTTGCAGCAAAAAGAAATACTAAAAAGAATATTACTAAGTAAATTCCTCCTACAATAAAGAATCCTGCACTCAAGCTATCTAGAGACTCCCCTATCACAATCGAAAGACCTATAGAAAAGAACATCATTGCTATAAGACCAAAAGTTGCTCTCAAAGCTAAGTTTGCACTACTTACTAATCCTCTCATTCCATTTTTGAACAAGCTTAGTTTGTAGTATTCTGCAGTGACTTTGGCATATTCCTGCCCGTTGTCTGTTAGTCCTTTTAAGTTATTTGTTAACTTTTCAAAAGCCATATCTGATTGGTTTCTTTTGGCTTATGATAATGCTTTCTCCACTTTGGCTACATTTTTATCTACAACTGCATCTTTTTGAAGTTTTGCATTTTGTACACGTAACTCAGCTAGTTTTGTTTCTAAAGTTGAGATTACATCATCTGCTTTATGACTCGCTGTTGAAATAGAGTCATTTAACTTTTCTTCAAAAGTTAACTTAGCTTTCTGAGCATTATCTGTAAGCGAGCTTCTTGTTTCTTTAAGTTGCTTTACTAATTTATCCTGCTCTTTCTTAGCTTTCTTAGAAAGATCTTTTCTTGTTTTAGTTCCTTTTTCTGGAGCATATAAAATTCCTGCTGCTGCACCTATTGCACCACCTAAAACTAACGCTAACAATGTATTACTTGACTTACTCATATGATTCTATTTTATATTAATAATTGGTTGAGTGTAAAGATATTTTGATATGTTTCTTTTCTCCGTTAATAACCGGTTAATATCTCTTTAACCAACTCACAATCTTTGTTAAAAGTAGTCTCTTATCTAGATAAATTTAAGCTTTAATCTAAAATACTGTTAAATTATCTTACTTTAATTATAAACTAATAGCCCTCTAAATTAAAATTTAGAGGGCTATTAACTTAAAAATATTAAAATCTTTAGCTTAGAATTGGTAAGCAGATATAACTCTATTCTTCTCATTTACAAAAACAACATTATCTACTTCATCTATAAAGTAATTAGGTGTTTTGTCTAAGAGTTCAATTTGTTTATCGCGTTTACCTGTGGCCTTATTTATCATATAAATATAATGCTGAGAACCTGTTTCCTTTTTGATTTTTGCAACTATAAATTTATGAGAATCAATAGATTTTGAGTTAAAATAACGTGTTTTTGTTATTTCAAAAACCTTGTAATAAGTACTAAGATCACCATCTACAGAATTTTCATCACCTATATATAATCCAACAACAGAATCAGTATTTGAGGTAACATCAGATTGATCACCTCTTGTTCTATATGCGCCATTAGATAGCGAAGAAAGCATACTTATGTTCTCCATAGATCCTTGTATATCTAAGTCTACTCCTGCAATATTTAATCCCAATTGCGCTAACCCTACAAATCCTCCTAGACTAGATGGTGGTGTATAGTAATCTGTATATTTCAAATTTCCAGATGGTTCTAATAAAGACATATGCTGGTCTGTTTGTAATAAATAACCTGCCCCTGGCACATACTCTGCAACTAGGGGCGTTTTTCTTTTTACCGCTTCCAGATCAATATCTTCTGCAAAAAGATTAATATCTCCTGTGGTAAGATCAAACTTATAACCATTGCCATTTTCAAAAAGAACCACTTTATCTTCTTGATTATCATAAGTTACTGCTGGTATGGTTCTAAATTTTACATCTCTTTTCCAAACATCTTTACCATCTTCAAAATCAAGAATATTTGATCTTTCTGTTGAGACATATAATACCCCTTTTTTTGTAGGTGTTACATAATATGCATACCCTTTTACTTTGCTATTCCAGATCTTATCACCTTCACGATCTACAAGAGCTATTGTACCATCATCTTCATCTTTACCGATAGCGATATAACCTTGCTCATTAGGAATCACTTCATCGAGAAATTCAATTTTAAAACTCTTTTTCCAAGTAAATTCGTTTGTTTTTGGGTCTATAATGTTGAAGCCCTCTGTTTCTACAAGGATAAGATTCCCATTATCTTGACGCACATCTATTAATGTACCACGAAGCTTTAATTTTCCTGGTGTTATATCTTCACCAGTAGAAGGATTAAGAACAATAAGTCTTTTTGATTTTCTAATACCTACGTAAAGACTATTATTAACATCTGAATATACTAAAGCGTTTATTTTTTTATCACCCTTATATTGCCACAACATCTCACCAGTAACGGCGTCTATTGTAAATATTTCATCTTTAATACTTATGATGATATTACCTTCTTTATTGAAAAAGGGACCTTTATCAATAATAGATATTCTTGTAAATTTCTTTAATAAATTTTTAGATTTCCCCAGTGCCGTTACCCATTGAGACTTCCAAGTTTTTAAGCTAAAAGACATAAAGTAACGCTCAGGACCATCAAGAAGTTCAAAGAAAATGGCTTCCTTTTCTGGTATCGTAGTAAAATTTCTAATTTTATACCCTTCATCCTTAGTATCAAAAAGTATATCTCCAGTACTAGAGTTGAGTAATAGACCTCTTATATTGCCTAAGATAGGCGTATACTCAACGTAAATAATAGGAAGACCCTCTATGGCAAAAAACGTGTTTTTATCAACAGCCTTCAATTCTTTATTATGCCATAAGGTTTCACCAGTAACATTATTAAGAGCTAAAAGTCCTTTATCACCAGCAGCAATAATAACACCATCATTAGATTGTTTAATCCAGCTTACATTGTAAAGCTCTTCCTTAAGATTCTTTTCCCATAGTTTATCTTGTGCACTCACAGTGTGAATACTCATAATTAAACCAAAAGTGACTAGTAATAATTTTTTCATAAATAGTTAATTGATTAGTTTTTGTCACACCATTAATTAAAAAAAAGGTATAATCTTCTACGTACGAATATACTGTGACCAATCAATACTAAAAAACACTATGCCGATTAAAAACTAATTTAATCGGCATTTGCTTTTCATTTATGTATTAAAATTAAAATCTAGACGCTGCATCTTGTAATATTTCGTTGCTATCTTCTTTTGCCTTTTCAACAAATTCTTCGGCTCCTTCAATGTCATTAATGGTTTTGTTTTGCGCTTTCGCGAAAGCGTACAAACTCTCAATACCCGCAATCCGAGTACCCACCTTTTTTGCCGATGTATTAAAGAATCCTTTTACCTCATCCTCTGTTAAACTCGCTGCTAACTTTTGTATATCTGCAACAGCCGCAATACGTTTATCTTCTGGTAGATTTGCAAGTTTCTTACCTAGTTTATTAATCGTACTAAGAGCTGAAGCTTTTTGCTGTTGCTGTGGTTTTGCTTGACCTTGCGTGTTACCTTGTGCTTGTTTAGGCTTCACTTTTGCCCATGAATCACGCAAACCTACCGTTCTATTAAAAATAAGGTGATCTGCTGTAGATTCTTTATCTACATTAAAATATCCCTTGCGCTGGAATTGGAATATATCCCCTACCTCAGCGTCTTTAAGACTTGGCTCAAGATATCCAGTAATAGTAGTAAGACTGTTAGGATTTATAAATTTCATAAAGTCTTTATCCTCATGACCATCTGGATTTTCATCACTAAATAGTCTATCAAATAAACGTACCTCCGCTTTAATCGCATGAGCAATAGAAACCCAATGTAGTGTTCCTTTTACATTGCGCTTAGAAGCTTCTGTACCGCTTCCAGATCTACTTTCTGGATCATAGGTACAGTGTATCTCTGTGATAACTCCGTTCTCATCTTTGATAACCTCACCACCTTTAATGATGTATGAGTTCTTTAAACGTACTTCTTTATCCGTAGTAAGGCGGAAATACTTGTTTCCAGCATTTTCTTTAAAATCCTCACGTTCTATGTACAACTCTCTACTAAAAGGAACTTTACGTTCTCCAGCAGCCTCATCTTCTGGATTATTCTCTGCATCTAGCCACTCCTCTTGCCCTTCTGGATAGTTAGTTATTACCAGTTTTACTGGATCTAATACTGCCATTACTCTAGGAGCAATGTTATTTAAATCCTGACGAATGTGGAATTCTAACAATGCAACATCAATCACATTCTCACGCTTTGCAACTCCTACTGCATCTATAAAATTACGTATTGCTGCAGCTGTATAACCACGACGTCTCAGCCCAGAAATAGTAGGCATACGTGGGTCATCCCATCCAGATACCACACCTTTTTCAACTAATGTGAGCAACTTGCGTTTACTCATAATTGTATAGTTGAGGTTAAGACGTGCAAACTCGCGCTGCTTAGGGCGTAAATCCTCACCAGAGTATACTTGGTCTAAGAACCAATCATAAAGTTCTCTGTGAGGCTTAAACTCAAGCGAACATAAACTATGACTTACCTGTTCTATATAATCGCTCTCTCCATGTGTCCAGTCATACATAGGGTAGATACACCAGTCACTACCTGTACGGTGGTGATCTTTGTGCAACACACGATAAATAATAGGATCACGCATTAACATGTTTACATGCGCCATATCAATTTTTGCACGTAAAATATGCTCTCCTTCCTTAAACTCACCCGCTTTCATTCTAGCAAAAAGGTCTAAGTTTTCTTCTACCGTACGATCACGGTAAGGTCCAGGTACACCAGGTTGTGTAGGTGTTCCCTTCTGCTCTGCCATTGCCTCACTAGATTGAGAATCTACATAAGCTTTTCCATCCTTAATAAGCTGGACAGTCCAATCATATAACTGCTGGAAATAATCACTTGAAAAACACTCCTTATCCCATTGATACCCTAACCAAGAAACATCTTCCTTGATAGCATCTACATATTCTTGCTCTTCTTTTGCTGGGTTAGTATCGTCAAAACGTAAGTTTACCGGTGCCCCGTACTTCTCCCCTAGCCCAAAACTTATACAGATTGCCTTACAGTGACCTATATGTAAATACCCATTAGGTTCTGGTGGAAAGCGAAAACGCAAATCCTCTTTAGAATAGCTCCCTTTAAGGTCTTCTTCAACAATTTGTTCTAGAAAATTCAATGATTTATTATCCTCTGTCATGATGTATGATTGTACGGGTAAAATTAATCAATTTGTAGTTGGATTTAATAAGTGTTTTCACTGATGTTTTTATTGCTTACGCGAAAACTTGAAATCATTATACAGAAGCATTCATACAAACCATTGTGCTAGGTAACTCTCTTACCAAGCATAGTATCAAAAGTTGTTGTTTATAACTGGCTTATAAGGTAAAAACGGTCATTGTGTAACATTTTAAAAAAATAGACACTCATCTATTATAACAACAATACACTATGAAACCACTTAATTATACTTGCGTAAAATGCCAAAACCATACTTACAAAATAGGCGAAATGCGTGCTACTGGTAGTTTTCTAACAAAATTGCTCAATATGCAAACAGAAAAGTACAGCACAGTAACATGTAAAAATTGCTCATACACGGAGTTTTACAAGGCCAAGACTGGAGCACTTAGTAATATTTTTGATTTGTTTGGAGGATAAGACAAGATTAAACCTCGTGTTTTAAAAATGCAAAATCATGTTTTGAGTTGTAACTTTGGACACTTATAAACAATACCATATCATGGGAAAAATAAGAGTAACAAACATACGTGCCTACGCCTACCACGGCTGTCTTTCTGAGGAAACTGCCATAGGATCAGACTACAGAGTAGATGTAGAGATTGAAGCAGATTTATCAAAAAGTGCACAAACAGATAAACTTGCAGACACGGTAGACTATGTATTACTTAACCGCATTGTAAAAGAAGAAATGGCAATTCCTTCTGCATTACTAGAAGTAGTGTGCGAGCGTATTTTAGTCCGATTTTTTAAGGAAGAAGCTCTTATACAGCTAGCTACGGTTGCAGTATCAAAAGTAAATCCTCCTATAGGTGGAGATGTAGAGATGGTTACTGTCGAGCGTACTCGAGTACGCTAATACCTTTATTCTCAGAGGTAAAACGAGTTAAAAATTCGTAAAAAGAATTTGTATTATTTATAAAGAAAAAAAAGAATATCTCATTTCGATATTTGTCAGTACTATTCCTATATTTGCACCCACATAAGGTGTCGTGGCCGAGTGGCTAGGCAATGGTCTGCAACACCATCTACAGCGGTTCGAATCCGCTCGACACCTCAAAAAGGAACTTCTAACGGAGTTCCTTTTTTTTTGTTCTTTATTGTAAAGACTTAATTAATGGATGGTGTCAGGCTTGATTTCTGGAATCTCTTGAAAACGTTCCATCTCTTGCTGGATATTAAACTCGTCTGAAGGAACAAAACCTTTTGTTACCAGTACAAGACCACAGAAAATAAGAATAAGACCTAAAACCTTTTTCACCTTAAAAATTCTGCGTGGTGTGAGGTAACGCTTAAGTTGCTTTGCAAGTATTATTTTACCTAAGTCTGTAACGAGATAAGCACCTATCATCCCTATAAAGAAACCTAGTAAACGGTCACCATCATTCTCTACCGTAGGACCTACAATTATTAAGATTCCTAACCAGAAAACAAGTACTCCTATATTGATAAAGTTGAGTAAAAATCCTTTTATAAATAGCTGTAAATAACCACCTTTCTTCACTTTGGCTCTGTTGGGATCAAGTGCATCTCGGGTAGGTTTTTTAAGATAAATGGTAAGTCCGTATACAATTAATATCGCTCCTCCAAAAACATAAAGCCCCGGCTGGTTACTTAAATTTTCTAGTAGTTGATAACTACTTAAATATGCAACTACTATAAACACGATATCTGCAATAATAACACCTATATCAAAGGTAAGTGCAGCTCTAAAACCTTTGGTAGCAGCCGTTTCTAGTAACACAAAAAACACAGGGCCTATCAAGAACGCTAAGAAAAATCCTAGAGGTATGGCCGTGTGTAAATCTTGAAACATATAGAAAGTGCTTTACACAAAGTTAGACAAAAGCATACAGTAAAAAGAAAAGGATGCCTACGTATGTAAACATCCTTTGTATATATCTATTGATTAATAATTTAAAGTGCTTTCAAACCTGTTATAGAAGATTGCACTATGATCGTAATAGCTTACATTATTTTGATACGCCCTCCAAAAGTACGACGACGCTTCACCTCTGCTGGGTTACCATAAATTACTATATCTCCACCTGCTCTTATTGTTAAATCTGCTAGTTTACTTGCATAAGCCTCTACTTCTCCTCCTGCTTGTACAAATATCTCGGCAGTTTCTGTTTCTAGATCTCTACCCTCATAGATGCCTCCTGTGTTCACTTTAACCTTTTGTAGGGTTGCTTGACCACTTGCTTCTATAATACCTCCTGTAACGGCTCTTAAATGCGCTTCTTTTACAAGTAAGCCTACTTTTACACGAGCACCTTCTTGCATTTTAATCTCAATCTTGTCTTGTTCTATGAGTTCATTTGAGGTAATTACAGCTCCTTCATTTCCATCTATTACTTGCAAGTTATTGTAATGCACATGTACAAAGGTTTTGTTTCCATCAAAAATAAGATCAAGATCCATTTTGATTTTTAACGTTCCATCCTTGTTTACTACTTGTACTTGGCTCACATCTTCACCCGTAATAATTACTTTATTCTCGGTAGACTTTACAAGATTTACTACAATGCGATCGTACACTTTTACTTCTGTAAAATCACCTACGTCTTTTGTAACTGGATTTTGAGCAAATGCTGTTGCTGTAATTACTAGCGCTACTATCGTATATATAAATTTCATATTCATTGTTTTTGTTTGATATAGAGACACAGCTATTACTAGATTGTTACAGTTTACAGCTTAATGCCTCTTCCCTTTCCATGTTCCACCATAGGTGTAACCTTCTTTATAACGATGTTTATTGCAACATGTTTCACATATAAAAACCCATTCCTTGGCGTGATTTAACCGCGCTCTAAAAGCTACAGTTATTTCTTCATTGCAAGTATGGCAGTTCTTTGTTTTAATATCAAATATTTTATGAAACAGCTCTTTGTGAAATGTGTTACGCTTTCGCGAAAGCGTATTTAAAAATCTATCTTCTTCTTAACTCAAATAAATCTTTACGACGATCTCTTAGGTTCTTAACAGCTCCAAACTGGTTGAGGTTACGTAATAAGTCTATATCACAATCTGCAATAAGAATCATCTCTGTGTTAGGTGTAGCCTCTGCCTTAATACCGTTTGCTGGAAATGAAAAGTCACAAGGAGTAAACACCATAGACTGTGCATACTGGATATCCATGTTATGCACCTTAGGTAAGTTACCTACACTACCTGCAATGGCAACGTAACATTCATTTTCAATAGCTCTTGCTTGTGCGCAGTTACGTACTCGAGAATATCCGTTTTGAGTGTCTGTAAGGAAAGGAACAAAAAGAATATCCATACCGTCGTCTGCAAGAATCCTACTTAGTTCTGGAAACTCAGAATCATAGCAAATAAGAATTCCTATTTTACCACAGTCTGTATCAAAAGAGTGTAATTTATTACCTCCTTGCATTCCCCATACTTTTGCCTCATCTGGAGTTACGTGAAGTTTTTCATAACGTTCTGTACTTCCATCTCTACGGCATAAATAGCCTACGTTGTATAGTAAATCATCTACCACTTCTGGCATACTACCTGTAATGATATTGATGTTATAAGATATTGCTAACTGTGAAAAACGATTTTTAATCTCCTCAGTATGTTTTGCGAGCTCACGTATTGCTTCTGAAACTGGTAGGTGATTATTTTCTGCCATAAGCGGAGCGTTAAAGAACTCTGGAAAGAGTGCAAAATCTGATCGGTAACCAGATACTGCATCTACAAAGTACTCTGCTTGCTGCATGAGCTCTTCAAGATCTTTATACAAACGCATTTGCCATTGTATTAAGCCAAGTCTTACTACCTTTTTTTGTGTAGCTGCAACAACAGATTTTTTCTCGTAGTAGATGTTATTCCACTCTAGAAGTACGGCAAACTCACCTGAGTCTTCATCACCAGGTAGGTATCCTTTTAAAATCTTAGCAGGGTGAAAATCGTTATTGATCTGGAAGTTTAATACTGGATCATGGATTTCTTTACGTTTTACCTTCTCAATATATTCCTTAGGAGTTACAGAATCTGCGTGTTTGTGGTAGTTAGGAATACGTCCTCCAAAGAGAATTCCTTTTAAGTTTTGCTCCTCACAAAGTTCTTTACGGTAGTCGTATAATCTTCTTCCTAGACGTAAACCTCTATATTCTGTTTTAATAAACACGTCTATACCGTATAGAATATCTCCATCTGGCTTATGCGTGTTGAACGTATAATTACCTGTGATTTCTTCGTAGGTATGAACACTGTCAAAAGTAGACTCATTAAGTTTTATGGAAAGCGCGCAACCTGCAAGTTTTCCATCAATTTTAATTACTACTTGACCTTCTGGAAACTTATTAATAAGTGCAGTGATTTGCTTCTCATTCCAGTACATGTCTGGCATATTAGAATACGCCTGTATCATTGCACTTTTAAGTTCTTCGTAATCGTTGAGCGTAAGATATTTAAGCTCGATATTTTCTATGGATGTTGACATGTAGTATGGTTAAGAAGATCGATTTTTAATTCTTCTTTAAGATCACAAAATTAGTGCGCTTTTTCTTAATAATTTGCTAAACTTCTAAGAATAATTAATAGCATAAAAAAAACCATCACACTTATGATAGTGTGATGGTTTAAACTTTAATATAAGTGATAAGTAACCTACTGATGCAACCCTTCCTTTACACCCACAAGTGTAAAATCAAGATGCTTCTTCACTAGATCTGCTTCTTTTACTTTGACAATTACTTCATCTCCTAGAGTAATTTGGTTGCCAGATTTCTGCCCTATTACAGAGTAGCTATCTTGATCAAATTCATAGTGATCACCCTTAATATCTCTTAAGCGAACCATTCCTTCACACTTGTTTGAGATTATCTCTACATAAATTCCCCATTCTGTTACTCCAGAAATAACACCTACAAACTCTTCATCCTTATGATCTTGCATGAACTTAACTTGCATATACTTGATGCTGTCTCGTTCTGAACTTGTAGCTAGCTGCTCCATTTGTGAAGAATGCTTACATTTTTGCTCATACTCTTCTTCACTAGCAGATTTACCACCATCAAGATAATGCTGCAATAATCTATGCACCATTACATCTGGATAACGACGTATAGGCGATGTAAAGTGACTGTAATAATCAAATGCTAGACCGTAGTGACCTATGTTATCTGTAGAGTATACTGCCTTACTCATGGTGCGTATAGCAAGTGTATCTACCATGTTTTGCTCCTTCTTCCCTTGTACATCTGTAAGAAGTTGGTTTAAAGAAGAGGTCGTAGTCTTACGATCTTTTAAGTCTAATTTATAACCAAACTTCCCTATCACTTTTTCAAGAGATGCTAGTTTTTCATCATTAGGCTCGTCGTGTATTCTGTATACAAATGTCTTTTTAGGAGATTGCTTTCCTATAAACTCAGATACTTTTCTGTTTGCTAGCAACATAAACTCTTCAATAAGTTTATTTGCATCCTTAGAGGTTTTAAAATAAACGCCCTCTGGATTCATGTCATCATCAAGCTTGAATTTTACTTCTACTTTATCAAAAGAAATAGCTCCATCCTTCATGCGCTGGCGGCGCATGATTTTTGCAATTCTGTCCATTTCTAATGTTGCTTCTACAAGCTCATCAGATACTTTATAAGCTTCTCCGGTAAGAGAAACTTCGGCTGGGATGAGGTTTGATCTGCTTTCTATAATTGCTTGCGCTTCTTCATATGCAAAGCGGGCATCACTATAAGTTACAGTACGTCCATACCAAGAATCTACTATTTTTCCAGAGTCTGCTTTCATTTCAAACACTGCAGAGAATGTATACTTCTCTTCATGAGGTCTTAATGAGCAAGCGCCATTACTCAATATTTCTGGTAACATAGGTACTACCCTATCTACTAGATATACTGATGTTGCACGCTCATAAGCTTCATCATCTAGTATCGTTCCCGGTACGAGATAATGACTTACATCTGCAATGTGAATTCCTATCTCATAATTACCATTCTCAAGTTTTTGAAAACTTAATGCATCATCAAAATCTTTTGCATCCTTAGGATCTATGGTATATGTGAGAACATCACGCATGTCGCGACGTTTTGCAATTTCGTCTGCTTTTATAGATGTATCTATCTTGTTTGCAAACTCTTCTACCTCTTCTGGAAACTCATATGGAAGTCCATATTGAGCAAGGATAGAATGTATTTCTGTATTGTGTTCTCCTGGTTTTCCTAAGACCTTTGTAATTCTTCCAAAGGGAGAATCTGCCTTATCTGGCCAGTCTTCTATAGTTACCACCACCTTATCACCATCTTCTGCCTTGCCCAGCTTTTTAAGCGGTACAAAAACATCGGTGTACATCTTGTTTGACTCAGAAGTAAGTACAAAAGCAAACTTCTTTTGAAGTTTTACTACGCCTACAAACTCTTCAGTTTTGCGCTTAATTATTTTTGTAATCTCTCCTTCATGCTTCTTGCTACGGCGCTGGCGGTAAATATATACCTCTACTTCGTCACCATTTAAAGCTTTATTTAAGTGATGCGGCGGTACATAAATGTCTTGTTCGAGATCATCTACCATCACATAACCTCCACCTTTTCCAGATACATCTAGAATTCCAGTGTGGTAATTTTTATTTGAAGCAATCTTAAACTGCCCGCGTTCTTCCTCTATAATCTGCTCTTTGGCCTTAAGTTGCTGTAAGTGTTTGATAATTTGGTTGCGGCTGGATGGATCGTCTACATCAAGTTTGGCCGCTATTTGTTTGTAATTGTAGGTTTTTTGGTGATCGTCTTTTAATATTCTAACGATTCTTTCTGAGAGGTTTGATATTTTTCCTGGTCCTCTCCTTCTCTTCTTGCTATTCATCTATTTTATTTCTGTCACAAAATTAGTCCTAAAAAGCTCAACTATAGCTTTTATGTTAAAAATTTAAGGTTTAGTAACGTTTTGTATACTTTAATTTGTTTTTATACGCTTTCGCGAAAGCGTACTTTAAAGATATAATATCTAATGCAACTCTTATACCGTTTTTACACAGTCTCACAACCCTAACAAGATCTATACTAAAGTTTAACACTCTAATTTTAACAAAATATTAGTATAATCTTAATAAAATCTTAATTTTGCTGTAACGTTTTGATTTTTATTACGTCTTTAAGTAGATGACAACTATGAATACCTCCAAATTAATACATAAAAACACGATTCTGCTCCTTGCTATATTCTTAGTAGGGGTAATCGTTGCTGTGGTATATATCAATGCAGCTTTTGAAGAGGAAACAAATAGCCGTCATACTACAGCACCTGCTACAACGAAAGGAGTTTCTTACCACTCATAAATTTCATTTAAGCTTTTCTTTTAAAACGATTCCTTCTTCTTCATTACAAAAGATAGAAGAATATACTCATGCCTTCATCTTTCTAGTATTTTTCTTTTCAAGTATACAGAAAGTCAAGTACTACGCTTTTAAAAATAAATCACTTCAGGATAATCAAAAGTAGTCACTCCCATTTTTTCATTCAATTGACTAAAGAGAGCTTTCATTTTACAGAATTCAATTTTTTAAATTTTAGATGTTATTCACATATATATATATATCATTTGTTTTCTTTTAAAATTTTAAAAAATAATGATGCTTATTATATACTGTGAATAGCGGTATAACTTTTAAGAAGGAATATTGTAAATATCACTTTTTGATAGTTGTTCACACCTTATCATACAGTTATGATATTGTTTTTCTACTGAAAACATGAGGTTTATGAATCACTGTTAACAAATGTTGATAACCATAGATTATTACAAATTGCTCATAAGTCGAGTTATCAACTTATTAAAAATCGGCTCTTTTTGTGCTCATAAAATTGATCACTATTAAGCAAAGAAAAATTTGGTTCGTGTACACTAAGTCTAGTATTGTTTTTTTAATCTTAATCTGCAAGTAGAGTTATCATTTACCGTCAAAAGTTATTGACAAACGCTATCAACAGGTATTCAAGGGTTATTAACAATAGTCTAGAATTGGAATATTTAGTCCCTAATTATGATAATTCACTATGTAAATATTGAGTTAAATAACTACATATTAGTCACTTAACGTTATTAACAATTGTCGTGCTTTATACCATAATGTAGTTAAGAGCTATCACTCACCTTATTGTTCATATAAGAAGGATATCACGTTACCACTTATTTATAAAACGAGAATGCTATTCCTTAACTTTGATGTGTAAAACAAACGTACTATGAAAATCTCTATAGGTAACGACCACGCAGGAACCAGTTATAAGAATCTTATTGTAAATTTTTTAAAAGAAGCTGGACATACCGTTAATAACTACGGCACAAACGATGATGGAAGTGTTGATTATCCAGACTTTGGACACCCTGTCGCTAGCGATGTAGAAAAGGGTGAGGCAGATTTTGGGATTGTTATTTGCGGTAGTGGTAACGGTATTGCCATGACTGTTAATAAACATCAAGGTGTAAGAGCAGCATTATGTTGGATTAAAGAAATTGCAGTGCTTGCACGTGAGCATAACAACGCAAATGTAATAGCAATTCCTGCTAGATATACTTCAGAAAATCAAGCACTAGACATGGTTAAAGCTTTTCTCGCAACAGATTTTGAAGGCGGACGCCACCAAAGACGCGTAGATAAGATAGCTTGTAAATAACTTAAAAAAATTCGCTGCGCGATATACATATGGAAGAAGCTGCCATTCATTTTATTATAAAGAAGTACGAGTTTATAAGTAGAGACGAATTATACGCCATACTACAGCTCAGATCTGAGGTTTTTGTAGTAGAACAAGATTGTGTGTACCAAGATATAGATGGTAAGGATGACAAAGCGGTACACGTTCTAGGTTATAAAGATGACCAACTCATTGCTTACACACGTATTTTCAAACCTGGCGCATACTTTGATCAAGCCAGTATAGGTCGCGTTCTTGTAAAAGAAAACCAACGTAAGTTCAAGTACGGTTATGATCTTATGAACGCATCTATAGAAGCCGTGCATAAATACTACGATGAGCGCATTATAAAAATATCTGCACAGAAGTACTTAAAAAGCTTTTACAACAACCTAGGTTTTAAAGAACAAGGACCAGAATATCTAGAAGATGGGATTCCTCACATTGTGATGATCAGAACATAAAAACAACGTATAATTATTGAGATAATTAGATGGTTGAGTTACGCTTTCGCGAAAGCGTAAGACGTTTAATAAAAAGCTATAATGATGACTCTCAAATCTTTTGAAACAGAGCGATTATTACTCATACCTACTACAGTAGATGACGCTCCTTTATTTCTTGAATTACTCAATATGCCTAAATGGCTTGAGTTTATAGGCGATAGAAATGTACACAATCTTATAGAGGCTCAAACGTATATCAAAACAAAAGTGCTTCCACAGTACGAACGTCTTAGTTATGGCAATTATACGGTGATTAGAAAGGCTGATAACGAAAAATTAGGCTGCTGTGGTCTCTATGACAGAGAAGGTCTAGATGGCGTAGATATAGGTTTTTCTTTTTTAGGAAAATTTGAAGGAAATGGCTATGCATATGAGGCTGCAACTTGCTTAAAAAACGCCGCCTTTAATACATTTAAGATACCAAATTTAGGAGCCATCACCATGGAAAGTAATATCGCCTCCCGAAAATTACTAGAAAAAATAGGACTTAGCTTTACAAAAAACATACAGCTAGAAAACGAGGAACTGATGTATTATGAGCTTGAAAATGAAGGACTGTAACAACTACTTCTTAGCCTTTACCTTCTTGATATAAGTTACATAAATTTCCACACGCTTATCATCTGCCGGGTCACCACCTAGTGGAAATCTGCTTCCAAAACCTTGATAACGCATGCGTTTTTTTGAAACTCCTTGATCTGCTAGATAATCATAAATGAACTTTGCTCTTGCTTCAGAGAGATTACGCTTGCCTGTTTTAAGATTGATACCATCGCGACCATGATCTACACAACACACATGACCTTGAATTTTAAATATGATTTCTGGATGTCCTTTTAAGTATTTGGCTAGCTTTTTTAAATCATTGTATGACTTCCCGTGTATGTAGCTATAGTTGGTTTTAAACAGGATGTTTTTAAGCAAAATACGATCTCCTTTGGCTATCGTGTCTTCTTCGTAGTTTTTATAGCGATCTATTTTAGTCGTGATTTCTTCAGCCACTTCTACTTCTTCTGGAGTAGCCTTGCGGGCTTGTTTTAGAGAAACGATAATTTCTACTTTTCGATTAAGTTTACGTTGTATCTCGCTTCCCGCATCATCTAATCTGGTGAGTAAAAGCTCTCCCTTTCCATCAGAATTTTTGATAATTGTGTCTGCAACACCTTGCAACATAAAAATGTCCTTAATAGTATTTGCGCGATCTTGCGAGAGACGTTTATTATAGGCATCTGTGCCACGATCATCACAATAACCATAAATAGATATATCTTCTATTTTATCTTTAGGCAGCGATGCGATAAAGCGATTTAAAGACGCTAGCTCTGTTTTAATAAGTGCCGACTTGTCTGTATCAAAAAAGGTTTCATGAGTGCGATCTACTTGCGCACTTGCAGAAAGTACACAGAGGTAACATGCAATATGTAAGGCAAGAAATTTAATAATTTAGAATCTTACTATAGCGTTTACTATCATTGAGCACAGTAGTCGCTTCTTTAATTTCTGTATTGTTAATAAGCTGGTATTCATACAGTCCGTCACGATAGAAGTATCGTTTTACAATCTCATCAATCAGTAAATTTTGAATCTCTTCTTGACGCTCATCTATCGCTTTATTTTTGGCTTGTGCAATAGCATTATCTAGTTGTGAGTATGCAGATTGTACTTCTTTTTTAAGATCATCTTTTTCTGCTTGCAAAAGCGCTTTTGCAAAAGCTTTTTCAGTCTCGGTCTCATAGTTAAAACCTGTGCGTGTTAAGAAATTTTTAAAATCACTAAAATCAGCTTGAGACCATGAGAATTCGCTCATATCGCTGTACTGATGCTTGTAATAATAATCTGTAGCGTACTCAAAAATGGCGTTATCCTTAAGTAACGCTGTAGTCACAGGACTAAGCTTTGCAGATGATACTTGAATGTCTGGTAGTACACCACCACCATCAAAAACCTTACGGCCGTTCTTAGTTTTAAACTCGTTATAATCTTCAGAATTCGTACGCACGGCATTACCATCATTATCACGATTCCAGTAATCTAACGCTTGGATACAACGTCCAGAAGGAGTATAATAGCGAGATATCGTAATCTTTACAGAAGTTCCATAAGTAAGTGGCTTAGGACGCTGTACAAGGCCTTTCCCAAAGGTTCTAGCTCCCACAACTACCGCGCGATCATAATCTTGTAAACCACCAGAAACAATCTCAGATGCAGAGGCAGATCTACCGTTTACGAGCACTACTAGTGGTATTTCAATATCCACCGGCTCTTGCTGGGTTACATAGGTTTTATTATACTTTTTAACAACAGACTTTGTCGTAGTAATAAGAGATCCTTTAGGTAAAAATAGATTACAGATATTGATAGCCTCACTTAGTAATCCACCACCATTACCACGTAGATCTAAAATGATTTTTTTTGCCCCATCCGTTTTTAAACTTACGAGTGCATCCTTCACTTGGCTTGATGCTTTTTTACTAAAAGTAGTAAGTACGATATACCCAGTATCTCCATCAATTAATTTTGAAAACGGAACCGCATCAATCTCAACAGAAGAACGTTTTATCGTAGTAGTATTCGTTTTTCCTTGACGTTCATAAGTGATAACGACCTCACTGTTAGGAGCTCCTTTTAATAAATCTCCTGCATCTCCGTCCATATCTGCAACGGTGATATCACCTATTTTAAGGATATTGTCACCCGCTTTTAATCCTGCTTTATCTGCTGGATATCCTTTGCGAGGCTCAACAATGGTCATTTTATTAGCTACGTTTCTTACCGTTGCTCCTATTCCAGAGTAATCTCCAGAGCGATTAATTTTGGCGTCCTCAACCTCTTGCTCAGTCCAGTATTTAGTATAAGGATCAAGATCTGCAAGCATCCCTTCTATTGCGCTATCCATCAATTCTGCAGGGTTAGTTTCATCTACATAATTCATGTTAAGCTCTTTGAAAAGCTCTGTAAAAATTTCGATTTGCTTTGCAATTTCAAAAAAGTCACTTTTAAAACTTACCGTTCCTATACCAATCGCAACCGCAATGATGGGGATGAATATTTTCTTTTTCATAATCTTTTATATCTGTAGTAGACCGTAACTGTGAGTATAACGCTTTCGCGAAAGCGTACGTATATTATTTACTTTTCTTTTTTATCCAGCGACGCACAAAAAACGTGCTTACACTTAACAAGATAAGAAATGGCCAAAGATGCAACAAACCTAAAAAGAATACCGAAACACCGTTCCAGCCACTTTTAAGGGCATTCATCATTTTTGAGCCATAGGAGTTTGTGACCTTAGTCGCCACCTCGTTCTTATAAAAATGTATGTGTAGTGTGCTTAGGGAGACTTGGCTTTGTAGATATTTAAGTCTTCCTTGCTTTGCTTCTATTTCTTCTCGTATCTCTGCGAGTTCGCCTTCTATTTCTAGCATTTCCTTGACATTTTTTGCCTTAGATAGTAAGTTAATGTAACGATCTTCTAGCGCTCGCTTTGCTTTAAGGCGGGCGTTGAGGTCTACAAATTCTTCGGTAACGTCTTTTTGAGAGATGGTCTTCTCGTCAAAATATGCTACACCTTTTGAAATCTCATCAAGTGCCATCTGGAAATTACGAGTAGGAACTCGCACAGTGAGATTTTGAAAAACGCCGCCGTAGCTCTCTTTACCAGAATTATCATTCTGTATATATCCTTCAGTCTTTTTTATAACTGTAAGAATATGTGCGTGCGTTGCCGCCATATCCTGAGTTTCAAAACGTAGATTTCCTGTTTTGATAATTTTTTGTGCAGTGGCTTGAGTATCTGGAGCAGTTTCTTCAAGTACTATTTCATCAAGCTCCATATCGTCATAAGCCTCGTAAGCTAGTCCTGGTTCGCTGGTGCTAGAAGTACCGTTCTCGGCATTTTCACATGAAATAATGAGTAAAAAACTAAGAAGTAGAAGGAGCTGTCGCATCGTTAAAACGTTTTATAAGTTTGACCATTGCCTTATGAAGAACTGCTTGAGAGACTTCCTCTTGGCCTGTATATAAAATAAGCATCGCAAATGTCGTGCCCTTCGTGTCTATAAGGTCTTTATGTAAACGATATGACTCTCGCATTAAACGTTTTATGCGATTGCGAGAAACAGCCAATTTAAAATTACGCTTGGATACAGAGACTCCAGCTTGTACCATGTAAGCATCAGTAGATAGCGGGGTCTCTATATAAACCATCCTAAGCGGAAAAGACTTGACAGACTTTCCCTCAATAAAAAGGGTGTCTATCAATTTTTTAGACTTTAATTTTTCGGCTTTTGGGTATGTGTGTGGCATTGCGAGCAAAGATAGTAGAATTGAAATAGGTTGTGTGGTAGTATTACGCTTTCGCGAAAGCAAAAAAGCACATAAAATTATGGATAAAATACGTTTAATAGGAATATATCCATAAATTTGTAGTGTGAACGAACTACAACCTCATAAAGTAAAAAGAGCCAAAGAAGATTATGCAGGTAATCGATCTGTGCAAACTGGTTTCCCCAGTCCCGCGACGCACTATCGAGAGCCTATGATTGACCTCAATAAAGAGCTCAGTTCTTCTCGAGATGCAACTTTCTTTGTACGCGTAAAAGGGGATACATGGAAGGATTACAATATTCTAGATCAAGACGTTTTAATTATAGACAGAGCTTTACATCCTAGTCAGGGCAAACTTGCTCTAGTGGTGACCTCAGACGGTTTTGATGTACAGAGAATCAACACTAATAAAATGGTAGAACTCTGGGGAATGATAAGCTACATAATTCACAAAGCGCTATGATTGCGATGGTAGATTGTAATAGCTTCTACGCCTCGTGCGAGCAAGTATTTCGTCCAGATTTACGAGGAAGACCAGTGGCTGTACTTAGCAATAATGATGGTTGTATTATCGCCAAAAATAAAGAAGCAAAGGCGCTCACACACATTCCTTATCGCGATCCACTATTTAAAATCAAGGGATTGCTAGCGCAAAATGATGTGACTCTATTTTCATCTAATTATACGCTGTACGGCGATATGTCTGATCGCGTGATGAATGTGCTGAGAGATTTCTCACCAGCCGTTGAGGTGTATAGTATAGATGAGTCATTTGTAGACCTATCTGGTATTACCCACGTAAACCTCGAAACATATGGGCACCAAATTAAAGATGCCGTTGTGCGACGCACAGGAGTGCCAGTAGGCGTAGGGATTGCACCTACTAAAGTCCTTGCAAAACTTGCCAATAGAATCTCAAAGAAGATAGCACGCTTTAATTACGTCTTTGTCATGGATACCGAAGAACGCCGTATAGAATGCCTCAAATGGGCCGAAACAAAAGATGTCTGGGGACTTGGTAAAAAGCATGTAGAACGCCTGGCAAATGTGGGTGTTTTTACAGCTTATGATTTTACACAATTGCCGCTAGCTTGGGTACGCAAAGAAATGACGGTAATAGGGGAGCGGCTCTGGCGCGAACTTAATGGAGAATCATGTATTCCTTTTGATACGCTTCCGCGAAAGAAAAAAGCAATAGGTACCGCAAAGTCTTTTGGTAAAAAGCTGGATAATCTGCCTCAAATTGAGGAGGCTTGTGCTTACTACATAAGTGAAGTAAGCGAGGTGTTACGTTTCCAGAAATGTTGCTGTACACAACTGCGTATCTATCTTACCACAAACTACCACAGCACAAATGATGTGCAACACGCAGACAAGACCATTATAACCTTGTCGGTGCCCACAAATGATACATTCATACTCATAGTAGAAGCTAAGAAAGCTTTAAAGCGAATCTATAAGCCAGGATTTAAGTATAAAAAAGTAGGAGTAGACCTCTTAGGCCTCATCCCAGAGGAGCAAGTACAAGGCAATCTCTTTATGCCTGAAGCGACGGGAGATAAACGTCTCATAAAAGCCTTTGACGCTATTAATAACCGCTATGGGAAGTCTACCGTTTCTGCAGGATTATCTGGAACCACAAAAAGTAACAAGGAATGGGAACTCATCAAAGAAGAGCGCAGCCCTAGATATACCACGCAGTGGGATAGTTTACTGGAGATAGGGGAATAAAAAAACCAACCCGCAATGGGTTGGTTTATAATTTTTATGTTTTCAGAGAGGTTCCTTACTCCTTCTCCCAAACGTTATCTGTTTGATCAATATCTGCCATCATTGATGTAGGATCAATCTTCATCATTTTTACCTCAGTTAGTGGTGCATCAATGGTGAATGTATAGGTAGGATTTGTCCAAGGCCAGTCTGCTAGTTGCTCACGAGCGATGTTTGGTGTTGGGTTTGGCTTTTCGGCACGCATCATGCGTAGCGGCATGTAGTATGATTTTTGAGAACCATCTGCCATATCAACGTAAAGATCTATAGGCATAGGCATAAGTCCTTTTCGCGTAAGCGTAACTTTAGTTTTATTACCATCTGCTTCTACACTTGTGATACCATAATCAATAGTGTTTGTAGTCTGTGCCCAGTCCATTAAATACCAGTCTAGCTCCATTCCAGAAACTTTTTCTGCAGTTCGTTTAATGTCGTTAGGTGTAGGGTGTTTAAAAGAAAAATCATCAAAATACTTTCTAAGTGTTTTCTTAAGGTTGTCTTCACCAATAACGTATCCTAACTGTGCAAGAAATACTGCTCCTTTGCTATATGCAGCGATGCTGTAAGGCATGTTCTCGTTATAACGATCTGCGTGCGTTGTTTGTGGTTGTTCTTTACCGCTTTTAACGAGGTAATAGTAGCCTCTGTACGATCCGGAAAGCGGATTAGGATTATCACCTCCTGTAAGTTCATTTTCGGCAAGAGAAGAGATGTACGACGTAAACCCTTCATCCATCCACTCATGTTTTGCTTCATTACTTGCTAGTAAGAACTGGAACCAAGTATGTGCCATCTCGTGTGCAGTCACACCAAAAAGGCTTCCAAACTTGCGCTCACCAGTAATAAGTGTGCTCATCGCATACTCCATACCACCATCACCACCTTGTATCACAGAGTACTGCTTGTATGGATATGTGCCTACATGCTTATTATAAAAGGCAAGTAAGTCTGCCGTCATAGGCTGGAGTTTCTTCCAGTTTTCCTTGATAGACTCTTTGTTTTTATAGAAAAAGTGAAGCTCCGTATCATTTTCTCCCATGATCATGTCGTGCACATACTCAGGATCTGCCGCCCATGTAAAGTCATGTACGTTAGGTGCTTTAAAGTGCCATTGTAATTTGCCACGTTTTGCATTTTTACCTGGCTTCATAGAAGTTCCTGCATACCCATGACCCATATCTTCTGGATCTTGTAAATATCCTGTACCACCTATTGTGTAGTTCTCATCAATATTGATTTTTACATCAAAATCTCCCCAAACTCCGTGAAACTCACGAGCGATATAAGGATCTGCGTGCCATCCTTCAAAATCATATTCGGCCATTTTTGGGTACCATTGCGTCATAGATAGTGCAACACCTTCTTTGTTGTTACGACCACTACGGCGTATTTGAGTAGGTACTTGACCTTTAAAATCCATCTCAAAAGTAGTCTTTGCTCCGGGTGCAATAGGAGTTGCAAGTTGTACTTCAAGTACTGTTCCCGCTACTTCGTAAGTTAACTTTTCACCATCTTGAGTAAGGCTATTTACTTTTATAAACCCAATCTCATCTGGAGCTAGCTTACTGATACGATCTTTTACACGACCATCTGGATCTGCAATGTTGCGTGAGCGCACGTCCATCTCACTTTCAGGTTGGAACGCGTTAAAATATAAGTGATAGAAAACACGGTCTAGCGTCTCTGGAGAGTTGTTTGTGTACTCTAGCTTTTGTGTACCATCATACTGATAGTTTTTTACATTCATGTCGATTTCCATTTCGTAATCGACGTGCTGTTGCCAGTAAGAGGTGTTGTTTTGTGCATACGCTTTCGCGAAAGCGAACAACGATACCATCAACAGTAATTTGTAAGCGTTTTTCATTATAGATTGATTTAAAGTTAAAATCCCAAACTCCATTATTGAGGAATTTGGGATTTTGAGAAATTACTAAAATTATTTTTGTAGTTCTGCTAGTTTAAAAGCGTTGTACATATTTACCATTTCGCCAGATTTTGATACTTCATTGAAGCGTGCTTGCTTCTCTGTATCTCCACCTAAAATTACCGAAGTATTAGTAGTAAGACCACTCTTCATGATAATATTTTTAACCTCGTTTGCAGAAAGCTTAGGGTAGTAGCTACGTAACATTGCAGCAACTCCAGCTGTGTTGGGCGCAGCCATAGACGTACCGCCTAGATACTCATACGTATCTTCTGGTGTAGTAGAGTAAATATCTACTCCAGGGGCAAATACATCTACATTAGATTTCCCATAGTTTGAGAAGTTTGCAAGCAACTGGCTTCCATACTTAGGTGCTAGAGCGCCTATCGTTAAGAAAGTATCTGCCATTTCTGTTACATTGTCTAGTTGATCATTAGGATACACACGGTTTGCTGGATCATCAAGAGATAACCCTTCATTACCTGCAGCGTTTACGATAAGCACATCATTTTTGGCAGCATACTTTATTGCATCATAAACCCACTCAGGGTTTTGTGCGTAGTACTTTCCAAAAGAGGTATTAATCACCTTTGCACCATTATCTACTGCGTAGCGTATTGCAAGTGCGATATCTTTATCATACTCATCTCCATCTGGCACTGCGCGCACTGCCATGATCTTAATGTTGCTATTTGCAACACCATTCATTCCTTTACCATTGTTACGAGTTGCAGCAATGATTCCTGCTACGTGCGTACCGTGCTTTGCACCGTCTGGCTCAGGTCCATATACATTGTTATTACCGTACTTAGTATCTGTGATATCGTAAGGATCATCACCTAGTACTTTTCTAAAATCTGCTGTTTTATTATAATTTGCTTCTAGCTGACCAGTAAAGTATTCAACACCTTCATCTATGTTTTTCATAAAATCAGGAATACTCTCTGTGTACTGAAACATTTGAGTAATAAACCCAATGTGGTTCTGCATCTCGGCAGAAGGGTTTTTAATAGTTGCAAGATCTGCTTGCGTGTAATCTTCTTTTCCTAATGCCTTTACTATCGCAGGATGTGAAGATTTAAGCTGGCTAGCGATTTGCTCGTATTGTGTTTTTTGACGCTGTGCACCTGCAACTTTCTCGTCATACTCAGCTTTTGCTTTTTGATATTGTAAGAAGATATCTTTTTGAGAAGCAGGAATAGTTGCGAGTGTTTTACCAGCAAACTCACCTTCAAAACGTTTGATGATACGTACAAACTCAAGTTGCTCTGCACCTACATCGCCTAGAAAATTCCAGCCATGTACATCATCTATATATCCATTGTTATCGTCATCCTTACCGTTACCAGCAATCTCTTTTGGATTCGTCCAGATGCGACCTTTAAGATCTTCGTGGTTGATATCTATACCAGAATCTATCACAGCAACAATTACTTGCTGTCCAGACTTACCAGGAAGAATTTCGGCATACGTACGATCTACGCTCATGCCTGGAATGGTATCAGTTCTAAGATCTCTTGAGCTCCATGCTTGTTTCTCACTTTCTGTAAGTGCAGAAACTTTGAGAGGGTTGCTATCTACATTTTCTACGGGTACAGTTACCAGTGCAGATGGAGTCTCACAAGAGGCTAAAAAAGTGGCAGCCATTGCTGCAATCACAAGAGATTTTGTGTGTTGTAAATTCATCATATTAGTTAAATAAGTCTTTAAAGGTATAAATTTCATTTGCACGCACGCCTTTCTCGGTGTGCTGTACGGTAATAATTTCATTGTGAGCATCGTGCTCTAGCCATAGATAGTAATTATTATCTGCAGCGATGTTTAAGAATTGTTCTTTCTCGCTTATAGAAAGTAGCGGTCTTGTATCATAACCTGTCACATAAGGAATGGGTAAGTGTCCTAGAGTAGGGAGCAGGTCTGCCATGAAAACAATGGTCTTACCTTGATACTCGATATGTGGAAGCATTTGCTTTTCTGTATGACCATCTGCAAAGAGAATACCAAAGTTGAGTTCGCTATTTTTTTGAAAAGCTTGTTCTCCTCGTTCTATAAAGTGAAGCTGTCCACTTTCTTGCATAGGGATGAGGTTTTCCTTTAAGAAACTAGCTTTCTCTCGATTGTTTGGCTCAACAGACCATTGCCAGTGATTTTCATTGGTCCAGAATTTCGCATTTTTAAATGCAGGTTCATAACCTGTTCGGTCTTTATTCCACTGGATGGCTCCACCTACGTGATCAAAATGTAGGTGCGTCATAAATACATCTGTAATGTCATCACGGTGAAAACCATATTGAGCAAGCGATGCATCTATGGAGTGGTCTCCCCACTGGTGGTAATAGCCAAAAAACTTTTCAGATTGCTTATCACCCATTCCATTATCAATGAGAATAAGCCTGTTGCCATCTTCTATAAGCATACATCTTGCGGCAATATCAATGAGATTATTAGCATCTGCAGGGTTTGTTCGGCTCCAGATAGTCTTTGGAACAACGCCAAACATGGCACCACCATCTAACTTAAAATTTCCGGCTTCAATGGGATATATTTTCATAAATAAGGTTGCATCTAAGTGGGATTACTACAGTTACGCTTTCGCGAAAGCGTGAAAATTGTAAAAAAGAGTACTATTCCCAAAAACAAAATCTCTGCAAAATACCAAAAAGGCGCTTTTTAAACGGTTGGCACCCCTAGTTTTTAACAAAGAATTGTAACTTCACAACGACCGCCAAAAACGGAAAAACACTAATATCGCATCAAAACAGAATTACCATGTTAGAACTCGCTGGAATCATTATTTTAGGAATCATTGCACAATGGGCCGCATGGCGTTTAAAATTACCAGCAATTTTACCATTACTACTCATAGGTCTCTTTGTAGGACCTGTATCTACTTTAATCTCTGAAGATGGTACAAAATGGATAGAACCTATATGGAATGGGGAAGAAGGACTTTTTCCAGGAGAGAGTTTGTATTGGTTTGTATCGCTTGCCATATCTATTATCCTTTTTGAAGGCGGACTTACACTAAAACGTGATGAAATTAAGAATGTAGGTCCAGTAATTACAAAGCTTATTTCTATAGGAAGCCTTGTAACATTTTTAGGAGCAGGATTTGCTGCCTACTGGATATTTGGACTTAGTCTTCAGATCTCTTTATTGTTCTCAGGACTTATCATTGTAACAGGACCTACCGTGATATCGCCAATTTTGAGAAACGTACCTGTAAAGCGAGATATCTCTACAGTACTTAAATGGGAAGGGATTCTTATAGATCCTATAGGAGCACTTGTGGCAGTATTAATGTATGAGTTTATCTCTGTAGGAGAAGGAGCAGCTTTTACAAAGACGGCCTTAGTGGAGTTTGGTAAAATTGTACTTTTTGGAAGTACGTTTGGGTTTACGTTTGCTCATGCGCTGGCTTTTATTATCAAAAAGAAGCTTGTACCACACTATCTGATGAATGTATTTACACTAGCCGCAGTGCTAGGTGTATTTGTAATGTCAGACCAGTTTGCTCACGAGTCTGGACTACTTGCAGTAGTTGTAATGGGAATGGTACTAGGAAACATAAACCTTCCTAATATTAAGGAACTACTATACTTTAAAGAGTCATTGAGTGTCTTACTTATTTCTGTGCTGTTCATTTTGCTTTCGGCAAATATGAATCTTGTGGACCTTGAGTTATTATATCGCTGGGAGACATTAGCGTTATTTCTTGTAGTGGTATTTGTGATACGACCTATAGGCGTCTTCTTGAGTACTTGGGGATCAGACTTACAGACGAATGCCAAGCTGTTTATTTCATGGGTAGGACCACGAGGAATTGTAGCAGCAGGTATTGCTTCACTTTTTGGGTCTAAGTTGTTAATAAAAGGAGAACCAGGAGCAGAGTACATCACACCATTGGTATTTATGATTGTACTGGGTACCGTATTATTGAATGCAACTACTGCACGATTATTTGCAAAGATGGTGGGTGTATTTCTTACTAAATCTGAGGGTATTCTTATTGTAGGAGCATCAGAAATGCCACGATTAATAGCCAAATATCTTCAAAAAAATGGTCGTCACGTTGTACTTCTTGATAGTAATTCTAATCATATACGTACCGCAAAAGAAGCTGGGCTCATGGCGCTAGAGGCAAATGTCTATGCAGATGATCTTACAGATGATGTTGAGCTTAGTGACATAGGATATTTAATGTCATTAACAGGAAACAGCGATATTAATAAATATGCGATTAACCGATTTAGAAAGCAGTTTGGAGAAAATGGAGCTTACCGTCTTATCTCTAAGAGAGAGATGGATAACATCGCACAACTACCTAAGGAAGGATTATTTTCGGCAACAGATGACTTCTTTAATATGACAGATGTTACGAGACAGTATCCTACGATTAATGAGGTTGCGGTATCTTCAAAGGAGGAGTACATGGCTATAGGAAAACTTGTGGCAGATGATAAAAATATGATTCCGCTGTTTGTAAAGAAGAAGGATAATACCTTAGAAATCATTAGCTCATTTATACAAGACGTGGATGTAAAATCTTTTGAGGGAAGCCACTTAATTTACCTAGGAAAACCGATTACCGATGAAGATCTAGCCAAAGTAACTGAAGCTAGCCAGACACTATCGAGTGATGATGGAGATGTTATTGTCCCAATAGGTGATTAAGATATACTTTAAGATAGCCTGTTGTAATACTTTTTCTTGTAAAAGAAGACGAGCATGCCTGCTCTAAAAAGCATCCATACGATAAAGGCGAGCCAGATGCCTATCACACCCCATCCTAAATATTTACTTATATAGAGCACAGGTACAAAACCTACAAAAGTAGCTAGTAATAGCGTGTTGCGTAGCCACGCCATCTCACCGAGCCCTTTAAAAATGGCATCTAGTGTGAATGCTACAGCATTAATAGGCTGCATGATAATTACCATAAAAAACACTCCGTAAAAGACAGAGAGTACCGTTTCTTCATTGCTAAAAAGAAGACCTAGAGGTTTGTATAAAAAGGTACAAACAATAATTAATACAGCCGAAACAACAAGATTGTAACGAACAACTTTCTTGGTTAATTGCCATAGATTAGGATAGTCTTTTGCTCCAAGTAGACGGCCGCTTAGCAGGTTTCCTGCAGCACCATAACCATCGATAAAAAAGGCTGTAAATAGCCAGATATTGGCAGCAATAGTATGTGCCGCCACAGTTTCATCACTTATTGCAGTTGCTTCTCTTACAGCCAGCACAAGCGCCACGTTAAGAGAAAATGAGCGCACAAACAAGTTAAGACTCATGGAGATAAGCCTTTTTATTTCCGGATGTAAGGGCAATGTAAGTTTAAGAGAAACCTCTGTTTTTACTAGTAAAAGTATGAGCGCCATAATGGCCATAACTCCTTGAGCAATCAAGCTAGCCCACGCAGCTCCTTTTACACCAAGCGGTTCGATAATTCCTTCTACACCGTACACTAATGCAATGTCTAAACCTATGTTTAGAGAAGCACCAATGATGGCAACAATCATAGGCCAAAAAGTGTTCTGCAATCCTCTGAAAATCCCAAAAACAGCAAACGTAAATAAGGTGAGCGGAAAGCCCCATACTCTAATATTATAGTAATCGATACTTAATGAGAGGACTAAACCTTTTGCATTGAGTAGCGTAAAAATTTCGGCAACAAAGAAATAGGTGCTAGCAAGTACCACAATACTTAGGATGATATTAAAGTAAATTGCTTGAGCAGGGAGAACCTTTATATCCTCTAGTTTTCCTGCTCCTAGATTTTGGGAGATAATGGTAGATATCGCACTACGTGTTTGACCTAAAATCCATATTAGCATAGATAAGAAAGAACCCACAATTCCTACCGCAGCAAGTGACTCAACGCTATTTTCTGCCATATTACCCACTACAGCGGCATCTGTACTAGACAGTATAGGCTCTGCAATACCAGCAACAAGCGCAGGAATGGCAAGCTGTTGTATACGCTTGAATGAAATATCTATATTACTTGTGGAGGTGCTGATAGGATAGTTTTTTAAATAGAAAGATCAATAAAATGTAAAATTACAGACTAATAAAATGATAACCCACCTCTAGAGAACTCTTTCGTAGCAGTAAAATGGGTACTCACTTTGTTTTGGAAAAAAGATACTCCCTAGTTTCTCATAACCTCGAGCTTCATAGAACTTTTGATTACGTTTATTTTGAGAAAAAGTATCGAGACGTATGGATGGTGCCGAGTGCGCTTTCGCGAAAGCGTATGCATAATCCATTAGTTTGCGAGCGTTTCCTTGTCCTTGATAGTCGGGATGTACGGCAAGTCTATGGATGTACAAATTATTTTTTGAAGGGGTGAGCCAGTCAATGTCTAGATACTCATCATCCATTAATGTTGACAACACAATGGTACCTATAACGCTATCATTCTCTTTGAGAAGAAAGAGCTCATCACGAGCAATATCTTGCTCAAAAGCAGTGGCAGTAGGATAGTGCTCATTCCACTGAAAAATATTTCTTGAGATCATTTCTTGCGCACAGGCACGAGTAAGTGAAAGGATTTCAGGGATTTCTGAATTTTTTGCAGGTACAATCACAGATTAAAAAGTATTTTTGTGTTAATAGGTAAAAATACAAGTTACAGTATGAAAAATATTCTCGTTCCCATAGGTTCTTCAGATAGCGCTTTTAATACGCTTCAATATGCAATAGATCTTGCACAAGAGATTGATGCAAATGTGTATGCGATATCAGTCTTTCAAGAGTTTTCTAAAGCAGGTAGTGCTTCAAAGCTCAATACCGTTATTAAAGAAGAGTCAGAAAGCAGGCTCGAGAAAGTTGTAAATGGAGTAGACCACAAAGGAGTATCTGTAGTTGCTCACCCTATTAAAGGAGGTGTGATAGAGGGCGTAGAGCGCTTTAATAAGCACGTTCCTGTAGATCTTATGGTATTGTCACCACGTAGTAACTCTGTGCGTGATGAGGTGTATCTAGGTAACATGACAGGGAAGCTTGTAAAAGGAACTGATATTGCGGTACTGGTAGTGCCAGAAAATGAAAAATTTAAGGAGCCTTCAAATATTTTAATGGCTTTCAAAAATGGAAAGTTTGATAAAAAACGTCATTTAGAACCATTGAGAAAGCTTCAAAAACATTTTGGGACAGAACTTCACTTATTGCACGTGGAAACTCCAGAATCTGACGAAGCTATGAAAGAAGTATCTGATGATCTTAAAAAAATGAGCGCGTCTTATAAAAACACAACAAATGCAACTACCTATCAAGGAGTGCTAGAGCACTTCCAGTCTGTAGAGCCAGATATGTTATGTGTTGTGCGCAGAAAACGTGGTTTCTTTAAGAAACTATGGGAGAAAAATGTTGTACTAAAGAAAGAATTCTTTACGACAAAACCTCTTCTTATTTTAAGAGTACAATAATATTGATTATGATGGGGGATTAGCTCATTTGGCTAGAGCGCTTGCCTGGCAGGCAAGAGGCGACCGGTTCGAATCCGGTATTCTCCACCAGTACTCAAAGGGCTTCAAGGGTTTTCAACTCTTGAAGCTTTTTTCATTTGCACGCAATTTGCACGCAAAATGGGCTTTTAAGAATATTAATTAATATTTGATCCATTTTGGTGTAAAACAAGATCTTCACTGCTTTTTATATCTTTTCTAGATTACTTCGAAGAATATAAGCAATGTTTAGATCCCTATAATCTCTATAGTAAAACATAACCTTCCGTTAAACAATTGAAATAATTAAAAATTATACCTAGCTTTACAATAAATGAAACTATTTCTTCACAAATCAATGGCAATCTTTATGGCTTGCGTGGTGCTCGTAACCACGACGTCATTCACCGTGGATATGCACTATTGTGGGGATAACTTGGAAGATTTCAGTTTATTCTCAAAAGCTGAAGGTTGCGGAATGGAAAAAGCGCAATCCGTAAAAAGTTGTGAGAATCCTAAAATGACTGAAAAATCGTGTTGTACTGACCAGCAAATTGTCAAGGAAGGCAAGGACGACCTCAAAATTTCATTTGACACACTTTCATTCGAGCAGCAAACGTTCATCGCTGCTTTTACCTATTCATATATAAACCTTTTTGAAGGAACCGAATCTGAAGAAGTTCCTTTTGAAGATTACCCGCGACCCTTTGTCAAACGGGATGTGCAAGTGTTGCACCAGACTTTCTTAATTTGATTTGTTAGATTTTTAGAATGAAGCCCAACAGCTATGCTGTCGTGGGCTAAAACTCGTGTTTGCCATTTTTTGCAATACGCAATTCCAATTATCTAATAATCAAATGCTATGCTGAATAAGAGCATTAAATTTCTCATAGAAAACAAACTTGTTGCTGTTCTACTACTCGCCCTATTCGTGGGTTGGGGCGTGGTTAATGCGCCTTTTAATTGGGAAACTGGCTTTCTGCCTACAGAGCCAGTTGCCGTAGATGCCATACCTGATATTGGCGAGAACCAGCAGATTGTTTTTACCAAGTGGCAAGGTCGCTCGCCACAGGATATAGAAGACCAAATCACATATCCGCTTACCACTTCCCTTCTGGGTATTCCAGGCGTGAAAACCATTCGTAGTTCTTCTATGTTTGGATTTTCGAGCATCTACATCATTTTTGAAGAAGACATTGAGTTCTACTGGTCACGCAGTCGCATACTCGAAAAACTGAACTCACTTCCTGCAAACCTTTTGCCCGATGGTGTCAACCCATCATTAGGGCCAGATGCCACAGGTCTGGGACAGATATTTTGGTACACGTTGGAAGGTCGTGATAAAGACGGAAACGTGACTGGCGGTTGGGATTTACAGGAATTGCGTAGTATTCAGGATTACTATGTAAAGTTCGGGCTATCCTCTGCAAGTGGTGTTTCTGAGGTAGCTTCCATAGGTGGCTATGTTCAGGAATATCAAGTCGATATCGACCCAGAAAAAATGCGCCAGTACAATGTAAGTATGGGCGATGTGGTCAAGGCCGTAAAGCAGAGTAATCAAGATATAGGCGCACAAACGCTCGAAATCAATCAAGCAGAATATCTTGTGCGCGGATTAGGTTACGTAAAGTCTATCGCAGACATTGAAAGTGCGGTGGTTGATTCTGAAAATTTTACTTCAATCCGTATCAAAGATGTGGCTAATGTTCATTTAGGGCCAGCCACAAGACGTGGTATTCTGGATAAGGAAGGTGCCGAAGTCGTAGGTGGTGTTGTAGTCGCTCGCTATGGTGCAAATCCGTTGGAAGTTATCAATAATGTGAAGGCACAAATTGCCGAAATCAGCTCTGGTCTTCCCACAAAAACCTTGGCAGATGGTCGCACTTCACAAGTAACCATCGTTCCATTTTACGACCGTACCGAACTCATTCAAGAAACGCTGGACACGCTAAACGAAGCCCTGACTTTGGAAATCTTGATTACCATTTTGGTCATTATCATAATGGTGTTCAACCTGCGAGCATCTATACTTATTTCAGGATTATTGCCCGTAGCCGTTTTGATGGTATTTATTACGATGAAGCTCTTTAATGTAGATGCAAATATCGTTGCGCTTTCAGGTATCGCCATTGCCATCGGTACAATGGTGGACGTGGGTGTCATACTCGCTGAAAATATGATACGGCATTTGGAAGATGAAAAGTTACGCCTTAATGAAAACGGTAAGGAATACAGTACAAACGAAATCATCTACAACGCAACTGCCGAAGTTTCTGGTGCTATCCTAACCGCAGTTTTAACAACAATAATCAGTTTCTTGCCCGTATTCACGATGATTGGTGCCGAAGGAAAACTGTTTCGTCCACTTGCCTTTACTAAAACAATGGCACTCACTGCATCGCTCGTCATTGCGCTGTTTATTATTCCACCCATCGCGGCATTCCTTTTCCGCAAGACGAGTGTACGAGAACGCACCCAATATGCCATCAATGGCGTACTTGTTT
Organism: Dokdonia sp. Asnod3-C12; assembly: GCF_045063975.1. Classification (NCBI taxonomy): domain Bacteria; kingdom Pseudomonadati; phylum Bacteroidota; class Flavobacteriia; order Flavobacteriales; family Flavobacteriaceae; genus Dokdonia; species Dokdonia sp. Asnod3-C12. The sequence goes on from NZ_JBEFNY010000003.1 coordinate 1,561,241, forward strand.
TATTGGGGATTCTCGCCATCGTTTATGGCTTTTGGTTAGGACTAATTCTTATCGCCTTTGCCATCACATCATTTTTAAAGATGCGTGGTACGCTTTCGCGAAAGCGTAAAAACCTAATCGACATTATCATTTCATCGGTTGCCATCGTGTTTTTGCTCGCGACCTATTGGCGACCGTTAGGCTTTGACCGAAGCATCGTGATGAACCTGATATTTGTTTCCACTATCTGTTTTGGATTGCTCGGTGTATTCTCAATTTTCAGGATATATTACGAGCGTATTTTGCGATGGGCACTTCAGAACCGATATCTATTCTTAATCGTTCCGGCTACGGTGCTCACGCTCGGTATTCTCATAATGCGAAATACGGGCAAAGAGTTTATGCCAGCGCTCAATGAAGGTTCATTCCTTTTAATGCCTACCTCACTACCGCACGCAGGTGTCGAAGAAAACAAACGTGTTCTGCAACAGCTCGATATGGCGGTGGCAAGCATTCCTGAAATTGAAACCGTGGTAGGAAAAGCTGGAAGGACAGAAAGCGCTCTTGACCCAGCACCACTCTCAATGTACGAAAACGTCATTCAGTATAAATCTGAATATATGCGAAATAGCTCTGGCGAGCGACAACGCTATAAGGTTAATGACGATGGATTGTTTGTGCTGAAGAACAATAAATTCATCATCAACCCAAATAATGACATAGATGAAGATGTAAACTATGAAAAAGCTTCGCTCAAGACTACTGCCTCACGCAATGATTTGATTGAAGATGAAGATGGCGAATACTATCGCAACTGGCGACCAGAAATCAGCAGTCCAGATGATATTTGGAACGAGATAGTACGAGTTACGAAGTTGCCTAGCGTGACATCTGCACCTAAGTTGCAACCCATCGAAACCCGATTGGTAATGCTACAAACGGGAATGCGAGCACCTATGGGTATCAAGGTAAAAGGTCCCGATTTAAAGTCGATAGAAAACTTTGGACTGCAACTGGAAGACATTTTAAAACAAGCCGAAGGTGTTAAAGAACAAGCCGTCTTTGCAGACCGAATCGTGGGCAAACCGTACTTGCTCATCGATATTAAGCGAGACCAACTGGCACGTTACGGCATATCTATAATGGATGTGCAGGAAATCCTTCAAGTGGCGGTTGGTGGTATGCCACTCACACAAACCGTGGAAGGTCGTGAACGCTATGCCGTGCGTGTACGTTATCCACGAGAGTTACGGGCAAATCCAGACGACCTTAAAAACATCTACGTTCCCGTAGAAAAAGGCAGTCCTGTACCGCTGGGTGAATTGGTTGAAATTCGATACGAACAAGGACCACAAGTCATTAAGAGCGAAGATACTTTTCTAATTGGCTATGTGCTGTTTGATAAACTCGATGGCTTTGCCGAAGTAGATGTGGTGGAAAATGCTCAAGCCTTAATCCAAGAAAACATTGACAACGGTACGCTGGTCGTACCCCAAGGTGTTAGCTATCGCTTTACGGGAACTTATGAAAATCAGTTGCGAGCAGAAAAAACCTTATCGGTTGTCGTACCACTTTGTTTGCTCGTTATTTTCTTGATTTTGTATTTCCAGTTTAGATCGGTTTCTACATCGCTTATGGTGTTTACAGCAATCGCCGTAGCCTTTGCAGGTGGTTTCATAATGATTTGGTTGTATGGGCAAGAATGGTTTTTCAATTTCAGCTTTTTTGGCGAGAACCTACGGGACTTATTCAATATGAAAACCATCAATTTAAGTGTGGCCGTTTGGGTTGGTTTTATAGCTCTTTTCGGTATCGCAACGGATGATGGCGTGGTAATGGCCACCTATTTAGACCAATCTTTCAAAAGCAATGACCCAGATTCTCAAAAAGATATAAGGCTCGCCACTTTGGAAGCGGCTGGAAAACGTATCCGTCCGTGTTTGATGACAACCGTAACCACAGTTTTGGCACTACTACCAGTACTCACATCTACAGGAAAGGGAAGCGATATAATGATACCGATGGCGATACCCATTTTTGGCGGAATGATAATCGATGTCACGTCCTATTTCCTACTGCCAGTCCTATACAGCTGGAAAAAGGAATACCAACTTAAAAAAGCAAACAGATGAAAAAATTAAAATATATACTGGTGTTCTTGTTTGTTTCCGCTTTCGCGAAAGCGCAACAATTACAATCCTACATTCAGGAAGCCGAAGCCAACAATCCAGAAATTCAAGCCTTTGAATTGCGCTACAACATCGCCGAAGAAAAGGTAAACGAAGCCAACTGGATTCCCAATACCGAAGTAAGTGCCGGCTATTTTGTGAGCGAGCCAGAAACCAGAGTGGGCGCGCAACGAGCACGTATAGGTGTCAAGCAAATGTTGCCGTGGTTCGGTACTATCACGGCTCGTGAAAATTATGCAACCGCAATGGCAGATGCCGAATATGTAGACATCACGATTGCAAAACGCAAACTCGCACTTTCGGTCGCACAATCCTATTATCGTTTGTATTCCATACGTGCCAAGCAAGCCGTACTGGACGAAAACATACAACTACTGGAAACCTATGAGCGACTTGCACTCACATCTGTAGAAGTGGGCAAAGCGAGCGCCGTAGATGTATTACGACTTCAGATACGGCAGAACGAGTTACAGCAACAAAAAGAAGTGCTGGAAGAAGAATTTACAGCAGAACAAACAGCTTTCAACAACTTGCTTAATCGTGATTCAATGATGAATGTTGACGTAATTCCAGAAATGGAAATTCCGCAGGAAGACCCATTTTATGACAATGAAGCGCTGACGCTAAATCCGGAACTACTCAAGTACGATAAGCTCTATGAATCGGTAGCACAATCTGAATTGCTCAACCAGCGTGAGAGCTTGCCTATGATTGGTTTTGGTTTGGATTACTTGCCTGTAACTGAACGTAGCGATGTCAACTTCAGCGATAATGGGAAAGATGTATTGATGCCTATGGTTTCGGTGTCCATCCCCATTTTCAACAACCGTTATAAATCTATTTCAAGGCAAAATGAACTGCGTCAGCAAGAAATAGAAACACAACGGGAACAACGATTAAATGTGTTGGAATCCGCTTTCGCGAAAGCGCAATCGCAACGCAATCAAGCACGCATAGCATACAACACACAAGCCCGAAACCTAAAGAAAGCGCAAGATGCCGAAGAAATTCTAATAAAAAATTATGAGACAGGCACTATAGACTTTAATGATGTGCTGGATATTCAGGAATTGCAGTTAAAATTTCAAATGAATCAAATCGAGTCGGTAAAAGGGTACTATGTGCAATCGTCCATTATCAACTATTTAATAAATCAATAATCTAAATATATATCCTATGAAAAACGTAATTAAAACAACATTATTAATGCTTGCCTTAGTAAGCTTTGTTTCGTGTAAGAATGAAACTAAAAACGATAAAAACACATCAAATTCTGAAACTGCTACGATGGCAGAATTGTCTTTTGAAGATGAAAATGTAGGCAAACAATTTCAGCATTATATCCACCTTAAAACCGCATTGGTAAATTCAGATATGGACGAAGCGAAAACTGGTGCAAAAATGCTTTTGGAAAATTCAGACGATGCCACTTTAAAAGAATTGCTTTCTAAAATTTCTGCATCAAATGATATTGAAAAACAGCGCGCCTTGTTTTCTGATGTGACAGAGAAAATGACTGGCATTGTCAACGAATCAATTAATTCGGGCGAAGTGTTTCAGCAATTCTGCCCAATGGCTTTTAACAATGAAGGTGGCTACTGGTTATCGACGGAAGAAGAAATCCGTAATCCTTACTTCGGCGATAGAATGTTAAAATGTGGTAAAGTGACGGAAACTATTAAGTAAAATGAAAAGTGATGGATAAATTTTTAGAACAATGGGGCGAAGCCGCATATACGACTACCGGATTTTTCTGGATGGCATTGTGGGCATTTATTTTGGGCTATATCATCAGTAGTATGATACAGGTTTTTATAACCGAAAAACGGATGCAGAAAACAATGGGCGAAAATGAAAAGAAGAGTGTACTTCTTGGAACATTTTTCGGATTTATAAGCAGTTCGTGCAGCTTTGCCGCACTTGCTTCTACCAAGTCCATTTTTAAGAAAGGTGCCAGCTTTGTTTCATCTATCGCTTTCTTACTGGCATCTACAAATCTTGTCATCGAGCTGGGTATCATCATATCCATTTTCTTGGGATGGCAGTTTGTAGTGGGCGAATATGTGGGCGGTATTTTGCTCATTCTCATTTGCTGGATTTTAATACGCCTTATCAACCCGAAAAAACTTATCCAAAAAGCCCGCAAAAACCTTAAAAGCGAAGGCGACGATGAAGAGATGGATGATTCCACCGATTGGAAAAAACAAATACAGCAAGAATCGAGCTGGGCAAAAGTAGCCAAGAAATACAAGATGGAATGGCAGATGGTCTGGAAGGATGTTACCGTAGGTTTTACCATCGCAGGTATCGTCGCGGCTTTTGTACCTGATTCATTTTTCCAAACGCTGTTTATCAATAGTGGTAAAGGCAATACAGATTTTACGTTTCTTGAAATATTGGAACATATAGTCGTAGGTCCAATTGCCGCATTCTTAACCTTTATAGGCTCGATGGGTAACATCCCATTGGCAGCTTTGTTATTTGGTAAAGGTGTGAGTTTTGCAGGGGTTATGGCATTTATTTTTAGTGATTTGGTGGTTTTTCCGGTATTACGTATCAACGCAAAATACTATGGTTGGAAAATGTCATTTTTCATTGTATTCCTATTATTCACAGCACTAATAGGTACGGCACTTGCCCTTCATTATAGTTTTGATTTACTGAACATATTGCCAGATCCGTCACAGGTTACCATTCAGGATAAAGAACATTTTAAATTGGATTATACCTTTTACCTGAATATCGCCTTCCTTGCCATTTCAGGATATCTAATTTATCTGGGATTTTTCAAGAAAAAAGATGTGGAACACTCAATGAGTGAGATGGCACCAAAAAGCCCATTGCTTGAAACCGTTTTAAAGTATGTCGCTATCGCCTGCTATATCTGGCTGGCAGGCGGATTAATCACTAAATTTTTAATTTAATAAAATGAAACACACATTTAACATACAAGGGATGACCTGCAATGGTTGTCGCACCAGCGTTGAGAAAAAGCTTTCGCAAGTAAACGGTGTTACAAACGCATCTGTAAATCTTGAAAAGGAAGAAGCGGTCATTCAAATGGATAGCCATATCGATACGGCAACATTTCAAAATGCACTTCCAGAAAAATATACCATTTCAGAAAAGAAAACCGAGCAAAATGTTTTTGCAAATATTAATGATGGTAACGCTTTCGCGAAAGCAGAAACCGAAAAAACCAAGCTTCAACAGCTCAAACCGTTGCTCATTATTTTAGGCTACATCGCTATTGCAACGGTTTTACTGAACTATTCACGGGAAAATTGGGATGGTGCGATGCTTGACTTTATGGGTCTGTTCTTCATTGTTTTCAGCTTCTTTAAGATTTTAGATTTAAAAGGCTTTCCTGACAGTTTTAGAATGTACGACCCGCTTGCCAAAGTTGTACCTGCCTATGCTTGGGTATATCCATTTATTGAAACAGCGCTGGGATTAATGTTCTTGATGCGATTTAAAATACCTACCGCATTAATCGCCACGCTTATCATTTTGGGAATTACAACCGTGGGTGTAACTAAAATATTGCTGGATAAGAAATCGATACAATGCGCTTGTCTGGGTACTGCTCTAAAGCTACCTATGACCGAAGCCACCTTTATAGAAAACGCCATTATGATTGTAATGGCCGTTGTAATGCTAATTCAATATGTAAACTAAAAAACCAAAAATTATGAATTCAAACGAACACACAAATTCAGGAAAATCAAAAAATCATTATACACGTTTTGTAGCGATGCTGGCTTGCTCTTTTGTAGCAATGTATATCACGATGTATTTAAATACCTATGAATGGGACCACGTATGGTTTAGTCTTACGAGATTTTATATGGTCTGTTTAGGTATCTCAGCTATGGCCATCATAATGTTTGTTGCAATGCGTGGTATGTATCAAAATAAAAAGAAAAATTTAGCGATAGTCTTGGGAAGTATAGTTCTCTTTGCAGGTGCATTGGGACTTGTACGTGACCAAAAGTCAACTGTTGGCGATATACTTTGGATGAAGGCAATGATACCGCACCACTCAATAGCAATTCTAACAAGTGAGCGTGCAGATATTAAAGACCCAGAAGTTAAAAAGCTAGCTGACGATATCATTAAGGCACAGCGTAAAGAAATTGCAGAGATGAAAGCAATGATAAACCGTTTACAGAACGAAGAATAAAATTATGAATAAAAACATTTTATATATAGGAATTGCTGTCGTGGTAGGGCTATTTGCTGGATGGCTTATTTTTGGAAATGGGTCGAGTGATTCAAATAAGGATATGTCTGAAATGTCAGACCACGACCACTCTGGCGAAACCGAAGACCAAATGTGGACGTGTTCAATGCACCCACAGATAATGCAACCCGAAGCTGGTGATTGCCCTATATGTGGAATGGACTTAATCCCTGCGGAAGCTGGTGCTGAAGGTCTTGCAGCAAACGAGATTAAAATGACCGAAAACGCAATGGCGTTGGCAAATATCCAAACTACTATCGTGGGGAATACGCAAGTAAGCGATGATGATGGGATGATATCCCTTTCGGGGAAAATAGCTGCAAACGAAGAAAATAATACCGTGCAAGCCAGTTATTTTAAAGGTAGGATAGAACGACTTAATGTCAACTATGAAGGTCAGCGAGTAAAGCGTGGTCAGTTACTGGCAACCATTTACGCGCCAGACCTTGTCGCGGCGCAGCAGGAATTAATTACAGCTGCATCGCTGAAAGAATCACAACCAGCTTTATACAAAGCGGTGCGCAATAAGCTCAAAAACTGGAAACTTTCAGAAAAACAAATCAATGCAATTGAAGAAAGTGGCAGCGTACGTGACAACTTCCCTATTTATGCAACTGTTTCAGGAACGGTTTCAGAAGTAATGGCTGCGCAGGGTGATTATGTTAATCAAGGACAGCCTATTATTAAATTGAGCAACCTTAATTCAGTTTGGGCAGAATTTGATGCCTATGAAAATCAGATTGCACAATTTAAGGTTGGACAAAAAATCAACATTACGACCAATGCCTATCCCAATAAGGAATTTGAAGGAACTATCTCTTTCATCGACCCTATGCTTAACAAAGCAACACGTACGGTAACGGTGCGTGCAACCTTACAAAATCGAGACGATCTATTTAAACCAGGAATGTTTGTGACTGGAAAGGTAGAAGGTGCAACCCAAACTATGGAAAACGCTCTTTCTGTTCCAGCAAGTGCTGTATTATGGACTGGCGAGCGTTCATTAGTATATATAAAAACCAATCCTAATGAGCCTATTTTTGAAATGCGAGAAGTTACCTTGGGCAATCGCTCTGGTGAGAATTACCAAGTATCGACTGGACTGAATAATGGCGATGAAATAGTAACTAATGGGACGTTTACAGTAGATGCAGCTGCGCAACTGCAAGGTAAAAAATCAATGATGAATCAGCTATGATGGGCGATATGGAAATGAGTTTCAGTAATACGTTCAGTTCTGATTTCAACAAAGCATTACCATCATATCTTAAAATGAAAGATGCTCTTGTGGCAAGCGATGCTGGTCAGGTTTCCGCTTTCGCGAAAGCGACATCAAAAAAATTAAAGGAAATATCTATAACGGAATTAGGCAAAATGGAAAAGCAGCATCTTACCAAAAGTATTGAGATGTTGGATGCTATTGTTGCCAATAACAATTTGGAAAACCAGCGAGCACATTTTGTGATACTCAATGAGAATATCGTGCCTATTGCTATGAACATAGAAAACTCAACAAATTACTATGTCCAAAAATGCCCAATGGCAAACAACAATAAAGGGGCGGTTTGGTTGAGTACAGAAGAAGAAATAAAGAATCCTTATTATGGCGATGCGATGTTGACCTGTGGTAGTGTGATTGATTCGTTGTAAAATCCCTTTGCAACTCAATTGCATCATTATTCTTTTATCTTTGTATAATTAATGAAAGCATTTTATTCTATATCAATGTCAATGTTATTCCTTTTTCAAGGAATAACGGCCAATATGGAAATATGTGAACAAATAGAGAAATTCTCACATTTTATATCACATTATCAAATGCATAAAGAGTATGGTGGAGATACCTTTTATGAATATGTAGTAGAGGTAATTTTCAGTGATCAAGCAGATAATAAAGACCATCACGACGGCTCGCACGATGATAGTGCACCAGTACATTCACACCATCAATGCTGTCATCCTACAGTTTTTTTAACGCCTTCTAACGCGTTAGCCTTAAAGCCTCTTCTTTTTAAAGAAAGAGCGACATATTCACATTATTCTTATCAATTTAATTCCAGATATCTGGAATCTCTTTTCCAGCCACCACGGGCATAATTCAGTTTTAATAGGACAACTATATCCTTTTTTGAAGTTTTCCTAATAGGAATACTCAACTATGTTTTTGCTTTCGCGAAAGCGTAAACTCATTTTTTTAACTGAATTAATACATTAATCTATGATTAATAGAATCATTGATTTTTCAATCAATAACAAATTTATCATTGGTCTTTTCACGTTGACTCTTATAGGAGTTGGTATTTGGTCAATGGCAACAGTAAACCTTGGGTCTGTACCAGATATTACAAATAATCAGGTGCAGGTCATCACGCAATCGCCTAATCTGGGAACGGAAGATATCGAACAGTTCGTAACCTATCCCGTAGAGCTATCTATGGGTAATTTACCTGGTGTTACTGAAATTAGATCCATTTCAAGATTTGGGCTCTCTGTAGTAACCATCGTTTTTGAAGACGATATGGGAACCTATCTTCCTAGACAACTGGTAGGGGAAAAACTCAACGAACTTGGAGAATCTATACCTGAAAAATTTGGAAGTCCATCTATGGGTCCCATTTCCACAGGATTAGGCCAAATTTATGAATACACAATTCAACCAGAAGAAGGTTTTGAAACCAAGTATTCGCCTATGGAACTGCGCACCGCGCAAGATTGGGTTATCAAAAGACAACTCACATTATTGGAAGGCGTTGTAGAGGTCAACTCTTATGGTGGTAGCATAAAACAATATGAAGTTGCTGTCGATCCAGAGAAGTTAAACAGTATGGGTATCAGCATTTCACAAGTGTATGAGGCTCTCTCACAGAACAACGTAAATACTGGTGGCGCTTATATAGAGAAAAATAAAATGTCAAATTTTATAAGAGGTGAAGGTCTAATTCGCTCTTTGGAAGACATTAAGGATATTTCCATTATTAATGAGGGCAACATTCCTATTACTATTGGGGACGTGGCAACGCGCGTCCATTTTGGGAGTCAAGTACGCTATGGTGCTTTTACACAAGACGGTAAAGAAGCTGTGGGCGGTATGATAATGATGCTCAAGGGCTCTAATCCTAATGCAGTCATTCAAAATGTAAAGGATCGTATGGCAGAAATTGAAAAATCTCTACCAGATGGTCTGACTATCGCCCCAATAATTGATCGTAGTGAGCTTATTGCAAGAACCACCGATACAGTTAAAACCAATCTTCTGGAAGGTGCATTGATTGTGATTTTTGCACTTGTCCTATTGTTGGGTAGTTTAAGAGGTGGAATCATAACTGCTACTACGATACCATTGTCCTTACTTTTTGCCTTTATTCTTATGAAGCAGTTTAATGTATGGGCAAACTTGATGAGTCTGGGAGCAATAGATTTTGGAATCATCATAGATGGTGCTGTAATTATTATTGAAGGAACGGTGTATGAAATCCAAAAAAGAATAAGGTCTGGTAAGCTAAAATTCAATCAAGGAGTGATGGATAAAGTTGCCTATGATGCCGGAAGCACGATGATGGGTTCTGCGTTCTTTGGACAGATTATTATTCTCATTGTTTTTACACCTATACTTTTTCTTACTGGTGTAGAAGGTAAAATGTTTAAACCTATGGCATACACCTTTGGGTTTGCAATGATAGGTGCCATCATTCTATGTCTTACGTACGTTCCTATGATGGCAGCACTTTTTATGAAACCAGTACAAAACACCAAAAATTGGTTTGGCAAATTTGAGCGCAGGCTCGAAAAGATAAGTGATAAAATCATAGGTGCTATTCATAGTGCATATATGCCTTTATTAAAAGGTGCTCTTAAACTGAAGTTTATCGTTTTATCAGCTGCTACCGTACTACTTGTTATCGCTGGATTCATATTTTCTAATATGGGAGGAGAATTTGTACCACAGCTTGATGAAGGAGATTTAGCAATGCAGGCACTTATAAGACCAGGAAGTTCGCTAACAGAATCTATTGAAGTTTCCAAGAAAATAGAAACCATCCTATTAGAAAGTTTCCCTGAAATCAAGACGGTAACTGCTCGTATAGGTGTTGCAGATATTCCTACAGATCCTATGCCTATGGATATTGCAGATATGTACATTATCCTTAATAAGGATATGGACGAGTGGACAACAGTTTCTACTAAAGAAGGTTTAATAGATGCTATAAGAGATAAACTGGATGATGAACTGGTGGGTGTGAATTTAGTTTTTACCCAACCGGTTGAATTGAGATTTAACGAGCTGTTAGAAGGCGTAAGAGAGGATATTGCTGTAAAGCTGTATGGCGAGGATTTAGAGGTTTTATCAGAAAAAGTTCAGGAAATGGCGGCTATTATACAAACCGTTCCTGGCGCTGGCGATGTAAGTGCAGAACGTACTGCTGGATTACCACAGATGACCGTAAAATATAGGCGTGATAAAATGGCGCAATACGGACTGAATATTCAAAAAGTAAATGATTACGTAAGTACCGCTTTTGCTGGAGGAACCGCTGGAGTCATCTTTGAAGGCGAAAAGCGATTTGATCTTGTTGTACGATTTGATGAAAGTCATAGAAAAAGTATTGATGACCTGCGCAATATGTATATTGATCTTAAGGATGGTAGTCAGGTGCCCATTATCGAAATAGCCGAGATTGAATATGTCCCTGGACCTATGCAAATCTCACGTGACAATACGTATAGAAGAACGTATGTAGGTGTAAATGCCCGAGGCAGAGATGTAGAATCTGTCGTTAAGGATATTCAACAAAAACTGAATGAAGAATTGGACTTACCATCAGGATATTATATTACCTATGGTGGAGAGTTTGAAAACCTACAAAGCGCAAAGGATCGTTTGATAATCGTTGTGCCCATCGCCCTGTTTTTAATCTTAATACTGCTATACTTTGCGTTAAAATCCTTTTCACAATCTTTAATGATTTACATCGCGATTCCTTTGGCAGCCATAGGTGGTGTATTTGCTTTATGGCTTCGCGGTATGCCATTTAGTATCTCGGCAGGTGTAGGGTTTATTGTACTATTTGGTGTGGCAGTTCTTAACGGTTTGGTACTTATAAACCGGTTTAATTCTCTTAAAGACGAAGGTGTTATAAGCATAAAGAATAGAATATTTCAAGGGACTAAAGAACGTATTCGCCCTATTATGCTCACGGCGACCACAGATATTTTTGGCTTTTTACCAATGGCATTTTCCACATCGGCTGGTGCAGAGGTACAACAGCCACTTGCGACGGTGGTTATAGGTGGTATGCTTACGGCAACGCTGCTTACATTAATCGTTCTTCCCGTGCTTTATACATTTATAGAAAAGAGACGTGAGCGCAAAGATCAGAACAAGATGGGTTCTTTTAATCCGCAAGCGTCAACTACGATTTTAATAGTTGGTTTTATTTTAGGTGGCACCGCTTTCGCGAAAGCGCAACAATCACAAGCACCTGTGCAAGACATTGTTGTCCAGGATAGCATCATACCCATCGCAATTTCACAAGCCATAGAAATTGCCAAAGAGAATTATCCTGTGCTGAAAGCGAGCCAACTCGAAATCGAAAGACAGAACGCACTTAAGGGCATTGCTTACGACTTCGGTAATACCCAAGTTTTTACTGGTGGCGAAGAGATTACAGACGGTCAAGGCATTTATACCGTGATAGGCATCGGGCAACAGAATATTGATCTACTGGGCATAGGAGCCAAAAAACGTTTGCAACAACGACGTATCGAGTTGGCACAAACTGCATTTAACCTTTCTGGAATTCAGATAGAATTGGAAGTCAAAAGAGCGTGGTCAGAAACATTTCAAGCAAAAAAGAAGTTCTCTTTGTACCGTGAATTGGATAGCATTTATGGTCAATTTTCAAAATCTGTAGAACTAAATTATGAAGTCGAAGCTATTTCACGGTTGGAATATGCCGCCGCGCGCAATCAGGCCTTGCAAATCAACAACAAATTTCAGCAGGCAGAAATTGATTATTTCATCGCGTTACAAAAACTCAATCTTTGGTTAACACCAGAAACGATGTATACCGTAACTAATGATTTGGAAGTTGCCGAAATTTCGATTTTGGATGCCGATGATACATTAGATGAACATCCCGATTTATTGCTTTCGCGAAAGCTTATAGATGAAGCACAAGCAAGCTACGACGCAGCTAGAGCAAACTTATTACCCAAGTTCAACCTGCAAGGTGGCTTGCAGCGTGTTAATGGCGATAGTAGTTTTTATACCTATCAAGCTGGAATTTCCATTCCGTTATTTTCTGGTCCAGACCGCAGTCGTGCAAAGACTGCAAAACTGGATACACAGATAGCAGAAACAAATGCCACTTTCAAACAACGAGAGTTGCAATCACAATTCATACAGGCACGGCAAAATTTTACAAAGTGGCGAGACACGTGGTTTTTCTATAAAATCGAAGCGCTGCCACTTGCCATAGACCAGCGCAAAGGCGCATTGCTCGCTTACAAGGAAGGAGCACTGGATTATGCCGCATTCACGCAAATCATACGCGATGCCATACAAACAGAAATGGATGCGCTGGACGCACTCGATAATTATTTAGATGCCTTGTTTGAAATACAATATTTTCAAAACTAAAAATATGAAAACGAAAAAATATATACCTATTACAGCGATGCTATTAGCATTATTATTGACCAGTTGTGGCGACTCAAAAACTGCCAAAGATGAAACTAAAGAAAGTACACAAACTGAAGAAAGCCATACAGAAGGCGAAGCTGAAGAAGTGATGCTCACGGCACAACAGTTTGAAGCCTTGCAGATGGAAATTGATACGCTCTCTCAACGCAATATGAGCGGTTATGTAGAAGCAAACGGTACGTTGGAAGTACCACCGCAAAACGAAGCAAATATTACAGCCCTTACGGGAGCAAATATTGCATCCATAGAGGTAATAGAGGGCGACGAAGTCAAAAGGAATCAAGCAGTTGCCTATCTATCTCATCCCAGTATTATACAGATACAGAGTGATTACCTAAATGCATACAGCAATAGTCGGTTTTTAAAACAAGAATATGAACGTCAAAAAAGGCTTTACGAAGCTGGCGTAGCATCTGGTATGAATTATCAAAAAGCCACGGCAGATTATCAAGCATCTACTGCAATGGTAAACGGGCTGGAAGCACAATTACGACAGTATAATATTAAGGTGAGTGGCGTCCGCAATGGTACAATTTATCAGCTTGTTGCTTTGCGCAGTCCTATTGCAGGTGTGGTAGAAAAAGTTTTCATAAAAACTGGTCAATATGTGGAGCCACAGACCAATCTAATGGAAATAGTAGATACAGACCACGTACACGCAGATTTGATGGTTTTTGAAAAGGATGTGGACAAAGTGAAGAAGGGACAAAAGGTACGGTTCAGCATTCAATCTCGACCAGGAAAAGAACTGGAAGCAAAGATTTATTCAGTCAGCCAGACTTTTGAGCAGGACCCAAAAGCGGTTCACGTTCACGCTGAGATCGAAAATAAAGAAGGTGGTCTTATCCCTGGAATGTACATTAAAGGTAAGATTGAAGTTGATAATGAGAAGACTACAGCATTTCCTGAAAGTGCTATAGTCACAGAAGCTGGTAAGAATTATGTGTTTGAAGCTCATAGGGAAGATGATGCGTGGAGTTTTATACCAATTGAAATTACTACAGGCGAGAAAGATGGCGAATGGATAGCCATACGCTTTTTTGAAACCCCAGATCCTAATGCTCGTTTTGCATACAATAATGCTTATTACCTAATGGGAGAAATGAAAAAGGGAGAAACTGAACACGAACATTAATAACTATGGATAAGACAAGAAGAAATAATCTAAAACAAGCCAGAACGCTTCAAATCTGGAATGTTATTTATGATGTGATAGAAGTAGTTGTGTCACTCATAGCAGGAATCACAGCAAATAGTTCAGCCTTAATAGGTTGGGCTTTAGATAGCGTTATAGAAGTAATAAGTGCAGCAACATTAGGATGGCGATTACACGGCGAACTCAAAGGCATCGATGAAGAAAAAGTAAAGCGAAGACAAAAAATCACGTTGAACGTGATTGCAGTTTCATTTACTCTCATCTGCATTTTCATTTCTTACGACTCGATTACCAAGCTTATCAATAAGGAAACTGCAAGCTGGAGTACGCTTGGATTGATTATACTATTGGTCTCGCTAGTCGTGAATCCTATTTTGATTTATTACAAGAGAAAGTATGGTAATAAGTTAGACAGTCCAGGCTTATTGGCAGATGCCAAGGATACCTTTATTTGTTTGTATCAGACCGTAGTTGTATTGATTGGATTGCTATTGGTCAACTGGCTGGGCTGGTGGTGGGCAGATCCCGTAGCAGCATTACTTATCGTCCCGTATGCAGCAAAAGAAGGTTGGGAAGCCTACAAGAAGGCAAAAGATATTAATTATAACATCGCACAAAATGACTGAAATAGAAAAAACATTAAATGATAACAATGTGCGTCCTACTGCTATGCGCATCTTGATTTATAAACATTTAGCACAAAAAGATGTCGCTCAAGCTTTACTGGATATAGAAACCGCTTTCGCGAAAGCGGAACGATCTACCATTTTTAGAACATTAAAGACTTTCGAAGAAAACGGTATCGTACACCAAATAGAAGATGGAACAGGAAACACGAAATATGCTCTTTGTGAACCAGGTTGCAATTGTGAGATAGACCAAGATTTACACTTGCATTTTCATTGCAGTAATTGTGATGAAACTGTTTGCTTGACAGAACATAAAATACCACACATCAACCTACCTGATGGATACATTGCAGAAGATGTAAATCTTGTTGTGACAGGTATTTGTGAAAAGTGTAGTGGTTGACTTTGCACAACAGTTGCGCAATCATTTCATTAAATTTAACAAATTAAAAAAACTGATAAAATGTTACAGATAATAAGTTCGGATAAGGAAAATGTAATTGCAGCTCGCATCACAAAAAAGGTTTCAAAAAACGATGTAGAAAAAATTCATCCACTCATCCACAATATTGTTGATAAAGGAATGAAAGCCCATTTCTATTTTGAATTGGTCGATTTTGAAGGCTATACCCTAAAGGGTTTTTGGGAAGATATAAAAGTAGATGCGGCTCATATTTCAGACTACGGGAAAATGGCTTTTGTAGGTGATAAAGATTGGCAAAAATGGGTAGCAAAAGCTACTGATTTCTTTACCAGTTCTGAAGTAAGATTTTTTGAACTAGAAAACAAAGAAGATGCACAAGAATGGATTAATCTATAAGTCGAATAAATGAAATTTAATATTGCCATTCCCACAGCATTGAAAGCGCACTATGATAAAGAGATAGAATCATATCGAGTTGCTTTAAAGGAACAAAACTGGTCAACTGCGTGGCAACACTTGGAACGCTCTCACGTAATTGGTCAATCCTATCCATTTGAGCACAGCTACTCGCATTGGTTAATGTTGAATTTTGGTTTTAAACAAAAGGACTTTAAAGAAGTTGCAGGACAATTGATACGACTACTTGTAGGTGGGTGGAAATCATTCATTAATCACGTCCCTAAAGGTAATACAGGTGGTTCAAATGTGCCGCCATTAAAGAAAATGGAAGTTCCAGCAGATTTGAAATTTATTTTAAATCAACACAATTAAATAGAATGAAAAAACAAAAACAAAATTTAAGGGATATAAATCCCAAAGAACATCAAGGCGAACACAGCCACGACGATGGACACGATCACGATCACGGAGATGGTAGTTCATTTAAAACATACATTCCTGCGATAATTAGTTTTGTAATGCTAATTGTAGGTATTGCGGTAGACTATTTTAATGCTATTCCAGCATTTGAAGGTTGGGTACGTATTGTCTGGTATACTATTGCTTATTTACCTGTAGGTTTTCCAGTTATTAAAGAAGGTTGGAAAAGTATTATGCGTGGCGATGTCTTCACAGAATTTTTCTTAATGTCTATTGCCACCTTGGGTGCATTTGCGATAGGAGAATATCCAGAAGGTGTAGCCGTAATGTTATTTTATGCCGTGGGCGAGCTGTTCCAGAACGCAGCGGTCAATCGAGCAAAGAGCAATATAAAAGCACTACTCGATGTACGACCTAATGAAGCACTTGTATATCGCACTGGAGACTACATAGCTGTAGATCCTGAAACTGTTGAGATAGGCGATAAAATTCAAGTACGTGTGGGCGAGAAAGTACCATTAGATGGAATTTTACTTTCAGAAAAAGGCTCGTTCAATACCGCAGCGCTCACAGGCGAAAGCAAACCTGATACTATTGCAAAAAACGATACTGTTTTTGCTGGAAGCATTAATCTCGACGGTGTTATCGAGGTTGAAACCACCAGAGAATTTAAGGACAGTTCCATTGCCCGAATTCTCGATATGGTGCAAAACGCCACAGCAAGAAAATCAAAAACCGAATTATTTATTAGGAAGTTTGCGCGCATCTATACGCCAATTGTAGTATTTCTCGCTATTGGCCTTACTTTTTTGCCTTACTTCTTCATTGATGATTACGTGTTTAGAGATTGGTTGTATCGTGCATTGATATTCCTTGTAATTTCTTGTCCTTGTGCTTTGGTGATCTCGATACCGCTAGGTTATTTCGGTGGTTTGGGAGCTGCATCACGCAATGGAATTTTATTCAAGGGCGCATCATTTTTGGATGCAATGACACAGGTTAATACCGTAGTGATGGATAAAACAGGTACAGTAACTAAAGCAGTATTTAAGATTAAGGAAATTGTTACTGCTTCCGCTTTCGCGAAAGCAGAATTTATGAAATACCTAATGGCAATGGAAGAGCAATCCACGCACCCAATTGCAATAGCCATTATGGAATATAAAGCTGAAGGAGCAGATTATAATGCTACAGACGTTTCTGAAATTGCAGGTAAAGGTTTGAAAGGTAGCGTAAATGGAAAAACAGTCTTAGTTGGGAACAAGGCATTAATGACAGCAAACCAGATAGAAGTTCCAGCAGAAACCGACAACATTGTTGAGTCTATGGTGATGGTAGGCATTGATGGCGCATTTGCAGGTTATGTAACAATCGCCGATGAATTGAAAGACGATGCACATCAAGCGATCAAAGAAATAAGATCAGCAGGAATCGATAAGATTATAATGTTGTCTGGAGATAAGGATTCTATTACTCAAGAAGTAGCAAAAGAATTAGGCATCGACTGGGCAAAAGGTGGAATGCTACCAGAAGACAAACTCAATGAGGTGGAAAAATTAAAACAGCAACCAGATACTAAAGTGGCTTTTATAGGTGATGGTATTAATGATGCACCTGTACTTGCTGCCAGTGATGTAGGGATTGCGATGGGTGGTCTTGGTAGCGATGTGGCGGTTGAAACCGCAGACGTTATTATACAAACAGATCAACCCAGTAAAATATCCAGAGCGATAAAGATAGGCCGTTCAACACGACGTGTTGTTTGGCAAAATATCATACTTGCCTTTGGCGTAAAAGTTATTGTTTTAATATTAGGCGCTGGTGGTCTTGCCACAATGTGGGAAGCAGTCTTTGCTGATGTAGGTGTAGCATTGCTCGCTATTCTCAATGCCGTTAGATTGCAGAAAATGAAGTGGGATTAATGTCTTTCTTTTAAAATAGTATTTCAAGCCTCTTAATTTTAGGGGGCTTTCTATTATGTGATTGATTCCGCTCCAGCCCTTCCCCTTTCATTCCGCAGAAAAAGCTCCATTCCAAGAAAAGAGCTTCACTCACAAAATCTTGAACACAATCTCAAAGTTAAAAGGATGGTGAAAATAGAAATGGCTGACTAGAGACTATAGCATATTTAACCTAGAAGGAACTTTGAGATAGCGTTCGCTAAAAAAAATCATACTAAAACCTGCGTTAATTATCCCTGATTTTTCCCCTTTTAAGCTTTTTGAAGTGTTGATAACCCAATTTTCTCCTGTTAGTAATATTTCTACCACATTTTCAAATTCTATCAAATCATCCCAAATAAAATTAATTGAAATTTTCACTCATTAATTTTGAATGATTTTATTACTCTTTGATACAACTAACTGATTTGAAGTTATCTGTGAATAACTATTGCCTTTTTTTACTGCTCCATAGGTCCGTTCTTTTACCTTTACTGCACACTTCCCACTAAGGGAAAGACAAAAGCGCTTTTGTCCATTTTGTAATCTAAAAAACAAATCAAATGGACAATTTTTTGATACTCGAACGGCTGGACCGTCTCGAAAAATTATTGATAGGAAGCAAGGAAGTACTTACCCTTGAGGAAACCTGTGATTATACCGGAATATCCAGAAGCTACCTCTACAAACTGACCGCCTCGGGCAAGATCCCACACTCCAAACCCAACGGGAAAATGATCTACTTCGAACGTAGAAAGATAGACAGATGGTTACTGCGCAATGAGCAGAAACTTCATCATACGGACGGCTAATTGCAAAGGTTATGAAAGCGATCCATTCACAGCTCTACACAGTTACAGACCCTAAGAAAAAGACCATCTATGATTATACCATAGAGTACCTTCTGGAAAAATATGACATCTACTATAATGAGATTTCCCACGATTTCCAGATTTCGATGCGAGGAAAGAAACAATGGCAGTATATCAATCTCAATTCACTTATTATCGAGCTCACCAAAGCTGGGATCGACATCAGCACCTCAAAGCTGGAAATCCTCATCAAGTCTGAACTCATCCCTAAATATAATCCGATTAGAGAGTACTTTGAATCCCTAAGTGCCTGGGATGGGTTTGACCACATCGGTAAACTAGCATCCTACGTGCCGGTGTATGACAATAAAGCGTTTGTTTATCATTTTAAGAAATGGTTGGTGCGTGCCATAAAGTGTGCCCTGGAACCCGGTTACTTTAATAAGCAGGCACTTATCATAAGCCATAGCGGGCAGAGTTCCGGTAAATCTACTTGGTGCCGTTTCCTGTGCCCGCCAGAGCTGTCAGAGTATATGGCCGAGGATATCAATAGCGATAAGGATGCACGTATCCAGTTGTGCCGGAATTTTCTCTATAACCTTGATGAGCTTGCGGTACTCTCAAAGAACGATGTGAATGCGCTAAAGGCCTTTTTCTCAAAAACGTTTATCAACGAAAGATTACCATATGACAGAAAGAACACCATCCTGCCCAGAATCTGCTCGTTTATGGGATCGACCAATATGTCCTCTTTTCTCAATGACGAAACGGGTTCCGTGAGATGGCTCTGTTTTGAGCTGATGCAACCCATCAACTTTGACTATAAAAAGGACCTAGATATCAAAAACGTTTGGACACAAGCGTACCATCTAGCGTATAGCGACAAAAGTTTCAACCCAGAACTTACCGTCCAAGATGTAAATGAGAACGAAGAGCGCAACCAGCGGTATACTAAAATGACCACCGAACAGGAACTCATCGCCAAATACTATTTGAAGTCAGATCAAGAGAAGGATTTTGTAACCGCCACGGATATTATGGTGAGTTTGAACTGTCTCAACATTAGGATCAGCCAGGTCAACTTGGGCCGTGCGCTTTCGGGGTTTGGATACCAGAGGGTCAAACATCCCAAGCGAAGAATCTATGGCTATCTGGCCAAACGGAACTTTAAGGACTCGCCCTATGATATAGGCTGATGAAAGAAAAAAGAGCAAATCCTCTTACCATGCTACCACAAATTTTCTAAAGTCCTATAAACAGTAACACCATTTGTGGTAGGATGTTCAATAACCATCTTACCACAAACCTACCTAACCTACCACACAACTGTGGTAAGATGGGTAAGATGAAAAAACAGTCCTAAGAACCATCAACCCCTGTAAACAAAAGGCTGGGTAAGATGGTAAGATGTTTTAGCAATTTTAAACTATTCACAGATGAAAACTATAAAACTATCCTGTAAGGAAGCCCGCGATATCTCTATTGTAGAGATGTTGGCTGTTCTAGGACACTTTCCAAAACGCCAGTCGGAAAGGGAAGCCTGGTACCTGAGTCCATTTCGGTCAGAAACAGAAGCATCCTTCAAAGTTTCTCTTTCGCTCAACAGGTGGTACGATCACGGAGAAGGCATTGGCGGGAATTGTATCGATTTGGTTTGTAAGATTAAAGAGTGTTCAGTAGGAACTGCACTTTATTTTTTGAAACACTTAGATTTTCAAACAACAGCGCCCATTCTAAAGTTGAGTAGTACGCTTTCGCGAAAGCTAAAAATTACAGAGGTCAAAGAGATTGAAAATTCAAATTTGATAACGTATTTGAGTGAGCGGAAAATCCCAATAAATATCGCAAAAAGATATTGCAGAGAGGTTCATTATGTATGGTCTGGCCGATCCTATTATTCCATCGGTCTGAAAAACCGGTCAGAGGGATGGGAGCTGAGAAATGCATACTGTAAGAACGGTTCGTCCCCAAAGGATATAACCCTAATCTTGAAAAAAGGAAGTAAAAATCTGGCCGTGGTTGAGGGAATGTTCGACCTGCTTTCACTGGTCAAAGAGGAACTGAACTATTTAAAGGAGGCGTCAATATTGGTTCTTAATTCCATTTCCTTTTTGGAGAAAGCATTTCCGATCATAAGGGAATTTGAAAATGTAGCACTCTATCTAGACAGGGATGAAGCTGGCAGAAAGGCAACCTCAAAATTATTGAACAGGCATACAAATACAATAGACAGATCTGATTTATACACTGATTATCATGACCTCAATGATTGGATCGTGAACAGGGTAAAATGACACAGCGCGAAGCAAAGCAAGATGTGTGCCTGTGGCCACAAATCTTGCTTTGCTCCCGAAGGTCGCAAAGTTTTTAAGGAATGAAAAGAGCCGTTATAAAATTTAGATGTACCGTCTACGAGAAGCGATTGCTTGCAGTAAAAGCGAAGCAGGCGGGAACCACTTTGAGCGCTTTTTGTAGAGATACCCTGATGGAAAAGCAACTCACCGAGCGTATGAGCGAAGAGCATATATCCATCTATAAGATGATGGTGCAATATCATAACAACTTTAAGCGAATTGGGAATATGTACAAAAAGAATAATCCAAAGCTCTCTGACGAAGTAGTGAACCTGGCCAATGAAATTAGACTTCACCTTAAAAAGATTACGGGATGATTGCAAAGGCAACCTCCATATCGAGCACTAGGGCTTCCATTGCTTACGGCAAGGATAAAGAAAAAGGTGCGGAGACGATATACTCACATCTGCTCACCTCAGAAGATCCTACAGAAGTCACTGCGGAGTTCAAAAGTGTTCAAGCCCTCAATTGCAATTGTAAGCGCAACACGCTCAGTTTTATAATCAGCCCCACAATAGAAGATGGCCAAAAATTGGACAGGCATTCTCTCAAGGAAATCACAGCTAATTTTATGAAGCAGATGAAACTTGGAGATCGGCAGGCCATTGCATTTGTTCATTTGGACAAGGCACACAAACATATCCACCTCTATGTTAATAGGATTGACCTTAATGGAAAGGCGTACAACGATAGCTTTATAGGCAAAAGAAGCCAGCTCGCTGCAGAACGGACTGCAAAGAAACTCGGGCTGACCACAGTAAAAGAGGTGCAAATGACCAAAGCTTTGGAATCAAAAAAGATTCGACAGCAGATTCGAAATATCCATAACGATACTTTAGAAAAGGTAAAGCCTAAAAACTTGGATCAGTATATCAAAGCAATGAACAAACTAAAGGTCAAAGTGATTCCTAGCATCAACAAATCAAAACAGTTACAAGGATTTCGTTTTGAATATAAAGGTCAAAGCTTTAAAGCGAGTGAAGTTCATCGCTCGATGTCAGGAGGTAAATTGCTTTCGGCTATAGACAGTAATACTTATAAAAATGTAATCAATAAAAGTACTAATAGTATTCTACTTAAAGGAGTTTCACTTCCACTGTCAACAAATCTTATTACGGCAATAGGGAAGAAGCTGATCACAAAAGCAATCAAAAAATCAATTCAAATAGGAATGGGAATATGACACGACTGGAAACCATATCACAATTACTTGTTGAGGAACTAGAAACCTTTAAGGAACAAATAGACAGGCTTGAGAAAGTTTCTGAAAACCTGAAGGATGTTCGTGTCAAGGCAGATAGCTCTGCCATCGAGAAATTATTAAGTGAACATTTGAAAATTGTAATCGAAAGATCAAATGAGCAACAAACTCAATTAGAGAATATGCATAATAGAATAAAGTCGGCAAAACTATATCCTAACTGGTTGATTGTTTTGACGCTACTTCTTTTTCTTTCAATGGCATTTTTAATAGGCTACCTATTGCTGTTTCATTGAACACCCATAAGTGCGCCCTATGCTGTTTTTACTTCACGCTTATCAACCCGAACACTATAAAAACAGCACAGGAACCACGCGCAGGTAAGTTTTGGTAGATTTGGGGGCTATCAATTTGATTAAAGGAGAATCATAAAATTCAATAGTAAAACTTCCTTTTTTCTTAAAGTTGTATATCAACTAGATTTCTGTTGTAATTGTCTAATATTTCATTGGGTAAGGTTTTTAGATAAATTTGAGTAGTTGATAACCGATTGTGTCCTAGCATCGCTGATATAGCTTGTAATGGTACGTCCTGTAGCATTGCTTGAGTTGCAAAACTATGACGAGATACGTATGAGGATAGGCGTTGATTAATTTTGCATTTTATTGCAATTTGCTTCAAACCTTTATTATATCTCTTTCGAGCCCACAACACATCTTTATACTGAAGTTCGAATGTATCTCTTTTTATGATTGGAAAAATAAAATCCGTGCTACTCTTATCTTTTAAATAGAATGAAAGTATTTTCCCTAATTGTTCAGTTATACCTATATCATAAGGCTTAGCTGTTTTTTTTCTTTGAAATTTAATGCGATTATCAATAATATTTTCAGTTTTTAAGAATGCCAGATCCATATACGAAATACCATAGAGCATATATGAGGCTAAAAAATAATTGCGGTAATGAAAGAGATTGTCAGATTCCTCAAGATCCAGGAGCATTATGGATTTTAAACTATTGATATCAAGAGCTCTTTTTTCGGTTGGAGCTGTTCTAATTTTATAGTTTGTGAAAGGATAAGCATCTTTAGATAGGACATCAGATCTGATTGCTACATTTATAATGGCTTTTATTGTTCTCATATATGTTGAAAGACTATTCACTGAATTTCCTCTTGAATAATGCCATCTTTCAAATTTGTTTAAAAAGTCATAATTGATCTCGTTGAATTTGAGATCGTTGCCATTAGTAAATTTTTCAAGCACCTTTATAACAGCATAATAGGTGTTGGCATTTCCAAAACGGTCTGCTGCTTTCATTTCGTCCACGAGCATTTTTCCGTATACGAAAAAAGACTCATAAGACGTAATTTTTACAATCTTGCTTTTGAGTTGAACAATTGATAAATGATCAAGTTCTTCTTTTTCATTCAAAGCGTCGATGATGTCTACTGCCCGAGCCTTTTCTTTTAAAAACTGATTATTTAATTTACTAACTGAATTTGTCCCCTTGAATGCACGCTTGATTTTCTCATTTTTATCATCCCAAAACTCTTTCTGGACGGAATGACCCAAGCTTATTGAGGTTGTTTTTCGAAAGTGAGTCAATCTTAAAATAATTGGGTAGGAGGAATCTTTTTTCTGCCTCCTCGTATCCAATGATATTTTTATGTTTGTATTCATTACAAACTAAAGGTAATAAAAATTTGCACGCAATTTGCACGCATATATCTGATATTAAAAGATATCAATTGTGCACAAAATTAATTAAAATACTGATATTCAGTAAATTATGTTATGTTTTGAAACTAATTGAGATGGTTATCGTGTGCCTGGCAGGCAAGAGGCGACCAGTTCGAATCTGGTATTCTCCACCAAGGTATAAAGGCATTTACAGGGTTTCTGTAAATGCCTTTTTTATTTGCGATATTGTTGGTTTTTACGCTTTCGCGAAAGCACAACAACCCTTAGATCTCCCTTTGTGTAAAAGGAATTTCTGGATTGAGTATCTCTGCTATCAGTGATTTTAAAACTCCTTCAAACTCCAAAAGTGTATCTTCTGTGACCTGCTCATTTTTATTATATCTAAATGGAAGATACCCCGATTGTAAATTTTTGAAAGATATGATACCAACGCTTACTGGGAAATCAAGCGGTTTTTTCTTGTTAAGCATATAAGCATACATCAAGACCTGAAAAGCTTTTTCAAACTTCCCTTCTGGTAATAGTAAATCATCAAATGCAGAGAGGTTCAAATCCTTCTGCGCTACTTTTCCGGTTTTATAATCTACGATGTTGATATTGTTATTGCGTTGTTCTACTAAGTCTACTTTTCCTCTCAAAAATATATCTTCTGTAAGCTGTATGTTTCTTAGATCATCTTCTACAGACATAATCGTTACGGTATCACCCTTTTTAAGGAGTCCTTTTTCTCTTTTGAGGTAATTCTCTACATAACGGGTAACTATTGCATAGACAATCTTATTTTTGCCCTCACTGATATGATTAAGTCCATATACAAGTTTAAACTGGTTGCGAACTTCAACTTCTATCATTGTAAGTAATTCTTCAATGATAGTAACAGTTAATTGTTGTCCTACGTGTGGTTTATATAATTCTTCTAGTGTATTATGAACTATAGTACCCATGGTATTTGCCGCCACAGTTTCTTCTACTTCATTACTTGAATTGATACCGAGAACATATCGCTCATAAAACACGATAGGATCTCTCAAGTAAGTCGTGAGAGCAGAGGGCGAAATACCTTTTTTAAATAAGTTCTTAAGAGAATCAATAATTGTTGTGTCCTTAGGAATATGAGGTAATCGCTCTTCAATCTTTATTGTAGATGGAGTAACGACGTGTTTTTTTATACTGTGTATACCTTCCTCTTCTATTTGTCTTATAAACCTGCTCTTCTCGCTGCTTCCTAAACCAGTACTATGTGTGGTATATAATAAATCTACAGTGTTAGCCCTGTGTAATAAATGATAGAAGTGATATGCATAAACCGCATCCTTCTCTGAGTAGGTGGGTAAATTATAGAGCTTTTTTAAGTCATACGGGATATATGAATTCTGACTTTTGCCAGACGGTAATATTCCCTCATTTACAGAAGTTATAATGACATGTTTATAATCTAGTACTCTAGACTCTAATACACCCATAATCTGAAGACCTTGCTCAGGATCACCCCGCAAATCTATAGTTTCTGATGATAATATTTCTCTATAAAAATGAATGAACGTTGGTATATCTTTAATGTGATCTTGTGCATCCATAAGCTGCTTGAGCTTATTAAATGCTACGTAAAATCCATAAATGTATTCTAGTTGTAGTGTGTTGTTACCAGTATCAAATAATGCTCTCAGTGCTTCTATGATATGTATACAGTTTGCCACTGCATCTTTAGGGTGTTCATTCCAAGTTTTAAATAGCAAATTAAAAACAGGATCTGCGCTATCACTACTAAGTTGAGCAAGTTGTAGAACACTAATAAATATAAGATTATTAGTAATAATCTCTTGTTCTAAATGCTCTGTCTGTGACCCTAGTAGTTCAGCAGATAATGGATTGCGAAGAATATTTAAAACATCTTTAAAATAATAACCGTTTTTATGAGGGTTCTTTTTTAAGGTAATGAGCTGGTCAAAAAAGGAGGCTGTGGGTGTCTTACTCAATGGTAACCCCATAGTAATATTCACCTTTTGTATAGAGCGAGGTAAGGCATTAAGAACTGGTAATAGAAGAGATTCCTCTCCTAATACAATAGCAGTGTTAGATAACTCTTGACTTGATATTTTAGAAAGGATTGTTCCTAATGTTTTAGCCTGTAAAATATCTTGAGAGCATGCGTATGTAGCGATATTTTTTTGAGCACTATAATTATCAAAGGTCCAGTTAAAAGGATTTGAGCTATAGTAAGACCACTTAGACTTATAGTTTTTTACAAACGAGTTAGTCTCGTGAAAAGGATTATTCAAAAAAGATTTTTCGGTATCCCAGTATATTTCTGCGTTGCCTTCTGAAAGCAAAGCTTGAATGAGTTGTTGTTCAGCAGTATTTAAAGCGTTGAATCCTATAAACACATGTCTAACATTAGATGACGAATGTATATAGTGTTCTATAGTCTCTACAGCTTGTCTGTAGACATAACCTTGATGTACTGCACCTTTATCCAGTGATTTTGAACAAAAGACCGTATAGATGTCAAATAAGCTATTCCAAAAATCAATATAGTTGAGTACTAATTCATTCTTTGAGGAAGACCAGTGATCTGAGAGTTCTTTAATATCCTTTAGATGATTAAATACTTCTGACTGATTTAAGAGAAATCTGTCTATCTCGTTGAAGTCACTCAAAATGGATTGAGCCCATCCACAGAACGTCTGGAAATCGGCAAGCTTTTCCTTGGCTACGACTTCTTTATAACTCTCAAATAGGATAAATATTAAGTCAATATTACTTGCAGATTTTAAACCGGTAACATGACTAATAAATTCTTCTATTGAAAAAACCTTAGGAGCAAACGAAGTGGTGATTGCTCGTGAAGCTATTTTTTTTGTAAGTGTATTTCCTGCACGACGGCTAGGAAGGATATAAATGATATTCTCGTTTTCAGAACCTTGTTCTTTATCAAGTACTACGTCAATAAAAGTTTGCATAGTCTAAAATAAAAAATGCCTCGCAATTGCGAGGCATTTTTAAGATTATAAAAATCTTATTTTCTATTGCTCAAGAATAGAAAGCTCAACACGTCTGTTTTCTTGACGTCCTGCAGCAGTTTTATTTGAAGCAACTGGTCTAGCTTCACCAAATCCTTTAGACTCTAAACGAGACGCTGGAATTCCTTTTCCTGTTAAGTAGCTTCTTACTGAAGCTGCTCTCTGATCAGAAAGGTTTAGGTTATAAGCATCACGTCCTCTATCATCAGTGTGACCTTCGATAAGGAAACGAGTTGTTGGGTATTCCATCATTACTGATGCTACTTTATCAAGAGTTGCATAAGATTCAGATCTGATAGATGCTTTGTTGTAATCAAAAAGAACTTTTTTAGTTTCTACGTTTAGCTCGTTAAGAACTTCAACAGATACTTCAGGACATCCGTTATTTGCTACAGTTCCTGCAACATCTGGACATTCGTCATCTTTGTCAAGTACACCGTCACCATCTTTATCTTCAAAAGGACATCCGTTGTTTGAACGTGGTCCAGCTTCATTAGGACAAGCATCATCAGCATCTTTGATTCCGTCTCCATCAGCATCAGGACAACCACCTAAAGCAGCGATTCCAGCAACAGTAGGACAAGCATCCTTAGGATCAGGGATTCCGTCTCCGTCAGTATCAGGACAACCATCAAACTCAGCTAAACCAGCAACAGTAGGACAAGCATCTTTAGAATCTTCGATACCATCACCGTCAGAATCAGGACAACCGTTAAATTCAGGTAAACCTGCTACTTCTGGACAAGCGTCATCTTTGTCATATATACCATCACCATCAGTATCTTTTCCTCCGAAAACAATACCTATAGCAGCAACGTGTTGGAAGTGCTTAATACCGTCATCTTCAAAAGCATGCTTATATTTAGATTGAACACCAACGTTGATGTTTTCTCCTAACCATATTTTTACACCAGCAGCAGCATTTGCTGTACCGAAACCATCAAGATCACCATCAAGAGTACTTTCTACCCAAGTATAACCAGCACCTACAGAAATGCTAGGATCAAACCATCCACCTTCACCGTTGATAAGATCTCTTAAACTATAAGAGAAATCTCCATCAGCACCGTAATACTGTAGTTCATTTCTAGGTCTTGCATCACCTAATTTTTCAATTCTGTTAATAGAACCAGAAACGCCAAATACGAATCCATCTCCTAAGTAACGAGATACATTAATGTAAGAAACAGATGGAATAATGCTCCAGTGATCTTCTACATTATAAAATTCTTCAAAAAGATTCCCTCTTGTTTCTCCTGCGCCAGGAACTCCATCAAATGCGTCTCCTACTGGATACGTATCGATAGCGTTAGCTCCGATAGAGAAAGCCCAAGGGTTGTTTGCGTCTTGTGCATTTACTGATGATCCTATAGCAAGAATCATAAGTGCTGCAACTAAAAATCTGCTAAGATGTTTCATTGTTTAGTCTTAAATTTAAGTGTTAATTGATGTCAAAAGTAAGTTGTTAAAATTAATCAACAAAGGTAAATGTACTAAAATTTTCCTAATACCCCTTATTTACAAGGGTTGAGGTAACATTAAACAACTTTTAATGCTTTTCCAACCTTAATAAATGCATTGATAGCCGTATCTAAATGTTCTATGGTATGAGCAGCGCTTAATTGCACTCTGATCCTAGCTTTTCCCTTAGGAACAACTGGGAAGAAGAACCCTATTACATAAATTCCTTCTTCTAATAATGCATCAGCCATATTTTGAGAAAGCTGCGCGTCATAAAGCATAACAGGTACAATAGCCGATTCTCCATCTATAATATCAAATCCAGCGTCTTTCATCCCTTTTTTGAAATATGCAGTATTGTGGGCAAGCTTATCTCTAAGCGAGGTGTCTTTTTCTAGCATGTCAAAGACCTTGATAGAAGCACCTACAATTGCCGGGGCAAGGGAGTTTGAAAATAAATAAGGACGACTACGCTGGCGCAGTATCTCTATAACTTCTTTCTTTGCTGTAGTATATCCACCCATTGCACCTCCTAGTGCTTTTCCTAATGTTCCAGTGATAATATCTACTCTCCCTAACACACCTTTTTCTTCAAGAGTACCTATGCCACGATCACCTATAAATCCAGTGGCGTGACATTCATCTATCATTACTAGTGCATCATACTTATCAGCTAGATCACAAATTTTATCTAATGGGGCTACAAGTCCGTCCATAGAGAATACACCATCTGTTACAATGATTTTATGACGAGCGCCATTTTCATTTGCTTTTTTAAGTTGCTCTTCTAGATCTGCCATATCATTATTTGCATAGCGATATCTTGCGGCTTTACACAATCTAACGCCATCTATAATAGACGCGTGATTAAGCGAGTCAGAGATTATAGCATCTTCTGCTCCTAGTAGTGGCTCAAAAACTCCACCATTTGCATCAAATGCTGCAGCGTATAAAATGGTATCTTCTGTACCATAAAACTTAGCAATACGATGTTCTAGTTCTTTGTGAATATCTTGAGTACCGCAAATAAAGCGCACAGAACTCATACCAAAACCATGCGTATCCATAGTGTCTTTGGCTGCTTGTATTACCTCTGGATGTGAAGAAAGCCCTAAGTAATTATTTGCACAAAAGTTAATCACCTTTTCTCCTGTAGAAATAGTAATCACAGCATCTTGTGCAGATGTAATGATGCGTTCTTTCTTATATAGTCCTGCCTCTTTAATTTCAGCAAGTTCTTTTTGTAAATATTGTTGAATATTACCGTACATGTGTTTGATTTTTTACAAAGGTATTAAACAGATATCACATCTACAGTGGCGTCTATATATACTAGAAATTTATTAGCTACTTTAAAGCCCATTTCTTCATAAAGTGCTCCATACATAGTGATTTGTTTACTGTGTGATGGATTATGCATTCCGGTTTTATAATCTATAATGGTGGTATCACCATTAGACAATACAACAACTCTATCAGGTATGTAAAATGAGCCGTCACTAGATAAAATCATTCGCTCGTTGTAAACCGTATTTTGATCTTGATAATAATCGGTTAGTTGGTGATTGCTCGTAATGTTGTGAAGAAGATTATTAATGGTTTCATATCCTTCCTCTGGGATAATACCTTGCTTTACGGCATCTTCTAGTACATGCTGGACGTCTGTATAACTATTAATCTGAGCCATTAGCTCATGAATGAGGTTTCCATAGGTAATAGCATTTTGTTTTTGCTCATCCCATAAAAAGGTGGCTTGAGTGATGATCTGAATACCTAATTCTTCTTTTGAGGTAGAGATAATTGAAGGAACAAATGAGGTATAATCTGCCTTGTTGTCTTCTTTTTTTGCAGGTGTCTCGCGTCCAAAAGTATAGGTGCGTTGATCTTCATTCCATAGATTATTCGTTTTAAGATAATCTATAAACAAATCGCTGTAGGTATTTATTTTTTCTTTGCTTTCGCGAAAGCGTGACAACACATATAATCGTTGGGCGGCTCTTGTGAGTGCTACGTACAATACATTAATGGTGTCAAATTGCTGTTCATTATTTCTCGTCTCATATAGCGATGTGCCAGCTTCCCCAAAATCTTTAAGACCACTATTATGGGGAACCATCAACGTTTTAAATCCTCCAAATGCTGGTTCGTCTATAGGATACCATTGATGTTCTCCTCGCACTCTATATAAATCTGAACTTGCATAAGGGTAGATGACAATAGGAAACTCTAATCCTTTAGATTTATGAATGGTCATGGTCTGTACAGCGCTATCTTGCTCTGGAGCAACAATACTAGACTTCTCCTTTTTTTCTTCCCAATAGTCTATAAATCCAAGAATGCCACCACTTTTACTCTGTGAGTAACTATAAGCAAGATCAAGATAAGCCACTACGTAAGCATCAGAAATTGCAGTGAGATTAAAGGATCTAATTATTGACTCTAGATATTCATAAAGCGGCAACGTTTGCATATAGTCAATGTGCACAAAAACATCAAATTGCTGTAAATGCTCAATAAACTCTAAAAATGTGCACGAGGTATTGGTACTATAAAATGTGTGTGTGTCTTCTACATTATAATAAGTTGACAGGAAGTAGAGTACAGGCAGTCTATTTTCTATTTGACTAGGGTAGGAGAGCATTGTTGCAAATGCATGAATAAACTGTACTGTGCTAGAGTTTGAGATAAGCAAGCTCTCAGAAGACACTACTTCTACATTTGCCTCTTGAAGGGCAGTTGCTATTAATGAGCCATCTATATTATTTCTCGTAAGTATACAAATGTCACTATGCAAGTAGCCTTGGCTAGTAGCTTCATTTATAATTTCAATAATGCGCGCAGGATATATCTCATTCGCTTCTTCTTTATTTTCATATTCTAAAAACTCAAGAGATACAAAGCCCTTTGTGTTACTATTAGTTTGTTGTGAGTTGTCTTTATAATAAATTTCTCGATATAGTTCGTTATCAAAGTGAGTTGCGAGATGTGTAAAAAACTGATTATTAAAGTTTATAATTTCGGCGCTACTTCTATAGTTAGTCTCTAGACGGTCTATGGTTGCTGGAGTAGAAAAGGGGTTTGTTTGATTACTCAACGCTATAAATTGCTCTGCTTCTCCTCCTCTCCATCTATAGATTGCTTGTTTAGGATCTCCTACGAGTAATAATGAATTTGCAACAGTATCTTCTGCCTGGCTACTTATGGTGTTATCTATAAGCGGTATTAAATTGTCCCATTGCATTACCGAAGTATCTTGAAACTCGTCTATAAAGTAGTTTGTATACCGCTCGCCAAGTCTTTCATATAAAAAAGCGGCTGGTTGATCTTTAAGCGACTGAGCAATAAGTGCATTAAAATCTGAGATGAGTAACACATTTTCATCTTCCTTTATAAGTTCTAGCTCTTTCTTAATTAAATGTAATACAGAGAGCGGTATAATCTTAGATCTAAAAGATTGTAACATACTTTGCTTAGAAGCAAGTTCCCTAAGCTTCAAAAACGTTGCTATAAAATGATCTCTATGCCCATCAATAGTAGCTTTGATATGGTCTTTTTGAGTCTTTGTATAAAAGGTGTAAGACGTAATATTATCTTTATATGCCGATCCTGTATACGCAAGTCCTTGTACACCATTTGCAACTTGGAGCATGAATTTATAAAAATATCCGCTCGCAAAACTTTTTTGATCTAACCCGAGTTCATGAATCAATGCTATGAGATCTTCTCCTAGCTGTTTTTGTGCTGATACAAGTGACTTAATTTGATTATGTAAATAGCTGGTTAATGTGTCAAAATCTGCAAGAGACTTATCTTTAATTAGCTCCAGCGCTTTGAGGTCGTTTTCATTATGCAGTAAGTTTGCTATTTCTAGCAAATCACGGGCAATGTCCCAGCTCTTATCATCATCTGCTTTTTCTAAAGCAAAATTTATTAGGACTTTAGTAATCTCATCATCTATGCCCACCTTTGCAATAAGGGCATCTACTGCTTGGGCATTGAGTGTTTTTTGATCTAATGAAACCTCAAAACTGCCAGAGATATTTAGGTCTTTTGCAAAAGTGCGTATGATTCTATGGGTAAGAGTATCTATCGTTACAATGTCAAAGGCAGCATAGTTATGTAGTATGCGATTGAGTATTTCTTTAGCCTTTTTTATGACTACCTCCTCAGGCAATGCACTAGATGAAACTAAGTCGTCTAGCATGTCTGGTTTTTTAGTGCCAGGCTCATAATGACCTAAGTTTTTGAGCGTGTCTAGCACACGATTTTTCATTTCTGCTACCGCCTTATTTGTAAAAGTAATAGCAAGAAGATGTCTAAACTTATTGGCATCATTACTCTTGAGAAGCGTTGTGATATATTGCTTTACGAGGCTGTATGTTTTTCCAGATCCCGCAGAAGCATTAAGTACGATAAACGTATTAGTTTCGGTCATAGTACTAAGATAGCAAAAGCGACTTAAAAGGGATAGTATTGTCATTATCTTAGTAATATTTAATTCGCACTAAGAGACTAATAGAAAATATAGCAGAGGTGGTAAGTTTATTACCTTGTAACTGTTTCACAGTTGAAAGAGATGTTTTTTTGCTTTCGCGAAAGCAAAAGCTAACTTTTATAAGAAATCTATAACATAAAGAGTAGCTTACTTTATGTAACTTTGTTAAAATTTGAAAAGAAGTTTAACCAAAAACGAAAAAGAAATGTCATTTACGTTACCAGAATTACCATACGCTAAAGATGCACTAGAGCCTAATATTGATGCTAAAACAATGGAGATACACCACGGGAAGCATCATGCGGGTTATACTTCAAAGCTTAATGCTGCTATCGAAGGAACTGACCTTAACGGAAAAACAATAGAAAATATACTTATCAACCTAGATATGTCTAACACTGCTGTGCGTAACAACGGTGGAGGTTTTTACAACCACAGACTTTTTTGGGAAGTAATGTCACCAGATGGTGGAGGAGAACCTACGGGAGAACTTGCCGAGGCAATAAACGCTGCTTACGGAAACTTTGAGTCTTTTAAAGATAAATTTTCATCTGCAGCTGGAGGACAGTTTGGTTCAGGATGGGCTTGGCTTTGTGTACACGAAGGTGGAAAAGTTGAGGTATGCTCAACTCCTAATCAAGATAACCCACTAATGCCTAAAGTAGGGTGTGGAGGTTTTCCTATCTTAGGACTTGATGTATGGGAGCATGCATACTACCTAAACTATCAAAACAGACGTCCAGATTATGTAAACGCATTTTTTAATGTGATTAACTGGGAAAAAGTGTCTGCATTATATGCGCAGAACAAATAAGAAATAACTCTTATATTAATTCTTAAAGCCCACTTTTATTGTGGGCTTTTTTTATACAAGAAAATGTAGGTAAATTCTTTCTCTAATTTCTTGCGTAAATTCTATCTCAACTTTTTTACTTACATAAAATCGGACGTTTAAAATAAAAATATAGACTGATGTGGTTTGATTCTAAAGGTGGTTTTGAATACTATATTTGGTAATTATAGCTCATTACCAATTAGATATATTTAGTAGTCTAGAAAGGATGATTTTTCAATCAAAACTGAATTACTTTAAAGATTGTATTTGAAGTTTAATGTTGAGGTCTTAAAACTTTAAAAATTGGGCATAAAAAAAGGTGGAAAGATCCACCTTTTTTTGCCCCAAATCTACCATGAACTTAACCTACTTATGCTATGGCAATGCTAATATAAGAGGGTTTTGGTCAGTAGCAGTATGTTTTAGACCAAAGGCATAAATTTTAGACGAAATACACAAATAATTTTTAAATTGTGATATCTTTAAGACCAAATGCATATTTTTTAGTAGGCTCTTTCTTTATTTCCTTCTACATAATTAATGAATGCTTTGTTTACAACGCGGTTACCTCCAGCTGTAGGATAGTCTCCTGTAAAGTACCAATCTCCAAGATTATCAGGACACGCTTTATGCAAGTTTTCTACAGTTTGATAGATGATATCTACTTCTGTTTTTACCGAGCTATCCGTAAGTAATTCTGCAATCTTTTTAGAAACTTCTCTCTGTTCAAAAGGAGCATATATATCCTTAACATGATTCTTTACTTCCTTGTCATCTAGATCTACTTGTGCCTTACACTTCTCATATACCTCTTGTATAAGACTTTCTTTGCCATTTTCTTTGAGTAAAGCAATCGCGGCTCTAAAAGCTATAAAATCTTCTAGTCGCGCCATGTCAATACCATAGCAATCTGGGTATCGTATTTGAGGAGCACTGGACACAACAATAATTTTGGCAGGGTTTAAGCGTGCCATCATTTTGATAATGCTCTTCTTAAGCGTTGTACCGCGCACAATGCTATCGTCTATAATTACGAGTTTGTCTTCTGGCTTAATAACACCGTAGGTAACGTCATAAACGTGCGCTACTAGGTCGTCACGACTACTATCTTCTGTAATAAATGTACGAAGCTTAGCATCTTTTATGGCAATCTTTTCTGTGCGTAAACGCTGTGAGAGAATCTCTGTTAGTTCGCTTTCATTTAGATTTCCCTTGGCAGCAAGAATCTTTTGTCCTTTTTGCTTGTTAAGTTCGTCTTGTGCAGCCTCTACAAGACCGTAAAAAGAGGTCTCGGCGGTATTAGGAATAAAGGAGAACACAGAGTTCTTGGTGTCGTGATTAATGCTTTCAAGTACTCGAGGCATTAATAAACGTCCAAGCATCTTGCGCTCCTTATAGATTTCTGCATCAGAACCTCTAGAGAAGTAAATGCGCTCAAAAGAACATGCCTTACGTTCTAATGGCTCTATGATTTGCTGTATGGTAAGTGTGCCATTCTTTTTAATGATTACTGCAGCCCCTGGATCTAATTCCTTTACTTCATCAAAAGGCACGTTAAACGCTGTCTGTATCACAGGACGCTCACTAGCTACTACAGCTACTTCATCGTTTTCAAAATAATATGCAGGTCTTATTCCCGCAGGATCTCTCAAAACAAAAGCATCACCATGACCTAAAAGTCCAGCCATTGCATAACCACCATCCCAATCTTTTGAAGCTCTTCTAAGTATTTTGCCTACTTTAAGTCTTTCTGCTATTTGAGGAGAGGCTTGTTGTTTATTAAATCCTTCCTTTTTTAATTTCTTGTAAAGTTTTCCAACTTCATCATCCAGAAAATGGCCTATCTTTTCCATTACTGTAATGGTGTCTGCCTGCTCTTTTGGATGCTGCCCTAAAGAAACCAACTTGTCAAAAAGCTGATTTACATTAGTCATATTAAAGTTACCTGCAACGATAAGGTTACGGTGCATCCAGTTATTTTGACGCAAAAATGGGTGTACACTCTCAACGCTGTTTTTTCCGAAGGTTCCATAACGTACGTGACCTAGTAACAACTCTCCTATGTAAGGGACATTACTCTTCTGCCAGGCTACATCATCCTTCTTATCAGGATTTGCAGTCATAAGCTCGTTTATACGACCATTAATTTCTGCAAAAATATCTTGTATAGGTTGTTGTGCTGTAGATCGCTGTCTAGATATGTAGCGTTGTCCTGGAGCGACATCTAGTTTTATACTAGCAAAACCTGCACCATCCTGACCACGATTGTGCTGCTTTTCCATCATTAAGTACATCTTGTTTACCCCGTAAAAAGCAGTACCGTATTTCTCTTTGTAAAATTCAAGTGGTTTTTTTAGTCTTATAACTGCAATACCACATTCATGCTTGATAGCGTCACTCATAGCTTGTAAAAACAAAAGCGCTCCAAAAATGGAGCGCAGGGTTTAGTTGTTTATGTTTATGTCAAATTGCACAAGTTTTTTAAACTGATGCAGTCTCTCTTTTATTTCTTCTGGCGTCACAGATTGTAAACGCTCTGTTCCAAATTTTTCTACCGTAAAGGAGGCAAGGCAAGAGCCATAAATAAGAGCCGTCTTCATAGTTTCAAAAGAAGTGTCTCCTGCTTGAGCTATATAGCCAGCAAATCCTCCAGCAAAGGTGTCTCCAGCTCCCGTAGGATCAAAAACATCTGCAAGTGGTAATGCAGGGGCAAAAAACATATTGTCTCCCTCAAAAATAAGAGCTCCATGTTCTCCTTTCTTTATAACTACATACTTAGGTCCCATCTCGTGGATTTTCTTTGCAGCAGTTACAAGTGAGTACTCTCCACTTAACTGGCGAGCTTCTTCATCATTTATAGTGATAACATCTACTTTTTTGAGCGTAGTCTTAAGCTCATCAAGTGCGATATCCATCCAGAAATTCATCGTGTCTAGTATTACAAGCTTAGGCTTTACTTCCATTTGCTCAATAACACTAAGCTGTACTTGTGGTTGTAAGTTACCTAGCATTACAATAGGTGCTTCCTTATGTGATGCAGGAACCTTAGGAGAAAAATCTGCTAGTACATTAAGTTCTGTAGCTAGTGTATCTCTAGAGTTCATATCATTGTGATACTTACCACTCCAGAAAAATGTTTTACCACCTTTTACTACTTCTATTCCGTCTGTGTTAATTCCTCTCTCTGCAAGAAAATCAAGATATTCTTGAGGGAAGTCATCACCTACAACGGCAACAATGGCTGGATCAACATTATCAAACTGTGCCGCAGCAAGTCCTATATAAGGAGAAGCTCCTCCAATAATTTTATCTGTTTTTCCAAAAGGTGTCTCTATTGCATCAAATGCACAAGAACCAACAATAACCAATTTACTCATCTATAATTTTTGTGCAAATATACGGTTTTGAATGTTTGACAACTCAATTTTAAGGAGACCGCTTTCGCGAAAAAATGTAATTTCAACTACGTAAATAAATTAGCAATAAAACTTTTTATAGCATCCCAGTTTTTGATGACAAGCATTGTAAGGAAAGCCGAAATTGCTATTGTGTAAATTCTCTTTTTTTCTCTTTTCATACTGACACTTATTTCCTCCCAAAATCTGCTGGGATTTCGCCCCAGGCTTTGGTTTCCCACTTCACAATCGTAGTGATGTAGGTGTTTGTTTTGAGCCACTGCTCTGCGCGCGCTATCAGTTCAAATACATCTTTATTTTTTGGGCTTTGCTTGAGGTTGGTCTTGCAATGTTTCTTTTTTACCCAGCCTATTGCTATACGGGAGTCACTATATATAAGACGATCACTACCTATCTTCTTTAAATAAGCAAGCCCATGCACGAGTGCGAGAAACTCTCCTATGTTGTTAGTTCCTTGCTTAAAAGGCCCTTGGTGGAAGAGTTGTTTTACCGTTTGAGTATCTACCCCGCGATATTCCATGATGCCTGGATTACCAGAACTTGCGGCATCTACAGCAATAGAGTAGAGGTTGGGGAAGCCATATTTGGCTTTTTCTTCGGCGGTGAGTACTTTTTTCTTTTTTGAGGAGCCTTTAAAGTCGTTATAGTCTCCATTATATGCGTTTTTTGCTTTGGCAAAGGTTTCAAAACTCTTGTATTTTGCGCCGGCATAACCATCTATCATCTTCTTGCATTCCTTCCAAGACTCATAGATTCCAGGTTTTTTACCTTCCCAGACTACATAGAATTTTTTTGTTTTTGCCATAGTTTAATATCATTCCTGCGAAGGCGGGAAATTCATCCCGAAAGCGTTGTGTAGAATCAAAAGTAAACGAAATTGATGATTTGCTTTGAAATTGAAGATACTAATCCGTCTATCTGGGTCCTCGGATACCAATATAAAATCAAGGGTAAAAGTAAAATAGTTAGACGATTTTGGTTTTTTTGAGAAAATATCGTGCGGAAAGATTATAGAGAATAGGCAGAACCCAAATAATAAGATCCAAATTACGACTCCAAAATTTAGAATTTGCAAACGATTTTTGGTATAAAACGTAAAGCAAAATAATAATCCAAAGAGCGGCAGGTATTAAAAATGCATACTGAGGTCGCTTGTCGTTGGTATAGAAAAAATTAAATGCATTGAGAAAAGCATTTAGTAATGTAAATAAGAATGCATATACTAGGGACATCAACCCAATCCTTGCCCCAGAATACGTATCCACATCTACTAATAAAGTACGCGTATTAGTGATTACAACTACTGCGATAAAACTAAATGCAAGTTGATAAACATAAAGCTTGGCTACTTTATTCTTCATTTCAAAAATTCCGCAATCACCTCTGGAAAATGAGCGTGTTCTAGTTGGTGTATTTTTTCGGCAATTGCTTCTGGAGTGTCTTCTTGGGTTACTTCAACTTTGGCTTGAAATAAGAAATCTCCTTTGTCATATTCTGGCGTTACTTTATGTATGGTGATGCCTGTATATACTTTTTGAGAAGGATTTTTATCGTGTTGCGCTTTCGCGAAAGCGTAAACAGCCTCATGCACATTCATGCCGTACATTCCCTTTCCTCCAAAATCTGGGAGCAATGCTGGATGTATATTTATGACCTTATCTGGAAACGCCGAAATTATTTTTTCTGGAAATAGCCATAAAAAACCTGCCAAAATGATGACATCTGGTCGTGCAGCTTTAAGAAGATGGAGTACATCATCACTTTTATAGAAAGCTTTTCTGTTAAAACTAAACGCAGCAACATCAAGGGCTGAGGCTCTTTGTAGTACTTTGGCACGAGGGTTGTTACTAAGAACTTGCACGACTTGTGCATCCGTACGATCCTGGAAAAACTCTATAATACGCTGGGCATTTGTACCGTTACCCGAGGCAAAAATCACAATTCGTTTCATTTTTCTTGTTGCTGTTGTGGGTGCGAAATAAAGAAATATTAGTAACTATTTGAAGGTTATGGAAAGGAACTTATTTTATATTTCCGTAAATTACCTTCACATTTTTGAGTTGCAAACTTGTTTAACGGTAAAGTTTGTTATTTTTGCGACTTAAATAAAAATTTAAATTAGAAAATTATGTCAGACATTGCATCAAGAGTAAAAGCGATTATCGTAGACAAATTAGGAGTAGACGAAAACGAAGTTGTAACGGAAGCGAGCTTCACAAACGACCTAGGCGCTGATTCACTAGACACAGTGGAACTCATTATGGAGTTTGAAAAAGAATTTGATATCCAAATTCCAGACGATCAAGCAGAAAATATTGCGA
Organism: Dokdonia sp. Asnod3-C12; assembly: GCF_045063975.1. NCBI lineage: Bacteria > Pseudomonadati > Bacteroidota > Flavobacteriia > Flavobacteriales > Flavobacteriaceae > Dokdonia > Dokdonia sp. Asnod3-C12. Next base: position 1,600,942 of record NZ_JBEFNY010000003.1, read on the forward strand.
CAGTAGGTCAAGCAGTATCTTATATAGAAGAGGCAAAATAAGTCTTTATTTATGGAGTTAAAGCGAGTAGTAGTTACCGGACTTGGTGCACTTACCCCGATAGGAAATAATATTCAGGAATACTGGGAAGGACTTTCTACAGGGAAAAGCGGGTGCGCGCCCATCACCTATTTTGATGCAGAAAAGTTTAAAACGAAGTTTGCTTGTGAACTTAAAAACTTTGACGCTCTCGACTTCTTTGATAGGAAAGAAGCTCGAAAGCTCGATAGATTTGCTCAGTATGCACTGGTAGCTTCAGATGAAGCTATCAGTGATGCGGGCATTGATCTTGACTCTGTTGATAAATTTAGGGTTGGGGTTATTTGGGGAGCCGGTATAGGTGGTCTGGAGACATTCCAGAATGAAGTCCTTAACTTTGGTGCTGGAGATGGCACCCCTAGATTTAATCCTTTCTTTATACCTAAGATGATTGCAGATATTGCCCCTGGTAATATCTCTATCAAGCATGGCTTTATGGGACCTAACTATACGACGGTTTCTGCTTGTGCTTCTTCTGCAAATGCAATGATAGATGCCTTTAACTATTTACGTTTAGGGCAATGTGATATTATTGTTACAGGAGGATCTGAGGCTGCGGTAACGCAGGCTGGTATGGGTGGTTTTAATGCAATGCATGCGTTGTCAACTAGAAATGATGATTTTGAAACGGCTTCAAGACCCTTTGACGCAACCAGAGATGGTTTTGTATTAGGAGAAGGTAGTGGTGCGTTAATCTTAGAAGAGTATGAACACGCTAAGGCACGTGGTGCCAAAATTTATGCTGAGGTTCTAGGTGGCGGTATGTCTAGTGATGCTTATCACATGACAGCACCTCATCCAGACGGTATAGGTGTAGAGCGAGTAATGCTTAACTGTTTACGTGACGCAGGTCTAACACCTGAAGATGTAGATCATATTAATACACACGGTACATCTACTCCACTAGGTGATGTAGCAGAGCTTAAGGCTATCAAAAAAGTATTTGGTGATCATGCAAAAGAAATAAATATTAATTCTACTAAGTCTATGACTGGACACCTTCTGGGTGCTGCTGGGGCTATAGAGTCTATTGCTGCTATCCTTGCGATGCAACATAGTCTTGTTCCTCCTACAATCAATCATACTACAGTAGATGAAAATATAGATCCCTCTTTTAATTTAACGCTTAATAAAGCACAAAAGAGAGAAGTAAACGTAGCAATGAGTAACACTTTCGGTTTTGGAGGTCACAATGCTTGCGTATTATTTAAAAAACTTGACGCTTAGATTATAATGAGCGCATTTAAAAAAATATTTAACTCTCGTGCTGAAAAGGACGGGAGTTTTTTTATGCGAATGCATGCCATCATAGGCTTTAAACCGAAAGAGATAAAGTACTATGAGAAAGCTTTTACCCATCGTTCTCTAGGTCTTAAAAAAGCAGATGGTAATCCTCTTAATTATGAGCGATTAGAGTTTTTAGGAGACGCAATGCTCGGGTCTGTTATTGCAGCACATCTCTTTAATGCCGTACAAGGTGGTAATGAAGGATATTTAACTAAAATGAGATCTAAGGTGGTAAGCCGCAAGCACCTCAATGAGCTAGGCAGAGATCTCAATCTTGTGAGATATGTGAGAGCAAGTATACCCCTAGATAATTTTGGGGTTAATATTCACGGCAATCTTTTTGAAGCTTTAGTAGGCGCTATATACCTTGATCGAGGTTATAAATATTGCGAGAAGTTTATAGCTAAGCGTGTTATAGAGCCCTATGTAGATATAGAGAAGCTTGAGGGCCGTATCATTAGTTACAAGAGTGTATTAATAGAATGGTGCCAGAAGGAAAAGCGCATATTTAAATTTGAAACTTTTGAAGATACTGGTCAAGACACTGTAAAGCATTTTGGGGTAAAACTTTTTATAGATGGTAAGGTTGTTGCAAAAGCTCGTGCTACAAGTAAGAAAAAGGCAGAAGAAATAGCTTCAAAACGCACTTTTTATGCTTTTCAACGAGAAATTGAAACTCAATAACGTAAGTTTATTAATTGATTTTACTACATTAGCTTTTTAATCATCTTTTTCCCCTAGAAGATTAAAGATTAGAGTCTTAGGGCTCCACCCCTTATGTTAGTAAAATTTCCAAAGAGATATTATCTCGTTTTTGCATTTTTTGCACTCATAACAGCAATTGCTGTTTATTGGGGAACATCTCGCATAATACAACAAGAGGAAGCTGCTCGTACACTTAACTTAGAAAGAGCAAATAGAGAAGCTGCAAAGGAATTTCAAGAAGCTCTTAACAATTATGCGACTCTAATTTCTGGAGTAAAAAGTTATATTGAAATATCTAATGGGAGCTTTACAGAGAACGATATATCTTCCTTTATAGAACGGCAGCTAGGTGGACTTATCATGGAACGTCCCTTTAGTGTCTCATATATTGATACGAGCCATATTTTTATTTTTGACTTTACCATGCAGCCTGTACCTAATGCAAATTTGGTAGGAAAATCAATAGCGAAATTTATAGGAAAGGAGGGTACATTGAGAATGGACTCTTTAATGCTTAAGAGTAATTTCTATGCCTCAGACCCCACAAATTTATTAGAAGGTAGAGTAGGACTTCCATTAGGTTTTGGTGTTTTGGACAGCCTTGGTAATTCTATGGGTTATATAACTAGTATTGCAGAGTTTGCCCCTATTTTAGATAAAGCATATGTTCATACTAATAAAGATGATTTTGTCTTTAAGTTTAAGAGTAGTAACGGTAATTACTTTGATCGTAGTAGAGCCCATAATGGACAAAAAATATATTCTGTAAATGAGGATCCAGAGTTTTTTAAAAACTTCGATGTTAAAGAAGAAACCTATATCTCTAGTGTAGTCCCTTTTTACAATAAAGAATTTATATTAAGCACCGCCTATAAGAAGTCTCATGAAGGTTTCTTAGCGCTAGGCGTTACATCATGTTTGTGGTATCTCGCCATATTAGGATTTATGTTCTTTTTGATAAGTCAGTATTATCTGTACGAGCGTAAGAATAAAATTATTGCCTCACAAAAAGTCCGATTGTCAGAGTTAGTAGCTACTAAAAATAAGTTTTTTTCAATTTTAGCAAACGATCTTAGAGGTCCTCTATCATCCGTAATAAACTTTCTAGATGTGTTAAAAGTAGAACACGCAAATAACAATCAAACCACCACTATAATAAACTCTCTTGAAGACTCTAGCCGAAATAGTATTTCATTACTTGACAACCTTCTGAAATGGTCAAAACTTCAAACAGATCAAGTTGAATTTACTCCTGTTGCATTAGATATCATGTCTATTACAAAAGATCAAATTAAAATACAAAACCACGCTCTTCAAAATAAAGGGCTCAATATACGTCTAGAGTCAAGCTTTAAAGGTGAAGTAGTAGGAGATAAAAATATGGTGGCGACCATAATTAGAAATGTACTGTCTAATGCAATTAAGTTTTCACACGATAATGATATCATAGTGATTGAGCTTACAAGGCTAGATAATAAGTTTGTTTTTAGTATTGAAGATAACGGAATAGGGATTCCAGAACATGACAAGCAACGACTCTTTGACTTAACTGAAATCACAAGTCGGGTGGGCACTAGAAACGAGAAAGGTTCAGGTTTAGGACTAGTTTTAAGTAATGAGTATCTCAAGGCTCATAGGGGAGATATACTTATAGAAAGTGAAGATGGTAAAGGAACTCTCGTTACATTCACATTGCCTTTAGGTTAATTACTTTACAATTTCTAGCGAAAACGTTTACGTAACTTTAATACCTCTCGCGTATTCCTTTGGATGCTTCTTTGTATCTTTCTAACTTGCTTAAACGTTATGGGAATGTATAAAATTCTTTTGGAAGACTCCATTGGTTATGACTTTACGCTCATAGCTATACATGGTTCATTAGAGCCATATTACTTGGCATACTTACTTAATAAGAATCTTGGATTAAGACTATCTCGTTCTCGTGAAGACCTCATTATTGGCAATCGAGAAGAAGAGGCAAGCTATCCCTTTTTTGAATTTAATGATGAGCATCAGTACGTAGATTACTATGTGTTATCAAATAAGACAAAGATAGAAGTAGAAGCTAAGGCTGTTGTAGGTCTTTTTGAATCAGAGAAAACACTCAAGACTACCTACTTTATTCCTGAGATGCCACAAGTAGATTATTTTATAAAAGTGGTTGAGGATGGTAACGCTTTCGCGAAAGCTAAAGCACTAAAAATTCTCAATCAAATATCACATATTGTTACCGCTTATGAAGTAGACGTAAGCTCGTTAAAAAATAAAGAACACTTAATTTTTGAATAATGCAGAAAAGAAAAAAAACCAAGATAGTTGCAACGCTAGGGCCAGCAACTAGTAAGCGACAAGTATTGCTAGACATGATGAATGCAGGAGTAGATGTATTCCGCATTAACTTTTCACATGCAGACTATGAGGATGTTAAGGAGCGCGTAGCTATGATTCGTGAGCTAAGCGAAGAGACTGGATACAACACGTCAATACTAGCAGATTTACAAGGACCAAAACTTCGTATAGGAAAAATGAAGGAAGAGGTAGTTGTAAATCCTGGAGATAAAATTACCTTCTCAACAGAAAGCGAATTTGAAGGAACAAAGGATCGTGTTTATATGAATTATAAGCAGTTTCCTCGTGACGTAAAAGCAGGTGAGCGCATTTTACTAGATGATGGTAAATTGATGTTTCAAGTTGATAAAACAGATGGTAAAACAGAAGTTGAGGCTACAGTAATTCAAGGAGGACCGTTACGTTCTAAAAAAGGGGTAAACTTACCTAATACAGACATATCACTTCCAGCACTTACTAAAAAAGATGTAAAAGATGCAATTTTCGCTTTAGGACTTAAGGTGGACTGGATGGCACTTTCTTTTGTAAGACATGCAGAAGACTTGCAGCAATTACAAGAGTTGATCAAGAAACACTCTGACCATAAAGTGCCAATTATTGCCAAAATTGAAAAGCCAGAGGCTGTAGCAAATATTGATAAGATTGTTGCTTATTGTGATGCTTTAATGGTGGCGCGTGGAGATCTAGGTGTAGAAATTCCAGCACATGAGGTGCCGTTAGTGCAAAAGCAATTAGTATTGCGCGCAAAAAAAGCAAGAATACCAGTAATCATTGCTACACAGATGATGGAAACAATGATTTCTAGTCTTACGCCTACACGTGCTGAGGTAAATGACGTTGCAAACTCCGTAATGGACGGAGCAGATGCAGTAATGCTTTCTGGAGAAACTTCTGTAGGTCAATATCCGGTACAGGTGATTGAAAAGATGGCTTCTATATGTCGTAATGTAGAAGATTCAGATCTTATTAAAGTTCCGCAGGCACCACCACATATTAAGACTAAACGTTACATTACTAAGGCAATATGTTATCACGCGGCTCACATGGCAGATGAGATAGACGCAAAAGCAATTACTACTTTAACAAATAGTGGTTACACAGCTTTTCAAATCTCTGCATGGAGACCGTCATCTCATATTCTTGTATTTACATCAAACAAGCGCATACTTACACAGCTTAATCTATTATGGGGTGTAAAAGCATTGTTTTATGACAAATTTGTAAGTACAGATGAGACGGTAGAAGATATAAGACAAATGGCTTTAAATACAGAATTAGTAGATAAAGGAGATATGCTTATCAACCTAGTAGCAATGCCATTACTAGATAAAGGAATGGTTAATACACTTCGAGTTTCTGAGGCGTAATTATCCGTATAGTGCATAAAAAAAGGGTAGCCAGCGGCTACCCTTTTTTAGTTAATGAGATTTACAGAGATATTTCTTCCTCTATGATTACAAAGGCATTGTCAGATTTTTTAATCACGACAGTGCGTTTATAATCTCTTAGCGCATAGGAGTAAGTAACATTTGCTATACCACCCTTAGGAGTAATATTGATAGTAAGTTGATCAGTTTGTGTACGATCTCTTTTACCTCCATTTATGATAGTCACTGGTTCTTTTCTATTTGATAGTTCAGGATTTATCCCTTTAGGAAGATTAAAGAGACGCTGAGAAATTCGGTATGCTTCATTCCAGTTTTTTGCAGGAAGCTCTAGCGTTGTAGTCATTCCATAATCTTCTCCCTTTTTATTAGCTTTCTTAATTACTTTAATAGGGTGTTCTGGAGTGCTTATGCGGTTTGTGTATGCTTCTAGACCTTCATTTGGTTGCGGTGGAGCAAGCGACGTTAAATAGCCATTAAAAGCAAAGCCTGTTGCACCTTGATAGTTCACTTCTATCATCTCACCAGTAATTCCATCTACGGTCATTTCTGTGTACTCAGGATTACTCAATAGAGATACTTGTGCACCATATGGGAGTGTGAGAATTTTTTTTGAGGTGAGATTTGTTCCAGATCTTAGTGATAAACCAGAGGAGGAGTTCACATAAAAGTGAGTTGGAGTCGCGAGGATTTTTGGAGTTGCGATGGCAAGAGTTTCTTGAGTAGCATGTTCATTCTTATTTTCTGTTGAAGAATCACAGCTTAAAAAGATAGTGAAGCAGGTTACGGAGAGGATGATGGTGTTGATTTTCATGATGAATGAGTTTTTAGATTAAACATTTATCAATAGAAACCACGATATGTGCCAAATATTAAATCGAAAAGGTTAAAAAAACGATAAAACCGCAACAACGTGTAGGCTATTTAAATATTGCCTGAGAATTGTTTAAAATTCGTAACCTAGACTTATAAACCACTCACTACGTTTAACTTCTGGGCTATAGGTATATTTAAGTCGCAAAGGACCAAGTAACGTTTCAGAGCCATAACCTAGAGAATAACCAGAAAATGTAGCTGGTGGCAACCAGTTATCTGGATTGTCAAAAATATCATAACCTACATTTGCAAAGTTTGCCGAGAGGTTGAGGTGGTTTTTTGGGAAAACCTCAAAGTCAATCTCAAAAAGTGCTTTTACATAGCCATCTCCAGCAATACTGAGGTAATCATACCCTAAAAACGGAACAATGTTATTTACTTTTTTTGCACCATAACCTCCTAAGAAAAAGTCGAGAGAATTATTATCTGCTCCACCTACTTTAAAGCCTCCTGCCGCCTCAACAGTAGCGGTAAATACATTACCTATACTACCAGCATATTTAATACGTGCATTTGCAACCCCAAACTCTGTAAAATCATTATTGTAATCTGATGAGGCTAGAAATAAATCAAAGTCTGCATCAAAAAGAACTCCTGAGTTAGGAAAGTACTTATTATCCAGAGAGTCATATTTTAATTGAGAATACAATCCTCCTAGGTTACTTCGTTCAAAAATAACAGCTGTTTCTTCCTCATTAGTGGACACAACAGTTTCTGTTTCTATATCTAAAAACTTATGCTGTATACCTATGTCAAATGTAAATTGCTTCGCTAGTAGCGTTTGTATATAAATTCTGTTTGTTAAGTCTTGATAATTAAGGCTCACTCTGTTAATTCCATCTAGAGATATGTCGCGTAAATCTTCAATAAGACGAGCGCTTACGCCTTGTTCAAAAGAGGTATAAGAAGAGTTTACTCCCACACTCCAGTAAAAACCTTTATCAATGTAGTAATCAAAATCGTATCTAATATTGTCTCCTAGAATAAAGTCTAAAGAAGCAATATCATTTTTAAAAAGCACACCTTTTTTTGTAAAATTAATAAGTGCAGCAGTGCGAAAAAGGTCATCATAATGTAATGCTAGGCGCAATGATTGCGTGCTACTAGACTCTTTTAACTCAACATGGAGTACAAACTCATCATTTACCTTCTGAAGTCTATGTCCTATTCTATTAAAGTTTTCGGTGGCTGTGAGGTTATTGATGCCATTATAAAAATCATCATAAGATACCGTTACAGGAGGAGTAAGCTTTAATTTTCCGAGAATGTAGGCTCTAGTATATTGCTCATTACCTGTAATACTCACGGCGGCAATCTGTAATGAATCTTGTGGTGTGGGTTTTATACGCTTTCGCGAAAGCGGTTTTTGCCTCATTGCAACTTGTTTAAGTGCATCATACTGTTCCATTGCCTTAGTGCGACCTGTGCCCATAATGACTTTGCCATCATTGAATGAAACCACAGAATAGGCATCAATAGAAGGTCTTATGTAAATATCTGTTTGTGTGCGTTTTTCCTCCATCGCCTTGGCAGTGCGATAGTTATTGATTTGCAATAATACCTCAGATGCAGATTTGAGATTGGACCTACCGCGCAGTGTATCTTGTACATCTACACCAATAATGATATCCATCCCCTTTGCTCGCAGTTCTTCTACAGGATAGTTATTTGTAACACCTCCATCTATAAGGAGTTTTCCATTTATGAGTACTGGACTAAATAATGAAGGTAATGCACCACTAGCTCCTAGCGCTTCTGGCAAATATCCTTTATCTAAAATAACTTGCTCTCCTTTTTCTACATCTGTAGCGATGCAGAAAAAAGGAATAGGGAGTTTGCTAAAATCATTGATATTCGAAATGTGATCGAGATTTTTAGCGAGTAAATTATAGGTATTTTGACCTTTACTTAAAGAACTAGGTAGGGATAGCTTGAGATGATCAAACGGTAGTGAGATTACATATCGCTCCGCATCATCACGCTCGTAGGAGGTCTTTGCTTTACGGGGTAAATTATCTTGAATGATATTATTAAAATTTACAGAGGTAAAAATAGAATCTATCTCTGCGGCATTATATCCAGAGGCATATAGTCCTCCTACAATAGCGCCCATACTTGTACCTGCAATATAATCTATGCGCACACCAGCTTCCTCTATAACCTTAAGAACCCCTATGTGCGCAAAGCCTTTTGCGCCACCACCACTTAGTACAAGACCTACTTTTACATCCTCTTTTTGCACTTCTTGCGCAAATGCAGAGAAGCTTAATATAAAGGCTGTAATTAGTATGAAGTACTTCATTCTTTAACGTGGTAGTGATTATATATGATAGCTGCTTTTGATGGGCCTATTACCTCTGTGAGACTCTTTTTACTTGCCACTTTTACTTTTGAAACAGAGCGGTAATGTTTTAATAAATCTACAATTGTTTTTTCACCTATACCACGTATTGTGTCTAGTTCTGTTCCTAGGGCTGCATTACTACGTTGATTACGGTGAAAGGTAATACCAAAGCGGTGTGCCTCATTACGTAACTGCTGTATGATTTTAAGGGTCTCACTCTTTTTGTCGAGATATAATGGAATACTATCACCAGGATAAAATAATTCTTCTAGTCGTTTTGCAATCCCTATGATTGCTATTTTGCCACGCAAGCCTAGATCATCTAGTGCCTTTACACCACTGGACAATTGCCCTTTACCACCATCTACAATAATGAGCTGAGGTAATGGTTGATCTTCGGCTAGGAGTCGTTTATAGCGTCTATAAACTACTTCTTCCATACTCGCAAAATCATCTGGACCTTCTACTGTCTTGATATTAAATTTGCGATAATCACTTTTACTAGCCTTTCCATTCTTAAAAACGACGCAGGCGGCTACAGGATTTGAACCTTGAATGTTTGAGTTGTCAAAGCATTCTATATGCCTAGGCTCCTCACTCAGTCGTAAATCTACCTTCATTTGTGCCATGATACGGTTAGTATGGCGGTCTGGATCTACAATTTTAGTTTGTTTAAAACGCTCCATCCTGTAATACTTAGCATTACGTTCAGAGAGTTCTAGTATGCGCTTTTTGTCACCCAGTTTAGGCACCGTGATTTTGTATTGATTACCTAGCTCTACGTCAAAGGGAACATAAATTTCCTTGGAGTTGTGGTCAAAACGTTGCTGTATCTCAATAATACCAAGCTCTAGTAATTCTTTATCAGTTTCGTCTAGTTGCTTTTTGAGTTCTAGGGTATGTGATTTAATAATGGCGCCGTGCGATATCTGTAAGAAGTTTACATACCCATAACCCTCGTCACTTATTATAGAGAACACATCTACATCGCTTATCTTAGGATTTACAACCGTACTTTTAGATTGATACCCCTCGAGGATGTCAAGTTTTTCTTTAATGCGTTGTGCATCTTCAAACTCCATGGCAGCAGCGTGCTCCTTCATTTTTTCGCGAAAGCGAGCTAGAGAGTCTTTAAAATCTCCTTTTACAATCTGCCGTATATGTTCTATGTGCTCATGATATTCTTTTTCTGATTGCTTGTCTTCACAAGGGCCTTCACAGTTACCTAAATGATATTCAAGGCATACTTTATACTTTCCAGCATCTATCTTATCTTTAGAAAGATCATAATTACAGGTGCGTAGCTTATAAAGGCTTTTAATTAAGTCTAGAAGCGTGCGCACTGTTTTCATGCTGGTGTATGGACCATAATACTCACTACCGTCTTTTATGAGTCTTCGCGTAGGGAAAATCCTAGGGAAGCGTTCATTTTTTATACAAATCCACGGGTAGCTTTTATCGTCCTTAAGTAAGACGTTATAGCGTGGCTGGTATTCTTTTATAAGACTGTTTTCAAGAAGAAGCGCATCTGTCTCGGTCTCGACCACGATATGCTTCATCTCGTGAATCTTTTTAACCATCGTTCTAATACGACCGTTATCTAGAGTTTTATTAAAATAGGAAAGTACTCGTTTTTTTAAGTTCTTTGCTTTTCCTACGTAAAGCAGTTTTCCGTTTTTATCGTAGTATTGATATATTCCCGGACTTGTAGGAAGTGTTTTGAGTTGAAGTTCTATTGGAGCAGCAGGCATACTCAAAGATAATATATGAGGCCGATTACGCTTTCGCGAAAGCATAAAAAATCGCATTAAAATCTTTATAAAGAAAGTACATATTTTATACCTTGCCACACTATGCCAAAACGCACTATAGGTCGCACTGACAAAGCAGATTTTCCAGTTTTAGGATTTTACGATATTGATATTAAGATCGATACGGGTGCTTACACCTCCTCGATACATTGTCACAGTATTGTTGAAAAGGAAAACAAACTAGTGTGCACATTCTTTGATGAAGAGCATCCACTCTATAATGGTCAAGAAATGATTTTTGAGGAGTATGATATTGCCGTTGTGCGCAGCAGCAATGGAGAAACTCAATATAGATATCAAGTCCAGAGTAGTATTACTATCTTTAGTAAGACTTACAAGATATCATTAACGCTCTCGTCAAGAGAAGATATGAGGTTTCCTGTTCTCATAGGAAGGAAATTTCTAACAAAAAAATTCATCGTGGATACAGAGTTTACAGACGTATCCTATAATCTTAAAAACAATGAATCTAAAGATATTATCTCGTAACCCACATTTATACAGTACATCTAGACTTGTAGAAGTAGGATTAAAGAGAGGGCATAGCGTTGAGGTGATTGATCCACTTAAATGTGACCTTATCATAGAAAAGAAAAAGCCAACGGTCTTTTATAAAGGACGCACGCTAGAAACAGCAGATGCAATTATACCTCGTATAGGTGCTTCTATTACTTTTTATGGTACTGCTGTGGTAAGACAGTTTGAGATGATGGATGCTTTTACGACCACTACGTCGCAGGCACTTGTAAGAAGTCGAGATAAACTGCGTAGTTTACAAGTGTTATCTAGATCAAAACTAGGGCTGCCTAAGACTATTTTTACAAATTACTCTCGTGATGTGGAGGAGATGATTGCTCATGTAGGAGGAGCACCTCTTATTATAAAACTTCTTGAGGGAACTCAAGGGTTAGGTGTAGTACTCGCAGAGACCAAAAATGCAGCAGAATCTGTAATTGAAGCTTTTAATGGACTAGAAGCCCGAGTGATTGTACAAGAATATATCAAGGAAGCAAAAGGAGCAGACATTAGAGCCTTTGTAGTAGATGGTCAGATTGTAGGAGCTATGAAGCGCCAAGGTAAAGAAGGAGAGTTTCGTTCTAATTTGCATAGAGGAGGTACCGCAGAGATTATAACCTTAACAGACGAAGAGGAAAATGCAGCTATAAAAGCAGCAAAAGCCATGGGTCTAGGAGTAGCGGGTGTAGATATGCTGCAAAGTGATCGCGGCCCACTTATTCTAGAAGTGAACTCATCTCCAGGTTTAGAAGGGATCGAAAAGGCTACTGGAAAAGATATTGCCAAAACGATTATTCGCTATATTGAACGTAATATATAAGAGATTGTGCCAAAAATAGACGACAATAACATCCTCACATTACTAGGCGAGCAAGTATTACCTGGTGAGAGCGCTACTATAAATTTTAATATTGCAAAGCTTTATACGGCCACCTCTGTAGAGGTTCCCATTATTATAGAGCGAGCAAAAAAGCCGGGTCCAGTAATTTTAATTACTTCTGGAATTCATGGGGATGAAATTAATGGAGTTGAAATCGTACGCCAGCTCATCGCAAAAAAAATAAATAAGCCTAAGCGAGGAACCATCATCTGTGTGCCGGTGGTAAATATCTTTGGGTTTTTAGATATGAAACGCACGTTTCCAGATGGAAGAGATCTCAATCGTGTATTTCCAGGTAATCCTAGAGGATCTCTTGCGAGTAGATTTGCCTATCAATTTGTAAAGAAAATATTACCAGTAGCCGATATATGTTTGGATTTTCACACTGGTGGAGCATCTAGATTTAATGTTGCTCAAGTACGTATAGAACCCTCAGATGAGACATCTCTAAAGTATGGATCTATCTTTAACGCACCATTTACACTTCATTCTAAAATGATACCAAAATCATATAGAGCCACTTGTGCGAGAATGGGAAAACCAGTGATTCTTTTTGAAGGTGGGAAGTCTAAAGTAAGTGACAAGGAAATTGCACGACTAGGAGTTTTTGGAACCATGAGAATATTGGACCATCTAGAAATGCTTGGTGCTAATTTTGAAGTGCCAGAAGTTCTAAAAGAATCGGTAACGGTAGATGCTACTACGTGGCTTAGAGCGCAATATTCTGGACTATTACATACTAAAGTGAGTTGTGGTGAGCGGTTATCTGTAGGCCAGCATATAGCTACAATCACAGATCCGTACGGCAAGTTTCGTCATGTTGTTAAGGCAAAAAACGAAGGATACGTAATTAATGTAAACGAGGCATCGCTAGTCTATCAAGGAGACGCAATTTTCAATATATCTATAGACCGTATACCTAATGATGACCAAGCAGGAGCTTAGAAAAAAGTATAAAGATTTAAGAGCTGCACTTACACAAGATGAGCGCGACGAGCGAAGTTTAGAAATCGCAAATCAAGCGCTCTCTATGGATATATGGAACCATGATTACTATCATATTTTCCTGCCAATAGACCGCTTGCGCGAAATAGACACTCAGTATCTTCTCTCCATTCTAGGAGGGAAAGATAAGAATGTTATAATCTCAAAGTCAAATTTTCAAGAAAACACGCTATCTCATTATTTACTCACAGACAATACTAAAATAGTAGTTAATGAGTATGGAATACCAGAACCCGAAGATGGAATAGAAATACCTGCATCTAAACTTGACGTTGTATTTATCCCACTTCTTGCTTATGATGAGCAGGGCAATCGTATAGGGTACGGTAAAGGTTTTTATGACCGTTTTCTTGCTCAATGCAAGCCAGATGTTATAAAAATTGGTCTTAGCTATTTTGAACCAGAAGAGCATTTAATCGACATAAACACACAAGACATCGGCATAAATCGCTGTATTTCACCGAAAAAGATATATAGTTTTTAAAAAATTATGAATATTATGGTATATTCATAGCTATATAACTTATAGTGATGAATTTATCTAGATTGTCTTTAAAGGGAAAAAAGAATGCTGCCGTAGAAAAAAATGCTACGAGCACTTCTGATTATTTTTCGATGGATAATTTCTACTATAGACAGATTTCTGAACTTACGGGAGCAGGAGGATGGAGTGTCGATTTTAAGAATAAAAAGAGCTTCTTTGATGAGCAAGCAAGAAATATTCTTAACGTACCTAAAGACTATAAGCCCACATTAAATACTGGTTTTAATTTTTATGCAGAGGAGCATATGGATAAAGCCACAGCACTCTTTTTTGATTGTGCTCAAGGAAAATCTTTTTCTACTCATGTAAAGATGAGAACCTATGATGGAGAAATATTTTGGGCAAAAGCAAGTGGACGTCCTCTTAGGGATAATGATAGGGAGATTATAGGTATACGTGGGGTTTTTCAAAATATTCATGAGGAGAAGCTTCGTGAAGAACAGTTAGAGCAGTCTTTTAGATTAATACAAGGACACAACTCAAGGCTATACGATTTTGCTCATATTATTTCTCATAATTTGAGATCCCAAGTTGGAAACTTACAAATGTCTGCGGCGCTATTTGACACCTCAAACCTAAGTGCAGACCAAAACGAATTACTTCAGAATTTTACAAAAATTGGAAAGAGTCTAGATATCACCTTAAAACATCTCAATAAGATAGTAAGCGTACATAGCGTAGCTAGTAAAACTAGAGATAGCGTTGTAATTGATGAGGTATACAAGCGCGTAGTCGCCGGATTATCGCAAACAATTAGAGAAAATAAGGTCGTGATGTATACAGATTTCTCAGAAGTAGAGGAGATTCCATACATCGAAGCGTATCTAGAAAGTATTTTGCAAAACTTAATAACAAACGCAATACGATATAAGCATCCAGATCGTGATCCAGAAATCTCTTTATATACCTATGAAGAAAATGGAAAAGTACACCTTCTTGTAAAAGACAACGGATTAGGAATAGACTTAGAGAAGCATGGAGAAGAGCTTTTTAAAATCTATAAAACTTTTCACGGTAATGATGATGCCTTGGGTCTAGGCTTGTTTCTCACTCGTAATGAAGTAGAGGCAATGGGTGGAGAAATCAACGTAGAAAGTAAAGTAGGTAAGGGATCAAAATTTATAGTAACGTTATAATAAACCAGCACACACCATTAACAATGGCAGAATATCCGATAGAAATAGCATGTATAATTGACGACGATGAGATGTACGTTAGTTTAATCACAAAGGTGATAGACATACGTAAACTTGCAAAAAATCTTATCGTTTTTAAAAATGGCGAACAAGCTCTTGATTACTTCGTCAAAACATTCTTACATAAGGAGGAACAAGCTATCCCGCAAATCATCCTGCTGGATCTCAACATGCCGGTAATGGATGGTTGGAAGTTTCTGGAAGAGCTCAGTAAGTACAACTTTCCAGCACTTAAAAATAGCACGCTATATATTGTAAGCTCCTCTATAAATCCGGTTGATATAAAGCGATCTCAAGAATTTAATCTAGTAAAAGACTTCTTAGTAAAACCTATTGGCCTTGACGACCTAGCAGCGGTCTTTAAAAAGGAAGTGGCTTAAGCTGCAGCTTTATTATCCTTCTCGTCCTGAGGAAATACTCTTTTATTAAATACAAGTAGTATTCCTACTCCAGTGCTTATTGCCATGTCTGCTATATTGAAGATAGCATTGAAGAAGGTAAATGTTTTGCCACCTAAAAATGGAACCCATTCTGGCCACATTGCATCCTGTATAAACGGGAAATATAACATGTCTACTACTTTTCCAAAGAGAGGGTCTGCATACCCACCACCATCAGGCATAAAAGTTGCAATCTGACTCGTGGTACTCTCGCTAAAAATAGATCCATAGATAAGCGAATCAATAATATTCCCTACTGCTCCAGCAAAGACAAGTGATAATGCAATCACAAGAAGCTTAGGTGCGTTATTTACTGCCGATTTGTACAAATAGTACCCAATTACAGGCGCTATAATTAGTCTAAAAAGTGATAGGGTAATCTTACCGTATTTACCAGGCAATTCTACTCCCCATGCGGCTCCTTGATTTTCAACAAAAAAGATTTGAAACCAGTCCATACCAAAAACTTGTATACTCTCACGTAAGTAAAAGTTAGTTTTTATATAAACCTTCAACACCTGATCTACTAATAAAATCAGGAAAACAATAAGGGCGACTTTCTTAAGAGACATAATTATTTTTTGACAAGGGACAAAAATAGGTTATTCACAACGATTTTACTATCGTGATATCACCATGTATACTTTCTAGTGTTATAGGTGATCCTAGTGTGATTTCTGGCGATATAACGATAGTTCCGTTACGAGATTGTGCAGTAATACTCGCTTTATCAATATCAAGATAGATACTTCCAGAGATGGTGTTTATAGTTGCGCTTTCGCGAAAGCGGAATCCTTCTCCCTTAAAGTGTCCTCTTCCCAAATCCATGTGTACTTGCCCGAAGGTTCCTTGCGTATCTACACCTGCAAGTGTACTATACACAGATACGTCTAGTCCCACAGGAACAGTTATTTCAAGCTCAATAGCCATCACTTTATGCGCAGAGAGTTTATCATTAAAAGGCTCGTAATCTGGTGTCTTGCCTGTTGTAATTTTAAGTACGTTTTTGGCGATAGCAGTGTTTAATAAGGTAGACGCAAATATTTCTCCGTCTATAATGGTATGCACGGTAATTTGATCAGTATCTGCTGCGGTAATTGTAATCTCAAAAATCTCATTACTATTAATGTATAATTCTTTTATACTCGCAGCATCATAGGTTTGCGACAGCCGCTTTTGAGCAACCATAGCAGTAGTAAATAAGGTAAGTAATAAAGCGAGAGATATTCTCATTATAAAAACTTTGTAAAAATTAAAAGCGCTCAGAGAGCGCTTTTTTATAACATCCTTTTGAGAATGGAGTACTTTGTAATTTTAATCTAAGAAAGGACTTACGCCTGCATATTCTTAGCCTCAATACTCAATGTAGCGTGCGGTACTAACTTTAATCGCTCTGGATTAATAAGTTTACCAGTCACACGACAAATTCCGTAAGTCTTATTCTGTATGCGTGTAAGTGCATTTTTAAGATCACGTATAAATTTTTCTTGACGTATAGCAAGAGCGCTGTTTGCCTCCTTACTCATCGTCGCACTACCTTCCTCAAAAGATTTAAATTGTGGAGAGGTGTCATCTGTACCATTATCTCCATCATTGAGATAAGCACTTTTGATAAGCTCAAGATCGTGTTGTGCTTTATCTATCTTTTTAAGAATGAGTTGCTTGAATTCCTCAAGCTGCGCATCATTAAACCTTTCTTGTATATCGTCTGCCATTACTAGTGTTTTGAAATGGATAAAAATGTTGTTATGTCGTCAAAAGCAATCTCCAGTCCATCACTTAATGTAGGTACTAGTTCTAGAGAATCTGCTAGTGTTTCTGCTTTAATATAGTCTGCGTTAGTCAGTACTGTCTGAGCAATTGACGGCTCTTCTTGTAGCTGTATATGGATACGATCTGTCACTTCAAATCCAGAGTCCTTACGTAGGTTCTGTATACGGTTAACCAATTCTCGTGCCACACCTTCTTTTTTGAGCTCTTCACTTATCGTAACATCTAGAGCTACTGTTACTCCAGCATTACTTGCAACTAGCCACCCTTCAATGTCTTGCGATGTTATCTCAACGTCACCAGCCTGCAAAATAGTATTTTCTCCATTAATTTCGACGGTTAATTCTCCATCTTGCTCAATTTTTGCAATATCCTCAGCTTGTAGTGAGTTTATCTTGCTAGCAATGAGCTTCATGTCCTTCCCAAAACGAGGTCCTAATACCTTGAAATTTGGCTTAATTTGCTTCACTAAGATCCCAGAATCGTCAGAAATAAGCTCAATCTCCTTAACGTTTACCTCAGATTTAATCAAATCAGCTACGGCCAGGATCTCATTCTTATCATTTTCATTAAGCACAGGAATCATAATACGCTGTAAAGGTTGGCGTACTTTTATCTTCTCTTTTGCTCTTAATGAGAGTGTTAGTGAGCTTACTATCTGTGCTTTTTGCATTTTGTGCTCAAGAGCAGCATCTATATAAGTTGCATCACTCACTGGGAATTCTGCAAGGTGTATGCTTTCAAAATCTTCTTTTCCAGTAGCAGCATTAAGATCTTTATAGAGTTTTTCCATAAAGAATGGTGCAACAGGAGCACTAAGCTTTGCTACGGTCTCAAGACACGTATATAATGTCTGGTATGCAGAGATTTTATCTGTGGCATATTCACCTTTCCAGAAACGTCTTCTACTTAATCTTACAAACCAGTTAGATAGGTTTTCTTGTACAAAGGTGTCTATCGCTCTAGTTGCTTTGGTAGGCTCATATTCTTCATAAAACTTATCTACAGTTGCGATAAGACTATGAAGTTCTGATAGTATCCATCTGTCTATTTCAGGTCGTTGAGAAAGTTCTATTTCCGCTTCCGCGAAAGCGAAATTATCAAGATTTGCATACAGCGCAAAGAAGTTATATGTGTTGTAAAGCGTCCCGAAGAACTTACGCTTCACCTCTTCTATTCCCTCTAAATCAAACTTGAGGTTGTCCCAAGGGTTTGCGTTAGAAATCATATACCAGCGAGTTGCATCTGGCCCGTATTTTTCTAAGGTCTCAAAAGGATCTGTTGCATTACCAAGACGTTTAGACATCTTCTGCCCATTCTTGTCAAGTACTAGTCCGTTAGAAACTACATTTTTATAAGCAACATCATCAAAGATCATCGTTGCAATCGCGTGGAGTGTATAAAACCATCCACGAGTTTGGTCTACACCTTCGGCTATAAAATCTGCCTTGCGCCAAGTGTCTTCTACGAGTTCTTTATTTTCAAAAGGGTAGTGCCATTGTGCATACGGCATAGATCCAGAGTCAAACCATACATCAATAAGATCTGCCTCACGCATCATAGGCTGGCCGCTGTCTGAGACTAAGGTAATTTTATCTACAATGTTTTTATGGAGATCTACAAGCTCATAATTCTCTTCACTCATATCGCCCACTTTAAACCCTTCAAAAGGATCTGTGTCCATCACACCTTTGTCAAGTGCTTTTTGGATTTCGGCCTTAAGTTCGGCTATAGAGCCTATGAGTATTTCTTCTTTTCCATCTTCGGTACGCCATATAGGAAGCGGTATTCCCCAGAAACGGCTACGTGATAAATTCCAGTCGTTTGCATTTGCAAGCCAATTTCCAAAACGTCCTTCTCCTGTAGACTTAGGTTTCCAGTTTACACCAAGGTTAAGCTCGTGCATACGATCTTTAAAATCGGTCACTTTTATAAACCAAGAATCTAGCGGGTAGTAAAGTACCGGCTTATCTGTACGCCAGCAATGTGGGTAACTGTGCACGTACTTCTCTACCTTAAAGGCTTTATTTTCTTCTTTTAAGCGTATCGCAAGTTCCACGTCCATAGAACGTTCTGGAGCCTCACCATCTGCATAATATTCATTCTTAATGTACTTGTTTCCAAACTCTTTGAGCTCAGGGCGAAATTTCCCCTGAAGATCCACAAGCGGCACAAGGTTACCATCTTCATTTTTAATAAGAAGTGGCGGAATTTCTGGTGAAGCTAGTTTTGCAACCAAAGCATCATCTGCACCAAAGGTAGGTGCCGTGTGTACAATACCTGTTCCATCCTCTGTAGTTACAAAATCTCCTGCAATTACACGGAAGGCATCTTGAGGATTATCATTAGGTTGTACAAAGTCAAATAGTTGCTCGTAGCGAAGTTCAAGAAGGTCTGCTCCTTTAAATTCTCTAGCTACGAAGTATGGTATTTTCTTATCTCCAGCAGTATATGCGTCCAGTTCTTCTTTCGCGGAAGCGGAAACAAATTTCTTATCAAACTGCTTAGAGATTAAATTCTTTGCAAGGATAACTTTTACTGGCTCAAATGTGTACTGGTTAAATGTCTCAACGAGTACATAATCAATCTTCTTCCCTACGGTAAGTGCCGTGTTTGAAGGCAGTGTCCATGGTGTCGTCGTCCAGGCGATAAAGTAGGTCTGCCCATCTGCAAGTTCTTTTGCAAGTGGGTTTTCACCTTGATCTGTGATTTTAAATTGTGCAACCACCGTAGTATCCGTCACATCACGGTAACAGCCAGGCTGGTTAAGTTCGTGAGAGCTTAATCCCGTTCCCGCCTTAGGAGAATACGGCTGGATGGTATACCCTTTGTATAGTAAATCTTTGTTATAGATTTGCTTAAGTAGCCACCATACGGTTTCCATATACTTGGCCTTGTAGGTGATGTATGGATCTTCCATATCTACCCAGTAGCCCATTTTTTCTGTAAGGTCGTTCCAGATATCTGTGTAGCGCATCACGGCTTTTTTACAAGCTTCGTTATACTCCTCTACAGTGATTTTTGTACCGATATCCTCTTTGGTAATACCAAGTTCTTTTTCAACACCAAGTTCTACAGGAAGTCCGTGTGTATCCCATCCAGCTTTACGCTTTACCTGAAAGCCTTTCATCGTTTTATAACGAGGAAAAATATCTTTAATCGCACGTGCTAGTACGTGGTGTACACCCGGTAGTCCGTTTGCCGAAGGTGGTCCTTCAAAAAACACGTACGGTTTTGCTCCTTCTCGAGAAGTAACCGACTTCTCAAAAACGTCATTTTCTTTCCAGTAGGCAAGTACCTCGCTAGCGATGTTAGGAAGGTCTAATCCTTTATATTCAGTGAACTTAGCGCTCATTTTGTAGTCTTTAAATGTTGTGCGCGAATTTACGAGATTTTTAGGCAATAAAGAAGTGCCTCAAGATGATAACATCTTGAGGCACTTCTTTGAAATCTATTAATGACTAAAGTTTGTAAGCAAGCCCCAGTTGAAATACTGAAGCCTTCACAGAATTTTGATTGGTAAGACCTCTAAAGTAGCCTAATTCAATCATCATATTCTCCGAAGCTTTGTAGCCTATTCTCGCGCTTGCATCAATCCCTATTTTATCATCATCTTGAAATCGAGAAACTACTAGCTCATCACCACTATCTACTTCTGTTTCGAAGTTTAGTGTGTAGGTAATTTGCGGACCAAGAAATAAGCTAAAGTCACTACCAATCTTATATTGTAATAGTATAGGCAGCAGAAGCTTACTCTGTTTTACATTTACATCTTCTTCATTCTCAAAAAATGTAGGGTCATTTTGGTCAAACACTAGAACTTGACTATAATCTATGTCTAGTTTAGCTCCTTGACTGCTGTAAAGCAATTCTGGTTGTAGCGAGAACTTATCACTGAGGCTAACGTTAATAAAACCACCTGCATAAAAGCCAACTTTGGCATTAAAATCTAAAAAATCATTGTTTGAATCTTCAAATTCATAAATGAGATTAGCGTAATTGAGTCCACCTTTTATACCATAACTTATATCATTTTGAGCAAAAGAAACTGCAGCTATAAAAAGGCAAATTGTTAATGAGAAAATTATTTTTTTCATTCTTTTAAATTAAATTTCAAATATAAACTTACACGTGTTTTCCTACTTCAAAACCGTGCTTCCCGAGATATTGATTTCCAGAATCTATGGCATCTTCCTCTAGGGTAGTTCCCATGGAGTCATTCCAGCGGTTAAGGTATCCAAAGAGTGAAATCACTCCCAGCATTTCTACAATCTCACCTTCATCCCAGTATTTATATAATTCTTCCTTGATTTTTGCGTCTACGGCATTTGGCACTTGACTTGCCGCAAGTGAAAAATCAAGCGCAGCACGCTCTGCATCAGAAAAAGCAGCGTGATGTCTGTATTCCCAGATGTTATCTAGTTGTTCTTGCTCTGCGCCATAACGTTCTGCAGCACGTATAGCGTGCGCCTGGCAGTAACGACATCCAGTAGCATTACTAGACACCCAAGCAATCATACGTTTTAAGGCGGAAGTTACTCGGCCTTGGTTTGCCATCACGGCTTTGTTGAGGTTTATAAATGCTCGTGAGATATCTGGACGACGCTGCATTGTAAGTACAGAGTTAGGACAAAAACCTAGCGTCTCATTAAAAAATAACGCAAGTTCTTTGGTTGTCTCATCATGTTCGGCAGAGAGTGGTGTTACTAATGGCATCGTATATATTTTAAATTAATGTTCTTATTTACGCTTTCGCGAAAGCAATATAGGCATTTTATCTACCAATTTTGTACCTTCATATTTCAAGCAAAACACACATAAAATGGCTGGACATACAGTAACTACAATTTATAAGCAAGGAATGCAATTTGAAACAGATAGCCCTACGGGTTATAAGGTTTTAATAGATACTTCTCCAGAAAATGGAGGTAATAACGATGGAATGGGGCCTAAGGCGATGATGCTTTCTGGTCTTGCGGGATGTACTGGTTTAGACATTGTTTTTGTGCTAAATAAAATGAGGGTAGACGTGCCTAAATTTAAAATGATTGTAAAAGGAGAACTCACAGAGGAGCACCCTAAAACATATCACACCGTATGGCTAGATTATCACTTTTATGGTGATGACTTAAATGAAGAAAAAATCCAAAAAGCAGTAACACTCTCTGAAGAGCAATACTGTGGAGTGATGGAAATGTTTAGAAAATTTGCCGATTTAAAAGTAGGCGTACACTTTCACGCACTTTCTGAATTAAATGAAGAGAGCGAAAACTAGAAAAATGAAAAAACTATTGAGTTTCCTGTGCATGCTTCCTATAATAGCGTCTGCTCAGGATTCAAAAACTTTTACTAGAGATAAAGAATTTTACATACGTGGCAACACTGCCGTGGTGGGTAATAATATATTAAGCAAAGACTCAGAAAAACCATTTAATGATCTCGAGAAAATAAACGATGAGTTCAAAATGCGCTATGTGGATATTGATAATGATCAAAGCACATGGAGTTCAAGTAGCGCTCACTTAGCGTTAAGAGAAGGAGTAAAGGTTGTGTATGCTGGATTGTATTGGTCGGGAACTTATTATGGTGAGCGCAGTGGAAAACGTCTCAAAGATGGTCAGGTTTACCACAAAAAACTAGACGATCGTGCTCATGATATAAGAGGCGTAAAATTAAAATTACCTGGTGGCACCTATGAGAACATACAAGGCTCGCTCATTTATGATGGCGAGGATGCGACACATAACTCTATAAGCTCTCGAGCGCCTTATGCATGCATGGCAGACGTTACGGCATTAGTACAAGGTGATATTAATGGCCAAGTGACTGTAGCAAATGTAAGTGCAACCCAAGGGGAGATTATAGGGGGGAGTTCTGCTGGGTGGTTGTTGTATGTGGTGTATGAAGATGAGACACAGCCATTGCAATATGTGACTACCTTTCACGGATTTGAATTTGTAAATAAAAAAGCTATTGAAGTCGATTTTGGTAATTTTCAATCTTCAGAAAAAGGAGAGTTAGAAACAGCGATTACCATTGGAGCTTTAGAAGGTGATGGGACTCTAGGTCGTGATGAGATAGGTATTTTTGATCCTAAAACGAAGGTTTTTGTTACGCTAGATAATAGCGTGAGAGCATCAAGTA
Organism: Dokdonia sp. Asnod3-C12; assembly: GCF_045063975.1. Lineage (NCBI taxonomy): Bacteria > Pseudomonadati > Bacteroidota > Flavobacteriia > Flavobacteriales > Flavobacteriaceae > Dokdonia > Dokdonia sp. Asnod3-C12. Next base: position 1,624,272 of record NZ_JBEFNY010000003.1, read on the forward strand.
ATTTCTTTAATAGCACCATAACTATTAATGACAAGAGAGCCACAAATAGAATTCCTAATAGTCTAAATACCTTAGGCTTTGATCTTGCGAAAATTAAAATTCCTACCGCTCAAAATGCGATTATTGCTAATAGTACAGGAGGGGTGAAAATGAGATTTAAGACAAGATCAGATCGATTTTTCTTATTCTTTACCGCATTCCAAACAACGATAAGTGAGCGTTATTATAAAGAGAAAAATAGCAATGCCACTAGCGTTGCCTCTACTGAGCAAGTGGTAACGGCGCAACCACCTAAGAAGGTGATCACAAATCAGCAAGTTGCTATTGCGGTACCTCCAGCTCCAGACGAGCCTAAGCCAGCATATGTTGCGCCAGAAGTTGTAAACAAAGAACTTGCTTCGCTACTTGAAAAACCGTCGCTTAAGGTTGAAAATATAGGAGCCGGATATTACGTAGTAACTAACGTATTTTCAAACGCTACAAATGCCGAAAACTGGATGGCTATTCTTGCCACAAAAGGTCTCGAGCCACAAATGTTTTTCCGTCCAGATAATAATTACTTTTATGTGTTTGTAGACGCTGGGATGAATGCAGCCGCACTCTATAAAAAACTCGAAGAAGTAAGAACAATGCCCGACTTAAAAGAATCATGGATGCTTAAAATTAATCTTGATTAATGCGTTGGACTTTAAAACCAAAACCAGAAGCACAAAAAGTTACAAATCTTGCTAAAGAACTTGGAGTAGAGGAGCCTATTTCTCGTTTACTCATACAGCGTGACATAGACACGTTTGAAAAGGCAAAACAGTTTTTCCGTCCATCTCTAGATGACTTACATGATCCATTCTTAATGAAAGATATGGATGTTGCGGTGGCACGTATTGAACAAGCGATAGCTCAAGGGGAAAATATTCTCGTTTTTGGCGATTATGATGTAGATGGTACCACGAGTGTTGCCTTAATGAGCTCCTATCTCGATACAATCCATCCGCAGGTGGCGACCTATATTCCGGACCGTTATGCAGAGGGTTATGGTGTTTCTTATATGGGGATTGACTTTGCTGCAGATAATGATATGACACTCATTATCGCACTAGATTGTGGTGTAAAAGCTATTGAAAAGGTGGCTTATGCAAAAGAAAAAGGAATTGACTTCATTATTTGTGATCACCATAGACCCGGTGATCAGCTGCCAGATGCGGTTGCTATTTTAGATCCAAAAAGAGAAGATTGTTCATACCCATATGATGAGTTATGCGGTTGTGGTGTAGGTTTTAAACTTATAAGTGCAATTGCGCTTTCGCGAAAGCAAAACTTTGAAGAGCTTCTTCCTTACCTAGACCTTGTTGCTACGGCAATAGGAGCAGATATCGTACCTATTACAGGAGAAAATAGAATCCTTGCTTACCATGGATTAAATGTGATAAACCAAGCGCCTCGGGCAGGTTTTGAAGCCATTATAAAGCAAGTCAAAAAGCAAACGCTTACCATCACAGATGTAGTTTTTATCATAGGACCGCGTATAAACGCCGCGGGAAGAATGGTACACGGTAACCATGCCGTAACCTTATTAAGAGAGACAAACCTTGATGCGGCCATCAAATTTGCATCAGAAATAGAGCAATATAACTCCGACCGAAAGGAAGCAGATAAGAGTATTACCCAACAAGCCCTTGATCAAATTATAGAGAGCAAGGAAGAGGGAAATAAAACCACCGTTGTTTTTCAGGAAGACTGGCATAAAGGAGTGATAGGGATAGTAGCTTCAAGATTAATAGAAACATATTACCGTCCTACGCTAGTATTTACAAGAAGCGGAGATAAATATGCTGCCTCTGCAAGATCTGTAAAAGGTTTTGATGTGTATAACGCCTTGCATGAATGTGCTGAGCATATAGAGCAATTTGGTGGGCATAAATATGCCGCAGGACTTACACTAGCTCCAGAGCAGTATGAAGCATTTAAAGAAAAATTTGAACAGGTGGTTGCTGCTAGTTGTGATGAGCGCTTGCTGGTTCCAGAAATTGCCATTGACTCAGAGATAGACCTTGCAGATATCACGCCGAAATTTCACCGTATTTTAAAGCAGTTTGCTCCTTTTGGACCTCAGAATATGTCACCTACATTTATGACTCAAAACCTAGTAGACACAGGTTATGGTAAAAAAGTAGGAGCAGATCAAACACACCTAAAAGCTACCGTAGTACAGAATAATAGAGGGCAACGTATAGGGTGTATAGGTTTTAATCTAGGAGATAAATACGAACTAATTGAAGATAAAAAAATCTTTAAGGCTGCATACTCCCTTGATGAAAATGAATGGAACGGGAATGTGAGTTTGCAGTTGCGATTAAAAGATATTAAAGCCTAAGATCAAATTTTTCATTTGATAAGGAATAATTAATCTGCGCGCATAGTTGTTAAAATAAAAGAGCATGTATATGCCTTGTCTAGTGCAGGGGGTTTTCTTGCTTCATTTAGAGTATTATTCGAGAAATATGTTAAAAATTTGTGATATGGGTTATTTTTTCTTAAATTTATGTTAACACTTAACATAGATACACCATTATGGCAACCACAAAAAAATCAAATAATGAGATATACGAAATCATTGAAGTAGCATTAGTGACCTTTTGTTTGGCCATAGTAATGATTGTATTTTATCAATACAATGATTCAAATGCTATTGAAGATGCTCATTCTTCTTTTGCAAGCTCTATGGATACTTGGGACAAGCAAATAACGAGTACAATAAATAATTAAAAGGCTCCATATCTATTTAAAAGTAAAAACCCCTTCAATTGAAGGGGTTTTTACTTTTTAAGTTTTATTTCAAAAAATCCAAGATTAACTTGACAACCTCCTTGGGCTTTTCCTCTTGAATAAAGTGCTTTGCTTCTATAATATGGAAGTTCTCATCGTTAACTTGTAGGTTCTTTTTAAGCCCTTCTTTTTGAGGTTCTATGAGTAGAAAGGAATCATTACCACCCCATATTACTGCCGTAGGGATATCCAGTTCTTTTATCATATCGCTATAATCTGGCAAGTCATTACAAGTTTGTGTAAAGAAGTAATACATGCCTCTAGTTTTTCCTTCTCTTAGTGGTGTTTTATAACCAATAATATCTTCCTTGTTGAGGTTGTTCTCCATCATTCCAGACTTAAAAAGCTTCTTAAGCATCATGTTTGTAGTAATGCCGTTGCGATAGCTCCACATTGCGGTACGCGCCATAAAACCTTTTTTAAAACGAACAGGAGGCTCGAAGCCTTCTTCATAAATGATGGTATTGAGAAGCACGAGTCGCTTTACTTTTGATGGGTTTTCCTTTAAAAGTTCCCATGTCCATAAGCCACCTGCGTCATGCATAACATGCGTCCAGCTGTCTATGTTTAATGATTCCATAAGTGCTAGAAGACGCTCTGCGTGCTCCTCCTCAGAGTATATCTCATAACCCATAGGATTATCACTATTACCATAACCTAGCATGTCTGGCACAATCACTCGGTAACCTTGAGCTACAAGTGGGTCAATCATTTTTCTATATAACCATCCAGAAGTAGGCACACCATGTAATAAGAGTATGACTTGATTTCCTTGACCGCGATCTATATAGGTAATAGCGCCATCACTAGATGTAAATGTTTTCTGTTCCTTTCTAAAACTATCATAGGTAGTCTGTCCTTCTCTTAAAATCGTAGATTGATAAGGTTTACAAGAAAATAAAGCAAAACCACATAGGGCAATAAGAAGTAAACGCATGGATAAGTATTTGCTTAAAGATAACTAAGCAAGAAGTTTTACAGACTATTCCTTCTCAAATTCCTTGAGTTCAAATCCATTTTCATCATATACTCCATAAGTGTAATGATGTATCCAGTCTCCTAGATTATAATATGTGGAGCTCTCGCCCACTTGGATAGTCATAGGTAAGTGACGGTGTCCAAAAATAAAAAAATCAAAATGCTCCTTCTCTAGTTTGCGCTTAGCATACGTAGCCAGCCATTCCTGATCTTCGCCTAGAAAAACGTGGTCATCATCACCAGAGATGAGTTTGTTTTTTACAGACATGTATTGAGCAATTTTCATACCAATATCTGGATGTCCCCAGCGAAAGAGCCACTGAAAAAACTTCCCTCTAAACACCTTTTTCATGCGCTTGTAACCCATGTCTCCAGGACCTAATCCATCACCGTGACCTAAAAAGAACTTTTTATCATTTATTGTAAAAACTTCCGGATCATGATAAACAGGGATACCTAGCTCATCTTGAAAATAGCCGTTCATCCAGAGATCGTGGTTACCCACGAAAAAGTAAATCTCAATACCTTCGTCACGCATCTCTGCTAGTTTACCTAGTGTGCGCACAAAGCCTTTAGGCACTACAGTCTTATACTCAAACCAAAAATCAAAGAGATCTCCCATTAAGAAAATAGCTTGTGCGTCCTTGCGTGCCATCTCTAGCCATAGCAAGAATTTACGTTCACGAGGGCGACTTTCTTCCATAGTAGGAGCGCCCAAGTGATTGTCACTTGAGAAATAGATTTTCTTTCCTTTGGGGAGTGTTATCTTCATTTAATCTTGATCTGCAGCGTGCCATTCGGCATAGCTGGTTGCCGTTTCAGAGAGGCGTAGTGAGTGTAATTTTATAGTGTCTGGTAAAAATGATTGAATTTTTGCAGCAAAGTCTATTACCATCATTTCACTTGTAGGCTGATAGTCTACTAGAAGCACATCATGACCGCGGTCAGATAGTTCCTTTGCAAGCTCTACGTGCGGTGTGTTTTTATTAAAAACGGTAGCGTGATCAAAAACGTTTACAATCTCACGATTTACAATTTTCTTTAAATCGCCAAAATCGATAACCATCCCCAGTTTAGCATTACCTGTATCAGAAATAGGCTGTCCTATCACGGTAACACTTAGTTTGTAACTATGGCCGTGCACATTTTTACACTTTCCATCATAGCCATATAAGGCATGACCAGTCTCAAAGGTAAATTGTTTTGTAATTCTAATTTTTGACATACTGTATTATTGGTTTCCGCTTTCGCGAAAATTGAAACTTAAACGACCTAACGTCTGTTTCTAAATTTGTTGTACAAAACTACGATAATCAATACAAGTCCCAAGATTAGGAACAAACCGTTACCGCTTAAAAAGCTCATGAAGTCCATAATAATCTGTATTTAAAGATTAATTTTAAATTTTATTATTGATAATTTTTAATAGAAAATTAGTTCGTTTCTATAATTTGCATTGATCGTATAGACTCTTTCAACTTATTTAAGGTTCTAGTTTTTAATCTGACTTGATTTCCTTTAATATCGATAATTTCGAATTCGAAAGTTTTCCCTAAAATTAGATCAAAAGAAGAATCATTTACTTCAACAATAGTAAGTTGATAATCACACTCGGAAGTCCAGTTAACCTTACTTTTAAACCAAAAATTTTCTGATTTTGAGCTATCAATTTGAATAGAATCTCTTCTTTTTACTATTATTTCGTTCGACCTTGAGTCTAAGTATTTGAATGTACCATTTTTAATTGTTCTACAGCTAGTATTTTGGGCTGTGACTGTGATTGATGTTAAAAATAATACAAGCATTACTAGTTTCATTAATTCTATGTTTTCATTAGTACCCCACAACTTTTCTAACTCTTTCTATCACTCCAATTGCAACCTTGGTTGCTTTTTCTGCTCCTATTTTTAATGCAGCATCAATCTCGTTGAGATTGTCCATATAATAATGGTATTTCTCACGCTGTGTCGCATATCTCTCTATAATCACTTCATAGACAGCTTGCTTTGCGTGACCGTAGCCAAAGTCTGTTCTTTTATAATTTTCGCGTAAGCGGTCTATTTGTTCTGGTGATGCTAGTAATTTATAAAGGTTAAACACATTACAGCCCTCTGTTTCCATAGGTTCTTCCATAGGAGTGCTGTCTGTTTTAATCCCCATAATTTGCTTGCGTAGCTTCTTGTCTGGCAAGAATATATCAATAATATTCCCTTTAGACTTAGACATCTTTGCGCCATCTGTACCTGGAATATACATGGTTTCTTCATTGTGACTAGCTTCTGGTAATACAAAAACCTCCTTACCTGTTGCTGCGTGAAAACGGCTAGCAACATCACGAGTCATTTCTATATGCTGCGCTTGATCTTTCCCCACGGGAACAACCTCTGCGTCATACAGCAAGATATCTGCCGCCATAAGCATAGGGTAGGAGAATAATCCAGCATTTACATCCTCTAGGCGATCTGCTTTGTCCTTAAAACTGTGAGCGAGTGTGAGTCGCTGGTATGGAAAGAAACAGCTCAAGTACCAAGTAAGCTCTGTAGTTTGAGGTACATCGCTCTGTCTATAAAATACCGTTTTATCAATATCAAGACCAAAGGCAAGCCAGGTAGCTGCCGTGCTATAGGTATTGTGACGTAGCTGTGCGCCGTCCTTTATCTGAGTAAGCGAGTGCATATCTGCAATAAAGAGAAATGCCTCGTTTGCAGGATTATTTGCCATCTCGATAGCAGGGATAATCGCTCCTAATAAATTTCCTAAGTGGGGTGTACCTGTACTTTGTACACCAGTAAGTATTCTTGACATAAAATTAAGTAAAAAGCAAAGTTAACTTTTTCTAGGCATTGGCTAGGGCGAATTACCTATTTTTGGCACCATGCATTTTTTAAGAAACATAGCGGTTGCTGTTTGGAAAGTATGGTTTTACTTTTTAATGCTTGTGGTGATACTTATTTTATCTCCACTTCTCATTATTAGTATCCTCAAAGAAACGTGGTACGGAATGTTTTTTCGTCTAGCGCAAATATGGGCTCGTACGATTATGTTACTCATGGGATTATTCCCAAAAGTAGTAAGAGAAGAGAAGTTTGAGCGAGGCAAAGGATATATGCTGGTGAGTAACCACACCTCTATGATGGATATTCTGTTAATGCTTCACCTTGCAAAAAGTCCTTTTGTATTTGTAGGTAAAGCAGAGCTAGCAAAGCTGCCACTCTTTGGTTTCTTTTATAAGCGCACTTGTATCTTAGTAGATAGAGGTAATGCGCGCAGTCGTAAGCAAGTATTTGATCAGGCACAACGACGCCTTAGTCAGGGTTTTAGTATCTGTATTTTTCCAGAAGGTGGCGTTCCTAATGATTTGTCACTAGTGCTAGATACTTTTAAGGATGGAGCTTTTAGACTAGCAATAGACCATCATCTTCCTATTGTACCTATCACCTTTTATGATAATAAGAAGCGATTTCCTTACTCATTTTTCAAAGGAATTCCAGGGGTAATGAGAGCAAAGGTGCACTATTTTATTCCTACGGTAGCGATGACGCAAGATGATAAGAGAGCCTTAAGGGAGCAAACACGTGAGGTTATCTTACATGAATTAACTAAGTAGATTAGACCGCTTTCGCGAAAGCGTATACATAAAAAGGCTCCGTAACCAGCGGAGCCTTTCTTGTTATCATTGCAAGAGCAACGATTACCTAACCAACTAAAAAACTAACCTAATACCAAGTAAACTACACTTGGTATAGCTTCTTTACTAGAACTTATAGCTTACGCCAGTATATACACCTATGTAATATGGCTGAAAATCTACCACCTTATTATCAAAACTATTAAGTTGATATTTAAGTGAAGGTTCTATATTAAATATGATTTTTTTTGTGAATTTATAATCTAAGCCTACACCTAAGTTTGTGGTAAAACTCACCTCATTTACACCATTTGCTGTCCCTAAACTTGTAGTGAGCTGTGATGACTTTAAGACAACGTCATTCTCATTGAGAAATAAAGTGCTTACTCCACCTATAAGAGATAGTCCTACGCGTTTATCTGAAATTACGTAAATAGCTTCTAGCGGTACTTCTAAGTAGCTTAGTTGCTGTTGTAGGGAGCCATTTGAGGATGCGCCTATTCTTGATATAGCGTTGTCTGCAGTAAAACTATGTTGAGTAGCCGGATTGTCTAAAATGGCCAGTACTTTTGCATTGTCATTAAATGAAATCCCTCGCACACTGCGTCCTAATCCATTGGTCGAAAAGGATATCTCATTAGTATTATAACTTAAGTCTACATTGCTCACTCCAGTACGTATCTTGAATTTTGGACTTATAGCATAACTCACTTGAACCCCATAACTTAAATTCACATCGCCAGATTTATCATTATCTGCAAACTGTTTGTCTAGTCCAGAACCACCAAAATCGCCATAGTAAACAGGAGCAGCGACGGCCCCAACATCCCAGCGCTTTATTGCAGTGTTGTTATCTACTTGAGCAAGCTCGTCCTCTTGCAAGGTTTCTATTTTCTGAGCTTCGTCGATGAGGTTTTTATTGTTATTAGAACTCTCGTCAAGTGTGCTTGTTTGAGCAATCGCATTGGTAATTTTTTGTGGAGAGTCATTATTTTCAACTTCAGCTTTATTTAGATGAAGCGGGCTATCTGTGTTTCCTGTATTTGGTTGAGATGAATTTGCTTGATAAGTAATTCCCGCAGTGTTTTGCTCAGTTGTTGCGAGGTTAGCTTTGTTTGGACTGTTTTGAGATCCATTTCTAGAGTTATTGTCGTCTCTTCTAGATGCTAGAGTAGCGCTTTTTGGATTTCTTGACGTCGTGTTGTTATTTATACCTGAAGTGATTTGAGATTCATCAGCAGTTGCAAGTTTATTGCCCTCCTCATTACTTGTTGATACTTGAGGAGTAATTGACGTTGTAGCCCTATTCTCTTGTGAGACTGTATTTTCATCATTAATAATAGACGTCTCTACAACCTGAGTATTCTCTTGATTAGCAGTATCGATAAATAAGCTACCTATGCCAAAAAGCAATAGGAGCGCAGCAGCTATACCGCCCAACTTCCACCATAATGGAATGACCTTTTTATTTTCTTTTTCTTTTTGCGCTGCAAGAATATTATTCCAAACGCGGTCGCTAGGGTGCGATTCAAAATCTTTGAATTTCTCTTGGAATAATCTATCTATGTTCTTCTTCTCCTTCATTATTGTATGTGAGATTTGCTTTTGGGGTTAAACTGGCTCATCTCTATTTTTTCTTTTAATATTCCTCGGGCGCGTGCAAGATTTGATTTTGAAGTGCCCTGAGAAATTGTAAGCAATGCTGATATTTCTTTGTGTGAGTGCCCATCCATTACATAAAGGTTGAAAACCATTCTGTATCGATCTGGAAGCTCTTGTATAATCTTAAGTAGGAAATCGAGAGGAACACTTTCTTCTTCTATCTCAACTTCTACTTCCTTTATATTTTCTTCATTAACTAGGTTAAAAACTCCTGGTTTTCTATAGCGCTGTAGCGCAGTATTTATTACAACTCTTTTGAGCCACCCTTCAAACGAACCTTTGTTTTTGTACTGACTTACTTTGTCAAAAATGGTCATAAAGGCATCTTGCAGAATATCTTCTGCTTCTGCATAATTAGGAGCATACTTTAAGCATACAGAAAACAAGACGCTTGAATAGCGATTGTATAATTCTGCTTGAGCCTTAGGCTGCTTCTTCTTACAGTTCTTTATGAGTTGGTCTTGACTCAACCGGTTGTTTGGTTTTAATGTTCTCATAACAAGATAAGAACAGATATCTATTTAAAGTGCTCATGAGCTACATTATGATATCATTTATGGACGTCTACTCGTATACTTTCTATAAAATTTTATCTGGTTAACACTACGTAGATGCTAAAAAAATAAAAAGGTTGCGTTTAAAATGCAAAAACCTCCCTTATGGGAGGTTTTTATTATCAATATGATATAATTGCTTACTCGTTAGATAATTTGATAGCTTCATGAATTTTTGCTTCTAGCTCGTCCATAAGGTCTGGATTATCTAGTAATAATGCTTTTACAGCATCACGACCTTGACCTAACTTAGTATCTTGATAGCTAAACCATGATCCAGCTTTCTTTACAATCTCATAGTTTACACCTATATCTATAATCTCTCCTACTTTTGAGATTCCTTCCCCATACATAATGTCAAATTCTGCCATACGGAAAGGTGGTGCAACCTTGTTCTTTACAACTTTAACTCGGGTCTTGTTACCCATTACGTTTGCGTTACTATCCTTAATCTGTGTAGAACGACGTATGTCAAGACGTACAGAAGCATAAAACTTAAGTGCATTACCACCGGTTGTAGTTTCTGGATTTCCAAACATAACCCCTATCTTCTCACGAAGTTGGTTAATGAAAATCACTGTACAATTAGTTTTACTAATGGATCCAGTAAGTTTACGAAGTGCTTGAGACATTAAACGAGCGTGAAGTCCCATTTTTGAATCTCCCATCTCACCTTCTATCTCACTTTTAGGAGTAAGTGCAGCAACAGAATCTACTACGACAATATCAATAGCTCCAGAGCGTATAAGATTGTCTGCGATTTCAAGTGCTTGCTCTCCGTTATCTGGTTGTGATATGATCAAGTTATCGATATCCACCCCTAGCTTTTCTGCATAGAAACGGTCAAAAGCGTGCTCTGCATCAATAAATGCTGCAATTCCTCCAGCTTTTTGAGCCTGAGCAATGGCATGTAATGTCAAGGTGGTTTTACCCGAAGATTCTGGCCCGTAAATTTCAATTACACGACCTCTTGGATATCCTCCTACACCTAAAGCAACATCTAGCCCTAGAGAACCCGTTGGTATAGACTCTACATCTACGATAGCTTGATCTCCCATTTTCATCACAGCTCCTTTACCGTAAGTCTTGTCTAGCTTGTCTAGGGTGAGTTTAAGGGCTTTTAATTTTGCATCTTTTTCACTACTCATATCTTCAGTTTTGTATTGTAAATTTAATTGTTAAATAATGGGTAAACAAGGTGCGCTTTCGCGAAAGCGTAATATTTTTAACATAATTCTTGTCGATGATGACGCAACCATTTAATTATTATTGCATCTTAGCAACGAGAATAAGTCTAACGCACACCAAACACATTATTCCCGACGTTTTGTCAAAGATACTAAAATTTGGAATCTTTACTAAAATTAGGAGGGCCACAGCTACAAAGTATTAAAAAAATTACGACGACATTAAATAAAATGTAAACCTGAATTAGCCAAAATTCACAAAAAAATGCCCGCAGGATAGACCTCCGGGCATTTTTTGTACCCTTAATTCAAAGACTTATATTTGCCGAAGAAATAATTCTTTTAACTTAAAACGAAGGTATAGCATGCAACTGTACAACAAATTAAGCGCAAAAGAGAGAGCACAGCTTATAGAAGAGGCGGGAGAAGAACGCCTTACACTCTCTTTTTACCAGTATCATAAGATTGGAAACCCAGAACTTTTCAGAAACCACCTTTTTGTGGCTTGGGATGAGATGGAAGCCTTGGGACGTATTTATGTGGCAAATGAGGGTATAAATGCCCAGATGTCTGTTCCAGCCAAAAAATTTACAGCATTTAAGGAATTTCTTGATGGGATAAACTTCCTAGAGAATGTACGCCTCAATATTGCAAGAGAGCAAGACGATAAGTCGTTCTTAAAACTCAAAGTAAAAGTGCGTAACAAGATTGTTGCAGATGGACTAGTAGATGATACTTTTGATGTAACAAACAAAGGAGTTCACGTAGACGCTTCTACTTTTAATGAGCTTATAGAAGACGAGAATACAGTGCTCGTTGATATGCGTAACCACTATGAGAGTGAGATAGGGCATTTTAAAAATGCAGTAACTCCAGATGTAGATACTTTTAGGGATAGTCTTGATATTATTGAAGAAGATCTAAAAGATCACAAGGAAGATAAAAAACTTGTGATGTACTGCACAGGTGGAATACGTTGTGAGAAAGCAAGCGCTTATTTTAAGCACAAAGGCTTTAAAAATGTTTTCCAGCTAGAAGGAGGAATCATTGAGTATGCTCGCCAGGTAGAAGCAGAGAAGCTTGATAATAAGTTCAAGGGTAAGAATTTTGTGTTTGATCACCGTCGTGGAGAGCGTATCTCAGACGATGTTATCTCAAACTGTCATCAGTGTGGTACTCCTTGCGATGAGCACGTAAACTGTGCAAATGAAGCTTGTCACTTACTTTTTATACAATGTGAGGAATGTGCAAAGGCCAATGAAAAATGCTGCTCTACAGAGTGTGCAGAGATTAATGCACTGCCATACGAAGAGCAAAAGAAATTACGTTCTGGTAAAGGAAATAGTAATAAGATTTTTAAGAAAGGTAGATCAGAAAAGCTTGCTTTTAAGAAGTAAAAAGCAGAAAAAGAATCTGTTGATTTTGATTTTGGAAAAGGCGCTATAGATTACCTATCTTTATCGATAGTTCATTGTGAACATAAATATAACGCGTACACGCGGCTGTTACTCTCTTAACGATTGATATAGAGCGATGTACATTTAAATATACAAAATATGGCATGTGGCAGTTGTGGCACAGGTGAAGACGGATCTCCTAAAGGTTGTAAGAACAATGGAACCTGCGGAACCGACGGATGTAATAAACTTACAGTCTTTGACTGGCTTTCTAATATGTCCCTTCCTGATGGACAAGAAGCTTTTAACTACGTAGAAGTACGTTTTAAAAACGGACGGAAAGATTACTATAAAAACGAAGAAAAAGTCACCTTAAGTATAGGTGATATTGTAGCCACTCAAGCAGAGTCTGGTCACGATATTGGTATGGTAACTCTTACCGGTGAGCTTGTGCGTGTGCAAATGAAGCGCAAGAAAGTAAGGCAAGACACTCCAGAAACGCTTAAAATTTATCGCAAGGCATCACAAAGAGATATAGACATCTGGACTACGGCGCGCGAGAAAGAAGAAAGTATGAAGGTGCGCGCTAGACAGATAGCGATACGTCTAGATCTCCAAATGAAAATCTCAGATATTGAGTTTCAAGGAGACGGTTCTAAAGCGACATTTTATTATACGGCAGAAGATCGTGTAGATTTTCGCCAACTCATAAAAGAATTTGCTCAAGATTTCCGCACTCGTATTGAGATGAGACAAATAGGTCTGCGTCAGGAAGCGGCACGTCTGGGTGGTATAGGTTCTTGTGGTCGCGAACTTTGTTGTTCTACATGGTTAACAGATTTTAGGTCTGTAACTACGAGTGCTGCTAGATACCAGCAATTATCACTTAACCCGCAAAAGCTTGCTGGACAATGTGGGAAATTGAAGTGCTGTCTTAATTATGAGCTAGATGCTTACATGGATGCGCTCAAAAGTTTTCCAAAAAGTGAGACAAAATTATACACTCAAAAAGGAACTGCAGTCTGCCAGAAAATTGACATTTTTCAAGGACATCTATGGTATGCCTACGAGGGAGAATGGATGAACTGGCATAAACTTACTACAGATCATGCAAATGAGATTATAGCTGCAAATAAAAAGAAAGAGCCGGTTGCAAGTCTGGAAGAATTTGCTGCCGAACTTATAGAAGAAACAGTAATAGACTTTGGCAATGTAGTAGGACAAGATAGTCTTACTCGTTTTGACAAGCCTAAAACTACAAACAAGCGTCGCAATAGTCGTAAGAGAAAACCTGCTGGTAAAGGAAACAAGCCTCAGGGAGATAGACCAAAAGCTAAGGATAGAACTCCCAGAAAACCTAATCAAGATGGTGCAAAAGGTCCAAGACCTGCAGCAAAGAAAGGACCAAAACCTCAAGCAAAGGGACCTAGACCAGAAGGTAAAGGCCCAAAGCCTCAAGCAAAAGGACCGAGACCTGAAGGTAAAGGACCTAGGCCTAAAAGTAGAGGCCCAAAGCCGCAAGCTCAGGGAAACAAACCTAAAGATGCAACGAGCCAAAAACCAACTCAAGAAGGTCAAAAAGCTGGAGGATCAAAGCCTGCAAATAAAAATAAAAGGCGTCCTCAAAAACCAAAACCTAATGCGTAACGTATTACTATTGATACTCATTATTTTATGTGTTTCATGTGATTCAAAACAAGTGTATCATTCATACACGTCGTTAGGTAGCTCATGGAATATTAATGAACCTGTGATATTAGAAGTAAACGAGCTTGATAGTGTGCCATTATATAATGCATATATCACCGTTCGCAACAATAATCAATACCCATATAGTAATCTTTTTTTGATTACAGAGATGCAGTTTCCACAAGGGCGTACGTACACAGATACCCTTGAGTACGAAATGGCAAATCCAGATGGAACATGGATGGGTACTGGTTTTGGAGATATTAAAGAAAGTAAATTGTTGTATAGAGAAGGAGTACGCTTTCGCGAAAGCGGAACCTACACCTTTACTATAGAGCATGCAGTAAGAAAAAACGGAAACATCGCTGGAGATGCCTATCTAGAAGGAATTACCGAAGTAGGATTACGTATTGAAAAGCAAGAATAAACAGATCATAATGGCAAAACAAACACCTCCAAAAAAAGCTCCAAAAAAAAGCGAAGGAGATTACAGTAAATATATTTCTTGGTTTTGGCGACTATTTGCAGGAGGAGTCACACTAGCAATACTATTGTTTTTACTAGCAAGTTGGAATGTTTTTGGAACACTCCCCACCTTTGAAGAACTTGAAAATCCAGAAAGCAACCTTGCTACAAAAATCATTTCTGTAGATGGAAAGCAACTTGGTACTTATTATAATGAAAATAGGACTCCTATTAAATATGATCAACTACCGCAAAACCTTGTTGATGCACTAGTTGCAACAGAAGATGAGCGTTATTATGAGCACTCTGGTATAGACTTTAGAGGAACGGCTAGAGCGATGGCTTATCTAGGTAAAAACGGTGGTGCAAGTACAGTAACACAACAGCTTTCTAAGTTGTTATTTTCAAACCCTCCTAGCTCTACACTGGAGCGTCTTCTTCAGAAGGCAAAAGAGTATGTAATTGCAACAAGGCTAGAACGCCAGTATACAAAGCAAGAAATCATTGCGATGTATCTCAATAAATTTGATTTTCTTTTTAATGCTATTGGTATAAGTTCTGCCGCTCGTATTTACTTTAATAAAGATGTAAAAGATCTTGATTTACATGAAAGCGCTGTTTTTGTAGCAATGCTTAAGAATCCAAGACAGTATAATCCATACCGTGAGATATCTAAGGAGAAATCACTAAGAAGGCGCAATCAAGTCTTCAAGCAGATGGAAGTAAACGGGATGATTACTACTGCCGAAAAAGATTCCCTCACAGCATTACCTATGGAAGTAAAGTTTACTCCAGAAGGACACGCAGATGGAACGGCAACGTACTTTAGAGAAAACCTTAAGAAATTTATGGCTTCATGGATTAAAGAGAATCCTAAAGGAGAAGATGCAGAGGGTAATACTACGTATTATAACATTTACCGTGATGGCCTTACGATAACGACAACTATAGATTCTCGTATGCAGAAAATGGCAGAAGATGCTGTTGCTGCTCACATGCCAAGGTTGCAAGCCGAGTTTGATAGACAAAACGAGAAAAACAAAACAGCTCCTTTTAGAGATATCGAAGAGGAGGATGTGGAGCGCATTTTTAATAATGCTATAAAGAGCTCATCTCGCTGGCGCAAACTTAAGGCGCAAGGAAAAACCGAGGCTGCAATTAGAAAATCATTTGATGTAAAGACAGATATGACCATTTTTACATGGGCAGGAGATGTAGATACATTAATGACTCCGCGCGATTCTATACGTTACTACAAGAAATTTTTACGTACCGGGATGATGTCTATGGTACCTCAAACTGGAGAGGTGAGAGCATGGGTAGGTGGTATTAATATGAACCACTTTCAATATGATCACGTACAGTTAGGAAAACGCCAGGTAGGATCTACCTTCAAGCCTTTCTTATATGCAACTGCTGTAGACCAACTTCATTTATCTCCATGTGATACATTACCTAACACGCTTTATACAATACCTGCAGGGGCACATGGTAATACAAAGAACTGGACACCAGAAAACTCTGGAGGAGAGATGGGTGGTATGATTACTATGAAGGAAGCACTTGCTCAATCTGTGAATACAATTTCTGCGAGATTAATGGACAAGGTAGGGCCTAGACCAGTAATTGATTTAGTAGGTAAGCTAGGAGTTGATACAAAGGATATTCCAGTAGTACCTTCTATCGCGCTGGGGACAGCAGATTTAAGTGTGTACGAGATGGTATCTGCTTACGGAGCTTTTGCAAATCAAGGGGTTTACGTAAAACCACAGATTGTAAGTACCATACAAGATAAAAATGGAACTATTTTATACCAACATGTTCCAGAAACTAGAGATGTATTAAGTGCAGAGAGTGCTTATGTGACCTTGCAGTTAATGGAAGGAGTTACAAGGTCAGGTTCTGGAGCAAGATTACGTCACACATGGCGTAAAGATGCAATATATCGCAATGCCGTAACGGGTTATCCATACGGGTTTGATAATGCAATAGCTGGTAAAACGGGTACTACACAAAATCAAAGTGATGGATGGTTTATGGGGATTGTCCCTAACCTTGTTACTGGAGTTTGGGTAGGTGGTGATGATCGTGCAGTTCACTTCCCAGGTATTGGTTATGGTCAGGGAGCAACAATGGCATTACCTATCTGGGGAATGTATATGAAAGAAGTATATAAGAATGAAGACTTGGAGATTTCTAAAAGCGAATTTTCAAAGCCTAGTAACTTAACAATCACAACTAATTGTGATGATTATAAGAGTTCTGGTGTAAGCGACGAGCTACCAGATGAGCTAGATTTTTAATAGTATAATACAGACATAATGATAAAGAGTGCGAGCAATCGCGCTCTTTTTTTTTGGATTCATTTTTAGATGTTCAATTACGCTTTCGCGAAAGCGTAATTTGATACAAAATCCGTACTTTTAGTACTTATAAACTAAGAATATGATAACAAAGAAAGTGACTGGAGTAGACGCCGCACTAGAAGGTGTTGAAAGTGGAATGACAATGATGCTTGGAGGTTTTGGTCTCAGCGGTATTCCAGAAAATTCTATAGCTAAACTAGTAGCTCTTGATGTCAATAATCTCACCTGTATTTCTAATAATGCCGGAGTCGATGATTTTGGACTAGGGCTGTTGTTACAGAAAAAGCAAATAAAGAAAATGGTTTCTAGCTATGTGGGTGAAAACGCCGAGTTTGAACGCCAGATGCTTAGTGGTGAGCTTGATGTAGAGCTTATACCACAAGGAACACTTGCAGAGCGATGCAGAGCCGCTCAAGCAGGATTTCCAGCCATATATACACCAGCAGGATACGGAACTGAAGTAGCCGAAGGAAAAGAAACGAGAGAATTTGACGGAAAGATGTATGTGCTAGAACATGCCTTTAAAGCAGATTTTGCTTTCGTAAAGGCATGGAAAGGTGACGCTGCAGGTAACTTAATATTTAAAGGGACTGCAAGAAACTTTAATCCCAATATGTGTGGGGCGGCTACCATAACTGTTGCAGAGGTGGAAGAGCTTGTGCCGGTAGGGACACTAGACCCTAATCAAATACACATTCCAGGGATTTTTGTACAACGTATTTTCCAAGGAGAAACGTATGAAAAGAGAATAGAACAACGCACCGTTAGAACAAGAGACTAATTATGGCTTTAGATAAAAATCAAATTGCACAACGCATTGCAAGAGAAGTACAAGATGGATATTATGTAAACCTAGGTATCGGTATCCCTACGCTTGTTGCAAACTATGTACGTGAAGATATTGACGTAGAGTTTCAAAGTGAGAATGGAGTGCTGGGAATGGGGCCTTTTCCATATGATGGAGAAGAGGATGCAGATATTATCAATGCAGGAAAACAAACAATCACAACCTTGCCAGGAGCAAGTTTTTTTGATAGTGCTACTAGCTTTAGTATGATACGTGGTAAACATGTAGACCTCACCATTCTAGGTGCTATGGAAGTTGCAGAAAATGGTGACATCGCAAACTGGAAAATACCAGGTAAAATGGTAAAAGGTATGGGAGGAGCAATGGATCTCGTTGCAAGTGCAGAAAATATTATTGTAGCCATGATGCATACTAATCGTGCAGGAGAATCAAAACTTTTGAGAAAATGTAGCCTACCACTTACTGGTGTAGGATGCGTAAAAAAGATAGTGAGTAATCTTGCCGTACTAGAAGTTACCGAAGCAGGTTTTAAACTACTTGAGAGAGCTCCAGGAGTATCTGTAGAAGAGATTCAAGCAGCAACCGAAGGAACATTAATTATAGATGGTGATATCCCAGAAATGAAGTTTTAATATACTTCAATTTAGTAAAACATAGTCTCCAATTATCTGATGAACCATTAAAAAATGGTTTTTTGAGATAGTTGGAGATTTTTATTTTAAAGAAACCTTGTGGTCGTATTCTCTTCTTAAGATCACACAGGTTTTATCCTTCTCAGGTTCTATTTTTTCTTCATAAACAATCCTTTGTTTTGTGTTAGAGCATATGGAGGCTCTAATAATAAATATGCTTGATTTAAAACGCTTCCCTCAAGATGGTTTTAATGAGCTCTATATGACTATTTATCAGTTGTAAAAATGTAGAGCGCTTGCTCCTTGATTTTGCCTTAATAAAGAATATTCTTACATTTTGTACTGTGTTTTATCTACACAAATTAAAAGAGAGGTTTCCTAGCTTAAAATCGAAAACATCAATTAATGACGTTTAAAAACTCAATATTTCGATGAAATACACAATATTTTAACATTACAGCAAATTTTCTTAATCAAAAGCCTTGCAGATGTGTAATTTTATAGTACTTTAGCCGTCCCCCAAATCAAGTAATTGATTTCGATTAAATGCTAAGTAAGTTCGTTAACGAACGTGGTAATTTAGTTTTATAGTATGACTTAAACGTATAAGAGTGTTTTAAGTTATGATTTGTTAGAAATCCGCGGGGGGAGCCCTGCGGATTTTGTTTTAAACCTCATTTGTCTTTCATCCCTACTATGGAAAAACTAACAAACTCTACTAGATCATTTGTTTCTGGTGTAAAACATGCTGCAGATTTTACCACAAATTGTGCTAGGCTAGCAAAGAAGGTATTTCTATTTATGATCTAGTAACGCTTACATTCCTTTTGGAATGGCATGAATAAGTTTTTGAGTATACTCCTTTTCTGGCTGTTCATAAATACGGTCTGCATCTCCTATCTCTTCTATTTTACCTTTATTCATAACCACTAGCTGGTCAGACATGTATTTTACCACAGCAAGATCATGCGAGATAAAAATATAGGTAAAGCCAAAATCTGTTTTAAGTTCATTAAGAAGGTTAAGCACCTGTGCTTGTACAGATATATCTAGGGCACTTACAGACTCATCACAAATAATTAATTTAGGATTTACAGCAATAGTACGAGCAATCCCTATGCGTTGTCGCTGCCCTCCAGAGAACTCATGAGGATAACGATCATAATGCGATGCCTCAAGACCTACGCGTTCTAGCAACTCTAGCACGCGCTGCTTTCTTATAGATTTAGAATCATAAAGTTTATGGACTTCCATAGGTTCTATAATGGCTTGGCCTACAGTAAGCCTGGGATTAAGAGAGGCAAAAGGATCTTGAAAGATAATTTGTATTTCCTTTCTTAAACTTCTCAATGCTGCTCCACGCATCTCATTAATAGCCATTCCTTTGTATAAAATGGTTCCTGCAGTCGCTTTGTCTAATTGCAAGATGGCGTTTCCCAGGGTAGATTTACCACAACCAGACTCGCCTACTAGCCCAAGAGTTTCTCCCTCATAAATGGAGAATGAAACATCATCTACGGCTTTAAAAGCGATATCTTCAGCGAAGATGCCAGCACTAGAAAAGTATGTTTTTTCTACATTAATCACCTCTAGTAAAGGTGGTTGTGCATACAGATTTCTTAAATGTTCGGCTCTTTCAGATGTTGTTTCGGCTTTAGAAAGTGGTTTTTTATCTAGGTAATCTTTTATCGTTGGTAACTTTTTCAGGCGTTCATCTAGAGACGGTCTTGCACTTAATAATGCTTTTGTGTACTCATGTTGTGGGTTTGAAAATAACGCTTTCGCGAAAGCGTACTCAACAATATCTCCTTTATACATCACAGCAACCCTGTCTGCAATCTCGCTCACTAAGGAAAGGTCATGAGAGATGAAAATAATACTCATCTGATTTTCTAACTGTAATTCCTTAAGTAGTAGTATAATCTCCTGCTGAACGGTAACATCTAGGGCAGTAGTAGGCTCATCTGCAATAAGAATTTTAGGTTTACAAGCGATAGCCATTGCAATCATTACGCGTTGTTTTTGACCTCCAGAAATCTCATGAGGATATGCGCGAAAAATCTTCTCCACCGTAGGCAGTTTTACCTTTTCAAATAAGCGCAGCGTTTCTTCCTTTGCAGATTTTCGGTTGAGCGAAGTATGTTGTAAAAGAATTTCTACCACTTGCTCACCGCAACGCATTGACGGATTGAGACTACTCATGGGTTCTTGAAAAATCATGGAGATTTCATTACCTCGTATTTTCTGAAAATCCTTTTCACTAGTATCTAGTAATGATTGATTTTCAAAAACTATGGTGCCTTCAATAAGCGTGTTTTTCTTAGGTAAAAGCCCTAGAATGGCAAGTGATGATACACTCTTTCCAGACCCTGATTCACCCACAATAGCAAGAATTTCATTTTTATAAAGATCAAATGAAATGTTATGTATTACTTCTTGTACTTCCCCTTGCTGTTTAAAGGATATAAATAGTTGGTCTACAGTAAGGATTTTTTGTGGCTGCATACTTCAAAAATACGATTTCTTACGGTCTGTTATTAAAAGGATACATCGCAATTTGTAACACAAAAATAAGCTTGATTTGAGACTTTTTATGGTTATCATAATATTTCAAACATTATTAAATGTATTCAGCTATAGAAAATGAGTAGTTCTTGTTTAGGGATTCATCCAGTTCTTCACACAAATCGTATTTCTTAAAAAAATCTTAAAAATTTTTGTGTAGTTCGTCGAAAAGATTATGATTTCTTCAGTGAAATGACGTCATTTACTGAGTAAGCATATAATTTTAGCAAAATTTTTGCTGTAAAATGTATTTTATTAAGATTTCCCTATAATTAATTTAAAACTACAGTATGAAGAAAATCTACTCCTTTTTCCTAATGTCATTACTATTAGGAACCACCGTTTATGCACAGACCAGTGTGGACGGAATTGTCCAAAATTATCTAAGTAGCAATGCAGAAGAAGTTGGCTTGAAGTCTACAGACGTTGCTCAATGGAAAATTACTGATATTGTTCCTTCTCTCAATCCTGAAATACAGCACGTTTATGTAAAGCAAATGTATCAAGGTATTCCAGTACAAAACGGAACATACAAACTCACCGTAAGAGATGGTAAAGTTACCTACGAGATAAACCAGTTTGCAAAAGATGTTGCTCAGAAAGCTGCTGGAGCATCACTTTCATTGTCTCCAGAAAACGCAATCTTAAAGGTTGTGAATGCTCATAGTCTTAAGACACCAAGCAATCTAGGAGTTACAAAATCTTCAGGTAATCTTCTTGAATATGCAAATTCTGGAATAAGCTTAGAGCCTATCAAAGTAGAAAAAACATACCTAGCAATAGGTGATAAAATGCACCTCACTTGGAATGTATCTCTTTATCAACTTGATGCGCAGCACTGGTGGAATGTAAATGTAGATGCATCTACAGGAGAAATCCTTAAAACCACAGACTGGGTGATTTCTTGTTCTTTTGAAGATCCTAATCACACAGAGCATGGTCATACAACTACAGAAGAGCCAGTAGTAAATTATGGACCACGCAGTGCTACAGAAGCGAGCTATGCAGCTGCTGCAGTAGGAGGAGGTTCTTATAATGTTTTCCCGCTAGGGATTGAAAGTCCTAGTCACGGTAACCGTGTTGTAGTAACAGATCCAGCAAATGCTAATGCTTCTCCTTATGGATGGCACGACACAAACGGATCTGCTGGTGCAGAGTTTACAACAACGCGTGGTAATAATGTACTCGCGCAAGACGATACTAATGGTAATAATGGAACAGGTACAAGTCCTAATGGAGGAAGTGCTCTTAACTTTGATTTTAGCCTTAATTTAAATAACACTCCATCTACTTTCTTACCAGCAGCTACTACAAACTTATTTTACTGGAATAATATCATGCATGATGTATGGTACCAATATGGTTTTACAGAGGCGGCAGGTAATTTTCAAGAAAACAACTATGGTAAAGGCGGAGTAGGAAGTGATTCTGTAAATGCAGATGCTCAAGACGGCAGCGGGACTAATAATGCAAACTTTGCAACACCACCAGATGGTCAAAACCCTAGAATGCAAATGTTTTTATTCACAAATCCTACTCGCGATGGTGATTTTGACAATGTAATTATTGCACATGAGTATGGTCATGGTATTTCTACACGTCTCGTAGGAGGACCTGGTACAAACGCATTAGGAGGTTCTGAACAAATGGGTGAAGGATGGTCAGACTGGTTAGGTATGGTAATGACTATACGTCCAGGAGATACAAGAGATACTGCGAGAGGAGTAGGAACCTATGCAATAGGAGAGCCTACAACAGGGGCAGGAATACGTCCTACGAGATATGCTACAGACTTTGCTGTTAATGGAACAACATACAGTGACGTTCCGGGATTAGTAGCACCACACGGAGTGGG
This sequence comes from Dokdonia sp. Asnod3-C12, assembly GCF_045063975.1. Classification (NCBI taxonomy): domain Bacteria; kingdom Pseudomonadati; phylum Bacteroidota; class Flavobacteriia; order Flavobacteriales; family Flavobacteriaceae; genus Dokdonia; species Dokdonia sp. Asnod3-C12. Next base: position 1,646,881 of record NZ_JBEFNY010000003.1, read on the forward strand.
GTATGGTTTTGCAACTATTCTTTGGGATATGACTTGGGATCTTATTGATCAAGAAGGATATGACCCTAATCAATACAGTGGTAATGGCGGTAATAACATCGCAATGTCACTAGTAATAGAGGGACTCAAAAACACTGCAAATAATCCAGGATATGTTTCTGGTCGTAATGGAATCCTACAAGCAGACCAAGATCTTTACGGAGGTCAGTACAACTGTTTAATATGGGATGCTTTTGCTAGACGCGGAGTAGGTGTAGATGCTGTAGAAAATAGCAACGGAGGAACAAACACAAATTCAGATCAGGTAGTGTCATTTACAAGTGGATGTTCTGGACCACCAGCGCCAGTATCTTGTACTAGTACCGTAGCGTCGTTCCCGTATGCTGAAGGTTTTGAAAACACAATTGGAGCATGGTCTCAAGATACATCAGATAATATTGACTGGACAGTAAACTCATCTGGCACGCCATCTTCTGGTACAGGACCAGCAGCTGCAAATGAGGGATCATTTTACATCTATGTAGAAGCATCTGGTGACGGTGCAGGATTTCCAACTAAGACAGCAACTTTAAATTCTCCTTGTTTTGATCTAACAGGAGTAAACGGAGCAGAAGTAACATTTAGTTACCAGATGACTGGTAATGCTGTAGGGACTGTACGTCTTGAAGCAAGAGATGATGCAACGCAAACATGGGATGAATTATGGGTGCAATCAGGAGATAAAGGAGCGGCTTGGCTAGATGCAACCGTAAGTCTTGCATCTTATGATGGAGCCACACAATTGCGTTTCCGTGCTACTACTGGAACTTCTTGGCAGGGTGATATTGCTATTGATGGCTTTGCTATTGATGGTACTGCTCCGGCAGATACCCAAGCACCTACTGCGCCTACTAATCTTGCAGTAACAGATGTTACTACAACATCTGTAGCTTTATCATGGACAGCAGCTACAGATAATGTAGCAGTAACAGCATACGATGTCTTCCAAGGAACTAATAACCTAGGAGAAGTAACTGCTACTTCGGCAAATATAACAGGTTTAGTAGAAGGAACTACCTATCAATTTACGGTTCGCGCCAAAGATGAAGCAGGTAATATCTCAGGAAATAGTAATACTGTAAGTGCGACAACTGATACTACTGCACCACCTAGTGGGTGTGTAGGTACAGCAAGTGCTCCATATAGTGAGAGTTTTGAGTCAGGACTAGGTCAGTGGTCACAAGCTACAGGAGATGATATAAATTGGACACGTGATGCTTCAGGAACGCCATCTAATAATACAGGGCCAAGTTCTGGAGCTGATGGATCTTTCTATTTATATGTAGAAGCGTCAGGTAATGGAACAGGTTTTCCTAACAAAAGAGCGATTATAAACTCACCTTGTTTTGATTTAACAGGAGAAACAGAAGCAAATTTTACCTTTGATTATCATATGTTTGGATCTACAGACGGTGGTCGTATAGATCTTGAAGCAAGTGCAGATGGAGGTACGACATGGACAAGCCTATGGAACCAAACTGGAAACCAAGGTAACCAGTGGAATGCTGTAACAATCAATCTTGATGGATACACTGGCGGAACAGTGCAATTACGTTTCAACCGTATTACTGGAAGTACATGGCAATCTGACGTTGCTATTGATAATGTAGTACTATCTGCTGGAGGTGGAGGAGGTGACACAGGAGCGCCATCTGGATACTGTGCATCAAATGGAAATAATACTAATGATGAGTATATACAACGTTTACAAATAGGAAGTATTAATAATGCAACTGGAGCGTCTGCTGGAGGTTACGGAGATTTTACAAACCTTTCTACAACATTAGGAAGTAGTAATACAATCACAATTACTCCAAGATGGACTGGAACTGTATATAATGAAGGGTATGCAGTATTTGTAGACTGGAACCGTGATGGAGATTTTACAGATGCAGGAGAGACCGTATACACGAGAGCAGCAACATCTGCTACTCCAATAACAGGAACATTTAGCGTGCCTTCTGGAGCATCTCAAGGAGCAACGAGAATGAGAGTTTCTATGAAGTATAATGGGATCCCTACAGCTTGCGAAAGCTTCCAGTATGGAGAAGTAGAGGATTATATTGTAAATGTGGTGAGTAGTGCTGGATTTGGGGCAAATGATGCTCAGAGCAGCCTTACTGAAGCAGCAGGAAGTGGAGAATTCTCTATATTCCCTAATCCTGTAACTCGCGGAGAACTTTCAATTAACTTAAACGGCACAGAAGCAACTGCTGTGACTATCTATAATTTATTAGGTCAGGTAGTACACAAAGGTAATTTTGAAAACACACTTGATGTTTCAAGATTAGAGACTGGTGTTTATATTCTTGAAGTGGAAACGGCAACTACAAAAATGGTAAAACGTTTTATTAAGAAATAGTGTTCATTTCTTAGTGTAGTAGACTATAAATAAAAGCCCGATATCAAATTGATATCGGGCTTTTTCTATGTGAATAATTACGCTTTCGCGAAAGCGTACTCAACTTAATAAAACAACATTATCATTTATTGAGAAATTTCTTAAATTCTTCTGTGGTGTATATTTTCCAGATACCTAGTATTCCTGCAATGACCTGTAAAAACGTACCGCCACTTAATAATTCTGGAGCAAACTGCCAGTGTAATATTTTAAACATGGCACCTAGTACTGTACAGATAAGTCCTGCTATAAATATTGCTAAAATGTGTTTTACCTTCATGATGAGTAGTAACTAGTTATACAGAAATGATTTCGCTCTCTTCGAGTAGTTTCTCGTTGCGCAGTCTCAATACAATTTGAGCAACAGCAACGGTATCTTTTTCACAATATACTACAATACGTTTTATATCCTTTTCTTCGTAGTAGACTGCCCTTACTTGGCTGCCGTCTATATCGTCCTTAGGAGAAGGGATGCCGAGTATTTTTGTGAGCAGTTTTAAGGAGGTGTAGTGTTTATAATCTCCAAACTTCCATAAGTCTAAGGTGTCAATGTGAGGTATCTCCCAAGGTTTTTTTCCAAAGAGGTTAAGCTTATGAGGTAATGTAACGCCATTTATAATCATCCTACGAGCGATATATGGAAAGTCAAACTCCTTACCATTATGAGCACAAAGAAGATGCTGCTTGCCATTAAAATGTGTTTCTAGTAGGGTTTTAAAATCATTGAGGAGAATTGCTTCATCATCTCCGGCAAAAGAGGTGGTTCTAAATCTTTTTCCTGCTACACTAGCGTTAAAATATCCTACGGAGATACATACGATTTTTCCAAATTCTGCCCAGATTCCGGCACGCTCATAAAAAGCTTCTGGTGTATGCTCGTCTTTGCGTAAATATTTTGTTTTATCTGTATAAAGTAACTTTTCAGTTTCATCTAGATTGTCATAAGAAGCATGCTGAGGTACGGTCTCAATATCAAGAAAAAGAATATGTTCTAGCTGTAACGTATCTATCATTTGTCTAATAGGTTAATTTCAAGCCTAAAGCCTTATTTAATGATGTTAAAATACAATAAAATGCTAATTGGCAGCGGTTTATGTATTTTGAAATTTGCAATTAGGTTATCCGTAAGACTATTTTCGGTAGATACATAAAAGTTTTCTTTGCTTTCGCGAAAGCGAGATTTAAAGCATTACCTCAAAACAATGAGCCCTGGGTAACGGGACTTTCATGTGCTAGTAGCCATTTTTTTCGATGCAATCCGCCAGCATAACCAGTAAGAGAGCCATCGCTGCCTATTACCCTGTGACAAGGAATTATTATAGAAATGGGGTTTTTGCCATTTGCACTTGCTGCTGCGCGTATGACCTTAGCATCACCCAGCTGTTTTGCCATGGCGAGATACGAGGTAGTCTTCCCAAATGGTATCGTCTCTAACTCCCTCCACACTCGACGTTGAAAATCTGTTCCTAACGGATCAAGCTTTAGAGAAAAAGTAGTGCGCTCTCCCGAAAAGTATTCTTGAAGTTGGGTGGCAGCATCCTCCAGTACATCTGGAATTGTAGAAGAAGGCGTTACATCTGTTTCGATAAATAGCACAGAACTCAGGCCATCGCTGGTACCTTCTAGCTGTAATAATCCCATAGGTGTAGCTATAACTGCGTGTTCCATTATCTCAAATATACCATTTAAGAAGTTGTTTATCTTACTACCAATCAGTACTTTTATAGATTATAATATCTACATATGCGGCTCGCGCAACACCTTACTTATCTTATTTTTAGCTTATTTTCTTTCATAATAATGGCGCAAACGCCATCTCAAAACATAGAAAATTATCAAAGCAATACTCTGGATCTTGCTGCTATCCAATTGCAGAATCAAGAATATAAAAGTGCTATCCAAACGCTCGATGAGGTTCTTAAAAGAGCGCAAAATCAAGATGATAAAAACAAGCAGTATAGTGGTTACTCCATTCTAGGTAATGTGTATTTATCATTACAAGACACCACAAAGTCACGTAATGTTTTTGAGAAGGCATTAGTGATAGCTCAAGAGCTTAAAAATGATACACTACTAGCATCCTCCTATAACGATTTAGGAAAGTTATATGCATCCTCTGAGGAATATCAAGAAAAGGCAATTAACTACTTGCAAAGAAACATCGAACTCATAGAGAAGTTAGATGGCTCAGATAAGTCACTTGCAGCCCGCATAAACCTCGCAACACTGTACTTAAAACAAGAAAATTTTGAAGAAGCTTATCCTGCTTTAATGCAAGCAAAATTTGCCAGTTTGCGCGATTCTTTAGATCGTAAAAGTCGCGCACGAGTACTCACATTGTTAGGAAGATACTACACTAGCAGTAAACAAGAAACACTCGCCGAAGATGCTTTTATGGAAGCGATAGATATCAGCTTCTCAGAAGGCTTAGTAGCCGAAGAGGAGGAAGCTCAAAAGCATCTTGCAAAATATTATGAAAACAATAAAAATTTTGAGGCAGCATACTACCATTCACAACGACAATTACAGCTAGCAAACGAGGTTTTTAAAAATGAAAACCAAAAGGAGTTACAAGTAGCAAGTGCTCAGTTTTACTCTCGAGAGAATGAACGTGACCTTGAGATAGCAACAAAGGAAAAAGAACTTTTAGATAGATTGGCTGAGAGTTCGCTTAAGACCACGACAGCACTCCTTTTTGCTTCATCCATATTACTTGTGGCGCTTTTTATAATTTTCACATTGTATCGAGCACGCAAGCAAAACTTATTGCGCTTACGCGAAAAAAATAAGCAACTAGAAAAAGCAAAGAATGACGCCGAAGAGCTTTCAAAGCTTAAAACCCAATTCTTCTCAACTATAAGCCACGAGTTACGTACACCGCTTTACGGTGTTATAGGGATTGCCTCAATTTTGCTTGAAGATGCCGAAGTAAATAAGCATAGACATGATTTGAGGTCGCTTAAATTCTCTGCAGATTATCTACTTGCACTCATTAACGATGTGCTCCTTATGAGTAAGATGGAGGCAAAAAACATTAAGCTTGAGCACACTCCTTTTAAACTCAATACCCTCTTACGCAGTATCACGCATTCATTTGAATTTAGTCTAGAGCAAAACAATAACAAGTTACACTTAGAGATAGATAAAGACCTTCCTAACCAACTTGTGGGAGACTCAGTAAGGCTATCTCAAATTTTAATGAACCTGATAGGAAACGCCATTAAATTTAATGAAAATGGAAATATATGGGTGCGTATAAAAAAGGAGTCTATTACCCCAGATGGACTGTATAGAACAGCCTTTGTTATAGAAGATGACGGAATGGGTATCCCTAAAAATAGCCAGCAGAGTGTATTTGAAGAATTCTCTCAAGTAGAAAATAAAAATTATAATTATCAGGGTACTGGATTAGGATTACCTATCGTAAAAAAACTACTAGCGCTTTACGGAAGTGATATCACACTAGTAAGTGAGGAAGGTAAAGGGGCGACATTCTCATTTGTAATTAACTTAGAGAAAGCTACGGGAATTGCTGCTATAGAGCAACAACAACTAGACACTATAGAAAGTGTTCATACATTGCAAGGAGCACATCTTCTAGTAGTAGATGATAACCGCATTAATCAAAAGATCACCCAAAAACTTCTTGAAAACAAAGGGTTTACATGTGACCTCGCTAGTGACGGTATAGAAGCAGTAACCATGGCTCAAAAGGAAGCATATGATTTAATCCTTATGGATATTCATATGCCTAAAAAAGACGGTGTCGAAGCAACTAAGGACATTAGAAATTTTGACACAGATATCCCAATAGTAGCACTTACCGCTGTGGAGATTGATGAGATACGCCATAAAATCTACAAAGCTGGTATGGACGATATTCTAGTAAAGCCTTACGATGTATCTCTATTCTTAAGTGTGATACTTCGTAATATAAAAAACAAAAAGGCACAAACAATTTTACCTACTGGAGAAGAGCTTCTAAATTGATGTTATAAACCAGAAGGCTTATTTTCTGGATTGCTGTCATCATAAAGACCTAAGGTCTTTGCACGCTTTTGCCAGTTTTTTCTAGCTAGTGTTTGCAAGTCGGCAACGCTGTCGCTCTCGTCCATAATTTCAAGACCTAATAAAGTTTCAATCACGTCTTCCATAGTAACAAGACCACTCATAGTTCCATACTCATCTACCACTAGTGCAACATGATTTTTAGTTGAAACTAGCTGGTCAAAAAGATCTGGAATAGGCAGATTGCGTTTAGTAACAAGAATAGGACGTTCTATCTCCTTCAATGTGGTGGCGTGCTTGTCTAAAGCCATCTCGCGATATACCTCACTTTTTAAAACAATACCAGTGATATGATCTCTCGTTCCTTCAAAAATAGGAATACGAGAAAAACGTAATGATTGATTTTCGGCAAAGAAATCTGCAACGGTGGTTGATGCATCTGCCATTTTGATCACCGTACGAGGCGTCATGATATCCTTGGTAAGCACTTCTTTAAAAGTGAGAAGGTTGTTAAGAATTTTTGATTCGCTTTCTTCAAAAACACCATCTTCACCCGCCATTTGTGCCATTGCAGTAAAGTCTTCACGGCTCAACACACTCTCGTGATGACCGCCACCACCTACCATGCGCGTAAAAAGCTGTAGTAACCATAAAATACCTGTGTACTTCAAGAGTAAGACCATTATTTTAAGCGTCTTTGCAGAGAAATTTGCAAGAGACTTCCAAAATTTTGCACCTATAGTTTTAGGTATAATCTCACTAGCAATTAAGATAAGTAACGTCATTATAGCAGAGACAAAACCAAGAAAATTAATCTCTGTAAAGCCTAAGTTGATAACAAACTCTGGGTATAAATCTGCAGCTACAGTACCTACCATCATTGCACCTACTGTATGTGCAAGTGTGTTTAAGGTAAGGATTGCAATAAGCGGTTTATCTACATCTTTTTTAAGTTCTTCAAGAGTTTCGGCATAGGCTTTTCCCTCGTTTTTCTTGATGTTTATAAACGTAGGTGTCACACTTAGAAGAACAGCTTCAAGTATAGAACACAAGAATGAAAAAAAGATTGAGATAGTTGCCCACAACAGTAATTGACCCATAATAATGTAATTATTTTATGTAAATGTAGGGAAAAAGCGACGATACTTTAGTGGTGTGAGACGTACTTTATAGGTAGTTACGCTTTCGCGAAAGCGTAATTAATCAAACCACCCTCAAATCATAACAATAATTTAAGACCAAACACTTGATTTTTGGGTAGGTTCGCATCTCTTATAATTAGATATGAAAAAGCAAGAATTAAAGGCAGTACTTTTTGATTTTGACGGAACCTTAGTAAACTCAGAGTCGCTTCATTTTGATGCATTTAATGAGCTTCTTGAGCCGGTTAATATCAAATATACTTGGGAAGAATATGCTGCTACTATGGCTGGGAAACCAGCGTATTATGCATTAGAACAAATTATCAAAGAACATAACCTTGATGTTCCCTTTGAAGAAACGCTTAAGAAAAAAGAAGCGTTGTCTTATAAAAATCTTCGTAACTCACCAATTACATTTATGCCTCATGCAATAGAGACACTCAATTATTATAGAGACAAAGGAATTACACTAGCACTTGTCACAGGGAGTGATCGTGAGATGGTAGACATTATTTTTGGTAAGGAAGATCTCGCACACTTTTTTGAGATTACAGTGACTTCCTCAGATGTAAAGGATACAAAACCTAATCCAGAATCTTACCTCAAAGCACTTAGTGATCTAGGTCTCCAGCCAGAAAATTGTATCGCTATAGAAGACACACACAGCGGTATGACTTCTGCAAAAGATGCAGGATTACAGTGTTTAATAGTGCAACATGACATTACACTACATAAGAGGTTGCAAAGAGCAGATGCACTCTACACAGATTTAAGAGAAGCACGAGCACATATTGAATCGCGGTTTTCTTTCTAGAAACTCATTTTTTCGCGAAAGCGGAAACTTTACTCAGGCCTTTCAAAAACTTCTTTAAAAGTAAATGCATGCTCACTAGCACCATTTTCTTGGAGATAAGCAAGTCTTTCGATCGCTTCTTTTTCTGTGGGAGTAATTCCAGCCTTTATCCACCATAGCGCATAATGTGCTTCACCATACTTTTGAAACCATTCCTTCTGGCGTTTCATAATAGCCGTGTGGAATGTCGTATAAGTATAAGCTCTAAGCGACTCAACATCTTCCCACACGGAGAAATTTATAAGTACCTGCTCATCTGCCAGCGCATTGGGTTTAGGATCGGCATTCTCATCAAAAACATCCCGCCACACAAAACCTTTAGATTGTTCTGCAAGCGCGTTTACCTCATCTGTATGATCTCTAAAATCCTTCATCTCGGGATCATTTATAGAGACCCCTTTCATGCGGGCGACGTTTACTTGAGCGAGGTGGTAAACTGTAATCATATTGGTAATATCATTGCGTAAAGACTTAAAACAGCATAGATATTTATAATCCCGAAAATCAAACCAAATATAAGCTCCTTGTTTACGCTATAATTTTTTAATTCTGAACCGATTGTGCGTAGTGTGAATTGATCATTATATCCAACTTGAGTTCTGGCTATATAATCACCTATTCTTCGCATTGGATTGAGTATCGTAAACAAAAGATCTATCGGTATTATTGGTAATATATTTCTAAGTGCGCCTTTCCATTCAGAGGTACTTTTAGATTGCAAATCTTGGACTTGTATCCCAAAAATCCTCTTTCCTATACTTTTACCGTTTAGAAAATCTTTATTAATTGCAGCTGGATAAATAAGGAGCATTGTTATAATTAAGTCTGAGGTTAACAACATGATTAGACCTCCTATACCTATCATAATAAGATAGTCTACCAAAAAAGATATAGCCCTTAATTTCAACATTAGCTTGAGTATGTTTTGACCTAACAATTAACTAATCAGCTTCACAACATCCTTTGCAAAGTAACTTGCCATCATGGTTGCTCCTGCACGTTTAATGGCAATTACTTGCTCCATCATCACGCTATCGTGATCTAACCAACCTTTTTCGGCAGCCGCTTTGAGCATTGCATACTCGCCACTCACTTGATATACGGCAATAGGTACATTTACTGCTTCTCGTAGGTCACGCACGATATCTAGGTAGCAAAGGCCTGGTTTTACCATCACTATATCTGCTCCTTCCTCTATATCCATGAGCGTTTCTTTAATCGCCTCATCACGATTTGCGAAATCCATCTGATACGTTTTCTTATCCTTTGGAACATCTTTGAGATCAACAGGGGCACTATCTAGTGCATCGCGGAAAGGACCATAAAAAGAGCTCGCATACTTTGCGCTATAGCTCATAATGCCAGTGTTATAAAAACCTTCATCTTCAAGGAGGCTACGCATTTCAAAAATACGACCATCCATCATATCGCTTGGCGCAAGAATATCTGCACCTGCACGAGCGTGGCTTAGTCCCATTTCGGCAAGAACAGCGGCAGTGTCGTCATTTACAATCTCTCCATTACCTACAATCCCATCGTGGCCAAAAGAAGAATACGGATCTAATGCCACATCTGTCATCACAACCATTTCTGGGCATGCATTTTTTACTGTTTTAATAGCACGTTGCATGAGCCCGTCACTATTAAGTGCTTCTGTTCCAGAGTTATCTTTAAGGTTATCTGGTACTTTTACAAAAAGCAGTACAGATTTTAATCCCATTGACCACAACTCTTTTACCTCTTTGGCTATGAGCTCTAAGCTATACCTGTAATACCCAGGCATAGAGTTAATTTCTTCTTTCACACCCTTTCCTTCTACCACAAAAAGTGGAACAATAAAATCATTAGGAGTGATGTATGTCTCACGCACGATAGAACGTATAGCTTCTGAGGTGCGTAGTCTGCGATTTCTGCGTAGCATAAAAAGAGGTATATAGATTTATAATCGTCTCGTTAGGTGCTCACAACTCTTTGTAAATAGTCGTTCGTACTTCGAATTGTGTGCCTTATATTTAAACAAATTTACCAATTAATTTACCACTCCCTTTGCTTAAAGAAGCCTTTCATTTCATATACCCGTGGCGCACCTATCAGGAGCGATTTTTAAAGGATTTTAAAAGCCATGCTTCAGATGATCATTTGCATGTAGTCGCACCTCCAGGGTCTGGAAAGACGGTACTTGGCCTCGAGATGATGCGACGTGTCAATCAGAAGACACTCGTACTTGCACCTACGATTACGATAAGAAACCAGTGGGAGCAACGTATGTTTGAGTGTTTTGTGAGCGAGGAAAATTTTACTATTCCGCTTTCGCGAAATATAAAAGAGCCTGCACATATCACTTTTGCTACTTACCAGTCACTACATGCTTTTTCAAAAAATGAAATGGAAGGCGATATGGATCGGCTGGTAGCTTTTTTCGCGGAAGCGGGCATCAAACATATTGTATTAGACGAAGCACATCACCTTAAAAATGAGTGGTGGAAACCTCTTTTTGCCCTCAAAAAACTGGAGGGAACGCTCACCGCACTGACCGCCACACCACCTTATGATAGTGAGCAACGAGAAATAGCCAAATATTTCCAATTATGCGGTCCGATAGATATTGAAATAAGCGTTCCAGAATTAGTAGGAGAAGGGAATCTATGCGCGCATCAAGATTACATTTATTTCTCCGAACCAGACGAAGCTCAAATTCAATATATTCTTAAATACCGAGTAAAATCAAAGGGTTTCATTGATTCTCTAGTTAGAAACGAAGATTTTGGAACGTTCGTTCTAGAACATAATTTGTACACATTGACAGATGGATTACTTGATCCTATCTATGAGAAACCAGATTTTTACGTTGCCATTCTCGTGTATCTTCAAGCACGTGGTCATGAGATTCCAAAAGAGAAAATAGAGGTCCTTGGAGTAGACACCGAGAAGGCACAATTACCACTTTTTAATCAAGAATGGGCAGAGCGATTATTACAACCCATACTCGTTACAGATAGAGAGCTTTTTCTAGAAGATGAGGAGATGCTGCTGGATGTAGAAAAGCAGTTGCGCAGAGTTGGTGCCTTTGATAATAATAGGGTGAACTTTAAAGGAGAGCGTCAGCTCTATAAATCACTTGCGCAAAGTCCAAATAAACTTAAAAGTATTTGCGAGATCATAAATTTTGAATCCCAAGGAATGGGAGCAGATCTTCGTGCAGTAATCCTCACGGATTATGTGCGTAAAGAATTTTTAGAAAGTGTAAATGATGACCTGGCAGATGTAAATAAACTTGGTGTTGTTCCAATTTTTCATCACCTACGGCACTCGCTTGCGCAACACGTAGAAAGCTGGCAAGGAATAAACAAATTAGAAAAACTAGCCGTTCTCACGGGTACACTTGTTGTCGTGCATAAACGCTTAGAAAGCGAAATCATCAAAGTACTTTCTAATGATGATTATACCATTACACCTCTTGATGGGACGGAGTTTATCATTGTAAAAACAAAGGAACGAGCAAAGAGCATTATTGTGAGTGTGATTACTCAGTTATTTACAGATGGTCACATACAAATTCTGGTAGGCACCGCTGCCTTGCTAGGAGAAGGATGGGATGCTCCTGCTATTAATACTTTAGTACTTGGTTCCTACGTAAGCTCTTTTGTAATGTCTAATCAGATGCGTGGTCGTGCTATACGCGTGCAATCTGGTAATCCAGATAAAGTGGCTTCCATCTGGCACCTCGCGTGTATAGATCCTACCATTGATGGCGGTGGTGAAGATGTGGCAAAACTTGTAAAACGTTTTGACGCCTTTTGTGGAGTCTCCCTTGAAAATGATCCTTTTATTGAAAATGGCGCCGATCGGTTTGCACTGCCTACAACTATTGTCAATAAAGAAATACTTAATAATAAAATGCTGCAGCTAGCAGTAAAGAGAAGCCATATTAAAGAGCGCTGGAATAAAGCTATAGGGACTGGAAAGTTACTCGTAAGAGAACTAAAGTTTGATTTTAGCCCCAGTACCAAGAAGAAAGAATCCGAAACACAAAAGGTCTATTATAAAGATGCTGTAAAATATAGTTTTATGCAGCTAGGGGCTGTCATAACTATGACTATTCCAGAGGTGATTATTAACAATGTAGGAAGCTATTTTTCTAAAGGAATGTTGTTTTTTATATACGCCACCCTTGGCTCTATTGTTCTCGTATTAGCACCTAAAACTTATAAGGCGATTGTCAAATACCTTAAATTTGGGCGTATCGATAAGCAAGTGTATAAAATGGGGCAAGTGGTATTAAAGTCACTGCGTGAGCGATTACTCATTACCACCCAACTACAACAAATGAAGCTTGGCGTAGAGTATTTACCTAACGGGGAGATTGCTTGTTTTCTCAAAGGCGCCACGGCAAAGGAGGAAATACTTTTTGTAAACTGCCTGCAAGAACTTCTAGAACCCGTAGATAATGCACGCTATATGATTGAACAATCGGGTTGGTTTCAAGAGAAATTTGGACTTGCAAACTACTACAGCGTCCCGTCTATATTTACAGCCAATAAGAAAGATGCTGCCTTGTTTTTCAAGTACTGGCAGATTTTTGTGAGTGATGACGCACGACTGACTTTTACAAGAACACGGGATGGAAGGAAGCAATTACTTAAAGCACGTTTTCACTATTTGTATACCGAGAATGGCCTTAAAACCAAGACGAGTGCTATATGGAGGTAAGAGGTTTTTCGCTTTCGCGAAAATGTGAAGACTCATTGGTCATAAGTCACACAGGGTAATTTATGACCAATAAGTAGTTTTGGTGTTTAAGAAACCCACTCCTTCGGTTGCTGCAATACTTTAATTAATCGTTCTTCTTCGCTTCCTGGTGCTGGGTGGTGATCATATTTCCACTGTACTACGGGAGGAAGGCTCATTAAGATACTTTCAATGCGGCCATTAGTTTTTAGACCAAAGAGGGTTCCTTTATCGTGTACTAGGTTAAATTCTACGTAACGACCTCGGCGTACCTCTTGCCAGTCTTTTTGTTCTTTCGCGAAAGCGGTATCCTTTCTACGCTCCACAATAGGGACATACGCCTCTAAGAAACTATCGCCCACAGTGGTGACAAAGTTGTACCAATCTTGCATAGAGCGCTCTTCGGTAGCTTTGCAATAGTCAAAAAATAAGCCTCCTATACCGCGACCTTCGTTGCGGTGTGCGTTGTAAAAATACTCATCACAACGTGCTTTGTATTTTGGGTAAAAGTCGGCATCGTGTGCATCACAAGCGTTTTTACAAGTCTGGTGAAAATGAGTAGCATCTTCATCAAAAAGATAGTATGGTGTGAGATCTTGACCTCCACCAAACCACTGATCTACAATGTTACCCTCGCTGTCATACATCTCAAAATAACGCCAGTTTGCGTGCACTGTAGGCACCATAGGACTGCTAGGATGAAGCACTAATGAGAGACCGCAGGCAAAGAAATTTGCATCTTTCACACCAAAGTGTTTTTGCATTGCCTCAGGAAGTATACCATGCACTTGTGAGGTATTTACACCTCCTTTTTCAAAAATATTTCCATTTTCAATCACACGCGTGCGACCACCACCTCCTTCTGGGCGTTTCCAGTTATCTTCTTGAAAGCTGGCCTTACCATCTAGTTGCTCTAGTGTGCTAGTAATTTGATCTTGAAGATTGAGTATGTAGTTTACAAATTGTTCTTTCATTATATATTTTTTAGGTGGTGACCTATGCAGTCAGGCTAGTGTGATGATCCTTGTCAAGCAGTTTTATGGTTTGTACCGTTGCTGCAGTTACAGAGATGGGTAAAACGAGTATAATTCCCACAAGTGGGATGATAAGAAACAGCATAAATACAATACCGTTACCTATGGCTTGGCCCTTGTTTCTTTTCACAAAATCTACGCTTTCTCTATACTTAAAATGACGTTCTAGTGTGTAGTCCATATTACCAAAACCTGCGTAGTAAGCTTGTGTAAGAAATAGTAAAATAGTGGCAGCAATACTCCCTATAATTGGGATAAAATTGAGCAGTAAGATAGGTAGTGTGATAAGCAATTCTAGTCCCAAATTACGCACGTTTATGCGTATGCCTCGTATAAGTTGTTCGGTGTTTGAGGTGTCTCTATGGGTGTGATTTTTTCCTTTAAGGTGAGCTTCTATTTTTTCTGAAACAGGGCTCATAAATGGCGCGCTCAGTGCCATTATAATGTGTTTATACAAGATAAGACCTATGGCGATAATGAGTAGTGCGCTTACTATCTCTGCAAATATAAAGAAGGCGTGTCTTCCCGTTTCCCAAGGCCAGATTTGCTCTACCCAGTGACCTATATTATCAGAAAATCCCCAGGCAGATGCCGCAATCATCGAGGCAGTAATAAGACTTATAGCCATTGGGATGGCAAAATACTTCCAAAGCCCAAGCTTTGAGATTAACCCAAATGATGTTCTATACGTCTGTAATCCGTTTAAGATGCCTTTTATCATATTATACTGCTATATCTTCTTTGAGAACTTCTCTATCTTCCTTTGTGATTCCTTTTGACCAAATGGCTAACCCAAAGGTAAGTACTCCTAACCTCCCTATAAACATAAGAATAATGATTACAATTTTTCCTATGCTACTCAAATCTCCTGTGATACCTGTGCTTACTCCCACAGTTCCAAGAGCAGAGGCAACTTCAAACAGAATGTTTTCAAAGTCAAAACTTTCTGAGAATGTGAGAATAAACGTCCCTACAAAAATGAGCGTTGTATAAAATATAAATGATGACGTCGCAACATAAAGACGTTCATAAGGAATACGCCTACCTAAAAATGTGATATTTTTAGAACCTTTAAGCCTACTCTTCATGATGGCAAATACAGCGGTTAGTGTGGTAATTTTCATTCCTCCAGCTGTACCAGAAGGAGAGGCACCTATGTACATTAAAAATATAGTTACAAGGAGCATAGGTAAGACAAAGGAGCCAAAATCAACTGTATTAAATCCTACGGTTGTCATCGCAGTCATAGATTGGAAAAAAGCAGCGCTCACACGAGCAGATCCGCTTAAATTTGAAATTGACGGTTCTAGAAAATAGAAGAATAAGTATCCAAATACTAGTAGTATAAGCGACCCCATAGTCACAATCTTTGTAGTGAAACTTAGGGAATGTGCTCTATTTTTAATCCATAAACCAACATCTGTAATCACTATAAATCCTAAAGAGCCACAAATAGCAAGCATAGAAATTGTAAAATTGATTAGACCATTATCTACATAATCTGTAAACCCACTATTAAATAAACTAAAGCCAGCTGTGCAAAATGCGCTTATACTGTGAAAAATGGATGACCAGATCGCCTCTCCCGTATCCATACCATCCGTTTTAAAGGCGATAAAGAAAAGAATCGCTCCCAGCACTTCCATAATTACAGTATAGAGAATAACAGATTTTAAAAAATCCTTAATTTTTATTGTCACAGGAAGCGTAAACTCTGTATTTAAAATGCTTTTATGCCAAGGCGTTATCTTATGAGTGGTAGATAATAGCATAAATGTCGTAAACGTAAGATAACCTATCCCACCTAGTTGGAATAGTGTCATAATTACAAATTGACCTCCTACATTGTAAGAATCAAAAATAGACATCGTAACAAGTCCTGTAGTGCTTACCGCAGATGTAGCAGTAAAGAGATGGTCAAGTATAGGAGCACTCGTTTTTTGTAGCCAAGGAAGGCATAAAAGAATCGTCCCGACACCAACGTATGTAAGAAATCCGTAAAATAAATTTTGTTGCGGTGTCCAACCTCTTTTTAGTGCAATGTACCGCAACTTAAGTTTATTGTAACGTGTTCTCATACTAGTAAATTAACTGCAAAACTATTATTTAAGATATTAAAGAAGTGTTTTGGTATCGTTAAATTATCTCGTCTATATGGACTAGTACATCTTTTTCTAACGAAGTATTATATGCGTCAGTAAGCTTTTGCGAAAGCGGAACCATTTTAAGTAAGTGTGCGACAAAGAAATGCTCTTCTTCTGGGTGAAACTGAGCTATTATATCACGGCCTACACGGTTATTGTGCAAGTCCATCGCTCTTGCTAGGGCAGCGTTTGGTGAAAAATCTTCATGCCAGTCTGTGATTTTTTTTGACCAGGCTAGTGATCGTTGTAAAGGCAAGCCTTTTTGAGTGCTATAATGAACGAGAAGGACATTCCACAATGCATGGCGAAAGGCATTCTCTGGCCCATTGAGGTGCTGCTTGTCACCATATAACTCATCGCAAATTGTGATCGTGCGACGTGTTCCTCTTATTGTGGGTAAAATGAATCTGGGGTGGCGCGCACTGAGCCAGAACAAACTCAAGAGCTGTCTATAATCCATAGATCGTAAGACAGCTCTTAGGTTCATTATGCTTTGTATTCTTTTACCGCTTCAATAAACGCTCCTGCATTTTCAATAGGAATGTTAGGTAAAATACCGTGACCAAGATTTACAATGTATTTGTCTTTTCCAAATTCATTAATCATCTCGTGCACCATTCTCTTAATCTCACTAGGAGGAGAGAATAATCGAGTAGGGTCAAAGTTACCTTGTAATGTGATATTGCCACCAGTAAGGTAACGGGCATTGCGTGCAGAGCACGTCCAGTCTACTCCTAGTGCAGATGCTCCAGATTTTGCCATTTTATCAAGTGCAAACCAGCATCCTTTCCCAAAAGCAATTACGGGAGCCTCATCTTTAAGCGCATCGATAATTTGCTGTATGTATTGCCATGAGAATTCTTGATAATCTACTGGAGAAAGCATCCCTCCCCAGCTATCAAAAACTTGTACTGCATTTACTCCTGCTTCCACTTTTTTCTTAAGGTAAGCAATGGTAGTATCTGTGATTTTTTGAAGTAAAGCGTGAGCTGCTAGTGGTTGTGTAAAACAAAACTCCTTTGCTTTATCAAAGTTTTTTGAGCCTTGACCTTGCACACAGTAACAAAGAATCGTCCATGGAGAACCTGCAAAACCAATTAATGGAATCTCATCATTAAGTTTCTCTTTAGTCATCTTGATGGCGTCCATCACATAGCCTAAAGTCACATCGATATCTGGAACAATTACTTGCTCCACATCCTTAGCAGATCGTATAGGGTTAGGTAACCATGGACCTATATTAGGTTTCATTTCTACCTCAATATTCATCGCTTGTGGTATCACCAGGATATCAGAAAATAAAATAGCAGCATCCATACCATAGCGACGTATAGGCTGTACGGTAATCTCACTTGCAAGCTCAGGAGTCTGGCAGCGTGTAAAGAAATCATATTTTGCTTTGATTTCCATAAATTCTGGAAGGTATCTTCCAGCCTGACGCATCATCCATACAGGCGGACGGTCTACAGTTTCTCCTTTAAGTGCTCTTAAAAATAGGTCGTTTTTTATGCTCATATCTCTAGGTCTGTTCGAGCGCAGTCGAGAACTTAATTGTACTCTTATAATAAACCTCTCGACTGCGCTCGAGGGGACGATTTTATGTTATTCTAGTAACTTATACTCTAGATTGTTCTTTCAATGTTTTCACCGCTTTAGCAATCGTGCTTTCTATACTTGTTGCATTAGACACAACTACCTTTTTAAAGTGTAGTCTTGCCGTTGTTGCAGTGGTCTCGCCTATGCAAAACGCTGTGCTGTCTATTGCTCGTGTGTTTTTGTTCGCTTTCGCGAAAGCGTTAACACCACTCGGACTAAAAAATAATATACCATCAAATGTACGGTCAAAAGACTGTGTTATTTGATGTGTTTCATAAACAACCACTTCATTGCACGCTACATTATTTTCTTTGAGCAATGTAGGTAACTCATCTCTGCGCTGTCTCCCACAGAAATAGGTGAATGGTTCGTTTTTATAGTTTTCTACTATAAAATGAGCCAATTCTTCTCCATTTTGAGCTGTTTTTGTCGTTTTTATCCCGATTTCGGCTAAAAGCGCCGTTGTTTTTTCGCCAACAGTAAAACAACTTTTTATACTTTCTAATTGTTCACTAGAAAGATTGTTAAGTAAAGCGCGTGCTCCATTTTGACTAGTGATGATTACATTTTTAAGCTTTCGCGAAAGCGTAAAAGCAACCTCTTGTGTGCGTATCGCATCATATTCCACAAATTGTAAACCTGCATTGAGAAGTAATTCTCGCTGGTTAGGTTTTAATTTTTTTGTGGATAGCACGGTCATTTTTTTAAACTACTCTTAATCTCCTTCATTAACTCTCGTCCTCCATCATCAAGAATATCAAGGGCGCAATCTGTACCAAAACCAACAGCATTTGCTTTTGAAACAACCTGCTCTACTTCAATTTTTGTGGCACCATCTAGAGAGAATAATACTCCTCTAAATCGAATGTCGTCTCCTATTTCTTCTGCAAGAGCTCCTATAGGTGCTGTACAGCCACCTTCTAATGTTTTTAAAAACTCACGTTCTATATAAGTGCACAAAGCCGTAGGCTTGTGGTTTAGTGTGGCGCATGCATCTAGACAAAATTGATCCTCTTCCATCGCGACAATGAGCATGGCTCCTTGTGCTGGAGCAGGAAGCATCCAGTCTAGTACTTCGTAATTTTCTGGAAGTACATTAATACGCTCTAACCCAGCCTTTGCAAATATGGCACCCGTCCAGTCACTATCTTCCAGTTTTTGAAGTCGTGTATTTACGTTACCGCGTAAATCTGTAGTCTGATGGTTAGGATATCTATTGAGCCATTGTGCCTGTCTTCTTAAACTTCCTGTAGCAATTGTACAAGGTTGTTTGTAGTCTGGTGCTCCTTTATGTACAAGAATATCTTCGGTTGCAGCTCTTTTAAGAACTGCGGCTTGCACAATCCCTATAGGTAATGCGGTTGGAACATCTTTCATGCTGTGTACAGCAATGTCAACGGTGCCGTTAAGCATTGCAACATCTAGCGTTTTTGTAAAAATGCCTGTGATTCCTAGCTCGTAGAGTGGCTTATCTAAGATAAGATCTCCAGTAGATTTTACTGGTACAAGTTCAGTTTTGTATCCGTTTGCTTCTAGTTGTGATTGCACGGTTTTAGCTTGCCAGAGTGCTAGCTCGCTATCTCGAGTACCAATTCGTATGGTTTTACTCATTGTCGTTTTCGAGTTGAAATATAGATTGTATAAGTGCTATACTTTGATCTGTAGATCCGTTTGCGTTGCGTAAATGATGCGCAAACTGATTTGTAATTTTTTGAATAATCTTATCACTCATAGCAGTTGCACTCGCCTCACTAAAATCTGGCGTTTTCTTACGTACATTTTCAATCTCTGCAGCTTGTACTTCTTGAAGTCTTACTTTGAGAGCTTTCATGGTAGGAGCAAACTTTCTAGTTTGTAACCACACATTAAACTCGTCTGTGATTTCTGCAATGATTGCTTCTGCTTGAGGAATATAACCCTGGCGACGTTTTAAGGTCGCGTCTGTCATTTTTGATAATTGGTCTAAGTGAAGGAGTGTGACATTCTCAAGCTCTTCTACATCATTAGACACATTTTTAGGAATAGAGAGATCTAGAATAAGTAATGGCTTTTTACTGTGTAGTAATTCTTTACTTATTGTAGGTTTCTGAGCACCTGTAGCAACTACAAGGATGTCCGTTTGTGCAATCTCACTTTGTATATCTGCATATTCCTTTACGAGTAAATTAAATTTACCAGCAATTTTCTCTGCCTTTTCTTTAGTTCTATTAATAAGCGTGATATGCTCATTTTTAGTATGCTTTACTAAATTCTCACAAGTATTGCGACCTATTTTTCCAGTTCCAAAAAGAAGGATATTCTTGTCTGAAACATAAGGAACGCGAGCCATAATATATTGAACAGCTGCAAAGCTCACAGAGGTAGCACCACTGGAAATCTCTGTTTCGTTCTTAATACGTTTACTGGCTTGGATAACAGCATTTACTAAGCGCTCCATAAATGGATTGATGAGCTGTAATTTCTTAGCACGCTTAAAACCAATTTTGAGTTGGCCAATGATCTCAAAGTCACCTAGAATCTGACTGTCAAGACCAGTACCTACTTTAAAGAGATGTGCAATTGCATCGTCGCCTTTATGTAAATATGCAACGTCAAGAAATTCCTCAATGGTTCCGTGGGTGTGCTCGCAGAGAATTTTAACCAGCGTCATGGCGTCTGGTGCAAAGCCGTATAACTCTGTTCTATTGCAAGTAGAAATAACAGTAAGAGCAGTTACTCCTTCATTTTTGGCACCTTTAAGAATTGCCTCTTGAGCAGTTTCAGATATTGCAAAATGACCGCGCGTAGTTGCGTCGGCTTTTTTGTAACTAATACCTATGGCGTAAAATCGTTGTCTTTTCAAAAGCAAATATTCATTTCCTCTGATACTATCAGGGACGCAAAAGTAATAGTCACTTTCTTAAAAAAATAACGCTAGCGGTATCATTTATATCGTACAAGGTGTAAAATGAACGATAGAAGACGTAATTTTACATGAAGCACAGTGTTTACAGTAAAGTAGATGCCCTTGCTATTTTGTTTATTTAGAGCGATTCTAAATAAAATAATTACTTTTGCTATGGATGTATCACAAAAAAACAACGCTGAAAGCCTAACTAATGAAACCCTCATAGAGGATGGCTTTTTTATATTGAGATTTGATAATGAATCTGCTCAAAAACAGCAAGTTGAGCGTACGGTAAATAGTAGTTACATCCAGTTTCACTTTTGCTTGAAAGGGGCAGCTATTTTTAATTTTAATGATGGCGCTTATCAGCTACCTATACAAGAAGAAAACTCATTATTACTTTACAATCCGCAGCGGGATTTACCTATGAATTTAGAGCTAGCCCCAGAAACTTGGGTCGTTACACTCTTGATGTCTATTAAAAAGTTTCACAATTTATTTTCAAACGAGGCGAGTTTCATTCACTTCTTGAGTGATGAAAATAAAGATCGTAAATACTATAAAGATGGAAGCATTTCTCCTAGTATGGCGATTGTGCTTAATCAGTTAATGAATTACAGCCTGCATCCTTCTATCCAAAAATTATATTTTAAAGGAAAGGCTTATGAGCTGCTTAGTCTATATTTTAATCGCCCTGCAGATGCAGATATTGAGCAATGTCCTTTCCTTGTTGATGAGGATAATGTTCAGAAAATAAAGCGTGCTAAGCAAATTATTATTGCGAGAATGGATGCACCACCTACTCTAAGCGAACTGTCAGATGAGATAGGCTTATCACTTAATAAGCTTAAAGAAGGCTTTAAGCAGATTTATGGAGATTCGGTGTTTAGTTTTCTATTTGACTATAAGATGGAAGTTGCGCGCCAGCTGCTAGAAACAGGATCCCACAATGTGAACGAAGTAGGATTAAAGGTAGGCTACAGCACCGCAAGTCACTTTATTACGGCATTTAAGAAGAAATTTGGCACTACGCCAAAAAAGTATTTAATGAGCTTAGGGTAAAAGACATTACGCTTTCGCGAAAGCATAAAAAAGACAATACCAGTATCATAAAGTCTTATGGATAACATGAGGATGATACGATTGATATACTGTATTTTTGTTAAGGAAAAACTGAGAATAAATGAACAAAGGAGTTTTAATGGTAAATCTGGGATCACCAGATAGTACAGATCCAAAAGACGTAAAAAAATATTTAGGCGAGTTCTTAATGGACGAACGCGTAATTGATGTTCCTTATGCAGCACGTGCATTACTAGTAAAGGGAATCATATTAAATACACGTCCTAAGAAGAGTGCAGAGGCTTATAGTAAAATATGGTGGGATGAAGGATCACCGTTAATTGTACTTACACAGCGCCTTCAGAAAAAAGTGCAAGAGCATACAAAGTTGCCTGTTGAAATTGCAATGCGTTACGGTTCTCTATCTATTAAAGAAGGACTCCAGAAATTACATGATCAAGGAGTAGATGAGGTAATGCTATTACCACTTTACCCTCATTATGCAATGGCAACCACAGAAACCATTACGGTACTTGCAGAGGATTTAAGAGCTGAGTTTTTCCCAAAGATGAAAATTACAGATGTAAAACCATTCTACAAGGATGCAGATTACATTAAAGTATTAGGAGATTCTATTGCAGAGAGTCTTGAAGGTGTAGATTATGAGCACGTATTATTTTCATACCACGGAGTTCCTGAGCGCCACATACGTAAAAGCGATGTAACTAAGGTACACTGTAAAATTGATGGTTCATGTTGTATGTCTGAGTCTGCAGCACATGAATTTTGCTACAGGCACCAGTGTTATGAGACTACTAGAATGGTAGGAGAATATCTAGGATGGGAGCCTTTAAAGTTTTCTACTAGTTTCCAGTCGCGTTTAGGTTTTGATCCATGGTTACAACCTTATACAGATCGTACTATTGAGCGCATGGGAAAAGAAGGATTTAAGAAAATGGCAATTGCTACACCAGCTTTTGTTTCAGACTGCTTAGAGACCCTAGAAGAAATTGCGATGGAAGGTGAAGAAATCTTTCATGAAGCTGGAGGAAAGGATTTCCATACCATTCCTTGTATAAATGATCGAGATGACTGGGCTGCGCTCATCGCCAAATGGGCAAATGAGTGGGCACTTGTAGAAAGTGGTAAAGCTATAGCTTAATAAAAGCTATAAATACATTACTTGAAGTAATAGAAAGTGAATTTTGCTTGATGTAATTACCTTAACGGTTCTTCTGTGAGTGGTGATTTTTCACCAAATTTCACTTTCTTTATTTCTTTTTGTGCCTCCTTGAGGGTATCAAAAACAGTGAGTTTATATTTTGAAAAATTTTGCTCAAACTGCACTATCTGCTTCGTGTTAAACTTCTGTGCAACCACAAACATTGCATTAATATCTGCATAATAAGGACACTGTATATAAACAATAGGGTCGATTGTATAATCAATGGTTCTGTCAAATATGAATCCATATTTTAAACCGTTGTAGAAGGGGCGAGATTGCTCATGAAGAGCTATTGCTTTAGGAACATCTAGAACGATACCTTCATTCATTTTACAAACCACATAGGTTTTGTAAAACTCAATTATAGCAAAATTGAGATCTTTTTTTTGTAGTAAATCATCCATAGTTGCACTAGTTTGGGAGGTTTCAATGTCTTGAAAAACATCAGTTTAAATAGGGATAGTAGGTAATTTAAGAATTATATATTTGATTGACTGTTAACTACACACTAAATAATATTTTAATTGTACCATAGCAACTAGTATTAAAACTCAATATTAACTTGGCAAATAAAAATTCTACAGCCTTAGGCACAGAGCCCATTTCAAAACTATTGGTTAAGCAGGCCGTTCCTGCATCTATAGGAATACTTGTAATGTCGCTCAATATGATTGTAGATACCATTTTTGTAGGGAGATGGATAGGCCCTCTTGCAATTAGTGCTATTACAGTTGTTATTCCTGTAACATTTTTTATAGCAGCCATAGGACTAGCAGTAGGTATAGGAGGTAGTTCTGTACTATCACGTGCCTTAGGATCTGGTGATGATGATAAGGCACTTCGTGTTTTTGGTAATCAGATCACACTTACCTTTCTAGTATCTGGGCTTCTAGCAGTCTTAGGGCTCGTATTTCAAGATACGCTCATTGAGTTTTTTGGAGCAGATGACTCCTTTAAAGATATGGCGCTTACATATTATCGTATTGTGCTTTATGGCATTGTCATGCTCGCTATGTGCATGATGGGTAATAACGTGATACGTGCAGAAGGCAAGCCTAAGTTTGCTATGTATGCTATGATTCTTCCTGCAATAGGTAATATAGGTATGGACTACGTACTCATAAATGTACTAGGTTATGGCATGGAAGGTGCCGCCTGGGCAACTTTTATTAGTTATGCTATATGCTTTGCATTTATCGTTTGGTTTTTCATATTCAAGAGCGAACTAAGAATCGTAGCCGAATGTCTCAAACTTAAAAAGAAAGTCGTCGCAGAAATCTCAGGACTTAGCGCAGTAACCCTTGCACGTCAAGGAGTGATATCTGTGCTTACTATTTTACTTAACAATGTGCTAATCAATTATGGAGACGCCCTAGACGTTGCCAGTTATGGGATTATAAGTAGGATGTTAATGTTTGCGCTGTTTCCCGTGATAGGAGTTACACAAGGTTTTATGCCTATCGCCAGCTATAATTATGGTGCAAATCAATATGACAGAGTGAGAGAAACTATTAAAACATCTATTATATATGCAGGAGGATTAGCACTCGCCATTTTTATCATTATTATGGTAGTTCCAGATTTCTTTGTCTCTTGGTTTATAAGTGATAGCCATGCAGATGCTCAGGCTATTGCAGATAATAATATACTAATGGAGCGGACACCAGATGCTTTGAGATGGGTTTTTGCGGCAACACCAGTAATTGTAATTCAATTAATAGGCGCTGTCTATTTCCAAGCGATAGGTAAGGCCGTTCCTGCATTATTACTCAGTCTTACAAAACAAGGTTTTTTCTTAATTCCGCTGGTATTGATATTACCTAATTACTTGGGAGTTTTTGGCGTTTGGATTGCATTTCCTATTGCAGATGTACTCTCCACAGTGGTTACAGGCTATTTCTTAAGGCGTGATGTGACTAAAAATCTTACAGTAGCAGAAGAGTAGAAGTACTACGCTTTCGCGAAAATGTGAAATGCTTCAAAAAATCTTATTTCCGTCATTTCGAGCTTGTCGAGAAATCACATAACAGTGAGCAGTCGTTGATGAGAATGATTTATTAGAATTTTTTGAGCCTGATGTGTGATCTCTCCTTCGTCGAGATGACGATTGCTTTTCGTATTCTCTCTATTGCTGAGATGATAATAATGACGTTAATTTTATAGAGATTATAGGGTATACGCTTTCGCGAAAGCGTTAAAAACTCATCGTTACTTCTTACTTCATAGAGAATTGTGTAATTTTCTTAGCTATAACAAACACAATCCAAATGAAGACAAAATTATGCTACCTATTACTGGCGGTTTGCTCAGTATTATCTTTTGATACGTTTGCACAAACACCAGACCCCTCTACTTACGAAGCTTTAGAATATAGACTCATTGGCCCTTTCCGAGGTGGTCGAAGTGCTGCCGTTACTGGAGTGCCAGGTCAGCCTGACTTATTTTATATGGGAAGTACTGGTGGCGGTGTGTGGCGCACTACAGATGGTGGTAAAGAATGGGAAAATATCTCCGATGGATATTTTGGAGGTAGTATAGGAGCTGTTGAGGTTTCAAAAAGCGACCCAAACGTTATTTACGTAGGTGGTGGAGAGAAAACTCTCAGAGGAAACGTATCTTCTGGATACGGAATCTGGAAGTCTGAAGACGCAGGAAAAACGTGGATCCAGTCGGGTCTCAAGGAAAGCCGCCACGTGCCAAGAATACGTGTCCATCCTACTAATTCTGATATTGTATATGCTGGCGTTTTAGGTAATATCTATAAGCCTACACAAGAGCGCGGTGTTTATAAAAGTACAGATGGAGGGAAGACTTGGAAAAGAACCTTATTTTCAAATGCAGATAGTGGTGTAGTAGATTTAATTATAGACCCAAACAATCCACGTGTGTTATATGCAACAACTTGGAATGCTCGAAGAACACCTTATAGCTTGAGTTCTGGTGGAGAAGGATCTGCCGTATGGAAAAGTACAGACAGCGGTGAAACGTGGAAGGAGATTTCTACAAACGATGGTTTTGCCGAAGGTATCTTGGGTATTATGGGAATTACTGTTTCACCAGTAAACAGTAACCGACTATATGCAATGGTAGAAAACCAAGAAGAGGGGGGTTTATACACATCTACAGATGCAGGAATAACTTGGAAAAAAATAAACGATGAGCGCAAATTGCGCCAGCGTGCTTGGTATTACACACGTCTATATGCAGATACTAAGGATGAGAATACCGTTTATGTATTAAACGTGCGTTACCATAAATCTACAGATGGAGGTAAAACTTTTAGTACGCATAACGCACCACACGGAGATCACCATGACTTATGGATATCTCCAGAAGATCCTAACCGAATGATTATAGGTGACGACGGTGGCGCACAAGTGTCTTATGACGGTGGGCGTTCTTGGAGTACGTATATGAATCAGCCTACGGCTCAGTTTTACCGTGTAACTACAGATAATGCATTTCCGTACAGAATTTATGTAGCACAGCAAGATAATAGTACAATACGTATCCCACACAGAACAGAAGGTGGATCTATAGGAGAGACAGACTGGGAAAGCACCGCAGGAGGAGAGTCGGCACATATTGCGGTAGATCCAGAGGATAATGAAATTGTGTATGGAGGTAGTTACGACGGATTCTTAACGCGTGTAAACCACGAGAAAAACACGGTACGTAGCGTATCTGTATGGCCAGATAACCCAATGGGACATGGTGTAGAAGATATGAAATACCGCTTCCAGTGGAATTTTCCTATCATTTTCTCAAAGCATAACCCTAACAGATTGTACACATTCTCACAAAGCGTGCACGTGAGTGAAAATGAAGGTCAAAGCTGGGAAGTAATAAGTGGTGATCTTACCACAAATGATCCAGAAAAAATGAAATCTTCTGGAGGACCTATCACACAAGATAATACTTCTGTAGAGTACTACTGTACCATATTTGCAGCAGCAGAGTCTCCTATGAAGGAAGGGTTATTATATGTAGGTAGTGATGATGGACTTGTACACGTTACTCGTAATGGTGGTACATCTTGGGAAAACGTAACGCCTAAAGGGATGCCAGAAAATATGATGATAAATAGCGTAGAGCCATCTGCCTTTGAAGAAGGAACTGCTTACGTGGCTGGAACACGCTACAAGCTAGGTGATTTTGCTCCTTATTTATATAAAACGACAGACTACGGAAAGTCGTGGAAAAAGATTACAAACGGTATTCCAGCAGAGCATTTTACACGTGTAGTACGCGAAGATCCTAAGCAAAAGGGATTATTATATGCCGGTACAGAAGCGGGAATGTACATCAGTTTTGACGATGGTAAAAACTGGAAATCGTTCCAACTTAACTTACCTATCGTTCCTATTACAGACCTTACTATTAAGGATGATAACCTCATTGTAGCAACGCAGGGGCGTAGCCTTTGGATTATAGATGACCTTGGGATGTTGCATCAGTCCGCTTTCGCGAAAGCTGGAACAAACAAATTATTTAAGCCAAAACCAACCTACAGAATGGGCGGAAATGGTGGAAAATCAAGCCTGACTGCTGGAACTAATCATCCAGGTGGTGTAATGACTTACTTCAACTTGAAAGATTTTGATGCTAAGAAAGATACTGTAATGTTATCTTATATGACGATGGCTGGTGATACGCTCAAGTCGTTTAGCACAGGAGCTAGGAAAAAAGGTGAAAAGCTAAAAGCTAAGAAAGGTGGAAATATGTTTGCATGGAACACGAGAAAAGACGGAGCCGAAAAGCTTGATAAAATGGTATTATGGTGGGCAAGTCTAGAAGGTCCTAAAGCGGTACCTGGAAATTATAAAGTAGCTCTTAATGTTAATGGTGAGGTGCAGACAGAAACGTTTGAGATAGTGGCAAATCCAAATGCAGAGGCTACAGTGGCAGATATGCAAAAGCAACATGACTTTATATCTGATGTAAATAAATCTGTAGACAGAGCGCACCAAAGCATAAAAAAGATTAAGAAAATTAATAATCAGCTCAAGTCGTTTACTACGCAATACAAAGACGATGAACGCACTGCAGATTTGCGTGAGAAAGCAAAAACAATGCAAGAAGAGTTTGGTAAGATTGAGAAAGAATTATACCAGACGAAGAATCGCTCAGGACAAGATCCACTTAACTTCCCTATTAAGTTAACAAACAAACTAGGGCACTTAAATAGTCTTGTGGGTATGGGAGATTTTGGACCTACAGATCAAGACCTAGCTGTAAAAAATGAACTTACGGCAGCAATCAATACACAGCTTGATGCATTTGACACAATGCTAGATGCAGAGGTAACTAAGTTTAATGATGAGTTTAATAGCTTGAAGTTAGATTACCTTTTTGTGGAGGATGCAAAGGAGTAGGTAGAGTAATTTTATTATTAGAAAGGCGCAGAAGAAATTCTGCGCCTTTATTGTTTTGTGCACTATTACCTTAAAATCCTCATATCATAATTTCCTTTATCTTTGTTAGAAAGCCACTATTATGGACTTAGATGCAACTAAAATCAAACTCGTAGAACTCTTACTTAAAGTGAAAGAGGAGGGCACATTGTATAAAATAAAGAGCATTCTTGATGAAGAAGCTCCTACAGATTGGTGGGGTAATTTAAGTAACGAAGAAAGAGCAGCTATTGAGCTTGGAAAAAAGCAAGCAGATGAGGGTTTATTGATTCCGCACGACGAGGTAATGAATGTTTTTGATAAATGGCGTATAAAGTAACGTGGACGCCTAACGCGAAGGAAGGTCTTCAAGATGTTATTCTTTATCTTGAGCAAGAATGGACTTCAAAAGAAATTTTAAAATTAGATACTGCTATTTCTGCTACGGTAAAAACGATTTCCTCAAATCCATTAAGCTTTCCTCTTTCATCAACAGTATTTGAGGTTCATAAAGCAGTTGTAGATAAAAATAATTTTATAGCTTACGAGGTCTTACAACATATTAATGAAGTAAGAATATTAGCTTTTCAAAGTACTAAGAAACTCCCTAAATACTAATGGCAGAATACTACTTTTATTTTAAATCCCTACACATCATCTTCGTTGTCACTTGGTTCGCAGGTTTGTTTTACATGCCGCGTCTTTTTGTATATCAGATAGAAGCTAGTGAAAAACCGTCACCAGATAAAGAAATACTTGGCAAGCAACTTGGCTTAATGGCACATCGCCTTTGGAAGATAATTACAGGGCCTTCTATGGTGCTCACTGTGATTTTTGGGAGCTTGATGTTTTATGTAAACCCTGGTCTTTTTAGTGCTCCGTGGATGCATATTAAATTAGCATTCATAGTACTCCTATTTTTATATCATTGGAAAAGTTGGCGTATACACAGAAGTTTACAAGAGGGAGTTTTTAAATACTCATCCGGCCAGATGAGACTGTGGAATGAAGGCGCAACGCTTATCTTATTTGCAGTGGTTTTTCTAGCAGTCACAAAAAGTACAACCAATTGGATTTTTGGAATGCTAGGCCTCGTAGGTTTGGCAGTATTGTTGATGTTAGGCATTAAATTGTATAAGAAAATACAAGATAAAAACCCAAATGCTTAATGCTCACTTTTAATCGTACCTCACTAGGAACAAAGATCTTTACCTCCATGCTCATGCTGGTATTGATTGCCTTTTTAATGATAGCAGGGGTCACTTATTTTCAATATAAAGAGCAGATAAGAGATTATAATGAGGAGCGATTAGAGCGCAAGGAGTCTTCCATAAGAAAGACGATAGATTTTGTGTTGAATAATACGAGCTACGAACTCAAAACCGAAAAAATCCCATATATCTTTAAAGAAAAGATCTATGAGATTGCAAGTATACAAGGTGAGAACATCAGTATGTATGACCTTGAGGGAGAGCCATTGATATCATCAAAGGATCAACTATTTGATAGCCCAGAACAAAAGAAGCTTTGTCTAGAAACACTTCAAAATCTTGAAGAATCTGAAGAAAAGAGATACGTAAATCAGCTAGATGGAGAAGTATCACAGCAGCTTTCATACTCATTTATAAACGATCCCAAATATAAGCCACTTGCTATATTAGAAATCGAGTATGAAGATAGCGAGGCTTTTATCAATAAGGAGCTTCGTGAGATTTTATGGCGTCTTGTGGTTGTAAATATATTGATGGTTATCACAGCTATTCTACTAGCGTATTTTCTGGCTAGGTATATTACTAAGACCTTAAAAACGGTAGAGGATAATATCAAAGAAACTCAACTAGACAAACGTAACGAGAAAATAGATACTACAGAGCTCCCATCAGAACTTACAACATTGGTCAATGCCTATAATCGTATGATTGATGAGCTAGAAGGCAGTGCTGTGAAGCTTGCGCAAAATGAACGAGAAGCCGCTTGGAGAGAGATGGCAAAGCAGGTGGCTCATGAGATTAAAAATCCACTTACGCCTATGCGACTTACGGTGCAGAGTTTTGAGCGCCGTTTTGACCCAGAAGATCCAGAGGTTCACGGCAAAATTAAGGAATACAGCAAGACACTTATTCAGCAAATTGACACGATGAGTAGTATTGCTAGTGCTTTTTCGAACTTTGCAGACATGCCAGCGCAGCAAAGCGAGATTCTTAATGTGCCTAATATTGTAAAGCTCTCTGTAGATATATTTAATGAGCGTTACATCTATTTCTCTAGTGAAAAGGAAGAGCTGTTTGCAAATTTTGACAGGACGCAACTGATTCGCGTGGTTACTAATCTCGTAAAGAATGCAGTACAAGCTACAAAAGACACAGATAACCCTAATATTATCGTAGCAGTACAAGAGCTAGATACTAAGGTCGAGATTAGTGTTATAGATAATGGAACTGGCATTACAAAAGAAAATGAAGCTAAAATATTCGAACCTAAATTTACTACCAAATCAAGTGGGATGGGACTAGGACTAGCAATGGTAAAAAATATTATGGAGACCTATAATGGAAGTATTACCTTTACTTCAGAAGAAGGAAAAGGAACCATTTTTAAGGTTGTTTTTCCAAAATAAGACGTCTCAAGGCGTAGCGATTAAGGCTTTATACGAACCAACATTAAAATCAACATAGTATTATGTACAATAATATTCTTTCAACTACAGAAAACGGTATCACTACCATCACAATCAATCGTCCATCTAAGCTTAATGCTTTAAACAAAGAGACTATTGAGGAACTTCATAACGCTTTCGCGAAAGCGGAAGAAGATGCAACCGTACGCGTTGCAATTATAACCGGTTCTGGCGAAAAAGCTTTTGTAGCAGGAGCAGATATCTCAGAGTTTGCAAATTTCTCAGAATCTGAAGGGGCAGAACTTGCTCGCATGGGACAAGAAATTTTATTTGATTATGTAGCAGATATGGGAACTCCAGTTATCGCTGCAATTAATGGTTTTGCACTAGGTGGCGGACTAGAACTTGCGATGGCGGCACATTTTAGAATAGCTAGTGATAATGCACGTATGGGACTGCCAGAAGTAGGCCTAGGAGTTATCCCTGGATATGGTGGTACACAGCGCTTACCACAATTAGTAGGTAAAGGACGTGCTATGGAGATGATTATGACTGCAGGAATGATAGACGCAAATACTGCACTTGATTACGGTCTTATCAATCATATTGTTGCACAAGAAGAATTGTTACCACTTGCAGAGAAGCTAGGAGGTAAAATCATGCGCAACTCACCTATGGCAATCGCAGCGGCAATTAATG
Organism: Dokdonia sp. Asnod3-C12; assembly: GCF_045063975.1. NCBI lineage: Bacteria > Pseudomonadati > Bacteroidota > Flavobacteriia > Flavobacteriales > Flavobacteriaceae > Dokdonia > Dokdonia sp. Asnod3-C12. The sequence goes on from NZ_JBEFNY010000003.1 coordinate 1,678,709, forward strand.
CTGTAAATGCAGGTTATGAAGACGGTGTAGACGGGTATGATACAGAGATTGAAGAATTTGGAGGTTGTTTTGGAACTGATCAGTTTATAGAAGGAACAACGGCATTTCTTGAGAAGAGAAAGGCTGATTTTTAGAAAGAAAGAGTAATATCTCGTTATAAATTTAGAGGTTCGTCTATCTTTAGATAAAATAATCACAACGCTACGTTCTTGATAAATAGATTGGGATACTGAAATGGATGATTATTAAATAAAAACTATTTAAAATTAGGTATTATGGCAAAGAGTAAAGATTCAAAGAAGAACGTGAAGAAAGAACCTACTAAAACTGCCAAAGAGAAAAAAGCAGAAAAGAGAGAGAAAAAAGCAAAATAGACCATTTTATTCATTTCCATAAAAAAATCCGCAATTGTATGATTGCGGATTTTTTTGTTTTTAAATGAAATAATTATAACTCCCAGCCCTTACGATAGTCACGCTTCACCCATGCATTTGCTTCCTCATAATTAGTTACACGCATATTATCTCCGTCCCACTTAATCGTACGACGACCAGGGTAGTTATATGGATCCCAGTCTCCTGATTTTTTACCTTCTTTCAATTCTTTGTGTTGGTAAGCTTTAATCGCAAGATTGCCCATAAGTACAGCTTCTGTAAGCGGCCCTCCATAAGAAAATGGTGATGAGGTAGTACCGCCATTGATACAGGCCTCAATCCACTCTCCTGCGTGACCAGCGGTTACCCTTTTTATAGTTTGCGGTATTTCCGCCATATCGTTCATACGCTCGCTAGGTAGTAGTCGCGGGTTTGCACTATAGGTATCTGTAACCATAATGCCATCGCTACCGTAAAAAATGCTACCACCACCGCCATCACCTGGCTTCTCTCCCTCTCCTAGTTCGCTAGGTAAATCCGGCATAATTCCACCATCATACCAGTTTAGGCCCACGTCACCTTGCGTAGGCGAGTTAAACTTTAATCGTACTATAGAACTTGGTGGGCAAGCCTCGCGATAATCTGCCTCCACAAAATCACCAGACCAGATGCTCGTGCAACTAGCCTCGGCTTCATAAGGAAAGCCTAGATTTAATGCTTTAAATGGAGTTTCCATAATGTGGCAACCCATATCTCCCATGGCTCCTGTACCAAAATCCCAAAAACCTCTCCACTTAAATGGTAGGTAATTCTCATTATAAGCACGGTATGAAGCAGGCCCTAACCATAAATCCCAATCTAGGTTTTCGGGCACTGGATGTCCTTCTGTAATATGTTTAAATCCTTGTGGCCAAACGGGGCGATTAGTCCAGCAGTCTACACGAGAGACAGTGCCAATTACTCCGGAGTTAATCCATTCCTGCGCTACTCTAATCCCATCACCAGAAGCTCCTTGGTTTCCCATCTGGGTTACAATGCCTTGTTGTTGTGCTACGGTTGCCATTAAGCGAGCCTCATAAATATTATGCGTAAGAGGCTTCTCTACATAGGCATGTTTATTCTCATGCATAAAAGGTAATGCGATGGTAGCATGCGTGTGGTCTGGTGTTCCCACCATTACAGCATCTATTTCTTTAATATGATTGTCATATAACTCTCTAAAGTCTCTATACGTTTTGGCTTTAGGATGCATGGCATAGCTCGCAGCACCCATCTTATCATCTACGTCACACATAGCTACAAACTTCACTTTACCATAGTTTGTAAGATCATTTACCACGCCACCGCCACGACCACCCACTCCTATTGCTCCTATATACAAAGTATCAGAAGGAGGTATATGATTTCCACCTAACACAAAGCTAGGAACGATAGTAAAAGCAGCGCTGGCTGCAGCACTTTTTTGAAGAAAGGAACGACGTTTCATAAGGGTTGCTTGTTTGAATCTCTCCTAAAGATATTAAAAATCAATTGGATATAATGTTTAATAGGGGTTGTTGCGCTTTCGCGAAAGCGGAAACTAACAAGAGATTTTTAAGTGGTTGTCAGATCTGATCTATAAGGCATGAGGTTTTTGTAGAATAGGGATGCCTTTGTGAAACAGATAAGTGGTAGTTCGGTTTGTGTAAATGGATACCCTAAGCTTTACTTATATTTGAGATGTTGTAACATTGTTAAGCCTTGTTACACTCATACCATATGACTAAGTCTTTATACCTTTTTCTTTTTTTTGTACTTATTCTCGGTGCTTCTGCGGCTATTGCACAGCAGGACACTCTTGCTACCACTAGTTATGATGAGTTGAGAGAGATTATACTAAGCGAGCTAAAGGATCAAAAGGATACTCTGCGCGCGATAGAGATTACTAAGTATCATAAAAACCGAGCGATTAAGGAAAATAACCAAGAGGAAATAAGTTTTGGGTACGGCCGCTATGGTTTTCTCATTGGAATCAAGGGAGAGGTAGAAGAGAGTATTGCTGCATTAGATACAGCTATTACTATTGCAGAGGCTAATAAGCTTAACGAACTGGCACTTAGAGCTCATGTTACTAAAGCGCTCGTTTATAATTCAAATTTTCTAATTACCGAGAGTATAGATTCTTATTACAAAGCACTAGAGCTAGCATATCAAGAAGAGGATTATGCAACGGCTTATGGAATTATTAATGCTTTGGGCTGGATAAAAGGCAGCATGGAAGATTATGACGGTGCCATAGATATATTAAGAAGAGGATTGCGTAGTGTATCTGACGAGGATATTATAATAGATAAGAAGATAATTACAAGACGCGAACTCAAAATAGCTTTTAATCTTAATATCGCTGTGGCTCATCGCAATGCGCGTCGCTTAGACTCTACATTGTTATATATAGATCGAGCAGAAGAAATTATATTTTTACCTGTAGATAGCTGTTACATAAGTACCGCTTTTGAACTTAAAGCAAACACGCTAGTAGATAAAAACAACTTTGATGAAGCAAGTGTTTATCTCAAAAAATCTACAGAATACTGCCGTCCAAAGTCTGCCTTAGATAGTTTGAGATGGAGTAATACCAAGGGAGCGATATATCTGGGTAATAAAAAATACAAAGAAGCTATTAACGTCTTAAATCGTGGGTTGAAAATCTATACAGTTACTCCTGCAGAGGAGAAGTTTATGGTAGACTATTATAAGACACTTGCTAAGGCTTATAAAAATATAGGTATGGTAGATAGTGCAAACTATTTTCTTGAGAAGCACCTCAATACCACTAGCAAATCTAATGACTTGAGAAGCGGACTATCAAACTCTTTTAGGAGACAAGAAATTAAAGAATTTCAAAAAGAGCTTAATGAACTTTCAAAACAAAAATCTCAAAAAGAAAGCATACTTCTATATGGAGGTATAGCCGGTGGTCTTATTATACTTTTACTTATTTACGGTCTCTTTCGTAGCAATAAAAAAAGGAAAGAAAATGAGGAGAAATTCAATATTCTTGAGGCTAAAATATCGGCGGCAAAGGAGTCTGAAAATATTATCGACACTAAGGATGAGGTGCTAGAAGAACAAACGACCTCAGATGTAAATCCAGAGACTACACAACTTATACTAGACGGTCTTAAAAAATTGGAAGAGCAATACTATTTCTTACACCCAGCCTGCAGCGCACCTAATGTAGCAAAGCGTATTAAAACGAATACGACATACCTATCTAAGGTGATTAATGCTCAGTTTGGTAAAAACTTTAGCACTTACATAAATGATTTGCGTATTAATTATGCTATCAAAAGATTGAAGCAAGATCCAAAATTTCGCAATTATACCATTAGTTCGATAGCTACAGAATTAGGATATAAAAGTGCAGATTCGTTTACAAAGTACTTCAAAAAAGATACAGGACTTCTTCCTTCATTCTACATTAAAAAGCTCAACGAGGCAGCTTAAAATTTCACTTTTTCTTCATGATCAAACCCTAAATTTATAAAATTAGGGTGAGGATTTTTTTGCTTTCGCGAAAGCGTGCATATATTCATTAAAGCCAGTTGTAGCAGTGCTTTACGGCGATTATATACTGCCCTAATTTTCCTAAAATCGGGTAGCTATTCTTTTATATAGGTTAATCTTAACACATCTTTGGTTTTAGAAATCAATCACATATCAATTCTAAAAGCCGAACATTATGACATCATTAAAAAAAGTAATTAAGTATATACTCTTACTGGTTGTGGGATTATTTGCAGGGGTATTTATCGCAGGAGCTATAAGCGGCGCAAAAGATGCTTTAAGTGCAGATAAGTCTGACGCAATTCAAGCAGTACTTCTAGATCACTGCGAGTGCGAGTCTGTGACTTCTTTTATCTACACAAAGGGGATCCACTTTAGCAAAGAAGATGGTGTATCTACCGAAACAGCCGAATATGAACTCAAAAATTGTACTTACGATAATTTGTACAAGGAAGTAGCGCGTCTCAATCTAGTACTCCTAGAAGAAGTAGAAGGTTATGAACAACTTGACCTTCTTAAACTAGAGTTTGTAGGAGCAGAAAAACATGAAACTATTACCATAAAAAATGGTGTGGTGCAGTGATAACAACTAGCGATGACGCTTAATACATACTCCTAGATAAAATCAATTAACCATCTAATCATCAAAAATCAACAATTATGAAACCAGCAATAAACACAGATCGATTTGCACAAATGGGCAAACTCGCCATAGGAGTCTTAACAAGCTTTGCGATACTATTTCTTATTCATATTTCTAATTATTAATATCAATCATTATGACCACAATAATCAAGTATATCATAAGTCTCTTAATAGGCATTTGTGCGCAGCAAGCAGTCGCACAACAACTCACAGGATCTTATGCAGGGACTATAACTGCTCAAGGAGTTGAAATTGAACTTATTTATAATTTTGAAACTGTAGATGGCAATCTTACGGCAACCATGGATGTACCTATGCAAGGAGCGTCTGGAATAGCTATGGATAGCGCCACACTTGAAGAAAATAAGATTTCTATAACAAGTGCAAAACTAAAAATGAGGTATCTTGGGACTATTACAAATGATAACATCTCAGGAACCTACACTCAGCTAGGTGCTGACTATCCATTACAATTAATGAAAACAGAAAAAACACTCCCAGGAAATACATCATTACCGTCATCAAGCGAGGCACTTGCAAAGCTAATTGCACAAGAAGATGGAGATTTTAAATATAAAGTAGAAGATTACTTCCAGACGCCAGAGGCGTATGCTTTTAAACTTTCACCAGATGGAAAGTACTTGTCGTACATGAAGCGTAGAGAAGATGGAAAAAGAGATCTTTTTCTAAAAAATACGACTACTCAAAAAGAAATCAAGCTTGTAGAACAGCAAGAAGATTTAATACGTAGCTACTTCTGGGCGAGCGAAGATCGCATTGTGTATTCTCAAGATAAAGGAGGTAATGAAAATTACCATCTCTTTGGAGTAAATCTAGACGGCAGCGATAATGAAGAGTTAACACCTTTTGATGAGGTGCGCGTAGCTGTACTGGCCGTTCTTAAGGAGGACAAGGATCACGTTATCGTGCAGATGAATAAGGACAACCCTGCACAAGAAGAGCCTTACAAATTAAACATCAACACGGGAGCTATTGAGAAGCTGTACACCGCACATGAGGGAGATGCACCGGTAGCAGGATATGATTTTGATAAGCATGGAAAGCTACGTGCAATCTCAAGAATTATCAATGGCGTAGACATGGAGTTGCTTTACAATATTGATGGTGAGTTTGTAAAAATAATGGAAGTCCCTTTTGGAGAAACTTTCGGTATCAGTCGTTTTGATTATGCTTCAGATAATCCAGATGCGGCTTATGTGATTTCTAATCTTGAGACAGATAAAATCGAGATCCAGCGTTATGATTTGCGAGCAAATAAGGTGCTGGCAACCATGTACAAGGATGAGACGTATGACGTGAGCGGAATTACGCTTTCGCGAAAGCGTAACTACGAGATTGATTATTTTTCGCACAATGGTGAGAAAGCGGTTATCGTACCTGTAAGTGATACCTATAAAAAGGTACAGAAGCGTTTGCAGAAAGATTTTGGCGATAAAGATTTTTATGTGGTAGGACGCACAGATGATGAGAGTAAAATGATGGTTGTGGTAACGAGCGATCGCATTATAGGTGAGTATCATCTCTATGACGTGGAGGAGAATACGGTAACGTTGCTGTATAAAATTCTTCCTCAGCTTGAGGAGCAAGATATGGCTGCAATGACTCCTATTACTTTTAAGAGTCGTGATGGGATTACTTTACACGGGTATCTTACCATGCCTAATGGGGTAAAAGAAGGTCAAAAAGTACCTATGATTGTAAATCCGCATGGAGGACCGCAAGGAATACGTGATAGCTGGGGCTTTAACCCAGAAGCACAATTATTTGCTAGCCGTGGATATGCTACGCTAGCAGTAAATTTTAGAATTTCTGGCGGATATGGTAAGGAATTTTACACCTCTGGTTTTGGACAAATAGGTCGTAAAGCGATGGATGATGTAGAAGATGGTGTTGATTATGCAGTTTCCCTTGGACAGATTGACAAAGATAAAGTTGCTATTTACGGTGCAAGTCACGGTGGATATGCCGTGCTACGTGGAATGACCAAAACACCAGAAAAATATGCTTGTGGTGTTGATTATGTAGGTGTAAGTAACTTGCATACTTTTATGGAAACTATCCCGGCGTACTGGGAGAAGTATCGTGATATGTTGCATACCATCTGGTACAATCCAAACAAGCCAGATGAGAAGAAAATCATGGATGAGATTTCTCCAGCCTTACATGTAGATAAGATTGTAAAACCACTGTTTGTGGTACAAGGAGCAAATGATCCTCGCGTAAATATAGACGAGGCAGACCAGATTGTAGAGCAATTAAGAACTCGCGGAGTTGAGGTACCGTACATGGTAAAGTATGATGAAGGTCATGGTTTTGGGAAAGAAGAAAACACGTTAGAATTGTATAAAGCAATGATGGGCTTCTTTGCAGAGCACTTAAAACAAGAAGAAGTAGTTGCACTTAAAAAGTAGATTATATTTTACGCTTTCGCGAAAATTTGAATAAAAAAACCCTGAATGTCATTTGACATTCAGGGTTTTTAATGAGGTGTAATCTGCTATTTTAATCCTTCCCATTCGGCATAAAATTGGGCTAGGAAGCCTTCCATATAATGGTGGCGTTTCTCTGCCATTTTCTTACCAGTTTTTGTGTTCATTCTATCTTTTAATAGTAGCAGCTTTTCGTAAAAGTGATTGATGGTAGGAGCGGTACTTTTTTTATACTCCTCTACTGTCATAGCTAGCTGAGGTGCTATTGCTGGATCATAGAGTTTTCTGTTTTTAAACCCACCGTAGTTAAAGGTACGTGCAATCCCTATGGCTCCTATTGCGTCTAGTCTATCTGCATCTTGTACTACATCAAGCTCTGGAGATGTAAACGCTTGCGCTTTATTTCCTCCTTTAAAAGAGATGTTTTTTATAATCTGTACGACATGCTCAATCACGGTACTATCGCAGTTTTGGTTTAACAAAAACTCTGTTGCCATTTTAGGAGCAATAGTTTCATCACCATTAAAAAATTTCGAATCTGCAATGTCATGTAATAACGCGCCAAGCGCTACAACGAGAGGATCTACCTTTTCTCCTTGAGCTATCTTTACGGCGCTTTTATACACCCGTTCTATATGAAACCAGTCATGACCACCTTCGGCATTTGCAAGGGTGGTTTTTACAAAGGTGATGGTGTTGTCTATGAGTTCTTGGTGTTCGTGTGTCATCTTTAGAAGGAATAGGATAGATTATAATCTCAAATGTCGGCAGTTTGATTCATACCTACAAGGTTACTTATGGCAAAACTATGCAGTTTGAATTGTTACTTTTTCGCGAAAGCGCACTGAAAACAACATTCATACGCATAAAAAAACCACCCTAAAAAGAGTGGCTTATTTTTTATTGCCGTCTAGCGACTAAAGTCTACAGACTACTTTACGTGCTCGTTAAAAGCATCCATAAGGTTTTCTGCAATCATTTCTGCAGGTCTACCTTCAATGTGGTGACGCTCTAGCATATGTACTAACTCGCCATCTTTAAAAAGAGCCATTGAAGGGCTTGATGGAGGAAATGGCACCATAAAAGAACGTGCAAGATCTGTTGCCTCGCCGTCTACTCCTGCAAACACAGTAAATAAGTTGTCTGGCGTTTTCCCGTTTACTGTAGCATGTACAGCAGCTGGACGTGCATTACGAGCAGCACAACCACAAACAGAATTTACAACCATAAGAGTTGTTCCTTCTTTTTTCATTGCAGCGTGTACATCGTCTGTTGTATGTAATTCTGTGAAGCCATTTCTGGTAAGGTCTTCACGCATAGGTTTTACTAAATCTGGTGGATACATAATCAATATATTTTGATAACAAAGGTACAAAAAGTGTTCCTCCTTTGTATGACGGAAAATATGGCAGATTCTTACAATTATTTCCTACCGCTTTTATAACAAGCTGTAACTATGGCACAAAAGCGTAACAAACAGAATTTGCTCTCGTCTAATCTTAAGAACTCGTAGATTTGCAGTTCTAAAAGATTGAAAAGTACATATGATTAAATATATAGGAGCCGTAGTAGGTTGGTTTTTGGCACGTGGGTTTTTTGGCGCTGTCATAGGCTACTTTATCGGTAGTGCGATAGACATGATGATGAGTACAAATAAGGGAGCATCTGAAGGTGGATCTCGTGGGCAACGCTTTAAAGATGTTTTTGAGCAAGCCACACAGCAGAATGTCTCGCCTGGGGATTTTGAACTTAATTTGCTTTCACTCGCATCTATCGTGATCAAGGCAGATGGAAAAATAAGCCAGACAGAGCTAGACTATGCTAGAGCCTACTTTGTGAGAGCATATGGAAAGGAGCGAGCAAATGCAACCTTTAGAACTTTTAATGATGTGATTAAAAATCGTGAGATTTCGGCATCAAATATATGTACATACCTTAATGCAAGAACGCGTTATGAGGTGCGATTACAGATTTTACACTTCTTATTTGGCATCGCAGGAGCAGATGGTCAAATAAGTCAGCCAGAGGTAAATGTCCTGGGTACAATTGCAGGATATTTTAGAATCAACCATCAAGATTTTGAGAGTATCAAAAATATGTTTGTTAAGAAAGCAGACAGTGCCTATAAAATACTTGAAATAGATAAATCTGCTAGTAATGATGAGGTGAAGAAAGCCTTTAGAACCATGGCCAAAAAATATCATCCAGATAAACTCATGGACATGGATGAAGCCTACCGAAAGGGTGCCGAGGAGAAGTTTAGAAACGTGCAAGAAGCTTACGAGCAGATTCAAAAAGAACGCGGTATTTAACGTCTTTCTTAGTATAACCTTACTATTTCTTTAAGATACATTGTGTAAAGCACTGACTAACTTTGCAGCAAAACAATGTTATGAAGACGCCTTCCGTATTATTTTTTGATGTTAACGAGACTCTTTTAGAGCTTACAGCTTTAAAAAAAAGTATCACTACTGTTTTAAATGGAAGAGAGGAGCTTGTGCCATTATGGTTTAGCACGTTATTACATTACTCATTGGTGGAAAATGTAACAGGAGATTATAAAGATTTTAGCGAGATAGGTGTCGCGGCATTGCAAATGGTAGCCGCAGGCAATGACATTACCATTACAAAGGAGCAAGCTGAAGATGCGGTAATTAAGCCTTTTAAAAGTTTGATGCCTTATAAAGAGGTAAAACAAGCATTAGAGGCACTCAGGGATCAAGGCTTCAAGCTCGTTGCGCTCACAAATTCATCAACTTCTGGACTAGCAGAGAAGTTAGCATTTGCTGGTGTAAAGGATAATTTTGATACATTATTGAGTTGCGAGACTGTAGGAGCTTTTAAACCTAGCTTAGAAGTTTATAGTTGGGCACTTTCAAAATTGAATGTACAAGCAGAAGATGCTATGATGATTGCTGCTCACGGTTGGGATATTACTGGTGCAAAAAAAGCAGGAATGCAAACTACGTTTATAAGCAGGCCAGGCAAACAAATGTATCCACTAGCTCAAAAGCCAGATTATACTGTCGATACACTCGATGGTCTGGTAGACATCTTTTCAAATAAATAAGCTACTACTTTTTAAATAACACCTCAAATGCTCCTTTTATAAAAGGAATTTTAGGCGCACTTAAAATAACTTCAAGCTCGTCTTTATAGGATGATTCTTCATCTAGAAATTTAAAGATATGTGCGGTTTTTCCTTTTTTAAACATGCGTGTAAAAATCTCTGCACCACGTTCATTGTGCGCAGCAAGAACTTCAAGCAATACGCCATCATAAAAAGTCCAGCGATTTTTAAGGCTATAATTTTTTAGAGGTTTACCACTTTTTAAAAAGTCAATAAGCGCCGCAGATTTTTTCAAGGTATGTTTAAATGTATATCCTGTACTCGCTTTAGTCCACCCGCCTGCGGTACCTATATGTAGCACATGCTTGCTATTGTGTTGAGCAAAGTTATAAGTGGTCATAGGGATACTCCCGTATTCTCGATCTGTGATTTCATAATCTGTTACTCCAAGATTATTTAAATAATCCTTTATAGCTTCTTCGTACTCTTTTTTAGGAAGTAAATCTTTAGAGAAAAGCGTGTATTCTATAAGTGCTTCTTGAGGAGAAGTAGGAAGTATATACATAAATCTGCAATTACCTTTTTGAGGTATGCTAAAATCCATGTACGTTGCTACTTTAGTATTAAAAACAGCCTTATCAGTCTTTACAAACCAGCCTACAAAGTGCTGTTGTAATACCACAACTTTTTGCTGATTTTCTAATTGCTTTGGTTTGTAAATGCTATTTAAAATTGTGGTAGCATGATATTCATTATCAACAGTTTTTGCTATTGCTCCGTTTTCTTTTTCAGAGACATGTGTTACTTTACCTTGTATAAATTTGATATTGCTATGTTGCGATAATTCCGCTTTCGCGAAAGCGTACAATTGTTCACTCTCCACCTTTTTGTAGGTATATGGAGATATGTCTATGGTCGTACTTTGTTTATTTCCTTTAATTAGTACCGATGGCCAAGAGTAAGAAACTACACTTTCAAACAGATCTGGAGTAATCTCCCAAAAGCACCAAGTGCGATCGTTTTTTTTATCAAGATCTTGGTCGATGATAGCAATAGACACATTTTTAAAAAAAGGATCTCTTGCCATACGAAGCGCTGTTGTTAGTCCAGAAAGACCAGCACCTAGAATAATATAATCGTATTGATTTTGCACATGATAAAGATACGGGGAAGTTGTAAAAGAAGTAGCGTCATTTGTAACTTTACAAAGTGACTCAAACTACAATTTCCAATAATACATTTTTACTACACCCTACTGGCGCAATGTACTGGCAGGAGCAAGATGTATTACTCATCGCCGATGTGCATTTTGGGAAAGTAGCTCATTTTAGAAAACATGGTAGTGCCGTTCCTCAAGAGGCGATACAAACTAATTTTGAGCAGTTAGATAAAGCAATTGCTTATTACAACCCTAAGGAGGTTTGCTTTCTAGGAGACTTATTTCACTCTGATCTTAATATAGAATGGGCTTATTTTGAAAAATGGATAAGTGATCAAACTGTTAGATTCACGCTGGTGATTGGAAATCATGACATCATCTCTCCATTACGATTTGAAGGACTGGGCATTACAATTTATGACGAAAGAATCATTGATGGTTTTTTACTCACGCACCATCCTGAAGAACGAGATGGGCTATATAATTTTTGTGGTCATATTCACCCAGGAGTTCGACTGCAGGGTATGGGAAGACAAGCGCTAAAAATGCCTTGTTTTTTCAAGAAGAAAAGCCAACTCATATTACCAGCCTTTGGAACTTTTACAGGTAATTATTTACTAGAACCAGAAGAAGGAGATGAGGTATTTGTACTAACTCCAAATGAAGTAATTTTAATAGCATAATTTATGTGCAGCATCATGAGGAAATACTAGTTCCTGCAATCTTCTTTTTAATTACCACGGCACACATTTTTAATGGTCTGAGCAATAGTCTAACTTTGCAGCCTTAATACAACAGGTGATGGATAAAGACAAATTAGAGCTTTCAAAAGAAGAAATGACTGCCTACGGATACCGTATTGTAGATGCCGTAGTAGAACATTTTGACACACAAAATAGTAAGTTTCCTTTGGCTTCTGGAACTCGCGAAGAAATGGATAAGATGTTTCTAGAAGAAGCGCCAGAAAAAGCTTCAGACCCACAAGAAGTACTTGAATTTGTGATAGAAAAAGTGATGAAACAAAGTGCGATTTCTACGCATCCTAAATCATTTTCATTTGTCCCTGGACCTAGTAACTACGTAAGTGCTATGTCTGACACGCTAGCTACAGGATTTAATATATTTTCTGGAGGCTGGTCACAATCACCACCTGCAGCAGAGCTAGAGATTGTAACCATAAGTTGGTTACTCAAGATTTTTGGCTTTCCAGTAAAAAAAGGAGGAGGGATCTTTACAAGTGGTGGATCTATGGCAAACCTTACTGCCATTGTTACTGCTCGTCGTGTGATGTGCGGAGAAGATTTTGCAAATGCAGTTATTTATCTTTCAGATCAAGCACACTCATCAAATATTAAGGCGCTACGTATCGTAGGCTTTACGAAAGATCAAATACGATTAATCCCAACAGATTCAGAGTTTAAATTTTCCACTATAAAACTTCGTAGTGCTATCGCTCGTGATAGACTGGAAGGATACAATCCGTTTTGTGTAATTGCTACCGCAGGAACTACAAATACGGGAACAGTAGATCCTCTTACTGAAATCTCAAAAATCTGTAAAGAAGAGAAACTTTGGTTCCACATAGATGGAGCATATGGAGGAGCGGCGATTCTTGCAAAAAACGGAAAGGAACTTTTGAAAGGTATTTCAAAAGCAGATTCTCTTACTGTAGATCCGCATAAGTGGTTTTTCCAACCTTATGAGATGGGTTGCTTGTTAATACGCAATCACAAATACCTGAAAAGTACTTTTGTTGAGAAGCCAGAGTACTTAAGAGATATAGAAGGTAATGAATCTGAGATTAATTTTTATGATCACGGTGTCCAACTAACAAGACGTTTTAGAGCACTTAAATTCTATATGTCTTTAAAAACTTTTGGACTAGAAGGATTTAGAAATGCCATTACATATAACATCAAAATAGCCGAAAAGACCGAAAAGCTACTCCGTAAAAGTAAAAAGTGGGAGATTGTATCACCTGCTACGCTTGCGATTATTAATTTTAGGTACAATCCCTTAGGAAATAAATTTTCAGAGAAGCAACTAGATGAACTCAACCAGAAAATCTCTGGTATGGTAACAGCATCTCGTGAGGCTCAACTAGTAACTACGATACTTAATAAGCAAGTAGTGCTGCGTATGTGTTTAATTAATCCGCGTACAACTTTTGACGACGTACAAGATACGCTTACACTTTGCGAGAAATTTGCAGATGAGATTTTAGGATAAGCAAAGCCTTGGTTTTGTGAATATTTTAGCAGTAGCTATGGGTGTTTGAAGATAGTAGCCTATGTAACTTTACTAAAAATCAGTGATTATGAAAAAGACCTATGCGATTGTAAATTTTCTTTCTGTGTTATTGGTACTGGCAGTAAACGGACTTTCACAAGCCCAGCGCTGGAATAATACTACGATAGGTGAAGCTTCAGATAAGTATGAGAATTTGTTTACGCCAGCAGGATATGCATTTTCTATCTGGGGTGTCATTTTCTTAATGCTATTAGGGTATTCACTTTTTCAAATACGACGCGCTTTCTTCAGTAAAAAAGAATCACCATTCATTATACAAACTGGCTGGTGGTTTGCTATTGCAAACTTTCTTAATGCGGCATGGGTGGTTGCCTTTACGTATGACTACATAGGATTATCTGTACTTATCATGCTAGGAATTTTGTCTAGCTTAATACTAGTAATCTCGCGTACTAATATGGAACGATGGGATGCTCCTATTGAAGTTATAGGACTTGTGTGGTGGCCTATTTGCATCTATTCTGGGTGGATTGCAGTAGCAACTATTGCAAATTTTTCCGCCTTTTTTGCAAGTATAGGTTGGACCGGAGGACCGCTTAATGAAGTAGTATGGACTATGGTGATGATCACAATTGCAGTACTTATAAACGTACTTATGGTGTGGATGCGCAATATGCGAGAGTTTGCACTAGTAGCTGTGTGGGCACTTGTCGCGATATTTATAAGACATAAAGATCAGCATGAAAGCATTGCTTATTATGCATTATTAGGAGCAGTAGTATTATTAGTAATTACAATGTTACACGCCTTTAAGAATAAGGAAACCGCTCCTCATTTAAAATTCAAGGAACGGTTTCTTGATAATTAAACCATACTCTGCATATCACTAGCAAACGTAGGATATGCAAAAATCGTTTCTCTAAACTGTGTACAAGTCATCTTTTGCTGTATTGCCATAGCAAATAGGTTAATCATCTCACTCGCTTCTGGTGCAAGTATCTCTGCGCCTAAGATTTCATCGTTAGGGCCTTTTATGGTTTTGTAGCAATAGTCTGGTGAGTTAAGACGCTTTATACTAAACCAGTCTGGAACATGCTCTTCTAGCACTTTGTATTCAATTCCTTGTGCCTTTGCTTGTTCTTCGGTTAAACCTACAATAGCGAGTTGTGGCGTGGTATAAACCGCGGTAGGAATCGCAGGAAAGGTATATGCTTTGCGCTCGCCGGTTGCGAGTTGTATCCCTACATGTTTTCCTTCTAAACTAGAAAGCGGAGTTAATGGTAAAGAGCCACTATCTGCCACATCACCACATGCATACACATTAGGATTAGAGACGCTCTGTAAGTATTTATTCACCTTGATTCCTCTGGAGGTTGCTTCCACGTTACCTTTGTCAAGGGCGAGCATGTCAATAGAAGGAACACGTCCAGAAGTATTAAAAACCATTTCGGCTTTTAGTTCATGCTCTTTTCCGTCTTGCTTGTAATAGACACGTGTATTTTTTTGAAGCATTTCCGCCCCTATTACATCTGCATTAAAAATGAACTTAATTCCTATATCTGAAGATGCTTTCTGGAGCTGGTCTGTGATTTGCTCGTCAAACATTTTTAGCACGCGTTCTCCGCGTTCTACAATTGTGACATCTACACCGCATCGAGCAGCAATATGAGCAAATTCCATGGCGATATAACCTCCACCTACAAAGATGATGCTTTCTGGAAGCTCTGGAAGCTCAAGAAAATCGTCTGATGTTTTAAAAAGCTCAGCTCCTTTAAAGTGAAGTGGTCTTGGGATAAGTCCGGTGGCAATTACCACTTTATCTGCAGTAACCTTTTTGCCTTCTACAATGAGTAATCCTTCTTCTATAAATTCTGGAGACTGGTGATACATGGTAATCCCAGCTTGTTCGAGAGAATCTTCTGTTTTTACAGGCATTGCAGAAACAAATTTTTCTTTAAATTTTTGCAGCGCTTGCCAGTTTATAGTAGCTACGTCTGTAACTCCTACCTCTGCCATGTGCGAGGTGCGAGCAATAATTTCGCTAGCGTTGAGTAATACTTTTTTGGGATCGCAGCCTCTATTTGCACACGTTCCGCCATATTCACGATTATCTGCAATGGCTACTTTCATTCCCGCCTCTGCGCAACGTGTTGCAACTTGTCTTCCTGCACTTCCTGTACCTATAACAAATATGTCGTAATGTTCAAATCCCATCTTTTCCTTTTTTATAAAGGTAGGGAGCACACACTTTTGTTGCTGTTATGAAAATGGTAAAATGTTAGTTACGCTTTCGCGAAAGCGTATGATTAACTATTACAAACCAGTGAAGTTGTAATTACTGTGAGCTTGTAAATCCATCTACTACCGTTTTTGGTGTTCCGTCTATTGCAAAGGTGTTGTGACGTAAATTTTTAATAAAGATGAAGAAGAAAATCACATAAATCATTTGTGAGCCTACCAGATCCCAGTCTTCTTTAAAAGAGGTTCCTGCCATTAATAATGTGATTAATATAAAACTTAGTGCTGCAGCAAGACGTGTTTTAAAACCTATGATGAGTAGCACTCCTAGTACAAGTTCTACAATAGGAAGTCCAAAAGCAATAGGCTCCACAAGCGCAGGAGGTAACATCGTTCCCTCAAAACCTTTTGATAGTCCGCTGGCAAAACCTTCCATTTTAGGAAGTCGCACTACACCGTGCAATAAGAAATTAATACCTATTGTAATACGCGCGATTACAAATGCAAGCTGATGATCTGTCCAGTTTTTCATAATTTAAAATTATAGAACCTTAAGGTAGCGTAGTGTTATGAAAATGGTAAAAAGTAAATAACGCTTTCGCGAAAGCTGTTGCACTCCGTATCTTTGTAAAAAATCTAATTACTTGAGTAACATCCAACTCTCGCAACACTTTGCACAGTCTCTGCAACTGCAGAAACTAGGGGAATCTATTGCCTATTCTAAAGAAAATATTGCAAACATACAGGCCAAAGGTCTAGTGGGCTCTGCACTGTCATTTATGATAAGCAGCGCTTTTGAAAAAGCAGAAACGCCTTTTCTCATCATTCTAAATGACAAGGAGGAGGCTGCCTATTTTCTTAATGACTTAGAGCAACTACGTAAAGAAGAAAATGTACTTTTTTATCCAGGAAGCTATAGAAGGCCTTACCAGATAGAAGAAATAGACAATGCAAATATCTTGCTGAGGGCAGAGGTTTTAAACAGAATAAACTCTCGCCGCAAGCCAGCATTGCTAGTTACCTATCCAGATGCGCTTTTTGAAAAAGTAGTTACTCGTAAAGAACTAGATAGACAGACACTTAAAATAGCGGTGAGTGATCAACTGTCGCTGGATTTTGTAAATGAGATGCTGTTTGAATATAAATTTAAACGTGTTGATTTTGTTACAGAGCCGGGAGAATTTTCAGTGCGTGGAGGGATTGTAGATGTATTTTCATTTTCTCATGATGAGCCGTATCGTATTGAGTTTTTTGGTGATGAGGTAGATAGTATAAGGACGTTTGATGTGGAGAGCCAACTCTCAACTGGGCAGGTAAAAAAGATTTCGGTGATGCCTAATGTGGAGAACAAGGCATTAACAGAAGTACGCCAGAGTTTTCTAGAGTATATCTCGCCTAAAACGGTAGTTTTTATAAAAAACAGATCACTTCTTGTAGATCGTACTGATAAAAATTTCGCGAAAGCGGAAGAAGCATTTTCTAACCTTGACTCAGAGATAAAGCGCAACTCACCAGAGGAGCTTTTTATGCATGGAGCTGCATTACAGCAGCAGTTGGATCAATTTACTACAGTAGATCTTACCCCAAAAATTGACGGCGCCACAGCAGATACAACAATCACTTTTGAGCAGCAACCGCAACCTTCTTTTAATAAGCAGTTCGACTTATTAATTGCAAACTTGAATGAAAATTCGGCAAAGGGTTATAAGAATTATATTGCCTGTGTGACGGAGCAAGCTGCAAAGCGTTTTCATGACATTTTTGATGATGCAGATGCGATTGTAAAGCAATATGAAACAGTGGTACTGTCATTATATCAGGGATTTATAGATGATGAGCAGAAAATAGCGGTCTACACAGATCACCAAATTTTTGAGCGTTATCACAAGTTTAATCTTAAGAATGGGTATGCAAAAAAGCAATCCATAACGCTTAAGGAATTGAGCCATCTCTCCGTAGGTGATTATGTGACGCATATTGATCACGGGATTGGAAAATTTGGTGGATTACAGAAAATTGATGTAGAAGGAAAGCCGCAAGAAGCAATTAAATTGATTTACGGCGAGCGTGATATTTTGTACCTAAGTATTCACTCGCTTCATAAAATCACAAAGTATAACGGTAAAGATGGCAAGCCGCCACAAATTTATAAACTAGGAAGCCAGGCTTGGAAAAAACTTAAGGCAAAGACCAAATCTAGAGTCAAGCACGTTGCGTTTAACCTCATTAAATTATATGCAAAACGTAGGTTGCAAAAAGGCTATGCCTTTGGGCCAGATACGCACATGCAGCATGAGTTAGAGGCAAGTTTTATCTATGAAGACACGCCAGATCAAAGTAGCGCTACCGAGGATGTAAAGCGCGATATGGAAAGCGAGCGACCTATGGATCGCTTGGTGTGTGGTGATGTAGGTTTCGGAAAAACAGAAGTAGCCATTCGCGCCGCATTTAAAGCGGTTGACGGAGGAAAGCAAGTGGCAATACTCGTTCCTACAACGATTCTAGCCTATCAACATGCACGAACATTTAAGGAGCGTCTCAAAGATTTTCCTGTAAAAATTGATTATCTCAACCGTTTTAGAACGGCTAAAGAAAAGCGCGAAGTGCTAGCGGGCATCGAGAGCGGAGCCATCGATATAGTGATAGGTACGCACCAACTTACTAGCAAAAATGTAAACTTTAAAGACTTAGGTCTTCTCGTTATAGATGAGGAGCAAAAGTTTGGCGTTGCGGTAAAAGATAAGCTCAAAACTATTTCTGAAACCGTAGATACGCTCACACTTACAGCAACTCCTATCCCGAGAACGTTGCAGTTCTCGCTCATGGCAGCAAGGGATTTAAGTACCATAAATACAGCGCCACCTAATAGATATCCTATAGAAAGTAACGTAGTGCGCTTCTCTGAGGAGGTGATACGAGATGCGGTACAATATGAAATACAGCGTGGCGGTCAGGTATTCTTTATCCATAACCGTATTGAAAATATCAAGGAAGTTGCGGGTCTTATTCAGCGCCTTGTGCCAGATGCAAAAGTGGGAGTAGGTCACGGGCAAATGGAAGGAAAAACGTTAGAAACAAAGATGCTATCGTTTATGAATGGCGAGTTTGATGTACTAGTATCTACCACTATTATTGAGAGCGGACTAGATGTGCCTAATGCGAACACGATTTTTATAAATAACGCAAATAACTTCGGACTGTCAGATCTTCACCAGATGCGTGGGCGTGTGGGACGTAGCAACAAGAAAGCGTTCTGCTACTTCATCACACCACCATATAGTGCCATGACAGATGATGCTCGTAAGCGCATCCAAGCACTGGAGCAATTTTCTGTGCTAGGAAGTGGTTTCAATATCGCGATGAAGGATCTTGAGATACGTGGTGCCGGAGATTTACTAGGAGGAGAACAGAGTGGATTTATCAATGAGATAGGTTTTGATACTTACCAGAAAATATTAAATGAAGCCATTGAAGAGCTTAAGGAAGATGAATTTTCAGAGTTATATAATGATGATCCCGCTTTCGCGAAAGCAGAAAAAGATTATGTAAAAGACACTGTAATTGATACTGACTTTAGTCTGCTATTTCCAGATGACTACGTAAACAATATCACTGAACGCTTAAACTTATACACGCAGCTCAATAATGTAAAAACAGAGGAGCAACTGGATGATTTTGAACGCCAACTCGTAGATCGTTTTGGGCCATTACCAGAAGAAGCCGAAGATTTGCTAGATTCTGTTCGTATCAAGTGGGTAGCGACTAAAATAGGTCTCGAGAAAGTAGTTCTCAAAAATGGAAAACTCACTGGCTTTTTTATTGCAGACCAGCAGAGTGCCTTCTATCAAAGCCCAGCCTTTGGCCGTGTGCTTAAATTTGTACAAGAAAACGCATACCGTATTGGGATAAAAGAGAAAAAACTATCTAAGGGACTGCGATTACTCTTAAAATCTGACGATGCTAAGACGGTAAATGATGTGGTAGCATTGCTACGACCATTAATGCCAGAGAGTACAAAGAAAAAAGCAGCAGAGCTGCCTATGGATGATGGGGAGTAAATCTTGGAAACCAACGCTTGCAGTAATTGCTGCAATTATCACCATTATAGGTTTGGTAACTGGGAAGTTCCTCTTCTTTGTGATATGGCTGCCCTTAGGATGGCTATTTAATTCAAAAAAGGAAGATCGTGTGGACTAGATATTCTTTCTCCTTAATGTGTATTTGTGTTTTGCTACAGACATCTATGTGTCGTGCGCAAGCACAAGATGCTGTAAAAACGGAAAGAGAATACCGAATTAAACCCGAGCTTGTTCCACAAAAAGCAAAAGACTTTATTGCCACCTTCCATATAAATCGGTCCATAAAATGGCTACAAGAAGTAGGTGATGATGGCGTTAGTATTGAAGCAAAATTTAGATACAAAGGAAAACGTCATAGTGTAGAGTTTACTACAGATGGAGTTCTAGAAGATGTAGAAATAGTTATTGGGTTAGGAGATTTGCCTGAAGAGACAAGACAAGAGATATCAAACTATTTTACGCAAGAATTTGATTATTTTAAGGTAGAGAAAATACAAGCACAGTATAATAACACTGCAAATGAAATCGTAGATAGGAATGTAGAGATGCTTACGGCATCATCGCTCACGCCGCATTTTGAGATAGTAGTAAAAACACGCAATTCTGGTAGAAAATCAAAGCGTTATGAAGTTCTTTTTAATGAGAAAGGAGCCTTCATAAGTAGGTCTCAAGTAAGCATACGACGTGATAATATTTTACGCTTTTGAGTATGTTTAAATTCTCATCCTTTATACTCATATTTTTCACGAGCACGTTACTTTACGGGCAATCGCTTTATGAAGTGGGTATACTTCCAGAAGTAAATATTGGCACAAAAATCAATGAGCTGTGGAACATCAATGTAGAATTTGCACCTCGTTTTGAAATAAGTGAAGGAGATTTTAAGGGTAATAATGATACAGATGTATTTTACTCCTTGCTAGATGTCACTACGGTTGCCACGCGCACTGTGGGAGTAGATGCAAAAGTGGGGATAGGATACTTGGCTCGTTTTCGTGACAAGGACCTTATACATCGTGCGATACAACAGTACTCATTTACTGTACCTTATTTTAGTTTCCGTTTGGGGCATCGCTTCCGTACAGATCAAACATTTAATGCTAGGCAAAAGGTTGAGTTTAGAGCGCGATACAGACTATCTTCAGATATATCGCTCAATGGTGAGTTTATAGACCCAGGAGAAGTGTATTTAAAACTAGGGAACGAGTATGTATATTCCATTCAAGGAGATGCAACAGATCTCGAGGTCAGGTTTGTTCCTGCTTTAGGTTATTTCGCAAACGATGCAAATAAACTTGAGATTGGTGTGGACTACCGTATGGATTCATTTCTTAAAGCTACTGCAAATCATCGATTCTGGATAAATTTAGGATATTACTTGAGTTTGTAGGGTTGCGCTTTCGCGAAAGCGTAAATAGCACAACGCATCATTAGACAACCCTTAAAGACTAGCCAGCTTTTTTGAACTTTGAGGATTCAAATATCTTTTTAAAACTCCTCCCTTAACATTATTTACATCAAACTCTACGATAAAAGCATCGGGATCACAGGAGTCTATGAGCTTGTGTATTTTGCGCAGGTGTATACGGTTTATCACGGTTTGTATCACGCGGCGTTCATTATTATGACCCGTACTTCCATAACCAGCAGCAGCTTTATAGACGGTGATACCAGTGCCTAGTTCGTTAAGAATCTTTTGTTCTATTTCTTCAGATGATGGAGAGATAATGGTGATCCCTATAAAATCTTCAAACCCCTCTATAAAAAAATCGATAAACTTTGCCGTAACGATATAGGTAAGTATGGAATATAGCGCTACCTCTACACTAAGTACTAAAGCAGTGACAATAAATAGCATAATATTGAAAGCCAAAATGGTCTTACCTATGCTTATTCCAAAAAGATCAAAGACATAAATCCCTAGAATTTCAGATCCGTCGAGTACCGCACCGTTGCGTATACTGATGCCGATACCAGCTCCTAGAAACATACCGCCAAAAATTGCAATAAGCAGCTTATCTTCAGTAATTACTGGGAAGGACTCAACCCCGATAAGCACTGCTAGTATTAAGATGGACACCGTGCTTTTTAATAGAATATTTCGCGAAAGCTTATAAAAACCCAACACAAGAAACGGAATGCTCACAATAAATAGCAGTAATGAGATGTCTAGATCTAACTTTTTACTTAATAAAATCGCGATACCCGTAGCTCCACCATCCAGAAAACCATTAGGCAGTAAAAAGGCTTTAAGCCCTATACTCGCGAGGGCAATACCTATTGCTATTTGTACATACTCAGAAAGTGATTTTAATATAGCAGTCATACCTTGGTGGTTTTGCGTTAAGGTAGCCATTATTTCATTTTTTAAGACCTAAAACGGCATTGAACAATCATTAGGAGCGTTCATTCTCTATCGCTTTGGTTTTGAGTACGCTTTCGCGAAAGCGTGATTAAAAATTATATTAACTCCAGTTTATAATGCAGAGGTAAAGCGGCATCCCCAGTGTGATGTTAAAGGGGAATGTAATGGCAAGTGCCATAGGTAAGTATAGTCCTTCGTTTGCTTTAGGCGCAGCGAGTTTCATAGCGGCAGGGACTGCAATATAGGAGGCACTTGCTGCAAGTATGGCAAACAACAACCTGTTACCTACAGACTCTGTTATAAACCCACTTAGTAAACTCACGATAATACCATTTACAATAGGGATGGCGATTGCAAATACATAAGGAAAAGCGCCATACTCCTTGAGGCTTCCTATTTTTTTACCGCTTGAGATTCCCATATCTAGTAAAAAGACAGCTAGAAAACCTTTAAAAATATCTGTGGTAAAAGGTGCAATACCTTGTGCTTGTGCGTCACTTGCCATAAAACCTATGATAAGACTTCCTATAATTAGAAGAACACTACCATTAGTCACGGAGTGCTTGATGATACTACCCATAGAGATAGTCTTGTCACGGTTTGCGGTAAAGACCATCATTAATAGTACACCTATAATAATGGATGGTGCCTCCATGATTGCCATAACTGCGACCATATAACCACTGTAGGATATCTGCTCCATATCGAGATATGCTACAGTAGTTACAAATGTCACTGCGCTAACGGAGCCGTAAGCAGCGGCGATAGCTGCAGCATTTTGAACACCTACGCGCTTTTTAAGTATAAAAAAAGCATATAATGGAACCACAAGAGCTAGTACTATCCCAAAAAGTAAGGACCAGACAATCTCCATATTAAGCTCTGAGTGAGCTAGCTCTTGACCTCCTTTAAATCCTATGGATAATAGTAGGTATAGGGATATGAATTTTGAAGAACTAGGCGGTATGGCTAAGTCACTTTTGAGTTGTACCGCTAGTAATCCTAAAAAGAAAAACAAGAGAGCAGGATTAGTCAAGTTATCAACCAGTAGATGTAAGTCCATATATATGGGTTAGATGTTGTTTGTGGAGAGGCAATTATTTTTTTAGACTTATTTGTACGGTACTTTTTATTTCCAGTTTGCTACCATCTGCGCGCACTGAATTTAAAAAGTCTTTTAATTTTCCTTTCTCATCTATAAGTTCGATGATGCGGCCGCTATCATACTCACATGCATCGCCTATGTTGCCTTCTGTGCGGCTTAAGCGTTGTAATTTGTGAAAGTTTATTTTCTTGTCAAGCATTGCGTGTAAGATATCTCCAGCTTCGGTTGCTGTAAATACTCCATCTATAAGGTTGATTTTTTGATCTGTCATTGTGAGTACGTCTGTTGTTTGTGTGTTCATGATAGTATGTATTTAAAATGTGAATGAATTATGACTTTCCGCCAGCAATATTGATAAACGAGATGAGTAAGATTAAAAACGAAGCAGATGCTATTTCTTTAAAAAAGAGAAAATCACTAAGGACAGATAGTGTTAGTGCCACGATGGGAATTGCTATAAGCACTGCCTTTTGAATAGTTTTAAATAGGGAAGCCCATTGTATTTCAGGTTGTGAAGTGCCTTCTTTTTGAGAGTACTCACGAGCGTTAAATGTGGTCATTTTAAGTTTGTGTAACATATCTCTGTGTTTTTGATGGTGCAAAGATGTGGGCTAGAGTTCATATATTTTTATTTATATTTATAATGAATTACATAAATAATTTTAATGCATTATACATTGCACCAGCTTCAGGTTTTCTTGAAGGTCACAGAATTTAAGAGCATCACAAAAGCTGCAGAGGAGCTACATCTCACGCAGCCAGCGGTCTCGATACAGATTAAAAATTTCCAAAATCAGTTTCCTATTCCGCTTACGGAAGTTGTGGGGAGACAATTATTTGTAACAGATTTTGGCGAAGAAATTGCAGCTGCAGCACGTAAAATAATAGCCGAAGTAGATGCAATTAATTACAAAACGATGGCTTATCAAGGTCAGCTGTCGGGTAAATTGAAGATATCCATCGTCTCTACGGGTAAATATTTGATGCCTTATTACATAGCAGATTTTATGAATATGCATCCTGGTGTAGATTTAGAGATGGATGTGACAAACAAGACTCGCGTGGTGCGCCATCTTGAAAAAAATGAAACAGATTTTGCGCTGGTATCTGTAGTTCCAGACCACATTGCTATAGAAACTGTCGCGCTCATGCCTAATAAATTATTTTTAGTAGGAGGCAGACAGCACACTTACTCAGGTAAAACCATATCAAAAAAAGACTTTGATAAATTACCTGTGGTGTATAGAGAAAAAGGATCTGCAACACGGGCAGCTATGGAAAATTATATTGCAGACAGACAACTTCCTACTCGTAAAAAAATAGAGCTTACCTCAAACGAGGCGGTAAAGCAAGCAGTGATTTCTGGAATAGGAATTTCTATACTCCCGCTAGTGGGGCTTAAAAATGCACTTACGAGCGGTGATGCTCAAATCATCCCCAGCAAAGGATTGCCTATCACCACACACTGGAATCTCATCTGGCAAAAAAGCAAGCAGCTTTCTCCCACCGCACAAGCCTTTGTGAGTTACCTCGAGGAGCATAAAACAGCGCTTAATGAGAAGCATTTTGGGTGGTTAGATACATATTAAAAGGTACGCTTTCGCGAAAGCGTAAAACGTGCAAAACGTTGTGTTTACTGAAGTGACGTGCAAATGTCGGGTTAAATACTGCTCAAAAAATGAAACAAATCATAAATGAGCCATACTATTGTAGTGTAGAACTTCTTGTACATTTGATGCGCATCATTACAAGGCAAAACATTTATGATGAAACAACCAGAATTAGGACAAAAGATTTTAGAGCTGCGCAAGCAGAAAGGATTAACGCAGGAAGAACTTGTAGAACAGTGTAATATTTCTGTGCGCACGATACAACGCATAGAAGCTGGAGAAACAATGCCACGTGTTTATACGATTAAAACCATTCTCTCTGCGCTAGATAGAGATCTAGATGACCTGCAAGAAGACACCATTTTTGAAACCAAAGTAAAAAAGGCAATGCTTTTTGAAATAGATGAAAGTAGGGATGTGTCGTATCTCTTTACACAACTTCACGTAGGCTGGATTGCTGGAATATTAAGTATGATCGCATTTGTATTTGAACTTGTAGATGATTTTTACTTTG
Source organism: Dokdonia sp. Asnod3-C12 (assembly GCF_045063975.1). Taxonomy (NCBI): domain Bacteria; kingdom Pseudomonadati; phylum Bacteroidota; class Flavobacteriia; order Flavobacteriales; family Flavobacteriaceae; genus Dokdonia; species Dokdonia sp. Asnod3-C12. The sequence continues at coordinate 1,704,114 of NZ_JBEFNY010000003.1, forward strand.
TAGCGGAGGGTACCTATTACTTTGGAAGAGTTTTTACCATTATACTTGGGGTGCTTTCTATTATTTTTTTTTCAGTATTTATGCGCACTTTTATACTTATCGGAAACTTATTTAAGAACAATTTTTTGAAAATAATTTCGACGCTATTTATTATCATTAACGCAATTCTTGCTGGATATGCCCTTATTGATATGAACTATGTTGTAATGCCTATGGAGGCTTATGGTGTTATGTACGTAGTGTTTTTTGGTGTAATGTCCATGTTTTTTGGTTATAGTTTATTTAAGCTTAAAGGCTTAGGACAGTTGCCACAAGCATCCGGTATTTTACAAATGGTATTGGGTTTTATGATGCTAACTATATTTTTAGCTATTGTAGCAGGACCAGCAAGTATACTGGCACAAGCTGTAAATGTGGCACTTATTCTCAGAGTGTATGAGACAATAAAAAAGCAAGTAGGTTAATAAGAACTGTCATTTTAAAAAAAGTAAAAAGCATCCTCAAAATGTTCCAAGCGCACTTGTTTTGAGTTTTTAAGTACTCCTATAATATCAAATCGGACTTCGACATCTAGATCATTTTCTAGTACATACTCATTTGCTACTTTAACGATTGTCTTCTGTTTTCCAGGACTTACAAAACTCTGCGGATCGCCAAAGAAATCTGAGTTACGTGCTTTTACTTCTACTACAACGAGGATTCCTTCTTCCTTCTGGCAGATAATGTCAACTTCAATTTTTCCAAAAAACCAATTACGTTCAAGAATAGTGTAACCCTGCTTTATTAAATGCAGGGTTGCTAGTTCTTCACCGTATTCGCCTAGTTCTTTTGGGGTCATCAGTTGTTTAGAGATAAGTTATTTTTGTGGTATTTTGAGTGACAACAAGTTCAATCTCACTCCCCAACTTCAGCGCATTATTATTATCTACGTGACCTGCTGGGAAGTCAAACGCTACTGGGAAGTCACATTCCTTTACAGCATCTAGTACAATCTCTTGAGCCGTTTTCCCAAAAGGGATTCTGTTATCGTGCATCTTCGTCATACCACCCACAACCATACCCGCACAGTGATCCAGCATCCTGTTGCGTTTTAGGTTGACTACCATTCTATCTATATGATAGAGGTACTCATCCAGATCTTCTATAAATAAGATTTTGCCAGCCGTATCAAGGTCAGAGCTGCTTCCGCAAAGGCTGTAAAGAATAGAGAGATTTCCGCCCACAAGCGTGCCTTTTGCAGTGCCTAGTCTATTAAGTTTATTTGTGGTGTTGTAACTAAAGTTAGGTTGCTCGCCAAAAAGCGATTGTTTTAATGACGCTTTCGCGAAAGCGGTATTGTCATCAAGCGATACAGGCATTGTCCCATGTATCGTTTTGAACCCTATTTTATGAATGTGGCTATGTAAAACTGTCACATCAGAGTAGCCCACAATCCACTTGGGATACTTGACAAACTTGTAAAAATCTAGATCATCTACTATGCGTACCGTCCCGTAGCCACCACGCGCGCACCATATGGCTTTAATCTCCGTATTATCTAGCATTTGCTGAAAGTCTTGTGCTCTCTGAAAATCTGTGCCAGCATACTGATTATCTTCTAGCCCAATGGTGTTGCCCAATACGGGAACTAAGCCCCAGCTTTTAAGTAAGGCAATGCCTTCTTCTAGCTCTCTTTTAGAAATTTTACGTGCCGTAGCAACGATTGCGACTTTGTCGCCTTGTACAAGATAAGGAGGTGTAACCATTAATGTATTTTTCACACCTCAATATACTAACTTAACGGCAGTTTGGATTTTAAACTATCTGGTAATTTGATGAAAAGGTTAATTACTTATTATCTTAAAACAAGATGATTTGAGAGGTGCTTATAACTCCTAAACCATGCTCCATAGCCCCGATAGCAATGAAAATCCCGCAACCTAGCGATAGCAAGGTGAGGAATTGTAATGAATAGCGGGAGAGGCAGCTGCTTATTACAACTACTGCAGCGCTCCTAGCATAACAATACCGAGTTAAAGCTAGAATACTTTATAGATACTCCTTGCTTGTTTTTCTTTATTTTTGTCGCTTCTTAAAGAACACAATATGTCTCAGAATCCACAACGATATACAATTACAGCGGCACTGCCGTATACTAACGGACCTATACACATAGGCCACCTTGCAGGAGTGTATGTTCCGGCAGATATTTATGCGCGTTACCAGCGTATGCAGGGAGCAGATGTTGCTTTTATATGTGGTAGTGATGAGCATGGAGTGCCTATTACAATTAAGGCAAAAAAGGAAGGGGTAACTCCGCAAGATGTAGTAGATAAATACAATGCGATTATCAAAAAATCTTTTGAAGATTTTGGGATCACTTTTGACAACTACTCACGTACCTCTGCAAAAATTCACCATGACACAGCGTCTGAGTTTTTTAAAAACATGTACGATCAAGGTAAGTTTATAGAAGAAACTAACGAGCAGTTGTATGATGCAGAGGCAAACCAGTTTCTTGCAGACCGTTTTGTGACGGGAACTTGCCCTAAGTGTGGTTTTGAAGAGGCTTATGGAGATCAGTGTGAGAGCTGTGGTACTTCGCACAATGCAACAGACTTAATTAACCCAAAGAGTGCGATTACGGGAGCTGTACCTACACTTAAGGAAACAAAGCACTGGTTTTTACCACTTGATCAATATAATGACTTCTTTAAGGAGTGGATTATAGAAGGACATAAAAAAGACTGGAAAACTAACGTTTACGGGCAGTGTAAATCATGGATAGATGATGGACTACGTCCTCGTGCCGTAACTCGTGATTTGGACTGGGGAATCCCTGTGCCAGTAGAAGGAGCAGAGGGCAAGGTATTGTACGTTTGGTTTGATGCGCCTATTGGCTATATTTCTTCTACAAAGGAGTGGGCAGCACGTGAAGGAAAGGATTGGGAACCTTATTGGAAAGATGAAAACACAAAATTACTTCACTTCATTGGGAAGGATAATATCGTTTTTCACTGTTTGATTTTTCCTGCAATGTTAAAGGGGCATGGAGGATATATTTTACCAGATAACGTGCCTGCAAACGAGTTTTTAAACCTAGAAGGTCGCAAGCTTTCTACGTCAAAAAATTGGGCGGTGTGGCTACATGAATATTTGGAAGAATTTCCAGATCAGCAGGACGTGTTGCGTTATGTACTTACCGCAAATGCCCCAGAATCTAAGGATAATGACTTTACTTGGAAAGATTTTCAAACTAGAAATAATAGCGAACTCGTAGCGATTTTTGGTAATTTAATTAATCGCGTGACGGTGCTTACACATAAGTATTATGGAGGTGTTGTGCCTACGCCTGGAGCTTTTAATGAGCTAGATAAAGAAGTGCTAGATGCTATAAAAGCATATCCAGCGGTGATAGGTAGTAGTATTGAAAAATACCGCTTTCGCGAAAGCCAAACAGAATTCATGAATCTCGCTCGCCTAGGAAATAAATACCTAGCAGACGAAGAGCCGTGGAAGACTATCAAAACTGACGAGGAGCGCACTAAAACAGTAATGTATGTGGCTTTACAAATTGCTACAGCACTTGCTATATTAAGTGAGCCGTTATTACCACATACAAGTGTAACGCTTAAAAATATTCTTGACCTTCCTGCTAGTGATGTTGAGAATGCATTACAGTGGAGTGACATCACTTCAAAAGAAGTGTTATTGCCAGCTGGACACACAATCAATAAATCTCAATTACTCTTTTCAAAAATAGAAGATAGTCAGATACAAGTACAGCTAGATAAACTAGAAGCAAGTAAAGCTGCAAATGAAGCAGAAGCTGCTGCCGAAAATGCGGTAGTAGAGCCACAAAAAGAGCTTATTAACTTTGACGATTTTACAAAACTCGATATGCGAGTAGGTACCATCATTGAAGCAGAAAAGATGAAGAAAACGAAGAAACTCCTCATCTTAAAAGTAGATACAGGTATAGATGTGCGTACCATCGTTTCTGGTATCGCAGAGAGCTTTACTCCAGAAGAAGTAATTGGGAAGCAAGTAACGGTACTTGTAAACCTGGCTCCAAGAGCACTACGTGGAGTAGAGAGTGAAGGAATGATTTTAATGACAGAGGATGCTAGCGGTAAGTTGGTTTTTGTAAATCCTGACGCTGAAGGGGTGAGTAATGGGAATATGATAAGTTAAGCGTGTGGAGGTTTTACAATTCGTAATCAAAAGCTCAGGCTTATCAGAAAAAGGTGTAAAGGCTACCTTAAATCTTCTTTCAGAAGACTGCACACTTCCATTTATAGCCCGCTACCGTAAGGAAGCGACGGGTGGACTAGATGAGGTGCAGATTGGAAAAATTATCGAGCTTAAAGAGCAGTTTGAGACTTTAGAAAAACGTAAAAAATCAATTCTTAAATCACTAGAAGAGCAAGACGTTCTTACCAGCGAACTCAAAGATAAGATTGAAAAAACGCAAGATCTTACGACCTTAGAAGATTTGTATCTGCCGTACAAGAAAAAACGTAAAACTAAGGCTGAGACAGCGCGTATAAACGGACTAGAACCACTTGCCAAAATTATTATGTCTCAAAATGCGCAAGACCCAGAAGGGCTAGCGCATCGATATACTAATAAGGAAGTTCTGGATGCACAAAGTGCGCTAGAAGGAGCACGCCACATTATAGCTGAGTGGATTAATGAGCGCATAGATATACGCGATAACATCCGTGAGCAGTTAAAGCGTTTTGCCACCATAGAGACGAAGGTGGTTAAGAAAATGGCAGAAGAGGAAAAGTCTCAGAAATTCCGTGATTATTTTGACTGGTCTGAGTCACTAAGCCGCTGTCCTTCGCATAGGCTCCTCGCTATTTTAAGAGCCGAAAATGAAGGTTACATTCGTGTGAAAGTTGTCATTGATGATGAGCGAGCGCTTGATAAAATAGAACGCAAACTCATACGCTCTTGTGGAGATAGCGCTACACAGATTGAGATAGCCCTAAAAGACGCCTACAAGCGACTATTATTTCCTGCATTGAGCAATGAGAGTCTCTCAGAAGCAAAGAAAACAGCAGATGAAACTGCTATTCAAGTTTTTGCAAAAAATTTAAAACAATTACTCCTTGGTTCGCCGCTAGGTGAGAAGCGTATTCTTGCACTAGACCCAGGTTTTAGAACAGGTTGTAAACTGGTGTGCCTTGATGCACAGGGACAGTTGTTACATAATGAAACCATCTACCCACACGCACCAAAAAATGATGATACAGGTGCTATAAAGAAAATCTCTAGTCTTACAGATGCTTATAAAATTGAAGCAATCGCCATCGGTAACGGTACGGCTTCCCGCGAGACAGAGAGGCTTGTAAAACGCATTCACTTTAAGAATGCGATGGAGGTTTTTGTAGTGAGTGAGGCAGGGGCTTCTATTTACAGTGCAAGTAAGATTGCCCGCGATGAGTTTCCTAATTATGATGTGACAGTTCGCGGCGCAGTTTCTATAGGTCGTAGGTTGCAAGACCCGCTGGCAGAGCTGGTGAAGATAGATGCAAAGTCCATTGGCGTCGGGCAATATCAGCACGATGTAGATCAGACTGCACTTCAAAAATCACTAGATCAGACGGTAGAAAACTGTGTAAATGCCGTGGGTGTCAATATAAATACGGCAAGTGCTCCGCTATTGAGTTATGTGTCAGGTATTGGACCAAAACTTGCCGAGGGCGTAGTACGCTTTCGCGAAAGCGAAGGACCCTTCAAAACACGTCAGGAGATTAAAAAGGTACCACGTCTGGGAGGAAAAGCATTTGTGCAAGCCGCAGGCTTTTTAAGAATTACTGGTGCCGAAAATCCGCTAGATAACTCGTCTGTACATCCAGAAAGATATAAATTGGTTGCAAGTATCGCCAAAGATCAAAAAGTCTCTATCGCCGAAATGATAGGAAATACAAGCCTTCTTAAATCGATAGACCTTCAAAAATATGTAACCGATGAGGTAGGACTTCCTACACTCACCGATATTATAAGCGAACTAGAAAAGCCTGGGCTAGACATTAGAGAAAAAGCAAAGGTGTTTACTTTTAATCAAAACATACGAACCATAGAAGATGTACAGCCAGGTCAATTGCTGCCAGGGATTGTAAATAATGTAACGGCCTTTGGAGCCTTTGTAGACATAGGCATCAAAGAAAGCGGCCTCATACACATCTCAAACTTGGCAGATGGTTTTGTGAGTGATGTAAGTGTACATGTAAGTTTACAACAGCAGGTGATTGTAAAAGTGCTGGAAGTTGATATCGCAAGAAAGAGGATACAATTGAAGTTGGAGAAGTAAAAGTTTTGTCACCTCGAGCGTGTCGAGAGGTCACACAAGTAGCTTTTTTTAGCACTTACTCATATGCGATTTCTCGGCAAGCTCGAAATGACGAGGGATTGTCATCTCGACGTTAGGAGAGATCACACGAGTAGCTCAAAAATACAGGCTGCGGAAAACTTGATTGTTCGCGACATAGTCCTAGTCACCTCGAGCTTGTCGAGAGGTCACACGACTAGATTTTTATGCGCTTACTCCTATGAGATTTCTCGACAGGCTCGAAATGACGAGTGATTGTCATCTCGACGTTAGGAGAGATCACACGAGAAACTAAGAATTTACTCTTTAAAACACTTCATTATTTAAGCTCTCCCATTTAGGATTAACAGTTTCTATAAGCTGGTTTTTCTTTTTTCTACTCCACCTTTTTAGTTGTTTCTCTCTGTAAATAGCATCTTTTGCATATTGGAAACCCTCATAATAGACGAGTTCATAACAATTGTACTTACCGGCAAATGATTTTTTCTCATTTTGAGAGTCAAAATAATGCTGACTAATCCTTCTTTGAATATTGTTTGTTACGCCTATATATATAGTCGTTCGGTATTGGTTTGTAGTTATGTAGATGTAGAAATTGGTAAACATAATAGATTGTAAATCATAAATATAGCGTATTTGCAAGAAAGCATTCTTGTCACCTCGAGCGTGTCGAGAGGTCACACGAGTAGCTCCTCACTTTCTTTTGTTATGTTCTCACTCCTATGCGCTTTCTCGGCAAGCTCGAAATGACGAGGGATTGTCATCTCGACAATAGGAGAGATCACACGAGTAGCTCCTCACTTTCTTTTTTTTATGTTCTCACTCCTATGAGATCTCTCGGCAAGCTCGAAATGACGAGGGATTGTCATCTCGACGATAGGAGAGATCACACGAGTAGCTCCTCACTTTCCTTTTTTTATGTACTTACTCCTATGCGATTTCTCGGCAAGCTCGAAATGACGAGTGATTGTATATTTGTATACTCATCATAATATACTTAATGCTCAAAATCGCATTCCACCCCATTTACAAACACCCACTGCCTGAGGGGCATCGCTTCCCTATGGAGAAGTATGATTTGCTTCCTAAGCAGTTAGTGTATGAAGGTACGTGTACAGAGGATAACTTTTTTGTCCCTACACAGGTAGCTCACGAGCATATTTTGCGATGTCATACTACAGAGTATGTAGAGAATCTTAAAGCGCTAGCTATCGACCCTAGAGCACAGCGAAAAACGGGTTTTCCGCTCTCACAAGAACTTGTAGATCGCGAATTAATCATCACTCAAGGAACCATTGATGGGTGTCACTACGCGCTTGAAAATGGTATTGCGATGAATATTGCTGGCGGTACGCATCACGCTTATACAGATCACGGAGAGGCGTTTTGCCTTCTCAACGACCAAGCGATTGCTGCGCGATATTTACAAGCAAACGAGCTTGCAAAAAAGATACTCATTGTAGATCTCGATGTACATCAAGGTAATGGTACGGCAGAGATTTTTACGGGTGATGACTCGGTGTTTACGTTTTCTATGCATGGTAAGGCAAACTATCCTTTTAGAAAAGAAATCTCAGATCTTGATATTGCATTAGAGACTGATACAGGCGATGTGGAGTATCTCGATACTCTCAAAAAAACATTGCCAAATCTCATTAAAGAGCAACAACCAGATTTCATCTTTTACCTATGCGGAGTCGATATTTTAGCGAGTGACGAATTGGGTAAGCTTGGATGTAGTATAGAAGGTTGTAAAGAGCGCGATCGGTTTGTATTACAAACCTGTTACGATTTAAAAATTCCCGTGCAATGTAGTATGGGCGGTGGCTATTCCCCAGACATAAAAGTTATTATTGAGGCACACGCAAATACCTTTAGAACGGCGCAAGATATTTACTTTTAGTACAATCTTTCGTAGGGCTATTATTTCTTTTTCCGCATCAACTTTGCAGTCATTTTCTTGATCCTGTCGGCTAGTTTTTCGCTGCTCAATTTTTCGCGTAAGCGGTCTGTAATTATTGGAAAAGATAAAGGCGTAGGTTGCTCGCAATCCATCCATATAATTTCTTGCGTCTCTATACGCTCAAGCGCTTGTTGCAGGCGACCTTCTTCTAGTTGATGCTCAAAAGTCTCTGTAAATGCCTGTTGAAACAGTAAGTTCTCTGCCTCATAATCACGGAACACATCAAAAAACAGCTGACTACTACTTTGCAGGTGTTTCTGTTTGATTTGCTTGTTTGGGAAACCAGTAAAAACAAGCCCAGAGATTACCGCAATATCTCTAAATTTTCGCCTGGCCATCTCCGTAGCATTAAGACTGTTTTGCAAGTCGTCGTGCATATATGCAGTCGTAAATAAGTCGTTATCTAGTAGCTGCTGTATGTCTATAGGTTGGTCTGAAAGTAGCTCAAAACCATAGTCGTTAAAGGCAAGAGAGAAGGTAATAGGGTCTAGTAAACTAAGACGATACCCAAGTAAACTTCCCATAGCCTCGTGCACAAAACGACCTTCAAAAGGGTAAAAAACGTGATGATAACCATCGCGTGTTTTAAAAGTTTCAATGAGCAGTTGCTCATCACTCGGGATGATGCTCTCTACCTTTTGCTGTCTAAAAATGTGCTCTAGCGCATTAATCTCTAGAGACCGCTTTCGCGAAAGCGAATTCCCAGTATAAAGTTCCTCCCGTAGTAGTTGGGACATTTGGCTACTCAAGGTAAGTCGGCCGCCCATCCACGAGGGGACTTTATTAGTTTTCTTTGAGCTGTTACGCACGTGCACCTCCATATTTTTAATACGGATAAACTCGAGGTTGCGACCTGCAAAAGTAAACACATCACCACGCGTTAACTTACTGATGAAAAACTCCTCAATAGTGCCTATGTAACCACCTTTTTGATATTTGACTACAAGATTTGCATCGCTCACAATGGTACCTATTTGCAGGCGATGGCGCATTGCCACCATACGAGAATTCACTTTAAATCTGCCGTCCTCAAGAATCTCCACTTTCTTATACTCGTCATAAGCTTGTAGCGATTGCGCACCCATCGTCATAAAATTAAGGCACCATTCCCATTGCTCTTTTGTCATTGCTTGAAAGCAAAACGTAGTCTGTATCTCTGGCCAGATATCTTCGGGTAAAAATCCGTCAGACACGGCTAGCGTCACGAGATACTGAATCAGGACGTCAAAACTATTGAGATACGGAATTCTATCTTCCACCGTGTTTTCCTTAACAGCGCGTTGCAAAGCAGAGGCTTCTACCAGCTCTATGGCGTGTGTAGGCAAAAAGTAAATCACACTCTCCTTGCCAGGACTGTGACCAGATCGCCCAGCACGTTGTAAAAAGCGTGCGACACCCTTTGGGCCGCCTATTTGGATAATGGTTTCTACTGGCGCAAAGTCTACTCCTAGATCAAGGCTAGAAGTACAAACTACTGCCTTGAGAGAGCCGTTGCGAATGGCGCCCTCAACCCACGTGCGCGTCTCTTTATTGATACTCCCGTGATGCATTGCAATCTCACCAGCATACTCAGGATGTGCCGCAAGAATACGCTGAAACCAGATCTCACACTGGCTTCGCGTGTTCGTAAAAAGTAAGGTCGTCTTGCTGTTGTTGATAATGGGTACGACGTATTCCAGCAAATGCAATCCCAAATGACCACGCCAAGGAAAGGTTTCCATCTCGTCTGGAATGATAGACTTGACGGTAATTTTTTTGTTGATGTTTGCTTTGACAATTACGCTTTCGCGAAAAGCGTCACTTTCATAACCCAGTAGTACTTCTCGAGCTTGCTCAAGATTTCCAATCGTTGCCGAAATCCCCCAGATACGCATATTTGAAGCGACAGTTTTCAATCGGCTCAAGGCGAGTTCCATTTGGACGCCTCGCTTAGTGCCAAGTAGTTCGTGCCACTCATCTACTATTACGGCAGAGCAGTCTTTAAAGACTTTCTCATACCCTTTAGAAGCAATCAAAAGCATCAAGCTCTCGGGTGTGGTGATGAGCAAGTCAGGCATGGAACGTTTTTGCTTGGCACGTTCAGACTGAGAAGTATCGCCATTGCGTATTCCTACCGTCATTTGTGTGCCGAGATCTTGTGTGATGCGAGAAGCCGAAAGCTCAATCTCATTAGAAAGCGAGCGCAGCGGAGTGATCCAAATGGCCTTTAATCCTTTTTTATGTTTGGTCTTGTAATCAGGGTTTCGTTTGATGTAATTAAGAACCACCGGAAACCAAAGTGCATACGTCTTACCACTCCCAGTAGGTGCATTAAGCAATCCATTTTTACCCGCAAGAAACGCCTTCCACGTTTGTTTTTGAAACGGAAAAGGTTTCCAGTCTTGCGACTGGAACCAGTTATTTGCGATATCTAGTAGTTGCTTATTATTCATAATTACGAGTGTAGCGAAGTAATCTGTTGCGATTCAATAACCACCAAACCAAATACACCTATTACCATATTTCTTTTATTAAATAATCATCATTTCCAAGCGAAGCGTAGGAACTTGCCAAATCTAACCAATCAGGATTTTTACTTTCGATTAATGAAATTTTCCGTTTTCTATTTCCAGATTTCAACTGCTTTTCTCTTGCGAGAGCTTCATTATGCGTTTCAAATAATTCGTAGTACATCAAGTTGTAGCAATTGTATTGCGCGCTAAAAGACTTGGGGTAATATTTAGTCTTATGTTGAACCATTCGTATTTTAAGATTACGAGTCGCTCCTACATAAAGAACAGTTTTATTCTTATTAGTTAGTATATAAGTGTAATATGGCATCTTAATGAAGTTGATATTGCAAATGTTCTTACTCTTATGCGGAGATTTATATGTTGCTTTCTTATACCATTATTTTGTGGGCGGAAGAGATTCCTTCACAACATGCCCTTCGGCCTCGTTGCTCGGAATCATCCCTTTCAAATCCTCTAGTGTATTTGCATCTTCTATCTTCTTGTCGTGTCGCCAGCGTAGCATTCTTGGGAAACGTGTGGCTATACCACTTTTATGTCTTTTTGATAACGCTATACCTTCAAAGGCAATTTCAAACACGTGATGAGGAGTTACAGATCTCACTGGGCCAAAACGTTCTAACGTGTTTTTTTTAATCCAGTTATCTACTTTTCTAAACTCGGCATCTGTGAGACCTGAGTAGGCTTTTGCAAAAGTAACGAGCTCGGTTTTATCTTCATTCCATAAGCCAAAGGTGTAATCTGTAAATAAATTACTTCGTCTACCGTGACCACGCATTGCATAGGTGAGCACCGCATCAATAGTAAGCGGATCTACTTTCCATTTCCACCAGTCGCCTTTCTTGCGACCTACGCGATACGGACTGTCCTTACGTTTAATCATTAATCCTTCTGATTGCATCTCTCTACTACGGTCTCTTTCTTGTGCCATTGCTTCCCAACTATCAAACTCCATTGTTTCAGAAATGCCAATAGGCAGACCCTTATCTGTGATATTGCGATATAACGATTCGAGTATTGTTCTCCTTTTCGCGAAAGCGGTCTCACGCAAGTCTTTTCCTTCCCATTCTAAAATATCATACATTTTAATGATGACAGGAACGTCTTTAAGCATTTTCTTGCTCACAGTTTTACGTCCTATACGCGCTTGTAAGTCGTTAAATGTGCCAATCTGCCCATCATAAAAAGGCAGTAACTCACCATCTATGACCGTTCCGTCTGGTATGTGTTCTTTGAGAATCTCTAGTTCTGGGTACTTATCTGTAACTAGCTCTTCACCGCGACTCCAGATAAAAATCTCGCCATTACGAAAGATGGTTTGTGAGCGAATACCATCCCACTTATGTTCGGCAAGAAAGTCTGTCACATCACCCAGCGCCGAAGGTTCATCTTCAACTGCATAGGCAAGGTAAAATGGATACGGTCTTGAAAACTCTTGACTTGCATCTTCTTCGATAACCAGATCGTGAAAGGTAACCGTCTGCGGTTTCCAGTCTCCCATAAGTTTATAAGCTAGTACGTCTTCTTCTATGTCTGTTGCTTGTGATAATGCGCGCGTCATCAACTTCTGACTCACGCCTATTCTAAATCCTCCGGTAATAAGCTTTGTAAACACAAAACGTTCATAATAGTTGAGATTTGCCCAGTTATCAAAGAGGTATTCTTTTTTCTCTTCATCCGTTTTTCGCTTAAGCGAAATCATCTCTTCCAGAAATTGTGTAAGCGACTTCTCAGAAGATGCTGTTGCTGCGGGAACCACAAGTGCAATCGTTTCTGCAAGGTCACCCACGATGTGATAACTTTCTTCAAAAAGCCATAATGGGATGTTTGATAGTTCGCTCGCCCATTCTCTAAGTAAGGTAGTATTTACAGGTCGGGGAGGGCGACGGTGCGATAAGATGGCAATGGTCCACACCTTGTCTTTATCTGGCGCTTCCTTAAAATAATGCGCAAGCGCCTTGACCTTTTCGTTAGTCTTGTTTGTAGAATCGAGTGTCTTTATGAGTGCTGCAAATAGTTTCATACGCTAGTTTCCTCCTCCTCTTTTTTTGCATCTCCTTCTGCTAGTTCGCCTTCGTATTGCGTTTCTTCTGTGCGCGCATCATACCCTATACTGCGTAGGTATTTGGAAAATATATCTGTGTATCCGTGAGTACAAATGATTTTTTCTGCACCTGTAGCTTCTATACTTTCTAGTAAGCTAGGCCAATCGCAATGATCGCTCATTACAAATCCTTTGTCAATAGCTCTGCGCCTTCGTGCTCCTCTAAAGGCCATCCAGCCGCTTGCGCTTGCGGTAACATAAGGTACCATCTTGCGTATCCACGTACTGCCGTGAGTGGCTGGTGGTGCCAGGACGATACTCCCTTTAAAATCTTCTTTTTTAGTATCTCTAGTGATTAATTCTGTTGCAGGCATATCAATCATAGGGCGCAGGACCTCTGTCATTTTTTCTATAGCGCCGTGTGTGAGGATTTTGCCTATACTCGGGTCAAGATGTTTGAGTAGCCGTTGCGCTTTACCTAAGCTGTAGGCAAAAAGCACAGAGCATTTTCCTTCGGCTTTATTTTGTGCCCACCAGGTGTTTATGTCGTGCATTACTTCGGCTTGTGGAGTCCACTTGAAGGCTGGGAGTCCGAAGGTACATTCGGTGATGAAAGTGTCACATTTTACGGGTTCGTAGGGCTCAGAAACGCCATCAATTTCAGTCTTATAATCACCTGTAAACACCCACACTTCGCCTTTGTGTTCTACACGTATCTGACTAGACCCAGGAATGTGACCAGCGGGATGAAAGGTAAATTTTACATTGTTGATGTTTACGCTTTCGCGAAAGCGTACCCCAGAAACATTGATATCTCCCAGACGATGTGAGATGATAGGCACATTGCTCTCGTGTGTGATGTACTGTTTATGTCCCCACCGGCTATGGTCTGCGTGGCCGTGCGTGATGAGGGCTTTATCTACAGGTTTCCACGGGTCTAGATAGACCTTTGCGGGCGGGCAGTAGATGCCCTTATCTGTAAATTCTAGAAGTGGTTTTTTCAAGTTTTTTTCTTTTTCATCTTAAAGATACGGGTCGACATACCTTTACATTAGGGTTTTAGGAAAACTTTAGGGCATAAAAAAGCCTCTTTATTGCAAGAGGCTTTTATGAATTTTAAGATCAATTATTATTCGATTACTTCTAAATGGAGTATGATTCCATCACTTGAGCTGTCTTTAGATTTGTCTACGGCTTTATAGTGAACTAAATATTCTAGACCTACATTATCATTCTTTGTAAGTAGCTTACCATTAATACTTGTAGTAGCATCAATTTCTAAAATTCTAGGCTCATTGTCGCCATCAGTAAAGAAGAAATATCCTCCCTCGTAAGCGTCAAATGTAAGGTGCTCTGTAAATGCTTCTTTAGAATTCTCTGTTGTCGTAAAAGGGCTCACTCCTAATAAAACGGTGCTGAATAATATAAGTATGGTCTTCATAATATCGATGGTTTAGTTAGTTTCGGTAAGCTGATATGGTCGCTTACTGAGTATAAATATAGCGCTAGTCTTAGCCTATCGATTTTTAATTAACCATTGTTTGTGAGAGAATGTTAAGGGTATGAAAAATTAACAATCTCTAATAAAGCGAGACTTAATTAATTTTCTGAATTATCCAATTCTATTATTTCTGTTTTAGAAATCACAGCTCCATCTTCGCTAATCCCCTCTATAAAAAGTGTGATAGATTTAGTATTTGTATTAATAATATTAAAAGTGTTGACCCTGTTTTTACTTAAGATTATTTCTGGCTCCCAGTGAATTGTACCATAATTTATAAAGCCTTTATCGTTCAATATGGTATATACTGGATTGTAGAATTTTTTAGCAACAGAATACCCTTCACGTATAGCGTAAGTGAAAATATTGTTTTGAATTTTTTTTCTAGGATTTGTTGATGGTAAGTCAATATTAAAATTACGTCTAGAGTATAATCTCACTACACCTTCGCCTCCTCTTGAACCACTTCTTGAGTCAAACCTATTGATGTAATAACTTTCAATAAAATCTGATCGTAATCCATATAATACATCTAAATCTAATAACTCTACATCATCTAAATATACAAGAGGAGAGCGAGGGCCTGAAAAACCTGAAACTCTGCGAGAAGTAATGGATATTCTGCTTGTTGAGGCGAAGGATAACTCTTCTCTAACTACAAAACCATTTTGACGTATAATGTCCGTGACAAATGGATATAAAAATGTATCATCCTCTGTAACTACCTTAATTCTATTCTTTAAATATGAAGGAACATTTGGATTGTCAATAATTTCAGTTTTCTTTTTTTCAAATTCCAATATAACTTCATCTAGCTCAATAAGTGATGGGTCAATCATTTGAGGCACTATTAATTTTTCCTCTTTTAGTGGTTTTCTAATAGGAATGTGCTTGGTTGTGGTTGAAGTAATATTAATAGGGTCAACGCGAGTTGTTTTTTCATAAACAAACAAACTTGGTCTAGATAATTGCCCTTTATCATTGATAAGGGAAAAAGAGATTTTTTCATTAGTTTTTGTATATAATCCTCCTAAAGCAAACATATTATCTTCAGGAGCTATAGTTAAACCTTCATTATGAAATGTAGGATGTACATAAACCTTTTCTTTGGATTCAATACTTCGGTTAAGCTTACCTACTACGGTAGTTCCTTGTTCAAAATCAAATTCTTTTTTTGGAGGACTACTATTAATGTTCTCCCAAGTATATGAACTCCAACCTTGCGTAAGTAGTAGTAGATCTAGATTTTCCTTGTTGTCGTTATTGCCGTTAAAATATTGCTTGGGATTTTCTATAGTACCTTGTAAATATGGCTTTAAATAAAATGAGCTGAGTATATTGTTTTCTGGGTCATAACCTTTAGTATTTGTAGGAAGAACAGATACACTGAGATTTTTTTTAGAAGTGTTTTCTCCTAAGTTATTTAGGGTAATTGTAATAGAGTCTGATTTTTGATTGATTAAAGAGGACACCGCTACATCAAAATCAAGTTCATCTGCCCAATTAAAGTAGAGTCTTTCTGATAAGGGATTATCATTAGCATCAAATAAGGTAATAGTATTCATGCCAGAAAATAGGGATGATTTACTCACTACAAATGCTGAGATATTTGCTTCTTGATTAAGAGGAGTTTTAATTTTTTTTGCAATTCCATTTTTGTGTATTAATACATATAATCCTTGACGTTTTATAGTATTCCTTATTTGATAGTTACTCTTAATTTTTATTGATATTACACCTCCATCTTCTTCGACTACTGCAATGCTGGGCGTGGTGTTTACTACGTTGGGTAGAGGTACAACTACTTCAGTATTGTCATCAAATGTAAAGTGTGCTGTATAAGTTTGCGTTGGTACAGGGATAATATCAAATTTTGCAAACCCGTAGGGTTTACCTTTTATTTGCAGAAGATTTATACCATTTTGATTTTTTATTGTTGCGCTTTTAAAAGAAGCTCCAAACCCATCCTGATCTAAAACTTTTACACCTACCGTATTAGTTGTGCTATGTATCAAGTGGCCTCCTTCTGGTAGTAATTGAATGTCGTACGCTTTTTCTTTCTCAATATTATTGCCAGATATTTTATTACTGACAATTGTTATTTTTTGCATGAAAGATTCGTCTTCCTTAAAATTTTTCATCCATTGCGTAGAGCCTCTCAAGTAATAGGTGCCACTCTGCATAGTGGAATCTATTTTAATGTTACCATGGCTTACACCATTATCGACTATAAATTTTTCTGATTTGAACAGTAATCCATCAGATTTAAAAATATCTATATATAAGGTTGTCTTTTCTGAGAAGGATTTTTCTAACTGTCTAGTTCGTAAGTAAGCCTTAAACCATATCTCTTCATTTTCTGTAAAATGAGTTTTATTTAAATGGATATAAGCGCTTTGTCTAGGCAATTCAAAATAAGAACTATAGTTTTCTATTAATTCGCTTTTATTAGAGTTTTGGGCGAAAAGAAAGCTTGTAAATAGAAGTAAACTAATAGTAAAGAGTTTGAATAGTAGTTGTGAAAACATTTTTTTTGATGATTGAGATATCTGATGATTAAACAGATTGTTAGTAATTGATGAATTGAAGTTTAATTAGAAATATTTAGTGTTTTAATGGTTGAAATGAGCAATCCATCAAGAGTCATGCCTTCAATGTGAATCATAAATTTTTTAACACCAGTGTCTTTAATTTTGAATGATGAAGACTTCTTGCCATCTAGAATGAGCTGTGGTTCCCAGTGAATAACTCCAAAATTTGTGAAAGCTTTATCTTCATAGGTTGAGTAATCAGGTTGTATGAATTTTTTCTCTTTTTGAAAACCATTTTTTATGGGATATGAAAAAACTTCTGATAGGTTAGAAATCTCTTTTTTTGAATCTGATTTTATAGGCTTATTTAAATTACGTCTTGTATAGATTCTAATAACACCTCCAGTCCCGTTTACGCCTTCTGAGGCACCATTTCTTTGAAAATAAAAGCTTTCTAGGTCTTCTGTTCGTAAGCCGGTTAAGATGTCAAAATCTATTAACTTGACATCATCAAAATAAATCACAGGTTGTGGAAAAGCTCTTTCAGAACCACCACTTCCTAATCCAAAGGATTGTTGAGTCCGCACCCTTATTTGTACACGAGTTGTGCTTGCAAACTGAAGATCCTCTCTTACAGTATAACCTCTAGATCTAATAATATCTAAAAAGCTAGGTTGTTTAAAAATAAGGTCTTCTGTAACCACTGTAACTTTATTTTTGAGAAAAGAAGGAACTAGTGGGTTACTAGACTGGTATGAGACTTTCTTCTTACCAGTTAGTATAACCTCGTTGAGTTGTTCTATATCATCAAAATTTGATACGATAGGCAGTATCTTGGCCTTATTAGAGAATGAATCAGTATTATTAAACGTTTTTTCTTTTATAAAATCTTTCTCTAAAATATCCTTAGATAGAATGCTGAGTGAGGGTTTTGTTAGTTTACCTCTACCTGAAATTATTGAAAACTGTAAAGCTTGTTCTGTTTCAGGAAATATCAAAGGAAGTGTGAAATTGCCATTTTCTAATTTTAGAGTTTGGGCGGGATACGTAGTGCCCGCATGCAAGAAAAGCTGTTCGTTGCTTCTTAACTTCTTGTTTAATGTCCCCTTAATTGATACTCCTTGTGAGAAGGTGTATGTTTTCTTTGGAGGATTATTTGATATTCTCTTCCAAGAATACCTACTTTGTCCTTGTGAGATTAGTAAAGCATCAAGTTCTAGTGAGTCTATGTTATTTTTTGAAAAGTAACGCTCGTAGGAGATATTTTGATTTTTCAAATAGGGCTTTAAATAAAATGCAGATAGTATATTTTGTGAGGGTGCATTACTTATGGTTTCAAATGGTAAGACAGATATGCTCAAATTTGAAACTGAATTTAATGTTTGTTTGGAAAGCAAGATAATAAGAGAGTCAGTTTGGGTTTTTGTTATCGTTGGTTTTTTGATTTCTTCGTATTTGATACTGTGAGTGTTAAAGTAAATACGCTCTGCGATGGGCTCTTTACTGTCATGAAATAAGGAGAAAATATTTACTCCTTGCTGTAATTGAGATTTATCAAATAAATAAGAGGCGTAGTTTACATCCTTAGGTATCCTTAGGGTTATTTTTTTCGCCATTCCATCCCTATGGATTAATAGGGATAATGTATCATTAATGATTGATGTTGTCGTTTTTTTATCTAATCTTAAGGTGATGGCAATCTTATCCTTAGAGTGGCTTGCGATAGCAAGTCCTACAGCATTCTTTTTTGGAGGAGCTATCTTCTGTAGCTGTTTACTTCCATCCTCATATTCAATTTCTAAAGAATATTCAAATGTAGCTCGAGGCGAAAATGTTACAACGGCGATATTGTTTTTGCCAGGGGTAAATGTTGTTAAGTGATATCCATATTGATCTTTAATAATTCCACTTGTAAAGGGTTTTGAATAACCGTGTTCATCAGAAACTCTTATCGCAACATTATTTGTTACATCATTTACAAGGGAGCCGCCTTCTGGGGTAAATTCTATTTTTCTAACTGATGATAGGTTGCTTAAATCCTCACTTACGCTGCCATTGTAGATGGTTATTTTTTGCTGAAAAGAATCGTCTTCATAAAAATTTTTCATCCAATTTGTAGATGCTTTAATGTAATAGCTTCCACTTTGAAATGAAGAATCTAAATCAAAGTGACCGTTCCCAAATCCGTTAGCAGAAATAAACTGCTTTTTAATTACTTGATTCCCTAAGGAGTCATAAATGCCAACAATTAAATTTGTGGTTTCAGAAAATGGTTTACCTGTTTGCCTATTGTAGACGTACGCTTTAAAATAGATGTCTTCCCCAGTTATGTAAGTTGTTTTGTTTAGATGGAGAAATATGCTTTCTCTTGGTAGTTCAAAATATTTACTATAAACAGTGCCTAGCTCTTGACTTTTCACTTGAAGTGAAAATGACAGGATTATAGTGGTAACTATTAAAAGCCTTATATTTTTCAGCATTGTTTATATTGAATTTTAAAAGTAAATAACTCGCTCAAATAAAAAGCAGTCAGCACTGTTAAGTTAATTGAGGGTAAACTTATTGCTAAGCTGTAATTTTGAGAAAAAGAAAAAAGATGAACCTATCCTTAAGTATTCCCGCATTGCTATTTCCGGCAATATCACTTACGATGCTAGCTTATAATGCCCGTTATCTTGCAATTGCAGGTTTGATACGTAGTTTACATGCTTCTTATCAAGAAACGCACTCAGAAGGAGTAGGACTACAGGTTAAAAAGTTAAGAATACGCCTTACAATAATAAAAAACATGCAAGCTGTAGCGATTGTGAGCTTTCTACTCGCGGTAATTACGATGTTCTTAATTTATATAGAAGAGGCTTTTTATGCAAAAATTGTCTTTGGGATTAGTCTATTTGCATTAATGCTGTCGCTTGTTCTATCATTAATAGAAGTACAGCTTTCCACAAAGGCGCTTTCTATACAGCTACGAGATATGGAATAAAAAAAGCCTCAATCGTTACAGATTGAGGCTTTTGTACCTAGGATGGGAATCGAACCCACACTTCAAAGAAACTCGAGTTTGAGTCGAGCGCGTCTACCAATTCCGCCACCTAGGCTTTTTGGAAGTGCAAAATTAAAGAATAATTTAATTTACAGCGTATAAAACATCATTTATTGTACTGCTCTACTCATTTTTAATTCCTATTTTTGCACCTCCTTAGAGGGAAAAGAATTGTAATTAAACCATTTAACTGTCACAACTGATGACCGCTACCGTACCGCAACCGAAGATATTTGCTTGTCAAAACAGCAAACCACTGGCCGAAAAAATTGCAAAAGCCTTTGGGCAGCCGCTGGGTAACGTCATAACATCGACATATAGTGATGGAGAATTCCAACCTTCTTTTGAAGAATCTGTACGTGGATCACGTGTATTTATTATAGGGAGTACTATGCCATCATCTGATAATATGATGGAAATGTTATTGATGCTAGATGCTGCAAAGCGCGCTAGTGCAAGACACATAACGGCAGTGATACCTTATTTTGGATGGGCGAGACAAGATCGTAAGGATAAACCTAGAGTGCCTATAGCTGCAAAGCTTATGGCAAACCTACTGGAAACAGCTGGTGCTACTCGTATTATCACGATGGATTTACACGCAGATCAAATACAAGGTTTCTTTGAGAAGCCGGTAGATCATTTATTTGCGTCTACTATATTCTTGCCTTATTTAAAAGGGTTAGGATTAGAAAATCTTACGATTGCTTCTCCAGATATGGGAGGTAGTAAGAGAGCTTATGCATATAGCAAGGCGATGGAGAGTGATGTAGTTATATGCTTCAAGCAACGTGCAAAAGCAAATGTAATCTCACACATGGAACTCATAGGTGAG
Source organism: Dokdonia sp. Asnod3-C12 (assembly GCF_045063975.1). Taxonomy (NCBI): domain Bacteria; kingdom Pseudomonadati; phylum Bacteroidota; class Flavobacteriia; order Flavobacteriales; family Flavobacteriaceae; genus Dokdonia; species Dokdonia sp. Asnod3-C12. Next base: position 1,724,860 of record NZ_JBEFNY010000003.1, read on the forward strand.
GTAAAAGGGCAGCACGTAGTGCTTGTAGATGATATGGTAGATACTGCTGGAACCTTAACAAAGGCAGCAGATTTGATGATAGAAAAGGGTGCGCTTAGTGTACGAGCGATCTGTACCCACGCTATTTTAAGTGGTAACGCTTACGATAAAATAGAAAACAGTAAACTGGCAGAATTAATCGTAACAGATTCAATTCCTAAGGAACACAAAAGTGGAAAAGTAAGGGTATTGACCTGTGCGCCACTTTTTGCAGATGTAATGCACCGTGTTAATAGTAACACGAGTATTGCTTCGAAGTTTATTATGTAATATTTTTTTAACTATAATTATTTAATATGAAATCAGTTTCGATCCACGGATCTAAAAGAGAAAGCGTAGGCAAGAAAGCTACAAAGGCCTTACGTAATGCTGGACTGGTACCTTGCGTTGTATACGGAGGGGACACGCCATTGCATTTTAGCGCACCAGAACTAGCGTTCAAAGAATTGGTATACACTCCAGACGCGCACACAGTAGAAATCGAATTAGACGGTGTAACCGTAAAGGCGATTCTTCAAGATATCCAGTTCCACCCGGTAACTGATCGTATTTTACACATAGACTTCTACCAGATTTTTGAAGGTAAAGAAGTAACTATGAATATCCCAGTACACTTTACAGGTAACTCTCGTGGAGTAATGAATGGTGGTGTTTTACGTAAAACTAACCGTGTATTACGTGTGAAAGCACTTCCTAAAGATCTTCCTGATTACTTAGTTGCAGATATCACAAACCTTAAAATAGGTAACAAGTTATACATAGGAGCTTTACCACAAGAAAACCTAACACTTATGCACCCTGATAACACAGTAGTGTGTCAAGTTAGAACTTCTCGTACAGCAATCCTTGATGCTGACGATGATGATGATGAAACTGAAGCAGGAGATGTTCCTTCTACACAAACAGATGATGCCGCTGCAGTAGCAGAATAATCAATCCGTTATATTTAATACAAAAGCATCTCGTTCTTCGAGATGCTTTTTTTATTTTTATACGATAGTAATAAGCAGTGTCTTTAACGTAATTAGTAAAGCCTTGACGCAAATTACATTCTAACAAACAGCAAATGATGCGCTCTTTTTTCGGTAGACTATTTGGTAGAGTAACGGTAGAAGAGGAAGTAATAGACCCCATGAAAAAATTTCTCATCGTTGGTTTAGGAAACATAGGTCCTAAGTACACAGAAACTAGGCATAATATAGGATTTAAGGTGGTAGACGCTTTCGCGAAAGCGCAAGAAACCACTTTCGAAACTGAAAAACTAGGTGACATCGCGCGTACCAAAGTAAAAGGCAAAACCGTTATCTTATTAAAGCCTAATACCTTTATGAATTTAAGTGGTAAGGCTATACGATACTGGTTGCAGCAAGAAAAAATCCCTGTAGAAAATCTTCTTGTGATTACAGATGATTTGAATTTGGAATTTGGAACCATAAGAGTGAAAACTAAAGGTTCTGCTGGAGGACACAATGGATTAAAAGACACGCAGGCTCAACTTAATACTTCTGCATATAATAGATTTCGTTTTGGCATAAGTGATGCATTTTCAACTGGACGTCAGGTAGATTATGTGTTAGGAGAATGGACGCCAGAGGAGCAAGCAAGCCTTCCGGAGCGACTGGATATGAGTTGTGAGGTAATCACTTCTTTTGTGAGTGGAGGAATTAATAATACGATGAACGCGTACAACGGTAAATAATCTTGAAAACTCACAATAGCGCACATACATTTAACTCAGAAAAAGGAACTGTCGTTACGATAGGCACCTTTGACGGAGTACATTTAGGACATCGCCAGATTATTAATAGGCTTAACGAAAGTGCGCGAGCAAATGGCTGGGAGTCATGTGTACTTACCTTTTTTCCACATCCTAGGATGGTGTTGCAAAAAGACACTTCGCTCAAGCTTATAAACACCATAGATGAGCGAGCGCAACTATTGGAAGGTCTAGGTCTAGATCACCTCGTGATTCACCCTTTTACCTTAGATTTTTCAAGATATCATGCAGAGACATTTGTAGAAGAGATTCTTGTAAATTCTCTTAACGCAAAGAAGGTAATTATAGGTTACGATCACCGTTTTGGACGTAATCGTAATGCTAATATTGAGGATCTCAAACGTTTTGGAGAACAACTAGGTTTTGAGGTAGAAGAGATATCAAAGCAAGAACTAGAAGATGTAGCTGTAAGCTCAACTAAAGTGCGTAAATCACTAGAGGCAGGAGATGTAGCGCTAGCAAATAGCTACCTCGATCAAGCATTTATGCTTACGGGAACCGTTGTAAAAGGCAGAAGTCTAGGTAGAACTATAGGCTACCCTACTGCAAATCTCGATATAGCCGAAGATTATAAACTAATACCCGCGCAAGGCGTTTATGTAGTGCAGTCTCGTATAAATGGTGCTACTGTTTACGGAATGATGAATATAGGCACAAACCCAACAGTAGGAGGAAGTGCGCAAACTATTGAAACCTATTTCTTTGATTTTAGTAAGGACTTATATGGACAAGAGCTCGAAATACAATTACTAGACCGCATACGTGATGAGAAAACCTTTGCCAGTGTAGATGAGCTTGTAAAAGCGATGAAAGAGGATGAGAAGTATGCACGGGATTATATAAATAAGCTCTAATCAAATAAGATGTCACTTAATAAGCTCCTCTTTACTAGAATAGATAACAGCGCGCTCATTGTGTTTCGCGTTTTTTTTGGTTTTCTAATTACTTGTGAGGCTTGGGGAGCGCTTGCTACCGGATGGGTGCGACGTATACTCGTAACACCAGAATTCACTTTTAACTTTATAGGTTTTGACTTTTTACAAACATTTCCAGGGCCTGGGCCACAAATGTATGCGTGGTTTGGTTTAATGGGAGTCTTTGGGGTGATGGTAATGCTTGGTTTTAAATATCGTGTAGCGATTATTGGCTATGCAATTATGTGGAGTACCGTGTATTTCATGCAAAAAACAGCTTATAATAACCACTATTATCTATTAATGCTGCTGTTATGGATTATGGCAATTCTCCCTGCAAACGCTGCGTTTTCTCTTGATGCACGCTTTCGCGAAAGCGTAAAAAACATAAGTATGCCACGCTGGGTAACCTTGTTTATCATTTTCCAACTGTGGATTGTTTATACCTACGCGTCTATTGCCAAAATATATCCCGACTGGTTAGATGCGACGGTACCAGAAATATTAATGCGTGGTAAAAAGGATTACTGGCTCGTGGGTGGTGTGCTTCAAAAGAACTGGACACACTGGATTATTTCTTATGTAGGAATCGCATTTGATGGTTTGATCATCCCATTATTGTTATGGAAACGTACACGTACATGGGCATTTTTTATCTCCATATTCTTTCATCTCTTTAACTCATTTGTGTTTCAGATTGGGATTTTTCCATACATGTCGCTGGCATTTACGGTATTCTTTTTTGAGCCGAGAACCATTCATAATTTATTTCTTAAACGCTGGAAACCTTTTTACGAGCGCAGCAAAGTGAATCCTTACAATCAAGAAATTACAACTGATTCATTTAGTGACTCACCTCAAACTTTAATCATCCCAAAATATAAAACAGCAATGCTCACTGTGTTTGCAGTGTATTTTGTAGTCCAAATAGGCTTGCCGCTGCGACAGCATTTTATACAAGACAATGTGCTGTGGTCTGAGGAAGGCCATCGTTTGAGTTGGCGTATGATGCTCCGCTCTAAAGGTGGTACAGTTTCGTTTACGGTAGAAGATAAGGCAAGTGGTAAGCGAACGGTACTAGACCATAAAGAGTACCTTACAAAAAACCAACAACGCAACATCAGATCAAAACCAGATGTGATATGGCAATTTGCACAATACATAAAACAGCTCAAAAAGACAGAAGGACAAGACGTAGCGGTCTACGTAAAATGTAGAATTCGCATAAACGGCCGTAAATCACAGGAGCTCATAGATCCAGGAGTGGATCTGGCGAGTGTAGACTGGAACTGGTTCTCTCACAATCCTTGGGTCCTAGATAGCGATGGTTATCTAGATGATAAGAGGTTGTTTCCTAGTTTTGGAGATGACTAATAAAATACTCTCCTATAAAATCTAGAAACTCTCTTATAAAATTAAAGAGGAGAGTTTGAATTACTATAGCTTTATTTTAATAAAACTTTTATTTCTCTTTTATAGATTAATAATTGTAGCGCTAATAAAACTGTGGGTTGCCATATCAGATATAAAGAGTTAATCATTTTTGAGTATATGCCTAACATTCCAATGATGAATAAAATGCAAATGGTCAAAATAACAATGCAATTGAATAAAAAGTCTTTTTTAATGTCAAATAAAAATGTGTAACCAAAAACAGTTAATAACGGGGAAATTACCCCTACGCTAAGAGAAATAAAGAATTTGTTTTCTGGAAAATTACTGTATGCTTCACGACTTACAATATCAACTGCACCTGTGATCAGATAAAATGGTATTGAAGATATAAGAATAGAAAGAAAAAAAATGAGAACAGACAGTAGGATTGATATTAATAAACTTACTGAAGTTAAGTATTTCAGTTTATTTGTATTGAAAAGAATTACTATCAATGCAAAAATCAAGATAAACTGAAAGCCTCCCATGAAATCTTTTATAAGAAGTAAAAGAAAGCATATGATTATAGGAAGTATTATCCTAGATGCGAGATTAAAAATTTTCATAAAGTTCTAATTGTAATTTATCAAAAGTTTTCCCGTAAAATCTTGCCCTGAGGTACTTATAAGATCTGTAATTTTAGCTTTTTTGTCTAAAATTCCTATTGATGTAATTGGATCAAACGATGCTTTTTCAAAAAAAACGCTATCTATAAATCTTTTATCATCAACGCTACATCTATGTTTCACTTCATTAATCTGAGTAAATTTGCCTACAATTTTTCTATCTGTACTGTGTCTAATTCGGTAATAGTTCATTTTAAAAAGTTAAATCATTGAGATGATCATGAGTAGAAAATAGATAGCGAGTTTAGTACACTTTTGCGTCTCAGAAATAATATGGTCTCACCTACTTCATTACTCTATCTAGCATAATTGAATTTGGTATAACAACGTCATACTCACCTTCTTTTTTTAATAATACGTTTTCTTTTTCTAAGGCAGGATTTAGAAGGCTTAAACTATCACCTCCGTCCATAAAAATTAAATATGAAGTGTCTAATACTTCTTTGCAAAAATTATTTAGATAAAATATGTCTGTGTAAATTTTGTAAGGAGTAACCTTTAAACACACTTCATCAGTTTTATTATCTATACTATTAAATATAGTAATACCATTTTTGATATACTTAATTTCTATTATCGCAGTATCGTAGTATGCATTTTCAAAGTGACTTACTTTTTCATCATATTTTATTTTGTACTTAGGTATTATTTTCAAAGTCAAAGTGTCAGATGCATTTGTCCAAAGCCATTCTCCCTTTAATCTTGTAAAGGTGGCTTTATCTTTTATATAAAAATTCTTTTTTAAATTCATACCATAGGTGGGCGTATGAATATTTATAATTTTTAGTTTTGAGCTACAAGAAGAAAATAATAAGATGCAAAATAATAGTTTAAGTATTTTCATTTTAGTTGTTTTAAATTTCTTCTGCAATCCCTATTACCTCATAGAAAATATAGTGCTTGGCGTTTTTCTTCACAAAAAATAATGTCTTGCTTCTAATTATCACTTATTATAATGGGATAATATTTCAAGGCCTATTTTTCTTTATCCAGTCTTCCAAATTACCAATCTTATTTTCAACAAACCATTTCCAATCCGTTGTATGAGTTAAGCCTAATTTCTTAAGCGCTTCGATATACCACTCCTGAGAACCAAAAATCACTATATCATAGAAATCATCTTGCCTTGACCTTGTGAGCCATAAACTCTCTATTTTAGACAGTATTTCTAGTTTTGATAATTTTGTTTTGTTTAATTCAGAGTTATTCACCCACTGGTAAACATTTAAAATTTCAATTTCGAATAAATGTTTTAAAACATCGATAGCGTCTTCTTGAACAGATTTTTTATCATATTCCTTTGAAGTATACTTAAGTTGGTTTAAAAGCATATGGATGTACTCAAAAGAGTGCGGTGCAAAAAGGTTGACGTTTTTATAAATATCTTCTTTTCTCATGAGAGAGTAAATTTTATTACCTGTTTTACACCTTCGAAAATACTAGGAAAATTAAGATCAATAGTCGGAGAAAATCCAGATTGAGGTTCAGTTCTAAATGAAATGAAATTTCCATTATTCATAGTGGCTTTCAATACGCCAGGTTGAACCTCTACCAAACGTAGCGCATTTCTCATATGTCACTTTTTAAATTTCTTCTGCAATCCCTATTACCTCATAGAAAATATAGTGCTCGGCGTTTTTCTTTACGAAAAACAATGTCTTGCCTCTTAAAAATTTCCAAAATTCTAGCGTTTTTACGTATAAGTTATCCTTTTCAATTAAAAGATTATTATTATTTAAAACATCTTTAAAATCTTGAGTATCTCGACTGATACTATTCTTCTGGATTCCCTGAATTTCAAAAAAGAAATTTCCTTGAATTTCTGGTGTCGCCCTTAAATACAACCGATCCTTTTTATTTCCAAAATCGACGGATATTTCTTTCAAATAATCAGTATTATACTCAAAATATAAAGTATCAGATATATGTGGCTCTTGAGCGCTAGTTTCTTGGAAAGAAAGAATAATTACGAATAGTGTTATTACTTTATTCATGATATTATTAATTAGGCAATTTGTTTCTGTTACTTAGGTTCAAAAATTTTTGCTTCGTAACTGTTATATGTAACTCTAAAATATAAATCACTTTGTGTATGATTAATAGTAGTAATTCTACAAAATATATCCGCGTGAATATAGTCGTGCAATAGCTCTAACAACATCTAAACCAGAAATTGAAGCTGCTAGTTACGTGTTAACCTCAAAACTACATCACCTCACATTAACTATGTTACGGATTTCCTTTATTTGAGTAAAATTTTAATTTCTAGAGAAATAAAAAAATCTAAGCCCTCTGTAACTGTATACTTAAGAGCATTTCCTTAAATTTACCTTTTCCTTTAAAAACCATTCCACTATGCTAGAAGTAGCACACATTAGAGAAAACAAAGAAGCTTTCGCGAAAGCGTTATCTAAAAGAAATATTGACGCCGCAACCTTACTTGATCAAGTAGTGGCGGCAGATGATCTTCGCCGTAGTTCGCAAGCGCAACTTGATGAAGTACTTGCAGATAGTAATAAGTTTTCCAAGGAAATAGGAATGCTTTTTAAGAGTGGAGAAGCTCAAAAGGCAAATATTCTTAAAGAGAAAACTGCAGGTTTAAAAGAGCAGTCTAAAACCCTTCAAGAGCAATTAAACACTGCTTCTGAGGATTTGCAAAACTTGCTTTATCAAATCCCAAATATCCCACATGACAGTGTTCCTGAGGGTAACAGTGATGAGGATAATGAAGAAATCTTCCGCAAGGGAGATATTCCTGAGTTGCATGAAGCAGCACAGCCACACTGGGAGCTTGCAAAGAAATATGATATTATTGATTTTGAACTAGGAACTAAGATTGCTGGGGCTGGTTTTCCGGTGTATAAAGGCAAAGGAGCACGTTTACAACGTGCGCTTATCGCTTACTTTTTAGACAAAAATACCGAGGCTGGATATACAGAATACCAAGTGCCGCACCTTGTAAATGAGGCGTCAGGTTTTGGTACTGGCCAACTTCCAGATAAGGAAGGGCAAATGTATCATGTGACCGAAGACGATTTATATTTAATCCCTACGGCAGAGGTACCAGTGACAAATATGTTTCGCGGTGATTTACGCAATCATAATGAACTGCCTATTACATGTACTGGGTACACACCATGTTTCCGTCGTGAGGCAGGATCTTATGGTGCGCACGTGCGTGGCTTAAATCGCTTGCACCAGTTTGATAAAGTTGAGATTGTACGCATAGAACGTCCAGAAGATAGTGCAGCCGCGCTAGACGGGATGGTAGATCACGTAAAAATAATACTTGATGAGTTAGAATTACCATACAGAATCTTACGCCTTTGTGGTGGTGACCTTGGGTTTACAGCACACCTTACGTATGATTTTGAATTATTTTCTACAGCGCAAGATCGCTGGTTAGAAATTAGTTCTGTTTCTAACTTCTTGACCTTTCAAGCAAACCGTTTAAAACTTCGTTTTAAGGACGAAGATGGTCAGAACAAGCTTGCACATACACTTAATGGTAGCTCACTAGCGCTGCCACGTGTACTTGCAGGAATTCTTGAAAACTGCCAGACGCCAGAAGGAATAAAAATTCCTAAGGCACTTATCCCTTATTGCGGATTTGATATGATTAACTAATAACGCATTAACAGTGATAAGAAACGTGTCAGAGCAATTGCTATGGCACGTTTTTCGTTATCTTTAGGATATGAAGAAAAATTGGTTTTTAATACTCATCTGTGTGTTTGGTTTTTTCGCTTTCGCGAAAGCGCAAACAGAACAACTTGCTCGCAACTATGCAGATCAAGGTGAGTTTGAGAAGGCCATCATTTCTTATAAAAAAGCATTACTTAAGCAGAAGGGTAATCACGTACTCATTACCGGTCTTGTAAAAAGCTACCAGCAGTTAGAAAAATATAAAGAAGCCGAAAGTGTGCTTAACGAAAACCTTGCCGCTACTCGCGATAAAGGTTTTTATTATGTAGAGATAGGATACAACCATCAACTACAACAGCGAGATTCTATCGCTCAGGATTATTATAATCAGGTAATTGCAGGCATAGAGAGTAATACTATGAGTGCATATCGCGCTGCTCGAGCTTTTCAAGAGCATAGCTTACTTAGAAGGGCTGTTCAAGCATACGAGATTGCGATGGCAAATAATCCAAGAGCAAACTACAATGTGCAACTAGCGAGACTCTATGGGGAGCTAGGAGAGGTAGAGAAGATGTTTAATGCCTACTTAGACTTAATTAATAAGAGTGAAAACTATCTACAAGCCGCTCAACGTAATTTTGCCCTTTACGTAAATGATGACCCGCTTAATGAGGCTAATATTATTTTTAGAAAGACCTTGTTAAAGCGATTACAAACAGAACAAAATGTGCTTTATAATGAGTTGCTAAGTTGGCTTTTTATACAGCAAAAGGATTATAGAAAAGCATTTGCACAAGAAAAGGCGATTTATCGTCGTACAGAAGGAAGACATGAAGGCATCGTAAATCTAGCCGAAATAGCGATAGAAGAAAGTGCTATTGAAGATGCAACAGAGATATTAGAATTTCTAAGAGATAACGTAGTTGCTGGTAGTGTTAAGCTTTATGCAGAGCAACAATTGATACAACTAGCGGTAAAAAAAGCAGTCACGGCAGAAGATGAATCGCTTGTCAAAACACGTTTTGAAGCTTTGCTAGATCAATATATCAAGAAGGAATACACGGTGCCTTTGCAAATAGATTATGCACATTTTCTTGCGTTTAACATGGAGCAGCCAGATGAGGCTATTGCATATCTTAAAAAAGGGATTGAAATCCCTCGCGATAGATTTGACCACGCTCGTCTCAAGATGGAGCTAGCAGATATTTTGGTGCTTACAGAAAAGTTTAATCAGGCACTTATCTATTATTCTCAAATTCAGAATGAAATCCAGAATAATGTGATCTCGCAGGAAGCTCGATTTAAGGTGGCAAAGACTAGTTACTATAAAGCAGATTTTGACTGGGCAGAGTCGCAGCTCAATGTGTTAAAAGCTGGGGCAACACAGCTTATTGCAAATGATGCACTAGAGCTGTTACTCGTTATTAGAGATAACTCTATGGATGATAGTTTACAAACGGCACTTAAAAAATATGCCACTGCAGATTTACTAGCTTTCCAAAACAAGCCTGAAGAGGCTATCGCATTATACGATGATATTTTAGAGAAGCACAAGGGAGAAAAGATAGAAGACGAGGCATTGCTTTCTCAGGCTAAACTGTATGAGCGTAAAGAAGCTTTCGCGAAAGCAGAAAAAAACTACCTCACAATCATAGAATATTATAGCGATGGCGTACTAGCAGATGATGCTTATTATCGCCTAGCAAGATTATACGAAGGACCACTCAATCAACCAGAAAAGGCAAAAAATAATTACGAACGCATTATTTTTGACCTAGCAGACAGCATCTATTATGTAGAGGCACAGAAGCGCTTTAGGAATTTGAGAGGAGATGCAATTAATTAGAAAACATAGAAAATGCTTATATATAACGTTACCATAAACATAGAAGAATCTGTAGAAAAAGAATGGCTCGCCTGGATGCAACAAGTGCATATTCCAGAGGTTATTGCTACAGGTAAATTTGTAAAAGCATTAATGACTAGAGTGCGCACAGAAGAAGAAATGGGCGGAGTGACATACTCTGTTCAATATGGTTGCCCTAGCCAGCAACATCTAGATGCTTACTACGAGCAAGATGCAGATAGACTAAGACTTGCGAGTAATAAGTTTGCTGGTAAGTTTGTCGCTTTTAGAACAGAACTAGAAATAATCAGTCAGCACTAATGGCGAAGCACAGCTCAAAACGTAAGTTTGAAAAGCCACATGCACATCGTGATACACACGATCAAGGCATTAAGGCAAAGAAGCACTTAGGACAGCATTTCTTAGGAGATGAATCAGTTGCAAAAGATATTGCAGACACCCTTACTTATGTGGGATATAGTCATGTGCTAGAAATAGGTCCTGGTACAGGAGTACTTACAAAGTATCTTCTTGAAAAACCCACACATCTTAGTGTGATGGATCTCGATAGAGAATCTATTGCTTATTTACAGAGTGCTTTTACACTAGAGCATAAGCTCAATGATGAGCATTTTACGGTTCTTGAAGCAGATTTTTTACGATATGATCTCGATACGATATATCCAGGGGAGCAACTTGCAATTACTGGCAACTTCCCTTATAATATTAGTACTCAAATCGTATTTAAGACCATAGAACATAAGGAGCGCATACCAGAGTTTACGGGAATGTTTCAAAAAGAAGTGGCTGCTCGTATTTGTGCAGATCACGGTAGTAAGACCTACGGAATTATGTCTGTGCTAGTACAAGCTTTTTTTGATGCAGAATACCTATTTACGGTACCGCCTACCGTATTTATACCACCGCCAAAAGTAGATAGTGGTGTTTTACGCTTAAAGCGAAAAGAAGGATACCAAGATATAGGTTGTACACAAGAGATGCTATTTAAGGTTGTAAAAATGGCTTTCCAGCAGCGCAGGAAGACATTACGAAATAGTCTGAAAGGAATGGGGTTAAGTGATGAGTTTAGAGAGCGAGAAATCTTAACGAGGAGACCAGAACAAATATCTGTACAAGAATTTATAGCACTCACGGCAGCAATTACAGAAGATATCGCTACTTCATAAATTCTATGAGGTAACTATTCTATCTCCGTAAGCGCTTTTCCTATATTTGCCCAACTACCAAAAATTACCCTATGCAATTTGAACTCACTAGCGATCTTATCGATCAAATACAAGCATATGTAGCTGTTCAAAATGAGACCGCACTTAAAGAGTTGCTCTCTGAGCTTCACCATGCAGATATAGCCGAAGTATTAGATGAGGTAGATGCAGATGAAGCTGCATACCTAGTTCTTTTACTAGATAGTGAGCAAACCTCAGAGGCTCTTATGGAGCTTGATGAGGATGTGCGTGAAAAGTTACTGGGCAATCTTACTCCAGCAGAAATAGCAGACGAAGTTGATGAAATGGATACCGATGATGCGGTAGACATGATTGCAGAGCTTGATGATGATGTGCAGCTTGCTGTTATTAATCAAATAGAAGATGAGGAGCACAAGGCAGACATACGAGAGATGCTGCAATATGATGAGAATAGTGCTGGTGGATTAATGGCAAAAGAGCTCATAAGAGTAAAGGATTCTTGGACTGTAGGTGGTTGTGTAAGTGAGATGCGTCGTCAGGCAGAAGAAGTCACTAGAGTACACTCCATTTATGTAGTTACAAAAAGAGACGAACTTATAGGTCGCTTATCTCTTAAGGATTTACTTACCTCTGATACAAAAACTAAAATTGCCGAAATATATATTCCTAAGGTTGATTCTGTAAATATTAATGACAGTGCAGAAGATGTAGCTAAGCTCATGCAGAAGTATGACCTAGAGGCGATACCGGTGGTGAATGATAAGAATATTTTAATGGGACGTATTACCATTGACGATATTGTAGATTTTATAAAAGAAGAAGCCGAAAAAGATTACCAGATGGCTGCAGGTATCTCTCAAGATGTTGAGGCAGATGATAGTATTCTTACACTCACACGAGCAAGATTGCCATGGCTGTTTTTAGGCTTAGTAGGTGGAGTAGGAGCTGCGACTATCATGGGAGGATTTGAAGATATACTAGAGAGCTACGCATTGCTCTTTTTCTATACACCGCTTATTGCAGCGATGGCTGGAAATGTAGGTGTACAGTCTAGTGCGATTATTGTGCAAGGATTGGCTAATGATGATGTAAAAGGAAGTATAGGTAATCGTCTTGTAAAGGAAATGCTACTAGCAGCACTTAACGGACTCCTATTAGGACTTGCGTTGTTTGCCTTTACGGCATTGTGGTATGGAGATGTGAGAGCAGCGATTGCAATTTCTGCATCACTTTTTGTAGTAATTATCATGGCAGGAATTATAGGTACGTTTATTCCATTATTTCTTCATAAACGTGGGATTGACCCAGCGATTGCAACGGGACCATTTATCACTACAAGTAATGATATTTTCGGAATATTAATTTACTTCTGGATTGCAAAAATGGTGTTAGGTATTTGAAAAAACAACCGTTTTCATATCACCTCACCGTTCCACCATCTGCTATAGATGTGCTAGGTCACGTGAATAACGTAGTATACTTAGATTGGGTTCAGATTGCTGCATCAAAACACTGGAATGCTGCAACAGCAACTTATTTTAAAGATGAAGACCCAGAGGAAGAACGGCTAGGTATCAATAAAATGGCGTGGGTCGTTATGGATCACCATATCAAATATAAAGCAGAAGCTTTTGAGGGTGATGAGATTGTGGTCACCACTTTCGTGAAAACGTTTACTGCCGCAACCTCTGTCCGTCACACAGAAATACGTCGTAAAGGAGAAGATAAGATTCTTGTAAGTGCAGTAACTAACTGGTGCTTACTAAAAATGCCCGAAGGCAGACCTATGCGTGTGCCTAAAGAGATATTAGAATTGTTTTAATACATAACGTGTTATCCATTATCTAGACAGTGACAGTTTTATAAATCCTTATCTTTATCTTAAAGAAGTCGTTTTATGAAACCCATCAACATAAAAGAAAAGTACTCCAAGTTTGACAAACAATGGCATCCGCACCAGATTGCCACGGTAGATGATATGCAAGTCTTGCTTGCTAAGATTTCTGGATCCTTTGTATGGCATAGTCATAAGGATGAAGACGAGTTGTTTTATGTGCAAAAAGGGGTGTTAGAGATGCGCTTTCGCGAAAGCGGAAACCCAGAAAATGAGTGGTCTGAAATTGTAAATCAAGGCGAAATAATTGTCGTGCCTAAAGGTGTGGAGCACTGCCCTACAACCAAAGAAGGTGAGGAAGTACACCTACTACTTTTTGAGAAAACAAGTACTGCTCACACAGGTGAAGTGAGTCATGAGAAAACACAAACTAGCTACCCTAAAATTTAAACTAGGATTATGAATAATAAAAAAATTGTAGGTGTTATTATCATGGCAATTGCGGGAGTGTTGATTTTTGGTTTTGACGATGTAACTGGAGGTATAGGTTTTGTGTCTGGAATAATGATGGCAATAGGACTAGGTCTTTTTTTAGGCTGGATTCCTGTGAGAAAAAAATAAAAAACATTTAATGAAGATATTACACTTAGATAATAATCATCCACTTCTTATAGAGCAGCTCACGGCTGCGGGTCATGAGAATGTGGAGGATTATGCAATAACAAAAAAAGAGACAGAAGCTATCATTGCGCAATACGATGGTATTGTGATAAGAAGCCGTTTTAATATTGATAAGGAGTTTATTGATGCAGCGCCTAATCTCAAATTTATCGCTCGCGTGGGCGCGGGACTGGAAAGTATTGATATTCCTTATGCAGAGAGCAAGGGAATTTATCTCATTAGTGCACCAGAGGGTAATCGAAATGCCGTAGGAGAACAAGCGCTAGGAATGTTATTGAGTCTCTTCAATAACTTAAATCGTGCAGATGCAGAAGTAAAAGCAGGTAACTGGAACCGAGAGGCAAACAGAGGTGTTGAGCTAGAAGGCAAGACGGTCGGAATCATAGGTTACGGTAACATGGGAAAGGCTTTTGCAAAGAAACTTCAGGGTTTTGATTGTGAGGTGCTCTGTTATGATATTAAAGAAATCGTGGGAGACGAGCGTGCACGCCAAGTATCATTACAAGAATTTCAAGAGCAAGTAGATGTTGTGAGTTTGCACACACCTTGGACTCCGCAAACGGATAAAATGGTAGATGCCACTTTTATAAATGCATTTGCAAAACCATTTTATCTCATAAATACTGCTAGAGGGAAATCTGTAGTTACTGCAGATCTGGTATCAGCTATGAAAAGTGGTAAAGTATTAGGTGCAGGGCTTGATGTGCTAGAGTATGAAAAGCTCTCTTTTGAGAATTTATTTACCACAGATGGAAGTTCAAATCTGCCAGCACCATTGGAATATCTTATTAAGCAAGACAATGTACTACTTACTCCGCACATCGCGGGCTGGACAGTAGAAAGTAAAATCAAATTATCTCAAACGATTGTAGATAAGGTACTGAAACGATTCTCTTAAATTCAATCTATTAATTATACATATAATACTATGAGTTTAGTAATAAAGAAGTTTGGAATGATTGCCTTTTTTATAGGCTTGCTTGGTTTTTCACTAGCTCTATATTTAGGTAAGAGTCTTGATTATGGAACACAAGAGCTCGTAGGATGGGGAGTTATGGGTATGACAGCGGCTATGGTGTATTTTGGTGTTGCTTATCAGCGTGATACGGTGTATGCTGGAAAAATATCTTTCGGGAAAGCCTTAAAAACAGGAATTATTATTGCGGCTCTAGGAGGGTTAGGCGTAGCGCTGGCAGACATTGTCTATACCTTATTTGTAAATCCATCTTTTTTTATAGAGTATAATGACTATGCTATGGAACTTGCTGTGGAGTCAAAGAATCCAGTTGCTATCTCTCAGCTTGAAGCTCAAAGAGAAATGTATAGTCAATATAGTGGGACAGAGATGTCATTTATTGCAGGGCTTATGATGTTTGTAATGACGTTTATACTTGGTTTTGTGGTTAGTCTTATTGCAGCATTTATTCTCAAGAAAGAGTAAGTCACTTAAATATATAGCGTTATGAAAAGAGTCACAGGTATAGGAGGAATGTTTTTTAAAAGTGAAGATCCAGATGCACAAAAGGCATGGTATAAAAATCACCTAGGCATTCCTACAGATCAATACGGCTGGACATTCTGGTGGCGTGATGAGAACGGAAAGAAGTGCTCTACACAATGGAGCCCCATGAATAATGATACGACCTATTTTTCTCCTAGTAAGAAACAGTTCATGTTTAACTTTAGGGTTGATGATTTAATTGCGTTATTGGCTGTCCTCAAAGAAGAAGGTGTTACGATTGTAGGAGAGATAGAAGAATATAGCTATGGGAAATTTGGCTGGATACTTGACCCAGAAGGAAACAAAATCGAATTGTGGGAGCCTATTGATAGTGAGTTTTTAAAGGAAGAATAGCGTAGAAGTATCTCAATCTTTTTTGTAGTTTTAGAGCTAATTAACCAACAACCAACCAGATGAGTTTAGAAGACGAAAAAATACCGGGTGACAAGCCAGGTAATGATGCAAAAAACATGGCAGACGATGCAAAGAAAGCTGCAAGTGATTTTGCTAACGAAGCAAAAGATACTGCCAATGAATTTGGCAATAGTGCAAAAGAAGAGTGGAATAAAGTAACTAACGGTACTGATAACAAAAAAATGCTCGCTGGTCTTCTAGGGATCTTTCTTGGGGCATTTGGAGTACATAAGTTTATTTTGGGATATCAAAAGGAAGGAATTATTATGCTTGTTATAAGTATTGTGGGTATTATTCTTTCTTGTGTAGGGATAGGTGTACTAGTAGTCTGGGCAACAGGATTAATAGGATTAATCGAGGGTATTATTTATCTAACGAAATCTGATGAAGAATTTTATAATACATACCAAGTAGGTAGAAAACCTTGGTTCTAGTATAATAGAAGCCCAGCTAGTCTGGGCTTTTTTGTTAAATATTGTATCGTAATATAGCGATATTACAATTTATGTATATCTTTAGAGTATAAACAACGCAATATTATGGGAGTTACAAAAAGGCATATACATTCTATGAGGGCAAATCAGATTGCAGATCTGGCAAAGATTCTCTCTAACCCGGCACGTGTGGCTATCATAGAATACATAGGTGATTGTGATGGCTGCCTATGTCAAGATATTTCTGAAAAAATTAGGCTTTCGCAACCCACTACTTCACAGCACTTACAAGTAATTAAAAGAGCAGGAGTTTTAAAAAGTCAGTTTAAAGGCAAGGCCCAATATTACAGCATAGATGCTCGTAAATGGGAGCAATTGCAGGGATTGTTTTATGACTTTTTTGAGCACACAAAATCCAAAATGTCTGAGAAGTAATGAGTACATCCCTATTAAAAAAAGCCTACGACAGCTCACTTTTCAAAGAAGAAGGGACGGATCTAGTTAATCAAATATCGCAATATCTGTCTGACACTACCTCTGGACAGTCTGAGAAAGTCATCACATGGACAACGCCAGAAAATGAGTATCAATTTTGGAAAGAGTATATCTCAGCTGCTCATACAACCTCAGACTTTTTTAAGACTGTTATCGCGAGATCGATACACACGCACCATCCTAAATATATAGGTCATCAGGTCGCGCCTACGGTGCCTGTATCTGCTTTAGCCACATTGTTAAGCGCACAGCTTAATAATGGGATGGCGGTATATGAGATGGGCGCAGCCTCTACCGCACTAGAGCGTTTAATAATCGAGCAGTTCGCAAAAACTATTGGTTTTGAAAATGGCGACGGATTTCTAACTTCTGGAGGGACGCTTGCAAACCTTACGGCATTACTCGCTGCTCGTAGAGTGATGGCAGAAGATGATGTTTGGAATGAAGGACACAGCAGTAAACTAGCTATTATGGTATCTGAGGAGGCGCACTATTGCGTAGATAGAGCCGCTAGAATTATGGGTCTTGGGAGCGAGGGTATTATAAAAATACCTGCAGATGATGGTTACAAGATGCGCACAGAGTTGCTAGATACTTATTATGATTCGGCTGTGGGAAAGGGTTATGAAGTGATAGCCATTGTGGGTAGTGCACCTAGTACAAGTACTGGGGTTTATGACGATTTAGAAAAGATTCACGCTTTCGCGAAAGCAAAAAAAATATGGTTTCACATAGACGCAGCACATGGTGGAGCAGCTATTTTTTCACCAAAGTATAAACATCTCTTAAATGGAGCAGATAAAGCCGATTCCATAATTATAGATGGTCATAAAATGATGGGCACAAGTGCGCTGGCAACTGCAGTTATCTTTAAAGAAAGTACGGCGAGCTATGCTACTTTTGAGCAAAAAGCACAATATCTCTGGGAAAAGAACGAAGATGCAGACTGGTTTAACCTAGCCAAAAGGACTTTTGAGTGTACAAAAAGCATGATGAGCTTGCGCTTTTATGCTATTATAAATGCATATGGAGTTCAATTTTTTGATGATTTTGTTACCACGCTTTATGATGCGGGAAAGGAATTTGGGGCGCTGGTAGAGCAGCAAGAAGATTTTGAGGTGGCGCTAGCTCCTGTCTCAAATATTGTATGTTTTAGATACAAAGCGAGTGCTGGTGATATCAATCGTATCAATCAAAACATACGAAAAGCACTACTAGAAGATGGAGAGTTTTATATTGTGGGAACCTCTTTACGTGGAGAATTCTATTTAAGAACCACATTTATGAATCCCTTTACGACAACAAAGCACACAGAGCGTCTACTTAATGTTATTAGAGAAGTTGCCGCCACAACATCCTTGTAATAATTGGGAAATGATTTTTCTAGGGTTGAGTTAATTATTCAGGATATAATCTATTTTTTGATTGATTAGTTAGACTTTTTTATTGTGCAACAGTAGCGTTAAGTAAATGTTAATCATTCGCATTTGCCAAATTTAAAATTAATTTTAGAATGCTATGGAACTAAAAATAACTACTTTAGTCTACTAATGTAATATAACAGCTCTGTAAATCAGAATGTTATAGCAACCCTATAAATGAAAACTTCTAATTCCCCCACTTCAACATTCCCATCACTTGATGAGGATGTATCATTATTGCTACAAGAAGCAGCCTCAATTGGTATGTGGGAGTTTAATGTGGGAGGAGAAAAAGTGCTCTGGAGTGCAGGCACAAAAAAGTTACACGGAGTTTCCTGTGATTTTGAGCCTACAGTGATGCAGGCTATAAAATTTTATAAAGAAGGTTTTTATCGTGATAAGGTACAGCGAGACTTTGAAAATGCTATTACTCACGCACAAAAATTTGATGGTCATTATATAATTATTACCGCGTGTGGTAAAGAGAAGTGGGTTCGATCTGTAGGAGTTCCAGTAGTTGAAAATGGATCGTGCACCAAAATTTATGGTATTTTTCAAGATATAGATTCTCAAAAAAAAGCACAATTAGAGCTTAAACAGAAAGAGCAAAAATTTAGAAAAACCTTTCTAAATGCTCCTAATGGAGTGGCTCTCATTTCACTTAAAGGAGAGTGGATGCAATTTAATCCTCAGGTATCTAAGATTTTTGGATATACAGTAGATGAAATTAGTGCACTAAGACTTCGCGATTTGAATTACCCAGGAGATCTTGCTATTAATATAATTCTCAAAGATAAATTACTATCTGGAGATACTGAGAACTATCAAGCAGAGAGGCGTTTTATACATAAAACGGGTAAAACTATCTGGGCGCTTATTTCTGTGTCATTAGTAAGATCTGAGATTTCAAGTCCAGATTATTATATATGCCAGATTACAGATATAACATCTCTCAAAAATGCAAATCATCAAATAGAAGATTTGTTAAGTAAGACAGAAGGGCAAAATGAGAAATTATTAAATTTTAAACACATTGTCTCGCATAATTTAAGATCACATACCAGTAATTTGGATATGTTATTGACTTTTTTAAAACAGGATATTCCTAAAATAGAAGAATCCTCTGTATTTCAAATGCTAGAAAATGCATTTGGAAATCTAGAAGAAACTATTGAGAATTTAAGCGAAGTATCTTCTTTTGAAAATGTTACCTCAGATGATTTTGTAGAGATCAATGTAGTCCAGATTATAGATAAGACACTCACAAGTCTAAACACCTTATTTCATGAGGTTTGTGGTACTGTAACAGTAAGCGTATCTCCTCAGCTCAGGGTTATGGCGATACCAGAATATCTGAGAAGTATATTCTTAAATATTTTATCTAATACTATTAAATACAGACGTGAGAATGAGCCGTTAAAAGTTGTAGTTAGTGCTACGCAAGATGATAATTATACAATCATACATTTTACAGATAATGGCCTTGGAATAGACTTAGATCTACACGGAAGTAAAATTTTTGGTCTCTACAAGACTTTTCATAGAAATGAAAGTTCAAGAGGCTTAGGCTTATACATCGTAAAAAACCAGATTGAAGCGTTAGGAGGATGTGTTCAAGTAGACAGTACAGTAGGTAAAGGATCTACATTTAAAATTTATTTAAAGCGATGAAGCAAATAGATATAGCCTGCATAATAGACGATGATCCAATTTTTGTTTTTGGAGCACAGCGATTAATGAAAATGAGTAACTTCTGTAAGGGGTTTTTAATTTTTCATGATGGAGAACAAGCACTCAATCACCTTGCTCCTGTATTGCGAGGTACCGTAGAGTCTGCAATCCCAGATGTCATACTGTTAGACATAAATATGCCTATTCTTGATGGGTGGCAATTTTTAGATGGTATTATTACAATAGAAGTAATTAAGAAAATTACCATCTTTATTGTAACAAGTTCCATAGATCCTAGAGATAAAGAGAAAGCCAAATCATACAGTAATGTAAAAAACTTTATTGTCAAGCCTATTACTCAAGATAAGCTCAACGATTTGATGGCGCAAATGGAAGGTTGATTTTTACGCTTTCGCGAAAGCGTACTATCCACAGTAAATAGAAGTCTGAAGCTATGTAAATCGAGTTTTAATATAATTTGTAATTCAAAAATGTAAGTTATTAACAGTTTAAACGTCAAATCTTAGATATGAAAGAAAAACCTGATTTCTCAAACCTAAAAGCGCTGTATATAAATTGCACGCTCAAAAAAACACCTCACATGAGCCATACTAAGGCACTCATGGATGTCTCTATAGATGTTATGCGAGCTGAAGGTGTTACTGTAGAATATTTAAGATTTGTAAATCATGATGTAGCCTTTGGGGTGTATCATGACATGACAGAGCATGGAGAAGAGACAGATGAATGGCCAGAAATTTTTAAAAAAATAGAAGAGGCAGATATTCTCGTAGTAGGAACTCCTATCTGGTTAGGTGAGAAGTCCTCTGTTGCAACAAAGCTTATAGAACGTTTATACGGAGAAAGTGGTAACCGCAATGAGAAAGGGCAATACTATTTTTATGGAAAAGCAGGTGGTTGTATCATCACCGGTAATGAGGATGGTATTAAGCACGTAGCCATGAGTACACTGTATTCATTACAACATATAGGTTATAGTATACCGCCACAAGCAGATTGCGGATGGATAGGTGAAGCTGGTCCTGGTGCTAGCTATAATGATGAAGAAAGTGGAGCAAAAAATAATGACTTTACAAATCGCAACACGACCTTCATGACATACAACTTACTGCATCTTGCAAGTATGCTTAAAGCACAAGGGGGATATCCAGCTTATGGGAATTCTCGAGGTGACTGGGACGATGGTACTCGCTGGAACTTTGAAAATCCAGAATACAGGTAGTATAAGATTTATATAGAAAGAGGAGTAAACGTTTTTTACTCCTCTTCTGTATTACGCTGATTATATTTTTTTTCAAGCTCTGCTTGAAACTCTTCCATAACAGGTTTTACAGTGCTCTCTGGTAGATCTGCAATACGGATATACATAAGACCATCAATGGCATTATTAAACAGTGGGTCTACGTTAAAGGCAATAACCTTTGCATTCTGCTTAATATACTTTTTTATGAGCACAGGAAGGCGTAGCGACCCTGGTTCTACTTCTTCAATGAGTTTGTCAAACTTATTAAGGTCTGCTTTACTCTCATCAAAAACAAACTCCTTATCGGCATCTTTGAGGTTTACTTTCCATTCTTTTTTAGGACGTATAAACTGTGCGATATAAGGATCGTAATAGTGTGATTTCATAAATTCAATCATCAGTGACTTTGAGAAGTTTGAAAATTGATTTGAAATACTCACTCCACCTATGAGGTATTTATGCTCTGGAAAGCGCAATGTAGTATGTACTATACCCTTCCATAAAAGGAAAAGTGGCATAGGTTTTTGTTGGTACTCTTTTATGATAAATGCACGACCCATTTCAATACTCTCACTCATCATTTTGTGAAGCTCTGGCTCAAAACGGAAAAGATCTTGAAGGTAAAACCCGTCAATACCGTGCTCTTTATAAATCTTAGATCCTAGTCCCATTCTATAGGCTCCTGCAAGTGCATTTGCTTCATTATCCCATAAGAACATATGATAATAGTATCTATCAAATTTGTCTAGATCTATAGCTTCATTTGTTCCCTCTCCTATCGCTCTAAAGGTGATTTCTCTAAGTCGTCCTATTTCTCGCAAAATGCTAGGCATCTCTTGAGCAGGAGCTAGATATACTTCATAGTTTTTACTAGTGAGAAGGCGACGATCATTTTCGCGCAAGCGTAAAATTTCGTCTTCTATAAGATCGCTACTCATTTCTGTAACAATCTTTTTAGGTTCCTTTGGAGTTTTTAATTTTTGAGGAATCTCTTTTAAAATACTCTTCTTCTCAAAGGAATTTGCCAGCATGTACGTTTTCTTGCGTAAAAACTCTGTAAAGTCTTCAAGAGACTCGTGTTCCTTTTGAGCTGTGACCTTTATAGGGTTTCCTATGCGTACTTTTATTACTCGATTTTTTTGCGTGAGGAGTTCGCTAGGTAGCTTAGCCGTTCTAAGTGTATCACTTAAGCGTGATAATTGATAAAAGAGCCTACTATTTTTTGCGTGAAAATATATGGGCACAATAGGGACTTCTGCCTTTTTAACCAGCTTCATAGCTGCTTCTTCCCATGGTTTGTCTATAATAAGTTTATCATCTTTATAAGTAGAGACTTCTCCTGCAGGAAAAATACCTAGAGGATGACCGTCTCTAAGGTGAGATATCGCACTTTTAAAACCTGCGATACTTGACTTTACATCCTTCTTGTTTTCAAAAGGGTTTACTGGCATTACATAAGGCTTAAGCGGCTCAATGCGGTGTAGTAAAAAGTTTGCGATGATTTTAAAATCTGGACGTTGCTCAAGCATTAATTTGAGTAGTAATATGCCATCTATACCACCCAGTGGGTGATTTGATATCGTTACATAAGCACCATCCTTAGGTAACCTTTTTAAATCTTCTTCTGGGATTTCAAACTTGATATTAAATTCATCAAGCAATGCATTAAGGAATTCAAGGTCTCCTAAATGTTTATTGCGGTCGTAGACTTTATTGAGAGAAGAGATTTTAAGAATCTTCATTAATGACCACCCAGCAAAGGTGCCTATAAAGCCAAATTTATCGACATTTATAGCTCGTGCAACTTCTTTGGCGGTGACTAGACCCATTATTTTTGTGGTTATTTTAAGTAGGCAAATATAACAAATAGGGTTTGCTATAGTTACATTTTATTAACCTAGAGACCGCATACTTCTAGTTTTGTGTCACAAGTTGCACTGTGTTTTGAGCAACTTGCTTGAGAAGCACGGTTTTATCCTCTTGAAATTTATCAAGAGCTTCTTGTGCAAAATGCCTTATTGTATAAAGAGAAACCCCTGTGGTAACTCTTACTTTAAATTTCCCTTTGAGCTGTTTTGTAAGCTTTTCTAGGCCATTAAATTTGTTATCTACGCATACAGAAAAGCTTATCGCAGAGTTCTGTATAAGGTCAACTTTGAGCTTGTAAGTAGAAAGCAACTGGAAAACCTCGGCAATATTATCTTCTACCATAAAGGAGAAATCTAGTGAAGATAGTGATATGAGTACTTGGTTTTTCTTGACAATATAACACGGAACCATAGGTGCTAGCGTAGATACACTACTTACCATCGTGCCAGCTGCCGTAGGGTTGAGGAAGGATTTTACATAAAGCGGTATTTCTTTACGTTGCAACGGTTGTAACGTTTTAGGATGAATAACAGAAGCTCCATAAAATGCAAGCTCGATTGCTTCTTCGTATGGGATTTCATGTAATAAAACGGTGTTGTTAAAAACTCGAGGATCACCATTTAATACCCCAGGAACATCCTTCCAGATGGTCAGATTTTCTGCATCGAGGCAGTATGCAAATATGCCTCCCGTATAATCAGATCCTTCTCTGCCTAATGTGGTTGTAAAGTTATTACTGTCTGATGCTATAAATCCTTGAGTGATAGTAAGCACTTTTGGGTTTACATGCTCTTTTATCGCTGCTTGCGTTGCCTTCCAGTCTACGCGTCCGTCGCGATAACTGCTATCTGTTTTTATAAGACGTCTCGCATCTAGCCAGGTATTTGCAAGCCCTTGCTTGTTAAGGTATGCACTTATGATGGTTGTAGATATAAGCTCGCCATAACAGACGATTTGATCATAAACAAAATCATATTTTGGCGATTTGTTCCAGGCAAGAAAGCCTTTGAGTTCGGCAAAGAGTTCTTTTATTTTTTCAAGAACTTCATCACCTTTTTCAAAAAGATGATTAGTAATCTCTCTGTGATAAGCTACGGTGTGCTCTATATGTTCTGGAAGACTGCTTTTATCATCAAAGTAAGCTGTAACAATAGCCTCCATGGCATTAGTCATTTTTCCCATTGCAGAGACTATAACGAGCTTTTCTCCACCCCCCATAGTTTGCAGCACAGTTGCTACATTCTTTACGCCATCTGCATCTTTTACAGATGCTCCTCCAAATTTAAATACCTGCATATTGGTAATCTTACTTTTCTAAGTGAGTCGCTCGTTTTAAATGAGCGCTTATTAATAAACAAATGGTGATGTGTTGTTGTTTAGGTTTTAGTTACGCTTTCGCGAAAGCGTATACCTCACAACCGTACCAAGAATTGTTAAGCATTAATTTTTTTAATGTAATCTTGAAGACGTTGCTCATCCATCTGTACAAGATGCCAATCTTTTAAAAACTTTGCATTGCTTTTTTTGTAAAACTCGATAGCGCTAGTGTTCCAGTCTAGCACAACCCATTCTACACGTTTTACACCGCTCTCTGCTCCAAAAATCATAACCTGATCATAGAGCTGTTGCCCTACTCCTTTGCCACGTAAAGATTCCTTTACCACCAGATCTTCTAGGTGTAATGATTTTCCATCCCAAGTAGAAAAGCGGAAGTAGCATAATGCCATACCTACAACTTCGGTTGCTGTTTTGGCTACAAAACAAGTAAAAAGAGGATGCTCACCAAAACCGTTTTCTAGGAGCGTTCTTTCTGTAATCTTTACTGCTTCTGGCTCTTTTTCATAAACTGCTAGCTCGTTTATGAGACCCAGTACAGCGGGCATATCTTCTGGTGTTGCTTTTTGAATAGAGATGTTCATGTATAGGGTTGTTTTTGTCTAAGCGACGCTAAGGTAAATAATTACATTAACTATTCTTAAACGAAAACGTTGTAGTAATTTAAGATTAAAGTTACTTTTGCACTAAATCAAAAAACACGTATCGTGTCAAGAAAAAACCAAACATTAGGAGAGTTTATTATTGAAAATCAAGCTGAGTTCCAGTATTCTTCTGGAGAGCTTTCTCGCTTGATCAACTCTATCCGCCTTGCGGCCAAAGTAGTAAACCACGAAGTGAACAAGGCTGGCCTTGTAGATATCGTGGGCGCAGCTGGCGAGACAAACATCCAAGGTGAAGATCAGCAAAAGCTGGACGTAATGGCAAATGACACCTTTATACGTACACTTACTAACAGAAACATATTATGTGGAATAGCTAGTGAAGAGAATGATGATTTTATCTCTTTAGAAGGTCAAAATGGGGATAATAATAATAAGTACATATTACTTATGGATCCTCTAGACGGCTCTTCTAATATTGATGTAAATGTCTCAGTAGGAACCATCTTTTCTATATATAGACGTGTTACTCCAGCTGGAACTCCAGTAACTATGGAGGACTTTTTACAAAAAGGGCGAGAGCAAGTAGCAGCAGGTTATATCGTTTATGGGACTTCTACTATGCTTGTTTATACTACAGGTCACGGTGTTAATGGTTTTACACTTAATCCAGCGATTGGTACTTTTTACCTTTCTCATCCTAACATGCAGTTTCCAGAAATGGGCAGTATTTATTCTGTAAATGAGGGTAATTATGTTCACTTCCCAGATGGAGTGAAGAGATATATAAAATATTGTCAAGAAGAAAAGGATGACCGTCCTTATACGTCTAGATACATAGGTTCGTTAGTTTCTGATATTCATAGAAATATGATAAAAGGAGGAATCTATATGTATCCAAAAAGCTCAAAAGCAGCCAATGGTAAACTACGCTTACTGTATGAATGCAACCCTATGGCTTTTATAGCAGAGCAAGCAGGAGGTAAAGCAAGTGATGGTTTTGAAGCTATTTTAGACCTACAACCTACAGAGCTGCATGAACGAGTTCCTTTCTTTTGTGGAAGCAAATTAATGGTCGAAAAAGCCGAAAGTTTCATGAAGGAGTCTTAATTGTTGAGTTAAGAGGGATTAAAACTCATAAGGCGGGGGATTTTTTTTATATTTGATTAAACAAATATCAAGGCTACTACTATTATGGCTAAAAAAGACCCTACACAGAATGAGCAACTACCTGATGTTGCAAATTCTAAAATTGAGGCTATCAAGAACCTCATTTTCGGTGAAAATATTCAAGAATATAATCACGAATTTGACACTCTAAAGGCAGATATCACAAAAAAGCGTGAAGAAATGCTCTCTTATGTAGATGATGCTCGTAAAGAGATCATGACGGCTATAGATAATCTAAGTACAGATGTAAATATTCGTATTTCTGATCTTGAACAGGCACTTGATGATAAAACTCAAGACCTTGATAATAGAAAGGTAAGCCGTGATAGCTTAGGTGATATGCTCATACGTCTTGGTGAGAATATAAAAGCTTAGATCAATCTCTGAAAATTTTTAATGACAACTGATGAACGTCTTGAAATTTTAAAAGAGCTTTTACTCACAGATGAGAAAAAGCCTGAGAATGATATATACAGAAAACTCAAAGACCTAGAAGAGAGACAGCAACACTTATCAGATAGAGTGGGTCCCATTCTAGATGAACGTTTGTTGAACTTTGTAAAAGAGATGCCCGAAACTCTAGGGCCAACAATAACCCAAACATTAAAATCTGAAATTAAAAATTCTCAGGATGCTGTGGTAGAAGCATTATACCCTATTATGGGTAAAATGATAAAAAGGTATGTCCAAGCAGAAATAAAAAAGCTTAACGACTCCATAAGTGAGAAAATAGATAATGCATTTTCATTTAGAAGTATGTTTAAGTCTAAGGGTAAGGAAAGACCTACTGCAGCGGCACTGCTTAAAGAAGAATATAAAGCGTATATTGAACAAATACTTGTAATCGAAAAAGGTTCTGGATTGCTTAAAGCAAGCTATTCAAAAACCAAAACGATGGACAAGGATATGATGGCGGGTATGCTCACGGCGATTAAAAGCTTTGCAGAGGACGCTTTTGAGAGAGGGGATATGGAATTAGAGAGGATAGATTATCAACTCTATACTATTCATTTACAAAATTTCTCAGAATATTATATTGCCGTAATTTTGAGCGGTATTTATGATGATGAATATAAAAATAAACTTGATGATGTGTTACTTGACTTTGCTCAGTTTGTGATAAACAAAGATGATTTAAGTGACAATCAAAAATTTACCAAAAAATTAAAAGAGTATTTTACAGATGAGCGTATCTAAAAAAATAGTATTACTAGGACATTTTGGTGTTGGTAAGTCTTCACTGCTTCGCAGGTTTGTTGAGAATAACTTCTCAGATAACTATGTAGTGACTATTGGTGTGCATATAATGAAGAAGGAGGTAACTATTAACTCCGATAAAGTAACGTTAATCATATGGGACGTAGAAGGAACAGATGATTTTACAAAATATAGACCATCATACTTAATGGGAGCTTCTAGCTTTATTTATGTGTTTGATGCATCTAGAGCAGTAACATATGGTGATTTAAAATATAACTTAAGTCACTTAAAAGATAAGTATCCCCAAGTGCCTGTGCACATTATCGGAAATAAAGTAGACTTAGTCGACAAGGATGAAATCATGGCAGCTCTCAAGGCTCAAGATGTTCAACATAGCTATCTTTCCAGTGCAAAGACCGGAGAAAATGTTGAACAGCTGTTTAATGATGTAGCAGCGCAATTGCTTAAAAATGCTTGATAACCTTAGACAGGATTTTTTTAATAAAACCACACAATTACTTATTGTTAATAGAGGACTGAATGTTGTAGACTCAGATCAAAACCTATTTTCTATTAGCAAAAACTCTGATATAACAGAGTTTCACCCATTTTTCTACTCACTGATGAATGTCTTTGAGGAGACAAAAAAAGAACATACTTTCTTTTGTGTTCAAGTAGAGGTGCTAGGAAAACTTTATTTCTTAGATATAAAGACCATATTAAGAGATGACGATACGTTAGTCGTAATTTTAAACGATCTCACAGATCACTACAAAACCGTACATCAGATTAAACAGGTGCGTAATGAGTCTATCATAGGTTTTAATATCACACAAGAACTTAATCAAGAGTTAGAAATACAGCGTAGTTTTAAGAATAAGTTTCTTGCAAACGTAAGCCACGAAATTCGTACTCCGCTCAATAGTATTGTGGGCTTTCTTTCTGTGCTAGAAAATACAGATATCACAAGAGAGCAACTAGACATTCTTAATATTGTAAAAGATTCATCTAAGAACCTAGTGACTATTTTAGATGACTTGATGGATATATCTAAGATTGAAGCAGGCAAGTTAGAAATTAAAAAGAGGCGCTTTGACTTTAAAGAATTCATAGAAGTTTTAGGGAAAACCTATCAACTCAGAGCAGATGAGAAGAGACTTTCTTTTGAGTTTGAGATGGGCTCAAAGATTCCGCGTTTCTTAGTGGGCGATCATCTTAGAATCAATCAGATCCTTGTAAACTTATTAGAGAATGCATTAAAATACACGCATCAAGGAAATATAAAATTCTGTGTAAAAACAGATTCTCAAAATGCGAGAAGAATCCCTGTTACTTTTGAAGTAACAGATACTGGAATAGGAATACCTAAGGAGAAGATAGATAGTATTTTTGATAGCTTTACACAGTTAGAAAAAAGAGGTCTTTTTGGAGGATCTGGATTAGGACTTAGTATCGTAAAACAACTCACACACTTGTTAGAGAGTGATCTTGAGGTAAGCAGTGTAGAGGGCAAAGGATCTACATTTAGTTTTACGGTGTATATGGGGGTTTCTCATAACCAGAAACGAGAGAAGAAAGAAAAGACTAAGAAGACAAAGAATAAAAAAGCTACTGGAAAAAAGCCACGTATTTTATTAGGAGAAGATGTTGAGGTGAATCAGTTGTTAATGCTTCGTCTATTTGTAGACCATGGTGCTTATAGTATAGATATTGCAAAAGATGGTGAGCGTGTTCTAGAATTTTTAGACAGAAACACTTATGATTTAGTGATACTTGATCTTACGATGCCTATAATGGATGGGCTTGATACTGCAGTGCAGATACGAAGTCATTCTAATAGTAAAATAAGTAAACTTCCTATTATAGCGCTTACTGCTAGAACGGCCCAAGAAGAGCAAGATGCTGCAAAGGAAGCAGGTATGAATGCGTACTTAACAAAGCCTATAGATGCAGAGCTTCTTTTTGAAACTATAGAGAGACTCTTAACGCGTTATAAAAGAAAAAGTAAAGAAGTACTTTCTTTAGAAGAGGAGGAAGAGTAAAATCTTCTTAAAAAATAATCAAAAAGGGGAAGATCTCATGAAGATCTTCCCCTTTTTAATTTATGATAAAAGCTACAATCTAGCGGCTCATATTTTTGATTTCATCTTGAAATGTATCAAGATCAGTACCTTCTCTTACAAGAGTAAGTGCTTTATGTGCAACATAAGGTGCATTACTTGTAGCAAAACCTAAACCTATAGAAAGTCTAATCAAAAGAGGTTCTTCTTCCTCAAAATCATGATCAATGTGAATCATACGTGTAAGATCGTATAAACGCTCTAACCTTCTGTCATAAGTAGTAGGAGGGTTAATAGGGTGAGACATGTAGTCTCCTAGAATAATTTCATAATCCTCTGCAGATATAGAAAGGTTACGAGCAAGCCTGTCTAAAAAAGCTTTTTCCTTGTCTGAAATTACACCATCATCCATTGCCACTCTCACAATAGATGCAAAGTGATCTTCGTTTCTCTTGCGGAACCCGCTATCATATAAATCTGAAAAAGACATATTTCTTAATTTAAAGTAAGCATCAAAGATAGCTATTTAATCAAGATTTTTAATTTGTACATTTGATAAAACCCCTAATTTTTTTAGATGGATTCATTCTTATTTTATTTTAAAGAAGGCCTCTTCCACGTACTAGATTGGAACGCCTATGATCACATACTTTTTTTAGTAGTACTCACAGTGCCGTACTTGTTTTCTAACTGGAAAAAACTATTGACATTAGTAACCATTTTCACACTGGGTCATACCTTATCGCTGGCACTATCGGCTTACGGAGTTGTTAGAGTTAATTCATCATTAGTAGAGGTTCTTATACCTATAACAATTTTAATTACTGCTCTATATAATATTTTTACAGCTGGTAAAAAGAATCGCAATCAGAAGATAGGTATTCACCTTTTTGCAGCGCTATTTTTCGGATTAATTCACGGGCTAGGTTTTTCTACATATTTTAAAATGATGACAGCAAGCTCAGAAAGTAAGCTGTTACCATTAATAGAATATACTTTAGGTATTGAAGCAGCACAATTAATCATTGTATTTGTAGTGCTTATTATAAGTTTTGTGGGTCAGGCAATTTTTAGATTTTCACTTAGGGATTGGGTAATGGTTATTTCATCCATAGTGATTGGAGTCGCCATTCCAGTGTTTAAAACAGCACTTTCTAGCATTAATTTTTAATAATTGTTTTGCATGCTTTTAGTAGTGTGTAAATAAGTTATATATTATATTTTTTTTACGCTTTCGCGAAAGCGTACATACATACATACATCACAATAGCTAATGGCTTCAAAACAACATAAATATGACATCGCTTACTTGAGAATGGCTCGAGAGTGGGGAAAACTGTCGTACTGCAACCGTAAGCAAGTGGGAGCAATCATTGTAAAAGACAAGATGATTATCTCTGATGGATATAATGGTACACCTACTGGTTTTGAAAATATTTGTGAAGACGATGAAAATAATACCAAGTGGTATGTATTGCATGCAGAGGCAAACGCAATTTTAAAGGTTGCTAGCTCTACACAATCGTGCCATGGAGCTACGTTATACATCACACTGAGTCCTTGTAAGGACTGCAGTAAATTAGTACATCAAGCAGGTATTAAGCGTGTTGTATATCATAATGCTTATAAAGATCTAACGGGTGTGAAATTTTTAGAAAAAGCAGGCGTTGAGATAGTACATCTTCAAGATATCGATTCATAAATGAAAATACAACGCAAATATATTCCCCTACTCTTTGGCTTGGGCATTGCTTTAGGCATTTTGCTAGGAAGCTTACTAGATTTTGGATATAATGATACCGCGTTGTTTACTTCAAATGCAAAAAAGGATAAACTTAATAAGCTTATCGATTATATAGATTATGAGTATGTAGATGTCATTAATACAGATAGCATTGTAGATGTTACTGTAAATGGTATTTTAGACAATCTAGACCCACATTCTACTTACATACCACCAGACGAGTATAGTGCTATGGAGGAGAATATGAAAGGTGATTTTGTAGGTATAGGGGTGAGTTTTTATCCTTATAATGATTCGCTTGCGGTAATACAGGCTATTAAAGGAGGGCCTAGTGCTCGTGCCGGAATCAAAGGTGGAGACCGCATTGTTTATGCAGATGGCATCAATTTATCTACTAAAGAAATTACAGATGACTCTCTATCTAGTATTTTAAAGGGTAAAGCAAGAACACCTATTGAAATCAAAATAAAAAGACCTGGAGTTAAAGACCTTTTGACGTTTAATTTTAAACGTGATCATGTGCCTATTTTTAGTGTGGTAGGCAGTTATATGCTTACTAATAATCTTGGGTACATCAAGATTAACCGTTTTGCAGAGTCTACTCATGAAGAGTTCAAGAAAGCGCTCATAGATCTTAAAAATAATGGAGCGACTAAAATTGCACTAGATTTAAGGGATAATCCAGGAGGTTATATCTCTAGTGCAGAGGGAGTGGTAGATGAATTTTTAGAAGAAGACAAGCTCATACTTTTTACAAAAAATAAAACAGGAAACATTTCAAATAGCTACACCGATGACGGTGGTATTTTTGAAGAAGGAGAAGTGTTTATACTTATTAATGAGAACTCTGCAAGTGCTAGTGAGATTGTTGCGGGAGCATTACAAGATAACGACAAGGGAGTAATAGTGGGTAGAAGATCCTTTGGTAAAGGACTTGTGCAGCGAGAAATGGATTTAGGTGATGGTAGTGCTGTAAGATTAACTATAGCTCGTTATTACACTCCTACTGGACGTTCTATACAGAAGCCTTATGAGCTAGGAGATAAAGATTATTTTGAAGATTATCTCAATAGATATGAAAATGGCGAGCTACGCAGTGTAGATAGTATCAAAGTGGCAGACTCTCTTAAATTTAGAACTCCTAAAGGTAAAATTGTATACGGCGGAGGCGGAATCATACCAGACATTTTTGTTCCTAAAAATACAGACTATGAGGTTGAGCATCTCAATTACGTGCTACGTTCTGGATATATGCGCTTATTTATATTTGAGCAATTAGAAAAAGACAGAACGTACTTCAACAGCTTGAGTATGGAGCAATTTCAAGAAGAGGTTGTTATATCAGATCAAGTAGTAGAAGATTTTATATCTTTCGCACAGTTTAGACAGATTAATTTGAAAGCAAGTAAGTATAAAGACTTGTATAAGAAATACCTCAAAGCTACAATGGCTAGACAGCTTTTTGATAACAATGCTTTTGAGATGATGGTAAATAAAGAAGACGCCGTAATTCAAAAAGTAATAGAACTTACCCTTGAAAAAGAATAACCTATGTTAATGGTAGTAGCTATATATGTTTATATTATCGCAATCATCTTTAGATTGCTAGATAATAGTGCTGCACTACTTATACGTCACGGTATATCTGTAAGTCCTTTTTATCTAAAGCCGCCTATTATTCTGGCTCAAATAGAAGATCTAGATGATGAGAAACTCATCTGGAAGTTGCGACGTAATCTGTGGTATCAAAAATTGCACATTGGTTTTACAGCACTAGCAATACTCACTTTAATTGTTGGAATTGTTTACGAGATATATAACCCATACATTATATACCTAATGTAGCTGTATGCTATTTATGTTTCTCTGCAATCTTCCGAGAGGTACGTAAAATAAGTAATAACAATATCGCACACGCACACGCAATAACTCCTATTAAAGCAATGCTGCTTTCACCTTCAAGGAGATTAGAAAAGTCTAGTAACGTTACATTATAAATAAGAAGGCCTAGCGCCAGTAAGATTCCAATAGGGATTATAAACTTCATAGTATTACTTAAAGAGTTCTTGAATGTTTGCGGTAAAAAGCTTTACAGCGATTGCTAACAAAATTACACCAAAAACTTTATGTATTACAGCAATACCGTTCTTTCCTAAGAAGCGTTCTATGTGTTTAGAAGTTTTTAACACGATATAGACTAGCAAGATGTTGAGTATGATAGCAATTATAATATTGCTAAGGTCATATTCTGCGCGTAATGCAAGAAGCGAGGTAAGAGTACCTGGTCCTGCTACTAATGGAAAGGCGAGTGGGAACACAGATACGGTCTTTGCACTAATACCATCATCATCTTTAAAAATACTAACTCCTAGAATCATTTCTAGGGCTATAAAGAATAGAATAAAAGAACCTGCTACTGCAAATTCATATACATTAACACCTATGAGTCCTAGTATGCTCTCCCCTACAAATACAAATAGAATCATTACAATAAGTGCTACTAAGGCAGCCTTCTCACTCTGTATATGTCCTGCCTTTTTTCGCAGTTTTAATATAATAGGAATACTCCCTATTATATCAATTACAGCAAATAGCACCATTGCGGCAGTAAGTATTTCTTTAAGATCTATTTTCATTGCATATTCATTTTAAAATGCGCGCAAAGGTAGCCTTAATTAAAGGATACATAATGCATTAGTGAGGAGAATTATAAATACAATACGTAACTTAATGCACTATTAATAAGTTGGTAACATTTTATTTAAAACACATGTAATGTTTAATATAAATTACCGTCATAGTTTTTGGCTATTAAACTTTAATTTATTCTAATGATAAACTATAGTTAGCTAGATGGATAATAAATATTTTTACCATATCAACCTTGTAAAACCTATTGGAATGAAAAATACAGAAACATTTGATCTTAACGACGAATCTCAAGCGGCAAAGTGTCCTTTCATGGGAGGCGCACATAAACAAACATCTGGTGGCGGTACAACTAATCGTGACTGGTGGCCTAATGAACTTCGTTTAAATATACTTAGACAGAATGCTACAAAATCAGATCCACTAGGAGGTGACTTTGATTATGCTGCGGCATTTAATAGTCTTGATTTTAGTGCTCTTAAACAAGACGTACTTGATTTAATGACAGATTCACAAGACTGGTGGCCTGCAGATTATGGTCACTATGGAGGATTTATGATCCGTCTTGCTTGGCACAGTGCGGGAACTTACCGTATAGGTGATGGACGTGGAGGAGCAAGCTCTGGAACACAACGTTTTGCACCACTTAATAGTTGGCCAGATAACGGAAACCTTGATAAGGCTCGTTTATTATTATGGCCTATCAAGAAAAAATATGGAAATAAAATTTCTTGGGCAGATTTAATGGTGCTTGCAGGTAACTGCGCATTAGAATCTATGGGGTTCCCAACTTTTGGTTATGCCGGAGGACGTGAAGATGTATGGGAACCAGAACAAGATATCTACTGGGGAAGCGAGACAGAGTGGGGAGCAAATGATGAGCGTTATGCAGAGGGCGAGTTAGAGGCGCCATTAGGAGCAGTAATGATGGGTTGGATATATGTAAATCCAGAAGGACCTAACGGAGTTCCAGACCCTATGGGTTCTGCAGCAAATGTAAGAGAGACTTTTGGTCGTATGGCAATGAATGATGAGGAGACGGTAGCGCTAGTAGCTGGAGGTCACACCTTCGGTAAAGCGCATGGTGCAGCAGATCCAGACAAGTATGTAGGAACAGAGCCTCATGGAGCTAATATTGAAGAAATGAGTACTGGGTGGAAAAATAGCTTTGGTACAGGAGTACTTGATGATACCATTACTTCTGGTATAGAAGGAGCTTGGACACCTAACCCTACGCAATGGGATGCAGATTATTTTGATGTACTATTAAATTACGACTGGGAGCTTACCAAGAGCCCAGCAGGTGCACACCAGTGGACACCTACAGAAGCATCAAATGCTAAGATGGCACCTATGGCGGGAGATGCATCAAAGAGACAGCGTCTTATGATGACTACAGCAGATATTGCGCTAAAAGTAGATCCAGCATATTTAAAAATCTCACAAAAATTTCACGAAAATCACAAAGCTTTTGAAGATGCATTTGCAAGAGCATGGTATAAGTTAACACATCGTGATATGGGACCTGTAGAGAGATACTTAGGGCCAGAAGTACCTAGTGAAGAGTTATTATGGCAAGATCCAGTACCAAGTAATGCTGGATATTCATTAAGTGATGATCAGATTGCTACTTTAAAAGTAAAAATAGCAGCATCAGGACTTACGGTTTCAGAAATGGTTTCTACAGCGTGGGCATCTGCCTCTACGTTCAGAAATTCTGATAAGCGTGGTGGGGCAAATGGAGGACGCATCCGTCTTGCACCGCAAAACAGATGGGAAGTAAACAACCCAGAGCAGTTATATAAAGTGCTTAATGTTTACGGTACTATCCAGAGTGATTTTGATGGAGATGTATCTATGGCAGACCTTATTGTTCTTGCAGGGTCAGTAGGAGTAGAAAAGGCAGCAAAAGACGCTGGTCATGAAGTTACAGTACCATTTATACCTGGACGCACAGACGCTACACAAGAGCAAACAGATGTAGATAGCTTTGGTTATCTTGAGCCTAAAGCAGATGGTTTTAGAAACTATGTGAGTCATACACAAAAAGCAACAGCTGCCGAAGCAATGCTTATAGATCGCGCACAATTACTAGGACTTTCTATTCCAGAAATGACAGTGCTTGTAGGAGGTTTACGTGTATTAGGTACAAACTATAACGGTACTAAAGTAGGTGTATTTACAGATAGACCTGGACAGTTATCAAACGACTTCTTTACAAACATACTAGACTTTACATATACTTGGAAGGAGCTTTCTTCTGATGAGACATTATTCTCAGGAAGTGACCGTCGCACCGGTGAGATGAAGTTTACAGGATCTCGTGCAGATTTGATTTTTGGATCAAACACAGAGCTTAGAGCAATTGCCGAGGTTTATGGAGCAAATGATGGAGAGCAACGTTTTGTTGCAGATTTTATCAAGGCGTTTACTAAAGTAATGAACGCAGATCGTTTTGATATTAAGTAAATAAATCACGCTTTCGCGAAAGCGTAAGTACACAATAAAAACGTCCAACTTTTTGTAAGTTGGACGTTTTGCTTTTTATGCAATGCTTCTCACCAGTGCGTGTTAGTTCGCTTTCGCGAAAGCGTGACAACACAAAAACCTCCTTAAAAAGCTGTCTCAAGTAAAGCTAGACATACCTTGATGCCTTGTCTAATATTCCCTATGCGTATATTCTCATTAGGGTTGTGCTGATTGTTATCCATGTTAACCAGTGGAAGTATAACCGTAGGGACATCTAGCGCCTTAATCACGGGAACAATAGGCACAGTGCCGCCCATCATTCTAATAGTAATTGGGTCTTCACCAAAAGATTGTGATAGTGCTTCCCTCATTTTTTTGCCAAAAGCATCATCCGGATTTGTTCTAAATGCATTTACAGAAGTCTTCCCTGTAAAAGTTGCTAATTTAGGGTAGATAAGCCTTTCCTCATCTGTGGGTGCTCGGTCTATAAGATAATAACCTTGTTTAATGATATGATTTTTAATCTTTGCTAGTTGTGCGTCACCATCTGTCTCTGGAACAAGGCGTATATCTAGATGTGCAATCGCATACTCTGGAACTACCGTTTTTAAACCTTCGCCAGTCCAAGAGGTGCCTATCTGTCTAATATTTAGAGAAGGATATTGCAGCGCTTCTTGGTATGAACTTCCTACTTTTTCGGCGGTGTGAACACCAAGTTTTTTATTGAATTCAGTTGCCTCAAAAGGTACAGAAGAGAGTACTTGAGCCGTCTCTGGAGTGATGGTAATTCCGTTATAATAATTTTCAATGAGCACCTTGCCATCATCATCTTTCATCGTTGTAAGTAAGTTTGCAAGTCTAAAAACAGGGTTAGGCGCATAGTTGCCATAATGACCGCTATGTTGAGGTAGGCGGGCACCGTAAGTGGTAATTGCTGCAGTAGCAATTCCTCTACATCCAAAAGTGAGTGTAGGCTTATTAGAATCATGAGCAGGACCATCCATTACCACAAAATAATCTGCTGCATATCTATTTTTATAAGTGTCTAGGGTAGAAAGCAAAGCCGTCGAGTTGTATTCTTCTTCTGGGTCAAAAATCACCTTGATATTAAAAGCAGGCTCTTTTTGTTGTTCTTGTAAAAGTTGTAGCGCAGTAATAAACATCATAATAGGTGCCTTATCATCTGCAGCGGCACGGCCATAAATGCGCCAGTCATCATCTATTTTACTATCTAGTTGATCCCAAGAAATAGCTTTGTAGTCATCAGAGCTATTTTTCTCCTTGAGTACAGGTGTAAAAGGATCTTCTTGATCCCAGGTTGCGGGATTTACTGCCTGTCCATCTATATGAACATAAAAGAGCACCGTTTTATAATTTGGGTCATAGACCTTCTCTACAAGAAGAATAGGGAGCGTGCTAGTTTCTAATAAGCTGGTTGTAAAATCTAGCGCCTTGTAGCGCTTTTCTACAAAAGCAATATTTTCTAGCATCAAAGCTGGGTTTGAAGGCAAGTTAGGAATACTCACAAAGGCTTTATGTTCAATTAGAGTTTTCTTGAGATTTTGGTCTATGAGTACATCTGTAGGAGTTTGAGCAGTGCCTATAAGAGCAGTAAAAAAGAGACAGAGAGGCCAGGGTTTCATAGAAGAGAATTTTAAGAATAGTTGCTGTGTTAAGTACAACTGTATGTTAGATAAATATAAGGTTTTCTGCAGGGATGCTTCATTTCTATTAACAGAGGTTAATAAAAGCGTGTTAATACACGCTACTGCGGTTAATAAAAGAAGAAACGGGCTATTAATGTTTAATTTTGGAAAACCTCAATGATTAAATATCGTAATTAATTACAGTTTATGGATTACAAACACCTAGTAGTAAATGTCAAGGAAAATGCGCTACGCTTTGAAAACAAGAATGCGCTTTACGTAAAGAATGAGACACTTAATACTTGGGAAGGTATAAGCTGG
The DNA here is from genome assembly GCF_045063975.1 of Dokdonia sp. Asnod3-C12. Classification (NCBI taxonomy): domain Bacteria; kingdom Pseudomonadati; phylum Bacteroidota; class Flavobacteriia; order Flavobacteriales; family Flavobacteriaceae; genus Dokdonia; species Dokdonia sp. Asnod3-C12. The sequence goes on from NZ_JBEFNY010000003.1 coordinate 1,763,129, forward strand.
AAGAAAATGTATGAGCAAGTAGAAAACCTTGCTAAAGGTTTGCTGCAATTTGGGATTGGAACACAGCATAACGTAGCCATCTTTGCCGAAAATATGCCTAACTGGATTATTGCAGATTTTGCGATAATGAGCATAAGAGCAGTAACAGTACCTATCTATGCAACATGCTCTACAAAGGAAGTAGACTATGTAATTAATGATGCTGAGGTAAGTTTGCTTTTTGTGGGTAATCAGCATGAATACGATCAGGCTTATGGGCTTCTAGAAAGCTCATCCTATTTAAAGCTTATAGTAGCTCTCACAGATACCATAAAGTTAAAGTCATCTGTTTCTTCTATGTATTTAGAAGATTTTGTTGCCGCTAGCCCTACTCAAGAAATTGAAGAGATCTATTTAAAAAGACAGCAAAATCTTGATGTAAAGGATCTAGCGAGTATCATCTATACCTCTGGAACTACAGGAGAACCTAAAGGTGTGATGATAGACCATACTAATATAGGAGCTTCCCTCGCAGCACATAAATATGAATTAGATATATCTGACCAAGATGTGTCGTTAAGCTTTTTACCACTCAGTCATATATTTGAACGTAGTTGGGTGTTTTTCTGTTTGCACATGGGGATTGAAGTTTATTTTAACCAAGATCCAAAGAAAATTGCAGAGGTGCTCAAGGAAGTACGACCAACAGTTATGTGTACGGTGCCTCGTATTTTTGAAAAAATTTATGCTGCGATACAAGCAAAAACAAAAGAAGCTTCCCCTACAAAGCAGAAACTCGCGAGCTGGGCGCTAGGTGTGGGTAATGACTACTACAATAAGCACAAAAGACTAGAGAAAAATGTGCCACTAGCACTAAGTCTCAAATATAAGCTTGCAGATAAGCTTGTGTTAAGCAAACTGCGTGCACTCTTTGGAGGGCGTATTAAATTTATGCCTTGTGGTGGAGCACCTCTTGCGGCAGAGATGGTTTCATTTTTTCACTCCTTTGGTCTTGACGTAAAATGTGGCTATGGTCTTACAGAAACTACCGCAACAGTTTCTTTATTTGGATACACAAATTTTGAATTCAACTCTGCTGGAAAAAGCATAGAAGGTACTGAGATTAAAATAGGAGATAATGATGAAATCCTCGTTAAAGGCCCTGGAGTCATGCAAGGTTATTATAAAAAGCCAGAAGCTACAGCTCAGGTTTTTAAGGACGGATGGTTTTGTACAGGTGATGCAGGAAGACTAGATGAGCATGGGAACCTCTACATCACAGATAGAATCAAGGATTTAATGAAAACATCTGGAGGTAAATACATAGCTCCTCAAAAATTAGAAACAGCACTTATCAGTGATGCTCTCATTGAGCAACTTGCAGTAATAGGAGATCAGCAGAAATATGTGACGGCACTTGCCGTTCCTAATTTTGAGAACTTAAAAAAGTATGCCCTCGAGCACAATATCTCTTTTGATAGTATGGAAGAGCTCATTGAGAATAAGGAGGTTGTAACACTTTTTGAGAAACGTTTTGACGAGCTTCAGCAGGAATTTTCAGCGTTTGAGAAGATAAAGAAGTTTACACTGCTTCCTCGTGAGTTTAGCATAGAAGCAGGAGAAATAACGCCTACACTAAAAATTAAACGCAAAGTAGTTCAAAAAAAATACAAAGCACTTATTGATAAAATGTATGCAGCCTAGGTAGTTTGAAGTGGTACGCTTTCGCGAAAGCGTAAAAATCATAACCATAAATAATCTCGCTACTCACACATTTTTACTTGATACTTTCCCAGTATCTTTGCGCAACTATGTTCCAACTCAAAAAAACCATCGTTTCTGAAGACATTATCGAAAAAGATTTTGTCTGTAATCTCAATGCTTGTAAAGGGGAGTGCTGCATCGCAGGTGAAGCTGGCGCACCACTTGAAGAAGATGAGGTTACCATCATGGCAGATATTTATGATAAGGTAAAACCTTTTTTGCGTCCAGAAGGAATTGCGGCAATTGAGGAGCAGGGAACCAGTATCGTGCGTGACGGTGAACTTGAGACACCGCTAGTAAATGGAGCTGAGTGTGCTTACGTTACTTTTAATGATAAAGGATGGGCAAGCTGTGGTATTGAGGATGCTTACAATGCAGGTGAAGTGTCGTGGCGCAAGCCTATTTCTTGCCATTTGTACCCTATTCGTGTACAAAAATACAGCTCATTTTCGGCAGTAAATTATCATCGCTGGCCTATCTGTAGCGATGCTTGCTCTCTAGGGAAAGAACTATCTGTGCCTGTTTATAAATTTACTAAGGATGCGTTGATACGTAAGTTTGGTGAAGAGTGGTATACAGAACTAGAGAAGACCGCTCAAGAAATGGGTAAATAATGTAGTACTTTATATGGACCTAAAAGTCCTATGCAACAAAGTTTGTATGTAATCTTAAGAGATGCCTTATCTTTAATCACAAAGACGATACATGCATTTTCATTCAAAACTTCCTGACGTTAGTACTACTATTTTTACGGTGATGAGTAAGATGGCACATGAACATCAAGCCATTAATCTCGCGCAAGGATTTCCAGGCTTTGATAGTGATCCAAAACTGCAACAGCTTGTTACAAAGGCAATGAGTGATGGGTACAATCAGTACGCTCCTATGCAAGGTATTTACAGCTTGCGTGAAGAAATTACTCAAAAACTCAACACCCTATATGGAAGTGATTATCATCCAGAAACTGAGGTTACAGTAACTGCTGGAGCAACCCAAGCTATTTACACAATCGTATCTGCATTTATACGTCCAGATGATGAGGTGATTATATTAAAACCTGCTTATGACTGCTATGAGCCTGCTGTGACTGTAAATGGCGGTAAAGTAGTCCCTATTCAACTCAAAGCGCCAGATTATAAAGTGAACTGGAACGCGGTAGAAGATGCGATAACGTCTAAGACTAAAATGCTGTTCATTAATACTCCGCACAATCCTACGGGTACGATTCTGGAGAGAGAGGATATGCTTGAATTAGAGCGTATTCTTGAAGGTACAGATATAATATTACTAAGTGATGAGGTGTATGAGCATATAGTTTTTGATAGTAAGCGTCATGAAAGTGTGGCTCGCTACCCAGCATTAAGAGCACGCAGTTTTATTACGGCATCCTTTGGGAAGACTTTTCATAATACAGGGTGGAAAATGGGATATACAGTTGCTCCAAAAGAGTTGATGGTAGAGTTTCAAAAAGTACATCAATTTAATGTGTTTTCAGTGCATCATCCTTCCCAAAAAGCCTTTGCCCAGTACCTCAAGGAACCTAGTCATTATTTAGAACTGAACGATTTTTATCAGCAGAAAAGAGATTTATTTTTAAACCTAATTGAAGGTTCGCGATTTACAGCAAAACCTGCCGCAGGCACTTACTTTCAGATGCTGGATTATTCTGCAATTACTAGTGAGAGTGACACCGCTTTCGCGAAAGCGTTAACCACAACCCATAAACTAGCGTCTATACCAACGTCGGTATTTAATGTGAATCAAGAAGATTATAAAATGCTGAGATTTTGTGTCGCCAAAGATGACGAGACACTCAAAAAAGCTGCCGAAATCTTAACAAGCATCTAGTCGTCTAGTTTACGTGCCACCCAACCTCGTATGAGCTCTGCTGTTACTCCAAAGGCAACATGAGCTAGAAATTCGTTTGCTTGTAATTTTACAGGGATATCTTTAGGCTCATCTTCTAGGCCCATTAATGGAAGCGAGGTTTCATGCGTTGCGAGATATGCTGTCGTACCAAAGAGCGCTCCCTCTACAAGGTTAGTCTCTGGTCTATCACGTTTTGCATAGCCTAAACTAGCTCCTAATGTTACTCCAATGGGAATATTCACTAATTGCTCTGCGAGATCTCGATTTGATGTGCTCACCGGTTCGCCAGTAAGTTTCTCAGAGATATTATCTACAAGCTTAAGTTGTGCACTGTCGGTGTTTGGCTGTCTTACGGGTAATACTCGTTCTATGGCGCTTTTAACAATGGTACCTGCTAGACCTCCTAATACTCCAGAAATCACTCCTCGTGTAGCGGTAGATGCTAGATTATCTTTTTCAAGCCAGTTAGAAAGCGCAGTATTACTCATAGTTAGTGTGCGTTTTATAACTCTAAAGTACTTTTTAAGATGTTGTAGAGCTCTTAAGGTAATTATAATTAACAATTAATTAAATAACTGCAGTAAAATAATAAGCATCAATTCTCGCAAGAGACGTTAATTTAAATGGAGTATATCATTTTTGTTTTTATCTTTATGTTTTCGGAGTAATCACAAAAAGCAACTCCATGTAGTATAGACTGTAAGTTATGAATGACAAATTATTTGATGCAATACGCAACGGAGATCTAGAGATGGTACATGCAATTATTACTGCGCATCCAGAACTTGTAAATATTAAAGATCAACGTGGTTCTACACCTTTATTACTTGCCACTTACTACGGAAACCAAGACATAAGCGAGGCTATTTTAAAGCATAACCCAGATCTAAACGCTAAAGATAGCTCTGGAAATACAGCGCTTATGGGTGTTTGTTTTAAAGGATATCCAGTAATTGCAAAACTTCTTATCGAGAGCGGGGCAGATGTAAATGCTGTAAATCTTAACCAGGCGACAGCGCTTATTTATGCAGCCACTTTTGCCCAGTCAGAAATTGCGCAAATGCTTATCGAAAATGGAGCCAACTTGTCTCATAAAGATGAGAAAGGTAACACCGCTTTTGATCACGCAAAAATGCAAGGATCTACAAACCTTATGGAAATTTTAGAAGAGAAATAAGTTAGTATGAGTGATTTCGCTTTCGCGAAAATGTGACTCATTAAAAATAGTTCGTAGCTTGACCCATATGCGCTTCTTACTTTAGTGAGTTCAAGTCAAATTTTCTATAATCTTCTATCCAGTTTTTACAGCCATTATCCAGCATTGCTTCACGATTTTTTGTTCCTATTCCTAAAAACGAAATTTCAAGTTCTTGCGCGGCTTTTAAATCCCAAAGTCCGTCACCTACAGCTATGATATTATCAAAGGACGTTCTATTGTAATATTCTTTAGACTTCTCGATGGCTTCTTTTACAAATCCCACTCGAGAAATATTATGTAACGAAGTTGCAAGTACCTCTGGAATAAAAGGAACTTGAGAACCCTCCATTTTTATAGCAGTAGCTTTTGGAAAAGCACCCGTTCCATAAGCAAATGGAATTTGCATTTCTTGTAACTTTAATAACAATGAGCGCGCGCCTGGAATTTCGGTAACGGGACTACATTTAGATAATTCTTCACCCAGTAAGTGGTCTAGCTCATATCTTAAGTTGGCTGGAGCTTTCTTGTTAAAAGTACGCTCGTAATTATACTCTAGCGCATACAGATCTGTGTGGTGTAGATAGTTGTCATAATCGGTGTCTATATCTTGAAGCCCTATATCTGCTAGAACTTTGGTAATAACAGGTAGATACGTTGGAATACTATCTGTAAGTGTCCCATCTATGTCAAAAACGAAAAGTGTGTCTTTTGTAATCATCTAGTTTTTTCTGAATAATTGTTTTACTGTAAGTGAGCCATCGCTGTTCAACCGCTTCACAATTTTTATAAAAGCTATGGCTGTAATAAGCGCATCTCCTGCAGAAGTATGTCTATCGTGTAAAGGAATTTTGAGCGCTTCGGCAAGTTCATCTAGCGTGTACCTTTTTTCTTGTAAAGGTCTGTTTATAGGATGCACAAGTCTTTTGTACAACGTTTCTGTATCGAGTACTCTGTTTTTTAATTTTCCCAGCTGAGCACGTTTGAGGGCTGCATTAATTACTGCAACGTCAAAACCTATGTGGTGCCCTATGAGAATATCTGTTCCTATAAACTCTAAGCATCTTTCTATAGCCTCTTGTTCATTTACTTGCTCATAACTTCCATTGCGGAGGATGCCATGTATTTTTGCACTTTCAGGCTTATATATATCTTGCTTGAGATATAGTTCTAGACTCTGTGCTATAGAAATCTCATTATTAATAACGGTGACCGCTCCTATAGATAGAATACGATCTTCTTTATAATGTAAACCCGTAGTTTCGGTGTCAAATACTACAAAACGAGTGGTGTGAAGCTTTTTTCCATCTAGAGTACTACCTAAAAAGCCTGCCTGACTTTTTTCCTGAGCAAAAGCAGCAAGATACTGTGTCCAGAAGGAAGGATAATCTCTTTGAGGTGATGTAGTAAATAATCCCATCTAGCTCAAATTTTGAGTTTGAAAACGTACACGTAACACTTCTTGTAAATCGCGTAGTGGTTTAAAGCATCGTTTTAGTTTGAGGCGTTCCTCCTTTGATAAATCGGCTAGTTTAATGAAGCGGCCGCTATCATCGTTGCGCAACCCTTGTTTGACTCTAAATTTAAGAAGTGCTTTAAAAGCGTAAGCGCAGCTCTCAAAAAGCTCCTTATTTTGTGGCTCTAGCTCGGCAAGTTTTTCAAAACGTTCTGAGGTGTGATTTATGTTACGTAAATTATGGTAAAGTGAAAGCACTCTGGCGCCACTTATAAGAGGAGCCATAGCTCGATTTTTTATATCAAATTCATCTTTATGTGCTCCATCTGACTCCACTAAGAAGTTGCGAAAGAAACTCACCGGCGGAGGATTTTTAAGTGCATCCTTTGCCATAAATCTAAAAAAGACAGAAGATGTAGATAGTTGGTCATAAATAGAAGCAGTAAGTTCTCCTACTAATTCTTGAGTTCCATAGACCATTCTATAGTCAAAGAATATTCCCGATAGCAACATGCTTTCTGGAGACGGATCTTTAATCCATGTAGAAAACTGCGCTTTCCACTCAGAAAGTGATAAACAGTATAGCGGATTACTTCCCATCATATCTGCAGGGCAGTAATCATAACCTATTTTATGTAGGCGCTTATTCATCCTATTTGCTAGATGCAGAAAGTAATTTTTTGTCGCCTCATTGTTTTCTGGAGACACATCCTCATAAATAAGAGCGTTATCTTGATCTGTATAAAGTAATTGCTCCTCTCGCCCTTGACTACCTAATGCAAGCCATGTAAATGGTACTGGAGGATTATGTGCCATCTTGCTTAATGAGAGCTCCATGGTACGTTGCATGAGAGTGTCTTTAAGCTCAGAAAAAATATTAAGTATATGTGATATAGGTAAGTTTTGGTCTAGGTAGCGCTCAAGAAGAAGCGTTGCTTTTTCCCAAGTAAACCGCAGCATTTTGGTCTTTTTTGCTCGTTTTATTTCCTTTATGAGTTCGGCGGGGCTGTTGCCGTAAGCGACCACAATGTCATGTTTACTTAACACACCTACTACCTTTGTGCTGGCTGTTCCGTCTTCGGTAATTATGAGATGACTTATTCCATTTTTGAGCAGTATAAGTTGTGCTTGAGCTACGGTTACTTTTGGAACGGCACAGACAACCTGAGTAATCATTGCATCGCGTACTACGTGATCACTAGAGATGATATTATTTGCAATAGCATTACGCAATTCTCGATTTGTGAGAACACCTACTGGAATTGCATTGACTGTAATTACTAAACATCCTATGCGATGTTGTTGCATCAATCTCGCTGCTTCTTGTATGGAAGTTTCTGGAGAGCAAGTGATGATAGATGTGCTATATCGTGCTTGTTCTAACCCTAATAAATGTGCGCTACGTTCGGGTTCATAGGTGTTCAGTAAAGAGCCACTTTGCTGTAAGGTATATGGATCTTTTATGTTTGATGCAAAGCTAGCGATGAGGTAGTTTGAAATGGCTTTGTTCGCTTTCGCGAAAGCAGAAAACTCCTCCATTGGTAACGTATAGATTATCGTCTCCTCGTTTGCCGTAGCAGTCGTTCTATAAGTATCTGTAGAGGTCACTTTGAGGCCAAAAAGGTCTCCTTCATCACAAATATCTACTACCTTAATGACATCCTTGGATGGTCTCGTAAGCTTTATAGCCCCTTGCTGAACGATATAAAAACGGTCACTGTAGGCCTGATCACGTTTAAAAATAACTTCATCCTTATCAAGGTAAAGCACAGAAGCTTGGCTACAAATATCCAGCAAATCACTCTCTGCCATAAATTGAAATGGCGGAAACTGTTTTAAAAAATCATAGATTCTTTGAGCAATTGTGTTTTGCATAGCGTGTACGTATTCATTGTAAAGATAGTACAGATGGAAAGTTCTACCGTAAATGTATCTTTATACTATGAAATCAGAAACATTACAAGTAAGCCTCATACAAACTTCGCTTTTTTGGGAAGACGCAAATCGCAATAGAGCGCATCAAGAAACATTGATAGCAAAAGTTCCCAGAGATAGTGATCTTATCGTTCTGCCAGAGATGTTTACCACTGGATTTTCTATGAGTCCGCAATCGCTGGCCGAAACTATGGATGGAGAAACTGTAAAGTGGATGAAGCAACAGGCTCTTAAGTCACAAGCAGCCATCTGCGGAAGTTTAATAATAAGTGAAGAAGGTCTCTATTACAATCGGTTTTTATTTGTCACTCCAGAAGGTGAAATAACGAGCTATAATAAACGCCATACATTTAATATGGCTGGTGAGGGAGAGCAGTATAAAGCGGGTGATAAACAGGTGCTTATTAACTATAAAGGTTGGAAGATTTTTCCGCAGATTTGTTATGACTTGCGTTTTCCGGTGTATGCGCGTAATACATCTGATTATGATCTCATTATCTACGTTGCAAACTGGCCAAAAACTAGAATAGCGGCTTGGGATACGCTCCTTAAAGCTAGAGCTATAGAAAACATGTCTTATTGTGTAGGAGTAAACCGCGTGGGAGTAGATGGTAATAACCTTGAATACATAGGTCACTCTGCTGTGTATGATGTGCTAGGAGATGAGATGGTGACAGCACACACTCAAGAAGGCGTAGTGACCACTATGTTAACCAAAGCGCATGTAAATGAAACCAGATGTAAGTTGCCTTTTCTAGAAGACAAAGACAGATTTACTCTTGAATAGTGTCCTTAACCTTTGTTTTCTTAGGAAGTAGTTCAAAAGTTTCCTTGGCAAACCAACTAGGTCGTACATCAATTTCTCCAGGGAAATTGATAATCACCTCTGGTTGTTTTTTCTGTAAATAATTTCCAGAGTCAAAAAGACGGTTATTATTGGAATCCTCTATAAGGCGTATTTTATACGAGCCTGGTTTGAGGAGCTTAAAGTTAAAAACAGTCTCTTGAAGGGAGTATTGTGTTTGTATGATCTCATCACTTTTATCCATTAACTGGATGATGTACGGGAAGTTCTTTGCGTTTTTGAGGGTGAGTTCTATATCTCCATAATCTGAGAACTCCTTAGTATTTGCTTTGTAGAAAAGAGTATCATTCTGTTGGCCAAAAAAGTCTGTAATCGCATTAGGTAGCGCTTTGATACTATAACTAGCTTTTTCCTCTTTCTCAAAATCGATATCTAAAGAAGTCCTGTTATCTTGTAAAGAATAGGTAAAAGGAATCTCGACAGAGTCTTTTACAACGGTTATTAAAGACTGATTAATGGTGTCTATTGGAATATTGCTGAGTATGCGATACGGTTTATCTAACAACACAGCATTGCGATATTTTGAAGAAAAGGCTAGAGAGTCTAGTTTTGGCTTACGTATTCTAGCTTGCAGGGTGTCACTATAACCCGGTGCAGTAACATTAAAGACGAGCGAGTCAAGTGATACTCGTGGCTTGTACCAGTAATATAAAGTATCCTCTCCTTTTTTTGTGATGGTGGTTTCGTGATTATTTCCCACATCCGTTAAGAGGTTTATAGCGATGCTATCTGTATAACCACTAATACCAAAGGCTATTTTACCCTCGGCAGCATGTTTAGGGCGAGAGGCTTTATAAGCGGGTGTTTCTGAAAATAACTTTAGTGTATAAGACGAGTCAGTTGGGATAGTTACAAAATCTTCTATAAAAGCAACCTTATCTTTTTTAGGTTGAAAAGTATAATTTGCGTCTTCATCTTTTAAAGCTACAAGCGCATACGTTCCAGGTTTTAGATAGTCTAGTTCAAACGTGTTGAGGCTATCTAAAGTGTTTGTAACATATAATGGAGGCTTATTATAAATAGTAGAATCTGTATACGTACTATCTGCTTCATAAAGCATCACGGTTACAAAATTATCAGGCTTGTCTAAGATCGCATCTACAATTGTTCCAGATACAGTAAGGCTATCTATATAGTCTCCTGTAGACATCACATACTTAAACGAAGGAAAAGGATTTCCTTCATTATTATCCACAATACTGAGCCCAAAATTGAAAACATAGGTCGTATTAGGAGCAAGTGTATCTTGGATTTTAATCTCTATGTATTTTGATGCAGACCCCTGTGGAGAGATTACTCTATTGATAATAGGAGGCGAGATAATAAGTTGTTTTCTAAGATCTTTAAGTTTTACATACTCATCAAAATAAATTCGAATTTCGTCTCCTTCAAAGTTTGTAGTAAAGTTAGGAGGTGTAGACTTCACAAAAACTGGAGGTAAACTATCCATAGGTCCTCCGGTAGGAGATCCGCGTTTTGCACAGTTTACGAGAGTAAGTGCCATACTCACCATAACTACTATAAATGTAGCTACGCGTCTTCTATTAAAATGATACCAAGGATTATCTGTCATGCGACTACAAAGAAACAATTATTTTAACCAAAACGAAATACCTATTGTGCTATTGCCATCACGGCAATACTTAATTTAAGATTAGGTATTTTAAGAAGCTGTAACGCACATGATTCTAATGTTGCTCCAGTCGTTAGGATATCATCACATAGTAAGATGTGTCTAGCTTCAAGATTGCTATTCATTACAATTGAAAAAGCATCAAGTACTTCATCACTGCGTGTAAAACGTCCTTTAAATACTTGCGTTTTTGTGTTTTTTGATTTGACAAGCACATCATCTACATAATGAGCATCTAATGCTTTGGCTAGTGATTTACCAAAGCCTTCCACTTGATTGTACCCTCTTTTTCTTTTCTTCTTTGGGTGTATAGGTACTGGAACTACTGCATCTATACGACTATATTCTTCAAGAATTTTAAGATCTTCACCTAGCCATGCTCCTAGAAAGCCGCTTATCTCATGCTGTCCTCGGTATTTGAGATTATGCATGAGTTCTTGCACAGGACCTTTCTTTTCAAAATAAAATAATGCTGTCGCATTTTCTATATTGAGGCGTCCATAAAATACTTTTTTAATTGCAGGGTCGTTGTACCTATGAAAATCTGTGAGAGGTAATGTATGCCTACAATGTGTACATATCATATTTTCGGCAGCGATGAGTTCGCTGTCACAAGATTTACAGGTTTCTGGAAAAAATAGAGAACGGAGCGATTGTAGCAATGGCTTATACTTTTTTTTTCTAAATTAACCCCTTTATGTGAATAATAGAACATCTATGCGTACTAAAAGTACCAATAATACCTTATTACTCCTTGTAATCTTACTCTGCTTAGTTGTTGCGGGCCTAGGGTTTCATACCTATAATTTTCAAAATGAAGTGCAGCAACGTGAGGCACAGCTAGTGAATGATAAAGAAAGAGTTACAGCACAGCTGGATGAAGAGTTGTCAAAATACAGCACACTTATAAAAGAGAGAGATGCATTAAAAGGAGCGCTTAAACAAGCGCAATCAAGACTCCTACAACTCAAGGAAACACTAAGAGACGACGACCTGAGTAGATCAAAAATGCAGCAGTTTCAAATGGAAATACAAAGACTGCGTCGAGAGCGAGAATTTTTTATAAGTGCAAATGATAGTCTACAATTAGAAACAAAACGTCTTGTCGCATTGCAACAAGAAACACAAAAAGCACTTGACCTAGCGACAAAATCTCAAGACAGCATACAGAAATCTAATAGAGATCTAGCAGAGAGACTTACACAAGGAGCACGTCTTACAGTAAGTAATCTCGCAGCAAGAGGAGTGATTCAGCGCAATAGCGGTAAGTTTTTTATGACTTCTAGAGCGAGTCGCGTTGAGATGATGCAGGTGTGTTTTACCGTAAACGATAATCAACTTGCAGAGGCAGAAAATAAATCTTTTTACGTACAGGTACTTAATGGGCGAGGTCGCATGATAGGCGTAGAACGTAATGAAAAGTTTGAAGACGGGTCTGTGGTACGCTATAATACAAAAACTACGATTGCATTTAATAAAACCGCATATACCATCTGCGAGCTTGTTCTGCCTGTGCAACAGATGGAAGGTGGTGATTACACTATAAATGTCTATCACGAAGGCTCCATGCTACTCTCTACCATACTTTCTTTAAAATAGGGCAATCGCAATTTCCGTTATTTCGGAGGGATTGCTATTTTTACAGCTTGTTACAAACGGAAACAAATAACTTTATTTTATTGGTTTGAGAGGTTTTTACGCTTTCGCGAAAGCGTAACCTTATACCTCATCAATATTAATAGATTGCATAATTAATCTACAGACTATGGCTCAACAAGACGATCATTTTAAAAAAGTAATATCTCACGCAAAAGAATACGGCTACATCTTTGGTAGTAGTGAGATTTATGATGGCCTAAGTGCTGTGTATGACTACGGTCAAAACGGTGTTGAGCTTAAGAAAAACATACGCGAGTACTGGTGGAAGAGTATGGTGCAAATGAACCAAAATATTGTAGGTCTAGATGCCGCAATATTTATGCACCCTACAACATGGAAAGCTTCTGGTCACGTAGACGCATTTTCTGATCCACTTATTGATAATAAGGATTCAAAGAAGCGCTACCGTGCAGATGTACTCGTTGAAGATTATGCAGAAAAGCTCAATCAGAAAGCAGAGAAAGAAATTGCTAAGGCTGCAAAGCGTTTTGGAGAAAGCTTTGATAGAGTGCAATATGAAGCGACAAATCCTAGAGTTATGGGGTATCGCGAGAAGCAAAAAAGTGCAACCGCAAGACTTGCACAATATCTAGATGCGGAAGATCTACCAGCAGTAAAAGCACTTATAGAAGAACTGGAAATAGGATGTCCAGAGTCTGGATCAAAAAACTGGACAGATGTACGCCAGTTCAATTTGATGTTTGGAACAAAACTAGGAGCATCTGCAGAGACAGCGACAGATTTATACTTACGTCCAGAAACGGCTCAAGGTATATTTGTAAATTTCTTAAACGTCCAAAAAACAGGGCGTATGAAGATTCCATTCGGAATTGCTCAAACAGGAAAAGCATTTAGAAACGAGATTGTTGCGCGTCAGTTTATCTTTCGTATGCGAGAATTTGAACAAATGGAAATGCAATTTTTTGTACGCCCAGGAGAAGAAATGAAGTGGTACGAGCACTGGAAAGAGACACGCTTAAAATGGCATAAATCATTAGGCCTTGGAGAAGAGAATTATCGTTTTCACGATCATGAGAAACTTGCGCATTATGCAAATGCAGCAACAGACATAGAATTCAACTTTCCATTTGGGTTTAAAGAGCTTGAAGGAATACACTCTAGAACAGACTTTGATCTTAAAGCACATGAAGAGCATTCTGGAAAGAAATTACAATTTTTTGATCCAGAGCTCAATGAGAGTTATGTGCCTTATGTGGTAGAAACATCAATAGGGCTTGATAGAATGTTTCTAGCAGTATTTTCTGCATCACTTCAAGATGAAGAATTAGAAAATGGAACTTCAAGAGTTGTATTAAAACTACCAGCAATCTTAGCTCCTGTAAAAGCGGCTATTTTACCACTAGTAAAGAAGGATGGATTACCAGAAGTAGCACAAAAAATCATCGATGATTTGAAATACGATTATCGTGTAGCATATGATGAGAAGGATGCAGTAGGCCGTCGTTACAGACGTCAAGATGCAGCTGGAACTCCACTTTGTATCACCGTTGATCATGATACACTAGAAGACAATATGGTGACAGTAAGAGATAGAGATACAATGGAACAACAACGTGTTTTAATCACAGATTTACCAGATATTCTCAATAAGAAAGTGAATTTTAGACATTGGATAGCTTAAATCCAATTACTTATAATTTTAAAAAACACTCATTTCATGGGTGTTTTTTTATGCTTTAGATTCAGATTTTTGTATTTTTAATAACTTTTTAACAAACAAACCACTAAAAACTACATTATGAAACAAATCTACTCACTGCTGGTCGCAGCTCTCTTAGCCTTTAGTTTCGGGGTGTCTGCTCAGCAAACAAAGCCTGTTGGTCCATTTTCTGTAACAACAGCAGCTACTGTAACTCAGATGCCATCAATACAATCCCGCACTACTCTGATACCATCTGTAGATAAAAAAATAAAGATGCAAGATGGTCGTGCTACTAAGAATCAAATACTTATCGGTAAAGGAAGCAAAGGAGTAGACGCGTTATCACAAAGTCAACATAGATCTCAAGGAACTGTTCCAGGTAGAATGCCGAGCCTTGTTGTAGAAACGGCACTATCTAACTCACAACCTACTGATCCTTCTGGCGCTGTAGGGCCTAATCATTATTTTGCAGTATTCAATACTGGATTTAGAATTTTTGACAAAGAAGGTAATCCATTAACTACGCAACTAGGGACTGAAAATATCTTTCCAGCTTCGGGATGTTGTGACCTTACCGTTTCATATGATAATCTTGCAGATCGGTGGGTAGTATCATTTCTTGGAGGAGGAGTGCAGATTGCTATTTCTAATGGCCCAGATCCAGTAACTTCAACTTGGACTGTGTATAACTTCCCAAGTATATCAGACTATAATAAGCTGTCTGTATGGAGAGATGGTTATTATGTAACTGAAAATACTGGCGGATCAACAAAATTATGGGTTCTAGAAAGAGCATTTCAAGATGATGGGACTCCAGATCCTGCCGCGCAAATGGCGGGATTTGAGTTGCCAGGTATCGTTACTAATGGTTTTCACAGTCCACAAGCGTTAAATATTACTAATGACAATCACCCAACTACTGGTGGATGTCCAATAGTATACCTACAAGATGATGCTTGGGCTGGTGTAGCTACAGATCATATAAAGTTATGGGAAGCAACTATGGATTGGGATGACACTTCAAATTCAGTGGTTTCTGCACCTTTAGAAATTGCTGTAACAGAATTTACTTCTGTATTTGACGGTGGTTCTTTTGTGAATTTAGAACAACCTAATGGGGGAACTTCTATCGATGCTTTACAAGCAACGATAATGAATCAAGCTCAATTTAGAAAATTTGGAAGTCATAATAGTGGAGTGTTTAATTTTGTTGTCGACGTTGATGATTCAGGACAAGAACTTGCAGGAATCCGCTGGATGGAGTTACGTCAATCTGAAGATGGTGGAGCATGGTCACTTTTTCAAGAAGGTACCTACACTGCCCCAGATGGTAAACATGCATGGCATGCTTCAATGGCCATGGACCAAAATGGTAATATAGGGATGGGATATTCTGGTATGGCAGGTTCAACTACTCCAACAGATGGGAGTGTAGATGTTGTCTTGAGTTCTTATTATACGGGTCGTTATGCTGCAGACCCACCAGGCACAATGTCTGTAGAAGAAACGTTATTAGCTAAAGGATCTGGAAATATACCAGGAACACGTTATGGAGATTATGGTAAAATGGATGTTGATCCTAGTAATGATAAAGGCTTTTGGTTCTTAAACGAATATGTTGGAACAAGTGGTCGTGCAAATGTGTTAGGAGTATTCCAACTTGCTCCAAACCTTCCTAACGATGTAGGTGTTACTAGTATAGATACTCCACTAGATGGAAATCTTACTGCTACAGAGCAAGTAACAGTTACAATTTTCAATTTTGGTGAGAATGAAGCTTCAGATATTGAAGTTAATTATCAAATTGATGGAGGTACTTTAGTCACAGAAACTTTTGCTGGCCCAATAGCATCATCTACATCTGCACAATATACTTTTACAGGAACAGGTGATTTTTCAGTAGAAGGTCAAACATACAGTATTACTGCATCAACAAATTATAGTATAGATGAAGATAATATCAATGATTCGACTACGAGAGAAGTAACAAATATTTCTCCAACAGATTTAGGTGTTATTGCTGTGACAGCTCCTACAACTGGAGAAAACTTAACAGTAGAAACAGTTACAATTACGATAGAAAATTTTGGATCGGTAGCTCAAAGTGGATTTGATGTTACTTATTCAGTAGATGGAGGTGGATTAGTTACAGAAAACGTTGGAACTGCAAGTGTAGCACCTGGGGAAACTCTTTCTTATACTTTTGCGACAGGTGCAGATCTAAGCACTATAGCAACATATATTATTGAAGGGGCTACGGCATTAACAGGTGATTTTGATAGCACTAATGATGCTGCGTCTACAATGGTTACAAATTTATCTTGTCTCTCAACAGATAATACAGAATCTCAAGCAGTAGGTCCGGATGCTAATACTGTTACTGAGTCTATCATAGTTATAGGAAATGATTTTATCATTACAGATGTAAACCTTACCATAGATGTATCCCATACTTGGGATGCTGATTTATTAATAGAGCTTGTTGCGCCAGACAATACTATCGTGGAACTTGCTCCTAGAGTAGGATCTAGTGGTGATAATTTCACTAATACAACTTTTGATAGTCAGGCAACAGTGAGCATAGTAGATGGAACTGCACCATTTACAGGAGTATTTGCACCTAGTGGATCTCTTGATGTTTTAAATGGATTAACTTCTGCGGGAGATTGGACACTTAGAATTACGGATAACGCAGGAGGCGACGGCGGAACTTTAAATAACTGGAGTTTGCAATTATGTGCTGCAGAAGCTCTTTCTGTGCCTGAGCCTTTCTTAGTAGGGACTGATTTAAATGTTATAAACAGAGGAAATAATCAATTTGATATTTCGCTGAATACAACTGAGATTAATGATCGCCTAGACCTTAATGTTTACAATATGCTTGGTCAACGCTTACTTAATCATAGATTGTTTAATGGTGGTAATGGATATCAGTTTGACTTAGATATGTCTTATGCAGCAAAGGGTGTATACATAGTAAAAGTTGGAACAGGTGACGTTGGAAAAGTACAGCGCATCATTGTTCAATAAGAATAAATTACGTTTAGAAAAAAACCCATTGCATTAGCAATGGGTTTTTTTATTCATAAAAATTAAGAAGTCTCTTTTTACTTCTCCATCTTCATTTCCGTAATACCTACAGGACTTGCCTTATCGCACCTATTCATGCGTCGTTGTGGAGTATACTTAAACCAAACGCTTGCTCCATCCTGCATGAAATCCTTATCTATGGTCATAGGGTCAAGATGACGTCCATCTTCAAGCTTAATTGTCCACTCACAATCGCCTTCTGCTTTAGAATGTACAATAGTTCCAGATGTATATCCAGTTGTGTCAAAATCCATAAGTGCTGTTTTAGTATCCTCTGTAGCAACCGCTTTTTGCCCACAGCAAGAAAAAGCCATGATTGCAGCAAGTGACATACCTGTAATGTATAATCTTGTTCTCATAATTAGGTAGTTTTCGTTTCCTTAAAGGTCGTCAAAATTTAGAAGAAAGCCTTAATCTGAATATTACCTGTATGGATAGTTCGTGTTTCTTCACTTTTACGCCCAAAATAAGATACATTCAAATCTAAAAATTTGGTAATTCTTTTTTGTGCGATAGCATTCCAAGTAAAATTTGTTCCTGGTTGTAATCCTTCTAAAATTTGATACGCTACTGGACTAAATGCGCTTCCGCGAAAATCGTTATTGATATACGTAAACTCCCCAATTAATGATACCTTTTCTAAATCTGCTAATGCAAAGGAAATACCAAGATTTTGTTGATCAAGTTGTTCTTGGTCACCCGTCGTGTTATTCTTATTTTGGTATTCGTAAAAGAGTGAGACCCTCGATTGTTTGCCAAAAAGATATGAGAGCTTAGGGTTAACACCGTAGTTGTCTATACTGAAATTACGAGTTGTAAAATTCTCTGCACTACTTTCTGTCGAACCTAAATCTCCTTTGGTATTAAAGAGCCAGCTCTCCTTTACTTTGTGTAGGAAGTTGAGTTGATGACTTTGTACTACACTTTCTTGTAATCCCGTAGAGAGAAGAATTTTTGATGTATTTGATAGAAATGAATAGGAGGTTGTGTAGCGTTGCTTTCCTCTATTAAAAAACAATGTATTTCTAAAGTTAAGCGTAGCGCCTATTTCATTTTCATCCTCATTAAATGGGTTCAAGCTAAAATCATTATCAGTGCGCAATACTCGTTTATCTAAGATATAGCTAGACTGATTGTAGAAGTGGGAAAGAAACTTTTTTATTCCTTTAAGTCCAGACCACTGTCCAGGCTGTAATGTGAGTTGCTGGCTTAGTTTGTTTTGATGTGTTCTTACAAATACTTGATTTGGGAGTAGTATTCTCACATAATCTGCTTGATCTTGAAACTGCGCTATCTCAAACTCTTCTAGCTCTTGGATACCGTCTCCATTATAATCATTCCATGTGTGGGTTCCTTGACCTTCATCTACTTGAATAAAAGTAAATTCTTGTTGAGGTTGAGTTCCGCTATTGGTTTCAAAAACCGTGTTAAGTCGGATGATGTCATTTGCAAATCGCTGATTATAAAGTAGTCTTGAGTTGAGCGAATTTTCATCTTCTCGTTGATCTTCATAACTAAGATTACGGTAATTTAGAAAGAGTGAGACGTTCGTTTTCTCATTTTTTATCAATTGGGATTTTAAGTAATACGTATTGGAAGTATTTACACGTGCGATGCGATTAAGTCGTACACTATCATTTACACGATATTTATATCCAGCTTCCATATAGACGTTTGTGCTGTCTCCCACGCCAGAAAAAGCTTTGTAAGCACTAAATCGCTGACTGTTTGGAGTTATAGAATCATTCCTCTTTGTGACTCTAACGTTGTCCTCCATATTAAATGAAGCGCCTATCCATGATTTTTTAAATCCGTAAATGGCATTTACGTCTGCTCGTGTAAAGTCTGTATTGAGTTGTACATCATCTGTACTAAGCGTACTTGCATTAATCGCAGTTCTCAAATTACCAAGGTGCCAGTTGGCATTTAGACTGTGTCTGTAACCATTGTAAGCATCTTGAAAATTTAGATGTTGAAATTGATAGGTAATTGCTCCTTGCTCTGTACGAGCATAATTGAGTCCTACGGTAGTAAAGTGTTGAGTTCCTAGTAGGGTTCCTCCAGCTTGAGCTAGTGAGTTCTCGACATTCCAGTCTCGGTTAAATTCTATATTGTAAAGCCCTTCAATACTTCTAAAATCTTCTTGTATAAAATCCCAACTCCCAAAAGCGCGAAAGCTGGATAAACTATCATTTTTATATAGCAGCTGATTTACGTCTACATGTGCAGCATAACCATTATTGTCATCATCATCTAGCGTAGAGAATGTATTTGTGTCATTATTACTTCCTGCAGCTTCAAAGTTTATTGTAGTTTTTTCTGAAGGTGTGTAGCTTCCATTTACTACGCCTAATTGTAATACGGTAGGAGCAAAAAGTTGTACTTGAGGAGCAAAAGAACCTTGTGAAATATCATTAATAGGGGCAACATATTGAAATGTACGCTGTAAAGTATTTGTCGTGCTTAAAATGTAATCTCCTTGGTTTTCTCCTACATTAGTAAAACGTACTTGAAATAGTTCTTCCTCAGGATCGGCGCTAAATTCAAAAGCTTCGACGCCATTTACAACAATCTGTCTGTAGAGAATCTTATTTTCGTCAAAGGTGTCTGAGATTGCGCTAGGGGCAATCATTTCTTGCATATCATCACCAGCTTCTTTTAAAATAGCAACCTGTTCGGAGGTGAGATTTTGTTGTAGTGGTTGATTCTTAGCATCACTTTCTGAGTATACGTGAGCAGATATTTTGAGTTTATCGCTTTCGCGAAAGCTTCCTCCTCCATACGCCAGAAAGCGAGTGTAACGACGTTCAGAAAATTGATAGGCAACATTAATGCGCATTTCACTAGTGATGGGATAAGTCGCATTAAATCGAATCTCTCCAGCATTATAATCGATAATATAGTCTTCGCTTTCTCCACGTGTGAGCGGTATGCCATTTACATAAACAGTCTCACTACCCGAAACAACTAGAACAAACAACTCACCATTAGGTCCAGTGAGTTTATAAGGACCTTGATTGCCTTCTTGTCCGGTAAAAGTACTTTGTGTAAAAACACCTCGCACTAAAGCCCCAGAAGCATGTAAGTCTGTTTGTTTATCATCTGAATGATTCAAGGTGCCACCTAGGGATAAGCCTTGGATTTTTTTTGTAAATCTGCCAAAGTAGGTGTCCTTGTTTTCTAGATTGATATCACCAGCTCTTATATTCCAATTGTCAGAAAATAGCTCGATAAACACTTGGTCAAACTCATCTAGATTTTGAGAGTATCCACCTTGCTGGCTAGGTATATTTGCATCTTGTATAGAAGCGCGTAAGGTAACGCGCTCACTTAGCTTTCCACTTATTTGTAAGTCAAGCTCTGAGTTTAAGGTGCTGTTTTGACTATTGCCTACAGCGACTCCTCTCAGTATACTTCCGCTCACGTTAAGGCCAGAAAATGGAGTGACAGTATTTGTTCTCCTGTCCTCACCTAGGCTTATTACCTTATTAAGGCTCCCAGTACTCGTCACGATCTGGCTAGGGTCATACTGAGAGTAAGCACGCGTGAGAAAATCAGGATAAACTTTATATGTTACAATGAGAGAATCTGGAAGTGCTCCATTTTTCGCGCTAAGCGTAATGATACTTTTTCCATAATCAACACTATAAGCTGTACTGTCTATTGTTGTGCCTTGTAGCGTGGTAATTTTAAATAAGGATGGATTTATACTTACAGAGTCTAAAAGTACAGAGTCTCTTGCTGCAATTCTTTTGGTACGCGTTTGTTGTGCTAGAACAGCACTGGTGCATAATAGTAAAAGAACTGTGTAAAATACGCGCATCAATAGTAAAACTCTAGGCTGAGGTAAATATTACAATGATTCAAAGGTAAACTTTATAAGTTTTTTACGAGGTGTGGAAAAACCTAATTTATAACTTAGCAGTCCAATACAGCATACTATGAAAATTATCTCTTATAATGTAAACGGTATCCGTGCAGCTTTGCGCAAAGATTTTGCCACCTGGTTGCAACATACAGACCCAAATGTGGTGCTGTTGCAAGAGACAAAAGCAACGCCAGACCAAGTGGATACAGCAGTTTTTGAAAGTCTAGGATATGAGCATTACTGGTTTAGCGCACAAAAAAAAGGATACAGTGGTGTGGCTATTCTCACAAAGAAAACACCTAAAAATGTAGTTTATGGAACGGGAATCGAATCCATGGATTTTGAAGGTAGAAATATAAGAGTTGACTTTGACGATGTTTCTGTGATGAGCATGTACTTGCCATCAGGAACAAATATTGCCCGTTTAGAGCATAAACTGGAATACATGTCGTTATTACAAGATTATGTAAACGAGATTAAGCAGGATGTTCCAAATCTTGTGATAGGTGGAGATTACAATATTTGTCACGAAGCTATAGATATTCATGATCCCGTACGTAATAAAAACGTGAGCGGATTTTTACCTGTAGAGCGTGAGTGGATAAGTAATTTTATGGACAGTGGTTTTATAGACTCTTTCCGTCATCTTAACAAAGAGCCAGATAACTACACATGGTGGAGTTATCGTGCAAATGCGCGAGCAAATAACAAAGGATGGCGCATTGATTATAACATGGTAAGCGAGCCTCTTAAAAATAATATTGAACGTGCTGTGATTCTATCTGATGCTGTGCACAGTGACCACTGTCCGCACATGGTAGAATTAAAATTATCTTAAAAAAAATGAATACAATGTTTAAAAAATCCCTTCTTATAATACTTGCGATAAGCGCACTTACTTCTTGCGTTCCTGCAAAAAAGTTTAAAGATCTTGAAGCAAGCTATAGCAGGTTGCGCAAGGATAATCGTAGCCTTGAGGATAATGTAAAGGACTTAAAAGCTGAGCTTAAAAAGACGAACGCAGTGTATGATAAAGTCTCAAAAGATTTAGGCTCAAGTATAATTAGAGTAGAGGAGTTAGAAGGGGAGTACGCTTCCGCGAAAGCTAATCTGGAACAACTACAAGCAAGTTATGACGCTCTAGAATCTAATAGTAGTGCGACTATAGCCGAAAATTCTCAGAAAAACAGACAACTTCTAGCCGAACTAGAGACTAAACAAAATGATCTTGCCGAAAAAACTGCTGCTCTAGAAGCAGAACGTACTCGTCTTGAAAAGTTACAAAAGGATCTAGCAGAACGCTCTGCGAGAGTAGATGAGCTAGAAGGTGTAATCGCAGCAAAAGATGCTACAATGAGAGCGCTTAAAGAATCTATCTCAAAAGCACTTACAGACTTTGAAGGAAAAGGTCTTACCGTAGAGCAACGTGATGGTAAAGTATATGTATCACTAGAGAATAAGCTTTTATTTGATTCTGGTAGCTGGACCGTAGGCGCAAACGGAACAAAGGCTGTAAAGCAATTAGGTAGCGTGCTAGCAGATAATCCAGACATCGCTGTGCTTATCGAGGGACACACAGATAATGTGCCTTACGGAGGTAGCGGAAATCTAGCAGGAAACTGGGATCTCTCTGCAAAAAGAGCAACAGCTATTGTTGAAATTTTACGCACAAACAGAGATATAGATCCTAAGAATCTAACAGCAGCGGGCCGTGGAGAATATGCACCCGTAGCCGAAAATGATAATGCAGAGAACAAAGCAAAAAATAGGCGTATAGAAGTAATCTTGACACCTAAACTTGATGAGGTGACAGCTTTGCTTAATGATATTGATTAGATAAAACGAGAGCTGTATAGTTGCACAAAGACGCAATGATTTGTGTCAAATCCAATACTTATGAAATACACAACAATACCAAATACAGATATAAAAGTTTCAAAAATTTGTTTGGGATCAATGACTTGGGGCCGCCAGAATACGGAAGCCGAAGGCCATGAGCAAATGAATTATGCACTTACTCAGGGTGTAAACTTTATTGACACGGCAGAGATGTATAGCGTGCCTTTTCAAGAGAAAACGTATGGTGCAACAGAAAAGGTAATAGGTACTTGGCTTGCTAAAAATAAGAACCGAGATCAGATTGTTCTTGCTTCAAAGATTACTGGCCCTAGCCCAACATTTGCTTCTGTAAGAGATAATCTTGGTTTTTCTAAAGAAGCTATTGATGATGCATTGCACAAGAGTTTAAAACGTCTCCAGACGGATTATCTTGATTTATACCAATTACACTGGCCAGAGCGTAACACAAATTTCTTTGGAAAACGAGGGTACACTCACAATCCAGATGAGCAGTGGGAAGATAATATTGCAGAGATTCTTGAGTCTCTAGACACCTATGTAAAACAAGGAAAAATTAGAAATATAGGACTGTCTAATGAGTCTCCTTTTGGCCTGATGCGTTTTGTAGAAGAAGCTAGAAGAGGTGCGCCAAAGGTTGTAACCGTCCAAAATCCTTATAATCTTCTTAATAGAAAAGATGAGATAGGTCTTACAGAAGGCTTACATCGCGAGAATGTAGGTTTGCTACCATATTCTCCTCTTGGATTTGGGCAACTTACAGGAAAATATCTAGACGGTTATCCAGAAGATGCACGTGTGACTTTGTTCCCTAACTACAATCGTTACCATAACGACAACGCATTTGAAGCAACACGTCGTTATAAAAAGATTGCAGATGAGCATGGATTGAGTCTTACACAAATGGCACTTGCATTTGTGACAGATAGACCTTTTGTAACTGGTAATATTATAGGGGCTACAAGTATGGAGCAACTTAAAGAAAACATTGGTAGTGCAGATATTACACTATCTGAAGAGATTTTAAAAGCGATAGACGAGGTGCACGCAGCAATACCAAACCCTGCTCCATAGCAAAAGTACATCGCTGTATGTAAAAAAGGTGCGCTGTAAAGCGTGCCTTTTTCTTTTCATGCTTTCGCGAAAGCGTAATTATCTACATTAAATCATGTAGATGGAATGGACTTTATAGCCGTTTTATATAGATATCCTTGTAAACTATCATAAGCACGTACATGAAACCAATTGCCTGTTTTTTCTAGCAACAAGACAGTATCCTTTCTCTTTAATGTGCCAATTTTTTCTGAAGTCGAAGTAGGTGATACGCGCATCGTA
Organism: Dokdonia sp. Asnod3-C12; assembly: GCF_045063975.1. NCBI lineage: Bacteria > Pseudomonadati > Bacteroidota > Flavobacteriia > Flavobacteriales > Flavobacteriaceae > Dokdonia > Dokdonia sp. Asnod3-C12. The sequence continues at coordinate 1,787,297 of NZ_JBEFNY010000003.1, forward strand.
CTATTATTCTTAAGTAAACCTAGACAGCTAGATAGCGAATCGGAAATAAGAGGTAACTCCGTTTGTTTAATGTATGGATATGGGTTGATGGCGCCTGTACGATTATATATGCCAAAATGTAAATGTGGAGGTGTCGTTCTGGCATTCCCAGTATTGCCTACTAAGCCAAGTGTATCTCCTATTTTTACACGCTGTCCAGTGGTAGCGATTATGCTATCTAGGTGCGCATAATATAGCGACTGACCAAAAATACCGTCACGTAACCACACTTGTTTACCTCCTAGACCACGATTACCTGTGGAGGATATCATACCATCAGTAATCGCTACGACGGGGGTTCCTCTTGCTGCAAAAATATCTACACCCTCATGGCTACGCTTGCCGCGGCTTCTAGAAGCTCCCCAGAAGCTTTGAGCCGCCTTATTATCTTTTCCGCTTACTGGAAAGCTGTATTGTGGTTTTGTATATATTTTTAATGCAAAGGAAGAGCTTGCGCCTATTTGAGGTTGTACGAGGAGTGTGTATAATCCGGATGCAGTAATCTCGGTAGTGATTTTTCTCTCATTAGGAGCATTGGATAACCTAGGCGTTGGATTCATTATAGAATCACTCTCCCACGTAAAAAGATCAAGGAATATGGCGGTTGAGTCTACATTGTTTTCAACTTCCGCATGAAAAATCTCACCTGCAGCGAGTGTAAATGTATAGCGGTAGGGAATCAAATAGGTAGAAGAATAAGTGCCTACAGTGGTATGCGGAATATCCGAGAGTGCGTTATTGCTTAGTGCTTTTTTTTGATACGCTTTCGCGAAAGCGGAATTCCATGATTTATAAATACTATCATCTTTCTCAAAACCACGAGCGTAAACTTCGCGAGCCGAGGGTTGCGTGATGGCGTCTGTGGCTTTTTGAATTTGGTTACAGCTTATTATGGCAAGAAGTAATAAAGTGTATAGAATCTTTTTAAACATAGCAGCAACTATGCAGAAAAGGTGCCATGTGCATACAAGAATCATTCAGATATTGACGCAATTGATTATATGTGAACGTTTTTAAAAGCTTCTGTATAATGAGGCTCCATTATCTAGTAGCTTACCCAAAAAGGTGCCTCACGACATCATGAACTTTGGCTACTTTAATCACATTGATGTGATAATTAGTATCAGGTATTTTGCAATATTTTGAAATCACGATGCTTGTAAAACCTAGTTTTTCTGCCTCTACGATGCGTTGTTCAATACGGTTTACAGGGCGCACTTCTCCTGCGAGACCTATCTCTGCTGCAAAACACATAGATTTATCTACGGGGATATCTACGTTGCTTGATAATACTGCTGCTACCACTGCAAGATCTATAGCAGGATCATCTACAGTGATTCCTCCAGTCACGTTGAGAAAAACATCTTTTGCCCCTAGTTTAAAACCTGCTCGTTTTTCTAATACAGCGAGAAGCATATTGAGTCGCTTTACATTGTATCCTGTAGAGCTACGTTGTGGTGTTCCATACACTGCAGTACTCACAAGCGCTTGAATCTCAATCATAAGCGGTCGCATACCTTCCATTGTGGTTGCGATTGCTGTACCGCTCAAGTCTTCGTCATTTTTTGAAATGAGAATCTCACTTGGATTACTTACTTCTCTCAATCCTGAGCCTTGCATCTCATAAATACCCAGTTCGCTAGTACTTCCAAAACGGTTTTTGTGTGCTCTTAAAATTCTATAAACGTGGTTACGATCTCCTTCAAATTGAAGGACGGTGTCGACCATGTGTTCAAGAATTTTTGGTCCAGCAATATTTCCATCTTTTGTGATGTGACCTATAAGAATTACAGGTGTTGCTGTTTCCTTAGCAAATCGTATCAGCTCTGAAGTGGTTTCACGGATTTGTGAGATACTTCCAGCGGTGCTTTCTATATGATCAGAATGTAGCGTTTGTATAGAGTCTATAATCACAATATCTGGCTGCATCTCTTCTATATGCCTAAAGATATTTTGAGTTTTTGTCTCTGTAAGAATATAACACTGGTCGCTTTCTGGATTAATGCGCTCAGCACGCATTTTTATTTGCTGCTGACTTTCCTCTCCAGAGACGTAGAGTGTTTTGTAAGGTAGTGCTAGTGATATTTGTAATAGTAAAGTACTTTTTCCTATTCCAGGTTCTCCACCTAGAAGAGTAAGCGACCCAGGAACTAAGCCACCACCTAGAACACGGTTAAGTTCGCCGTTTTTAGTGTTCATTCTAGCCTCAGAAGCGGTAGAAATATCGGCGATTTTTAGGGGTTTACTTGTACGAGTAAGTCCAGAAACCTTTGCGGTTTCAGACTTCCAATCCTTTTTATCTACTTTTTGTACAACCTCCTCAACAATGGTATTCCACTGCTTACAAGCATTACACTGGCCTTGCCATTTGGCATGCTGTGTGCCACAGTTCTGACAGAAAAAGGTAGTTTTTGTTTTGGCCATAAAATGAGTAATCTGCTTGCAAAATTAGAGAATCACACCTCCTTTTAAAATTATTTTGATTTAAATAATATGTGATTTACAGCGCAAGAATGCGCTATAAAAAGTGGGTGTTATAAGTAATTAATAACCAAAGTCTTGTTTGATTTGGTCTGCTCTATCTAGCATTAAATCTTTAGTAAGAAATGAAACTTCTTCTAGTAAAAAAGCATTTTGATATGCACGCATCGCCTTTTTAGGTTCTCCAGATTTCTCTAGTGATAGTGCAAGGTAGTAGTTTCCTAACATCGTTTCTGGGTATTGCTTGCGAGCAACTTTTCCAAGTTCTTCAAGGCCTTCCCAGTCTCCTTTTTTCTCAAGCGCTGTAGATGTTGCTATAAAGTCATTAATGCGTATAGGGTCATCTAGGCCAAAAAGCGTTTTAACCGTTGCATACTTATCTATTAGATAGTTATAAGGAGACTCGCTAGGTAATATTTTCTCTTTATACTCTTTTTTGCTAATAGGGCGATAGATAGAAAACATGTTTTCTAGTGCCTTTGGTATAGCGCGACCTACGAGTGAGTAGTGCGTAGCACCGTCAAAATTGTCAAAATTATATTGAACATTCTCATTTTGCACCTGTTTCATCTGAGCGTCTAGTTGAATAATAGGATCGCGTAGTACACTTATATCGTCACTTGCTGTTGCGAGGTAATAGAATATTTTTTGCTTTGCTTGTCCCAATCTAGCGACAAGGCGCTCTTCCATTTGTGGTGCGAGATCTGGACTTAAGGAAATGTATCCTTGAAATAGCGCAGGATCTTTCATTAAGTAGTAATTCATAAAATTTGCGGTCATATCATGGCCTACTGCAATTCTAAACGTACTAGTTCTGTAATTTTCATCTAGATAAGGCATTACTTCTAAGCCTAAAAATTCAAAGAATGAAGCTCCAGTGTCAGATGGAAGGTTACTTACATCATCATAAAATGTATCATCATCTCTACTGTCTACTTGATTAATACCTACTACAATAACTTGTGGCATTTCTTCCCAGTAGCTATAATAATCTACATTACCAGCTACGGGTTCAAATAGGTAGTCGCCATCCATAACTACAATTACAGGATACGATTTTTCTATATTCTCATCATAATTGCGAGGTAACTGTATTTTAAGCTGTCTGGATGTGCCTAGAATTTCTGATTGAATCTCTTTGTAGTCAATTTGAGAAGAAACTAGTACACTGTAAATACAGAGTATTAGGGTAAGTAGATTTGTTTTCATGTGGGAATAACTTTTTAGTTATTAGGATAGTCCTAAAATATGAAAAATTACCGTCTTTTAATGAGTAGCAAGATAAGTGCGCAAATGCCGCCTATGATTACATTAAAAATAGTTTGGGTTCCCCAGAGGAGCCAGCCAAAGGTTGCGCCATCTTCGTATCCAAAAAAGGTAAATATTGCTGCCATAGCTATGGGATACAAACCCATTCCTGCATTTGTGGCGCTCATTGCAAATGCGCCTATTACAAAGGAAGCAAGGATAACCCCTAATGGAGCCTCTGCAGTGCCAGGTACCGTATATTTCATGATCCAAAACATACCTATATACATACCCCATATAAATAAGGTGTGTAGTATAAATGCAGTGTTATGCTGCATATTTAGAATGCTTTTTACCCCATCAAGAAGTCCGAGTCCAAACTTTCTAATCTTCTGAATAAAAGGGTGTGATGATTTTTTAAGTAATCGTAAACCAAAAATTCCAGTAGTAAGACCTACAGCAAGTAGTACGATAAAACCTGTGGGATTTGCATTCTCTTTAAAGTAAGCTATGAGCGCTGTAGATTGTAGGACTACAGCTGTAGTCATGATGAGGAGCAGTACGATAAGGTCTGCAATGCGCTCTGCTACTATAGTTCCAAAGGCTTTCTCAAAAGGAATGTTATCTGTTTTTGAAAGGCTTACACCTCTTAAAACCTCGCCAGATCTAATGATAAAGGTATTTGCAAAATAGCCAATCATAATAGCCATAAAGCTTGTGATGAACTTAGGCTTGTACCCTAAAGGCTCTAGTAAATATTTCCAGCGGTATGCTCGAGAAAAATGACTAAATAAACCAAATAGCAGCGAGATAACAATCCATAAAGGATTCACCATTTTTATCGCTTCCCACATATCGCTGCGCTCTACCGCAGTCATTTTACTAAGTTGATACCAAACCAAAAAAACTCCCACGAGTGGGAGTAAGATTTTAAGCGCGAGACTTTTATGTTTATTACTTATCAACGTTAGTTGAGCAAGTTTGTTTCTTCATTAGGGAAGCATAAAGTAGGTTTAAACTTTTTTGCTTCTTCTACTTCCATAAAGGCGTATACAATTAAGATAAGCGTATCTCCTTTTGCAACTTTACGAGCAGCAGCACCGTTTAAGGTGATTTCTCCACTCTTTCTTGGTCCAGGGATTGCATACGTCTCAAGACGCTCTCCGTTTGTTACGTTTACAATTTGTACACGTTCTCCTTCAATTATATTTGAAGCGTCCATCAAGTCTTCATCGATGGTAATACTTCCAATATAATGTAACTCGGCACCCGTTACTTTAACGCGGTGTATTTTTGATTTTACAACATTTACTAGCATAGTGCAAAGGTAATAATAAGTTTAATTTAGGGCTATATTATCTATAAGTCTAATCTCACCAGCATAAACGGCAAGAAAAGCTCGGTATTGTTGATTTTTACGCTTTCGCGAAAGCGTACTTAAATTTTTAATATTTGCAATCTCAAAGTATTCAAGGTCAAGACCTTCTTTTTTCTCAAAAGCCGCTGAAACATAATTCCTCAATTGTAGTGCAGAGTGCGTGTCAAAATTATTCTTCACATACTGCAGCACTTCATAAATAAAAGGCGCAATAGCAAGTTGAGTCTCAGTAAGTCGTGCATTGCGACTACTCATGGCAAGGCCGTCTTCTTGCCTGTGAATAGGGCAGCCTATAATTTCTAGAGGTAGTTTTTCTTTTTCTACAAGCTTGCGCACAATAGCAAGTTGTTGATAATCTTTCTCTCCAAAATATGCTTTGTCTGGATTTACTTGTCTAAAAAGGAGATTTAAAACAGTGCCTACACCATCAAAATGTCCTGGCCTGTGCTCTCCCTCCATAACCTTCTCTATGGCTCCAAAATTATAAGGGGTAGAGGAGACCTCATTGCCGTAAACTTCTGTAGCCGTAGGTGCGTAGACTACCACTTTATCTCCATAATACGCTAGAAATTCTAGATCTTTATCTAGAGTGCGAGGATACTTGTCTAAGTCTGAGGCGTTATTGAATTGTGTAGGATTAACAAAAATGCTTACTATAATTAGGGCACAATCTTTGAGTGCATAATCAATAAGTGATGCATGTCCATGATGTAGGGCGCCCATTGTAGGGACAAAACCAACGGATTTGCCATTGCTTTTTGCTTGATGGACGGTCTTAGAAATCTGTTTATGAGCTGTTATTGCTTGCACTTTATTAAAATTTTAACGGGATGCAAACTTACTAATATTAAGACTAAGTGCGTAAAAATTTGTACTTTTGCGTGTTTTTTGAATAGATTAACAACCTAATTTTTACATATATGAAAGATAAGAGGATATTATACGTGTCATCTGAAGTGATTCCATACCTACCAGAGACCGAGATTGCCTCTATGTCGTTTGAAGCTCCTCAAATGGTTAATTCCAAGGGTGGGCAAATACGCATTTTTATGCCGCGTTACGGTAATATCAATGAGCGTAGACATCAACTACACGAAGTAATTAGATTATCTGGGATGAATTTGGTTATCAATGATTTTGATATGCCACTTATTATAAAGGTTGCTTCTATACCTAAGGAGCGTATTCAGGTATATTTTATAGATAACGAAGAGTATTTTAAGCGTAAAGCGACTTTTACAGACGAAGAAGGAAATCTTTTTCCTGATAACGACGAGCGTGCCATTTTCTTTGCAAAAGGAGTTGTGGAGACGGTTAAAAAACTAAACTGGGCGCCAGATATTATTCACGTTCAGGGATGGCTAGCATCTTTATTGCCATTATACCTTAAGCATTACTATGCAAGTGAGCCATTATTTTCAAAGAGCAAAATAGTGACGTCTATATACAATCAAGGATTTGAAGGGGCTCTTAATGAGGAGCTTATTAATAAAATCGCTTTTGATGGTATAGATCCAGAAACTATTAAAGAACTAGAAGATCCTACTTACGAAAACCTTATGAAGGTTACTATTAAAAATAGTGATGCTGCAATTGTAGGTTCTCAGGAGTTAAATGAAGACTTAATGAAAATCCTTAATACGACTAAAATTCCTGTTTTGTCGTATAAGAAGAAAGAGGAGTTTCCTCAGGCTTACGAAGATTTTTACACTACTCAAGTTTTAGAAGAATAGACTATTTATGAGATTGAATAAAATGCTTAAGCAAGCAGCCATGGTTTTGGGGCTTGCGCTGTTGATTATTTCCTGCGAGGACGAGTTTGGTTCTATAGGGACTAGTATTGTAGGAGAAGTTAACTTTGATACAGACCTTGCTCAAGATTTAAAAATCGCAGCTTACAGTCGCAACTATGCAGACGCCTCAGGTTTTAATGGGGTTCAAACTAGTGGTACATCCGTTGGAGTTGTTGGTTTCTATAAAGACCCAACTTATGGTTCTACAACTAGTTCGTTGTTGACTCAGGTAGCTTTGTCTAGTACTGATCCTGATTTTGGTGATGAAACTGAAATTGATTCTGTTGTTTTCTCACTTCCGTATTATTCTACATTAGAAGAAACGGATACGGATGGAAATTCTACTTATTCACTAGACTCTATTTTTGGGAATACTCCAGGTCAAATGAAATTATCTGTTTACAGATCAAATTTCTTTTTAAATAGTTTAGACCCTGCAGAAGACTTTGAGAGCTCAGCAATTTATTATTCTAATGAGATTTCTGAATTTCAAGGAGTAGAAGGGGATTTGTTATTTGAGGTGCGTGATGAGTCAGCTGATGGAATGCAAACAGAAGGTTTTGTTCCTGATGCTAGCGAAATCGTATTAACTACGCCAAATCTTGACGATGCTGGCGATCCAGATGGAACTAATGAGGTAGATAGATTGAGTCCAAGAATTAGACTTTCATATATAAACGGAAATGCTGGCGATGCCGCTGTCCTAGATTATTGGAAACAAGCAATCATTGACCAAGAAGGTCAAGGTACATTGTTAAATCAAAATACAGTAAACGATTATTTTAGAGGATTATATCTAAAAGCAGAAGCTATTGACGATAAGGGAAGTGCTATTCTATTTGATGTTGCAAACCTAAATGTTACTATATACTATTCTTTTACTAATGAGGATTCGACAGTAGATGATTCAGGTGAAGAGGTTTCAACAGGAACTGGAAACATATCTTTAAGGTCTTCAGGTGTACGTGCAATAGCATATGAAAATGATTTTAGTCAGAGTCCTATAGGATCTACTAGTTTTAATGAGTCTCAAAATCTAATTGATGGCGAAGAAAACTTGTATCTAAAAGGTGGTGATGGAAGTATTGCGTTAATTGATCTATTTGGGGCAGATGAGGATGACAACGGTGTTGCAGATCAGTTGGAAGCTTTAAGATCATGTAATATTATTGTGAACGAAGCAAACTTGCAATTTTATGTTCAACAAGACGAACTGAGTACTGGTGGTAGTGGAGAGCTAGAGCCGGAGAGAATATTCATTTATGATTATGAAAATAATGCTACACTGCTAGATGCTCTTATCGATAATACGACAGGAGATGATGGAGTAGTTGATACAAGAACTAACCACTTAGGTCGACTTTCTAGAGAAATAGATGGTGATCTTTCAAGTAATGGTGTTAGTTATAGAATACGTCTTACACAGCACATAAATAATATCATTAAAAATGACTCTACAAATGTGAGATTGGCTTTGTCTGTCTCTCAAAATGTGACTATTGATAACACTGCGTTAATTGGTGGTACTGGCGGTGTTCAAGATGGGCAGCGCGTTCCATTTTCTGGAGTGATTTCTCCAGAGGGAACTATTTTGCATGGAACTGCAAGTTCTGATGAAGAGAAGAAATTAAGATTAAGATTGTATTATACAATAACAGAAGAAATTGATCCTAACAGCCCTTGTGGTTTAGCCTTAGGACTATAATAATTTATAAGTATGTGTGGAATAGTTGGTTATATAGGGCATAGGGATGCTTACCCAGTTGTCGTTCAAGGTTTAGAGAGACTCGAATATAGGGGTTACGATAGTGCAGGGATTGCATTGTATGATGGTACTGATTTAAAGTTCTCTAAGACAAAAGGTAAAGTTGCAGATTTGCGTACAAAGCTAGAATCTGAAATTTCTACGACAGGTAGTATAGGTATTGGGCACACAAGATGGGCAACTCATGGTGTTCCTAACGATGTCAATAGTCATCCACATTTATCAAATTCTGGTGATTTAGTAATCATTCACAATGGAATTATAGAAAACTATGACGCTTTGCGTCAAGAGCTTATAAAACGTGGTTACACTTTTCAATCAGATACTGATACAGAAGTATTGGTAAACTTAATTGAAGATGTAAAGAAAAATGAAGGAGTTAAGCTAGGTAAGGCAGTGCAAATTGCACTTAACCAAACCATAGGTGCTTATGCAATTGCGGTTTTTGATAAAACAAAACCTGACGAAATTGTGGTTGCCCGTTTAGGAAGTCCTCTTGCTATTGGAGTAGGCGAAGATGAATTCTTCATTGCTTCAGATGCCACGCCATTTATTGAGTACACAAATAAGACCATCTATCTTAAGGATGGTGAGATGGCCGTAATACGCAATCATAAGAAATTAAAAGTACGTAAAATTAAAGATGATTCTTTAGTTGATCCGTATATAGAGGAGTTAAAGCTTAATCTAGAGCAAATAGAAAAAGGTGGTTATGATCACTTTATGCTTAAAGAAATTTATGAGCAGCCTCAAGCAATTAAAGATACTTTCCGTGGGCGTATGCTCGTTAAAGAAGGTATCATTAAAATGGCAGGTATTGATGATAACATAGAGAAGTTTAAAAACGCTCGACGTATTATTATAATAGCTTGTGGTACATCATGGCACGCAGGACTTGTAGCTGAGTATATATTTGAAGAGTTTGCTCGTGTGCCGGTAGAGGTTGAGTATGCTTCAGAATTTAGATATCGTAACCCAGTAGTCTTTAAGGATGATGTTATTATAGCAATTTCTCAAAGTGGAGAAACTGCAGATACAATGGCGGCAATTAAACTTGCTAAAGAGCAAGGAGCGTTTGTTTTTGGTGTTTGTAATGTTGTAGGTTCTTCTATTTCTAGAATAACAGATGCAGGAGCATATACACATGCAGGTCCAGAGATTGGTGTTGCATCTACAAAGGCTTTTACTACTCAGATAACAATACTTACTTTAATCGCCTTAAGACTTGCTCAAGCAACAGGTAAAATGGCCGACTCTGAGTTTAGAAAATATCTACAAGAATTAGAACGTATTCCGGCAAAAGTTGAAAAAGCATTATTATGTAATGATCAAGCAGAGCTTGTTGCTGCACAATATAAAGATGCGCCTAACGCTCTTTATCTAGGACGTGGTTATAATTTTCCAGTAGCACTTGAAGGAGCGCTTAAGCTTAAGGAGATATCTTATATTCATGCTGAAGGTTATCCTGCGGCAGAAATGAAGCACGGACCTATCGCTCTCATAGATGAAATGATGCCAGTTTTTGTTATTGCAATGAAAAAGGGTCATTATGAGAAGGTGGTGAGCAACATTGAAGAAATCAAAGCACGTAGCGGTAAGATTATCGGTATTGTTACAGAGGGTGATACGGAGGTTAAAAGACTTGCAGATCACGTGATAGAGATTCCAGAAACGCTAGAGCCTCTTACTCCAATTTTGGCTACTATTCCGTTACAGTTATTATCTTACCACATAGCATTGATGCTTGGTAAAAATGTAGACCAACCACGTAACTTGGCAAAGTCGGTTACGGTTGAGTAATATTTTAATAATCTACTGTTTTGCTTAGGGTATTTTAGAATGCTCGCTAACTAGATTATTTAATTTTTTATAAAAGGACTTATTCGCTAGAAGTTGGATAAGTCCTTTTCTTTTGCATCTATTTTGAAGAAAATCAAATTATTACAGCCGCCGTATATATTCTTTAATCGCTGAATCATGGGAATCATGAAAAGGCTTATAAAAACTTACATTTTGCATTTTTGTATAAAATATTAAACAGTATCTTTGCACCACGAAAAACGATAATTTTTTCGCTTTTATTTCGCTAAACATTAAATAGATACTAATGTCAAAAGTTACAGGTAAAGTTGCACAGATTATAGGCCCGGTAGTAGACGTCGCTTTCGAGAGCGGATCTGAGTTACCAAAAATCTACGATTCACTAGAAGTTACAAATTCAAACGGAGCACTACTTGTTCTTGAAGTACAGTCACACATTGGAGAAAATACGGTACGTACAATCTCTATGGACTCTACAGATGGATTAAGCCGTGGGGTAGATGCAGTTGCGACTGGAGCGCCTATTCAAATGCCTGTGGGTCCAGATATTTATGGACGCCTTTTTAATGTTATAGGTGATGCTATTGATGGAATGGATAACTTGCCTAAGGCAGGTGATGCTGGTTTATCAATACACCGTAGCGCACCAAAATTTGAAGATTTATCAACATCTACAGAAGTACTTTTTACAGGTATTAAAGTAATTGACCTTATTGAGCCTTATGCAAAAGGAGGTAAGATTGGTTTATTCGGTGGAGCAGGAGTAGGTAAAACTGTACTTATTCAAGAGTTGATTAACAATATTGCAAAAGGTCACGGTGGTCTTTCTGTATTCGCAGGAGTAGGAGAGCGCACACGTGAAGGAAATGACCTTTTGAGAGAGATGCTTGAGTCTGGTATTATCAAATACGGAGATGACTTTATGCACTCTATGGAAGAAGGAGGATGGGATCTTTCTAAAGTAGATAAAATGGGAATGAGAGATTCTAAAGCTACTTTCGTTTTCGGTCAAATGAATGAGCCACCTGGAGCACGTGCACGTGTTGCACTTTCAGGACTTACTATAGCTGAGTACTTCCGTGATGGAGCAGGAGAAGGACAAGGAAAAGACGTACTTTTCTTCGTAGATAACATCTTCCGTTTTACGCAAGCAGGATCTGAGGTTTCTGCACTACTTGGACGTATGCCATCTGCCGTAGGTTACCAGCCTACTCTAGCAACAGAGATGGGAGCGATGCAAGAGCGTATTACTTCAACAAAAAGAGGATCAATTACATCTGTACAGGCGGTTTACGTACCTGCAGATGATTTAACAGATCCAGCACCAGCAACAACGTTTGCTCACCTTGATGCAACAACAGTACTTTCACGTAAGATTGCAGAACTTGGTATTTACCCAGCGGTAGATCCTCTAGACTCTACATCACGTATCCTTACTGCAGAGATATTAGGAAGCGAGCACTACAACACTGCGCAGCGTGTAAAAGAGTTGTTACAGCGTTATAAGGAGCTTCAAGATATTATCGCCATCTTAGGTATGGAGGAATTATCTGAAGAAGATAAAATGGCAGTAGGACGTGCACGTCGTGTACAACGTTTCCTTTCTCAGCCATTCCACGTAGCAGAGCAGTTTACAGGTATCCCAGGATGTCTAGTAGATATTAAAGAAACTATCAAAGGATTTAATATGATTATGGACGGAGAGTTAGATCACCTTCCAGAAGCAGCATTTAACCTTAAAGGAACTATCGAAGAGGCAATCGAAGCAGGAGAAAAAATGCTTCAAGAGGCTTAAGAGATTTTTAATTACGCTTTCGCGAAAGCGTACTATAAATTATAAACTATGCATTTAGAAATTGTAACTCCAGAGGCATCTCTAGTAAGCGGTGAAGTATCATCGGTTACCGTACCAGGTGTTAATGGTGAATACCAAATGTTAGATAATCACGCAGCAACTGTTTCTTTACTAGTAGCAGGTACTGTAAAATTTGAAGGAAATCCTACTATAGCAGATGGTCAAGAAGGTAAATTTACCAAAACACCAGACGGTAAGTGGTCACTTGCAATTGCTAGTGGTACTGTAGAGATGAACAACAATAAAGTGATTGTGCTAGCAGATTAAAGCGCATTAACATACACTATTAAAAGCCCAAATTCTTATTAGAATTTGGGCTTTTTTGTATTATTAACGTATGATAAAAGAAGATGTAGTTATATCTCAAGGCTCAAGGTCGTTACTTGAAAATATTATTGCGGCTACTTGTTATACAGCTACAATATTTTGTTTGTATCAATCTTTTGTAGATTTAAAACACGTAGGAGGGTATGCTTATTTTGGTACTACTTGCTTTATGTTTGGTTTACGATATTCTATCTCAAAATATTATCGTTTTAACTTTAAGAATCATCGCTTTAGAGATATGTCTACTATAGGCATTATTGAGTGGGGCAATTGGGTGCAATATGAAGAGTTAAGTTATGTTGCCGTTTTTCTTAACCCTAAAGATTTCTACGAGATTAATTTATGGTACGATGAAAAACGACATTTTAACCTTTCTAATTATCAAGATTTAGATGATGCACTTGATGTAGCTCGTGGTATAGCTCTACAGTTGGAACTAGATGTTTATGATGCGGGTACAGACCCATATAATACGAAATGGCTTTAGGCCTTTATAGCTATTTTTCTGTAGAATACTCCAGTATATTGCCAGGTTGGCAATCTAAGGCCTTACAGATAGCCTCAAGCGTAGAGAAACGCACTGCCTTTGCCTTACCCGATTTGAGTATAGAAAGGTTTGCTGTGGTGATGCCTATGATTTCTGCGAGTTCTTTGCTCTTCATCTCACGATCTGCAAGCACCTTGTCTAAGTTTATCGTTATAGGCATAGATTATATGGTTAGATCGTTTTCAGATTTGAGGATGTGTGCATCCTTTAATACCGTAGTGATTGTTATGATGGCTAGCCCTAATATGATAGTGTAGCTATTCTCAAAGGCATTAATGACCATTTGAGGAGCTTCGTTAGTTTCAGCTTGATTAAAATAGCTCATTAGGTATAGTCTCCAGCAAAGCGAAATAATACCGTATGCGATAAAGGCTACAGCTCCAAAATTGAGCACCTTTATACTTCTCAAATTAAAGTATCCGTATTGTATCATAAACCACAGTCCCTTAGCGACAAGTAAGTGAGCTGCACATAGCACAATGATAGTTGCTACATAAGTTATGATGAGTAAATGACCTTCACCATCTGCATTGAGAAGATCATCTAAGGAGTTATAAAAAGTGATATTGAAGATGACCTTAGCAAGATTTAAAATAAGTAAACCTACAATTACGCCCAGAAGTAATTTTATGTTTTTCATAATAGAAAATTATATTGTTAAATCATTTTCAGACTTGAGTTGGTAGCCCGTTCGAGCCATATCTGCTATGATAAGGACTATGAAGCCAAGTAGTCCTACTAGCAATCCTATTAAAATATTGTTTAGTAGTACTCCTCTCAGGTTGCCAGCAAAGAACCGTATGCTGTCAAGAATGGCAGAAATAGTTCCAACTATTAAAAAGATATAACCTGCATATTTCATATGCTTTTTAGAAATAATTGTAAAAAATCCCTTCTTCAAAATTTCATAAATACACTTAAGGCAAATGATGAGGCCGGCACAAATTGATATAATCAATAACTTATCTATGAAGTAATCAAATTCACCAAAGATCATTTCACTTTTTCTAGCATCTACTATTAATTGATAATTATCTAATAGAATAATACTCTGTATAATTCCTAAGGTGTAACCAAAAAGTAGTAGTGCAATTATGCCAAATAATATTTTAAGTTTATTCATCAGATTTATTTAAATAGTTTTCATTTAATTATCGTTTTACAATAACAAATAGATAAAAATTATTGAAAAACAATAATTTTGTTTAAAATCACACATAAAAAAACCCCAGCACTATTTTTAATGCTGGGGATATAACCTTGAAGGATGGGCCTTTACTTTTCTTGTAGCCAGTATTTTTTGAGCTTACGAGCTTTTTTACCTGCGTTTTCATCGGTAGCGATGGTGTAGGTAGGATCTGCACTTACTGTTAGGTTTGTGGTTGCCTCGCTACCAAAACGTTTATAAGTCACTGCAATCGTTTGACCTACAGTGAGCTTTTTAACTAGCGCATTGTAGGCAGCTACAGTCGTTATCGCTGCGCCATCTATTGCAGTTATAAGATCCCCTTTATTGAGCTTTGCAACATATGCAGGCGAGCCTTTTGAAGTTGGGCTAGCAATACGTAATCCGCTGTCAGAGGCGTTTACACGTAGTCCTAGATAAGGCTTGTTTTTGTCTCGTGTGATTGTAAGTCCCGCATTTGATAGTAGGTTTTGATAATCTGGCATTTGACTATCATAAATATATTGAGAGAAGAACGTTTTCGCGAAAGCGTCACCCGCATACGCAGCTAGTACGTTCTCAAGATCTTGTATAGAATAAGAGATTTCCTTCTTTCCAAACTGATTCCACACTGCTTTAAAATAATCATCAAGATTAAGTTCTTGTTGGCGTAGTGAGAGATCAAGCGCAAGACCGAGTACACTACCATACGAGTAATAGGAGATAAAGGTGTTGTTTCTATTTACAGGATCTACAGAGGTCGCGGCATCTACAAAGGGCGCCTGGTAGCTCATCTCAATCGGGTTAAAATAGTCACGAGCAGGCGATTTCCATACGTAGTTAAACGTCCCGTTTAGACTTTTTACATAGTCTTCACTAGTGATAACACCAGCGCGCGCAAGTATAAGATTTGTGTAATAGCTTGTAAAACCTTCGGCAAACCAAAGTGAGCCACTCATATTGGCCGCTGTAAAGTCAAAAGGCTCTAAATCTGCTGGGCGTATGCGCTCTACATTCCATGAGTGGAAAAACTCGTGAGAGACAGTGCCTATATTTCCTTCCATTCCTCCTGCTGCTAGTGATTCTCTGTCTGTAAGTATCGTGCTGTTGCGGTGCTCCATCCCATCTCCAGAAACGTGCGGAGCATAGCAAGCAAGAAAAGTGTACTCGCCAAAATCATAGGTAGGTAATGTTCCAAAAACCTCTTTTTGCGCCAGTACAATGGCTTTTACCTTATCCCAATAGGTGTCAAAATCTTCTGAGGTGTCATCACTATGCAACGCAAAACGTATGTTCTGACCATCTACAGTAAATTCTCTAAGCTGGTAATCGCTTACCTCTGTAGGGCTGTCTAAAAAGTACTGCAAGTTTGGTGCGCTGTAATTTGCGTCATCTATTTTTTTAAGTTGGCTCGCTACTTTCCAATTCAAATCTTTCCTTAGTTTAAAATCTATTTCAATAGGACGGTGGTCTTCTCCCTCCATAAACATGAACGTTGCTGGCATATTAAGGTGAGCATGCGACTCATCTACTTGTGAGTATGTGCCGTCTGCTCTATTTGCAAATAGTGTGTATGATACGTTTACCTCTCCATCATGATCTTTAATCTCCCAAGAGTATGGATCTGGGCGTGTTGCTTCTAGCGCCTTTCCCTTGCTGTTTGTAGCCTTAAAGTTAAAAACGTTTTTTGCAAACTCATGTATTGCATAGCGTCCTGGTGAGGATCTGCTCATGCGCACCACTATGGTCTTTTTCTTGAGTTCAGGAAAAGTGATAGCTATCTGCGCTTCATGGTGGTGTGCGTTATCAAAAGATATCTCGTACGCATTAGTTTGTCCATAACAAAGGCTAGTGAGTAAAAGGGCGATACATAAAAATCTCATAGTAGAATATTTAGAATTTAAAAGTAAGAAACTAAGATCACTTCCATGGGTTATATATGTCAAACACGTGAAGTATCTTTACCGTATGTTACCAGAAAAACTACAGAAAAAACTTAGCATACGCAGAGACAGTGATTCTTTGCGAACACTTAATACTTCGTCAGGTTTGGTGGATTTTTCATCCAACGATTATTTGGGTTTTTCTAGTAGCCTTCCTATTGCCAAAAATATTGCGCAGCGAGCACAAGAAATCTTAGACAAACATCAAATTATTGCAAATGGCGCCACCGGCAGCCGACTGTTATCTGGTAATCATACACTTTATAGTCAGGCAGAGACCTTAATTGCTGGTATTCATAATAGTGAGACTGCTCTTATGTTTAATAGCGGTTATGATGCAAACATTGGTTTTTTCCAAAGCGTGCCACAGCGAGGTGATCTCATTCTTTACGATGAGTATATCCATGCTAGCATACGTGATGGCATCCAGATGAGTCTTGCTAGAGGTTATAAGTTTAAACATAATGATATTGCAGATATAGAAACCGTAGTCACTCGTCTTAAAGCGATGCATCATCTAGATGATCAAGAAACTACAACGGCGATATATCTTGTTACGGAATCCGTTTTTTCGATGGATGGTGATACACCAGATCTAACTGCTATTTCTCAAATTTGTAAAAAGCATAATATCTACCTCATAATTGATGAAGCTCATGCAACAGGTGTTATGGGTAAAAGGGGACTTGGTTTAGTGCAAGAGTTGGCGCTAGAAAATGAAGTTTTTGCACGTATTATCACTTTTGGAAAAGGTATGGGAGCACATGGAGCAGCAATTTTATGTAGTGAACCATTACGCACGTACTTAATTAATTTTGCGAGATCATTTATTTACACAACTGGATTGCCGCCACATGCTGTCGCTACGATAATGGCGGCTTACGAGCAATTAGATGTACGGAGCGATACGCAGTTGCCAGCAGTGGGAAATCTACAGCAACTTATAAGTCACTTCAATAGTCTTGTCAAAAAGATAGGGCTTGACAGCTTATTTATAGAGAGTGACTCTGCCATACATTGTGCTGTGGTGGTGGGTAATGAAAAGGTTAGAACGCTTTCGCGAAAGCTTGAAAAGGAAAATTTTGAGGTGAAGCCTATTTTATCACCCACAGTTCCAGAAGGTCAAGAGCGCTTACGGATATGCCTACACGCATATAATACGAAAGATGAAATAACAGCATTGCTGGCTATTTTAAAAGCGCAGTTATAGCTTACTAATATGTAATGTGAAGATTATATTTGTGCTATGTCAAACACATTTGTAACCATTGCTCAGTTTCAATATTCAAGTGAAGCTCAGATTTTTAAAGGTCGTCTACTTGCAGAAGGTATTGAGGCTTTTCTAGCAGATAATTATACAATCGATACAGATCCATTAGTGAGTAATGCCATTGGAGGTGTAAAACTACGAGTGCCTTCAGATCAAGAGTCAAGAGCTAAAGAAATCTTAAGTGAAATCTCAGCGTATTCTGTTGCCGAAGATGGTTCGCCTGTGCATTGTCCCAATTGTAATAGTGAGGAAGTTGCACTTTTTACAACCGTTTCAGATATTAGATCTCTAGGAGCTTTTCTCCTAGGTTTTGTTTTTGGCGCGCTTCCATTTTATACAAAATACGAGTATCGCTGTGATAACTGTAAAACAAAATTTAATGAAATCAAATAAGACATATTTTATAACAGGCATATCTACAGATGTTGGAAAGACGGTAGCTGCAGCAATCGTGACACAGTCACTAGAAGCAGACTACTGGAAGCCAATACAGGCTGGAGATCTTGATAATAGTGATACTCATAAAGTAAAGCGCCTAGTTGATAATGAAATATCGCAATATCACGATAATAGTTATTCGCTAAAGACACCTATGAGTCCGCACGCTGCTGCAGCGATTGATGGCATTACAGTTACTGCCGCCTCTATAAAGCGTCCTGAAACGACTAAACCTCTCGTAGTAGAAGGAGCTGGTGGTATACTCGTACCTATAAATAATACAGAAACCATAGCCGATTTAATAGTGCCTTCAGATAAAGTGATCGTAGTATCTCGTCATTATTTAGGAAGTATAAATCACACGTTATTGACTATCGAGCTACTCAAAGCAAGAGGGCTTTCTGTGGCTGGAATAATTTTTTCTGGAGAAGAACATCCTACAACGGAGGCAATCATTGAGAATATGACTGGTGTTACCATTATAGGACGCATTGATGAAGAGCCTTATTTTGATGAAAATGTAATAGCAGAGTATGCAGAACGTTTTCGCGAAAGCTTACAAGCCCTATAGATCTTTACTAACTAGAGATTTAAGATAATCAACTCCTTAGCTAACTTTACTCAAAAATTACTACTGTGACTACTCAAGAAAAAGATAGAAAACATCTCTGGCACCCGCTCACGCAGCATCAGACTGCGCAGGATCCTGTTGTAATTACGAGAGCAAAAGGAGCGGTAATGTATGATGAAGATGGTAAAGAATATATAGACGGTATTGCTTCATGGTATACCGCCATGTATGGTCACGGCAATGAGCATATTACAACGGCAATGCATAAGCAGATGCAGGCGCTGGATTTTGTAATGTTTAGTGGCTTCACGCATCCTCCAGCAATCACACTTGCTGAAAAGTTAATGGAGATACTACCAGAAAATCAAGAGAAGGTTTTCTTTAATGATAATGGATCTACAGCGGTTGAGGCAGCTATAAAAATGGCAATCCAGTTGTATCACAATAAAGGTGATAAGAGAGATACACTTATCGCTTTTGAAGACGGTTTTCATGGAGACACTTTTGGAGCGATGAGTGCCTCTGGATTGAGCTCGTATAATGGACCTTTTGAAGATTTTTTACTTAAAGTTGTAAGAATACCTACCCCTCAAGAAGATAATCTAGAGGAAGTGATGGCTAAGCTAGATGCGATACTCGCAACAAATAAATGCGCTGCTTTTATTTTTGAGCCACTAGTGCAAGGAGCTGCCGGAATGAAATTTCACTCTGTAAATGGTCTTGATGCACTAGTTGAAAAATGCCGAGAGGCAAATGTACTCACCATTGCAGATGAGATAATGACTGGTTTTGGAAAAACGGGAACCATTTTTGCCTGTGACCAATTGGAAAACAAGCCAGATATAATGTGCTTGAGCAAGGCACTTACTGCAGGAATGTTTCCGCTTAGTATTACAAGTTGTACGCAAGCAGTTTTTGATAGCTTTTTGAGCGTCGAGGTGCACAAAGGTTTTTTTCATGCACATACATTTAGCGCTCACCCAGTAGGCTGCGCCGCTGCGATTGCAGGTATGGAAGTATTGCAAAGCTCAGAAATTACAGACAGTCGAAAGCGTATAGAAAAGGCACATCAAGTATTTGCACAACAAGTAGCAGCGCATCCTAAAGTGCGAGATGTACGCACAAAAGGTGTAATTATAGCCATAGATCTCAATATAGAAATGGAGCGCTATGGGAATTTACGTGATGAGTTGTACCAGTTTTTTATGAAACGTGGCGTGGCACTTAGACCGCTAGGTAATACTGTTTATGTGCTTCCTCCGTATGTGATTACAGATAATGAGCTCACTCAGGTTTATACAGCAATACAAGAGGCTTTAGATCATTTTTAAAGACTACTCTATCGCTTTTGGCTCCAGCTCAATGACTTGGTCGCTGCCGTCTATAGTTACATTATAAACCTCATACACTTTCTCATCATCCTCACCGCTGGTGATGATATGTATGACGCCAGTTCCGTTAGGGCCTTTTATGGGAGTAGTGGCGTTACTTCTTTTTACTCCATTATTAATAGAGATATTAAAACTCCCAAAACCGTCACTTTCTATAGGTGTGCCTAGCACAGCAATCACTTCTTGATTGGATTGAACTTGAATGAGCGCTTCGTCACTTCCAGAGGCTGTTTTAATTTTATTTGCAAATGCAAAGGCACCACCCACTATCAAAACGACTGCGATAATGATTATGGTAAGGCATCCTCCTGCGGGCACTGCCCACTTCCAATTGCGTTTCCACCAGCTAGGGCGTTCTATAAGTTCGTTTTGATTATCCATTGTGATTGATTTTT
Organism: Dokdonia sp. Asnod3-C12; assembly: GCF_045063975.1. Classification (NCBI taxonomy): domain Bacteria; kingdom Pseudomonadati; phylum Bacteroidota; class Flavobacteriia; order Flavobacteriales; family Flavobacteriaceae; genus Dokdonia; species Dokdonia sp. Asnod3-C12. The sequence goes on from NZ_JBEFNY010000003.1 coordinate 1,807,724, forward strand.
AGATAGGTACCGTTTTGGCTGTAAAAGTTACAGAACTTTTCAAGAAAACTTGCAAATTGATGGGGTACGCTTACGCGAAATTGTACTTTTGTGTACGCAAACTAAAATTAAATTATACTTTGAAAACTCCCATAGCCATTACCGGTCTAGGTTCTATCTCTCCATTAGGTTCAAATGCTGAAGAGCAGTGGAACGCATACCAAGAAACAACTACAAAAATTGCTTGGGAAGAAGATCTAGAAGCATTTACGGCAAGGTTAACACCAGAAGGCCAAAAAGCCATTCAGGCTATACGTCGAGAAGATAAAAACTATTTACGCATAGATCCATCTGTTCTTTATGCTATATATGCAGGAAGAATAGCTGTAACACAAGCAGGATGGAAAGACGGCGATTTTGGAATTAATGTAGGGTCATCAAGAGGAGCAACGCAGCTTTTTGAAAAGTTTTTTGAGACTTATAAGGAACGTAATATTGTACCTACACAAGCATCTCCATCTACTACATTAGGTAATATATCTTCATGGCTAGCAAATGATCTAAAATCTAACGGTCCAGATATTTCTCACTCTATTACATGTAGTACTGCATTACACGCATTACTTAATGGTGTAGCTTGGTTACAATCTGGAATGGCCAAAAAGTTTTTAGTAGGAGGTTCTGAGGCAGCGCTTACGCCATTTACAATTGCTCAAATAAGAGCAATGAAACTTACACCTACAGAAGAGGGAACAAGTGCATATCCAAGTATGGCACTCAATCTTTTTAAGAAAAATAATACAATGGTTTTAGGCGAAGGTGCAGCAATGGCTTGTCTAGAACTGGGCAAGAAGAAAAATGCACTGGCATACGTGACTAGCGTAGGTTATGCTACAGAAAAGCTAGAACATGCAGTTTCTATTTCTAGTGAAGGTGAGTGTTTCCAGAAATCAATTGCAATGGCACTTGATGGGACTGATCTTTCAGAAATAGATGCAATTGTAATGCACGCTCCAGGTACTCTTAAGGGAGATACCTCTGAGATGGCAGCAATAAAGAAAGTTTTTGGAGAAGAGGTGCCTATGCTTACTACCAATAAATGGAAAATAGGACACACCTTTGGAGCTAGTGGACTATTAAGCCTTGAGCTTGCTGTAAAAATGTTACAAGAACAACGTTTTATAGGAGTTCCATATCTTAAAGATAAATCTAAGGATAGCGAACTGAAAAAGATACTTGTGAATGCTGTTGGTTTCGGAGGAAATGCGGTAAGTATTATTGTGGAGAGAGCTTAGGTGAATGGTGCGTACTTTTTCGCGAAAGCGTAATTAGAACCACCATATCTTATATTACACAAGCAAGGGTTATTAAAATCTCAAAAAAAATCAAGCGATAGCCGTTTACTTGCTTAAGACTATTTCATATTTTTACGTTATGACAGAAATAAGACACAACTGGACCAAAGAGGAAATACTCGCTATTTATAATAAACCGATGATGGAGCTTTTATATGAAGCTGCAACTACACATCGCGAGCATCACGATCCTAATACAGTACAAGTTTCTACGTTACTTTCTATTAAAACTGGTGGATGTCCAGAAGATTGTGGGTATTGCCCGCAAGCTGCGAGATATCACACAGATATAGAAGGAAATGATTTAATGTCTGTACAGCAAGTTAAAGCTCAGGCATTAAGAGCAAAGTCGTCTGGAAGTTCTCGTGTATGCATGGGAGCGGCATGGCGTAATGTAAAAGATGGACCAGAATTTGACAACGTGCTAGAAATGGTGCGCACGATTAATAAGCTTGATATGGAAGTATGCTGTACGCTAGGTATGGTAACCGAGAATCAAGCAGAACGTCTTGCAGAAGCAGGATTATACGCATACAACCACAACTTAGATACCTCAGAAGATTACTACAAAGATGTAATTTCTACAAGAGCTTTTGAGGATCGTCTTGATACCATCTCAAACGTACGTAAAACAAATGTTACGGTATGTTCTGGTGGAATTATAGGAATGGGTGAGGCAATAGAAGATAGAGCAGGAATGCTCGTGGCGCTTGCAAAACTTGATCCGCAGCCAGAATCTACACCTATAAATGCACTTGTAGCAGTACCTGGAACTCCAATGGAGGATTTAGATCCTATCTCTATCTGGGAGATGATACGTATGGTAGCAACTACGAGAATTGTACTGCCACAAACACAAGTGAGACTATCTGCAGGTAGAACAGATATGAGTAGAGAAGGGCAAGCAATGTGCTTTTTTGCTGGTGCAAATTCTATTTTTGCTGGAGATAAACTTCTTACTACACCTAATCCAGATGTAAATGAGGATATGAAGATGTTTGACTTACTAGGTCTTACTCCACAAAAACCATTTGTAAAAAAGGCGCAGCCAGCATCTGTCGAAGCCGTGGATTCAAAGTTTGAGTCATTAGGTGAAAAGCCAAAATGGTCAAGACCTGGACACAAAATCGATAGAAACGAAGAAGCAAAGCTTGCAGGAAAATCTTTAAAATAAGGAGAACTGCTGGTTTGTAAATATCGTAGGTATATAAAATAGTTTTATACTAAGCACTAACTCCCATCAGGGAGTTAGTGCTTTTAGGTATTTAATTATTTAGGTTAATTAATTCTATTTATTATGCAGTTACAATCCATTCCCAGAGTACATTCTATAACTAAGAAGGAGTTTGTAAGGGATTACGTGAAGCCCCAAAAACCTGTAGTGATCGAGCATCTAGTAGATGACTGGGATGCTTATGATAAATGGCGTCTTTCTTACATCAAGGAGGTAGCTGGTGATAAAGAAGTACCTCTTTATGATGATAGACCTGTAAAGCATGATGAAGGCTTTAACCAAGCTCATGCTACAATGAGTATGAGCGATTATATAGATTTACTTAAAAAAGGACCTACTAATTATCGCATCTTCTTGTATAACCTCATGAAGGAGGTCCCTTCTCTTAAAAACGATTTTAAATTTCCTAAAATAGGTTTGAGATTACTCAAGCAGATACCTATGCTCTTTTTTGGGGGCGAGGGAAGTAAGGTGTTTATGCACCATGATATAGACTGGGCAAATATTTTACATTTTCATTTTGAAGGTAGAAAGCAATGTGTGTTATTCCCTCCTAGTGAAACGCCTAACCTTTACAAAGTACCTTATTCTCTAATTACAAGAGAGGATATCAATTTTGATAATCCAGATTATGATAAGTTCCCTAAGCTTAAGGAAGCTAAAGGATTTATTTGCCATCTCAACCATGGTGAGACCTTGTATATGCCAGAAGGATACTGGCATTATATGAAGTATGAAACGCCTGGTTTTAGTATGAGTTTAAGATCGCTTCCGCGAAATTTTTCTAACCTTAGGAAAGCCTTGTACAATGTCTTTTACATGAGACATTATGACAACTTCATGAGACGTCGAAAAGGACAAGATTGGATAGATGAAAAAAATGAGAAGGCTCTACATTAAGAGTAAATAAGTGTGGAAATGGCTCATTTTATTAACTTTTATTAATAGTTGGTGCAAACAATGCTATTTGATTAGGTATTTAGCCGTTTAAATATGATATTTGGTCGAATAAATAAAAATTTTTCTTGATTGGCTAAAATGAATGCTCAACTTTTTGTTATTTGTGAGCAATTCAAATACTCCCTAGCAATAACATGATGAAAGTCCTCCTTATAGACGACGATAAAGCCGTAAATTTTTTTAATCAGCACGTCGTTATTAAGCACAACTCCTTTGAACACATTAAGACTGTTCAAAGCGGACACGAAGGTCTTGCATTTTTATCTCAGGTAAAATCAGGAGAAGCGCCTAAACCAGATCTTATTTTTTTAGACATAAATATGCCAGCTATGAATGGCTGGGAATTCTTAGATGAATACGAGAAGATGTGCTCAGATTTCAGAAAAGATATTAAAGTAATTATTCTCTCTAGTTCCTCAAACCCAGAGCACGTAAATAAAACAATTCAAAATTATAAGGTTATTGACTTTATTAATAAACCACTATCCTTCGACATACTAGATAATGTATTGAAAGTATATAACAATGTATTGTCTAATTGTACTCAGAATAATTCACTAGCTTGACTTATAAAGCCTTAATAATAGACGATAGCAAACCAATAACTTTCTTTAATAAAATAATTTTAGAGAGGTCTTCGCTTTTTTCTGAAATTCTGGTAGCTGTTAATGGAGAAGAGGCAATTAAGGTATTAGATGCAGGATTTAATCCTGATATTATCTTCTTAGATCTTAATATGCCTGTGATGAATGGATGGGACTTTCTTGATAAATATCACCTCAGAAAGCTTAGAAATAGTCAAATTGTAATGCTTTTAGGGACTCTGCCTTCACCAGAAAATCAAGATAGATTGAATACATATGATTGCGTTAAAGGAATAAGAGAAAAGATGCTTTCTAACACTGTACTAACAGAAATAATCAATAATACATTAGCCGTTGAGCTAAGACCATAAATTACCCCCAGTTAATGTCTTTTTTATCAAAGATTACGTTATTTATTGCGTGCATAATATCTTCTCTTAGTTTTGCTCAATCTAGAGCTACGATAGAAGGAGTGGTTACAGATAATTTTGGAATATTACCAGGTACTACCATAAGTATAGAAGGTTACAATAAGACTACACAAACAGATATTAATGGAGCTTTTTCTTTTCAAGTAGATGAAGGAGAGTATGTATTATCTGCAAGTTTTGTAATGTATAATGTACTTTATAAAACAGTTGTAGTAAAAGCTGGTGAAACACAAAAAGTAAATTTCAAATTAGAGACAGGTTTCTCTGTAGATGAGCCTATATCATTGGGTACAAGATCTGATCCTGTTTCCTCATTTCAGAACACGGCTTCTGTGGATATCATATCACCACAACAAATTACAAACTCTTCTCAAATAGAGTTAAGCCAAATATTACATTACCTCTCACCCTCATTTTATTCGACTAGACAAACAATTTCTGATGGTACGGATCATATAGATCCAGCAACACTACGAGGATTAGGTACAGATCAAGTTCTTGTGCTTATCAATGGAAAAAGAAGGCACAATAGCTCCTTACTCAATGTGAATGGTACGATAGGTAGGGGTGCCGTAGGTACAGATTTTAATGCTATCCCCATAAGTGCTATAGAACGTATTGAGATACTAAGAGATGGCGCAACTTCTCAATATGGATCTGATGCGATTGCAGGGGTTATCAACATCATTCTAAAAAAACAAACTAACGCTGTTACCTTAAATAATTTATTAAAAATTAATGAAGAGGGTGATGGTCTAACACAATTTGCAGGAGCAAATTTTGGTATGAAGTTAGGCAAGGAAGGATTTTTAAATATTACAGGTGAATATAGAAAACGAGAAGCCACTAATAGAGCTGGTAATTACACGGGACGTGTATATGTAGATAATGAAGAAGAGGATAATGCGCTCATAGATCAAAATAATTTTTTTGATCAAACTGGTTATTCAGATAGGCAAGTAATGCAGGTAGGTAATGCCGAAACACAGAATCTAGCCATTCACTTTAATGGAGAAATTAAAGTTTCAGACAGTGCCCAAGTGTACCTGCACGGTGGACGAAATTATAGAGAAGGAAAATCTGCTGGTTTTTATAGATTTCCCAAAGATGAAGACCGTGTAATTACAGATTTGTTTCCTAATGGATTTTCTCCAGAGATCCTAACAGACATTCAAGATGACGCTGTGACACTTGGTTTGAGAGGAAGTAAGCATAATTGGGGAATAGATTTTAGTCATACTATCGGGATGAATGCTCTTGATTATACTATTAATAACTCTAATAATGCGTCTTTAGGTATTGCGTCTCCTACTACTTTTTATGCAGGAGGATTTTTATATAGTCAGAATACATCAAACTTAGATCTTTCAAAATCTTTTGATTGGAGGTCAGGTCTTAATTTCTCTTTCGGAGCAGAGCTAAGAGTAGAGAACTATCAGATAGGTGCTGGAGAAGAGGCTTCGTATATTAATGGCGGCAGCGTCTTCACTAATAGTGAGGGGCTTGAGGCACCAAGAATTGCAGGGGCGCAAGTATTTCCTGGAATTCAACCAGAAAATGAACTTAATAAGTTTAGAACAAACAGCTCGTTTTACCTAGATATCGAAGCAAACGTTAATGATAAGTGGCTCATACAACTTGCAGCCAGAAATGAGCTTTATAATGACTTTGGGAGTCAAGTGATTTGGAAAGTGGCCTCTCGTTATAAGGTAACTAATAATACAAGTTTGAGAGGTGGTATTGCTACAGGATTTAGAGCGCCATCACTACATCAAGTGTTTTTTCAAAATATAAGCACGCAGTTTATTGATGGTAATATCTTACAGGTAGGTACTTTTAATAATGAAAGCGCTCTTGCTGCTCAAGCTTTTAATGTAGATAGACTAAGTCCAGAACTATCTAATCACTATAGCTTAGGTTTAAGTAGTAAGATTAATGCAAACTTTTCTCTTGCGCTTGACTATTACTACATAGCAATCAAGGATAGGATTGTACTTTCAGGACTCATATCTGATGGTTATGAAGAAATCCTAGAGCCATTTGGGGTTGGAGCAGCTCAGTTCTTTACAAATGCAATAGATACAGATACCCAAGGTGTAGATCTAGCGTTAGTTTATAAAAACAAAGTAGGTAATGGTAATCTAGAAAGTTCTTTAGGTTTTAATGTCAATACCACGACTGTAGGTAAAGATATAAGAGTGCCTATTGCTTTTGAGGGAGCAGAAGAAGTCATTTTTAGTAGAGAAGAAATTGGAAGGCTGGAGAAAGGACAGCCTAAATATAAATTGAGCTGGAGAAGCTTTTATGATATTGAAAAGTTTAAAATTCACTTCAATAACACCTTATTTGGACCTGTAGAATATTTCCACCCAGATGATGGAAATAGCGACAACTGGGTTGTAAATGACTTTACAGGAAATGTAGAGTCCCGAGATCAAAAGTTTTCGGCAAAGGTTCTCACAGATTTCTCTATTCATTATCAGTTCCACTCACGAGTAAGTGCTGCTATAGGAGGGAATAATATTTTTAACGTGTATCCAGATAAGCACACGCATTCATCAAATACTAGCAATGGTAATTTTACATATAGCAGGCGAGTAGGCCAGTTTGGTGTACAAGGTAGAAACTACTTTGTAAGTTTATCTCTAAGCTTATAATAAGGATGTATTATTCATGAAAGACTTCAAACTATTAACGGCACTTAAGATTATGGTCGCCTTAATAATCTTTGGGTCTTCTACTCAAATTCAAGCGCAGACTAGCATTGAACAAGTTTCTAGAGTTCAACGGGCTATCTACGTCTTTAATATTGCACAGCAAGTAAACTGGTCACCTCAATCTGGTGACACCTTTAAGATAGGAGTACTAGGCCCAGATAGAACTATTATTGACTTCAAGTCAATAGCTCAAAAACGACAAATACAGTCTAAACCGGTTGAAATCATCAATTTTCTTACTGTAAAAGATATAGCAGATGTAGATATATTGTACGTCAATAAAAAGTACAATTTCCAGATGCCTTATATTCTTCAGTCTTCGGAAGGAAAAGGCATATTAGTAATGTCTGAGGGTTATGCTTTTAATGCCTCGATGATAAATATTGTTAGAGTTGGAAATACATTTAGACATCAAATCAATGAGGAACTACTGCGCAGTAATGATTTTGTTATTGCTCCTTCCTTAAAATTTTACGCCATTAAAACTTCACAAAAGTGGCAATCACTTTTTATAGAAGCACAAGACTCACTTAATCTAGCTAAGCAAAACGCAAAGAGAAAGGACTCTTTAATTATAGCTCACCAAAGAGAGATTAATAACAAAAACGAGATTATAGATACGATTCAAGAGATTGTAAAACTAAAAAATAACTCCATTCAAGATTTGCTCGATGAGGATGAGATTCAAAAACAAACCATAGAAGAAAAGCAAGAAATTGCAAAAGAGCTTGAAGTAGAAAATGAATCTCAACTGGAAGAACTTGAAAGAAGACAGCGCATTTTAGTTCAAAATGCAGAAGAAATAGAGCGCAATCAAGATAGTATTGATAATCAAAACTTAAACCTCAGTGTCCAGAAAAAAGTGCTTGATGAGCAGTCTGTGGAGCTATCTCTTAGAGAGAATATCAACTGGCTTTTAGGTATTATCGCTCTCTTATTTCTGGTGGCAGGATTTGTAATTTATAAGAATTATCAAAGTAAAAGTAATCTTGCAAAGCAGCTTGCATTACAAAATGCAAAAATACAAGCCCAAGCAGAAGAGCTCAGTCAGAAAAATGAAGACCTCGAGCAGTTTGCCTACATAGCAAGCCATGATTTACAAGAACCTCTCAATACCATATCTAGCTTCATTGGGCTCATAAGGAATGATTATAGTGCACAGTTTGACGATTTAGGTAATCAGAGTCTTGAATTTATAGAAGAGGCAAGTGAGAGGATGGCTAAGCTTATTAACGTGTTGCTAGAATACTCACGCATAGGTAAGACTAGAAGTTTTAAGCAGGTAGATTGTAACAAGTTGGTAGAAGACTTAGAGAAGGATATCTATGCACTTATAAAAAGGAAAAAAGCATCTATCACATATGCTAAGCTTCCCATACTTATGGGCTCAGAAGTTGAACTACGCTTATTATTTCAAAACTTAATTACAAATGCTTTAAAGTTTTGTGCAGAAGGTACATCGCCCACATTACATATAGAAGTGAGTAAGACTGCGAGCCTAGAAAATCCTAATGAGAAGATGTGGCAATTCTCTTTTAAAGACAACGGAATAGGTATTCGTAAAGATCATCAGGAACGTATTTTTTCTATCTTTCAGCGATTACATACAACAGATCAATATAAAGGCACCGGAATAGGACTTGCGCATTGTAAAAAGATTGTCGGGATACATAAAGGAAATATTTGGGTGACTTCAAAAATTAATGAAGGGAGCACTTTTTATTTTACTATCCCTATGAATCCTGAAGCTGAGTAATGTGATTTTTTACGCTTTCGCGAAAGCGTAACTACAAGTAACACATGCTACATTTATCACTCGCTACACGTAATTTACTTAAATTGCTATGCACTAGATGTTGTTTTAAAACTAAAGCCTAAATGATGGAACTCACGTCAACATATTGGAATAATCGCTATGCAGAGGGAAGCACAGGTTGGGACCTAAAAGAGGTCTCTCCACCTATCAAAGCCTACCTCAATCAATTAGAAAATAGGGACCTTAAAATTTTAATCCCTGGTGGCGGTTATAGCTATGAAGCACAATACTTCTGGGAGCAGGGATTTAAGAATGTTTATGTAGTAGACTTTTCTCAACTTGCATTAGAAAATTTGAAACAGCGAGTGCCAGATTTTCCTAGTTCGCAACTTATACAAGAAGATTTTTTTACATATGAAGGGCAGTTTGATGTTATCATGGAGCAAACATTTTTCTGCGCATTACAGCCAGAATTAAGACCTGCTTACGCCTCACATATGCATACATTGCTTAAACCTAAAGGAAAGCTTGTAGGCTTACTTTTTAACTTTCCTCTCACCGAAAAAGGACCGCCATACGGAGGAAGCACTACCGAATATAAAAACTTGTTTTCAAAACACTTTGATATTCAAAAAATAGAGACTTCCTATAACTCAGTAGCTGCTCGTGCAGGTAAGGAGTTGTTTATCTCAATGGTAAAAAAGTAAATCTACTAATATCGCAACACAATGATCGTACAACTCGCCGAAGGAACTATTAAAACCAAATATGGTGTCTATAAAGAGATTCTTTTTTATGACGGTATCAAGGAGTGTCACGCGCTAGTGATGGGAGATGTGAGCGGAGCGGAAGATGTGCTTTGTAGAGTACATTCCTCGTGTATTTTTGCCCATCATTTTAATAGTATAGAGTGCGACTGTCGTGAGCAAATGGAAATTTCTCAGCAACTTATAGAACGTGCAGGAAAGGGTATTCTAATCTGGCTAGAGCAAGAAGGCAAGGGCAACGGTCATTATGCTTTGCTCAATACACTACCTCTCAAAAAGCAAGGAATGGCGCAAGCAGATGCATACGAGGCTGTAGGCTTTCATAAGGATAATCGTGATTTTAGTGCAGCTGCAAAAATCTTAAAACATCTAGAAGTAAATTCCATTACGATGATTACGGGTAATGAAAAGAAAACCAAAACACTCACAGACCTCGGCATACGTGTAAGTGGTATTCAACCTACAGAGTTATAATATGAGTACGCTTTCGCGAAAGCGTGATTTTAAAACAACACCCTTAAATTAGAAAATGGTTTTGCAAAAATCTATAGTACCCAGTGGCTAGTTTTTTATCACTTTTTGAGTTTCTAGAACCTCACCATCTCTATTGAATAGTTTCAAAAAGTACACTCCAGAGTTTATATTGTGCAAAGTAATTGCCTCGCGATTGTGAGTTCCTTGCAAAACTATTTTCCCATTGATATCTATTAACTGAAACCTATGACTTGATTCAGAACTTATATACAATCTATCGTTAACTACAGGATTAGGATAAACAATTGAATTTTCTCTCTTGAAATCTTTTGTGTTTAATAATTCTGGATCTTCTATTAAGAAAATATTCTGTGATCCAGTGATATAATATAGATTGGATTCATAGCTAGTGATGCCTAAAGGAGCATTGTCCGGAGTTAAAAGAAATTCGGGACTAATTGGTAGCGCGTTCTCTAGATCAAACTTAATGATACTATGGTTTGCCGAGAGTTCAATTGTAGCGTATAGTAAACTATTTTTTAAGTAGACATCTTGCACAAATCCAAGATAACCATCCATATTTGAAACTAGTATAGGATCTGGAGAGCTGTCATCAATATTGATTTTATACAAGGCTAAGTTGTTTGTGGTCCCTGTGTGCTCAAAGAAATAAAGCTCATTATTAAAAACCTCTCCAATAATTATGGAGTTATTATTCTCAAAAACTATGGTCTCTGTGTAGTTAGTGTCATTTATAGAATATTTTAAAATTGTATTACCTCGTACAAAGTACAGTACACTGTTAGATAATACTACACCCATTTGGGTATTTATAGCAGAGTTGTTAATCGCCTCTCCTTGTACAGGTAATGCATCATTTAAATTCAGCTTGTACAAAGTACTAGCTGTTCCACCTATAAGAGTGTTAGAATCTTCGTCATAAGCTAGTTTTATAAAACCAACTGCAGGCGGGGCTTCAGCTACTGTAGTTTTATTAGTAGGGTCGTTAAACGGCACCTTTTGAATGTAAGCCATATTGTTAGCGTTTAGGTCGAAAAGGCCTACATATAATTCATCATCTATGGTGTGTAGTGAAAATGGAGCTCCCTGCCCCGCAAATGAATCAGTAAAAATTTCTTGAGCTTGAGCTACGACACTCTGAAACATTAATAAACCAAAGAGTAATTTTAACTTCATAGAATGATTTTTCTTACAAATATACCTTTAATGATTAAAAATCAAAATAATACTGGAACCACATAGTAAGCCAGCGCAAATAATAATCCCACCGAAATTAAATTTAAAACCACACCCACACGCGCCATCTGGTCTACGCGTACGTGACCACTTGCAAAAACAATGGCGTTAGGTGGTGTTGCCATAGGTAGCATAAATGCACAACTAGAAGCAAGGGTCACTGGAATCACCATTTGTAAAATGGGCACATCCATCCCTATCGCAATACCTACCACTAGCGGAATCAAAATAGTAACTAGTGCTACATTACTCATCAACTCGGTCATAAAGAGCATTAAGAAAATAAGCACGGCAGTCACCACCCACATACTCCAGTCTTCCTGCTGTGATATGTATGAACCTATCATATCTATAAAACCAGATTGTGCTAGTCCAGAGGCAAGTGCGAGACCGCCGCCAAAGAGGATTAAAATTCCCCAAGGTAATCGAGAAGTATCTTCCCAATTGAGCGGAAAAGAACCTTTTTTATAATCAATAGGTACTATAAACATCAACAGCGCCGCAATCACAGAGATGGTTGTGTCTGTAAGTGTGATTTCTGGTAGTAGCTGGTTGAGATAGGAGCGTAGCATCCACGAGATTGCTGTAATGAGGAATATGGCTAAGACTACTTTCTCACCTTTTGAAATAGGACCAAGTTTATCTAACTCGGTCTGTATGATATTTCCAGACTTTCCAATGGTGCCTAGGTTATTCTTGTAGAAGACTCTTGTAATCATAAAATATGTGATGATCATAAGTATGATGGAGAATGGAACTCCCATTTTCATCCACTGGAAAAAGCCTATGTCTATATTATAACTCTCATTAAGGAATGCAAGCATTACAGAATTAGGCGGTGTGCCTATTAAGGTTGCCATTCCTCCTATGTTTGCGCCAAAGGCGATACCTAGCATAATGCTTAGAGCAAAGTTGCGGTCGTTTTTTGTAAAACCATCTTCGTCATCTATTAGAAGTTGAATGACAGAAACGGCGATTGGGAGCATCACCACAGTACTTGCTGTGTTTGAAATCCACATGCTCATTAAACCAGTGGCAATCATAAAGCCTAGTATGATTCCGTTTGCCTTTGTGCCTGTAATTTTAAGAATAGAGAGGGCTATCCGTTTGTGCAGGTTAACTTTTTCTAGCGCTAGCGCGATTACAAATCCTCCAAAAAATAGATACACAATAGGATTTGCATAGTTACTGGCGACTTCCTTTATGTCTCCAATACCGAGTAAGGGAAATAGAGCAAGCGGAATAAGTGCCGTAACAGAGATGGAAACAGCTTCTGTAACCCACCAGATAATCATCCACAAAGCGACAGCAATCACCTTGTCTATCGCTGGATTTATGAGCTCAACGGGTGCTGCGAGTAATAAAATACATAGCAAAGGGCCGGTGATAAAGCCTATTTTTCGCGAAAGCGTAAATTCTTTCATAGCCTTAAAAATAGGCAAAAAAGAAAACTACTTACCTTTTAAATATAAGGCAAGTCTTATTTTCCAATATGGCATCTCTTCCTTAAAGTATTCGTAGAAAGATTTGAGCTTATCTGCATCTTCCACTTTTAAAATGGCGTCGTGTACTTGTTTTACTTCTACGGGCTGTATAAACTGGTAAAAATCTACCTCCATACCTTCATCATGCAACTTCATCAAGTGATTGTACACAGAGCCTATAGTGAGTTTTCGGGTCTCTGCAATTTCTTCTAGAGATAGGCCTTGCTGTATGAGTTTTTTAGTCTCTAGATACGTTTTACTACCGCTTTTAGGCTTTGGTTTTTGGACATGCTCTTTAATGACCTTAATAAAATCTGCGCCATATTTTTCCATTTTGGCTTGTCCTACACCCTGAATGTCTAAAAACTGCTTTTGAGTTACAGGTTCTTGATCCTCCATATCCTTAAGGGAAGCATCTGAGAATACAATATATGCAGCCACATTTGCATCTCTAGCAAGCTCTGAGCGTAGTTCGCGTAATTTTTCAAAGAGCGTTCCTTTTGGTTTTTTAGGTTTGCGTTCTTTGGTAACAGGTTCGGTTTTAACCTTGGTGAGTTTAGCAAGTTGTATATTTTTTCCGTCGTATAAAACTTCTTTAGCAAGTGGGGTGAGTAGTAATCTTCCGCTTTCGCGAAAGCGTATTTCTAACAATCCCTGATTGATAAGCTGCACAATATATTGCTGAAGATCTCTCCATGGAACATCTTTTGCAGCTCCGTATGTTTTTATTTCTTGATAGCCTTTGTCATATACTTGAGCGTTTTGCGAACCTCTTAAAACGTCAATCACGGTACCCATCGCTTCTTTTTGTTGCATACGAGCAACGCCTGAAAGTACTTTTTGAGCAAGTACAGTACCGTCAAAATAAGCCGGCGGACTATTACAAATGTCACAGTTTCCGCAATCCTCAGAGAGAAACTCGCCAAAGTAGTTGATGAGCACTTTACGTCTACAACTCAGCGCTTCTGCATACTGTTGCATACGATCGAGCTTTGCCATTTGGTAGTCGGCATTTTTTGCTCCGTCTATAAACTGTCTTAGCTGCAAGGTATCTGCATAACTATAAAAAAGCAAGGTGTGAGCAGGTAAACCATCACGTCCAGCACGACCTATTTCTTGATAATAACCTTCAAGATTTTTAGGCATGTTATAGTGAATCACCCATCGTACGTTACTCTTGTCTATTCCCATTCCAAAGGCGATGGTAGCACAGATGATAGGCGTTGTGTCATTTATAAAATCTTCTTGCACTTTTGAACGTTGCTCTGCGTGCATCCCTGCGTGGTATGCAGCTGCTTTATAACCGTTAGCTTGTAGTTTGGCAGCCAGGGACTCTGTGCTTTTTCTTGAAAGACAGTAAATGATACCACTTTCTCCAGGGTGCTCTTCAAGGAAATCAAGAATCTGATCATTACGTTTTTGACCAGGTCTCACATCGAGATAGAGGTTAGGTCTATCAAAAGAAGAGACGTACTTTTTTGCATTGCTTATTCCTAATTGATCTGCAATATCATCTTGTGTTGATCTGTCTGCAGTTGCGGTAAGGGCAATAAGTGGCGCTTTCGGGAAACGTCTTTTTAAATAGCCTAGTTGTGTGTAAGCAGGTCTAAAATCGTGACCCCATGATGAGATACAGTGTGCTTCATCTATGGCGATTAATGAAATGGTTGCGGCATTAAGTGCTCCGTCTAACATTTGTAAGCTCTCAGGAGCAACATAAATGAGGTCTATCGCGCCGCTTTGTAAATCGGCTAATACTTGCTGAGTTTCTTCAAGTGGTTGTGTGCTATTGTAGTAGGCTGCTTTTATACCATTTGCACGTAGCGCATCAACCTGATCTTTCATTAGGGCAATGAGTGGAGAGATTACAAGAGCAACCCCATCTAGTGCGAGTGCTGGCAATTGAAAACACATGGATTTACCACCACCCGTGGGCATTATGACAAGTGCGTCATCTCCACGGCACACAGATTCTATAATTTCTTGCTGGTTAGGGCGGAAATTATCGTAGCCAAAATGAGTTTTTAAAAGGGAGTGTAATTCTTGTGTTGCAACCATCTTACAAAGTTATTAATACCAATTAAAAGAGGCGCTCTTATGAGCGCCTCTTTATACAGCAATGGTGTATTTATTTTTCTTAGATATGACGCTATAAAGGAATGTTACCGTGTTTCTTTTTAGGGAGCTCGACCTTCTTGTTTTCTAGCATGCTAAATGCTTTTATAAGCTTGCGTCTAGTATCTTGTGGCATAATCACTTCATCTATAAATCCACGTTGTGCGGCGCGATAAGGATTTGCAAACTTCTCTGCATACTCACTTTCTTTTTCAAGTAGTTTTTCTTCAGGATTATCTGCTGCGCTTATTTCTTTTCTAAATATAATCTCGCTGGCTCCTTTTGCTCCCATTACTGCAATCTCAGCACTAGGCCATGCATAGTTAAGATCTGCTCCTATGTGCTTAGAGTTCATCACATCATAAGCGCCACCATATGCTTTTCTGGTGATTACGGTCACTCTTGGTACGGTTGCCTCACTAAGGGCATATAATAACTTTGCTCCGTTTGTGATAATACCATTCCACTCTTGATCTGTACCTGGAAGAAAACCTGGAACATCTACAAGAACGAGCAACGGAATATTGAAACAGTCACAGAATCTTGTAAAACGAGCAGCTTTCTTTGAGCTATCTACATCTAGCACTCCTGCAAGAAACATAGGCTGATTTGCAACTATACCCACACTACGACCTCCTAAACGAGCAAAACCTACAATGATATTCTCAGCATAATCTTTATGAATTTCATAAAAAGAATCTTCATCTATGATACCCGTAATGACCTCGTGCATATCATAAGGCTTGTTTGCACTATCTGGGATAATGGTTGCAAGTTGGTCACGCACTTCATCCTTAAGTGTAAACGGTAAATTTTTAGGTGTCTCCGTATTATTTTGCGGCAAGTAGCTCAATAAAGATTTAAGATCTTCAAGACATTGTGCGTCGTTTGAAGAGGTGATATGTGCCACACCAGATTTTGAGCTGTGCGTACTTGCGCCACCTAGTTCTTCTGAGGTTACTTCTTCATTAGTGACCGTTTTTACAACATTTGGTCCCGTTACAAACATGTAGCTGGTGTTCTCTACCATCATAGTAAAGTCTGTCATTGCTGGAGAGTATACTGCTCCACCCGCACAAGGTCCCATAATAGCCGAGATTTGCGGGATTACACCAGATGCCTGTACATTGCGGTAAAAGATATCTGCATAACCTCCTAGTGAGCGTACACCTTCTTGTATACGTGCCCCACCAGAATCATTAAGCCCTATTAATGGAGCTCCGGTTTTCATAGCGAGATCCATTACTTTACAAATCTTCTCGGCGTGTGTCTCAGAGAGTGCTCCTCCAAAAACCGTAAAATCTTGTGCAAATAAATAAATCAAACGACCGTTTACAGTACCATAACCAGTAACTACACCATCTCCATAATAGATTTCTTTTTCCATACCAAAATCTGTAGTACGGTGTGTAACAAGAATACCTATTTCTTCAAAAGAGCCATCGTCTAGTAAGTAGTGTATGCGTTCTCTAGCAGTAAGTTTCTTTTTTTCATGCTGCTTGTCTATACGTTTCTGACCGCCACCTAAGTGAGCGAGTTCAATTTTTTCGTTAAGCGTTTTTATATTAGCATCCATAGGTTATACAGTTGGTAGGCGTAAGATATTTTGTTCTTTAATATGTTGTTTGAGAGCAATAAGAGCAGCAATACGTGCTTCTTCCTTAAAGCCTTCTTTTAAAGCTTCTGGAGAATAATAATTTTTTACAAAATGCGTATCAAAATTTCCAGAGCGGAAGGCATCATGCTCGCAAACAAATTTTCCAAAAGGAAGTGTAGTTTGCACACCTTCTATTTTATAATCATCTATGGCTTTAGATAATAATTCTATTGCCTCTTCACGCGTAGGTGCATAAACAATAAGCTTAGAAAGCATCGGGTCGTAATAGATAGGAATATCCATTCCTTGTTCAAATCCATTATCTACACGTATACCTTCTCCTTCTGGTAGTATGTAAGTAGATAGATTTCCTACACTAGGTAAGAAGTCATTGAGAGGATCTTCTGCATACACGCGTAATTCTAGCGCATGTCCTTTTATGCTGAGGTCTTCTTGAGCGATAGATAATTGCTCACCACGAGCAACGCGTATCTGTAATTCTACAAGATCTGTACCTGAGATAAGTTCAGTTACTGGGTGTTCTACTTGTAATCGAGTATTCATTTCTAAGAAATAGAAATTATGTTGATCGTCTAGCAAGAACTCTACGGTACCTGCGCCGCGATAGTTACATGCTTTTGCCACCTTTATTGCAGCTTGCCCCATTTCTTCTCGAAGTTGCGGAGTAAGGACTACAGACGGAGCTTCCTCTACTACTTTCTGGTGACGACGCTGGATGCTACATTCACGTTCAAACAAGTGAATCACATTACCGTGATTATCTGCCATCACTTGTATCTCAATGTGTCTAGGTGATGCAACATATTTTTCTATGAAAACAGATCCATCGCCAAAGGCTGCAGTCGCTTCACTAATAGCAGTACTCATTTGTGATGCTAGTTCGCTGTCTTTTTCTACCACGCGCATCCCTTTTCCGCCACCTCCGGCAGAAGCTTTTATGAGAATGGGGTATCCTATTTCGGCGGCGATTGCTTTTGCTTTCTCTACATCTGTGATAGCTTCATCAATACCTGGTACCATAGGGATATCATATGCTTTTACAGCTTCTTTGGCTGCGAGCTTACTTCCCATAATTTCTATTGCGTGTGCCTCTGGGCCTATGAAGATCATTTGTGCTTCTGTTACCGCTTTCGCGAAAGCGGAATTCTCACTTAAAAATCCGTAGCCAGGGTGGATTGCATCTACGTTAAGTTCTTGAGCAACTTTAATAATTTTATCACCTAGTAAATACGACTCCGATGAAGGTGCATTACCCACGCAAACGGCCTCGTCTGCATAGCGCACGTGTGGTGCATTACGGTCTACAGTAGAGTAAATGGCTACTGTTTTAATACCCATTTTCTTAGCCGTGCGAATTACCCTGATAGCTATCTCACCACGGTTTGCAATCAATATTTTCTTTATAGTTTTCATCTATTTTTCTTCTTCAAATTCTACAAGTAATTGCCCTTTATCTACCGCGTCATCTTTTACAACGTGCACGGCCTTGATAACTCCGTCTGTATGGGATACAAAGCTGTTTTCCATTTTCATGGCACTTAGAATCACCAGCGTGTCACCTTCTTTTACTTCTTGACCAGCAGAGACCTGCACATCAATAATAAGACCTGGCATAGGAGAAATAAGATTATTAAGTTGCTTTGAAGCTCCTACTGTGAAGCCCATTTCCTTAATAAGAATGTCAACCTCATCCTTAATTACAACTTCATAGTTGTTGCTATTTACCTGAATGTTGTACGTCTTTTTGCTAAAATCTGAGGAGACTACTGTTGCTTTAAAAGAAGAATTATCCTCTAGAATATGGTAAGAATTCTGAGAGGTATGTACCGCGTCTAACTGAGATAGCTGATCACGAGAAATCTCGAATTCATGCTCCTCGTTTACGGTGGTTTTATAGGTGTTGCTCATCGCTTGTATTTTAAGATATAAATATACGTAATTGCGATATTGTTATCCTAGAGCAAATAAAATAAGAAAAGGCGCTTGTGAGGGCGCCTTTATTATTAAAAATGTAATATTAATTGTTTTTACTAAGCATTAATAACTCGTTACAAACAATCTCTGTCATATATCTTTTTACACCATCTTTATCTTCCCAAGAACGATTAGTAAGTTTTCCTTCTATTGCGATTTCTTGTCCCTTCTGGATGTAGCTTTCTACCACTTTGACAAGGCCGCCGCGTACTACGATGTTGTGCCAGTATGCACGTTCTATTTTCTGACCATTTTTGTCTTTGTAAGAATCATCTGTCGCCATGGAGAATTTGGCAATTTTATTTCCATCTGGAAATGTTGTGATTTCTGGTTCTTGACCTAATCTTCCAATTAACTGTACTTTGTTGCGTAATGCGTTCATAATAATGTGTTTTTCTTGAGTAGGTTAAGCCTACCAAATTGAGTTATATTTCTTTCTCGAGCCCTTCTCGAAAAAATCATTTGTTCTTAGTAAGTGAATTATAATAACCACTTGTAAATAAGAACACTGCAAATATGCGACAGCTCACAATCCCTAGCCGACTTTTAAACGTTTACTTACGTTTATAGTCGTTTGTAAGTATTTGTAAACGTTTAAAAATGTTTTAATTTATTGATTTAAAGTGTGTTGTGATTTTTGGTGTCTATTGAGTTAGAACTCCTTGTTTTAGAGAATTTTTAGAAGAGTAGAGGTTAATTACTTGGTGTGGAGTGAAGAAGAGACTTGGATATTCTTAAAAACTTGAAGATTTTTAAAATCTTTCAGAGGATTAGATATTAAAAAACACCCTATTTTCACAACATTCAGGCTAGAAGAAAACTTAACTGAAAGAGCTATTTTCGCGAAAGCGTAAAGAATAAGATAACCCTCATCACAAATAGGTCAGTTTCGATAAGAAGTAAATAAGAAAGTCAAGTAAAATGTATATGTGACCATTTAGGTCGAGCTATACATTAAGAGCATGTCTAAAAGAATCTCTGTCTTATAGGGTTTGAGTATGCTATTGTTAATGCCGTGTTTTGTTAGTTCTTTATCTCCCTCTTTATAGCTTGTGGCTGTAAGAGCAATGATAGGAGTTATACTGTCAAACTTTCTTATAACAATACTTGCGTCAATACCATTCATAATAGGCATGTTAATATCCATCAATATGAAATCATAAGCATTATTCTTTACTGCGCTCACAGCTTGTTGTCCATTACTGGCACTTTCGTTTTTTATACCGTATTGTTCAAGTACCTTTTTAGTTACTAGTTGGTTAATGCTATTGTCGTCTACTATAAGTACTTTTTTACCTTTGAGACGTTCATAGCTTGAGATATCTGATTGGACTTCTAGGTAGGAGTCGGATCCAGTTTCTAGATCAATTGTAAATGAAAACGTAGATCCTTTATTTGGCCTGCTTACTAGGGATAATTTACTACCAAGAATGTGCAAAATCTTCTTGACAATGGGAAGACCTAAGCCTGTACCTTGATGGTTTGACATAGCTCCTACTTGAGCAAATTCAGTAAAGATTTTTGCCTGTTCTTCTTTGGCAATGCCTTGTCCTGTGTCTGCTATACTAAAGAGTATGGTGTTTACATCTTTATTCTTTTCTTGGAGTGTGGCCTTTATGGTGATTGTGCCATCCTCGGTAAACTTACTTGCGTTACTCGATAAGTTCATGAGGACTTGAGAGATTTTAGTCTTATCGCCTAGTAAGGTGTCTGGTATATTAGGATCAATAATCACCTTTGTAGTGTTATTATTTTTCTTGTTTATGAACTCAAGGGTTTGTACAATGTGAGGTATTAATTTATGTAGTCTAAAGTTAGTCTTCTGGATACGCTCGCCTTCTTTTGAGTCAAACTTATTTAAGCTTAATATATCATTTACAAGTGCCAGTAGATAGTCGGCAGAGAATTTTAAAGATTTTAAATCTTCTGTATGGTTTTTGAGCGCTGGATCTTCAAGAAACACAGAAGAAAGTCCTATAATTCCATAAAGCGGAGTTCTTAACTCATGGCTTACTGTAGAAAGAAATTTAGTATTACTTCTAGCTAGTTTTTGAGATTTCTTTTTGGCTTGAAGATATTGTTTGTTTTTTGATTTTAAATTATCAAGGAGCCTTTTTCGCTTCTTTCTACCATGTAATAAAGTCCCAATAAATAAGAGCAGGATGGCTGCTAGTGCGAGTGAAGTTCTTAAAAGTAATTTGTTTTCACCAGCCTTTTGAAGCGTGAGCTCATTTTCTAATTTTGAGGCTCGTAGTTCTTGTTTAAATTTATTGAGGTTAAAGCGAGAGGTGGCATTTTTTTGCTGCTTTATTTTGTTTGCTTCGTATCTCTTTTCGACGAGTACATCATAGGTTTTACGTATGCTATTTACTTGCTCGTAGTTGCCTATGCTTTCATAGGCCTTCATTAGGTTTTTATAATTATCAATCTTGTAGTTGTCATCTTGTTCATCACCAGCTACCTCCATGGAGTAATTAATTGCTTCAATCGCCTCTTTAGGTCTGTTTTGTAATAGATAGATAGAACTTTGAACGTGATAGACGGTTCCTTCAAAGTTGTTTTTCCTTCCATTAAAATCATCTTTCGTTAGTAATTCCTTTGCTTGATTTAGATAGTGTTGCGCCTCATTTGGCTGCTTCTTTATTACATATAACTCAGCTAGGTTGTTATTCGATATAAAATCAACTAGGATACTATTTTCAATTTCTGGGCTTATGGCGAGTGCTTCTTCAAAATAAGTGATGGCCTTGTCTGGATCTTCTTCAAAAAAAGTATTTCCCAGATTAGTAAGATTTCTAGCAAGATTAAAGGTGTCATTAGACTTTTTATTTTCTTTAATGGCGTTATTAAAAAGATCTTCTGCACCCTGAAAATTGTCTACTTGTATAAATGCATTTCCTAGAATACTTCTTAAACGAGATGTAGTAATAGGTGATTTGACTCTCTTAGCGTTATCTAGAAGGTGTGGTACAACCTCAATAACTTTTTCATAACTAGACTCATTAAATAAGGCAAGTATGGCGGGCATCAGAGAGTCTATCTCTGCGACAGTGAATTGCTTTTCTTTTATTAATAAGATTTCTTCTTGAGAGATTGTCTCTTGACTGTAGGATTTAAAAGAGTATACAGTACTTAAAACAACTAGCAGTAGTATGGTTAGTCTAGTCATAAATATTGATTTGGGAATTAAAATTTAAGCAATTGTCCCTAGAGCAGTTGTTACATCAGAAAATGTGTTTAATTAACTAATAATATTCTTTTAATCTAAAAAATACTGCTTTTCGTCGATTATTTGAGGTGTTTGATGAGTTTTTTTATTTTTCAAGATTGATTTTAAATTTTTTGTAAGCCGCTAATTATCAGTAATGAATAATTTTAATGTTATAAGAAGGCTCTCTGTTGCACATTTATAGCTTAACTAGTTAAAATTTTATATTTAAAGCAGATTGTGGTGGGTGTTGTCTTTGGTGCGCTTTCGCGAAAGCGTTAAATGTTTTCATTATTAGCGTCATACTCTATATCTTTTATCAATCAAATAGATACATAATGAGTAATTACCACATAAAAGGTCTACAAGAGTATTTTCAAGTCTACCAAAAGTCTGTAGATAAGCCTGAGCAGTTCTGGGAAGAAATTGCCGAAGAAAATTTTGTCTGGCGAAAGCGCTGGGATACCGTATTAGAATGGGATTTTAAAAAGCCAGAAGTAAAGTGGTTTGATGGAGCCCAATTAAATATTACAGAAAATTGTCTCGATAGACATCTTTACACTCGTGGTAATAAAACTGCATTGCTCTTTGAGCCCAATAACCCTGAAGATCCTGCCGAACATATTACTTATAAAGACCTGCATGAGCGCGTGTGCAAGTTTGCAAATGTCCTTAAGGCTAAGGGGGTGACGCGCGGTGATCGTGTGTGTATTTATGTACCCATGATACCAGAACTTGCGGTATCTATGCTTGCATGTGCGCGTATAGGAGCGGTACATTCGGTAGTATTTGCGGGTTTTTCTAGTACAGCATTGAGTACTCGTATTAATGATGCAAGCTGTAAGATGGTTATTACGAGCGATGGCTCCTATCGTGGTAATAAAACAATTGACCTTAAAAGTATTGTAGATGATGCATTAGAAAATACTCCATCTGTTGAGAGCGTACTTGTTGTAAAGCGCACTGGTGGTGATGTAGTAATGAAAGAGGGGCGTGATGAGTGGGTAGCACCACTGTTAAAGGAGGCATCAACAGAATGCCCTGCCGAAACTATGGAAGCAGAGGATTATCTTTTTATATTATACACTTCTGGCTCTACAGGGCAACCTAAGGGAATGTTGCACACTACCGCTGGATATATGGTGTATAGTGCATATACATTTAAAAATGTATTCCAATATAGAGAGGATGATGTGTACTGGTGTAGTGCAGATATAGGATGGATTACTGGGCACAGTTATATTGTTTACGGACCGCTTGCAAATGGTGCTACCTCTGTACTTTATGAGGGAGTTCCAAGTTTTCCAGACTGGGGACGCTTTTGGGAAATAATAGATAAACATCAAGTAAACCAATTTTATACAGCACCCACGGCGATAAGAGCACTTGCAAAGGAGAACTTGAGTTATGTGGAGAAGTATGATTTATCATCCCTCAAGGTTTTAGGAACCGTAGGCGAGCCCATAAATGAGGAAGCCTGGCACTGGTATAATGATAATATAGGAAAGAAAAAATGTCCAATTGTTGATAGCTGGTTTCAAACGGAAAACGGTGGGATTATGATAAGTCCTATCCCATTTGCTACTCCTACAATTCCCACATTTGCAACTTTGCCTTTACCAGGGATACAACCCTGCTTAATGGATGAACAAGGCAAAGAAATAAAAGGAAACCAAGTAGAAGGAAGATTGTGCATTAAATTTCCATGGCCTAGTATAGCTAGAACGATATGGGGAGATCACAAAAGATATAAAGACACGTATTTTTCGGCATTTGATAATATGTATTTTACTGGAGATGGCGCTTTGAGAGATGCTACAGGTTATTATAGAATCACGGGACGTGTAGATGATGTCATTATCGTTTCTGGGCACAACCTAGGTACAGCGCCTATAGAAGACGCTATTAATGAACATCCAGCTGTTGCCGAAAGTGCAATTGTAGGTTTTCCTCATACTATTAAAGGAAATGCTTTGTATGGTTATGTAACGTTAAAGGAGACTGGAGAAGGACGTGATCATGATAATTTACGCAAAGAAATTAATCAACTTATTACAGAAAAAATAGGCCCGATTGCTAAGTTAGATAAAATCCAATTTACAAATGGATTACCTAAAACACGATCTGGTAAAATCATGCGACGTATACTACGCAAGATTGCCTCTGGAGAAGGAGACAATCTAGGCGATATAAGTACACTTCTTAATCCTGAAGTTGTACAGAGCGTAAAGGACAACGCACTATTATAACATAAAAAACCCCGAAGATTATTTCTTCGGGGTTTTTTATATATAGTGAGTGATTAACTTTTTAAATTATCTCGTGGCTGGGTAAACTCTTTTTTATCTTTTACCTGATTATTAATCTCTTTGCCGTGAGTGGCTTCAAGATTAATCGCTTGTTCTTTCTTACTAGTTTTCTCTGGATTAGGTGTTGTATTACTCATGACTATATTTTTTAAATGTTTACTTAAAGATAATTTGAAACTACCTTTTTGTAAAGGCAATTAATAAACCTTAACCGTCCATTGTTAAAAAATGTGAATAGAGGTATTTGAAAATTAGACCTGTAGAATAGAGTAATTCTGAGGATGTTTGCTGGTTCAAAAATGTGATAGTTTAGATATTAAGGAACACACATCAAAAACGACTAAGGTTATAAATCTCTTAAAGCCATTAGTGGTACAGAGGTATTTTATTATATTTCAATAAATCTAAAATATACACAACGATGAAATCATCCTTTTTTGATATAATCCAATCTGAAACTCCTGTCTTAGTAGACTTTTATGCAACATGGTGCGGACCTTGTAAAACACTGGAGCCTATTCTAGAACAAGTAAAAGACGAGCTAGGTGATCAAGTAAAAATTGTAAAAATAGACGTAGATAAAAATCAGCCGCTTGCTGCTCAATATAATGTGCGAGGAGTACCTACCATGATCCTTTATAAAGCAGGAAAGCAGGTGTGGAGACAATCTGGAGTGCTAGAGAAAAGTGCAATTGTTGAGGTGGTAAAAACTGCATAGATGATTATACTAATTTCTCCAGAGGAAACGAGTGAAAACGAGATTGCCATGTTGCATCAACTATTTGAAGCTGGGCTATCTCATTTTCATCTTAGAAAACCAAATGCGAGTCTTGATGATCACATAGCATACCTGAATATGGTTAATGCTACGTATCATAATCGTATAATGACGCATAACTTTCATAAAGAGCTGTGTAGTCAGTTTAACATTATGGGTGTGCATCTAGAAGAAGCGATGTGGAGAGCCCAAGGAAACCAATTAGAACAATACGTGCAGTCATTTACTGCTATAGGCAATAGCGTATCTTCCTCTTACCACGAACCAGAAGATCTAGCATCGCAAGCAGTACGTTTTGAGTATACCTTATTAAGTCCTGTGTTTTCGGCAATTTCTAAGAGTGATATGCAAGGAAGAGGTTTTGATGTGCGTCACATCAATAAAGATATTGTAGGTATGGGAGGAATAAATGCAACTACGACTCCAGAAGCACTAAAACTTGGCTTTAAAGGAGTAGGAGCGCTAGGCGGCATATGGAATACAGATGATCCCGTAGCAGCATTTATTGAGATGAAAAACGCTTTCGCGAAAGCGAATACCTAACCTTTACTATATTTGCACCATGGCAAAACGAGGAACTCCTAAAAACACGAAAAATAAAGCTAAGCATTCTAAGCTTATGGATCGTAAGAAAAAGAAAGAGCGCGAGAAGAGAGACGCTAGTGAAGCGCGATTACTCGAAGCAAAAGAAAAGATGAAAGCTCTTAAAGAGAAAGAAGAAGAATAACAAAAGCGTCCCGATGGACGCTTTTTTAGTTTTAGAGCGTAACATATTGACAATTAAGACGTCATTTTAATAGTTTAGGCAACCATTTTAATTTTTCTAGCGTCTATATATTAAATAACCATCTTATGACGACACTTATAAAATTCATTCTCACATTACTTACGATAACCTGCGCTACTACAGCGGTAGCACAATCTTATAGTGTAACCGTAATTGATGAAAGTACTAAAGAGCCCATACCTTTTGCGACTGTAAAATTATCTAAAAATACAGGCACAATCACAAATGAAGAAGGCATCTTTACTCTTGGAGAGTATAAACTATCTGCACTTAGGGACTCTGTGTATATCTCATCTATGGGATATGAAGAGGTGGCTATTTTTCCTAAGAAAGTGATGGATACCATTATATCGCTGCGTGTGAAAACAAACGAACTAGATAATGTGTTTCTCACAAATAATCCACTGGATGCAGAGCAAATTATAGAGCGTGTTAAAGAGAATATAGTTGTCAATTATCCTAATGCGCTCACTGAGAAAAAAATATTCTTCAGACAGTCTGAGTCAGATCGTATTGATAAAATGGATATCGAAGTAGAAAAAACGACTATTCCAGAATTTAACCAAGTCTTTATGGATAGTCTAGTGGGGTCTGTCGCAAAGAAGAGTGATTACTACAGTGAGTCTGTAGGAACACTTTCTGGAAATTATGACAATCAAAAGCTCGTTATAGATAAAGCCGCAAAGCTCTACGACAAAACTAAAGAAAATGTAGGGGTGGAGAGTTTTGGAAAAAGGCTTGAAGAAATTATTGAGAAAAATGTAAAAGCAGATTCTTACTTTAAAATAAAATCTGGAATCATAGGTACCACTATTGAAGTAGATGACTCTACAAAAATGGGCAGTTCAAATGGCGGACTTAAAATAGAGGTAGATACAGAGCAAGAAGAAAATGACAAGGAGCAAGCCATTACAGAAAGTATAAAATCTGACCTTTCTGATTTGTTTGAGGCTATGTTTTATAAGGAGGATACAAAGCTTGACTTCTTAACAAAATCCAATCGTTATCAGTTTACTAAAAGAGAATTTACGGCAATAGGTGATGATATTGTTTATGTAATAGACTTTGAACCTAAGGGAAGAAAAGATTTTAAGGGAACCCTTTATGTAAATACTGATGACTTTGCAGTAATGCGACTAGAATATGAAAATGTGCGTAAGCTGTCAAGTTTTGGGATGTTTGGCATAAGCTACAAGAAGTACTTGTATAAGGGTAAAAGCATCTATGCAAAAGATGATAATGGTGGTTACTCATTGCGATTTATGGAGCTAGAAAACGGAGAACGCGTTGGTATAGATAGGCCATTAAAAATCATTGAAAAAAACAAAAATGTAGGAGGTCGCCGAAAGCAAAATGAAGTAGCGATGGAGATTGAAATAGCAAACACTAGCTATTCAAAAAAGGAGCTAGTTGTTTTTAGCACTACAAGTATTGATCAAGGTACTTATGATGCTGTAGAAGAAATTAAAGAGATGGAGGCAACATACTTGTCTAATTATGATCCTAATTTCTGGAAAGGGTATACCATTATGGAGCCTAATGCGGCAATACAAAGCTTTAAGTCTGAGAGTAAATAATAGACTAGCATAAAGATTCTTAATATTAAATTATGATGCCAGTATCCCATTGTGGTTACTGGCATTTTATATGGTGAAGTCTTTGAGGGCTTTTAGTATCTTTACTTTATGGAATTAGTATTTATAGGGCTCGCCGTAGGAGCGATACTCTCTTATTTTGTATTTAACTTTATCTCTGGAAAATCTAAAACGCCAGATGCTCAAGCACAATCTGTTGTGCTTATGGAGCGCATAAGAACGGTGTGTAAATTTATTACCGTAGAAGGCGACTTTGCAGAGATATATCACTACGAAAGTTTAAAAAATAAATGGATGAACCTGCTCTTAGGTTCAAAAAAGGCTATTGTCCTCATAGATGCAAAAGCACACATAGGTTTTGACCTTACTAAGATTAAAATGGAGGCAGATGATAAGAATAGAACCATAAAACTATTTGATTTCCCAGAGCCAGAACTACTATCTGTAGAGACAGATTTTAAGTATTATGATAAGAAAGAAGGGTGGGCAAACCCTTTTACAAGCACAGATCTTACAGAGATAAATAGAGAGGCAAAGCAACACATACGCGATAAAATCCCACAGAGCGGACTCTTTGAAGAAGCAAAAACACAGGCGCTAGAAACAGTACAGTTAATGCAAAAACTTGTAGAAACCATAGGCTGGAAACTAGACTACTCATCACTAGAAATACCTGCGAGTAAAGAGCCTAAGAAAATTGAATCTTAGTGGTATATCTCATTACTGGAAATACAGGAGCTGGAAAAACTACGTATTCATTAGATCTTAAGAAAAGCATTAATGGTGTCTTATTTTCCATTGATAACTGGAATAAAACATTATTTCTAGATGATAAACAAGAGACAGACGGAGTTGACTGGTTTTTAGAACGCATCGCACGTAGCGACCAGATGATTCAATCACTAGTGTTGCAGCTTGAAGAGGCGGATACTCCCGCAATTTTAGATTTGGGTTTTGCAAAGCGAGATAGAAGAGAGCGTTTTTACGCTTTCGCGAAAGCGCACCAAATACCTTACGAGCTACACTTTTTAGATATTGATAAAGAATTGAGGAAAGAAAGAGTACAACAGCGCAATAAAGAGCAAGGAGCCACCTACGAATTTGACGTTTCGGCGGAAGATTTTGAATTTATGGAAACATGGTTTGAGCCGCCTGTAGAAGATGAACTCATAGAGGCAACAATAATTAACAAGTGAATATAGAAGCGTTTAGAACATATTGCCTTGATAAAAAAGGAGTGACGGAGGAGTTTCCTTTTGATGCAGACACCCTAGTTTTTAAAGTGATGGGTAAAATGTTTGCACTTTGCTCTTTGAAACGAATTCCACTTTCGGCAAATTTAAAATGTGATCCAGATCGAGCTGTCGTTTTAAGAGAAGAACATGATGGAGCGATTATTTCTGGATGGCATATGAATAAAACTCACTGGAATACCTGTGTTCTGGAAGAGTTGCCACCACAATTACTAGCAGAGCTTATTGACCATTCTTACAATCTGGTCGTATCAAAAATGACAAAAAAACAACAAGCCGAACTTGCGGCTCTATAATATGACAGCACCTACAGCCTTCTACGAAGGACAAATCAAAACATATCAGAAAGAATTATCTGAGATTAAAAGGAAACTCAATATCTCAAGTACCATAAGACTTGTAGTGTTCTTAGCTACAGGAGCGAGTGTGTACTTCACTTTAGGTAACACGCAATTACTTATGGGATGTATAATCGCAGGTATTATTGTTTTTTTATTACTCGTGAGTCGCCACAGCCAGTTGCAGCACAAGCGTGATCTTACTAAAGCGCTTCTAGAGCGCAATGAGACAGAATTAAAAGTACTTAGTAGGGATTTTTATGACCTGCCAGATGGGAGTGAATTTCATAATCCAGAGCATGTATTTAGCCAAGATATAGACCTTTTTGGGCGTGGCTCTTTCTTTCAGTACTTTAATAGAACAGCCCTTGATAGTGGTTCTTCAAAACTGGCTTCCATGCTTCTTTCAAACGATATTGAGGGAATATCACAAAAGCAAGAAGCAGTAAAAGAGTTAGGTAATTTACCCGAGTGGAGACAATTGTTTAGTGCGATAGCATCATTAGTCACCACAGACATTTCTGCAGATAGTGTGCTAGTGTGGTTAAAAGAGTACACCTCTTTTGTGCCTAAACAAATGAAACTTATCTCGCGTATATTTTCTGCAATCTCATTACTTACGCTTGGAGCTTATTTTATAGGATTTATTGCTGGATGGTGGGTGTTTGTAGTGTTTGGGATAGGTTTATTAATAAGTGGTAGATTCTTTGGTAGAATCAATATGCTCTCTGCACATACGGGGAAAATTCAAACCACATTTACACAATATGCGAGCTTATTATCTAGAATAGAAGAGCAAGAATTTGCGAGTGATCTGCTAGTAAATAAGCGTAAAATGGTCATTACGTCAGAGCAATCAAGTTCGTCCATTTTGAGAGCTTTTTCAAAACATCTGGACGCACTTGATCAGCGTAACAATTTTATAATTGGACTCATATCTAATGGATTTTTTCTTAGAGATTTAAGTATTGTACACAACATTGAAGGATGGATTGCAACACATCGCGATGCGGTAGAAGATTGGTTTGAAGTAATAGCATTTTTTGATGCTTATAAC
Organism: Dokdonia sp. Asnod3-C12; assembly: GCF_045063975.1. Classification (NCBI taxonomy): domain Bacteria; kingdom Pseudomonadati; phylum Bacteroidota; class Flavobacteriia; order Flavobacteriales; family Flavobacteriaceae; genus Dokdonia; species Dokdonia sp. Asnod3-C12. The sequence continues at coordinate 1,837,754 of NZ_JBEFNY010000003.1, forward strand.
AGTTTGGGTAATTATGCTTTTAACCATCAAGCTCATGTATTTCCTGAGATTACAAAAACTGGAACTACACTAGTTACTACAGGAGCAGCGCATCCTCTTCTTGATCCTACAACTGCTGTGCGTAATGATATCACTATAAAAAACGATGAGTTCTTTATCATCACAGGAGCAAATATGGCTGGTAAAAGTACCTTCTTAAGAACGGTAGCTCTGCAAATTGTGATGGGCAATGTTGGCTTGCCCATATTTGCAACGAGCGCTTCATATACGCCTATAAAGTTAATTACTAGTATGCGCACCACAGATAGCCTTACAGATGATGAGAGTTACTTTTTCAGCGAACTCAAACGTCTTAAGTTTATTGTAGATCAGATAGAAACAGATCGCTACTTCATTATCCTAGATGAAATTTTAAAAGGAACTAACAGTACGGATAAGGCAGAGGGTTCTCGTAAGTTTATAGATAAGCTTGTAGGTGCAGGAGCGACTGGTATTATCGCTACACACGATTTAAGTTTATGTGAGGCTGCAAATGATCTCAAGGAGGTGAAGAACTATTATTTTGACGCACAAATAATAAACGACGAACTCTTTTTTGATTACACTTTTAAAGAAGGTATTTGTCAGAATATGAATGCTAGTTTCTTACTAAAGAAAATGGGGATTGTATCATAGCATTATTTAATAAAATAGTATGGATAGTTTAACTCAGATAGTTCTTGGCGCTGCAGTAGGCGAGGCAGTACTTGGCAAAAAGATAGGTAATAGAGCAATGATCTGGGGAGCGGTAGCGGGTACCATACCAGATCTTGATATTGTGTGGAGATATCTCACAGATACTATTACAGCAACCGAGATGCACCGTGGTTTTAGCCACAGTATTGTGTTTTCTATACTCGCAGCTCCATTGCTTGGATGGCTGGTCCATCAGCTTAAAAAACGACCAGATGTAGGGTGGCAAGGATGGTCAAAGCTATTTTTCTGGGGTCTTTTTACACACCCATTGCTAGATGCATTTACTACATGGGGAACGCAAATATTTTGGCCATTTAATTGGAGAGTTGCTTTTAATAGCATCTTTGTTATAGATCCATTATACACTGTTCCTTTCTTAATATGTGTCCTTATAGCAGCTACTAAAAAACGTGGTTCGCTTTCGCGAAAGCGTACTAACAACCTTGGCATTTACATGAGTACTGCATATTTATTACTCACAGTTGTGATAAAATATGTAGCCCATCAAAAGGTGGTTGAAAATCTTGAGCAGCAGCGCATAACTTATTCCCAAATTTCAACACGCCCTGCCCCAATGAACACCGTATTGTGGAATATAAATGTAGATGCAGGTGAAGATTATCTTATAGGGGATTACTCTTTCTTTGATTCCAAGCCAATTAGTTTTAAGGCATATCCCAAAAAGCGCTCAGAAAGTGAAGCGCTTATTAATAGGTCAGAAGTACAACGGCTCATTACCATTTCTGAAGGTTGGTATATTCTTGAGAAAATTCAAGATGAGTGGATCTATAATGATCTCCGTTTTGGACTTATCGCTATAGATCCAGATAATCCTCAGTTTGTTTTTAGGTACAAGCTAGAGGAAAATAACGGGACAATCACAGCCACAGAAGACCGCCCAGATACGTCAAATATGGATGCTGTATTAGGTAATCTATGGACAAGAATTAAAGGGAATTAATCGTCAAAACGTCCAGGGAATTGCTCTTTTAGAATTTTGAAAAGATTTTCTTGAGTAAGCGGTTTGTTGTCAAAATGCTGCAATAGGTCATACTTTTCGGCCTTCTTTTTATCTACTGGAGATGTAGAGGTCGTAAGCATCGCAATCACCACTCCTGCTTTTTGCACATCTTCTAATTCTTCATAATGCTCTAAAAACTCAAATCCATCCATGCCTGGCATGTTGATGTCTAAGAAAATTAGGTCAGGGCGTGGATAATCTTCATCAATAAGAGTTTTAAGGTAGGTAAGTCCTTCTTCTCCAGAATACTTGATGGTTACTCTAGCGGTAACCTTAGCCTTTTTGATTACTCGTGAGTGTACAAAATTATCAGACTCAGAATCATCTATAAGTAATATCTCTCTTAGTGGTTGCATGCTATTATTTTTTTAAAGTGAATGTGAACGTGCTGCCTTCACCTACGGTAGATGCAACACTTATTTTTCCCTTGTGTAATTCTACAATTTTTTGACAGAAGGCAAGACCTATGCCTGTCCCTTCATATTCCTTTGCACTGTGAAGGCGTGTAAACATATTAAAGACTTTGTCTAGGTGTTCTTTTTTAATTCCTAATCCATTATCAGAAACTTTAAACGTGTAATAAAGTCTCGAGTCGCTTACACTTATATGGATCTTTGGAGCTCGTTCCGGTGGAGTAAACTTGATGGCATTTGTAATTAAGTTTACAAAAAGCTGTCGTAATTCTACTGGATAACCAGATACAGTAGGGAGTGTATCGTTAGTAATAACCGCTTCACTCTCTTCTATGCGTGTGCTTAGATCTACATTAATCTCGTTTAAAAGTTTATTGAGGTCAATTTTTGAGCGAGTGCCAGACCTGCCAAGTCTACTGTAATTAAGTAAGCCGGTAATGAGGCTCTTCATACGTGCCGTAGCGCCTTTTATAAAGTCAAAATAAGTTGCAGCCTCGCCGTCTAATTTGTCTCCATAATCTTCTTCAAAAAGTGCAATAAAGTTATCTACGGTGCGCAGAGGTTCTTGCAAATCGTGAGAGGCTATGTAGGCAAATTGGTTAAGCTGCTTGTTTTTGTCCTCCATCTGGTGAATGAGATCTTCATTCATTTCCATTTGCGCTTCCTTGAGAGCAATTTCCTCATCTCGTGAGTGAACTAACTCGGTAAGGGCATCATTATTTTCGGCAAGCTTTGTAAATAGTGGAATAAGCCTTTTTCTAACAGCATAGACATTAAATAGCATTAATAGCAGCGCTATAGATAGTGCTATAAGACTTAAAATATAAATGGTATCATATGTAGATTTACGCTCAAGAAGCAATGCATTTTCCTCAATAAGCATGATGTCTCTCATGTTATCAATAGCGTCTATAAGGCGCAAGGTTTCTGTTCTTCCGGTGCGTTTTCTATTTTCTTCTGGAGTACGGAGCACATAATTCTCCATATTATTATCCATGCCCAGTATGCGCTCATTTACTAGCGCCTCAAATTTTCTTAAGTTTTCTTGTTGAGAAGGATTTTCAAGCGTTTTTATTTCGAGTTGATCTATCTCACCTCTCAATTTTGCTATTTGAACTTTATAGTCAATGCGATACTCAGGGTCTTTACTTATTAAATACCCGCGTAGCATACTTTCAGCTTTTAATAATGTCTCAGATACATTGTGTATTTGAGTGGTCGTTTCATTTGCATGAACAATCCATTTTTGAGAATACTGTGACGCGAGATATAAGAGCGTAACTAATACAATTACAGCAAGCGTCGAAAAAAAACTTAAGTAAAGTGACCTGACTATATTTTTAGATTCGGTAGTATCCATAGATTATTTTATGGATAAAAATTTGAGAACTTTGTCTTTAAGTGATTCTATTGCTTCCTTGTGCTCGTAAGCTTCAAAGTCATGATGACGCAAGTAATCTGTAAGCTCGCGCTCTCTAGCATCTTTTTCACGTTGTCTTTCTAAACGTGTGATAAGCTCTTGCTTTTCTGAAATAAATTTCTCAAAAAGCGGTTGTAGTTTTTGTTGTAAATTTTGAAGGTTTTCTTTCAAGAAAAATCCAGAAGCCCCTTGTAAGATAAGCTCTGCTGCTTTCTCTTCATTGTTGAGGTTTCCTGTAATAATAATTACTGGGATCTCACTATTAAATTCCTTGACTTGTTTAATTACGTCAAACCCAGTAAATCCTTCAAGGTTGAAGTCACTTACCACGATATCTGGTAAAAACTGTTTGAGAGCCACAGCGAGTGAAAGCTCTTTGTCTGAAATGCTGATCTCAACATTGTTACAAAAGCGTTTAATCTGTTTTTGTACGAGAAAAGCATCAGATACTAGGTCTTCTACAATAAGTATGCGTAGTGGAGTATCAATCATTTTTGGTTAGTCTAGGTTGTTTATGTAAAGATATGAGATATTATATCGTAGCTTTCTTAACATTTTTATAAAAATCTAAGAAAAGAAAAACTTAAATAATTACGTCCTATCCTTGTCTCTATAGGCGCTTGGAGTGATTTTCATCAATTTCTTAAAGTTTTTATTAAAATGTGATAAGGTCTTATAACCGCAGCGATCTGCAACATCTGCTATAGAAATTTCTTGTTGAACTTCTAGTAAGGAGCAGGCATGTGCAATGCGAACTTCAGTAAGAAAACTAAAATATGACTTGTTTGTGCGCTGTTTAAAGTACTTGCAAAAGCTATGAGGCGTCATAGATGTGAGTGATGCGAGATCATTTAAATGCACCTCTTGCTTGTAGTTTGCTAGTGTAAAGTCAAAGATTGCACTCATGCGTTTTCCATCTTTTTCAGAAATATGACGTTCATAGATAAACGTCGAGAGCGAGATGCTTTTCTTGATTTTCAAGACAGTAATTAGGTCTATAAAATGCCCTAGTCTATGCATTCCTTGAGCCGTGTTTATATGTTGGAACAAAGAGTCAATTTCAGGAGTTACGGATGTTTTAAATCCCGCTTTCGCGAAAGCGTTAAAATCTGCAATACCTTTTCCTTCTTCTAGTTGTAAAAACGTATCGCCAAAAGATGCTGCACTAAAGAACACAGAATACATCAAGCAATCTGCGGTGTCACTATTAAATACATGGGGCTGAAAGCTACCCAAAACAATTACCTCTCCAGCCGAAAATGAATGAACAGTATCTCCTGCCACTAGAGTTCCCGTTCCTTTCTTAATGTAGCTTATTTGGATTTCCTCATGATGATGGAGTGCATTGTATAATACACCTTGATCTACTTGAAATAGAATAGCAGCATTGCTAGGCTTCGGAATTTTAAAAGGAAGTACACGCATGCATAAAGGTACTTTTTTGTTTTAATTAATTAGCAAGTCACGTTAATTTGGATAATATACTATTATTGATGGATAAAACAGTATTTAATCTTAAGCTTATGGCGCCATTATCTTTGACCAAAATAACATCATTATGAGCATAGAATGGAAAGGTGTCATGCCTGCGGTAACGACAAAATTCACAAAAAAAGACGAGCTAGATCTTGACATGTTTGCTGTAAACATCAAAGCCCAACTTGATGCGGGAGTTCATGGTATTGTACTAGGTGGAACGCTAGGGGAGGCGAGCACTCTGGAAGATCATGAAAAGCGCACACTTACTACGGAGACGGTAAAACTTGTAAAAGGTAGCGTACCGGTTATGATAAACATCGCCGAGCAGTCTACAAAAGGCGCCATCGCTGCTGCACACAAAGCTGAGGAAGACGGAGCAAGTGGCCTTATGATGCTTCCTCCTATGCGATATAATGCAGGAGACGCAGAGGTGGTTACTTATTTTCAAGACGTAGCCAGTAGTACTAGCTTACCTATTATGATTTATAATAACCCTATAGATTATAAAATAGAGGTCACGCTCAACATGTTTGAGACCTTGTTAAAACAGGATAATATTGAAGCTGTAAAAGAAAGTACTCGTGACATTTCTAATGTGACACGCATTAAAAATAACTTTGGAGATAGACTTAAAATAATGACTGGTGTTGATACTCTAGCGCTAGAGTCATTGTTGATGGGAGCAGATGGCTGGGTCGCAGGTTTAGTATGTGCTTTTCCAGCAGAGACTGTAGCAATATACGAGCTACAAAAGGCTGGTAGAATTAAAGAAGCAATTGAGATTTATCGCTGGTTCTTACCACTACTAGAATTAGATATAAATCCTAAACTGGTACAAAACATAAAACTTGCTGAAGTCCATACTGGTATAGGGACAGAAGATGTGCGTAAACCTAGACTGCCACTTTCTGGAGATGAGAGAGAACATGTCTTACAAGTAATTAAAAGTGGATTGGCTAGCAGACCTAGTTTACCTGCCTATAAAAACTTATAATGTTACAGATAAGACCATCATGTGAACATTGCAATAAGCAATTGCCGTATAATGCTAGTGATGCAATGATATGCACTTTTGAATGTACCTTTTGCAAAGAATGTGTAGATGATATATTATTACAAGTATGTCCTAACTGCGGAGGTGGTTTTGAGAAGAGACCAATACGACCAGAGCATCTATTACAAAAGTATCCGGCATCTACAATTACAGTGCATAAACCAGTAAACGTAGCATTGCATCAGCAAAAAATTAAAGCATTATGATTACAGGAAAAAATCAAATAGGTTTTACACAGAGTGCCACGGGTAGCGTGACTTATAAAACTATAAATCCTCAACTAAATAAGGAAAATCCAACCGCATTTTACGAGGCTACTCAACAAGAAATAAATACTGCTTGCGCGCTTGCTCAAAAAGCCTTTCACTCCTACAGTCAAATAAAGGGAAGTAAACGCGCAAACTTTTTAAATACTATTGCAAACGAGATAGAGGCTCTTGGCTCAGATCTTACGGATATGTACACGCAAGAGAGTGGTTTGCCAGAAGGTAGGGCACAAGGAGAGCTAGGCAGAACCTTAGGGCAGCTTAGAATGTTTGCAGAGTTAGTGTCACAAGACAAGTGGCGTAATCCTATAGGAGTTGGTAACACCAGCGGACTTAAAAAAGCATTGATTGCTATAGGGCCTGTAGTTGTTTTTGGGGCAAGTAATTTTCCGCTGGCTTTTTCTACGGCTGGTGGTGATACCGCTAGTGCGCTTGCAGCCGGTTGTCCTGTTATTGTAAAGTCACACCCTATGCATTCAGGTACGGGAGAGATGGTGGCAACAGCAATTATAAAAGCTGCACAAAAAACAGGAATGCCAGAGGGTGTTTTTTCTAATCTTAATAGTGCAGGTATTGATGTAGGAGAGCAACTCGTAAAACACACGGTAATAAAAGCCGTTGGATTTACGGGTAGTCATACCGGTGGTCGTGCACTGTATAATCTCGCTGCACAAAGAGATACTCCTATTCCAGTTTTTGCAGAGATGGGAAGTATAAATCCTGTGATTATAACGCAGGAGGCTTTAAGTAATAGAGGCTCTCAAATAGCCGAAACATATGCAGGTTCTATCACTCAAGGTGTAGGGCAGTTTTGTACAAATCCTGGACTTATTATTACAATCGCGAGTGATGAATCTCAGGCTTTTGTAAATGATCTAGCAAATAACCTGAGTAAGGTAGATGAAGGGTGTATGTTACATCCACGTATACAATCTGGATTTACTAGCGGAGAGAAAGAAATGGCAAAAGTACCTGAAGTTACTTTTGTGATGAGTACTGATAGCAGTAAAGAAAACCATGCAGCTCCCACATTGGCGGTAGTAAGCGGAGGAGATTTTATAAAGAATTCTCAGTTGCACAAAGAAGTTTTTGGCCCCTTTTCTATGGTTGTGCTTGCAAAAGATGAAGCAGAGCAATTAGCGATTATAAAAAATCTAGAAGGGCAGCTTACGGCAACTCTTATCGCTCAAGATGAAGAGGTTGCCACATTACAAGATATTACACTAGCTTTACAAGACAAGGTAGGTCGCATCATTTATAACGGAGTTCCCACAGGAGTTGCGGTAGAAGATGGTATGACACACGGAGGACCATATCCAGCAAGTACAGATAGTCGCTTTACGGCGGTAGGAAATCATAGTATTTTGCGTTGGGTAAGGCCTTTTAGTTTCCAAGACTTTCCTTCGGCGTTGTTGCCAGATTATCTAAAATAATATCTTATGAAGCATATAATTATACTGCTCGTTTTCTGTATTTCTATAAATGTTTGCGCTCAGAATTCTTCGGCGCAGCTTGCGAAAATTATAGAAGATAGTCAGGAGTTCAAGTGGCAAGATGATTTGGCAGATGAGCATCCTATGGGTGTTTTTTCAAAAGAACGGTTTGAAAAGGAGTCCGCTTTCGCGAAAGCGCAACTTAAAAAACTACAGGCTATATCATCAGAAACATTGTCTGAGACAGAGCGTATATCTCTAGAGTTACTCAAGTTCAAGCATCAAGAAACGGTAGATTACTATGCATACGAAAGTTATCTAAACCCGCTGTTATCAGACTCGGGTTTCCACAGTAGTTGGAATTATATGGTGCGTCCCATAAGTACGTATAAGCAAGCGGTTTCATACCTCAATAAGCTGAAAGCGTTACCAGACGTAGTAGATCAATATTTGCCATTGTTGAGAGAAGGAGTAGAAAAAGGTGTCTCGCAGCCGCGTGTGATTTTTAATGGATATGAGAGTACGTATGATTCACAAATTGTAGCCGATTATAAAGACAGCTTCTATTATGAGCCATTTTTAAACTTACCAAGTTCAATAGCGGGCGTGCAAAGAGATTCGCTATTGGTAGCTGCTAGAAGTGCAATAGAACAGCAGGTTGTTCCATCTTTTGAGAGGGTCAAAACATTTTTTGAAACAGAATATCTCCCTAAAACGCGCACTACACTTGGAGTTTCAGAAACACCAAATGGAAAAGCATATTACCAAAACAGAATAAACTATTACACCACCCTAGATATCACTGCAGATGAGGTGCATAATAAAGGACTCGCTGAAGTTGCGCGCATTAAAGCCGAAATGCAGAAAATTATTGAGGAAGTAAACTTCGATGGGTCTTTTGCAGACTTTTTACAATTTTTGCGCACAGATAAACAGTTTTACGCCACTTCTCCAGAGCAACTGCTTATGATTGCTCGTGACATGGCAAAAAGAGCAGATGCACAGTTACCTCGATTTTTTAAGACCTTGCCTCGTAAGCCTTACGGAGTGGCGCCAGTACCAGATGCTATTGCTCCTAAATACACGACAGGGCGATATGTAGGTAGTGCAAAGGGAAGTACAAATCCTGGATACTACTGGGTAAACACCTACGATTTGCCTAGTCGCCCGGTGTATGTGCTGCCATCACTTACGGTGCATGAAGCGGTGCCTGGGCATCACTTACAAGGATCGCTTAATCAAGAGCTGGGAGATAGTATTCCTCAGTTTAGAAGAAACATGTATGTAAATGCTTACGGTGAGGGCTGGGGATTATACTGTGAATACCTCGCTGCCGAAATGGGGATGTATACAACACCGTACGAACGTTTTGGACAATTGACTTATGAAATGTGGCGTGCTTGCAGACTTGTAGTAGATACTGGATTACACGCAAAAGGCTGGACAAGGGAGCAAGTGGTAGATTATATGTCTGAAAACACAGCGCTTTCCATACATGAAATTAATACGGAGACCGATAGATATATTTCTTGGCCGGGACAAGCGCTTGCTTATAAAATGGGCGAACTCAAAATAAGAGAATTGAGAACGCTAGCAGAAAAAGAGCTAGGTGCTAAGTTTGATATTAGAGAATTCCATGAGATCATCTTAGAGCAAGGAACGGTGACACTCGCTATTCTTGATAGACGAGTGAAACACTGGATTGAGAAAAATAGTTAGTACCTATTTAATATGAAACACACTTTTACTTGTATAGACGCACACACCTGCGGAAATCCCGTAAGACTCGTCGCTCATGGTGGGCCAGATCTAAAGGGAGCAACTATGAGCGAGAAGCGACAGCATTTTCTTAAAGAGTATGACTGGATACGCAAAGGATTGATGTTTGAACCACGCGGTCATGATATGATGAGCGGGAGCATCTTGTTTCCTCCGCATGATCCTGAAAATGATTTTTCTATTCTTTTTATAGAGACTTCAGGATGTCTGCCTATGTGTGGTCACGGAACTATCGGGACGATAACAATTGCAATAGAAGAAGGGATCATCACACCCAAAGTGCCTGGAATTATCAGAATGGAAGCCCCAGCAGGATTAGTTGAAATTGAATATCAGCAAACGGGAACTAAAGTTGACTGGGTACGTCTCACAAACGTAGCCTCTTTTCTAGCTGCCGAAAATTTAACTGTTGATTGCCCAGGTCTAGGCGAGATCTCGTTTGATGTAGCTTATGGTGGCAATTATTACGCAATTGTAGATCCGCAAGAGAATTTTACTGGCGTGCATGATTTTACGGCTGGTCAGATTATACAAATGAGCCAAGTAGTGCGTGAGCGTATTAATGAGCAATATCCTAATCAGTTTATCCATCCAGAAAATGATACCATAAGAGATGTCACTCATATGTTATGGACGGGTAACCCTATAAATGCAACATCAGATGGGCGCAATGCAGTTTTCTATGGAGATAAAGCAATTGACCGCAGCCCTTGTGGTACAGGAACTTCGGCTCGTCTCGCACAATTATATGCAAAAGGGAAATTACAAGTAGGAGAGCCCTTTGTTCACGAGAGTTTTATAGGTTCAAAATTTATAGGTCGTGTAACAAAAGAAACAATGATTGGTAATCAAAATGCCATTGTACCCAGTATCCAAGGATGGGCAAGAATATATGGACATAATACCATTACCATAGATGAGGAAGATCCTTATGCATTCGGGTTTTCTGTAATATAGCATTGGGTAAAAGAAGTATTTATGTCAAAAGAAATTATCATCATAGGTGGAGGGATTATAGGATTAAGTTGTGCATACTTTCTACAAAAGTCTGGACATCAAGTCACGGTAATAGATCAATCTAAAATGGATGGCGGCGCGAGTTATGTAAATGCTGGGTATATGTCTCCTAGTCATCTCGTACCACTGGCAGCTCCTGGAGTCATGAGGCAAGGAATAAAGTGGATATTTAATAAAAAGAGTCCGCTGTATATTAAGCCACGTCTTGAAGCAGATTTCTTAAAATGGTCGCTAGCTTTTAATAAGTCGTGTACTCAGAAACACGTAAATAGAGCTGTTCCCGTAATGAAAGAAATTGCGGTGCTGGGCCGTGATTTATATCATCAGATCAAGCAAGAAGAAGGATTTTCTTTTCACTTAGAAAAAAAGGGTTTGCTTATGCTTTGCCAGACAGAAGAAACACTTCATCACGAGGACGAACTTGTACAAATCGCAATAAAAGAAGGACTAAGTGCAAGAACCATTTCTGCGCAAGATGTTAAGAGGATGATGCCAGATGCTACGCTTGATATAGTTGGCGCCTCGTATTTTGAGTGTGATCATCACAGTACTCCTGGCGAATTTATGAAAGAAATGAAAGCGCATCTTTTATCTAAAGGCGTTGTCATTAGGGGAGAGGAGAAAGTGATTGATTTAGAGATTAATAATGGTAAAATCACCAGTGTAAAGACAGACAAAGAAGTTCTTAAAGCAGATGAGTTTGTGATGGCAGCTGGAAGTTGGACAAGTACGCTTTCGCGAAAGCTAAACATCAACCTACTCCTTCAGGCTGGAAAAGGATATCGTGTCCAAACCACCAAAGAAACAGGAATTACCTATCCATCTATACTTGCAGAAGCAAAAGTGGCAATAACTCCAATGAATGGATTTACCCGTTTTGCGGGAACGATGGAGATCGCTGGAATCAATCATACAATAAATAAGGCTCGAGTAGACTCTATTGCAGATGGTGTCAATAAGTATTTTCCAGAAGTGCATATTACAGCAGAAGAAAAAGCTGGTGCTGCCTGTGGCTTGCGACCAGTATCTGCAGATGGAATTCCATATATAGGTAAAAGCTCAAAATGTAAAAACCTCACTATTGCAACAGGTCATGCGATGATGGGGTGGACGTTAGGTCCTAGTACAGGTAAACTAGTGCAAGAAATTGTAGATGAGGTAACACCTAGTATGGATATGGCTATGTTTCATCCAGATAGAACTTTCTAAATTCCATTTTTACAACACGGTAAAAATCCCCTATATTTACGCTCATGAACGCACAAGGCTGGATAAACTTACCTATACTTCTTAATTTCCTCATAAAGAGGAACCCAGAATAGATTGCTTTACTTGATTTTGAGTAACTTTAAGACAATCTAAAAACACAACAATGCCTTTTTATCATAAGTTGGGGGATATCCCTCATAAGCGTCACACTCAGTTTCGTAAGCCAGATGGTTCCTTATATTCCGAACAATTGTTTGGTACCATAGGTTTTGACGGGATGAGCACAAATAGCTATCACGTACATAGACCTACGCAAGTAAAGGAAATACGCAAACAATACTCGGTAAAACCAGAAATTGCAAAGGAAAATAACATGCAATCGTATCGTTTTCGTGGTTTTCAAATCAAGCCGGAAAAAGATTATTTAGAAAGTAGGAAAGCCGTACTTACTAACAGTGATTGTACCATTATACTTGCAGCTCCTCAAGAACGCACACAAGATTATTTTTATAAAAACACAGATGCAGATGAACTTATATTTGTTCATAAAGGCACTGGAAAACTGCGCACACATTTAGGGAATCTTGACTTTAAATATGGAGATTACTTACTCATTCCTAGAGGAGTTATCTACAAGATGGATTTTGATACGGATGATAATAGACTCTTTATAGTAGAGTCGCGCAGACCTATTTATACTCCTAAGCGTTACCGTAATTATTTTGGTCAACTGCTGGAGCACTCTCCATTTTGTGAACGTGACTTAAGACAGCCATACGAGCTAGAAACTAACGATGAGAAAGGAGAGTTTCTAATCAAGGTAAAAAAGCAAGACGATATTTTTGAGATGGTATATGCTTCTCATCCATTTGATGTGGTAGGATATGACGGGTATAACTATCCATATGCTTTTTCAATTCACGATTTTGAGCCTATTACTGGTCGCATCCACCAGCCGCCTCCAGTGCACCAAACATTTGAAACAGATGCCTTTGTAATCTGTAGTTTTGTGCCTAGAAAGTATGATTATCACCCGCTTAGTATTCCAGCGCCATACAATCATAGTAACATAGATAGTGATGAGGTGTTGTATTATGTAGATGGTGATTTTATGAGCCGCACAGATGTAGAGGCTGGACATATTTCTTTACACCCAGCTGGTATACCTCACGGTCCGCACCCAGGAACTGCAGAGAAAAGTATAGGAAAAGAGGGAACAGAAGAGCTTGCAGTTATGGTAGATACTTTTAAACCACTTATGGTTTGTAAAGATGCCATGGCAATTGCAGACGAGAGTTATTATCAAAGCTGGCTAGACCACTAAACATCAATATGCACAATAAATTACCTGCAGATCCGTCTGCATTAATATTAGGAATCGTTGGTCTAGTGATAGGTATTGCCGGCTGCTGCTGTTATGGATTTACAGCAATCATTCCATTAGGCTTAAGTATCGCAGGACTTGTGATGGCAAATAAGAGCATGAAACTCTATCGTTTAAATCCAGAAGAGTTTTCTGAGTCAAGCAGGAGCAACGTTTCTATAGCACGCGTTCTTAATATTATTTCCATCATTTTAAATGGATTATTCTTACTTATCGTGATAGGAGCGCTTGCGTTTTTAGGGGTTGCTGGTATGACAGGCGCATTTGATGATCTTACAAATGATGCATATAGTACAGATAACAACTGGGAGTACGAAGATGACTTTAATGACGACGTGTTTATGGAGGAGGAAGTAGACTCTATAAGTACAGATTCTATCTTCTTAAACGAGGTATTTCCAGAAAGAGATAGTATTGATTAATACCGCTTTCGCGAAAGCGTAACAAAAACAACATAACAATCTGCTTAGGCAGAAGACTTATCAATTAGTATTAATAGTGAAGTAATAGCTTAAACTAACTTCACCGAAAAGTAACAACTATGAGCAAAGACTTAAAATCTGTAGACTACGGATTAGAAAAAATATTTGAAGGAGCGCAGGATTTTCTTCCGCTTCTAGGGACAGACTATGTGGAGTTTTATGTGGGTAATGCAAAACAAGCAGCACACTTTTATAAAACGGCATTTGGTTTTCAATCATATGCTTACAAAGGTCTTGAAACTGGATCTCGTGATGAGGTAAGTTATGTGCTTAAGCAAGATAAAATACGCATTGTACTTACTACACCGCTTAACAGTAAGTCACCTATAAACGATCACATTGTAAAGCATGGTGACGGTGTAAAGGTGGTTGCTTTATGGGTAGAAGATGCAAGAAGTGCCTATGAAGAAACCACAAAACGTGGTGCAAAATCATATTGCGAACCATTTGTAGAGAGTGATGAACATGGAGAGACTGTACGCGCTGGTATTTATACCTACGGGGAAACGGTACACATGTTTGTAGAACGTAAAAACTACAAAGGAGCGTTTTTGCCAGGTTTTAGAAAATGGGAATCAGATTATAATCCAGAGCCTACAGGTTTAAAATATGTAGATCATATGGTAGGTAATGTGGGCTGGAACCAGATGAATACTTGGGTGAAATTTTATGAAGAGGTGATGGGGTTTGTAAATTTCTTGTCTTTTGATGATAAGCAAATTCACACAGAATACTCGGCACTTATGAGTAAGGTGATGAGTAATGGGAACGGTCGTATTAAATTCCCGATAAACGAACCAGCAGAGGCAGCAAAGAAATCCCAAATAGAAGAATATCTAGATTTTTATGAAGGATCTGGTGTACAGCACCTCGCTCTTGCAACAGATGATATTATTAAAACAGTAGCGCAGCTTAAGGCTCGTGGTATCGAGTTTTTACCACCACCACCACAAACATATTATGATGATATCCCACAAAGACTGGGTGAGCATATGAAAGTGATGAAGGAGGATATAGAACGTTTACAAGAGCTTTCTATCCTTGTAGATGCAGATGAGGATGGATATTTACTTCAGATATTCACAAAACCATTAGAAGACAGACCAACCCTATTTTTTGAAATCATACAACGTATGGGAGCAAAAGGATTTGGTGCAGGAAACTTTAAGGCACTCTTTGAGTCTATAGAAAGAGAGCAGGCACAGAGAGGAACTTTATAAATTCTTAAGTACGCTTTCGCGAAAGCGTAACGCTGTTATTTACACAATTACAATTATTTAACTAAAACTTCGTCTTAGAAATAGGACGGAGTTTTTTGTTATTCTATTTTTGGAATAACAATTGTATTACATGCTTTGTACAACCAAATAACGACCTAAGATGAAGTCACATAACAAATACATACCTGCCTTATTAATAATGATAGTATTTCTTGTGAGTACTGCCTTTATGCAGGCGCCAGTAAGTAATGGTGTGATGAAACATAAGGATACATATCAAGCGGGAGAATGGCTTAAATTTAGAGTGCATTACGGGTTGCTTACTGGTGGTTATGCTACTATAGATATTAAAGATGCTACCTATAAAGGAAAGCCAGTACATCATATAAAAGGTTTTGGAGAGACTACGGGGATTGTGGGTCTGGCCTTCGGAGTAGAAGATTACTATGAAAGCTGGGTAGATAAAAAGACAGATTTGCCATATAAGTTTCTTCGTAAAATAGATGAGGGTGGTCACACTAAGAATAAAGTCATAGAGTTTGATCAAGTGGCACATAAAGCGCATATAAACGATATAAAGCGTGATAAGAAAACCACTATTGATACAGAACCAGGCATTCAGGACATGGTCTCTGCAATGTATTACTTGCGTAATAATCTTACTACAGACGGGCTAAAGGCAGGTGATGAAGTCAATCTCACCATGTTTTTTGATGGAGAAAATTATCCATTTAAAATGCGTTTTTTGGAAAGAGAGACGATTCGCACGAAGTTTGGGAAGGTAAAGACATTAGTTTTTAGACCACTTGTACAGTCTGGTCGTGTTTTCCAAGAAAAAGAAAGTCTTACCATATGGGTAAGTGATGATGATAATAAAATACCGCTTCGTATTAAGGCAGAATTATCTGTAGGCTCACTTAAAGCAGATCTAGACGCTTATAAAGGACTTAAGCATCCTTTTGAGATCGTGTTTGATTAAGGATTTTGTAAATTGCCACTTAATAAATCAGGCAACACAGCGTTGATGTTTATCAAATATGAAGTATTTGATAAACTCAATATTTACGGTCCAATAACTACTCATGAAAAAGCCCATTCAACCAGACATAGAAAAAATCATCAATCAGCTTGATGATAAGTATGAGAAGATAGATCAAGATCTTGATGACCATCTTGAAGGATTACTGCAAAGTAAGCCTATCACTTACTGGGACTACATCCATACAGACGCATTATTAAGTTTGCAGTTGCCACGCACGAGCATGCCAGATGAAAATGTGTTTATCATGTACCATCAAGTTAATGAGCTGCTATTTAAAATGGTACTTTGGGAGATTGAGCAAGTAGCTCACCATCCTAATCTTACAGTAGATTTTTTTAGTTCTCGTTTAGGGCGCATAAGTAGGTATTTTGATATGCTTACAAGTTCTTTCTCGATTATGCAAGAAGGAATGGATGTCGAGCAGTACATGAAATTTAGAAAAACCCTTACTCCAGCTAGTGGTTTTCAAAGTGCGCAGTATAGAAAAATTGAGTTTGCAAGTACAGATTTAATAAATCTTATAGATAATCGCTTTCGCGAAAGCATAGACCGCAATACTCCTTACGAACATGCGTTAGAACATCTATATTGGCAAGCCGCCGGCAAGAATTATCATACTGGTAAAAAATCTTATTTGCTCACAGCCTTTGAAGAGAAGTATAAAAACGACTTTGTAGCGTTTACAAAAGAATATAATACTATAAATTTGTATGCTCGCTTTAAAAGTTTACCTCAAGAAGTCCGTGAGAATCAAAAGTTACGTGATGCTATGCGTCACTACGATTACACAGTAAATGTTACTTGGGTAATGTCTCATTATCATGCTGCAAATCACTACTTAAATAATGGTGAGAAAGTGGTAGAGGCAACAGGCGGAAGCGAATGGACAAAATATATGCACCCTAAATACCAGCGACGTATTTTCTTTCCAGAAGTCTGGACTGCAGAAGAGCTTGCAAACTGGGGGCATGATGTATAATGAATGACAACTTACTTTTTGTGAAATATAACCACCTATATCTTTTAGTTTTTTTTAGTTTTTTAGTTTTTGCTTGCGGTGACGCTACCTCAGATACGGTAGATGATGAAGAAATTTATACGGCGCCACCAGAAGTAGTCAAAGAGTACGGTTACGTGCTTGATGATTATATTGTAGAGCGAGATACTGTGCAGTCTGGAGATAGTTTTGGAAAAATTCTTTTTGATGCAAATGTAGATTATGCAACTATAGAAGAGATTTCTGACTCTGTTGTGTCGGTATTTGATACTCGGAAAATTAGAAAAGGAAAGCCATACGTCTTACTTAAATCTAAAGACTCTCTTGAGGCAGCTCAAGTGTTTATTTATGAGCAAAATAGAGAAGACTACGTGGTAGTTGATTTTAAAGAAAATGTAAAAGCTGCGGCAAGAAAGCATCCTACAACAACTTATGAGCGTGAAATCTCTGGAGTAATAAACAGCAATCTATCTTCTACTTTTGATGATCTTGGCGTAAGTGTGAATGTTGCTTATAAAATGGCAGATATTTATGCGTGGACCATTGATTTCTTTAAACTTCAAAAAGGTGACCGCTTCAAGGCAATTTATGAGGAACGCTTTGTAAATGATACAATTCCTGCGGGAGTAGGTAAAATTAAAGCTGTTCTTTTTGAACATGCAGGACGTGAGATTTATGCATTTAGATTTGCAAATGACTCACTAGCTGGAGGTTTTGACTACTTTGACGAAAATGGTGACAACCTACGTCGTGCATTCTTAAAAGGTCCACTTAAGTTCAATAGAATCTCATCTAGATATAATCTTAAGCGACGTATAAAGTACTATGGTTATAAGTTGCGTCCACATAAGGGAACAGACTTTGCTGGAGCTATAGGTACTCCTATTCTTGCTACTGCAGATGGAGTGGTGACTAAATCTGAACGTCGTGGAGGTAACGGTAATTATGTAAAAATACGCCACAATGCTACTTATGATACGCAATACCTACACATGCAAAAAAGAGCTGTAAAAGTAGGTCAGTCTGTGCGTCAAGGAGATGTAATAGGAACTATAGGGATGACAGGAAATTCTGGTGGACCTCACGTGTGTTATCGTTTTTGGAAAAATGGAAAACAAGTGGATCCTTTTAGAGAAGATCTTCCAGCATCAAAACCGCTAGATGAGCTACTCAAGCCTATTTACGATAGTATACGCAAGCCTCTCAGATTGCAATTAGATAATATTCCATTTATGAGTGAAGCAGAAATGGAATTTGCACAACAGCAAACAGAAGAAAAACAACAATAATCTTATAGAACCTACCTAATGAAAAGTATAAACCCAACTACAACGGCAGCTTGGAAAGCATTAGAAACGCATTACAAGGAAACAAAAGATACGCTATTAGTTGATCTTTTTAAGGATAGCGCTCGTGCAGAAGAGCTCACAATCATTTGGGATTCTTTATATGTAGATTATAGTAAAAATAGAATCACAACAAAAACTCGTGAGTTACTCGTGCAACTGGCAGAAGAGGTTGGCTTAAAAGAGGCAATTGATAGCTATTTTGGTGGGGATGCAATAAATGCTACCGAAGATAGAGCAGTGATGCATACCGCGCTGCGTGATGAAAAGAGTGACGCTTTTGCTAAGGAAGAGGTGAATGAAGTAAAAAAGTCAATCGAAATTTTTACTGAAAAAGTTATTTCTGGTAAGCATAAAGGAGCTACCGGTAAAGAGATTACAGACGTTGTAAACATAGGCATAGGTGGATCAGATCTTGGGCCAGTGATGGTTGTTGAGGCATTGCAGTATTACAAAAACCACTTGACTACGCATTTTATATCAAATGTAGATGGTGATCATGTAATGGAGACCATTAAAAATCTCAATCCAGAAACAACGCTTTTTGTAATAGTATCAAAAACATTTACAACTCAAGAGACGTTGAGTAACGCCACAACAGTAAGAAAGTGGTTTGTAAATCAACTAGGAGAAGAAGCGGTGAGTAACCATTTTGTTGCAGTGTCAACAAATGAGGAAGCTATTGCTAGCTTTGGTATTTCTTCAGATAACGTATTCCCTATGTGGAACTGGGTAGGAGGACGCTTTTCTCTTTGGAGCTCAGTAGGTTTATCTATAGCGCTTGCTGTGGGTTATAAAAACTTTGAAGGCTTACTCCATGGTGCATTTAAAATGGATGAGCATTTTAAAAACACGTCATTTGATCAAAATATTCCAGTGATTACGGCACTCTTAAGTGTGTGGTATAATAATTTTTATGGAGCAGAGACAGAAGCTGTTATTCCTTATTCCCAATATTTACATAGACTTCCAGCATACTTGCAGCAAGCAATTATGGAAAGTAACGGGAAAAGCGTAGATCGCAACGGTGACCGCGTTACTTATGAAACTGGAAATATTATTTGGGGTGAACCTGGAACAAACTCACAACACGCATTTTTCCAATTGATACATCAAGGGACGAAATTAATTCCTGCAGATTTTATTGGTTTCAAAAAGTCACTTCACGGTAATCAAGATCACCATGATAAGCTTATGGCAAATTTCTTTGCACAAACAGAAGCACTCATGAATGGTAAGACTGTATCTCAAGTGGAGCAAGATTTTGAGGGAAGTACGCTTTCGCGAAAGCGTATAGAAGAACTCATACCTTTTAAAGTTTTTGAAGGAAATAAGCCTACAACCACTATTTTAGGGGAGAAGCTCACTCCAGAGAGCTTAGGGTCACTGGTAGCAATGTATGAGCATAAAATCTTTGTACAAGGAGTGATATGGAATATATACTCTTATGATCAATGGGGAGTTGAGCTAGGAAAACAACTTGCAAAAAAAGTGCTTAATGAGTTTAGTACTGGAACAAGTGAAAATCATGATGGTTCTACTAAGAATTTAATGAAATACTATAAAGAAGCGTAGTAAATAATTGACTACTAGTATTTTATTAAGAAACCTTTCAAGCTAATGTTTGAAGGGTTTTTTTGGTTTTACGAAATGAAAAAACCTTCTCGTATAAGTTAACGTTAAGTTAATATTGGCACTCCACAAATTTAGAGTAATTTTGCAGCGCTAATTATTAACAAATATCATGAAGAAAATTACATTTTTATCATTGATCGCCATGTTTCTAGTGACGGTATCGTCATTAGCACAAGGGGTAACGACAAGTTCTATCTCTGGACGTGTGTTAGACAACACAGAAGGTCCATTGCCTGGAGCAAACATTATTGCAACGCACGTGCCTACAGGTTCTGTGTATGGAGCAGTAACAGATTTTGATGGTTTTTACCGTCTACCTAACCTTAAGTCAGGAGGTCCTTACAACGTTACAATTACTTATGTAGGATTTGAGGATTATGCACTTAATGGATTTAGTTTATCTCTTGGTGAGACTAAGAGAATTAGTGTAACAATGCAAGAAAATGCAAATGCTCTTGATGAGATTGTAATTACTGGCTCAAACAACAGTATTTTCAACACTAATAAAACGGGTTCAGAAACTTCTATTTCTGAACGTGACATTGCTACTATTCCTTCTGTTTCTAGAGGAATTGCAGATTTTGCTCGTGTTACTCCTCAAGCTCAACTTTCTGAAGGAGATGATGGTTTTTCTATCTCTTTAGGTGGTCAAAACAACCGTTACAACGCAATCTATATTGATGGTGCTGTTAACAATGATGTTTTTGGACTTGCAGGATCAGGTACTAACGGAGGTCAAACGGGTGTAAGTCCTTTCTCTGTAGATGCTATTGAGTCTTTCCAAATTAACCTAGCTCCTTTTGATGTACGCCAGTCAGGATTCTCTGGTGGTTCTGTAAACGCTGTAACACGTTCTGGTTCTAATAACTGGGAAGGTAGTGTATACGGTTTCTTAAGAAACGAAAGTCTTGCTGGAAAAACTCCAGTAGATTTAACAAACGAAGGTGACGAGCGTGAGAAGCTTGCAGAATTTTCTGCTAAGACTTACGGTATCCGTATAGGTGGACCAATTGTAAAGGATAAATTATTTTTCTTTGCAAATTATGAACGTCAAGATGACGAGACCCCACAACCATTCAACTTCTCAAACTATCAAGGAAGATCTTCTGAAGCAGAAATTGCGAACCTTGCTAGCTTCTTGCAATCTGAGTATGGTTATAACCCTGGTACATTTGATAACAATACTAGAACTTTAGAAAGCGACAAGATAAACTTACGTTTAGATTGGAACATCAACGATAATCACAAAGTTTCTATCCGTCAAGGTGTAGTTGAGGCAACAAACTTAGAAGCTCGTAACTCAGGAGAAAGAGGAATTGGATTCATCAATGGATCTGAGTTTTTTGAAACTAAAACATATTCTACTGCATTCGAATTGAACTCTACGTTTGGTTCTAAATTTGCAAACAACTTGAAGATTGGATATACTTCAGTAAAGGATGATAGAGATCCTTCTGGAAATCCATTCCCTACAGTAGACATTCAAGATGGTGGAGGTACAATCTCTTTTGGATCTGAACCATTCTCAACTGCAAACTTACTTGAGCAGGATATCTTTACTATTAATAACAACTTCCAGATTTTTTCTGGACGTCACGCTGTAACTCTGGGTGCGAATCTTGAGATAGCATCTGCTAAGAACTTATTCTTTGCTTATAACTATGGAGATTATACTTTTGAAGATCAGTTTGATGCTGATGATAACTTAGTTTCTTCTGGACTTGATCAGTTCTTAGCTGGGCAAGATGCAGATGTATTCCAACATGGTTATTCTCTAGTAGGTAATGGTGCTGTAGGTGATGAGTCTGCTGGATCTGCAGATTTTGGAACTTCACAATTAGGTTTCTACGTTCAAGATGAAGTTCAAGTAACTGAAAACTTCAAAATAACAGGAGGTATCCGTGTGGATGTTCCTTATTGGGAAGATGGTACTGTAAATGATGACTTCAATACAAGAACTGTTGGTCTATTAACTGCTGCAGGTAAAGATTTACAAGGAGCACGCGTAGGACAAGGAGTAGATGCTTCTGCTCACATTGCACCACGTTTAGGATTTAACTGGGATGTATTTGGAAACAACACTACACAAGTACGTGGAGGATTAGGAGTATTTACTTCAAGACTTCCATTAGTATGGCCAGGAGGAACTTACAACAACAATGGTGTTACTGGAGGATTTAGCTTTATCTTCGGAGAGGAATTCCAACCTGATGTAAACCAGCAAACACAGGTTGTAGCAGCTGGTTCTGGAGGAGTAGGTGGAAACATCGACCTTTTTGCTAAGAACTTTAAGCTTCCACAAGTAGGAAAGTATAACATTGCTATAGATCAAAAATTACCAATTTGGGGATTAATTGCATCTGCAGATTTCTTATATAATGATGTACTTACAGATGTTTACTATGAGAACTTAAACTTAGGTGAGCCAGTAGGAACTTATGAAGGAGCAGATAACCGTCCATTCTATAATCGTAGTGACGAAATCGATGATACTTACGGAAGAATCATTTTAGCATCAAACACAAACGAAGGATCTTCTTATAATGCAACTTTTACACTTAGAAAACCATTCCAGAATGGATTCCAAGGGCAAGTTTCTTATTCTTACGGAGAGTCTGAAAAAATATTTGATGGAACTTCTTCTCAAAACAGCTCACAGTGGAGAGGGATTCAAACTGTAAACGGTAAGAACTCAGATATTCCTTTATCTAGATCTGACTTTTCATTAGGAAGCCGTATCTCAGGAAACGCATCTTATGAGATTGAATATGGAGGAGATTTCGGAGGAAAAACTACAATAGGTCTTTTCTATGAAGGATCACAATCTTCGCCTTATAGCTTTACATATAGAGAAGGACGTGATTTATTAAATGACGATTCAAGAGATAATGCTCTTATCTATGTACCTACAAATGCTTTAGATGCAAATCAGATTAATATTGCAGATATTGTAGATAGAGAAACTGGTGTAGTTCTTGTTCCAGAACAAGCACAACGTGAGATTCTTGAAGCATTTATCGAGAATGATGATTATCTAAGCACTCGAAGAGGAAAGTATGCAGAGCGTAACGGTTCAAGAGGACCTTGGAATCACATTGTTGACTTTAAGTTGTTACAAGATATATATGTAAAAACTGGAGATAAGAAGAGTACATTCCAAATCTCTTTAGACATCTTCAACTTCACAAACTTTATCAATAAAGATTGGGGAGTACGTAAATTTGTAGGATCTAATGTATCTCCACTTCAAACCGTATCTACTTCTAATAGTGAGCCAGTATTCAGTATAGTTGAAAGCTTATTCAATGTTGATGAAAATGGTAATCTATTGAGTGACAATATTGATCGAGTTGATGATCAAGGACTTCAATCTTCAAGATGGCAAATGCAAGTAGGTCTTCGTTATATCTTTAACTAAGAACTATTATCACATAATTGCAATCGCAATAATAAAGCCGCTACTGGAAACAGTAGCGGCTTTTGTTTTTATGGATTATCTTTGAGCTTTAAACTTATTAAACCATTTATTTATGTACTCAGTTGTTCAATTTGTCCATTCGTATTGGGCTTACCTTGTAGTTATCGTTCTTGTGGTTGCCACATTTAATGCACTCACAAAATTCTTTGGAAAAAAAGAGTATGGCGGGAAAGATATGAGCTTAGCTTTATTTACCCTTATAACGATGCACATACAACTGCTTATAGGTCTTGTGCTGTGGTTCGTGTCTCCTAATGGATTACAAGCTATAAAAGCAAATGGTATGGGAGGACTCTCTAGTCAAGCAAGACAACTTGCGGTAGAGCATCCATTTTTAATGATTATTGCAGTGGTGCTTGTAACCATTGGTTATTCTAAGCATAAAAAACAACGCCTATCTACGCCTAAATTTAAGAAGATAGCCATCTTTTATACACTTGCACTTATCGCAGTGCTAGCAATTATACCATGGAATCAGTGGTTTTAATAGCCATTGATTAACTATTTCCAAAGGTTGTTAATACGCTTTCGCGAAAGCGTAATAGAAAATAGAAAGCCCAAAATCATATTGATTTTGGGCTTTTAATTTAAATAATAAGATTAATCAGAGAGTTCTTTCTTAATCAAATAAATATATACTGGGAAGTGGTCACTATAGCCGCCTGTATATCCTCCATTTGCAAAACTTCTGTAAGGATATCCTTTATAACGACCCTTGGGGTTGCTCAAGTAGTTTTTATTGAAAATACCAGCCTTATAATACCTGAAAGAGCTGTAATCCTCATCAAGCAACGGTGCACTTATAATTATCTGGTCAAAAAGGTTCCACCCATCGCGATATGCAAGGGTTCCTATTCCTTTTTTAAACATGGATTCCATTGGGTTATAAAGTTCTTTATCTCTTACTTTTTTAATCTTGTGTTGTGTTTGTAACACTTTTTTCACACTAGCATTTGTAGGGTCATCATTGAGGTCTCCCATGATAATAATCTTTGCATAAGGGTCATTGCTTTGTAAACTGTCTGTGATTTTCTTAGTTAGTGAAGCTGCGTCCATTCGTTTTTTCCTGCTCTTTGCTTCTCCGCCAGATCTAGACGGCCAGTGGTTTACAATGATATGTATCATATCACCATCTAGTAAGCCAGATACAAGAAGCTGATCCCTTGTAAACTTTCGTTTTGATGGATTATCAATCTCGTAAATGAGTAATTTATGCTTGCTAGTAGATAATGGCTTAAATAGCCTCTTTTGATACAACAGCGCTACGTCTATACCTCTCCTGTCTGGAGAATTGTAATGCACGATACCGTAATCTTTCGGTAGTAATTGTGGGTCATTTGCTAGTGCTTCTACAGTTTTTCTGTTTTCGATTTCTGCTAGTCCTATAATCGCTGGGCTGTTTTTTGTGAAGTCTGCGCCTATATCGGCAATTACTCGGGCAATGTTGCTCACCTTGTCTTGATATATCGTTTCGGTCCAATGGTCCTTACCCTCAGGAGTGCGATCATCATCATAAGTGATAGGATCATTGATGGTGTCAAACAGGTTTTCTACGTTATAAAATGCTATAGTGTGAGCTCTATATTTATTGGTTTGTTGCGCTTTCGCGAAAGCGTAAAAACATAACAATATCACAAGTAATGATAATCTCTTGGATTTTAATTTTTCAGAAAGCATTTTTGTTTTATGTAAGATTTTTCGTAATATGCAAATCAAATGTAATGAATTTCAGCGCTTTACGATTTTAAAACTTTCGTCTAGTAATATTTAAAACTGAGATATCACATGAACTGGGAGCTATGAACAAAAATTTATTACGTTACGCTTTCTTATTATTTAGCGGTGTATTGTGGTCTCAAGCACAACTTAAAGGAACGATAATAGACGCCATCAGTTCACAGCCAGTTCCAGAGGTGAGTATAAAAATCCAAGGGGCTAATAGCAATGCAAAAACGGATGCACTTGGTGTATTTATATTGAACAATATTGAGTTGTACGGAGATCAAATTTTAATTGTAGAAAAAAACGGCTTCGTTACAAAGAGGCTACCTGTCATTATAAATGATAAAGAACTATTAGAACTTCAAATTGTAACCCTAGACGTCGATATTACTGAAGAACAACGGCAGATAGGATTAATCTCATTATCAGAAAATGATTTGATTAGTGACGATACGCAAGAGAGTTTTAATACCTCAGGATTATTATCTGCTGGACGAGATGCTTTTTTGAGTGCGGCTGCATTTGATTGGAGTGCTACCTTTTTCCGGCCAAGAGGGCTAGATAATGCAAACGGAAAACTTCTCATTAATGGGATAGAAATGAATAAACAGTTTAACGGGCGCCCGCAGTGGGGAAGTTGGGGCGGACTTAATGATGCACAGCGCAATCGTGAGTTTACACAAGGATTAAAAGCGAGTGAGTATAGTTTTGGAGGGCTAGCTGGTGTAACAAATATAATCATGCGAGCATCTCAGGAGCGAAAAGGAGGTAGGGTTTCATATGCCGCAGCTAGTGCTTCTTATCAAGGTAGAATAATGGGAAGTTATAATTCTGGCTTATCTCAGAAAGGATGGGCTTATGGCGTATTGTTGTCTCGTCGTTTTGGTAAAGAAGGTTTTCAAGACGGTACTTTATACGATGCCAACTCTATATATCTATCTGTAGAAAAGAAAATAAATAATAACCACAGTCTTAATTTTTCTTCCTTTTACACACCTAATCGCCGTGGTCGTGCTTCTTCACTTACACAAGAACAAGTTAATCTTAAAGGACGCACTTACAACCCATATTGGGGTTTTCAAAATGGAGAGCAGCGAAATGCTAGAATGCGCAAAATTGAAGAGCCAGTATTCATGATTAACCACTACTGGGGTATAAGTGATAAGACAAGTATTAATACAAATTTAGGGTATCAAGTAGGCACTATAAAAAGTGGTAGAATAGATAACGGAAGCCTTAGGAATCCAGCGCCAAATTATTATCAGCTCCTGCCTAGTTTTGCACTTCAAGATTCAAGTCCTACTGCGGGAGATTTTCAAACAGCATATTTACTGCAACAAGACTTCATAAATGATGGTCAGCTAGACTGGGAGTCAATATATCAAGCTAATATAGGAGGAGGTAACTCAAAAATAATTCTTCAAGATGATGTGGTGGGAGATAAACAAATATCTGCAACTATTATTTTGAACTCTCAGCTCACTGACGCAATTACCATAAATGGAAATCTTTCTTATAGAGATTTGAAGAGTGAAAACTATGCGCAGGTAAGTGATTTACTTGGAGGCGAGGGATTTCTTGATATAGATAATTTCTCTGTAAGCGAGAGTCAGGATGGTCAAGAAGGCGATCTTGCACAAAGTGATGTGCGTAACCCTAACCGCATTGTTCAAGTAGGAGATCGATATAAGTACAACTATAATATCAATTCAAGTACAATAAGCGGATTTGCTCAAGCACAGTTTACTTTTAAGAATACAGATTTTTTTATTTCTGGCACGGCAAGTACTACAAGTTATCAGCGAGAGGGATTATTTGAGAACGGAAATTTTATGGGTGAGAATTCCTTTGGGCCAAGTGAGAAACTTTCATTTACAGATGGAGGATTAAAAGCTGGTGCGACTTATAAATTTACAGGTAGACATATAGTAACAGTAAACGGAGCTTACTATACCACTGCTCCTTCCATTAGAAATAGTTTTAGTAATGCTAGACAAAATAATGATGTAGTAAATAACCTAACATCAGAACAAATACAAAGTGTGGATGCTAGCTACATTTATAGATCGCCTATAGTAAAAGCACGTCTCACAGGATTTTATACAGGCTTTCAAAACGGGACTGATTTAGGATTCTTTTTTACTCAAAATTCGATAGCGCAAACGGAGGCATCTTTTGTACAAGAAGTGCTTACTAATGTTGCGCGGCAAAATATAGGTGTAGAAGTAGGAATAGAGGCGCAGGTATTACCTACGCTCAAGTTAAAGGCAGCTGCATCTGTAGGTCAATATACGTATGCAAATAATCCAGATATCTACTACACTTCTGATGATTTTGATGGACCTCAGACTTTTGGAGATGGGAAAGTTATACTCAATAATTTGCACGTTGCTGGCGGGCCAGAAAGAGCCTATCAACTAGGTCTTGAGTATAGAGATCCAGATTTTTGGAATTTTGGGATCACCGTAAATCATTTTTCTAATGCTTACATAGACATTAGTAATCTAGCACGTACAGCAAATTTTAACCAAGACATAGACGGTCAACCATTCAATGACTTTGATACGGATGTGGCCAAGGGTTTGCTTAGACAATCACAAATAGATAGCTATAATCTCGTAAATATTATAGGTGGGAAATCTTGGAGGATAGGAAGTTACTTTGTTGGCTTTTTTGCAACAGTAAATAACGTACTCAATGAAAATTATATTACGGGAGGCTTTGAGGATTCTCGTAGGGTAAATTATAGGTCAAAACTTGAAGAATCTGAGCGATCGACTCCCATTTTTGGTGATCGACTATTCTTTGGGAGAGGAACTACATACTACGCAAATGCTTACGTTAGATTTTAAACTTTAAAATTAAGATGATGAAATTATTCCAGAAACTGTCATTTGTCTCACTACTCTTCTTAATTATAGGCTGCGTAAATGATGATGAGTTCACAACACCGCTGCTTGAAATCACTGAGCCAGCTCTA
Source organism: Dokdonia sp. Asnod3-C12 (assembly GCF_045063975.1). Lineage (NCBI taxonomy): Bacteria > Pseudomonadati > Bacteroidota > Flavobacteriia > Flavobacteriales > Flavobacteriaceae > Dokdonia > Dokdonia sp. Asnod3-C12. Next base: position 1,865,866 of record NZ_JBEFNY010000003.1, read on the forward strand.
GACGGAGAAATAATCACCATCGCACAACTAGTAAATCTCTATGAGCAAGCTGTTTTGAGTGAAGCAGATAATCTTGGTATCAATGCTACTAGCGAGGCAGATATTACAGCCTTACGTAGCATATTTAGACTTGATCTTTCTGAAATCAATCGTTATGTAGAAGGTTTTGTGATAAGTAGTGATGTTTCTGGAAACTGGTTTGAAGAGCTCATCATACAAGATGCAGCAAGTAATCCTACGGCTGGCGTCCGTGTACTTATAGATGAAAGTCCGCTGTTTACATATTACGAAGTGGGTCGCAAGGTATTTGTAAAACTAGGTGATGCAACACTAGACAATCAAGCTATAGGAGGTTTGTGGATAGGAGATAGCAACGGGGTATTAACGCTAGGCATGACAGACAATCTAGATAAAATCCCAGCGCCAGCACAATTTAGCTTTATGCAGAGGTCATCCATTATTGAAGAGATAATTCCGTTGGAGGTTACAATAGAAGATTTTAGTAATGAGTTAGAAAATATATTCGTCAAGCTCACAGATGTTCAGTTTATAAAGGAGGATGTCATTGATGGGAGTGTTACCTATGCGGGAGAACCTCTTGATGAGTTTGATGGAGAGCGAGAACTGGTACATTGTGCGACTGGGCAATCCACCCTTGTAAGTACAAGTACCTTTGCAAATTTTAAATCCATATTGCTACCAGATGGAGTTGGCAGTATATCTGGAGTGCTCACACGTAACTTTTTTGGAGACACGTATAACCTTGCGATTAATGATCCAGAAGCCGTCATTTTTGATGGGACAGACCGCTGTGATCCCGTAGAAATAGATTGCGGCTCAGCTAGTGGAATGGGAGAAAATATACTATTTGAAGAGTTTTTTGAGACGCAAACTAATAACAACCCTATAATAGGCAATGGCTGGACTAATTATCAAGAAGACGGTACACAAGCATGGGAGGCATATACCAGCACAGGTCAAAATGCCTCATTAGGTAGGTCTGCGAGAATTGCATCTGCTTTTTCCGGAGATGCGAGAACGGTGTCTTGGTTAATCACTCCGCCATTAGATTTTACATCAAATACGGGAGAAACCTTACGTTTTAGAACCTCAAATAGCTTTGCAGACGGCAGTAGGTTGACACTGCTTTTTTCTAACGACTGGGATGGCGATGTCACAACAATCGCTGCTTCTACTTGGGATGTGCTAGCAGCAGCAGATATTGTGGCAGATAATGATTTCTTTGGAAACTGGATTGACTCTGGTATTGTAGATCTCTCTTGTGTCACAGGTACTGGCTATGTTGCATTTAGATATAACGGATCTGGAAATGCAAGTTTTGACGGTACTTATGAACTTGACGAGATTCAAATTAAAGCAAATTAGAAATCTTTTTATTCAGTTCTTTTAGATAAAATACTATACACAGGAAAATGATCACTATAGCCGCCTAAATATCTTTTTCCTGCATAGGTGCGGAAGGGTGTTCCTTTAAATTTACCATCATACTCTGTGAGGAAAAAGTCATTGTAAATATCTGACTTCTCGTAAAGAAGTGTGTTTTCGTGTAGCTGTACAAAATTGTTTGAAAAGATAATCTGATCAAAAATGAACCACTCAAATCTGTAATTTAAACTTCCCTCATATCTTGTTCCTAAGTACAGCATAGGGTTATAAAACTCAGTTTTAACGAGATTGTTTTTTACGCTTTCACTGTGTGGCCCGTCGTTAAAATCGCCCATGATGATAATCTTCACTTTAGGGTCTTCATTCATGAGTTTATCAATAACTTCCCTATTGCGCTGTGCTGCTGTAATGCGCTTTTGTGAGGTTTCATTCTCACCAGATCTTCGGGAAGGCCAGTGATTTACTAGTATGTGAACAGGATTTCCTAAAAGTTCTCCTTGTACATAAAGAATATCACGAGTATAATCTCTGCCACCTTCTTCGGCTTCTAGGTAGAGTGTGATGGGTTCACTTGCCGTGACTTTAAAGTCTGCTTTTTTGTACAATAAAGCAACATCAATACCGCGCTCATCTGGGGAGTCATAATGAACAATGTCATAACCTTCATCTTTGAGGTTGTCTGTCGCAATAAGAGACTCTAGTACGGATCTATTTTCAACTTCGGCAACGCCAAGGAGAGAAGGTGAGGTCTTAGTGTCATCCTTTCCTATGTTTGAGATGACTTTAGATAGTTTAGCTATTTTCTTATTAAACTTATAGCTATTCCACTCCTTAAAACCGTTCGGTGTGAAGTCGTCATCTAGCGTTTTTGGGTTGTTTGTCGTGTCAAAAAGATTTTCTAGGTTGTAAAAGCCTACTGCACATTGTATTTTTTCTTGTTGCGCTTTCGCGAAAGCGGAATCATCCTCCATAATGAATAGTGTCTATGAGTGTTACAATTTAGTCAAAAAGACTGCAATCCATTTGCTACCTTTGTTAATATGATCGAAACAGAAAAAATAGATTATGAAAAGTGTGTGCTGGTGGGGCTAGTTACCCAAAAGCAATCGCACGATAAAATGACGGAATACCTTGATGAACTTGAGTTTCTTGCTTATACAGCAGGAGGTGAAGTTTTAAAGCGTTTCTCTCAGAAATTAGAAAAACCTAATCCTAAAACTTTTATAGGGACAGGGAAGATGGAAGACGTTGCTGCATATGTAGAGCAGCACGATGTGGGTACTGTGATCTTTGATGACGAACTTACTCCTGGACAACAACGTAACATAGAAGCAATCTTAAAATGTAAGATTGTAGATCGCACCTATTTGATACTTGACATTTTTGCTCAGAGAGCTCAAACGAGTTATGCACGCACACAAGTGGAGCTTGCTCAGTATGAATATTTGTTGCCTAGACTTACAGGTTTATGGACACACCTTGAACGCCAGCGTGGAGGTATAGGTATGCGTGGACCTGGAGAAACAGAGATTGAAACGGATAGACGTATCGTGCGTGACCGTATTACCTTGCTTAAAAAGAAGATGCTTACTATAGATAAGCAAATGGCTACGCAGCGTGGTAATCGTGGTGCACTTGTGAGAGTTGCTCTTGTGGGTTATACAAATGTGGGTAAGAGTACCCTCATGAATGTGATAAGTAAAAGTAAAGTATTTGCCGAAAATAAACTTTTTGCAACCTTAGATACTACCGTACGTAAAGTGGTGGTAGGGAATCTACCTTTCCTACTTTCAGACACGGTAGGATTTATACGTAAGTTGCCTACACAGCTAGTAGATTCTTTTAAAAGTACGCTTGATGAAGTGCGTGAGGCAGATTTACTACTGCATGTGGTAGATATTTCTCACCCGCAATTTGAAGATCACATTAATGCTGTAAACCAAATTCTTGATGAGATTGAGAGTATGGATAAGCCTACGCTTATGGTTTTTAATAAGATTGATGCTTATACGGCAGAGGCTTATGATGATGAGGATCTTATGGTAGAGCGCACTGGTGCACATTACACGCTTGATGAGTGGAAAGAAACATGGATGTCACGTACTAATGGTGATGCTATCTTTATATCTGCACTTAACAAAAACAACTTTGAGGAGTTCAGAAAGAAAATCTACGAACGAGTAAGAGAGATTCACGTAACAAGATTTCCTTACAATGCTTTTTTGTATCCAGAATATGAGGAGCAAGTAGGGAATAGCGAGGAAGAATAGGATTATTTATTCTTAATAGCGTAAAAGAAAAAATCGAAGGCTTTCTTAAAGCCTTCGATTTTTTTTGCTCAAAAACGATGGTTGAGCTTTTACTATTATTCTTGATTTTTTGAAACCTCTCATAAAAGACTAATCCGTAAATAGTACCTTTACCTCAAAATAATATTATATGCTTATTATAGGAATAGGCGGTGGTACCGGAAGTGGTAAGACTACCGTTGTAGATCAGATTGTGTCAGATCTACCAGAAGGACAAGTAACAGTAATTTCTCAAGATTCATACTACAAAGATCTCTCTGCATTATCGATGGAAGATCGTAAGAAGGTGAACTTTGATCACCCTAACGCAATAGATTTTCCTTTGCTTTGCCAGCATCTTGTTGAGCTTAAAGAGGGAAGAAATATTTTGCAGCCTATGTATTCATTTGTTGCACATAACCGTATTGATGAGACCGTCCTTACAAGCCCTACAAACGTGCTTGTGGTAGAGGGGATTCTTATTTTGACAGATCCTAATATTCGTAATCTTTTTGATATTAAAGTATTTGTGCATGCAGATAGTGATGAGCGTTTAATACGCCGTCTTAAGAGAGATATTGCAGAGCGTGGTCGTGATTTAGATGAGGTGTTAAATAGATATCAAACTACACTAAAGCCCATGCACCAGCAGTTTATTGAGCCTACAAAGGAGTTTGCAGATATCATTATACCTAATAATAGGTACAATACAGTGGCTGTAGATATCGTTCGTAGTATCATAAACGAACGATTACATTAAGGTTTTGTTATATTTACAACAATGAACATCAAGGAACTAAAACAGAAAAAATGGTTTAGAATAATGAGCAATAAATACTTGCTCATTTTTTTCATTTTTATAGTGTGGATGCTGTTTTTTGATGGAAGTTCTTACTTGTTACACAGAGAGCTCAATCAAGAATACGATAAGCTGGAAGGTAATAGGGCATACTTTAAAAAGGAAATAGCAGAGGATAATGCACAAATCTTACAACTTAAAGATAGTGCAGGTTTAGAAAGATTTGCTCGTGAAGAATACCTTATGAAAAAGGATAATGAGGAGATTTATATAATTGAATATCAAGATAGTTTATCTACAGAGAATGAGGACTAATTTATTTTCAGAATTTGACGCAGTTTCGGCAAAGGCTTTCAAGCAAAAAATACAGTTTGACCTCAAAGGGGCAGACTACAATGAGACGCTTGTCTGGCAAAGTCTAGAAGGAATACATGTAAAGCCTTTTTATCACAGTGATGAAATAAAAGAAACCGTCGCTGTTCAAGCTCCACAACAATGGTTTATAGGAGAGAAAATATTTATAGTAGATGCGGCTAAGTCGGCGCAAACGGCAAATAAAGCTATAGAGAACGGAGCAGAGGCTATCTACTTTCAGGCAGATAATTTGTTTGATCTTGAGCTGTTATTTGAAAGTTTAAAGCATAAAGGAATCCCTCTTTATTTTGAGCTCAGTTTTCTTGATGAAGATTTTTATAAACGTTTTCACGCTTTCGCGAAAGCGTATCATATAACCACAAAGCTCGATATCATTAATCATCTTGCACTTGATGGTAATTGGTATCACAACTTGCAAAAGGATCACGATATAGTGAGCAGTTTGCTACAGGGAGAAGAAAGTAAACTTACTGTAGATACCACCTTATATCAGAATGCTGGTGCCACTATGGTACAGCAACTAGCTTACGGCATAGCTCATCTTACCGAATATTTAAACCATTGTGAGAAAGAGAAGCTTAGTATAAATCTTGTCACTTTTGAAGTTGCAGTAGGAACTAACTACTTTTTTGAAATTGCAAAGCTAAGAGCACTCAGAAAGCTTGCTGCGGTAGTGCTGTCTGCATTTAACTACACGGATGCAGCTATTAGCATAATTGCGCACCCATCAAGACGCAATAAAACGATTTACGATTATAATATAAACATGCTGCGCACCACTACGGAGTGTATGAGTGCTGTGCTAGGTGGCGCAGACTGGGTGGTAAATATGCCTTATGATGCACTATATCACAAGACTAATAATTTTGGACAGCGCATTTCTCGCAATCAGCTCATTGTACTTAAAGAAGAAAGCTATTTTGATGTAGTTCAAAACCCTGCAGATGGTTCTTATTACGTAGAAGAGCTTACTTCGCAATTGGCTGAAAAAGCGCTTACGCTTTATAAAGATATAGAAGCGCAAGGAGGATTTTTGAGACAACTTAAAGAAGGGACTATCCAGCGTAAAATAAAAGAAAGTGCTGCAAAGGAACAGGCTAAGTTTGATGAAGGAGAGTTGATTCTTTTGGGGACAAATAAACATCCTAATCCAAAAGACGTAATGAAAGGTGAGTTAGAAATTTACCCTTTTGTAAAAATTAATCCTCGTAAAACATTACTGGAGCCTATAATTGCAAAACGCCTAGCTGAGGCATTAGAACAAGAACGTATTAAAGCAGAAAAGTAGTCTTATGAAAAAAGTGTATAACCTTATTGTTGCAATAATTATAGCAGTTGGAGTGGTGTCATGTGAAAATCAAGCTTCACTTGAGTATAAACACGCAGATAAGGAACAAGTAATTAATTGTGAAAATGAAAATAATGCACTGCTTAATGAAGCACTGTACCAATTTGAACAAGATATTACAAATGCCTATGATCCAGAATCACAATTGATTAATAAGGCCTATGCAAATTTTTTATATGCTGGTTTTTCGGGAGTAGCAGAATATGAGCGATTAGCTACATCACATACTTTAGCAATAAGAAAGGAACTTGTAAAAGAAGGATTTATAAAAGACGGCGGATTTAAAAGTAATCTAGTGTATGATAATATTTTATGTGTTCTTAAAAATATAGAGGATCCGCAGCTTGCTCTTATGATAGAAGCGCTTGTTGATTCAAACACAATGGATCCAAAATTATTTAATTCTCGAATGAGAAATTTTGCATACAAATCTCAATCAGATAGATATACGGCTTTATATGTGGCTTTGGATACTTATTATCAACAGCTTACAATGACTGAGCTTCCTATAAAAGAAAGTAATGAGTAGAAGAAATATTCAACATATCACACTTTCTTCCCAAGAAGAAAATTCTCCTTCATTAGCAGAAGTTAAGATCACTACTACTGCAGAGAAGATTGATGTAAAGTCTCGTTATACAAAGGATGATGTGCAAGGGTTGGAGCATCTTGATTTTATTGCAGGTGTTGCTCCTCACTTAAGAGGTCCCTATAGTACGATGTACGTGCGTCGTCCATGGACGATACGACAGTATGCAGGTTTCTCAACTGCCGAAGATAGTAATGCGTTTTATAGAAGAAATCTCGCTGCAGGTCAAAAAGGGCTTTCGGTAGCTTTTGATCTTGCCACGCACCGTGGTTATGATAGTGATCATGAGCGCGTAGTAGGTGATGTAGGTAAGGCTGGTGTTGCGATAGATTCTGTAGAGGATATGAAAATTCTCTTTGATCAGATACCGCTAGATAAGATGTCTGTTTCAATGACTATGAACGGTGCCGTATTGCCTATTATGGCATTTTACATTGTAGCAGCTCAAGAACAAGGAGTGGATCCAGCACTGCTTTCTGGAACGATACAAAATGACATTTTGAAGGAGTTTATGGTGCGCAACACGTACATATATCCACCTACTCCTTCAATGAGAATTATCTCAGATATATTTGAATATACGGCTGCAAACATGCCTAAATTTAATAGTATATCTATCTCAGGATACCATATGCAAGAAGCCGGCGCTACTTGTGATATAGAACTTGCTTACACACTCGCAGATGGTCTGGAATACATAAAAACCGGACTCGCTGCAGGAATGGATATTGATAGCTTTGCTCCAAGATTATCTTTTTTCTGGGCAATAGGGATGAACCACTTTATGGAAATTGCCAAAATGCGTGCAGCACGTATGCTATGGGCAAAAATTGTAAAGCAATTTAACCCCAAAAACCCTAAATCTCTAGCTCTTAGAACGCACTGCCAGACAAGTGGGTGGAGCCTTACGGAGCAAGATCCTTTTAATAATGTGGCTCGTACTACCATTGAAGCAGCTGCGGCTGCCTTTGGAGGCACACAGAGTTTACATACAAATGCACTGGATGAGGCTATTGCCTTACCTACAGATTTTTCTGCGCGTATTGCAAGAAACACACAGATATTCTTACAACAAGAAACGCATATTACAAAAACAGTAGATCCTTGGGCTGGTAGTTATTATGTAGAATCGCTTACAGATGATATTGCACACCGAGCTTGGGAACTTATTGAAGAAGTAGAAGAGCTAGGCGGAATGACTAAAGCGATTGAGGCTGGGATTCCTAAACTGCGTATTGAAGAGGCCGCTGCTAGAAAGCAAGCACGCATAGATAGTGCGCAAGATATTATTGTAGGAGTAAATAAATACCGACCTACAGAAGATGAGCACCTTGATATTCTTGATGTAGATAATACAAAAGTAAGAGAAGGGCAGCTTAAGCGTTTAGCAGATATTAGGGCAGCTCGTAATACCGAAAATGTAAAAAAAGCCCTCGATGCACTTACAGAAGCGGCTCGTACGGGTAATGGTAATTTACTTGCACTGGCGGTTACAGCTGCACAGGAGCGAGCAACTTTAGGAGAGATTTCAGATGCGCTGGAAGATGTTTATGGAAGACACAAAGCGCAAATCCAATCCTTTAGTGGTGTATATAGTAAAGAGATGAAACAAGATCCCGCTTTCGCGAAAGCGCAACAACTCGCAAATCAGTTTGCAGAACAAGATGGGCGTCGCCCAAGAATTATGGTTGCCAAAATGGGCCAAGATGGTCACGACCGTGGTGCCAAAGTAGTAGCAACAGGATATGCAGATATAGGGTTTGATGTAGATATAGGGCCGTTATTTCAAACACCTAAGGAAGCAGCAAAACAAGCAGTAGAAAATGATGTTCATATTCTGGGAGTGTCATCACTTGCGGCTGGCCACAAAACGTTAGTGCCTCAAGTAATCGAAGAGTTGAAGGCGTTAGGAAGGCCAGATATTATGGTGATTGTAGGTGGGGTGATTCCACAGCAAGATTATCAATTTCTATTTGATGCTGGTGCTGCAGCAGTTTTTGGGCCTGGAACAAAAATTAGCGAGGCTGCAATAGGTCTTCTAGAAATCATGATGAACTAATGAAACATTACCTTCTTATATATCAATATGTAGAAGATTACCTCGAGAAGCGTACGCCGTATCGCCCAGATCATTTTACGCTTGCAAAAGAAGCAGTTGCTGCTGGTTATTTATTATTAGGTGGCGCCACAGAAAACCCTGCAGACCAGGGAATCTTAATTTTTAAAGTGTCTGATAAAAGTATTATAGAAGACTTTATCTCTCGAGACCCTTATGTGCAAAACGGCATCGTTTCTTCTTGGGAAGTTAAAGAGTGGAATGTGGTTGTGGGGAGCATGCTAGAGGTTTGATTTTCTATTAATCATCACCCCAAGAGCTTCCGCTATTATGGGAGTTGAAAAAATATTCTGGACGCGTTTCAATAAAATCTGTATCGTTAAACTCAAATAAGGAAGGATCTACTTCGCCACGCTGTATACTTTTTACTTTGTTTTCTTTGGTGTTTAGTTCATTAAAGACTTGGGTTATCTTGTCTTTCCATCCCTTTTCTGAGAGATTAGTTTTATTGTCAATCCCATTATCTCCAGTGTTTTTTGAGACCTTAAAAAGTAATGGGAAGTGCACATTTTCTGGCATGTTAGGAAAAACTAATGCTATCATTTCTCGTCTTACTTTAATCTCATCGGTATCAAAATTCTCTTGACGGATACTAAGATTGCTGTATAGCTTATAGTCAAGTTGGAGAGATTCAATCTCTAGTGCATTTTCTTTTGCGACAATAGCAGTATAATCGTTTAAGAAGCTATAGGTATAATCGTAAGATGCTACAATAGGTGCGTATGGGAAGGTGTCTCTAGCTAATGCATTTTTATACCCTTTAATAGTGTATGTTGTCCATTTTGCTCCTCCATATGTGTTATATAAGATAACTTGGTCCTTATCATAATTTACGATGATACCAGCTTTATCACCTAGGAAGCCATCACCGCCTTGGTGAGTTTGCTCTCTTCGTATACTATTTACATCTATGTGAAAGGTAACTTTGGTTTTTGTGTTGCCTTCAATATTTTCAAGAACAATTTTGCCCACGAAAGGCTCATTTGCGTTACTTAGTTCTATAATTGGAGTTTTAGTTTCTGATGAGAAACCACAAGAATTGAGAACACAGAGTGCTACTAGTAATAAGAGAAAGCGAAGTTTTTGTGTCATAATAAAGCTTGCATGTAATGTCAAGCAAACTTAGCAAAAACGACTTGTTGTAAAAGTCTCTTTAGAAATATACTCTCACAAAAGGTTGCCATGCATCTGCATAAACAGAATCATCATTATCAAAAAGCACATTGTAACGCACTCCGATAGCGCCTAGGCTATTGCCTCCTACGTTGAGACGGTATCCCGCACCAAGAAAAAGTGCAGTATTCCAAGAGTTTGGAATATCTGGTTGTCCAGAAACCGATTGAAAAACGCGCAGCTGCTCAAACTCTCCAGAAAGCTGTAAGAAATCAAGAGGATTGGAAATCACAATAGCACTTGCTCCCACAAGTGTAGTTTTAAAATCACCAAATTTTTGATAGGTATAGTTAAGCCCTGGTCCAAAGGCAACATATTGATTGGGCTGGTATAACGCACTAGGCGCAACCGTGATATTTGTATTGTTTCGGCCAAAATTTAATCCTAATCCACCACCAAAACGCACCTTACTCCAGAAATCACTTTTTGGGGTAGTAGTAGTCTGTTGTGCAAAAAGGGTGTTGTTTCCTAATAACAGGAAACTAAAAACTAATATGGCGCAGGAAATTCTCTCTCTCATTGTTAATCGTATCATAATTAAGTGTTATAAATATAAGGATTATATGGACGAAAATGTTAATTATTGTATTTTTGCATCTCTATTGTCTCAAGACGCAGAACAAAAATATCAAATGGATAGATTTTCATTTCTGAATGCCGCACATACCGCTCACTTTGCTGAGCTTTACGATCAATATTTACTAAATCCAGATAGTGTAGAAGCTAGTTGGCGCGCTTTTTTTCAAGGTTTTGACTTTGGAATGGAAAATGCTGAGCCAGTTTCTGACGATTCAGGAACAACTCCAGCTGCTATTCCAGAAGCAATACAGAAGGAGTTTCAAATTGTAAAATTGATTGACGCTTATCGTAATCGAGGTCACCTCTTTACGAAAACTAACCCTGTGCGTGAGCGTCGTAAGTACGCACCTACTCTTGAAATAGAAAACTTCGGGTTGTCACAAGCTGATATGACTTTACAGTTTGAGGCTGGATCTATTTTAGGTCTAGGTAGAACTAGCTTACGCGAAATTGTTAATCACCTTGAAGCTATCTACTGCGATCACATCGGGATAGAGTATATGTATATACGTAACCCAGAAGAGATTGCGTGGATACAAAACTGGCTTAACAAAAACGATAACCACCCAGAATTCTCTGCCGAAGAGAAAAAACATATTCTTAAAAAGCTTAATCAAACAGCTTCTTTTGAAGGATTTTTACATTCTAAATACGTAGGTCAAAAACGTTTTTCTGTTGAAGGACTTGACGCTATGATTCCTGGATTAGACACGCTTATCGAGCGTGGCTCAGATAATGGAATCGAACAGTTTGTAGTGGGGATGGCTCACCGTGGTCGCCTTAACGTACTTGCAAATATCTTCGGAAAATCGCCAGAGGCAATTTTCTCAGAATTTGACGGTAAGGAATATGCAGAAGATGAACTTTTTGATGGTGATGTAAAATATCACATGGGTTGGACGAGCTTTCGCGAAAGCAGTAAAGGAGAAAAAATCCGTATGGATCTAGCGCCTAACCCGTCTCACCTTGAGACTGTAGGAGCAGTTATAGAAGGAATGTCTCGTGCTAAGATTGATAATCAATTAGGTGGAGATGAGAAGAAAATACTACCTATAGCAATACACGGTGATGCCGCAGTTGCTGGGCAAGGTATTGTATATGAGATTGTGCAAATGGCACAACTAGAAGGTTACCGTACTGGAGGAACTATCCATATTGTAGCGAATAACCAAGTAGGTTTTACAACAAACTATCTAGATGCAAGGTCATCTACATATAGTACAGATGTTGGTAAAGTAACATTATCACCAGTACTACACGTAAATGGAGATGATGTGGAGTCTGTATGTCATGCATTTGCATTTGCATTAGATTTTAGAATGAAATTTGGTCGTGATGTATTTGTAGATATTTTAGGATATCGTAAGTATGGACACAATGAAGGTGATGAGCCACGTTTTACGCAGCCACTTTTATATAAGGCAATTGCAAAACACGCAAGCCCGAGAGACATCTATGCAGAGCGCCTTATTAAAGAAGGTGTGATACAAGATGGACATGTAAAACAACTAGAAAAAGAATACAAAGACGATCTAGAAGAAGACTTAGAGGAGTCCCGTAAAAAAGATAAAACAGTCATTACTGAGATTCTTGCAGATGACTGGGAAGGGTATGAGTTAGGTAGTAGAGAAGATATCCTTGCTCCTATTGATACTACTTATGATCAGAAAAAGCTAGACACCATTGCAAATGGTATTACAAAGCTTCCTGAGGATAAAAAATTTATACGCAAGATCCAGCGTATTGTAGCAGATCGTAATAAACAATATACAGAGACTAACAAGTTAGACTGGGGTATGGGTGAGTTACTTGCTTATGGTTCACTAATGGAAGAAGGTTTTAACGTGCGTATATCTGGTCAAGATGTAGAGCGTGGTACGTTCTCTCACCGTCACGCTATTATTAAGACAGAAGATGATGTTGAGGAGATTAATCTTCACAATCGTCTAGGCGTTGCTGGTAGAATGGATATTTACAACTCACTACTTTCTGAGTATGGTGTTGTAGGTTTTGATTATGGTTATGCGATGGCATCCCCAAAAACGCTTACAATCTGGGAAGCTCAGTTTGGAGATTTTTCAAACGGTGCTCAGATTATGTTAGATCAATACATAAGTGCAGCAGAGTCTAAATGGAAGACACAGAATGGTCTTGTAATGTTATTGCCTCATGGATATGAAGGACAAGGTTCTGAGCATTCAAGTGCTCGTATGGAACGTTACCTTCAGCTATGTGCTACAGATAACTTAATCATGGCAGATGTAACGACGCCAGCAAACTTTTTTCACCTGCTTCGTCGCCAGATGAAGTGGAATTTTAGAAAGCCACTTGTTGTTTTTACACCTAAATCATTGTTGAGACATCCTCTAGTAGTAAGTAGTAAAGAAGATCTTGCGACTGGAAGCTTCCAAGAAGTTTTTGATGATGTAACTGTAGATAAGAAGAAGGTTACTTCTCTAGTATTTTGTACAGGTAAGTTTTACTATGATTTATTAGAACGACGTACAGAAAATGGACGTGAAGATGTAGCATTGGTGCGTATCGAGCAATTATTCCCGTTGCCACAAAAGCAACTGGAAGAGATTATTGCTAGTTATCCTAATGTAGCAGATTACGTTTGGGCACAAGAAGAGCCTAAAAATATGGGAGCTTGGGGTTATATGCTTATGAATTTTGAGCAAGTAAAACTTAGAGTAGCTTCGCGCCGCGTGTATGCCTCACCAGCAGCAGGTAGTAGTACAAGATCAAAAGCACGTCATAAAAAAGTAATAGATAGCGTCTTTGACGCAACACTAGTCTAGTAGATATTCGGTTTTGAGAATATTGCTAATAAAAAAACACCATAATGACAGACAAAGTGCTGTTTATATGGATATTAATGAATTAAACTCCGCTTTCGCGAAAGCGTAATTATAACAACTATGGTTTTAGAAATGAAAGTCCCTTCACCGGGAGAATCCATCACAGAAGTTGAAATCGCACAATGGCTCGTTGCAGACGGCGATTATGTAGAAAAAGATCAGGCTATTGCCGAAGTAGATAGTGATAAAGCAACTTTAGAGCTACCTGCCGAAGCTAGTGGGGTAATTACTCTCAAAGCCGAAGAAGGTGATGCTGTTGAGGTGGGCGCTGTTGTGTGTCTTATCGATACATCTGCAGAGGCTCCAGCAACTACTACCTATGAAGGTGGTGACGAAGGTGGCGGTGATGCAAATGTCGAAAAGAACCTAAAGAAGGAACAAGCAAAAACTCCAGACACTGGAGCAAAAGCTCCTGCTGAAACTCAAAAAACATATGCATCTGGATCTGCTAGCCCTGCAGCAAAGAAAGTGCTTGCAGAAAAAGATATCGACCCTAAAACTGTTACAGGTACAGGTCGTGATGGACGTATCACTAAGGATGATGCAGTAAATGCTAGACCATCTATGGGAACTCCTGGACCAGGAGCTCGTGGAGAATCTCGTACTAAATTATCAATGTTACGTCGTAAAGTAGCAGAGCGTCTTGTAGAGGCAAAGAATACTACTGCAATGCTTACTACCTTTAATGAGGTAAACATGCAAGCTATTTTTGATCTTCGTAAGGAGTACAAAGAAGACTTTAAAGCTAAGCATGGTGTAGGACTTGGATTTATGTCTTTCTTTACACTAGCTGTAGTAAGAGCATTAGAAATGTATCCTTCTGTTAACAGTATGATAGATGGTAAGGAGATGATCACTTTTGATTATAAGGACATCTCTATCGCTGTATCTGGACCTAAAGGTTTAATGGTACCTGTGATGCGCAATGTGGAGAACCTTTCTTTTAGAGGCGTAGAGAGCGAAGTAAAGAGACTTGCAATAAGAGCTCGTGATGGACAAATCACAGTAGATGAAATGACAGGAGGAACGTTTACTATCTCTAACGGAGGTGTATTTGGTTCTATGTTATCTACTCCTATAATCAATCCACCACAATCTGGAATTTTAGGAATGCACAATATTGTTGAACGCCCTGTTGTAATAGATGGTGGTATTGTTGTAGCGCCTATTATGTTTGTGGCACTATCTTATGATCACCGTATAATCGATGGTAAAGAATCAGTAGGATTCTTAGTAGCAGTAAAAGAAGCGCTAGAAGATCCTATCAATATATTAATGAATGGAGATATCAAGAAAGCATTAGAAATGTAATATTGATATTATCTTAACTTTCAAAAAAGTCTGCTCTCGAGCAGGCTTTTTTTTGTTTGTGCAAAAAAAAACACCTATCGGTACATCGATAAGGTGCTTTTCGGTTGGGGGACCTTAGAATAGTCGTCAGAGCATTATTAAACTGTGTATAATATGCTATAAAGTTTCTTCCAAAAAAACAAATTACAAGTACTTAATAAAAACATATCCTCTTGGAAGAGAACTGTAGGGTGTTATAAAGATAGGAGTGGATGGAGGTAAAATTTTACGCATTTCCTTTATTTGCGTGTTTTTATTTAAAATTTATTTCAAATAAGGCGTAAATCAGCTAGTAGTCGTATGAGATGTATGGTTGTTTTTGCCCCAAACTCCGTGCGTAACTCGCGTAGTCGCTTCTCAATACTACTCCTGCTAAAGGGTTTCATATTTTTAGATTTAAAATAATGCTGTATTTCATCTTGTGTAGCACCATCTGCTAGAAGACTCAATAGTTCAATGTCATAGTTGTTAAGTTCTACCAAGTTTTTTTGCTTAACGTTATCAGCAAGATGTTGAGAGATGTATTTCTCACCCTTTGCGACTTGTTCTATGGCCTCTTTAAGGTTTTCTAGCCCTCGTCTATCCTTGCATACATAACCATCTAGTAAACCAGACTTCCAGAGGCTGTCAAAGCGTTGAGGATGATCTTCCATAGTGTATACGATTACTTTTATAGTAGGGTCTACATCTTTTAGTGCTTTAAAAAGATGCTCTCCAGAGGTAAGACGTTCTTTTCGATAAGATTCTTTAAAAGAAAGATCTGTTATTAAAAGATCAAAAGGAGCATTGTCTTGAATTGCCATTTTAAACTCTAAAAAAGCCTCATCACAATATTCAACGTGTACTACTTCTGGTATTTTGAGCTGTTTAAGAATAGAAGAGACACCCAGTTTAATGTTATCTATATCTTCTGCCGCTAGTATTTTTTTAAACATGGTACCGTAAATTAAATGGGAATTGATAATTCTGCTCTAAAACCTTCGTCTATGGCAGAGTCAAACTCTATTTGTCCTCCTAAAGATTTTAGACGGGTTTGTGTATTTAATAAGCCGCTGCCGCGATTATCTCGTGATAGTGACACCCCTTTGCCATTGTCACTGTAATTAATTTCTAAAAGTTTATCTACACTTTTAAATACAAGTGCTACAAGAGAAGCTTTACTGTGCTTCCTCATATTAGTCATTAATTCTTGAAGTACTCTGTATATTTCGATTTTCACTTCTGGTTTAATAACATTCCAGTTTATAGACTCAAGACCCCTCAATATAAGTTTACGTTCTGATGAGGTATACGTTTGCAAGTTCATTGCAAGTTCAGTTGGAAAGTTCTCATCAGTCTGTATAGGTTTTGTCTCTCTAGAGAGATCCCTACTTAATTTGTAGATATCCTCAAGTCTATCTGCCACAGCCGGAGAATGTATTTCATTTTCAACCTCGTTCATTACTAAGTATATCTCGTTTGCAAGCTCATCGTGAAGTTTTTTTGCGATACGCTTTTCTGTTTCATAACGGTCTAATAGTCGCTGTTTTTTTGATCGCTCACGCTGGTAAAGTATAAAAACAACACCAATGATTAAAAGACCTCCTATACCTGCGAGAGCCCAATTTATCTTTCTAATTGCTACATCCTCTCTCAGCTGTGAAGCTGTAATTTCTTTTAAGGCCATGTTCTCTCTTTCTTCGGCCTTTTCTACATCATAACGAAGTTTTGCAAACTCAAACTTAGCGTTGTTTTGTGCTTTAGTCAGAGAGTCTGATAAGGAGGTGTATTCTTCAAAAAGCACATTAGATTCTTTGGTTACAGGTATTAAATAGTCAAGTGCCTTTATAACAGCTTCTGTATTGTTAGCTTTGGAAGAAATATTATAAGCTTGTTGCGCGTGATATGCAGTTTCTTGGGTGTTTTTTAATGCCATATAAGCTTCGGCGAGGTGTATATGACTTGCATATGTTCCTGGTATGTCATCTATACCACTTCTCAACGCTAATGCTTCCTTTAATAGTGGTATAGCGTCATCGTGTCCAGCACGTGATTTTGCAAATCCATAATTATCTTTGAGACGGAATAACGTGTTAGGAGATATACTGTCTTTATATAAAAGACCTACTTCTAGCTGCTGTATAGCCCCATCATTATCGCCAGACTTTAGGAGTGTGATGGCATAATTGTTAATAAGGGAAGCCTTGCTACTTGTGTTATTTGCAATTTGTAATGCCTTTCGATGATATCGTATGGCTTCTTGCCACAAGCCACGCTCTCTATATACCCTACCTAGAATGTCATAAAACCAAGAAATTTCTGAGGGATCTTTTAGTGCATCGCTATAGTCAAGGGCATTAACAATAGTATATTCTGCTCCGTCTATATCACCAAGACTAGCTTGTATATAGCTAGCCTTTTTTGAAATTCTTATAACCTGCAGGCTGTCCTTTATCTCACTAAAGAGCTCTATCGCGTGCACATAGTTTGTAAAAGCGTCAGAGGTATTCTGTTTCTTTTTATAAAAGTCACCTAACAGAGAATAAGATTTAGCAATAAAACTTTTGTTTTTAAGTCTTGTGGCTTCATATAACAACCTTTTACTTTGGGTAATAGCTTGGTCGTATTGCTTATCGTAATTATACAAGCTACACCTATAGTCTAGTTGCTTAAGATATACAGAGTCTGATACTTGTTTTGACCAGTAAGTAGCCTTTTCATTTGCGGCGAGCCTATCTTTGTAAGATTCTTTTTTTGTGCGGCTCAACTTTTTGTAATACAGTAAGCTATCCTCAGCTTTATTTTTTTGAGGTGGTAAGGCGCTGTAAGCAGTAAAACTATACAGCAAAAAAAGGGATGACAGAACAAGCTGTTTCATCCCTCTAATATACGAATAAGGAAAAAATATTAAGATAGAAATAGTCTAATTACCATCTTTATCTTCCTCTGTTTCTTCATTGTTATCATCCTCTCCCCAAGTGCTTTCTATGTGGTCACTTTCTTCTGTTACGGTATCTGGAGTACATGCTGTAAATGTAACTCCCATAAATAAAAATGCTAAGATGTAAATTGTTGCTTTCATAATTTTAATGTTTCAGGGTTATATTTTTTTGTAAGAAAAATCTTAACAAACAAAGAAATATGATGCATTTTATGGATTTCCTTTATGAAACCTAATGCTATTTATCGTTCTTTGTGTGCTGATTATCTTTTAGATACGTAAATATCTAGCTTGTTAAGAGTGCTAGATGGAAAACCGATGGAAAATACTTTCCAATCCCTAATTGAAAAAAATATAAGAATGATTTAGAAACAAAAACTACCATTATGATGTTTAGAAAAATTGTTTTGTCCGCTTTCGCGAAAGCGCAAACAGAAACCCCCGGAAACACAAAAACACAATGGGCAGATCACCTAGCAAATAGTCTCTGGTGTGAGTGTAATTATCAAATCTCAAGAAGAACACTTCTTAATTACTACAACAGTTATCTAGAAGATGGAGGTGATGAAGAGCTATCGCCAAATGCAAAGATGATAGAGATGCTCTGTAAATACCTAGGCTACCCCAACTATGGAACATTTCTTTTGCATCAAGCAAGTATACAAAGTGTCGAAAGTAACGAGTACCCACAAGCGTTCACCTACACATTGCAGACAGAGAGCTACAAGGAGGAAGTGACTATACTTGTACGAAGGGAGCTAGTAGCTCCACGTAATGTAGCGTAACTAGTTGAGTTTATAATGGACGCTATTCTCTTCTAAAGTGTCAAGAAGTTCTTGGCAGATTTTTACTTTTATGCGCTTACTGGGCATTTTCACAAAGAGTTTTTCAAGTGGTTCAAAGACTTGAAAGTGAAGTTTAGCCTCACCCACATGTAGGTCAAGAATATTCTTTATTTCTTCTATGCGAGCCTCTGCAACCTCATTAATATCGATATTAATGGTTAGTTTTTTTGCATTTGTTTCCATCACATCCTGCAATTGCTGGATGCTATTAAACTGCGTTCTTGGATCACTCTTTCTACCAGTTTCTCTATTAGTAAATCCATCCTTTATAAACACTTTTGCGTGTATGAAACTGTTAGGAATCAAAAAGTGACGCATCTTGAGGTACTCCTCTCCAAACATTCTAAACTCAAAGGTGTCTGTAAAGTCTTCTACTATAAAGGAAGCCCATCCTTTTCCATTTTTTGATACACGATGTTGTACATCAGATATTACACCGCCAAAGGTGAGCTCTCTGTTAATATAAGCTTCCATCTGGTGGAAGTTTGACACCGTTGCATTACAAAACGTTTCCATTTCTGTTTTGAAGTCATCTAGCGGGTGGCCTGAGATATATACTCCTACTACCTCCTTCTCACGTTTTAGTTTTTCCATAGTTCCCCATTCCTCACATGGAGGAACTTCTGGTTCTGGTATTTGAACTTCGCTAGATTCTCCAAAGAGACTTACCTGAGAGCTATTTTCATTTTCTTGGTAACGCGCACCATATTTTACTGCTTTTTCTAAAAAGGTAATGTTATCTCCGTCGTGATTAAAGAATTGAGCTCGGTGTGTGTCTCCATCCATTTCATCAAAACCTCCAGCTAGCGCTAGACTTTCGAAAGCTTTTTTATTTGCGGCTCGTAAATCTACGCGTCGTGCAAAGTCAAAGACAGATTTATAATTTCCATCCTTTCTATTTTCAACAATGGTGGCAACAGCTCCAGTACCTACACCTTTTACAGCACCCATCCCGAAACGTACAGCACCATTATCGTTTACTGTGAATTTTCTAAAAGATTCATTCACATCAGGTCCTAATACTTCAAGACCCATGCGTTTTGCCTCTTCCATAAAGAACGTTACTTGCTTGATGTCATTCATGTTGTTAGAAAGTACAGCAGCAAGATATTCGGCAGGGTAGTGGGCTTTTAAGTAAGCAGTTTGATAAGCAATCCACGCATAACATGTAGAGTGTGACTTGTTAAATGCATAAGCGGCAAATGCTTCCCAGTCTTTCCAGATTTTTTCTAGTTTTTCTGGATCATGCCCCTTGGCAGAAGCCTGCTCTATAAATTTAGGCTTCATTTTATCAAGAACGGCAATTTGCTTTTTACCCATTGCCTTACGAAGTACATCGGCCTCACCCTTTGTAAAGTCGGCTAGCTTTTGAGAAAGTAGCATTACTTGCTCTTGATAGACAGTAATACCGTACGTTTCCTTTAGATACTCTTCCATGGCAGGAAGGTCATATTCTATCTCCTCTTCACCATGCTTTCTTCTTACGAAAGATGGAATATATTCCATAGGTCCAGGACGGTAAAGCGCATTCATTGCAATAAGATCTTCAAACACGGTAGGTTTGAGCGATTGCATGTGCTTTTGCATCCCTGGTGATTCATATTGAAATATCCCTACAGTATCACCACGCTGGAAAAGTTCATACGTTTTTTCATCGTCAAGAGGAAAATTCTCTGGATCGAGATCTACGTCATGTCTATACTTGACGAGTTTTACAGTGTCTTTTATTAAAGTAAGGGTCTTCAGACCCAAGAAATCCATCTTTAGTAGTCCAGCCTCCTCAACTACCGAGTTATCAAATTGTGTTACGTAGAGATCAGAATCTTTAGCAAGTGCTACAGGGACAAAGTTTGTAATGTCACTAGGCGTAATAATCACACCACAGGCATGAATTCCCGTGTTACGTACAGATCCTTCAAGCTGTCTTGCTTGACGTAGCATCTGGCCTTCAAGATTGTCGGCTTGTTCTAGGGTAATTAGTTCTTGTACTTTAGGTAAATCATCAGATCTAAAGGCACTGCGTAGCTCTGCATCTGTTTTGCCAAAAATCTTTCTAAGCTTACTCATCGTAGGGATAAGCTTTGCTATTCTATCTGCATCCCCTAATGATAAATCTAGTGCTCTAGAAGTATCTCGTATGGATGACTTTGCAGCCATGGTACCGTAGGTGATAATCTGCGCTACTTGATTTGCACCATATTTATCAATTACATATTGCATTACTCGCCCGCGACCTTCATCATCAAAGTCAATATCAATATCGGGCATACTTACACGATCCGGATTTAAGAATCTCTCAAAAAGTAAGTCATACTTAAGCGGATCAATATTTGTAATCCAAAGACAATATGCTGCCACAGATCCCGCTGCAGATCCACGTCCTGGTCCCACAGATACATCCATCTTGCGAGCCTCTCTAATGAAATCTTCTACAATCAAGAAGTAACCAGGGTAACCCGTCTTTTCAATAACGTCAAGCTCAAAGTCTAAGCGTTCTACCACTTCTTCAGAGAGCTCTTGGCCATATCGTTTTTTTGCCCCCTCGTAAACCAGATGTTTTAAGAAAGCGTTTTCACCGCGTTTTCCTCCATCTATGGCATCTTCTGGAGAAACAAACTCTGCTGGAATATCAAAAGCAGGAAGTAGGACATCACGAGCAAGCTCGTAAGATTCGATTTTATTTACTACTTCTTGTACATTAAGAATGGCTTCTGGTACATCTGCAAAGAGCGTTTTCATCTCATCTGCACTCTTAAAGTAGTATTCGTCATTGGGTAATCCAAAACGATATCCTCTACCACGACCTTTTGGTGTGGCTACTTTCTCACCATCTTTTACACATAATAAAACATCATGCGCATCTGCATCAGACTTATCAATGTAGAAGGTGTTGTTAGACGCGATAAGTTTTACATCATGCTTTCGCGAAAGCGTAATTAAAACAGGCATCACACGATCTTCATCTTCTTGCCCGTGACGCATGATCTCGACATAGAGGTCGTCGCCAAATTGTTCTTTCCACCAAATAAGAGCTTCCTCGGCTTGTTTTTCTCCTACATTAAGAATCTTACTTGGCACTTCACCATATAAATTTCCGGTAAGTACAATAAGATCTTCTTTGTATTGTTCAACAACTTGTTTGTCTATACGGGGAACGTAATAAAAACCATCTGTGTAGGCTATAGACGCCATTTTACAGAGATTTTGATATCCGTTTTTATTTTTGGCTAAAATGACAATTTGATATCCGTTGTCTTTTTGGCTCTTGTTTTTGTGATCAACACACACATTAAACTCGCAACCTATGATGGCTTTAAGCGGCACATGCTCTTCTGCTTCTCCAGCTTCTGTGAGTTTTGCGTTTTCCGCTTTCGCGAAAGCGTTATGACTTTTTACCGCTTTTGTAAAGTGAAAAGCACCCATCATATTTCCCATATCTGTCATAGCAACAGCGGGCATTTTGTGTAGTGCAGCAGCTTTTACAATATCTTGAACGCTTGCGGTAGATTGTAATATGGAGAATTGTGAGTGATTATGAAGGTGAGCAAACTTTACATCAGAAAGCTGTTCTTTATTTTCTTCTATCTCTGCCTTAGAAATCTCTGGAGTATCATCTTGAGCAGCGAGCGCTTGAGCAATTTTTGCAGAAGCTTTTTTAAGATTTATGTGCTTAAGCCCAATAAAAGTAATAGGCTGCGGATTAGATTGAGAGAATCTATCAAAATAATCTGGAGCAACATCTAGCTCTTCCTTTGTATAAACACGCTGGCGTATAAGTTCTAGAAAGCAACGCGTAGTTGCCTCTACATCTGCCGTGGCATTGTGAGCTTCTCCAAACCCTTCTCCAAACAAGTGCTTGTGTAGTTCTGTAAGTGTAGGTAGTTTAAACTTGCCTCCACGTCCACCGGGTAGCTGGCATAAGGTCGCTGTTTTTTCTGTACACGTGTCTAGTACTGGTAATTCTTGTAAGTCATTCCCTATATTGAGTCTGTGAAACTCGGCTCCCATGATATTTGTATCAAAGCCTACATTTTGACCTACTACGTACTTTGATTTTGAGAGTGCAATATTAAATTTTGAGAGTACTTCAGAAAGTTCAATCCCGTCTCTTTCGGCTAGTGCTGTGGAGATGCCGTGTATGCGCTCTGCATCATAAGGGATGTCAAATCCATCTGGTTTGATAAGATAATCTTGATGCTCTATGACGTTACCCATCTCATCATGCAACTGCCAAGCGATCTGTATCGCTCTAGGCCAGTTATCTGAGTCTGTAAGTGGAGCATTCCAATTTTTAGGAAGTCCTGTGGTTTCGGTGTCAAAAATAAGGTACATAGGCGTAGAAAAAGTGGATATGAAAAGTACTACATTTTAGTGCTTTTTACATGAGATTACGGCTATGAGTTATCAACTTTTATGCACAAAAAAAATCCAGCCATTATGGCTGGATTTTCAATTTTATCTGGGTTGCATAACATACTTATGCCCACTCTTCTAGAGTTTTTACTTCGTTCAATGCATTCTGGATGCTATTGCGCTGCTTCTCTAGTACGTTTCTTGTTGAGCTAGGAAGTGACGTCTCTGCGAGTACTTCGTTATATGCTTCTACTGATGCTTTTTCTCCACGAATTGCTTCTTCCAGTGTTGACTCATCGTCATCTGTAGAAAAGGCAGTTTTTACGTCCATCCATGCTCTGTGCATGTCTGCTTGGAAGCTTGTTCCCTTATCTACTTCTTGTCCAAAACTTCTTACTTCTTCTTTAATTTCATGTCCAAAGTTATATCTGTCTTGTGCACGATTTTGAAAAAAGTTTTTTAAGCCAGTATTTTTTACATTTTCTGCTGCTTTCTTGTAACCAGCTTCTGCATCATATGACTTAGTTAATAGGCTATTTAATTTATTTGCAACTTCTTCTGTATAGTTCATAATATATGTTTTTGTTGTTAGTGTTGATGTAAAGATATGAGTATAAAACACTATACATAAGTAGTTTAACTACCTTTAACCAGAAACATTTATAATTGGCTTCTTTTAACGTAAATCGATGTTAATTGTCTTAATAGTATGATAAGATAGGAAGTGATTGAAGCTGCTGTGAGTTGTTTGTTGCCATTGTAAAGACAATACATAAACTATACGCAGCGACAATCGATAGATAATTAAGAAGGTTATCTATAGCAGAGTGTTGTTTTTTGGTATTTAAAGTAATCAGTTGTTAGTTGGGCAAACTAAAATTAGGCGATATAATAGGATATCAGCTCTACTAATAATTAATGGTGAACGCACCATCAGTAATTGAAAAGCCTTGAGCAGTCATGAAGCTAAATGTTCCTACGGCAATGTTATTTTCTTGATCATTAGAAATAATCGTAATCTCGCCAGATATGGCATTTGAGATTCCAGAAGGAGTAGTATAGGCTGCGGAGAAGTCAGGATTTGTGCCTAGTGTATATGTTTCGGGGGTACTGTTTATAGGGAAACTTACAGCAATATTGGTAGAAGATGTACGGCCTAGAACCGTAAGAACATTGCCAGAGATAGCGTGATTAATAACTATAGAATTAAAAACCGTGGTATTAATGAGAGCTTCAAAATTATCGTTTATAACTTCAATTTCTGGCTCAATTACTACCGGAGTCAGGATAGGTACTTTGAAGAAAACACCTTTACTAAATACTACAGTATCTGCAAATGACGGAGTAAAAGCTATAAATTTAAAATCACCAGAAACTGCGTTGTTACCGTTAAACGAAAAGTCTAATAGACCGCTAGCTTGGGATGATGCAGTAGTAAATACCTTTCCATCTTTATTAATATAGGTAGCAACACTAGGGTTGTTCTGACCGCCGAAGGTAATTTGAGTTTGTGCTTGATTTTGTATTTGAAAGCTTATTACTTCTGCGCCAAGTTCTCCGCGTATCAATAAATCTCCGTCTTCACCAAAAATTGCTCGACTATCTGGAATACGAAGTAATACAGTATCACGAACACCTTGAAATGTAGCTGTATTATCTTCTATAGTACTACAAGAAATAAATGTAACAATAGAGATGAGAGCAAATAGTAAATTACGCATAATAAAAATTCAGAAATAGAGGGCAAAAGTACTTTATATTAAAGATATAACGTGATGAGTGCCAGAAAAATTATAGTATATTTGCAGACTTATTTAAAAACGGGGTCGGGTACCCCACAAATTAACTTTTATGTCAGTTAAAATTAGATTACAAAGACACGGTAAGAAAGGTAAACCTTTTTACTGGGTTGTAGCAGCAGATGCTCGCGCAAAGAGAGATGGTAAATACTTAGAAAAAATAGGTACTTACAATCCTAACAGTAACCCAGCAATCATTGACCTTGATGTTGATCTTGCTGTAACATGGTTACAAAACGGAGCGCAGCCTACTGAGACTGCAAAGCGTCTTCTTTCTTATAAAGGAGCAATGCTTAAAAATCACCTAGCTGGTGGTGTGCGTAAAGGTGCACTTACTGAAGAGCAAGCAGAAGAAAAATTCAATGCTTGGGTAGAGGAGAAAGCTGGTAAAGTAGAAGCTAAGAAAGGAAATCTTTCTCAAGCAGAAGAAAAAGCAAAAGCAGAAGCTCTTGCAGCTGAAAAAGCTGTAAACGAGGCTCGTATCGCAGCAGCTCAACCAGAAGTGGTTGCAGAGACTGAAGATGCACCTGCAGAAGGTGAAGCAGCAGCTTCAGATTCTGAAGAGTAAAAAATCTAGTGGAAGCGTTATGCTTTCGCAAAATTTTGAAAATGCCCTAATTTAATTATTGGGGCATTTTTTATGGTCTAAGTTTATTACTACGTAATATTAGGTAAAGCCTCCTATAAAATAAGCTTGCTGTGTGCGATTGCTTATCGATTAACTTTTACATCTTTTTATAAGATATCCCGTATTTTTACACCCTATGAAAAAAGAAGATTGTTTCTACCTCGGAAAAATAGTTAGAAAGTATAGCTTTAAAGGTGAACTCCTGGCTAAACTTGATACTGACGAACCAGAAATATATGTAGACATGGACTCTGTGTTTATTGATTTTGGTCCTAGTCTTGTGCCATATTTTATAGAGTCTTCTCAGTTACATAAATCAAGTTTGCTTCGGGTAAAATTTGAAGATATAGATACAGAAGAAGATGCAGATGATATGATAGGTGCAGGCTTATACTTGCCTCTAGATTTACTTCCTGAGTTAAAGGGAGATCAATTTTACTTCCATGAAGTGGTAGGATTTACTGCGGTTGATAAAGATTTTGGTGAGATAGGTACAATCACATATGTAAATGATAGTAACACTCAAGCCATATTTGAAATTGACAGAGATGGTAGTCAGGTGCTTATACCTATGGTAGACGAGTTTATCAAGAAAGTAGACCGCGAGAACAAGCAAATGCATTTTGAACTTCCTGATGGATTGATTGATCTATACCTGTAGATGTCTTTAAAACCTTTTCAATTTAAAGAATTTACGGTAGCTCAGGATCGCTGCGCTATGAAAATAGGCACAGATGGTGTATTGCTTGGCGCTTGGACCTCAGTGGCTCAGTATCCAGATAGCATATTAGATATAGGCACTGGTACTGGTGTTATCGCATTGATGCTTGCGCAACGCAGTGATGCTATGACCGTAGACGCTGTAGAGCTAGATGATAACGCTTATGAGCAGGCTACCGAAAACTTTGAAAATAGCATTTGGGGAGACAGACTCTTTTGTTACCATGCACATTTATACGAATTTGCCGCAGAGATAGATGATGAGTACGACCTCATTGTGTGCAATCCACCTTTTTATATGGAGACGCTCAATGATGAGTCCACAGCATTGCAGCGTTCACGATCTGCTAAGGATGGTGCGGCTATAGAAGCTAGAGAACAAGCACGCTTAGAAGAGTCAATGCCTTTTGAATTACTCGTAGGTGCCGTAGCAAAGTTACTTTCAGAAGATGGGGCGTTTAACGTTATCATACCATTTGAAAGAGAAGATGACTTTGTGTTGTTGTGTTCCCGAGCTGGTTTATTTCCATCTAGAATTACACGAGTAAAGGGTAACCCAACTTCGCCTATTAAAAGGAGTTTGATGGAATTCCGCTTTCGCGAAAGCGTACCTAAAACCACAGAGCTTACTATAGAGCATAAACGTCACGATTATACAGATGACTATATTTCTCTAGTTAAAGACTTCTATCTCAAAATGTAGTAGGAATTTTGGGCAGTGAAAACGTTTTCGTTACTTTTACTACGCTAAAATAAATGCTATGAGACCAGATCTTTTTGAAGCTCCTGATTATTACAATCTAGACGACCTTTTAACAGAAGAACATAAGTTAATACGAGATGCAGCGCGTGCTTGGGTTAAGCGAGACGTTTCTCCTATAATAGAACAAGCTGCACAAGATGCAAAATTCCCAAAATCAATCATCCCTGGACTTGCAGAGATAGGAGCTTTTGGTCCCTATATTCCTGAACAATATGGTGGTGCTGGCTTAGATCAAATTTCTTATGGTCTTATCATGCAAGAGATAGAGCGTGGTGATTCTGGAGTGCGATCTACTGCATCTGTACAATCATCCCTAGTAATGTATCCTATATGGAAATATGGATCTGAGGAGCAACGTAATAAATTTTTACCAAAACTAGCTTCTGGTGAATTTATGGGTTCCTTTGGACTTACAGAGCCAGATCACGGGTCTAATCCTAGTGGAATGGTGACAAACTTTAAAGATATGGGAGACCATTATCTTCTAAATGGAGCCAAATTATGGATTTCAAACAGTCCATTTTGTGATGTAGCTGTAGTATGGGCTAAGAATGAAGAAGGGCGTATACATGGACTTATTGTAGAAAGAGGAATGGAAGGATTTTCTACTCCAGAAACTCATAATAAGTGGTCGCTTAGAGCAAGTGCAACAGGAGAGTTGATCTTTCAAGATGTAAAAGTCCCTAAAGAAAATTTATTGCCTAATAAATCTGGATTAGGAGCGCCATTAGGTTGTCTTGATTCGGCACGTTATGGTATTGCTTGGGGAGCTATAGGTGCTGCAATGGATTGTTATGATACTGCATTGCGTTATGCAAAAGAGCGTATCCAGTTTGGGAAGCCTATTGCTGCATTCCAATTGCAACAAAAGAAGCTTGCAGAGATGATTACAGAGATTACAAAAGCACAGTTACTTGCACTAAGATTAGGTCAGCTTAAAAATGAGGATAGAGCAACCTCTGCTCAAATCTCAATGGCAAAACGTAACAATGTTGATATGGCAATAAAAATTGCTCGCGAAGCACGTCAGATCCTAGGTGGTATGGGGATTACTGGAGAATACAGCATCATGCGCCATATGATGAATCTTGAGAGTGTAATCACTTATGAAGGAACACATGATATTCACCTTCTTATAACCGGTTTAGATATCACAGGTGAAAATGCTTTTAAATAGAACGTTGCTCTGGAGTAACAATTGAAATATTTATACAGGAATAAACATAAAAAACCCGATTGTTACAAAACAATCGGGTTTTTGTATTCTATAAGTATTGAACTTAGTTTTCTTCAGGCATAAGGACAGATATAAAATACTTGTCATCTAGAAAACGTTGTGCTGCGTCTTGAATATCTTTTGCCGTTAGTTTTGCTACAGCTTTTTCAAAACCAAGAATGTAATTGTCATCACGATCTTCTTGATATTTACTTACAAGACTGGTGAGCCAGAAATTATTAGTTTTAATTTGCTCTTTATGCTGTACTAGGTAGGTTTCTTTAACCTTAGCAAGATCTTCTGGAGTCACGCCGTCTTTTTTAATTTTCTCTACTTCGGCGAGAGCGGCAGCTGTTAGTTTTTCTACATTTTCTGGACCACAAGGGAAAGAAATACTAAAATCCATATCAGAAAAAGTAATCTTACTTAACGATCCTCTAGCACCTACACCGTAGACACCACCTTCTTCCTCACGTAGTTTTTCAACTAGCTTAATTGTGAGAACCTCTCCTAGTGCTTTAACAGCCATCTCTGTATCTGGATCATAGTCTATTTCTTCTCTCCATGCTATAGATACAGAACTCTTTGGGTCTTTGCCACGGTTTACAACAAACTTATCGTATGCATCTTTTTCTCTAAATTTTGTTGGTATAAAATTCTCATTACTACCTAGGCCTGGGAGTGGTGCTAAATACGCACTCGCGAAAGCGGAAACCGCCTCCTCTTCTACATTGCCTACAAAGAAAAAGTGGAAATCTCCGGCATCAGCATAACGCTCTTGATATTTTTTATAGGCCAGGTCATAGTCTGCAGCTTCATATTTTGCAGCAGTTGGGAATCCCGTGTAACGTGGATTTCCTTCTTGACGTCTATCGCTTACTTGACTTTGGAAGTAGAAATTAGGATTTGCCATTAGGTTACCTAAAAAGCTTTTTTGTTTTGAAACAAAAGAGTTGAATGCTTCCTCATCTTTATTGAGGTCTGTGAAGTATAAATGTACCATCTGGAAAAGTACTTCCAGATCCTTTGGTGCGGCAGATCCTCTAAAGTTTTCGGCTCCTTTTGTTAAGAAAGGTGACACATTAACAATTTTGCCACTCATAAATTTACTCATATCGGTAAGTGATAGTCCACCTATTCCAGCTTGTGAAAGTCCTTGGTTTGCAAAGGCTGTAGCTATTATTTCTTCATCAGAATATAAGCTTGTTCCTCCAGGGCTAAAAGCTGAAAATAGAATTTCATCATTCTTAAAGTCTGTTTTTTTGATAGTTACTTTTGCACCGTTTGAGAGTGTCATAGTCTTAGTTCCTAGATCTTTATTTTCAGTAGTAGAAACTATAGTTCCAGGAGCTGGCATTTTTTCAATAAGTGAGTTGCGTATTTCCTCATCTTCATAAGCTGTAATTTCCGCATTTTCCACCTCTTTAATAAGAGCGAGTACTTGTTCTTCTGTTACTTGAGTTAGACCTTCTTTTTCTGGCCCAGTGAGGGTGATTACACGGTTATCCTCGTGTATAAAGTAAGTAATAAGCTCACTTACTTCTTTAATAGTGATTCCTTCTAATAAATCTTTAGTGGTTTTAAACTGCCACTCAATACCTGGAATAGGCTGTTTGTTTAGGTAATTGCTTACGTATTGTCCTACGATACGTCCACTTTCTAGTTTATCTCTGTCGTTATATGACTTTTCTAAACGTGCAATTATACTCATTTTGGCACGGTCAAGCTCGCTCGGCTGAAAGCCATAACGCTTTACCCGCTCATTTTCCATTAGTAACGCTTTAAGTCCTTCTAGTTGACCTTCTGCACTGGTCTGTGCTATAGATTGGTAGGCATTTTTTGTACGTGCAAAGGTGCCTCCATAAAATGAAAATCCAAAAACAAAAGGGGGTTGAGCGCTATTTCTTAGTTCGCTCAAACGATTATTAATCAATTGAGAAAAAAGATTGCGTACTAGCC
This sequence comes from Dokdonia sp. Asnod3-C12, assembly GCF_045063975.1. NCBI lineage: Bacteria > Pseudomonadati > Bacteroidota > Flavobacteriia > Flavobacteriales > Flavobacteriaceae > Dokdonia > Dokdonia sp. Asnod3-C12. The sequence continues at coordinate 1,895,954 of NZ_JBEFNY010000003.1, forward strand.
CTTCTCTAAAATCTCCAATTGTTTCTGAAGGTTCTGAATTTTTACGATCTTTATACATTACATTCACCCGGCTGAATGCAGCTTCCTTATCTGATGCAATGGCTATTAAAGTTTCCTTGTGATTAGGGAGTTGGTAGCTTTTGCGCTCTTGAGCACTTTCTGAAGTTGGTATTTTACCAAAATGGTCTCTTATCTTTTGCTCCATTGTAGCGACATCTAAGTCTCCAACTGCAACGACGGCCATTAGCTCTGGACGGTACCACGTTTTGTAATAATTACGAACATCTTCGTAAGTAAAGTTTTCTAGATTTTCTTTGGTTCCTATAGGGAGGCGCTCTGCATATTTTGAGCCATACATAAGTTTTGGCAAAGTCTCGCGTTGCATGCGTTCATCCGCGCCAAGACGTAAGCGTAACTCTTCTAGTACAACTCCACGTTCTCCATCTATTGCTTCTTCAGATAAGGTAGTGTTGTGAGCCCAATCTTCGATAATCTGAAAGCCTTTTTCTAACTTTTCTGGATCATCACTAGGAATAGGCAAGATGTAGACGGTCTCATCAAAGCTTGTGTAAGCATTAAGATCTGCACCAAATTTTACTCCTATACTTTGTAGGTAATCTACAAGATCATTTTTTTTGAAATTCTCCGTTCCATTAAAGTTCATGTGCTCCATAAAGTGAGCAAGTCCCAATTGTCTTTCCGTTTCCATAATGGAACCAGCATTTACCGCGAGACGTAGCTCTACTTTATCTTCTGGTTTTCCATTATTACGAATGTAATAGGTAAGTCCATTTGAAAGTTTACCTACTTTAACATTAGGATCTACTGGAATCTTTGAAGTAGGGATGGATTGAGTTGTTGTTAAGTCTGCATTATTTTGGGCTAGTAACATGCCAGCGCTAAATAAAAGGCCTATTGATAAGGCTAATGTTTTTTTCATAATGATTGATGAATTTAATGTATAATTGATTGTCTCACAAAGTACTAGATATTTGCTTAGAGTCCAATAATTTTAAAAAAATTATAAGAAAAAACCCTAACACTTCTTAGTGAAGTATTAGGGTTATTCTACTTTAGAAGAAGTATTTTCTATCCGTTGATAGCTTCTACCATATTTATTTTTCCAGGTAACATTTGCTTAAGCATGTTTTCAATACCATTTTTAAGTGTGAATGTACTTGAAGGACATCCACTACAAGCTCCTTGAAGAATTACAGAAACGTTCTGTGTTTTTGGATCGTAGTTTTTGAACATAATGTTACCACCATCACTTGCAACTGCTGGTTTTACATACTCTTCAATAATGTTTACTATTTCCTTAGAAATATCGTCTAAAGTCTCAAACTTTTCTTCGGCAATCGCTTCTGCTTGCTGTGGCGTTTTAAGTTGAGCAGCTGTTACAATTTCTTTTCCATCTTGAATGTAATCACGTATAAACTCTCTAGTTTCAGTAACAACTTCATCCCACTCTGCAACATCATACTTCTGAACAGAAATATAGTTTTCATCAAAGAACACTTCTTTTACATAAGGAAGGTGAAACAAAGCCTTGGCCATAGGAGCATTTGCCGTGTCATCTATACTTTTAAACTCAAAAGCTGTAGTAACCAGCTTCTTGTTTGCAACAAACTTAAGTGTAGATGGATTAGGTGTAGACTCTGCATAAACTGTTACTGGTATTTTCTTTGCAGCAACATCTTCTATAATAACAAGACCATTATCATTTAAGTAGTCTTCTATTTGATTTGCAACTTCTTGTTGTACATCTATCCACTCTACAATGTTGTACTTTTCTATAGCAACAAAGTTTTGAGTAATATATACTGTCTTTACAAATGGAAGATAAAATAACTGTTGAGCAAGCGGCGAATTTGCAGCTTCATCTATATTTTTAAATTCGTAGCTGTTATGATTAACTAGAAACTGATCTGCCTGAAATTTTTTAATAGCAGGGTTAGAAGTTCCTTCTACAGATATACTATATGTTGACATTGATAATTTTTTTACAAAGGTATGGAAGATGGAGCGTACTTGGTATATAAAGTATGGGTAATGGCTTTATGAATATTTACTCTTTAAGTCTGTTATCATACGTGTCATATATTTGCGTGTACTAGTTAATATTGAGGGTATCTACATCGTAGTTGGGGAGTTATATAGCGTGATGTATTGTAAAAAGTCCTATATTTGAGAGCTATGGAAGTATTGTCTTTTATAGATTTTACTCAAGTTTAAAGTATACAGTCGTAAGGGTCATAATATCTTCGATTTGTAGCCGTATAGAAAAAGAAAAGTCCATGAGTTTAAAGAAATCCTACTTTCTAATAGCATTGTTTTTTGCACAGTTTGCGATGGCGCAAGAAGGTATTCCAGTATATCTTGATTATTTACAGGATAATTTATATTTACTTCATCCATCAATGGCTGGAGCTTCCCAAACTACTAAGTTAAGAGGGACAGCTAGATCACAATGGGCAGGTGTAGATGATGCTCCAGCACTTCAAACAGTAAGTTTAAATGGTAGAATAGGAGATAACATAGGGATAGGTGGTGTATTATTTAATGATAGCAATGGCTATTTTTCTCAACAAGGGGTGTATGCTACTTTTGCATATCACTTAATGTTAGGGCGTAACTATGTAGATTTAAATCAGCTTTCTTTTGGGATAAGTGCAGGAATTATTCAAGGTAAGCTTGATGAAACTAATTTTGACCTTACGGATTTTGATCCTATTATAGCTGGGATAGAGCAGAGTGATTCTTATTTAAATATAGACTTTGGAATGTCTTATAATTTTTTAAATTTCTCTACACATTTTACTGTTAAGAATGCAATCCCTGTGAAGCGTGATATTTTCAGTGAAGATTTTGAGCCTAACAACCAGCGTCGCTATTTAATATCTATGGCGTATACAATTTCTCCTAATTATTCTGAATGGAGTTTTGAGCCATCGGTAATGTTTCAAGCTACAGATAGTACAGGCGAAGCTACAATAGATGTAAACGGTAAGGCATATTATAAAACAGACTGGGGTAGATTATGGGGAGGTCTTTCTTATAGAAGAAGTTTTGACGGAGCAGAGTTTACTACTAATGGAGAATCTGTAGATACTCAAAAACTTCAGTACGTAACACCATTTGTAGGAGGTATGTATGATCGTTTTATGTTTGGATACACGTATTCATATCAAAGCAACTCAGTAGTGCTTACTAATGGTGGTTTTCACCAAATTACGTTGGGTATCAACCTTGGTAAAAATAAAGAACCTTATGATTGTAACTGTCCAGCTATCAACTAGCATTCGGTTAGCTATCTAGTATAGAATATAAAAAAATCCCTCGCCAGTCATGGCGAGGGATTTTTAGTTTTATAATTATAAGAGATTATAGCTCTTATTCATTTGAAGCCATTAGTGCTAGAAATTTATCAAGGTTAGGAAGAATTAAAATTCTCGTTCTTCTATTTCTTGACATATTTTCTTTACTATCATTTTCTACTAAAGGAACATAGCTACTACGCCCAGAAGCAATTAGTTTTGATGGATCTACATTGTGCTTAGTTTGCAGCTCACGTACGATTGCTGTAGCACGTTGTACACTTAGATCCCAGTTATCCTTGAGGTATGAGCCTTTCTTTACAGTACGACTATCTGTGTGACCTTCTACCATTACTTCTACAGCTGGTTCAGAATTTACAACGGCAGCAATACGTCTCAAAAGAGCATCTGCTTCCTTGCTTACTCTATAACTCCCAGAGCGAAATAGCATTTTATCTGAAATAGAAATCTGTACTACAGTATCATCTATATCTATATTAATGTCATCTTGTGCATTTGCTCCATAAACATCTTTATCAAGGTTACGTTTAAGTTTATGAGAAACTGCAAGATTCATAGAGTCCTCTAGTGTTTGTGCTTGCGCTAGCTCACTTGGATCTACATTTGCGAGTGCTGCTCTTAACTTCTGCTTTGTGTTTTCTGACATTACAGTACCATTAGTGGTAATCTCAAATTTAGCATCGTTAGAAGCTTGCAAATCAACGTTAGTGTCACGTAGAGAATTGATTTTAGTATTGTAATCATCCACACGTTGCTCTATAGCCGCATATTTTGCTTCTATTTCCTCTTTTTCAACTTTAGTTTTAGTCAAAGTAACTTTTGTAGTGTCATACTCAGATTGAAGCTGAGTGTATTTCTTCTTTGAGACGCAAGATGTAAGTGCTCCAGCAGTCATTGCAATAAGTAGGGTATTCTTTGTAACTCTTGAAATAATCATAAGTGTTTAGTTTAGTGTTTACTTCTTAGTTATACGGTGACAGGTTTTTGTATAGACGTTAAGGATATCATAAAGTAAAACATCTTGCATATGATAACATATGCAAGATGTTTGTAGTCAAATAGTTGAAGTGGTTATTCCCAGCTGTAATTTTTTAATCGACCTTGTTTTTTTATGGCATCCACTAGTGCGTTGCGAAGTTCATTGTCTTTAGCATTGGTTTTAGATTCAAGAAATTCTTTACGTTTTGTATTAAGATCAGCAATTTCTTGTTGTATTGCCATGCGTTGCTCTTTTTTCTTAGAAACGTACTTTTTTATTTCCTGTTCGGTTTTCCCTTTGAGTTCTTGAGGGAGGCTAGTTTCTTTAAGCTCTACTATGATTTCTTCATTTTCTTCCATGGCATCTACAAGGTCCCAGCTAGTATTTTTATATAATCTAGAGCTTTTGCTCACTGCTCTTTTTACGGCATTTGCATTCCCATAAGATTGAGCATTGCTGTCTTGACTATTTTGTAAGGCCATTTTAGAAGGGGCTAGGTTACCATAACCTACATAGGTTTTATTAAGCTCCTCATTCTTGCGTAAGATCTTATCATCATATGGAGATGGGATGTGCACTGTTGCTTTATCACTATTTATAGCAATATAATCTCCTTGTGTAAGGGATGCGCCATCTTTCCATTTAGTTTGCAAACCTTCATTATAATCACCGCAAAAAATTGTATTTATAGTGACATCCTTTCCGCAGGCATTGCTGGCAGCATCTTGGTAACGCACTGGTCCTTGGTCAAAAGGTTCATTACCAGCTATAAAAATAAGATTAAGGTCGTTTTTATTTTTACCCCACTCTAATTGATTGAGCGAATTTTGAATCACATTACCGCAATATTCGTTTCCTCCATTTGTTGTGAGAGAAAAGAGGTTTTTAGAGATTTCATCCAGATCTGTGCTAAAGGAGTTTACCATACGTATATACCCTTCTCTTGCATTGAGCCTGTCATTGCCATATTCATAAAGAGCAATTTTAAGATCTGGACGACTTTCATTTCCACACTTAGCTTCTGCTAGTTCGTTAACTAGCTCCCACAATTGTGCTCTAGCTTGATCAATCAACCCATCCATACTATTAGAAGTGTCTAAGAGTAGTGCTACTTTGATGGTATTTTGTACGGGATCTTTTTTTAATGATGAGGTGTGATTTTTTTCCGCTTTCGCGAAAGCGTGCCCATCCTCATAGAGGTTTGTGGCTAGGAGTCCGCTGTGCAGAGCAAGTGTAATTGCTAGGATAATAAGAGTTTTCATTTGCTGATTTTTATGATGAATAGAATTCAAAATTACTAGTATGAAAAGTCAAATTTTAGATAGAATGAGGGAATAGGACAGATGAATGAGTAAACGACCCTGTGCGATTAGTGAAAGGAATGTTTTTATGGGTAAAACCATGAAAATGGGCGTGTTTGCTTCTTTTATGGTTTTAAGATGCTATTTTTTTAGAGTAAGTTTGACTACAATGAAAACAAGAAATCACATATTATTTATACTTCTTCTTTTACTGGGGTCGTACACAGCTCTTGCGCAACAGGAACGCGAGGCGGTGAGTAGGAGCACTAATAGAGTTTTTACATTGAAGGGAAGTATACTTGATACGGAGTATATGAAGCCTGTTGCCAAAGCAAATGTAGAGGTCACTGGTGGAGCTTATACCACCTCGGGGAGTGATGGTGAATTTAGAATAGCTGCCAAAGTAGGTGATGAGCTTGTGATACGTAGTGAAGATTTTGAGACGGTCTTTTACACGATAAAGGATCAACAACGCATAAAATTAGAGGTGAGACCTATTGAAAAATTGGTTGAATTTGATGAGGTTTTAGATGTTCAAGCTCCTCCTATTACTTTTAACTCACTTATTAATCAAGCGACGTTAGTTTACAAATCAAATGCCGCAGCTGGTGTTGATAATGTTGCACAAGCACTTTCTGTCCCTACTATTACCACAAGTGAAAGAGCCAGAAGTTTCAAATTACTAGGAGATATTTATAGTCACTGGAAGCAGTACGATCTTGCGGTCACTAATTATAAGTTGAGTATTAAAAATGAGCCAAGTATTGCAGTAGAAATTGCGCTTGCTCAGGCATATTATGACAATAAGAACTACCAAGAGTCTATAAGACTATACACGAAGCTTGCAGAGAAGAAACTTACTGCAACACAACAAATAACTGTAAAAGAGGGGCTAGGTGATGCTTATGTTGCAACTGGAGACTACGTAACTTCTATTACAAATTATGAAGAGGTGGAGAAAAAAGTCACCCAACTTCAAAAGCCATCAGACGCAGCAAGACTAAATACCAAAATAGGTGATGCTTATGATCAACAAGGAGCACCGCAAGCGGCTGCTTTAAATTACTCTAAGGCTGCCGAGTTATCTAATATCGAAAAAACAGAGTCTGCTGTAAGAGCAAAGACAAAAGTAGCAGATTATTATAGTAGGAATAAATCTTATGATGCAGAGATTGAACTACGTAAATCCGCAATAGAAGATATGAATCTTGTTGCACCAGATTCTATAGCTAATGATGATGTGATAACAGTACAAAAGCAAAACTATAAAATAGGATTTGCGCTAGCGGCACAAAATAAATATGAAGAGTCTATTCCTTTTTTAGAGAAGAGTATAGAAGAAGCACGTGATAAGGAAGACCTCATAGTCGAGAAAAATGCAAGGCGTAGACTCTCTGAAGTATACCGCGATAAAGGTGATATCGATAAAGCCAAGGAAGCTTATGAGGCATATAAAAATATTGTAGACCTTAGTTATAGCCGCAAAGAGCAAGAAATCTCTCAAGCAACTCGCTTTGCAAAGGACATTACCGAAAAGCAGAATAGAATTATTAGTCTTGAAAAAGACAGACAACTTAATGAAAGTCGATATCAGCTTGCTTTCCAAGAACAAGAACTTGTAGAGGCTAGAGATACCAGACAAAAAGTAATTATTGGATCTCTCATACTGGTTACAGCATTATTGCTACTTACTGCATTCTCTATGTATAGAAGTAGTAAGAAGCAACAATACGCAAATAATCTCCTTGCTCTTAAAAGTTTGCGATCACAAATGAATCCGCATTTTATTTTTAATGCATTGAACTCGGTAAATAGCTTCATAGCCACAAATGATGAGCGTACTGCCAATAAATATCTTTCAGATTTTTCTATTCTCATGAGAGCCGTGTTAGAGAATAGTGAGGAAGATTTTATACCTCTGTCTAGTGAGATAGACCTTATCAAGAGGTACACGATGCTAGAGCATTTTAGATTCAAAGATCGTTTTGATTATGAGATTGAGGTAGATGAAGCGCTAGATGTAAGCTCCTTTATGATTCCACCTATGTTATTGCAGCCTTATGTAGAAAACGCTGTGTGGCATGGAATGCGCTACAAAGAAGAGAAAGGTATGCTGCGCATTAGTTTTGATCAGAAAGATGAGAATACAGCAATAATAACAGTATCAGATGATGGGGTAGGGCGTACACGTAGTAAAGCATTAAAGACTGAGAATCAAAAGAAACAAAAATCTAAGGGAATGGGAAACATTAAAAAGCGAATTGCTATTCTCAATGAGATGTACGGTGATCGTATTGCTGTCGCGGTTTCTGATGTTTTTGATACTGGAGAAGGAACAAAAGTGACGCTCACGCTTAAAAAAGTATAATACATGAAACTCAAAACCATTATAGTAGAAGACGAAGAGACTAGTAGAGAGATCTTACGTAACTATCTCACTAAGTACTGCCCTAAAGTTGACATTGTAGGTGAGGCAGAAAATGTTGATGAAGCGTTGGTATTGATAAGAAATCATGAACTTGATTTAGTTTTTCTAGATGTAGAAATGCCTAAGGGAAATGCTTTTGATTTACTAGAGCAAGTAGGCGACCGTAGTTTTGAGACGGTTTTTGTAACGGCATATAATCAGTATGCTATGGATGCGCTTAATACGCATGCTTCGTACTATCTATTAAAGCCTGTGTCTATAGATGAGCTCATAAAGGCGGTAGATTATGTGAGTGAGGTAAAGACAAAAGAAAATGCTTTAGATAATAAAGTGCTCACTGCACATACCATTGACAAGCAAGGTAAAATCACTATTCCAGTACAAGATGGTTTTGAAGTACTATCTGCACAAGATATTTTATATTGCAAAGCAGATGATAACTACACAGAGATTTTTCTGAAAAATGACGAGAAGAAATTGGTAAGTAAAACACTTAAATTTTTTCAAGATGCGCTTACAGATTTTGGATTTGCACGTGTTCATAAATCATATTTAGTGAACGTAAACGAAATCACCGCCTACAAAAAGGGTAAAGGAGGAAGCGTCGTGTTGAGTAGTGGGAAAGAGGTAATGGTTTCTGCTAGTCAAAAAGCAAACTTACTGACCTATTTTCAATAATTAGGTAAGCTAAAAATCAAGTTTCTTGATAGTGATATCAAGTGGAGGGGTTACGCTTTCGCGAAAGCGTACTAATACTTTTTCTAAAATACTGGGATCCCCATTTGTAAATAATTGATGATTTCCATTCGTAGCAGTATTGCAGGCGTTTATTTCTGTAAGAACAGATTTGGTCTGGCGGGCGACGGCTAATCCGGAATCTATGATAGTAACCTCTGCAGGTAATAACTCAATTAGAAGCGGGATGAGGTATGGATAGTGACTACATCCTAAAACGAGATAATCGATCTCTTGGGCAATCATAGGAGCAACATATGACTCAAGGAGTTTTCTTAAAACAGAACTCTCAAGATCTCCCTTCTCTATAAGCGGCACAAGGCCTTCTCCTATGACTTCTATAACTTTAGTTCCCTTTGTCCACTTCTCTGAAGTATCTTGAAACAGAGTGCTGTTTAGCGTTCCTTTGGTCGCTAGAATACCAATTGTCTTATTTTTAGAATTGAGTGCCGCAGGCTTTATGGCAGGTTCAATACCTATGAATGGGATGTCATAATTTTTCCTGAGGTAATCAATGGCGTTTGTGGTTGCGGTATTGCAAGCAACAACAATAATTTTTGCGCCTAGTTGTATAAGCTTTTCTGTGTTTTTTACAGATAGCGCAATTATTTCCTCTTTTGATTTTGCGCCATAAGGTGCATGCTTACTATCGGCAAGGTATATGGTGTTTTCATACGGTAGGTGTGTGACTACCTCTTTCCAGATGGAAGTGCCTCCTATACCACTATCAAAAAGTCCAATGTTACCTTTATCTTGCATGTATCTAAAATAAAAAACTGCCCTTTAAAAAGGGCAGTTTTTAATATTTGTTTTCGCTTAAGCGAAAGAATATTTTAAAATTATATTCCTAAAGAAGCTTTTGCGTCTGGCATTAAATCATAACCATCTGCCATGATAACTCCTGCAGCTCCAGGTGTAGAATCAAGTACGAATTCAAAACCTTTTGCTCTAGCAACTTTTTGAATAGCTAATCTTGCTTTTTCAATAATAGGCTTGATGAGTTCTTGCTCTTTAGTTTGAAGTGTTTGTAATGCCGTTTGTTGGTACTTTGCAATGTTAGTACGAGTTTCTTGAACTTCTTGCATGCGTCTTCCATTTTCCTCATCAGTTTGAGTTTCTGCCTCACGGTTATAACGCTCGTATGTTTTTTGAAGTTCTGCACCCATTGCAGAAATTTCTGTATCATATGATTTCTGTAGCTTTTCTAGCTCAGACATTGCATTCTTATATGTAGGCATAGCTTCTACAAGAGACTGTGAGTTAATGTGTGCAACTTTGCTTTGTGCTTGCATAGCGCTACTCATTCCTACGATAAGTGCAATCGCTGCTAATACTTTTGTAAACTGTTTCATTTTAATCTAATTTGAGTTAAGTGTAATAATTAATAAGGGTTATCTACCGTCTCCGTCATTTCCATTTTGTGCTGGAGGCGTAGTTTTCTTTTTCCTTGCTTCTAAAATTGAATCTCTTTTTGCCTTTCTTACAGCAATAATAGAATCTTTTTTTCTTTTTCTATCTGCAATTGCAGCTTCTTTGGCTGCTTTAGCATTTGCAGGATCCGTGCCTAATGTTGGCGTGCCTCTTCCGCTAGATGTTGTGGTTTTTGCTTCACGTACAGCTTGTATAGAATCTTTCTTGCGCTGGCGTTCTTCAAGTAATAACCTTCTTCTTTCTTGAAAGGCCGCTTGGCGTTCTGCTTTTTGCGTTTCTCTATCTTTATTACGGGCTTCAAGAGCTGCATCACGTTCGGCAGTCTTTGCGTCTATTGCTCGTTGTCTTTCTTGACTGGCTTTATCTTGCTCTACTGTTTTTGCCTCATCGATGTCAAAATCTCTCTCGTCTTTCTTACTATTGATTTGATTACGTTTTGCAGCTCTAGTAATACTTCTAAGGACTTGGTCACTTATATTAAGTCTGTCTGCCGTATACAGCATCATTAAGTCTGATGATTTATCAAAAACAAGGTCAAATTTCTTTGCTGCAGATATTTCTTGTACAGCGTTAAATACTTGATCCTGTACTGGCTCAACAAGTTGTCTTCTCTGGATTGCTAAATCTCCACCTGGACCAAAACGTTTTTGCTGGTATTCTAATATTTGATCTCTTTCAAAAGTGATTTCTTCATCACGTTCTTCTATAAGCTCTTTTGTGAGTAATGCTCTTTCATTATCCAGTTGCTTTTTCATTGCAGCAACCTCTTCAAGTTTAGTTTCAATCTCACCTTTCCATTTCCCTACCTTGTTATCTAGCTGTGCAGATGCTTCTTGGTATTCAGGAACATTTTCAAGAATATAATCCATATCAATGTATCCTATACGCACACCACTAGCTCTTTGAGCTTCTAGTGAAGTAGATAACAACATTGTTGCGATTAGTAAGAGAAAAACATGTGTCTTCATAAGTTCAGAATTGCATTAGAAATAATCGTGCCAAAAATTAGAACTGCTGACCAATAATGAAGTGTGTTTCCCATCCATTTGCTCCCACAGTACCAGGAATTGGGTCGAATCCATATCCAAAATCCAATCCTAATAAACCAAAGGCTGGCATAAATATACGAATTCCTGCTCCAGCAGATCTACTCAATTGAAACGGGTTATAGTCTCTAAAATTGTCATAAGACGATCCAGCTTCTGCAAAAGTTAATGCATAAATAGTTGCTTGAGGATTAAACGAGATAGGGTAGCGAAGTTCTAAGCTGAATTTATTGTAGATAGTAGCACCATCATTTGCTTGATTTGTGCTAGAAAGCGCTGCTCCTCTATCAATAGGAGTCACCGCTTGGTTAGGATAGCCTCTAAGTCGTACGATCTCTCTGCCATCTAGTGAGAAACCACCTAGACCATCACCTCCTAAGAAGAAACGCTCAAATGGAGGTACACCTCTGTCTTGATTATAAGCTCCAAGCCATCCAAATTCAATCCCAGTTTGTAAGACAAATTTGCCAACGAGCGGAGTATACCATTTACCATCAAATTTTACCTTGTAGTATTCTAGCCAGTTAAAGCGCTCTTGATCAATTTCTCCTACGGTTTTACCTGTACTGCTAACGCCATCTGCTAGTGCTTCATCACGCTCCACAGCTAGGCCTTTATAATCCACACCGTTCCAAGCTGAGTAAGGGAGTGTAAGTTTTGCTGTAATGCTTATGTCTGATCCGCCAGTAGGGAATATAAGTCCACCAAATACTTCTCTTCTACCTAAACCTATTGTATATGCTAAGTTTTCTGATGATCCATCACCAAAGGTGAATAGTCCTGTGTTGTAGTTTTGTAAATCAAAATGCTGGAAACTTATAGCGTGTGATAAGCTAAAGTTGCGATCTGGCCATGAAAGACGTTTTGAGAGCCCAACAGAACCACCTGTGATTAAAAACTTTCTATCCTTGTCTACACGATCGCTAGCATTACCACTGTTTACTCCGGTAAAGAGATATTGAATCGTATGTGAAAAAGATGTAGAAAATTGTACTGGTTGTTTTCCGCCAAACCATGGGTCTGTAAGTGAAGCACTATACGTTTGGAAAAACTGACTTGCTTGCGCTCTTAAAGAGAATTTTTGACCATCTCCCATAGGAAGAGGTTGATATGCATCCTTATTAAATATGTTCTGAATAGAGAAGTTATTGAAAGAAAGACCTAGCGTTCCTACAAAACCACCACCACCAAAACCTCCTTGAAGCTCTATCTGGCTGGCACCTTGCTCTACAACATTGTATTCTAAGTCTACAGTACCTCCTACGGCATCAAAGTTATCAAAATTAGGAGTAAGCTGTTGGGCATCAAAAAATCCTAATTGACCAAGCTCTCTAATAGTTCCAACAACTGCAGCTTTACTATAGCGCTGACCAGGCTTAGTAAGTAATTCTCTATAAATTACCTTATCCTTAGTTTTGTCATTACCTTTTACGGTTACTTTATTAAAATAAGCGAGTTTACCTTCAGAAATACGAACCTCGAAATCTATAGTGTCGTTTTGGACACTTGTCTCTACTGCATTAATATTTGAGAAGAGATAACCACTATTTTGGTAAAGGTTTGCAATGTTATCTGAATCTGGATCTGTATCGTCTTGAATACGTTCTTTTAAGAGAACTCCATTATATACATCTCCTTTGAAAAGCCCTAATTGACGGCTTAATTGCTCATCTGTGTAGACAGAATTTCCTATAAAATCAATGTCACCTATGTAGTACCTATTACCTTCTTCTACGTTCATTTCTATCGTAATACTCTTCTCGTTATTCTTGATGATAGTATCAGAAACAATTCGTGCATCACGGTATCCTTTTTCTTTATACTTATTAATAAGTGAAACTTTATCTTCTTCGTAATCTGCTTTTATAAATTTAGATCGCTTCCATACGCGCCAGATTTTCTTTTCTTTGGTACTTTTCATAGAGCCTAAGAGGGTTCCTTCTTTGAGCTTCTCACGTCCTATAATATTGATATCAGCTATTTTTACACGCTCTCCCTTATCAATATTTACAGTCATATTGACTTTGTTTGCACCTATACTATCTACAGTAGGAACAGTATTGATAAAAACTTTTGAGTTGAGATATCCTTTCTTTTTGTAATTGTTCTCGATATAATTCTTGGCTGTTGTCTCTAGGTTTTCTGTGACCTTTGCGCCTTTATTAAGACCATTGTCTTTGATAAAGTTGGCTCCTTTTTTCTGTTTGATCCCTTTAAATCGTACTTCATTAAGTTCTGGAACTTCTTTGATATCTAGTTGTAAGTCAACCTTGTCTCCATTAACGCCAGTAACATATAAGTTAATGTCTGAAAAGAGTTCTAGTCCCCATAGCTTTTTGATTACATCTGTAATCTTTTGCCCAGGTAGAAAGATACGTTCTCCCACTCGGAGTCCTGTAAATGCAATTACAGTGTTCTCATTATAAGTAGAAACCCCACTTACTTTGATGTCTGCAATTTCATATTTAACTTCGGGGTCTAACGGTAATTGTCTTTGCGCTTGAGCAAAAGTAAAGCTCAAAAGGGCTAAAAAAATCATCCATTTGCTTGTCACTTTTGAAAAAGTAGATGCACTATTTAATTTGTTCACTTGTCTTTCCAAATCTTCGTTCTCTTTTCTGATAATTGTAAATAGCGTCATGTAAATGTTCCTTTCTAAAATCTGGCCACAGTATTTCTGTAAAATAAAACTCAGCATAGGCTATCTGCCACAACAAAAAATTACTAATTCGTTGCTCTCCACTTGTGCGTATTAACAAATCTACATCCGGCATGTCATGGGTGTAAAGATGCTCATTTATACAAGATTCATCTATTTCAGCTGGCGAAATTAGGTTATTTTTAACTTTATCGCTTATTTCTTTGACAGTTTTTATTAGTTCTTCTCTGCTGCCATAACTCAATGCAAGTGTGAGTTTAAGCCTTTTATTGTTCTTTGTTTTTTCTATAACCTCATCAAGTTCTCTTTGCGCTTTTTTAGGTAAGGAGCTAGTGTTTCCAATGGTGTTAAGGGAAACATCATTGTCTTGTAAGGTTGAAATTTCCTTCTTTAAAGAAGATACAAGCAGGTTCATGAGAGTATCTACTTCTGCCTTAGGGCGATTCCAGTTTTCTGTAGAAAAAGCATAAAGGGTGAGGTAAGGCACGCCAAGTTCGGCTGCGGCTTCCACGGCTTCTCTTACTGCTTTTGATCCTTTCTTGTGACCTACAGCTCTAAGAAGGCCTTGTTTTTTTGCCCATCTACCATTACCATCCATAATAATGGCGATATGCTGGGGTAATTTTTCTTTATTAATCTGGGCAAGTACGTCCATTATATTCTTAAAATCCGCAATAACAAGGTCTGCGGCCAAAGGTAAAACTCACGGTCAGTCCCGTAAATACATACCAATCATTATTATTTTTATTTCCTAAACTTAAAGCCTCTTCTCCTGCTGGATCGCTGCCATCTATATTATCTGTAAATGTGTAACGAGCACCACCTTCTAAGGCTATGACCATTGCACTATTTACTGCTATTTTATATCCTAATACAATTGGAATCGCTACATCTAGTGCGTTTCCACTTGCTGTCACACCATCTATGTTTGATATGTTTTCTTGATTAAAAACAGTAAGACCAGTATATAAATACGGTGCGTTTGCATTACGATCTTTAAACATGTCAAATTCCCAAAACGTATACTCCAATCCTAATGAAATTTCCTGAAGACTATTAGTAAAGGATAATCCTCTACTTTGTCTTCTTGCCTCATGACTATCCTCGTCATTTCCTTCTAGCTCTGTAAATAGGGCTGTAAATCTAAAGGAATGTCTTGAACTTCTATTCCACTTCAAAATAGCTCCAAAAACAGGCTTGTTAGGAGAAAAGTATCTAGTAGAGCCTATGTCACTTACAACATTAGATCCGCCTATAAACCCTCCTATTTCATAAGTCTGAGCTTGCGTTTCAGTATTCCAAAAAATGGCGATCAATAAAATCGTCAGGTACTTCATATGGTGTTAAAAGTTTGCAAATATAACAATTCTGTGTTGGTACTAGCAATTAGGGATTGCTAAGATGCTGTGGGTTAGTTTACGCTTTCGCGAAAGCGTACTCAAATACATGCTGGTAACCCCTACAGAAAACACATTAAATGCATAAATATTGTCTAGTTTCTTTTGTCCTCTCCCCAAAGGAGCTTGCGACGAAGTGTTTTTAAAAAACTATCTCCTTCTAAACGTATGAGGCTTATTTGAAATGGTGCCTTTTGCAAAGTTATAATAGTCTCATTATCTAAGGTTGCTATGCGGGAATCCAGCGAAATCAAATGTTGCTCTTCTCTTCCAGAAACGCTAAGTTCTATCACTGTGTTATCAGGGATAACTAGTGGTCGTGCGTTTAAGTTATGCGGAGCTATAGGTGTGAGTATAAGGCTCGAGGTGTGCGGCGTTATTACCGGACCACCGCAGCTAAGCGAGTATCCAGTGGAGCCTGTAGGGGTGGCAACAATAAGTCCATCTGCCCAGTAGTTTGTTAAGTCTTCACCATCGAGCTTAGTCTTTACCGAAATCATGGAAGTAGTGTTTTTTCTACTCACAGCAATCTCGTTAAGAGCAAAGTTAAGCTCTCCTATTTCTTCTGAGGCTTTGCTAGTTGTAATCTGCAACAAACTCCTTTTAGAG
This sequence comes from Dokdonia sp. Asnod3-C12, assembly GCF_045063975.1. Classification (NCBI taxonomy): domain Bacteria; kingdom Pseudomonadati; phylum Bacteroidota; class Flavobacteriia; order Flavobacteriales; family Flavobacteriaceae; genus Dokdonia; species Dokdonia sp. Asnod3-C12. The sequence continues at coordinate 1,911,877 of NZ_JBEFNY010000003.1, forward strand.
ATGCTGTATTTTCCAGTTAATATTTTATCAATAGAGGCTTTAATTTCATTTTTCTTGATGGTTGCTAGAAAACCTAGTCGCCCAGTATTTATTCCTACTATAGGGATGTTGAGATCTCTAACGTAGGTTACAGTCTTTAGTATGGTTCCATCACCTCCTATACTTACAAAAAGGTCGTAACTGTTGTCTAATTCTTTGAAGGTGGAGAAGTGATTATAGTCTTTTTCAATAGTGTCATTCTCATGTATGAGTTTGAGAAAATTCTTTTCTATAATGACTTCTATCTGTTTTTTGTCAAGAATATCAAGAAGCTGCTGAATGTATTGTCCCGCTTCTTTATGATAAAACTGACCGTAAATACCAATTTTCATAATTTATTAGATGTTAAGGTATTTTTCTAGGTATTGAGAGCGCTCTCTTAAGTCTGTAAGAAAAGTGTCTTCATGGTGGCTAGACACCACATTATAGCTATATCTTCTAAAGGCTGCGAGAATATCATTAAAATTTGATCTGCCTATTTTTACTGAAATTTCGGCAACGTCATTTTCTATTCTAGAGATAAACATACCCCAGATTTTCCCATCATTAGACTCTACAATCTGGCTTATCTCACTAAATGAGTAATCTTGGATTCCTTTTTCTATAATTACCACACTTCCTGGCTCACTTATAAAAGGAGTGCTGTTAAAGAAGCTCATTACGTCTTCTAGCTCGTAGTAGCCTAGATAAGTGTTTTTTTCATCTAGCACTGGCATCATATTGCAGCCGTGTCGTGCAAAAGTCTCGAGTACATCTAGCCAGTTTGTATCATAACGCACAAAAAACTGCTCATACCCATGGCTGTATTCGCTTATAGGAATACCTGCATCTAGGCAATGTGTGTCATTTTCAGGTAGTGACCCTACGTAAACACCGTCCCTTTCGATAGGGACATGAGAGTAGGTAGTTTGACTAAAAATAGACTGTACTTCTCCTATATTCTGCTTTTCAGAAACTGGAGAAATATCATTTATAATGAAATCTGTTAACGTCATACTGCAAAATAATGAAAAAATAACCGCCTAGCAGCGGTCTCTTTGTATTTTTGTGATATCAAATAATACCATATTGCTATGACAAAATTAAGTGTAAACATAAATAAGGTTGCCACATTGCGTAACGCAAGAGGAGGTAATGTTCCAGATCTATTAAAAGTAGCGAGTGACCTAGAGAAAATGGGTGCTCAAGGAATAACTATTCATCCTCGACCAGATGAGCGTCATATAAGGTATCAAGATGCGAGAGATCTTGTAGATGTAGTTACTACAGAGTTTAATATAGAAGGAAATCCTATCCAGAAGTTTATAGACCTAGTTCTCGAGACTAAGCCTACGCAAGTTACCCTAGTTCCAGATGCTGTAGATGCTATTACAAGTAATGCTGGCTGGGATACTATAAAGCACAAAAGTTTCTTGCAAGAAGTAATTCAAGAGTTTAAAGATGCGGGAATTCGTACCTCGATTTTTGTAGATCCAGTACTAGAAATGGTAGAAGGAGCTAAAGAAACTGGCGCAGACCGCATCGAGCTCTATACGGAGTCGTATGCAGATGGTTATGTTCTTAATAAGGAAGAAGCTATAAAGCCATTTATCGCTGCTGCTTTTCACGCAAGTGATTTAGGAATTGGGATTAATGCTGGGCACGATTTGTCACTAGATAATATTGAATATTTTCATAATAGCATTCCAGACTTACTAGAGGTGTCTATAGGTCATGCGTTGATGGCGGAGTCTTTATATCTAGGTTTTGAAACAGTGGTGGCTTCTTATCTCAAAAAACTTCAATAGTTTATGTTGCATTCTAATATCATAGGAGAAGGTGAACCGCTTATAATATTACACGGTTTTCTAGGAATGGGTGATAACTGGAAAACGCTTGCAAAGCAATTTGCAGGAGACGGTTTTCAAGTGCATCTTATAGATCAACGTAATCATGGTCGTAGTTTCCATAGTGATGCTTTTAGCTATGAGTTAATGGTAGAAGATCTCAAGTCTTATTGTGTAGAAAATGGACTAGAAGAATTCTATTTGCTTGGACACTCAATGGGAGGTAAGGTGGCTATGCTTTATGCTACCACCTATCCAGATATGGTAAAGAAATTGATCATAGCAGATATAGGTGTAAAAGAATATCCACAGCATCATCAGATCATTCTTGAAGGATTAACTGCCTTGTCAAACGACGCACAAGCAGTGACGAGTCGTTCAGGAGCAGATGATTTTCTTTCAAAATATATTACAGATGACGGGACTAGAATGTTCTTGCTTAAAAATCTTTATTGGAAAGAAAAGGGTGTGCTAGGTTTTAGAATGAATCTCAAGGCGCTTATTGAAAACATAGAACAAATAGGGAAGGCGCTTCCGGAGGGATCTTCATACGAAGGAGAGGTGCTTTTTTTAAGGGGAGACAAGTCAAATTATATTCTTGATGAGGATGAAAAAGGTCTTTATAACGCTTTCGCGAAAGCAAAATTAAGCACTATTTCAAATGCTGGACATTGGCTTCACGCAGAAAATCCTAAAGATTTTTATAAAGAAGTGATAAATTTTTTATAACATTGTTTCAGCAAATTTACTATGTATGCATAGTAAATTGGTAATAAAACTATCAATCCCTTATAAATACTGTATTTTTGAGGATAGATTTTTAAGAATAACACATTTCCCTTAACCTTAAATTAAATTATGAAAAAAGTATTAAGTGTCGTTGTGCTACTACTCGTATGTGCTGTAACGTATGCCGGTGGATACCGTGTAAGCTTACAAGGACAACGCGGTCTAGCGATGGGTCACACTGGTGTGGCAATGGTTAATAATGCAGAGATTGCATTTTTTAACCCAGGAGGTCTAGTTCATCTAGAAGGAAAATTAAATATAGCCGTAGGAGGTTTTGGTGTATTCTCTGATGTAAAGTTCCAGAACGCTGAGTTTGGACAAACTTCACAAACAGAGAGTCCTACAGGAACGCCTTTGTATCTATATGCAAGTTATAACGTGAGTGAAAAACTAGCAGTAGGTCTAGCTGTGTATACTCCTTATGGAAGTAGTGTAGAGTATCCTACAGACTGGTCTGGATCGCACCTTGTTAATAATATCGATCTGTCGGCCATTTTTGTACAACCTATGGTTTCTGTAAAATTACTTGAAGATTTAAGTATTGGAGGAGGGCCTATCCTAGCTATTGGAGGGGTTAACTTTAATCGTAACCTATCTCGTAACCTTACAGATATTGATGGTAATCGCTCTAATGTTACGATTGATTCACAAGGACTCACCGCTTTTGGTTTTTCTGTAGGAGCTTTGATTACTCCTAATGATCAGTGGTCTTTTGGTGTGAACTACAGATCTAGAATCGATATTGACGTAGAGCAAGGCGATGGAGATGCAGTATTCTCAAATGTGCCTAACTCTCCACTTGCTCCTATTGCAAATGGAACTTATGACTTCACTGCAACTTTACCATTACCAGCTGAGTGGACAGTAGGGGTTTCTTACAAGCCATCAGATAAGTGGACACTTAACTTTGACTGGAACTATGCAGAGTGGGATGCTTATGAAGCATTAGATATTATGTTCCTTAATACAGATGGTTCTCTTGCATTAGAGTCTATTAACCCTCGTAACTATAAAAATGCTTCAAGTTACCGTCTAGGTGCTCAGTTTGATGTAAGTTCTAAATTTGTTCTTCGTGGAGGTGCTTACTTTGATGAGTCTCCGGTACAAGATGGTTTCTTTGCTCCAGAAACTCCACGTAACGATTCTTACGGATTTACAGGAGGATTTACTTATAATGTAACAGATAAGTTAGCGATTGACGCTTCTTTCCTTTACTTGACATTTAAGGAAATTGATGCTTCTTACGATTCTTATGTAGAAGGTGGAGAGCGTGTTCCTTTTGGAGGGACTTACAAATCAAGTGCGTTTGCACCAGGTTTAGGTCTTAGTTATAAATTATAAAAATAGCATTGATGAAAAAATATTTCAATTATATAGCACTTCCGGCACTTGCACTTGGGCTCGTTGCATGTGAGCCAGAATTTGACAACGATATTACAGAGAATCAGGATTTTTACACTAGTGGTAGTGCTGATTTCTCAAGCTACGTTTCTGTAGGAAACTCTCTTACTGCAGGTTTTGCAGATGGAGCTTTGTACATCACAGGTCAAGAAAACTCTTATCCTAACATTATGGCGCAGCAGTTTGCGCTTGCAGGAGGAGGTAGTTTCTCTCAACCACTAGTAAGCGATAACCTTGGTGGGCTTACTTTAGGAGGTATGCAAATTGCTGAAAATCGTTTTGTACTTGCTACAGACGCAGAAGGTAATCCAGGACCTGCACGTCTTGCGGGAACTCCTACTACAGAGGTTTCAAATATTGTTGCGGGACCATTTAATAACGTAGGCGTGCCAGGAGCAAAAAGTTTTCACCTTGTAGCACCAGGTTATGGTAATGTTGCTGGTGTAGCTACAGGTCAAGCAAACCCTTATTTTGCTCGTTTTGCTAGTTCAGCAAATACAACAGTTATGGCAGAAGCAGTTGCTGCAAATCCTACATTTTTCTCTTTATGGATAGGTAATAACGACATCTTGGGTTTTGCAACATCAGGTGGAGCAGGAGCAGATCAAGCAGGAAATTTAGATCCATCTACTTATGGACCTAATGACATCACAGATCCTAATGTATTTGCAAGTGTATACTCTCAAGAGGTTGCGGCACTTACAAGCACGGGGGCACAAGGTGCATTGATAAACATTCCAGATGTAACTTCTATTCCTTTCTTTACAACGGTTCCTTCTCAAGCAATACCGCTAGATGAGGAAACAGCAGCAACACTTAACGCTAGTTTTGCAGCTTATAACACACAAGTATTGCCAGGACTTGCTTCTTTTGGTGTTATTACAGCAGAAGAAGCTGCTGCTCGCCAAATTAACTTTAGTGCAGGAGCAAACTTTATCACAATTCAAGATGAAGATTTAACTGATATTTCAACTATTGTTCAAGGAGCGCCTTTTAACTTAGATCCTATTACAGCTGCTTTATTATCTCAGTTACGTCAAACTACAAATGATGATTTGATTCCACTTACAACTGCTGGAGTTTTAGGAACTATAGATGAGGCTTATGTTGGATTCTTAGTCTCTCAAGGTCTTCCTGTAGAACAAGCTGGTTTACTAGCTATAAACGGTGTGTCTAGACCATTACAAGATCAGTTTGTACTTACTACGCAAGAGCAGGCATTAGTAACTGCAGCACAAACTCAATATAATGCAACTATCCAGGCACTAGCCAGTGCTAACGGACTTGCTTATGTAGATGCTAGAACTGCGCTGCAAAATGTAGCAAATGGTGGTGTGGCTTTTAGTGGGGGTATTCTGTCTTCACAATTTGTGACAGGAGGTGCATTCTCACTAGATGGAGTACATCCATCACCTAGAGGTTATGCTTTTACTGCAAATGCTGTTATCAGTGCCATTAATAATACATATGGATCAACGATTCCAGGTGTAGATATAGGTGACTATGCTACGGTAACAATAAGCAATGATGTAAACTAGAATACGTTTACTACTAATATGTAAAAAGCGCCTTTTTAAAGGGCGCTTTTTTTATGTGTAAATTTGCGCTTTCGCGAAAGCGTAACCCTTAAAACTCAATCTTATGAAATCTATAATCAAAATTTTATTAACAGCCGTTGCGGTAGTGGTGCTTTCGAAGCTGCTTCCAGGTGTTGCTGTAGATGGTTTTGTGACGGCGATTATTGTCGCTATAATACTAGCATTACTTAAATTTATCGTGAGACCTATACTAGTCATACTTACATTACCAGTGACGATTTTGACCTTTGGATTGTTCCTTTTTATCATCAATGCTTTCATAATCTTGATAGCAGATTACTTTATAGGAGGCTTTTCGGTGAGTGGTATTTGGGTGGCATTACTGTTTAGTATCCTGCTTAGTATTTTTCAAAGTATATTGTTTTCACTTATTAAAGACGACAGCAAGAGCTAGTTAAGCACATCTTAAAAGATTGTTGTACTCGTAAAAATATTGTATTTTTGCGCCCTCAAAATTACATCATAATGAATATTACAAAAGAGCAAATAGACGACCTGAACGCAGTAGTAAAGGTAGAAATCGTTAAAGAAGATTATAACGAGAAAGTAGAGTCTATCCTTAAAAACTACCGTAAAACGGCAAATATTCCTGGTTTTAGAAAAGGTCATGTCCCTATGGGAATGATTAAAAAGCAGTATGGAACAGCAGTGAGAGTTGATGAGGTAAATAAAATACTTCAAGAGGCTTTAGGTAAGTTTTTACAGGAAGAAAAGCTAGATGTGTTAGGTAATCCACTTCCTAAAAATCAAGAAGGTTTTGATTGGGATGCAGACGACTATAATTTTGAATTTGAATTAGGAATGGCTCCTAAGTTTGATGTAAATCTTACTCCTAAGAAAGCCGTTACAAGTTATAAAATCAAAGTAGATGACAAGATGGTAGATAGCCAGGTCACTACCATAAGAAAGCAATACGGTACGCTAGTTTCTCAAACTGAAGTAGCAAAGGATAGTGAAATCACTGGTACTTTTGTAAACGAAGAAGCGGGAATTGATAACCAAGCGACTTTTGAAATAGAGCAAGTAAAAGGAAAGAAGAATGTAGATGCATTAGTAGGAGCAAAGCCTGGTGATGTAATTACGTTAAAAACTAAAAGTTTATTTTCTGAGCCAGGAACTTACCAGGCGGCTTTAAAGATCTCTGAAGATCAAGCAAAAGAAATGAATGCAGAAGTTACCTTTACACTAGCCGAAACAAATAAGCGTGAGCAAGCAGACCTTGATCAAGAGCTTTTTGATAAGTTATTTGGTAAGGATGTTGTAAAAAGTACAACAGAGCTTAAAGAGAAGATTAAAGAAGATGGTGAGCGCCAGTTTGTACAACAGAGCGATCAACAACTTATGAATGACGTTACTGAGCGTCTTATAGATGAAACTAAGTTTGACCTTCCTTCAGACTTTCTTGCTAGATGGATAAAATCTAGTGGTGAGAAGCCTATGACAGATGAGGAGGCAAAAGAAGAGTTTACTCGTTCTGAAAAAGGTTTAAGATGGCAGCTTATAGAAGGGAAAGTAGTTACAGATAATAAACTTCAAGTAACTTTTGAAGAATTAAAAGACTACGCAAAAGATATGATCAAAGGGCAAATGATGCAGTATGGTCAAATGAACCCTGAAGATAAAGAACTTGAAGATATCGCAGCACGTATACTTGGTAATCAAGAAGAAGTAAAGCGCTTATCTGAGCAGTTTATGAATGTAAAAATGCTTGCATTCTTTAAAGAAAATGTAAAACTTAAGGAGAAGGAAGTAACCTTTGACGAATTTGTTAAGGAAGTTTACAATTAGAATACTTCCTATATAATAAGTATCTTTAAAGCGTTTTACTTGTATTAGTAAAACGCTTTTTTTTAAAATATATATTGCTATAAAAATATGGATTACGGAAAAGAATTTAAAGATTTTGCAATCAAAGATCAGGGTGTAAACTCTAATTATTACGATAAAATTATTACGAGTATGTTGCCACAAGGCCTTACTCCTAATATCATTGAAGAGCGCCAGATGAACATAGCTATCTTTGATGTATTCTCTCGTTTAATGATGGATCGCATCATTTTCTTGGGAACAGGAATTAATGATCAGGTTGCAAATATTGTACAGGCACAGTTACTATTTTTAGAAAGTACAGATGCAAATAAGGATATTCAGATTTACATCAACTCTCCAGGAGGAAGTGTGTATGCTGGTCTAGGTATTTATGATACAATGCAGTTTATTAAACCAGACGTTGCTACCATCTGTACAGGTATGGCAGCATCTATGGGAGCTGTATTACTTTGTGCAGGAGCAAAAGGTAAGCGTAGTGGTTTACCACATAGCCGTGTGATGATTCACCAGCCTATGGGTGGAGCACAAGGTCAAGCATCAGATATCGAGATTACTGCAAAGGAAATCTTGACACTTAAAAAGGAACTTTACGATATTATCGCAAAGCATTCTGGTCAAGACTACGATAAAGTATATAACGATAGTGATCGTGATTACTGGATGAAAGCAGATAAAGCGCTTGAGTATGGTATGATAGATGAAATATTGAAGAGAGACTAATGAGGTTTATGCTTTCGCGAAAGCGTATAATATCTCAAAACAGTAAATAAAATGGCAAAGGAAGATTTAGAATGTTCATTTTGTGGTAGAAAAAAACCAGAGACTAGCTTACTAATTGCTGGGCTTGACGCGCACATCTGTGATAGATGTATTGAGCAAGCACATGGTATTGTGATAGAAGAGTCTAAGGATGTTGCTACAAATGATCTTGAAGGAGAGCTTAAGTTAAGAAAGCCACAAGAGATTAAAGAGTTTCTTGATGGGTACGTTATAGGTCAAGAATTTACAAAAAGAGTAATGTCTGTAGCGGTATACAACCACTACAAGCGATTATTACAGCCTGCGACAGATGATGATATAGAGATCCAGAAGAGTAACATCGTGATGGTGGGACAAACAGGAACTGGTAAAACACTTATAGCAAAGACAATTGCTCGTATGCTTAATGTGCCTCTTGCTATTGTAGATGCTACAGTGCTTACAGAAGCAGGTTATGTAGGTGAGGATGTTGAAAGTATTTTGACACGTCTTCTACAAGCAGCCGACTATAATCTTGAAAAAGCACAGAGAGGAATCGTTTTTATAGATGAGATAGATAAGATCGCTCGTAAGAGTGATAATCCATCTATTACTCGTGATGTGAGTGGAGAAGGTGTGCAACAAGCGTTATTAAAACTATTAGAAGGTACCGTAGTAAACGTACCGCCTAAGGGAGGACGTAAGCATCCAGATCAAAAGTTTATCGAGGTAGATACAGAAAATATCTTATTTATCGCTGGAGGAGCTTTTGATGGTATTGAGCGTCACATTTCTAAGCGTTTAAATATGCAAGCAATGGGGTTTGTGGCTAGTAAAAGTGAAGATGTAGTAGAGAAAGATAATATGCTTAAATATATTATTCCTAAGGATCTTAAAGATTTCGGTCTTATCCCAGAAATCATAGGTCGTCTGCCAGTATTGACACACATGGACCCATTAGATGCTGGAACGCTAAGAGCTATCCTTACAGAGCCTAAAAATGCTATTATAAAGCAATATAAGAAGCTTTTTAGCATGGATGATATAGAGCTTACCATTACAGATGAAGCTTTGGATTATATGGTAGGTAAAGCTATTGAGTACAAACTTGGTGCAAGAGGATTGCGTAGTTTATGTGAGGCCATCCTTACAGATGCTATGTTCGACCTTCCTAGTTCTGACGAGAAATCGCTGAATGTGACTAAGACGTACGCAGAGGGTAAATTGAATAAATCTACGCTCAAAAAATTGAAAGCAGCTTCATAATAATGAGGTCACATAAATAGATTAAAAAGGCACCCTTATGAGTGCCTTTTTTTATGGTTTTGAGTTAGCATTTTAGGTTTTAAAAGGAGAATGTATTGTGGTGAGTACGCTTTCGCGAAAGCGTAAAAGACATTTAATTTTGCTTAGCGGTCGTATTTTCTAATATGAAAACCAACTTAAAAATGCCGATTGCAATGCTATGCAAGCTCAAGTAGTGCTTCTACAAAATCTCTTTTGTTTGATAATCTAGGTACTTTGTGCTGGCCACCAAGCTTGTTATTTTTTCTAAGCCAGTCATAAAATAGATTTTCTCTAGCACTATGAATCGTGGGCGCGTTTAAGGTAGTGTTATTAAAACGCTTTGCTTGATAATCACTGTTTACTTCTTGAAGTGCAAGATCCAGTTTGTGATTAAATAGTGCGATATCCTGAGGTGGATTCTTAAATTCTATAATCCACTCGTGAGCACCTTTTTCCTTTCCTTCCATGAATATAGGTGCGGCGGTATAGTCTTTTATTTCGGAGCCTGTCTCTCTAGTCGCTTTTTTAAGCGCTTCTTCTGCATTCTCAATGATAAGCTCTTCTCCAAAAACGTTGATGTGATGTTTTGTTCTACCTGTAACTTTAATTCTATAAGGGCTGGTGCTTGTAAATCTTACGGTGTCACCTATTTTATATCTCCATAAACCAGCATTTGTAGTGATAACAATCGCATAATTTACTCCTACTTCTACCTCTGTAAGCGGTATTACGTTTTGCCCAGGAGTTCCATAGGTCGTCATGGGTATAAATTCATAGAAAATACCATAATCGAGCATGAGTAGTAATTCCTTAGAGTCGTTCTGACCTTGTATGGCAAAAAAGCCTTCTGAGGCATTGTAGATCTCGTAATACTTAAAAGAATTAGACGGAATCAATTTTTGATATTGCTCCATGTAAGGATCAAAACTAACGCCTCCATGAAAGTAAACCTCAAGGTTAGGCCAGACTTCAAGTAAATTTGATGCGCCAGTAGTTTCAAGAACATTATTTAATAAAACTAGCATCCAAGAAGGAACTCCAGAGAGGCTAGTTACATCTTGGTGGATAGTCTCGTCTACAATGGCTTGCATCTTGGTTTCCCAATCACTTAGAAGTGAAACGCCATTAGTAGGCGTACTGCTGAATTCTGCCCAAAAAGGCATATTATCAATCAGTATAGCCGATAAGTCACCATAAACAGTTCCATTATCTTGATACAACTGCTTGCTGCCGCCTAGTCTTAGTCCTTTGCCAGAAAATAGCTGTGAGCCTTCGTTATTATTGAGATACATGCACAATAAATCCTTACTTGCTGCATAGTGGCATTTTTCAAGTGATTCTGGACTTACGGGAATGTACTTGCTACGAGCATTTGTTGTACCGCTACTTTGTGCAAACCATTTTATAGGAGTAGGCCACATTATGTTTGTCTCACCTTTACGGCTACGCTCTATATATTCTTGATTTTCCTCATAAGAAGTCACTGGAATGCGGTCTGCAAACTCACGATATGATTTTATAGATTTAAAGTCATAAGCTCTACCTATCTCGGTATCTTTTGCTTTCTCTATGAGTTTAGTGCGCAATTCTTCTTGAACCTCAGAGGGGTACTTCATAAAAAGCTCCATCTGGTGAATGCGTTTTTTTAAGAACCAAGAAGCAATGGAATGCACTAAGGGGATAGCCATAAAGTTGGTATATTTACACGTATATAACGGGATAGGTTATTGCTTTCGCGAAAGCTAATTTAACCTTATTTCCCCACATTTTGTAATCAAAGTTTTCTTAAATGCAATACCAAGGTGTCCTTAGAAAAATGCAAACGGAGCACACAGATCCTATAAATTACTATTTAGTAATGGATGGTGACTTCATACAAATGAATCAACTCTTAGGAAAAAGGTTGCATATAGAATTTGTAAGATACGAATGCCTCGCTTGTGGAGAAAATAAAAAGATTTTCCGTCAGGGGTATTGCTATGATGATTTTTATAAAGTTCCACAAGCTGCCGATTGGATTATGAAACCTGAGCTTTCTAAAGCGCATCTAGGTGAAGAAGAGAGGGATCTAGAGTATGAGAAGAAGGTACAATTACAGCCGCATATTGTTTACCTAGCAAACTCAAGCAATGTAAAAGTTGGAGTAACTCGTAAGACACAAGTGCCTACAAGGTGGATAGATCAAGGTGCTCATGAAGCAGTAGAAATTGTTGAAGTGCCTAATAGATACCTGGCTGGTATAACAGAACTAGCGCTTAAAGAGCATGTCTCAGATAAGACTAACTGGCGCAAGATGCTCAAAAATGATATAGAAGATGTAAGCCTAGCAGAATATCGCGATGAACTTAAAAAGTATATTCCAGAAGAAGCGCAACAGTATTTTATACCTAGCAATGAAGAAACTCATATTCATTTTCCAGTAGATAGGTATCCGGAAAAGTTAAAAACACTAAATCTTGATAAAACTCCTGCTTATGAAGGTGTATTAAAAGGAATTAAAGGGCAGTATCTCATTTTTGAAGATGACACTGTATTTAATGTGCGCAGTTGGGAAGGATATGTGGTACGTCTAGGAGTACTTTCTTAAATAACAGTCAGCTTGATAACTTGTATGCAGGCTAATATTATGAGGGTTATACCTATGTAACGATTAATGTTACTTCCTGAAGAAGATTTCTTTTTTTGAATATGAGTGCCAAATCTACTGTAGCTATAGAGTGTCACAACCTTTCCAATAAATACACCACTAAGGAATAAACCAAGCCATAATGCAGAGATAGATGCAGCGCTTGATAACCACTTGCCTATTAGAGAAAACACTAAAATCCAATAGATAAGTACAGGCGGGTTGATGACACTAAGTGTGAATCCTAGGAGGTACTTAGATGTTTTTTTTCGTTTGGACTCGGTATTTTGTTTTTTGTTAAGTGTAAAGTAAAGCCCAACAGTTGCAAGAACTGCAGCAACTAAATATTGTACCCAAAGATTCATTTCAAAAAAATCTTGCACAACCATACCAGAGGAAAATGCTATAAAGGCAAGTAATACCTCGCCTAGTCCAGCACCATAACTTATTTTTAGAGACTCACGGTGTGATTCATTTAGGGAAGTTTTAATTACAGCTAGATTTGATGCGCCAGGAGGAAGTGCTCCCAGAATGGTAGCGATAGTGCCAATGAGTAAAGCTATAAGAATCATAACCACTTAGTAGTGCGCTTTTATAAAAGCTTACTCATTATTACTCAAATATTATGTAATAAGGAGTTTGATAGCTTGTATACCACCAGCAACTATAAGAACTACTCCTATAATTTTATTAAGCGTTCCTTTAAACTTTGAAAAATTTGAAGTCATATACTCGCTAGCTCTTCCATACAAATAAAGCAGTCCAAATTTACCGGCAAAAACTCCAACTAAAAAGCATAGGATAAGTAGCCATGGAGAATTTTTATCTAAAACAACATATCTTGAGCTTATAGAAAATATAGCAGTCCAGTAAATAAACATCGGAATATTAAGTCCTCCTAGTAAGAGACCATTAATAAAACGCTTAGGTCTGCTTGATGATTCACTATCGTTTTCTGTTGTTTTTTTTATGAGAAAATAGATCCCTACAGCTATCATGATAACTATAAAAGTGATCTGTATCCACTCATGTTTTTCAAATATTCGCTTTGCAAGAACTCCAAAAGCAAGAGCAAGTCCAGCTATTATCACCTCTCCTAGCGCAGCTCCATAGGCTAGGTGAAGTCCTTTGGTGAGGCTTTTGTCACTTGTGTATTTTACAACAGCAAGATTCGTCGCGCTAGGTGGTAACGTGGCGATTATAGCTCCTATAAGTCCTATAGAAAGGGTAAGTATATATGCGATAATGATCATAGCAGTTGGCAAAGCTACGTTATAATCATATGTATAGACAAGAGTTTATCATATCCTTAGGATTCACGAAATTTACCTCCCAAAATGTTGGTTTAAAGAGAACAATCATTTAAATGCATAAGACTGTAGATTAACGCTATCTTTGCACACCTAAAAAATTTACAATGAGTACCATAGTAGCTATCGTAGGACGCCCTAATGTAGGGAAGTCTACTTTTTTTAACCGTCTAGTGCAACGTCGTGAGGCGATTGTAGATGCCGTAAGTGGAGTGACGCGTGATCGTCATTACGGAAAAACAGACTGGAACGGTCGCGAATTTACCGTTATTGACACAGGAGGATATGTAGTAGGAAGTGATGACGTTTTTGAAGCCGAAATTGATAAGCAAGTAGAACTTGCGATAGACGAGTCTGACGCTATTATCTTTATGGTAGATGTAGAGCATGGTGTGACAGGGATGGATGAAGAGGTTGCAAAACTACTTCGTAGATCAAAAAAACCTATTTTCCTTGCTGTAAATAAAGTAGATAATAATAAAAGAGCAGCAGATGCTGTTGAGTTTTATAACCTAGGATTAGGTGATTATTATACTATTGCCGCAACAAATGGTAGTGGAACAGGAGATTTACTTGATGCTGTAGTAGAAGCACTTCCGCCAAAAGTTGAGGAGGAAGAAAAAGATGAATTACCAAGATTTGCTGTAGTAGGTCGTCCTAATGCAGGAAAATCGTCTTTCATCAACGCGCTGATAGGTGAGGACAGATATATTGTAACAGATATCGCTGGTACTACTCGTGACTCAATGGATACAAAGTACAATCGCTTTGGGTTTGAGTTTAACCTTGTAGATACAGCAGGAATACGACGTAAGGCAAAAGTAAAAGAAGATCTTGAGTTTTACTCAGTAATGAGATCTGTAAGAGCTATTGAGCACGCAGATGTGATTTTACTAGTAGTAGACGCAACAAGAGGTTTTGATGGCCAAGTTCAAAATATATTTTGGCTAGCAGAGCGTAACAGAAAAGGAATCGTGATTCTTGTAAATAAGTGGGACCTTGTAGAAAAGGAGACTAACACGATGAAGAATTTTGAAAAGCACATTAGAGAACAGATAGAGCCTTTTACAGATGTGCCTATTGTATTTATCTCTGTGCTGGAGAAACAACGTATCTTCAAAGCAATTGAAACTGCTGTAAAAGTATATGAAAGCAAAACGAAGCGTATCAAAACAAGCGAACTCAATGAGTTCTTCTTGCCGCTAGTAGAAGCATTCCCGCCACCAGCAATTAAGGGTAAATATGTAAAGATTAAGTACTGTATGCAACTTCCTACACCACAACCACAATTTGCGTTGTTCTGTAACTTGCCGCAGTATCTTAAAGAAGGTTATAGAAGATTCTTAGAAAATAAACTTCGTGCAGCTTACGACTTCTCAGGAGTGCCTATTTCTATCTATTTTAGAAAAAAATAATTAAAAGTACACTTTCGTGAAAACGAAACATAATACAAAAAGCTATCAGACATCTGATAGCTTTTGTTGTTTATAATAGTTTCCTAATGGCTATTTGCAGCCTGTAATAAATCTCCCTAATATTAGCCTAGTAACCCTAGAAGCCAGAAAATAATAAAGAAGATGATGATGGTGCTTATGCAACCGCCACCTAATTTTTTTGCGCCATATGCGGCAATAAGTCCTTTGATGATTTTATTCATAATAATTGGTTTAAGGGTTAGTTACACAAACTTACACTTCTCTATTTCTAGTATGAGTTAATAATCTGTTATGAGTTGAGATTTTAAGAAGAATAACTTGTTAAATATTTACTAAATTTTAACTGTCAGCATATCATTTGGAAGTAAACATTGTTTATTTGATAGACATCAATCAATCAACCATTTATAATGCGAATTAATCAACTAGTACTACTTGCGATAGGGTTATGCTTATCTGTAGCTATGCAGGCGCAAAACTTTACAATTACTGGAACTCTTAAAGACAAAGATTCAAAGCAAACCTTAGAGGCTGCCACAGTTTTCTTAGAGACTGTTAAGGATAGCACACTCATTACTTATACCATTACAAATCAAGATGGGTTCTTTCAACTCGAAGGTCGCGCACAAGAGAAAGATGCACGTGTGAATATCTCCTTTTTGGGCTATGAGAACTTCACAAAAAATGTAGATTTAAGTACTGGTGATATAGCGCTTGGAGATATAGAGGTAGCACCTTCTACAAACAGCTTGGGCGAAGTCGTTGTAAAAAGTAGAGCTCCGGTAACCGTAAAAAAAGACACGCTAGAGTTTAATGTTTCTTCTTTTAAAACTAAGAAAGATGCAAATATAGAGGATTTGCTTAAAGAGTTGCCTGGCGTTGAGGTAGACGAGAGCGGTAAGATATTAGTAAATGGTAAAGAAGTAAATAAAATTCTAGTTAATGGTAAACCATTTTTTGGTGATGATCCTACCATTGCTACGCGCAACCTTACTAAAGAGATTGTAGAGAAAATACAAGTAGTAGATACTAAGACAGATGATGAAGCCTTTGCTGGCGAAGATGGTGATCAAGAAAGTAAGACTATCAACCTCACCATCTCCGAAGAAAAGAATAAAGGAGTCTTTGGTAGGGTGGCTGCTGGTGGCGGGACAGATAATCGTTTTGAATATGCAGGTATTGTAAATGCCTTTGATAACGAGCGACGCATCAGTGTGCTTGCTGGTGGTAACAATATCAACTCGGCTGGGTTTAGTTTTGGAGAGATAAGAAAAATGTTTGGAGGAGGAAGAAGCGTCTACTTTAACGGCAACGGAAGCTTTGGTATTGACGGCAGAAGCTTTGGTGGCGGACAAGGAATTGTAAATAGTCGTAGTGTAGGAGCAAATTACACAGATGAGTATGCAAAAGGATTTGATGCCAATATGGATTATTTCTACTCGGCTGCAAACTCTTTTGATGAGACACGTGTAGAGCGAGAGAATATTCTTCCAGATAGAAGATTCTTTACAAACAGCGATTCTCGTAATGACTCAAATTCAGATAACCATAGTATTAATACCACTATTAATATTAAAAAGGATTCTACACTACTCATTAATATAAAACCAAAGTTCTCTTTTGCAAATAGTGAGACACGCTTCCGCCGTACAGAGGAGTCACTTAATGAAGACGGTGAGAGAATCAATGAGTCGGCAACAAACAACTTAGTAACAGACGAGGGGAAGAATTTTGAAAACACCTTAAGTGTCACCAAGAAATGGGGAGACAAAGGAGCATATGTGAGGGCACGTGTACAAAACGAAATCAATAGACAAGAGAGTGAAGACTTTATAGTGTCAAACACAGAGATATTTGGCGATAACCCATCAGAAATTAATCGTAATCAGTTTACAGATGGAGAAACTAAACTTGACGGTTATAACCTCAACTTAACTTACAGAGTTCCTTTAGTTTCTAAAAAGTTATTTCTTGATGTAGATTTTGGTCACCGTAGCGACACTAGGAAGCGCAAGCGAAGCACCTTTGACTTTGATGAGGTAACACAGCAGTATAGCATCCTCAATCAAGAACTAAGTACAGACTTTGAAGGTCGCAATTCACGCACAACTCCCAAACTGGGACTTAATCTTGATGGAGAGAAACTCAATGTGAACGTGAGTGCAGGATACGTATTTCGCACCCTAGAGAATAACGACAACTTGCGCCCAGAATTAGACATCAAGCAAAATTTTGAAGCACTAGAACTTGATACGTATGTGAATTACAGGTTTAGCCCTAAAGCATCTATGTATGCAAGTTTAGGTAAGAGCAATAGACCTCCAGAAGTCACGCAACTTAATCCTTTTGTGGATGTGTCAGATCCACTTAATATTGTAGAGGGTAATCCTAACCTAGCTCCAGCAAATGATTATAATTTTTACGGAGGATTTAATAATTATGACTTTCAAAAAGGAGGCGGATGGTATGTTAATGGAAATGGAAGATTTACAAACGATGCTATTGTCCGTAAAACTAGCATAGATGACAATCTAGTAAGTCGCACTACCTATGTAAATGTAAATGGGAATTATAGCGTAGGAGCAGGAGGAGGTTATAATAAAAATGTAAAAATAGATTCCTTGCGTAGTATAAAATATGGAGGAGGTATTTATACAAACTTTGGGCGTAATGTAAATTTTAACAACGAAGTGCAATACGCTAGTAAAACGAGATCTCTAACGCCGCGTGTAAATTTCACATATACTTGGAAAAATCTGTTTGAAGTTAAACCTAGTTATAATATCTCTATCTCAAAAACTCAATTTGGTCTAGATGCTTTTGAAGATCAGGATTTTATTTCTCATAATGTTTCACTAAGCACAGCGCTGTTTGTGCCTAAAAATTGGGAGTGGCGTAACGATATTAACTATAATTATAACCCTAACATTGCATCAGATTTTCAGCGAAGTGCAGTTTTTTGGAACTCGACACTTGCTTATTCATTTGCAAAAGATCGCGCTACCGCAACCTTAAAAGTGTATGATGTACTAGATCAAAATACAAACGCAAGGCGTACTGCAAATGCAAACTTTATACAAGATGTACAGAGCACTGTACTAGAGCAATATTTTATGCTCAGTCTTAGTTGGAAATTCAACACGCTAGGTAAAAAGGGGGAAACAAATGATGGTGGGGTATTTTTCTTTTAACGCTTTCGCGAAAGCGTACCTCAACAAAACACTCATTTCTTAATTAAAAACCTTATTTTTCTAAGCTCAAAGAGAACCCACAATGCGAGCATTAGTCATTTCAGGAGGAGGAAGTAAAGGCGCTTTTGGCGGAGGCGTAGCCCAATACCTTATGCAAGAAATGGGTAAGGATTATGATATGCTGGTGGGAACCTCTACAGGCAGTTTGCTAGTGCCTCATCTTGCACTTCAAAATATTGAAAAGATAAAGGATGTGTATACTTCTGTTAATCAGAATGCAATTTTTAATGTGTGTCCATTTGTAATCAAAAAAGATAAATGGGGAGAGCAAACCATCGCTATTGATCACTGGAGTGTATTGCGTAATTTCTTAAAAGGATCTAAAACCTTTGGAGAGAGCAAAAAACTGCGCAAACTCATAGAGCGTACTTTTACTCGTGAGGATTATGCGCAGCTACAGGCTAGTGGTAAGGAAGTGCTAGTCACTGTTTCAAATCTATCTTTACATAAAACAGAGTATAAATCTAGTAACGTAGAAACCTATGAAGATTTTTGCGACTGGGTGTGGATGTCGTGTAATTATATCCCTTTTATGAGTCTTGCGACCAAAAATGGGTGCGAGTATGCAGATGGAGGTTTTGGCGCGCTAGTGCCCATTAAGGAGGCTGTAGAACGCGGCGCAACAGAGGTTGATGTAATCATTCTAGAAACAGAAGTTACTTATTACAATAACCTCCCTTCTACAAATGTATTTTCATTACTGAGTAATCTGCATGGTTTCATGATGGATCGTATAGAAAAGCAAAATATCACCATAGGTAAATATGCTGCCAATCAAAAAGAGGCAATAATTAACTTCTATTATACGCCTACAGTACTCACCACAAATTCATTGATTTTTAACAAAGAAAAGATGAAAATATGGTGGCAAAGTGGCTTTGACTATGCCAAGTATAAAAACGAAGAACTCAACGAGATTAAGGTGGATGATGAGGGGTAGGAGCATTATCCAGTATGATATAGGAAAAAAATGAACCTTAATATATTGTCATTTTGAATGGAACCGACTATATTGTAGTCTTTTACCCACAAATCAATCATCCATATCTTGCAGCATTTTCTACGATTATTACTTGTTTTATTTTCTACAATACTTTCTTCTCAAAATCCCAGCATTAAAAGTGTTCCCTCTTGGGTAATTGAAGTTTCTTATCAAGAATCTATAAAAAATGAAGAAGCAGAGAGCGGTTACTATTATCTTTTATATGATAAGCAAATCAACACTCAGCAAAAGTCAAGATATAGTAACTCTGTCGTTAAAATCATCAATGGAGAAGGTATTGGGGAGATGTCAAATTTAACTTTTGAATTCGATCCATCTTACGAGAAGCTTATTTTTCATAAAATAGATTTGATACGCGATGGTGAGCGTATTTCTAAGCTTAATTTGAGAGATATTGAGACTATACAGCGAGAATCAAACTTAGAAAAAAACTTATATGACGGCAGACTAACGAGTCTTATTAATCTTACAGATGTTCGTAAGGGAGATATTATTGATTATGCATACACGATTGTGGGGGCGAATCCAGTTTATGACGGCGGATATAGTAATAATTTCTATTTTCAATATGCGGTACCTGTAGGTAAGTTACATTATATAGTGAACGTACCTAATGATAATTCTTTTGAGTTTAAATATTTTAATGACGCTCCAGAGGCTACAATCAATATTGTCGAAAAAACGAAAGCCTATGAATGGAGTTTAGAAAATGTAACACCTAAATTTTATGACCCGAACACTCCAGTTTGGTATGATGATTATGGATTTGTACAGTTTGGGAATTACCCTTCTTGGGAAGCTGTTGTCAATCAATATAAAGAACTTTATACATTAAGTACACCTGACAAGAAAAAACTAAAACAACTCTCAGATCAACATATTAAATCTAAGACAAAAGATATTGTTCTATCAAAAGAAGATATAGCGAAGAGTCTTATAGATTTTGTGCAGGATGAGGTGAGATATTTTGGTTTTGAAGATGGTATGAATTCACATCGACCAGAATCACCTCTAAAAGTATTAGATCAACGCTATGGGGATTGTAAAGGGAAATCTTTTCTATTGAGCGAACTCTTACAGGCTAATGGCATTGAAGCATATCCCATGCTTGTGCATAGCTCTAATGGTAAAGGTCTTGATGATAAACTTCCTACTCCTAACCTGTTCAATCATTGTGTAGTTACTTACGAACTTGACGGGAAACAATTGTATATAGATCCTACTATTTCTAATCAAGGCTCTGGAATTAATGGTAAATATTTTCCAAACTATGAAAAGGGTTTAGTTTTAAAGTCAGGAGAACAAAAACTCACAACAATTGAATTTGTAGGAGAAAGTGCAATCTCAATAAGTGAATTTTACGATGTCAAAGCTATTAATGGAGGAGGTGAGTTATCTGTTGTGACAACATATAAGGGAAGTCAAGCAGATAGGGTTAGAGCAGACTTTGAGCAGCGTAGTAATGCCTCAATCCAAAAGGATTATTTACGTTTTTATAGTGCGCTCTACCCTAATATTAGAAAAGGAGATGATATAGAGACAGAGGATTTAAGAGAAACGCGTAATGAGTTTATCGTAAGAGAATCTTATGATATAGATTCTATATGGGCCACTTCTTCAGAAAATGAAAGTCTAATTTATATAGAGACTTATCCTCTACTTCTAGAAAGCTATGTTAATCCTACAACTTCCCCTGAGCGTGCAGCCCCTTATGCTATAAATTACCCCTTAGATATCGATTTTGACATTACTGTTAATTTACCTGAGGAGTGGGAGTTTGAAGATTATAAAAATACGATTGAAAGCTCGTATTTTACATATGAACAAGAGGCAAGTAACTTTGGAACTAAGTTATTGGTTTCACACAAGTATTCAAGAAAAAAAGACTTTGTAGATGCAGTTGATGTACGTAAATATATAGCTGACCATGATGAGGTTCAAGATGATCTTTCTTACTTCATTACATACGACTTTGAAGAAGCATCTGCTATTGAAAATTCTGGATTGAGTTGGATTTCTATTTTCTTGGTTTTACTCACTATTATTTTTGCGAGTTATGGTGCTTACAGACTTTATTATGAATATGATATTCCAGCTAAAGGGAATTATAAAGAAGGAAAGAGTATAGGAGGCTGGCTTATACTACTAGCAATAGGTCTAGTATTCACGCCTATTGGAATTATTGTACAGATACTGTCTGAAGAGGGCTATTATGATGCTTATACATGGTCTGCCTTATGGAATACGGAGGGACTTAGCGGAAAGCCCATGGTTTTAGTAATCGCTTTAGAGATGATTATTAATGTTGCACTTGTAATATATAGTATTGTCCTAATCATTTTGTTCTTTAAGAAAAGAACGGTAGTGCCCAAACTTATGATTATACTTTACGCTTCTATGCTTATTTTATTAATACTAGATACTGTTGCGGCAAATTTACTTGCTCCAGATCTATACTCTGCAGAAGAAAATCAAGAGTTTTTAAAGGACATCATGAAGGCTCTTTTTAGGTGCACTATTTGGATTCCATATTTTGTAATATCAAAACGTGTAAAAGAAACTTTTGTAAATAGAGGGCCCAATTATGTTGAGCCAGAGGAAATAAACAATGATATTTTAGGACAAGAGAAGGTTTATCTTTCAGAAAATGATAAGCCTTATAACAGTCTTGAAAGTAGATTTGGAAAGGATGCCTAACAATATTTAATTAACCGTATCCTTCACCGTTTCTTTTGTTGTTTTCTTTTTCCCAAAGAGACCACCTAATATTCCCGTTGCGACATCTTTAATGGCATCTTCGGCTTTTGGGGTTATGGTGGTGTTTTGAGGAGTCTGTGTGTCAGTAGTTGTACTATCTGTTGTAGTGGTATTTGGTGTTGTTTTGTTTCCACCTAATAGACCTCCTAACACATCTGTAAGTTTATCTTCTACTTTGTCTTTTGCGCGTTGCTTCTGGATCTCTATAATCTGGTTAGTAAGTGCAGTAGTAGCTGCTTTTAGATTAAGGTCTACTTTAGGCGCAGTAAAATTTCCCGAAAGGGAAACAGGTACGTCTATATGGATATTCTCTTTTTCGGCATCTGTAAGTTTTGAGAGTAATCCGCTCACGTCTCCGCCTAGGTATTTTGCAGGAAGATCGAGGTTGAGGGTGTAATTCATCTCGTTTGTAAAGCTATGTCCACCGCTTACCTGCACATTGATTCCTTTCACATTAAAATCAAATGGCTTTACAACCACCTGACCATCATTAAACGTAAGGCTCGTTTTGAGCTTGTCTAGTTTAAGGTCATCAAGGTTTATAAAATCAAGTTTTTGCGATAGGAGATTAAGAAGCGGCATTTTATCTGCATCTACATCTGCGGTCAAAATCTCTGCAAAGGCATCTCCAGTAATGGTACTAAGGATAGGGCTGAAGTTGTCATCTAGCTGTCCTTGCAATTGTATTTTTGTATTGAGAGCGCCTTGTAGAGCTTTTGCAATAGGAGCGAGTCCTTGCAGCATCTCGAGCTCCTTAAAAGAGCGGTCTATGTCTATACTACTCAAATCTACAATCATATTAAAAGTAGGAGTGCCATTACGTGTGGTGACAGATCCAGAGAGTCCTGCCGCACCACCAAAGATGCCAGAGTTAAGATTACTCAATGATGCCTGCTCATTTGCAATGGTCACACTACCCTTTGTGTTACTAAGTTCTAGCCCATCATAAATTACCTTTGCGGCATTAAAGTTTACAGAGGCATCTAGAAAATCTGGAATTTGTATAGCTGTATCGCTTGAGCTCGTGCTAGACTGATTAGTGCCAGATGTAGTTGCTGTGCTAGTTGCAAAATCATCAAGGTTGAACACCTTTGAGGTCACGTCAAAACGCCCTTTTAAATCTTCCTTAGACATTACAAACGGGATGAGGTTTTCTATAGATCCCGTTGCATTTATATCTGAAGTCCCACTTGTAGCAGCAAATGAGCTAAGCGTGATATTGCCTGTTTTAAAACTTACAGCTGCATTTTGTATAGCAATGGGATTAGGTAGTTCTGGAGTGCTGTAAGTGAAGTTACTAAGCGTAGCGTTACCAGAGCTTTTTATATTTTGATACAGCTGTTTCTCAACAGAGTTCATATCAAAACTCGTCACAATATCTGCAACAAGTCTACCTTGTAGCGGCTGGTCTAGATTAAGTGGGTAGACTTTGTCTATATTTCCTAAATCTAGCGCACCATCTAAGTCTAGATTTACAAGCATGTTACCCATCAAGTTTTTGAGCGTTCCCTTTGCGGTAAAGGTGTCTTGGTCAATCTTAAAACGTAAATCGTTTATCTCAATATAAGTAAGTTCTGTGATGCCTGTATCGTTTTTAATCTTTACATCTATATTGATGTTGTTCATTCTTTTAGGTAGGTCTGGATACTTAAAAGAAGCATTGTTAGACACAATCTCAATATCCAGATTTGGGATGTTAGTCTCCGTTGTTTTCCCTTTTATAATTCCGCTTACGCGAAAATCGCCACTCGTTTCCACCCCATCAAGATTTGCTCTGTATTCTTTAGGGATTAGGGCTAGAAAGTTTTTAAAATCTGATGAAGGCGTTTTGAACGATAAGTCCATAAGATTGCCATCTTCTAGAAGCTCTATAAAACCATTAAACTCTAGTGGGAGTTCGTTTATTTTGGCTAAGTTTTCCTTAAAAGTATACTTCTGTTTTTCAAGCTCCATTTGGATTACAGCCTCGAGGTCTAGGTCGTGCCCGTCCAAGTAATGTGTGCCACCATAATCAAAAGATACTACAGCGTGTGTCTTTGTATCTAGCACACTCTCAATAGCCGAAAAATCTCCAGAACCCGTATGGTTTACCTCTGTAAGTTCAAGGTGGGTTTGTGTAGAGCGGTCGTCATAAATTATTTTTGAGTCTACGAGGCTGTACTCTTGTAAGTTAAAAACAAAAGGTTCTGAGCTCTCTTCACTAGCGGTATCTGTAGTTGCTGTCTCTTTTACAATGTCATAATTTGCATTGCCTAAAGAATCTACTTGTACCTGTACGTTTGCTTCCAGAAGTGATAAAGCGTCTATTGCAATAGGCTCATCTGCTGTGTTTTTAAAGAGTTGGGTAACGCCCATCTCAATGCGTATTTCTTTACCACTCGCAAGTGTGTCACCAGCAAATGGTGCATTATTAATTACCGTAAAGTCGTTTACTATAACCGTAGCATCAGGAAAACTCCTAAAAAGGCTTAGATCTAGAGAAGACCATTCTACTTGAGCGTTTAGATTATTATTGATGGTTTTCTTGAGTAGGTCTTCTAGTTTTCCTCTAAAAAGGAATGGTGACGCTGCAAGCAGTATCACAACAACGAGAAGTATAATACCTGTAATTTTGAGTGCTTTTTTCATAATATTTGTTGGCTCTTTCGAGCAAGATTTTCATCCCTTTTTTATTGTACTACTTTCTTTTTAGTACGCTTTCGCGAAAGCATATCTGTAATTCTTATAAACAACCGCCTAAATAGGTAGCTTTAATTCTTCACCTTCCTCTAGTTTAAATTTCTTTCTAAATAGTCCTACACCTAGGTATAGCAATGGGGTGTCTAAAGCGGCAATAATCACTTTAAATAGAAAACCTCCTAAGAGAAGACCTCCAAACAATTGCCACTCAATGAGTCCAAAGATACAGAGTAAAGAAAGGACCGAGAATGTATCTATAAACTGAGATAAGAATGTCGAAAAATTATTTCTGAGCCAAAGGTGTTTGCCCTTAGTTATACGTTTCCAAAAGTGATAGATGTGAATATCTACGTATTGTGCTAGTAAATAGGCTATCATACTCGCAAAAACTGCCAGCGCAGTAACTCCAAAAACCTTAGTAAATAGTGTGTCATCTACAGGAGACCAGCTCGTAGCGGGTACAGCGTTACCTATATAAACGATGAGTAGTGAAAATAGAGAGGCAAAAATGCCAGCAGTGACCATCTGGTTTGCTTTTTTTCTGCCGTAAATCTCGCTTACAATATCTGTAATAAGAAAGGTGATAGGGTAGGGAAGTATCCCTACCGAAATCTCAAAAGTATAGATTCCAAAAAAGTCCCATGAAAAGAACTTTTGAAAAATTAGATTAGATACAACTAGTGCGCAGATAAAAAGAGCGCCTAAAATCACATAAATGCGATATGCAAGTTGTAAATCCTTTGTATTTAAATCCTTAGAGGGTAGTTGCATTTTCTTAATAACTTCGATTTCAAAATTAGCGCATTGTGATTTTGATTTCCTTAATTTGTTGTGAAATGTTATTCTCGTAATTCAACAGCTAGATCTTTGCATACCACATTCTTATCATTAGGCAGTAATCAAGGAAACACTTATGAAGCACTCGATAAAGCGATACAATTGCTTTTTGAGCGTGTAGGTAGGGTTGTGAAAATTTCTCCTGTGTATCAAAGTCCTGCTTGGGGTTTTGATGGGCCAGATTTTCACAACTGTGTGGTGAGGATGGAAACATCATTACCTATTAAAAAACTCTTAGACACGACACAGGCTATAGAGCAATTACTAGGTCGTAAGGAAAAGGAAGGAACAGCTTATCAATCAAGAATAATAGATATAGACATATTGCTTTATGACGATGTTGTAAAGCAGTCAGAGCAACTCACGGTTCCTCATAAGCATATGAAAGAGCGGTTGTTTGTACTACAGCCACTTGCAGATATCGCAGGTGATGAGGTTTGTGAGGCATTATCTACACCTGAAAATCCAGTCACTTACTTAGAGTTATTAGAAGCTTGTAACGATGATAGTATTCTTACAAAACAGGCTAAATGGCTTAAGAAACCACAAGACAGTATTGATTTAGGTGGTTACAACTATATCACCATAGAAGGAAATATAGGAGCAGGAAAAACAAGCCTCGCCACGATGATCTCAGATGAGTTTAATGCAAAGCTTATTCTTGAGCGTTTTAAAGACAATCCTTTCTTGCCTAAGTTTTACAAAGACCCAGATAGATTTGCCTTTCCGTTAGAAATGTCTTTTCTGGCAGATAGGTACCAGCAGCTATTAGATGATTTAGGACAATATGATCTTTTTAAGGATTTTATGTGCGCAGATTATGATCGTTACAAATCGCTCATATTTGCACAGGTAACCTTACAAGAGGAGGAGTTTTTGCTGTACAAGCGTCTCCACGAGATGATGTATAAAGATATGCCGCAGCCAGACTTATACGTTTACCTTTATCAAAATACAGAGCGTTTACTTAAGAATATAAAGAAGCGTGGTCGTAGTTATGAGAAGAGTATTGATCCTACATACTTAGAAAAAATAAACCAAGGGTACCTTGATTTTATAAAGACTCAGCATAATCTCAATGTTAAGATTATTGATATTTCAGAGTTAGATTTTGTAAAAAATAGAGCGGATTTCTTATCAATTATCAACCAATTTGCAAACGAGTAATTTAGAGTTTAGAAATATAATCGTCTAGAAACGCGAGTCTTTCCTTAGTCCATTTCTGCATATAGCCTAGTCCTTCCCGGTCAGATATAAAATCTTTCCATACCAGCTGTTCTCTTTCAAAAACTAGATTAGATGAGAGTTTTTCATATACATTTCGTTGTCTAGTGAGTAGTTCTTCCTCACTCAATACTTTAGTGCGCAGTGTTGCCCATCGTGCTTTAAAACGCGCGTTAAAATCATCTGCATTTGTTTTGATAAGTCTTCTCACGAGACCGTTTGTGAGAAAATCGTCGGTGGTTTTTATTCGTTTGCCACTAAAAATAGTCCCGAAGCTTCCATCTAGGTCCCATGGGGCATAGAAGTAAGGTTCTCCTGCGTCGTAACGTATGAGATATAAATTCTTACCTAAATTATCTGGCGCGCGCACAGCGTTGATGTATAGGAAATAATCAATGGCATTATTGATTACAAATTGTTCTGAAATTCCTTTCGCGAAAGCGTCATCATCACTATTTACGACAAAGTCTGTAAACGGGTACACATTATCCCAAGGAGCATTAGTGTCAGAAGGGTATTTAATATCATAACCGCCCCAGCTTGCTAAGAAATTCTTTTTAGGAGGTATGGAGTCAAAAGAGCTAGCGCCTAGGTAGCGCGCCCCTTGAAAAATCTCACCACGCACCGTGTCACCACGATTCTTTTTTACTTGTACGAGTTTGCGATCTACTTGTTCTTGCAGTAAGAAAATCCCTTGATACCTTCCGTTTACAAAAACCTCGGAATAGGCGGCTGTTGCGCCAGCTTTGGCTGTTGGTTCTTTATCTAGATAATGTGGTGTATAGATGTCATTCCATAAATTGAGAGATAGATAAGAACGCATTCTCAGTGGCTCATTATAAAGCCCATCTAGAATCCAGTCGTCATCACTGCGCATACCTGCAAGCTCATAATCTTGATTTTCAAAGCCTAGGCTATCTTTATAAAAGTTGAGGTCGTACGTCTTTTTTGGAAACACGAGAGAGCTACTTCCTCTCAGTTCTATCCCTGCGTGACTTGTAAACTGTGTGTCTTTATCTGCATAAGAGATTGTTGCCATACGTTTAGGCTCATTTACAATCCCCTGTGGAGCATCTATCTGTATGAGTGGATATGAAGTGAAATAAGTTTTATAAGTAGTTGCGCCATGCTTAAGTAAGTGAAAGGCAGTATAAACAGAGTCCTTACTTGAAAGATTAAGAGTGTATGATAGTCCGTTAATCTGGAAATCGCCGTCTTTTATTGTGGTCCCTTTAGGTATGTGAATAACAGCAATATTAAGAGAATCGTCTATTGCGACGCTTTGTGGAGTAAAGGTTACTTGAGCACAAGAGCTTATAGAACATGCTACTAATAATAGAAAAGTATAATATCTCACAATAGATTGATTTACAGTAAAGATAATGCAATTGAAATGCCACAAATGAATGTTAAGGAAATTTTGAGAGTCTTATAAAAGTGTACTTTTATGTTATGAGATTGATAATTAGTTTTTTACTCTGCTTTTGTACCACGCTTTTGATGGGGCAAGAAGGCGTAACATCAAGTGTAGCACTGGGTCCTCCTAACCCAAAACCAGGGGTTTGCTACCTTTCACGTGACAGTGGAGGTGAAGATAAATTATGGAAAGCGGTACTCTGCGAGTGGAAAGAGTATCAAACTTTAGATATTCTTAGTGATAGCATGGAGCCTAGATTATCTAACTATGATAAGCATTACATTAATAAACGAGTGCGTGTATTACTTGAGCGTAAGCTCTCACTAGAAGTTGAAAGTTATTATTCTTCAAGCGCCAGTGACACCACAGATGCTTGCCTTGCCAAGGCAAGAGCTAGTGAAGTAGGAGAGTATCTTATAAGTCAGGGACTAGAAAGAGATCAACTTAAGATTACCTTGCTCCCAGTTAAAGATAGCGTGGGTTTAAGTTTGAGAGTAAGGGCTATTAATGCATTGCAATAGCGCTACGTATTCTTAATAAGTACGCTTCATTAAACTCTCTCCAAAAAGGCGTAGCACCTCTTTTTTATCTTCAGAGATATCAACGTTATCTAGTGCGGTAAATGCTTTCTGCGTGTATTTGGCAATTTCTTGCTCGGTAGCTTTTGCTGCACCAGAGTCTAAAAACTGTTGCTTAACTGTTTCTATTTTCTCCGCAGGATCTGCTGGTGAGATAGAGAAGAAATGCTCTAGTTGTTGTGCATCATCTTTATCTGAGTTTATAAGCGCAGTAAGATATAAGAAAGTCTTTTTGTTTTCTATAATATCACCGCCTACTTGCTTCCCAAAACTCTCTGGATCACCAAAAGCGTCTAGATAATCATCTTGTAATTGGAATGCGAGACCTAAATCACGACCATAATTATAAATTGCTTCTTGACAAGTTTTTGAAGCGCCAGCAACTATAGCTCCCATTTTAAGAGCAGCGCCCACGAGTACAGCTGTTTTATACTCAATCATTTTCATATACTCAGGGATGGTAACATCGTCACGAGTTTCAAAATCTACATCATACTGCTGTCCTTCACAAACTTCAATTGCCGTTTTAGAAAAGAGCTTTGCTAGCTCCTTAAACGTATCTCCTTCATAATTTTCAAATAACTGGTAAGCTCTTATAAGCATTGCATCTCCAGAAAGTATACCTGTGTTTATATCCCATTTTTCATGTACAGTTTCCTTACCACGACGCAATGGAGCATCATCCATGATGTCATCATGCACTAAAGAAAAGTTATGAAAAATCTCTATAGCCAGTGCAGCATCAAGTGCGATAGCATGATCTTTTTCAAACAATTCACAAGCCATAAGTGTAAGTACAGGGCGCAGTCTCTTACCTCCTAAACCAAGTATATAATTTATAGGGTCGTATAAATTTTTCGGCTCTTTCTCTAGGGTGTGTTTATTTAAATAATCAATAAATACCTCTGTGTATTCTGGAATGCTGCGCATGAATTGCAATTTTTTTTGTAAAAATAAGTGATAAGAGATGATTATGCCCTATTACGCTTTCGCGAAAGCGTACCGTAAACCCCTACAACTGTTAAAATTTGTTTAAAATAGTTGGAAACTATAAAAACTTTAAAAGTTTCCTGCGTATTTTTGCACTCGAAATATGAAAGACCAATTATTACACACTGCCACCGAATTGTTTTTAAGTCAGGGATTTAAGAGCATCACAATGGATGATATAGCCAAAGAAATGGGTATGTCTAAGAAAACAGTGTACAGCTACTATTCAAATAAAGAAGCAATAGTCTCTGCAAGTGCGATGCAGATGTTTACAGATGTATGCGGAGGGATAGATACCATATTTGAGCGTGAGTTAAATCCTATTGAGGAATTATATGACATTAAGAAATATGTACTTGAGCACATTAATGGAGAGCGTACTTCTTCTATGTATCAGCTTCAAAAATATTATCCTAAGATACACCAGACGCTTAGAAAGAGTCAGTATGATTACATGCAAAGTTGTGTGACTAGAAACGTGCTCAAAGGGATAGAACAAGAACTTTTTATAAGTGATATAAGTGTAGAGTTTGTAGTAAATATTTACTTCACAGGGATGACAGGTATTAAGGATGAGACTATTTTTCCTAAATCTACATTTCCCGTGTCAGACCTATATGATATGTATCTAGAGTATCACATACGTGGTATTGTAACTCCTAAAGGAAGAAAAATTTTAAATAAACTCATCAAATCTAACCACAACTAATGATACAGAGATTATCTATAGCGATATTATTACTAGTAAGTGTTGCCACGGTAGCACAAACTAGAAGTTTTACCGTAGAAGAGGCTGTAACCTTTGCTCTAGATAGCAATTATACAGCTATCAATAGCCGCCGAGACATCGCAAAGGCAATTAAGAGAAAATGGGAAACCACTGCTAGCGGATTACCACAGGTAAGCGCTAGTCTAGATTATAATTACCAGATAAAACAGCCTACACAGCTTATCCCAGCCGAGTTTGTAGGAGGTGATGCAGGTACTTTTATCCCTGTAGTTTTTGGAACACAACAAAATGCGACTGCAACGGCAACGTTAAGTCAGCTTATTTTTGATGGGTCATACCTTGTAGGATTACAAGCAGCCAAGACTTTTCTAGACTATTCTAAAAATGCCAATGAAAAGACACAACTTGAAGTGCGCAAGGGTGTCATAAACGCATATGGAGGAGTGCTTCTTGCTCAAGAGAGCGTAGCAATTTTAGACAAGAATATCGCGACACTAGAAGACAACTTGAGAGAGACAAGAATCATTTTTGAAAATGGATTTGCAGAGGAGGAAGATGTAGAGCAACTACAGATTACCTTTTTGTCACTCAAGAACCAGCGAGCAAATGCACAGCGTATGGTAACCATTGCTAAGCAAATGTTCAATCTAGCAATAGGCATCGATGTAAATGAAGAAACGGTATTCACTCAAACGCTAGAAGGGCTCGCACTACCAGCATTAGGACTTCTTAATGATACCGTAAACTTAGAGCAAAACGTAGATTATAAGATTGTAAATAATCTTAATGAGCAACGCGAGCTTGAGCTTAAACTTGAGAAAAGTAAAGCGCTACCTACACTAGGAGCGTTTATAAATGTAGGAACATTTGCAGGGCGTAACGAGTTTAACTTTTTTGATAGTGATGAGAAGTGGTTCCCGCAATCTATTACTGGTTTCCAACTTAATATTCCAATTTTTAGTTCTGGCATGCGTAATGCGAGAACGGCACAAGCTGCAATAGCACTGGATCAAGCCAAAACTCAAAAAGAGGAGACAGCACAGCAAATTAAACTTGCATATGCATCGGCAAAAAGTGATCATGAGCTTGCCATAGATAACTACAATACATCTCTTAAGAATATCACGCTAGCAGAGCGTATTGAGAATAAGAATCAAATAAAATTTAGAGAAGGATTAAGTACAAGTTTTGATTTGAGACAAGCGCAAACGCAACTTTACCAAGTACAACAAGAGTTACTGCAAGCAATGTTACAAATAATTACAACTAAGGCAGATCTAGAGACCATACTTAATGTGCCTAATTATACCAATAACTAGTTCTCTCAACAAGAGATTTTAATAAGCTACCAATCAGAAATAAAATAATGATGAAAAAATATATCACACTTGCTATCTTAAGTATCGCACTCGTTTCTTGTGGAGGAGACTCTAGCGGAAAATCTGTAGAGACACTCATAGAATCTGGCACAGTAGAAGAGCTTCAGGCTAAGAAAGAAGCGCTTAAGGCAGAAATAACTACTAGTAATGAGCAACTGGCACAAATTGAAAAAGTGCTAGAAGAAAAAACACCTAGAGACAAGAAAGAGGTTCTTATTACTACAATGACCGTTAAGGATACTTTATTCAACCACTTTATAGAAGTACAAGGTAATGTGGAAACTAAGCAAAACGTACTTATATATCCAGAGTATCAAGGAACACTCTCAAGAGTGCTTGTAAAGGAAGGGCAGCGCGTAAGAAAAGGGCAGTTGCTAGCTCGTATAGATGATGGAGGTTTAGGGAGCCAAGTAGCACAAGTAGAGTCTCAGGCAGCACTTGCAAAGACTACTTTTGAGCGTCAACAACGTTTATGGGATCAAAAGATAGGGTCAGAGATTCAATACTTGCAAGCAAAGACACAATATGAGTCATCACAAAATATGGTGAATCAGATTAGAAGTCAGCTAGGTAAGACTACGGTAACTGCACCTTTTTCTGGTGTGATAGATGAGGTAATTACAGACCAGGGTACCGTAGTTGCTCCAGGAGTAGCTATTTTTAGAATCGTAAATCTTGATAATATGTATGTAGCTGCAGAGATTCCTGAGAGCTACTTACCTACAGTTACGGCTGGTAAAACGGTAAAAGTAGAGTTTCCAGTGCTAGGAGAGAGTATTGATGCTACTGTACGCCAGACGGGTAACTACATTAAACCATCAAATAGAAGTTTTGCTATAGAGGTAGATGTTCCTAATAAAGATGGTAAAGTAAAACCTAACCTTACTGCGCGACTTTCTATCAATGATTATACAGCAGAGAATGCAATCTTAATTCCTCTCAATGTGATTAATGAAAATGCAGATGGTGAGCAATATGTATATATCGCTTTCGCGAAAGCGGACGAAATGATAGCGCAGCAAAAAATCATAACTACAGGTAAATCTCAAGGGGATCGCATTGAAGTACTTTCTGGTATAGAAGTAGGCGATAAGATCATCGTAGAAGGAGCACGATCTGTAAAAGACAACCAAGCTGTAAAAATCTTAACATACTAAGCGATGACAGATAAGAAAAAGAAAAATGTAGATAAGGAATTTGCAATCTCCAGTTGGGCGATTGATAATCCTACCATTATTTACGTTCTTATGGCGCTGTTTCTGGCCTTAGGAATGGGTGCATATTTAGGTATGGCACGTGAGAATTTCCCAGAAATTAATGAGACTAAAATTTATATTTCGGCCCCATATCCTGGGAACACCGCAGAAGATATAGAGCGTCTTATTGTTGATCCGCTGGAGGATAAACTTCAGAATCTATCAGATGTGGTTGAGGTGCTTTCTACTTCGCAAGAAGATTATGCAATCATCACCATAGAGTTCAAGGAAGGAGTTGATGTACAGGTTGCAAAGCAACGTGTAAAAGATGAGGTAGACTCAGAAACAGCAAATGAAGACTGGCCTACGTTTAACAACGCAAAGGTAGAGCCTAACGTATTTGACTTAAGTATCTCTGAGGAAACGCCTATTCTTAATGTAAATGTATCTGGTAACTATCCTACTATAAAGCTTAAAGAGTATGCAGAGTATTTACAAGATGAGATAGAAAGTCTTAAAGAAATAAAGGAGGCAACCATACGTGGTGCTCAAGAGCGCGAGGTAGAAGTAGCAGTAGACGTGTATAAAATGATTGCTGCTCAAGTGAGCTTTAATGATATACTTGCTTCTATAGGAAATGAAAATATGACCCTATCTGCAGGTAACCTTGTGAGTAGTGGGCAACGTCGTAACATTCGTGTGATAGGAGAAATTCAGAGCCCAGAAGAGCTTGAAGATTTTGTAATCAAATCAGATAATGGTGCTGTGTATCTTAAAGATATTGCAGAGGTAACTTTTTCTGAAGAAGATAAAACTACCTATGCTAGAGACCTCACATTATATGAAGGAGATACGGTAAATGACGAGGAGATAAGTGAGACGGTGGTAATGCTAGATGTAAAAAAGCGATCTGGTGAAAACATGATTGAGGCCGTAGAGCAAATCAACGAGATAATAGCAAATGCTACAGCAGAGGTGTTTCCTCCGGATGTGGTTGTGCGTACAGCAAATGATCAGAGTGCAAAGACAGAAAACCAAGTAAACGACCTTGTAAACAATATCATCTTTGGGATTATACTTGTGGTAGGCGTACTTATGTTCTTCTTAGGATTTAAAAATGCACTTTTTGTAGGGTTTGCAATTCCTATGTCTATGTTTATGAGTTTTATGATCCTCAACTTGATGGGTTATACGATGAATACCATGATTCTCTTTGCCCTCATTATGGGACTAGGGATGCTAGTAGATAATGGTATTGTGGTAGTAGAAAATGTGTATCGTCTCATGGACGAAGAAGGAATGGGACGTATAGAAGCGGCCAAAAAAGGTATCGGAGAGATAGCTTTTCCTATCATTATTTCCACACTTACTACGGTAGCAGCTTTCGTGCCACTAGGATTGTGGCCAGGGATTATGGGTCAGTTTATGATTTACTTCCCTATCACACTATCTGTCGTACTTGGTTCATCATTATTTGTTGCAATTTTTATAAACTCGATGCTCGTATCACAGTTTATGAAAACAGATGAGAAGGCGCTTTCGCGAAAATTTCTTATCCGCACCTCACTCATCATGTTGCCTATTGGGTTAATGATATTATTTTTAGGTGGAAGCATACGCGGACTAGGAAGTCTCGTGATTGCAACCATCATCTTCATGTGGATATATAAGTATGTGCTTAAAGGTGCTGCCGATGTTTTTCAAAAGCGTTTTTTAACATGGTTAGAAGATATTTATAAGAGATTCTTAGGATGGGCGATTAGAGGCTATAAACCTATAGGCTTTGTAGTAGGGATTTTCCTGATGCTTATTTTAACCTTTATGGCGTTTGGAGGATCTGTAAGCGCAGGTCGTACAGCAATCGAATTTTTTCCAGATAACAAACCTAACCAGATTACGGTTTATATAGAATATCCAGAAGGTACCGCAATTACCAAAACAGATGCAATCACGAAGGAGATAGAACAACGTGTATTTAAGGTCTTTAATGATGAAGCATACTTAGAAGGTGAAGATTACAATGCACTTGTAGAAACTTCTGTGTCACAAGTAGGAGAAGGCGCAGGTAATCCACAAACAGACGGAGGAAGCGCTGCCGAAATGCCGCACAGAGCAAAAATTACGGCTACCATGCGTGAGTATAAGTACCGTAATGAAGCAGATAGTGAAGAGCTACGTTTTAAGGTGCAAGATGCCGTGAGAGGAGTATATCCAGGAGTTGTAATTACAGTAGAAAAAGATGCAGCAGGACCACCACAGGGATATCCTATCAATATTGAATTAGAAGGTAAGGATTATCAAGAACTCATCATCGCAGCAGAAAAGATGCGTAACTATATTAATAGCCGGAACGTTCCTGGAGTAGATGAGCTTAAGATTAATGTAAATAGAGGTAAGCCAGGAACAGAAGTTCTTGTAGATCGCCAGAAGGCAGGAGAACTAGGTGTAGCAACTGGTCAAGTAGGGCTGCAACTACGTCGCTCTATCTTTGGAGATAAAGCAGGAGTGTATAAAAAGGATGGAGAAGATTATGATATCTACGTACGCTTCAATGAAGAGCAGCGATATGATAAATCTGCTTTATTTAATCAGAACATCACTTTTAGAGATCCTGCTACGGGACAAGTAAAAGAAGTGCCTGTAAGTGCAGTAACCACTACAAGAAACACATCTTCATTTAGTGCAATAAAGCATAGAGATTCTAAACGTGTGGTGACAGTATACTCTAACCTTGCCGCCGGGTTTACAGATGCAGGAGTAGTAGTTGCCGCAGTGCAAGAAGAGATGCAAAACTTTGATGAAATTCCTAAAGATATTAAGGTGAATTATACAGGTCAAATTGAAGACCAAGCAAAGGAAATGAACTTTCTGGTAAGTGCCTTTTTTGGCGGACTGGCATTGATATTTTTCTTGTTGATATTTCAATTTAGCTCCATATCAAAGCCTATCATCATTATGATAGCCATCTTCTTAAGTTTTATAGGAGTGTTTGGTGGTATCATTATTAGTGGATCACCATTTGTTATCATTATGACCATGATGGGTATTATTTCCCTCGCCGGTATTGTGGTAAATAATGGAGTGGTACTTCTGGATTACACGCAGTTACTAGTAGATAGAAAAGAAGTAGCGCAGGATCTTGAAGGAAAGCAAATGCTTGATAAAAAGACCATGCAAGAACTCATTATAGAAGGTGGTCGTGCACGTTTGCGTCCAGTATTACTTACAGCGATAACAACGGTGCTTGGTTTGATACCACTTGCTATTGGTATTAACATTGACTTCTTTGGGTTATTTCAAGAGTTTGATGCTGGTATTTATGTAGGAGGTGATAACGTGATTTTCTGGGGCCCACTTGCGTGGACAGTTATTTACGGATTAATCATAGCAACCTTCCTTACTCTTATTATCGTACCATTGCTATATTACATAGTATATCGTATTAAGGTTAAAGTAAGAGGAAGTGCAGCAACAGACAGAAATAATGAAGCACATAGAGAAGCAGCATAAAACTAACTTCTGATACATGTAAAATGCCCTCAACATAATTGTTGAGGGCATTTTTTTTGTGCGTTAGTAAAGCCGTTCGTCTTAATTAGTTTCAACTGGTAAGCGTATTAAAAGCTAATAGGAAGGCATTTGCATTAGCGTTTTGCTCATCAAATAATGTAACTTATAGATGTTTGTTGTGGATTGTCTCGCTTTCGCGAAAGCATAAAAAAACCCTCTCAACATACATTGAGAGGGTTTGAATAAATTAGATGTTTGTTTATTGATTCTCAGTAAGTGGTACTGGGAATAGAGAAAACACATCATCATTTGCTCTATCAATAGGTAACTCGTCAAGACGATTGTAACGACGTACATCTATCCATCTGTGTCCTTCTGCAAATAGAGAATATCTACGTTGTGTTAACATCTCATCAGTAAGCTCTGTAGGATCAGTAGTTCCGGAATATGGATCTAGACCAGCACTTTGTCTAATTAGGTCAAGTGCAACTATTGCTTCGGCAGGATTTACGGTAATATTTGCTTCTGCATAAAGTAATAATAACTCTTCCTTACGAATAATTGGAATATCATCAACGTTAGAAGTATAACGAAAAACGTCATATTCACCAGTAAGACCGTCAAGTGTTAATGGGTTTGCGATTGGATTTCCATTCTCATCCACCGCACTACGTAAGACAACCTTACTAAGTCGAGCGTCATCTGCTTCTGCATCTGTGATAAAAGATGGTTGTGCGATACGTGCACCCGCAGTAGAAGAGTTTACAGCAAAAAACATAGGATTAAGAATATCTGTCTGGTTTTGTGTAAAGTTGTGATAAACACCAAGATCAAGATTATTATTATCCAATGTTAAGAAGGAGTCATCAAGTAATGATAATACTCCAGGAAAATCTCCTTGATATGCTGCTACTCTTGCTGCGAGGGCATTACTTACTGAAGCAAAATCAGTTGGCACGCTAAAACTATCAAATCCAGATGAAAGTAAGAACGGAAACTCTTCACCTCCAGCACTTAGATCTGCTGCGGCATCTACTAGAGTAGCTCTTATAAAAGTAAGTGCTTCGCTTTTTGATACAAATGGTCCTAAGTTAGTTTCATCTGCCACATCTACACGTATACCTCCTTCGTCTACAAGGTTGAGGTTGAGTAAAAGTTCATGAGCAATCATTGTTTTTAAGAACCCAGTTGTTGCACTCAATTCTTCCGCCGTAAATATTGCAGAAAGATCTTGTGCTTCAATAAATCCTAAGATAAGATTTGCGTTTTTTACGGTTCTATATCTTGCAGCCCATGGGGTTGTGATATAGAAGGTATTATTATCTAAAACGGCATTCTCTCCACCTAGTAAATCACTTGTAAATCTAGGGTCTGAGCTTGAGAATCTATAGTATTCTCTACCTATAACCCCACAATCATCAAAGTAAGTTCCCAGACCTACGCGAGAGCTATATAGCACTCCGCCCACTAGGTCTTGTAAGTCTCCGCGAGTTAGATTGTCCTCAAAGGCATCAACCTCGGGGTTGTTTAAGTCTGAATATTCTTGTACGTCACAAGAATAAAGCCCAGCACAAATACTCAGTGCAAGTAGGCTTTTAGTTATATATTTTTTCATCTTTTTATTTTAAAAGTTTACAGCGAGATTAAATAAGAAGCGCTTTGATGATGGGAAAGGCGTAACCTCTACACCTGTAAAGATACCTCCACCTCCAAAGTTTGAAACTTCTGGATCATAACTATTGTAATCAAATATGTTGATTAGGTTTGTTCCTGAAAATCCTACTTTAATGTTATCTATATTTCCTCCTAAGAAGTTAGTTAATGCTGTAGTTGGGATTGTATAGTATAATCCTACTTCACGTAATCTTAGGTAAGATGCATCTTCTACAAATACATCTGCAGATGAACCTAGCTGACTCACTCTATAAGGACCATTTGCAAGTGCTCCAGAAGGATCAAGTCCAGAATCATCATAATCTGCACTTGTACCGTTGAGGTCAGATAATAATGTAGTCAAGTTGATGTTATCACCACCTTTTTTCCATTGCCATAAAAATGATAATTGGAAATCCTTGTATTGAAGACTATTGTTAAAGGCCATTTGGAAATCTGGCTCTGAATCTCCAAATTTCTGGAATCCATTTGCACCTGGGTTAGGGCCTATTCCTACTATCTGTGTAGCACTAGAACCTTCTTCAATTCTAAATGTACCTAGTGTTGCTCCAAAAGCTCCTACATTGAAAGGATCAACATCTAAACGAGTAATTTTTGAAGTATTTTTAAACCAGTTTACACTAGCGTTCCACACAAAATTTTCTGACTCAATGATATTACTGTTAAGTGATAATTCAAGTCCTTTGTTTTGTAATTCACCTGCATTTACAAATTCGCTCGTAAATCCAGAAGATGGAGGTAGTGCTGAGTTAAGAATTAAATCATCAACAGTTTTAATATAATATGTTGCAGAAAAATCTACTTTACCATCAAGAATACTAAGGTCTGTACCAAATTCTAATTCCTTTTGACGTTCTGGGCTTAAACCAGCATCTCCACGCACCCCTACAAGGCTTATTCCTAATAGACCATCTGTAGAGAATGATGTGTATGATGTAAATAATGCACCAAAAGGAGCAAAGTTACCTGCCTCTCCATAAGCTACACGTAGTTTAAATTTATCAACAAAGCTATCTTCCTTCCAGAAATCAAACTCATTGAAGTTTGCTGCGAGTGATGCTTTTGGGTAATAGTTAAGTTCGTTTGCATCTCCGTTATTTGAAGATTTATCTCCTCTTAATCCTATCGCTCCTATAAGCTTATCTTGAAAATTGATTTCTTCTTGTACAAAGAATCCAGCATCTTCTTGAAGTAGTCTAAACTGGTTAGTTCCAGTATTTGCAGCTTGGTCAACATTAGTTTCTGAAGCTACAAGTCCGCTCGCAGTAATAAGCTGCGTATTTCTGTCAAAATACTCCCTTGTAACACCGGCTTGCGTTCTAAAAGATAAATCATTATCCGTTCTATAATTATGTACTAAGAAAGCCGCTAGATTGTAGTTTCTATTTTGAGTATCTCCTTGCACAGCAACTCCATTTTGACCTCCATTAGCAGGTTTTTGAAATTGTAAATCCTTTGGGAAAATAGCTCTAGATTTCTGTCCATAAGTATCTAAACCTCCACGTAAAATTAATTCAAGGCTTGATTTTTCCTTTTTGAAGATATCTAGATTTGCAGAAGCACCAATAATAAAGCGATCTACAATCTCTCTGTTAGTTACTCTGTCTCTAGTTTGTAATGGGTTTGATGCTCCTGAAGGATTATCCGGGTATACACCATTTTCATCTGGAAATAATTGTAACCATGGAGTTGTACCAGTTAAAGTCACACCAATAGTAGTTCCAGAGTTATCATTATTAAAGAAGCCACGATTAGATCTAGAATTAATATAGTTTGTATTAAGTGATACTTTTAAAAAGTCTGTAGCTCTATGATCTAAGTTAAGACGAAGTGAAGTCTTTTCGTAGCCAGTATTTTTAACAATACCATTTTCATTACTGTGCGTAACCCCAGCATAAAAGCGAGTTTTTACATCTCCACCACTCATGCTAAAGTTAGTTCTACTTATAAGACCTTTTTCTCCATAAATTTCTTCTTCATAATCTACAAGTCTTCCTTCATCTCTTGCAGCTACAAAAAGCGGCACTGCCTCTGCTCCAAAACTATCCTCTACGCGTTGCTCATTATAATCACGTAGTCCTAATAATCTAGTTACCTGAGTCCATCCAAAAGATTGTCCAAATTTAAACTGAGTTTCTCCAGCTTTACCTTTCTTAGTTGTAATGATAACAACTCCGGCAGCAGCTCTAGAACCATATATAGCTGCGGCAGATGCTCCTTTTAATATTTCGATATTTTCAATATCATCTGGATTTATATCTGCTATTCTGTTTGTAGGGTTATCTTGGTTTGAAGCACTTCCTCCAGCAGATGCTGCAGAAACTGCATTAAGACCTGCAGAGATAGAAGAGTTATCTACATAAACACCATCTACAATATAAAGTGGTTGTGTATTACCTTGGATAGAAGTAGCTCCACGAAGTTTAATAGAAAGTCCTCCTCCTGGTGCACCAGAATTCTGGCTCACTAGAGCTCCAGCAAATTTACCATACAGCGCTCCATCTAATGTAGGTGGTGGTGTGGTACCAGTAATTTGCTCTGCTGATACTGATGCTACAGCATTTGCAGCATTAGATCTCTTTACAGAAGATGCTAGTCCAGAAATTACTACTTCATCTAGTGACTCTGAGGATTCTTCAAGAGTTACATTTAATGTTTGTGAACTTGAAATTAATTTTTCTTGTGTAGCATACCCTAGGTATGAAAATTCTAAGGTTCCAGAATTACCGTTTAATGTAATGGAGTAATTACCGTCAAAATCTGAGGTGGTTCCGTTTGAACTTCCTTTTTCAATAACATTGACAAAGGGAATTGGGTTATTTCCAGCATCTTTAATAACTCCTGTAACAACAGACTGACCCATCATGGCACAAGGAATTAAAAATAACAAGAAATAGACCATTTTGAGTAATGGGTACTTTTGTTTCATTTGATATTTGATTTAGTTTATAATCCAAATTATAAATAATATTTAACTTATTTAGCTAATAGTTAACTATATGCTAATAATATTCTAAAAATTACACGAAATAAGCGAATTTGCCAATCGTTATCTTGATTCTTCAAATAAATCAGCTTTCTTTTGAGAACTTTTCATAAGATTATTGATTATATAGATGATTACAAGGGTGTTGTAAAATTGTCTTCGGCTTTTTACTCTCACGGTTATGAGGTATCACCTTAAAATATTAAAAATTGAATCGCTAAATTTTATCTATTAAATTTAATTTTTCGATAATTATAATCTATCTAATTTTAATCTCTAAGCTCTTTTTTAAGAGAAAGTATTCAATTTTATGAGCACTATAATCTTGGTGAACTCGAAGTGCTGTTAAAACGCCTTATTTTGTGCTTTCGCGAAAGCGTGTGTATAAAATGTGGAAAAACTAGGAAAGTCTGGTCATTTTTGAGAAAGCGAACCCAATAGAATAGTGTACTTTTATTTTTCTTAAAATAAATGATTTGGCTAAGAAAAAAGTGACCCCCTTAATGCAGCAGTACAATGGTATTAAAACAAAATACCCGGATGCTTTGTTGCTTTTTAGAGTAGGAGATTTTTATGAAACCTTTGGAGAAGATGCTGTAAAAGCAGCGGGAATTCTCAATATCACATTAACAAGTCGCAATAATGGTGGTGATCGCACGGAGCTTGCTGGCTTCCCACATCATTCTCTAAATACCTATTTGCCTAAGCTTGTAAAGGCAGGTTGTAGGGTGGCTATTTGTGACCAACTAGAAGATCCAAAGCAGACTAAAAAAATTGTAAAGCGCGGTGTGACAGAGCTTGTAACGCCTGGGGTTGCAATGATTGATGATATACTCTCTGCAAAAACAAATAACTTTCTTGGGGCTGTTTTTTTTAATAAAGAAAAGGTAGGAGTTGCTTTCTTAGATGTATCTACTGGTGAGTATCTCACTGCCCAAGGTGATATCGCTTATATAGATAAGCTATTACAAAATTTTGCTCCTAGCGAACTGCTAGTATGTAAAAAGCAAAAAAAGACTTTTTTAGAAGCATATGGCTCAGATTACCACACTTTTTATCAAGAGGATTGGGTGTTTCATATAGACTATGCTACAGAATCTTTGCATAAACACTTTAACGTAAATTCTTTAAAAGGATTTGGGGTGGAGCATCTATCAGAAGGAGTGGTTGCTGCTGGTGCAGCGCTTCATTATTTAGGAGAAACTCAGCATCACAAGCTACAGCATATCACAAGAATAAGCCGTATTGCGGCAGATGATTATGTGTGGATGGATCGCTTTACGATACGAAACCTTGAGTTGTATAACTCGGCTTCTGGAGTAAAGGCCATTACTTTAATAGATATTATAGACAAGACAACTTCTGCTATGGGAGGACGTCTACTTAAACGATGGCTAGCATTACCCCTCAAACGTCTTGATGAAATTGAAAGGCGTCATGAGGTAGTTTCTTTTCTCTCAGATAATGGAGGGATTTTTGATAAAATGCAGTCTAATATTAAGAAAATAGGAGACTTAGAGCGCCTCATAAGTAAGGTTGCTACGGGTAAAATTAGTCCGCGAGAGGTTATTCAGCTTAAAAATTCACTAGAAGCAATCGTTCCTATAAAGTGGTTAGCGCTTAGTACGGATAATGAATCACTTAAAATTATAGGCGAGCAACTTCAAGATTGTGTGGTGTTACTTGATAAAATAAAAGAAACGCTTAAAGAAGAAGCTCCAGTTTCTATAATAAAAGGCGGAGCAATTGCAGCTGGCTTTCATGAAGAGCTAGATGAGTTAAGAGCGTTGTCTCAAGGAGGTAAAGATTACTTAGAGCAAATGCTAGAGCGAGAGACTAAGCGTACAGGGATTACCTCGCTTAAGATAGCGTCAAATAATGTTTTTGGGTATTATATAGAGGTGCGTAACACACACCGTGACAAAGTACCAGAAGAGTGGATAAGAAAGCAAACGCTAGTGAATGCAGAGCGTTATATTACTGAGGAGCTTAAGGAATACGAAGGTAAAATTTTAGGAGCCGAAGAGCGTATTCAGGCGATAGAACAGCAGCTATTTTCTGCATTGGTAAACTGGATGAGTAGTTTTATTCCTCAAGTGCAGGCAAATGCCTCTCAGATAGCACAACTAGATTGTTTATTAGGCTTTACACAGTTAGCTAGGGAAAACAATTATGTGAGACCTACGCTAGATGAGTCACAAGCAATAGATATAAAAGAAGGACGACATCCGGTAATTGAAAAGCAACTCCCACTAGGCGAGTCTTATGTGACAAATGATGTGTATTTAGATAGTGGTGATCAACAAATGATTATGATTACTGGGCCTAACATGTCTGGTAAGAGTGCCATCTTAAGACAGACTGCTTTAATAGTCTTGCTAGCCCAGATGGGGAGTTTTGTACCAGCCCAAGCGGCACATATAGGCGTGGTAGACAAAATCTTTACAAGAGTAGGAGCGAGCGATAACATCTCTATGGGTGAAAGTACCTTTATGGTAGAGATGAATGAAACGGCTAGTATTCTTAATAACTTAAGTGACCGCAGTTTAGTCTTGCTAGATGAGATAGGACGTGGTACAAGTACTTATGATGGAATATCCATTGCCTGGGCGATAAGTGAGTTTTTACATGAACATCCGGGGAGGCCTAAAACGCTCTTTGCAACGCATTATCATGAACTTAATGAGATGTGTGAGACATTTGAACGCATAAAGAACTACAATGTCTCTGTAAAAGAGCTTAAGGATAATGTATTGTTCTTACGTAAACTAGTACCAGGAGGTAGTGCTCATAGTTTTGGAATACATGTCGCAAAGATGGCGGGAATGCCTCAACAGGTACTACGTAGAGCGACAAAAATGATGGAGAAGCTGGAGAAATCTCACGGAAGTGAGGAGCTTACAGGTAAACTTAAAGAAGCTGGCGAAGAAGAAATGCAGCTTAGTTTCTTTAATCTAGATGATCCATTACTAGAAGATATTAAAGAGGAAATTTTACATATA
This sequence comes from Dokdonia sp. Asnod3-C12, assembly GCF_045063975.1. Lineage (NCBI taxonomy): Bacteria > Pseudomonadati > Bacteroidota > Flavobacteriia > Flavobacteriales > Flavobacteriaceae > Dokdonia > Dokdonia sp. Asnod3-C12. The sequence continues at coordinate 1,955,970 of NZ_JBEFNY010000003.1, forward strand.
GATATTGACACGCTTACGCCGGTAGAGGCGCTTATGAAGCTCAATGAGATAAAGAGAATGCTTGTTAAAAAGAAGGGTGGCGCTACTTCTTAGAAGGTTAATTGAAGGCTATAAAATACAAAAGGCTTCCTAATGGAAGCCTTTTGTACTCGGGATGAACCCGTTACTTATATTTTTGAACTAGTTTTTGTGCTATTTCTCTATGTTTTTTGATATTCACTAAGTATGTTGTGCTTTTCATACTCTTAATGTGTTTTTCGATGCTCCGTGCTTGTTGATATTCTAAATTGCTTATTTCAAAAAATATCTCCCAATCTTGAGCTCTAGTAGTAAACCCTTTGTGTTTTGGATATATGTTCTTGTATTCTTAGCGCTAGGTCTAGGCAACTCCCTATGTAGTATTTATTGATGTTTTTAGAGTAAAGTATGTAGACGGTTACCATGGTTGAAATATATAAAAATAAAAAAGGCTTCCTGATGGAAGCCTTTTGTACTCGAGACGGGACTTGAACCCGTACGTCCTAATGGACATTGGATTTTAAGTCCAACGTGTCTACCAATTCCACCACTCGAGCATTTTCACTTACGTGAAAAAAATTGGTATTTATTTTTATGCGCTTTCACGAAAGCGTTATAATTTCAAACTAGAGCGAAAGACGAGATTTGAACTCGCGACCCCCACCTTGGCAAGGTGATGCTCTACCCCTGAGCTACTTTCGCATTGCATTCTATAAGAACGACGCTATTTCTCGTAGCGGATGCAAATTTAATCTTTTTCTTCTTTTGGCAAAGGGTTTTTCAAACTTTTTTCAAACTTTTTTTAAGCTATTCCACATACAATATTAATCAAAATAATCTCTAGTGTATTTTACTTAAAATGGCTTTTTTCGAGGCTTTTTGTGTAGGAATTATCGGATGAATAGTTTTTTTTTAAGTGTTAAAATATTCAAAATCCTGATTTTAAGTCGATTATATTTGTACTTGAAATTGCAATTCGTCGACATAAAGCTGCATTTCGTCGAAAAATACATGTAGAATATCTACTAATGGTTAAATTTAATCGATTAAGTGTCTATTTTTAGTGATATAGATGCTTTAAAATGCTAATTTTGATTATGCGATTAAAGTGAATCTACATTTAATTTTAATATCACATTAATTTAATGTGGGTACATGTCTAAAATCTGATGTTTGTTAAGGTTTCAGGTTGTGCTAAAAGTTCAATTAAGTTATAAATTAATTATATGGGAAAAATTACTATTCCTTCTGGACAGATTAAATTATCATCTTTCTTATCCAATAAGAGTGAGCTGGTAATGTCAATAAATAGCGCAAAAAGTGCTCTGGGTAAACTCGGAGTTTTTTCTGTGTTGTACGTGCTTTTAATAGGTTCTTCTCTGGCTGCACCAAGTGAAGTGGGTGAGCGCTGTAGCGATGAGCTAAAAGGAAGCTCTTTATTTGCGGATCCTGTTCTGGATCTTAATGGTTCGGTGCCAAGTTTTGATAAGAATGTCCAATTTAGGCCTACCCCAGCCTCTCTTAGTTCTTTAGTAACTGTGCCAACCTTAACAACAGACACAGGTACTATAATAGCTGCAACAATAAGCTTTGCAGGTACTGTTCAGGCGACAGAAAATTTATATAGTAACTATGGAGGTGTTAACAATTTTTTCCCTTTTAATGCAGCTGCAAATACTCAGAGTTTTGTTGTTAATGGAACGACAATTCAATTAACACAAAACTTTGTAGATTTTACTATTACAGAAATAGCGGGGAATCCAATACCAAATGCTGACTTTTTAGAATTTATTAATTCATTATTTTATTATAATAACACAAATACACCTACGCCAGGGGTACGTACAGCCACTTTTGAAGTTACAGATCCTAATTTAGCTACTGGCAGTGCACAGAGTGTAATTCGTGTTTTTGATACGGCTCCTGTAGCGGTTGATGAAGTTGATAGTGTAGATGCAGATGAGATTGCAACAATAAGTGGAAATGTATTAACTAATGACACAGGTATTAGTCTAACAGTTACTGAGGTTGATGTATATCCGGGGCAGGTGAATTCTCCTTACACAACGCTTTATGGCGAAATTACTATTCAATCAAACGGGACGTACATATATGATGTTGATGAGACAAATCCAGCTGTAGTTGGTCTTAAAAATGGTGAGTCTTTGGACGATATTATTTCATATACAATTAGTGATAATATCGATATAATAGATTATGGTATACTTACGATTACAATTGACGGTGTAGATGAAGCTCCAGATGCTCAAGATAACGCTGACAGTATTACAGTTGTCACAGAAACAGACGTAAGTGGCAACATTATTACAGATGAGGGTGTGAATGGCGTGGATGCCATTGATAGGGGGTTGAGTACGCTTGTTTGGGAAAATGAGTTTCCCACAGCTGGTCCCAACCCTATGTATTCGACTCCAGTAGATGGTCAGGCTAGAAATATTAATGCCGTTCAACTTGACTTTTTTTCAACAGATATAGATAATATTGGTATTCCTAATCAAAATCAAACAGTAGCGTTAACCGGGTCTAATGGTGGACACTTTGGGTATTTGAGATTTGGTATACAGGCTAGTACTAACCCTGTGAACGATACAGAGCTTCGTATCACTTTTGATGAGCCAGTGTTTAATTTAGGCTTCTTAATTGTTGATATCGATTTTTCGCAGGCACCAGTTTGGCAGGATCAAATGCAAATTAGTGGATCATTAGGTGGAGTGGCATCTGCATATAAGTTTGTTACGACAGGAGGTGTTGTGATTATTGGTGGTGATACTTTTTATGGAACAGGAAACGCAATAGAAAGTGATGCTACAGGAAATGTAAATGTTGTTTTTGAGGAGCCTATTGATGAGTTGGTTTTCAGTTATAATTATGGGCCTAATGTCACAAATAATCCTCCTGGAGGGCAAATTGCTGGAATATCAGATTTATATTGGCAAGGTAAGGCAGAAGATGTTGTGGTTATCGAGATAGATGGTGACCCTGTCGCGGTAGGTGGTTCAGTATTTGTAGGAACTTATGGAAGTATTCAAGTGTTTCCTGATGGAACATACACTTATACTCCAGATATAAATAATCCCGCAGTTGCTGGATTGTTAACAGGAGAGACATTAACAGAAGACTTTGCATACGTATTATCTGATGGCGTTAATTCTGATAATGCAAATTTGGTAATTACCTTAAATGGAGATAAAACTGCACCTACAATCACGATTGATACTCCTATTGAAGGAGATGGTATAGTTGATAGCAATGAAGATGATGATGTGACTATATCAGGAACTACCACAGATGTTGAAGATGGACAAATAGTTACAGTAACTTTTTCCGATGGAGTAAATATTGTAACAACAACAGCAACTGTAATAGGAGGAGTGTGGACTGCTACAGATGCTGATATATCTGGACTTAATAACGGATCAATCACTGTAACTGCAGATGTTACTGATTTTGGTGGTAATCCCGCTAATGATTTAGAGTCGATAGTGTTAGGAATCCCGCCAATAGCACAAAATGATGAAAGTTTAGCCAATACACCTGGGGCAACGGTAAGTATTGATCCAACTGCTGACAATGGTTTTGGAGTCGATGCAGATCCTGATGGCATCTTAGATGTAACTTCTGTAAGTTTAGTAGTTCCAGGAGGTTCAACAATGGTTCAGACGGATGGAGATGGAGACATTATTGGATATACAGTACCTGGTGAAGGAGTTTGGGAGGTTAATCCTGTGAATGGTGAGATTAGTTTTGCACCATTGGCTGGGTTTAATGATGATCCAACATCTCCAGCCATATATACAATTGATGATAATGCTGGTAATACTTCTAACCAAGCTACAGTAATAATTGATTATGTGCCTGTTGCAACTGCAGACGAGGTTTCTGGTATTATGCCAGGAGACCCTGCAGTGATTGATGTCTTAGCAAATGATGTAGATGGGGATCTTGTTGACCCAACGACGGTAATGATAATAGATCCTGCAAATCCAGGTGTTCCTGTGACAAGCTTAGTAGAGCCTGGAGTTGGTATTTGGAGTGTTGATCCAGTAAGTGGAGCAATTACCTTCACCCCTTGTAGTGCGGCAGGAGTTCCAGATGCTAGTTGTACAGGATTATTTGAAGGTAGTCCAATGGACATCTCTTATGTAGTATCTGATGATGAGGGTAACGCAACAACTCCTACAAAAGTAAGTGCAGCTTATGCTGTTCCACCAGTGGCTCAAAATGATGAGAGTTTAGCAAATACACCTGGTGCTACGGTGAGTATCGATCCAACCGCTGATAATGGTTTTGGAGTAGATGCAGATCCTGATGGAACTTTAGATGTAACGACTGTGAGCTTAGTAGTTCCAACTGGAGCTACGATGGTACAGACGGATGCAGATGGTGATATCATAGGATATACAGTACCTGGAGAAGGAGTTTGGGAAGTTAATCCTGTAAACGGTGAGATTAGTTTTGCACCAGAAGCTGGTTTTAATGATGATCCAACTTCTCCTGCTACATACACAATAGATGATAATGCTAGTAATACTTCTAACCAAGCTACAGTAACAATTGATTATGTACCTGTCGCAACTGCAGATGAGGTTTCGGGTGTTATGCCAGGAGACCCTGCAGTGATTGATGTATTGGCAAATGATATAGATGGTGATCTTGTAGATCCAACGACTGTTCAAATCGTGGGAACTGCCAACCCTGGTGATGATTTAGTAGAGCCTGGAGTTGGAGTTTGGAGTGTTGATCCAGTAAGTGGAGCCATTACATTTACTCCTTGTAGTGCAGCAGGAGTTCCAGATGCTAGTTGTATAGGATTGTTTGAAGGTAGCCCAATGGATATCTCTTATGTAGTATCTGATGATGAGGGTAACGCAACAACTCCTACTAAAGTAAGTGCAGCTTATGCTGTTCCACCAGTAGCTCAAAATGATGAGAGTTTAGCAAATACACCTGGTGCTACGGTGAGTATCGATCCAACCGCTGATAATGGTTTTGGAGTAGATGCCGATCCTGATGGAACTTTAGATGTAACGACTGTGAGCTTAGTAGTTCCGACTGGAGCTACGATGGTACAGACGGATGCAGATGGTGATATTATAGGATATACAGTACCTGGAGAAGGAGTTTGGGAAGTTAATCCTGTAACTGGTGAGATTAGTTTTGCACCATTGGCTGGTTTTAATGATGATCCAACAAGTCCTGCTAGTTATACGATAGATGATAATGATGGTAATCCATCAAATGTGGCTACGGTAACAATTGATTACGTTCCTGTTTCAACCTTAGATGAGAGTGCAGGTAATGACACTGGTCTTCCAGTAGTGGTAGATGTACTAGCAAACGATATTGATGGAGATGTAGTAGATCCAACCACGGTACAGATTGTAGGTACTACAAATCCTGGTGATGACTTAGTGGTTGTTGGTGAGGGTACTTGGAGTGTTGATCTAGTAAGTGGAGCCATTACGTTTACACCTTGTACGGTAGTTTTATTGCCTGATTGTCCTGAGATATTCACAGCAGACCCTACAGATATTGAGTATGTGGTTGCGGATGATGAAGGTAATGTTACAGACCCTGCTAGTGTAAGTGTGAGTTTTATTCCAGAGCCACCAGTTGCGATGGATGATGCGAGTAACAATAATATGACTGGAGATTCCGTGCTTATTGATGTTGCTGGAAATGATATGGATCCTGATGGTATTTTAGATTTGACGACTGTTCAAATCGTAGGTACTGCCAATCCTGGTGATGATTTAGTAGAGCCTGGCGTAGGAGTTTGGAGTGTTGATCCAGTAAGTGGAGCCATTACCTTCACCCCTTGTAGCGCAGCGGGAGTTCCTGATGCTAGTTGTGTTGGAGTATCTACACAAGATCCACAAGACATTAGCTATACAATAAACGATAATGATGGCAATGTATCTAATGCAGCTACGGTATCTGTGATGTATGATGCAGAGCCACCAGTGGCTCAAAATGATGAGAGTTTAGCAAATACACCTGGTGCTACGGTGAGTTTAGATCCAACCGCTGATAATGGTTTTGGAGTAGATGCCGATCCTGATGGAACTTTAGATGTAACGAGCGTGAGCTTAGTAGTTCCAGCAGGAGCAACGATGGAGGTGCTTGATGCAGATGGTGATATTATAGGATATACAGTACCTGGTGAAGGAGCTTGGGAAGTGAGTGAAACCACAGGTCAAATTAGCTTTATACCATTGGCTGGTTTTAATGATGATCCAACAAGTCCTGCTAGTTATACGATAGATGATAATGATGGTAATCCATCAAATGTGGCTACGGTAACAATTGATTACGTTCCTGTTTCAACCTTAGATGAGAGTGCAGGTAATGACACTGGTCTTCCAGTAGTGGTAGATGTACTAGCAAACGATGTTGATGGAGATGTAGTAGATCCAACCACGGTACAGATTGTAGGTACTGCAAATCCTGGTGATGACTTAGTGGTTGTTGGTGAGGGTACTTGGAGTGTTGATCCAGTAAGTGGAGCCATCACCTTTACTCCTTGTACGGTAGTTTTATTACCTGATTGTCCTGAGATATTCACAGCAGACCCTACAGATATTGAGTATGTGGTTGCGGATGATGAAGGTAATGTTACAGCTCCTGCAAGTGTAAGTGTGAGTTTCGTTCCAGAGCCACCAGTTGCAATGGATGATGCGAGTAACAATAATATGACTGGAGATTCCGTGCTTATTGATGTTGCTGGAAATGATATGGATCCTGATGGTACTTTAGATTTGACGACTGTTCAAATCGTAGGTACTGCCAATCCTGGTGATGATTTAGTAGAGCCTGGCGTAGGAGTTTGGAGTGTTGATCCAGTAAGTGGAGCGATTACCTTCACCCCTTGTAGTGCAGCGGGAGTTCCTGATGCTAGTTGTGTTGGAGTATCTACACAAGATCCACAAGACATTACTTATACAATAAACGATAATGATGGCAATGTATCTAATGCAGCTACGGTATCTGTGATGTATGATGCAGAGCCGCCAGTAGCTCAAAATGATGAGAGTTTAGCAAATACGCCTGGTGCAACGGTAAGTTTAGATCCAACGGCTGATAATGGTTTTGGAGTAGATGCCGATCCTGATGGCACTTTAGATGTAACGAGCGTGAGCTTAGTAGTTCCAGCAGGAGCAACGATGGAGGTGCTTGATGCAGATGGTGATATTATAGGATATACAGTACCTGGTGAAGGAGCTTGGGAAGTGAGTGAAACCACAGGTCAAATTAGCTTTATACCATTGGCTGGTTTTAATGATGATCCAACAAGTCCTGCTAGTTATACGATAGATGATAATGATGGTAATCCATCAAATGTGGCTACGGTAACAATTGATTACGTTCCTGTTTCAACCTTAGATGAGAGTGCAGGTAATGACACTGGTCTTCCAGTAGTGGTAGATGTACTAGCAAACGATATTGATGGAGATGTAGTAGATCCAACCACGGTACAGATTGTAGGTACTACAAATCCTGGTGATGACTTAGTGGTTGTTGGTGAGGGTACTTGGAGTGTTGATCTAGTAAGTGGAGCCATTACGTTTACACCTTGTACGGTAGTTTTATTGCCTGATTGTCCTGAGATATTCACAGCAGACCCTACAGATATTGAGTATGTGGTTGCGGATGATGAAGGTAATGTTACAGACCCTGCTAGTGTAAGTGTGAGTTTTATTCCAGAGCCACCAGTTGCGATGGATGATGCGAGTAACAATAATATGACTGGAGATTCCGTGCTTATTGATGTTGCTGGAAATGATATGGATCCTGATGGTATTTTAGATTTGACGACTGTTCAAATCGTAGGTACTGCCAATCCTGGTGATGATTTAGTAGAGCCTGGCGTAGGAGTTTGGAGTGTTGATCCAGTAAGTGGAGCCATTACCTTCACCCCTTGTAGCGCAGCGGGAGTTCCTGATGCTAGTTGTGTTGGAGTATCTACACAAGATCCACAAGACATTAGCTATACAATAAACGATAATGATGGCAATGTATCTAATGCAGCTACGGTATCTGTGATGTATGATGCAGAGCCACCAGTGGCTCAAAATGATGAGAGTTTAGCAAATACGCCTGGTGCAACGGTAAGTTTAGATCCAACGGCTGATAATGGTTTTGGAGTAGATGCCGATCCTGATGGCACTTTAGATGTAACGAGCGTGAGTTTAGTAGTTCCAGTTGGAGCCCTAGATGTTGCTATTGATGCTAATGGAGACGTAACTGGTTACACAGTACCAGGAGAAGGTTCTTGGCAGGTGAATCCAATTACTGGAACAATAAGCTTTATTCCATTAGCTGGATTTAATGAGGATCCAACTTCGCCTGCTAGTTATACGATAGACGATAATGATGGTAACCCATCAAATATAGCTACCGTAACGGTGGATTACGTTCCTGTTGCAACTGCCGATGTAAGTGCAGATAATACAACTGGTCTTCCAGTAGTGATAGATGTACTTGCAAATGATGTTAATGGGGATGTTGTAGATCCATCGACGGTACAGATTGTTGGTACAACAAATCCTGGTGATGACCTAGTTGAACCTGGAGTAGGAGTTTGGAGTGTAGATCCAGTAACGGGTGCAATTACTTTTACACCTTGTACTGCTGCGGGTATTCCAGATGCTACTTGTACAGGATTATCTGTAGAAGATCCAGCACCTATCGCTTATACAATAATGGATAATGATGGGAATATAAGTGATCCAACAGAGGTTTCTGTTTCTTTTGACGAATGTAATGGACAAGGACTTGGAGATTGTGATGGTGATGGTGTTTCAAATGATGATGAAGTAAATGGTGGTACTGATCCTAACGATCCTTGTTCTTATAATGCTATGGATCAAGATTTAACTATCGTTACTAGTGAATGGAATAGTATTGATTGTGATATGGATGGTCTTACTAATAATGAAGAGACTACGGGAATCGATGATCCTTCAACTCCAAATGATCCAAATGGTAATACAACAGATCCACAAAATCCTGATACGGATGGTGATGGTGTAACAGATGGTGATGAAGCTGGAGATATGACAGATCCTAATGATCCTTGTGCTCTTGAGATAGCTAGTCAGACAGTTACTCCTACCATGGCATGGAATGATCTTGATTGTGATATGGATGGGTTAAATAACGGTGAGGAACTTACTGGAATAGATGATCCAACAACTCCTGGAGATCCAAATGGTAATATTACAGATCCATTAGATATTGACAGTGATGGTGATGGAGTAACAGATGGTCAAGAAGCGCTTGATGGTACAGACCCTAATGATAACTGTAGTTTAGTAGTAGCAAATCAGACAGAAACGACTGATGCTGCTTATAACAGTGCAGATTGTGATATGGATGGTCTTACTAACAATGAGGAGACTACAGGAATCGATGATCCTTCAACTCCAAATGATCCAAATGGTAATACAACAGATCCACAAAATCCAGACACGGATGGTGATGGTGTAACAGATGGTGATGAAGCTGGAGATATGACAGATCCTAATGATCCTTGTGCTCTTGAGATAGCTAGTCAGACAGTTACTCCTACCATGGCATGGAATGATCTTGATTGTGATATGGATGGGTTAAATAACGGTGAGGAACTTACTGGAATAGATGATCCAACAACTCCTGGAGATCCAAATGGTAATATTACAGATCCATTAGATATTGACAGTGATGGTGATGGAGTAACAGATGGTCAAGAAGCGCTTGATGGTACAGACCCTAATGATAACTGTAGTTTAGTAGTAGCAAATCAGACAGAAACGACTGATGCTGCTTATAACAGTGCAGATTGTGATATGGATGGTCTTACTAACAATGAGGAGACTACAGGAATCGATGATCCTTCAACTCCAAATGATCCAAATGGTAACACAACAGATCCACAAAATCCAGACACGGATGGTGACGGTGTAACAGATGGTGATGAAGCTGGAGATATGACAGATCCTAATGATCCTTGTGATTTACAGGTAAGTAGTCAATCTGTAGATCCTTCTCAGATGTGGAATGATCTTGATTGTGACCTTGATGGATTAACTAATGCAGAAGAAATCACTGGAACAGATGATCCTGATACTCCTGCAGATCCTAATGGTAATACAACAGATCCTACTAACCCAGATACAGATGGTGACGGAGTATCTGATGGTGATGAAGCAGAAGATGGTACAGATCCTAACAGTCCATGTGATTTCTTAATAGATAGTGTTACACTACCTATGGATACTGATTTTGCTAGCCTTGATTGTGATGGCGATGGTGTAACTAACGCAGACGAAATAGCAGATGGTACAGATCCATTTGATGTTTGTGATTTAGTAGCAGATAGCCAGACTGTAACAACAACAGCAGAGTTTAACAATGCAGATTGTGATAATGATGGGTTAACTAATGAGGAGGAGATTACTGGAATAGATAATCCGCTTACTCCTTCAGATCCTAACGGTAACACTACAGATCCTACTAATCCTGATACAGATGGTGACGGAGTTTCTGATGGTAGAGAGGGATTAGATGGTACAAACCCTAATAACTCTTGTAGTTTAGAAGTAAGTAGCCAGACACTCGCTGCTAGTCAAGAATTCCTTGATGGAGATTGTGACGGTGATGGTATTCTAAACGGTGAAGAACTAGGTGATGAGAATGATAATGGTATTCCAGATTTCCTAGAAGTAAATAATGGAAATCCAGATGCAACAGACGGATTAGAAGTATTTGATATTATGACTCCTAATGGAGATGGTCTTAACGATGTCTTTGTAATAAGAGGTATCGAGCAGTATCCTAATAATAAGTTACGTATCTATAACAGATGGGGAGTGCTTGTTTGGGATGCAGACGGATATGGACAAGATAACGTCTTCTTCAGAGGAGAGTCTAATGGACGTGTAGTTGTAGATCAAGACAGGTTATTACCTGTAGGTACTTATTACTACGTACTTGACTATACAAACGATGCTGGTTCACTCAAGCAACTAGCAGGACCATTATATATTAATAGATAATAAAACAATAATATTTGGTACGCTTTCGCGAAAGCAAAAAAAGATAGTGTACCAAATTTAAATACACACCTATGAAAAGAACATACATCGCCATAGTAGCCCTGGCAGTAGTCGTTTTAGGTCTTACAACTGAAACTGCAGTAGCACAACAAGATGCTCAGTACACGCAGTACATGTATAATACATTAAGTATAAACCCAGCCTATGCCGGCGCAAGGGGAGGTCTAAGTGTATTAGGATTACATCGCAGTCAGTGGGTAGGTTTAGATGGAGCTCCTAGAACGCAAACGGTTTCCATACATTCTCCAGTAGGAGAGTCAAAACGTGTAGGACTAGGTTTAAATATTACTAATGATGAAATATTTATAAGTAATGAGACTTACATAGATGTAGATTTTAGCTATACGATACCTACCAGTGATGAGGGAAAGCTAGCTTTTGGGTTAAAAGGGGGTGTGCATTTACTTGATATTAATTACAGCGAGGCAAACCCATTTCAAAATGGGGACAATCTAGCTACGGCTCAAAATAATATTGACAACAAGTTTTCCCCACAAATAGGACTTGGTATGTTTTACTATACTGATAAATATTACTTAGGGTTAAGTGCTCCTAATTTATTGCGCACAGAGCATTTTGATGCTAGTGACAACTCAAATAGTACAAACTCTACATTTCTAGCTCGCGAAAGAATCAATTACTACTTAACTACTGGATATGTATTTGACATCACTCAAGACTTTAAGTTTAAACCAGCAGGACTTGTAAAAGCTGTTCAAGGAGCACCACTGCAAGTGGACGTAACGGCAAATGCATTGCTTTACGATAAACTTACTCTCGGACTAGCTTACAGATGGAGTGCAGCACTTAGTGGTCTCGTAGGTTTCCAGCTTACAGATAGCTTAATGATTGGATTTGCTTATGATAGAGAGACCACAGAGCTACAACAGTTTAATAATGGTAGTTATGAAGTTTTCTTAAGATTTGAGGTATTTAAACAGCCTAAAAAACTTATATCTCCACGTTTCTTTTAATTCTTAAATAGTAGAAGATTATTTAAAACACATATTTATGAAACAAATATTCCACTATATAATTCTTTTATCCTTCATTTTTGGTGGTGCCGCTGGGTATGCTCAAGAAGGTAAGGTTAAAGTTGCAGGAGAACAATTTGAAGATCTTGCATATGTAAATGCACGTGATTTATACTTAAGAGTTGCGAATAGAGGGTTTACCTCTCCAGAAGTTTTTTCAAAGCTAGGAGACTCTTATTACTTTACAGCAGACTATGCAGATGCAGTGCAATGGTATGAGAAGTTAGTTACTACAGGAGAAGAAGTATCTCCTGAATATTATTTTAGATATGCACAGTCGCTTAAGAGTATTAAGAAATACGATAAAGCAGATAAAATGATGGCTGTATTCGTACAAATGAGCGGGACAGATACTCGAGGGGAAATGTTTGAAAAAGAACGTGATTACCTTAAGGAAATAGAAGCACAGTCTGGACGTTATGCTATAGAGCAAGTTAATTTTAATACAGAGTTACAAGATTTTAGTCCAAGTTTCCTTGGTGAAAGAGTTGTGATTTCTTCAAACAGAAAGAGCAGTACTGGTGACTACATTCACGATTGGAATAATCAGCCATTCTTAGATCTATATGTAGTTGATAATGCAAAAAGTGATAATCCTACCATTGAAAAATTTTCAAAAAACATAAATACTCCTTATCATGAGAGTAGCTCTGTCTTTACAGAAAGTGGAGATGAGATGTATTTTACTCGTAATAATTATAGTAAAAAAACCAAACTCAAAAGAGATGAAGCAGGAACTACCAAGTTAAAGCTATATTATAGCTATAAGCGAGGTGGTGTCTGGAGTATTCCAGAAGAGCTTCCTTTTAATAGTGATGAGTACTCTACAGCGCATCCTGCATTGAGTCCTGACGGTACGATATTATATTTTGCGTCAGATATGCCAGGTACAAAAGGATTAAGTGATATATGGATGTCTACTATAAACGAAGATGGTACTTATGGAACACCTATAAATCTAGGAAGCGAGATTAACACAGAAGGAAGAGAAACCTTCCCTTTTGTGAGTAGCGACAACAAATTGTTTTATGCGACAGATGGCCACATAGGTCTTGGAGGATTAGATGTGTTTGTTACTCAACTAAGTGATGATGGTAAAGTAGGAGCTTCATATAATATAGGAAAGCCTGTAAATAGTAGTGCAGATGATTTTGGACTTATATTAAGTGAATCTAGAGGGACTGGATATTTTTCATCAAGCCGAGCATCTGGTTTGGGTAACGATGATATTTATAGCTTTACAAGAGATAGAAAGATCTTGACTAATTGCGCTCAGAATATCGTAGGTACTACTAGAGATGTAAAGACAGATGAAATACTTCCTCAAACTACGGTAACATTAAGAGATAAGGTGAACCAGGTTGTGGCAACGGTAATAAGTGATGACCTTGGAAAATTTACTTTTAGTGATGTACATTGTAGTGAAACTTATGTGGTACGAGGTGCAAAGGATAATTATGAGCCATACGAAGTTATTTTAACGACAAGTAGTGATGTAGGTGGTATTATAAATCGTGATGTTTATTTGAAGCCAGGAGCTCAACTTGTTATAGGAGGAGATCTTTCTGATATACTAGAACTTAATCCAATTTATTTTGATTTTGATAAATCGAATATACGTCCAGATGCTGCACTTGAACTAGAGAAGGTGATTGCGGTAATGCAACAGTATCCTACGTTGAAAATTGACGTTAGATCACATACAGATAGTCGTGCGCCAGATGCTTATAACATGAAGCTCTCTCAACGTAGAAATGTATCTACCATACGTTATATTGTGCAGCAAGGAGGTATTGAAGCTTCTAGGCTTACGGGTCGTGGCTATGGTGAAACGCAGCTTACAAATGCTTGTGCAAACGGCATAGAATGCACAGAAGAAGAGCATCAGCTAAATAGAAGATCAGAATTTATTATAATGGCAAAGTAACATCCATTTATAACTTATAAAAAAACCTCGCTCATATACTGAACGAGGTTTTTTTATGGGCAATGTCGAGCTTCTTAAACCCTTAAGAAAAATGTGCGTCAATTGATATAACTTAGGTTTATTTACTGCTTATATACAATACCGTTCTTCATGACAAATGAAACACGCTCTGTTGTTGTGATGTCTAGTGTAGGGTCATTATCTGTTGCAACAATGTCTGCAAGATACCCAGCAGCAATTACACCTAGTTGTCCTTCCATATCTAATAGCTTTCCGTTAGTAATGGTAGCAGATTGAATATCAAACATAGGTGACCACCCATATTCTGTCATGTAGCGAAACTCTTTTGCATTCTCTCCATGAGGAAATACTCCGGCATCTGTTCCAAAAGCTATGTTTACTCCAGATTGTGCAACCATGGTAAATGTCTTTTTAAGTGTAGCATCTACTTTTTCAATCTTAGGAATAATAATGTCTGGATAGTATCCTTTTACTTTTGCCTTAGCTGCAACATATTTTCCTGCAGATAGTGTAGGCACTAGATAGGTTCCATGTTGTTTCATGAGTTTTACGGTTTCTTCATCCATAAAGGAGCCGTGTTCTATAGTTTTTACACCAGCTTTGATAGCGCGTAGCATACCTTCTTTTCCGTGGGCATGCGCAGCGACGTGCATTCCGTATTCTTTGGCGGTGCGCACAATTTCATCTACCTCCTCTTGGCGAAACTGTGGATTATCTCCATTCTTACTCACACTAAGTACTCCACCAGTTGCAGTAATCTTTATTAAGTCGGCGCCATTTTTATAGCGTTGTCTTACTGCTTTTCTAGCATCATCTAAACTATTAATAACTCCTTCGGCTGGACCAGGATCACCCATATTAACCTTTTTAAAGCCATTTGTGGGATCTGCATGACCTCCAGTTGTTCCTATGGCCTTTTCGGCAGTAAAGATGCGTGGACCTCTCGTTGTGCCGTTATTTATAGCATTTCTTAAAGATACATTTACACCGCTTCCTCCTAAATCTCGTACAGTAGTAAATCCTGCCATGAGTGTTCTTTCTGCAATTTCGGCAGCAGTAAAAGCTACGTCTGCTTCATTTTTAGTAAAGGTTTCCAGATATTGTTTCGGATTGGTCTCACTCTCGACGTGCACGTGCATGTCTATAAAGCCAGGCATTACTGTCTTTGACTTAAGATCAATGATGGTCTGGCCACTTTTCGCGGAAGCGTAACCTTTCTCAACTTTTATAATGCTATTGCCTAAAATGGTTACTGTTTGTTCGGTTAAAACTTTTCCATTATTAGTGTCAATCAGTTTCCCGCAATGGAGAAGCGTTTCTTGACCTGATAGCACAAAACTTGTAAATATGACAAGTAGTAGAGAGAGGCAGTATTTCATAGCTTACTTGTTTACAAAATCAATGACAGTTTTAGTTATAAATGCAATCTGATCATCTTCTAGTTCTGTGTGCATAGGTAAGGAGATACAATCCTTCACAATGGCATTGGTTACTGGGAAGTCTGCCTCATTATAGCGAGTATCTTTATACGCTTTCTGGCTATGTAATGGTATTGGGTAGTACACTCCACAAGGGATGCCGTTTTCATTAAGGTGCTTTACTAGCGCATCACGATCAGTATCTTTTACTCTCAATGTGTATTGGTGAAATACATGGCAATCACAGCTGTCACAAATAAATGGAGTTATAATTTTAGGATCATTTGTAAAAGCGGCATTGTATTTACGTGCAGCATTTTGCCTAGCTTTATTATAGCTATCTAAGTGAGGCAGTTTTGCTCTAAGTACTGCAGCTTGGATGGAATCTAGTCTACTATTAACTCCTACAACATCATGATGATAGCGTTCGTACATTCCGTGATTTACAATTCCTCTAATCATATGAGCTAGATCATCATCATTTGTGAAAATAGCACCACCATCACCGTAACATCCTAGATTTTTAGATGGAAAGAAAGAAGTTGTACCTACGTGTCCTATACCACCAGTTTTAACTTTCTGTCCGTCACGACCAGTAAATGTAGATCCTATTCCTTGTGCATTATCCTCTATTACATAAAGATTATGCTCCTTAGCAAGATCCATAATGGCATCCATATTTGCTGCCATTCCAAAAAGATGCACAGGTACTATCGCCTTTGTTTTAGGGGTGATTGCTTTTTTTATGGCTTCAATGTCGATGTTAAAGTTTACAGGGTCAACATCTACTAGTACAGGTGTAAGTTTTAAAAGCGCAATAACTTCTACAGTAGCTGCAAATGTAAAATCTGCAGTAATAACCTCATCACCTTGCTCTAGTCCTAAGCCCATCATAGCAATTTGTAAGGCGTCTGTTCCGTTTGCACAAGGAATTACATGTTTCACACCCAGATATTCCTCTAATTCACTTTGAAAACTACGCACTTCTGGGCCGTTTATAAAAGCAGTTGTTGCTATAACTTCTGCAATTGAACTGTCTACGCGATCTTTTATCTGTGCATATTGGCCTTGAAGATCGACCATTTGTATATTTTTCATCTGATATGGCTTAAAGGCGAATGGCCTCTTATTAGAATTGTTGTTAATAAAATAGAGATAAATTTCCTTAAACGAAATTACAAAAACTACAACCGCTTAACAATTTATTTATAGAACAAAGCACTATTTTTGAAATCATGCATAAATTGTATTCTCTTTTAATCACGCTTATTCAAGCGCTAATTCCAGTAGCTGGTTTTTTTAATGCAAAGCTTAAGAAGTCGATAGTGGGGCGCAAGCATACCTTAAAAATTTTAAAAAAAGAACTCATCCCTAGTAAGCCTACTATCTGGGTGCATGCAGCCTCTTTAGGAGAATACGAGCAAGGAGTGCCCGTTCTTGTGGAGTTAAAAAAGAAGTATCCAGAGCACCAGATGGTAATTAGCTTTTTCTCCCCTTCTGGTTATGAGATTAAAAAGAATAACGCTTTCGCGAAAGCTACCGTTTACCTACCATTTGACACTCCAAAAAATGTTTCTAATTTTTTAGATATAGTATCTCCTGAGATGGTATTTTTTGTCAAATATGAATTTTGGCCGAACTATTTAAGCGAACTCCAACGTCGAAAGATTCGCACTTTTTTAATTTCAGGGGTGTTTAGGGAAAGTCAGCCATTTTTTAAACCTTATGGAAAGTGGATGACAGCATCTCTCAAAAGTTTTGAGCACTTTTTTCTGCAAAATAAAGATTCGGCAACTGCATTACAGAAGTTAGGATTTGGAAATTTTAGCGTAAGCGGAGATACGAGATATGATAGAGTGAGTCATCAAATCGAAATGGATAACACTTTAGATTTTGTTCATACTTTTAAGAATGACAAAACATGTATAGTATGCGGCAGTACTTGGACAGAAGATGATAATGTGATTGTAAATTATATCAATAGGAATGAAGGCGCAGCAAAATTTATCATTGCACCACATGAAATTAAGCCTGAAAAAATTGCATTACTAGCCTCAAGTATTAAGGGCAGAGTAATGCTATACTCTCAAATGAGTACAGCGTCACTGGCATCTTGCGATGTATTGATTATAGATACTATAGGTCTTCTTACTAAAATATATAGCTATGCAGATATTGCTTACGTAGGTGGAGCGATGGGAACTACAGGACTGCATAATATTCTCGAGCCAGCAACTTTTGGTGTGCCTATAATTACTGGAGGCAATTTTGATAAGTTTCCCGAAGCAAAAAAACTACAGCAACTCGCAGGACTTTATGCCGTAACTAATCAGGCCGAATTTGATGAGCGTCTATCTAAGTTCATCGTAGATGAAAAATTTAGAGCGCAAACAGGGATGATTGCGGGACACTTTATTAATAGTAATACGGGTGCTACAAAAGCGATTATTGACTACTTGAGTAATAAATTTACTCAAGACTAAATGATGGTTTCTAAGTTACTATAGATACAGCCTCTCTTAAGTATCTTCTAAAGGGTAGCATCTCTTTATAGACTGCAATAATTGTTTTCTCAAAATCGTCTGCTAGTACTTGTTTTTTCGACAGTGTTACCTCTACTGCAAATGTTTTGTTTCTTAATAAATCTATGTGCGGGTGCTCCTTAGAAAATCCTTTTGGAGCTGTTTTTAGTTTATCATCTTCCCACAAACCACCAAAGGTTTTTATAAAACTAGGTTTGTTGATAATAGCTTTTAATTCCTCACCATTATAATCTATAGCTTCACGGATACTTTGTAGTATCTCTTTTTTAGGCCTCCAGAAGCCTCCTGCTAGTAAATTCTGACTGAGACCTATTTCGATATAAAAATCTCCTTGTTTTGTTTTCTGGTCTAGTCCTGCGCCTATGTGGTCTTTATAAATAGGCTTGTTAGGATGAAACATCAAATTGTTATTGATGCGATTAATTGCCTTTTTACCTGGGGTGTCAAAATACTCAGGATCAAATTGGGCGAGTTTGTCATTTAAGTGATTAAGCCATTTAATGTGATTGTCTCGTACATGATGATACTCATTTCTATGAGCATCCATCCACTCTTTTGTATTGTTCTGTTGTAGTTGTTCTAAGAAATTGTAAGTGTCTCTAAAATTCATAAAAATAAAATTAACAGTTTTTACCTATAAATGAGCTAGATATTCAAAAGTTAACGAATGATTTGGAAAACATTGGTTATAAATTGTGCTTTACGGCATTATTACTAGGATACATTTGTACTCTAAACAACCACCAAATTATGAAAACAAGAAATATTACAATTATCGCACTATTAATTGCATCATTTACAATAGCAAGCTGCAGAGAGACTGAAGTAAAAGAAACTACAGTTGTAAAAGAAGTTCAGGTAGAAACTGAAAGAGAAAGTGAAGGTATCTTAGAAAGAGCAGCAAAAAAAGTTGATAATAAAGTAAACGAGGAAATTAATGAAGAGATAGAAAAAATAGGAGACGACAACTAAAACGTCGTGGCGTTCGTATATGGTTTAATTAACTATTTAATTTAATCAAAATGAAAAGAATTTTTTTAAGTCTAGCACTTGTAGCTCTTTTAGGAACGTCATTTACACTTACTTCTTGTAGAGAGAATAAAACTGTTGAAGTATCTACAGATAATGGAGATGATCTTGAAGATGCAATGGATGATGTAGAAGACGCTATGGATGATGCTGGAGATGCTATAGAAGAAGGTGTTGACGAGATCAAAGAAAATACAGGAACTGGCGGTACAGACGATAATTAAGTCTAACAACCATTTTTTTCAAACAACCAAAATTTAAAATTATGAAATCATTAAAAATAGGAGCTATAGCTCTTGGTATCCTTGCGGTATCATTTACATCTTGTAAAGAAAAGAAAACTGAAGCCGAAGTTATTATAGAAGAAGCAAAGGCTAACGGTGAGGTAACTAAGGAGAAAGATACTGACGATGGCTACAAATTAAAGGTAGAAGGCGTTGACGGTTCTGAAACTAAGGTGAAAGTAGATGAAGACGGAGAGGTAAAAGTTAAAACTGATAATTAATTATCAAGTTTATATTGTAAAAGGTCGATGACTCATAGAGTTATCGACCTTTTTTTTATGCTTTAAATTGTGTCATTTGTGCTTTGAGATCGAGCATGGATTGCTGTAGTTCTTTAAGTAAACTATTACTACTTCCTTCATCAAGATTAAAAGTGAGCTTGCTATTTACCTGCCATATTTCTTGAATGTCACTTACCGCTACTTCGTAAGGCACATACTCTTCATTTATAGATATTAGTAATACCTTCTTTGAATCTGGCATTTTCTGTAATTTCTTAACTACTACGGCATCCTGCAAGACGATAACATAAACTTTGTTATCACTAGCATAATCTAAGCTCTCTACTCCTTTTGCCAGAACCCAGTCTTCTGGTCTAAAACTAGGCATCATACTATCACCTTCTATTTGAAAACCTCTATAAGTCGCATTGCGATACTGTGGGATAGGAAAATCAAAGGCTGGGAGTTTTTGATACCACTCTACATCTGCAATGTTATTAGGATATCCTGCGGCTGCTTTTTGATTTACGAGCACCATGTTTTCATTGTCATCTTTATCGACAATAACAACCTTAGGACTTACATCACTTTTATCTGTATTGAGATGTTTTTGTTTACTATAGCCATAAATCCATAACGGATTGATATTAAATAGTCTTAATAGCTCAGTAATAACTTGTCCAGATAGTTTTGTTCTACCACGTTCTATATCTGCCGTGCTATTTTTTATCCCTAATTTATCTGCAAATTCTGCTTGAGTGAAGTCGTGATCTTCTCGCACTTCCTTAAATCTGCGTATTTCTGAAGGTAAATCGTTTATGCCCATAGGGTAAATGTATGAAAATTAGGAATAATTCCTACCATAAATTGTTTTATTAATTTTTTTGGAAAAATTCAAGAAATGCATTCCAAATCAAGATTTCTCTTAAATCGTTAATATTTTGACATAATATCTAAGAAATTTGCATTTTGTCGGTAAACACCTTATAAAGTAAACCTATTGTGTTAGGAGAATGTGAAATTATGTTAAATTCGCGCATCTAATTATCCAAACAAATTTCAATTATGAAAAGATTTATTTTAAATGTTGCTGCTTTAGCATTAATCGTAGGAGCTGTTTCTTGTAGAGAAATGGAAGAAAAAGCAAACGAGGCTGGAAATGCTGTTGAAAACGCTGCAAGCGCAACTGGTGATGCTTTAAATGACGCAGGAAACTCTGTGAAGGATGCTGCTGGAGAAGCTGCTGATGCTGCTGGAAATGCTGCTAACGAAGCTGGAAATGCTATCGAAAACGCTGCAGATGCAACTGTAGAAGGCGCAAAAGATGCTGCAAACGCAACTGGTGAGGCTATAAACGATGCTGCAAATGCAACTAAAGACGCTGCAAACGATGCTGCAAACGCAACTAAAGATGCTGCAACTAAAGCTGGTGATGCTGTAAAAAAAGCAGTAAACTAATTTATATATAGTTTACTAAAGCTAGAATGTTATTCAACATTGTAGCTTTTAGACAATAAAAAACCAGCCCTAGGGCTGGTTTTTTTATGAATAGTATTTATTATTTATTCAGGAAGTACTGCACTACTCGCAGTTACATCTCTATTTATTTTTCTTACAAGACCTTGTAATACTTTACCTGGTCCTACTTCTATAAATTCTGTAGCACCATCGGCTACCATTTGTTGTATAGTTTGTGTCCATCTTACAGGAGCAGTAAGCTGTGCGATAAGATTTTTTTGAATCTCGCTAGCACTTGTAACAGCACTAGCGGTTACGTTTTGATAGATAGGGCATACTGGGTTTTTAAAAACTGTATTCTCTATAGCTGCGGCTAGTTCTTCACGAGCTGGCTCCATCATAGGAGAGTGAAAAGCACCACCTACAGGTAGCACTAGAGCGCGGCGTGCACCTTTCTCTTTCATAGCCTCGCAAGCTTTGTTAATCGCCTCTACCTCACCAGAAATAACAAGCTGGCCAGGGCAATTATAGTTTGCTGCCACAACAACACCAGCAATTTCATTACAAACTTCTTCTACAATGTTATCTTCAAGACCTAAAACGGCCGCCATAGTAGAAGGTTGTAATTCACATGCCTTTTGCATAGCCTGAGCACGCTTACTTACAAGTTTAAGACCGTCTTCAAAATCCAGCGCACCACTTGCAACGAGTGCAGAGAATTCTCCAAGAGAGTGACCAGCAACCATAGATGGTTTAAAATCTGTCATCACGGTTTTAAGAGCTATAGAATGAATGAATATGGCAGGTTGAGTAACTTGAGTTTGCTTCAAATCCTCTGCAGATCCTTCAAACATTACATCTGTAATATTAAAACCTAATACATCATTTGCCTTTAAAAAAAGACTTTGTGCAAGAGGGTACTTTTCAAAAATATCAAGGCCCATTCCTGAGAATTGAGCTCCTTGTCCTGGAAATATATATGCTTTCATGGGTAATCCTATTTGAGTGCGCTTTCGCGAAAGCGTACTAGATGAAATTTAAAAGGTCAAAAATACAATAACTATTGTATTGATATAAGCAGGGTATTATAGAATCTCTAAAAGACTAGCGGTGTCAATGACTGTAGTAAATTCTTCATGTAAGCTCGCTAGTGCCGTCTGGTGGATAAGCTCAGAAGGATATATTGTGCCATCTATTCCTTTTCTATCAAAGGTTGCTGTAGCGTCAGAAACTAGGTAGGTTTCAAACCCATAATTACCAGCCATACGTGTTGTGGTAGAGATACAGTGATTTGTGGTAAGACCTACAATTACTAGTTGTTTGATTTGCTGGGCGTCTAGTTGTGCTTTGAGATCTGTATCTATAAATGCACTATTTACGTGCTTTATAATGAGAGGTTCATTAGGTTGAGGTACGAGATCATCTAGCATTTGAAAACCAGGTTGTGATTCATGAAGTGGTGATAGTGGATCTCGAGAGCTATGAATGCTATGATATATAGGGAGACCTAATGAGCGCCACATTGTAAGTAATTCTAATGCTTTTTCTTCTGCATTGGGATTGTTACGATTGCCTCCCCAGTGAGATTCTTCAGAAAATCCTTTCTGTAAATCTATTAATAGTAAGGCAGTCTTTTTGTCTCGAAGTTTCATGATGTACTATTTAATGAGGATTACAGCTTTTTCCAGCTTTCGAAAGTAAATCCATTTTTATGTCTATCATCTACGTCGTGAAAAACACTGCTTACTAACTCCCATTGATTTGTATTAATCTCTGGGAAAAAAGCATCTGCTTCAAATTCATTATGAACGCGTGTGAGTTCTATGTGTGTTGCATAGTCCATCCCTAATTTATAAATCTCACCACCTCCTATAATATAAGTATGAGCTTCATCCTTACTGTAAGCCAGTGCATCTTCAAGAGAATGGACTACAACAGCATTTTCTGCCTTGTAACTATGATCGCGTGTTATTACCACATGCGTGCGATTAGGTAGCGGTTTAGGGAAAGTTTCCCACGTCTTACGCCCCATTATGATGTGGTGACCAGTAGTTAATTGTTTGAAGTGTTTGAAATCATCTGGTAAATGCCAGGGGATGTTACCATCCTTTCCTAAGGCATTATTTTCTGCAGCGGCAGCGATCATTGTAATCATAGGAGCGTATTCTGATCTTCTAGTGGTAAGGAAGGATTCCTCATTACTGGACTTTTTTTTTCTGGTAATGGATGTGATAAAGCTACATCTTCTTCAAGTTCTGCGATACGCACTTTCTGTTTTGCAACAAGTCTATCAAGGTGCTTTTGTTCCCACTCCTTATTCATAAACTTGCTCATGAGCAGTACGTTTATAAGATGAATGAGGAAAAAGAATGTCCATATAAGTATTGCCCACACAAACCAAGGTTTCTGAAATGGCTTAAATTCTTCACCTACATGAAGTACTTGGTTAATAACAATAAGTAAGATTGCCCCAGCAAGAAAAGTAACAAAGTGTCTATAGAGATTCTTCTTTTGACGCACGCGTGCTTGCGCGTTTTCAATAAGTTCTTTTTGAACAGGGTCAATAGAAGTAGTAGTTTTCTTTGAAAATAGTGACATAAAATGCGACCTTTAGATGGTTATATAAAATTAGCCTTTTTGAGCGTCAATCGTAAATAGCTTATGAAAAATTTTGCAAAACTCTTTCCTATTTTAAAACAGTACACCTATCTCAATACTGCAGCATCGGGCTTATTATCACTGCCTGTGATGGAGTGGCGTCAGGAGCATGATCTCGATTTTCTTATACAGGGTAGTATTCTTAAAGAAAATCAAGCAAAAGTACTCACTAGCGTACGAGAAAAGGTAGGTAAGCTTTTCTCTTGTAAAGCAAACAGAGTAGCACTTGTACCTAATTTTTCTTATGGATTCAATACGCTTATAGAGGGGATTACTACACATAAAAAAGCACTCCTTTTAGAAGGAGATTATCCTTCGGTAAATTGGCCTTTTGAGAGTCGTGACTTTGACGTGAGTTATATAAAAATTACGGGAACTATTGAGGAGGAGATAGCAACCGCTTTCGCGAAAGCGCAACCAGATATTTTTGCCTTTTCCATGGTACAGTGGTTATCGGGTATAAAAATCAATCATGAATTCCTTAGAGAGTTAAAGTCAAAATATCCCAACACCTTATTTTTTGCTGATGCTACGCAATATCTAGGCACCGAAGTATTTGATTTTGACAATTCTGCCTTTGATGTGATAGGAGGTAGCACGTATAAGTGGATGAATGCTGGATACGGCAATGCGCTATTTTTATTTAAAGAATCTGTAGCAGAACGAGTAGCTCCTAGAACCTCAGGTTTCAATTCTATACAAGGGAAATATAAACCTCAAGAAGGTAGTTTTTTAGGAAGGTTTGAGCCTGGTCATCAAGACACGCTCAATTATGGAAGTTTAGGTGTTGCCATTGATGTAATACGACAGCTAGGTATGACAACCATAGATGAAAAAGTAAAAGTCATCAACAGTAAAGCAAAAGCAGCATTTGCTGAGAAAGGACTTATCTCAAAAGAAATTATAGATCGAGTAGATCATGGATCGTTTTTTAATATTAAAGGAGATGACCAGCTTGTAGCTCGATTAAGGGATGAAGGAATAATAACTATTGCACGAGGTGAAGGTGTGCGAGTAGGGTTTCACTATTTTAATACAGAAGAAGATCTCAATAAATTGCTGGCTCTTGTGTAGCATTAAGCAATGATTGGTTGTAAAATTTATGATTAATACAGCATTAATTTTGTGATGTGCAATAAGCAGTTATGATATTTTTAGGAAGTGCAAACGTTTTCGCTTTGTGGCTTTTTAATTTTAAAGCTCCCAATATTGTTATATCGTAAAAATAAGGTTAAACTATTGATTTAGTGTTTTTTAAGTAAATATCCTGCTATATTTGGGTGTATTTTTAAACCTCTTATTATGGCAGTCACAAAGAAATTTTTAAAAACAAAACCTGTTTGTAAAGTTACATTTGCAATACCTGCAGCACACGCAAGTACTGTAGCTGTTGCTGGTGATTTTAATAACTGGGACACATCTACATCTCTCAAGAAATTAAAGAATGGAACTTTTAAAGGAACTTTTGATATTCCTACAGAGAGCTCTTACGAGTTTCGTTATGTAGTAGATGGTGAGTGGGTAAATGAAGCAGAAGCAGATCGTTTTCAGTATAATGCTTATGCCGCTACAGAAAATAGTGTTCTTGAATTATAATATATAGAAAAAGCCATTTCTTATTAAGAAATGGCTTTTTGTGTATTGTTTCGACAAGTCGTTTTAATCAACTACTTGTATCCCTCGCCAGAAAGCAACGTGGTTTTTAATTCCTTTTGCTAGTTCGCTCACTTCTGGATAAAACCAAGCGGCGTCTTTATTTTCTTTTCCATCTACAGTAACGGTGTAATAAGAAGCGACACCTTTCCATGGGCAGGTGCTCTGCAGTTCACTTGATGTAAAAAATTCTTTCTTTATAGCGTCATGAGGGAAGTAGTGATTGTTTTCAATTACAACGGTATCATTACTTTCTGCTATCACTTGATTATTCCAAATTGCTTTCATAATAATTTTTTTTATAAATGTGAGAAGTTACTTCTGCGCTTATAACATTGTTATTTTTTCTTAAATAAATAGTTTTTATAATAGGCTTTGCTGTCTGAGAATTCATTGATTATCTCAAGTCCAGACTCACTTGCTAGCCACTCTACAATGTTGTCATCATATTTCTGACTAATCTCTGTATGTATGGTTTCCCATGCAGTAAAATCTACCTTAAGGTCGAGTGATTTTATAGTAACAGACTGGTCTTTTGTACTTACAAGATAACTTTTGGCAGTACCAGTTTCTGGGTCGTAAACTTCCCAGTGTTTAAAATTATCAGGATTAAAATCTGCATCCATTTCATTATTAATACGGTGCAGTAAGTTTTTATTAAACGCCTCGGTAACCCCTTCTGGGTCATTATAAGCGTCAAGAATAGTCTGCGGATTTTTCTTTTGATCAAACCCCATATAAAGCAAATCTCCTGGGGTCATTGCTTTCTGGATATTTGTAAGGAAATCTATAGCCTGTGGGTGAAGTAGATTCCCTATGTTTGAACCTAGTACCATGATTACTTTCTTACGTTCATTGTATCCTGCAACATCTTCAAGGACTTCAAAATAAGTTCCCTGCTGAGGTTTTATGATAATGTCTGGTATTTCTTTTTCTACACTTTCTTTAAGTCCATCCAGCACATTCTGGCTAATGTCAATAGGTAAATATGCAAAGGTGTCTCCTCTTTCTATTAAGTGCTTTAAAAGGACTTTAGTTTTCTTGCCATCTCCAGCGCCCAGTTCTATAAGGTCAAAACCTTTGCTATCTGTAAAAGCTTTTGAAATCGCTTCCTTATGCGTTTCAAAAATTTCAAACTCACAGTCCGTGAGGTAATAGGTAGGCATTGCCATAATATCTTGAAAAAGCTTATCGCCTTTTTTATCATAGATATATTTTGAGGAAAGAAACTTTGGGAAGGAGGTGAGTCCTTCTGTTACTTCTTGACTAAATGCAGATGTGATGGTAGTAGTTTTGGTCGTCATAGACGTTTATGTCGTGTGTTTTTATAAATACTTTCAATATTATTTGGCGAGGCGTAAGCCTGTAAATTGCCAGCGTAATCCGGTCTGAAAGAAATTGCGATATGTATGTCTTGTATGTTTAGATGGCGTGGCTACAGAGCCACCTCTCAAGACTTTTTGATTAACCATGAACTTCCCGTTATATTCCCCTAGGGCTCCTTCTTCCTTGGTGTAACCAGGGTAAGGTAAGTATGAACTTTCTGTCCATTCCCAGCGACCACCCCAGTCTAGTTGAGAGCTGGCGACTTCCCACTCAAATTCTGTAGGTAATCTCATTCCTTTCCATTGTGCAAAAGCAAAAGCTTCATAATAGGAGATATGTACAAGGGTCTCATCTGGATTAATTTTTTGTAATCCTTTATCGAGAGTGTATTGATACCATTCGTCACCTACTAGATGCCAGTACATGGGAGCAGTTATCTCATGAGTGTTTACCCAGTCCCAGCCTTCGGCGTGCCATAAGAGTGTTTCTTGATAACCTCCAGCCTCAATAAATGCTATCCACTCGCCATTGGTTACTAGTTTGTTTGATATTTGATAATCGTGCAAGTAGACTTTATGATGACCTAATTCATTATCGTAGCAAAACTCTTCTCCAGTGTGGCCTATCTCATAAACTCCTTCTTTAATGGCGATAAAGCTTGGTTGTGTTCCTTTTTCGCTTTCGCGAAAGCGTAATTCTCCTCCGTAAATAGGCGTGAGGGGATTGTTACCTAGGATATATTTAATATCTGTAACAAGTAATTCTTGATGCTGTTTCTCGTGGTGTATGCCAATAGTAAGCAGCTTTTTTACTGTAGGTGTAATTTCTTCTTCAAGAAGCTCTTGGAGTGCTTGAGTCACGTATTTACGATATGCATACACTTGGTCTACGGTTGGTCTTGATAGGTTGCCGCGATCTGTGCGCACGACTCTTTTTCCTACGCTCTCATAGTAGCTATTAAATACGAATGCAAAGTCTTCACTAAAAAGGGTGTATCCTTTTTTATGATGCTTAAGAATGAATTCTTCAAAAAACCAAGTAGTATGGCCTAGGTGCCATTTTGGGGGAGAGACGTCTGCAATGGGTTGCACAACGTAATCTTCAATTTCTAGTGGTTTACAGATATTCTCTGTGTGTGCTCGAGTTTCAATAAAGAATTCGACAAGGTTTTCTATAGCAATCATACATATGACTTTTATGAGTCATATAAATTTACGGGTTTTTACCATGCCGTGCTTGTGAGAAGCCCGTGACAGAAGGAATAACGTAATAAATGTTTGTTAAATGAGCAAGAAGAGCTACTCAAACAGATAAAACAGGGTCAAATCCTTATTATATATAAGGGTGTAAGAAATTTAATTCTTATCGTCTTCCGTAGCTATGATACCTTCATTTACAACTACAGTAAATGCTGTAGCAAATAAAGCATTTCCTGGTTTGTCTTTGTGGATAGCTCCCTCAAACCGTGGTAGATTTGATAGCGCCTTAATAGCTTCTTTTTCTATAGAAGTATACGGTGTACGCACAGATAACTGGTCGTAAGTACCGTTGTCTAAAATCCTGAATTGCACAAAAACTCTGTGCTTACCTTTAGGAAGAAGCGCCTCAAATTGTTTAAAATCAAAATTATCTGTAATAAGGGCTTCTACTTTGTTGCGAAAACATTCTTTGAGAAAGTTGGCATTTGCACCTTTACACCCTGGATATCTAGGCGGAGTATCTACTATTGTAAATGAGATGTCCTTTTGAATTTGTGCATGCACATTCTGCGAGAGAAATGTACATGCGCAAACTAAGCTTAATAAGAGGTAACGCATATTAAAATTTGAAAGGAAGTTTGAGTTTACTCTCTTTAGGAGTTCCACCTATATTTCCAGGTTTTAATTGTGGTATAGTCATGATAGCTGTTTTTACAGCCTTTTGCATTCCAGGCGTACCGCCAGTTACATTATTTACTACCGGCTTTCCTTCTTTATTGATAACCATATCAACTACAACGCGAGCTCCTTTTTGATAATCACTAGGAAATTTCATATTGCGCACGACATGCGTAGCGAGTTTCTGTCTCAGGCAGTTGTTTTTCTCGCTAATAGATCCTGTGCATCCTGGCCAGGTAGGAGGAACTTCATCTAACCTAAGTGTGGTAGATTTTTTCATGTAAACTCCTTCTTGAGCGTTTATCGTTGTGATTCCGGCTACAAGTGCGAGTACAAATAATAATTTTTTCATTAGATAGGTAGGTTAATTTTGGGGGTTAAATTGCCACTGCTCCTTTAATATGTGGATGCGGATTATAGTTTTCTAATGTAAAGTCATCAAAAGTGAAGCCAAAGATATCTTTTACATCAGGATTAATTTTTAATGTAGGCAAAGTACGGAATTCTCTTGAGAGTTGAAGTTCAACTTGTTCCATGTGGTTTGAGTAAATATGAGCATCTCCAAAGGTGTGTATAAACTCTCCAGCTTCGTAACCACACACTTGTGCCATCATCATTGTAAAAAGTGCATAGCTACCTATATTGAAAGGAACACCTAAGAAGATATCTGCACTGCGCTGGTATAGCTGGCAACTCAACTTTCCATCTGCAACATAAAACTGAAAGAAAGCGTGACATGGTGGAAGCGCGGCTTTACCATTTGCAACATTCTCTGAGAAAGATGCCGAGGTATCTGGCATCACAGAGGGATTCCATGCGCTCACGAGCATTCTACGACTGTTAGGATTAGTTTTAAGAGTTTCTACAATATCTTTTATTTGGTCAATCTCATCACCATTCCAGTTGCGCCATTGGTATCCGTAAACTGGACCAAGATCACCATTCTCATCTGCCCATTCATTCCAAATACGTACACCATTTTCTTGTAAATATTTGATGTTTGTATCTCCTTGTAAGAACCATAACAGTTCGTAAACAATAGATTTGAGATGTAATTTCTTAGTTGTCACCATTGGGAATCCTTCAGAGAGATCAAATCTCATTTGATACCCAAAAACGCTCTTTGTTCCTGTACCTGTGCGGTCACCTTTTTGATTTCCGTTTTCTAGTACATGTTTGATGAGGTCGTGATATTGTTTCATAGATGCAGCTGTAATTTTTCGTAAAAGAGTTGGTGTAATTGAGGTAGGTGCTATGTCCCATAAACGAATTAAGTCTTACTCTCTTATAGAGTATAAAAGTAAATACACCTTGCTAGTTGTACAACGCAAGGTGTATATTCTTATTATGAGTTATTAACGAGGTTTTATTTACCTCCTAGAGAAGCGCGATAATTATCATCTTTTTCTAGGTTTCGTTTTATCTTTTTTATGGCTGCTTCAATAGATCTTTCGGGTTCAATCACATTATATTCTCCCCAAAATTCTGGATCGCCAAATCCTAGATTTTCATCTGCCATGATGATTGATGGTGATATCTCTCCATCTTTACTAAATGCATCGGCAGTAGTAACTTTCCAGTCTGTTATTGCCATCTCACAAGAGAGTGTATAAATTGATTTAAAAAGTCGTCGTCGCTTCTTTACTTCAAAAGACAAGTTTGCTTTTCCATAGCCGTAATACCATTTTCCATTTTTCTCGCGATAATCTACTTCATAAGAGATCTCTCTAGCTTTTACTCGAACGCCATTGGGTTTGCTTTTTACAAACATTTTATTGACTTCAATTTCATTTGTAAGATCTAGTGTAAATGTTGCTTTTTGCAATGCTAGTGATGTAGCACTTACATAGAGTTGGCCGGCATATAAAGGTCCTACAATGTTAGGTTTTGGCTCAAAGCCCACTACTAGTACATCTTTACCGTTGAGCTCTGTAGGGGTTTCAAAACTAAAATTATAAGCTTCCATGGTTTCTGGTGTAAAGATGTATTCTGGATACTTCATCACATCTACGTACAAAGTGCTAAAAGGGCCTCCTTGCAGTTTTAAAGCAATAGTGTCTAGCTTAGCGTAATCTGTGCTTTTTCTTGATTTAAGTAAGCGTATTTGGTCTTCCTTGTTGCTTATGTATCCTTCCTTTTGGATAGAGACAACAGCCTCGGCTAGTGATGCATTTTTGTTTCTTTTCTTGATAGTCTCTCGATAGAATGCTGTCATCTTAAGCGGTTCACCTATGTAGTTTTCTCTCTTTTTATTAAAGACTTTTTTTACAAGCTCTTTAGCAGATTTATATCCCACAACTTGCACCTCGCTTAGGTCTAGGCTCTTTGGAGATAGGCGTATGTCAATATCACTATCAATATCTGTAATATCTTGTATGCTGTTTTTATATCCTAAGGCTTCAATAAGTAGGGAAGGACTAGTTGTGGCTTCCATTATTTTTAAAGCAAAATTCCCTTCGGTATTTGAGATGGTACTTATGTTTGTGCCTACTAGCGTGATGGTTGCTCCGCTTATAGCTTGTTTAGTTTCGCGGTCATTTATAGATCCGGTAATGGTCGTGGTGGCAGTTTGAGCCATTATTAATAATGGGAAGAGTAGTAGTATGCTCGCCCAAGTTAATTTGGTAACGTTGTAAATAGTTTTCATAGCAATGAGTTTAAGTGAATTCTCAAGAAGTCTTTTTAACACTATAAGTTAGTATATTTTCATGGCATATTTAAAATCCCGCTGTTAATTTATTAAAACTAAGAGGCTAAGATTTTAAGAATAAGGCACAATGAATGGGTACGCTTTCGCGAAAGCGGACTTATATAGTCGAAAAGAAAATGAATTATTTACAATGATGGATGTGGTTTCTTAACCAATAATCATCCCTGCAATAGTAGCCGAAATTAAGGAAGCAATAGAACCTCCGATAAGAGCCTTTAGTCCAAAACGAGACAGCTGCGTGCGCTGTCCAGGAGCTAGAGATCCAATACCACCTATCTGAATACCGATAGAAGCAAAGTTTGCAAAGCCACAAAGCATATAAGTCGCCATAATGATAGACTTTTCATTGTTGAGGTGAATTGCATTTGCAGTATTCTTAAGTTCTGCGAGCTGGATATAACCTACAAACTCGCTGGCTGCTAGTTTGATTCCAAGTAGTTGTCCCATCATTGTGGTGTCTTCACTAGCAACACCTATAAGCCACATT
Organism: Dokdonia sp. Asnod3-C12; assembly: GCF_045063975.1. Taxonomy (NCBI): domain Bacteria; kingdom Pseudomonadati; phylum Bacteroidota; class Flavobacteriia; order Flavobacteriales; family Flavobacteriaceae; genus Dokdonia; species Dokdonia sp. Asnod3-C12. The sequence continues at coordinate 1,987,751 of NZ_JBEFNY010000003.1, forward strand.
AACGGTGCAAAGATGGTTCCTAAGATAGCCTCCAGTGAAAGCTTAGGGTATGTAGAGTTTGCTGCAACCCAATCGTTTATTGTAGTTACTTCTCCTATCCAGCCTAATATGCCGTTTGCCATTGCTATAAAAGCTACAAATACTAGAAGCATCGCGCCTACGTTTACGGCAAGTCTAAGACCTTCTGTAGTACCATTTGCAATAGCGTCAAGAACGTTTGCTCCTATCTTGTCATTAGATACACTCACGTCTGTGTTTACCTCTTCAGTTTGAGGATATAGTATTTTTGATATTACAATTGCGCCAGGTGCAGCCATTACAGAGGCCGCAAGTAGGTGCTTTGCAAATATGAGACGCAAAGCCTCGTCCTCACCGCCTAGAAATCCTATATATGCCGCAAGAACAGCTCCTGCTACTGTTGCCATACCACCTATCATAACAAGCAGAATCTCTGACTTGTTCATTTTTTCTAGGTATGCTTTTATTAAAAGTGGCGCCTCAGTTTGTCCTAAGAATATATTGCCAGCAACACTCAAGCTCTCTGCTCCAGAGATTCCTAATAATTTAGATAATAACCATCCAAAGGCCTTAACCACCTTTTGAATAATCCCGAAATAGTACATTACAGAAGTAAGTGCAGAGAAAAATATGATGGTAGGTAGTACTTGAAAAGCAAATATGTACCCAAAGGTAGAGGTGTCACTTACCAGTCCTTGAAAAAGGAAGTCACTACCCGCGAGTGTAAAGTTGAGTATGGCTACAAATATTCCTCCAATGAAGTCAAAAATCTTTTCTATAAAAGCAACTTTGAGAACTCCAACAGCAATTACAAGCTGGAAGGCGAGGCCTACGGCTACCGTTTTCCAGTTTATCGCTTTGCGATTACTACTAAATAAAAAGGCAATTAATATAAGAGAAAACATCCCTAGTACACCACGTCCAAAGCTCTCAAGAGAAAACCCTTGAGAAGGAACCACATCCATAATGGCTTGAGGTGCTTCTTGCGCAAATGCGGTAAATGAACTTAATAATACCAATAGGGTAAGTAGTAATTTGCGCATATAATAAGTAAGTTAGTTGCGTTTTGAGATTTCATCTCTTAACTGGGCAGCAGTTTCATAGTCTTCACTATTTACTGCTTGATCAAGTTTATCGTGTAAGTCTTGAAGCGACATTTTGTTATAGTCACTATCGCTAGAAGATGTCTCGTCTTCTAATAAGATTTCGTCCATTAGGATTTCGTCATCTTCTGTAAACTCTTCAGGATTTGTATTTCCTTTTAAGAAAATCCCTGCTTTGTCTAAAATGTTTTTGTACGTAAAAATAGGCGCTTGGAAACGTAAGGCTAGCGATATGGCATCACTAGTACGGGCATCTACTATTTCTTCAATGTTATCACGCTCGCAAATAATGCTAGAGTAAAAAACGCCATCTACAAGTTTATGTATAATCACTTGTTTGATAACCACATCGAAGCGATCTGCAAAATTTTTAAATAGGTCGTGAGTAAGAGGGCGAGGTGGTTTAATTTCTTTTTCTAAAGCAATTGCAATAGATTGTGCCTCAAAGGCTCCTATAACTATAGGTAATTTACGATCTCCTCCTTGCTCCGTTAGAATCAAAGCATATGCTCCATTCTGAGTCTGGCTGTAGGAGATTCCTTTTATATTTAAACGCACTAAGCTCATAGGCTGCAAAAATAGGAAAAGTTACTTTAGTTTATAAGTTTAATATAAATGCATTCATTAAAGTCATCGTCCTTTAAATTAAGTAGTTCATTTGAAGGTAGGTTATTTGTGGTTTAACTTTCTGTTTGTGAGTTGTTTGTTTCGATTGATTGCTGCTTTGTCGTTATAAGATAAGCCTTTTTTTAGACAATAAATCGATGGTTTTCTTGATTAATTAGTCGTGTTTTACTTCATAAATACCCGCTTTCTTATTGAAGATACTGCTAGCATTGTCATTAGCACTTTGTTCGTCACGGTCGAGATGCTTACAAATGGCAATTTCTGCTCATTTATGATGGAGGGTGGTACCGCTTTCGCGAAAGCGTAAAAAACTACTATTACCAGCAGAGCTTTTTTAAGAGATTACAACTATATGTTGTTATGCTATTTGCTGAATTGAAATAGTTATTTAAACATTTTAATAGGTAATGATGTTACTGGTTTAGGTTCTGCTTCCAGTTGTAAGCTGCTGAATAGTTTTCTTTAGAAATTTAGATGAGTTTAAGCTTTAATTAGCGTGCTTCATGTCAAGTTGTTGGTTCAAAATTAGGATTCACCAAACGATACGTTTTTAACATCGCAGGTCGTACAGATTATTTTATAGGTCGGAAGTTTAGAAAATAGCGGCAAAAATGCGATTAAGAGTTGTAAATATTCGATAAGGTGCATATTGGTAATCTAATTAGTTTGATGCAATATTGACCCCTTAAAATTTTGTTAAATTGCCTCGCTTAACCTTGTTCTAAATAACATCAAACATTGAAGTACGTATTATCTCTATTATTCATTATACTATTTAGTGGTGTTTACGGTCAAACTGTTGTCTGTGAGGGATCTCCTTGTACATCAAATGACTTTACACTAGATGATTTTTATTTAGCAGGTGAGGATGGAATTCCTTTTGGACCTGGGTATTGTGAACCAGGTAATCCTGTTAATGCAAACCTATGGATCAATTTTACGGCAAATACTGCTGCATCGAGATACTCCATGTACGTTCACTTCAATTTATACATAGATGGTCTTTTTGTAGATACTATTGACCAATGTTATTTTGAAAATACTCCAATACCGGTAAATGTAAGTTTGAATACTTATCAATTTTCTTGGACATGTGGTTCAGAAATTACCATGGAAGATTTTTACGTGTCATGGCAGCCTAATGGAAGTCGGGATTGTGATTGCACAAATGCGAGTTGTTATAATGAAGAGGTTATAACGGTTCTTGCGCCACTTATAGCAAACTATGATTTTTCTGTAAACTGTTCAGGAGATTATACAATAGATTTTGAGTCAACAACTTCGGGAGGATTGCCGCCTTATACATATTTATGGGATTTTGGAGATGGAACCACAAGTGCTGAAGAAACTCCTACTCATGTATTCCCAAATTCTGGTCCATTTACTGTTTCATTAGCAGTTTTTGATGCAGAAAACACAGATTCCTTTGAGCAGACAATTGTGAATTTTCCGGAATTAATAGACGTCTCTATAGACGATTTTACAAATGAGTCATGTCCAGGAGCAAGTGATGGAACTGCTACTGCTACTGTTTCAGGTGGCGAAATGCCCTATATTTATTCTTGGGATACGGTGCCTGTACAGACCACGCAAACAGCCACAGGCCTATCAAGTGGTGTTTATACTGTAACCGTTACTGATACAAATGGGTGTGTTTCCAGTGATAATGTCATTATAGGGGTTGATGATACTGCACCGCCAATTATTACTGCTCCACCAAATATAGTTATTGAAGGTTGTGCGACTGATGATGTTACAGGAGCCTTTCCATATGCAGTATCTAGCACCATACTAGCCGAAGCTCAATTTATTCTTGGGGGAGGAGCTGTAAGTGATGATGTTTCTATAGTTCAGATAGATTATATAGATACGCTATCTGGTACTTGTCCTCTTGTGATTTCTAGATTGTTTACTGTTACAGATGGTTGTGGGGCTACCGCAAGCGATACGCAGTTGATTACGATACAGGATACGACCTTACCTACTGCTTCAAATCTTCCGGATATTATGGTTTCATGTACAGCAGATGTCCCTATGCCTGATATTGCTGTCGTAACAGATGCCGCAGATAATTGTAGTGATGTAACGGTGACTTATGTTAATGATGTTTCTGACAATGCTACTTGTGCAGAAGTAATTACGAGAACTTATGTGGTAACGGATGCTTGTGGTAATACCTTTGACATTACTCAACAAATAATTATTAATGACGAGATTAATCCTACGGCCTCAAACCCTGCCTCTATTGAGGTTTTGTGTATTGAGGATGTTCCTTTGCCAGATGTTGCTGTTGTAACAGATGCTGCAGATAATTGTAGCGTTCCTACGGTGAATCACGAAGGGGATGTCTCTGATGGTAATACTTGTGGAGAGACCATTACACGAACTTACAGTGTGACCGACGCTTGTAATAATTCTATTGAAGTTATCCAGCTTATTGTTGTAAATGATACAGTTGATCCTACAGCGTCAAATCCTGCTCCTATTGAGGTTTCATGTGTTGAAGATATACCTACGCCTAATATCGCTGTTGTAATAGACGAGGCTGATAACTGTAGTGTTCCCGTTGTAGCTTTTGTTGAAGATGTTTCTGATGGAAATACTTGTGGAGAAACTATAACACGAACTTACAGTGTAACCGATGCTTGTGATAATTCAATAGTTGTTACTCAGCAAATTATTATAAACGATACAATTGACCCTACGGCATCAAATCCTGCGCCCATCGAGGTATCTTGTATTGCAGATGTTCCTGTACCTAATATTGCTGTTGTAATAGATGAGGATGATAATTGTAGTGTTCCCGTTGTGGAATTTGTTGAAGACATTTCTGATGGTAAGACTTGTGGAGAGACTATAACTCGAACTTACAGTGTAACCGATGCTTGTGATAATTCAATAATTGTTACTCAGCAAATTATTATAAACGATACAATAGATCCTACAGCTTCAAATCCTGCTCCTATTGAGGTTTCATGTGTTGGGGATGTTCCTTTGCCTGATGTTGCTGTTGTAACAGATGCTACAGATAATTGTAGTGTTCCTGTGGTAGAATTTATTGAAGATGTTTCTGATGGAAATACTTGTGGAGAGACGATAATTCGAACTTATAGTGTAACTGATGCTTGTGATAATTCAATAATTGTTATTCAGCAAATTATTATAAACGATACAATTAATCCTACAGCCTCAAATCCTGCTCCTATTGAAGTGTCGTGTGCTGCAGATATTCCTATGCCTGATGTTACTGTCGTAACAGATGCTGCAGATAATTGTACCACTCCTGTAGTAGCTTTTGTAGAAGATAATTCTGATAATGCTAATTGTGCGGAGGTAATTATACGAACTTATAGTGTGACGGATGCTTGTGATAACACCATAATTGTTACTCAACAAATTACTATCAACGACGAGGTTAATCCTACGGCATCAAATCCAGCTCCTATTGAGGTTTCATGTATAGAAGATGTTCCTTTGCCTGATGTTACTGTCGTATCAGATGCTGCAGATAATTGTAGTTCTCCTACGGTAAATTTTGAGAGTGATGTCTCAGATGGTAATACTTGTGGAGAGATCATAACGAGAACTTATAGTGTAACCGACGCTTGTAATAACTCAATTGAAGTAACTCAGCTTATTGTTATAAATGATACAATTGATCCTACAGCCTCAAATCCTGCGCCTATTATTGTTTCTTGTGATGCGGGAATTCCATCTCCAAATGGTACTGTAGTTATAGATGCCTTAGATAATTGTGGTACTCCTACAGTTTCTTTTGTGTCTGATTTTTCCAATGGTACCTGCCCTCAGGTAATAACAAGAACGTATCGTGTGACTGATTTCTGTGGAAATTATGTAGACGTGGAACAGGAGCTGATTTTTGATGATACGGAAGCTCCATTATTAAATACACCATTTGATGAAACTCTTACAGTAAACTGTAATAGTATCCCTGAAGTACCAACCTTGGATTTTATTGATAATTGTTCTGTTGACTTGATGATTTCTTTTAATGAGGAAGATACAAATGTTAATGGTATAGATGATTATGAAATAACTCGAACATGGACAGTTGCAGATAACTGTGGAAATCAAAGTGTTTTTACTCAGGTGATAAGCGTTTTAAATGCAGATTGTTCTGTTACTAATTGTGCATTTGCTTGTGGAGGTTCAGATACAATTTTACCCACGGCTTCAAACCCATCTACTACTATTGTTGGTTGTAACGATGATATTCCCCCTGTTGATATATCGGTAGTGACTGATGCAAATGACAATTGCAGTAGTCCTGTTGTCGCTTTTGTTTCAGAAGTTATTAGTATTGATTGTTTTGAAACTGTGGTTAGAACCTATAGCATAACTGATGGATGTGGTAATTTTATTACTGTTGAACATACAATCTCTGTTGTGGATAACGATTTGCCTACTGCTTCAAATCCCCCTAATATCGAGGTTTCATGTATTGCAGATGTACCTCTAATAGATGTAAATGTAGTAGTCGATGAGGCCGATAATTGTGGGGTGCCTACAGTGACCTTTGTGTCAGAAGTGTCGAATAATGATTGTACTCAGAATGTAGTAAGAACCTACCGTGTTACCGATAGATGTGGAAACTTTATCGACGTCACTCAGAACATTGTTGTAAATGATGATGTTGATCCTACAGCATCAAATCCAGCTACTATTGAGGTTTCTTGTATTGAAGATGTTCCTACACCTAATATTGCTGTTGTTATTGATGAAGCTGATAACTGCAGTGTTCCCTTTGTAGCGTTTGTTAAAGATGAATCTGATGGAAATACTTGTGGAGAGACTATAACACGTACGTACAGTGTAACCGACGCTTGTAATAATTCTATTGAAGTGACTCAGCTTATTGTTGTAAATGATGATGTTGATCCTACAGCATCAAATCCAGCTCCTATTGAGGTTTCTTGTATTGCAGATGTTCCGACTCCTAATATTGCTGTTGTAATAGATGAGGCTGATAACTGTAGTGTTCCTGTGGTAGCTTTTGTTGAAGATGTTTCTGATGGAAATACTTGTGGAGAGACTATAACGCGAACTTACAGTGTAACCGATGCTTGTGATAATTCAATAATTGTTACTCAGCAAATTATTATAAACGATATAATAGACCCTACAGCATCAAATCCTGCACCCATCGAGGTTTCTTGTGTTGCAGATGTTCCTGTACCTAATATTGCTGTTGTAATAGATGCCTTAGATAATTGTAGTGTTCCCGTGGTGGAGTTTGTTGAAGATGTTTCTGATGGCAATACTTGTGGAGAGACTATAACGCGAACTTACAGCGTCACCGATGCTTGTGATAATTCAATAATTGTTACTCAGCAAATTATTATAAACGATATAATTAATCCTACAGCCTCAAATCCAGCTCCTATTCAGGTTTCATGTATAGAAGATATTCCTGTGCCTGATGCTACTGTCGTAACAGATGCTGCAGATAATTGTAGCACTCCCGTAGTAGCTTTTGTAGAAGATAATTCTGATAATGCTAATTGTGCGGAGGTAATTACGCGAACCTATAGTGTAACCGATGCTTGTGATAATACCATAATTGTTACTCAACAAATTACGATCAACGACGAGGTTGATCCTACAGCCTCAAATCCAGCTCCTATTCAGGTTGCCTGTATAGAAGATATTCCTATGCCTGATGTTACTGTCGTAACAGATGCTGCGGATAATTGTAGTGCTCCCACTGTAAATTTCGAGGGTGATGTCTCAGATGGAAATAATTGTGGAGAGACCATAACGAGAACTTATAGTGTAACCGATGCTTGTGATAATTCAATTGAAGTAACTCAGCTTATTATTATAAATGATGAGATTAACCCTACGGCATCAAATCCAGCTCCTATTGAGGTATCTTGTATTGCAGATGTTCCGACTCCTAATATTGCTGTTGTAATAGATGAGGCTGATAACTGTAGTGTTCCTGTGGTAGCTTTTGTTGAAGATGTTTCTGATGGTAATATTTGTGGAGAGACTATAACGCGAACTTACAGTGTAACCGATGCTTGTGATAATTCAATAATTGTTACTCAGCAAATTATTATAAACGATACAATTGCTCCTACGGCATCAAATCCTGCACCCATCGAGGTTTCTTGTATTACAGATGTTCCTGTACCTAATATTGCTGTTGTAATAGATGAGGCTGATAATTGTAGTGTTCCCGTGGTGGAGTTTGTTGAAGATGTTTCTGATGGCAATACTTGTGCAGAGACCATTTCTCGAACTTATAGCGTCACCGATGCTTGTGATAATTCAATAATTGTTACTCAGCAAATTATTATAAACGACACAATTAACCCAACAGCTTCAGATCCTGCTTCTGCTGAAGTTTCATGTGCTGCAGATGTTCCTATGCCTGATATTAGTGTGGTGACAGATGCTGCCGATAATTGTAGCGCTCCTACAGTTTCTTTTATTGAAGATGTTTCTAATGGAAATACCTGTGGAGAGACAATTGAGCGTACTTATCTTGTATCGGACGATTGTGATAATTCAATAATTGTTACTCAGCAAATTATTATAAACGACACAATTAACCCAACAGCTTCAGATCCTTCTCCTATTGAAGTTTCATGTGCTGCAGATATTCCTATGCCTGATATTAGTGTGGTGGCAGATGCTGCCGATAATTGTAGCGCTCCTACAGTTTCTTTTATTGAAGATGTTTCTAATGGAAATACCTGTGGAGAGACAATTGAGCGTACTTATCTTGTATCGGACGATTGTGATAATTCTATAGTTGTCACTCAGTTTATTATTATTAATGATACGATAGCACCTACAGCCTCAAATCCAGTTCCTATTGAAGTTTCATGTGTTGCAGATATTCCTATGCCAGATATTAGTGTGGTGACGGATGCTGCCGATAATTGCAGTGCTCCTACAGTTTCTTTTATTGAAGATGTTTCTAATGGAAACACCTGTGGAGAGACAATTGAGCGTACTTATCTTGTGACTGACGCTTGTAATAATTATCTAGTTGTCACTCAGCGTATTATTATTAATGATACAGTAGCACCTACAGCTTCAGATCCAGCTCTTATTGAAGTTTCTTGTGCTTCAGATGTTCCTATGCCTGATATTAGTGTGGTGACGGATGCTGCCGATAATTGCAGTACTCCTACCGTTTCTTTTATTGAAGATGTTTCTGATGGTAATTCTTGTGGCGAGACTATCGAGCGTACTTATCTTGTATCTGACGCTTGTAATAATTCTCTAGTTGTCACTCAGCGTATCATTATTAATGATACAATAGCGCCTACAGCCTCAGACCCAGCTTTTATTGAAGTTTCCTGTGCAGCAGAAGTTCCTATGCCCGATATTAGTGTGGTGATAGATGCAGCGGATAATTGTAGTGCTCCTACGGTTTCTTTTATTGAAGATGTCTTTGATGGAAATTCTTGTGGAGGGGCAATTAGGAGGATTTACAGTGTAACTGACACTTGTGATAATTCTATAGTTGTCACTCAGCTTATCACCATTAATGATACGATTGCGCCTACAGCCTCAGATCCAGCTCCGATGGAATTCTCATGTATTGAAGAAGTTCCTATGCCCGATATTAGTGTGGTGACAGATGCAGCGGATAATTGTAGTGCTCCTACGGTTTCTTTTATTGAAGATGTCTTTGATGGCAATTCTTGTGGAGGGGCAATTAGGAGGACTTACAGTGTAACTGACATTTGTGATAATTCTATGGTTGTCACTCAGCTTATCACTATTAACGATACGATTGCGCCTACAGCCTCAGATCCAGCTCCTATGGGATTCTCATGTGTTGCAGATGTTCCTATGCCAGATATTAGTGTGGTAACGGATGCTGCCGATAATTGCAGTGCTCCTACAGTTTCTTTTATTGAAGATGTTTCTAATGGAGATACCTGTGGCGAGACTATTGAGCGTACTTATCTTGTGACTGACGCTTGTAATAATTCTATAGTTGTCACTCAGCGTATTATTATTAATGATACAGTAGCACCTACAGCTTCAGATCCAGCTCTTATTGAAGTTTCTTGTGCTTCAGATGTTCCTATGCCTGATATTAGTGTGGTGACGGATGCTGCCGATAATTGCAGTACTCCTACCGTTTCTTTTATTGAAGATGTTTCTGATGGTAATTCTTGTGGCGAGACTATCGAGCGTACTTATCTTGTATCGGACGCTTGTAATAATTCTAAAGTTGTCACTCAGCGTATCATTATTAATGATACAATAGCGCCTACAGCCTCAGATCCGGATTCTATGGAATTCTCATGTATTGAAGAAGTTCCTATGCCCGATATTAGTGTGGTGACAGATGCTGCCGATAATTGTAGTACTCCTACAGTTACATTTGAGGGTGATGTTTCTGATGGGAATACTTGTGGAGAGACTATCGAGCGTACTTATCTTGTGACTGACGCTTGTGGTAATTTTTTGGAGGTTGTTCAGCTCATTTTTGTTAACGATGAAATAGCACCAGTACTAATTTCTGATTATGAACCTATTGTTGATGTGCTTTGTGGTGATATACCAAGTGTTCCGGAATTAATTTTTGAAGATAACTGTGGTGGGAAAGTGAATGTTAATTATAGTGAGACATCAGATCAGTCTGCAAACCCGGATAATTATACCATAATAAGAACATGGGAGGTCGAAGATTTGTGTGGAAATGGACTAGTAACCACTCAATTGATTAATGTGTCTAATGAAGATGAAATCGAGTTTTCAAACTTATCATATTGTATTGAAGATACTGGTATTCTTTTAGATTCCTTGATTTCTAATACAAATGGAACTTGGACGATTCCTGAAGAATTTATTATTGAGAATGGAGCAATACAACCTTCTCAAACTCCTTTAGGTGAATACTCTCTTGTTTATGAGATTATAAGTGGAGATTGTAGCTTGACTCAAATCTTTAATGTGTCAATTAATGATGGCTGTATAGTCCCTCCTGATTGTAGCAGTAAAGAAAATGTAAAAATCTCTAAAGTCGTTACTCCTAATTTTGATGGCAATAATGATTTCTTTGAAGTAGCTCTAATATATCAAGGCGATTGTAATTTTTCGATTGACGTACAAATTTTTAATAGATGGGGTAATCTGGTGTATGAAGCACAAAATTATGAGAATAACTGGAGCGGAGAGTCGCCAAATGCGTCATTTGGAAATGCAAATAGGCTTCCTTCTGGGACATATTACTATATCGTTTCTTTAAATAATAGTGACTTGTCACCTATACAAGGCTACATTTATTTAGGATCAGAATAATATAAAAGAAAATGAAACTCAATTTAAAGCTTATAATGATTAGTTTTCTACTCCTTTTAGGGTTAGGAAAGTCATATGGGCAACAACTTCCGCAGTTTAGCCAGTATATGTACAACACAATAGTTGTTAATCCTGCTTATGCAGGAACTAAGGAGACTATTAATATAATGGCTTTACATAGGAGTCAGTGGGTTGGTGTAAAAGGTGCTCCTGTTACTCAGTTTGCATCCATACACGCACCTATCTCAGAAAAAAACTTAGGAGGAGGTATCTCATTCGTTAATGATAAGCTGGGATACGAAAACTCTGCACACATTTATGCAGATCTTTCATATACTATTAGAACCTCGTATACTACATTATTATCATTTGGTTTAAAAGCAGGAACAAGCCATTATAATATAGATCAAGATCTACTTAGTGATCCTGAAATTATTCAAGATGTCTTTTTTAATGATAAATTAAATAGTTGGAATTTTAACGTAGGAGCAGGTGTATTTCTTGATGGAGAATCATGGTATTTGGGTTTTGCTATACCTCGCCTTAAAAATCACGATAGAAATAAAAGTCCTTTTTATAGTTCATTAGAAAGAGTAAACTATTTTGTAAATGGAGGTATTGTACACGAAGTTAGTCCGTGGTTGACTTTAAAGCCTACTTTTATGGTTAAAATGACAAATGGTGCTCCAGTATCTGTAGATGTGACGCTTAATGCGCTCTTAGAGGATAGATTTTGGCTTGGTGCCACCTATAGACATAAAGATGCATTAGGAGCTATAGGATCGTTTAATATAACAGATGAGTTTAGTATCGGTTATGCTTATGAGTACAATACTTCGGCCTTGTCTAGTTACTCTTTTGGATCTCATGAATTACTACTTACTTATAATCTAAAGTTTAGAGATAACTGTAGATGTGCAGATCTATATTAGGACAAAACATCAAATAAAAAAAAGCGCCTTTTGCATAAAAGGCGCTTTTTCTTTATTCGTTAATACGGAAATTTTTTCTTAAGAATTTGCAGCTTTAAATGCTCTTAATTTCTCATTAAGTTCTGGAACAACTTCAAAAGCATCTCCTACGATTCCATAATCTGCAGCCTTAAAGAAAGGAGCTTCTGGATCGTTGTTGATTACTACTTTTACTTTAGAAGAGTTAATCCCTGCAAGGTGCTGTATAGCTCCAGAGATACCTATAGCGATATACAAGTTAGACGCTACTGGCTTACCAGTTTGTCCTACGTGCTCACCATGAGGTCTCCATCCTAGATCTGACACAGGCTTAGAACAAGCTGTTGCTGCTCCAAGAATATCTGCCATTTCTTCTATCATTCCCCAGTTTTCTGGTCCTTTAAGACCACGACCTGCCGATACTACAACCTCTGCATCTGCAATAGATACTTTATCTGTTGCTTTATCTACAGACTGTACTTCTACACCAAAATCTCCAAGCTCTGGAGAAAAGTCTTCTGTTGCTGCTGCTCCAGAAGCTTCTTTAAGACCATAAGCGTTTTGCCCAAGTCCTACAATTTTTATTGTTGTAGTTATTTCTGTGTGGCTAAAAGCCTTGTTTGTAAAAGCTGTACGCTTTACTGTAAATGGAGAAGCACTTTCTGGGAGTGATACTACATTTGATGCATATCCTGCCTCTAGCGCTACCGCTAGAAGAGGTGCAAGATACTTAGCATTTGCACTCTGTGTAAGTACTACTACTTGAGCACCTTCTGCCTTTGCAGCGGCTGCGATTCCTTTTGCGTAAGCTGCAGCATTAAATGCATCTAGCTTCGCGTCTTTTATGTTAAGAACTTTATCTACTCCGTAAGTTCCTAATGGTGCAGTATCTCCACCATTTACGGCAACTGCAGTTACAGATGTTCCCATCATATCTGCAATTCCTTTTGCATAAGAAGCAACTTCTAAAGAAGCTTTCTTAAACACTCCGTTTTCTGATTCTGTATATACTAAAACTGACATATTTATAAGAATTTCCAAAGAGGCGAACACGTGGTTCAACTATTCGGTATTATTATTATTAGATTAAAAAGTTACCTACGTAAATTAGATAGCTTTTGCTTCGTTGTGTAACAGGTCGATTAACTCGTCTACTGTTTCTACAAGTTTAACAGCTCCTTTAGGTGCAGGCTTTTCAAAAGAAACAGCATTTGTTTCGGTTTCAGCGCCAGAAGGTTCTACTACGTTTAAAGGCTTTTTACGTGCCATCATGATTCCTCTCATGTTAGGAATACGTAGGTCGCTTTCTTCTACAAGACCTTTTTGACCTCCTATTACAAGAGGAAGCGAAGTCTTTACAGTTTCTTTTCCGCCATCTATTTCTCTAGTAGCAGTAGCAGTTGTCCCGTCTACATCTAGTGAGATACATGTATTTACAAAGTTTGCTCCTGTAAGTCCAGCAAGCATTCCAGGTACCATACCGCCGTTGTAATCAATAGATTCACGACCTGCAATTACTAGGTCATACCCTCCATCTTGAACAACTTTTGCAAGTTCCTTTGCTACTTGAAAACCATCTTTTGCTTCCACATTCACACGGATTGCAGTATCTGCTCCTATTGCAAGTGCTTTACGCAATGTAGGTTCTGTTTCTGGTCCTCCTACGTTAATCACGTCTACAGAGGCTCCTTGTTTTTCTTTAAACCACATAGCACGTGTCAATCCAAACTCATCGTTTGGGTTGATTACAAATTGAACACCGTTAGTATCAAATTTTGTATCTCCGTCTGTGAAGTTAATTTTTGATGTCGTATCAGGTACGTGACTGATGCACACTAATATTTTCATAGAATTTATATTTTATATAAAGGTACGCTTTCGCGAAAGCGTAATCCTAAACTATTTCGTTTTCGTAACAAAAATAACATAAAAAAGTATAATTTACTGTGCGTGCATAGTAAAATTTTACAAAAATGTAATTTATTGAGGTTTTGGAATTGCTTATTTTTGTGATTGTTAAAAGAAGACAATATTAATAAGGTAATTTTCAGTGTTAGGAGAAGCCTTGATTAAATTTCCGCCAGAGCGGTTTATATACTATGAGAACAATCCAGTTTAGAGAAGCCATTTGTGAGGCAATGAGCGAAGAAATGCGCCGTGATGAATCTGTTTATTTAATGGGTGAAGAGGTAGCAGAATATAATGGAGCTTATAAAGCCTCAAAAGGAATGCTAGACGAGTTTGGAGCAGATAGAGTTATTGATACTCCTATTGCAGAGCTTGGTTTTGGAGGAATAGGTGTAGGTAGCACAATGACAGGATTACGACCTATTATTGAGTACATGACCTTCAACTTCTCATTAGTAGGTATTGATCAAATTATAAACAACGCTGCCAAAATCAGACAAATGTCTGGTGGTCAGTTTCCTTGTCCTATAGTTTTCCGTGGTCCTACAGGATCTGCAGGGCAACTAGGAGCAACACACTCTCAAGCTTTTGAAAACTGGTTTGCAAATACGCCAGGTCTTAAAGTAGTAGTGCCATCTAATCCTTATGATGCAAAAGGACTTTTAAAAGCAGCAATACGTGATAACGATCCTGTGATTTTCATGGAGTCTGAGCAGATGTATGGTGATAAAGGAGAAGTGCCTGATGGAGAATATGTATTACCTATAGGTGTTGCAGATATTAAACGTGAAGGGAAAGATGTAACTATCGTTTCTTTTGGAAAGATTATTAAGGAAGCCTACAAAGCGGCAGATCAACTTGCAGAGGAAGGGATTTCTTGTGAGATTATTGATTTACGTACGGTAAGACCTTTAGATAAAGAAGCTATTTTTGAGTCTGTAAGAAAAACAAACAGACTTGTGATTCTTGAAGAGGCTTGGCCTTTTGGGAATGTTTCAACAGAAATTACATATCAAGTACAAGCGCATTGTTTTGATCATTTAGATGCTCCTATACAACGTATAAATACAGCAGATACACCTGCGCCTTACTCACCAGTATTACTTAAAGAGTGGTTGCCTAACAGCGACGACGTGGTAAATGCGGTTAGAAAGGTGATGTATAAATAATATTTTCGCGAAAGCGGAATAAGATTTAATCCCTTTCATAACCGGAAGGGATTTTTTAATTTATTACATCCTTGAGTAAGGTTGTGGTAGATGTACTGTCAAAGAATCGATATTACACAATTATAAACCGATGGTGTCCCCAATTTTTAGGCTATCCTCACAGATTATTTAGTATGAAATATAATTTTTTTCTCATTATTGCTAGCGTGTTTTGTGTAGCAAGTTTATTTGGTCAAACCAAAGTGAGTGGTGAGATTTTTGACGCAGATGGTAACGGTCTACCTTTTGTAAATGTCATATTTGTAGGGTCTAACGAGGGTACGATAACTAATGAAGATGGACGTTTTTATCTAGAGTCTGACCAGACCTGGGATCAAGTGCGATTTTCTTTTATAGGATTTTCAAATAAGGTAGTTGACCTAAGTGAGAAGGTGAATTATGAGATGAAAGTAACGCTAGAAGAGGAGGCAGGAGCACTAGACGAGGTAGTCATATTTACAGGAAAAACAGATAAGAAAAATAACCCAGCGGTAGATATACTACGTAAAATATGGGCAAACAAGCGTCAGAACGGATTGAGACAGTACAAGCAGTATGCTTATGATAAGTATGAAAAGCTAGAGTTTGATCTTAACACTATTGATAGCTCGCTTATCAATAGCCGCATCTTTAGAGGGATGGAGTTTATCTTCGAGCAGACAGACACAAGCCGTATTACTGGAAAAACTTACCTACCTATTTTTGTAAACGAAGCATTTTCAAAAGTATATGGGGATAATGAGATTAATAAGGAAAAGGAGATTCTAGAGGGGAACAAGAATAGTGGTTTTAGTGAGAATCAAACTATCATAGGTTTTGTAAAAAGTTTATACAGTGATTATGATATCTATGATAACTACCTACAGTTTTTTGACAAGAGTTTTACAAGTCCAATTTCTCGTACAGGTATCCAAACCTATAACTATGTACTTGCAGATAGTGCTTACATCAATAATAAGTGGTGTTATAACATTATCTACTACCCTAGACGTAAAAACGAACTGACCTTTAAAGGAGATTTCTGGGTTAATGACTCTACATGGGCTATTAAGGAAATCAATATGCAGCTTTCTAAAAGTGCAAATGTAAACTGGGTAAAAGAGATTTACATGGAGCAAGAATTTGATATCGTAAATGATAGCACCTTCTTACTTTCAAGAGATTACTTTTTATCTGATTTCGCTTTGCGCGAAAAAGAGGAGTCCAGAGGTATGTACGGTAAGCGTACTACGTTATATGATAATCACAGCTTTGACAACAAGCTAGAAAAGGACTTTTACGACAGACAGGTGTATAACTATGATAAAGATGTTTTTAATCGTAGTGATGAGTTCTGGCAAGAAAATAGAAAAGAGGCACTTAGTAAAGATGAGCTAGGAGTTTATAAGATGCTTGACACCTTAAAAACGGTAAAGAAATTTAAAAATCTTTACAACCTAGGTTCTATTCTTGCATCTGGATACTATGAAATCCCAAGTTTAAACTTTGATTACGGTCCTATATTCTCAACCTTTGGATTTAATGAGGTAGAGGGATTACGTGTGCGCACGGGAGGCAGAACTTATTTCTCACAGAATGATCCATGGAGATTAGAAGGATTTCTAGCCTACGGATTTAAGGACAAAAAAGGAAAATTTGGAATCTCAGGAAAATGGCTACTAGACAAGAAAAGTAGGTTTATTGTCTCTGGTGGATATAGACAAGATGTGGAGCAAATAGGAGCGAGTCTTACTACGTCTCGAGATGTGTTAGGGAGAAATCTTGCATCATCTTCACTAGTAAATACTGCGACAAATGATAAGCTTACCTCAATCAAGCTAGCAAATATTGCAGCAGAAGTAGAGATCGTGCGTAACCTCCAAGTAAGAGCAGACTTTTCTGTGAGAACTTTAGAGTCGGCTTCAGAAACCTTTAGCCTAGATTATTTTACAGATAACACGCAAACTACCACTACAGGAGAGTTGAAACAAGCAGAAGTGGTCCTTACCACTATCTGGGAGCCAGGAAAGAAAACTTCAGGATTTGGAGTAGAGCGTAGGGTGACTAATGAGTGGTTCCCTAGTTTTTATGCGAGCTATACACGTGGACTAGAAGGGACACTTGATAGCGACTTTGCTTATGATAAAGTACAGTTTTCTGCAAGAAAGGCAATACGTATAGGGGGTCTAGGTACTTTAACAGCATCGACAGAAATAGGTAAAACATTTGATGAGGTGCCGTTAGCGTTATTAAGTCCAGTACCGGGTAACCAGTCGCTGTTTTCAATCTTCAATACCTTTAGCCAGCTTAATTTTTATGAGTTTACAACAGATGAGTATGCCTCATTACAGCTAGAACATAACTTTGGAGGGCGTATTTTTAATCGTATTCCATTGCTTAAAAATTTGAATCTACGTGAGATTGTAAGCGTGCGTGGTGTGATAGGAAATATCTCTCAAGGGAATATAGACTTAAACCGTCCAGCGTTTGAGAGTTTACTATTTGAAGAAGGACAACCTATTACAGCAATAACTCCGAGCATGGTAGCTCCATCTGTAGAGCCATATTATGAGTATAGTGTAGGAGTGGGTAACATTTTTAAGGTGTTCCGTATTGACCTTAACTTTAGAGGAAATTATAATTCTGTTCCAGATGCGAGGAAGATAGGAGTGACAGGGAGTTTTGGGTTTTATTTTTAACGGGATACTTCTTGTGGGATAGCTTGTTAGCATTTTTAAAAGCATGTCTTTTTTGAAGCCATAACCTAATCTTAACGCATCATAATTTGGCTAAATCGCTATTTCAGCGTATTTTTGCACGCCTTAAGAAATATGTTTTAAAGTAAATGGTTGTTATGCAGTTGTTTAATAAAGTGTAAGCTTAGGAAATTGTGAACTAATTGACACATTTCTCATGTATTTAAATACGAGAGATTTGAAATATAATATATTATGACAGCAGATAAAGTAACAACATTTGACGTATTAGTAGAGATTCCTAAGGGAAGCCGTAACAAGTATGAGTACGATTTTAAATTAAAGAGAATGCGTTACGATCGTATGATTTTCTCTTCCATGATGTACCCAGCAGATTATGGTTTTATTCCAGAAACTCTTGCGCTAGATGGTGATCCTCTTGATGTATTAGTATTAGTTACAGAGCCTACTTTTCCAGGTTGTGTGATTGAAGTAAAGCCTATCGGAGTATTCCACATGGCAGATGAAAAAGGACCAGATGAAAAAGTAATCTGTGTCCCAGTAAGTGATCCTTCTGCTAGTAAGCTTACAGATCTTTCTGACTGTAACCCACACTTAATAAAAGAGATTGAGCACTTCTTTCAAGTATATAAAGATCTTGAAGATAAGAAAGTAGACGTAGGTGGATGGGGAGATGTTCATGAAGCGAAAGCAATTATTCAAAAATGTATCGAACGTTACGAAGAATCTGATGTTCCTGTAGAAGAAGTTACTATCAAATAGATACTTTTTCATAATAAAGAATTAGTCAAAAAAAGCAGCCTAAAGGCTGCTTTTTTTGTTCTATCTTATTTCCTACATTAGTAGTTGTTAAATATTTTAAGGATTTATTTAAGAATCCCTTGTAAAAACACCTAATAATATATGGAATCAATAATGATTTATGTGCCTATCGCACTAGCATTACTCGGGTTGATCTACATGCTCGTAAAAAAATCTTGGGTAATGAAACAAGACGCCGGAGACGGTAAGATGAAAGAGATTTCTGATCACATCTACGAAGGTGCGCTTGCCTTTCTTAATGCAGAATACAAGCTCCTCACCATTTTTGTAATTATTGTAAGTGTCTTACTTGCAATTGTATCATTTGTAGTTCCCACTACACACTGGCTCATTGTAATCGCATTTATATGTGGTGCTGTTTTTTCTGCTTTTGCAGGAAATATAGGGATGAAAATAGC
The DNA here is from genome assembly GCF_045063975.1 of Dokdonia sp. Asnod3-C12. Taxonomy (NCBI): domain Bacteria; kingdom Pseudomonadati; phylum Bacteroidota; class Flavobacteriia; order Flavobacteriales; family Flavobacteriaceae; genus Dokdonia; species Dokdonia sp. Asnod3-C12. Next base: position 2,006,775 of record NZ_JBEFNY010000003.1, read on the forward strand.
CACAAAAACAAACGTGCGTACTACGCAGGCTGCAAGAACTAGTTTACCTAATGCACTTAAAATCTCCTTTGGTGGAGGTACTGTGATGGGACTAGGAGTTGCAGGATTGGCAGTATTGGGTCTTACGGCTTTCTTTATCTTTTTCTTTCACTTCTTCATGGGTGGCGTGTGGACTAACACGACAGATATGACGGTAGTTCTTGAAACGTTAGCAGGCTTCTCACTGGGAGCTGAGTCTATCGCTTTATTTGCGCGTGTAGGTGGAGGTATTTATACCAAAGCGGCAGATGTAGGTGCAGATCTTGTAGGTAAAGTCGAAGCAGGTATACCAGAAGATGACCCACGTAATCCAGCGACTATAGCAGATAATGTGGGAGATAACGTAGGAGATGTTGCCGGTATGGGAGCAGATTTATTTGGTTCTTATGTTGCTACAGTGCTTGCGGCAATGGTTCTTGGTAATTATGTGATAAAAGATATGGGCGGAAGCATTACAGATGCCTTCGGAGGAATAGGTCCTATTTTATTACCTATGGCAATTGCAGGTGTAGGAATCATCATTTCTATTATAGGTACCATGCTGGTGAAAATTAAAAGTAACGATGCAAAGGAGTCTGAGGTCATGGGTGCGCTCAACATAGGTAACTGGACTTCTATAGTGCTCGTTGCTATTGCGTGTTTTGCACTTTGTAAGTGGATGCTACCTGAAACTATGCAAATGGAATTTTTTGGAGAAGGAATTCAAGAGATCTCATCTATGCGTGTCTTTTATGCAACAATCGTAGGATTAGTTGTAGGAGCGGTGATATCATCTGTGACGGAGTATTACACAGGGTTAGGTAAGTCACCTATCCTTAAGATAGTGCAACAATCAAGCACTGGGGCAGGTACAAATATCATTGCAGGTCTTGCAACAGGAATGATTTCTACGTTTCCTTCCGTACTGCTATTTGCAGCTGCCATCTGGGCGTCATATGCATTTGCAGGATTTTATGGAGTAGCACTAGCAGCTTCTGCCATGATGGCAACGACGGCAATGCAACTAGCAATAGATGCCTTTGGACCTATATCTGATAACGCCGGAGGGATTGCAGAGATGAGTGAGCAAGAGCCTATTGTACGTGAGCGAACAGATGTTTTAGATTCTGTGGGTAATACAACGGCGGCTACAGGTAAAGGGTTTGCAATAGCATCTGCAGCATTAACTTCACTAGCGCTTTTTGCGGCCTATGTAACTTTTACAGATATAGATGGTATTAATATTTTTAAAGCACCTGTTCTTGCAATGTTATTTGTGGGTGGTATGGTACCCGTAGTATTCTCTGCCCTTGCCATGAATGCGGTGGGTAAAGCAGCCATGGAAATGGTGGAGGAAGTACGCAGACAGTTTAGAGAGATTCCGGGTATCATGGAAGGTACTGGAAAACCTGAGTATGATAAATGTGTGGCTATTTCTACAAAAGCGTCACTCAAGGAAATGATGCTTCCTGGAGTACTTACTATAGGTTTTCCATTAGTAATAGCTTTTTTACCTATGTTATTTGGGATGGAGCATAAAGCGATTGCAGAGATGCTAGGAGGATATATGGCGGGAGTAACCGTAAGTGGCGTGTTATGGGCAATATTCCAAAACAATGCTGGAGGCGCATGGGATAACGCAAAAAAATCATTTGAAGCAGGAGTAGAAATAAATGGTGAGATAACTTTTAAAGGCTCAGATGCACATAAGGCTGCGGTAACTGGTGATACGGTAGGAGATCCTTTCAAAGATACATCTGGACCTTCTATGAATATATTAATAAAACTTACATGTTTAATAGGTTTAGTGATTGCTCCCATATTAGGTAGTCATGGTGACGAAGGACTCGCAATCACTGCTCCGGATGGTGCCGTTATTGAGATTACTCAAGATGGTCGGATAAAAGAATCTAGGGAAGTAAAAAAAGAAGTTCGCTTCTCCATGGCAGAACAAAATGGACAATTTGTAGGAACGGTCACCATTATTACGGATGATAATGGGGAGGTGAGTACGACCAAAAAGGAATTTATGGGTACAGAAGCTCAGGTTAAACAGCAAATGGATGATTATGAAAAGGAAATAATAAACTAACATTCAAGTAATTCAAAACTAAAGCGAGCCAATTAGGCTCGCTTTTTTTATAACTAATTGGTATGGAGGTATAATGGTGTGTGTAATGTGATTTCTTAACAAACCTTTATTGTCATATTAATATACTTTAACCTTCATCTCGGGTATTTTTATAAAAAACAAGATTATGATACTACCTAAAACTAAAGTGCCTTCGCTAGAAGTGCCTTTAATAAATGATACTAATTGGAAATTGAGTGAGCAAAATTCAGAAAATTTTACGCTCATTATTTTTTATAGAGGCTTGCATTGCCCTGTATGTAAAGCACAGCTTGAGGATCTAGCGTCACAACTAGATAAATTTACAGAGCGAGGAATTAATGTAGTTGCGATAAGTGGAGATACAGAAAAGCGTGCAAAAATAGCAGGAGAAGATTGGGACGTTCCATCACTTCCTATTGGTTATAACTTATCATTAGAAAAAGCTAGAGAGTACGGGCTGTATATTTCTAAAGCAATTTCAGATAAGGAGCCAGACTACTTTACAGAGCCTGGACTGTTTTTAATAAAGCCAGATGGTACACTTTTCTTCTCATCAGTGCAATCTATGCCGTTTGCAAGACCACAGTTTGACGATCTTTTAGGAGGAATTGATTTTATTATGAAAAAGGATTATCCTGCAAGAGGAGAGGTAAAAGATATTACATCACTATAGTACATACTAAGCCACATTTTATAAAAGGCGTACCATCTTATGCGTACGCCTTTTTTATGAGCTGTTTAATTTACGCTTTCAGTGTGCTGAAGTTTATACTGAGCCTGTCGAAGTACGAAAGCGTAATTTTAATAAAAACCACCAAACTATGTTTTTTTCATCAAAGTCTGATCCTATACAAATAGATGGCTACCAGTCGTACGGATCATCAAATCATTTATATTTAATAGGCAGAGCCCTCGAGCACGAGGGAGTAGATCTCAAGAAAACCAGCTTTCTTTCTGCACTAAAAAATGCGTACAAGCAATTTGCTAGTGATGAGTTAAGACACACAAAATTAAAGGTAACACTGCCAGATAATAGATCATTTTACACCACGACAGATGCCGAAGGATATTTTAAAATTGATGAAAAGGTTGATGGACTAGGGGCACTGGCAAATGATGAAGGTTGGCTACAAATGGTGATTAGTTTTGACGATGTGCAAAAGGGAATTACCGTGTTAGGAGAAAATAGATTTCCTATTGAGATGCTCATTCCAGCAGAGACAGCTTCTTATGGGGTGATAAGTGATATAGATGATACCATTTTACACACCGGTGTCGCCTCATTGCTTAAGTGGAGAGTGATTATAAATACATTCTTTAAAAATGTGGGGAAGCGCACTTCGCTGGAGGGAGCGCCACAACTCTATAGAAAATTACACGGAGGGAAGTCTGGACAAGATGCAAATCCTATGTTTTACGTGAGTAACAGTCCATGGAATTTATATAGTTACCTCGAGTCTTTTGTAAGGAATCAAAAGTTTCCTAAAGGGCCTATATTATTGAGAGATTTACGCGGTCCTTTTGAAAAAACACCAAAACCAGAAAAACCTCATAAGCAGCATGAGATTAGAAATATACTAAATGCTTATCCTAAGCTTAAGTTTGTACTTATAGGTGATAGTGGAGAGCATGATGTAGATATTTATCTAGAAGTGGCTAAGGAATACCCAGAGCAAATAATAGCTGTGTATTTACGTAGTGTAAAGCACAAGAAAAAGGTGCTTAGAGTAAAAAGTGTTTTGAGTCAGTATGAGACTACTCCTGCTGTACTAGTAGAAAAAAGCTCCTTTGCAGAGGAGCACGCAAGATCAATAGGACTTATATCGTAAAAGCATAAAAAAACGGCTACTTGAATCAAGTAGCCGTTTTTGTGTATTATTAAGTTGCTTTGTGACTACTGTCTTTCAAAACGAAATTCTTGATTTGTTGTAGATGTTCTATCTGTACTTACGTCTACATCCATAAATTCTATTCTCAATTGGCTATTGTTAAATAAAGTCACATCTCCTGTGTTACCACCGTCAAAAGTTATTGTTTGATCTGTATCGTTTACAGTATAACTACCTGTATCAGAATCGACAATAATTTCAGTTTCTTCTACTGGGTCGTTGTTTTCTAATTGAGTAGTTGTTGTTAAACGGTATTGGAAGCTAGTAGTGTAAGTTCCGTTTGCGTTAAAAACGATGTTTGATGATCCAAAGGTGTCACCTACCTCAGTGATAGTTGTCGTAGCCGTCCCTCCTGTTACTTGCTGTTCTATTACCTCCTCACTTTCAAAAAATGTGAAGTTATATGTTCCTTCAAGAAGTGCTGGAGTAAGCGTAGGTCCTGCTGGTGTACCGTCATCATCATTACCACAAGAAATAGCCATTACAGAAATAGCAAGGACTAAAATAAATTTAAGATTTTTCATAATATTTGTTAGTTTTTCAAGGCGCAAAACTAGAGTATTTTATTCAATTAGAAAAGCTTTTTACAGATGTAAAGAAATACATTTCTATGTGTAAATAGCTGAAATTAAGTAAGTAGTAATGTTGTTTTAACTCTAGAAAAGACCGTTTAACTCAGCATCTATTCTATTAATAATATCCCCTAAGTCTTCTGGATTATCTACAAAGTTAATATCATCTACATCGATAATGAGAAGCTTTCCTTTTTTATAACCATGTATCCAAGCTTCATAACGCTCATTAAGTCGACTTAAATAGTCGATAGAGATAGAATTTTCATAATCTCTCCCTCTCTTATGTATTTGTGATACTAGGTTAGGAATAGAGCTACGTAAATAAATCATCAAGTCTGGTGCATCTACTACACTTTCCATCAAGTCAAAAAGAGACTTGTAGTTATTGTAATCACGATTAGTAAGAAGACCCATCGCATGAAGGTTAGGAGCAAAGATGAATGCATCTTCATAAATAGTACGATCTTGAATAATCGTTTTGTCGCTATCTTTTATATCTAGTAGTTGTCTAAAACGACTGTTTAAAAAGTAAATCTGAAGATTGAAAGACCAGCGTTCCATCTCATTATAAAAATCATCTAGATATGGATTATCTACAACATCTTCATATTGTGGAGTCCAGTTAAAGTGTTTAGATAAAAGTTTAGTTAAGGTAGTTTTACCTGCTCCGATGTTACCGGCAATTGCAATGTGCATGTTAAGGTTTTTTAGGAAGTTTTAGTCGGAAAGCAGCTAACTTTTGACCGGTGTAAAGATACAGGATTTCGCCATTCAACGAAAGTTGTTTGATGGTAAAATCTGGAGTATTTAATGCAATAAAATCGTTGGATTCTTTTGGTTTGTAGTGTAATTTGCCCTGTGATAGCAAGATAACAGCGCCTTTGCTTTGAGAAATGAGCGTGATATCTTGTAAGGCTGTTTTACTTAAAAAGCTACCGTAGTTATTGTAATGAAACAACCCTATTTCATTTACTACCCACGCAAAATTAAAATTAGTTGATAGTGTCGTAGCATTGACTGGCATAGGTGGGAATTGTGTGGTTATTTGATCTGTATTCCAGTCAAAAATCTCAAGTTGTTGTAGGTCTGTATTAAATACCCATAAACGTCTATCACCATTTGTCGCAACATGACTTATGTTTCTAAAATCATCTATGGCAGAAAAATTAATGCGGGTAATCTCACTCAATGTATTGTCTAGTATTACTGCGGTATTTGTAGCTTCATAAAACACACTTATTTTAAGAGGATTAAGAATATCAACCGAAGTGATGGCACCTAGCTGTAGTGCAGTGAATTGATAACCGTCATTAATATCGTCTTTATATAAAACATCATCTTTAATATGATACAAAGTATTAAAAGTATCAACTCCTATAAAAGTATCTGCCTCGAGTGTCACCTCATTAACCTTTTCTAAAGTGTAATTTTGGCTAGTTACCGTGATGGTGGCAAGCAATAGTAATATGTAAATCAGTTTGTGCATTAATGAGCAAAGTACAAAAATCTAGCCGTTATAGTTAATACCTTTGTAAGGTGAAAAAAGAGATTGAAAATAGAGAAGATGTATATACACTTGTAACCACTTTTTATGGTCGCATACGTGGTGATGTTTATTTGGGGCCTATTTTTAATAAACAGATTACAGACTGGCCACATCACTTTGAGCATCTCACAGACTTTTGGGAAGGCAATTTGTTCTTTAAAAAGATCTTTACGGGAAGACCTTTACAAACGCACAAACGTGTAGATAGAGATGAAGACTACACTATAAATGAGCAACACTTTGGTGTGTGGCTCAATCATTGGGTACAAACGGTAGATGAGTTATATGAAGGCGAACTTGCAGAGATGGCAAAGTTTAGAGCACGTAAGATTGGAACTTTCTTTCTAGTAAATATGTTTCAAGCAAAGCCTTCACATTAGCAGATGAGCTTATAGCCAAATCCTCTTACGTTTACGATTTCTATAGTACTGTCCTCTTTCAGCTTTTTTCTAAGTTTTGATATAAAGACGTCCATACTTCTCGCAGAAAAGAAGTCATCATCACCCCATAATTTTTTAAGAATTAGTGATCGGTCTAGAACGGCATTACGATTTTTATGAAGATGAAATAGTAAATGAGCCTCCCTGTGGGTTAACTTTTGTACGCCTTCGCGAAAGCGTAATTCTTGCCTTGTAAAATCAAAATGATAATTACCGATGGTAATAGCTTCTGCCTTTTGCTGTAATGTTTTTCGTTGCAGTAAATTTTGAATCCTCACAATAAGTTCTTCTACACTGAAAGGTTTTTTGAGATAATCATTACCACCTATACTAAATCCCTCAACCACATCTGCAGTTTGTGACTTTGCGGTGAGGAAGATTATAGGAATCTCATCATCTTGTTCACGAACCTCTTTTGCCACGGTAAACCCATCTTTTTTTGGCATCATGACATCAAGAACTAATATGTCTGGTTTTTTAATTTGGTATTGATTCATGGCTTGCACACCATCTATACAGAGTGTCACATTAAAGCCACGACTCTCCAGACTTTCCTTTACAATGAGTCCAAGTGCTGGCTCATCCTCTACGAGCAAAATATAAGGTTTAGTCATTGCCATCTGGGATTGTAATTTTAAATGAGGTTTGAGGAGTAGTGAGAACTTCAATAGCGCCTCCGTGTTTTTCAATAATAGTTTTGGTGTAGTAAAGTCCTATCCCAAAACCTTTTACATCATGGGTGTTTCCCTTAGGAACACGGTAAAACTTCTCAAATAATTGAGCCGCCTGATCCTTAGTAAGTGATGTGCCAGCATCTGTAATTGACAGATGGATAGTGTTATTGCTGTTTGTTATAGCTATTACTATTGGTGGTTTACCATATTTAGTAGCATTATCTACAAGATTATCTATGGCATTTTCTAGATGAAAAATATCTACAGTAGCCCATATGGAAGACGTTGTACTCTTAAGTGTTATAGGAATCTCAGGTGCAATTTCTTTATATTTTTTAATCAGATGTTCAAGCACTTCCACTAGGTTACAACGCTCTTTTTGTAACGATAAATCATTCTTATCGAGTGTAGCGGTGTCTAGTATGCGCTCTACCATAGTATTGAGCTTGCCTAACTGTGTGGTAGACATGGCGAGGTATTTTTCTGTTTTTTCCTTGTCGTTTTCTTTGTTAAAATGCTGTATCCCCTCAATTGCTGCACTTATGGTGGCTATGGGTGTTTTAAACTCGTGCGTGATATTACTTATAAAATCATTTTTAATTTCGGCGAGTTGTTTTTGTTCTCGTATAATTTTGAGAAGGTAGAGAAGGCTAGCAATTACAGCTGCAATTAGTATAAATGAAAGTAATATACCTGCTAGGTTACGTTTTAAGATAATGGTGGTAATATCATTAAAACCTAGAGAGAGTATACTTTCTGCAGGGAGCAATTTTGAATTTGCAACCACATTAAAATCATAGGTTGGGCTGAGTTGTGTGGAAACCCCTGGAATGGGGCGTGAGATGGTGTCTCCTTTTGGGCTATATGTGAGACTGTGTGCTGTGCGATCTATTCCTAATGTCAGTAATTGCTCTTTTACAAGTGTATCTAATTTTTTTATATCAATGGTATCATCGTTAAATGATATAACGATTTTTGATGAAAGTGTTTCTAGAGCGTTTTTTCTATCGCGCAACCTCAATTCTCCAGAAGCAAGTGTGTCATATTTAGCGATACTATCTGTTTTAAGGCGTTGCTTTGCAAAGAATCGCTGCAACCTATTACTGTTGTTTTTTAATGTGTCTTTATTTGAGCCTCCATTGATGACAAGCGTAGAGGTGTTGGCATTATTTTTTTCAAAGTGCTTGGTGAGTGCTTGTTGTTGCTGGCTCTGTATTATAGAATCTATTTTTTCTGGATGAGCACCTTCTATCGTTAGAAAACCTAAGCTGTCCAGATTGTTTTCTATCTGTATATGTTCAATGCTTATAACACTGCTATCCGTTTTCTTTCTAAGAAAATCTTTAAACCCATCTGTGTCGAGGTAATCCCCTGTACCTTTTTCATACTTTGAGAAAATACCTATGGTATTTTGTGCAGCTAGCTCCTCATAATATTGGTCTACTGCTAGATCAAGACCTATTTGCACATCACGCACAAGCTGCACTTTTCCAGCCTCATAGTTTTTGTAGTTCCAATATAATTGGATTGCTAGCGTCAGTGTAATCACGGTAACGATAAAGTATATAATATAAGTGTATCTCTTGTCTTCCATAATTCAAAGATGCTTTATAAGGAGCTCTTAAGCAAATTGGTTAACACTCGTTAACGGTAGTTAACGTTAGTATCTTGTTTATTTTCAGATATTTGAATCATCAATAAATCATGTCAATCAAAAAGCAATCAATTATGAAATCACTTATTATTACCATGCTAGTTACAGTTTTTGCTTTCGCGAAAGCGTACTCACAACAACTCTCAGGAGTAGCAACCTATCAATCGCAACGATCTTTTGACTTTAAAATGGACGATGATAAGAACAATGGAATGACCGCCGAAATACAAAAGCAACTACAAGCTCAGATGAAAAAACAGTTTCAGCAAGAGTATACACTTGCTTTTGTGGGTGCAGAATCTACCTACCAACAAGAAGAAAGCCTCGCTGCTCCTGCGCCATCTACTAATGGGATTACAGTCTCAGTTTCTGGAACCAAAGGCATAACGTATCACAATACAACAGAGCAAAAACTAATAAAGGAAAGCGAGATTATGGGGAAGGAGTTTTTAGTGAACGACTCACTGCCTAAACTAAAATGGATACTAGAAAAGGAAATTAAGAACATAGGAGTATACACTTGTTTTAAAGCTACCATCTCAGAAGAATATGAGCAGCCATCTTTTAATGAAGAGACCGGAGAGGAGGAAGAATCTGTTACAAAGACGAGAACAATCACCGCATGGTACACGCTAGATATACCTGTAAATCATGGTCCAGATGAGTACTGGGGATTACCAGGCTTAATACTAGAAGTGAGTGATGGTAAATTCTCACTTATGTGTACAAAAGTAGTATTGAACCCAAAAAAGGAAGTGCAAATAGCTTTACCAGAAAAAGGTAAAGTGGTTGCTCAAGATGAGTTTAATAAGATTCAAGAAGAAAAAATGGACGAAATGATGGAGCGTCACGGAGGTAAAAGAGGGAAAAATGGAAGTCGTGTGTTTACAACCACAGAGATCATACGGAACTAGAGTTCTTAAAATTTTCTTAAAATTTGAATACCCGTCAAACTATGCGGTACTTTAAAAGTCTAAAGTATAAATAATTAGAAATATGACTCTTAAAACATCCCAGTGGTTGTGCATTGCATTTGTGACACTTACAGTAGGTACAGCTGTTCAAGCACAGAAAATAGAAGGTGTTGCAACTTACCAAACTAAAACTACGATAGATATGTCGCGCTTTAATCGTGGTGGACAGCAACTGACGGAAGCTCGTAAAAAGCAGATTGCAGAGCGCATGAAAAATTTCTTAGAAAAGGAATATACACTGAGCTTTAATAAAGACGAGTCCTACTATAAGGAAGAAGAACAACTTCAAGCGCCTGGACAAGGTGGAGGTGGACGTGGTTTTGGAGGAGGTTTTACACAAGGAGGTATCTACTCTAACCGTGCAACAAATGACTATGCTCGTGAAAATGATATGATGGGTAAGATTTTCTTAGTAAAAGACACCCTAAATAATTTAAACTGGGAGCTCGTAAAAGAGAGCAAGGTAATAGGGCAATATCCAGTTTTTAAAGCGGTAGCGACTAGAAATATCGAGCAGAATATGTGGAGCCGCATGGGAAGAGGAGCGAGACAAGGGCAGAGAGGTCGTGAGAAAAAAGAAGATAGTACAGCTACTGCTAGTACATCAAGCGACATTGAAATAGCAGAAGAGGAGCCTAAGACAGAAACTATAGTTGCCTGGTATACACCTATGATCCCTGCGAGTCACGGACCAGATGAGTTTGGTGGTTTACCGGGACTCATTTTAGAGTTAAGCACAAACAATACGACCATCCTTTGTACTAAAGTGGTGCTTAATCCTCAGGAGCCTATTGCTATCGAGCCGCCTGTAAAAGGTAAAGAAGTGAGTAGAGAGGAATACCAAGCCATCGTTGAGGAAAAGGCAAAAGAAATGGCAGAACGTTTTGGTGGAGGTAATAGAAGAGGGCAGCAAGGAGGAAGACGTTTTTAATAAACTAAGTAAGCTTCCAGTTTGTTGAAGTTTATATAAAGCTTATCTAAAAATGAAACCGAGCAAACAATAACATCAATCAATATAATAATCATACCTGATATCTCTTGATAACAGGTGTGACTAATCCAACCAACCCAAATGATACTAAAAAAAATTACATTGGTAATGCTTCTAGCATTACCCTTGACGCTCTTTGCTCAGTCTATAACGCTTAGAGGTGTTGTAAAAGACTCTATAGGGTCGCCACTTGAACTAGCAAACATTATCGCTACAAATAAAGCCGAAGGTACATTAGAATCTTATGGTATTACCGATGCATCAGGACGCTACCGCCTTGACCTTACTACAGGAATTACCTATGATATTAAAGTGAGTTACTTGGGATTGCAATCTGTAAATGAAGAAATAAACGTTGCTCAAGATGCCCAAGATATTACTAAAGACTTTACGTTAAAGGAAGATCCTAATCAGCTAGATAATGTGGAGTTGGTATATGAGATGCCTGTTACCATTAAAGGTGATACCATTGTTTATAACACGGATAGTTTTACAAATGGAAATGAGAAAAAACTAGGTGACGTTCTCAAAAAGCTCCCTGGGATAGAGGTTAATGATGATGGTGAGATAGAGGTAGAAGGAAAGGTTGTTTCTAAGGTGATGATTGAGGGGAAAGATTTTTTTGATGGAGACTCTAAACTTGCTACAAAAAACATCCCTGCAGATGCACTTAAAAAGGTTGAGGTTCTTAAAAACTATAATGAGGTCTCTCAAATGCGAGGTCTAGGTAATGATCAAGATAACGTCGCGATTAATATACGTCTTAAGGAAGGTAAAACAAATTTCTGGTTTGGAGATCTTACAGCAGGTGCTGGTGATGGAGAGAAGTTTAGATATTTAGGTAAAGCAAAACTATTTTACTATAGCCCTAAAGGGAGTATTAATATTATCACAGATTTCAATAATACGGGAGAGGTGCCATTTACCTTTAGAGACTACTTTAATTTTACTGGGGGTTTTAGAAACTTTAATCAGCGAGGTGGGACTTCTTTTAATGTAAGTGATGGTGGTCTAGGTTTTCTTACCACTCAAAATAATCGCGCAAACGAGATTGAAACGGGTTTTGCAGCGGCCAACTTTACATATACTATTAACCCGAAATGGGATATAAGTGGTCTTGCGTTACTTTCAGATAACAAGACAAACTTTGTGAATAACTCTTTAAATACATTTATCAATCAGGGATTTACACAAGGTTTCAATGAGAGTACAGATCAGCGCAATCAGTTAGGTATGGCAAAACTGAGTTCTGTATATAAGCCTAACGCAAACTTGCAGTTTGATTATGATGTGCTCGTAAAAAAGTCCAAGCAAACAGAATTTTCAGACGGTACTAGTATCGTAACAAGAGATGGAGCCGTACAAGAAGATGTGGTAGATCAAGATAAGGAGAACGAGCCGTTTTCTATCAATCAGAATGTAAATCTGTACTACACACTTGATGAGAACAACATATTCTCAGGGACTATCCAGCATTTGTATCAAGATGAAGATCCGTTTTATAATGCTACGCTTTCTCAAAAGCCATTTACAGCGCCTGACCCAGCAGATATGACAAATGAAATAAGCTCTATTGATTTTATGCCTGGTGCAAATGGTCTTTTTGATATCAATCAAAACAAAAATATCAAAACCAATAAGCTAGATGCAAAATTAGATTACTATTACATCCTTAATAAAAAGAGTAACATTAATATTACTGCAGGAACAACCTTAAGTCGCCAAGACTTTAATTCTAATCTATTTCAAATTTTAGAAACAGGAACGGTAGATGATCTTACCGAGACACTAGATGGTACTATTATAGGTAATGATGTTGCATTTAACTTTAGTGATGTGTTTGTAGGACTTCACTATAAACTTAAAACGGGAATTTTTACAATCACTCCAGGATTAACATTACATAATTATACTACAAAGAGTGAGCAACTAGGCACAACAACAGAAGATAGTGATGTGAGACTACTGCCAGACTTATTTACGGTATTAGATTTCTCTCAGGGGAAAAGTTTACGAGCAAACTACCAGATGACAGCGCAGTATACAGACGTAAATAATTTTGCCGAAGGCTTATTATTTAATAACTACAATAGTTTATATCGTGGTAACAGAGAGATAGAAAATGCTATCTATCACAATGCAAGTATCAATTACTTTAGCTTTAGCATGTTCAACTTTACGAGTCTCTTTGGAGGAGTAAATTATTCTCGCAGAGTAGATCCTATAAAGACTTCTGGGTCATTTGTAGGGATAAACCAAGTAGCTAGTCCAGTAAACAACACAAACTTTGCAGATGAGACCTTAAGTGCTAACGCACGTTTCTCAAAACGTTTTAAGAAGTGGAAACTTAACGTGAGTGCAAATGGAAGCTATAGTGATCTTAATAACATTATCAACGGTGAAGATAGAAACACAAAAAACCTAACACAGAATTATAGAGCAAGTGCAGAGACAAATTTTAAAGAAGCGCCAAATTTTGAAATAGGTTACAACTTTACAAGTACAAACTCAGATAATGGCGTGACAGATAGAACCTTCTTTACAAACAGACCTTTTGCAAACGCAGAGTGGAATTTCGGTAAAGGTTTTACATTAGGTGCAGACTGGAGTCTTTATAATTATGATGATAATGATGATAGTACAGAGATTGATAATATGTATTCTTTTCTAGAAGCAAACTTGTATTACCAGAAGCCAGATAGTCAGTGGGAGTTCCGTATACAGGCTACAAACCTCTTAAATGTGGATACCATTTCAAGTAACAATGTGAATGATTTTCAAATTTCAAATACAGAGTATTTTGTACAACCTAGAATAGCGATGTTTACAGTAAAATATAATCTATAATGAGCTAATTGCTAAGTAGATATTGCATAACGACCTCTGTAAAAAGAGGTCGTTTTTATTTTTTATTATTATTTTAGGATGATGATTAAAGAAACATATGATAAGTCAAGAGTAATCAATTTCTCAGACGCTGTATTTTCTATAGTAATGACGCTGCTCATTCTAGAGGTGGGTGTTCCTACTATAAGTGAGATTAATACACAACCCTTCCGTAGTGTTCTGTCGGCTAGAATACCTGATTTTATAGGGCTTTTTGTGAGTTTTATGGTTAGTGCACTCTACTGGATGGGTCACATAAAATTAATGCGTTATGTAAGTGTGATTTCTGGTAGATTACTTTGGATAAATATCTTTTTTCTACTTGCTATCGTAATTTTACCATTCTCAACAGCGATGTATATAAATGGCTTTGACCAAGCTGGCCCTTTCATATTTTACTGTATTAACCTTAGTGTGATAGGGTTTTTTAATATAGTGATGTTGCGTTATGTCTTTCACTCAGAAAAGCAACTCTCAGGTTTTACAAGGTTACGTTACCGCTGGTACAGAGCTAGAGGTCTTAATGTGATGATTGTTTGGGTTATTGCAGGTGTTGTAGCGATCTCCATGCCTAGTCTTTCTCGTTTTATATTTTTACTTCTTTTTGTGGTTCAATTTGTTATTGATCGTCGTTTTAAGAAAAAATTGTCAGTAGCGAGTTAGTGTTAAAAATGTGGTAAGTATAAGGTTCACGCTTTCGCGAAAGCGTAACTTTAAAGAAAAAAGCTATGAAATATCTCTTAGCCTTACTGATCACAACTACTATGAACACGACACCGCTCTCTTTTGATTTTGGAACTTCTTGCAACACCTGTGATGACTGGTTTGTCGTCTTGGATGGTGTTATGGGAGGATTATCTACAGGTAGCATTGAGCAAACTAGCGAAAGTATCATCTTTCGCGGAAGCGTAAGTCTCGAGAATAATGGAGGTTTTGCCTCGCTGCGCACTCCTTATCAATCTTATGATTTGTCAAGTTATACAACCGTGACTGTGCGATATAAATCTATAGGACAAGACTTTGGGCTTACGCTCAATAAGTATAAAAGATTCTGGAGACCCAATTATAAAATCAATTTACCGATAACAGAAGGCGAGTGGAAAACTGTCACTTACAATCTTTCAGATTTTGGAACATATAGACTTGGTGAACCTTTGGAAGGTCATCCAGGTAAAGAAGATCTTGCAGATATTATACGTCTAGGACTTATCTCAAACACAAAAGCTGCTACAGATTTTGAAATTGAAGTAGATAAAATCGTATTTGAGTAACAACACTTCTGTCATTTCGAGCCTGCCGAGAAATCACATAACAGTGAGCGCATAGGAGTAATCATAAAGCTGTCGCAATGATAATGTATAAACCAAAAAAAAGGGAGCCATTAGGCTCCCTTTTTAATACGTATATAAGTGAATTATATATTGAAAGCTTCTTTTACTTTCTCTACATAATCAAGTTTTTCCCAAGTAAATAATTCTACTTCGATATTCTTTTCTTTGCCGTCAAAGCTCTTGAAGGTTTTTGTAACTACTTCATTTGTACGCCCCATGTGTCCGTAGGCAGCAGTCTCGCTGTACATAGGAGAACGTAGTTTTAATCTACTTTCAATAGCAGCTGGTCTCATGTCAAATAGTGCAGTAACTTTCTTTGCAATCTCACCATCAGATAAGTTTACTTTAGAAGTACCGTACGTGTCTACAAAGATTCCCATAGGCTCTACAACACCAATAGCATAAGAAACCTGCACAAGAATCTCGTCTGCAACGCCTGCAGCAACAAGGTTTTTTGCAATGTGACGTGTAGCATAAGCAGCAGAGCGATCTACTTTTGATGGATCTTTTCCAGAAAAAGCTCCACCTCCGTGAGCTCCTTTACCACCATAAGTATCTACAATAATCTTACGACCTGTAAGACCTGTATCTCCGTGAGGTCCACCTATTACAAACTTTCCTGTTGGGTTAATGTGATACTTAATATCATCATTAAAAAGATTTGCAATATTTTCTGGTAATAAACCTACTACGCGAGGTATTAAAATATCTTGAATATCTCCACGTATGCGACCTAGCATAGCTTCGTCCTCATCAAAATCATCATGCTGTGTAGAAACTACAATAGCATCGATACGTTGAGGTACGTTTTCATCACTATATTCTATAGTCACCTGCGCTTTTGCGTCTGGACGTAAATAAGTAATCTCGTCGTCTTCACGACGTAGGTTACCTAGTTCAATAAGTAATTTATGAGAAAGCTCAAGTGCCAGTGG
The DNA here is from genome assembly GCF_045063975.1 of Dokdonia sp. Asnod3-C12. NCBI lineage: Bacteria > Pseudomonadati > Bacteroidota > Flavobacteriia > Flavobacteriales > Flavobacteriaceae > Dokdonia > Dokdonia sp. Asnod3-C12. Next base: position 2,022,801 of record NZ_JBEFNY010000003.1, read on the forward strand.
CATAAAGTTTTCTGTCTCCTTTGTAGCATAACCAAACATCATTCCTTGATCTCCTGCTCCTTGCTCTTCTTTTGAGTCGCGATCTACACCACGGTTAATATCGTCGGACTGCTCGTGTATGGCAGATAATACACCACAAGAGTTACCGTCAAACATATATTCACCTTTAGTGTAACCTATTTTATTAATGGTTTCACGAGCGATTTTTTGAACATCTAAGTAAGCACTAGATCGTACTTCACCAGCAAGTACTACTTGTCCAGTGGTAACTAGGGTCTCGCAAGCAACTTTAGATTGCGGATCAAAAGCGAGAAAATTATCAATAAGCGCATCAGAAATCTGATCTGCAACTTTATCTGGGTGTCCTTCAGAAACAGATTCTGAGGTAAATAAGTAAGCCATTTTTTAATTTTTTGTCAAGAAGTAGATTTGACGTATGCTGGGTAGAAACATAACATAAGAAACGTTAAAGTCTTATGTTTGATTTTAGCCATTTTTTATTGAGGTTGCAAGCAGTCAAATCTGTCCTCGTAATTATGGCACAAAGGTAAAGAAACTTTAATAATATAAACAATCCATTATCCTACCAATTTAGTAGGGTTATGTTATTGTTTTGTGAAAATTTAAAGAGTAAATTTCAACGTCTCATTATCTTAATTAGAATATTATACTGTAAAAATAATTTGAGCGGAATATTTTACTGAAATAGTGATTTTAATAAAACTTTTTAGAAAAATATTCTAAAAAGTTTGTTTTTGTAGATTTGTTTTTACAATATTTGTGCTCACAAAGTTCAATGACAGTTCAGATTTTCGCGAAAGCGCAATAATGAACAGAATAAATGTTATCAAGAAAGGCTGAGGGAATGACCCTATGAAGCCTTAGCAACCCTTTCACTTAGAAAGAAGGTGCTACATTCTACCCAAGAATCGCTCATTACCGAAACTTGAGGATAGATAACATCGAGCAAGTACCTCACGGGTATGCGCTTATGTTTTTTCTTATAATATTTTTCTTTAAACATTTCCTCGACCTTGAGATAAGGATTCGCATTGGAAATATTTGGCTTTTGTTTTTAATCCGTTCACACGAAGTGAATGGCTAAAATTAATCCTAGTAGTACTGGGACAAAAAAGAGAAAAATGAGTACACAAAAATTGGCAACCAAAGCGTTGCACGCAGGACACGATTATGCAGCAAATGGAGGGACTCGAGCGGTGCCTATCTACCAGAGCACGGCTTATGTTTTTAAAGATGCAGACCATGCAGCAAACCTATTTAACCTGTCTGAGCCAGGTTTTATTTACACACGTCTCAATAACCCTACAAATGACGTGCTGGAAAAACGCCTTACAGACATAGAGGGCGGACTAGCAGCTGTCGTGACTGCCTCAGGAACTGCGGCCATTAACACGACTTTACTTACGTTACTAAAGCAGGGAGATCACATTGTAGCTTCTAGTAGTCTTTACGGAGGCACATGGAATCTTTTGAGCGTGACATTACCACGTTTTGGGATTACAACCACATTTGTAGATCCTTCAGATCCTGAAAATTTTGAGAAGGCAGCACAAGAAAATACGAGAGCTTTCTTTGTAGAGTCATTAGGTAATCCTAAGCTTGACGTGTTAGATTTAAAAGGTATTTCCGCTTTCGCGAAAGCGCACAAAGTCCCTTTCATTGTAGATAACACCGTAGCAACACCAGCATTACTCAACCCAATCGAGCACGGTGCAGATATCGTGATTCACTCACTTACAAAATACATAAATGGTAATGGAACCGCATTAGGTGGAGTTATTATAGATGCTGGAAAATTTGACTGGAGTAATGGTAAGTTTCCAGAATTTACGGAGCCATCTGCTGGATATCATGGCTTAGTTTATTGGGATGTAATTAAGGAAGCATCGTTTATTGCTAAGGTGCGTATAGAAGGATTGCGTGATCATGGCGCTGCCTTAAGTCCGTTTAATGCATTCCAAATCTTACAAGGTCTAGAAACACTAGAACTTAGGTTGCAGAAGCACTCAAAAAATGCGCTTGAACTTGCAGAGTGGTTACAAACTCGTGATGAGGTGGCATGGGTAAACTATCCAGGTCTTGCTTCTAGTAAGTACAACGACCTTGCAAAACAATACCTGCCTAAAGGACAGAGCGGGATTGTGACCTTTGGTGTAAAAGGAGGTTTTGAGAGTGCAAAGACAATCTCAAATGAAACTAAACTTTTCTCACTGCTAGCAAATATAGGAGATAGTAAATCGCTTATAATTCACCCTGCAAGTACAACACATCAACAGCTTAGTGATGATGATCAAGTAAGCACAGGCGTGACTAAAGATTTAATACGTCTTTCTGTAGGTCTTGAGGATATAGCAGATTTAAAAGAAGATCTCGTAGCAGCATTTGCGCGAGTAGATAAAAACGTCTTAGTGTAATTAATCTTAGTTAATTAATTAGTGCGGGAGTCCCCTGTTCATAGGGACTCCCTTTTTTAACTTATAGATAGGCTATGCTTTTACACATTGATTTACAAGATTTTAAAACACACTCGGGATACACGTGTCATTTACATGTCACGTATCAATTATTTGGTGAGCCATTAGGTACAGCGCCTGTCGTGCTAGTAAATCATGCACTTACGGGAAACTCTTCTGTAACTGGAGAAAACGGTTGGTGGAGTGATTTGATTGGTGTAGATAAAGCAATTGATACAAGTTGCTATACCATACTTGCGATGGATATTCCTGGGAATGGTTATGATAATAATCAAAATCATCTAGTGCTTAATTATAGGGCATTTACTAATAGTGATATTGCAAAGGTCCAAATTGCCTTACTTGATAATTTAGATATTAAAAAAATCTTTGCCATTATAGGAGGTTCGCTTGGTGGTCAGATTGCTTGGGAACTTGCAACACAAAGACCTAACCTCGCAGAGCATCTTATCCCAATAGCAACCGACTGGAAAGCGACAGACTGGGTGATTGCACAATGCCATATTCAAGATAGTTTATTGAATCACTCTCAGAAACCTATCTATGATGCACGCATTCATGCGATGACTTTTTATCGCACGCCTGCCTCTTTTAAAGAAAAATTTAAGCGCACTAAAAAAGAAGCTTCTTTATATAATATTCAAAGTTGGCTAGATCATCACGGTAAGCGATTATCAGAGCGATTTTCTATTGCTTCTTATAAATTAATGAATCAATTATTGCTTACGGCAGATATCACAAAGGGTAAGCAAAGCTTTAATGAAGTAGTGAACCAACTTACAGCAAAGGTGCATCTTGTCGCAATAGATACCGACGGACTTTTTCTAGCAGATGAGATATATGACACACACCTTGCGCTACAAGAAACTGGAATTACGTCTAGCTATCATGAAATAAATTCCATCCACGGTCACGATGCCTTTTTAATTGAATACGAGCAGCTCGCTGCTATCGTACAACCTATTTTTCAAAAACAGTTATGTCACAAATAAATATAGTCATCTTTGGGATCGGTAATGTGGGGAGCACCCTCATCACGCAGATCACAGATTTTAATAAAAAAACTACAAATAGAAAGCTCAACATTTTTTGTATTGCAAACTCTAAGTTGGCGCTATTTAAAGATAACGTCACCTCTGGTTGGAGTTCTAATTTTGAGACCGCAGCGCAGCCTTATACGCTAGATGATATTTACGCTTTCGCGAAAACAATAAAAGAACAAAACGATAATGAGCACACGCAGGAGCAAGAATTTGTAGCCGTAGATGTGACAGCTAGCGCAACCTTTGCAAATAATTACATAGACCTCGTGGAGCATGGTTTTCATATTGTAACAGCAAACAAAGTTGCTAACACACTGTCCTATGATTTCTATAAAAAGTTGAGAGCATCTCTAGCGCTTAATAATAAGAAATTTGGTTACGAAACAAATGTAGGAGCTGGGTTGCCAATTATAGAAACTATTAAAAACCTCTATGAAAGTGGAGAAGAGATCCATAAGATAAGAGGAGTCTTTTCTGGATCATTGAGTTACTTGTTCAATAATTTTTCTAAAGAAGATAAAGACTTTTCAGACATATTATTAGAAGCAGACGCGCTTGGACTTACCGAGCCAGACGCAAGAGAAGACCTTTCAGGGAAAGATGTTGCTCGCAAGCTATTAATTTTAAGTAGAGAGATAGGCCTTGCAAAGGAGTTTGGAGATGTAAAAATCCAATCTCTAGTTCCTAAGGAATTAAATGGTAAAACTACCTTAACACAGTTTCGCGAAAGCGTAAAAACACTTGATACCATTTTTACAGAAAGTAAAAGTAAACTCTCAAGACATGAAGTGCTACGTCACGTGGGAGAACTCAATGTCAAAACACAAGAACTGGAGGTAAAACTAGTCCAAGAGTCTAAGTTTACCGCACTAGGTCAGACACAAGGAGCAGATGCTGTTTTTGAGATTTATACCGCTTCATATGGAGATCAGCCGCTTGTGATTCAAGGTGCGGGAGCTGGTAAAGCAGTAACGGCAAGAGGTGTTTTAAGTGATATAATTAAGATAACGCAAAGCCTTAATTAATGAGCAAGCACCACCCAGAAACACTTGCCATACGCACGCAGCTTGAGCGCTCTGTGCATCAAGAGCATGCCGCGCCGGTTTATCTCACTTCGAGTTTTGTATTTGACAGCGCCGAAGAAATGAGAGCCTCCTTTGCCGAAGAAAAAAAGCGTAACATCTACAGCCGTTACACAAACCCTAACTGTGCAGAGCTGGTGGAAAAAATCTGTTTGCTAGAGGGAGCAGAGCAAGGCGTGACTTTTGCCACTGGCATGAGTGCTATTTTTAGCACGTTTGCTGCCTTACTTGATAGTGGTGATCATGTGCTTTCGGCGAGAGCGATTTTTGGGAATACGCACACATTATTTACAAAACATCTACCTAAATGGGGAATTACTCATACCTATTTTGATATTACTGAGCTAAACGAGATCTCCTCAAAAGTACAGCCTAACACAAAAATCATATACGTAGAGTCTCCCACAAATCCTGCTACAGAAATTGCAGATTTAGAGCGTCTAGGAGCGCTTGCGCAAAAGCATAATCTCATATTTATAGTAGATAATTGTTTTGCAACACCTTATTTACAGCAGCCTATACACTATGGAGCAGACCTTGTAATACATTCTGCTACAAAATTACTGGATGGGCAGGGGCGCACCATGGGAGGAATCACCGTGGGAAGGGCGCAATTAATAGATACGATATATCGATTTGCAAGAGTGACGGGACCTGCATTATCTCCATTTAACGCGTGGACAATTTCAAAAAGTCTTGAAACGCTAGCGGTGCGCGTGGAGCGTCATTGTAAAAACGCGCACGAGCTTGCTATATCGCTAGAATCTCACCCTAAAGTGAAGCAGGTGCGCTACCCATTTTTACCATCGCATCCACAGTATGAACTTGCTCAAAAGCAAATGAAAGCTGGTGGAAATATTGTGACTATTGAGATACACGGAGGTTTAAAAAAAGGGCGTGACTTTCTAGATGCTATCACAATGTGCTCCCTCACTGCAAATCTGGGAGATACTAGAACAATCGTAAGTCATCCCGCAAGTACAACCCATGGAAAATTGTCAAAAGATGAGCGTGAAGCCGTGGGAATCACTGATGGGTTAATCCGTATTTCTGTGGGTCTAGAACATATTGAAGATATTAAAAGTGACATTTTTCAAGCTCTTAATCAATTATGAAAAGCCAACTCACACGCGCATTAGAAGAAAGAATCCTGGTTCTTGATGGGGCTATGGGAACCATGCTTCAAGCATATAACTTCTCTGAAGAAGACTTTAGAGGAGAGCGCTTTAAGGATTTTCACCTCTCTTTAAAAGGGAATAACGACATGCTATCACTCACGCAGCCTGCTGCGATTGCAGATGTGCATCGCAAGTATTTTGAAGCCGGAGCAGATATTGTGGAGACTAACACCTTCTCAAGTACCACCATCGCAATGGCAGATTATGAGATGGAGGAGTACGTGTATGATTTAAATTACGCTTCCGCGAAAATTGCTAAGGAAGTTGCTCAATCTTTTACAGAAAAAGAACCGCACAAACCACGATTTATAGCAGGAAGTATAGGGCCTACAAACAAAACAGCAAGCATGTCTCCAGATGTAAATGATCCGGGATTTCGTGCAGTGAGCTTTGAAGAGCTCAGAGTTGCTTATAAACAACAAGTAGAAGCCTTGCTAGATGGAGGTGTGGATATGTTACTTGTGGAAACCGTGTTTGATACCCTTAATGCAAAAGCTTGTCTTTTTGCAATAGAGGAAGTAAAGGAAGAACGCAACTCAGATATACCAATTATGGTGAGCGGTACGATTACCGATGCCTCGGGACGCACGCTTTCTGGGCAAACAGCAGAAGCTTTTTTGATTTCTATCTCTCACATTCCACTACTTAGTGTTGGCTTTAATTGTGCGCTAGGTGCTTCTCAATTACAACCACATCTAGAGGCTATTGCAAATGTCACTAACTACGGGATTTCTGCTCACCCCAATGCTGGCTTGCCTAATGCCTTTGGTGAATATGATGAAACACCAGAACAAATGGCGGCGCAGATTAAAAAATATATCGATAAAAACCTCGTGAACATAGTGGGTGGTTGTTGTGGCACTACACCTGCTCATATTAAAGCTATTGCTCAACTTGTAAAAGGAGTAACTCCACGATCAATAACCTTATAATGAATACTACACCCAGATATATGCGTCTTTCAGGCTTAGAGCCACTAATAATTACTCCAGAGAGTAATTTTATAAATGTGGGTGAACGTACAAATGTAGCGGGTTCAAAGAAATTTTTGCGGCTTATAAAAGAACAGAAATTTGACGAGGCACTATCTGTAGCTAGAGATCAAGTAGAAAATGGTGCGCAGATCATAGATATCAATATGGACGACGGCCTTATTGATGGAAAGGAGGCGATGGTTAAGTTTTTAAACCTCGTCATTGCAGAGCCAGACATCTCTCGTGTTCCTATAATGATAGACAGTTCAAAATGGGAAATTATAGAGGCTGGTCTTCAAGTCGTACAAGGGAAGTGCGTAGTAAATTCTATAAGTCTTAAAGAGGGTGAGACGCAATTTATAGAGCAAGCAAAAAAAATAAAACGATACGGCGCTGCCGTAGTCGTCATGGCTTTTGATGAGGTGGGACAGGCAGATAATTATAATCGTCGTATCGAGATTTCAAAACGTAGTTACGAGATTTTGGTTAATGAAGTCAATTTTCCACCAGAAGACATCATTTTTGATCTTAATATTTTTCCTGTGGCGACAGGAATGGATGAGCATAAACGCAATGCGATAGATTTTATAGAAGGCACGCGATGGGTAAGAGAAAATCTACCTCATTGTTCTGTAAGTGGTGGGGTAAGTAATGTGTCTTTTAGTTTTAGAGGTAATAACGCAGTGCGTGAGGCCATGCACTCCGTGTTTCTATATCACGCTATCAAGGCTGGAATGAATATAGGTATTGTAAACCCTGCTATGCTGGAGATTTATGATAACATTCCAGAAGATTTGCTAGTGCGTGTAGAAGATGTAATTCTCAATAGAAGAGATGATGCCACAGAACGATTATTAACATTTGCAGAAACCGTAGGCCAAAAAGAAATTACAGAAAAGGAGGCAGAAGCCTGGAGAACAGAAGATATCCAAAGTCGTATTACCAGAGCACTTGTAAAAGGAATAGATGCCTATATTCTAGAAGATGTAGAAGAAGCTCGCTTATCTGTCGATGTTCCTATTAAAGTGATAGAAGGTCACTTGATGACGGGGATGAATGTAGTGGGAGACTTGTTTGGAAGTGGGAAGATGTTTCTGCCACAGGTGGTTAAATCTGCTAGAGTAATGAAGAAAGCCGTTGCCTATCTCTTACCTTTTATAGAAGAAGAAAAACTTAAGAATGGAACCTCTGGTCAAAGTCAGAGTGCTGGAAAAGTACTCATGGCAACCGTAAAAGGAGATGTACATGACATAGGTAAGAATATTGTTTCTGTAGTACTTGCTTGCAATAATTATGAGATTATTGATCTTGGCGTGATGGTCTCACCCGAAAAAATCATCCAGACAGCGATTTCCGAAAATGTAGACGTTATAGGCTTAAGTGGTTTGATTACGCCTAGTCTTGATGAGATGGTATATCTAGCTAAGGAGTTGCAACGTCAAGATATTAAGATACCGGTGTTAATAGGTGGTGCAACCACGAGTAAGGCACACACCGCTGTAAAAATTGACACTCATTATAACAATGCGGTGGTACACGTAAATGATGCCAGTAGAGCAGTAACTATTGTAGGTGATTTATTAAAGAAAGACTCAAGTATCCTTTTTAAAGATCAATTAAAAGATGAGTATGCACGCTTTCGCGAAAATTTTAATTCAAGACAACGTATCAAAGAATACATAACGATTGAGCAAGCAAGGGAAAATAAATATAAAATAGATTTTAAAGCCGAAGATATTGTAGCTCCAAAACAATTAGGTGTACAAGTAATGGAACATTTAGATCTCAATAAACTTGTGCCTTTTATAGATTGGAGTCCATTTTTTAGAAGTTGGGATTTACACGGTAAGTACCCAGAGATTTTGACAGACGAAGTAGTGGGAACACAAGCCAGTGAACTTTTTGCAGACGCACAACAAATGCTCCAGCAAATCATTGCCGAAAAATGGCTTACTGCCAAGGCGACTTTTGGACTATTTAAAGCAAATGCAAATAACCAAGATGATATTGTAATAAGTCAGGAGCAGAGTGAAGATTCGGTAACATTTAGAACGCTACGCCAACAATCCAAAAAGGCAGCAGGAAAGCCAAATATCGCGCTGTCAGATTTTATTGCACCACTTGAAAGTGGTTTACAAGATTATATGGGTGCCTTTTGTGTCACGACAGGATTTGGAACAGCCGAAAAGGCAAAAGAGTTTGAAGATGCATTGGATGACTATAGCGCCATCATGATTAAAGCACTTGCAGACAGACTTGCCGAAGCCTTTGCCGAATATTTACACAAGGAAGTACGCACAAAGCACTGGGGATATGCCACCAGAGAAGCACTAGCAAATACAGATTTAATTAAAGAAAAATACCAAGGAATACGTCCAGCGCCAGGTTATCCGGCTTGTCCAGATCATTTGGAGAAAGAGACTATCTGGAAGTTGCTTGGTGTGGAAGAGTCAATAGGTGTTTCACTTACAGAGAGTTTGGCAATGTGGCCTGCGGCAAGTGTAAGTGGTTATTATTTTGGGCACCCTGAGGCGAGGTATTTCGGACTAGGAAAAATAAAAGAAGATCAAATAAAGGACTATGCGAGCCGCAAAAATATTGCTTTCGCGAAAGCGGAAAAATGGCTCACCCCAAATATAGCAGAGTAGATTATGACAAAAGTAAGAGATCACATAGCAAAAGCAATAGCAGCAAAGAGAACCGACTTTTCATTTGAAATCTTGCCACCTCTCAAAGGGCAAAATATCAACACCATTTTTGATAATATAGATCCGCTTATGGAATTTAAGCCACCCTTTATAGATGTAACTTATCACCGTGAGGAATACATTTATAAGGAGCGAGAAGATGGGTTGCTAGAGAAAAAGGTGGTACGCAAGCGACCTGGTACTGTGGGTATTTGTGCTGCAATACAAAACCGCTATCAAGTAGATGCAGTGCCGCACGTGTTGTGTGGTGGTTTTTCAAAAGAAGATACAGAGAATTTTTTGATAGATATGGATTTTCTAGGTATTGAGAATGTGATGGCTTTGCGTGGTGATGCGGTCAAGAGTGAGACTTACTACAAGCCTAATAAAAATGGAAATATCTATGCGCAGGACCTCGTAGAGCAAATTATTGATTTAAATAATGGCACCTACCTAGATGAAGATTTACAGAATAGCGCCAAAACAGATTTTTGCATAGGTGTGGCGGGTTATCCAGAAAAGCACCTAGAAGCACCAAGTCTAGAAAGTGATATTCATTTTTTAAAGAAAAAGCTAGAAGCTGGAGCTTGTTATGTGGTGACCCAAATGTTTTTTGATAATCAGAAATACTTCGACTTTGTAGATAAGTGCAGAGCCGCAGGTATTACAAAACCCATTATACCAGGACTCAAGCCGCTAGCGACAAAGAAGCAACTCAATTTAATTCCGCAACGTTTTAGTGTAGATGTTCCAGATGCATTAGTCATGGAAGTTGTAAACGCAAAAGATGCTGCAGCCATTCGGCAAGTAGGGATAGAGTGGTGTATCCAGCAAAGTAAGGAGCTCAAGGCCGCAGGTGTGCCCGTACTTCATTACTACTCTATGGGGAAGAGTGATAATATTAGACAGATAGCAGAGGCTGTTTTTTAAGATATGGTATTAAGAGTTGCCATTAGTTTACAACAATAGTGGCAGTACACGTGTTTGGATTTCCATCTAGAGTGATGGTGAAAACATCTGTTTGGTTTGTTGTAGGAGTTCCAGAGGCAGTGAGTGTAATCGTATTTATTCCTAAATTAGGAAAGATGCCTGTAGTACTAAAGCTATAGCCATTAGTAGTATTTGTACTTATTGTGTAGGGAGCAATGACTTTAACGAGCACATCAATAGTGATGGTATTGCTTGTGTTTAGAGTAGTCCCGCTTATATAGGTCCCATTTATTGCTGTTGACGTACAATCTAAATTATTCTCACCACGTTCGGCAAGGCATGTAGACCACGCAGTTCCTTTATAATACTGAAAACAATGATCGTCACTATTATATATAAAGAGTCCAGCTGTAGGTGAGGGTATTGCATCGCGTTCTTGGGTGGTTAATGCCGGGAGTAGGACTCCTTTGTCTTTAGATACTATATCTAGCGCAGCAGATGGATGTGGAGAGGTGGTGTTGATACCTATTTGAGCTAGGCTCACAGAAAACCAAAACAATGATAATAGTAATGAAAACTGTGTTTTAGACATTTCTTTACGTTTAAAAACTATTATCTAATATATAGTTGAACAGCATTTGAAGCAGTAGCATTTGCAGGAATACCTCCTCCCCAGGGATTTACACTTCCAATAGAATAAAACCAATTACCAAATCCTACAGAGCCGTCTAGATAAGTAGATCCTCCTGATGTTTCTAAGCCTCCCCAACCGCTTTGAGTCATATCAATACTAATGGGTACGTAACCAGCTACGGGGCTAGTGCCAGGTCCGCTTCTTGGATCAAAATCTTGTTTCCAGTGGTTTCTTAAATTAGATGTAGGATAGTAGATCCTAAACTCATAAGCGCTATCACTTTTAATGTCATCTAGTCTACTCAAAATAGAATATTTAAGTGTTGTGAGTCCTGGTAATAAAACATTGAACTCACTGGCTTGGGTGTCATTTAGCCAATATCCTCCTGCAATGTTATGATTAAAGACAAGGGTCCAACCCCCACCGTCATTTGTCATATCACAGTAACAGTCGTATGGTGCCAGCGGCCCAGTGCCATCTGTGTCAATAGTATATATGCCATCTGTTGTAGATCCGCTATTTCGATATTCTAGGCAGTTGCGTAGTATGGAATCTGTAGTGACGTCTACAGTACATAAGTTGGAATTTCCAGCGAGGGATATTGTAAAAGTATCTGTTTGAGTAATAAGCGGTATGCCAACACCAGTTAGTGTAACACTTGTTAAACCTGCATTTGTAAATACTCCTGCTCCTGTAAAACTATAACCATTTACGGTGTTTGTTGTAATCAAATAAGGGCCTACTACATTTACTAAGACATCTATGGTGATAGTGCTATTACCAGCAAGAGGAAACCCTGTAGCAAAAGTTCCATTTGCTACTGGAGAAGTACAATCTAAGGAAGTGGTAGGGGCTTCGGCAAGGCAATCAGACCATCCAGTTGCTTTATAAAATTGAAAGCAAGTACTATCTGTGTTATAAATAAATAATCCTTCTGCAGGTGAAACAATAGCATCCCTCTCTACGGCTGTCATTCTAGGTAGTAATAATCCACGATTAGAAGATGATATATCAAGAGCCGATGATGGATCTGGATTTGTAGTATTTATACCAACTTGCGCATTAGAATAAGAGATAGATAATGCAAAAAGGAATAAAAAAAAGAAATTTTTAAACATTTAATGAAGTTGAGGGATTTTTCTTTTATCAAAAATAAAGGTTCTTTATGTACTTGTAATAAATAAGTTAGGGGAATTTTGCAGAAATTTTCGGTGTGAATAGTCTATGATTTTTCGGTGTCGTTAAACATTTTAAAGCTCATGATGAGATGGAATTATTTTAGAATTAATATTCAATACGTGTATGCCAGTATTTTTTAATTATAAATTATCCTTATTTCTAAGTAGAGTTTTTTAGTACTTTCGTTTTAGATATGCTTTCGCGAAAAACTAAATACGGCATTAAAGCCTTAACGTACATTGCCCGTGAACAACGGGAAGATGCTTTGGTGCAAATAGGCACCATTGCTGAAAGTGAAAATATCTCTCAAAAATTCCTTGAAAGCATTATGCTTACGCTTAAAAAAGCGGGTTTCGTATCCAGCCGAAAAGGTAAAGGCGGCGGTTATCAACTGCGACGCGAGCCTAAGGATATCAAAATGGTTGAGGTCATGAGAGTACTTGAAGGACCCGTTGCCATGCTACCATGTGTATCTCTCAATTATTATGAACGTTGTGCAGATTGTAAAGACGAGGATGCATGTTCTGTTCATAGTTTAATGATTCAAATAAGAGACAACACACTACTCGTGTTAGAAAAGAACACGCTTGCAGACCTTGTAGCGGCTGCTAGTTTGTAGTTCTATTTATTAGCTTTTTCCTTTAAAATAGCAATTATTCTTGTTAACCTAAGTTAATAATTTTACATTTGCCGATTAACCCTAGTAATCCGATAGGAATAAATAATTCTGAAATGATTATCGATTCGCTTGTTTTAAAACAATCAAAAAATACTTCTAAAGAGAAAACTCCTGCTTCGGCAGAAAAACCTATGCGCAGTATTGTGAAGTCCATAAGCTGGAGAGCAATAGGGACACTCGATACAATCGCTATTTCGTGGTTTGTAACTGGTACGCTAGCCTTAGCGTTGAGTATAGGGGCAGTAGAATTAGTATCAAAAATGGCGCTCTATTTTTTTCATGAGCGTGTTTGGAATTTAATAAAATGGGGAAAATAATGAAGTTTACTCAAGAGCAAATAACACAATTTAATAGTGATTTAAAATCACAAAGCCCGTCAGATATTGTAAAATGGGCATTAGAACATGCTGAAAAACCTGTGATAACAACAAATTTCAGACCTTATGAGGCAGCCATCTTACACGTGGTTTCTCAGGAGTTTGATAAAATTAATGTAGTATGGTGTGATACAGGTTACAATACTCCAGAAACCTATAAACATGCAGAAGAGGTTATTAATCAACTAGCACTTTCTATTGACTTATATGTTCCACAACAAACCCGTGCTCATCGTGATGTAGTTATGGGTAATCCATCTGTCACAGATGAAAGTCATAAAGAGTTTACAGAGCAGGTAAAATTAGAGCCTTTCCGTAGAGCTATGGAAGTCCATAAGCCAGATGTGTGGTTTACTAATTTAAGGCAGGGGCAAACGGCACATAGAGATAATCTAGATATTTTAAGTTTAAGTAAAGATGGCGTTCTTAAAGTAAGTCCTTTTTATTATTGGTCAGATAGTGAGTTAGACAAGTACTTAGTAGATCATAAGTTGCCTAATGAACACAATTATAATGATCCAACAAAAGTTTTAGAACATAGAGAATGTGGTTTACATCTCTAAGCAGAGAGACATATGAAAGAGATATTAAAGACTAATGCACTCGAGAGTGAGTCCATTTATATATTTAGAGAGGTAGTTGCTCAGTTTGAAAATCCAGTATTGTTATTTTCAGGAGGGAAAGATAGTATCACCTTGGTGAGACTTGCTCAAAAAGCATTTTATCCAGCTGCCATCCCATTTCCATTACTACATGTAGATACTGGTCACAACTTCCCAGAGACCATCAAATTCAGAGATGATTTAGTAAAGGAACTTGGGCTCAATTTAATTGTACGTAATGTGCAAGATGCAATTGACCAGGGGAAAGTGACAGAAGAAACTGGAAAGTATGCCAGTAGAAATAGTCTTCAGACTACCACACTTCTGGATGCTATTGAAGAGTTTAAGTTTGATGCTTGTATAGGTGGCGCTCGTCGCGATGAGGAAAAAGCACGTGCAAAAGAGCGTATCTTCTCCGTACGAGATGATTTTGGACAGTGGGATGAAAAAAACCAGCGACCAGAATTATTCGATTTGCTTAACGGTAATATAGAATTAGGACAAAACGTACGCGTTTTTCCTATCTCAAACTGGACAGAGCTTGATGTGTGGAGCTACATACAACAAGAACAAATTGAAATTCCAAGTATTTACTTTTCACACACAAGAAAAACATTTGAGCGTGATGGAATGATATGGAGTGCTTCAGATTGTGTGTATAGAGATGATAATGAAGAGGTAGAAGATCGTGTGGTACGTTTTAGAACCGTAGGTGATATGACATGTACTGCAGCTGTAGCTTCTGAGGCAGTTACTATACAGCAGATAGTAAACGAAATTAAAGTAAGCCGTATTTCCGAACGTGGTGCCCGTATAGATGATAAACGTAGCGAGGCAGCAATGGAAAAGCGTAAACAACAAGGTTATTTTTAGATTATGGAAGTATTGAAACTGGCAACTGCTGGAAGTGTAGATGATGGAAAGAGTACTTTAATAGGTAGGTTGTTATACGACACGCAATCACTTACTGATGATAAACTTGAGGCTATAGAAAAAAGCAGTAAAAAGTTAGGGTATGATTACCTAGACTTTTCACTTGCGACAGATGGATTAGTGGCAGAACGTGAACAAGGAATCACGATTGATGTAGCTCACATTTATTTCTCGACACCTACTAAAAGTTATATTATAGCAGACAGCCCTGGGCATGTAGAATACACCCGTAATATGATTACAGGAGCGTCAAATGCTTCTGTGTCTATTATTCTCATAGATGCTAGAAAAGGCGTTATCGAGCAAACATTTAGGCATTTCTTTATCAATGCGCTTTTACAAGTTAAGCACGTGGTAATTGCAGTAAATAAAATGGACTTGGTAGATTATGATCAGTCTGTTTTTGATAGCATTAAAAATGACATTGATGCACTTCGAGCAAAGAGTGGTTATAAAGATCAAGAGATAACATTTATTCCTATAAGTGCCCTTACAGGGGATAACGTGGCTTCCGCTTCCGCGAAAATGGGCTGGTATGAAGGACCATCTATTTTAGAATATTTAGAAAACGTAACACCAGAAGCAGCGAGCGATACGCCTATGCGTTTTCCAGTACAATCGGTAATACGACCAAAAACCAATGCCTTTCATGATTTTAGAGGGTATGCAGGTAAGGTATATGGAAGTTCAATAGCGGTAGGAGACGAGATAACGGTACTGCCTAGTTTAAAGTCATCAAAAGTTCAAGACATATTCAGCTACAAAGATTCTTATAAAGAGGCCCAAGCGGGTAATTCTATAACACTCACGCTAGAAGACGATATTAATGTCACTAGAGGTGATGTTATTGTAAAGTCTACCGAAGTGCCTCAGCAAACCAAAGAGCTTACGGCAACCGTATGCTGGATGGATGACATGGTGCTTACGGCAGGTAAAAAGTACGAGCTGCAGCACACGACGCAGCGCATACTTGCAAAGGTGTCTCAAATACAAGAAATTATCCCAACAGATTTTTCTACACCAGAAACTGGCGCTAGTGAAGTGGCAATTAATGAAATTGCTACGGTACATTTTAAACTTGCCAAATCACTTTTTTATGATCGTTATACAGATCATAAGCAAGGAGGTTCATTTATCATTATTGACCCTATTACAAATACGACAGCTGGTGTTGGGTTTATACAGTAAGCCAATCATCACACTGTATAGAAAAACAAAGCCCATTCTTTAAAAAGAATGGGCTTTATCATTTATAGTTGTCTTAGTGTATTACTTCTTTGCTAAGAAAGGGTATCTGTAATCTGTAGGCGTTACAAATGTTTCCTTAATCATACGTGGGCTTACCCAGCGTAATAAGTTAAGCATAGAACCAGCCTTATCATTAGTTCCAGATGCACGAGCTCCACCAAAAGGTTGTTGCCCTACAACTGCTCCTGTAGGCTTGTCATTAATATAGAAGTTACCTGCAGCGTTTTTTAGAGCTTTAGTAGCCTCTTGTACAGCATAACGATCTGTAGAAAGTATAGCTCCCGTAAGTGCATACTCACTAGTCTCATCTACTAGAGTAAGCATGTCACTCCAATCTTTATCTTCATATACGTAGATAGTCATCACTGGGCCAAAAAGCTCTGTGTACATCGTTGTGTACTTAGGATCTGTAGTTACAATAACAGTAGGCTCAATAAAGTAACCTTTCTTCTTGTCGTGTCCACCACCTACGATGATCTCTGCATTTGCATCTTCTTTTGCTTGGTCAATGTATTTTGCAAGCTTGTCAAAAGATCCTTCGTGTATTACAGCAGTAATAAAGTTAGTCATATCCTCTGGAGAACCCATTTTAAAAGACTTCACATCTTCTATAACGTACTCTTTTACTTCTTCCCAGATAGAAGCAGGAATGTAACCGCGACTTGCTGCACTACATTTCTGTCCTTGGAATTCAAAAGCACCACGCGAGATTGCTGTTGCAACTTGCTTAGCAGGAGCACTAGGGTGAGCAACGATAAAATCTTTACCACCAGTTTCACCTACGATACGTGGGTATGTTTTGTAATTGTGAATGTTCTCACCTATTTTTTTCCAGATATCCTTAAATACATGCGTAGATCCTGTAAAGTGTAATCCAGAAAAATCTGGGCTTGCAAGTACTGTATCTGTAATCATGATAGGATCTCCGTGTACAACTTGGATTACACCATCTGGCACACCAGCCTCACGGAAGATGTCAAGAATAATCTTAGCCGAAAGCATCTGGCTATCAGAAGGCTTCCATACTACTACATTCCCCATAAGTGCACAAGCAGCAGGAAGGTTTGCAGCAATCGCTGTAAAGTTAAAAGGAGTAATCGCATAGATAAATCCTTCTAGTGGACGATATTCTAATCTATTCCAAGCTCCAGAAGTAGATTCTGGCTGCTCGTTATAGATGTCTGTCATAAACTGCACATTAAAACGTAAGAAGTCTATAAGCTCACAAGCAGCATCAATTTCTGCTTGATATATAGTCTTAGACTGATTAATCATCGTTGCAGCGTTAATCTTTGCGCGGTATGGTCCTGCAATAAGCTCTGCAGCTTTAAGAAAGATACCTGCACGTTGCTCCCATGGAAGCTCTGCCCACTCTGTACGAGCTTCTAGTGCTCCAGTAATTGCTTGGTCAATATGTGTTTTTTCTGCAAGATGATACTCACCTACCACTTTTTTGTGATCGTGTGGTGGAGTGATCGTGCGTGTATTTTTTGTGCGCACTTCTTTACCATTGATGTACATCGGTACTTCTGTGTGTGCATTAAATAATTCTTTATAAGCTGCTGCTACGGCCTCGCGTTCTGGAGAGCCTGGAGCATACGATTTTACCTCTTCGTTTACAGCAACTGGAACTTGAAAAAATCCTTTTCCCATGATGTTTTTTTTGTTTTGTTTTTTACGAGTTGTAAAGTTACAAATTTAAGATAGGATGATACAGGTCTTTGGGAAGAGTGTAACAGATGAGTTTTTTACGCTTTCGCGAAAGCGTAACTTAGAAACAAACCTTAGGAAACCTTACTATTCTTTTTTTCGTAATTTCACCCATTAAACTGCGACTTATCCCTCAATGTGTACTGTAACCTATATTCCTAAAGAAAATAATACGTTCATTCTTACGTCTAATCGTGATGAAGCGGTGGGTAGAACCACCCTCGCTCCAGACTTTTATGATGTGGATGGAACAAAGATGCTATTCCCAAAAGACGTTGTCGCTGGCGGTACGTGGATAGGCATTTCTGAAAAAAATAGGATGATATGCTTGCTTAACGGAGGTTTTGAAATTCATGTGAGAAAGGAAAGCTATGCAATGAGT
The DNA here is from genome assembly GCF_045063975.1 of Dokdonia sp. Asnod3-C12. Taxonomy (NCBI): domain Bacteria; kingdom Pseudomonadati; phylum Bacteroidota; class Flavobacteriia; order Flavobacteriales; family Flavobacteriaceae; genus Dokdonia; species Dokdonia sp. Asnod3-C12. The sequence continues at coordinate 2,040,934 of NZ_JBEFNY010000003.1, forward strand.
CGTGGCATCGTTGTAAAAGAACTTCTTAAGGCAGCCGATTTGTCTGAGGCTATCGATACGTTCAATTATGAGGGTATTGAGCCTTTTACGATTGTAGCTATAGACTGGAGTAATACACTCAAGGCTACAGAACTAGTTTGGGATGGTGAGAAAGCGCATGTAACAGTCTTAGGTAAAGAGCCGAAAATATGGTCTTCATCTACCTTATATGATGCCACCATGAAGGATAAACGCCGTACTTGGTTTGCTGCTTTTAAAGAAACAACAAATTGGAGTAAAGAGAGTTTATTTGATTTTCATACCAAAGCAGGAGAAGGTGATGCACATGTAGACCTGCAAATTAATCGCGGCCTGTTAAAAACAGTAAGCGTTACTCAGGTAGAAAAAATAGATGACACTTGTGAGATGACGTATAATGATCTTCAAAAGGAAGAAGTTCACACCGCTCAATTTGAAATGATACCTGCGTGATATATAATGGAAAGATTATAGTGCTCGCTTTTCCAGATACGTTTGTAAAAATGTCTGATGAGCTCATGTGTAAAATTTTACCTCTCATGGGACTTGGTACGCGCACGCACATCAAGGCGGGTCATGCTGCATTAGTCCTTATAGAAAATGAGACTGGTAAAGCAAAATATTTTGATTTTGGCAGATATATTACTCCCAAAGGAAAAGGTCGTGTGCGAGGTGCAAACACAGATATTGAGCTGGAAGTTCCCGTGAAAGCTATTGTGAGAGAAGGAAATCTTGAAAATCTAGATGAGCTATTATTATGGCTAGACGCGCATCCAGAAAAAACGCATGGATCAGGCAGGCTTGTGGCCTCACTTTGTTCTTCAATTAATTATGAGAAGGCAATAGACTACATACATTCACTGCAAAGTCAAGGAAGCGTTCCTTATAAAGCTTTTGGGAAAATAGGAAGTAATTGCGCTCGTTTTGTTACAGAAACGATACTCGCTAGTACTGAGGAAAAGGCAATTATTAAATACTTAAAGCGTAATAAAAAATTTACGCCAAGTACCATTGGTAATGTAGAGAAAAGCGCATCACAAGAGGGGGTTTATCAGATTTTTAATGGTGTGATTACACCTTATAATTCTACTGCGCTACGCGAGAATCTCACAAATTACTTTGATAGAAGAGTTCCCGCTGCATACACTGTTGAAGATGAGGTTGTGTTGCCAGAAAACGTTCACTTTCTAGAGGGCACAGGTAGTAGTGCTTATTTTCATCTTGAGATTCTCTCTGAGATAAAAGGTATTGTAAGAAGGTTTACTGAGTTTGGCGAGCAGGATTTTGAAGGTGTCGCAGCATTTCCAGACGGTTTCTCTGCCGTGAGTGATTACTCTTTTGTGTATGATAGTAACTGTGCATATTGCACGCTTGAGCAGGGAGATTCACTTTTTCGCCTTGAGCTTACTTCTCAAAAGTTCTCGGCTATTAGTTTAAAGCAAACGGTGCACTCAGCTTAAATACTGGGATTTTTACTCTAAAATTACGTGTAGTAGTAAAGTTTACCATTTGGTAAAAACCTTGCATTGCCCCAAAGGCAGAGTTGAGCAAGCATCCAGAACTGTAGGTGTGGCTTTCGCCAGGTTTAAGAACAGGTTTTTTACCTATGACACCTTCTCCGGCAACGGTCTCTGGTGCGCTAAGGGCATCTGTTATTCTCCAGTGACGAGCCATGAGCTGCACGCTATCTTTACTCTGGTTTGCAATCGTTATTTTGTAGCCAAAGGCATAGCGCATTTTATGATTTTTATAAAATGTGCCCTCAAAGGTAGTCTCTACAGAAATTTTAATTCCTCTTGTAACTTGTTGTACCATTCTTAAAATAAAAGTGCAGTAATCGTAAAGAATATAAGTGCAAAAAATATGGAACTTATAAAAAATACGATATTTAAAAATACGAATTTTATTAGTGTCCAGCGCCTCTTCTGTTTGTAAAAATTGCGTAGTGCTTTGTAAAAGTAGAACGGTCCTACTAGAATTAATAGTATGGCGGCTAGAATATTATCTCCTGGAAGTAATAGATCTGGAAGTAAACAGATAATTAATACCACAAATATCCAACTGAATATATGGAAGATAAAAACCAAGTGCTCCATGTAGTTAAATTTCTTCTTTGAATAAATGAGCCAAAAGAAAAGGGCTACAAAAGGTGCCATGAAAAACAGAAAGAACGGAGTTTTAGAAAGTAGATATTTTGAGAATTTCACTGGATTTTCTTGGACACGCTGGAAGTCGTTTGTTTTGGTGTATAAGAATATGTTGGTCTTTGTTTTAGGGTACCTTAAGCTGTCTAGCGCTGTTGCTGGATTTGATATATCTGTATGTTTATTAAACTTGTAGAAGTATTCTGCTTTGTGTGCTAGAATATTTAAATAACTGCCTGATCCTTTGTAGGCAGCGGTGAGTGAGTCTTCTGTAATAAATGTAAACTCCTTTTCTTCTTCTTTCTTGCGTTGCGCTTTTTTGGTAGTGATAGACACAATACCAGCGTTAATTTTTTCTTCAATCTCGTTGCTTAATGAGTCGGCTTGTTCTTGGTTGTAATTCTGCACATTGCTAAAATCCATTTCCTCTATGGATTTTTGAACATTTACAATATCCTCTTTGCCATCATTTACTACGAAAGCACCCTTACTCAAATCTACTTCTTTAGGCTCTTGAAAAAGTCCCACTATTGCAAGTAGAATAAAATAAAAGATAGAAGCACTTAAAAAGAATCGAAAAGGGTTTGCATACTTAAGCCTCTTCCCGTCTACGTAGTTGCGGGTGATGGTGCCGGGTTTGAAGAGTAAATCTTTTATAGTGAACCTAAATTTAGAGTCGTAGGTGAAAACACTTAGAACAAATTCGCCTATAAAATCTTTGAGCGTAAGTCTTTTGGTGGTGTTTATTTGACCGCAGTATGCGCAAAAGCGGTCAGAGAGTTCTAAAGGGTGCTTGCAGTTTAAGCATTCTACCCCTCTATATCGCATCGCCTTTCGGCTAGTTGGTTTGATTTCTGTTTCCTTCACGATATAAATATAGGATTTTTAGAAGGATACGCTTTCGCGAAAGCGTAAAGAAATAATGCTAACTACATATGTTGTAATTAGTTTGTAATCTGGCTAGAGTTTGTGGTGCCATATCCTAATAACTCATCAAAGCGCCCGCCGGGCTTACGGTAGTATACTAGTATCTGGTAATCATTTTCTGTCTGCCAGAAATTACCGTCTATATTATCTTTCTCTTCAATACTTCCATCTGCGTTTACTAGTACGTAGCGATAATTGTAAAATCCTTGTTTAAGCAAATAGGGTAATTCATAGCGGCGTGAGTCACCATTATAGGTAAGAGCAGTGTTTTTATCGATTACATAATTATTAAAGTTTCCGTAGACATGGATAGATTGTCCGGCGTTAACTTCTGGATATTGTAAAGAGAAGTGAATCCACACATACTCTGCTTCTGTAAGTGGTGTGCGACCTTGCAAAGTGTTAATTAAGAAATTACCGTTAATATCTGGGTTGTACGTGTATGGCTCATCATAACGAGCAGGGTTTGTGTAGAGGTAGTTGTGGTAAAGACTTTTAAGCTCTATGCTGCGTATGGCAAAAGTAGAAGATCGCACATCCTTATTTTCAAAGTTGAAAAATTCATTACCACCCCAAAAAGCTGTTTCTTGATCATAACGATACTCAAGCTTACTCCCTATATTGTATTGAGGATCTATGCCTGTAATAGCCGTTTTTAAGTTATTATTTTGGATGAGAACGGTGTGTAAATTAGTTTTTGGGTTGATGATGAGGTCGTCTCCAGAGTCTACAAAAAAGCGCAACACTTGTTTGCTGTCTATATATCTCAAGTCGCGAGACCTCTTAACCTCTGCTCCCACACTATATTGAGGATTAAAAATCATAAACTTACGAGAGAAAACAAGATTGTCATCCTCATCATAAATACTCAAGAGGTAATTACCTGTTTTAGTAAGTCTCTTAGTCATCTGGTTAGGGATGCTCAGGTCGTAATGAGTGTAAAGTTGTAGGGTGGCAACCGAGTTTTCAAACCCGAGAATACGCACATTGTCCATGCCATCCATAAACTCAGAACGTACGAGATTACTAGGTGTCCAGTCTGCATTATGATGTGTTATCTTGTAAAAATAATCACGCTCATCTCCTATAATATCGTCAAAAGAAAGTCGCAAACTGCTCCCCAGTTTTATAATAGGCAGCGAGGTGCCGGTAGTACTGTTTTCATTAAACTGTACAGTTTTTATAAATGCAGGTTCTGGAACTTCTTGCACTGCTTGAGCAGCAGCAGACAACGAAATTACAATCAATAAAATGGTGAAATATGGTCTCATAAAATATGGATGGATACCAAATATAAACAATTTTGATGCCGAGATATTGCGTTAATCAATATGGTGTGGCAAATGATGATGTTTGATAATTACGCTTACGCGAAAATGTGATAAAGGGAATTGAATCTAAAAATGCAGCATAATGTAAGATTGCAAGCATTTTACATTCCTTATTGAGAATTGTGCGCCTCAATTTGATGTTATTTTAAAATTAATTTTGCAGTGTCTGAGTCAAATAGGCTTAACAAGAATCTTAAAAAGAGATATTTTTTACAGTGAAAACGTTTGAAATATAGTGTTTTGAGAAGCTTTGTTTAATGAGTCGTGTAAAACATTATTTAGAAATATTATAAATAATACTTTCACTTAGTGACACTCGGAAATACGGACGGTATTATGTAAATTTGCAAACCTCAATTTAAGAGGATTTTAGATAACATAAATCTACTGACATATGTCAAAAGACATCAGAATCAAAAAAGGTCTTGATATCCGATTAGTAGGCGAAGCAGAAAAAACAATTTCTGAGGCGCCTAGATCGCGTACCATTACTATTAGGCCTTCAGATTTTCATCTCATTACTCCTAAAATGGTCGTAAAAGAAGGAGCGAACCTACAGGCAGGAGATGTAATATTTTACTCAAAGTCTCAAGAAGAAATCAAATTTGTATCTCCCGTAGCTGGAACAATTACAGAAATCAAGCGTGGCGCACGCCGTGTGATTACTGATATTGTAATTGAAGCAGATTATGCTGGTGCTACTCGTGATCTAGGAGCTTTAGGTGCATCTGCAAGTGCAGAGGCGGTAAAAGCGAGATTACTTGAAGGAGGGGTTTGGCCATTTATCAAGCAACGTCCTTATGATGTTGTTGCAAACCCAACAGTAACTCCAAAGGCGATTTTTATCTCTGGGATAAATACAGGGCCACTCGCTGCAGACCTTGATTTTGTTCTTGCAGGTAAGGAAGCGCACTTACAAGCAGCAGTTTCTGCGCTTGCAACGCTTACTTCTGGAGGTGTTCATGTTTCTATAGGAGCAAGCTCTTCTATATTTTCTGGACTTAAAGATGTTGTAACTCATACAGTAAAAGGACCGCACCCAGCTGGGAACGTTGGAACTTTAATAAATAAAACAAGCCCAATCAATAAAGGAGAAACTGCGTGGACGATTGCTGCACAGGATCTAGCTATTATTGGAGAGTTGTTACTTACTGGAAAATTTAATGCACAGCGTGTAATATCTGTATCTGGTTCATCTATCAAAGCACCTAAGTATTATAAGACAATGATAGGGGCAGAGGTTTCTACATTTGCTTATGCTGCAGGAGTAGAGGGTGATAACAACCGTTTTATCTCAGGTAACGTACTTACTGGCGATAAAATTAGTCCAGATGGAGCTTTAGGTTTTTATGCAACTGAGTTTGTTGCAATTCCAGAAGGTGATGATTATGAATTCTTTGGGTGGAATAAGCCAGTTTTTGATAAGATATCTCCATCTAGAGCACTTACGTTCTCATGGATGCAACCTAATAAAAAGTATGATCTTGATACTAATACAAATGGTGAGCACCGTGCGTTTGTAGTAACAGGAAACTATGAAGAGGTTTTTCCTTTAGATATTTACCCTATGCAAATCCTTAAGGCTTGTATGGTAGAAGATCTAGATGAGATGGAAGCGCTTGGTATGTATGAAGTAGCTCCAGAAGATTTTGCACTTACTGAATTCATGTGTGTGTCTAAACAGCCACATCAAGAAATTATCAGAAAGGGATTAGATGTTATGTATAAAGAAATAGGGTAAGTTATGGGAATGAAAGAAAGTTTACATAAGCTTAAAATGAAGTATGAAGGGAAGAAGATGGCTCCGGCTTTCAACGCACTTCACACTTTTTTATACGCTCCTAATGAGACGACACATAGTGGTGGTCACATTAGAGCGGTAGATGATTTAAAGCGAACAATGAACACGGTAATCATCGCATTGATTCCTTGTTTGTTATTTGGAATATTTAATGCTGGATACCAGCATTACTATGCAGTTGCAGAAGTAGCTGGAACAGCAGCAGAGTATAAGGCTGTAGGTTTCTTTGATGGAAATTTCTGGAACTGGGATAACTTTGCAATGGGAGCTTGGACAGTATTGCCACTTGTGGTGGTTTCTTACGGTGTAGGTCTTTTAGTAGAATTTATTTTTGCAGTTATAAAAGGACACGAGGTAGAAGAAGGTTACCTAGTAACTGGAATGCTTGTGCCACTTATTGTTCCTATTGATATTCCATTATGGATGCTTGCTGTAGCAGTAATCTTTGGTGTGGTAATAGGTAAAGAAGTATTTGGAGGAACAGGGATGAACATCCTTAACCCTGCACTTACTATCCGTGCTTTCTTATTCTTTGCATATCCTACTTGGATGTCTGGAGATAAAGTATGGGTACACCAAGCAGTTGATATGGCTGGACAGCCAGATGCAATCTCTGGAGAAACTATCTTAGGTAGTTATGCACAGAATAGTACTGTTGCATATGACTATTGGGACATGTTTGCTGGTTTTATTCCAGGTTCTGTAGGAGAGACATCAAAACTTTTAATCATTTTTGGAGCTGCATTTTTGATCTTTTCAAAAATAGCAAGTTGGAGAATCATACTTTCTGCTGTAGCAGGAGCGCTAGTAATGGGGCTTATCTTTAATGGTGTAGTTGACGCAGGATGGATTGATAGTTCAAGTAAGTTCTACGGTTTAATGAGTGTTCCTTTCTGGCAACACCTTATTATAGGTAGTATCTTGTTTGGTGCTGTATTTATGGCAACAGATCCAGTTACAGGATCGCAAACTAACAAAGGGAAATACATCTACGGATTCTTAATAGGATTTATCTCTATCATGATTCGTGTATTTAACCCAGCATACCCAGAAGGAGTTTTCCTTGCGATCTTATTAATGAACGTATTTGCTCCTACTATTGATCACTACGTGGTTCAAGGGAATGTGAAGAAGAGAATGAAACGTCTTAAACTTAAAACAGCATAACAATGGCAAAGACAGACGGAAACGGATATACGATTCTATTTGCAACTATTATGGTAGTTGTAGTAGGAGGAGTGCTTGCAGGACTTGCAACAGGTCTTAAGCCAGCAATTAAGGAAAATGAGCGCTTTGAAAAGCAACAGAACATTCTGTATGCAATGGGTGTGAATGAAAATATTGAAGGTGAAGGTGGTGTTAACTTTATCCCTACTGATAAGGTAGAGGCAGAGTATGACAAATACATCAAAGAAGCTTACATTATACAGAGTGGTAAAATCACACAAAGTGATGAGGCATTTACTGTAGATATGAAGAAGCAAAGTAAATTACCTAAAAATGAGCGTAAGATGCCTCTGTTTGTAGGTGAGAAAGATGGTCAGAAGTTTTATGTTGTACCTATGTACGGTAAAGGACTTTGGGATGCTATCTGGGGTTATGTAGCTTTAGACGATAACTTGATTGTACAAGGTGTGTATTTTGATCACAAAGGAGAAACGCCTGGACTTGGTGCAAATATCAAGGAACGTTATTTTATGGATGACTTTACAGGAGAGCAGATAATGTCTAAGACACAATATTCTGGAATCACTGTAGCAAAGGGTAATAACGATCCAAAAAACGAACGTAAAGAAGATAATAAAGTAGATGCTCTTGCAGGAGCTACTATCACAGGTGATGGTGTAAGTGCAATGATTAAGAGTACACTTAAGAATTACGTTCCATTTATTCAAGATTTTAAAACCAAAGCATAATGGCGATACTATCAAAAAAAGATCAAAGACTTATACTTGATCCGCTTGCAGATGATAACCCAATTACTATTCAAGTATTAGGTATCTGTTCTGCACTTGCAATTACAGCGCAACTAAAAGCATCTATTGTAATGGCAATTTCTGTACTCTTTGTACTCGGGATTGGTAACGTAGTAATATCGCTTTTACGTAATGTGATTCCTTCAAAAATCCGAATCATTGTACAACTTATCGTTGTAGCAACGTTGGTAATTGTGGTAGATCAAACGCTTAAGGCATTTGCTTATGAGTTGAGTAAAGAGCTATCTGTCTTTGTAGGACTGATTATTACAAACTGTATTATCATGGGGCGTTTTGAAGCATTTGCTTTAGGAAACGGACCTTACAGATCATTCTTAGACGGAATAGGTAATGCACTTGGTTATGGTGTGATACTTATTATGGTAGGTTTTTTTAGAGAGCTTTTAGGTTCAGGAACACTTCTTGGATTTAAAGTGCTTGGAGATCCTATTGAAAAAACAGGACTATACAGTATAGGATATGAGAACAACGGATTCATGTTGCTATCACCTATGGCACTTATTGTGGTAGGTTTGATTATCTGGGTACAGAGATCAAGAAATCCTGCGTTAGTAGAAGAGAACTAAGAATTAATTTTCACGCTTTCGCGAAAGCGTAAACCTATAAAATCAAAGATATGTTAGAGCATATTGAATTATTTTTTAAATCCATTTTCATCGATAACATGGTATTTGCAACGTTCTTAGGAATGTGTTCTTACCTAGCGGTGTCAAAAAAAGTTACTACTGCCGTAGGACTTGGAGCTGCAGTAATATTCGTACTTGCGGTAACAGTGCCTATTAACTGGTTACTTGATCAGTACATATTACGTGACGGTGCTTTAGCATGGTTAGGCCCAGAATATGCAGACTATGACTTAAGTTTCTTATCGTTTATATTATTTATTGCAACTATTGCAACAATGGTACAACTGGTAGAAATTGTAGTAGAGAAATTCTCGCCATCACTGTATAACTCACTTGGTATTTTCTTGCCACTTATCGCGGTAAACTGTGCCATCTTAGGAGGGTCATTGTTTATGCAATCTAGAGATATCCAAACGTTAGGTCTTGCCTTCAACTACGGTATATCTTCTGGTATAGGTTGGTTCTTAGCAATTCTTGCAATTGCAGCCATTCGTGAGAAAATACGTTACTCAAATGTTCCTGCACCTTTAAGAGGATTGGGAATTACTTTTATCATCACAGGGTTGATGGCAATAGGATTTATGAGTTTTGGAGGAATGCTTACTGGAGGTGATGAAGAAGAAGCTCCAGCAGTAGAAGCTGCACAGATAGAAGTAAAAGAAGAAGGTCAACCGGTAGCTATGATCGCTGTTGACAAAATTGCTAACGAAAAAGAAAACTAATTATGATACTAGCCGCATCAATGTCCGGCGTTGTCATCGCGACAATCGCTGCCTTTTTAGTACTTACGTTACTGCTCGTGGGATTATTGCTTTTCACAAAGCAAAAGCTATCTCCATCGGGACCTGTAACAATTACAATTAACGGAGAGAAACAAGTAGAGGTTGCCTCTGGAAGTACATTACTTTCTACACTAGGTAACAACAAAATATTCTTACCATCTGCCTGTGGAGGTGGAGGTACTTGTATACAGTGTGAGTGTCACGTTCTTGAAGGAGGTGGAGAAGCATTACCTACAGAAACGCCACACTTTTCTCGTAAGGAACTTGCTCATGGAGCGCGTCTTGCTTGTCAGGTAAAAGTGAAGCAAGATATGAATATCACTATCCCAGAAGAAGTATTTGGGATTAAGAAGTGGGATGCAACAGTAGTACGTAACTACAACGTAGCATCATTCATCAAGGAATTTGTAGTAGAGATTCCTGAAGATATGGGGTACAAAGCTGGTGGTTATATTCAGATTGAAATTCCTGAATGTACAATCAACTATAAAGATATTGATATTACTGCTCACCCAGAAGAGCATGAAACTCCAGATAAGTTTCAAGCAGAATGGGATAAGTTTGGTCTATGGCCACTTACTATGAAAAATAACGAGACTGTAGAGCGTGCATACTCAATGGCTTCCTTCCCTGCCGAAGGTCGTGAGATTATGTTGAACGTACGTATTGCTACGCCGCCATGGGATAAAGCAAAAAACCAATGGATGGATGTTAACCCTGGGGTTGCTTCATCATACATATTTGCACAGAAGCCTGGTGATAAAGTAGTGATCTCTGGTCCTTATGGAGAGTTCTTCATAAACGAGTCTGAGTCTGAGATGCTTTACGTAGGTGGTGGAGCAGGAATGGCGCCTATGCGTTCACACCTGTATCACCTTTTCAAAACCCTTAAAACAGGACGTACGGTTACTTATTGGTATGGAGGACGTTCTAAACGTGAGTTATTTTACCTAGAGCACTTCCGCGAGTTAGAAAGAGAATTTCCTAACTTCAAGTTTTACCTAGCGCTTTCTGAGCCTATGGAAGAAGATAACTGGAAAGTAAAAGATTCTACAGATGGAGAAGGAGACGGTTTTGTTGGTTTCATTCACCAAGTAGTAATTGATCAGTATTTAAGTAAACATGAAGCTCCAGAAGATATCGAGCTTTACTTCTGTGGTCCTCCACTTATGAACAACGCTGTTCAGAAAATGGGAGAAGATTATGGAATTCCAGATGAGAACATCCGTTTTGATGACTTTGGAGGATAGTATATAGTTTCGCTTTCGCGAAAACCTAAAAACCCGATACAGCAATGTGTCGGGTTTTGTGTTTCTAGCCTCCTCGATGCTTTCAAAAGTAGCGGGTGGTTAGGTATAATTGCACGTGAATATTATCTTTGTACAATGGCAGAACTTCTTACAGAACAAGAGCTTCATAACCTCGCGATGAATATCGTGGGTGATGATCTTACTAGTCAAGGTTACGAATTTATGGCAGTAAATTCTAAGCTCAAAAAGGACCCGCAATTTGTGGCTCTCAAGGATAAAAAACTACATTTTGTTATCGTAAGAGCTCGTACGTTTCCAGAAGATGCAAATGTGTATGACGAAGCGCAGATGATTAGAATGCGAAATCATGCCCTCAAATTTGAAGCGCGTACTTTTTATGCTGGAGTAGGATTAGGACACGGTGATAACTATCAGCTACCTGTTGAAAAGGATAAGCCATACCGAGAGATTTATAACGGACTTCAAGAAATAATGTAATGAGAATACTTTTACTATGTTTAGTTATCACGGTATTTTCTTGCAAACAAGAAAATACCGTTGATGAGATTATCATTCAAGGAGATGCGTTTGGAACTACGTATGCTGTAAAATATTTTGGCGCAGAGCAAGAGGCAATTAAAGTGAAAAGAGGTATTGATTCAGTTATTAATGTGGTCAATACATCAATGAGTACTTATTTGCCAAATAGTGACATATCTAAAATTAATAGTGGCGATAGTACTATTGTCGTAGATAGTATGTTTAAGGATGTATATACGCTTTCGCGAAAGCTAAATAAAGCCACCTCAGGCTATTTTGACCCAACTGTGGGAACACTGCGCAATGCATATGGATTTGGAGATACTGAAGCGCTTAAAGTAATTGATAGTACAGCTCTTGATTCATTAATGCAGTATGTGGGTTGGGATAAGGTAACTCTTACTGAAGATGATAAAATCCAAAAAACCTATCCAGAGATATATTTTGATTTTAATGCCGTGGCAAAAGGTTATGGTGTAGATCGAGTTGCAATTTTCATGAATGAAGAGGGATATCGTAATTTTCTTGTAGATATAGGTGGGGAAATAGTAGCTTCTGGGTTTAACGAAAGGAAGCAGGAGTCATGGGTAGTTGGAATAGAAAATCTTGACTCGCCCTTAGAGAAACGAACGCATAGCGCATTGGTCAGTCTAAAAGATAAAGCCATGGCTGGGTCTGGTAATTATAGAAAAAACCGAATTGATGAAGCTACTGGTAAGCAATATGTACATACTATAAATCCGCTTACGGGTTCTGCAGAGCGTAGTGATGTGCTCAGTGCAACCATTATCGCAGTAGATTGCGCTACGGCAGATGCTTGGGCAACTTCATGTATGGCGATGGGCCTTGATCGTGCTAAGGAAGCTTTAAAAGGTCAAGACGTAGAGGCTTACTTAGTTTATGACGGCGGGGTCTATATGACGGAGGGATTTAATAAGTATATACAGGATTAACGTTTTAATAGAAAATGTCCAGCAACGTCTTCTCGGTTATTAAATTTTAATAAAAACCAATAGTCACTAGAAGGAAGTAATTTTCCTCTGTATATTCCATTCCATCCACTAGATTGAGGTGATAGCTGCTTTAGTAATTTACCATATCGATCAAATATGTAAATGGATGCTATATCTTCTATATCGCCAATACCAATGATTTTCCACTCATCATGATATCCATCACCATTAGGTGTGAAGTAGCGAGGGTAATCTAAAATGAGTTGTCTTTTAGTAACAGTGCCACATCCATTTTTATCTCTTACATAAAAATCATAATAATCGTTAGTCAGTCCTGTAAAAGTATTGCTATCCTGAAAGTTGCTTGCTGTATCAATAGCATATTCATACTCGCCTAGACCTTCCGTATTTACTATTGCAGTGTTATTGTTTTCCTCAAAACTTGTGACAGAAATTTCTGTGATATTTGCAGTTGAACTCGCTGTTACTATTGTATTGGAAGTAGCTCTACAGCCGTTATTGTCAGTCACAATTACACTGTAGTCTCCAGGTTCATTAATGGTTATTTGATTAAGTTCTGCTCCAGATTCTCCATTGCTCCATTCATAAAAGGCATAATTTGACTCTGTGGTGAGCAAAGCAGATTGAGATTGATTTGTGCAGACTTGTAAATTCTCAGGTAAAGTAATACTAAATGGTGTTGACACAGTGATGTCAAATGAGCCAATATTGAAGCACCCCGAGATGTTGTTTTCCACACGATAATACAAAGTTTGTGGATTTGTAACGTTCATGTAATTTAAATCCAAAGGTTCGGTTCCCGTACTTACATTGTCAAGAGATTCATGAAATGTTACAGCTATATTATTTTGATTATTTATTGACGGAATAAGTGTAGCTAAATCAAAAATTGTTCTCTCGTCTACAGGGCCGTCCAAGTCACATAATTCTTGATCTGGAGTTGGGTTTATAGTTGGAGTTTCTGGTAGTTGCGCAGTTCCAGTTGTAATGATGTCAAAGCTTTCATTACCTATTGCACGATTGATAAATACATAATAAGTTTGTCCAGCGAATACGTCTATAGCACTTAAGAAGCCATCTCCATCGGCTCCTGGGCCTTCCGATACGTCGCCATTTGGTTCTGCTGTAGATAAGCCAGTTGCAGCTGGAACTCCTGCGGCCTGTGGATTTGTAGTAGAGCATCTTATGGCATCGCCTAGTAAGCTACAGTCGTCTGTGGGGCCATAAACAGCAAAATCGTAGTCATCGATATTATTAGTGGGGTTTAAGCTAAAACCAAAAGTGCCATCGGATACAAATGTAAAACGTAACCAAATTGTATCAGAAAGGCCAAAAAAACATGACGGACGTGTATTATTAGGTAATGAAAATTCGTCAAATCCAATGCCAGCGGGTTCTATGCCTAATTGTAAACTGCCACATACTTGTATGGAATTTAAGCAGTCATTTGAAGTTTGTCCAAATAAAACGTAAGAGCTAAAAAGGAGAAACAAACAAATCGTTTTAGCTGGATGTCCCATTGGATTAGATTAATTAACAATGCATGAAAATACGATTATTTATAACAAATAGGTAATATCTCACCTTGAGCTAGTCTATATCTATCTACTTCTTCTTGAGATAGGGTGTTTGTGTAATCAACTTCATCTACTTTAAACCCTACGCTTCTTAGTTTGTCAAAATAGTCGCGACCGTAGACACGAACGTGATCATATTGTCCAAAAATCTTAGCTCTTTCGTCACGATCTGTGATGGTGTCATCTTCAAATGTTATGGCTCTATCAAGTTCTTGAGGAATTTGTAAAATTGCCATCCCACCTGGTTTTAAGACGCGATACAATTCTTGCATCGCCTTAGTGTCATCAGGGATATGCTCTAATACATGATTACAGAATATGAGATCATAACTGTTTTCGCCGAAAGGCAAATCACATATATCTGCTTTCACATCTGCTAGCGGAGAGTTTAAATCTGTGGTGGTGTAATCAAGGTGTTCGCTTTCGCGAAAGCGTTTATAAAAAGCTTGCTCTGGAGCAAAATGCAACACTTTTCTAGGTGATTTAAAGAAATCTGTTTCCCGTTGTAACCAAAGCCATAAGAGTCTGTGACGTTCAAGTGAGAGCGTAGATGGAGACAGTACATTCTCTCTTGGAGTACCATAACCGTACGGTAAAAATTTCTTAAATGTTTTTCCGTCTATAGGATCCTCGTAACGTTCACCTTTTAAAAAGGTAGCCATAATAGGTCTCACCACATAACTAGCCCTTATTAATAAAGGTCGCGGAATGGCGTTTAAGAAAAATTTGAAAAGCTTTTTCACTAGTTACAGCACTAAAGCTTGCTGACGAAAAGGAGTTTCCTCATCGCTCTCAATTCCTAATGCTTTATAGATGTACGCAAAAGTGGATAGTAGCTCCGGCTTGCCATCAAGTATGGCTACATCATGTTCAAAATGAGCACTTGGTTTATTATCGCGTGTAGTTATCGTCCAGCCGTCATTGTGCTGTGTGATATTGCGAGTTCCCATATTAGTCATAGGTTCGATGGCTACTACCATCCCTTCTATAAACTTCTTACCACGTCCACGTTTACCGTAGTTAGGCATTTCTGGATCTTCATGCATTGTCGTTCCTAAACCGTGACCTACAAGTTCGCGTACTACACCATAACCATGATCTTCTGTAAATTTTTGAATGGCGTAGCCTACATCACCTGTGCGGTTACCTATTTTGAGTTGTTCTATTCCCACGTAAAGAGATTGCTTAGTAACTTCAAGTAATTTCTTTACTTCTGGTGCTACTTCACCTACTTCAAATGTGTAGGCGTGATCGCCATAGAAGCCATTTTTAATAGCTCCGCAATCTATAGAGATAATATCTCCTTCTACAAGAGGTTTGTTGTTAGGAATTCCATGAACAACTTGGTCATTAGGACTCATGCAAAGTGTGTTTGGAAAATCGTATAACCCCAAGAAACCTGGAATCGCATCTTGTGAACGTATATAGTCTTCTGCTATCTTATCGAGATATAGTGTGGTTACTCCCGGTTTTACCTCTCCAGCAAGTATGCCTAAGGTGCGAGATACTACTAGCGCACTCTCACGCATTAATTCTATCTCTTCTCTTGTTTTCTGTATAATTGCCATTATGCGTTTTCGTCTTTAAAAAGCTCCTCTATGCGAGACATAAAGCTCTTTTTCGTTTTTTTTCTAACAGGTTTACTGCGTTTCTGTTTAAGCGTGGGTGATGTCTCGGCACTGCTACCTAATATTTGGTAGATTTCACCCCAGCCCATCATACCACGTACATCGCGATCATCAATAAAAATATCTGCATTGATTTTGCGGCTTATCTCTTCGCTTAAAGCTTCCTCGGGATAACTTTTATTTATGGCATAAAATGTAATGCCATTATCCTTACAAAACTGAACCGCTTCATCTAAGCGAGCACCACTTCTATAGGTCCATAGAATAAGGCGGTTTCCTTCTTGTTGTAATTTTTTAAGGGTATCAAAAGCAAATAACATAGGCTTACCAATTCCAGGATACGCATTTTCTACAATGGTACCGTCAAAATCTACAGCTATGGTTTTTGTTGTTTCGATTGCTTTAAAGTTTATGCAAAATTACAAAAAGATCAACGGTTAGTTATGCATAATAGCAAAGGGCTTCTAATGATTTATTAGAAGCCCTTTGTTATAAATTAAATAGTTGTTATTGTATCAAGTCACCTTTTGGGTCTGGGCCATATTGATTAGGGCCGTGAGTTCCTTCTGTAGCCATAAGTATCAATAACCAAATACCGCCTATAAACGGGACAAAGCCTATAAAGTACCAAGTGCCGCTTTTACCTTGGTCATGAAGCCTGCGCACTACTACCGCAATACTAGGTATGAATAGAGCGACTATGTACAGAAAAAGTAATAGACCTCCTATCATCATTAGTTCTTCGCTCTCCATAACTGCTCCAGCAATAAATGGTATGTAAGAAAGAACTACAAAAATTACATTAAATAAGGCAAACATCCAATATTCTTCCCTACGTGCTCTTCCTTCAAAGTTTGCATAATTGTCTCTCACTACTTTTAAATACCATTTCATAAATTGATTGTGTTTTTGATTAATGTTAAAGACGCTAAACTAATAAAATTAATATCTCCTTTGAAAATTATGTCAAAAATAAAACCCTCATGAAGATGAGGGTTTTAAGATTAAATATTGATTCTCTACTTACTCGGCATAAGCATGCTTATAATCTGCGCCAGATAGAATCTTTGCCATATCTTTCTCTAAGCTTTCTAGAGGATACTCTACAATGCGACCTAGTTCTTGACCATCTTTCATGAAAATGAATGTAGGTACGTTTGTTATATCTTTTCCTTTTACTAGTTCTTCTGGAGCTGTTTTATCTTGTGAAACAGTGATAAGTTTTACAGTTTCACTTTCGTAATCTACTTCGTCAAGGATTTTGAAAAAAGCAGGTACCTCACGCTGGCTGTCCTCACACCATGTTCCCATGAAAATGGTAATTCTTACATCTTTAAGGCCTTCCTTGATAGCCGTAAGAGACTCCACGTCTATCGTGTGATTCTTATAGCTATTCATAAACCATTCGTTATATGGTTCAGACTCTAGGGTTTCTCGTTCTTGTGCGCCTAAAAGGATGGCAATCCCATTGTCGTCCACATTTTCATCAATTACTTCTACCTCTTCTACCACCACAACTTCTTCGGTAGTGGTTTTTTCTTTACAAGAGAAAGTGAGTGCTATAATAGCTACTAAGGCAATAATATTAGTTTTCATAAGAGTGTTTATAAGGTTCTCCATTTAAAATTTTAAGCATGTCTTCTTCAAGACTTTCTACTGGACGCTCCACAATACGACCTATTTCTTTACCGTCTTTTTTAAAGATAAAAGTAGGTACACGTATGATGTTATTCCCGTCAGTATATATTGTAGGTTTCTTTTTGGTACGATCTACTGTAATAAGCTCTAAGTCTTGATTTTTAAAAGAAGCATCATCTAGTATTTTAAACATTCTTGGTGTTTCACGTTTACTATCTCCACACCATGTTCCCATAAAAGTGGTGATGGTAACGCCTTCTAGCCCTTTTTCTATATCATTTATGTAATCTGTATTTACTACATATTTTGCATAGTTAGGATTGAACCAACTATCAAAAGGAGCTTGCTTTAGTGCATTTCTATCTTCTTTACCTACTAACATTGTTTTAACTTTAGGAGCAGGTTTTACCACTACTGCTGGGAGTGCAGGTTTAACAGGTGTTTTCGGTTCTACGGTTTCTGCAACTTGAGGTGTAGGAGTAGCTTCTACTGCTTTTTTTGAGCTATCACAACTTGACATAAGAGCAAGAAGTGCGAGTGTTATATAAAATTTTTTCATTGTCTATGTAGTTTATATTAGTGGTGTACAATCCATAACTGGTGGTTGGTCTACGCCTAGTAGTTTTAAAACTGTAGGTGCAACATCAGATAGAATACCATTGTTGATTTTTTTGATATCCTTATCAACTAGAATTACGGGTACTGGGTTTGTTGTGTGAGCCGTATTTGGAGAGCCATCAGGGTTAATCATTACCTCTGCATTTCCATGGTCGGCAATGATGATTACAGTGTAATCATTTTCTTCGGCGGTGGTAACGATATCTTTAACGCAAGTATCTACAGTCTCACAAGCTTTAATTGCTGCCTCCATAACACCCGTATGACCTACCATATCCGGATTTGCAAAGTTGAGACATACAAAGTCTACGTCTCCTTTGTTTATTTCTGGAACAATTTTATCACGTATTTCAAAGGCGCTCATTTCTGGCTGTAAGTCGTAGGTGGCAACCTTAGGCGAGGGTGCTAGCAATCTAGACTCTCCATCAAAGGGTTCTTCACGGCCTCCAGAAAAGAAAAATGTTACGTGTGGGTACTTCTCAGTCTCAGCGATGCGTATTTGCTTTTTTCCAGCATTTGCAAGTACCTCTCCTAAGGTATTTACTAAGTTATCTTTATCATAGATGACTTTCATACCTGTGAACGTGTCATCATAATTTGTCATGGTAACGTAGTACAAGTCTAGCTTTTGAGTGTCTTGCTCAGGAAAGTCTTTTTGAGACAACATTTCTGTTAGTTCGCGACCACGATCTGTTCTAAAGTTAAAGAAGATCACCACATCACCTTCTTGAACGGTAGATATACTCTCATTATCTTGGGTTGTAAAAAGCGGATCTATAAACTCATCCGTCTTACCAGCATCGTAGCTATCTTGAATAGACTGTACAACATCTTTAGTAGGTGTTCCAGCACCTTTGGTAACTAGATTATATGCAAGAGCAACACGTTCCCATCGTTTGTCTCTATCCATCGCATAGTAGCGACCTATTACAGATGCTAGTTGTGCGTTGTGCGCTTTCGCGAAAGCAGAAATATCTCCTATAAGTTCTTTTCCAGATTTTGGATCTACATCACGACCATCTGTAAATGCGTGGATGTAAGATTGAGGAACTCCTGCATTTTCGGCAGCGAGAATAAGACCTTTAAGGTGGTTGATGTGTGAGTGTACACCTCCATCAGAAACAAGACCTAGAAAGTGAACAGATTTATTGTTTTCTTTCGCGAAAGCGAAAGCATCTTTCAATACTTGCTCATCTTTAAGCGTATCATCTTTGAGTGCTTTATTGATTTTAGCAAAATCTTGATATACAATACGACCAGCACCTAGGTTCATGTGGCCTACCTCACTATTGCCCATTTGCCCTTCTGGAAGGCCTACATTCTCACCGTGGGTGAGTAGCTGTGCGTGTGGGTACTTATTATAAAGGCTATCTATAAATGGCGTTTGCGCTTGGTCTACGGCAGATACTTTCTTGTCTGGAGCCATGCCCCATCCATCAAGTATCATTAGGATTGTTTTCTTGTTCATGATCTTAAGTTGAATAGTAAAGATAAAAACAAAACCTCGCGAGAGCGAGGTTTTGGGTGTGTTTTGACGAAAACGGTTGCGCTACATTGTAGCTGGACCCGTGTAACCATATTTCTGGATACTCTCCTTTATTTGTTCAATACGATTCTCTGGATCTGGGTGTGTGCTAGAGAATTCTGGTTGGCTACTGCCACCACTTGCTGCCTTAAGTATTTTCATCACGCCAATCATCTGATACGGATCATACCCAGCGCGTATCATAAAACGTACACCTAGGTCATCACTTTCTAACTCGTCATCACGACCATTACCTAACAATACACTCTGACCTATAGAACCTGCAGCACCGCCCATGCCGCCGCCTACCTCTGCCCCCATAGAGATGGTAGACCACATACTAGAGTTTTCGGCACGTTCTGCGCTATGTTTTCCAAGGACGTGACCTATCTCATGGCCTAATACGCCAGCCACTTGATCTTCATTTTCAAGTTTTGAGAGTAGGGCATAGGTGATAAAAATTTGTCCTCCAGGAAGTGCAAATGCATTTACTGTTTGTTCATCTCGTAATAAGTGAAAGTCGTATCTATAAGGAGTCTCGCGAGCCATGCTTTCTTGTACGAGCTTATTTCCTACTTGATCTACAAAGGCTTGAAGTTGCTGGTCTGGGTGTAAACCGCCATGCTGCTCTGCCATTTGAGGTGCATATTGTATTCCCATCGCGATCTCCTCATCTGGAGACATATTTATCGCCTGTACTTTTCCTGTATATGGGTTCTCCTCGCGGTTACTGCAATTCTTAAAAAGTGCAAATGCAACGATGGCAACTCCAATAAGTAATCTGATCTTAAGACCGCTACCTCTTTTCATATTATAAGATGGTTATTTTAGTTATGATTACAAGGTAATAAAAACTCATAAGTCTTGCAGTATTATGGGTGTTATAGAAAACAAAAAAATCCAAGCAACTTGCGTCACTTGGATTGTATATGTAGAATAATCGTTTCTTATTTTACAGCGACTCTCCAGCCATATTTATCTTCTGTGCGGTTGTACTGTATGTCGTTTAGGTCTTTTTTAAACTTCATACCGTAGCTATTTTCTGGTGCGTTGAGTTTGTGATCTTCACCTTTATAAGCAAAGCTCTTAAAAGGAACAACGACTGCTGCAGTACCTACTCCAAAAATTTCCTTAAGCTCACCAGCTTGTGCAGCTGCTACAATTTCTTTTACAGACACTGGTCTTACTTCTACAGTAATTCCTGCTGCTTCTGCAAGTTGGATAACACTTTTACGAGTAATACCGTTAAGAATTGTATCATTAGTAGGAGCTGTAAGAAGTGCATCTCCCACACGGAAGAATACATTCATCGTACCAGCTTCTTCTAGGTATTCATGTGTATTTGCATCTGTCCAGATTACTTGCTGGTACCCTTCTTCTTTTGCAAGATTAGTAGGGTAAAACTGAGCAGCATAGTTACCTGCAGCTTTTGCATAACCTACACCACCACTAGCGGCACGGCTATACTTTTCGGCAAATACTACGCTCACTTCTCCAGAGTAATAAGACTGTGCAGGAGCAAGGATAATCATAAACTTGTACCTATCTGCAGGTGATGCAGATACTCCAGGTTGCGTTGCAATGTGAAACGGGCGAATGTAAAGTGAGTTACCGTCACCAGCTTTGATCCATGCTTCGTCAAGTTTAAGAAGCTCCGTAAGACCTTCCATAAAAACATCTTTAGGAAGTTCTGGCATTGCAAGACGAGCAGATGATGTATTAATACGTTCCCAGTTATCTTCTGGACGAAATAAGAAGATATCACCGTTATCATCCTTAAAAGCTTTCATTCCTTCAAAAACAGCCTGTCCATAGTGAAAAACTTTTGCACTAGGATCCATAGAGATAGGGCCATAAGGAACTATTTCTGGTTGTTGCCACTTGCCATCTGCATACTCAACAGAAAACATGTGGTCTGTAAATACGCTACCAAAAGCAAGGTTACTAAAATCAACATTAGCAATTTTACTGTTGTCACGTTTTGTAATACGAAGTGTAGAGGTTGTTTCCATAGCAACAAATTTAATGATTTGTCATCCTTGTCGAGTGATTTTTGCATAATTTTACGATGTTCAACTAAAAACCAACCTATTATGAAAATATATGCAACGATATTCTTAATTTTCTTGACATTACTAAGTTGTAAAGAGGTTAGCAATGAGAGTGATAACGCTTTCGCGAAAGCGGAAACTGAAAATAAAGAAGCTCAAGAGATCTACGCAAGCTATGGAGAAAAGATATCTGCAGCAGGTGCAATGACCAAAATCGAGATCTCAGAAAAATATGCAGCTCTTGCCGAAGGCGATACGGCTGTAGTAAAATTTGAAGCACCAATTAATGATGTTTGCGCCTCAAAAGGTTGCTGGATGCGCTTAGATATAGCAGATGAGGAACAAGTTTTTGTAAAGTTTAAAGATTACGGATTCTTTGTGCCTACAGATACTAAAGATGGAAATGCTGTAGTAGAAGGAAAAGCTTACTTAGAGGAAGTATCTGTAGATGAACTGCGTCACATGGCAGAAGATGCTGGAAAATCTAAAAAAGAGATAGCTGCGATTACTAAACCGGAGCGCGAGTTACGCTTTATGGCAGATGGTGTGTTAATTAAAGCAGACTAAGCCACACTTTATAAAATCATTAAAAAAGGGTAGGCGTATGCTTACCCTTTTTTACTAGTATTACCTAACAGAAATGAAGAGAGAAATTATAACTACAGGAGACGGCTCAAAGACGATACATATTGCAGAGTGGGATGAGCAGTATCATTCTAAACATGGAGCGATACAAGAAGCACGTCATGTGTTTTTAATGACCGGAGTAGAACACTATGTTACACAACATCGAGATCAAAAAAAAATTGCAATACTAGAAATGGGTTTTGGTACAGGACTCAATGCGTTGCTAACCTATTTTGAGGCACAAAAGCATCAAGTCTCTTTTAACTACGTGGGAGCAGAAGCCTATCCCGTTACATCAGAGGAAGCTGCAGCAATGGATTATGCTAGTCAGCTAGAGGAAGAGGATGCAACAAGCATTTATAATAAGTTACACGATGCTACGTGGGAAGAGGAGTCAAAAATCAGTGATGATTTTAAGCTTACAAAGCGTAAGCAGCGTTTTGAAGATATTAATGATACTGAGGTTTTTGATTTGATTTATTTTGATGCTTTTGGTCCAAGAGTTCAGCCAACATTATGGACAGAAGAGATTTTTACAAAAATGTTTAATGCATTAAAACCTAACGGTGTGTTGACAACATATTGCGCTCAAGGAGCCGCAAGGAGAGCAATGCAAGCTGTAGGCTTTCAAGTAGAGCGGTTACCTGGACCTCCAGGAAAACGCGAGATGTTGAGAGCGACTAAGCTTGGTCTCTAAGTTTTTCGACAATTATAATAAAGAGATATCCGCCTACATAAGCGAGCATATCCCACCACGAGAATGAGGTGCCTAGAATAATGCGCGCGAGTTCATTATCTGCTAGGCCTGTGTAGTTTATAAAGGAAATTGCTTGTAGGCCTTCTACTATAAAAGCAAATAGTAATACCGCCAGCGCCGTAATGTTTTTGCTTTTAAAACTTCTCGGAATATTAAACAACCCCATTATAAGCACATAGATTAACACTACAACGATACTATCGCCTAAGTAAGGTCTTATGAAATCGTCATGTACGTAAATGGCAATAAATA
Organism: Dokdonia sp. Asnod3-C12; assembly: GCF_045063975.1. Taxonomy (NCBI): domain Bacteria; kingdom Pseudomonadati; phylum Bacteroidota; class Flavobacteriia; order Flavobacteriales; family Flavobacteriaceae; genus Dokdonia; species Dokdonia sp. Asnod3-C12. Next base: position 2,063,997 of record NZ_JBEFNY010000003.1, read on the forward strand.
TTTCCGTTGCTAGTAGGACTAAGAATGCGATGATGTATTTAATTGATAAGCGCATTAGTTTTTGTGTTTTGAATGAGTGAATTGTAGTCCAAAAAAGGATAGAATCATGATAGCTGCATAACCAAATGTGACCATCCAAGTTTTACTATTTATAAATGGATGCCTAATTTGATTCCATATGTCGTTAGTAAGACCTGAGGGGTTTTGAATAATATCCCAGCTATTCCATCTTAAAAATCTACCTAGATAAATACCAAAGCCACAAAGGATAAATATGCCTATGGTAACATAAGGAATATATCGAGATCTCAATTTTAAAATGAGTAGATTTTGCATGTCACTTACCGTTAAGTACATTATAAATAGCGCGTACCAAACAAAGGCTGTCAGCATTAAGATGTCGTACCAAATAACATCTAGAGTACTATGCTGTAAGTGCTGTAGGTCACTTATTAAATAAGGTGTATTTGGTAAAAACAGTAACCATATCATTGCTATAGGAATCCACTTCCAGTTAGCTTGCATCCATTGTTCTTTTGATACTAGAAGTAGTGAGCAAGCATAGGGTATAAATGCAAGAAACAGGTTCCACACTAAAAAGAGAAAGAAAAATGACCCAGTCATCTTAATGCGTATTGCAAGTAAAATGAAGCATAATAAAAGACCTCCTATGAGAATATAGAATTCTCTAAGTTTTGAGATGATAATTTTTTCCATGACTATAAAAAATTAAGAACAATTGCTCCACATGCAAAAGCTAGCGGAATATTTAATAGCATAATGACTAGTGTCAAAAAATGCTCTGGAAGCTCATTGCGATGTATTGCAGCATTAAAGAATACCCATATAAAAACCACAAGATGTACGATTACTGTTGGGATTAGGTGTAAATAACCTGCCATAGCAACTTCAATATCTTTTGTAATCATATATACAAATACAAATAAGATCCCAAGACAGGCACTAAATGCTGCTAGCTTTATCGCAAATCGATTAATTGCGTGCTGCGGTGTCGGTAATTTCATAAGTTGAGGTGTTTGGGTTTAGTAGGCCTAGAAGTGTTTTGGATTGCCAGGTTTCTTCAGATAAAGAAGTTTGCCATTGCTCATATCTATGTTGAATACTTGTACGATTCATAGGTTTTTCGGGGTGCGCTTTCGCGAAAGCGTGTAAAATATCTCCATTGCTACTCCCCATAGAGAGGAGATAATTGACATCTGGAGAGGCTACTTCATGCAGATTATATGTAGTAATCACACGATCCCAACTAAAACTTGAAATCATGATAACAAGCACAAAAGCAGTACGGGTATTTGCTTTGAGCATAAATAATAGATTGAGTTTACGAGCAATTTTTACATAAGTGGTAATCATACCAGCAATACATAGTGCGAGGTAGATAAAGACACCTATTCTTTTGTAAGTAAGCCCGAAACCACTGCTGTACATATAGTTTTTGTAAGCCGTGAATAGGATGATAATTATGTTAAGCGCAATCCAGATATAGGTAAAACGTCTTAGTGTCTCACTTTTTTTGTAAAAATTAAGATTACCGCGAAAGAGAATTAATATCGTAGTAATCGCAATAATAATAGAAGTGATAAGCGCACTCACGCCATCGTGTACCGTGGTAGAAAGTGTAGCTGCATCCGCAAGCGGATCATGAAGTATATACCAAATATCTGTAGTGATAAATATTATAATGAGCGCATTAAGTGCTCCTAATAGAATGGTGCCCAGTAGTTGTTCTCTATTAAGGGTAGTAGCTTTAATGTCAGATATAGGTTGTTCAGATAGAGTAGTGGAAGCATTGCGATCTATTGTGGTAAGAACATCAAGCTCTGCTTTTGAGGTTAGATTTATAATTAAATAGTACCCCATAGCTGTAGTGAGTATCCAATTAAAGTTTATAAAATCAAGATTAATAGCCGCAATCCATTCACCTAGTATAGGGTTTGCTTTACCATAAAGCATCGCAAAAACCACTACCAGCGTAGTGACAATAGCTGTGGTAAGGATGATAAATTTATAATTGTGATTACTTTTTACCTTAGGGATGTCTTTATTAGGATTCATCGTACTATGTAAAGCACCTAGCAAAGATTGATACAGTCCGTTGAGCCACTGGACATATACTGCGTTTTTAATTCCCGAGATACTACCTGCAAATACAATAAAAGCCAAAATACAAGTGGTCATCGCTAGCAAACTATTTACTGTAAATACAAATACGGTACTCAATAGATAGAGCCCTGCAGCAAGGAGAAATGATTTGTTGGACTTGGTTTCCGGACGAATGATAAGAACCGCTACTACTGCAATTATTGAAAATAATAGCATATTGAGGCCAAGGCTTTGACCGTAAAATAGAAGACTAAAAAGTATAGCGCCTAGACATCTGATTATTGAATTTTTCATGAAAGTTTGATTTTTAAAGTATGTTGTAAATCTGCGAGTGGTTCTGTGAGAAGCTCTAAGTAATTGAGGTTATAAAATCGATTTGCCTTTTTTCCTCTCTTGAAAGCTTTTATAAATGACTTAAAATGATCTATAAATAATGTTGAACCTACGGTGAGTGCAATAAAGAAGTATAGAGATCGCTTTCCATTCCCAAAGAGTAGCCATTGCATGGCGATTTCGTCAGGCACAGTAATACTAGTAGCAGTAAGTACGTGAAAGACGTCGTGATCTTCTAGTTGAGGTTCTGAAGTGAAGTGATGAGTAAGTAAAAAGCAGCCTAGATGATAACCTAGCGTTTCTGGTGAGTACTCTAGTAATTCTTTAAGAGAAATTCCCCAAGCAGCTTCTTTTTTAAAAAGCAATCTATAGGGGATTTTACTCCATTCATATAGGCGTTCTAGTAATAAATAACGAAGTGTTTCCATAATCATAAAGTACTTTGCATTTCAAAGTAAAATGATAAAAAAATATATATTTAGTTGTTGCCTAATAACTTTTCAAGCGCTTCAATGTGTTTTTTAAATGCATTTTTACCCTTTGTTGTGACACTATAACTCGTGTTAGGCTTGCGGCCAATGAATGCTTTTTGGACAATGATGTAGGCTTCTTTTTCTAATGCTTTTGCATGACTTGCAAGGTTACCATCCGTGGCTCCTAGAAGCTCTTTTAATTCTTTAAAATCTGCCTTTTCATTCACCATAAGCACGCTCATAATCCCTAGGCGGATACGATGATCAAAAGCTTTGTTTATGTTGTTTATGATGGACATTATTGTGTTTTTGTAGCGTCTCTATGATGTATGGTGTGGTGTACGCTTTCGCGAAAATATTAGTTCCTTCTATCATATTTATTATACATGATTGCTCCATAAATAATATGAAATACACCGAATCCCAATGCCCAAAAATACAATCCATATCCTATAAATTGAGTAGCAAAGAGACCAATAATCACATTTGCAAGTCCTAGGAATTTGATATCTCCTAGTGTGTATTTACTCGCGTTTACTAAGGCTAGGCCATAGAAGATAAGTGTTGCTGGAGCAATAAGACCAACAATACCATATTGAATTAGTACGATAGAGAAAATACCTCCTGCAATTAATGGAATGGCAAAATTTGCAATAAGGCGTTTTGACGAACTGTCCCAGATGGATTCTTTGTTTCTAGCTGCTTTCTTATAAGTTAAAATAATACCAGTTCCTATTGCAAGAAGTAATGTAACGAGAAATAATATGATTAAGTTTCCTGCAAGCTCTGCTGTTGCAAAAATGCGTAAAATGAGATTTAAAAAATCTTCTCTACTTGAAGCAAATAATTGAATATGTCCTTGTATTAAATAATGTGCAATAATGGCAGCTATAAGAGCATACACTCCAGCAAGTATACCAGAAAGGCCACTCAATGACATAAAACGTGAAGATTTACTCATCATTGTTTTGATGCTGGCAATGTCTTCTAGATATTTTGATGACTCCATATTAAAGTACTTTGAAATTCAAAGTTAAACTTTAATTTTGAATTTCATATCACATTACAAATTATTTTTTTCTAAGTGTTTGTGAGATATGTGCTTAATGGTAATCTAGGTAGGTGATGGGTGAAGATTGCATTTTAAAAAGAAATCATGATTGGTGATACTGCGATACATAAGTACCTTCTTTAAGAAACAACTGCATGACTCCATAGCCCCGATTGCAATAAAAATCCCGCAATGGAGCGCTAGCGTAATGAGGAATTGTAATGTAAAGCGGGTGGTACCTCGCAAAATAAACAATGTCCCTTCTGCTCAAAAAAGGAATGTAAAAAAGGGTAGGGAATTCTTAAAACACCGTATCCTGAGTCTCGTCTGTAAAGTACTCTAGGAATTTCATGCCACGGTAAGAGTTACCGTGTTTATTGAGTTTAGGGCTCCACACAGCAATAGAAAATGCGTTAGGCAAAATGGCAACCATGCCACCACCCACGCCACTCTTGCCTGGAAGACCCACACGGAAGGCAAACTCACCAGCCTCATCATAAAAGCCGCAGGTTTGCATAATGGCATTTATGCGTTTTGCCTGAGCGGGTTTTACTACTTTCATATCTGTTTTGATCTGCTTGCCTTGATTTGCAAGAAACCCAAAAGTATAAGCCAGTTGCTCGCACGTCATCTCTATGGAGCAAAGGTGAAAGTATAAATCTGTTACTTGATTACATGTGTTGTGAATGTTCTTAAAGGACTTTATGAAATTTGCTAGTGCATAATTTCGATAGCCCGTTGCCTGCTCTGAGGCGGCGATATCAGTTGCGTATTGTAAATCCTTAATTCCCGATACTTCTCGCACGTAATCTAATAATGCGGTTTTAGGATCATCAAAGAGGTCGCAAATAATATCACACATTACAATCGCCCCAGCATTAATAAGAGGATTTCTTGGGATTCCGTTCTCACTCTCCAGTTGTACCAGCGAATTAAAAGCAGTTCCAGAAGGTTCAAAATCCATGCGTTCCCAGAGTTTATCGCCTATTTTTGAAAGCACAAGGCTTAAGGATAAAACCTTAGCAATACTTTGTATAGAAAACTTTACCGTGGCATCACCGCAAGTGAACTGTTCTCCGTTTTTTGTAATGAGACAAACGCCAAATTGATCTGGATTTACGGTCGATAGCTCAGGGATATAGCTAGCCACATCACCTACATGCTCCATTTTCAACACTTTCTGGTATGTGTTATCTAGTATGTTTTGGCAATCTATCATTCTCTAATTATTCTGCAATGTTAGTGTCTCAACGAGTCGTACGCCAGTTGCTGTTTTTTCAAATAAAAATGAGGTACTTCCTCCTTGATAAAATGTAGGATACTTTGCGGTACGTTTACGCTTTCGCGAAAGCATTTCTATCACAAACATACTATTCTCGGTCTCAGAAACATAAAGCTGATAGCGTGATCTTCTTTTATCTCGTACTTTTTTAAAAGCAGGAATCTCAATAGGTTGATATAAATCACCAAAGAAGTTCTCAAAATCTTTGTCTGCAAAACGAGTGTCCATACCATCTAGCCAAAAAGCATAGGCTTGATTTGTAAAACTTACGGTCTCTGCCGATGCTGCAATTGCAGTGGCTCCCGTCTGTTTAAATTCTGGCGTTTTTTTGATTAAAGCGACAGCCTTTTGATATGTCTCCGTAGTTTCTTGCGCTTGTAGTCCTAAGCTCAAACACAAAATGGTGATAAATATTGATAGTCTCATTATAGTACTTTTCCTTTTATTTTTTTCCAGACAGTGAGTAGTAATCCTCCAGATACAACGCAAATGCTCAATCCAATAAGTGCATTAGTAAGTTGGCCATAAATGAAGTAACCCGTAGTAAATAGAGCCCCATAAATTAATACACATCCTAGCAACATTGCGACAATACCCATAGGTACACTCCACTTTTCTGTAGTTTTTATGATGTTTACTTGTTCTTGGTCTGCTTGAAGTATAATTTTCTTCCACCCTGGGCCTCCAGGTTGTGTTTTTTTATAGAACGCATAAAGTGTTTCTTTAGTTTCTGGTTTTGTGAGATAGGTGACAACAACCCAAATAAGCGTCGAGCTAAATACCACAAAAGGAAATTTTGCATACGCCGGCAACATGCCGCTAGCTCCAAAAAGCATTTCACCCAGTGAAGTAAACTCTATGAGGATAGAAATCACACCAGAGGCAAGCATAGCGCTTATCTCTGTCCACGCATTAATACGCCACCAGAACCATCTCAAAATAAAAATGAGTCCTGTACCTGCACCAAACATCAGTATGATATTGAAGAGTTGTAGTGCATTTGTAAGAGCAAGCGCGATGAGTGCGCTTATCACCATTAGAATTACCGTGGTAATACGACCTACAGCAACGAGTTCTTTTTCTGTTGCATCAGGTTTAATTTGTTGTGCATACACATCATTAACTACGTAAGATGCTCCCCAGTTGAGGTGCGTACTTATGGTACTCATATATGCGGCAGAGAGTGATGCGAGCACGAGACCTAACAATCCGCTAGGTAGCATCGTGAGCATTGCAGAGTACGCTAGATCTTGTCCTAGTTTATCTTCAGATATATTTGGGAAAGCCTCTTGAATACTTGCGAGGTCTGGAAAGATAATAAGAGAAGCAAGTGCAACTAAAATCCACGGCCATGGGCGTAATGCGTAGTGCATAATATTATAGAAAAAGGTTGCTCCTATGGCGTGGTTTTCATCCTTGGCAGCAAGCATACGCTGCGCCACATAACCACCACCGCCAGGCTCAGACCCAGGATACCAAGAACTCCACCATTGTACTGCTAGCGGGATGATGAGCAACGTGATAAGCATTTCTGTATCGTTAAAATCTGGAAGGAGATTGATTTTATCTTTTACATTTTCATGCGAAATTAGAGCTTCTAGTCCGCCTATTTCTGGCATACCTACGATGTAATATGCAGCGCCAAATGCTCCTGCCATCGCCACAAAGAATAATATAAAATCTGTATACACCACTCCTTTAAATCCTCCTATGGCACTAAAGACAACGGTAATCACTCCAGCAACAACCACTGTTGTGACAGGATCTAGACCCAGCATTACTTCGCCTATTTTTATTGCGGCAAGAGTTACACCAGCCATAGCGAGTACGTTAAATACAATCCCAAGATAGATAGCTCTGAAGCCTCTTAAAAAACGAGCAGGAGCGCCACCGTAGCGAAGCTCGTAAAACTCGATATCTGTTTTTACCTCAGACTTACGCCATAGTTTTGCATACACAAAAACCGTAAGTAATCCAGTAACGAGAAATGCCCACCATACCCAGTTACCTGAGACACCATTAGTACGCACAATATCTGTAACCAGATTAGGAGTATCTGTAGAGAATGTTGTTGCTACCATAGAAAGCCCTAAAAGCCACCACGGCATATTACGACCCGATAAAAAGTATTGTGTAGTGTTTTTTCCTGCGCTTTTGCCTACGTAAAAACCTATGCCTAAAATAATTACAAAAAGAGCAATAATAATGGCAATATCTAAGCCAGATAAGTCAATCATAAAAAAAGAAGAATGTATGGTGAATCAGAGTAGGAAGATAATGATTTAAAATAGCATCTATATTTATTGAGATGCCCTTTCTAATTTAAAATTTACAATTGCTTTGTTATCAGTAAAGAGTGTAAGAAAAGGTTGGCTGGGATTTTTGACTTTAACTTTTGCTACCAATTTGTTGTTTTTTCTGTGGATAAAAAGCTTTTTAGCAAATTTAAATGATGCATTTTGGTAATAAATTTCCTTTCCTTTTGGGAGCTTATCAAAATAAATTAGATAAGTGTCATTTTTATATTCTGTTAAAATACCTTCGTGATCATCAGCTAGATGAATATCTGATGAGCTGTAGTAGGTGTAAAATACTGGTTTTGAGAAAAATGTTTTTTTTGATATTGGTTTTTCAAGTAATTGCCAAGTTGGATTTCCAGGGTAGTGGTGCTGAATAAAAACCTCTGGAGGAGCTTTATAAAATTTATTTGAAAAATGAAATTCCCATTTCGTTTTATACTCAACTTCATAACCGGCTCCCCACGTAGTATCTACCAAGTGCCACTCCTCATTCAAGTATACAGCGTTCCATACATGATCTTTCATGCCAGGATCTGCCCCAATAAAATTGGGGTTTAGTTTTGTATAACCACGGATTTTTTTTGCGGGAATTTCTAATTTTTCGCAAAGGGCGACAAATAAAGATGCATAATCATCGCAAATTCCCTTTCTGTTTTTTAAAGCTTGAGTGATTCTTTGCTCCTCTAAGTTTCTTAATTGTCTAGCTTGTTCTTTTGATGAACGATAGATCATCAATGGAGGAGATCTAAAGCTGTAATATCTGCTTAAATCGTAGGCAATATTTTTACTAATCCAAGTGTAGACAGCTCTTGCCTGTAGTTCTTTAGAGTTGAAGTCATTGTGAATTCTATAAGCAATGTCTTCAATGGTATTTAGTGTTTTTGGATAGGTATTTACCTGTAGCTCCAGTTCTTCAATTGTCTGACCGTTTGCAAACAGTGAGAAAAAGAGAAATATAATTGCTAAATGTTTTATTTTCAAGATCTTTAGTTTTAAAAATTAAAGATAAAACAAAACAATGAACCCAGCCGAAGAATACATCCTCGCTAAACCAGAGCCTTGGTGCTCTATGCTTATGGAGTTGCAAGCAGTAATTAAGCGTACCGTTCCTGAGGTAGAAGAGGGTTATAAATGGCATTTACCATTTTATAGCTTAAAGGGTAAAATGTTCTGCTTTTTAAATTTCAGAAAGGCCTTTGTAGATGTCGGATTTCCTAAGGGGATACTTATACAGGGATTTGATGATGTATTAATAGCCGGAGAAGGCCGCAAGCAATTACGCTCGCTTAGATATCATGCTCCAGAGGAGATTGATGTGCGTAGGCTAGAGGAAGTACTCAAAGCAGTGGCTAGATTAACTTAACCTATATTTTTACCTTATTAGGGTCTAAATAGCCCATTTTTAAGGGCATAAATCACCAAGCCTGTCCTGTTTTTTAAGTTGAGTTTTGAGAATACGCTATCACGATATCCTTGCACAGTTTTTGGACTCAAAAACATAACATCTGCAATCTCATTATAAGTCATCTCTGTACAGGCATGTTTTATAAATTCGATCTCTCGATCTCGCAATGCATCTTTGTTGTTGCCATTTAGGCTTTTTACAAGTAGCTGACTTACCGTATTTGTATGATAATAACCATTTAAAGCAAGTTCGTTGAGAGCATTTTCAAGTGTCTTTTTTTCGGTGTCTTTAAGTAAATATCCTTTTGCGCCAGCGCGTATCATTTGTAAGATAGTGTGATCATCCTCTTCTACAGAGAGTGCGAGTATGAGAATAGTAGGGTAGAGCTCCTTTACCTGTGCGGTAGCTTCTATACCATCCATAATAGGCATGTTTACATCCATCAAGATGATGTCTGGGCGCTTATTTTCAAAACGAAGGTTGTCAAGAAGTTCTTGCCCATTTTTACAAGTGTAAAGGACTTCAAAATTGTCGAAAGAATTTACTAGGCCGCTTATAGCTTGGCTTAATAAGGTATGGTCATCTACAATAACGATAGTTTTCATAGTGGTTGTGGTTTGTAAGTAAGCGATAGCGTTGTGCCCTCGCCTACGTTTGATTTGTAGTCTACTGTAGCTCCTATAAGCTTTGTACGGGTCTCAATATTAGTGAGTCCTATGCCGTTTTTTGCTCTTGCTTGATGGTAGTCAAAGCCTACGCCATTGTCTTTTACAGTGACATGTAATGTATCAGATTTATAGAGTAGGTTTACGTCAAGATTAGTTGCTTTGGAGTGCTTGATGGTGTTTGTAAAAAACTCTTGTAAGATTCTAAAGATGATGGTCTCAATCTTTTTATCTATAGTAATAGGGGTTCCTGTAATTTTGAGAGATGGTTTTAGATACGCCATTCTGTTAAAGCGTTCTAACTCTAAGTTTAAGGCTTCCGGTAGTGACATATTTTTGAGAGCCTCTGGATTTATGAGCTTAGAGAGCGCTCTTATTTCTGTAAGTCCTTTGCCTATAGTAGCTGCTGCCTCGTCAAGATCTTGCTGGCTGCCACCACAATTTTGGGTTTGGATTTTGGCAAGGGTAAGTAACTGTCCTATGTTATCATGGAGCTCCCAGCTTATATTGCGTAGCGTTTCTTCTCGTATTTCTATCTGCGTCTCTGCAATTTCTTTTTCAAACTTTTTCTTTGTGTGCTCTTGTTCTAATAGTAAGGTGTTCTTACGTTTCATAAATACAGAGAAAAGTACCACTACAACAACGAGGAGTAGCAGTAATATGGTTATAGCCACTAAGACTATAAACAGGGTGCCATTATCTTGATTTTGGATAAGAAGCATAGATTGGATTGGAGTAATTATAATGAATGTTGAAGGTACTTATTTTGATATTGATTACCCATAGGGCATTTACCCCAAAGTCAATGTGTGATGGTTTTTAAAACACGCTTTCGCGAAAGCGTACTATAAACACCTACATTTCGTAAGCACTTAATTTTTTAGGGTCTGTCCATATAAACCCAAACACTAAAATGATATTAGTTACTACGAGAGAAAATGTCTGGATTGCTCGTAAGGTGTTCAATAATTCTTTTGAATACTGAAAATCCATCTGGCCTACCATAAATGGAGCTAATGGTATAAAGGTGATACCAAATAATAAGTATCCAGCAAAAACAAAAAGTTCGAGTTGGTTTTTAAGTCTAAGCGGTGCATCGCTCTTAAGACGGTCTATGGCATAATACATAAGTAAAACGACCAATAAAATCATGGCAATATTATAGATAATACTCATATAGTGCGTGACCACAGGCACTGTAAAAGCTCTAATAATAATGGCTATGATCATCGCTGTAGATAACCATGTTACAATACGTTTTCTAGTCGTATTTTCTATATGATCATACACCATCTTATAAAACAAGATGTAGAATAAGAATGCATAAAGGTTATATGCCCAGTGATTATTGTGGTAGTAGTGTGAGTATATTTTAGCCATACTTTCTGTGATGACCGCTATCCAGAGAATATACAGTATGGTTTTTATAGGTAGATGTTTGTACTTAGAAAAGAAGATAGTTGCCACAAGTGCCACTATAATTTCTGAGATATACATTAGAGTACTCAAGTAGGGGTTTCTTTAAGTTAGTGCTGAAAGGTAATAAATTATAAAGATGGATTTTGTAAGATTTTTACTCGTGGAGCGCTGTATTACGCTTTCGCGAAAGCGTACTCAACACTAAAATTTCATATCAAAATAAGAAAAACTGTATTTACGGCAATCGCGGCTTATTATCAAACCGATAATATAACGCAATCGCACAAAATAGGGTAGCTACTAAAAACAGTAGAAACAAAATAGTCACGCAGACCAGCCATATGACAAGAACTTCTTCCTTAATCATCTTTTTTTAATAAGTGAGTATTGGAATGAGGTATCTTATTTGACCAATAGAATGCAAAAGCAATGAATAGATAAGAAGTGATAATTACAAAGAGATGAATTTTGTATAGATTGATTCTCAATTCATTATTACCATTAATAAGGTATTGTTCGGCTAATACTATGACTGGGTAGGCAATGTGAAAAGTTAAAAAACCAAAAGAAACCCATAAAAAGAGGTTTTTTTTGAGCATAAGAACATTGTCACTTTGAAGTTCCTCCACAAAATAACGAAGTAGCATTATTACAATGAGTATAGAAGAAAAAGTAAGCGAGTGATTAAGAAACTCTGTAGTCACTGACGTAAATGTCAGATCTAAAACTACACCTAAAGCGAAGAGAGCAATTACAACAACAGCAAAATATTTTGAATTTTTAACTTTTAACTGAGAACTAATAATAAGCAATAGAGATAGCGGTACGATTATCCTGTATATATTATAAAGAATATATCCGGTCGAAGAAGGACCAAAAACTTTTTGGCATAAAATCTCATTTATAGGTATATACCATAGTAATGGTAATAGCCACAAGAGCTCCGTGTGTTTGTACTTATAGAAGAAAATCGTTGCCGAGATTGCAGCTATAAATTCGGAAATGAATCCTATGTTATATAGTGTGTCCAAACTGGGCAACGGTTTTATGATGAATTTTATTGATAATCAGAATCATTTGGTGGTGGTGGTGGTGGCCTCCAAGGCATACCATTTATCGCTAGACTCTGTATTGTATTCTGTACTGGTAACGTGAGATTTGCCATATTTGAGCTGGCTTTAGGAGCTTTTATAATATCACCTACAGCTACAGCAATACTTTTGCCATTTCCTTTTTTAATTGCAAAAGAAAGGTCGTCTCTTATGTCTCCTTTTTTTCCAGCCTCCATAATTGGGTTGATAAAAACTGTTGCGCGACTATCATTTTTACCATTAGGGTATTGCGAGAAATAAATACGCAATCCTGAAATGTCTGTTTTTGCTTCACCTGCTTCTTGTTCTATAAATGCCAGGTACTGTTTGAGTTCCTTATAGTCCATAGATAATGAGCGAGTTGCTTGTACATATCGATCATCTTCTGGTTTAATTGGGTTGCCATCTTTATCTATATTCACAGAGGTTTCTATAAGTGGTACTCGTTGGTTACCGTACCTGTGGTACATATCTTCTGCTTCTTGTACGGTTATTATGGTGCTGGGAGCAGCCAAAGGTTCTTCACTCTGGTCATCTGTGTGAGGTGTGCCCTTGGGGTCACCGCCGCAGCTTAGCATTAAGAATCCGCCCAATAAAAGGATGGTTAGAAATTTACATGTTTTCATGTGTATTAGAATTTTGGTTAGTATTAATGTAAATAAAACGTTAACCAAGCTAGGGAAATACAAGTATACTATCCTTACTACTCATGGGGTAGGGGTAAATGTCCCTTTATGGGAAATCAGTGCTAACGCTATAATTAGTAGAGCATGTTGTAGCATAAATAAAGCAAGCAATCTAGTTCTCTTTTAACACAGATCAGATGCTTTTTTAGAATAGATAAAGCCAAAGGAGAAGATGGTGTACATTAAAAAAACTATGAACCCCATTATGTATGAAAAATTAATACTCATCTCTATATTATTTGCATACATATTTCTTGCTAATAATATTACGGGTGATGCTATTAAAAACAAGGTAAAACCTAATAAAAAATATGTAAACAATTCCCGAAAGGGGTTGTGTAAGCTATTTGTCTTAAAGAGTCCTATTATATAAAGAAATAAACTTATTAGAGCTATTAGGTAGCCCGTAGTTTTAGAGACAAAAAGAACTTCCTTGAAGCCTTTAAATATTAGTTCTGCAAGAAAAATTAATAGTGCTATACCAGAAAGTATCAGAGTTGTATTCTTGAATTTTTTAATCTTAATATATTTGTAACTCATCCATAATACAAAAAATGTAGTGATGAATCCATAGAGGTTAGTGAGTTGAAATCTTATAATACCTTCTCTAAGTAAGAAATATGCTGCAGCTTCGTGCAATACTACATACCATAAGTACACACAAAAATATTTGAGAGGTGTTGATTTATATTTCCAAAGAGTAAATAATGAACACAATGCCGCTACTAGCTCTATTGTATGAATCAATATGCGTATCGTGTTCATTATTTTAATACATTTTTATTAATGATAATCGTTAGGATCATTTTGTCTCGGCGGTGGTGGATATTCCCAGTCATCACCAGCGAGACTTTGGATACCACCATTAAGTGATTTTGTGTCAGAAGGCTTAGGTATTTTTCCATCTATCACATCACCTACCGTGATTACTTGTTTGTTACCATCTAAGTCAGTATGAATCGCATAAGATATATTACCATCAACTCCTTTAAAGGCAGCGACTGGATTTATAAAAACAGTTTCTCTGCCAGGTTTTCCTTTAGTAGGTTTTGTTGCCCCAAAATAGATGCGAAGCCCTTTTGGAGTTACCCCAGCTTCTTTGGATTCTTTCTCAATAAAAGCCATATATGCTTTCATCTTTTCATAATCTGCAGTCACAAATCTTGTCGCTTCATAAGGCTTGTCAAGATCCTCATATAGTTTATTTACTCCACCCTCTATAAAAGGTGCTCTGTTTTGACCATAAGTCCTGTAAAGGCTATCTGCCTCTTCAACAGAGATAATGTTATCTGGTATGTCTTCCATTGTTTAATTTGGTTGGTGCATTCTTTCCTAATAGTTTTAAGCTTGTTTATCACAATCTAATGTGAAGCAATATTTGAAAAAGAAAGAACACGCGTTAATAATTTGATTCCAGAAATAGTTTGGATTGTTATTTCACTACCAAAATACAACTTATGATTGTAATTGATACAATACCAAATATTTAAAGATGAATATGCCCTTTTTAAGTTGAACTTGAACTTGAACTTGAACTTGAACTTGAACTTGAACTTGAACTTGAACTTGAACCTGAACTTGAACCTGAACTTGAACCTGAACTTGAAGTCGAAGTTCAAGTCGAACCTTATGCTGAAATTGAAATCATTGTCATTTCGACCTTGTGGAGAAATCACATAACGCTGAGCACACTCAAGTAATAACTACTAGTAAGCAACTTCCCTAAGCCAAATAATGAGATCTCTCCTTCCGTCGAGATGACAATAGTTGAACTTGAACTCAAGTCCCCTCCTTCGAAGGAGGGCTAGGGAGGATGTTCCGTGCGAGTAAGCACACTCGAGTGAGAACAGTTGGATTTGAGAATTTAAGTCCCCTCCTTCGAAGGAGGGCTAGGGAGGATGTTTCACAAGAGTAAGCGCACCCGAGTAAGAACCCCAACATAGCAACTTCCCAAAGCTAGATAATGAGATCTCTCCTAACGTCGAGATGACAAAAGCTGAAATGGATCATGTATTTAAGTACCCTCCTTCGAAGGAGGGCTAGGGAGGATGTTTCACAAGAGTAACCGGGCAAGAGTAAGCACACATAATTGAGGATGTTCCACAAAAAAAATCCAACATACCTAAGTACATTGGATTTATAATAGTTGATATATTCAAATTTCCGCGAAAGCGAAAACAAGTATTTTCTAAAACTCAGCGTGACCAGGAAAACGTGGGTAAGGTATTACATCACGTATGTTTGTCATTCCCGTTACAAATAGCACAAGGCGCTCAAAACCAAGACCAAAACCACTGTGCGTACATGTTCCAAACTTACGAGTATCTAGGTACCAGGAAAGCTCCTCCTCAGAGATGTCTAGTGCTTTCATTTTTTCTTTAAGAACATCTAGACGCTCCTCACGCTGTGATCCTCCTACCATCTCACCTATTCCAGGGAAAAGTACATCCATCGCACGTACGGTCTTACCATCTTCGTTAAGACGCATGTAAAATGCCTTGATGTTTGCTGGGTAATCAAATAAGATTACTGGGCAGTTAAAGTGCTTTTCTACAAGGTAGCGCTCATGCTCAGACTGTAAATCTGCTCCCCATTCATTGATCGGGTATTTGAACTTTTTCTTCTTGTTAGGCTTACTATTACGCAAGATGTCAATTGCCTCCGTATAGCTTACACGCTTAAAGTTGTTATCTACTATAAAGCTCAGCTTCTCGCGCAGTGGCATAGGTGCACGATCTGCTTCTGGCTTGCTCTTGTCTTCTTGAATTAGTCTGTTTTCTAGAAACTCAAGATCATCTTGGCAGTTTTCTAGCGCGTAGTTAATTACATATTTGATAAAATCTTCGGCAAGATCCATGTTGCCGTCTAGATCACAAAAAGCCATCTCTGGTTCTACCATCCAGAACTCTGCAAGGTGACGAGAAGTGTTACTATTTTCTGCTCTAAAAGTTGGCCCAAATGTATAAATCTTCCCAAGTCCTAATGCATACGTCTCTCCTTCTAGCTGTCCAGAAACCGTAAGGTTCGTTTCTTTACCAAAGAAGTCTTTGCTGTAATCAATCTTTCCATCTTCTGTGCGCGGCGGATTTTCTGGGTCAAGCGCGCTTACGCGAAACATCTCACCAGCTCCCTCTGCATCACTACCGGTAATGATAGGCGTATGTGCATGGAAGTAGCCATTTTTATTAAAATACTCGTGTATGGCAAACGATAACTTTGAGCGTAAACGCATTACAGCGCCAAAGGTGTTAGTGCGAACTCTTAAGTGTGCCTGCTCACGTAGTTTTTCTAGTGTGTGACGCTTAGGAGAGAGTATCGTGTTTTTTAATTCTTGAGGATCTGCATCTCCCTCAATCTGGATATCTTTTACTTTTATTTCTATACGTTGCCCTCCACCTTGACTTTCTTCTAAGGTTCCTTTGATGGCAACGGCAGCACCTGTAGTGATACGCTTTAAAAGTGCTTCGTCTGTATTTTCAAAATCGACTACACACTGAAGGTTATTAATAGTAGAACCATCATTAAGTGCGATAAACTGGTTTCCGCGGAAGGATCTTACCCATCCTTTTACCGTAAATTCTTGATGAATTTTGTCACTTTCGAGTAGCGCTTTAATAGGCGTATGTGTCATTGTATCTTATTTAAATGAATTCTCTAGATAGAGGGCAAATATAAAAGATTTTTGTGGTAGGGTAAGGGGTAAATGGACTGAAATATACGCTAAGGCGCATTACTCTTTATTGAGATTTGCAGCAGTGCTCAAGTTGAGGTGTAAAAAAGGTTTTCACGCTTTCGCGAAAGCGTACCCTTATGGGTTTAAAAACTGCCCTTTCCATGTTCCATCTTCAAGTGTAAAACTCGCTCTAATATGGTTAGGTCTCTTAAGCTGAAGAAACTCTAAATGCGTAGGTGCAATCTCAATAATGGTAAAGTAGTGCGTGTTTTCAAGATAATCTACCGCATCTGGGTTTGAAATCTCTGCGCCAGGAGCATCAGTAGTAGTATAATCTTTTTTTGATGAAGGCTGCACGCCGCTGTAATAGCGTTGCAGCTCTACGGGATCTGTAATGATAGACGCGTTTCCTGTAACTTTAATCTGCAGCAATTTTTTAGGATGGTAGAAGAGTAAGCTAGTAACATCATTCTGTAGTAACTGAGCTACTTTATTGGATCTACTGTCAGTATAAATTCTCAGTTTAAAATCGTCTGTAACTTGTCTTAGTACAACTGTTCTAAGCGCAGGAACTCCAGAAGTATCTACCGTTCCCATAGTGGTGTACCTAAACGGGTGTCCCTTTTTGTTGACGCCAAGTTGTAACTCGTCTTGTGCTTCCTTAAAATACTGATCTGTCATACCTTTTTGTATAAAGATACAAAGGGAATGCCTAGTTAATCAAGCTCTTTATCAGCAGTTTCTTCATCACCCTCACGTTCTACAATTTGTAGTGCAGGTTCTTTAAAGGTGTCCTTGTTTGCAATCTCTTTTTCTAGGGATAACAACAGTGACGGTAATAGTAAAAGGTTAGCTAGCATTGCAAATAATAGAGTTGCGCTTACAAGACCACCTAGTGCTACAGTTCCTCCAAAACTACTAATCATGAACACAGAGAAGCCAAAGAATAATACAATTGAGGTGTAAAACATACTTACGCCCGTCTCACGGAGCGAACCGTAAACAGATTTTTTAATCTTCCATTTATTAGCTTTTAGCTCCTGACGGTATTTGGCTAGAAAGTGAATCGTATCATCTACAGAAATACCAAAGGCAATACTAAATACAAGTATTGTAGATGGCTTGATAGGGATGCCTATAAAGCCCATCATACCCGCCGTAACTAGCAGTGGTAATAAGTTGGGAATGAGAGACACTATAATCATACGTAGCGACTTGAACATCCACGCCATAAATAATGCGATGAGTAAGATGGCAAGGGATAAACTTATCACAAGATTCATTACAAGGTAATCTGTTCCTTTTTGAAAAACGAGTGCAGTACCCGTCATGGTAACCTCATAGCGTTCTTCAGGGAAGAGCTTGTCTATTTTTAATTGAATGTTTTCCTCGGCACGTTCCATCTTGTCAGTACCTACATCTTTCATGAAGGTAGTGATTCTGGCATATTGACCCGTACTATCTACGTAGGCTCCCATGAGGTTTTGGTCATTGTCAAAACTCTTTGCATACGGCAGTATAAAATTACGCTCGTTGCTAGTAGGTAGTTGGTAGTATTTAGGATTTCCATTAAAGTAAGCTTGCTTTGCATACTTTACAAGATTTACAATAGATATAGGAGCAGAGAGTTCCGGTTGCTCCTCTATGGTAGCGCTTAGCTCCTCCATGCGTTTAAGCGTGGCAAGCTTCATGACTCCTTGTTTTTTCTTAGTGTCAATCAGAATCTCAAGTGGCATTATACCATCAAATTCTTCCTCAAAAAACTTTATGTCTTTATAGAAGTCGGCTTTTTTAGGCATGTCTTCTATAAGTGAACCAGAAATACGTATTTGATATATACCTACAATACTCAGTGCAAGTAGTAATACACTTGATCCATAAATTGCAGTACGTCTAGTACGTACCATGCGCTCCATCCAGTTTACAAACCCTTCTATCCAAGTTTTACCTAGGTGTTTAAGGTGCTTCTCCTTAGGAGGAGACATGTAACTGTAAATGATAGGAATGATAAGTAAGCTAAGTAAAAATATAGCAATGATATTGATACTTGCGACAACACCAAACTCGCTTAGTAGGGAACTCTCAGTAAGAATAAAAGTTGCAAACCCAGAAGCTGTGGTGATGTTAGTCATCAAGGTCGCATTACCTACTTTGGTAATAACACGCTGTAATGCTTTTACTTGGTTACCGTGATTTTTATATTCTTGCTGGTATTTATTAATCAAGAAAATACAGTTAGGAATCCCAATCACAATAATTAGCGGAGGGATAATAGCTGTAAGTACTGTGATCTCATATCCTAGTAATCCTAGAAATCCAAAAGCCCACATCACACCTATGATTACCGTAATCATGGAAATAAAGGTGGCTCTGTATGATCTAAAGAAAAAGAAGAATATAAAAGAAGTAACTAGTAACGCAGCGCCTACAAAAATGCCAATCTCATCAATAATATTTTGAGCATTGAGGGTTCGTATGTATGGCATCCCACTGGTGCGTACATCGATATCGTAGTCTTTTTCAAACCTCGCGATAGCCGGCATAAGATCATTTACTACAAAATCTAAACGCGCAGGAGTGTTGATTAAATCTTTCTTAAGATACACTGCAGAGCGCACGGTACCTGTTTCTTTATTGTAAATCAGATTTTCATAAAAAGGTAAATCGTCAAAGAGTAGTTTTCTATAACTAGCAGCACTTTCGGCAGTGAGCGTGCTATCTGTCATGAAGGGAACAAGATCAAATCGCTGCGGATTTTCTTGTTTATCTAATATCTTGAGATCTTTAAGAGAAAGGGATAATGCAACAGCATCTGCCTTTGCAATCTTGGCAGATAGGTCATTCCAAGCGGTGAGCACTTCAGGTGTAAAGAGACGTTCATCTTGTATTCCTAACACGATGAGGTTTCCCTCTTCACCAAACTTATCTTTAAAATTCTGGTATTCTAGATTTACTTCATGGTCATCAGGAAGTAAGTTTGCCTCTGTATAGGTAAAGCGCATATTGCGCCATTGAAAACCTAAGAAAATGGTGAAACCCACAATAAGAATGAGAATCAAAGGACGATTGCGTAGTATTAAACTCGCTACAGACTCCCAAAAACCTTTACTCAGAAATTTTGCCATTGACTTGTTTTAGCACCGCAAAGATATTCTTTTGGATGCAGATATGCGGGCAAATTGAAAAAGGCTTGTAGGTGGTAGGGGTTACGCTTTCGCGAAAGCGTAAAAAATTAACCTAGGTTCAGTAAACTGAATGAGGTTACGATGGGTTTACTACAGTTTGAGATTGAATGTAAACTTAAACGCAATGTTATCTCCCCAGTTAGGTAAATGGTAAGCTCCGTAACGGTAGGTGAGACTCGTTCCAAAACCAAAAAGCAGCTTGTTAAGTTCAAAACCAGTTTCTGTATATCCTTTACTAAGCGAGCCAAATTCTCCAATGTCGAGATGATCTTCTGGGTTACTTATATCTCCTATGGCAAAACGGCTTATAAAAACCAATTCTGGTTTAAAGCTCTTAGAGATATTAAATGGCGCCAGTCTATGTTTTACCTGAGCAGTAAGCAGCTTGTCTGAAAAGAATTCACCAAAAAACATAGTTTCAAAACTATTAACCCCAGCCACCGAAAAACGCTGAAGTATAGTCTCCTTAGTAGGTGCATTAGGAAATGCGTGGAATAGGTGGGTGATAGGTAAATCTCCAAAACCAACATTTCCTTCTACCAGAAACTCCGTAGCAGATTTGTTGAGTCTGTCTACTCTGTAAAATACCTTAGCGGCAAGTTTTGTAAATGCAAGGTCTCCTCCTAGACCATCAATAGCTTGAGATACCTGACCAGAAATTATAGGGTAGCCCTCATAAACAGGGACAATATCATTCTCTGTTTTTAAATATTTATTAGATGGACTCCAGCGGAAAGAGGCTGTTGCTTCAGAAATATCATAATTGCGAATGATATTCCCATCGTTATTATAGCGGTAAGGCGTTGTCTGATCTAGTCTCCTATGAGCAATTTGTAACTCAGAAAGTAATTGTGGTGTAAGTCTATACTCAAGATTTAAACGAGTAGTACGATGTTTGTAAAACTGCGTGATGTTTACAAGGCGTGGTTCAAATAGTGAATACACGCGGCGATCTGTTAAGTATGCATAATTACCTACTTCTTCTAGGTCACTGTTGTACGTTCCAGAAATCCATGCTCCCTTGTCTGGATCGAGAAGGTAACCAGCACCTATACCATACTTGATATCTTGGTCTTTAAATCCATAAGCGGCATAGCCTTCTATGCGGAAACGCTTAGAGAAAGATTCATTAGTCACGCCACCAAGGCCAAGTCTCAAACCCTCATAATTATTGAATTTTACAGGATAGGTAAGGTCAAAATCGAAGGCATCAAAACTAAAATAACCAATACTAAAATTATTAGTAGTCCCTAGTCTACGTTCTATGTTTTCGGCATTTACGATGCGCTCTAGTTCTGAGAAACTGCGTTCATCTTTGCTAGATAGCGGGGTTGTACGATAGTTTTGCCAGAACGATTCTGGTTGCTCGCTTGCACCTTCTTTAAAAGTAATCGCATACTTAGAATCTGGAATGGTAACCTCCTTGTTCACATTGTAATTACTCATTCTTGTAGTAGCTACAAGAAACTTACGAGTAACCATATCTTCCAGCACTTCGTTTTCTATAGTACCTATAGAGATACGCCCTTTAAAGAAAGAAAGCTTGCGATCTTCACTTCCTTTATCTAGAAATAATTCTCGCTGCTGCGGTAAATAAATGTTTGCGTCTTCTATGTAGGTGTACTCTTGATTAAGAATAATGTTAAGCTTATCTGTAATACGCACTTGCACGCCTTTTATAGCGAGTGTGTTTTTATCTAAGGTCATTGTCCCAGTAAGCCCAGGAATTTTCTTAGGTTTTTTAGGGCTAAAACTTACTTGGTAATCACCATTTACAGCGCTAGAAGTAACACTGTAATTATAATTGCGCATTCCTCTTTTAGATAGAATTCCCGCATAGCGATTATTAAAAATCACAAAATCATCATCATAGAATGAGCGTGATTGCACATTTACAGCAAAAACCTCATATCGCGGATTTTTAAAACCAGCAAGCTGATATCCAATAATATTCTCCGAAAACTGGTGATGCTCTGTAAATTGTAGTTGGCTTACTTTCTCAGAAAAGAAGTTGTGCGTACTTCCATTAAGGCTGTCTGTAATAACCGTTTTCTCGTAAACGTCATATGTGTATGAAGCGAGTACCTCTCGCGGGTCGTTCTTTGCCTTATTGTCAATTGCTTGATTAATAATGCCCTGCACGTCTGGCTCATTCTGAGCTACCGCAGTAAAACTTATGAATAAGAGATAGACAATTATGAACTGACGCATAGAGTAGGTTGAAGGGTAAATGTATCAAAAAAGCGACCATGAGGTCGCTTTTTTATAATTGTTTAACGTCTGTAGTATTATACAGTCATGATCTCAGCTTCTTTCTTGCTAAGAACCTCTTCTATTTTCTTGATGTGAATGTCAGTAAGCTTTTGGATATCTACCTCTGCATTTGCCTTTTCATCTTCAGAAGCATCCTCTGCTTTCTTGATGTCATTATTGGCATTCTTACGATCATTACGTACTCCTATTTTTGCATCTTCTGCTTCTCCACGAGCTTGCTTTACAAGGTCTTTACGACGTTCCTCAGTAAGTGGCGGCACGTTGATGATGATATTTTCCCCATTATTCATTGGGTTAAAACCTAGGTTTGCATTTATAATAGCTTTTTCAATCTCTTGCATAAGACTTTTCTCCCATGGTTGTACAGTAATAGTACGACCATCTGGAGTATTCACATTTGCCACTTGGCTCAAAGGAGTAGGGTTGCCATAGTAGTTTACCATTAACCCTTGTAGCATTGCTGGGCTCGCTTTTCCAGCGCGTATAGTAACTAATCTCTTTGCTAAGTGATTAATAGCATCATCCATTGATTCCTTAGCAGAATCTATTATAAATTTTAAATCTTCGTTCATGGTAATATAATTATGATAGCAAGTTTACAAAAATTGAGCCAATTCTCTTTTCCTAATTTACAGTGGTACCTATAGCGTCACCTGAGACCACTTTCATCAAGTTGCCACGAGTATTCATATCAAAAACTATAATAGGCAACTCATTTTCTTGACTTAATGTAAAAGCGGTAGTATCCATCACTTTTAATCCTTTGCGTAGCACATCGTCAAAAGAGATATGATCATACTTAATAGCATCTGTATTTTTCTCAGGATCTGAGTTGTAAATACCATCTACTCTCGTTCCTTTTAAAATTACATCTGCTTCTATCTCGATTGCTCTCAATACCGCAGCAGAGTCTGTAGTGAAGTAAGGGTTACCCGTTCCTCCACCAAAGATAACAACACGTCCTTTATTAAGGTGTGCCATTGCTTTACGGCGTATAAAAGGCTCAGCTACTTCATTAATTTTAATAGCTGTTTGTAATCTCGTTTTTACGTTTGCTTGTTCAAGTGCGTCTTGTAGAGCTAGGCCATTTATTACAGTTGCCAGCATTCCCATGTGATCACTTTGTACGCGATCCATTCCTTTACTAGCTCCCGCTACACCTCTAAAGATATTTCCGCCACCTATAACAATAGCCACTTCAATACCTTTTTCTGTTACTGCTTTAATGTCCTCTGCATATTCTGCAAGACGGTTAGGATCTATCCCATACTGGCGATCTCCCATTAAGGCCTCACCAGAAAGTTTAAGTAATATTCTTTTATATTTCATAGTCTGTGTAGTTATGCAAATATACTATTTAAACAGAATGATTTAAAAATGTGTGGCAATGGTTTTTTGCGCTTTCGCGAAAGCGGGCTTTTGTAAAACAGATATCTTCTCAAGTTCAATTAACTTGATAGTGATTGAAGATTCATTTTGTTTAGGAAGGTGCGACAGGGTTTTAATCTATTGATTTAAAGTATTTTGATGCTATGTTTTAAGGGTGAAGTGATATTGATTTGTGTCAAACTCATTATAATTTTGGGGTAATAATCACAAAAACAACATACAATGGCAAAACTACAAGCTACATCATTAAAGGTTATTGGTAAAGCATCAAGCGGTATTGATATAGAAATTAAAACAAATATTGTCTTTAGTAAGCTCGATAAGCAACTGGATGTTATCTATTACATACAAGGATTTGTTTACGACGTAGATGGAGAGGAAGATATTATGATGCCGCTCATTAATGAGCTGCATTGTCAACTAGACGTTGAGCAAGTAAAAGACTCTTACTCTAACGAGGATGATATGATTTATAACAAGCTTGGCAAGAGTTATAAGGCAAGTAATGGTAATGTTACCGCCCGATTTAAGTTCCAATTACAAAAAGACCCAGGCTCTTTAGCTCCAGGTAATTTACTTGTAAGTAATAAGGTTCTTGAAGCCATGCGAGATGAAAAAGATGGCTATGCTCTTGAACTCAAAGCAATGTTTGTACTCACTAATGAACTTAATGGAATCGCCATAAGTAGAAGTAAAGAAGTGTCTGTATCGATAATGGATCAGTATATTTCGTAGGCCTCTGTAAAGAACTAAACAAAAAACGCCTCCATCTGGAGGCGTTTTTAATATCAATAAAGTTTGTAAAGCGATTAGGCTAGAGAAACTCTTTTAAAAGCTACTACAGATGCATCACCTTTTGAAGCAACAAATTCTGCTACGTTCTGGCTTTCATCCATAATAAAACGTTGGTCAAGTAACGCTTGCTCGTGATCAAGAGTCGTGTTGTCTGCAACAAAACGAGCTACTTTACCAGGTACAATGTTATCCCAGATTTTCTCTGGCTTACCTTCTGCTTTTAATTGTTCTTTAATATCTGCCTCTGCTTGTGCCATTACTTCTTCAGTAAGTTGTGACATAGAGATGTAAGAAGGAACGTTCTTAAGAGTCTTCCCAAGACGGCCTAGCTCGATATTGTCCTTTTCGATAGCAGCAATACGTGCCTCAGTTTCTGATGCTACAAATGCAGCGTCAAAATCTTTGTAAGAAAGCGTATTTGCTCCCATAGATGCTACTTGCATAGATACACTCTTTGCAACGTCCTCAGCATTATCTGTAGCAGTGCTAAGACCTACTAGGGCACCTATTTTGTTGCCATGTACATAAGAACCTACAAAAGGAGCTTCTAATGTCTCATAACCTCCTATTTCGATTTTCTCACCTATGACACCAGTTTGCTCAATAAGCTTTTCTGTAACCGTCATTCCGTCAAAATCTGCAGCAAGCATTTCTTCTTTAGAGTTTACGCTTAATGCGATATCTCCCATTTTGTTTGCTAGCTCAATAAAAGAATCATTCTTTGTTACAAAGTCAGTCTCACAGTTAAGTGATACAACAACTCCGCGTGTGTTATCTGCATTAATTTTTGCAATAACTACACCTTCAGAAGAATCTCTATCTGCTCTCTTTTCTGCAACTTTCTGTCCTTTTTTGCGAAGTACAGTGATTGCATCATCAAAGTTACCTTCTGCTTCAACAAGGGCTTTTTTACAGTCCATCATTCCAGCTCCAGTAGCTTCTCTTAATTTCTTTACGTCTGCGGCGGTAATGTTTGCCATGATATATAAGGTTTTAAAATTGAAAAAAGTCGTCTATTCGTTTTCAACAAAGAAAAGAAGTAGACGACTTTTAAGTATTATCAAATAGTTATTATTCTTCTTCTTCGCTAGCCGCTACAGGTGCTTTTGCAGCCTCAGCTTTAGGAGCTTTTGCTTCTGCCTTTGGAGCGTCTGCTTTTTTAGCTTTCTTTTCAGCTTTTGGAGAATCATCACCTTCTTTTTCTGCGTCTTTACCAGCTTTGCGATCTGCAAGTCCAGCACTAACAGCTTCAGAAACAAAACCTACGATTTTATCGATAGATTTAGAAGCATCATCATTTGCAGGTATAAGATAATCAACTTGACGTGGGTCAGAGTTAGTATCCACCATTGCAAAAATTGGAATGTTTAATTTTTGAGCTTCTTTAATCGCGATATGCTCACGCTTGATATCTACTACAAATAGTGCTCCTGGAAGACGTGTCATATCTGCAATAGAACCTAAGTTCTTATCAAGTTTTGCACGTAAACGGTCTGTTTGTAATTTTTCTTTCTTTGAAAGTGTATCAAAACGACCATCTTTTTTCATCTGGTCGATCGTTTGCATTTTCTTAATCGCTTTACGGATTGTAACAAAGTTCGTAAGCATTCCACCAGGCCATCTTTCTGTGATGTAAGGCATGTTTGCGTTACGAGCTTTTTCAGCTACGATATCTTTAGCTTGTTTTTTGGTAGCTACAAAAAGTATTTTTCTACCAGAAGCAGCAATCTTTTGAAGAGCCTCGCAAGTCTCTTCTATCTTTGCTGCAGTTTTATAAAGATTGATGATGTGTATCCCATTGCGCTCCATATAGATATACGGTGCCATGTTAGGATCCCATCTTCTTGTGAGGTGTCCAAAGTGTACACCTGCATCAAGCAATTCTTTTATTTCGATGTTGTTTGCCATTTTTGTAATAGTTTACGTTCCGTTGGACATTAAAATTAGCAACTTCGAGTTCACGAAGTTTAGATGCTAAACTAACCTTACTAAGATTTTGCTTGGGCAAAAACATAATAAGCAACGACAACATTTCAATTAATTTTTAAATTTTGATAGTAATCAGTTTCAATTCATACTCGTAAAAAGCCAAAAGGCATTGCGAGTATAGCGATATATTAACGCTTAGAGAATTGGAATTTCTTACGTGCTTTCTTCTGACCAAATTTCTTACGTTCCACCATTCTTGGGTCACGAGTAAGAAGTCCTTCTGGCTTAAGGATAAGACGATTTTCTGCGTCTAGTTCACACATTGCTCTAGAAAGAGCAAGTCTGATAGCCTCAGCTTGACCAGTAATACCACCACCGTAAACGTTTACTTTAATATCAAAGTTACCTTCATTGTTAGTCATAACAAGTGGTTGGTTTACTTTGTACTGAAGTGTTCCTGTAGGGAAGTAGTTGTTCAGTTCTTTTTTGTTAATAGTGATGTTTCCTGTTCCGTCAGAAAGGTAAACACGAGCTACTGCGGTCTTACGACGACCGATTTTGTGTAAAGTCTCCATTTACTTAATTTCGTTTAGGTTAATGGCACGAGGCTTCTGCGCTTCCTGATCGTGTTCTGCACCTGCATACACTTTAAGGTTACGGAAGATAGCACTCCCCAATTTGTTTTTTGGTAACATCCCTTTCACGGCAGCTTCTACTACACGTGTAGGATCTTTATCGTAAAGCTCTCTCGCTGTAAGACTACGTTGCCCACCTGGATAACCTGTGTGACGGATATATGATTTTTCCGTCCACTTGTTTCCTGATAATTGCACCTTTGCAGCGTTTATGATAACAACGTTATCTCCACAATCTACGTGAGGTGTAAAACTTGGCTTGTACTTACCGCGTAAAAACTTAGCTACGATAGAAGACATACGACCTAGCGTTTGTCCGTCTGCATCTATCAAAACCCACTCCTTGTTTACGGTAGCTTTGTTTGCAGATACTGTTTTGTAACTTAATGCGTCCACACTAATTAATTTTAATTAAACATTCCATTTCCCGCCTAAAAACGGGTTTGCAAAAGTACATAAATTTATTTATCACACAAACGTCTGTCTGACTATATTTTATATTGATCTTTTTATAAGCCTTATATGTCCTATTATAAAGGTGTAGATGAGTACTACTAATTGTGATTTTCACGCTTTCGCGAAAGCGTAACCCGATACATTGTGTTAATAAAACCTTAAAAGAAGGAAGTTGTTGTCACATATTGAGATGATTGAAGTCTTTCTAGTAAATCAATCAAAACCAAACCAATGTTACCTAAAATCAATCAACTCAGAGCAGTAATCGCGCTCCTTTTTCTAAGTTCCCTTAATGTAGTTGCCCAAACAGAAGCAACTGAAACTGCCATACCTAGGAAGGTGTACAACACAATTGCCATTAATGGTGAAGCTCCAAATATAGATGGAGACCTCTCTGATGCTGCATGGAATAATGTGGAGTGGTCTACAGATTACTTACAGTTTGAGCCAGATGTGGGTACACCTCCTACTAAGCAGACTAAAATGAAAATCACTTATGATGATAAAAATCTTTATGTGGCTTTTCATTGTCTTGAAAGTGATAAATCTAAAATAGAGAGAAGGCTAGGACGTCGAGACGATTTTCCGGGTGATTGGGTAGAGATTAATATAGATAGTTATAACGACGACCGTACGGCATTTTCTTTTACGGCCTCTGCTTCTGGAGTAAAAGGCGATGAGTTTGTGTCAAACAATGGCAACTTTGATAGCAGCTGGAATCCTATTTGGTATTTAGCCACGGGAGAAGATGAACAGGGCTGGACGGCAGAAATGCGTATACCTCTGAGTCAGCTACGCTTTAGTGCAGAAGATGTGCAAACTTGGGGTATACAATCTACAAGACGTTACTTTGCAAATGAAGAGCGTTCTACCTGGCAACCGCTACCTGCAAATCCTCCGGGATGGGTAAGTGAGTTCGGAGAACTGCGAGGAATTAAAGGAATCAAGCCGCAGAAACAATTAGAAATACAGCCATTTGTATTAGGTCAGTACGATACATTTGAGGAAGAGGCGGGTAATCCCTTTAGAGATGGAGATGATTTTGGCGGAAATGTAGGGCTTGATGCAAAAATTGGAATAACTAATGACTTGACACTTGACCTTACGGTTAATCCAGATTTTGGACAAGTAGATGCAGACCCAGGTGCTATTGCATTAGACGGATTTGAAATATTTTTTGAAGAACGTCGTCCTTTCTTTGTGGAAAATAAGAGTGTCTTTGATTTTAGAGTAGGCGGTGGAGCAGATAATGTATTTTTTCCAAGACGTATAGGGCGCACTCCACAAGGAGGAACCACGTTTGATGCTTCAAAAGGAGAGTATGAAGATTTTCCTACCAACACTACCATATTAGGAGCAGCAAAGTTTAGTGGTAAAACAAAGGATGGCTGGACTATAGGCGTGCTAGAAAGTGTGACAGGAAAAGAATTTGCCGAGATTGAACTAGATGATCGGGAAGAGATTACATCGCCTCTCGATCTAGATGGACTTCTAGGGGAGAAGCGTAAAGAGCTGGTAGAGCCACTCACTAATTATTTTGTAGGTCGCGTTCAAAAAGATTTTAATGACCGTAACTCTTTTGTAGGTGGAATATTTACCACAACTCACAGAGATATGGAACGCAGTCTAGATTTTCTCCACACGCAAGCTTATACTGGAGGAATTGATTTTAGACATAACTGGAAAGACCGTAAATATTATATAGAAGGTCGTGGTATTATAAGTCGTGTAAATGGAGCTTCTCAAGCTATTTTAAATACGCAGACGTCGCTTACACATCTATATCAGCGAGTAGATGCAAAGCATCTAGAAGTAGATACAGATGCAACAAGCTTGTCTGGAACAGGTGGTAATCTTGCTATAGGTAGAGGGAGCGGTAAGTGGAGATACGAACTAGGAGGAAACTGGAGATCTCCAGGGTTAGAGCTCAACGACATAGGTTTCTTGCGTCGTGCAGATAGAATTGTACAGTTTGCGAGTGTAAGACGCTTCTGGAATAACTCAACTTCTTGGTATAGACAGGCAAATGTGGGTGTAGAGCAAACTACGCAATACGACTTTGATGGAAACTTTAACCGTATTCAATACGAAGGTAGAGCAGAGATTAACTGGAAAAATAACTGGTTTACAGAAGTAGGAGGTGCTCACAAGCCTCGCATATTTATTAACTCCTTCTTACGTGGTGGACCACGCTGGAGATTTAATGAAGAGAACTTTTACTTTGCTGCGGTAGGTACAGATCAACGTAAGAAATTAAGTGCTATCGCGATATATGTAAATTCTCAGGCAAAACAAGATAACTTCTCCTTAAATAGATATGAGTTGCGTCTCAACTACCAGCCACTTGATGCGTTGAGTTTATCACTTTCTACAGAATATGAGATGAACCCCAATAAAACACAATATGTGTCACAACAAGCTTATGCGCCTGCTACTTTTGGGACGAGATACATAACTGGAGAGATTGAGCAAGAAACGCTAAGTGCGACATTACGTATTAATTACAATATCAATCCTAACTTTACGATACAGTATTATGCGCAGCCATTTATTGCTAAAGGAACTTATACTAATTTCAATTTTGTAGCAGATAGTGATAATGAAAATCTAAACGAGCGAGTTACACTATTTAATCAGAATCAAATAAGTGAGATAGACGGAGGCTATGCCATAGATGAAGATGTAGATGGTACTGCAGACTATAGTTTTGGTAATCCAGATTTCAATTTTGTGCAGTTTCGTTCTAACCTTGTGGCAAGGTGGGAATACATCCCCGGCTCAGAAGTATTTTTAGTTTGGTCACAAGGAATAGAAGGAGGAGCGTCTTCTAGAGAAAATCTAACGGAAGCTTTTGATAGTCAGGTGCTAGGACAGCAAATTAGAAATACGTTTTTAGTGAAGTGGACGTACCGTTTTGTGTTGTAACTGTCTTTTGTCTGCTTGTTAAAGCCTTACGTCGAGTTCTTGGTTTTTTAAGTTTAAGAATTTCTTAATAAAAATTTCTATTAGTGTATAAACGTATAGCTTAGCATCAAAAGAACATTTATGAAATTCACCCCTTTATTTTTATTAATTGTTAGTTTACTAGTTAAAACTACTTATGCTCAAGTAGGTGTAGGGACAGTGTCACCTTATGCAGCTCTTGATATAACAAGTAGTAATAGTGGTCTTCTAATCCCGCGTGTGGATTTAAATTCCATTTCCGATGTTACGACTGTAGTAAATCCTAATGGACCTAATCTCATAGAAGGTACTATGGTGTACAATACAGGTCATGGTGCTTTAACTTCAAAAGGATTTTATTTTTGGCAAGATAGTCAGTGGAATCAAGTAGCACGAGTAAACCAAAGTTCGGTACGTTTTGGTAAGATTCTCATAGATGGCTCTGGAGTAATTAATGTTACAGGAGTAGGTTTTGAGCCTAGTTCTGTGGAATTTACAGCTGTAAATAGGGTGCAAGGTTTTGATGAAGGTACAGCTAGATCTGGCACCAATAATTCAAACGATATAAGAATGGCTGGAGGAATGACTACTGGTTATGCAATCAATGGAGCCTCTGGTATGATAGATCAACAAGTGATTTCTAATGCTTTTAGTGGTTCAAGTATTAATAACATAGGTACTTATGCTTCAGAAGACTATTGTATAGCAGCTTATTTTGTTAATAATAATGGATCGCCACTTTCTGATAATGGTACAAGTGGTGGGTCGAGCGGTACTAGCCAAGAAGGCTTTATAAGGGCTTCTCTAGATAGTTTTGATACAGATGGATTTACAATTAATGTAGATCGTTTTATTAGTGCAGCAACTGGCGATAGAACTAATCAGATAGTTGTGCTTTATAAAGCGTATCGATAAGTTGGACATTTAAATATTCTTTAAACAAAAACCCCAAATTCTTACTGATAAGAATTTGGGGTTTTTCTATTTATGCTTTCGCGAAAGCATAATTATTTTATGAGCACCTTTCTAGTTACAATAGTATTTTCAGATTGTAGCTTAACAACATAAATACCACTACTCCACGTCGAGGTAGGTAAGGTTGTAGCTTCAATAAACGAAGTGGAAACCACTATTTGGCCAACTAAATTATAAATGGTAAGGCTAACTTCCCTTTGTAAGTTTGCGTTCGTTTCAATGCTTAGTTGCTTTTCTTTAGCATTTGATGTAATAGAAACACTATTAGAAAAGTCATTATCATTTACACCTAAAGTTATATCGAGTGTAATAGTATTTCTAGTAAGTGTAAGGTTAGGTACCTCAATGTTTTTTACTTCACAGGTATATGCTCCAGAATCTTCAACTACAAGGCTATTTATTGTAAAATCTGCCTCTGCTGCACCATTAATTAGATTACCGTCTTTAAACCACTCATAAGTGTTTGTAGCGCTTGAAGTTCCAGTTAAAGAGAGTGTCACAGCTTCTCCTTCTGTGATTGCTAAAGTTTGCTCGTCATCAATGTTTGCTTGTCCTATATAATTGAAAATTAAAGGTCCTCCAGACGGATAGTAGTCTATTGCAGGTTCTAGGTTTTCAAAAATATACTCATTGTCATTAAGTGCAAAAAAGCTAAGTCTTGATAAATTTAATAATGGAATATCACCAGATAATTTATTGATAGCGACATCTAGTGTGCTTAAGAGCTCGAGCGCAGTTAGTGACTGTGGGATTACACCACTTATTTCATTATTACTTATCACCAAGTCTCTTAGAGCATCTAGGTCTGCTAATTCTGAAGGTATGGTACCTACAAGATTATTATCAGGTAAGTTTATGCGAGTTACTTTGTTTTGATCATCTGTAGTGATTCCAAACCAAGTATCATATCCTTGAGTCAAGTCCCAAGTAGTACTCCAGTTTTCTCCATCTGTTGCATTATATAAAGCGATGAGAGCTTCTCTGTCTGGTTCTGGTAAAGTACCTCCAGTAAGTGTTATGTTATTACGAGTAAGTATGAGGTCAGTAATTATTGAGTTACTAACCTCACATGTATAAATCCCCGCATCTAACGAGCTCGGATTTTCTATTGTAAATGAAGGAGATGTAGCGTCCTCAATAGGGGAGCCGTTTTTTAACCATTGAAATGTATTATTCATATTTGGCACCCCCGTTACAGATAGGGTAATGGGATCATTCATTATTGAGATCTCCTCTTCTTGATTTAATTTCTTTTGATTGCTGTAGGTTAGAGTTGTAGTTTCATTGTAATAATCTACTCCAGGAATTAAATCATCAAAAACATAATTATTTTCGCCTAGAGCTAGAAAATTGAAATTTGGACTCGCAATTTGCGGAATCACGCCACTTAAGTTATTCCCACTAAAAACAGCTATTTCTAAATTTGGTAAATCTTCAATGCTACTTGGTAGAGAACCTTGTAATGAAACTTCTCCTAGCCACAGCGATCTAATAATTTGCAAGTTTGAAAATGCGTCATCTGGTAAAGAAAAAGCTTCGAAATCATTGCCTGACATGTCGAGACTGAATAATTGTTCAAATTGAAATATATATTGAGGAAAAACACCAGTAAAATTATTACTTCGCAGTTTCAGTTGAGTGAGGGCGGTTAAGCTTGATAAATCAGGAACCACACCCTCTAAGTTATTTCTCTCTAAATCTAAATATTGTAATGATGTATAATTACCATAATCTTGAGGTAATGACCCTGTAAGATTATTGAAGCTCAAATCTAAACGAGCTATTTGAGCCCCATTTGTTATTGTTTCAGGTAACTCCCCTGTAAACCCACAGCCTTTTAAACTTATAAATGCTAGATTGGGCATCTCAAACAGGCCTAGAGGTAATTGTTCATTAAAATTTGCTGTATTGTCTAATGATAAGGCAATTAAATTTTGTAGTTCAAATATAGCCTGTGGAAAAGCTCCTGTAATATTCGAATTTCTACCTAAGTAGAGTTCTGATATAGCGTCAAGTTGTCCTATTTCTTCAGGGATTTCGCCAGAGAGATTATTGTTGAAAAGGGCAAGTCTTGTTACTTTATATGTTGTTTGATCATATGATACTCCGTACCATTGTGTGTAAGGAGCATCTAAATCCCATGTATTTGTCCAGTTAGGTCCATCTAATGCATTATATATTGCAATTAGTGCATCTCGATCTGGCTCTGGTATTACCTCTGTAAATGATATATTATCTATATATACCTCAAATGCCTCATCAATAAAATTACCGAGACTTATTTCAAACTGCCAGTCTTCAGTTTCTGTAACTTCTATTTCTACTTCTCTAGTATTCCAGTCAAAATTTTGAGGTATACGGCTACTTGAGGTGTAAGGAGAAAAGTCTGCTCCTCCATACTTAGTCCCGATAACCTGTTGTCCAAAATTACTAGATCCTGTTTTTACTTTAAAATCATAGCTCAAAGTATAGGTTTTTCCTGCCTCTACAGGGAAGTTTAATGCGAGAAGCCTGGGAGTAGTGTCGCCATCTACAAATAGGGCACTACTTGCGCCGCTAGTGAGTTCTACAAGTTCTTGAGAAATAGATCCCTCTTGACTTTGCCAATTGTCTAATGAAGTAGAAGACCAATTTTCTAAGTCTCCATTGGTAATTAGATTAGTTTGTGAATTTGCTAGCTGAAAGACTAAC
Source organism: Dokdonia sp. Asnod3-C12 (assembly GCF_045063975.1). Lineage (NCBI taxonomy): Bacteria > Pseudomonadati > Bacteroidota > Flavobacteriia > Flavobacteriales > Flavobacteriaceae > Dokdonia > Dokdonia sp. Asnod3-C12. The sequence continues at coordinate 2,097,771 of NZ_JBEFNY010000003.1, forward strand.
AAACAAATGATTAGTAAGTTGATTTTTTTCATGATTGATGTTTAGAAACGCTAAAGTATAATTTTATTGAGGAATTTACTTACGTATTTGAGGTTTTTGTTAGCTAGCTATTAAATGGTTTGCCGTAAGTCTTATTTTACGTAACTATGGGTTAGCATTTAAAACAAAAACCCCAAATTCTTAGTAATAAGAATTTGGGGTTTTTTCTTTTTACACTTTCGCGAAAGCGTAAAAAGAAAGCTAGTTCTTCTGATGATTAACTGGTTTTTAAAATTTATCAAGTTTTATAACTAACAGATTTGAGTAAAATGTTAAAATTATTCATGCTTACTTAATAATCTAACGATAGAACGCTATATATTTGAAATCGTAAATTTAATTATGAAACGGACTATTATTTTTTGCCTAGTATCTCTTTGCTTATCTAGCTGTGGTGATGATGATGTGAATAAGAAAGACAGCATTAAGGGAGGCGTGTACAGACAAATATCTTACGACCTTACGGTACCGTTAGACTTAAATAATGATGGTATTTTTTCTACCAACCTATTGGAAGAAAACGGAGCAGTTTTGAGTCCGCAACAGATTAATTTTAGCACAGATAACACGGTGATACCACCTTATCCTATTACTACCTGTGTTGACGATGATGGTAACGGACACCTGAATGAGTTTGTATGCTTAGTTGTAGTAAATTATGTAAGCCCTCCGTCATATATTCAAAACGAGAGAACAGTAACTATTAATAATGGTGTAGTAGGAACGCTTTCTGTAGATAGGGACACTTTAAGATTTGAAGAAACACTTACTAGGGATTTATTAAATAATGCACCTTCGGGAGGTTTTGACGATACAATGGCAATATCTACTTACGTGAGAGAGTAACTAGAAAATATAAAATAGTACAATGACAAAATCCCAAACATCGTAAGATGTTTGGGATTTTGTCATTGTAAAAAAATATTAATACTCTATTTTTCTAATATTGTAGACTAATCTATTCACTTTTTTTTAAACCTTTTAATAATTTTTCCGCATCAATAAATCCATAGGTTACAGCCTCTTTTAAATGTTTTCGGGCATTTAATGTGTCATTTAATTTGAGAAATGTTTGACCCAGCCAGCTGTGGCTATTCCCAATTTCAAATCCATATTTTATTGAGGTTTTTAAATCTTCTATGCCAGAATTATAATTATTGAGATATAAATGAGCTATTCCTCTTTCGTGTATTATTTCAAAATCTTTTACACGGTAGTCAGAATCACTGTCCCATCTACCTGCATAATTAATAAATAGTCTTATACTATCACTTTTTATGGCACCTTCTGTTTTAAGAGCTTCGTTATAATAATTTATCGCTATCTGATACTTTTCAAGGCGCTTAAAATTATTGCCAATATTGTTTAAGACCATAGTGTTTTTGGGATCAAATGCAAGAATAAGTTTGTAGTCCTCAATTGCGCCTTCAAAATCACCAATCATAGATTTGTCAGCACCGCGATTAATTAATGCTGGTCGAAAGTTTCGTCTTTTGTTAATAGCTTTATTCAGAAGCCCTATAGCTTCTTCATATTTGCCATCTTCTTCTAGATCAAAAGCCTCATCGAAGTAATCATCTGCACTTCTTATATCGCAAGAGCTGAAAACTAATAAGGTTAATAAAATAATTGAAAATCTTTGCATGTGACTTAACTCTAATGCGCCTCTAGCCAATTTTGTCCTAATCCAACCTCAACATCGAGCGGTACCGCCATTGTAAAGGCACTTTCCATTTCTGTCTTGATTAGCTCTTTAATGGCATCTAGTTCGTCATTAGGAACATCAAAAACAAGTTCATCATGTACTTGAAGAAGCATCTTTGTTTTGTAGTCGCTGTTTTCTAGTTTTTCAAAAATATTAATCATCGCGATTTTAATAATATCTGCAGCACTTCCTTGTATAGGTGCATTCACCGCATTTCGCTCGGCTGCGCCTCGCACAACTCCGTTGCTGGAGTTAATACCATTAAGGTAACGGCGACGGTCTAATACTGTTTTTACATAACCATTTTCTCTCGCAAACTCAACAAGCTCGCTCATGTAGTTGCGTAGTTTTGGGTATGATTTATAATAGTTATCTATAAGTTCTTTTGCCTCGCCACGAGATAAATCGGTCTGGTTAGAAAGTCCAAAGGCAGACACTCCGTATATAATCCCAAAGTTTACCGTCTTCGCATTACTACGTTGCTCGCGAGTAACTTCTTCTAGTGGCACATTAAAAACTTTGGCAGCCGTACTAGCGTGAATGTCTTCTCCGTCTGTAAATGCTTGGATCATGTTCTCCTCCTCACTTAACGCGGCAATAATGCGCAGTTCTATTTGAGAATAATCGGCAGCAAGTAGGGTGTGGTTTTCATCTCTAGGCACAAAAGCCTTACGCACTTGACGGCCACGTTCTGTACGAATTGGAATATTCTGTAAGTTAGGATTGTTTGAGCTCAAACGTCCCGTAGCTGCAACCGTTTGCATGTAATCTGTATGCACACGTCCATCATGAGCTACTTGCTCTGGTAGTGCGTCTACATAGGTAGATTTTAATTTTGATAAGCCGCGATAGTCTAGTACTTTCTGGATGATGTCGTGATCTTTTGCGAGGTACGATAGCACATCTTCGGCAGTAGAGTACTGCCCAGTTTTTGTCTTTTTAGGCTTGTCGACAAGTTTCATTTTGTCAAATAATATCTCACCCAACTGCTTAGGTGAACCTATATTAAATTCTTCTCCCGCTTCCGCGAAAATTTCTGATGTAAGACGCTCTATATCTGCATTGAGATCACCAGAAAGGCTTTGTAAGAAAGATACATCAAGATTGATTCCTTCTACTTCCATAGCCGCTAGCACACGTAATAACGGAATTTCAATATCATCAAATAGCTTTCGAGTACCAGCCTCATCTAGCTCTTTTTCAAAATGATGTTTAAGTTGTAAAGTAATATCTGCATCCTCTACTGCATATTCTGTTTGATCATCTATAGAAACATCGCGCATCGATTTCTGGTTCTTTCCTTTCTTCCCTATAAGTTCTGTGATAGAAACAGGTGTGTAGTTAAGATAGGTCTCCGCTAGCACGTCCATATTATGACGCATATCTGGATTGATGAGATAATGTGCTAGCATGGTGTCAAAGAGTTTTCCTCTTACCTTTACATTATACTTAGCAAGTACTTTGATATCGTATTTTAAATTCTGTCCTATCTTTTCAATTTCGGTATTTTCAAAGAAAGGTCTCAACTCTTCTATAAGTACCTGAGCTTCTTCTTTACTTTCCGGAAAAGGAATGTAGTATCCTTTTCCTGCTTCCCATGAAAAAGCAATCCCTACTAGTTCTGCAACAAGCGGATCGAGACCTGTAGTTTCTGTGTCAAAACAAACAGAAGACTGATTGTTGAGGTTTTGTATAAATAATTTTCGCGCAAGCGGACTATCAATTTTCTGATAAAAATGGTTCGTGTCTTTTATAGTCTTTCGTGTTGACGCATCTGAAACTGCCGCAGCAGTCGCTCCGCTATCACCACCAAATAATGAAAACTGACCAGCTCCAGCACTAGAAGCAACCGCTTTCTTAGCCGAAGGTGTAGAAGAAACTTGCGTTCCTTGATCTGCTTCTCCAGAAAATATTTTGATAAACTGATCCTTCATTCGGCGGAATTCAAGCTCTTCAAACTTTTTCCCCACTGCCTCGGCATCTGGTTCAGAAAGTTCGTAGTCTTTTGCGTTAAAAGTCACGTCGCAATCTAGCATGATAGTCGCTAGTTTTTTTGAAAGTAAGCCTAATTCGGCATTTTCTATAACTTTCTCCTTCATCTTACCCTTGAGCTTATCTGTATTTGCCAGTAAACCCTCCATAGATCCGTATGCAGCTATAAATTTCTTTGCCGTTTTATCACCTACACCTGGCAGTCCAGGTATATTGTCAGACGCGTCACCCATCATACCTAGGTAATCAATTACCTGTAGCGGGTTTTCTACTTCAAAACGTTTTTGCACCTCTGGAATACCCCAGATTTCTATACCGTTACCCATTCGGGCAGGCTTGTACATAAATATATTTTCAGATACTAGCTGTGCATAATCCTTATCTGGTGTGACCATGTACACCTTGAAACCTTCCTTTTCGGCTTGCTTAGATAGGGTTCCTATAAGGTCATCTGCTTCCACACCCTGACGCTCAATGATAGGTATATGCATAGCCTTAAGAATCTCTTGGATATGAGGAATCGCAATGCGTATTGCCTCTGGAGTTTCATCGCGGTTTGCTTTGTAATCTTCAAAAGCCTCAACACGTGCAGAGCTTCCACCTTTGTCAAAGGCCACTGCGAGGTGATCTGGACGTTCTCTTTTTATAACATCAAAGAGACTATTAGTAAATCCCATGATTGCACTTACATCCATTCCGGAGCTTGTGATACGTGGGTTTTTTATAAGCGCATAATATCCTCTAAAAATGAGCGCATATGCATCTAGTAGAAATAATCTCTTCTGGGTATTCTCGGTGGTATTGGTCACGTGAAGTTGTTTTGAATTACGCTTTCGCGAAAGCGTATTACGGCTAAAACTCAAATGTAAGAAGATGTGCTTAGATATAGCAGCGGTGTTGATAAATAGTAGCACCAAACTTTATTCGCTTTTAAGGAATAAAGAAAGCCAAGAAAGGAGAGTAATACATGAAACCGCTCGTTTATTGGGTGGTTGAAATTTGTAGATGCTATTTGAATTCGTCATTTTTAAGAATCAACATTTTATAGTTCGCAATTATTTTCAAAGACCTAAGCGAATTTTACGTAAAAAATGAAGTAAGTGTAGGGTTAAGCAAACTAGCGATAGCCTCACAATTATTATTTGCTAGTCATATTTCGAAGTCAGCAGAACAAGACAAAATCATCTATGGCTTTTAGTTTGCGCCGCAACGAAGGAAATTTTTAGTAAAGTTCGGTTAAGTCTAGACTTTTTTGGTTCGTTTTTTTTGTCAATGAAAAAAATGAACAACTTCTTTGAAAAGGACTCAATTAATGGAATGAAAACTATTGTTTTTAAAAACTACAATTGAATCCATAATTTTTTGAGAATTAAAATTTTAGTTCACAATTATTTTAAATGATCTAAGCGAATTTTACGTAAAAAAAATGAAGTAAGTGGAGGGTAAAGCAAACTAGCGATAGCCTCACAATTATTATTTGCTAGTCATATTTCGAAGTCAGCAGAATAAGACAAAATCATCAATGGCTTTTAGTTTGCGCCGCAACGAAAGAAATTTTTAGTAAAGTTCGATTAAGTCTAGACTTTTTTGGTTCGTTTTTTTTATCAATGAAAAAAATGAACGACTTCTTTGAAAAGGACTCAATTAATGGAATGAAAACTATTGTTTTTAAAACTACAATTGAATCCATAATTTTTGAGAATAAACATTTTAGTTCACAATCATTTTAAATGACCTAAGCGAATTTTACGTAAAAAAAATGAAGTAAGTGGAGGGTTAAGTAAACTAGCGACAGCCTCACAATTATTATTTACTAGTCATATTTCGAAGTTAGCAGAATATGACTAATTCTTTAATGGCTTTTAGTTTGCGCCGCAACGAAAGAAATTTTTAGTAAAGTTCGATTAAGTCTAGACTTTTTTGGTTCGTTTTTTTGTCAATGAAAAAAATGAACGTATCGGGTGTTGGAACTTAACCTTAATCACAGTAGAAGCCAAGCAAGATGAGTACAACATGAAACCGCTCGTTTAAAAAACGTACTAGCATTAGAGCTTGTCTACTCGCGACTCCGTTATGATTTGTTGTGAAAGCCAATCCTTGACTTTTGGGCATAAAGAAAGCCAAGCAAGAATGCTTGGCTTTCACCCCAAATCATAATTGATTATTTAAAGTCAATTACAACAGTCTTAAATATTTTTTGCCTTATAGGCTTGCGCAAATATATAACAATTCTTTAGATAGAATATTGTCTTGAAATAAAATGAAGTGCTGTTGCATGGTGTAACCTCCTGTTAATCAGTGATTGGTGAATTGTCATATTCAGCCTCAATTTTGTGATTCTTACTAAAATCACTGTAATTTGCGTAGTTCACCGAGAATAAAGGGCAATACATCTATTTTAACAAGTAGTCTAAAAATTTATGTTAATTCGTCTTGTTTTCATAATATGATGACGAAAAGTTCTCATTTTCACCATTTTGATATCTCATCATCGTAAATCCTTTATGAATGCAATGACTTCCAGTTTCGCCAGATTTATTCATAGCAATATATGCGATTTGAAAATCTTTATAACGAGCTCCCTTCTTTATTATTCTATGGATTGCCTCTTCGCAAGCAGCCTGTGGTGACATCCCGGAACGCATTAACTCTACAATTAAAAAGCTTCCTACTGTCTTGAGTACTTCTTCTCCCATTCCTGTTGCTACAGCACCACCCACTTCATTATCTACAAAAAGCCCAGATCCTATAATGGGAGAGTCTCCCACACGCCCTTTCATTTTATAACCTAATCCAGATGTAGTACAAGCGCCTGCAATATCACCACTGCTATCTATTGCTAGCATCCCTATGGTGTCGTGATTCTCAATGTTAATTTCAGGTTTGTAATTACTAGTTTTTAGCCATTCTTTCCAAGCTTCTTTGCGTTCTTCTGTGAGTAGTTTTTGTTTCGTGAACCCCTGCTCATAAGCAAATTCTTCGGCGCCTTTTCCTGCTAAGATTACGTGCGGCGTTTCTTCCATAACCTTGCGGGCTAAGGCAGCGACATTGACAATATTTTCAACTGCAAGCACAGCTCCACAGTCTCCATCAGAATTCATCACGCAGGCATCTAGCGTGACATTACCATCTCTGTCTGGTGTGGCTCCTATACCTACTGTAGTATTTTCTATATTTTCTTCTTCCACAGCAACGCCTGCTATAATTGCATCGAGTGCAGAGGTGCCATTGTCTAGCAGTTCGCCAGCTTTTGCTGTAGCTCCAGAAAAGCCCCATGTGCAAATGGCAATAGGAGATGGTTTTTTGATATTTTCTTTTTGCGCTTTCGCGAAAGCGGTATTATCCACATCACCAGTGCTTGTGCCTAGGTCATTGCATGCCATCAAACTTGCGCCTGTGGCAATCCCAGCTCCCGCAACTGCAGATTTATTTATAAATTTTCTTCTGTTCATAATGCAATATGTACTACAGTGATATTAAACAAATAGTTCTTGCTTTTCTGCCCATTCTGTCCATGAGCCATCATAAACACTGCGCTCTCTATCTGAAATTAAGGCCAAAGCAAATAAAATGATGCAGGCTGTAATTCCAGAACCGCAGCTAAAAATAATAGGCGTGTCTGCAAGATTAAGATTGTCGAAAGTGAGTTTTAATTCTTCCTTAGACTTAAACTTTCCATTATCTAAAACTTCTGTATACGGTAAGTTTAAGGAGTTTTTAATGTGGCCGCTTTGTATATGTGTCCTAGGTTCTGGATCAGTGCCATTAAACCTACCACTTGACCGAGCATCAATGAGTTGGCAGTTTGAGGTGGTGATATTTTGAACTACTTGTGCGTAGCTCTTAATAGCAGACTCATCAAGGTGAGCTTTAAAATTGCCTGGAGATCTTTTTACTTCAACAATTGTTGTAACCGGAAAATTATTTGCTATCCATTCTGGAAGGCCACCGTCTAAAATAGATACATTGTGATGCCCCATTGTTTTAAACATCCACCACACGCGCGGACTGGTAAAAATCCCTTTGTCATCATATATGATAACATGACTGTCACTATCTATGCTTAAGGTTTGGCATTCTTTTTCAAAATGTGCAGGCTGAGGAAATGTGTTAGGAAAAGCACTTTTTGTATCGCTAAAAGTGTTTTTAATATCAAAGTGTTGCGCTCCACGGATGTTTGAAGCAGTATTAAAATGAGCGCTTGCATCTAGTAATACAATATTGTCATCACTAAGATGTTTCTCAAGCCACTGTGCTGAAACTAATTGATCTACCATAATTATTCTGTTACTGAACTACAATCTCATCTACAAATACCCAGCTTTTTCCTTGATAAGGAAAACCTAAATGCCACTCTGGAAGATCTCCTAGTGTCTTTGCAATAAGCTTTATATAGCGCGCTTGTGTATCTTGTTGTTTCCCTTTAATACTTTTAATAGCAATGTCCTCATCGCGAGAAGCAGTATCAATTTGCTCTTGGTGATAGATTTCAAAATTTTCACCGTCCATAGATGTTAGGAATGTTACTTCTGTTGGGTAGAAAATCCAACTGCGTTGATCTTGTAAAAAAGCAGTTTCAATACTAGTGATGGTTTGTGCTTTACCTAGGTCTAGCGTAGCTACTGCATCCTGAGCATCATAACCCTGCCATGTTCCTGAACGGAATTCTTTTACTCCTCTTACTCCATCTATCAATGCATTATCTCCACCGGCATTATATGCATTTGCATAAGTTGCATCAAGTTTAAGAGAATAGTTTTCATTTAGTTTAAACAACGGAGTTTCTATGGTAGCACTTTGTCCATGACGACCCATCGCATAGGTGCGTAAGGTGTTGTGATCTTTAATCTTAATGGGTAGTCTGTATTTTTTGAAGTTATTACCATCTTCTTCTAATGCATAAAAAACATCCACATTTTTATCTGTGGTGGCGAGTGTGATTTCTGTGTCTTTTTTAAAGTTGGCTTCTCCTTTTGCTATAAAAGGCGCTACTGTAAATTTATTATCCTCAATACTTGTTTTAGGACTATGCGCGGGATGTTTTGCCCATCGGGAATGAGTAGCTGCCATATTAAATATGAGTTCACCGCCATCCATAATATCTTCATGTTTCAAGTATGAGTATGGGTAAGCCTTGTCGTCCATATACGCACTTTCTATGTGTATATTTTCTTCAGAAAGATTTTGTGCAACAATGGTAAAACTATTGCCATTTTCTAAATGTATGGTAGCCTTATCAAATAATGGCGTGCCAATAACATACTCATTACTTCCAGGGGTTACAGGGTAGAAGCCTAAAGAGCTTAGTACGTACCACGCGCTCATTTGCCCACAATCTTCATTGCCAGAAATTCCATCTGGAGAATTGGTGTATAATGTAGTGAGGATTTCGTGTACACGCTCTTGTGTTTTCCATGGTTTCTGGATGTAGTTGTATAAATATGCCATGTGATGACTTGGCTCGTTGCCATGAGCATATTGTCCTATTAATCCTGTGATATCTTGCTGGTGACGACCAGAAGTTGCAGTCTCGACCGTAAATAGTGTGTCTAGTTTTCTTTCAAAAGCCTTGTTTCCTCCGGTGAGATGAATAAGCCCACTTATGTCTTGAGGCGCATAGAGACTATATTGCCAGGCATTTGCTTCGGTATAGTTGAAATTTACTTCAAAGGGATCAAAAGGAGAGAACCATGTGTTGCGCATGCGACCTCGCATAAAACCAGAAGAAGGATCATATACATTTTTGTAAGACTGCGCGCGCTTTGTAAATTCTTGATAGATTTCATCATTGCCCATTTCTTGAGCCACCTGAGCGATGGTCCAGTCGTCATAAGCATATTCTAAGGTCTTTGATACAGACTCTGCTTCGTTATTTGCAGGGATAAAGCCGTATTTCTTGTAAGATGCAAGGCCAAGTTTGTCTTGTGAGGCACTATGAAGCATCGCTTCAAAAGCTTTGTCTACATCATAATCACGTATTCCTTTCATATAAGCGTCTGCAATTACGGGTACTGCATGATAACCTATCATACAGCCTGTATAATTGCCAGCTAGATCCCAAATAGGCATAATGCCACCTTCCTCATATTTGGCAAGAAAGGTGTTTATAAAATCGTTGGTACGTTCTTCTTCTATGATCGTGTATAAAGGGTGGGCTGCGCGATACGTGTCCCACAGTGAGAAAACAGTGTAGTAATCAAATGCGTCTGTTTGATGAATTTCTAGATCCATCCCTCGGTAGCGGCCATCCACATCTTGATAAAGGTTAGGGGCTAGCATGGTATGATATAGCGAAGTATAAAAATTAGTTTTGTAATCTGAGTTTTCACTTTCTACAACAATTTTTTCTAGCTGACTTTCCCAAGTACTTTGTGCTTCTTGCTTTACTTGGTCAAAGGTTTTGTTTCCTATTTCGGTTTCTAGGTTCTTTCGCGCCCCAGCTTCATCTACGGCAGATATTCCTATTTTAATGATGATTTCTTCATTCTTGGGATTGTCAAACTGCAACGCAGCTTTATGTGATGTCGCGCCATTCTTCGTCCCTTTTGGTTGTTTTAGATATTTGAAAGTATGAGATGTTTTGATATAATAAAACAACTTTTGATTGCTAGCCCAAGCCTTGGAATGTCTGTGTCCAGAGAGTTCTGTGCTAGAGAGTGTGTCTATTTTAGTACTTAGTACCTCATCACGATGCTCAAGATCTAAAATCACAAAGTTTTTTAAAGAGTCCGCTTTCGCGAAAGCGTACTTATGCACACCACTACGAGCAGCAACAGTAAGTGCTACATCTATATTTGAGTTGTCTAGATGTACGCTATAATATCCTGGTTGTGCTACTTCATTATCATGCGTAAAATGATCCCGATAACCAGGTTTTCCATCTGCACCATTATTAAACATTATGGAAGTAGAAGGCATCAAGAGGATGTCTCCATAGTCTGAAACTCCAGTGCCGCTTAGGTGTGTGTGACTAAAACCATAGATGAAATCATCATCATAATGATACCCAGAACAACCGTCCCAGCCATCTAATCGTGTGTCTGGACTAAGCTGCATCATACCAAAAGGCATGGTCGCCCCAGGGTAGGTATGACCGTGGCCACCGGTGCCAATAAATGGATTCACATAGCTTATGAGGTCTTGAGCTTTTTGAGCAGGAGTAACCTCCGTAATATGCTCGCAACTAGTGACTGTAAGTAGGAGAAGAAAAAGAGAGAGTAGGTAGCGCATTGATATGGTAGGTTTGTGTCTAAGATACAGAAAAGCAGTAATTCTTTAAACTGACTTTTGCATTAAAAGAAAGGGCACATATGGTTTAGTATCTTTAAAGGATGAAAGTAGAAATCTGTGCAAACTCGTTTGAAAGTGCGCTGGCTGCTCAAGATGCAGGAGCACATCGTATTGAACTTTGTCAAGAATTATCGCTAGGAGGGATTACTCCTAGTCATGGTTTGATAGAGAAAGTGATGCAAGAGCTTGAGATTCCTGTGTTTGTATTGATAAGGCCAAGGTCTGGAGATTTTATGTACTCGGAAGCCGATTTTGATGTGATGTTGCGAGATATCGCTTTCGCGAAAGCGCAAGGTGCACAAGGGATAGTTTCTGGAATATTAAACACAGATTTTACAATTGACGCAGAGAGGACTAAACGCTTAATAACCGAATGCGGCGAACTGCCTTTTACCTTTCATCGCGCTTTTGATTGGACGCCAGATGTTTTTGAAGCATTAGAGCTACTCATAGATATGGGCGCTCAGAGGGTTTTAACTTCTGGAATGAATGTTAATGTGAATGAAGGTTATGAAACCTTGGTGCAATTACTAGCTGCGGCTAGAAATCGTATAGGTATTTTACCTGGCGGAGGAATCTCTGTTGATAATGTTATGAAATTTAAGAACGCAGGTTTTAGCGAAGTGCATGGTAGTTTGAGTAGTAATGCGTTTGGATATAATCATCCTATAAAAATGCACTCGCTAGCAGGTCATGAAAATAACTTACTTCAAGCCTCTGATGTTTCCAAAATAAAAGCACTTTTAAATAGGCTATAAAAAAAAAGGGTGCAGTTTGTAAACTGCACCCTTTGATATTATCGTAGTTGATGATTAATCATTCAACTTTAGAACCGCCATAAACGCTTCTTGTGGGATCTCTACATTACCCACGGCGCGCATACGCTTCTTACCTTTCTTTTGTTTTTCTAGTAGCTTACGCTTACGAGAGATATCTCCACCATAACATTTAGCCGTTACATCCTTACGAAGTGCTTTTACCGTCTCACGAGAGATAATTTTAGCTCCAATAGCTGCTTGTATTGGAATATCAAACTGCTGGCGTGGTATTAACTCTCTTAGTTTTTCACACATACGTTTACCTATATCGTAAGCATTGTCTTGGTGTAATAATGCAGACAGAGCATCTACCGCTTGCCCGTTAAGAAGCACGTCAACTTTTACAAGTTTTGATGCGCGTAAACCTATAGGAGAATAATCAAAAGAAGCATATCCTTTTGATACTGTTTTAAGACGATCGTAAAAGTCAAAAACAATCTCTGCAAGTGGCATATCAAAATTGAGTTCTACTCTTTCTGTAGTAAGGTATGTCTGACTTACAATCTGCCCTCTTTTTTCAATACATAAAGACATAACAGGTCCTACAAAATCAGATTTTGTAATAATTGTTGCTTTAATAAAAGGCTCTTCTACTCGGTTTAATGAAGAAGGTTCTGGAAGATCTGAAGGGTTATTTACTAAAATAATCTCCTCAGGGTTTTTATGAGTAAAGGCATGGTAAGACACGTTAGGTACCGTAGTGATAACCGTCATGTCAAATTCACGCTCAAGACGTTCTTGTATGATTTCTAAGTGTAGCATTCCAAGGAATCCACAACGGAAACCAAAACCTAGTGCTGCAGAGCTTTCTGGTTCAAAAACTAGAGAAGCATCATTAAGTTGTAGTTTTTCCATAGAGTTACGAAGCTCTTCGTAGTCCTCCGTGTCTACTGGGTAGATACCGGCAAAAACCATTGGTTTTACATCTTCAAAACCTGCAACAGCATTTTGTGTTGGGTTTTTAGCATCTGTAATTGTATCACCCACTTTCACTTCGCGGGCATCTTTTATTCCAGTGATTAGGTAGCCTACATCACCAGTTTTTACTTCTTGTTTTGGGGCTTGCGTAAGTTTTAATGTACCTACCTCATCTGCGCCGTATGTGTTTCCTGTTGCAACAAACTTAATTTGTTGGTTTTTCTTGATACTTCCATTAATAACACGGAAGTAAGTCTCCACACCACGGAAGGGGTTGTAAACACTGTCAAAAATAAGTGCTTGAAGTGGCTCGTCTGGATTTCCTTTTGGTGCAGGAATACGATTTATTACCGCAGCAAGAATCTCCTTAATGCCAATTCCAGTTTTTGCAGAAGCAGGAATAATCTCAGAAGGATCACATCCCAAGAGATCAACAATATCATCTGTTACCTCCTCTGGATTTGCACTTGGAAGATCTATTTTATTAAGAACAGGTATGATTTCAAGATCATTTTCTAATGCTAGGTAAAGATTTGAAATTGTTTGTGCTTGTATACTTTGAGCAGCATCAACAACTAGTAAAGCTCCTTCACAAGCAGCGATACTTCGAGATACTTCATAAGAGAAATCCACGTGTCCAGGAGTATCTATGAGGTTGAGAATATAATTTTCTCCCTCATATACATATTCCATTTGTATAGCATGAGATTTGATCGTGATTCCACGCTCACGCTCTAGGTCCATACTGTCTAGCAGTTGTGCTTGAGACTCACGTTTTGTAACTGTTGCAGTCTCATCTAGTAGACGATCTGCAAGTGTACTTTTACCGTGATCAATATGGGCAATTATGCAAAAATTTCGGATGTTCTTCATAGTCTCTCAAATAGATTGCAAATATACGAGATATGAGACCATATTGTAAGTGTATTAAAGATTAGAATAATTATTATAAAAAAATGTTAAATACATTGCGCTCATTATTAGGTTTCTACCTATTTTTATCAACTTATGACAGAAATTAAGAACTCCCTCATTCTCATATTCATAGTGTTAACAGCGTTTTCCGCTTATTCTCAAGACTTTAACATTAGTGGTAAAGTGCAAGAAGTTAATGCACAACCTATTCCATTTGCAAACGTAGTGTTGCTAGATGCAGAAAAGGAAATTGTACAAGGTACTATTACAGAAGACAATGGGTCTTTTGTAATTTCTTCACTCAAAGGAGCTGATGAGTATTATATTAAAGTGAGTTTTGTAGGGTTTGAAGATGCTACAACTAGTGTGTTTTCCCTTTCGGGGAATAAAACGCTTCCTCCAATTATTTTACAAGCTAGTCAAGAAAGCTTAGATGAAGTCACAATTACTGCCAAGACACCTACTGTTGTTCGTAAGGCTGATAGACTTGTGTTTAATGTAGAAAATAGTATTCTCTCTACTGGAAGTACTCTTGATATTTTAAGGCGCACGCCAGCTGTGGTGGTAACTCAAGGAGGGATCAATGTAAGGAACCAGCCAGTCACTGTATATCTCAATGATAGAAAAGTGCAACTTAGTGTTGAAGAGATAAGAAGCCTACTAGAAAGCCTAGATGGAAATAATATAAAGTCTGTAGAGGTGATTACAAATCCTCCAGCCAAATATGATGCAGAGGGAGGAGCTATTTTAAATATCAATACTTCTAAGGCTGTTGCAGCTGGTTACAAAGGAAATGTAAGTGCTACAGGTACTTATGCGATTTACCCAAAACATACTTTTGGTACCAGCCATTTCTTTAAAAACGATAAGGTGAGCTTGTTTTTTAATTATAGTTATAATCCGCTTAAAGCTACAAAGCAGAGTGATAACTCAATTAATTATTTAGATCAAGGTATTAGTGCAATTTGGGATCAAGATTTTGAGCGCAAAACGTGGTCTAAGGCACATAATGCTAATCTTGTAGTCGATTACGAGCTAACGGAGAAGTCGCAGCTTAGCTTGTCTGTAATAGGTTTATTTTCTCCAGATGTTTTTGAATTTACAAGAGCAACGACAGATGTTGTGTCTCCCTCGCAAGATCCATTTTTTATAAGAACACAGAGTTCTATAGATAGCGATCGTAATAATATAGCTTTTGATTTAAAGCATACATATGCCCTAGAGAAAGGAGAACTTAGTACAAGCGCACACTTTACTAGCTTTAATCGCAATAAATTACAGCGACTAGGGTCAGTCTATACAAATGAAAGTGATGATGTGCTCAGTAACATAAGATTTGCAACAGATGCTACTCAAGATATTGAGATTTTTACTGGACAGGTAGATTACAATACAAGTTTTGGCGAGGTGCTTTTTGAATCAGGTGCCAAAGTTGCAATTATTGATTCTCAATCCAAAATTGATTTTTTTGATTTAAACAATGTAGAAAATACTGGACTTGAACAGGCCCAAAGCGATAACTTCTTGTATGATGAAAATGTATACGCTGCTTATGTTTCGTTTAATAAAGATTGGGAAAAATGGTCTATTAAAGGTGGTTTGAGAGCTGAGCAAACAAATAGCGTAGGGAATTCTATTGTTTTAAATACGAAGACGGAGTTAGATTATTTCGAACTATTCCCTAGTGCTTATGTGCAGTATAGTCCTTTCGAAAATCACAGCTTTGCGATAGATTATTCTCGCAGGTTAGAAAGACCACGTTATCAAGATCTTAACCCTTTTGCATATTTTATAAATGAGAATAACTTTATTATAGGGAACTCTGGGTTGCAACCATCTTTTAGCCATCAATTCAATGTGAACTATTCATTGAAAGATGAATACTTTTTTGATGTTTACTATAGAGATAATGGAGAGAACATTGTAACGGTAGCCACGCAAGATAACCAGAATCAAGTGTTAAGGTCAGACAGCCAGAATGCTTTGGGCAGTAAATCTTGGGGGCTAGATTTTAGCCATGGTCGCTCTGTAAATAGCTGGCTTTATACAAGTGTGTATCTAAGTGCTTTTCATGAGGAGGATTCATTCCTTATAAACAGATCTACAAACACTAGCTTTAAAAATGATGTAAATGGATTTTATGCCTACATAGGAAACTATCTCACGCTAGATAAGCAAAAAACCCTAACGGGTTTTGTGACCTTTGAGTATTTGTCTAGTTTTATAGTAGGTTCATACACGCAAGATGAAACTATTCAATTAGACCTTGGCCTTCGTAAATCTTTATGGAATAAGAGGGCTTCTTTGAGCTTATCGGTAGGTGATATTCTGAATAGAGCAAATGCTAACGTGAGCGCTAAGTATGAAGGGCTCGATAATCAATATTTTCCTGAATTGGAGACTCAGTTCCTTAGAGTGGGGTTCAAATATAATTTTGGCAACTATAAGTTGAAAGATAATAATCGAGATTTAGATAAGGCAGAGCGAGATAGGATTAACAATTAAGACAAGTATTCATCGATAATACTATTACAAAACCACTTCAACGAAGTGGTTTTGTTGTTTAGAGACAAATCCGTTTTACAATTACTTCTTGAGCGCTTCGTTTTATTCACTTAGAAAAAGAAAGTACCTTTGCGCTTGTTACGCTTTCGCGAAAGCGTACTAAAAAACATAATGCGTTTACAATAAAACAGTGGTGACATTTATTACCACACTTTTTAATACCGAATAATGGCAAAAATAGGAGATATAGATGTAGGAGATTTTCCGCTATTACTGGCGCCTATGGAGGATGTGAGTGATCCACCTTTTAGGGCGTTGTGTAAAGAGCAGGGGGCAGATGTGGTGTATACGGAGTTTATCTCTAGTGAGGGCTTGATAAGAGATGCTGCCAAAAGTGTCATGAAGCTTGATATTTATGAAAAAGAACGCCCTGTAGGGATTCAAATATTTGGTGCTGTAGAGGAGTCTATGCTGCGCAGTGTAGAGATTGTAGAAGCAAGTGGTCCAGATATTATAGATATCAACTTTGGATGTCCAGTGAAAAAAGTGGTTTCTAAGGGAGCTGGAGCTGGAATTTTGAAGGATATTGATTTGATGGTGAGTCTTACTAAAGCGATGGTGAATCATACCAAGCTACCAGTAACAGTAAAGACGCGTCTAGGCTGGGATCACGATAGTATAAAAATAGTTGAGGTTGCAGAGCGATTACAAGACGTAGGTTGTGCTGCCATATCTATTCATGGTCGTACGCGTGCTCAAATGTATAAAGGAGATGCAGACTGGGGTCCTATTGCAGAGGTGAAGAATAATCCTCGTATGCATATTCCTGTGTTTGGTAATGGTGATGTGAACACCCCAGAACGCGCTATAGAAATGCGTGATAAGTATGGACTAGATGGCGCGATGATAGGTCGTGCAAGTATAGGATATCCTTGGTTTTTTAATGAAGTAAAGCATTTCATGGAAACGGGAACGCACAAGGCGCCTCCTACTATGAAAGAACGTATAGAAGCCGCAAGGCGTCACTTACAGATGTCTATAGACTGGAAAGGTGAGGTGCTGGGTGTTTTTGAAACACGAAGACACTATACAAATTACTTTAGAGGAATTCCTCACTTTAAGGAATATCGTATGAAGCTTGTGACATCAGATCAGAGTGAAGATGTTTTTAGCGCACTTGATCTTATCGAAAAAGAATTTGGTGACTACCAGTTCGTTTAAGAGTCTTCTATAAGTTTTCTATTTATTCTAGTAGCTGCAAGTCTGGCTGCTAGAAAACCTAATATTAATATAGTGGCGTATACGAGCACAATATTAATTACCTCAAACTTTACAGGATAAGGAAGTTCTGCGGTGATTGGTATAAAGCCAAATTGTTGCTGCAGGACTATAAGTATTGCTCCTAGTAGAATACCAATAGCTCCACCTATCACAATCATGAGTGCGCCCTGAGTAAATATTATTTTTCTTATAGTAGGTAGTGTAGCGCCTAAGTCACTTAGTGTCTTGATGTGCTTGCGTTTATCTACAATAATCATAATTAGACTTCCTACGAAGCTAAAAAGAGCGATAATAAGCACGAGCGTACATATAAAGTATAAAGCCAGATTCTCTGTATTAAGCATTTTATAAAGAGCATCGTTAAGCTCTATTCTATTTTTAATAATAATATTATCATTAAAAATAACACTTAACTCATCTCGCAGATTATCTTCATCTGCATCTGGTTTTAGTTTAAACTCAATGGTGCTTATTTGGTTTACGGGATAATCAAGGAGAGAACCTACAAAATCAATATTACCAAAAACGTGATCGTTATCTAGTGCATCACCTGCTTGAAAGACGCCGCTTACCATCGCTTTAGAGGAGTTAAAGGCCTGTGCTGGGTCTGTAATTTGCCCTGTGCCTGGTTTTGGCGTCATGATAGTCACAAGGCTTCCATAGTCTCCTACGTTTATTGAGAGGCGCTTGCGCACGAGAAGTCCCATAGCAACCTCAGGTTCTCCTGGGCTAGGCCAGTAGCCTACAAATATGGTGCTGTCCATTTGAGTAACATCTAGGTAGTGCTCATCTACCCCTTTTAAGAACGCAAGAGAAGTCCTTCCGTCATACTCTAGATATGCACGTTCTTCAATAATTTTAGAATAAGAAGCTACGCCTTTTAAGGAGTTGAGCTGCTGTTCTTGATCTGGAGATAGGGTGATGGTCTTTCCTGAAGCTGGAGCAATTTTTAGATCTGGATCTATAATAGAAGTTATAGATAAATTAAACTCCTTAAGTCCAGAAAAAGCCGAAAGTACTATAAACAGCACTAAGGTTCCTAGTATAATGCTCACCACAGATACTAGTGTGATGATATTTACGGCATTCGTGCCGCTTTTAGAAATAAGATATCTCTTTGCAATATAATAGGGAAATTGCATTTATATCTTTTTACGTCGCGCTAGTAGGCTAGGATCTTCAAGTGGATTTTCCTCGCGTTTAAGAGAACGTTCAATACCGTCTAGATACTCTAGCGTGTCGTCTATAAAAAATTGTAACTCAGGCATACGGCGCAGCTGGTGGCGTGTGCGTTGAGATATATTGTGTCTTATGATAGGTTTTACTTGATTAACCTCTTTAAGTATATCGGCTGCTTTGTCGTTTGGGAAAACGCTTAGATATACTTTGGCAATAGAAAGATCTGTAGGAACTTTTACCTTAGTAACGGACACAATGATGCCTCCCTTACCACTGTCACGTAGTGCGTTCTGAAGAACTTCTGCAAGATCCTTCTGAAGAACTCCTGCTACTTTTTTCTGTCTGTTTGATTCCATAGACTGCAAAAATACGTTTTTTGAATTGTATTACTTTTGTGTAAGTAAGTTATCATTAAACTTTAGTAGTAATAATAGTTGTAATTACGCTTTCGCGAAAGCTAAACTTGCCTACACGATACTATTAGTATGAAACAACACATCATAAATTAAATAAACTATGAAAAAAATAGAGCATATAGGAATCGCAGTTAAAGATCTCGAGGCGGGAAATGATTTATATGAGAAGTTACTGGGTGTAGCTCATTATAAAATAGAAGAAGTAGCCTCAGAAGGAGTGCGCACATCTTTTTTTCAATCTGGGCCTAATAAGATAGAGCTTCTGGAAGCAACAACAGAGGATGGGCCTATTGCTAAATTTTTAGAAAAGAAAGGAGAAGGTATCCATCACATAGCCTTTGCAGTAGATAATATCGTAGAAGAAATGGAGCGATTAAAAAAAGGAGGCTTTATTTTATTAAATGAAAAACCAAAGAAAGGAGCTGATAATAAGCTGGTTGCCTTTGTGCATCCTAAGACTGCTGGAGGTGTTCTAGTAGAATTATGTCAAGAAATAAATAATTTGCAATAAAAACCTTTGGTTAGCTCAAGATTTGTTTTAAATTTGCAGCCGTTTTCAACCTCATCTGAGAAACATAGAAAACAACGGTCCCATAGCTCAGCTGGTTAGAGCATCTGACTCATAATCAGAGGGTCCTTGGTTCGAGCCCAAGTGGGACCACTTTTTTTAGTAAGAATACTAAATTCACAATCTTTATCGTTTTACTGTAATATATTAATTAGATAACCTATCTAATTGGTATTTCGGTATGTCCTTATATTAAATTAAAATTACAAGTAATTTGCTTGTAATTCCGTTTAAATGCGTATTATTGATGTCGAAATACACAAATACACCCAACCTAAACTTTTGAAGCTGATAAAATCAATTTACAGCCAAAGAGTATTACTTTTGAATTATTATGAGCCCCAATCTCAGAACTTTCATTGCAACTATCTTCCTGTCATTTATGGGATTATGCGCTTATGCGCAAGATGGACCGCCACCACCTGATACGCGAACTAGTTCGCTGCCAGGTCTTGTTATGCCTATAGACGATAATATTATTGTATTAGTGATTTTTGGTATTCTAGCAGGAGCTTTTTATGCTTACAAGAATAACAAAGCTAAGTCTAGTAGCCCTGCGTAAGTCGCTTTACGTATTTTCCTATCACGTCAAACTCTAAGTTTACCTCCGTTCCTACTTTAAAGTCTTTAAATACGGTGTTCTCATAGGTGTAAGGAATAATAGCTACGCTAAAACCTCCTTCTGTAGAGTCTACAACTGTTAAGCTTGTTCCATTTACAGTGATAGAACCCTTTTCAATAGTTACATTTCCAAGTGAGGTGTCATATTTAAATGTAAATCTCCAGCTTCCATCCTCTTCTTCAATGTTAGTGCAAGTTCCTACTTGATCTACATGGCCCTGTACAATATGCCCGTCAAGACGTGCACCTAGTTGCATAGCGCGCTCTAGATTTACAGTGTCGCTAGTAGCGAGGCTGTTAAGATTTGTTTTGTCAAGTGTTTCTTGTATGGCAGTAACTCTATAAGTGTCATCCTTTATGGCAACTACTGTGAGGCAAACACCATTGTGAGCAACACTTTGGTCAATTTTAAGTTGGCTAGTGATAGCGCTTCTTACGGTATAGTGTATATTTTCTTGGTCTTTTTCAATAGAAACTATGGTAGCAAGATCTTCGATAATACCTGTAAACATGAATGGATTTTATTTGGTTACTTTTGTGTTGTAAAAATACAAAACGCTAGAAGCATCACATGAATAAAGATCAAAAAGTACGTGTAGGGATTTCTATTGGAGATTTAAATGGAATAGGGGCAGAGGTTGTGATAAAGACATTTTCAGAAGTGATGATGTTTGATTTTTGTACGCCTATAATTTTTGCTTCGGCAAAGACACTTTCTTATATCAAGAAGTCTTTGAGTTTACAAGCAGAGTTTCATGGGATAGACGCTTTCGCGAAAGCGTTAGATAACAAGATAAACGTCTATAATTTATGGAAGGAGCCTGTAGAAATTAAATGGGGTGAGGCGACTGAAACAGCAGGCGATTATGCTTTGAAGTCTTTTGTGGAAGCTACCAAGGCGCTGAAAGATGGAGATATTGATGTGCTTGTAACCGCTCCTATAAATAAGGCTAATATCCAGAAAGAAGATTTTGCATTCCCGGGTCATACAGATTATCTAGCACAAGAGCTAGAGGGTGATGCGATGATGCTTATGATTACAGATACGCTTAAAGTAGGTTTACTAACGGATCATGTTCCTGTAAAAGATGTGGCTAGTGAGATAACGCCAGAGGTGATTGTTAAGAAGGTAAATACATTATATAATGCCTTGAAGCAAGATTTTGGTGTAGATAGGCCTAAAATTGCCTTACTGGGTATTAATCCACATGTGGGAGACAACGGAGTTATAGGAGATGATGATGATAAGGTATTGATACCTACGCTTGAAAAAATGCGTGCAAATGGTCAGTTAGTTTATGGGCCTTATGCTGCAGATAGCTTTTTTGGGTCAGGAAATTATAAAAATTTTGATGCTATCCTAGCTGCTTATCACGACCAAGGATTGATTCCTTTTAAGACATTGTCTTTTGGTAAAGGGGTAAATTATACTGCGGGATTAGATAAGGTTCGCACTTCTCCAGATCACGGCACAGCTTATGAGATTGCAGGAAAAGGCACTGCAGATGAAGGTTCTTTTAGGGAGGCTGTATTTTCTGCGGTAAAAATTTATAATAAAAGAAAAGAATATCAGGAGATTACAAAGGATGTACTTAAGGTTTCTCCTAGACGTGCTGGTAGAGAGCGATCAGGCAGGCCGCCAGCAAAAAGATAAGATACTAAAGAGCAATTTTAGTATTTGTAGAGAATTAAAATAAAATTGAGCTTGTGCTTTGTGATATAAAAAATTATGTATCTTTGCACGCTCCAAACGGCTGATGTGATGAAAGGATTGAAACCATACACCATACAATACGTAGGTTTAAAAGAAGGAGAGCATACATTTGATTACACGATTACAAAATCGTTCTTTGATCTTTTTGAATATGATGACTTTAATGACTCAAACATTGAGGCTACACTTCTCTTAACAAAGAAGTCTACTTTTATGGAGTTTGATTTTAAAATCTCAGGTACTATCAATGTGAATTGTGATGTTACTAATGAGCCTTATGATCAACCTGTAGAAGATGTCTACACTCTTGTAGTGAAGTTTGGTCAAGAGTTTAATAATGATATTGAAGATATTTTAATCTTGCCTTACGGTGAGTATGAAGTAAATGTCGCTCAGTATATTTATGAACTCATTATATTGGCACTGCCTAATAAGAGGGTTCACCCTGGTATTGAGGACGGGACATTGCAGTCAGATATATTAGATAAGCTGGAAGAATTAAGTATTCCAGATCAAAAAGTAAAAGAAGAAAAAGAAGATACAGATCCTAGATGGGATTCTTTAAAAAAACTATTAACAGATAAATAAGAGTACGTAATGGCACATCCTAAGAGAAAAATCTCCAAAACAAGAAGAGATAAAAGAAGAACGCATTACAAAGCTGCTATACCACAAATAGCTGTAGATCCAACAACTGGAGAGGCACACCTTTACCACAGAGCACACTGGTTTGAAGGGAAGTTGTACTATAGAGGTCAAGTAGTTATTGATAAGACGGAAGAAGTAGAGGCGTAAGCTTTGCTTTTATAAAATAGAACTCTCACGTTGTGAGAGTTTTTTTTATGCTCACAATTGATCAAAAAAAGTTAATTAAAGGCTGGTTTTGATCAATTTTTAGTATTTTTCCCCTCGTTTTTGACTATAATCGTCAATATTCGAAAAAATCTAACTGAAACAAATGAGTAAAATCTCAGCGGCAATTACAGCTGTAGGCGCTTACGTTCCAGACTATGTCTTGACCAATGAAATACTGGCAGGCATGGTAGATACTAATGATGAGTGGATAACCTCTCGCACTGGTATTAAAGAACGTAGAATCCTCAAGGAAAAGGGAAAGGGAACTTCGTTTCTAGCCATAAAGGCAGCCCAAGACCTTCTTGCAAAAAGACAACTTGACCCCTCAGAAATTGATATGGTCATAGTTGCGACTGCGACACCAGATATGCCAGTTGCATCCACAGCAGTATATACTGCAACTCAAATAGGAGCCGTAAATGCATTTGCATTTGATCTTTCGGCTGCATGTTCTAGCTTCCTTTATGGAATGTCTACAGCAGCGAGCTATATTGAGTCTGGTCGTTATAAAAAAATACTTCTTATCGGGGCAGATAAAATGTCCTCTATTATAGACTATACAGATAGAACAACCTGTATCATCTTTGGTGATGGTGCTGGTGCTGTTTTGTTTGAACCTAATCAAGAAGGATTGGGGTTACAAGACGAGCTATTAAGATCTGATGGAATAGGTAGAGAGTATCTTAAGATTGATGCCGGAGGAAGTATATTACCTCCTTCACAAGAAACTATAGATAATAAACAGCACACGGTTTTTCAAGATGGGAAGACTGTTTTTAAATTTGCAGTGTCTAATATGGCAGATGTAAGTGATAAAATAATGAAGCGTAATAACCTTACGGGTGACGACGTAGACTTCCTTATCGCACATCAAGCAAACAAGCGTATTATAGATGCTACTTCAAGACGAATGGGTCTTGATGATGATAAAGTACTTATTAATATACATAGGTATGGAAATACCACGTCAGCTACCTTACCTTTGCTGATGAGTGATTACGAAAACCAACTAAAAAAAGGAGATAATATTATATTTGCTGCCTTTGGTGGTGGATTCACTTGGGGTTCTATTTACTTCAAGTGGGCATATGACTCCAACTAAAACTAAACAAGCTAAATTCAAACACTTATGGATTTAAAAGAAATTCAAAACCTGATCAGATTTGTTGCAAAGTCTGGCGCGAGCGAAGTAAAACTTGAAATGGATGACGTAAAAATCACTATCAAGACTGGCGAAGATGATAAGGCACCTACTACTTTCTTACAGCAAATGCCTGCAATGCAAATGGCACCACAAGCGCCAGTAGCAGCAGCACCTGCTCAAGAAGCAGCGGCTCCTGTAGCACCAGCTGCTCCAGCAGAGGATGAAAATTCAAAATATATCACTATAAAGTCTCCTATTATTGGAACTTTTTATAGAAAGCCTGCACCAGACAAGCCTATGTTTGTTGAAGTAGGAAAACAAATCTCAGAAGGAGATGTACTTTGTGTTATTGAAGCGATGAAGCTTTTTAACGAGATCGAAAGTGAAGTATCTGGAACAATCGTAAAGATTCTTGTAGATGATTCTTCTCCTGTAGAGTTTGATCAACCATTATTCTTGGTAGATCCGTCATAATCCCCTACGGGTATTTTAATCATTGAGGAGGTATTGTGGTAGTATGCTTTCGCGAAAGCGTAATCTTACTGCTCATTTTTACGTACCACAATAAAAAATAAACACTATGTTTAAAAAGATACTTATAGCAAATCGTGGTGAGATCGCACTCCGTGTTATACGCACGTGTAAGGAGATGGGAATCAAAACCGTAGCGGTATACTCTACTGCAGATCGTGAGAGTTTACACGTGAAGTTTGCAGATGAGGCCGTATGTATAGGACCTGCGCCTAGTGCAGAGTCTTATCTTAAAATGTCTAATGTTATTGCTGCTGCAGAGATTACAAATGCAGATGCCATTCACCCAGGATATGGTTTCTTATCTGAAAACGCAAAGTTTTCAAAAATATGTGAGGAGCACGATATCAAATTTATAGGGGCATCTGCAGAGATGATTTCTAAAATGGGAGATAAGGCAACTGCAAAGAAAACAATGAAAGCAGCTGGTGTACCATGTGTGCCTGGATCTGACGGAATTATAAAAGACTTTGAAGAGTGCCAGAAACTAGCAGATGAAACTGGTTACCCTGTAATGCTTAAAGCTACTGCCGGTGGTGGTGGTAAAGGTATGCGTGCTGTATGGAAGAAAGAAGATCTTCTTAAAGCTTGGGAAGGTGCTCGTCAAGAAAGTGCTGCAGCATTTGGTAATGACGGGATGTATATGGAAAAGCTTATTGAAGAGCCACGCCATATCGAGATTCAGATTGTAGGAGACAGTAACGGTAAAGCGTGTCACCTTTCTGAAAGAGATTGCTCTGTACAAAGACGTCACCAAAAACTTACTGAGGAGACTCCGTCACCATTTATGACAGATGACCTTCGTGAGCGTATGGGAGAAGCTGCTGTAAAAGCTGCCGAATATATTAAGTATGAAGGAGCAGGTACGGTAGAGTTTCTTGTAGATAAGCATCGCAATTTCTACTTTATGGAGATGAATACTCGTATCCAAGTAGAGCACCCTATTACAGAGCAAGTAGTAGATTACGATTTAATACGTGAGCAAATACTTGTTGCTGCTGGAGTACCAGTATCAGGAAAGAATTATTACCCACAGTTACACTCTATCGAGTGTCGTATAAACGCAGAAGATCCTTATAACGGTTTTAGACCATCACCAGGGCGCATTACTAATTTACATGCACCAGGAGGTCACGGAGTACGTATAGATACTCACGTTTATAGTGGTTATATGATTCCTCCTAATTATGATTCTATGATTGCAAAGTTGATTACTACTGCGCAAACTAGAGAAGAGGCAATTAATAAAATGAAGCGTGCTCTTGATGAGTTTGTAATAGAAGGTATTAAAACAACAATTCCTTTTCACAGACAGTTAATGGATCACCCAGATTATATCGCTGGTAATTATACAACGAAGTTTATGGAAGACTTTGTTATGAAGCCAGAAGAACAAGAATAATTTTTAAAAAATCTCGATAGCAATATCGAGATTTTTTTGATTTAGATGGTAGCGGTAGATTACTTTAATTGGGCTCGCAATATTTTCTTTATAATCACCATTTGGCCAAAATGATAATGTGAGTGTTCTAGTAGGCCTACTAAGTTATGCTCATAACTGCCATATTTTTTCAACACAAATTCTTCTTTTAATTTCTCTTGAGGAAAACCTTTTGCTAGTTGTGCACAGCGATGTGTCGCCGCATAGAGTCGTTCTTTTTGTAATTGCCATGCTGCTTCCGTATTGATCAAGGGAGCATTAAAACTTAAAGAATCCTTAGCAAGAAGTGGTTTGCCTTCTAGTACATTTCCCACAGCATTTATGTAATAGTGAATATGAAATACTAGCTGCGCTATACTATTGAGTCCATAGAGACTCGTGATGGCTTCATCTACAGAAACATCATCTATGTGTTGCGATAGATGTGATCCCGTCAGATTAGGCCCTATAATGAGTTGCTGTAGGTGAACGCCTAGTAATTGTGAAGTAGTCATCTATGTAGTTTTATGACAAGATATTATTTATTACGCTTTCGCGAAAGCGTGCATGGTGATCATATCTTTTATGATATAAAATTTGGCTCTTATTTTGAAAACCTTGAATACAAGTTTCTCGTATACTTAGTATGAAGAATTTGTGTTATCTACTACTTATGTTATCGCTTTCAAGTCAGTATTCTTGGAGCCAAAAAATTGATAATACCACTTCTTATAGAGCAATAAACACAAATCACTATTTTAGATTTAGCTACGACAACGACTACTTTGCTGCAACAGATGAAAATTATACCCAAGGTTATAGTTTTGAATTGGTAGCACCATTCTTAGCTAAAAACCCCGTTAATAAGCTGTTTTATATACCTGAAAACACCGAGCGTCGCTATGGATTATCCATCGAGCATATAGGGTTTACACCTAATCATTATGAGCTCCCAGAAATACAAGTGGGCGACAGGCCATTTGCTGCAGCAATAATGCTCAAGAGCTCCATGATTGCGGTAGATGTTTCTGCAAAAAGTATATTTAGTAGTGGTTTAAGTATTGGAATTATAGGCCCGGGAGCGTTTGGAGAAGAAATGCAGCGAGGCATTCATGAGGCTACGGGAAATAAAATCCCGCTGGGGTGGAAAAACCAAATTAAAAATGATCTCGTACTTAACTACGAAGTAGGATATGAAAAGCAACTTTTGCGATATGAAGATCTATTTTCGCTTCAAGCGAGTGCAAATATAAAGGTAGGAACCCTTTTTACTAATGGATCACTAGGAGTAAATAGTACTGTGGGAATTATTAATAATTCATTTTCATCACTATCAGAGCGTAGCGGTTTCAAACTATATGTCTGTGCCGCTCCTATGGTGAGTGTCATTGGTTATGACGCTACATTACAAGGAGGATTGATTAATCGGGATAGTCCATACACCATTGAGTCTGGAGATGTACAAAGAGTAACGGGACAGTTTGATTATGGTCTTATTCTTAAAACAAAAACGCTCTATTTTGAATACACTCGCTCCGTAATCACAAAGGAATTTGCAACTGGTAGCTCTTATAAATGGGGAGGTATTAGGATTGGGTTTACGTTGTAATATTTTGATTAAACTATGAGTTAGGTCTCTTTTTATAAGTTCTTCCATACCATAGTAATATTCCAGTTATAGGTAAAGTGGCTGTAAGTGAACTTATTAAAAATGCTATTATTTTACCTGCGATACCGCCTATGGCACCTATATGTATGTCATAATTCATTCTCTGAATTTTATCTGCAACACTAGCATTTTTATACGTTCCATAAATACTTGGAGTAGTTAACTCTTCAAGAGTATGTTGATCAAAAAATCTAAAATCTGCATCATAATAGAGACCCTTACTGTTAGATACTTCCACATAAATACTTTCATGTGAGGCTTGAGGGTAATGTAGTTCAAAAGCTTCTGCTTCTGGATTTTCCTTAAGTAATTTTGCAATGAGTTTGTCTATAGGTAATAGTCCTACAGAGTCTTGACTACTATTTACGTTATCTGGAATTATAAACTGAACCTCCTTATCACCACCTGTTGATTTATAGACTACATATTTAAGCCAATTGTACGACATCATTGATCCTGTAAAAGCTAAAATTAATGCTAAGGAGCAAATGTAAAAACCTACGACTGTGTGTAAATCAAAGTTTTTGCGCTTCCATCTCGTTGTTTTTTTCCAGTCGAAACGTACGCGTTGTTTTATATTTTTACGCTTTTTAGGAATCCATAAGATAAAGCCCGAAATAACGATGGCAATAAATAGTAGTATGGATACCCCAACTACTTGCTCTCCTATATCTTTAGGTAGCCATAGGCGCATATGCCCTTTAAGTATAAAGGCAAAGAAACCTGTAAGGTGGTTGTCTACTTGAATGACGTTGCCAGAATAGGGGTTGAGAAATACACTTTGATAAAATTCTGGTTCGGCATCATAAAATATTACTTCTACAGCGTTACCAGCTTTTTTAAATACGGTTCCGTGCACTGTGTTTTCTGGAAATACTTCTTGTGCAAGCATCTTTGCCTCGGTGGGAGTAAGAATAGGCAAATCTTGAGGTGTGACCGTTTTATAATCATCATAAAGGTGCTCAATCTCTTCTCTAAAAGCCCAGCAACACCCTGTAATAGCAACTATAAAAACAACTAAGCCTGTAGCTAGACCAAGTATTTTATGAATTTGAAATATGATTTTTTTGTTAGTCATTATCAGAAATTTAAAAAAGAGGACATGACCAGATGGTCATATCCTCTTTAGTGGGCTAATTAAAAATTATATGAAATGTTTGCCATTACTGCTCTTGGCGTTTGTGGGTTGATGGTTGTCCAGCCTTTATAATATTCTTTATTAAAAGCATTATTAACCTTTAGACCTATCCTATATTTATCTGCCTGGTAGAAAATTGAGGCATTTGCAATGACATAACTTGGAAGTGTAAACGTTCCCGTTGATGCATAGTTTATTGCAAGTCGCTCACTAGCTCCATTAAATCCTAGGCCTATACCAAAGCCATCAAAACTTCCTTCATGAAATTCATAATTTGTCCAGAAGTTATAAAGTGTTTCGGGTCCAGCTTCTAGTGGTCTACGGTTGAGAATTTCGGCGTTATCAGAAGCTGTGGTTTCACTATCATTATTACTGTATCCGGCTCTTATATTTAATCCTTTTAGCGGATTTGCATTTATTTCAATTTCAAAACCACTACTTGTAACTTCTCCACCTTGAATTTTATTGAATGGCGAGGACGGATCAGTAATCACGCGGTCTTTTACCGTAATGTCATAGTAGCTTAGGGTAGCGTTAAGCTTATTATTAAAAAGGTTTGTTTTTAAACCAAACTCAACTTGATTAGCTTGTTCTGGGTCAAAAATTTGCAGAGTTTGCGGGCCATCTTCTGGATTTCCTACGAGTTGTGGAGCTACGTTTGTAAAACCATTCTGGTAGTTCCCAAATACGGAAAGAACATCTTTTATAGGTTGATACAATAGGCCGAACTTAGGCGAGAGCGTAGTTTGATTGTAATCATCATCTGCATTTGCCAGATCACCTTCATTATCAAAATGGTCTAATCGTAATCCCACCATCGCAGATAGCGATTCCGTTAGGTGAAGTACATCAGATGCGTATAGACTGTAGATGTGATATTTTGATTTGATGTTACTTACACCTTGAGTTGCAATAGCTGCATCTATGGCAGATGTAGATAATGGAAACGGAGTGTCTTCAACATCTGCCGTAAATGGATTGTCATTATTAATTCCGCCATCTGGAGTTACATTACCATAAAAAGCATAACCTGAGCTATTGTTAGTTTCGGTTGCATTGAAGTAATCAACACCTATTACCACTCTGTTTCTAAGAGATGCTACTTTAAAATCACCCACAAAATTCTGTTGTATATCTGTAGTTTGGGTGTTTGCATTTTGTTTATTGATAAATCGAGAGAATGTGTCATTACCAAGAATGCCAAAATCAAATAGGTATGAGTAATAGCCTTTTGTAGATGTGGCACTTTTTGATAAAAGTGTTTGGGATTGCCATGACTCAGATAACTTATAGTCCATCTCAACCCTATAGTTTTGTGTTGGGTTTTCTAGAGTAAGCTCATTACTCGTAAATGATAATTTGTTATTGTATTCTAATTCATCAAGATTAGATGCCTCGGTAGGAGCGCCTCTATTTAAGAATAGAAATGTTGGGTTTGTTTGTTCTGCTTGGGTGATTTCTCCATAGAATGAAAATGACAGTTTGTTATTTATCTTATATGATAGAGAAGGAGCAACAAAAAATGATTTTCTAAAACCTGCATCTTGAAAGCTTTGTTCAGTAGTATATGCTGTATTTAGTCTAAAGTATAGATTGTCATCCTTACTTAGAGGAGTATTAAAATCACCTACAATCTGATTGAGTCCGTAGCTTCCAGAAGTAAAAGATAATTCTCCACCAGTCCCTGCATATGGTTTTTTAGTAACTACGTTTATAAGACCTCCATAAGAGCTTACTGCATTGCCAAAAAGTGTAGCAGAGGGACCTTTTAAGACTTCTATGCGCTCTATGTTTGCAGGGTTTATAGTTCCATTTGTAAGACCCGGTAATCCATTAACTAACTGTGGTTGCACAGAAAAACCTCGTAAGGAAAAATAACCTGCACCGTCACCACCACGACCTGTAGAAGTCCATAATTGTTCGATACCTGTTGCATTTTTAAGGGCATCGTCAAAGTTTGTAATTACTTGAGATTTTAATAATTCATTTGTGATAGTACTATAAACTTGCGTGTTTTCAATGTCCTTTAGAGGTAGTTTGGAAACGTAAGCAGTTTTCTTTCTTGAAAATTTATTGCGTCGTTCACCCTCTAGAATTACTTCAGATAGGATTTCATTTCCTTCATACAGCGTGATCGTGTCTAAGTTAGTTGGTAGGTCATTAGCCACCGTAACTGTAAATTCCTTTGTTTTAAAACCTAGATATGAGATTGTAAGAACATGAGTTCCATCACTCACATTTTGAATAATAAAAGTTCCATCATTTCCTGTTTGTGCTCCTTGCTTAGATGTTTTGAGAGTAGCATTAACACCGTATAGATGAGATTTATTTGCATCTACTACAGTAGCGGTGATGGAGCCTTGTTGTGCAATAGACACATTAGTAAGCAATATGAGACTTAAGATTGGTAAAAATTGTTTCATTGTTTTTATTTAGACTTAATATAAATAGTAAATTTGATGCAAACATATCCATGTCTTTTTAAATGACCAAATTATTTATAATAATTCTAAATAGTATTTTTAGCGTCGATTTGCAATCGATGCTTTATCGAGTAATTTTAAAAGTTTATTTGCAATGATTTAAATCCAAAAATGTGCAAAGTAGGTGATAATTATCCTCTAAATATCAAGATAAGGGCATCAGGAATTTGCGTTACAAAATTGCCCGCCACTATTAAGAGTAGACGGTGATCAAGAAATATTCCCTCATGAATTATTTTGTCACAAGCTTAAAGCGAAAATGTTATAGTGTGCGCAAGATTTTTTCCATAGAACGACCTTTGGCCAGCTCATCAACTAGTTTGTCAAGGTATCTAACTTGTCGGGTAAGATCGTTCTCTATCTCTTCGACACGATAACCGCAAATAACTCCTTTGATAAGCTGAGCATTAGGATGAAGTGATGCATTTTTAAAAAATGTAGTAAATGTTGTTGTTGTGTTTATATGCTCGTCAAGCTCGGATTTACTATATCCCGTCAACCACATAATTACCATATGCAACTCTTCTTTGGACCTGCCTTTTTTCTCCACTTTAGCAACATAGTGAGGATATACAGATGAAAACGTCATGATTGCTATACGGTTATTATGTGCAGGTGTAGTTTTCATAATTTGCCGGAGATTTGAAAAAATATTAAAAAAGATTTGAAAATTTACATTACTGATACAACATATACCGTGGCGGTACTAAGCCATTAAGGCGCAATGCAACTAGCATTTGTGCCCTGTGGTGCGTAATGTGATCGGTGAGGATAAGTAACACTTGGCGCTTTGTGCGTTGCAGATTGCCGTAAGCTACTGTGTCATTTAAATGGGTTGTATCAAGCTCTTGGATTAATTTGACGGTGTGTTCAAAAGTCTTGTTTACAGCAGCAATCATTTCCTCCTTAGTTTTGGAAGCAACTTTAAGTTCGCTATCTGTCTCCCAGTTCCTTGCTGGACGCCCAATTAAAAGTGATTCACTATGCCAATCCATCGCCCATGCGATGTGCATTAAGTTTTCTTCAAAACTGCTAGATTCAGGCGTCACTCTGTAGCTGTAGTTCTCACTAGGCATTGCTTCTGCAACGAGATTGAGATATTCTTGGGAGTTTTCTAAACGCTGTATATAATCGTTTATGAAATTAGTTTCTTGAGCATGTAGCAAGGTGTCGCTGATACTAAAACATAAAATGATCGATAAGATAAAAAGGTGTCTCATAGTACTTACTATTTTTTACAATATAACCACCAATTCATATCCCTAGTAACCTCAAATCCTAATCTTTTATACAATGGAATCGCAAGGTTTCCTTTGTTGGTATGTAAAATGGGTGTTTTATTTTCTTTTAAAATCTCTTGAGCGTTGTGAGCAATGAGCTGACTAGCTAGTTTTTGCTTGGTGTAATCTGGATGGGTGACTACGGAGCTTATTTCTACAAAGAGATTGGTTTGCATGCGTTGTCCCGAGATGGCAACTAGTTTACCGTTTTTAATAATTCCATAGAAATTGCCCATTTCAAAACTGCGCTTTTGATAGAAACCAGGCATTACTAACCATACGAGCTCATAAATCTCATCAATATAAGACTCGTCCAATAATATGATATCTTCCTTGATTACAACGTCACTTAACTCTTTAAACACCATCTGACAGCCATCAATTTTTCTGTTTAGAACAATTTTTGTGTCATCTATTTGTGGAGTTTGGTTTTCTGTGACGAAGAAGAAATCTTTTCTGGTCTTTATATATTCCCTAGAAGCGCTTGCAGTCTTCGCCTCATCAAAGAAAGCCCCAAACGTGCATACCGCGGGGTTATAAAACAGAACGCCATCAAAAGTAACTGCAAACTTTTTATGTGTTTCACGTAAAGAATACCAGACAGGGTTTTCTAATTGTTGAGGTAGGGTTGTCATTGAGCTGAAGGAAGATTGAGTTTTATTAAAATTTTTACAGTTTTGTAGTCGTTTATAAAGTTGATTTTTTAGCCAAAAGTATACCTTTAAGAAAGCTTAAAATTATGACTTTATATGTGAATAGCTATTATTTGAATTCTTCTTCCAAGTTCGCTTCATATTGACGGCAAGCTTCTCTTCATAGGCAATCATGACATCTTCTGCACTTATCCCCATTCTAGCTGCTACGTCAAAAATGCACATGATAGCATCTGCATATTCGACTGGGTTTTTAATGTCATTGGTAATATCGTCTTCTATTTCTTTTATCTCTTCCTTAGCTTTTTGAAGCGATCCCATTGGGGTTGCTTCTGTAAATGTTCTAAGAGACCATTCTAGTCTTTTCTTTTCTAATGCGATGATATCCATGATTCGGTTGAATTAAGCGATTTACTAAATAGATTCTTGTTTTTCTAAACTTGAAATTTTCTCTTCTTTAGACGAATAGTTTTTGATAATAGTTACGGTCACGATAGCTAGGGGTATTCCTAATATTGACATGACCATGTCTGCAATAGTACTACTCATTAAAGTTTCAATAGTCTGTTCTTTAAAGATACTCTTAAGTACATAATTACCTATATAGTTAGACACAATCCATAATATCCACCAAATTCCGATAACTGTAGTATTGCTGTCTAAGTAGTTAGAGTCTTCAGCTTTTATTAAACGTGTCGTTTTTTTCCACATTTCCCTCATTAAAGTTTTCCAATGGATTAGCCGTTTTTTTTAAGGTTATATATTTGTATTTGGTATGTAGCCACCGAAAATACAACACCTTAGTGCTTTGTTTTTACGGATTTCCATATAATCATATTTTTTTTGAAATAAAGTTCATATCACCTTATCAGAAGCAAGCTTTAATACACAGTTTAAAACCCAAAAACCACCACAGTTTCCTGAGGTGGTTTTTGAAATATCACATTTTCGCGAAAGCGTTATAAAATAGTTACGCTACATCTTGATCATTATTAACATAGTCCATAAGGTCTACGTCATTACCTAATAATACTTGAGTAGGGTTGATACGACCTGCTTCTGGTCCGTTTTCTAATTTAAGTACGCCACGAGGACATACTGCGCTACATACACCACAACCTACACAGCTAGAACGTACGATGTTTTCTCCTTTCTGAGCATATGCACGTACATCAATTCCTTGCTCACAATAGGTAGAACAGTTACCACAAGAGATACATTGTCCTCCGTTTGTAGTGATTCTAAAACGAGATTTAAAACGTTGTACAAATCCTAAGTAGGCTGCTAGCGGGCATCCAAAACGACACCATACACGGTTACCAAAAATAGGGTAGAATCCAGTCCCAATTACTCCTGCAAACCAAGCGCCTATCAAGAAACTGTACGTATCCTTAATCCACTGCGTGTTAATACCTAGTAGCGACTCTGCTCCTGTAAAGTAGCAATATAAAGTAACCACGGTCATTACAAGTGAGAAAGCAAGTACAGAATGAATGAGCCAGCGCTCCAGCTTCCAAGCTTTCATCGTTTTATTAGAATGCTGGCGGTAAGGATCTCCAAGTGTTTCGGCAAGACCTCCACAACCACAAACCCAACTACAATACCATCTTTTTCCAAAGAAGTATACCATTACTGGTACTATCACGAGTGTAAGTACAACACCCCATACAAGGATGAAAATACCTAGGCCACCACTTTCTGTAAGTGTTTCTAGATTCCACTCAAAAAAGAAATCATAATCAAGTGGGAATGCATTTTTAAAATCATATCCTGGCTTTCCTAAGCTAGACATGATCTCTGGAATAAGGAAGGCAAATACTATCTGGAAGAATAATACAGAGGTAGTACGTACAATCTGGTATTTATTATGACGGTACTTTATATACATACGCATAGCCATCGTGAGCATAATGGTACAGTACAAGAAACCGTACACAAACCACTGGCTGGCATCTCCACCATTAAGCGCATTACTGATAGGGTCGAGTATAAATGTCCAGTTTACTACATAGTCTGCATTAAAATAAAGCACTAGGTAAAATAGCACGAGGTATATGAGTACTAACCAGGCAATCCAGCCGCGGTTTGTAGCTGCGTCGTGGTAGATGTGGTCGTTTTTAATTCCTGGTTTACCTAATAAAACAAGGTTAGGAAAAATAAACATAAGTGCTCCTAAGATGCTTAGTCCAAAAGTTAAGAACCACATGAGCCCTTTATTTTCAACGATGAAGCCTGTTCCTGCTTTTTTGGCTAGGGAGAAGCTAAAGGCTTGAAAGTCTTTATCATTAATGCGATACTGGTATTGTTCTCCTTTTTTATCCCATTCTTTTGCAGCGTCATATTTGGCTATTTGAGCATCATAATAGGTGTTGTTTTCGGCAAGGGCATTACGTATGGCACCTGTAAAAGCAAAGGTGCCTAGAGTTTTACCCACTACGTCTTCTGTTATTTTTTTAGTAATGAGTTCGCTTTTAATTCCTTTTTCAGAAACAAAAGCGTCTAGTTGATCTTGTTGTAATGTAAAGCCTCCCATAAACACAGAAGCAGTCCATATTGCTAGTCCAGTAAGAAAGATAACCAGGCCTAAGTTTTTAATAATTTTCATAAGTGTAAGTCGTAAGGTAGGTTATGCAAAGATTCTTTTCCAGCTCTTTTTCTTAGGAGCGAGAGAGGTTCCGTATTGTTTGTTATACTCAGCTAGGATTTCTTTTTCGTAATGAGTGTAGAGCTCTGGGTCAAAGTTTGCATCCTTAAGATGCTCTAGTACATAGTCTGTAGTTTGACCCTCGGTAAGCCAGCGGTCAAATAGTTCGTGACGCAGGCGTATCCCAAAATTATTTATCCCTATAAACTTGCGAGTACCTTCTTGCATCTCGATAGTGATACATTTATTATCATCCTTATGCATCCAGTGGAAGTGCGTATTACCTTCTTTAGGTTTTGAGAACACCCATCCGTAGGTCTGGTACTCTATATCCATAAACTTAGCACTATTAAACCAGTGTCCCGGGTTATATGCTGTAGGTTTTCCAGTAAGTGTCTGAGCAAGTGCCTCGCCCATCATTCTACCAGTATACCACACAGCCTCTATAGGACGACGGCCGTTTATCCCCTCGTGTTGCTCTGCACAATCACCTATGGCATAAATATCTTTTATATTAGTCTCTAGCATAGGATTGACCTTGATACCTCGTCCTATCTCAATACCGCTATCTTTTAAGAAAGCCACATTAGGAGACACACCAGCGGTAAGCCCTACAACGTTACAAGCAATCTCTTCGCCAGTCTCTTTTATAGTTATAGCGCGCACTTTACCATGATCATCTGCTAGAATACTGTCTAGATTAAAACCTAATCGTAAATCTACATGATGACTTTTTATGTGACGATTGAGCATCTGGCTTTCACCTATAGGGAGCACTCCATTCCAGAAGTTATTCTCGCGAACTAAAAAAGTCACAGGGATGTCACGAGTGAGTAACATCTCTACCATCTCAATACCTATAAGACCTCCACCTACTACCACAGCACGTTTACACGTTTTGTTATCTGGAGCATTTGCTTCTAGTTTATCTAAATCTTGTTTTGAATACAACCCTTGTACACCCTCGAGATCTTGACCTGGCCAGCCAAATTTATTAGGAGTAGATCCCACGGCAAGCACCAGCTTATCATAACTCATTTTTTCACCTCCAGAAAGTAGTAATTGTTTGTTTTCATGATCTACAGTCTCTACGAAAGCGCGTTTAAGATCAATGCGGTTTTTCTTCCAGAAATAATCTTCATACGGTTTTGTATGTTCATATTTCATGTGTCCCATATAGATATACATGAGTGCCGTACGAGAAAAGAAGTGATCCGTTTCGGTAGAGATGATGGTGATCTTTTTGTCAGAAGCTTTGCGGATGTGACGGGCGGTTGTAACGCCAGAAATCCCATTGCCTATAATGACGATATGTTCTTGCATAGAGGTTGTTTTTATATAATTTTCACCTAAGTAAAAATTAAGAAATGTATGGTTGTTGTTGTCCCGCTTTCGCGAAAAAATCTTTTTGTTACCCTTTCGCGAAAGCAAAATATATAGTAGTCTAAACAAGCATTTTAAAACTTGTTTCTATGAGATAACATATCCTTGGGTCGTTTTAAAGATAACAAACTTAACGCGATGCTGTCTATTTAGAATTTATCTAAATGCAGAAAGTGCTGTAAGGAAAATTTGATGCTCATTATGGAGCGTTACAGACTACATATTTTAAATTTTTAATGATCTGGCTGTAAGTCTCTTTATTTGAGCTCGACCGACTGTGCAGAAAAAAGTTTACTTATGAAATCAATTACCAACCTCGCACTACTTCTCGTAATCACTTTAACAAGTGTGCACATCCAAGCACAAGACACGGCATCATTTTTCACTAATGCAGATACTTTCTTTAAAGCAAACGTAAAAAATGGACTAGTGAATTATGCCGCTGTAAAGGCAAACCCACAAGCGCTAGATAAGCTATTAGAAAATGCAGCATCTATATCTGTAAGCACATCTGATGCGGCAACGTATCAATCTTTCTGGATTAACGCTTATAACCTAGCAGTAATTAAAGGAATCACAGGGAAGTATCCAGTAAAGCAACCACTATCTATAAAAGGTTTTTTTGATAAAAACACCTACAAGTTAGGCGGGACAAATATCACTTTAAACGATATAGAAAATAAGAAGTTAAGAGCGCAATTTCCAGGTGAACCTCGTTTTCACTTTGTGCTAGTATGTGCAGGACTAGGATGTCCACCTATCATCAATGAGGCATATACACCAGCCAAATTAAAATCACAATTACAACGCCAGACTACGCTTGCTGTAAATAATCCTAACTTCATTAAAGTGAAAGGAAATAAGGTGCAGATTTCTCAAATATTTGAGTGGTATAAAGAAGACTTTGTACGCAATGGTACAGAGATAGATTTTTTAAATAAATACCGCAAAGAGGCTATTTCTAGTGATGCAAAGCTGTCATACTACCCTTATGACTGGACACTTAATGACACTAAATAATAGTTTCTATTACATTATAGCTGGTATATATTACTTGCTATAACTCCATTAAAATTTACCTACTAGAACTACTCGACACTAGTCGAGGTAGATAATTATTGTCTTAAAAGCCGTTCTCACCAGATAGTATTAAACCCTAGCCGTCTGGTGCGTGACGCACAAATAAATAATTAAAAACAACTACAATGAAAAAAACAATCCTACTAGTCGCTTTAATGCTTATTGCAGCAACTTCTTTTGCACAAGATGATACAGAAAACTTTGAAGACGGAGGCTCTGTAATACAGACACTCACACCTTCTAAACTTATCTCAAAAGGGCAATTTGACATCAAATGGTTTAATAATCTGTACACAGAAACAAAAGATACCTTTGGCGAAAATGGTGAAGATCGTGATATCCCAAGAAATAATTTCTTTACCTCAACACTTGAAGTGTACACTGGTGTTTCAAATAACAACAGAGTAAATGTAGGATTGATTCTAGAGGCAAGATCTAGCACTATAGGCGGTCGTGATGCCTTTGATGTATTTAAATTTGATGGTGAACGAGGCACTGCTCGTAGCGGTCTTACTTCTGTAGCACCATCTGTAAAGTTTGTTCCGTTTAGTAAAGTAAATAACTTCTCTATCCAGAGTTCGTTTTTTATTCCTCTAGTAGATAATGAGACAGAAGAAGGTGTTTTTCTTGATCAAAAAGGATTTACATGGCAAAACAGATTTTTCTTTGATCATACTTTTGCAGGAGGAGACTGGCAACTATTTGCAGATTTGAATTCTGAGCTCAACTTTGGAGATGATGAGGATAGTTTTGCAAATGATAGTTTGCGTCTTACTCCTGGATTGTTTTTAAGTTATTTCCCAAGTTCGAAATTTACAGTATTAGGCCTTGTGCAGCACTCACAACTTCTTGACCTAGGAAACGAATTCTCACAAGACTTTACAGCTGTAGGTGGTGGGGCAAAATATCAACTTACAGACGCTCTTAACCTTGAGGCATTATATACAAACTTTGTAAGAGGAAACGATACTGGATTAGGGCAGACTTTTAACCTAGGGTTGAGAGCTGTTTTTTAACATATAGCTAGAGCGCTTAGGTTCCCCTAATCTAAGCTCTTTACGAGTGCAATGTATATTCATATACGTTAACTACAATGAGTATACAGCACACTATGATAGACCTTGAGAGCTACCCAGTTCTTAGGGTCTTATTGCTTTTAAGATCTTTCGTTATAACTCATATGCTTTTCAAATTTTAATCATAAACACATATCTTTAAATCAAAAAAATAAGTAGATGAAAAATATTATAGGATGTTTCTTTTTATTGATTTGTCTACAAGCATGTACTGCTCAAAAAACAGAAGAAAAGAAAATCAATGGGGTGAGTTTTGTTGCAAATCGTAATCCGGTAGATAGCACTCATGTAAGCCCTGTACAACTTGTAAATGCAAACTATGCTGCGGTAATGCCGTTTGGGTTTGTGCCACAAAAAGATAAACCACAAATTATATACAACACAGACAGGCAGTGGTATGGTGAGACCAGAGAAGGAGGTCGGAACTATGTGTCAGAATTGCACAAAGCAGGTATTGAGGTGATGGTAAAACCACAAATATGGATACGCAATGGCGAGTTTACTGGGTACCTTAAAATGCAAACAGAGTCAGAGTGGACAGCGCTTGAAGATTCATACCGCAACTTTATAATTGATTATGCCACACTTGCTCAAGAAGAAGGAGCAACCATCTTTTGCATAGGTACAGAGTTAGAACAATTTGTAACAAACAGACCAGATTTTTGGACGCAACTTATTATTGATATAAGAAAGGTGTACAATGGTAAACTTACGTATGCTGCAAACTGGGATGAGTATAAGAAGACTCCATTTTGGAGTCAGCTAGACTACATAGGGATTGATGCTTATTTTCCTGTTTGTGATGATCAAACACCATCTGTGGAGTGTGTTACAGCGGGATGGCAACGATGGAAGGAGGAGGTGTCCGCTTTCGCGAAAGCGGAAAACCGCAAAGTGATTTTCACAGAATTTGGGTACCGCTCTGTAGATTATACAGGCAAAGAACCTTGGAAGGCAGATAGATCTATGACCACCGTAAATCTTGAAGGACAGGCACAAGCGACGCAAGCTCTCTTTGATACAGTATGGGATGAAGAGTGGATGGCAGGAGGATTTATATGGAAGTGGTTCATTAAACATGATGAGGTAGGAGGTCCAGAAAACAACCAGTTTACACCCCAAAATAAACCAGCCGAAGCTGTAATAAGACAGCATTATGGTAAGTATTAAATAAGATGCTCATCATTTATTTAAGTAAATAATGGCGTGTTGCGCAATGATTGTGCATTACTTTCGACCAACGTTTTTAATATAGCTATAGCCTTTATGAAATATTTCTCCCTCGTCTGCGCTCTGTTGATGACTTCATTTCTTTTTTCACAAGAACCTATTATAGAAGAAATCACTTTTGAAGGATTAAAACGTGTAGATGAATCTTTATT
Source organism: Dokdonia sp. Asnod3-C12 (assembly GCF_045063975.1). NCBI lineage: Bacteria > Pseudomonadati > Bacteroidota > Flavobacteriia > Flavobacteriales > Flavobacteriaceae > Dokdonia > Dokdonia sp. Asnod3-C12. The sequence goes on from NZ_JBEFNY010000003.1 coordinate 2,138,470, forward strand.
GAGAAGGCTTATTAAAGTAAAATCACAAACGGCATATGACTCTATTAAAGTCGCAACAGATATTGAGCGTTTAAATAGACTACCAGCCATTGCAAATGCAACCGTTGTTCAAACTAAACTTACAGATAGCACGTACAAACTAACCTATAAGATTGTCGAAAATTTCACCATTATTCCAGGTTTGCGCATCTCTGAGGCAAACGATGGTAGTTTTGCTTTTCGCGTAAGCGCATTCGAATTTAATTTTCTTGGTCAAAGTCAGATACTTGGTGGCTTTTATCAGCGGGATGTTTTTGACTCTTATGGAGCTTACTGGGAAGCACCTTTCTTAATCACTAACAAATTAGGGTTAGGTGTCAACTATATTAAAAATGTGACTTTTGAACCTATTTACCTCGATGAAACTCCTATAAACTACAAGAAAGATGATGTAGGTGCAGAGATTTATGGTTTGTATGAAATAGATTTTCACAACAAGGCAGAGTTAGGAGTTAGAGTGTATAAAGAATCTTATGACATTGATGATACGGAGGTGCAAAGTGTACTGCCAGCGGGACTTGATGCAAATAAAGTATCCCTGCGCGGAGAGTATGAGACTAATTTTTTAAACATCACGTATCAATATGTAGAGGGAGTGCGTAACCTTCTTGATGTGCGTTATGTTTTAGGCGGTGATGGTCTCTTAGAAGAAGGGCTTGTAGCACAAAATGCAACAGAGTATTTTAAAAAAATAGGAACAAAGGGTAACTGGGCAAGTAGACTACAGCTAGGGTATGCTTCTTATAATGAATCTGAGTTTGCCCCTTTTACGGTTGATAATCAGTTTAATCTTAGAGGTGCAGGAAATGATATTGATAGAGGGACATCCTTTGTTTTTGTAAATACAGAATATAGACACACGCTTATAGAAAAGGATTGGTTTGTACTTCAAGGAAATGCTTTTGTAGATGCTGGATCAATAAGAAGCCCAAGAGAGGGATTTGATAATCTAGCGAGTATCAATAATGTGGAGTTGTACTCTGGTCTTGGAGTGCGTTTTATTCATAAACGTATTTTTAACGCTGTCATTAGGTTAGACTATGGAGTAGGACTGGGAGCTACTCAAAATCGCGGACTTGTATTCGGGATAGGGCAGTATTTTTAATGTAAGATGATTTTGTAGATTATGATATAATCTAATTATAAAGCATAGTAAATCCTACAGTACATGAAATACTTTTGGTTATACATTCTAGTCATGCTGTATTGCTCTATGAGTAATGCGCAAGAAGGCATTGTGAAGGATTTTACTATTCATGGCAATAAAAAACTTAAGACCTCTTTTATTAAATTAATTAGTGATTTGCGTGTAGATAGTCCTTTAGATTCTACATTACTAGAGGTAGATATTATAAGACTCAAAAGACTACCAGCAGTACGGCACGCATATTATCAAGTGATTCCTTCATATGATAATTATGAAGTTCGCTATTATATTGAAGAGAATATAACGATAAACCCTCAGCTCAATGTCTATACTACAAATGATGATGAATTTGCCTTTAGAGTAGGTCTATACGAGTTCAATACCTTAGGGAGAAATATAGCCTTTGGAGGATTTTATCAACGAGATATTTTTAATTCTTATGGGGTAAATCTCAGAGCTCCATTTTTATTTAATAATAAGCTAGGGGTTGCGATAAATATGCAGCGATTAACCACACAAGAGCCTGTTTTTCTAGACGAAGGTACCGCAGATTACAAGTACAGTAATACCTCTTTTGAAGTATTAGGATTATATGCCATAAACTTTAAACATCGGGTAGAGACAGGTGTAAATTTATTTAATGAAAAGTATGAATACCTAGCTGGTGCGACTTCTGCAGGGGTTCCTCAAGAATTTAATGTAGATAAGATTCTTTTAAAAGGTATCTATGAATATAACGCACTAGATTACTATTACCAGTATATATCTGGTTTTAAGAGCACATTTAATGTGCAGCATGTGATGGCAAATGATCGCAGATTACCCGACTTTACAATCTGGTGGAATGACTTTCAATATTTTACTAGAGTAGGTGATAAGGGTAACTGGGCAAACAGATTACGAGTAGGTCTAGCATCTAATGCAGACTCACCATTTGCACCATTTTCTGTAGATAATAATTTAAATATTAGAGGAGTAGGGAATACGATAGATCGTGGCACAGGAGTAATTGTAATAAACACGGAGTATAGACATACACTGGTTGATAAAGAATCATTTGTATTACAAGGTAATGCGTTTGTAGATGCTGGATCTTGGAGAAATCCAGGTGGGGATTTTGATGATTTTGGAGATGATCAAAACCTTAGAGTGTATCCCGGTTTAGGATTGCGTTTTACTCACAAAAAGATTTTTAATGCAACTTTTCGAATTGATTATGGATATGGAATAACCCCAAACTCCACTAGCGGATTCGTATTTGGAGTAGGGCAATACTTTTAATCAAGAGTGAATTACTATTAAACCTGCAGCTGACTATTAGCAGTAGGTTGTCCAGTATTTAAATGCTGCAAATTGCGCAAGATAGTACGCTTAAAAATAGTGATATCATAAGGCTTAACGATAATATCTGTAAGTCCAGCGTTGTAGATTTTATAACGCATTTCCTTTACCTCTACAGCTGTAAGCGCTATGATAGGGATTTTTTTATCAAAGAGTCTAATCTCTTTAGTAGCTTCTAATCCGTCTTTTACGGGCATATTAATATCCATAAGGATAAGGTCATATTCATTATCTCTAGCGCATTCTACAGCTTCATGACCATTATTTGCAATGCTGCAAGTAACTTCTAGTTTCTGTAGTATTTTCTTTGTCACTATTTGATTGATACGGTTATCATCTACAATAAGGATGCGTTTATTTTTGAGTTGTTTGTCATCTATAATAACTATGGGATCCACAATTAATGATTCATTTGACATCTCAAAGTCTAGCGTAAAGAAAAATGTAGAACCTTTTCCCACCTTACTTGATAAGTGTATTTCAGCTCCAGAAAGTGCTAGTAGCTTTTGTACAATAGGCAGTCCTAATCCAGTACCTTGATATGTGTAGTGTCTTGAGCTTACTTGAGAAAATTCATCAAATATACTTTGTTGTTTTTCTTCTGGAATCCCTATACCCGTATCTTGAATTGTAAAGTGAATACTAGCCTTTTGATCATTAAGACCAGACGCTTCAAGTAATATATAGATGTCCCCATTTTCTGTAAACTTACATGCATTCCCCACTAAGTTCATTAGTATTTGAGAAAGCCTAGTAGCATCACCCTTTACAAACTCTGGAACGTTGTCATCAATGTTAATATGAATGTTGTTCTTGTTTTGCTGGCGCATGTATTCAAAAGAAGAGACGATGTTCTTAATAAAATCTCTTGTATTAAAAACTTCATTATTTTCTATAACTGTATTTGAATCAATTTTATTGATTTGTAGTACATCATTTATGAGCGCAAGCAGGTAGTCTGCCGAGAATTTGAGAGACTTAAGATCTTGTTGATGAGATTTTAATTTTGGGTCATCCATCAGGATAGTACTGAGCCCTATAACACCATAGAGAGGAGTTCTTAACTCATGGCTCACCGTTGAGAAAAAGGCCGTCTTAGCTTTTGTAGACTGCTCAGATTCATTCTTTGCCGTAAGATATTCTATGTTCTTTTCAGTCAGGCTTTTTACATAATCTTTCTTACTTCTATACATTCTATAGAGTAGGATTAAGAGCAGAATACTTGATGCGGTAACAACAATTAGAAATTTATTCCAGTTTATCTGGCTTCTTACGATTTCTGCCTGAAGCCTGTTTTTTAATTCATTTCTCTCAATATTCTTTTTGTATTCGGCTACTTGAAAGTTTGCTGCTATTTTTTGAGATTCCTCATTCTGATATTCTTCTGTAGTTTCCTCATATAAATTTTGATATTTCACTCCATACTCATAAGCTTCCTTGTACCTTTTTTGACCATAAAGGCTCAAACTATAACTGAGGTAGCTATCTGCAAGTTCAAAGCTAGAAGATTGCAATAAGGTGTCTTTAAAAATCTTTGATAAATGATAATCTACTTTCTTGTAATTTTTCTCATGTAAATAGTAAATGGCCCATTGATTTTCAAGGTTTGCTTTCAGCCCATTTGATAGGTGGTCTTTAAGTTGATCGGCCTTCGTCAGGTACTTTAATGATTTATCAAATCGCTCATGTTCTTGTAGCGTAAGTACAGCGTTTAGATAAGCATTACTTAAGTTAAATGAATCTTTTAATTTTCTGAATACTATAATAGACTTGTCATGGTACTGAAGAGCTTTTTCCATTGAGGACTCTGAGTAACCATAAAGATTTGCAAGATCCATATAGGTCAGACCTAGCCCTAGACTATCTTGTGCGAGGCTAGCGTACTCTTGAGATCGCTCAAAGCTTTCTCTAGCTTGTATGGTATCTAGTAAAATCAAATAGTCATACCCTAGATATCTAAAGCCACTTTGTAAATAACCAGTATCATTTATTTTTTTTGCCTCTTCAATGATTCTAACATTAAGCTCGAGCGATTTACTATAGTTATTAGCCTCGTAATAGGTGGCCGAAGAGTCCATGAGACGCTGTAATCTTTCTTTTATTTTCAAGCTGTCAATCTGTGCAGTTCCTATAGAACTAGACATAATTAGGATTAAAAAAAAAGTAATTCTCTTCATTTCAGTGGTTTAATGTCCAGCAATATACAAAACATTAATAAAAATGGTATTTAATCGTGTGATTTGATATAAATGTTAAGAAAAATCCTACAAAAATAAGATTACTTAGTTAAGACTATCTCAATTAATAATGACTTAACGTTCTCAAACACTGATGCTCGATATATTTGTGGCTAACTAAAACCAAAAACAATGTCAATTCTAACCATCATTTTAAATATCATATTTCCACCACTTGCGGTTGCTTTAAACAAAGGCGTAGGTAAGGATTTAATCATAAATATTATCCTTACAATTCTAGGTATAATTCCAGGTATAATACATGCCTTTTATGTTAATAGTAAATAATTGAATATCAACATATAGTAGGGATGCATGAAAGTGCATCCCTTTTTTGTTTTATAGCAGTTCCTATCTATAAATTGACTAATAAAGTATTTATTTATACTACGCTTTCGCGAAAGCGTAACTATCCATCCCATTTAGGTTTTCCATTATTAGATAATTAGAATAAAAAGCAAACCTGCACGTTCAAATTTTCGTAAGTTCACAAACACTAACCAGTGACTCTTATGAATTACTTGCGCCAGCTAGCCATTGCGTTTTCTTGTATACTAACCATCACGATACATGCACAAGAGGAAAAAGTGCGTCCTTTTGACCTCGAGGCAGATTTTTTTTATGGTACGCTCTTAGAACATAATCCAGATATATCTCATCTTATAACAGAGCATCCGCAGGGAATAATGCTTGCCTATAACCGAAAGACTTACGGATATGAAGCATGGGAGCGACGTTATAATTTTCCAGATGTGGGTTACACCTTTGTGTATCAAGACATGAAAAATGAAAATCTAGGGGAATTGTATAGTGCTTATGCGCATTATAACTTTTACTACTGGAAGCGTAGATTACAGTTTAGAATAGGGCAAGGAGTTGCAATTGCCACAAATCCATATGATAGAGAGACTAACTTTATAAATAATGCTTACGGTACCACTGTGTTGAGTAGTACCATGCTTAAATTTGGTTTCAAGCAGGATAATATTTTCAAAAATATAGGAGTACACGCAGGGGTTACCATTATACACTACAGTAACGCAAACCTCAAAGCGCCTAATAACTCCACAAATACTTGGGCATTTACTGCAGGGATTAATTATTTTCCAAAAGCAAATGAGTTTCCAGATTACATCCCACTAGGAGAAAAAACAGCATACTCAGAGCCTATACATTATAATCTAGTAGTGAGTGGTGGTGCAAATCAAAGTGATATAAATAATTCTCCACGATACGGATTTTTAACCCTTACGGCATTTGCAGATATGCGCATAAATCATAAATCTAGTTTTACAGCAGGTGTAGATGCTTTTTTTGCAAATTTCTTAAAAGAGCTTATTCGTTATGAGTCTGTAGCTTTTCCTGAGGGCGAGGTTACTGGTGATGAAGACTGGAAACGCTTTGGAGTTTTTATAGGGCATGAGTTGCATTTTAACGAGCTCTCGTTTGTCTCTCAGTTAGGCTACTATGTGTACTATCCATACGATTTTGAAGGAAGGTTTTATAATCGATTAGGGCTCAAAAGAAAATTTGGAGATCACTTTTCTGGAAGTATGGTTGTAAAAGCTCACGGCGCAAAAGCAGAGGCAGTAGAATTTGGACTAGGATATAGATTTTAAAGATGAAAAATAAATATTTAATAGTAGTGTTGTTGCCAGTGATGATGTGGTTTGTATCATGCGATACTGAGGATACATTATCATGTCTTAAAACAAGTGGTTCTATAATTACTGAGGAATATGACCTAGCAAGCTTTGATAGTATCATAGTCTTTGAACGTGTACAGTTAGTCGTAAAAGACGCTCCAGAGATATCAGTTGTACTTGAGACTGGAGAAAACCTGCTAGAAGATTTTGAAGTGTATGTAGAGGATAATACGCTCATCGTAAAAAATAATGCCTCATGTAATCTAGTGAGGGATTATGATACTTCTATATTACGGGTGTCACATCCTAACCTTAGGCAGATTAGAAATAGTAGTGGCAGTACAGTTTTAGGAGATGGCTTGATAAGTTGGAACACCTTGAGACTAGTTTCTGATGATCTAATTGAGGAAGATTTTTATCATAAAGACGGAGATTTTGATATGGAGCTAGACTCAGAAAATGTATTCCTCCAATGTAACGGCTTGTCTAACTTTTTTATACGAGGAAGCGTAACCAATTTAGATATTAACTTGCTGGAGGGTGATAGTAGATTACCACTACAGGATCTAGCTGTGCAAAATGTTACCATTTTCCATAGAGGGACAAATGACGTGTTGATAGCTCCTCAACTATCCATAAGCGGGGAACTAAGAAGCACAGGTAATTTAATATTAAGTAATACACCTCCCGTTGTTGATGTGCAAGCATTCTTTACTGGCGAGGTTATTTTTGACTAGTTCTATACTTCAGGTTTAGGTTTTAAAAAAGGAGTCACTTTAAATAAGTAACTCCTTTTTTAATGATGCGCATTTAACAACCTTAGTGACTTAGATGCTTTCTACTACTTTTTCTAAAGCTATTCTTGACTTTGGCTTTTTACTAGGTTGATTAAAATCATCCTCATCGCGATATCCTATTGCCACAGCTACTAGCGTTGCGTAGCCTTTGTTATCTATAATCTTATCGTAATTTTCTGGCTCTATACCTTCCATTGGGGTTGCATCAATGTTCATTGCAGCACAGGCGCTTAATAATACTCCTAGCGATAAATACACTTGCTTGTCAAACCATGCCTTGATTTCTTGCTCTGGTAACGGTTTTAGATATTCTTTATAGTAATCTACTGCACCTTGAGGTAGTTCTTCTTCTATTTGTTTTTCAAAAGCTGCAAGATCATTAATCCTGCTAAAAACAACCACAGTATCACTATCTGTTACCTTCTCGGTATTAATCCACGATACTTTAGAAAGCTTTTCTTTGGTAGCCTCGTCAGAAACAAAAGTGAATTTCCATGGCTGGCTATTTATGGAAGACGGACTTAAGCGTAATATTTCCTTAAGCTCTTCTATATGTTTACTATCTATTTTTTTTGATGCGTTATACTTCTTTGTGGTATAACGTTCTTGCATTGCATTTATAAAGCTCATATCAATTTTTTTAATCATATAATGTATAGTAGCAAAATTAAGTATAGCAGTATCTTATTGCAATAACGGTCTAAAAGGATAGAGCTATTTTAAGAGAACTTTATGCGTTTAGTACGATAATTGGAGTTTTGAATTAAATTCCAATAGTAAAAAGTATAAAATGAAGTAGTATACTATACTTTTAGGTTAAGATATTTTCTTAAGGTAATATTTATGCAAATCTTCTGCACTTGCACCAAACCATTTACGCACATAAATACTCCAAAAGTGAAATTGTAGTTTCCAGACACCGTTTTCATCATAACGTCGTGCAGAGGTGGTAAGCCATTCTTGAATTACTACAAACTTACGCTTAGCATATAACTTATTGATAAGGTCATTATCTTCATAAATAATATAACGCTCGTCAAAAGTGCCTAGCTCCTTAAACAACTGTGCTGTGATAAACTGACTTTGATCTCCTCCTCTGCAGGCTCTCCACTTGAATTGTGTAAGCCATCCAGCAAGTCTTAACCACCAGTGATTAGAGTCAAATTTCATTTTAAAACACCCAGCAGGATTACCAGCAACCACTTGCTCCACGATATACTTATCATAGTCTTGAGGTGGGTAAGAATCTGCATGTAGAAAGTAGAGGATTGAACTTGTTGCGATGGCTGCTCCTGTGTTCATTTGTTTAGCTCTGCCCTTTGCAGATTTTACAACTGTGACCTGAGGATTGTGATCGCTATAGCTGCTTACGAGCTTGTAAGTATCATCCTTGCTTCCTCCATCTACTACAATTATTTGTGTCACATAATCACAAGAAAAAGCCTTCTCTTTCAAATGTGCTAGTAATTTAATAATCGTTTCAGATTCATTAAGTACCGGTATGACAATCGAAATAGAAGGCTTCATTAAATAATTTATGGTCATCAAATCTACGCAAAAAGAGTAGAGATGGTTTTGAATTACTGCTTATTTAATTCCCAGTTATATTCTTTAAACGTAACAGTCGCATCTCCTGCAACTTCTACCGTGCTGTATTTATTTATGTAAGGGATTAAGCTTTCATTAGATCCTCTATAAAAGTCCTTTGTATAAAATTTAAAAATAGAAGATAGCTCAGCTTTATTTGCTGTGACAGTATTCTTATCGCTGTTTATGAACTCCTTTGTTGCTCTCTCTAATTGCTCATTAATTTTTCCAGCAGTATATGCTTCTCTCAATAGCGGTGGACATGAAATAGAGGCGCAATTTATAGCAAAGTGTATTCTAGGTTCGTTCATCTTACGTAATACACCATTCTCAATTCCTCCTAGAGAAAGTTTACGGTTTTGCACAGTTACAATTCCCTTAGTCCATACACCGTCTATTTCTTTTATGCTCGTAACATTTGGGTTTTTAAGGATTTGATCTACGGTATACGCATTGTAAATATTGATGTAATAAGCCAGCAATTCTTGAACGCTCCAGTCATTATTAGGGTCTAGACTCGCAAGTTTATCTAAGTATGCATTAAGGGCTTCTTGATCTTTAGCAAATCCTTTATAATCTACCATTCCTTTTGAATCTACATGCTTTTTAAGAAGCTCGTCCCACGCAGAGTGATCTACATTTACAGTAGAGTTTGCAGTCGTTGAGGTTAGTGTTCCTTCTACTTGTTTAGTAGGCTGTCCTTGACTTGTAATTCCACCTGCAGCTAGCGTAGCACAACTTTGCAACGTGATTACAAAGGCACTTATGGTAAGTAATCGTAAGAAGTTTTTCATAATATATCTTATTGAGAGTACAATATCGCTTTCGCGAAAGCAAAATCAATACCCATTAACGTGTAGTTAAGTGAGTTTTGTGAAAACATTACTACTTATTCAAGGTCCAGTCATAATCACGATAACGCACCCTTGCATTCTCTGAAATTGAGGTCGTGGAGTAGCGGTTCAAGAAATCTATGAGAGAGCCGTCTGTTTTAAAATCTTTTGCAAACCAAGTGAAAATCTTTGAAACTTCGACGCGATCACTTGTGATAGTATTGCGGGTAGGATCATTAATAAATTTTCGAGAAAGCATATCTAGTTGTGCATCTACCTTGCTAGGTCTAAATGCCTCATTAAGTAGCGGCGGGCAAGAAAAAGAAGCGCAATTTATCCCGAAGTGTATGCGAGCATCTCCCATTTTACGTAGAATCTCATGCTCAATCTCATTGAGATTATACCACTTGTTACCTAATTTCCAAAAACGTTGATCCCACGGGTCTTTAATATCTTTTATGCTTTCAAGTGGATAGTTGCGTAATATAAGGTCTATCGTCATCGCATTGTACGCATTCATCCAGTAGGATAGCTTCTCTTCTTGCGACCAAGTAGCAGTAGGCAGCGATTGCCCTAGGGAAGCGATATATGCACGTAAACTACCCCAGTTAGATTTAATACCACTGTAGTTTACATTACCTTCTCTAGAAACGTATTTCTTTAAAATAGAGTCAAAAGCGTCATGATTAAAATTGGAAACTTCTTCTATAACTTCAACAACCTCTTCGGGTTCATTATTTGAGACGGCAACTTCAACGACTTCCTCTGGTTCGGAGATTGTAGTTTCTACTTCTTCTGATTCGGTAATTACCGTTTGCGGGATTTCAACGCGGGTTTCGGTAATAACCATTGGAGTCTCAGGTTCGGGGGGAGTTGTGACATTTTTAGAACTGCTACAGCTAGTGAGAAGTGTAATTGTCAGTATGAAGTAAGCTAATTTTTGCATCAGATTTTTTCTAAGATTAGTTCGCTTTCGCGAAAGCGTATGCAATAACCTACTTTTCCTTTTCAGAAAGAGGATAGGTGATTTGACCTACAAAGTCCGTTGGAAATGTTTCATCTCCATCAAACCCTAATTCGATATCACGGCCATCATGCGGAACATGACTAGTTCCAAAAAGATAATCCCATACACTCAACGTTAGTCCGAAGTTTACGCCATACTTTACACGCTCAGGTAATTCTTTTGCGTGATGCCAGATGTGCATCTTCGGGTTATTGAGAATATACTTAAGCGGGCCATAATCCCAGCCTATGTTTGCATGGTTGAGGTGACCAACAGTAAGTGCGGTAAAATGTATGATAGCCACATATGCAAGGTCAAAACCTCCTATAATCGCAATAGGAATGTATAAAAAGGACTTATACATAATAGGCTCTACCCAGTGATAGCGCATTTGTGCTGCAAAAGCCATCTCCTTTGTAGAGTGATGCACTTTATGAAAATTCCATAAAAACGGAACTCTGTGTAGTATTCTGTGCGTGTTCCACTGTACAAAGTCTGATATGATAAAAAAGATGAGCAACCCTACGCCAAAGGGTAGTGTGTCTACATCAAAAAGTTGGAAGTCACTTAATGCTAACCCTACCACACCTAGAACATCATCAAAAAACAGTGCTGCGGTATTTGTGAGTGCGATAAATACAATGAGATTGAGAAAGAAGAAATTAAAGAACATGTAAAATAAGTCCATCCAGAAGTCTTCACGAAAAATCTTCTGATTCTTACGCCACGGAAATGCAATTTCTAATCCCCAGACTACGAGAGACACAATGATCAATCCCCAGAAATAATTATCCCAGTTATTCTCAAAGAAAATCTCGCGCTTAAAATAACTCCAATAGTCGGAGTAAGATTGTAAGAAAGTATCTAAGTATTTGCGCATATTATATAGTGATAATAACAAATTTACAAAAATCAAAAGGCACAACATTAGTTGTGCCTTTTGTATTATCCTTACAAGGTTTCAATAGATTTGAATACTTACAAGTGTGCTAATTTTATAGTTATTCGCTTAACAACATCCACCACCATCATAGTGATACGTAGACTCGCTTATAAAGATGTCATCTCGACCTAAAGCAGCAAGTGCTCCTGCTGTCTTATCACAGATAGCCAGCGGCTGATTTTTAAGAAGGATGTGTCCGAGCTTATCATCAAAAAAGTCTTCTTCTCCATAATAAATGGCAGCTTTACCTGTAAAAATACAAGGTCCATCTGCTGGCATAGGATCTTTGATTGCTGCTACTTCAATAGACTCAATGTAAATGAGCTCATCTGTAGGATATGCTCCAGGATTAAGTATTCTATATGGCTTACGAGCTCTTATCTCAATAGTTCCAAAACCAGCATCTGTAAGTGCTTTTACATACTCGGCTATGGGTAGACTTCCAGAAAGACAAAGCGCACGTAAACGATCATCATTACGTAATTCCTCATTCATTTCCTGCTCACAAGTAGGGTCGCTCATTACAAGCTTGCCGTGAGGTTTAAGCACGCGATACATCTCTGCAATGGCACGTTTTAAATCTTCGGCTTTAAAGATGTTGAAGAGGCAGTTTTGTGCAGCTACGTCTATAGAGTTATCTGCTACATTGAGGTTAAGGGCATCTCCTTTTTGAAGATCTACAAATTCGCTCTTAAACCAAGGGTTCAACTTCTCTGCTTCTATAAAGTTTTTGCGAGACGCTTCTAGCATTTCATCTACCACATCTACACCTACTACGCCACCTTTATTACGATTAAAGTATGCAAACTGTAAAAGCTCCATACCACCACCTACACCTACATATAGCATCTTAGGCTCATTAGTAAGATCACGAGCATTTACAGTGCTTCCGCAACCGTAGTTCATCTCCTGCATAATCTTTGGGATCTTTAATCCTGGTAATTCCCATATAGGATTTGTAGTACAGCACAGTCCTACATCTGGTGTAAGTGCTGCTTCTTTATAAAGATCATTTGTAGCATTAAGGTAACTCATAACTTGTTGTTTGAATAGATAGTAGTTCGTTTGTAATAATGATATCTTTTGGTTTAGATTCCGCTTTCGCGAAAGCGTACTTTATAAAGATTTAATCAATCCTGTAAAGAGCGTAATCATCTCTGGCTCTGCCTTACCAGCCATTGCAATTATTTCTGGAATATCTACTGGCTTGAGGTTGTCTGGGTCACACTCATCTGTAAGAACAGATACTGCCACCACAGGAAGTTTTAAGTGATTTGCTACGATAATTTCTGGTACGGTACTCATCCCTACGGCATCTGCTCCTATAATTCTTAAGTAACGATACTCTGCGCGAGTTTCTAGCTGTGGGCCTACTACAGATGCATATACTCCCTCGTGTAAGTTTATGCCATTGTCTTTTGCAATAGTGCGTAGCGTATTGTTCATAGCAGCATCATAAGGTGCGCTCATATCTACAAAGCGCTCTCCCATTTTTTCTACTCCTTTAAAAGCTAGCGGTGATCCTCCTTGTAGATTAATGTGATCATCTATGAGCATTAATTCTCCTTTTTTAAAATCAAGGTTAATCGCTCCAGAAGCATTAGATACTAATAGGTGCTTGATACCTAAAGCGTGCATCACACGTACTGGGTAGGTTACATCTGTAAGTGAGTAGCCTTCATACACGTGAAAACGACCTTGCATAATGATAACCTTTTTGCCTTCTAGCGTACCGTAAATTAATTTACCGGTGTGGAACTCTACCGTTGCCGTTGGAAAATTAGGAATATGATTATAACTCGCAGTGTGTTCTATCTCAACACGATCAATAAGCTGCCCAAGGCCAGTACCTAAAATGATACCAACTTCAGGTTTCTCAAATCCTTTACCTTTTAAATATTCTGCTGTTTCTATGATGTATTTTTCCATAATATGTTTTTTTAAACGTATTAAATTTTCTTGTTATTGTAAATACTGAGCAAACTCAGCATATGGCTTTAAATCTTCGGCAAAGTCAATATCGTTAAGCGTTTCTAGTTGGTGTGTTTTTACCGTTGCTAGATTATCCATAGTGCTTTTAAATACGGTATCTCCGCCCCATTCTTTATTGTAAAATACTTCTTTTACAAGCTTGTTCATTCCTAATAAATAATAACCACCATCTTGGGCTGGACCTATTACTGCATCGTTAGATTGTAGCGCGTCAAAAGCCTCATTTATGTGAGAAGCGCGCAAGTCAAAAAGGTCACTACCTACAATGAGTACATTGTCATACCCATCAGTAAACGCTTGATCAAAGGCATTGTGCATACGCACCCCTAGATCTTCACCTTCTTGCTGGAATTTTTCAAAAATGGCATTATCCCACATATCATCTGGGCGCACTTGCACAGAGTAGCCTACGCGTTTTGTGCAGTTTAAAGTTGCAACTACGTCTTTAGTATGCGAGAGTAGGGTCTTGTAAATCTCAAGAGCATTTTCTTGACCTACGCCTTTTGCAAGCCTGCTTTTTACTTTGCCTAGCTCTGGGTTCCTGGTGAATATAAGTAGTAGGTTGTTGGTCATTTTAGTTTCTTGTAGTTTGCGATTACATAAAAAAACATGAGCGCCATCACGATAAGTTGCTGGTACATACTTGAATTATTTGCCCAGCTTAAATTGTCAAAATGTAATTTGCTTATAGTGACTACAATCAATAGTATTATCAGTATGATAAAGATGAAAAGAACTTTTTTTCTAGTCATTACTCGTCATCTTTTTTTGTCCACTGGTCACTTTTTTTAATGGCTATAAACATCCCAATATTTGCAATAATAATGAGAATACTAGAGAGATAGTCTTTCCAAGTGGATATCTCGTTAGTAAGATGATAAGCCAGTAAAACAAATCCTCCTATGGTGAGTCCTATAAAAATGAGTGGTATATATTTATTCATTTAGTAAACTTTATGTCCTGTTTTTAAATACTTTCCCCATACTTTGGAAAATACGTGAACAGAGTCGGTTGGTTGTTTTTTCTTGTTTTGGATTTCGTAGCCTTCATCTTTCCAAGCAAATATGCTTCCGTATAGATTTTTGACATTTGTAAACCCTTTCTTCTTCAGTCGCTCGCCAAAATCTTCAGAGCGTATGCCTACGGAGCAATAAACGATGATGGGTTGATCTTTTTTTGCTTTCGCGAAAGCGTAAATACTATCATTCACCTTCTCAGAAACCCACACCGCTCCAGGGATATGACTCACATCAAATTCTTCCTTTTTGCGGGTATCAAGTATGAGGTAATCTTTCATTTCCATCTTGAGTTCTTGCACAGAAATATAAGGAACAGAGCGCGTGTTGCACTGTTTTAAGAGCACATCCATATCCGACTGTCCAAATGAAACTGCCGAAACTAATAGAAGTAATATGTAAGCGATATTCTTAGTATTCACGTCTTATAGTTTTATACCAAATCCTTGTAAGCCACTCTCTACAGGTGGTAGTATTTCTGTGTTGTCCCAGATGCCAGTTACGATGGTACGCGCATACTCTTCTGGCAGTAAGCCGTTTTGCATTAACTGGCTCGTGAGCTTGTAATTATATGCAAAGGTATGATGTTCATAGCTAAGATTGCCAGAAGTGTCATCTAGAATGGCATACCAGACTTCGGTGGAGCCGTCATTTGCTGGCATCCCGATCACGCCAGGGTTGAGCCAGAGTTTATCTTCTTGCTCCGTATGAAAAGGCAAGCCACAATGTCCTGCAATAATTACATCACTTTGGGTTGTATCAAAATTTGAACCTTTTGATTCCCAAGGCGTAGATTTAAATATAAATTCAGAAATATGACTATATGAGCCGTGTACAACCGTAACCTTTTTACCAGCGTAGGTAAATGTAATATGGTCTGGAAGCGCCTCTAATGTCTCTAGCGAATTCTTAGAGAGTTTGCTTTGTGCATAGGGATACCACAGCTGGCTAAAACCATCACAACGCGATCCTTCTCTAAAGTCACATCCACAATCTTCTGCGCCCTCACTCAGTTGTTTTTCTACATTACCTGCAACACCGTGCGTTCCCCATATTTTATAGAGTTGTACGGTTTCTTCAGGCTGCGCACAATAACCCACGATATCTCCGGTGCAGATGCAATTTTCTGGAGCAATCCCTTGTTGCTCTGCAATAGATTTTAGTTTCTCTAGCGCTTGTAGATTGCTATACACACCGCCATAAAGGAGTACTTTGCCAGTGAGATTGCCTATGTTTTTTATCTTTTTATCCATCGTGGTATGAGGTATAATATGGTACAAGCCGTGATGCCCCAGACGTTGGTCCAAAGTAACGTAGCATAAGATCCTGTTGTAAATTGTAATGATAGTGGTAAGGCATCAAAAACTAATATGAAGCCAAAAATGATACCAGTTACTACACTCAAGTAATAACTAATTTTTGGGGCTGGCTTTCGCCAAAATAAAAATACTGGCGTTAGTCCAATTACCATCGTTCCAGATATGGTCGTGGCGCTTAAAATCTCTGCATTAAGAAATACGGGAATGGTTCCCAATATGGCAATCACAGCCATAAATAATCTCCCAAACGAAAGATTTTTACCCAAATTTAAATCGACTGAAAGTAATTTTGAAAAAGAGGAGAATGTACTATCTAGCGTAGATGCCGCCGAGGTAATCATAATAAAGTTGATGACTAGTAATATGACTACGCCAAAAGCTTTACCCACTTCTACCGCGGCTTGTCCTGCCATTCCTTGTGATTGAGCATACACACCTATAATGCTAAATAATATAATACAAGCAGCTCCTAACACGGAGGCAATTAGAAAGCTACGCAAAGTAACCTTCGGCGAACTTAAAAAAGCTCTGTCTGTCAATACTGGATCGTGAAAGGGATATGAGAATGACTGTAACAAGGCTGCAAAAAGTAAATTAAGACCAAGATCAAAACTCCACGTTCCAGAAGTCGCAACCTCCTTCACACTAAAATCATCTACCGAAAATATACTCCATAAAATCACACATAGCAATATGGAGAATAGTCCCATCTGTATCACATCTGTAAATATAGAACTGCTCAATCCGCCCTTGAGCGCATAAGCAAGAGTGAGTATCGTAAAGACCAGAATCGCCCAATAGTAGGGAGTGCTTCCCATTTCTCCAAAGTAAGAACCTATCACCATCGTGTTACTCCACACCTCATTAAAAAGCCTAATGGCAATGAGCACAGAAAATAAGCGCATCGCTCCTTTTCCAAATCGAGAAGTCAGAAACTGATGTATACTTGTAAATCCACCTTGCAGGCGCATCTGGTAGATAATCACACCAGCCACAGCAAAGGAGAGATAGTAACCCGCATAAGCCACACCACCCACGATCCCAAAACTCAGGCCTAAGTTGGCAGCATTGGTTATACTCTTTGCAAAAATCCACGAGATAATGAGACTACCCGTAAGCATCCACACATTAGGAGACTTCTTACGATGCGTAGCCTTAAAAAACTCATCAGGACTTTTGGCAAGTGGAGACAGCACAAACATCAACACACTCGATGCTATAATTAATCCCCATTGCCAGATTTCTACATTCATATAGTAATTACTTAACTAGTTGTAATCGCTTTTGCTTTGCAAAAGCTTGGTTCTTGTGTTCCCCTCTTTGAAGAGGGGCTAGGGGAGATGTCCGCAGTACCCTCCCACAATTCCTTAATCTACATCCCACCACACGCGCACATTAAGACTATTGCCATCTGTCGCATCAAATGCTGTCTGGTAATTATCTGCATTGAGCGCTTCTTCTTCAGATGGGTAAGGCATACGTACGGGAATTAAACCGTCATTAAGACTTGCTTGCACATCCATAAACTCAGGAAAACCGGTACGTCTATATTCTATCCAACCTTCATAGCCGTTTATGATGTTTGCAATCCATTTTTGAGTAAGTATTTGTTCTAGCGGCGAACTATCAGCGTTATTGAAAGCAGCATTACCAGTAAGATAATCTACTGGTAAAGGTGTTTGCCAGTATTCAAAAGCGAGTGTCACGCCGTTTTCATAAAGTGCCTGCGCATCTGCGGTGATAAGTCCGCGCTGAGCAGCTTCGGCGAGTGCAAGCGAAGTTTCCCAAGCTGTCATAAAGTTGGCATCTAGTACAGAGGTATCTTCTCTAAAGGCAGTGCCTGCAAGTGATAAATCTCCTAGCACAGCAGCCGTTGAGGTTGCATCTATTCCGTTTATAAGTCCGTTAAAATCGTCAGTATTTGATGCTGGTCTAAAGAACGTATTAAGTCTAGTGTCTTCAAGGTCTACAAGAATGGTTTCCATCGTTTCAGAAAGTACAAAGTTGTTAAAGTCGCCCACACGCAATTGTGCAAGTCTAAAACTATTTGGCTCTGTGTTGCTAAAGTTAAAAACAGCATTGTCACTATTACTTGATATAAAGTTATCCTCATTAACCAGCGCTTGTAAATCTGCACTTACATCTACACGATCTGAGATACGTAAAAGATGTTTGATTTTAAGACTGTTTGCAAAGCGTACCCAAGCTTGCAAATCACCACCATAAAGAATATCTCCTTCTAGCGGGATCACATCTTCATAAGCTTCTATTGCAGCAATTCCAGCATCTAGATTTGCTAGAATACCATCTGCTCCAGTATATATAGCCTCCTGCGTGTCATAAGCTGGTGTTACCGTTCCATCTATTCCATTAAACGCTTCTGAGTAAGGAACATCGCCAAAAAGATCTGTAAGCCCAGCTGCCATATATGCCTTGAGGATAAGTGCAGGACCTTCATACACGGCAAAAGTCACATTAGTTTGCGCCTGCTGTAAGATAATCTCGTTGTCTCTTAAATTCGTATAAAAAATGGGCCAAGGATTTCCACCTAGCTGCGGTGATTTTAAAGCGTGACGATCAAAAAGGTTAAAATCAAGAGCCGTTCTGTGCTGCGAGAGTAAATCTCCAGCCACAAAACCTTCATAACTCATTTGCTCTCCGTAGTCATAAATAACTTGTCGCAACAACAAGCTAGGTTGCACGCTTACGGGATCATTTGGGTTGGTATTTATTTCTTCAAAATCTTCTGTGCAACTGCTCATTCCAAGTAAAAGCAAGAGGGAAGTGATGTATAAAAATTGTTTCATTTGTAATGTTTTATGTTACGCTTTCGCGAAAGCGTTAAAAGTTAAATCCTGCCTTAAATCCGAAGCTTCTTGTTGTAGCATAGCTCAAATCTTCTACTCCGCTCACAAATCCTTGTCCCTGCACTGCGAGTTGCTCAGGGTCAAAATGTGGATTTTCTGTGATGGCAAAAAGATTGCGCCCTATAAGTGAAAGGTTTACGTCTACACCTTCTTTAAGACCGATAAATCCGTCTTTAAGCTTGAAAGAATATCCTATAGAAAACTGACGAAGTTTTAAGAACGAGGCGTCATAAATGTTGTTTTCTTCGTGGTTACGGTCATAAAACTGGCGGTAGTAACTCTCTGCTGAAACTGCTGTGGTGTTTGGAACAAAATTTGGATTTGCCGCAGTGCCTGTGTTTACAACCCCTTGTGCTATAATTCCCTCTTCTGGGCGGAAAGCTGTTTCTGCTAGTTGGCCTCCTACATTACCTAGCGCTCGTGTTCTAGAGACAATATCTCCACCTTGACGCCAGTCAAATAAGAAAGAAGCACTCCACTGCTTGTAGCGGAAATCATTGTTCCAGCCTAGGTTAAAATCTGCGGTGTAGTTTCCTATTTTCTTGAGGTTGTTATCTGCAATAAAGCGCCCGTTATTATCAATGATAAAATCACCATCGTCATTACGTAGGTAGCCTGTACCGTAAATATCGCCAACTTCGCCGCCTTCTTCTACTTGAAAAAATACGGTTTGGTTTGCGCTGTCATAAATACGGCTAAAGGCAAGCGTAAGACGACCATCAGATTGTGGTAAACTTTCAACCACAGATTTGTTTGTGCTGAAGTTAAAGGTCGTGTTCCATCTAAAGTTTTCATTTACGATAGGAGTGATGCCTGCAATGACCTCGATACCCGAAGTGCGCACCTCACCACCATTTACCACCTGCTGATTAAAGCCTGAAGAAATAGCAATAGGTAAGGAGATAATCTGGTCTTTAGTAAGCGCGTTGTAGTACGTGAAGTCTACATTAAACCTGTCTTTAAAGAAACGTATGTCTGTACCTATCTCGTATGATGTAGTTTGCTCTGGTTTAAGGTTTGCATTAGGGATGAAGTTTTGTGCACTAAAAGTAGGCTGCCCTTCAAAAGGAGTTTGTGCGATAAACGCACCAGAAGTTTGGAAAGGATTAGTATCATTACCTACTTGAGCAACACTTGCTCTTAGTTGTAAGTAGCTTATCGCTTCTGGAAGTTCCCACACATTAGATCCTATAAAACTCAAACTAGCCGAAGGATAGAAAAACGAAGTGTTATCTGCACTAAATGGCGTTGCCAGCGCACTTGACCAGTCATTGCGTCCTGTAACATCTAGGTATAAGAAATTCTTGTAGCCTAATTTTGCCACTCCGTAAAAAGAGTTGATACGCTTTTCAGATTCAAATTGGAATGCTTCTATAGGTGATGCGGCATTATTAAGGTTAAAGATGCCTGGTTGTGCAAGGTTTGTAGTTTGCACCTGTTTTGTAGAAGCTACTTGTGATAAGCGATTACCTCCAAGACTAACATCTAGCGAGAAGTCGCCAAACTTGTTATCATAGTTAAGTAAGAAGTCTGTGTTGATCTCACGATAAAAAACATCGTGCTCTGCATAGCCACCGTTCTGGAAACGGTTAGAACTAAAGTTCCTTAAAAACTGTCGTTTCTCACTACTGTAGTCCATCCCTGTGCGTATGGTAAGGTCAAGATTTTTGGCGAGTGTTTGTGTAAGGGCTATGTTACCAAAAACGCGATCACGATTAAAAGAGTTTCTGTTTTCTTCTAAAATAAAAAACGGATTATCAAAGAAGGTGTAGTTAAAAGAGTACTGCTGCACGCCTTCTAGACCTGGCTGCCAGTAATCACGTAGGCTGTCTATATTAAGAGAGCGAGGTCCCCAGGCTACGAGTGAGTAATTTACATTCTCACTTCCGTATCCGTTTGATGGGCGGTTATCACTACCAGAATTTACATAACTAATGCTCGCCTTAATTTTAGTTTTGTCTGTTGGCTTAAAATTGAGTTTTGTTGCGATGGTTTGTCTATCTAAGTTTACACCAGGGATGATAGACTCACTACGTAGATCTGTAAACGATATACGGAAATCACCTTTATCAAATCCGCTAGAGACAGATACATTATTTATGGTGGTTACACCAGTTTCATAAAAGTCTTTTAGGTTATCTGGGTTTGACCTAAATTCGGTAGGAGTGATGGCGAGTCCATTGTATAAAGCTGTATCTCCACCACGTACAATCGTCCCGTCTGCAAGCGTCACCGGACTATTAAATTGCGGAATTAAATTTCCAGCATCTAGTCTCGGTCCCCAAGAATAGGTGATGTTATCTGAGATTCCTGCTCCAAGACCATCTACATATTCAAAAACGCCTCCTTGTCCTTGTCCGTACTCGTTTTGAAAATCTGGAAGTTGGAAAGCACTGTCAAAAAAGATAGAAGAGTTAATACTTATGCCTAATCCTTTTTTCTTGCTACCATCTTTAGTCTCAATAACAATGACTCCGTTTGATGCACGCGTACCGTATAATGCAGCAGCACTTGGACCTTTGAGTACAGAAACAGAAGCAATGTCATCTGGATTTACTTCCATTGCGCCGTTCCCAAAATCTACTTCTTGGAAACCTGCGGCTGCTTCATTTGTGAAGTTAAAAACAGTGTTGTTATTAATAGGTACACCATCTACCACAAACAACGGATTATTATTAGAAAAAGAAGCTTCCCCACGTATGCTTATGCGTGATGAAGATCCTACTCCTGTTGCGCCTTGTGTGATGGTAACTCCCGCAAGCTTACCAGAAAGGTTGTCCAGAAAGTTTACAGACTTTACCTCGTCTATATCTTTTGCATTTATGGTTTGTACTGTATATCCTAGTTCTCTTGTGTTACGTTTTACACCTAGAGCAGTTACAACGACTTCGTCAAGTCCCTCCTGGGAGATGCTTAGTGCAACGTCTATTTGAGTTCTGCCAGCTACAGTGATTAATTGTGAGCTATAACCGAGCGAAGAGAATTTTAAAACGGATGCATCCGTAGGTATGGTAATGGAGTAAGCACCATTTTCGTCTGTAATGGTTCCTTGGTTTGTGCCTTCTACAAGGACATTTACAAATGGTATTGTAGTGTTATCTTCTGCGCTTGTAACGGTTCCGGTAACGGTAGTTTGAGCATACAAACTTGCTGTAAAAAGCAAGAGCATACTAAGATAAAATGATTTCATCTGAGTGTATTAGTTGGTAATTAAGAAAATCTAAGAATAACTGTAAGCTGTTGTGGCTTACAAGATTTAAATACTAACTAATGATGGTGATCCTTTATTAAAGTGGCTTTTAGTGAGCGACTCAAAGAATCGGTTTGTAGTGTGATAACCAAGAGAAAGACCTTGATTTACTATGTTTTGTATAAGTAGTAATAGTCTTTTTGATAATGTGGAAGTCTCTTTGAGCATCTGCTGCAAATCTGCAAATGTGTCAAGATCTGAAAGGGTCTCAAGGAGGTAAAGGTTTGTACGCTTTCGCGAAAGCGTATCAGAAATAATAGCACCCAATTTACTAGACTGCCACGGTAGATTTTTAAACTGCTCAGGCTTAAAATGGTTCTTTTTAATCCCCATTAGATAACAGCCGCCATCTGTACTTGGGCCAATAACAAGCGCAGACTGTTTGAGCTTTTCTTGTGCTAAAAGAATATGCCCCGCCGAAAGGTGCGGCGTGTCATTACCTATGGTTATAATTTGGTCATAACCACTGTCAAAAACCGAGGTAAGCGCATTTGTAAAACGCTCGCCAAAGGTGTTTCCTACCTGCTCATTTTCAGAAAAAATGACGTAGGGGATTCCCGTCTTGCGCGCGGTAGCAATAGTTTGCCTATTGAGCTCTTTAAATAAAGCCACAGACTGCCCGAGCTTCTTGCGAGAAGCTTCGGTAGTTGCTGTTTGAGCAAATATGAGTATGGCGGTTTTTGGTGTCGTGATTCTCTACGTATTAAGCGACGGTTCCTTGACAACTACTTCCTGCACCTGCAGTACAACCATAACAGTGCTGAGAGATCATAATGTTACGATCATTAAGTAAATCTTCATTATAATCTTTAATGTGCTTTACACTACTCGCCACTGGCAATTCTAGCATTTGATTAAAATCACAATCAAATAAATAACCATCCCAACTTATTGAAATTGTGTTTTTACACATCACATTCTCTACTGCTGCAGGGTTATATGCCTCTACGAGTTGATACATATAATCCTCATAGTTTTCTGATGCGATGAGGTAATCTAAAAATCGTGCTATAGGTAAGTTTGTGATTGCAAAAAGGTTGTGGAACTGGATATTAAAATCTTCCATCAATCCTTTTTTAAAGTCTTTTTCCATGCTTGCTTGGTCTCCCGGTAAGAAAGCTCCAGATGGATTGTAAACTAGGTCAAGTCTTAAGTCACTGCCTGGCATACCATACCCGCGCTCATTAAGTTCTTGAAGTGCCTTTATTGATTTATCAAAAACACCATCACCACGTTGCTTGTCTGTCTTTCCGCGAGTCCAGTGTGGCATAGATGAGATGACGTGTACGTTGTGTTTTTTAAAGAAATCAGGGAGGTCGTAGTACTTTTTATTTGCACGAATAATGGTAAGGTTAGAACGCACAATAAAGTCTTTAATTCCAGCCTTACTCGCTTCTTCTACAAAACGTCTAAAATGCGGATTCATCTCTGGCGCACCACCAGTAAGATCTAGCGTGTGAGCACCAGTATTGCGTATCACTTCTAGACATTGCTCCATAGTCTCCCAAGTCATAATCTCCTTGCGATCTGGGCCGGCATCTACGTGACAGTGATCACACACTTGATTACACATGTACCCCACGTTAATTTGGAGTATTTCTAGCTTGTTAGGGCGTAACGGTAGCTGATTAGTCTCCTTTATTTTCTTAGCAAACGTAGGTAGTTCATCTTTGAAAATACCATTAGATAAAATTTCTATCTGCTTGTTTGCTTGTGCGAGTTCGCTACCTTCTTTCTTCAGTGATTTTGTTGCTGACATTTAAAAATATTTGTCGTTTGTAGTGTTGATTTCTTTTGGTTGGAAATCTGTATGAGTACGCTTTCGCGAAAGCGTAAAACTACCCGTCTAGTTTATTTACTTTATTCATCATCATCACTCCGTGTACCAGCGTCGCACCACTTTTTATAGCGGCACCTACGTGCACAGCCTCCATCATCTCTTCCTTAGTGATTCCTTTCTGTAGGCCGTCTTTAGTATATGCGTCTATGCAATATGGGCACTGCTCTGTGTGGGCAACGGCAAGCGCGATGAGCGATTTCTCACGTGCAGTGAGTGCTCCCTCTTCAAAAACTTTACCGTAGTAGTCAAAAAACTTAGTTCCTAACTCTTCACTCCACTCTGTGATTTTTCCGAATTTTCTTAAATCTTTTGGGTCGTAATATTGATCTGCCATAATAAAATTGTTGTGTAAACACACGAATATACCTTTAATCGTAATCACTCACTATTACTTACGTAGAAAATTAGATTCAAGTTTTGATGTCTTGAAATTCTAGCAGTACATTAGCATACGAACCATTGATATGACTATAACTAAAACAACTTTTGGCTTCACATCGAGCGGTGAAGAAATTTTTAAATTTATTTTAAAAAACCATCGCGGACTGCAAGTAGAGGTGCTCACATACGGAGCAACTATACAGAAACTTTATGTTCCCAATGGGGATGGTGGAGTAGTGGATGTAGTTTTAGGTTTTGATACTTTACCAGAGTATGAGGCTGCACATCCGTATATAGGGAGTTTTATAGGGCGCAATGCAAATAGACTTAAAAAAGAGGTGGTTATCGCGGGTGAAAAAATAGCGTTAACTGTAAATGAAGGAGAGAGCCAACTTCACGGAGGTATTAAAGGTTTTGATAAACGTGTCTGGGATGCAGCAATAGTAGATGACAGCTTGGTGCTTTCTTTATACAGTAAAGATGGTGATGAGGGCTTTCCAGGTAATTTAAAAGTCCAAACTACTTTTAAGCTTGTAGACCTACGACTAGAAATGCAATTAAGTGCTACTACAGACCAGCCAACTATCGTAAACTTCACCAGGCATGATTATTTTAACCTGTGTAGTGGAGTAAAGAATTCTGTTGTAAGTCATAAGTTGCAAGTTCATGCAGGCTCGTATACTGAGCTGGATGGAAATATGATTACTACTGGTCGCTTAGTTCCAGTCGCGGGCACTCTATATGATTTTACTGAAGTGAGAGTCGTGGGAGATGCTGATGAAGGTTTTGATTTAAATTATGTATTAGATAAAACATCCAATAAACTCAAGTTAGCAGCTCAAGTGTGGGCTCCAGATAGCGATATTACTTTAAAAGTGTATTGCACGCAACCAGGATTACAGTTTTTTAGTGCAAAATCTATTTTGCTTGCAAGTGGTAAAGAGGACTATGAGCATGTAGGAAGTCCAGGATTGTGCTTAGAACCACAATATTTTCCAAATTCTCCTTCACATTCACATTTTCCTTCAACAATCCTTTTGCCATCGGAAGTGTATGAGGAACAGGTAGTTTATGATTTTGGGTAATGCTCTTGTGATTGTAAACAAGAAGTTAATTTCAAAAAAAATGAATTTTATTTGAAAAAATACTTGCCAGAGTTCAGAAAGGTTTTATATTTGCAACCGCTTACGAAAGCTACTAGAGGTTATCCTAATAATAATTAGAATACTCGAGTAACAAACATAAGCAACCTAAAAATATTTAGGTGCCTTAGCTCAGTTGGTAGAGCAATGGACTGAAAATCCATGTGTCCCTGGTTCGATTCCTGGAGGCACCACTAAAAACCCGATCTTTTGATCGGGTTTTTTGTTTTTACATCTCACGCTATCTCTAAGTTGTGATAATTATAATATTTGCTTACCATATGCTTAACACACAGTCGTGATATTCTAAAGTAGCTTCGCATAAAAAAATATGCGTCCATATATCTATATAGCAATTGCAATCTTAAGTGTGACTATGTTGAGCTGTTCAAGTACTAAGCATAAAAATATCTCTTATCTCGGTGAAGAAATTATAAGCACTAGTCAAGCAGAAAATCTTGAAGCACCTACCCTTAACATCTACGAGCCTTCTGGCGATCAAGAAAAAACACCCGTACTTATTTATGTGCACGGTGGTAACTGGAATCAAGGCAAAAAAGAAATATACTGGTGGTTGGGACGCAACTTTGCGCAAAAAGATGTTCTTGCTGTACTGCCAGGATACACGCTTAGTCCTAACGCTACTTATGATGATCAAGCTGCGCAAATTGCAAAAGCAATAGCGTGGACAAAGGAAAACGCTGCTCGATATGGCGGAGACCCTGAAAAGATTTTTGTTACGGGACATTCGGCTGGCGGGCACCTCGTGGCACTGGCGGTAATGAATCCAAAGTACAATATCAATCCTGATGATATTTCTGGGATTATCCTTAATGATGCAGCTGGACTTGATATGCATCATTACTTGAGTGAGAACCCTCCAAGTGCGAGTGATAATTACAATACCACATGGACGACTAATCCTAAGTTGTGGAAAGATGCCTCTCCTATATATTTCATTAATGATAAAACGCCACCTATACTCAGTTATTTAGGCAGTAAAACGTATCCTTCTATTACGGTGGCAAATAATCGCTTTAAAGAATCGCTAATTAAATTTCAGCCAAATGCACGCAGGATCACGCTAGACAAAAAGCATGTACCTATGATTACTCAATATATTTTTGGTTCAAATAATAGATATGACGAGATTATACAATTTATGAGCGAGCAAGAGTAGGATGATGTATTTTTAGCAAATGATTTTATTTATAGCTGGTGCAGCTCTTTTTATATTTATGGGCTACGGCCTTTTTACGCTTTCGCGAAAGCGTACCCCACAGCAATTTCCTGTAGCATGGGAGGAGATTTTAAGTAATGAGGTGCTATTTTACCAGAAATTATCTGCAGAGAAACAAGCATTTTTTAAAAAGCGCATGATGGCTTTCCTCGCGGAAGTAAATGTGGAGGCCGTGCAATTTGAAATTACAGATAGAGATAAGATTTTTGTCGCTGCAAGTGCTGTCATTCCCATTTTCAATTTTGGAGATTGGCATTATAATAACCTTGATACGGTTTTAATCTACCCAGATTATTTTAATACAGACTTGGAGTTTCACTCAGAAGGAGAGGATAGAAATATAGGCGGTATGGTGGGCTCTGGGCAGTTTGAAAATCATATGATTTTATCGCGCAAAGCACTGGTGTTTGGATTTGCAAACAAGACAGACAAGGGTAATACTGCCGTTCATGAATTTGTACACTTGCTGGATAAGATGGACGGAGAGACCGATGGGATACCAGAGTTTTTATTAGGAAAAGAAAATATAGCTCCTTGGTTAGACCTTATGTATAAGGAGATGGATGCTATAAATAATGATCAGTCAGACATAAGGAAATACGGAGGAACTAGTGAGATAGAATTCTTTGCGGTAGCCTCTGAGTATTTCTTTGAACGTCCAGAATTGTTCAAAAGGAAACATCCTGAACTTTATAAAATGCTAGAGCTCTGTTTTGTGACAGGTGTTTCGGCTTAGTTTTATCATTCCCTTAACACCCTAGGTGCTTTGCTTTTGTATTTTTGGTGCTTACTTTAATTTATGCAACTTATTATTGATGTTGGAAATACTAGGGTCAAGGCGGCTATCTTCCTTGATGATGTATTGCAGGCGCGACACCATTTTCTTTTAGAAAATTTTATAGAAGAGGTAGGGGAGTTTGCAGGTTTGTATCCTGTGAAGAAAGCTATAATTTCATCAGTAGGTAGATTATCTGAGGAGCAAGCGCGATCTGTGCAGCTGCGTTTTCCTACTATTATTCTTAGTCATAAAACATCGCTTCCATTTAAAAACGACTACGGCACTCCACATACACTTGGTGTAGATAGGATTGCGTTGGTAGCCGCTTTCGCGAAAGCGTACCCTCAAAAAAATGGACTCATAATAGATGCAGGTACGTGTATAACGTATGATTTTATTACTGCAGAAGGCTCTTACAAAGGAGGGGCGATATCACCAGGATTGCGATTGCGATATGAAACTTTAAACAATCTCACGGCAAATTTACCACTACTTGAAAAGCAAATGCCAGAGAGCATTGTGGGGACAAGTACTCATGAAGCAATACATTCTGGCGTTGTCCAAGGGGTTTTACTTGAAATTGATGGGGCAATAAATCATTATAAAGAGCATTATAATGTAGAAACCGTAATAATAACAGGGGGTGATGCCGAATTCTTGGCAAAACGATTAAAAAATAGCATCTTTGCGCACTCAAAATTTTTGTTAGAGGGCCTCAATTATATCTTAACATATCAGAATGATTAAAAAACTTTTTATAGTAGCAGTGTTGATGGTGGCCTTTAAGGGTCTTGCACAAGAGGGAGCTACGACATCTCCATATTCATTTTACGGAGTAGGTTTACAGCAGTTTAAAGGTACTGTTGAAAATAAATCTATGGGAGGAATACAGTCTTATAGTGATAGTTTACACTTGAATTTACTAAACCCAGCTTCATTAGGTAAACTGCGTTACACAACTTTTACTGTGGGAGGTAATCACCAAGAGGTTACAGCAAAAGATGCATTTACAGAAGAGGGTTCTTCAAAATCTACATTTGATTACCTAGCGATAGGTTTTCCGGTTTCTAAAAAAGTGGGGGTGAGTTTTGGACTCATGCCATATACTACTGTAGGTTATAAGCTTGATGATAGTGATGAGGATATTGTAAACGCCTTTAGTGGTCGTGGAGGTATCAATAGAGCATTTTTATCTGCTGGATATACAGTGGCGCCAGGTCTAACTGTAGGTGCTAGTGCAAATTATAACTTTGGTAATATTCAAAATGAGGCATTGAGATCTCAAGAAGGGGTGGAGCTAGCTACACGAGAAAGTAATCGTAGTGACTTTTCTGGATTTACATTTGATCTTGCAGCTCAGTATGAGCGTATGATATCAGATAAGCTTCAACTTACGTCATCTGTTAAATATTCGCCATCTTCAAGTATAGGTACAGAAAATTCACGTCAAGTGGCTTCTGTGATTTTTAATAGCACTGGTATAAGCGCAGATGTAGATTCTGAGCAAATTGATGTACAGGATACAGATTTTGATTTTCCTTCTACTTTGACGTTAGGATTAGGAATTGGAGCAGTAAATAAGTGGTTTGTAGGTGCAGAATATACATCTCAAAAATCAAGTAATTTTAGTAATAGAACATTTACACTGGATGATGTGGCTTTTGAAGATGCAAGCCAGATGCGTATTGGAGGATTTTATACTCCTAAATATAACTCTGTTACAAGTTACTGGGATCGTATTGCTTACAGGGCTGGTTTCAGATATGAAGAGAGCGGTATTATAGTGTCTAACGAGGACATAAGCGAGTTTGGCATATCTTTTGGAGTAGGACTACCTACAGGACGTAGAATAAGTAATTTGAATCTTATGTTTGAGATGGGCCAGCGAGGAACGACAAGTTCAGGTCTTATTCAAGAGAACTTTATTAATGTAGGAATAAGCTTATCAGTAAACGACTTATGGTTCGTCCAAAGTAAATTTAATTAATTGAAAAACCCAACACTATGAAAACTAAATTAACCACACTTTTTGTAGCTATAGTAATGACAGTAGGATTTACTGCTCAAGCTCAAATAAGTGAAGAATGTATGACCACAGGTTCTATATTCAACGAAGCTGCAAAAGTTAAGAACTGGGATGCTGCGAGAGCACCATTTGCAAAACTTAGAAAAGATTGTCCTAACTGGTCACTTGCATTATACCAGTATGGTGAGAAATTATTAAAAGCAGATCTTAAAGCCGCAAGCGGTGAGCAAGAGAAGGCAGTAGCTCAAGATTTAATCTTATTACTACAGCAAAGAGAGCAGTATTTCCCAGGAAAAACTGACAAAGGTGAAAATGCTGCAGATCAAGCTCAGATAATGTTTGATAGCAAAATAGGAACTAAGAAATCGCAGTTTGATGCATTTCAAAAAGCATTTCAACTAGACGCAGCTTCTATTTCAAGCGCAAAAAGCATCTATACTCGTTTTAAACTAGCTGTAGATTTATATAAAGAAGGAGAACAAATTCCATTACAAGATGTTTTTGACCTTTATGATGATACTCAAAGTAAATTAGGAAAAGAGGCAACTGTTCTTGATTCTAAGCTACAAGCTCTTTTAGATAAGGAAGAGGCTGGTACAGCACTTAGTGCTAAGGAGAAAAGAAGAGTAAAAGGTTATGAAACTAACCTAAGAGCTTTTGGAATCTTTGGAGGAAGTACTGATGGTGCAATGGGAGCTTTAGGTAACTGTGAGAACTTAGTGCCACTTTACCAAAAAGATTTTGAGTCTATGAAAAATGACAAAGAATGGATTAAGAAAGCTGCTGGACGTCTTGCTGGAAAAGATTGTACTGATACAGATTTATTTAAGCAAATGGTTGAAAGTTTACACAGACTTGAGCCTTCTGCAAAATCTGCAAAGTATTTAGGTATCTTAGCTGGAAACAGAGGAGATTCTGCAGCAGAGTCTAGATATTACCAAGAAGCAATTGATCTTGAAACAGATCCTACAGAAAGAGCAAATGCTTATTACAGACTTGCAGAAAAAGCAAGAAAATCTGGAAGCTATGGTAAAGCAAGAGGTCTTTATAATAAGGCGCTTAGTGAAGATGCTTCTTACGGAATCGCTTACTTGAGAATTGCAGCAATGTATGCAGCAAGTGCAAATAACTGTGGCGAGACTGCATTTGATAAGAGAGCGGTATACTGGTTAGCTGCTAGTACTGCAGAAAGAGCTGGACGTGTAAGTCCATCACTAGCAGGAACTGCAAATAAGACGGCTGCAAGTTATAGAGGAATAGCTCCTAGTAAAGCGGATATATTCCAGTCTGGAAAAGGTGGTCAAACTATCAAGATAGGATGTTGGATTGGATCAAGCGTAAGAGTTCCAAGTAACTAATGTATCTACTACATAGAAATATATTAAAATTCTTAGTCACGGCTTTTGCCGTGACTTTGTTTTTAGGTTGTGGTGATAAAGGAGAGGAGATACGTAAAATGAGTATCAAGTCTGATGGGCCTGTGACAGAAGGAAGAGGTATAAACTTAAAGTATACAGACTCTGGGAAGGTAACGGCTCATCTCAAAACACCATATATAAAGAATTATGCAAACTCGCCTTTTCCATACGAGGAGTTTCCAGAAGGGGTAGAGGTTATTTTTATAGATGACGATAAAGAGAATGTGATTACCTCAGATTATGCAATACGTTATAAATACACAAATCTCATAGATTTGCAACAAAACGTAACCCTTGTAACTAGTGATTCTGTTACACTTAAGGCAGAGCAGTTGTATTGGGATCAAACTAATAACTGGATTTTTACAGATCAACCATATACCATTATTACGAAAGACGGTTCCCGCAATGATGGAGACCTTTTTGATTCTAATGAAGACTTTACAAATTTTGTATCTTTAAACAACGTAAGTAAACAATACGTTAAAGAAAATAAAGAAGACTTATGATGCGATATATAAAATACACGGAGTACGTTTATATCATAGTAGCTGTGCTAGCGGGGTATAAGGTGGCGACACTTTGGGGGGAAGATCAGCCCAAGGCTTATTTCTTTTTGTTTTGCTTTGCTGTAAGTGTTGGTATGTATTTCTTTAGACGTCACTTCCGAAAGAAATTTGAAAACAGGAAAAACTCTTAATGGGCAGCTTTGAAGTCCAGGTTATTGTCGTTTGTTGCTCATTAATATTATCTGCATTCTTCTCAGGAATGGAGATTGCATACATTTCGGCAAATAAAATCCATATTGAAATAGAAAAAAAACAGAATGATTTTCTTTCTATTGTATTAACTCGCCTTACTGCGAGACCTTCAAAGTTTATCGCAACCATGTTGCTGGGTAATAATATTGCTTTGGTGGTTTATGGTTATTTTATGGGAGCACTCCTGCAAGGGTGGCTTGAGAGTTTGCCTTTCGGCGAAAACTTGAAGTGGTTAGCTACATTCGTCCAAGAATTTAGTCTATTAAGTCAGACTATTATTTCTACCATTGTCATTCTAATTACTGCAGAATTTTTACCCAAAGTATTTTTTCAGATTTATGCAAACAAGCTGTTGAAGTTTTTTGCAATACCTGCCTATATTTTCTACCTGCTGTTTTATTTTTTAAGTGCTTTTATAATCTGGGTTTCAGATTTAGTACTTAAATATTTGTTTAAAACAGATGGAGATGAAGTGCAGCTAGCTTTCACGAAAGTGGAATTAGGAAATTATATTTCTGAACAAATGGAATCTGTAAATGATCAAGATGATGTAGATACAGAAATTCAAATTTTTCAAAATGCACTAGAATTTTCTGAGGTGAAGTCTAGGGAAGTGATGCTTCCACGTACTGAAATTATCGCTGTCGATGAACGCACTACGCCAGCAGCGATTAATAAAATATTTATTGATACCGGTTTGTCTAAGATATTAGTCTATAAAGACACCATAGATGATATTATAGGGTATGTACACTCTTTTGAGTTGTTTAAAAAGCCTAAAACGATAAGTAGTGTCCTCATGCCTGTGGTGTATGTGCCAGAAACAATGCTTGTAAAAGACGTGTTGAATATGCTCACAAAGAAGCGCAAGAGTATTTGTGTCGTTATTGATGAGTATGGTGGTACTAGTGGTATGATGACCGTAGAGGATATTGTAGAAGAGCTTTTTGGAGAGATAGAGGATGAGCATGATACTGCAGAGCTTATAGAAGAGCAACTAGGAGAAGATCACTATAAACTTTCTGCTAGACATGAGGTAGATTACCTCAATGAAATGTATAAATTAAACCTTCCAGAGAGTGAAAACTATGAGACATTAGGAGGTTTAGTAGTGAGTCACGCAGAAGAAATACCACAAGAAGGAGAGAACATAGAGATAGACGGAATAATCTTTCATATCCTTGAGACTTCAAACACAAAAATTGAACTCTTGGAAGTCCGTATTTCTAAAGACTAAATTGGCTTATTTTTTTATTTTTTATTATGGGAGAAAATGGTATTTTCGCCCACTATTATAGCATAAACAACAGACAATGGCAATTTTAAATAAAATACGTAGCAAGAGCATCTTTTTGATAATCATTATTGCACTTGCGCTATTTGCATTCATTTTTTCTTCAATTTTAGATAGTGGAGGTTTTAATGCTGATAAGCAAAACCGAGTAGCTTCTATTAATGGAGTAAGTATTGATCGTGAAGCTTTTGCTTCAAAAGTAGAGGAGCAAACACGTAGATTAGGAGCAAATGCCTCGACTACACGTGCTGTAAATACAGTGTGGGAGCAAGAAATTAATCGTGTTGTCCTTGAAGAGCAGTATGAAGAATTAGGTATTGAAGTAGGTAGAGACCGTACTCAAGAATTATTAAAGCAAGCATTGCAAAACGATACACGTTTTCAAGATGGTGATGGTTTCTTTAGTGAGGGTAAGATGCAAGAATTTATCGCAACTCTTAAAGACAGCCAGAATCCTGGTGATTACCAAAACTGGTTAAATTTTGAAGAAAACTTAAGAAATCAAGAAAAGCAAAGTATATACTACAACCTTATTAAGGCAGGAGTAGGATCTACACTTAAAGATGGTGAGATTGCTTACAGACTTGATAACAATAATGTAGATATACAGTTTGTACAAGTTCCTTATACTTCAGTTCCGGATGAAGAGGCTACAGTAAGTAAGGAAGAAATTCAGAAATATGTAAATGAGCATAAAGAAGAATACAAAACAGACGAAACTCGTAGCATACGTTTTGTAAAGTTTTCAGAAGAGGCTTCTTTAGAAGATGAAAATGCACTTAAAGCTGAATTATCAAAACTTAGAAATGAGTACACATCTCGTAACGGTGCAACTGGAGTAACAGAAACACTTGCGGGATTTGATAAGACAGATAGAGTAGAAGATTTCTTACTAGACAATTCTGATATCCCTTATGTAAACCGTTGGTTCTTTAAAAATAACTTACCTGCAACTATTGCAGACACATTATTTGCTATTGGTAAAGGTGGCGTGTACGGTCCTTATAAGGATAACAATTACATGAACCTTTCTCGTGTGATGGATGTGAGAAAAATGCCAGACTCAGTAAAATCACGTCACATCTTAGTTGATTTTAAAGGAGCAGTAACAAATACACAGAGAGGACCAGTTCCTTCATCTGCTACTCGTTCTAAAGAAGATGCAAAGAAACTTGCAGATAGCTTACTTACGGTAATCAAAAGAAATAAAGGGACGTTTGAAGAACTTGCAAAAGAATTTTCTTCAGATAAAAATAACAGTGAAAAAGGAGGTGATCTTGATTACCAAAATCCAAATCTTTTCGCTGAAGGTTACAGAGACTTTATCGTAGATAACAGAACTGGATCTGTAGGCGTTGCCGAAACAAACTTTGGTTACCACGTGATTGAGATTACAGATCAAAAGAACCTTCAAGATGTAATTAAAGTTGCAACGGTAGTAAAAGAGATTGTACCATCAGATAAAACAATTTCTTCTATCTATAATACAACACAAAAATTTGAGCTAGCTGCTGCAGATGGAGATTTCCAAGAAGTAGCTACAGAAAATGGTTATACAGTAAGACCAGTACAACGTATACGTGCAATGGATGAGAATCTTCCTGGTGAGGGTGCTCAACGTTCAATCGTACAGTGGGCTTTTGAAGAAGAGGTTTCAGTAGGAGATATTAAGCGTTTCCCTGTAAACAATGGATACATTGTAGCACAAGTTACTCGTCGCACTCCTAAGGGAACAGAGCGTGTAGAAGATGTATCTACTCAAGTTACTCCTATACTTCGTAACATGAAGAAAGCAGCTATCATTAAAGGAAAGCTTTCTGGAGCTACCCTTGCAGAGATGGCACAGTCACAAAGCCAGACTGTAAAAACTGCATCTGCAATATCTATGAATGCACCAACGATTGCTGGAGCAGGTAATGAGCCTAAAGTTGTAGGAGCTGCATTTGGATTAAAAGAAGGAGAGATTTCTGATCCTATTGAAGGTTCTAGAGGGGTGTATGTGGTTCAAGTAACAAAAATTACGGAAGCACCAGCACTTGAAAACTACGCATCTTTTGCAACTCAAGAAGCTCAAAAGGCAAGAGTAGCAGTAAGTTCTAAAGTACTTAATGCACTTAAAGAAGCTGCAGAAATTGAAGATAACAGAGCTACTTTCTACTAGTAGATATTTTACACATATATTAAAAAGGCTCGAACGTAATGTTCGAGCCTTTTTAGTTTATCATCATGTTAGTTTGCTTTCGCGAAAGCGTAAAACTTACAGGTAAATCGTTCTTAGAAGTTTAGTATCATCTCGTTGTACGGGATGATAGTATGGAAGCCTTTGTTTTTAAAATACTCCATTTCTTGAGCTTCTCCGGTAACCATTACAAAATCACCTCCCCAACCTCCTAAACTCTTAATGAGGTGTGGATAGTCAGAAAATAGCTGACTTTTAATAGTAGGAGTTTTGATGATTTTAG
The DNA here is from genome assembly GCF_045063975.1 of Dokdonia sp. Asnod3-C12. NCBI lineage: Bacteria > Pseudomonadati > Bacteroidota > Flavobacteriia > Flavobacteriales > Flavobacteriaceae > Dokdonia > Dokdonia sp. Asnod3-C12. Next base: position 2,173,832 of record NZ_JBEFNY010000003.1, read on the forward strand.
AAAGTCTTTCCTCGTGTTCAGTAAGCAGTTTTTCAAAAGCTTGGAGTGTTTTGCATTCTTTGACTGCTGTGGTGAGTTGAGAAAAATGAGAAACCTCACTAAGCAATAGCTTGCTGTCTAGGCTTCTATAGTGCTTAATGCTTTCTCTACTATTCTGCTTCTTATTAAGGTGTATAAAGAAGATATTTTCTTTAAAGTCAGGGTCAAATGCTACACTTTTAATAATTGGATCGCTTTCAGCTCTCTGGTAAGTAATGGCGCCCTCTGAGGTGGCGCAGGCAATATCATAGCCACTTCCTCCAAAAGTCATTTCAAGTAGCTTATAAGGGTTAATCTGCGCCCATAAAGCAATATTTGCAATAAGAGTAGAAGAGGAGCCTAATCCCCAATCTCTAGGAAATTCCAAAGAACTCGTAACGCTATAACCTTTTTGCGTGTTTAAAAAATCAGAGTTGAGTTGTTGTGCTGCTTGTAATATGGTAAGTAAGCGCTGCGGGATATCCCCATTAGGAACTGCGCAGTCATTTATTGGTAATGTGAAATGGGTTTCAAACCATGTAGAGCCATCGTGTAGCTCGCTTTTCCAAAGTAAGCCGTGGTCCTGCGTTGTTGTGACTGTAAGTTTTTGACCTCTGGTAGTGGGAAGGGCAAGTGCTTCTGCTCCATCAAGGACCAGATATTCTGCGGTTAATAGTAACTTACCGTGGCTATAAAAAGATGGGTTCACTTGGTATATTGTTTTTATTAGCTGCTTATGAGCGTAGTGCTTCTATGAAAGAAACAACAGCACTATGAGTAACTGTGTTAGTCTTAAAATGAGTGACTGTTTCTTGTTTTTCGGCGTCTGTGGCTTCCATTTGATTAAGGATGTTCATGAGGTGCATTTTCATGTGGCCTTCTTGAATTCCTGTTGTAGTAAGTGATTTTAAGGCTGCAAAATTCTGTGCAAGTCCAGCGACAGCCACAATTTGCATAAGCTCTTGTGCAGATGGATTTTCCAGCAATTCCATAGACCACTTTACCAGCGGATGTAATTTTGTAAGTCCGCCTACGGTTCCTAGTGCGAGTGGTACCTCAATCCAGAATTTAAAAATCCCATCATCTACACTAGCATGTGTAAGACTTCTATATTGCCCGTCCCTAGCAGCATATGCGTGTACGCCAGCTTCTACAGCTCTAAAATCGTTTCCAGTGGCAAGAATTACGGCATCAATACCGTTCATAATCCCTTTGTTGTGAGTCACTGCGCGGTAGGGCTCTTCTTCGGCAATGGAAATTGCTTGTATGAATTTTTTAGCAAATTGTGCACCGTCTATGTTTTTTTCAGAAAGATCAGCTACTGGGCAATTTACCTCTGCTCGCACTACGCAATCTGGAACGTAGTTTGATAAGATAGACATGATTACAGAGAGATTTGCACCGCTTTCGCGAAAGCGTGCTTCTGCCTCAAAACCTGCTTTAAGCGTCGTTGCAAATTGTTCTAGACAACTATTTATAAAATTGGCTCCCATTGCATTTAGCGTTTCAAACGTGCAATGAAGTTGGTAGTAATCTGCTACTGCATGGGTTTTATTAACGAGCGTGATGTCTTTAATGCCACCTCCACGTTTCTCCATGTTTTTTGTAATAGCAGCGGTATCTGCAAGTAACTGTGGCTTGATGGATTCAAAAAATGAAGTCAAAAGCGACGCATCGCCATCATATGTGAAGTGTACCTGTCCTACTTTTGTAGTTCCTAAAACAGTAGTTTTAAAACCTCCTCTATCTTGCCAGAATTTTGCCGCTTTACTTGCGGCAGCCACCACAGAGCTCTCCTCAATGGCCATAGGGATGGTGTAAATACGGTCATTAATAACAAAGTTAGGAGCAACACCTAGCGGTAAGTAGTAGTTAGTAACGGTGTTTTCTATAAACTCGTCATGTAGCTGTTGTAGTTTTTTATCATCATTCCAGTAAGATGATAGTACTTGAGTTGCCTGTGTTGGATTTTCAAAATAGGTAGACGTGAGCCACGCTATTTTCTCCGTTTTTGAAAGTCTTGAAAATCCTGATATTGCCTTTATCATTAAGCTGTATTTATAAAAGTGTCAAAGATACTGAGAATGAGGTAAACCTAGCTTTGTGTAAGTAATCTAGTGATTTTATTTCTTAACAATATGGCGCTATTTAACAGCTTTTACGGGGGTTTTTGCGTTATTTTTAGTAAAATTGAGATACATTACTAGAATTAGCAATTATATATGAAAATACAACTCTTTTTGAGTGCCATTTTACTCATGGCAATCCAGAGCGCAACTGCGCAAAAAAAGCAAATCACCCTTGAAGATATATGGAAAGAAGGCACTTTTAGTGCAGAGAGACTCCAGTCTATTCACTCCATGGCAAACGGACAAGAGTATGCCGTTCAAAACTTTGATAGAGCAACACGTACAGGAAGCGTAGATATTTATAGCTATGCGACAGGAGAAAAAGTGCGTACAGCGGTAAGCAGTGCAGATATTGATGGCCTTGACTATTTTATTAGCTATGAGTTTAGCGGTGATGAAAAGCAAGTGTTACTAGCGACTAAGCTACAGTCAATCTTTAGAAGATCTACGCTAGGAGAGTTTTATGTTTGGAATACGCTTTCGCGAAAGCTAACAAAAGTTTCAGACGATCTTATCCAAGAGCCTACATTTTCTCCTGATGGGACAATGATTGCTTACGGAAAGGGTAACAACTTATATGTATTTAACATCGCAGAAGGTACAACGCAGCAACTTACTACAGATGGAAAGAAAAATAGTATTATAAACGGTATTACGGATTGGGTTTATGAAGAAGAATTTGGTTTTGTGCGCGCCTTTGATTGGAGTGCAGATAGCAAGAAGATAGCTTATATACGTTTTGACGAAACAGATGTGCCAGAATTCTCTATGGACATTTATGGCAAAGAATTATACCAGACGCAGTCAGTTTTTAAATACCCTAAAGCAGGTGAGGCAAATGCAAAAGTAACATTACGCCTTCACAACTTAGATAACGGAAATAGCCGTAAAGCAAAGGATGTTGAGATTAACCTAGGTGATAACGCTGGGTACTATATTCCACGTATATCTTGGTCAAAAGATCCAAACGTACTTTCTGTACAAACTTTAAATCGTCATCAAGACACATTGAAATTGTCGCTTTTTAATGCGGCTACCTATCAAACAAAACTCGCTGTTCTTGAAACGGATAAGGCTTACGTGGATGTAACAGATAATCTTACTTTTCTAGAAGATAACAGCTTTATCTGGACGAGTGAAAAAGATGGATGGAATCACGTGTATCACCACAATGCAGATGGAACTCTTAAAAGCCAAGTAACCTCAGGCGACTGGGAAGTGACAGGATATTACGGTTATGATGCAAAAACAAAAAGGATATTTTACCAAAGCTCAGAAAATGGTTCAATCAACCGAGGGGTTTACGCTATAGGTCTTAACGGTAAAAAGAAACAAGCACTCGCTGTAAAGGAAGGAACAAATGATGCCGATTTTAGTGCAAATTTTAGCAACTTCATCCATACATATTCAAATACGACAACGCCTTATCGTTTTACACTTAACGATGCTAAGGACGGAAAGCAAATACGTGTTATAAAAGATAATAATGATCTCAAGGAGCTTTATGCTACTTATGATATTTCTCCTAAAGAATTTTTTGAGATTGACGTAAACGGAGTTTCTCTTAATGCTTATATCATCAAGCCTACAAACTTTGATCCTAATAAAAAGTATCCGTTGTTTATGACGCAATACTCTGGACCTGGATCGCAGAGCGTGGCAAATAAATGGGATACATCTAATGATTACTGGTTCCAGATGCTTGCTCAAAACGATTATATCGTGGTTTGTGTAGATCCTAGAGGAACAGGATTAAAAGGGCGTGATTTTAAGAAAATCACTCAGAAGGAATTAGGGAAGTATGAAGTGCAAGATCAAATAGCAGCAGCTAAACAATTAAGTGAGCGTCCATATATAGATGAAAATCGCACAGGAATCTGGGGATGGAGTTATGGAGGTTTTATGGCATCTAACTGTCTTTTTCAAGGAGCAGATACTTTTGAAATGGCTATAGCTGTTGCACCAGTTACTTCATGGAGATTTTACGATTCTATTTATACAGAACGATACATGCAAACACCCCAAGAAAATGCAAGTGGGTATGATAACAACTCTCCTATGAGTCATGTAGATAAAATGGAAGGTGATTTATTACTTGTGCATGGAGGTGGGGATGATAATGTTCATGTGCAAAACTCTACACGTCTTGTAGAAGCTTTAGTACAAGCCAATAAGCAATTTGATTACTTCAATTATCCAGATAGAAACCACGGTATCTATGGTGGGAATACGCGTTTTCATTTATATACAATGATGACAGAATTCATAAAAGAGAAACTTTAGAGATAAACAACTTATATTAGCAGTAAATAAATAATACAATATGGAATATAGATTCGGTGGTTCTGAAACCAACCAAAAGACTGTGCTAGGGCATCCTTCAGGTCTTTTTGTTCTCTTTTTTACAGAAATGTGGGAGCGTTTTTCTTATTATGGAATGCGTGCATTACTTGTTTTATTTCTAGTGTCGGCTATCATTGATGGCGGCTGGGGCTGGGAAAGAGCAGAGGCTTTACAGCTGTATGCTTTTTATACTGGACTTGTTTATGTAACTCCTATTCTTGGAGGATTAATAGCAGATAAGATTACAGGTTATAGAAAAGCAGTTGTTATAGGGGCATTTTTAATGACTTTGGGTCATGCTTCCATGGCATTTGAGATAAGCTCAGACTTTTTCTTTTATGCTGGACTTGTACTACTTATTATAGGAAACGGTATGTTTAAGCCGAATATTTCTTCAATGGTAGGGCAGTTGTATAAAGATCAAGGTAAAGAAAAGGATGCTGGTTATACCATATTCTACATGGGTATCAACTCAGGAGCATTTTTAGGTATTTTACTTTGTGGTTATATTGGAGAATCTGTGGGATGGCATTACGGTTTTGGACTTGCTGGTATTTTTATGCTAGTAGGTATGCTTCAATTTCATTTTGCACAAGATATTTTTGGAAAGATAGGTCTAGCTCCTAAAAAAGCTGGTGATCTTGATGACGTGATTGAGGATGGTGTAGAAAATGCAGCAGATACTATTGAGGACGTAATAGATGAGGCCGAAAAGTCAAAAATTACTCGTGATAGACTTATTGTAATTAGTGTGCTAGCATTCTTTACTATATTCTTCTGGTGGGCTTTTGAGCAAGCAGGAGGGTCTATGACCATCTTTGCGGCAGACTATACAGATAGAGTTTTAGAAGGAAGTAGTGGTATGACTTTTAAAATAGTAAATACACTACTCACAGTAGTTCCTATGCTTATTATTACATGGGTTCTAGGAATGTTATTTAAACAAACCTATGCTAAGTTTGCACTCGCAAACATTATCTTAGGTTTAGGTTTCGTCATTATTTGGGCAATTGTAATCTGGATGTTATCTCGTCAGTTTGCAGATGATGCACCGGAGGTTCCTGCTTCTTGGTTTGGAATATTAAACTCATTCTTCATCATTGCATTTGCTCCTTTATTTTCAAAAATATGGAAGAGTAAATACAACCCTAGCGGACCAGTAAAGTTTGCTATTGGTCTTATTTTATTAGGTCTTGGATTTGGTATTCTTTCTTTTGGGTCTATGGGAATTCCATTAGGAGCAAAAACAGCTTCTGTGAGCATGGTATTTTTAGTACTTGCATATTTATTCCATACACTAGGAGAGTTATGTGTATCTCCAGTAGGACTTTCATATGTAAGTAAACTTGCACCAGCAAAACTTGTTGGTCTTATGTTCGGTATCTGGTTTGTAGCAAACTTTATTGCAAACTTTGCAGCAGGTATAACAGGGAGTTATATAGATCCTATAGTTGAAGAGCATGGAATGGCAATCTTCTTTTTGATATTTACAGTAATACCAGCAGCAGCAGGTGTAGTAATGTTATTATTGAACAGAACACTTATTAAAATGATGCATGGTATACGCTAAGCACATATAATAGTATAATTTAAAAACGTTCCCTATTTTGTGGAACGTTTTTTGTCTGTAAGAATTTGAAACATAAACAGACTATACCTAAAAGAAAGAATTCAATGAAAAAAGTATTATACCTTCTTCTATTTATTGCGACGGGAACTATGAGTGCCCAGAAGATTAACTGGATGACCATGGATGAGGCGCTTGCTGCCCAACAAAAAGAGCCTAAAAAGATTTTTATGGATGTTTATACTGTATGGTGTGGGCCTTGTAAAATGTTAGATAAAAACACCTTTGCAAATCCTGATGTAGCTGCTTTCATAAATGAAAACTACTACGCGGTAAAATTTAACGCAGAGGGTACAGAAGTAATTAATTACTTAGGTAACACATATACTAACCCGCGTCATGATCCTAAAAAATCAAGAGGGCGTAACAGTCAGCACGAACTTGCACAGGCTCTTAAGCTTCAGGGGTATCCAAGTATGGTATTCTTTGACGAAAAAGGTAATTATATCCAGCCTATTGTAGGTTATCACTCTCCTAAGCGTTTAGAAATATACGTGAAGATGGTGGGTAATGATGATTATAAAGAGATTACTACTCAAGAGAAGTGGGCAACCTATCAAGAAGAGTTTGAGTACTCATGGCCTAATTAGAAAAAAATCACTCAATTATATAAGCTCCCTTTTCATAAGTACTATGAAAAGGGATTTTTTTGTTTAAACAAGTCGTTTTCCATCGAGTGATGTAGCTTTTGTAATTTGATGCATCTGCAATGATTTGAGCTTTCGGAAATCTCTCTGTAAGTCTATTTATATTAATCTTTGGGGACTGGGTGAGAAGTATGTAATCTGGATTTGCATTAGCTAATTGGTATATACCAAGGCTATCTACAACGAGTATTTCTTTTCGCTTAAAGCGAAAATAGTTCTGCATGAATTCTACGGCCACTTCATCTATACGTAAGCCATCCTTATAGTTGCGTACTCTGCTATCTTGAATTATGGTGTGTAATGAGTCTGTGCTATGTATTTTAAGCGTGGAGTTGTGGAAAGTACCTATCATGGTAGATTTACTTTTGTTGAAAATAGTGAGATGCGTATCGGGAGGATTGCTTTTCTCATAAATAATAATAGAGGTCAACAATACCATTGATAGAGATGCCGCTACAAGTCTGGGGTTATTGTATTTCTTGAATAAAGAAATACTAAAAATAATGCAGAGGTATAAGCCTATAAGAAATGCAAAACTTATCGTGATGTGATTTGTGATAAAGGCCTCCTTACTAGCCACCCAAAAAATAAATCCATTCATTAGGTCTATAGCGTAGCCATACGTGGTTACTAAAGCATCTGGTAAGATGTTTAATACAGCAAGCAATGCAACTAGGATACCACCGCCTAATATGATTCCTAGAAATGGAATAATGATAACATTAGATAGAAAAAATAATCCAGGAAACTGGTGGAAGTAAAATAAACTCAAGGGTAGCACGCCTAACTGAGCAGCTACTGAAACCGTAGCTATACCCCAGATAAGCTTATCTATATAATACCGCGGAGTATAAAAAGAAGACAGCCATGGCTGAATCCATAAAATTCCAATAACAGCGAGATAACTAAGTTGGAAGCCTACTTGATGTATGAGAAATGGATTGTATATAAGTAATAGTACGGCAGAAGCCATAACGGCATCTGTAGTTTTTCTTTTTCCGCCTAGCTGTTGTCCTACCTCAAGAAAGCTAAACATAGTCGCTGCCCTCAATACAGAGGGTGATAATCCAGTGATAAAAGCAAAAGCCCAAATCATAGCAATAATAATTATAGACCGAAGCCATCGTAGTTTGTAGTCTGCTATTGGTTTGGTGATAAAGCGTAGCAATAAAAGTATAATTCCTACATGTAGGCCCGATACGGCGAGTATATGCATCATTCCAGCAGATGCATAATTAGTGCTCATTTGCTTATCTATACCATTTTTCTGCCCAAGAACGAGTGCATCTATAACTGCAATCTGGTTGCGAGTAAATGAATGAGAATGAATTGCTTTTAGTACGCTTTCGCGAAAGCGTGATGACCACACCCTCAATCCGCTAGAGGTGTATTGAGATATAAGTAACTCGTTTTTATTGATTGACAGCTGTCCGTGTATTTGTTTTCTTTTAAAATAGCTCCCGTAATTAAATTGATATGGGTTTTGGGGTTTGGGGACAGGTAAGAGTAAAGCTCTTGTGTAATACCAATCTCCTACCCGAAGACGATGCGATACACTATCTCTATTGACATTGAGAATTACCTTACCTGAAGTAGCTTCTTTATCTATTTTCTTTAATGCAACAACATACTTGTCTTGGTACATTGAGGGCTTTAGCACTTCGTCTATAGAGAATAAAAAGGTGCTAGGGTTGCTAGTGTTTGTGTGAGTAAAATGCGTCTCGTTGTTTAGAGCGTTTGCTCTTTCAGAGGTTAAGTAGCCTATGGTTATAAATACAATGGAAATACCTACGGTAAACGCTATGGCGTTCAAAGGTCTTTTAAAAGCAAGTCTGTGTAGTAGAAAAAGTAACGCAATAGCTAGTAATAAAATAATAGCTATCCAAAGCATGGGGGCGCGGTAGGCGTCATAACAAATTATCCCAACAATGAGGGCGAGAAGTATTACTAAAATGGGTGTGTTAATCCTATTCAATATATTACTAATTAACCTTTTGTAAGGTGTAACTGTCAGTAATATAACAAATTATAATTTACAAGACGCGTCTGGCCATGATATATGCGTCATTCCAGTAACGCTCATTGAGGTTAGAAGTAAGAACACCTTTTGAGGTAGTGGCGTGTATAAAGTAAATGTCATCGCCAGTAACTTTTGTGACGAGTCCCACATGATTTATGCGTTTGCTACTTTTGTTCGTTCTAAAAAATAATAAATCACCCTTAGAGATTTCTTTGTCTTTTATAGGCTGTCCTCTTTCTGCCATCTGTCTGGAGATACGAGGTAAGACTATATTTTCTTTTTGAAAAGCAGTATAAATCAATCCAGAGCAGTCCATTCCCTTTCTTGTAGTACCGCCAAATTTATAACGAGTACCACTAAAGGCTTGTGCTTGCTGGATAATGCGGTCTGTCTTTGATGAACTTATATCTTTAACCCTAGCAGTAGTTCTAGTTTTTGTTCTAGATGTTGTTGTTTTTGAACTTCCGCAAGAAGTCAGTAAAAAAAGTAAAGAAACTACTGTGACTATGTATTTCATATAAACGGGCTAGTGTGTTCTAATTGCTAAGCTGTGCTTTGGTAGTTGCAACAATGAGAGATGCAGTTTTTTGACTTGCTCCAGCTCCACCTAATTTTTTCTCAAGCGCAAAATAGTCCTCAAAAAGAGTGGCACGATAATCATCATTAGTAATCTTGTCAAGTTCCTTTTTTAATTGTGCTGTATTGAGATCCCCTTGAATTAATTCTTTTACCACCTCTCGGTCCATAATAAGATTTACTAGGGAGATGTATTTTGTTTTGATAATGCGTTTTGCAATACTGTATGAGACGGCATTTGCTTTGTAACAAACTACCTGTGGTACTTTAAAAATTGCCGCTTCTAGCGTTGCCGTACCAGAAGTGATTAAAGCTGCATTTGCAAAACTTAAGATGTCGTAGGTTTTATTCATCACTAGTTTTACCGGGTAATCTTTAAGGAAAGGTTGGTAAAAAGATACCTCTTGGCTCGGCGCTCCAGCGATTACAAATTGATAGTCTGGATAATCATTTACTACACTTAGCATGACATCTAGCATAGCGCTTATTTCTTGTTTACGACTTCCTGGAAGTAGGGCAATCATAGGTCGCTCATCAAGGTCGTGTTCTTTTGTAAAAGCAACTGGATCTGCTTGCTCACGACCAGCAACGGCATCCAGAAGTGGATGACCTACAAAATATACTTTGTAGTCATGCTCGTCATAAAAATCCTTTACAAAAGGTAATATCACATACATGTGATCTACATAGGCTTTGATCTTTTTAACACGACTAGCGCGTGATGCCCATACCTGCGGACTTATATAATAGTGCGTAGTAACACCTAATGGTTTTGCCCACTCTGCAATGCGCAAGTTAAAACCAGAGTTATCTATAAGTATGAGCGCATCTGGTTCAAAACGGGCAATATCTCTCTTACAATCTTTAATAAGACCTGTGATCTTACGCAAGTTTATGACAACCTCCATAAAGCCCATAAAAGCACGCTCTTTGTAATGTGTCACAAGAGTGCCACCTACTTCCTGCATGAGATCACCACCCCAAAAGCGTATATCTGCCTCTGGATCCTCTTTATACAATGATTTCATAAGGTTTGCACCATGTAAATCACCACTGGCCTCGCCTGCAAGAATGTAATATTTCATTAGGTAAACATTAATATCATTGTTACAAATGCAATAGTAATCGTAGCAAGAAGAACGCCTCTCGCTCTCGCATCTTGTCCTTGTCTAAGCATCATAAAAAACGCAAGCAGATTAAGAACGGCACCTATTGCCATAATTTTGCCTAAGCGACCTTCAGACACTGCAGTTTGAAGTACGTTTGTGATAGTTCGGTCTTGTGTGCTTCCTATGTACAGAGAAAACAACAGTACACCTATTGCGTTTGCAATGAGTCCAACTACAATCCCTATAATGATGTCTTTTTTCATATGTAATGTTTCGGCTTTCGCCAAAATTTGAATTCTTTACAAATATGCTTATCGTTTTAAAATTTTCGCGAAAGCGGAATTCTCAACCTCAAGCTATAGAAAGATATTGATGCGTTTCAAAGTTACGATTGCTTTGTAAACTTTAGACTAGTCTTCCCACTCATTTAATTCTTGTAAAAAGTGATGCGCCGTGAGGTCAAATTGCACTGGCACAACAGATACATATCCTTGAGATAGTGCCCACTCATCAGTGTCTTCTCCCTTGTCTTGATTTACAAACTCACCAGTGAGCCAGTAGTAATCTCTGCCCATAGGGTTAGTGCGCTTGTCAAAATCTTCTACCCATTGCGCTTTTGCTTGACGGCATACCTTAGTACCTTTAATTTCGGCTGCTGGTAGTTTTGGGATATTTACATTTAAAACAATTCCCTTAGGAAGTCCATTTTTTAATACTTGGCGAGTTATACGCTCCACATATTTTTTTGCAGGCTCAAAATCGGCATCGTGACTGTAGTCTAATAGTGAAAATCCTATTGCTGGGATGCCTTCTACACCAGCTTCTACTGCTGCGCTCATCGTACCACTATAAATTACATTGATGCTGGAGTTGCTGCCGTGATTTATGCCGCTCACACAGATGTCTGGCCTGCGAGGTACAATCTGCTGGTTTGCAAGTTTTACACAATCTGCTGGAGTTCCAGAGCATGTGTATTCTTTATGTGTCGCCGCAGAATCGAGTTTTACAGGGTCACAGTAAAGTGTATCGTTTATGGTAATGGCGTGTCCCATGCCACTCTGCGGGCTATCTGGCGCTACAACAATAACATCACCTATGGTAATCATTACATCTATAAGGTTGCGTATTCCGGGAGCGGTAATACCGTCATCGTTGGTAACAAGTATTAATGGTTTATTGTTCATAAGAGGAGTTGTAAACTAAGCACGAAAATACGTAAATTGTACTTCAATTCGAGCGACAGTCGGGTTTAACAAAAGATTACGAAGGTTAATCTTATCGTGGCACAATTTTTAATGTACATTGCTAGTTACATGCAAATAAAAGATTTTATGAAAAGGAATTTAAAATTAATCGCAGTAGTACTCCTCTTCTCGGTAGCGAGTTGCAGCTTTACTACAAAGTCATTTGATGATCCAGATAAGGATAAGACATTACTTGATCTTATTTCTTATTTACTTGAGAGAGGTCATTATGATGCAAAAGATATTAATGACGAATTCTCTGCAGCGGTGTTTGATGATTACATAGATGCATTAGATCCATATCGCCGTTTCTTTTACAAAAAAGATATTGAGGAATTTGAGAAGTATAAGGATAAAATAGATGATGCTATTAGAGATAAGGACTTGACGTTCTTTGATCTTACTTACTCACGTCTTATGGAGCGTACGAAGGAAGCAAATGAGATTCAAGCAGACTTGCTAGAAAAGCCATTTGACTTTACCGAAGATGAAATCTTAGATACAGATTATGAAAAGCAACCCTTTGCAAAAAATAAGAAAGAGCTTAAAAATCGCTGGAGACAGCAATTAAAACTCAATGCATTGAGTTCTTATTTTGACAAAAAGGAAGAGCAAGAAAAAACACCTGAAGAAGGTGAAGAAGAGGTTGCTGCAGATGAGCCAAAGGAGATTCTTAGTGACGAAGCATTAGAGCTAAAGGCTAGAAATGAAGTAAAGGATAATACAAAGGAGTTTTTTGAATTTACAGATGAACTAGAACGTCAAGATTACTTTGCAATATTCTTGAACGCAGTAGTGGAGGAATTTGATCCTCACACATATTACTTTGCTCCTGTAGCAAAAGATCGTTTTGATACTCAAATGAGTGGTCAGTTTCAAGGAATAGGTGCGAGACTTCAAAAGAAAAACGGAGAGATAAAAATTACAGATGTTATTTCTGGAGGTCCAGCATGGAGAGGTGATGAGCTGCGCGAGGGTGATGTTATTATGAAAGTGCGTCAAGAAGACGAGAAAGATGCTATTAGCATTGTGGGGATGCGTTTACAAGATGCAATAGAATATATCAAGGGGCCTAAAGGAACTAAGGTGATTCTTACTGTAAAAACAAAACTAGACGGAAGCACGCAGAATATTACTATAGAAAGAGATATTGTTGAGCTCGAAGAAACCTATGCAAAATCTGCCGAGGTTGAAAAAGATGGTAAAAAGTATGGTATTGTAAATCTTCCTAAGTTTTACTTTACGATGGATGATTACAAAGAGAAGAACGCTGCAAGTGATGTAAAGAAAGAAATAGAGCGTCTTAAAGAAGAAGGAATGGAAGGTCTAGTTATCGACCTTAGAAATAACGGAGGAGGATCTCTAAAAACAGTAGTAGACATTGCTGGATTATTTATTAAAGATGGACCTATTGTGCAAGTAGCTTCTAGTGGCGATGAGCCAGAAGTACTTGAAGATGCAGATTCTTCTATTTTATGGGATGGACCACTTGTGATTCTTGTAAATGAAATATCTGCTTCTGCAAGTGAGATTCTCGCAGCAGCAATGCAAGATTATAAACGAGCAATCATCATAGGAGGTAAACAAACATACGGGAAGGGAACTGTGCAAAATGTTGCAGACCTTAACCAGTACTTACGTAAAAACCCTTATGGAGATCTTGGAGCTCTTAAGTTGACTACGCAGAAATTCTACCGTGTAAATGGTGGGTCTACTCAGCTAGAAGGAGTGAAGAGTGATGTAGTGGTTCCGGATCGTTTTAAGTATATCGACATAGGAGAGCGTGATCAAGAAAACCCGCTTCCTTGGGATAAAATAAAAGCTGCAAGTTATGACGTGTGGGATGGTTATGTAGATTTTGATGAAACTATCGAAAACAGTGTACAACGTATGTCTAAAAGCGAGCATTTACAACTAGTAGATGATTATGCTAAGTGGATTAAAGATCGTAGAGATGATCAACAATGGTCACTTAATTATTCAAAATACAAGGAGCGTCTCGCGCAAAGTGAGGAGTTTGCAAAGAAATTTGATGCGATAGATGATTATGATACGAAGCTATCATACAAGTCACTTCCTTATGAGCAGAAGCTTTTTGAAAGTGATACTATTTTAAAGGAAAAGCGTGATCGCTGGCACAAGAATTTAGCCAAAGATGCTTATGTAGAAGAGGCATTAAATGTGCTTAAGGATCTCAAAATAAATAATATAAGAAAAGATAAACTTGCTGCGATAAAAGATTAATTAATGTCGCAACGAGCAAATTCTTTAACAGGCTTAGCGCTCCAAAAATTCAAAAAGAATTTTTGGGGCGTTTTGAGTTTACTATATATTGTGTTGTGTGGTCTTGCAGCATTGTTTGCCTATGTGATCGCACCAGATAGTAGTGAGAACGCAAATCAAATGCACCTCTCTATTCACTCTCAAGGCCCAGGATTTACGGTAGATATACTCACCATACCCGCTCAGGTTGATGCAAGTCAAAGTTTCTTTTCAAAATGGTTTTCTGGCAGTAAGAATGCGAGTACAGAGATTCCTGTTACTTCGTATACCATTTCAGAAAGTAGTATTTCTTACATCCAGTATGTAGGCGATGGAGTAGAAGGAATGCCTAAAACGCTGGAAGTAGATGGTATTAAGGATTATAACGCTTTCGCGAAAGCGAATATCTCCTCACGTACATTTTTGTTAGGTACAGATAAGTATGGTCGGGACTTACTAAGTCGTATGCTTATAGGTGCGCGTATTTCCTTCTCTATAGGATTTGTTGCTGTATTTATTTCGCTTCTCATAGGCTTACTTATGGGGTCACTTGCAGGGTATTTTGGAGGAAAGATTGATGCTGCAATCATGTGGGTGATTAACGTGACCTGGTCTATACCTACATTATTACTTGTAATTGCTATAACCCTAGCTTTAGGAAAGGGGTATTGGCAGGTTTTTATTGCTGTAGGCTTAACCATGTGGGTTGAGGTAGCCCGTGTAGTACGAGGTCAAGTAATGGGAGTAAAACAAATGCAATATGTAACCGCAGCGAGAGCGCTAGGTTATACAGATGGACGAATCATCATCAAGCATATATTGCCTAATGTGATCGCGCCACTTATCGTGATCTCTGCAGCAAATTTTGCTGGAGCCATCTTAATAGAAAGCGGTTTGAGCTTCCTCGGGATAGGTGCTCAACCGCCTACGCCTAGCTGGGGAGCGATGATTAAAGACCACTATAGCTACATCATTCTAGGGAAACCTTATCTTGCACTCATTCCCGGTGTAGCAATCATGCTACTCGTTATGGCTTTTATGCTCGTGGGGAATGCGCTAAGAGATGCGCTGGATGTGAAAAGTTAAAATTTTTATTTTTTTTGGGGTAAGATTTTCATTATTGAATAACATACTTGTATATCCAATGATAAAAGTATGACTGATCTTCTCTTGAAACTCCTGAAAAAAGCTGCAATTACCAGTGTTAATAAGCAAGATCTACATTTACAATTATTATCGCACACAGATTACCCAAGTCTTAAATCTATAACCGATTCTCTTGATTATTTTGGTATTGAAAATGTTGCTGCAAATGTCCCCCATGATGCATTAACTCAACTTCCCTCATCATTCTTGGCACTCATTCATTTAGAAGGTAATAATGAACTAGTACTAGTACATCAAGAAAGATCAAAAATTCATATAACCTTTGATTCAGGAAAAACAAAGAAATTTAAGGTTGATGAATTTAAAAATTTATGGACGGGGACTATCATAGCGATTGAAGTTCCTGAAAATATATCTTCAAAAAATCAATATCATGTGCCAAGAGAAAGGCTCTATGTAGTATTATTTATACTTCTTATTTTGGGAATTTATAGTTTTCAAGAAGTTAGTCTAGTATCTAATATCTATATAGCGTTAAGCCTTTGCGGTCTTGGAATTAGCTACTTAGTTGTTAAGGAGGTAGAAGGTGCGGGAAATCCAATTGTCGCAAAAGTTTGCGGTGCAATTACCTCTGATGTAAAGGGGTGTGGTACTGTTATAAATAGTACAAAAGGAAAATTTTATAGAGGTTTAGGACTAGGCGATTTATCATTAATGTACTTTTTAAGTATTACAGTTAGTAGTGCAATCTTAGGGGTAAGTACTAGTGCATTTTTTGTGATCGCCTTTTTGTCCTTACCAATAATCATATATACCCTATATACACAAGCGGTAGTTTTAAAAAGTTGGTGTTTGCTTTGCTTAGGCATAGCTGCGGTATTACTATTACAATTTACAGTTTTGGGTATTTCATTTTCAGGATGGGATTTTTCCTTATCGTACACGGTTAGTGGGTTACTCTTAACCACATTAGTCAGTATGGCTTGGCTTGGGGTAAAGCCAATACTTGAAAGTAAGAAGTTACTTAGTGAAGTTCAAAAAGACTATTTAATCCTTAAGCGTGATGTGTCAGTTTTAGACGCTATTATTAAAGAGAATAAAATTGAAGGTCTCGAGGTATTGAAAGAGGATTCTCAAATCTTTTTTGGTAATAGGGAGGGCATATTGCAGCTTACGGCATATACAAATCTTCTATGTGGTTTTTGTACTGAGGCGTTTGAAGCCTATGATACCTTATTGTCGCAATTTCCTGAGGATATTGGAGTGCAATTTATATTCAGTACACCTGATGATAGCACTAATCCAAGTACAATCATTTCAAAAAGAATTATAGAATTCTATAAAAAAGATCGCTCTAAAGCTTTTGAGGCTCTTAAGGATTGGTTTTCTATTAAAGATTTAGATCTATGGAAAGCGACTCATGGAGAAAGTAACTCGATGTTACATTCATTTGAAAGTATTCTTAATGAGCATCGCAGGCTAATAAGCTTGAATGGTATAAATTATACTCCAGAAACACTTATTAATGGCTCTAAGTTGTCTAGGAAACACTACAGGTATGAGGATGTCCCCCTATTTATAAATTACTTAAAGGAGCAAAAAGAAGAGGAGCCAGTCACGGTTTCTGTATAATTAAAATAAAAAAGAGCCCAGCGGTCACTGGACTCTCAAAACATTCTTGCAAGAATAGACACACACTGTGAGTGTCTCAAAATGTTCACGGTAAATTAATTATTAAATTTTATAGTATGTTAAAATCAATTCTAAATTTAGAAGGCGCTCAAGGCTTAACCAAGAATGAGCAGAAAGAGATTAATGGAGGTGTTGAAGTTTATATCCATATTACAAATGAAATAGCGTGTATCACCGTAGGCGGTTACTGGTCGGTAGGTGTTTGCTTCGAAGAGAACCCTACTGGAGGAGGTGGTGGTACTGGGCCAATAGGACCAGGAGATGGGGGTAGACCACCAATAATGAAATAATAATATCATTATAATTAAACAGGTCATTTCCAAAAATGACCTGTTTTTAATCTATCTCGTTTAAAAAAATGTCGAAATTCCCTTTTTACAAACAACCAGACACAAAAGATTGCGGCCCTACGTGCTTGCGTATTATCGCAAAACACTACGGTTATCAATTTTCTATTGGAGAGTTGCGAGGTCTTAGCGAGACCACACGCGAGGGAAGCTCATTATTAAATATTAGTAATACTGCTGAACATATTGGATTTAGAACCTTAGGGGTAAAACTCAATGTAGAAGTTCTAAAAAAAGCTGATCTGCCTAGTATTTTGCACTGGAACAATGATCACTACGTAGTTCTTTATAAAATTAAAAAGGACAAATACTATGTTTCAGATCCTGCACACGGTCTAATCACATACAACGAATCAGAGTTTCTAGAGCGTTGGATTGGGGTAAACGCAAAGCAAAAAGATGTAGAAGGAATTGCTTTACTTATAGAACCCACTCCAAAAATAAAAGAATACCAAAGCGAAGATCTAGAAGAGGAGAAAAAGAAGTTTGGATTTGCATTTCTTTTTCAATACCTCATTAGATATAAAAAATTTATAGTTCAACTCATCATTGGATTAGGTGCAGGAAGTTTGCTGCAGCTCGTAGTCCCATTTCTTACCCAGAGTATTGTAGATGTAGGGATACAAAATCAAGATATTAATTTCGTGTATCTTATTCTATTTGCACAAGTAGCCCTATTTATTGGGAGAAGTAGCATTGAGATTATACGAAGTTGGATACTCCTTCATCTAAGTACGCGTATCAATATCTCCTTAATATCAGATTTCTTTATTAAATTAATGAATCTTCCTATCGCATTTTTTGACACAAAAATGACTGGAGACATTATGCAGCGTATTAATGATCACCAGCGTATTGAGAGCTTACTCACTACTTCATCCCTAAACGTGCTATTTTCTGCAATTAACTTTATCGTGTTCAGTTTTGTGCTTGCATATTATAGTGGTCAGATATTTGGAATTTTCTTAGTAGGCAGTGTATTCTATTTTGGGTGGATATTAGTCTTTCTTAAAAAGAGAAAAGAGTTAGATTACAAAAGATTTTCACACGTAAGTGCAGAGCAAAGCAAGGTGATTGAGCTCATCAATGGAATGCAAGAGATTAAACTCCACAATGCAGAAAAGCAAAAACGCTGGCAATGGGAGCACGTACAGGCAAAATTATTTAATGTGTCCATAAAAAATCTAGCCTTAGAACAATATCAAAGTGTAGGTTCCGGACTTATTAATGAGCTTAAAAATATATTGATCACGGTCTTTTCTGCTACCTTAGTGATAAAGGGTGATATCACGCTAGGAATGATGCTAGCCATTACTTACATAGTAGGACAACTTAATAGCCCTATACAGCAGTTTATAAATTTTATACGCCAGGTACAAGATGCGAGAATTTCTATAGATAGACTAGCAGAGATTCATAACAAAGAAGAAGAGGATAAGATATCTGTTAATCAAATTACAAACCTAACAGGGACGTCTGGATTTGATTTAGACACTGTAGATTTTAGGTATGTTGGGACATCTGAACTTGTTCTTAAGGGGCTTACCTTAACAATACCTGCTAATAAAACGACAGCAATTGTAGGAACAAGTGGGAGTGGTAAAACTACTTTAATGAAACTTCTATTGAAGTTCTATGACCCTATTGCGGGAACGATTCATTTAGGATCACATAGCCTACAAGATGTGGCAAATAGAACGTGGAGATCTCACTGTGGAGTAGTGATGCAAGAAGGATATATTTTTAATGATACGATAGCTCATAATATCGCAGTAGGAGAAGATCAAATAGATCGTGAGAAATTAAAAAAAGCCATTCATCTAGCAAATATTCAAGATTATATTAATGGGCTCCCTCTTGGCTTAAATACTAAAATAGGGATGGAAGGTGTAGGTTTAAGCACAGGACAGAAGCAACGTTTACTTATTGCGCGGGCAATATATAAAGATCCAGATTATCTCTTCTTTGACGAGGCAACCTCCGCCTTAGATGCAAATAATGAAAAAGTAATAATGGAGAACCTCAATACTTTTTTAAAAGGGAAAACGGCCGTGGTGATTGCTCATAGATTGAGTACGGTAAAGAATGCAGATCAAATACTGGTACTAGATCAAGGAAAAATTGTAGAACAAGGTACACACCAGGAGCTAGTAAACCAGCGAGCAAACTATTTTCATTTAGTAAAAAACCAACTTGAACTAGGAAGTTAAGATGCCAGAGATACAATCAAACATACGAAGTGAAGCGGTTCAAGATATCTTGACAGCAGTACCTAACTGGATGATCAGATGGGGTAATACGCTTATGTTAATAGTATTACTTTTATTTTTTGTGCTGAGTTGGGTAATCAAGTATCCAGATGTTATAGAAGCTGGCGTATTAGTAACTACAGAAATGCCACCACAAAAGGAATATGCACAAGTAGGCGGTAAGCTCAAACACATATTAGTTTCAAATGCAGATACTGTAACTCAGTCTCAAGACCTCGCCGTAATTGAAAATACAGCAAATTATCAAGATATCTTATACATAAAAAGTATTATCGATACACTGTCATTTACAAAGGAGCGTTTTGATTTTCCCATTAATGAGATTCCATTGCTGTTCTTGGGAGAAGTAGATGGTAGATATGCCACTTTTGAAAATAATTATATTGCTTATGATCGTAATCGTACACTCAAGCCATTTAGTAATAAACAAGTAAACCAGCGATTAACTCAAGTAGAAATTAGATCTAGATTGTCAAATTTATATACGCAACAATCTATTCAGAAAAAGGAATTAAGGTACCAAGAATCAGATTACAAGCGTCATAAAGACCTTTTTAATAAAGGAGTTATTTCATTACAAGAATTTGAACAAAAGGAACTTGTGTACCTCCAGTCTAAGCGGAATTATAATGCTTTAAGAAATAGTATCTCACAATTGCGAGAAACGCAATCAACCACTATTAGTAGTTTTGAGATAGAAAAAACAAACCAATCGGGTGAAGATATAAGACTGTTAAGAAGCACTATTCAATCATTTAATCAACTTAAGAAAGCGATTTACGATTGGGAGTCCACCTATGTGTTGAGATCAGAAATAGAAGGTACTGTATCTTTTTTAGATTTCTGGAGTATTAATCAACAGGTGCGACCAGACGATTTGATTTTTACTATAATTCCGAGTGATAATAAAAGGCATATTGCTAAGCTGAAGATCCCAGCACTCAATTCAGGGAAGCTCGCCATTGGTCAAAAGGTGTTCTTGGAACTTGAGAAATTTCCAGAGAATGAATATGGGAAGTTAACTAGTTCTGTTGATAAAATCTCTGCAGTTACAGATAGAGAAGGTAATTACCTTGTAGATGTTATCTTAGAAGAAAAGCTTATAACTACGTATGGGAAAGAAATTCCATTCCAAAGTGAGATGAGAGGGACTGCAGCGGTGATAACAAAAGATCTAAGGCTATTAGAGCGTTTTTTTTATCAAATACGTGGAATCTTTCAAGGTTAATTTTTGTTGCGCTTTCGCGAAAGCATAACACTTATAACTACTGTAATTATAATACTACATAGCACATAATATCTCCAGTTATTGTTGCTTAATGGCACAGGATCAATAGCTCCAGTTAATATAAATGAGGACCAGTAATAGGGAGAAAGTTCTGATCCAGAGTGGGTAGCTAGGTATGTTAATTTTGCCTCTCGCAATGCCGAAGATTTTGTTTTTCCCTTACTTAGATGTTCATAAAAGGCATCCATTAATTGGTAGGTTGCTTTGTCATCTACTTTCCATAAAGAGGATAGTGTCCCTTGCGTTCCTCCATGAAAGAATCCTCTGGCAAGACTTAAAATGCCTTCTCCAGCAGCAATCTCTCCAGTAGTAGTCTCACAAGCGCTTAATACTACTAATGATGCATTATTAGGGAGTGCACTTAATTGGTCAAGATAAATCTTATCATCAGAAAACTGTATCCAAGGATCATCATTGTCTGAACTCGCGTGTGTAGCTAGGTGTAGTATTTTTGATTTGTCAACAGTGTTTATGAAATTTGTAGTAGATGCATTAGTTCCTGAAAACAATGTGCTATTTATATGATTGTCAATCATTTCAATTTCACGTTCAGAATTTTCAAGTGATGGCATATTTTGAAATCGTACGGGAGCAAACGCGTTAAGATTATCTGTCGTTGTAGGAGTATGGGCTTTTTCTCTATTCAGTTTGTTAAAAGCTACACTAAATAAGTAATGAATCTCGTTATCTTCTATGAGATACTGCACTGGTTGCTCTACCGGACTCGTCACTAGAGCCTCAAAGGGTAGCGTGTTCAAGTATCTGTCTGGAATGATGGTAAGATGTTTATCCTTTAGGTGAGTTCTTATTTGCTCAGGAATAATTTTATCATAAAGTGATATTGATACGTTTTGAAATTCTTTGAAATCGATTGTTGTTTGTTGTTTGACTCTTAATTTCTTCAAGAAGCTATTAGATAAATCCTTTAAAATACTAAGGTCATTAATTTCAAAGATGAGTTTTTCTTTACTCATGATAAGGATACCATACCCCGTTTCTGTATTTGGCGCTAGACCAAAACCATTATCTGCCGAAATATGATAAGTTAGTATTGCTTCATCCTTATTTAATGATTTTTGTGTTCCTGCAATCGTATAAAATGAAAAATTAGTAGTCAGACTATCCTTTGGATATAGATTGCTTTTAATAATCTCTTTATGAATCCAGTCTAGGCTGTCTTGCAATACAATCGTTTTTTTTAAGGAGTCTATTTGTATAGCTGTAGATCGTTCCAAACGGTTGATCTGTGATTTCCATAGTCTTCGCTTTTTTAAAATAAAATCTGGAATATTTGAAGATTGTAATTCCTTTAAATTTGCTCTTTCTTCATAAAGAAGCAAAGCTTTACTTTTCTCCATAAATAAAAAAGCGCTTTCTAGATCATTTGCTGTAAAGCAAGATCGTATGGCTCTGCTATAAATTAGTGCTGCTTGTTCTCTCCATAAAAGTTTTGATTGTATACTTACATCACTATTAAAATAGTTGTCAATAATGCGATCTGAGTATTTGAAGAACTGAATAGAGGTATTTAAATCTATTTTGTTTTTACTCTTTAAATATCTCAAATAGTATGTTTCTGCTAGATTAGAGAGGGTGGTCTTCAAATTAAAAGTAGATTTTTCAATAGAAAGTAAGTTGTAAATTTCTTTATTATCTAAATATTGAAGACTTTCATTTAAAGCCAATTCTATTGCTTTAACTTGTGATTTAATAGATTGGTCATAATTCCCTAACCTAGCTTGGTTGAGACCAAGATTTGCGTAAATAACACTGCGTTGATTGTAGTCATTTTGGTCTACGTATTTTAGAGCTTCCTCGAGGTTATGAATACTTTTTTCTGGTGACTCAATGTCTAAAATTGTACCATAACTCATATAAGCTTGGGCAATAAAACTAGAATCTTTTATTTTTTTTGCTAAATCAATTGCTTTTAATAAATAAGGTTCACCTTTCTGAATATTTCGGTTTTCGTAAGCGGTGTAAAAGTTACCAAGAACTAAATTTAGTCTATATAAATTCCTGGTAGAAGGTGTGTAGTGTATTGATAAAGAATCGGCTATGAGAAGTTTACGTTCAATTTCTGATCTTGCAGTTTCTCCGCTAATTTTATTATAAGTATAAGTAGAGTAAATAGTATTTTTTATTAATTTATCATAGTCACAAATGTTATGTAACTCTATTTCTGAAAGGTTATAATATATCATAGAAGTTTGGTAGTCTCCTATTTCATTATAATCATCAGCAATCCGATATAGTGCTTTTAAGTAATAGCCGTCATAATTTTTTTCTTTTATAATAGATTTCAGCGTAAGAATACTTGCATTATAATTTCCTGATCTCCTGTAAATCGTACTGCTTTGAAATCGTCTTTGTTCGAGTACTCTTTTATCAGAAGGCGGAGTGTTTTCGATTAATTTTAAAAGAGTTGATAAGCTTTTTTCTAATCTGTTTTTCCTGTAGAGCCAAACCACAAAAGAATCTGATATTCTAAAATAATCTGAACTTTCTTTATTTTTTGATTCAATCTGTACTAATGAATCTATTGACATTATTTTAATGTCAATAGATTTATTAGTGCCAATAATTTGTTTGTAAACTGCGAAATTTTGAGAGCTAACTTGTAGTGTTAACAGACAAAAAAGAGTAAATAAATATTTCAAATACAGTGATTTTTAATGGTCACCTTTACTAGAATCATATTCCACCTCTTCAATATCTCCATCTTCTTTGTCTTCTTCTAATTTGACAATAATTACTGTCGTCTTACACTGAGTTCCTGGCGGAATCATGCCGGGACTCATGTTGTCTAAGTTAAAATTCCAATACTCAATATTTGGATTTGATATACTTACTGGAATCATATTAGTATTTAAACCATATTGTATGTAACTATTACGTATACTTGTTTTTTGGAATTCTTTCAAAAATGGATTCCAAGTAACTGTTACCCCAAAATTTCCAGAATTACAATCATAGAAGGTGTTTGTAGTAAATACATTTCCAGTGATTTTGGGCTCCGTGTGATTTTTGATAAGTGAAATTGGCCTTAATAAAAAAGTAATCATAATCGTTGTGGTGATAATAAAAGTTTTCATGTTCATAATTTATTATTTGTTTAATTATGTAAATAAGTTCCTTGTTAACTAAAATCTTACCCGAAACTTCTTAGAATATTTATGTCACTCCTTTCTAATCAAGAATATTTAGACGGCCTTTTGTCTGGAGATCAATCTGTTATTCTTAGTATCTATGACAGAATTTTTTCTAAAGTAAGGTATTTCATTTTAAAAAATAATGGCTCGCAAGAAGAATGTGAAGAAATATTTCAAGAAGCTTTATATCAGCTCACTATTAAACTGAGAAATAGTGATATAGAAATTAAATCTTCATTTGAGGCTTACTTCTTTACTATTTGTAAAAATCTTTGGCGCAAAGCGCTTAATTCGAAAAAAAGATGGGTAAGAAACGATGAAGTTATAGCACTAACCAGAGAAGAAGATACAATTGCAGAGTCGTATGAGAATGAAGAACGTTGGAATTTGTTTGAAGAAAAAATTCAAGAACTTTCAGAAAACTGCAGAGAACTCTTAAAAGATTATTTCCAAAAGGTATCTTATGATGAGATTGTAAGGAAATTTAATTACTCATCAGAGAATGTAGCTTTTCAGCGTATGTTTAAGTGTAAGAAGAGACTCAAAGATCTTATTAAGAATGATGTGAGATTTAAAAATTTAAGTTAGTAATGGAAGAAAATCTAGAGCCTGAAATAGAACAATACTTAGGGGGAATGATGACTCCAGAACAGGAACTTGCATTTGAAAATAAAATGAGTGCAGATATAACCTTGTATGAAGAAGTGTTGTTAATAGAAGATATTAATCTCTATCTTAATGATAAATTCTACGATAACTCAAAATCTCAAGACATTGACTTAAATACAAACGTTTCACTATTATCGGAAAAAGAAATCCGAGAACGTATTGAAGAAGTTAATAGTCTTTACAAAGCCAAGAATTTTTCAAAAAATAGAAGTAGTAGGATTGCTTATTTCATAACGAGTACGGCAGCTATTATAATGCTATGTATGGGAATTTATTTTTTTTACTCTAAGAAAAGTAATCTCGATTTGTATACTGCTTTTTATAGTGAGAATGATCTTCCTTCATTTACAACGCGTTCTGTAGATGTGAATTTGCTTTCTCAGATAGAAAAAAGTTTTAAAGCTGGTGACATAGATATTGCTCTTGAAAACTTGAATGCCTACATAAACACTTCTGAGCATGTAGACCCCCTTAGCTACATTTATAAAGGACTTATCTATTCAGAGAAAGGTCAGCTATCTGAAGCTATAAAGCAGTTGGAAAAACTGAAAAATAGCGATTCTCTTGATGCAGAAAAAGCAACTTGGTTTGAGGCCTTAGTGTATTTAAAATTTGAAGATGAGAATAACGTGGAATTATTACTTAGAGATATTGCTTCAAATCCCTCACATTATAAATATTCAGAAGCTATTGCTCTACTTGATAAATTGTAAATCCATTACTTTGTAGTTCTATACTAATAAGAATGAAAAGAAAATACACCTATCCGTTACTAGTACTGTTATTTACACTAGGGTGGTACATATTTGAAAATTATGCTCATCAAGCTATTGATGCGCCAGTTGTGGAGGAAGGAAAGCAGCCTAAATCTACTACTAACACTTACTTTTTGCCTACGTCAACTACGGGGCAGATTGTACATCATAATTATTACTCCCTTAGTTATAGCGAGAAAGATGAACAAGCAGAGTGGGTGGCTTATGAGCTTAAAAAAGAGCACATCGTAAATGCCGATTTTAAACGCCCTTACTTTGAAGTAGATCCTAAGGTGGGAACAAAGTCTGCTCACTGGCGTAATTATAAGAAATCTGGCTATGATAGAGGGCACCTGTGTCCGGCTGGAGATAGAGAGTTTAGCAAGGCGGCTTATGACGAGACGTTCTTGACAAGTAATATAAGTCCGCAGCGACATGATTTTAATGCAGGTATATGGAACGAACTAGAGCAGCAAGTACGCTATTGGGCAAAAAAGTATGACGGTGTCTATGTGGTAACCGGAGGGATTCTGAAAGATAAAATGGGAGCTATAGGAACAGAAGAAGTGACTGTTCCAGAATCGTTTTATAAAATCGTCTATGATCAATCAGGAGGTGATGTAAAAATGATTGCTTTCTTAATGAACCACTCGGCATCAAAGAAGTCATTAAAAACATTTGTAACCTCTGTAGATCAGATTGAGCAACTCACAGGTATTAATTTCTTTCCTGAGCTTGAGGATGGAGTAGAGGATAGACTTGAAGCGAGTACAAGCACTAGTGGCTGGAAGCTTAGATAGTAAAGTGATATTATATAAAATAAAAAATGCGGCAATTGCCGCATTTTTTGTTGATCTATATTGGAAGATTTTATCCTTTGATAACTCCTCTTGAGATTACGATTTTTTGGATCTCACTTGTTCCTTCGTAAATCTGAGTAATCTTAGCATCACGCATAAGGCGCTCTACATGGTATTCTTTTACAAATCCGTTACCACCGTGTATTTGTACAGCTTCTACAGATTGTTCCATCGCTACTTTTGAAGCATAAAGCTTAGCCATTGCACTAGACATATCGTAGTTGTTCCCTTGATCTTTATCCCATGCAGCTTTCATCACTAGGTGACGTGCAGCTTCAATCTCCACATACATATCTGCTAGTTTAAAAGCGATAGCCTGGTGATTACAGATTTCTGTGCCAAAGGCTTTACGTTCCTTAGAGTATTTAAGAGCAAGCTCATAAGCTCCAGATGCAATACCTAATGCTTGTGCAGCAATACCGATACGTCCACCAGAAAGAGTTTTCATCGCAAATTTAAATCCAAAACCATCTTCTCCTATTCTATTTTCTTTAGGAACTTTCACGTCGTTAAACTGTAGTGTGTGTGTATCACTACCGCGTATTCCTAATTTATCTTCTTTAGGTCCTACTTCAAAACCTTCCATGCCTTTCTCTACGATAAAAGCATTGATTCCTCGGTGACCTTTTTCTCTATCCGTTTGTGCAATTACTAAGTAAACATCTGCGCGACCACCATTAGTGATCCAGTTTTTTGTACCGTTAATTACGTAGTGGTCTCCTTTATCTATTGCTGTAGTGGCTTGTGATGTTGCATCAGATCCAGCTTCTGGTTCAGAAAGACAAAAAGCACCTACCATCTCACCAGTAGCAAGTTTAGTTAAGTATTTTTGTTTTTGCTCTTCGCTAGCATAAGCTTCAAGACCGTAACAAACTAAAGAGTTGTTTACAGAAACTATAACAGAGGCAGAGGCGTCAATTTTAGATAATTCCTCCATAACAAGTACGTAAGAAGTAGCATCCATACCAGCTCCACCATATTTGGGATCTGTCATAATACCCATAAAACCTAAGTCACCCATTTTTTTAACGAGTTCATCAGGAAACTGCTGGATGTTATCACGTTCAATAACGCCAGGAAGTAATTCTGTACGGGCAAAATCGCGAGCCGCATCGCGTATCATTATATGTTCTTCTGTTAAGCTAAAATCCATCGTGTTTGAATTATTAAGAATTATCTAAAAAATCTATACAAAGATACTTGTTTCTTGCCTTTTTCTCAATAGATTTAGACCAATGGGACAAAAAAACTATAACGTTATAGGAGTGATGAGCGGCACAAGCTTAGATGGTATTGACTGTGCCTATGCAAAAATTGGTGTTTCTCCATCAAAAGATGACTCGATATATCCATTATTTACCAGTTATATCATCGTTGCAGAAACCATTCCCTATCCTAAAAAGTGGAAAGAAATACTTTCTACGGCTCATTTGCTTAGTAGAGAAGAGCTAGATGCTCTTAATGTAGATTATACCGCCCACCTAGCGCAAGTGATTACGAATTTTATTACCACTAATGGCCTTACGGATATCGATGTTGTCTGTTCTCATGGACATACGGTGCTCCATCAGCCGGATCAGGGAGTTACTTTGCAAATAGGAAACCTGCCAGAAATTGCCTCATTAATTAACCACCGCGTGGTTTGTGATTTTAGGGTGCAAGATGTAGAAATGGGTGGTCAGGGAGCGCCATTGGTGCCTATTGGCGACCAACTATTATTTGGCAATTATGATTATTGCCTAAATCTTGGTGGTTTTGCAAATGTTTCTAAAGATGAAAATGGTGTGAGAATTGCGTATGATATCTCTCCTGTAAACGTAGTGCTCAATAAATATGCACAAGAATTAGGTAAGGAGTATGATGATGGTGGCGCTTTCGCGAAAGCAGGAAAAATAAATCAACCTCTTCTAGAAAAACTCAATAAACTTCCATTTTATGCGCTACCAGCTCCAAAATCTCTTGGGATAGAATGGGTACACGCGCATATTTTTTCACTTATTGAGGCTGTTCAACTTTCTCCAGTAGATGTGCTGGCTACATTTACAGAGCATATTGCTATTCAGCTTGCGGCGCAGTTTAAAGAAGGCGCTACTGTACTCGTTACTGGTGGAGGTGCTTATAACACTTATTTATTGGAACGTGTCCGCTTTCGCGAAAGCGTAAAACTCATAGTGCCAGATGGTAAGCTGGTTGAATTTAAAGAAGCGCTTATTTTTGCATTATTAGGAGTGTTAAAACTTGAAAACCTCCCGAACTGTCTAGCAAGTGTGACGGGTGCAAGGCAGGATCACGCAAGCGGAATGTTATATCAATCTTAAATTATTAACACTTCTTCTACAAGGTGTTTCTAAATTGTATATTTGGGCTTACCAAATAGAAAGTATGAGAGCTCTTTTACAGCGTTACGAAGATAAATTACCAGAAATAGTTTTCCATTGGAATGACCCAGAAACAGAAGCAGAAGGCTGGGTTGTTATCAATTCACTACGTGGCGGTGCTGCGGGTGGAGGAACACGTATGCGTACGGGTCTGGATATGAATGAAGTATTGTCACTTGCCAAAACAATGGAAGTGAAGTTTACCGTCTCGGGACCTGCTATAGGTGGAGCGAAATCTGGAATCAATTTTGATCCTAAAGATCCACGTAAGAAAGGAGTTTTAGAGCGCTGGTATAAAGCAGTGTCACCATTACTAAAAAGTTATTACGGTACAGGAGGCGATCTTAATGTAGATGAAATACATGAAGTAATCCCAATTACCGAAGAAAGTGGAGTATGGCATCCTCAAGAAGGAGTCTTTACAGGTCACTTCCAACCTACAGAGGCAGATAAAATTAACCGCATCGGGCAATTACGTCAAGGTGTGATTAAAGTGATTGAAAATCCAGTTTACTCTCCAGACGTAACACGTAAGTATACGGTTGCAGATATGATTACTGGATATGGAGTTGCAGAAGCCGTACGTCATTATTATGATATTTATGGCGGTGATGTAAAAGGAAAAAGAGCCGTTGTACAAGGTTTTGGAAATGTAGGAGCAGCAGCAGCTTATTACCTTGCTCAAATGGGAGCAAAGGTGGTAGGAATCATTGATATAGTAGGAGGTTTTATTAACAAAGACGGTTTCTCTTTTGAAGAAATACGTGATATGTACCTCAATAAAACTGGAAATACACTCAACGCAAATGCAGAAGGATTAATTCCATTTGCAGATATGAATGAGCAAATATGGAATCTTGAGACTGAGATTTTTGCTCCATGTGCGGCGTCTAGACTTATTACAGAAGATCAAATCAATAGCATGATAGGCACTGGACTTGAGGTTATCTCTTGTGGTGCAAACGTGCCGTTTGCAGATAAAGAAATTTTCTTTGGCCCTATAATGGAGCATACAGATGCAAAAGTGAGTTTGATACCAGATTTTATTTCAAACTGTGGTATGGCTCGTGTATTTGCATACTTTATGGAGCGTCGCGTGCAAATGACAGATGATGCAATCTTTAACGATACATCTCAAACCATTAGAAACGCTATTGAAAATACATATAACAACAACAGTAGTAAGCAAAATATAAGCAAAACTGCTTTTGAGATTGCACTAAAAGAATTACTTTAATACTTACAATTAACCAGACAACTTATGGAATCAGTAATTATTCTCATTTTTATCATTGGGTATCTTTCTATAACCCTTGAACATCCTCTTAAATTAGACAAAACGGTACCTGCTTTAATTATGGCATCGCTTATATGGGCTTTCCTAGCGGTAGGTTTCCATTTAGGCTGGTTTGACGTAATTGATACGTATGAAAATTCATATAGCATTTTCCCTAATGGCACCGCGCTCACAGGAGATGCACTGCACGAAGCAGAGCACGGTTTTGATAACACACTCTTACACCACTTAGGTAAAACGGCCGAGATACTTATCTTCCTTATTGGAGCGATGACTATTGTGGAGATTATAGATTTACACCGTGGTTTTGAGGTGCTTAAAGGTGCTGTGCGTACTAAGAGCAAGAAAAAATTATTGTGGATTATAGGGATACTAGCTTTCATACTTTCTGCTATTATTGACAACCTTACAGCAACTATTGTACTTATTACTTTATTACGTAAGCTTATTGTAAATAGAGAGCAACGTTTATGGTTTGCAGCAATGGTGGTAATTGCAGCAAATGCCGGTGGTGCATGGTCACCTATTGGAGATGTTACAACGACAATGCTTTGGATTGCAGATAACGTAACTGCAATGGGACTTGTGAAGTTTGTAATTGTTCCTTCTGTGATTTGTTTTGTACTTCCATTTATAATTGCTTCTTATTTACCAGCATTTAAAGGGGAGATTATTGTAGACACCACAGAAGACGAAGAAGCAGGTAGACTACTTAGTAGTAAGACCATGCTATTCTTAGGTCTAGGTATGATTGTATCTGTGCCTATTTTTAAGACTATAACACACCTTCCTCCTTACATGGGAATGATGCTTGCACTTGGAGTAGTATGGTTAGTATCAGAATATATTCACCCAGAAGAAGATTTTACAAAAGAGCGTAAGCACTTATACAGTGCTCACAAAGCATTATCTCGTATCGAGATTTCTAGTATCCTGTTTTTCTTAGGAATCTTAATGGCGGTTGCTGGACTAGAGAGTTTAGTATATGGAGTATCAGAATCTGGGGACCCAGTGGGAACTTTACGTTACGTAGCCGAAATCTTAAATGGAGCAGTGCCTAATCAAGATGTTGTTGTAGTACTCCTTGGTATATTATCTGCAATTATTGATAACGTTCCTTTAGTAGCAGCATCAATGGGTATGTATGAAGCGCCTACAGATAGTTTATTATGGCACTTTATAGCATATTCTGCAGGAACAGGTGGTAGTATGCTTATTATAGGATCTGCGGCTGGTGTTGCAGCAATGGGAATGGAGCGTATCGATTTTATCTGGTACCTTAAAAAAATAACATGGTTAGCATTTATTGGATTTGCTGCAGGTGCAATTGCTTTTGTTCTTCTTACGGGAGGAACAATGGGATCTTAAGCTCATACAATTTAATACCATAACCATCGTTTCATATTAAAGTCACAACGACCTAATTTATGATTAATATCTTATTACAAGACGGCGCTCAGGATGCAGCAGACGTTCTTACAACAGATGAGCCTGTAGAGCAGACTTTATCAATTATAGACTTGCTTATCACAGGTGGTACAGCAGGAATCATCATAATAGCAGTACTTTTTGTACTGCTATTTGTTGCTATTTATATTTATTTTGAACGCTTATTTGCAATCAAAGCAGCGTCTAAGGTTGATAGCAACTTTATGAATCAAATACGCGATAATGTACAATCTGGGAATATAGAAGGAGCAAAAATATATTGCGCTCAGGCAAATTCTCCAGTTTCAAGACTTACGGCAAAAGGAATCTCACGTATAGGTAGCCCTCTAGAGGATATCAATACAGCAATAGAGAATCAGGGTAAACTTGAGGTGTATAAGCTAGAACGCAATGTAAGTGTTCTTGCTACCATAGCAGGAGCTGCACCTATGATTGGGTTTTTAGGAACCGTAATTGGGATGGTACTTGCTTTTCATACACTTGCTACTAGCTCAGGACAAGCAGAAATGGGAACACTAGCCGAAGGTATCTACACAGCAATGACCACAACTGTAGCGGGTCTTATTGTAGGTATTATTGCTTACATGGGATATAATCACTTAGTAGTGCGCACAGATAAAGTAGTGCATTCTATGGAAGCAAATGCTGTAGATTTCTTAGATCTTCTAAACGAGCCAAGCTAATATGAACCTGCGCGGAAGAAATAAAGTGAGTCCAGAGTTTAGTATGAGTAGTATGACAGATATTGTCTTTCTATTACTTGTATTCTTTCTCTTAACCTCGCCTGCCATTACGCCAGATGCTCTAGACCTAATTTTGCCTAAAGCAAAAGGGAAAACCAGTAACAAACAGAACCTCTCCGTAAGTATTACTAAAGACTTAGATTACTACGTAAATAAAGAACGTGTAACTGAGAATAGTATAGAAGGGTTTATTACAAGCCAACTTGTAGGAGTAGAAGATCCTACCATTATTTTAAGAGCAGAGGAGGGAGTTCCTATCGAGAATGCCGTTAAAATAATGGATATTGCAAACCGCAATAAATACAAAATTGTCCTTGCGGTACGTCCTAATTAATTAGTTGATATTTCTTTTTTATACGCTTTCGCGAAAGCTTAATTTTTAATTTTTTCTATTCATCACTTGGCATTCTTAGATACCATACATAAACGTAAATCCTTTACCATAAGCACTATTGTGATGGCTATCATACTATTGCTCATGTTTGTAGTGGGGATGAAATACCTCGATCCACCTGAAGAAGGAGGAATCGCTGTAAACTTTGGTACGTCTGAGGTAGGGTCTGGTAATGTACAACCAACAAAACCGGTGGCTTCTGCGCCTAAGAATACTGCTCCACAGCCTAAGCCTACAGTGCAAGAGCCGGAAATAAAGGATGAGGTAGTAACTCAAGATATTGAAGATGCTCCCGTTATTGAAGAAAAGCCAAAAGAGAAGCCTACGCCTAAGGTTGAAAAGCCAAAAGAAAAGCCTATTGAACAACCAGTAGAGGAGGCAAAGCCAGATCCAAAACCAGATAAATCTACTACGAGTGCTTTAGATGCATTAATTAACGGGCCAAAAAGCGACGGAGCTTCACAAGCAGGAGAAGGTGATGATAATCAAGCGGGAGATAAAGGTGATCCAAATGGAGACCCAAACGCCTCAAGTTACTATGGAACTGGAAAAGGCCTTGATGGAGATGGTAATTACCAGCTAGGAGGTCGTAAAGCACTTGGGAAGCCTAAGCGCCAGCAAGAGTGTAATGAAGCAGGTACTGTAGTTGTGAGTATCGAAGTAGATCGTAATGGAAAAGTAATTAAGGCAACTCCTGGAGTACGTGGAACTACTAATAATACACGCTGTCTTCTTGAGCCAGCAAAAGCCGCAGCGCTAGCAACAAAGTTCAATGCAGACTCTGGCGCACCGTCAAAACAAATAGGAAAAATAGTATATCGTTTTAGTCTCTCAGACTAATAGGTTTTCTCATTAATGGAGCGATATATAATGCTCTCAGTTTTCACGTCAATTATCTAGGTAATATCTACCTATCTTTACATACACTTAAAAGCGACGCACTATCACTTACCAAGAAACTTTAGATTGGCTATTTGCTCAATTACCAATGTATCAACGCAAAGGAGCAGCTGCTTATAAGGCAGATTTGGATAATATTAAATTATTATCAGAATACCTTGGCAATCCACACACTCAGTTTAAAGCTGTTCATGTAGCGGGAACTAATGGTAAGGGTTCTACAAGTCACATGATGGCGTCTGTGTTGCAAGAAGCTGGATACACTGTAGGTTTATATACGTCTCCACATCTCAAAGACTTTAGAGAGCGCATTAAGATTAACGGAGAGATGGCAAGTAAGCAATTTGTCATGGGGTTTGTAAAAAAGCACAAAGCCTTCTTTGAGGAGCACCAATTGTCATTTTTTGAAATGACGGTAGGAATGGCTTTCTCTTATTTCGCATCAAAAAAAGTAGATATTGCTATTATTGAAGTTGGCTTAGGAGGTAGGCTAGATGCAACAAACATTATAACTCCAGTATTGTCTGTTATTACTAATATAGGCATTGATCATACTCAATTTCTGGGCGACACATTACCGCTTATTGCCACCGAAAAAGCAGGAATTATAAAAGAAGGTGTTCCCGTAGTGATAGGAGAGTATCAGGAGGAGACAGAAGATGTTTTTAGTACGCTTTCGCGAAAGCGTAACGCAACACTATACAAAGCCTACGATTTTGATTTAATGTCAATGCAGTCAGATTTGATAGGTTCATACCAGAAACACAATATTAGAACCGTTCAAGTAGCATTTTCAGTATTGCAAGGTGCAGATTTCCATGTAGGAATACAGCACATTGCAAAAGGACTTAAAAATGTAGTTAAGAATACAGGACTTCTAGGTCGATGGCAAATATTACAAGAATTACCAAAGGTGATTTGTGATACGGGGCACAATAAAGAGGGACTGACTTATGTCATGGAACAGCTAAGTAAGGAGAAATATAAAAAATTACATATTGTACTAGGTGTTGTATCAGATAAGGATCTTGGAAGCATTTTGCCTCTTTTTCCAAGTTATGCAACTTATTATTTTTGCAAACCGGATGTACCGAGAGGAATGGAGGTGCAATTGTTAAGAAAAACTGCAGAGACTCACCGATTGAATGGAAAAGCGTATCCTAGTGTAAAAGAAGCTTTTAGTGCTGCAAAAAAGACAGCTGGCGCAAGTGATCTTATATTTATAGGCGGTAGTACTTTTGTGGTAGCAGAAATTATTTAATTTTTCTTCAAAAAGATTTCAAACTATTAAACTTTAATTCTATATTTGCACCCGCAATAAGAGAAAGGCAGTAGTCAAGATTTTATTGTTACCTGATTATAAAATATCGGGGCGCATAGCTCAGTTGGTTCAGAGCACTTGGTTTACACCCAAGGGGTCGGGGGTTCGAATCCCTCTGCGCCCACAAACAAGAAGCGACACTCTTGTATAAAAAAATAGTCGGGCGCATAGCTCAGTTGGTTCAGAGCACTTGGTTTACACCCAAGGGGTCGGGGGTTCGAATCCCTCTGCGCCCACAAAGGCTTCCAGAAATGGGAGCCTTTTTTGGTTTGTATGAGTTTCTACATCTACATATTATTTTCTTCTAGTCTCAATCGATATTATATTGGTTCGACTAATGATGTAGAAGAACGTTTCAAAAAGCATTTGTCAAGTAATAAAGGTTTTACTTCAAAAGCAAAGGATTGGGAAGTTAAGTATACAGAGTCTTTTGAGACTAGGAGTGAGGCGGTGCAGCGCGAGATGCAAATAAAGAAATGGAAGAGCCGCATTATGATAGAAAAGCTTTTTAAAGCATAGCGATAGTTTTGTAAAATATACTCAGAGCATCCCGATTTTACATCGGGAGAGTCGGGGGTTCGAATCCCTCTGCGCCCACAGAGGCTTCCAGAAATGGGAGCCTTTTTTCGTTTACATGAGTTTTACGTCTACATATTATTTTCTTCTAGTCTCAATCGATATTATATTGGTTCGACAAATGATGTAGAAGAACGTCTCAAAAAGCATTCTTCTATAAAATTAAATTAAAGAGCGAGATTTTCTCAAAGCAATGTGCACTCAAATAGGCTGTCTTTAGCTATTTCTTCTTTATTTATATAATTACTTGTAACAAACTCTATATATGTCATACCTATGCTACAACTAAAAAGCAACAGGTATGATTCTCAGTTTAAAGAATGTTTCAAAAACATATAGCAATGGTGTAAAAGCCTTAGATGATGTAACTATAGATATTAAGGCAGGAATGTTTGGTCTTTTGGGGCCTAACGGTGCAGGAAAATCATCTCTTATGAGAACCATTGCCACGCTTCAAGAGCCAGATATAGGAAGCATAGAGTTTAATGGACTTGATATTCTTAACAATAAAATTGAGTTTAGAAAAACCTTAGGCTATTTACCACAAGAATTTGGGGTGTACCCAAAAATGAGCGCAAGCGACCTCTTGCATTATTTTGCAAGTTTGAAGGGGATTACAAATAAAGCAGAGCGTAACGCAATTGTTGATAAAGCTTTAGAAGTTACAAATCTTAGTGACGTGCGCGATAAGCACGTTGCTGGTTACTCTGGAGGAATGAAGCAACGTTTTGGTATTGCACAACTCTTACTTAATAATCCTAAACTTATTATTGTAGATGAGCCTACTGCTGGTTTAGATCCTGCAGAGAGACATCGATTTTTAAATGTATTACGTGAGATAGGCACCAATCACATCGTTATTTTTTCTACGCATATTGTAGATGATGTTAAAGAACTATGTACTGATATGGCAATCCTTAATGGAGGAAGAATATTATCGCAAAGCACACCTAAGGAATTAGTACAAAGTCTATCTGGTCATATCTGGAAGATATCTGCTTCTAGAGATAAAATAGACGAACTACAAAAGCAATACAATGTGATTTCTTCAAGCTTTAATGATACCAATGATCTAGATGTAAGAGTATATAGCACTACCTCACCTGGAGAAGGTTTTGAATCTGCGGTTGCAACCCTTGAAGACGTATATTTTACTACGTTAAATCAGAACCAACCTGAAAACGTACAGTAATATGTTTAGCACAATATATCTACACGAAATAAGAACGTGGTTTAAGAAGCCACTTTTTTACATTTTTGCAGCAATCATGTTTTTACTAGGAGTCTTAATTATGGCAGCTGGTTTAGGCGTTTTTAGTAGTGATAATGTCACAGTAACGAGCAATGTATATCTTAATAGTCCGCTGGCAATAACGGGTATTTTATCCCAGCTGGCATTGCTATCTTATTTGTTAATTCCATCAATTACTGGAGGAACTATAGATAGAGATTTTAAAAATAACATGCATAATGTATTGTATTCTTATCCTCTTACAAAGGTGCAATACCTTCTTGCAAAGTTTTCTGCTGCAATAACGGTAAATCTTTGTATTGCCGCTGCAACTATTTTAGGGTTACTGATAGGTTCTATATTGCCTGGCGCAAATGAAGAACTTTTGGGACCTTTTGGATTATGGAACTATATACAGCCATTTGCGTTCATAATTTTCCCTAACGTACTTTTTTATAGTGCTATTGTTTTTGCTATTGTGGTGTTCACACGTAACATGAATATAGGTTTCATGGCCATACTTACCATGATTATCATACAGCTTATCGCTACAAGCATGGCTGATAATGCAGATGACAAATTTTGGTTCTCATTATTAGACCCTATGGCAAATGTGGCACTGGCAGATGCAACAGAGTACTGGACTCCAATTGAGCAAAATAGTCGTTCTATACCTATGGTAGGAGCATTACTGTATAACCGTTTATTATGGGCGGGGATTTCATTTGCAATCTTATTTGGGGTTATAGCACGCTTTAATTTTTCTCAACATGCAATGACCATTCGTCTTTTTAAGAAAAAGACGGTAAGAGCAACTAAGAAAAACTTTAGTGAAGTAAGAAACATTGAAATGCCAGCAGTATCTACAGATTTCTCTCTCGTTGGGCAGTTAAAAACATTGTGGCTATTGGTTAAAAGTGATACTAAATATATAATTACAGGCTGGCCATTTATTATCATTAGTTTTCTAGCAATTGTACTTACCATTGTTATGATGAGTTTTTCTCAGCTCATTTTTAACACGGCTATACTACCAAAAACATGGACCATGCTTGCAGAGCCATCTGCATACATTATAATATTTTCATTTTTACTTATTCACCTGTATGCTGGATTCTTGATGGATCGCTCCAGAGCAGCTCATCTTAACCAGATAGTCGATGTAACGCCTACAAAGGACTGGGTGTTTCTAGTGTCAAAAGGGATATCGCTATTTCTCATGACAGGCTTTCTACAAGTAGTACTTATTCTTTGTGGTCTAGCATTTCAAACGGCAAATGGTTTTTATGATTACCAGATAGACCTTTATGTATTCCAAGCTTTTTTTATCAATATCTGGAAGTATATTCCGTGGATTTTGATGGCGCTTCTTGTGCATACATTGATTAAAAACAAATGGCTAGGCCTTGTGACTTTATTAGTGCTTGCTGTTGCGATTCCATTATTGCAAAATGCAATTGGAGTAGAGCAGGCTATCTATGATTTTAATTCGGGAGGTACACCTAGTCCCTCAGATTTTGATGGTTACGGTTCTGTATTACCTCGTTTCTATACGTTTAGGGTCTATTGGATCTCATTTGGTATTATTCTTTTAATGGCAGCTATTTTATTCTACAGACGCGGTATGGGGACAAATGTAAAAGGTCGTATCGCTTTCGCGAAAGCGAGATTATCTACACCCATCATTGCAACGGCAGTAGTTTCTCTAGTGATATTTTTAAGTATAGGTAGCTACTCTTGGTATGTAAATAATGTTGAGAATGAATTACTCACAGGAAAGGAACGTGAAGAACTACGCGTGCAAGCCGAAAGAGATTTAGGAAAGTATGCAGGAATACCACAACCTAGACTCGTAGCTGTAAATACGTTTATGGATATGTATCCAAAAACTAGAGACTTTAAAGCAGGAGCAACATTTACCATGATTAATAAGGATAGTGTTGCTATAGATACATTACATGTGAATCTCACAGATTACCCTACAGAAATCACGCTAGACAGAGATGCAGAAGTGGTTTATGATAATGAAGATTATAACTATAGGATGTATGCTTTTAGTAAGCCTATGCAGCCTGGAGATACTTTAGTGTTTAAGTTCACCATGCATAATGAGGAGAATAAATTTCTAGATGATAAGTCGCCTATTTCTACTAATGGAACCTTTGTAAATTATGGTATGTTTCCTTCTATAGGTTACAATGATAATTTTGAATTGAGAAACACACAACTACGTGAAAAGTATGAGCTAGCACCTAAGGATCGCTTACCAAATCCAGATGCTCCTGGGGCAAGAGATCGTAGTTATATAGGTGGTTATAGTGACTGGATAGACTTTGAGGCTACATTGAGTACTTCTCCGGAGCAAATAGCGATTGCGCCAGGTTATCTCATTAAAGAGTGGGAAGAGGATGGAAGAAAGTATTTTCATTATAAAATGGATTCAAAAATGCTCAACTTCTATTCTTTCTTAAGTGCAGAATATGAAGTAATGCGAGAAGAATATAAAGGAATTAATCTTGAAATTTATTACAATCCTGGTCACACTTATAACCTTGATCGTATGATGAATGGTATGAAAAAGGGCCTGGCTTATTATAATGAGAATTATACACCTTACCAGCATAAACAAGTTCGAATTATAGAGTTTCCAAAGGCGTACGGGAGTTTTGCACAAGCATTTGCAAATACAATTCCTTTTAGTGAGGGAGTTGGCTTTGTGGCAGATGTAGATGATGAGGATCAAGATGCAGTAGATTATCCGCTGGCAATAACGGCGCATGAGCTAGCACACCAGTGGTGGGCACACCAAGTGATAGGAGCACAGGCTAAAGGAGCAACATTACTTTCAGAAAGTATGTCTGAGTATAGTTCGCTCAAAGTGCTTGAGAAAACCTACGGTAAAAACCAGATGCGTCGTTTCTTAAAAGACGCGATGGATGGATATTTGACAGGTAGAACTAGTGAGCAGATTAAGGAGCAGCCGTTAATGTATAATGAGAACCAACAGTATATTCATTATCAGAAGGGATCATTAGTATTATATGCTATGAGTGATTACTTAGGAGAAGGTGTCTTTAACGGTGTGGCAAAACGCTTTGCCGAGAAATATCAATTTAAAGGACGTCCTTATCCAGTAGCTACAGAGTTTGTGGCAGATATAAAAGCGGTCACACCAGACTCGCTTAAATATCTAGTTACAGATATGTTTGAGACCATCACGCTTTATGATAATAAAGTAGAAGATGCCACTTATACAGAATTGCCAGATGGTAGTTATGCTGTACATATAGATGCGATTATAAGTAAGTATCGTTCTAAAAAGAAAGGTAAAAAAGAATATAAGTCCATCGCAGGCGATAGTCTTTCATTTACTCCAGAAGGTGAGGAGGATGCCATTGCATCGCTACCACTAGCAGATTATATTGAGCTAGGAGTTTTTGGCGAAGAGGATGAGGAAACAGGAGCAGAGAATGTGCTCTATTTAAAGAAAGTAAAAGTGAGCGACATCAATAATAGTTTTGATATTATAGTTGATGAGAAACCAGTAGAAGCTGGAATAGATCCTTTTAATAAATTAATAGACCGTCGTGGTAGTGATAACCGTAAGAAAGTAAAAGAAAACGGGAGCGACAAGGAAGAATAATTTGTGGTGATTTTTAAAAGTAAAAACCGTAATTCTTATATAGAATTACGGTTTTTTTATGCTTAGTAATAAGTTGCTATCGCAATATTATGATGGATTTATAGCCCTGCCGCATTATACAACTTAGCCTTTGCTGTAAGCTCCTTTACAGAAAGTGCATTTGCTTTAAGTCTTGCGTCTATTAACTTTTGCTCGCGGGAGTTAATGAGGAATAGTGAACTTTCTCCTAGAAAGAATTTACGCTCCTCTGCTTTTACAAGGGCTTCATAATCTACCACAATCTCAGTGATGAGGTTGTTTTGTTCTAAAAGGGATGTAATCTCTGCCTCTGTGGCGTCAAGCTTGTTTTTGATAGCCAGGGAAGTTGCTGTACGTTCAAACTCGGCGTCTTGTACTTTAAGCTTAGCAAGATTTAAATCTCCACGTTCCTTACGCAAGAAAATAGGAAAGCTTACATCTAAAAAAGCCTTGTAATTTGCTGTATTGAAACCATCTAATCGATCTGCATCTGGTGATAGAAAATTGTATTGCAAGTTTACCTTAGGAAGCAGCTTATTTTTCTTTAAAAAGCGATCTACTTCTAGCCCATCAATCTTTGCGTCTAGACTTTTAAGTTTAGGGTGATTGTTTAAAAAAACCGAGGTATCTGTAATGCCTACTAATAATAATGAAGCGTCTAGCACTGAAAGTTCAGGTTTTTCTGGATATACTGTTTCTTGTATTTCTAAAGGAATACCATCTATCCATAAAAAATTACTAGCAACAAGACGTGCCTTCTGCGCGTTGAGTGACGCAGCTTCTAGGTCAAGTCTTCTTGTCTGAGCAGTGATTCTGGCCTCTGTGATGTCTATGGATGCTTTGTCACCTTCGGCTACGCTCCTTGTTACGGCATCTAGTCTGGTGGTAGCATTCTTCAAAAATGTATCATAAATGACTTTCTCATTTTCTGTTTCTACCCAGTCAAAATAAGCTAAGCTCGCCTCATAAATTAAGTTGTTTACGAGTAAGTCACGATCTGCGATGGTTTGCTGTTCAAAAAAGCGCGCTTTCTTTAACGTAGCCATGCGTTCATTAATAAGAAGCCCTTGTGCCAGTGCAAAGGAAACTCCGGCGCTATATAATCCATCTTCGGGAACGGTAAGGTTAGGGTTGAGAAACTCACCTGTGTTTTCCTCAAAGCTTCCTTTTAACTCAATTCCGTACCAAGTAGGGATTTTAAAAGTAGCGTTAAGCTGATCAAAATATTCGGTGTCTTTAAATTTTTTACGGTCATAGTCTACCTCAATTTTTGGATCAAAACCTCCCCTTGCTTTAAGTAGATTTGCTTCTCCTGTGCTTAACACTAATTCGGCTTGTTTGATTAATGGATGATGTTGCTTTACATACCCTAAGTATTCCTCAAAAGAAATAGTTTGCGGAGAAAGTACAGGTGTTTGAGCTAGTCCCGCTTTCGCGAAAGCGTAACACAACACAAGTACTGTATATTTTATAAGTAACCTCATTTTTTCTCTTTTCTAGGAGTTAATGTGCCTTCTGGTAAATAGTAATCTGGTGGAAATCCGTTGAGTTGTCTCCATAACTCGTACCAGATAGGAACATCTTGTAGTAAGGCGATTGTTTGTGCTCCAGAGCCTACACGTACATTTTTTGGCCATGCTTCTGCTTCTTTATCTGGCGCGATAAGCACTCTAAATTTTCCATTAGTACTAATGAATGTTTCCACAGCAACTACGGTTCCTCCATAGGTTCCGAAAGAGGCGTCTGGCCATCCACTAAAAACAATTGCCGGCCATCCGTCAAACTGGACGCGTATTTTTTCTCCAGCGTGTATGAGTGGTAAGTCTATGGGTCTCACAAAAGTCTCCACGGCTAGGTCATAGTCGGCTGGCATGATTCCTACTAGTTGCTCTCCTTCTTTAAAAGTTTCTCCTAGCCCTGCTTTAATCGCTTTATTTATGAATCCATTTTGAGGAGCTGTGATATACTGCAGTGCGCTACGCATCTCGTAGTTGGTGCTTGCATTTGCTAGTTTGCTCACTTGGGCTTCAGTGTCATATTGCGCACTAGATGCACTAAACTTGTCACTTTGTGCTTTGCTTATCTTCTCGGCATACGTGGCACTTGTTCTAGTTATATCTATAGATGCGTTAAGTACATTATTTTGACTTGCGAGTAGCTTATTATTTTGAGAGATTAATTTTGCCTCTGTCTCTTGTAGCTTTAATCGCTTGTCTTCTACATCTGCGGTAGATTTTAAACCTTCAGACTCAAGCGTAGCAGTACGTTCATATTGTTTTAAGGCAATATCACGATTAGTTGTCGCAGCAACAAGATCAATACTATCACTTTGCACTTTAAAACGAGCTTGTTTTAATTTATTTTCTGCCTGTTGTAGTTTTAATCCGCGTTCACGTTGCAAAGCTCCTAACTGATTTTCTAGTGCTATTACTTTAGATTTATAAGAACCTACCGCATTACTCTTTGCATCGCGTTGCTGTCTCGTACGTTCAGCAAGGAGAGGATCTTGATACTCATTTTTGATTTCAGAAATGCGTAAAATAGTATCTCCTTTTGCTACATAGTCTCCTTCCAGCACGTACCATTGTTCTACACGCCCAGGAATGGGAGATTGTATGGTTTGCGGTCTTTGATCTGGCGTTAAGGTGGTCACATATCCTTTGCCATTCACGTTTTGCGTCCATGGTAAGAAAAGTACAATAACACCTATGATAGCAAATGCTAGCAAAAATCTATTGAAGTATTTGTAGTGACGTGCTTTATACGCCTTTGCAAATGCAGAATACCCTTCTACATCTACCGTTTTATTAAGCTGATTATTAGATATGTTAAGCATCGCTTATTTGTTTTTTGAAATGATGTTACCTTTATCTAGCACTATATGTTGATTACACATCTCTTGCCAGTCTTTATTATTACTTGCTACTATAAGCGCCCATGGTCTCTCAGGACTTGCTAGATATGTCATGATCTCTCTAGCTTGTTTTCCTTCAAAGTGTTCTAGAGCATCCTTAAGTAATAATATCCTTGGGTTGTGTACAAAAGCTCTAGCTAGCAGTATGCGTTTTGAGATAGTATGTGGTATTTTCTGTCCCTCTGGAAACAGTTTAGTTTGTAAACCATTAGGCTGCGTGCGCACAAACTCTTGTAGGCCTACTATTTTAATCACCTCATTTACACGAGTTGTAGAAACATCTGTATTACCAAAACTTATATTTTCAAGAATAGTCCCTTCAAAAGGGTTTTGCTCTGGTAGTACCTGGCCTATTTTTGATCTATAAGCATTAGGTCGCATTCCTTTGAAAGAGAAGTTGTTTACATAGATACCTCCAGAAGATGGCTGTATAACTCCAGAGAGTAACTTTAATAACGTAGTCTTACCAGATCCAGATAATCCTGTTATTAATATGCGATCATTATCTTTTACATTTAAGTCAATCTCATTAAGAATAGCGCCAGTTTCTTGAGTGCTATAGCTTACTTTATCCATCTGGATATCGATAGTATCGTTTATCTCAAAAGGATCTGAACCATCTTGTGGTTCCAGTTTTTTATCAACTACTTGTCCTATTTTTTCAAGAGAAGTAAGTACATCATAAAAACTTTCTAATCCAGAAATGAGTTTCTCGACAGAACTTATAACTAAAAGTATAATGATCTCAGCCGCTACAAACTGTCCTATATTCATTTGCTGGTTAAGAACTAGTAAACCACCTATAACTAAAAGCCCTGCTGTAACGAGTACCTTAAAACCTATCATCTGTATAAACTGTATCATCAATACTCTAAAGTGACTTTCACGCGCCTCTAGGTATGATTGTGTGAGCTTATTGTTGCGATTCATAGCAAGTGAAGTACGACCAGAAAGCTTAAAGCTTATAAGTGATCGTGCTATTTCTTGTAGCCAGTGTGCAACTTTATACTTACTCTTAGACTCTGCAAGACTAGTTTCAAGACCCTTCTTTGCTGTAAACTTGAATACTAAGTACACGAGTATCACAAGTAGAAAACCATATATGATGAAGAATGGGTGGTAAAAAGA
This sequence comes from Dokdonia sp. Asnod3-C12, assembly GCF_045063975.1. Lineage (NCBI taxonomy): Bacteria > Pseudomonadati > Bacteroidota > Flavobacteriia > Flavobacteriales > Flavobacteriaceae > Dokdonia > Dokdonia sp. Asnod3-C12. The sequence continues at coordinate 2,217,939 of NZ_JBEFNY010000003.1, forward strand.
AAGTAATATTAACCCAAAGAGTATCTGCAGTATAGCCGCAGGAAAATCTAATAAGATTTTTGATAATCCTTTTTGCACGGTAAGCGTATCAAAAAATCTATTTGCAAGTTCTGGTGGGTAGTAATTGTCTAGTTCGCTCATTTTTAATTTAGGAAAGCGATACGCAAACTCAAAAGAAGAACGAGTGAAAATCTTCTGTTGTATGTTTTCAAGGATGCGTACTTGCATTAATTGCAAGATTCCTTGAAAAGCCACTCCTAGTGTAACGAGAATAACAAGTACAATCCAAGAAGTACTCACCTGAGCACCCTGAATGAGGTTAATAATAGCTTGGATACCTAGTGGTAATGTAAGCGCTACAAGTCCAGCAAAAATTGCGTAAAATAAAATTTGCTTAATATCTCGTCTATCTAGTTCGAGCATATTTACAAATCGTTGCCAAGGTGTCATTTCTTTCATTGAAAAACGGTGTTTTTCATCTCCATAACAGAGATTTTTGTTTAAATAATATCTTAGTTGATGGCTTTAAAAACCATGTCTGTATAAAACTTTTCTATTGTATTCAATCCTTCTTCTACGTTAGTAAGCGCAGGAAGATGTTTTGAGAAATAACGTTGATGGTGTGCTCCTTCTATCACTGTAGAGATAAGCATGTGAGGAAATGCATACGCTGGGTTAATCTCAAGAACAATATCACTTATGCGTTGTACCACACGTTTATACGTTTTATAATACCCCTTTGCGTTTTCCTTGTCTACATCCTTTGTGTGGTATGCTTTTGACGACTCTGAGATAATAATACGATGTAGCAACATCTCATTTACATAAGAAATTGCGCTATCTTGAGTAGCATCCTTAGTGATAAGCGCTAGTGCACTTTCAAGTTTTATCTTAGGGTTAGAAACGTTTGTAGTAGAGAATACAAGTTTATACTCTACCCAGCTCCAGTACCAGCTTGTAAGATAGACTAGTAAAGTGTGTTTACTATCAAAGTATCTGTAAATCGAACTTTCATTTGAGTTAATTGCTACACCTAGTTTCTTAAATGTAAATTTCTCAAAGCCCAGCTCATCAATCATTTCTATACTCTTGCTCACGATATTCCTGCCCAGTTCTGTAGTCTCGGGATTACGCGTATACAACGCTGGATCAATAGTAATTTGTACATGCAATTCTTCCATGCATCAAAGATATGATAGTAATACTATTATAATATAAAGTTTAACTATTTATTATGAAAATATAACTATCAAAAAAAGCCCTGAGAAGGGCTTTTGATTTTATGAAGTAACGCTTTCGCGAAAGCTAAACTTTAAAGAATGTTAGGCAAGGTTGATAAATACCTTGCTATCGTCTTCTCACTGAATTTACTGTACAAAGCATTAAGTTCCATTGGTGTGAGTTGGCTATAAATGCTTGGGTAATTAGTAGCTAAATACTTATTGAATTCCTGCTGCTCGTTAGACTTCCTGCTTGCTTTTCTAAAAATTTTGACCAATTCTTTTTTAGAGATTTGCTTCCCATCCACTTTATAAACTGATTTTGATTCTTTGCTTTTGGTTAAAAACTGTTTGTAACTAAAGCTTTCGTCATCTATTACTTCTATGGTAAATGAAGATAAAGAGGTCGATGATCTAGAAGAAGATGTTAGCCTGTTTCCATTACTAGCGATGTAATCTTGTGAAAATGTTTGGCCAGTAATTAATATGGATAGGAGTGTGATGAATAGTGTTTTCATAGTAAATTTAATTTATAGCATAGTCTGTTAGTACTATTGTGATTAAAGATTGTACAAAGTTATCGTAAGGTTACCTGGTATAGTATGGACATACTTCCTAGCCTCTTGTACATTTTGTACATTGTCTTAATTTATATTTATGAAGCTCACATATACATCTATAAAAGAGGATAGCAAACTAGTGCTTACTGACTTTAATTGTGCGCCGTCGCAGCAATTGCTTTCAGACAAAGGAATGTATAAAGTGCTATGGGCAAAAGACGCTTCTAGGGATATTGTAATTGATGGATATACGCTTCGTTTAGAAAAAGGGCAGCTTATCTTTTGCACGCCACTCAATGTATTAGAGATTACACAGAGTGATGGACTACTAGCGCTAGTTTTTAATAGAGAATTTTACTGCATAAGAGAGCATGATGAGGAGGTTTCTTGTAACGGTTTTCTCTTTTATGGATCATCACAACCGCCAGTAATAACGTTGAGTGAGAAGGAACTCAAAAGTTATGATGCTATGTTTTTAATGATTCAAGAAGAGTTTGAGACACGAGATCATATACAAGGAGAGATGTTGCGAGTACTGCTCAAAAGGTTATTGATAACCTCTAGCAGGCATATTAAAAGCCAATTACCAGAACCAGAGATGCCTAGCAATCAGTTTGATTTAGTGAGGCAATATCATATTCTTGTAGAGCAACATTTTAGAACCTTGCACAAGGTCTCAGATTATGCAGAGCTACTCTTTAAATCGCCTAAAACGTTATCAAATCATTTTAAAAACATGGGTGATGCATCACCACTTAAAGTGATTAATGATCGAATCATTTTAGAAGCAAAACGTTTGCTTCTTTACTCAGATAAAAATGTAGAAGAAGTCTCTTATGACATTGGGTTTAACGATGCTGGGCACTTTTCAAAATTCTTTAAAAAGCACACGGGAGTCCCGCCAGGAACTTTTAAAAAGTCAAAAAGCCCACTATAAAGTGAGCTTTTAAACAAAACAATCAATCTAACTAGTATCACTACTATTTACTTGCTCAATAAGGTTACTGCAGGGAAATCTACAGGAATCTTTGTAGTATTATTAATGTAGTTTGAGATAGTTTTATCTCCTACTAATGAGATGGTATCTATAAGATTTTCCTTTGTCCATCCAGCGTTAAAAAAGTTTTCTAAAACCTCTTCACTCGTGTTACCACGATTTTCTGTGATGTTTTGTGATAGCTTAGCTAGTGCATCTAGCTTGGTGTCAAAAGAAGCTTTTCCAGCTCTCAACTCTAATATTTGCTCTGGTGTATAACCATTCATGCCTGCAATAGCAGTGTGTGCAGAAAGGCAATACTCACAGCCGTTAACCTCACTCACAGCTAGATTTACAACCTCTTTTTCCTTAGCCTTAAGGGAACTTGGCGCATTTGCAAAGTCTAGATAGTTTTTAAGAGCATTGTTTGAGTGTGCATATGTTGCATATAAGTTTGGTACAAAGCCCACTGCTTTTTTAAGATTATCAAAAATTCCTTGGTTAGTCTCGCTTACTTCTGCTCTTGTTGGTACGTTAAATGTGCTCATAATTTTAAATTTTTATAATTAGAATATTATTAGTGTGATGTATTTATATTTTTTCTGCGTCGCAGTAATAGTCATCGTTAAAGTTGGTCTCGCAATTAGTTTTAAAAAGTTGCTTTGAGACGCGATTTGTAGTATTTCTAAAAATCTCAATGAGATTAAAAATGGAGTTGGTTTTTGTTTTCATAATGTTGTTACTCTTTTGGTACACAACAATAGACGAGCAGTTACAAGCAACCTTATTGTGTATACTTCCTCGCTTATGGTATATTATTCCCTTCCTTATATTAAAAGAGTTTACTTAGGAGCGATTGGATATTTTGTATTTGCATTGTAGTATCCCGCTTTACATTGCAATTCCTCGCGCCTGGCCGTGCCAGACAGCTGCGGGATTTACATTGCAATCGGGACTAGAGACTACTGCCATTGCATTACTTGGTAATTTATCGTGGTGCAATAATTATATAATTCTTAACTATAACGAGACTAGCTTTTGCATACCTTCAAGTAATAAATACTGTACTATGAAAATTAATTTTAAAGTATCACCAAATCACGTAAAAACTATCGAAAAGCTTCCAGGCGCTTGGAGTGTGGATGACTATAAGAAGCTTTTAGAGATTATGGATTATGGCGATACTACAGGTATGACGGATGCAGAGCTTGAAGAAATGGCGCTTCTTTCCCTATCTGATAATGAAACCAACGATGCTGCCGAAATCGTACTAGAATACCTTTTTAAAGACCAGCTCAATAAGGGGCAAAGAGAAAACCTATCGCATGAGATGCTTAATGAGCATCCATGGGAAGAATACTCAGACCTGTCTATGCATGAAACATTTTTTAATGCAGGGCAAATTTTATACAAAGCCTACAATGGAAAGTTTCCACACCCTAAAGCGATACATTTTAATGTTACTTTTAGTGTCAAGAGTAGTATGATGCTAGATGTGTTTAAGGAAGATACAGAAGAGCAGGTTATACGTATACTATCTCAAGGAATGCCAGAAAATACACTTCTCAAAAGACTTTTTAAAGATGAGTTAGCTCACGGAGGCTTAACTGATGCCGCAAATATTATCTGGCAACTTAAGAAAGTATCACAAGAAGAAACGGCTATAACATTTGATGTACTAAGTTCAAACCGATGGTTTGAAGATATTAAATATGTGGAGGATTTTGAGGCAACTATTGACTTTGAACAAGAATAAATAGTACTTGCTATCTCAAACAGGAATTTTTTAAGAGGTGCTTATTAAAAGCTGCACATAAAAAAAGCTCTCAGTGTTCCTGAGAGCTTTTTTATTATTACATCATCCTTATCAGGATCTAATTTTTTGCTCCCATTTCCAGGCAGAAGCCATGGCCTCATCTAGCGAGCTTTCTGCTTTCCAGCCTAGTTCATTATTTGCTTTGTCTGTATCTGCATAAGCAGCTGTGACATCACCTTCTCGTTTATCTGAAATCTTATATTTAAGTGATTTTTCGGCTACTTTTTCATAAGAGTTGATCACTTCTAATACAGAGCTACCTGTGCCTGTGCCCACATTAAAAACTTCATAATTAGACTTGTTGTTTTCTTTAATGAGCCGTTCTAGCGCAATTACATGTGCCTTTGCAAGATCTACCACATGTATGTAGTCACGCACAGCAGTACCATCTGGAGTAGGGTAGTCATTACCAAAAACAGAAAGCTCCTCCCTTAGCCCTATTCCCGTTTGTGTGATAAAAGGAACTAGATTTGCAGGTACTCCTAGTGGTAATTCACCTATCTCTGCAGTAGGATGCGCTCCTATGGGATTAAAGTATCTTAAGGAGATAGCATTAAGCTGTGGTTGTATACTGCAAGTGTCACGTATAATTTCTTCGCCTACTTGTTTCGTGTTCCCATAAGGGGATGTCGCTGGTTTAACAGCTGCATTTTCTGTTATAGGTAATTCATCTGCCTGCCCGTATACAGTGCAAGAAGAGCTGAAAATAAATGAAGCCTTCTCCTTTTTTTGTAATTCTTGAAGGATGTAAATTAAGGTAACAAGATTGTTTTCATAGTATAATAAAGGTTCCTTTACGCTTTCACCCACCGCTTTTGATGCAGCAAAATGGATGACACCTGCGATGTCATTATGACGATTGAAAAAGTCTTGCACTTTTGACTTATCACGAAGATCAAATTCTTCAAAAAGAGGAGTCTTCCCCGTAATATTTGAGATACCCTTTAACACCTCTATAGAAGAGTTTGAGCAATTATCAATAATGACCACATCGTGTCCAATTTTTTGAAGTTCAACAACTGTGTGTGACCCTATAAAACCTAGACCTCCTGTTACTAAAATTTTCATTCTATAACCTATTTAGATATCTGCTAAAGTAATTGATTTTGTCAGTCCTCTATTAACACTAAGTACTTAATGATGCCACTTTCCATTTTCGCAAAAGCGGATATTTACCATATTTAAAAAATGAGGTAGGTACTTAATACTAGTAATACGATTAGTGCGCCTACGATGTATGCATATTTCCACGGAGTAGTATCTATCGCTTCTGTTTGCTTAGGTACGTAAATATCTGTTTTAGGCTTAATAGCCCCTACTATGAGCATGATAATTACATTCACCACAAATAAAATTCCCATAATATGTAAAAAATGAGGGAATGCCTCCGCTTTTATGATTGCGAGTTGTGCAGCATCTGTTATGCCATTTGCATCTGCCTCTGCAAGGGCAGTTGCTTGATAGCTAGGTCTCATAAATATGGTACATACGTACATAATTACACCAGCTATTAAAACAATTTTTGCACCGATTGCGGGCACTTTTTTTGTTACAATACCTACAAGTACTACTGCAAGAATAGGTACACTTAAACTTCCTAGTGCTTGCTGGATATAATCAAATAACCCTGCAGGTGCATTTGCAATAAACGGGGCAATTATCATTGCGATAATAGCAACAACAACTCCAAAAAGCTTTCCAGCCTTTACCGCTTTATGCTCTGAAGCATCGCGGTTAAAGAATTTTTTATACAGATCAAACCCAAATAGCGTTGCACTACTATTTAATAAACTATTAAAAGAACTAAGTACAGCTCCAAATAAAACAGCCGCAAAAAAACCAACAAGCGCTGGAGGTAGCACCTCTTTTACAAGTTCTGGATAAGCTTTATCTGCAGAGCTTAAATCCCCTTCAAACAGGTGCCAAGCTATGATACCTGGTAATACTACAATCACTGGTATTAAAAACTTTACAAAGGCTGCTAGCATCATCCCTTTTTGCCCTTCTTTAAGGCTTTTTGCTCCAAATACACGTTGCAAAATAGCTTGATTTGTTCCCCAGTAATACATCTGCGCAATCATCATACCTGTAAAAATAGTCCCCACAGGAATAGATGATGTTACATCTCCAGTTACATCAAATTTATCTTGATTTTCTGTCCATAACTCGTTCAGACCATCTCCTACACTACCATCACCTATCATTTTGAGACCAAAATATGGGATTAGTAATCCTCCTATTAAGAGACCAACGGCATTTACTAAGTCTGATACGGCTACTGCCTTGAGACCTCCAAAAATCGCATATACAATTCCTATAACACCTATTGTCCACACACAAAGCCAGATTACTGCTCCCTCAGACATACCTAGTAAAGTAGGTAAGTCAAACATAGTGCTGAAGGCGAGCGATCCAGAGTAGAGGATAGTAGGCAGTAATACGATACTAAAAGCGATAAGAAATAATACAGAGAGAATAGCTTTTGTGTTTTCATCAAAGCGTTCTTCTATAAATTCTGGAATCGTGGTGATTCCCTTATGCATATATTTAGGTAGAAAATAAACTGCTGTAATTACCATTGCAATTGCTGCGAGTGTTTCCCATGCCATTACAAGTATTCCTTCTGAGAAAGCTTGACCGTTAAGTCCAACAATTTGCTCTGCAGAGAGGTTTGTAAGTAATAATGATCCTGCAATTGTGAGTGCGCCTAGACTTCTACCACCTAGGTAATAACCGTCTGCACTTTTTTCATCAGTACCACGTGTTTTCCACCAAGCGTATCCCGCTACAAGTAATGTAAATCCAAGAAATGAAATGAGTCCCATGTAATTAGGTATTTATTAGTATAGCGTGTAAAATATGACTTTTTAATATAATATTATGAGTTCTATTACGAACCTTTTTACGATAACGTTTTCGTTAGTAAAAGCGAATGAAATGTTTTTTTTTAGAGTTTGTGTTACTCAAATTCTTCCTCATAATATTCACTAGCATCTTTTAAGAGAATATGGAGATATTCATTTTCCTGCAATACTCTCTTTTCATCCCAACCTAAATATCGTATCATATCCTCTTGAACGAGGTCACGATATTGATGCACAGAGTATATATCAAAATATAATCTACCCGTACGTCGCACAAAAAAGTCAGCTAGGCTGTTTGTCATCTCATGATGGATGCTGTACCAAACTTCTGCACGTATTAAGCGCTCCTCTGGATTTTCATTTAAGAAATAACTCATCTTATCAATGATGGTATTGCTTTGCTTCCCATACGTAGTTGCTAGGTACCAACTTTGATATTCATTTACAATACCTACATCTTCAAGACGCTTTTTAATCTCTTGTTGGTAAATATCTACTTCTACCGTGTTTTTTAAAGGCTCAGAGGTAAGCGGTATTTTTTCTGTGTATGATTTTACGAGGTGTGCTTTCTTCTTCTCTGGCACATCTTTAAGAACACGATCTATAACTCGCTGTGCCATTTTACGATATCCAGTAAGTTTGCCGCCAGCAATAGAGATCAACCCTGTGTCAGACACAAAAATCTCATCTTTACGACTTAATTCAGAAGGGTCTTTTCCATCTTCATGTATAAGAGGTCTTAGTCCAGCCCAGTTGGACTCTATATCGTCTATCGTAAGATTTACACTTGGGAACATATTATTAGTCGCATCAAGTAAATAGGTTGCATCATCTTGAGTAGCTACAACTCGGTTGAGGTTTCCGCTATAGTTCGTATCTGTCGTTCCTACGTAGGTCGATCTACCGCGAGGGATGGCAAAAATCATACGACCATCCGGCACATCAAAATAAATAGATTGAGTCAATGGAAAACGCTCTCTAGAAAATACAATGTGTACTCCTTTTGTAAGGTGTAAATACTTGCTATTCATGGAGTGGTCTTTCTTCCTTAAAAGATCAACCCAAGGTCCTGCAGCAGATATGTAGTGCTGTGATTTTAGTTTAAAATTCCTTTGTGTATTGTGGTCGTAACATTGTAAGCTTTTTATTTTTCCTTGCTCATCATATTTAAAGGTTTTCATCTCGCAATAGTTAATAATAGTAGCGCCAAAACTGGCTGCCTTCTTTAATAACTCTACGGTAAGTCGTGCATCATCTGTGCGATACTCTGCATAATAGCCACCACCTATTAATTGGTCTTTGTTAAGTAAAGGTTCTCTAGTAGCAGTTTCTTCTCCACTTAACATTTTACGTTTATCATCACCTTCTACATTTGCAAGAAAGTCATAAACCTTTAAGCCTATTGCCGTCATCATTTTACCATAGGTGCCACCTTCTATAAGTGGAAGCAGCATTTTTTCTGGAACAACAAGGTGAGGAGCAAGGGTATGCAATATTGCTCGTTCACTTCCCGACTCTTGTACTAAGCCTATTTCCATTTGCTTAAGGTAACGCAGTCCACCATGAATAAGCTTTGTAGATTTATTACTTGTTCCAGAAGCAAAATCATTCTTTTCTATAAGACATACATTCATACCACGAGATGAAGCGTCAAGTGCAATTCCAGCTCCAGTAACACCACCACCTATAACAATAAGATCAAATTTTTCTTTTTGTGCACGAGCTATCTGGCGCTGTCTGTCAAGTACAGAGAAACGCATTGGGATATCTTCTTGGGTTGTGAGCATCTGGTTTGTAGTGCTCTTTGTGCGTGCTACGGCATTTTTCCAGCCGGTATATTTCTTGTTACGCTCATATTCAGTGATCGTTGGTTCAAAAATGGAATCTACTTGACGTATTTTAGAAATATCTTTTTTGTTCCAAATCCCTGCTTGAATTCCAGCTAAAAATGCAGCTCCTAGTGCAGTAACTTCTAGCATCTCTGGACGATCTACAGCTATATTAAGAATGTCTGATTGAAATTGCATGAGGTAATTATTTGCAGTGGCCCCGCCATCTACTCGTAGCGCTTCCATTTGCTTGCCAGAATCTTCAATCATTGCATCTAGAACATCTCGTGTTTGATAGGCAATCGCATCTACCGTAGCTTTGATAATATCTTCTTTGCCTGAGTCTAGTGTTAATCCATAAATAGCTCCTTTTGCATCCATGTCCCAGTAAGGTGCTCCTAATCCTGCAAAAGCAGGAACTACGTATAAATCATCTGTAGCTGCTGTATTCATACAGATATCTTCTGTGTCTCTTGCATGATCTATGAGGTCAAGTTTATCCCGTAACCATTGTACAGATGCGCCTCCCGCAAATATGGAACCTTCTAGAGCATATTTAACTTTACCATCTGGTAAGCTAGCACATAAGGTAGTAAGCAGTCCATTTTTTGAAGTAACAGGTTTTTTTCCAGTATTCATAAGTAGGAAGCAACCGGTACCGTAGGTGTTTTTAGCTATTCCAGATTTGTAACCTCCTTGACCAAAAAGCGAAGCTTGTTGATCTCCAGCAACTCCACAAATAGGAATGCTGTGGCCGTCTAGTACGATATTTCCAAAATCTGAGGCGCTATGTTGAACCTTAGGTAACATAGACGCTGGAATGTTTAATGCTTCTAGCATCTTTTCATCCCATTTTAAGTCTATAATATTGTAAAGTAATGTTCGGCTGGCATTAGAGTGGTCTGTTGCGTGTACAGAACCATTGGTGAATTTCCAAATGAGCCAAGTGTCTATGGTTCCAAAAAGTAAATCGCCTTGTTGCGCTTTCGCGAAAGCATTATCTACATTATCTAAGATCCACTTGACCTTAGTTCCAGAGAAGTAGGAGTCTATAATCAGTCCCGTATTCTTATTCACATACTCTTCTAGATCTTGAGATTTTAATTGTTCACAAATCTCTTTAGTGCGCTTATCCAGCCATACAATTGCATTGTAGGCAGGTTTTCCAGTATGCTTATCCCAGACTACGGTAGTCTCTCGCTGGTTAGTAATACCTATCGCAGCAATCTCATCGATAGATATGTCAGACGTTTCGATAACTTCTTTGAAGGTAGCTTGCTGTGCTTCAAAAATCTCTATAGGATCGTGTTCTACCCACCCGTGTTGCGGGTAATGTTGCTTAAGTTCCTTTTGGGCAATGTTTTTTATGGTTCCTTGATGGTCAAATATGATAGCTCTCGTGCTCGTTGTACCTTGATCAAATGCAATGATATATTTATTTTCCATAGAGAGAAGCTTCATTAATGAAGTCGCCTAAAGTTAAGAATTACATCTTTAATTGATCTAGAGTTAATATTTAGAAAATCAAAAGTTATCTCTATTGAGAATCTTTGGGGTTAATTTTCTAAGAGATTTAATATTCGCTCCATTTTCATTCCTCTAGAACCCTTTATAAGTACCGTTGCGCCGGTTGGAATTTTGTTTGAGTACGCTTTCGCGAAAGCATTATAATCTTCATAAACCTCTTGGTTCAATTGAGGTACCGAAGTGCCGAAATCTGGACCTATTGCATACACTTGGTCAATACTAAGGTGATGCGCTAAATCTAACATCGCTTGATGTTCTGTTTTTGAGGTGACACCTACTTCAAACATATTACCTATGAACGCAATGGTCTTAGTGTTTGTAGCCATTAAATTTTCTAGGGCTGCTGCCATGCTCGTAGGGTTTGCATTATATGCGTCTAGAATTATGCTATAAGAATCTTTCTTTATGATTTGAGAGCGATTATTTGCAGGTATGTATTTTTCAATTCCTGACTTAACCTGATCAACAGACAGGTCAAAATAGGTGCCCATTGCAATAGCAACAGCAATATTTGTATAGTTATAGATGCCTATGAGTTGGCTATTGATAGTGGTTTCCTTAAACGATAGTTTGAGATTCTCAGATCCATCTACTAAGGTGATAGGGTGGTTGCTTTCTGTAGAGCCAAATGTTTGTAAAGTAATGCCAGTAGCTTTTTCCACTTGTAGCTTGTCTGTGTCGTTTATAAAGGCCATTTCCTTATTAACTCTAAGGTAATTATAAAGTTCACTTTTTCCTTTTATAACACCTTCAAACCCTCCAAAACCTTCGAGGTGTGCCTTTCCAAAGTTTGTGATATACCCAAAGTTAGGTTGGGCAATCTCACATAGCATTGCAATTTCGCCTTGATGATTTGCACCCATTTCTACAATACCTATCTCTGTAGTCGTATCCATAGATAAGAGGGTAAGTGGTACTCCAATGTGGTTGTTGAGGTTCCCTCTAGTAGCTACAGTTACATATTTTTCATAAAGGACTGCGTTTATAAGCTCTTTTGTAGTGGTTTTTCCATTGCTTCCAGTAAGACCTATTATAGGTAGGTTAAGATAATTGCGGTGGTAGTTTGCTAGTTGTTGCAATGTTTTAAGAGCGTCATCTACCAGCACCGTATAATCATCTTCATATTCTTTTTCATCAATCACTGCGAGTCTAGCGCCATCTAGTAATGCTTGTTTTGCAAACTTATTACCATTAAAATTATCTCCTTTTAAAGAGATGTAAATCTGATTTTTTTGTAAAGATCTTGTGTCAGTACAAACTCCGTTACTGTTTAAAAAATGGAAGTGTAGCTCTGCAATGGTCATAATGATAGTAAAATTTTAATATGAAAAAAGCCCTCGTAAGAGGGCTTTTAAAAATACTGTAAAAAGAGAATGTTATCTAGCTCTTTTTCCTTTTTTAGCTTTTGATCCCACTCTTGACATAGCGCAACGGAAACCAATATCGTCTGACGCCATTCCTTGTGGAAGGAATCTTCTTTGTGCTGGATCTAACCAGTATGCTCTATCTCTCCAAGAACCTCCTTTGTAAACACGTACTTCGTCATTTACTAAAGATGTTCTATTGTTAGACTCATCATAACGACGGTCCATTTTTCCTGCGCTGTCTCTCTCTACTTTATGTTGAGGAGCGTTGTACATGTTTTTTCCAGAATCTGGATTATCTACATCTTCATTAAAAGATTCAAAATATCTTGTAGATCTTCTATCTCCATCTCTAAAGTTACGGTTGTCACTTGTAGAGAATTGTGTTCTTAAATAAGTCTCATCTTCGTCTACAGGTACTTGAAGGATCTCTCCTGGTAAGTCTCTAGCGATAATGCTTCCATTTGCTAGTGTGTCATATACGATAGAATCTACAGTAACGATTTTTACTTTACCATCTTCTCCTATAGCGTTCTTTGTATATACGTTACCTCTGTAGTAGTTAAAGTCGTTAAACTCATCATCTACGATAGGACGATAAACATCTGCAACCCACTCAGAAACGTTTCCTGCCATGTCGTAAACGCCAAAATCGTTAGGCTCATAGCTCTTTACTTCTGCAGTAATATCGGCATTATCATCAGACCATCCAGCGATACCACCGTAATCTCCATCTGCTTGTTTAAAGTTTGCTAAATGATCTCCACGTGTACGACGATCTGAAGATCTTGTGTAAGAACCATCCCAAGGATATTTCTTACGACCACGGTATACATTGTAGCTTCTTAATTCTGTAAGACCAAGAGCTGCATATTCCCACTCTGCTTCTGTAGGGAGTCTGTACTTAGGAAGAAGTATTCCGTCAGTACGTTGTATAAAAATATTTGTACTATCATTTTGCTTCATACGACGCTCACTAGAACGACCACCTCTTGCAAGGCTATCACTTCCACCATACGTAAGTGTTGGAGCATTTAAATAAGTTTCTGTATCAAAAGTTGAACCAGCATCTACATCAAAACGAGCACCTCTTGCAGTATAGCCTTGTTCTTCTAGAATAAGTTCATTTACTCTGTTTGATCTCCAGTTTGCATATTCTACAGCTTGTATCCAGCTTACACCTACCACAGGGTAGTTTGCATATGCTGGGTGACGAAGGTAGTTTTCTGTCATAGTTTCATTAAAACCAAGACGATTTCTCCATACTAACGTATCGGGTAGTGCACCTTTGTAAATATTGCGGTAATTTTCTTCTTCTGGAGGAAATACTTTCTTTAAGTAATCTAGGTATTCTAGATACATACCGTTAGTAACCTCAGTTTCATCTATGTAAAAAGATTGAACGTGTTGCTGGTTTGGAGAGTTATTCCAGTCATGCATTACATCATCTTGTACTTTACCCATAGTAAAAGTACCTCCTTCTACAAACACAAGACCAGGTCCAGTGGCCTGTTCTTCATAGTCTGTTTTAAGCTTAAAACCTCCGTTTTTACCGTCGACTTTCCAGCCAGTTCCTCTAGAACTGTCTTTGTAATCGTTTGATTTGCTACAACTTGCGACTGTAATCGAAATCACGGCAAGTGCCAGCATTTTTAATGCAAAGTGTAGTTTCATAGGTAATTATGTTCAATGTATTTGGGATTGCAAGATAGTAATAACTCGTTAAAGTGCAAGCAATTTACGATGTCGAGCCCAAAAAAAATTCGTTGGTTATGGTTAACTCATTAGTAACGGCGCTATTTATTCTTTATTATTGTCTTAAGTAAAAAAAAACTACACTACAACTATCAGTTAATAATAAGCCGTACAGGCTTTCGTTATCCTACTAATGAAAACGTTACTCTCACTATTTTTAATATTTATAGGGATTTGCACATCTGCACAGTCAGAGCAAATGGTTATAAACTGGGAAGGTGCTTTAAAAATCACCCAGAAAGGTAGTACGCTAGAAGTAATGAATCTTGTGGTGAGTGAACAAGGTGAGTACACTTATAGTATGCAGTGGGATGCTAGAAATGCAATTGATCCCCAATCTTCAAAATTTGTAAATGTAAAAATAGAGACTGTTCCTCAGTCGTGGCTCAACGCTATTGATAAAAAGCAATTACCCTCAGAGGTTAGCTATCAATTCCATACATCTAAAGCACGTAATACATATTATAGTGTATTAGAGATTTCACCTTTCATAATAAAGAACGGTCACGTGATGAGGGTGATCTCTGGTGATGTGATGTTCGCTTTCGCGAAAGTGCAACAACAACAACAACAACAACAACAACAACAACAACGAGCGCCTCTTGTAATAAGTAATTCATTGTTGGCTACTGGAGACTACTATAAATTCTATGTCGAGGAATCTGGAATACATGCTATCAATAGAAGTTTTTTACAGAGTTTAGGAGTCGATGTAAATGGAATTAATCCTGAGCAGATAAAAGTGTATGGTTATGGAGGTTCTCCTTTGCCATTGCGTAATAGCGATAACGAGAATTTTGATCTTAGGGAAATTCCTATTCAAGTACTAGGAAGTGGTGATGGGACTTTTGATAATGATGATAGGATTCTCTTTTATGGTGAGAGCACAAGAAAATATCATGAAGAATTAGATACTCATATTAATCCATACGAGGACAGATCGTATTACTATATAACAGTTGCAGGTGTAAATGGGCAGCGTGTAAGTCCTAATGTAGAACCCTCTGGAGCTCCAGTTATAACGTATGATACATATAAGGACTATCAATTTCATGAGGAGGATGAAAATAGCTTAGTAAAAATAGGTAGACGCTGGTTTGGTGAGCGATTTAGTTTTGAGAATGAGCAATCATTTGATTTTGATTTTGAAAATGCAGTCTTAGGGCAAACAGCTACCTTAAGAGTAGAAGTTGCAGCTACATCAGAAACTGTAACATCTTTTGATGTGCTCGTTAATGGTGCTTCTGTGGGATCTGTAAATATTCTTGCGATAAGTGATATTGTGCTTGCTAGAGGTGGTTCTCTTGATATTGAGGTGCCTGTATCTGGTAGTGAAATGGTTGTGACACTCATTTATAATAATAATGGTAATCCATCTAGTGTGGGATACCTTGATTTTATAAGCCTCGATGTAGACTCACAATTAAGTGGCACTGGGAATCAATTTACCTTTAGTAATCCAGATGCAGGTATGCAGTTAGGAGTAGGTGCGTATTCATTAAGTAATATGCAAGGTTATACTCAAATCTGGGATGTAACCGATCAAACAGCGATAAGAACTTTGGAGCTAGATGGGGAGCAGAATGTCTCTTTCAAAAGTTTGTTAGGTACAGAAGGAATATTTGTAGCTGTTACCCCATCTGATTACTTGACACCTTTTCGCGAAAGCGGAAATACGCAGTTATCTAATCAAAATTTGAAAGGGACTATTTTTCAAAACAATAGTGGTGATTTTGAAGATGTAGATTACTTAATGATTACAGGTAATACCTTGTTGTCTCAAGCGGAAAGACTAGCGCAACATAATAGAAATTTAAGAGGACTCAATGTAAAGACAGTTACACTTGAGCAAATTTATAATGAATTTGGAGGTGGTAAAGCAGATATAGGTGCGATTAGAAACTTTATAAAATATGTTTATGATAATGCATCCTCAGACGCTGGGAGATTAAAATATGTATGCCTTTTTGGCGACACCTCGGTGGACTATAAAAATCGTATTTCAGGGAATAATAATGTGATGCCTACCTATCAAACTTTTGATAGTTTTAGCCTGGTGCGTTCCTTTATGAGTGATGATTTCTACGGTTCATTAGATCCATCTGAAGGAACAATGATTGCGTCAGATAAGTTAGATCTAGCTGTAGGAAGAATTATTGCCGATTCTCCTAGTCTTGCCGCTACGGTGGTTGATAAAATTATTAATTATGATGCTCGTGAGTCTTATGGTCGCTGGCGAAATAATTTTGTACTGGTATCAGATGATGTGGATGAGGTCTTTGAATTTGCTCAGTTGCAAGGAACTTTAGATAATCTTGGTGATCAAATAAGTGTAGAGAAGCCTTTTGTAAATGTTATCAAGATACATAGTGATGCGTTTCAACAACAATCGTCTGCTGGTGGAGATAGATATCCTCAAGTAAACGAAGCTATTGAAAATGCCGTTGAGGTAGGTTCACTTGTGGTGACATATCTAGGTCATGGAGGTGAAGAACTTCTCGCAGCCGAAGCTATAGTGACACAAAACGAAATTAATAACCTAGATAATGGCGCACGTTTGCCGCTTGTGGTAACTGTCACGTGTGAGTTCGGGAAGTTTGACAATCCTGAACGTCCTACGGGAGGAGAAGCATTGTTTTGGAATGCCGATGGTGGAGCAGTAGGTCTTGTGACGACTACGAGAGAAATCACAGTAACTCTCGGGGTTAATTTTAATAACTCATTGGTGGAGCAGCTATTTTCCTTTGGTACAAATGAAGTCAAAAGTGTAGCCGAGAATATTAGAGCCTCAAAAAATGGAATATCAGATCCGTTACGTAGGGTGATTTTCTTTGTAGGTGATCCAGCCATGAAACTTGCTTTCCCTAAGCCAGACATACAGCTATCTGCAATTAATGATGTGCCAGTAGGGACTGAGCTTCCTGTGTTAAAGGCGCTTGACCTAGTTAAGGTAAATGGTCGGGTTACCTCACAGGGAGGTCAAACGCTTACAGATTATAATGGCACACTAGCAGTTACTTTGTATGACAAACGTATAGATAGACAGACGCTGGGTAATGATGGTGTAGTAATAGGTGGAGAGCTCGCAATTATGGATTTTACAACCCTAGGTGCTATTCTTTATAGAGGTCAGGCATCTGTGACAAATGGTAATTTTGAATTTACATTCAGAATGCCACGAGATACTGCAATACCGCTAGGTAATGGTCGGCTTAATTTTTATTCAGAACGATTAGGAGTATTAGAAGATCAGACAGGTGTAGATGAAACTATAATTATAGGAGGTCTTAACGAGAATGCCCCAGAAGATAACCTAGGCCCTAGGATTAAGTTATTTATGAATGATGAAAACTTTGTAAATGGAGGTATTACAAACGACTCTCCTATTATACTTGCAAAACTAGAAGATGAAAACGGGATTAATACCGCTAGTGGTATAGGTCATGATATTGTGGCAATAATAGATGGTGACGAGACGAATCCTATTATAATGAATGACTTTTATGAGACAGAGGTGGATGATTTTATGAAGGGTACTGCTGCTCGTAAGATTAGAAATTTAGAGCCTGGACCACATACATTGTCATTCAAGGCATGGGATGTATATAATAATTCATCTACTGCAGAGCTGCAGTTTGTGGTGCTGGGAGATGAAGAGTTAGAACTCGAAAATGTGCTTAATTATCCTAATCCGTTTGTAAATTATACAGAATTTTGGTTTAATCATAATCGTCCTTTTGAGCCTCTTGATGTGCAGGTTCAAATTTTTACGGTAAGTGGTAAAGTGGTGAAAACCATTAATCAGACAGTCGTAACAGAAGGGTTCTTGTCACGTACAATTACATGGGATGGTCTTGATGATTTTGGTCAAGCTATCGGAAAAGGAGTATATGTGTATAAGATAACTGTTAAATCTACGTTAACTAACAAGCGGGTGGAGAAAATAGAGAAGCTCGTAATCCTCTAATCATAATCATAGAAAAGTCTATATTTGTTTTAAATGCCTCAACATATGAATAAAGTTTTTACACTATTAGGAGTAGTTTTTTGTAGCGTGTTTGCTACTAGCGTTCAAGCGCAAGATCAACCTAATACTATTACAACGGCAGTACCATTTTTAATAATAGCAGGAGACGCGCGAGCGGCTGGAATGGGAGAGCAAGGTGTTGCTACTAGTCCAGATGCATATGCTGTACAGTGGAACCCAGCTAAACTTGCATTCTTGCCTAACAAACATAATGTAGGTATTAATTATACGCCTTATCTCGGTAACCTCGTAAACGATATCGGTTTACTGCAGGCGGTTTATGCAAATCGTATTGATGATCGTAGTGCTTTTGCGGCTAGTGTAAGATATTTTAGTCTTGGTACAATCAACACGAGAAACAGTGCTCAAGATCCTGGTCTTGATGTAAAGCCTAACGAATTTTCTATAGATGCAACCTACGCGCTAAAACTTGATGATCAGTTCTCTATGGCAGTTTCTGGACGTTTCTTACAAAGTAATCTTCGTTTGCAACAACTAGATCAATTTGCAGATGCAAGTCCAGCGAGTTCTTTTGGGGTAGATATCTCGGGTTATTACCAGTCTGAAGAGCAAGTGTATAGTAATTTTGATGGTAGATGGAGAGCAGGTTTTAATATTTCCAATATAGGGCCTAAGGTTAAATATGACGATGCTGGGCAAGAAAATTTTATACCAACCAATTTAAAACTTGGTGGTGGATTTGACTTTATACTAGATAGCTATAATAAGATTTTTGTAGGTCTTGAATTTAATAAATTACTAGTGCCTACACCGCCTATTCGTGGTCGAGCAGATACTAATGGTGATGGAGAAATCACTCAAGATGATGACGTCGTGATCCTAGCGGGTCAAGATGATGATGTAAACTTCTTCTCGGGAATCTTTCAATCTTTTGGTGATGCGCCAGATGGATTTAGTGAAGAACTTAAGGAAGTTACATGGTCACTTGCTACAGAATATACTTATAATGATGTTTTTGCGTTGAGAGCTGGTTATTTTAATGAAAGTGAGTTAAAAGGTTCTCGCAAGTTTGCAACACTAGGAGCAGGTTTTGAGTTTAATGCGATAGATGTAGATCTTTCTTATCTTTTCTCAACTGGCTCTGTTATTAGTCCTCTAGAAAGTACACTTCGTTTTGGACTTACCTTTCATTTTGGAGATGAGTACGACGAGTATTAAAACATGATATTTGCGAAAGCGAAAAAAGCTTATGAAAAAAATAAAAATTGAATCGTTTCTAGATGTGTACCCTTCAAAAGATGCACTTCCAGAAGCGATTTCATCATTAATGGATGCTGCCTTTGAAGCAAGAGAAAAGGCATATGCACCTTATTCAGACTTTTTAGTAGGAGCTGCATTGCTTCTAGATAATGGAGTTGTAGTTACTGGTAATAATCAAGAGAATGCCTGCTATCCTGGTGGTTTGTGTGCTGAGAGAACGGCTATTTTTTATGCATCTTCACAATATCCAGACGCTGTGATGGTCTCAATGGCAATCACGGCGAGAGCAAAAGATAAGGAAACCACGGTGCCTATTCCTCCATGCGGTATATGTCGTCAGGCTATTGCAGAGTATGAAATAAAGCAAAAATCACCTATCTCACTCTATTTTATGGGTGAGCGAGGAGAGGTTTTAAAGAGTGATTCTTTAGAAAATATACTTCCACTATTGTTTACTTCAAAATATTTGTAGTTCCTGTTGGACGTTGCTTGGCTTCGTGGTCGACTTAAGTAAGCTGTTGTTTTTGTGTGAAGTACGCTTTCGCGAAAGCTAAAAAGTGCTACTATAAATTTACGATAGCGTTTGCGTAACTTTTCCTTGCATTCAATTTTACCATATCTTCTTAATTGGTTATTTTTGTTACTCGCTCAAAAATGAGCGGCATTTATACGCTTTTAAATGAAAAAGATAACCAAAGAAACATACCTTAATTGGTACGAGGAAATGCTCTTCTGGCGCAAGTTTGAAGATAAGCTAGCTCAAGTATATATACAGCAGAAAGTCCGCGGATTTCTTCACCTTTATAATGGTCAAGAAGCAATCCTTGCTGGTTCATTGCATGCAATGGATTTATCCAAGGATAAAATGATTACGGCATACCGTAACCACGTGCAACCTATTGGTATGGGTGTAGACCCAAAACGTGTGATGGCAGAGTTGTTCGGTAAAGCAACTGGTACTTCACAAGGTCTAGGAGGTTCTATGCATATTTTTTCTCGTGAGAAAGGATTTTATGGAGGTCACGGGATTGTAGGAGGACAGATACCTTTAGGAGCTGGAATGGCTTTTGGGGATAAGTATAATAAAACTGGAGCGGTAACACTTTGTTATTTTGGAGATGGTGCAGCTCGTCAAGGATCTTTGCATGAAACGTTTAACATGGCAATGCTCTGGAAACTTCCAGTAGTATTTTGTGTTGAAAATAACGGGTATGCGATGGGAACATCTGTAGGTCGTTCTGCAAACCATGAAGATATCTGGAAGCTAGGATTAGGGTATGAAATGCCTTGTGGCCCTGTAGATGCTATGAACCCAGTTGCGGTAGCAGAAGCTATGGATGAAGCAATAGAGCGTGCGCGCCGTGGTGATGGACCTACATTTTTAGAACTTAAAACATATAGATATAGAGGTCACTCTATGTCTGACGCTCAGCACTATCGTACTAAAGATGAGGTCGCAGAGTATCAAAAAATAGATCCTATTACTCAGGTTAAGGAAATACTTCTTGAAAAAGAGTATGCAACTGAGGAAGAGATTAAGGTGATGGATAAGCGAGTAAAAGCTCGTGTGGCAGAATGTGAAAAATTTGCCGAAGAAAGTCCATTCCCAGATGTAAACGTGATGTACGATATAGTGTACGATCAAGAAGATTACCCATTTATACCTCATAGACTTTAAGTTATGGCAGAAGTAATAAACATGCCGCGTCTAAGCGACACGATGGAAGAAGGAACAGTCGCTACTTGGCTTAAAAAAGTAGGTGACAAGATAGAAGAAGGAGATATCCTTGCCGAAATCGAAACAGATAAGGCAACCATGGAGTTTGAATCTTTTAATGAAGGTGTGTTATTGCACATCGGGATTGAAGAAGGTCAAACCGCAAAAGTTGATGTGCTTTTAGCTATCATAGGTGAAGAAGGAGAAGATATTTCTGGATTATTAAATGGTGGTGACGCTTCAGCGAAAAGTGGAGAAGACGAAGCATCATCTTCTAATGAGAAAGAAGAGAATACTTCTCAAGATGAAACTAGTGAAGCATCTTCTGAGGAAGAAGAATCTACCGATAGTGAATCAGATATTCCAGAAGGAGTAATTGTAGTTAACATGCCGCGCCTGTCTGATACGATGGAGGAAGGAACGGTTGCTACCTGGTTAAAGGCTGTAGGTGATAAAGTAGAAGAAGGAGATATCCTTGCTGAAATAGAAACCGACAAGGCGACTATGGAGTTTGAATCATTCCAGTCTGGTACATTATTACATATAGGTATTAATGAAGGTGAGACAGCAAATGTTGACGAACTTCTAGCAATCATAGGCCCAGAAGGAACAGATGTTTCTGGTGTGGTAAAAAGCGGCGGAGCTACTAAAAAAGAAGCTCCAAAGAAGGAAGAAAAGAAAGAAGCTCCAAAAGCTGATAAAAAGGCAGATGCTCCAAAGGCAGCGCCTAAGAAAGAGAATAATACAAACTCTGCTTCTGGATCATCAAAGCCTGCGGCAAATACTAATGGAGGACGCATATTTGTGTCTCCACTAGCAAAGAAAATTGCAGACGAGAAAGGAATCAATCTTTCTCAAGTAAAAGGATCTGGAGAAAATGGACGTATCGTAAAGAGTGATGTAGAAAACTTCACACCTAGCGCTAGCCAATCTTCGGGAGCTGGAGTACAGCAATTTGTTGCAACAGGAGAAGAAAGCTTTGAGGATATTGATAACTCTCAAATGCGTAAAGCAATCGCTCGCGGACTTGGTAAATCTAAGTTTACAGCGCCTCATTACTACTTGAACGTTGAGTTCAATATGGAGAACATGATGAGCTTCCGTAAGCAGTTCAATGTATTACCTGATACAAAAGTTTCTTTTAATGATATGATCATTAAAGCAACCTCTATCGCTTTAAAACAGCATCCTCAAGTAAACTCTCAGTGGTTTGATGATAAAATGCGTCTCAATCACCATGTACATATTGGTGTGGCAGTAGCAGTACCTGATGGTCTCGTTGTTCCTGTAGTAGAATTTGCAAACGAAAAATCATTACAGCAAATTAATGCTGAGGTTAAAGTACTAGCTGGAAAGGCTCGTGATAAGAAACTTACTATCCCAGAAATGGAAGGTTCTACCTTTACGATTTCAAATCTAGGAATGTTTGGAATCACAGATTTCACATCTATTATCAATCAGCCTAACTCTGCTATCCTATCTGTAGGAGCAATTGTAGAGAAGCCTGTGGTAAAAGATGGGAAGCTTGCTGTAGGACACACTATGAAGCTTACGCTTGCTTGTGATCACCGTACAGTAGATGGTGCAACTGGAGCACAGTTTTTACAAACGCTTAAAACGTACATTGAAAACCCAGTATTAATGCTGGCGTAGTCAATAATAAATATAGAATGATAAACCCACGCAACTGCGTGGGTTTTTTTATCTTTAGCTTTATGAAAAATATCTTAGTATTAGTAGGAGCCCTTGTCTTAGTGGGCTGTGGGTCACCCGCTCCTTTAGTAGGTGTAAAGGGTGAAAACGTGAGTACTGCACCAGCGAGCCAAGTAACGATGGTGATGCCAGACATCAAAGAAATGAAGTCTGTAAAGAGTACGATGGAGTTTCTAGCTTCAGATGAGCTTCAAGGTCGTGATACGGGAAGTAAAGGAATTGAGATGGCTGCTCAGTTTATAGAAGCTCGCTTTAAAGATGCTGGAATCAAGCCGTATTTTGAAAATTACCGTGACCCATTTGATGTTAATGGTGTGGAGGCATTTAACATTGTAGGTGTGATTGAGGGAAATGATCCTAAGCTCAAAGATGAGGTTATTATCATAGGCGCACATTATGATCATATTGGTGCCGCAAAAGCTGATGGTGATGATACCATCGCAAATGGAGCAAATGACAATGCTGCTGGAACAACTACAGTACTTGCACTTACAGATCATTTTACTAAAGCAAAGACTAATAAACGTACTATTATATTTACACTATACTCTGCCGAAGAAAAAGGACTTTTAGGGTCAAAAGATTTGTCTAGTAGACTTAAGGCTGCTGGTATTGATCTTTATACGATGATAAGTATTGAGATGGTAGGAGTGCCTATGGTAGGTAAAGATCACTCGTTATATGCTTCAGGATATGAGAAATCTAACTTTGCAGAAAAGTTTAATGAATATGCTGGTGAGAAGGTTATTGGATTTCTTCCTAAAGCAAAAGAATTTAATCTTTTCAAACGTAGTGATAACTACCCTTTCTTCTTAGATTTTAATATCCCTGCGCATACTATTTCCTCTTTTGACTTTACAAACTATGATCACTACCATGGCGTAGGTGATGAGGCAGATAAAATGGATATTGATTTTATGGAAGGACTTATTAAAAAGCTAATCCCAGGAATCACTGGAATGGCAAATAGCCCTAACAAAGAGATTAAAATGAACTAATGAAAAGAATCATAATTACAGGCACGAGTAGAGGGATAGGTTTTGAGCTTGCAAAGAAGTTTGCAAAAGAAGGGCATCAAGTACTTGCGCTTTCGCGAAAGCATACTTCTTGTGCAGATTTAAATTTACAGAATCTTACTGCATTTCCATTTGATATAACAGATGCTTCACACTTTCAAAAAGTAGTAGATTTTATAGAAAGTGACTGGGAAGGAGTAGATGTGCTCATAAATAATGCGGGTGCTTTACTTAATAAGCCGTTTGCTGAGACTACCGTTGCAGATTTTGAAATGGTGTACAAAGTAAACGTCTTTGGCGTTGCCGAGTTAACACGAACGGTACTTCCATACATGACCTCTGGTGCACATGTAGTAACGGTCTCTAGTATGGGCGGAATACAAGGAAGTATGAAGTTTCCAGGTCTTGCAGCTTATAGCTCAAGTAAGGGAGCGGTAATCACATGGAGTGAATTACTAGCAGAAGAATATAAAGAACAGGGAGTAGCATTTAATGTACTTGCTTTAGGAGCTGTACAAACAGAAATGCTAGAAGAAGCATTCCCTGGGTATGAAGCGCCGTTGACGGCAATACAAATGGCAGATTATCTATCTAATTTTGCGTTAACAGGAAATCAATTTTACAACGGTAAAGTATTGCAAGTTTCTGCTAGCACGCCGTAAGTAGCAAGTAATTTTAAAAACGATTTATAGTTGACGTGGTAGAAGTCCTCAAGAAATATATCCCCGAAAGAGCGGCTGCTCCAGTTTTTGCATTAATAAAGGAACATGCCGTTTATCTCAAGATTGTAAATGAGCGGGTAACAAGGCACGGAGATTATAGAATACTGGCAGATGGACAGCACCAAATCACCATAAACGTAAGTCTTAATCAATACAGGTTTTTAGTCACTTTAGTGCATGAGATAGCGCACTTAGTTGCTTTTAAAAAGTATGGTAGAGCGATAAAACCTCATGGTAAAGAATGGAAACATACGTTTCAATATTTGATGTTACCCTTTATAAGGCCAGAAATTTTTCCAGCAGATTTATTACCTTATCTAGCAAGGCATTTTAAAAATCCTAAAGCGAGTAGTGATACAGATGCTCATCTTTCTGTAGCGCTAAAGAACTATGACCCACCTAGTGATAAAAATTATATATTTGAATTACCCATGGGATCTACATTCCAGATTTATAATGGGAAGATATTTAAAAAGGGTAAAAAACGTGTAAAACGTTATGAATGCACAGAGGTAAGTACAGGTAGAACATATCTATTTCAGCCTAACGCAGAGGTAGACATCATAGATTAGAAATTATGGAAAATACTAAGAATTATTACGCATTGTTAATGGCTGGAGGTGTAGGCTCTAGATTTTGGCCCGTGAGTACTCAGGCTTTTCCAAAACAGTTTCATGATATGCTTGGCACCGGGGAAACCTTGTTGCAAAAGACATTCAATCGTCTAGCTAAGATTGTTCCAGAAGATCAAATTCTCATACTTACAAATACAGATTATAATGATCTCGTAAAGGAGCAGCTCCCTAATATCAAACAAAAAAATATTGTTCTTGAGCCTGCAATGCGTAACACGGCACCTTGTATTCTTCTTTCTGCATTAAAGGTGGAAAAAGAAAATCCTGATGCTGTGATGGTCGTAGCTCCTAGTGATGCGTGGATAGAAGATGAAGACGCCTTTGTAGAAGATCTTCAGAAGGCTTTTGATGCAGCTCAACAAGAAGAAACTATAGTCACTTTAGGTATACAGCCTAGCTTTCCAAATACTGGTTACGGTTACATAAATTATGATAAAAGTGATAACGCTTTCGCGAAAGCGGTAAAACGTTTTACAGAAAAACCAGACTACCCTACTGCTAAAGAATTTGTAGCAAGTGGTGAATACTTGTGGAATGCTGGTATGTTTATATGGAGTGTAAAAACGGTCGTAAACAGTTTTAAGTCTTTTTTGCCGGATATGTACAGTTTGCTCAATGAGGGTAATGCGGTGTATAATCTGCCAGAAGAGCAAGATTTTATAAATGAGGCGTACCCCAAAGCAGAGAATATAAGTATCGATTTTGGAGTGATGGAGAAGCATCAAAATGTAAAAGTAGTCCCAGCAACTTTTGACTGGAATGACCTAGGTACTTGGGGATCTCTCTATGATAAAATGGAAGGGACTTCTGGAAAAGATGCCGTTGTAAATGCGCGTATCATCGCAACAAATACCTCAGGAAACATCATTAGAACTGCTAGTAATAAAGTGGTAGTAGTAGACGGACTTAAAGATTATATAATCGTCGAAAAAGAAGATGTCCTCGTTATTGTGCCTAAAAGCAAGGAGCAAGACATCAAAGAAATACGCAATGAGGTGCAATCTAAATTTGGTAATAACTTAGGATAGTGGAAAACAAAGATAATATAGGGGCAAATCCAGATCCAAAGCCCAGCGAACTCAATATTGATCCAAACGAGGATATGAGAGATGAGGCAAAGGGTCTCTGGGAAAGTATAAAGGAATTTTTAAGTGATCTTCTTGATATAAGAGAAGATACAGATAGATCTACCACGGTAGAGGCTATTCGTAAAGACATACCTTTTAAGGGTCATAACGCGTGGATTCTTATTTTTTCCATTTTTGTTGCGAGTATTGGACTCAATGTAAGTAGTACCGCTGTAGTAATAGGCGCCATGCTTATAAGTCCGCTTATGGGACCTATAGTTGGTATAGGGCTTTCTATAGCTATAAATGACGCTATCATGATGAAGCGATCATTTGTAAACCTTGCAGTGATGATAGTGCTAAGTGTGCTTACGGCTACTTTATATTTTAGTTTATCACCGGTTAAAGAAGTAACGCCAGAATTAATGGCGCGTACTTGGCCTACTATATTAGATGTGTTTATTGCAATTTTTGGTGGTCTTGCGCTTATTGTTGCAAAGACCAAGTCTGGTACCATAGCGAGTGTGATTTTTGGAGTTGCAATTGCTACTGCCTTAATGCCACCACTATGTACTGTGGGTTACGGTCTTTCTCAATCCATTATAGGCAACAGTGAGGGCCTTTATTGGGCGTTAGGAGCATTATATCTTTTCTCCATTAATGCTGTGTTTATAGCGCTTGCAACATTTACAGTGTCAAAACTTCTTAAATTTCCGCTGGTTAAATATGCAAACCAAAAGACTCGAAAGCGTACTACGCGTATGGCAACTCTTATTGCTGTATTAGTTTTAGTGCCTAGTGTATGGACATTTTTAAGATTACTTAATCAGCAAATCTTTATAACCAGAGCAAAAGCTTTTGTAACCAATACAATCAAGTACGAAGGAGCGGAGATTGTAAAAGAAACCGATGATGCAGAGAAGAGGCGTATAGATATTTACCTGATAGGAAAGCTAGTACCGCAAAATCTCATAACCCAATGGGAGGATGAGTTTAAAAAGACCGAAGATTGTGAGAATTGTACCTTAGTCGTACATCAAGGTGCAGATCAAAGTGGCGAACTCGCAGCAAGATTAAGTACAGAGGTGCGCTCTGGTATTCTTGAAGATCTATATGTAAAAAATCAAGAAGCAATGACTTCTAAGGATGAGCAAATTCGTCTTCTGGAGAATGAGGTGACCCAGCTTAGAGGTACAGCCTTACCATTTGCGTCTATGCGCAATGAGGCAAAGATTAATTATGATGGGCTTAAACGATTTGGTTATGCTACAGAGATTACTACAGACTTTTCTGGAGGTATTGATACCTTAACGGTAGTTCGAGTAGAATGGGCAGATAGCTTGTCCCAAAGCGTAAGAAATAAACAGCAGCAAAAACTAGGGCAATGGATAAAAGAGCGTTTTAGTCTCGATACTGTAGTTGTAAATGGTAATGTTTGGAGAAAGAAATAACATCACTGTTCTTTAGTATAGAAGACAGTTTCTTAAATACCTAGGTATAATATTAAAGCGCTATAATTCTATATAATGGCGCTTTCGCGAAAGCGTAACAATTAAGAGTTTTGTGCTTCTCTTACCATTTTAAATAGGTTTGAGGAGTACACAAAATTTGTAACGTCTTTATTGTCTGTTTTAAAGATTTCATCTTTCGTTCCTTCCCAGGCTAGGTGGCCTTTCTGAAGGTACACAATATGATCCCCTATTTCCATCACAGAGTTCATATCATGGGTATTAATGATGGTTGTAATATCCTGTTCTATGGTAATCTCTCTAATAAGATTGTCAATTACGGTAGCAGTATTAGGATCTAGTCCAGAGTTAGGCTCATCACAAAATAAATATTTTGGATTGTTTACAATAGATCTAGCGATAGCTACACGCTTTTGCATTCCTCCAGATATTTCTGAAGGTAACTTATGGTTTGCATTCTCTAGATTAACGCGGTTGATTACCACATTTGCTCGTTCTATGCGCTCCTTCTTTTTCATCTTTGTAAACATCTTGAGCGGGAAAGCGATGTTTTCTTCTACAGTCATTGAATCAAACAAGGCGCTGCCTTGAAAAACCATCCCTATCTGCTCTCTAAGATCACGTTGATGCTCATCATCAAGTTCTGAGTATGGATTACCATCGTAGATTATTTGTCCGCTGTCGGGCTTAAAAAGGCCTAACATCGTTTTTAAGAATACAGTTTTACCAGATCCAGAAGTGCCTATAATAAGATTAGTCTTACCAGATTCAAACTTGGTTGAGAATCCTTTTAAAACTTCGTTGTCACCAAATGACTTTCGTATTTCTTTTACTTCAATCATCTAGCTTAGTAATAATTGGGTGGTTATAAAATTCACTAGTATAATCGCCACACTTGTCCATACGAACGAAGTTGTACTTGCTTTTCCTACTTCGAGAGCTCCGCCTCGCATAAAATACCCATGATATGCAGGGATGGTTGCTAGTAGAAAGGCAAATAAGAACGTTTTGAAAAACGCATAGAACAGTTGGAAAGGTATAAAGTCTTGTTGAAGTCCAGATAAAAAGTCATTACTTGGAGCAAAGCCTCCATATACTGCGGCTGTATAAGCACCTATAATTCCTAAAAACATCCCTATTGCAATAAGGAATGGATAGATTAACATCGCAACAATTTTAGGAAATACTAAGTAATTAAGAGAGTTGATTCCCATAACTTCTAGTGCATCTATTTGCTCTGTAACACGCATAGTACCTATGCTTGAAGTTATAAATGATCCTACCTTACCAGCCATAATAACAGATACAAATGTAGGAGCAAATTCAAGTATAATAGACTGTCTTGCAGCAAAGCCTATTAACGATTTTGGCAATAGCGGGTTGTTTAAATTGAGTGCCGTTTGTATGGCAACAACAGCGCCTACAAAGAAGGATATAAATGCAACAATACCTAATGACCCAATGATTAGATCATCAATTTCTTTAAAAATAAGATCACGAAGAACCTTGCCCTTTGTAGGTTTTACAAAGGTGTTTTTTATCATTAAGAAATATTCACCTATAGAGTGTAGGTACGACATTGACGATGTTTAAGTGGCTAATGTAGGTATTAATACGATTGTTAAAATAGTATTTAAGATAGGTTTATGACTACTGCTGTTTTAGTAATTTCTTCATTTTGGCATGAATAGCAGTATTCTCATAGATTCCCATGAATTCAGAAGCGCCAGGTCCGTAAGCAAAAACTGGTACCATAGTAGCACTGTGTCCACCTGTAGAAAATGATGGTTCTATCGTGTTATAATCTCCCGCTTTTGATGCAAGTGTAAAGCCACCCGTCTCATGATCTGCAGTTACAATAACGAGTGTGTTTCCATCTTTCTCGGCGTAATCAAGCACTTGACCTATCACTGTATCAAAGTCTATAAGTTCGCTTATTAAGTACTCACTATCATTATTATGTCCGCCCCAGTCTACTTGAGAACCTTCTACCATTAAGAAAAAACCTTTCTTATTTTGAGAAAGTTTCTTGATGCCAAGTTTAGTAGCGTCATACAAGAAAGAACCACGACCATCTAAAAATTTAGGCATCCCACTGTCTGCTAGTAAGAAACCATAGTTTTTATCTTTTTTTAATGAAAGCATAGGATCGAGTCTGTCTAAGTACATTTCATAGCCCTTAGATTCAAGTGTTGCTACGAGATTATTTCCATCTTCTCTATTTTCAAAAAATTTACGTCCTCCACCAGCAAAAAAGTCAACGCCAGAGTTGATGATATCTTCGGCAATTTCTAACTCCATCTTTCTAAACTTTTGATGAGCATAAAAACTTGCAGGAGTCGCATGAGTGATGGTTGAAGTCGCGATAACGCCTGTAGCAAAACCTCTTTTTTCTAAATCTTCAAGAATAGTTGGTGCAGCGATGGTATCTGTATTAACTCCAATGGCTCCGTTATACGTTTTTAAACCTGTAGAAAAAGCCGTAGCTCCACTAGCCGAGTCTGTAATCAAATCACTTGCCGAAGAAGTTTTAATGAGTCCTATCGTTTTAAAACGATCATAATTAGACGGCTGCGTATTATAATATTGACTAGCAGAAATCTGGCTCAAACCAGTACCATCTGCTATCATAAGTATAATATTCTTAGGTTTTTTGTTTTGTGCTGTACTGCTTACAGATGCACAAGATATGGTCATACCTATTACACATAGCGATAGATATTTTGATATAGACTGTATATTCATTGTAGTAAAGATTTAAGCAAAAGTAATTAATGTCTCAGTGACAATTTTAAAGATTAGGTTAAGAATTAGACACCAAGCTTAGATCTTATTCCTTTCCATCGTAATTTTCTTATAAATGTGCCTTCTTGTGTACTTACAAGGTGATCTTTTTTAGATCGCTTTGCGCGAAAATATCCACGCAAATAATCCTTAGTTAAAAGCAAGTTCCCTTTGCGATTTGCTAACTTGATTGATGCTATCAAAGTAAGCCAAAAGCCGTATCTCATTCCATAGAATGCTTCTCCTTGTTTAAATTGTGCTGCCTTGTTGTAGGTATTTCCTGTTGGTTTCAGGTGTTTTACATGCAGCGTATCGTTTGTAATAACCTGCCAGTTATAATATTTTGCCAGAAGCTCATCGATGGTGTCCCAGCCCATTGCTGGTTTTAGACCGCCTATTTCTTTAAAACATTCTTTTCTATAAGCTTTAAGTGCGCCGCGTATGTGGTCTTTGTTAGTTAGGTTTTCAAGAACCCAATCTTCATCTTTTTCTACATAACAAAATCCTCCAGCCATTCCAATGCGAGGATTTTTTTCAAATTCTTGAGCAATGGTCTCCAAGTAATTTACAGGAAAAATAAGATCTGCATCAAATTTGCAAAAGATATTATAGTCTTCATCAAGCGTGTTTATACCTTTTTGAACGGCTTGTATTACTTTACTGCCAGGTAGATGTATATCGCTGCTAGTTGTGTTGAGAAGTTCTATGAAGGAGTGCGCTTTCGCGAAAGCGGAAATTATCTGCTCACTATCATCTGTACTTTGATCATTGACCACAATTACCTTTTTAGGGAGCAATGTTTGTGCAACTAAAGAGTCTAGTGTTTGTTTTATAAACTCGGCCTCATTGTGACAAGGTATGACGATGTAGAAATTCATCACGATTTGCGTTCGGCGTAAATCAAGTAATAGCGCGGAGTAACCATTCTTAATAGTGGTCTAATTCCTAATTTCTTAACGGGATTTGTAAACTTCTCACGTCTCTTAATTTCCCAACCAGCTTTTTCAAAAAGCCAGTCAAATTGCCAATCTTCAAATTCATGGTAATGTCTGTCCCACATATCGGTCTTAGAACGATAGGCAGGGGAGAACCATAGTTTTAATGGGATGCTCGCTACAATTTTATCTGCCTTTATATCTTGCAGCACATTAAAAGGGGCGAGTAGGTGTTCAAAAATCTCAAAAGCAGTTATCACCGAAGCGTCTGATTCTTGTACAGCACTCGTGTCTATATCCAGATCTTCTCCCGATGTATTTTGTACAGTGTATCCTTCACGTTCCATAAAATCTACAAACGGGTTACGTACGCCAAGATCAAGAATATGCTCATTTGTATCAGGAATTACTTCCTTGAGAAAATTGATGGTGTGCTTATAACGTTTGTTTGGAAAAGTGTTTTCGTACACGTTTAATAAAGATTTACAGTTAGTAACACTCAAAAAGGAGCTTATTTGCTCGTTTAATTAATAGCGATATACCATAGCGTTGATATTCATACCAGCACCTACACTCGCAAAAATAACAACATCACCTTTGTTGATTTCGTGATTTTCTAGAGCTCCTTGACGTACTAAGTCAAATACTGTAGGAACCGTAGCAACAGAGCTGTTACCTAGTGTGTTTATGCTCATAGGCATGATATGCTCAGGCATTTCTAAGTCGTGAAGTTTGTAAAAACGACTTACAATAGCCTCGTCCATCTTCTCGTTTGCTTGATGGATAAATATTTTCTTTACATCAGCAATTGTACAGCCACTATTTTCAAGGCATGTTTTCATGGCTTGAGGTACTTGTGTGAGGGCAAAATTATAAATCTTGCGACCGTACATTTTTATGTACTTAGTTTGCTGTTCTGCTTCTGGGTTGTATGAAGATCCGTTAAATAGGAAATAAGCTTCATCATAGGTAAATGTAGCTGTCTCAAAAGATAAGATACCAGTGTCGCTATCATCTTGCTCAATAATAGATGCTCCAGCACCATCACTGTAAATCATGCTATCTCTATCGTGATCATCTACCACGCGAGAAAGCATTTCAGTACCAATTACAAGACATTTTTTCGCCATTCCTGCCTTAATATATGCTTGCGCTTGAATGACACCTTCAATCCACCCTGGACATCCAAAGAGAATATCATAAGCAACGCACTTAGGGTTTTGGATACGTAAGTTGTGTTTAATACGTGATGCAAGACTAGGTACAATATCACTAAAGTTTGATCCCTTTTGCACATCACCATAATTGTGAGCACAGATAATGTAGTCTAGTGTTTCAGGGTCTACTCCTGAGTCTTTAATAGCTTTTAGGGCTGCTTGCGTTCCCATATCTGAGGATTGCATACCAGCAGGTGCATAGCGTCGTTCTGAAATACCAGTGATGGCTTTGAACTTTTCTATAATGATACCATTTTCAGATTTAATGGCAGAGCCATCCATATTCAAAAATTGATGTTTTTGAAAGTTGTCATTTTTTGTTACGACTTCTGGAATGTAGCTGCCTAAACCTGTTATCTTAATTGCCATATAGGGTATTTTGTAAGGAGGTAAAGTTAATGAAACAGAATGGGATTGCCCGATGTCATAACTGTTCCTATTTATTTTGTGAAATCCATAATAATTAGCTCTTTTTAGCTACTTATCAGCGAGAACTTTACCGTTATTAAATTAATCTTGATGTATGTATAAAATAGCAAAGGTCAAAATGCTAGATTTTGACCTTTGCTTATGAGATCATCTCAATTTTGACGATGTTTTTATCAAAATAATAGATGTTTCAATTATTGTGCATTTATGCTTCCATGTATTCCTCAATAGGAGCACAAGTACATATTAAATTACGATCACCATAAGCGTCATCTACACGACGCACAGTAGGCCAGAATTTATTTTCTGCAACATAGCTTAGCGGGTAAGCGGCTTTCTCTCTAGAGTATGAGAACTCCCAAGTATCTGCAGTGACCATAGCTAGTGTATGCGGTGCATTTTTCATAATGTGGTTAGGCTCATCAGAACTTGCTGTGTCAATTTCCTTTCTAATAGAAAGCATTGCTTCACAAAAACGATCTAGTTCTTCTTTGCTTTCACTTTCTGTAGGTTCTATCATCATAGTTCCTGCTACTGGGAAAGAAACCGTAGGAGCGTGGAAACCATAATCCATAAGACGCTTTGCAATATCTGTTACTTCGATACCATGAGCTTTAAATGGACGACAATCTATAATCATCTCATGTGCAGCACGACCGCGTTCTCCTACATATAAACATTGATAAGCGCCGTCAAGACGCTCTTTAATGTAGTTTGCATTTAAGATGGCATACTCTGTAGAGTGACGCAATCCTGGCTCACCTAGCATCGTGATATACGCGTAAGAGATAAGACATGCAAGAGCAGATCCCCATGGAGCTGCGCTTATTGCAGTAATTGCTTGCTCACCACCTGTAGTAATCACAGGGTTAGTAGGTAAGAAAGGAACAAGTTGCTTTGCAACACAAATAGGTCCTACTCCTGGGCCACCACCTCCGTGAGGAATGGCAAACGTTTTATGTAAATTTAAGTGACATACATCTGCACCAATTGCTCCTGGATTAGTCAGGGCAACTTGTGCATTCATGTTTGCACCATCCATATATACTTGACCTCCGTGATCATGTATGAGTGATGTTATTTCCTTTACGGCACTTTCATATACTCCATGCGTAGAAGGGTATGTGATCATAAGCGCAGCAAGGTTATCCTTGTGCTTCTCTGCTTTTTCACGTAAATCATCTACATCGATGTTTCCGTTTTCAAGTGCTTTTGTAACTACTACTTTCATGCCCGCCATTACTGCACTTGCAGGATTTGTTCCGTGTGCAGAAGATGGTATAAGACAGATGTTTCTATGGCTATCTCCACGAGACTCGTGGTATGCGCGTATTACCATAAGACCGGCATACTCTCCTTGAGCACCAGAGTTAGGTTGTAATGATGTGCCTGCAAAACCAGTGATCTCCGTAAGTTGATCTTCTAGTTTTTTAAGCATAGTCTGGTATCCTTCTGCCTGATCTAGTGGTGCAAATGGGTGCATGTTCCCCCATTGCGGATCGGAAAGTGGTAACATCTCAGAAGCCGCATTGAGCTTCATAGTACAAGAACCTAGAGATATCATTGAGTGATTTAATGATAAATCTTTACGCTCTAATTTTTTGATGTAACGCATCAATTCTGTTTCAGAATGATAGGTGTTAAATACTGGAAGTTGTAAGAATGATGTCCCACGAGCTACACTTGCAGGGATTGCATTTCCTTCGGCGATTGCTGTTACGACAATAGTTTCTTTTGAGTACGCTTTCGCGAAAGCGGAAACGATATCATTTACATCTTGTAAGGTGGTAGCTTCATGTATAGAGATTGCTACAGTCTCTGCGTCTGGGTAATGGAAGTTGATTTCCATTTCTTGTGCTACGGCAGCAACTTTGGCAGCATCTACTTTTATTTGGATAGTGTCAAAATAACTCTCGTTAGTTTGATACAATCCCAGTTGTTCAAGTGCATCTGCAACAGTAGCTGCAGTGTTGTGAACCTTATTTGCTATATTTTTTAATCCTTCTGGACCGTGATATACACCGTACATTCCCGCCATAACAGCAAGTAATACCTGAGCAGTACAGATGTTTGAAGTTGCTTTGTCACGTTTGATGTGTTGCTCACGTGTTTGAAGCGCCATACGCAGGGCACGCTTACCATCAGTATCTTTTGTTACTCCAATGATACGTCCTGGGATGCTTCTCTTATATTCTTCCTTAGTAGCAAAGTATGCTGCATGAGGACCTCCGTATCCTAATGGAATACCAAAGCGTTGCGTAGTACCTACTACCACGTCTACTCCAAATTCTCCTGGAGCGCGCAGTTTTACAAGGCTCAATATATCTGCTGCTACAGCTACTTTAATATCTGCTGCATTTGCATTTGCTACAAAACCTGCATAGTCAAATACTTTTCCAGATACACCTGGATATTGTAAGATGGCTCCAAAGAACTCTTTAGAAAAATCAAATTCCTCATGATTTCCTATTACTAGTTCAACACCTATTGGCGTTGCACGAGTTTGTAATAAAGAAAGCGTTTGAGGTAGAATCTCTTCAGATACAAAGAATTTATTTACGTCTGCCTTTTTCTGATCACGGCTACGTACAGAAAAGAGCAATGCCATTGCTTCTGCAGCTGCGGTAGACTCGTCAAGTAAAGATGCATTTGCAAGCTCCATACCTGTAAGATCTGTGATCATGGTCTGGTAGTTAAGCAATGCTTCTAGTCGTCCTTGAGCAATTTCTGCTTGGTAAGGCGTGTAAGCCGTGTACCATCCCGGGTTTTCTAGAATATTACGCTGTATTACCGCTGGTGTAATCGCTTGATTGTATCCTAGACCTATAAAAGATCTAAAAACTTTGTTTTTATTAGACAGTGCTGTGATATGTGCAGAAAACTCATGCTCGCTTAGCGCAGGGTCTAGCGTAAGGTTGTTCTCAAGTCTAATGTTATCAGGAATAGTCTCAAATATGAGTTGCTCGATAGTTTCAGCGCCTACGGTTTTAAGCATCTCAGGAAGATCACTTCTACGCGGGCCTATATGGCGTAATGCAAACGAATCTGTATTCATCGTATTGAATATTTTTAGGTGCAACAAAAATAAGGCAACCAAATCGATTTTTACGACTTATTTGCCTCATAGCGAGCTAATGTTTTCAACGGAAATGCAACCTTATTAACAGTTGTAGTATTTTTGTCTAATGCAGTTGTTTAAACGTGTTTTTGACTTTTATATAAACAGTAGTATCCACGTGAGCTTAGCCGTGGTTGCATTAGGGAGGGTGACTTGCTTGTCTTTAGACATAAACGTTAATTACGAGTTGCTTGCGTTTTTATTTTTTAGCACAGTGACTGGCTATAATTTTGTGAAATATGCAGAAATAGCCGGTTTACATCATCGTAGCTTAGCAAAATCATTAAAATCAATTCAAATATTCTCTATTTTCTGTGGATTAGCAATGCTTATTGCAGCATTTAGAATGCCACTAGAAGTATGGGTCGCATGCGGGATTTTAGGATTAATCACACTATTGTATGCAGTGCCATTTTTTTTACCCTCTAAAGTTGACCAAGACCGTAAGGGTAATTTGAGAAGTATTTCGGGTGTAAAGATTTACATTATAGGATTTGTATGGGCTGGAGTAACTGTAATATTGCCCGTTTTAGAAAATAAATTAGTTCCCTACTGGGATGTGTGGATTGTATGTATACAACGCTTTCTTTTTGTAATCGCTCTTATGGTACCATTTGAGATAAGAGATATGAGTTATGACTTAACATCTTTACGTACACTGCCGCAAGTAGTAGGCATAAAAAAAGCCAAAATCATCGGGATGATCTGGCTTTTTCTATTTGTTATTTTAGAGTTTTTAAAGGATGAGCTCTCTACGTCTCTATTAATTACACACTTCATCGTTATTGCGGTGGTAATGGTTTGTATTACGCTTTCGCGAAAGCGTACCTCACTCAAGAGTTATTTTACATCCTTTTGGGTAGAGGGAATCCCACTACTCTGGTTAGGACTAGCACTATTGTTTAATTATTTACTTGGTTAAGCTGCTCTTGCAAGCGTTGCTTTAATAGCTCCTTGTCAGACATAGAAACTGTTTCTACCGTAGGATTTTTTATAGCTTTAGTAAGCTTTCCATTACGAGCAGAATACTTCCTGCAGGCTCTACAATAAATAAGGTGAAAACTTAGTCTTATCTTATCGATTAATGAAGCCTCGTTATACTGGTTCTTGTCGCAGATGTGGTTAGCCTCGTGACATTCAGTTTTTAATTTCATTTTTTTACTTTTTTTTATTCTCAATAGTTACAGCCAGTTTTTCTCCATACAGCTTGCCATTGCGGTACGAGCTCTGTGGATTATAACCCAAAAGTTAGACGGAGTAATATCAAATTCATTACAGATAGCTTCTGTATCAAAATCATCCATTGTTTTCATTTTGAAAATCTTAGCTTGCTTCTCTGGAAGTTTTGCTAAGCAATTAAAAATAGCTTCGCCTAGTTCTTCATTTTCTATACTGTCTTCTGCAGTTTTATCAAATGGATCTGCTACGCGCTCCTCAAGCCAGTCACCTTCGCTCTCGTCATCTTTATAGTTTATATGTACTTCTGCCTTTCCTTTCTTAGAATTAGTCTTGCGGTAATGATCTATGATTTTACGCTTTAAAATGGAAATGAGCCACGTACGTTCTGTAGCCTCTCCTTTAAAGTTTTTCATAGATTTAAGCCCTGCGAGAAAAGTCTCAGAAATTAAGTCTCTTGCCATGTCACGATCGTTTACACGTGCGATGGTATAATTAAATAAGTAGTCCGAGTACTGGTCTACCCATTTTGTGGGGTCTATTTGGTTAGTGGACATAATTATCTGTCGTAGATTTTTTCAAAAATAACATAAAACTCAATAGAATGTTGGTTTTTAGAATAATCAAGTCGAGATACGCTACTTAGAAACCTAGTGAAAACTAACTTTTATTGCAGCATTACGTGTTTTTAAAAAGCGTGTGAGATAGCTTTTTAAAAATAGATTATCAAAAATTACACCTATAAAACCATAAGGAACTTTATAAGAAAGAGCATCTTTCATTATGGTTGTATTTCCAGTTTGGGTAAAGTAATGCTCATGTTTAAAGTTTTTAAAATTACCTGTAATCATTTCGTCTACAAAGTATTTAGGAGCCTCAAAAGCAGTGATAAGACTTTCATGCGTAAGCCATAATCCAAAGTGTTTACCCTTCCATGTTACTGTTTCTCCCATGGAGATATAGCCACTCTGTACTCCAGCGATGGTTCTTTCTTGTGTTTTGGAGGCAGTGTTTTTATGGAAGTCAATATCACGTGATCTATCAAAGACATATTCTATAGGAGCATCTATGTGAGTCGTGAGCCGTATCGTGGTCATGCTAATAAATCCTTAAGAGCCTTATCTAGTTGCTCATACTTAAATGTAAAGCCTTCTTCTAGTAATCGCTCTGGGATTACATTCCTGCTTTTAAGTAATAATTCGGTTTCTGTTCTTATCATAAAAGCTCCCACTTTTAGCAGTGGTTTAGGAGAAGGTATACCAAAAGGAATTTTAAGCGTATCACGCATCAATGACATAAGATGTGCATTTGTGGTGGGCTTAGGTGCCACTATATTAATTGGTCCGTCTATAGCTGTGTTGGTTATGAGAAAGTCAAGACTACGTAAAAAGTCTTCTTCATGAATCCAACTGAATTTCTGCTTCCCATCACCTTGTTTTCCTCCTAGTCCTAGTTGGGTGATTTTTTTAATGGGTTGCAAGGCTCCGCCATTTTTGCCAAGCACGATTGATGTGCGCAACGCAATCTTTCGGGTTTGAGGCGTCGTGCTTGTGAAGAATGCATCTTCCCATGCTTTTGCCACACTTACCGAAAACCCAGTACCTATTTCTCCATTGCTTTCGGTCATTTCCTTATCTAGCGAGTGACGATATATGGTCGCTGTAGATGAGTTAAGCCATACAGAAGGAGGGTTTTTGCATTGTGCAATTGCCTTACCTATAATGGTGGTAGTGTCTACACGCGAGTTCATGATGAGGTCTTTGTTTTTCTGGTTATAGCGACAGTCTACTGAGCGCCCAGCCATATTAACAACTACATCTGCGTCTTCAAATTCTCGCTCCCAGCCAGAGAATGTTTTTGCATCCCAAAGAACCGTTCTCACGTTGTTGTGTTGTGGTTTTTGCTTTCGCGAAAGCAAAACAATCTCACCAAAGCTATTCCCAAAATAATCAGTTAAGAGCGATCCTAAAAAGCCGCTCCCGCCTGATATGATTAATTTTTTCATGATGACGTAGTATTAAACTTGTTGAGGTTTGTGGTGAGTGTCTGTATACTCCATTTGCCATTTAGATAGAAGTAGAAAGTAAATAGCAAGGCAAATTCCACTAATCATTGGCATCCAAATGAAGAAACTCGAAGATTTAAAAAAGTTCATACAAATTAAGATGGATAGCGTAATAAGCACTGATATTCCATAGCCAATAAAATGATTTTTTAATGTAGGATTGATATTTTTCCAATGACATAAAAAGTAAACAAAAGAAGCTAATTGCACTATACCAGTAATAGGTAAAAACAGCATGCCTAAATATATGGTTAGGGCTAGAATCAAATTAATGATTACAATGACTTTGTTGATTTTGTAGATGGTTTTCATAATTATTTATTGGTTTGATTATCATAATCTTGCTGAGCGTCCGATAAAAAGAAAAAGTAAATACCTAAAATAAATCCGCTGGGTATTAGAATTAAGAAATAACTAGACTGAACTTTATAGTAGTATTGAATGAAGAAATAAAGTATAAGGAGCGTTATGAGAATTCCATAGACTAAGAAGTATATTTTTAGATTTGGTTTTATATCACTCCAAGAGCGTAGATATTGGACAAATTGGATTAGTTGATAAATGCCAATTATAATAGGTGACAATCCAAAAATTAGAATTAAGAAAAATGCAATCATTTGAGGATATTTAATTATTATACTTTCAGAAAATAATGAAACATTTTGTTCAATAAAAAGCACATATTTCAGTGCTTAGTTATGTTGAGTTTGAGAAGTATTACTTCATCAACTTCAATATGGTCTTAGTAATCCAGTTCTCTTTATAATCGGTGATTTTTTCAAGCATGCTGTCGGCTCTTGAGACAAATTCATAGAGCTCGGCTGTTTTTGCTTTAAAGTGAGCGGCTTCATTGGTGTCTGTGTTTTCTAAGTTTGTCACTTCTTCTAAAACACGTAGTGTAGGTTTGATTTCTCGCTTGCTGCGCTCCTTTGCAATCTTTCTGGCAAGTTCATCTATATTTCCTTCGGCAACAAAGTATTCTCTTCGCTCGCCGGCTTTGTATTCTTTAAAAATAATACCCCAGTCTATTAATGATCGTAAATTCATACTTGCATTACCACGTGAGATATGAAGCTCACTCATGATATCTTCCATGCTAAGTGCTTCTGGTGACACCATTAATAACGCATGGATTTGCGCCATGGTTTTATTAATTCCCCATTGAGATCCTAGAGCTCCCCAGGTTTGTATAAACTTATTTTTTGCTTGACTAAATTCCATGAATCAAATATACGAATGTTATTGTAGTTTCAAAAATAAATGAAAGATTATTTTTAATCAAAGCAATATTCTTATCTGTATTTTTGATTTTATGAACGTATTAGTAATCTCTACAGTATGGGTTGAGCCTACATCTTCAGCAGCGGGGAGCAGGATGTTGCAGTTATTAGATATAATGCTAGCAAAGGGTTGGAAGATTACTTATGCTAGTACGGCGGGAGTTTCAGAAAATGCTTTTGATTTAGAAACGCTCGGTATTGCTACCCAAGAGATACGTGTAAATGATGAATCTTTTAACGCTTTCGCGAAAGCGTACCAACCCAACATTGTCCTTTTTGATCGATTTATGGCCGAGGAGCAGTTTGGCTGGCGCATCGGAGAGCAATGTCCAGAAGCTATAAAAATACTAGACACCGAAGATTTGCACTGTCTGAGAAAAGCACGGCAGCAGGCAGTAAAAGAGGATAGAGATTTCAGCGAACAAGATCTTATCTCTGATGTAGCCAAAAGGGAAATTGCCTCCATTTATAGATGTGATCTCACCTTAATGATTTCTCAAGTAGAGATTGCATTGTTGCAAGACTTTTTTAAAGTACCTAGCTCACTCTTACATTATGTGCCTTTTTTATTACCAAAAGCACCAGCCAATTTTAAGTCTTTTAATGAGCGACAACATTTTATTGCGATAGGTAATTTTATACATCTCCCTAACTGGGATGCTACGCTAGCGCTCAAAAAGAATATTTGGCCACTTATTAAAAAAGAAATTCCCACAGCAGAGTTACATATCTATGGAGCTTATCCGTCAGAAAAAGTGATGCAACTGCATAACAAGAAGGATGGTTTTATTGTAAAAGGAAGAGCAGAAGATGCGCATGAAGTGATAGCCAATGCACGCGTATTACTCGCTCCGCTACGTTTTGGGGCAGGTTTAAAAGGAAAATTTATCGATGCCATGCAGTGTGGAACTCCATCTGTAACTACAACAATAGGGGCAGAGGGAATGCAACAAGGCTTGCCGTGGAGTGGTGCGATAACTGATGATGATGCGACTTTTGCAAGAGAGGCGATTACCCTATATAGTGATGAGATAGCTTGGAAAAAAGCGCAAGAGCAAGGAAAAGAAATCATCAATAAAAATTTTCAAAAAGAAGACTTCGAAGAAGATTTCATAACGCGAATCAATACCATTAAGGCTAATCTAAAAGCCAGCCGACTTAATAATTTCACAGGGCAGATGTTACTGCATCACTCGATGCGTAGCACCAAGTTTATGTCTAAGTGGATTGAGGAGAAAAATAAAAAGGAGCCCATATAATGAGCTCCTTTTGTAATCTGATTAATGGTTGAACTTAAATAAGTCCTGCACGTCGTAGTAATGCTTCTGGTTTAGGCTCTTGACCACGGAAACGTTTATACAATGTCATAGGGTCTTCTGTTCCTCCTTTTGAGAGTACGTGATCCTTAAACTTAGCTGCCACTTCTTTATTAAAAATACCTTCTTCTTTAAAGTATTCAAACGCATCTGCATCTAGTACTTCTGCCCATTTGTAGCTGTAATATCCAGAAGAATATCCTCCTTGAAAGATGTGTGCAAATGCTGTACTCATACACGTCTCTGGAGTGTCAGGATATAAAGAAGTATCTCCAAATGCAATTGTTTCAAACGCTTTTACATCCTTAATCTCACTCGGATCTTGACCATGCCAAGACATATCGAGTAAGCCAAAGCTTAGTTGGCGCAGTGTTCCCATTCCTTCTTGGAAGGTAGCGGCATCTTTTATTTTTTGAACTAAATCCATTGGGATTACTTCACCAGTCTCATAGTGCGTAGCAAAAAGCTCTAAAGCTTCTTTCTCATAACACCAGTTCTCCAGCACTTGGCTAGGTAACTCTACAAAGTCCCAGTACACAGAAGTCCCGGAGAGGCTAGGGTAGGTAGTATTTGCAAGCATACCGTGTAGCCCGTGTCCAAACTCGTGAAAGAGTGTAGTTACTTCATTAAATGTGAGTAAAGATGGTTTGCTAGGTGTAGAAGGAGTGAAGTTGCATACATTAGATATATGCGGACGATCATTTACACCATTCTCAATTTTCTGACCTTTAAAAGAAGTCATCCATGCACCACCACGTTTTCCTTTACGTGGGTGGAAATCTGCATAAAATAGAGATACATAGTTGCCATCTGCATCTGTAACACGATACGTTTTTACTTCTTTGTGATAAACATCTACATCATATACTTGTTCAAACTGAAGTCCAAAGAGGCGCGTAGCCACTTCAAAAACTCCGTCAATAACATTTTCTAACTTGAAATAAGGTTTGAGTTGCTCATCGTCAAGGCTAAAAAGTTTTTTCTTAAGCTTCTCAGAATAATAAGCACCATCCCACTTTTGTAATTGGTCAATGTTATCAAGTTCTTTTGCAAATTTCTCTAGTTGTCCAAATTCTTTCTGGGCAGCAGGTTTTGCTTTTTCTAGCAATTCGTTTAAGAAGCTTATTACTTTTTCTGGCGTTTTTGCCATGCGCTCTTCTAATACAAAATGGGCGTGTGTAGCATACCCGAGTAATTGGGCGCGTTCATAGCGCAGGTTTACAATCTCTAAGGTATTCTTTTGATTATCGAGCTCGTTGTTTTTAAATGCTCTACTCCCAAAGGCAAGCGATAGCTCTTTACGTAGCTCGCGATTATCTGCATACTTCATAAAAGGAATGTAGCTAGGGTAATCAAGAGTTACTACCCATCCATCTTTTTCTCTAGAGACTGCCTCGGCAGCAAATGCTTCTTTTGCACTATCAGGTATTCCTGCTAGATCTTTTTCATCGGTGATATGTAGCTCGTAGCTGTTTGTTTCGGCTAAAATGTTTTCGCCAAAACTCAGTTTTAATTGTGCTAGCGCAGTGTCAATTTCGCGTAAGCGGGATTTTTTATCCTCTGGTAAGTTGGCTCCGTTGCGAGAGAAACTCTTGTATTTTTTATCGAGAAGTGTTTTTTCTTCTACGGTAAGGTCTAAACTGTCCTTTTGAGCGTATATATCTTGAATTCTAGCAAATAACTGCTCGTTGAGAGTAACGTCATTACTAAAAGCTGTGAGCAGTGGAGAAACTTCTTGTGCTATTTTCTGAATAGATTCTGAGGTTTCGGCGCTATTTAAGTTAAAAAAGACGCTCGAAATACGATCTAGTTGCTGTCCTGCGTAGTCTAAGGCTGCGATGGTATTTGTAAAAGTAGCAGGCTCGTCGCTGGTAGCGATATCGTCTATTTCTTTACGACTTAAACGTATTGCTTCTTCAAAGGCTGGCTTAAAATGCTCGTCTTTAATTGTAGAAAAAGGAGCTTCATTAAAAGCTTGTAATAGCGGATTG
Source organism: Dokdonia sp. Asnod3-C12 (assembly GCF_045063975.1). NCBI lineage: Bacteria > Pseudomonadati > Bacteroidota > Flavobacteriia > Flavobacteriales > Flavobacteriaceae > Dokdonia > Dokdonia sp. Asnod3-C12. Next base: position 2,261,748 of record NZ_JBEFNY010000003.1, read on the forward strand.
TTTGTAAGCGACATGGACTTTTATTTTTGTAATTTTTTGAAAACATGTACTTTATCGAAAAAAGCAGTGATGTTGTCGGTAAATAGAATGAATTTTTTAAGTTTGTTTACGTAGAAAAAAACTAGAGTACTTTCACTTTAGTTTAAAACGATATTTCCCCCATCAATGTGTAGAAAAGGTTTGGTTAATATTTAGAATGGTTAATAAATACGTTATCATTTCCCAGTATACTGCATTGTTAGAGACCACCTTTTAGGTGGTCTCTTCTATTTTATGCTTTTTGCACCTTCTATAACCTTCTGCTTAAGCCCTTCTTTATAGGCTATAATTTTATCTTGTACTGCACCATCTCTAGCTCCTAGAATCTGAGCAGCAAGAATACCTGCATTTTTTGCTCCATCTAGGGCTACGGTTGCAACTGGTACACCTCCTGGCATTTGTAATATAGAAAGAACAGAATCCCATCCATCTATAGAGTTACGAGATTTTACAGGAACACCTATTACTGGTAGTGGTGATAGTGAAGCTACCATTCCAGGTAAGTGTGCAGCACCTCCAGCTCCTGCAATAATTACATTAATACCGCGAGTATGAGCATTTTTACCGTAATCAAAAAGCTTCTCTGGTGTGCGGTGTGCGCTCACAATGTCTACCTCTGTATCAATATTCATCTCTTTTAAGAAGTCTATAGCTTCTTGCATTACTGGCAGGTCGCTAGTGCTTCCCATTATGATTCCTACTTTCATAATATCTAATTTTTTTATTGTGCAATTACACGTATGTTTTCTTTAACCTCTTGTGCTACTTGTCTTGCCTTTGCAAGATTGTGATTTACAATGGTAACGTGTCCCATCTTACGGAAAGGTCTTGTTTCCTTCTTGCCATAAATGTGTGGTGTTACACCATCCATTGCCATAATTTGTTCTATGTTCTTATATTTTACTGCGCCTGTATGTCCCTCATCACCTACTAGATTTACCATTACAGATGCTACTTTACTATCTGTATTACCTAGTGGTAAGTCTAAAATAGCTCTAAGATGTTGCTCAAACTGATTTGTAAAACTTCCCTCTATGCTGTAATGACCGCTATTGTGAGGTCTAGGAGCAACTTCATTTACAAGAATCTCATCATCTTCTGTTTGAAACATCTCAACAGCAAGCAGACCTACGTGGCCAAATGCGTTTGAAACCTGTTCTGCTATTGCACGAGCTTTATTTGCAACATTCTCATCTATACGAGCTGGGCAAATTACATACTCAACTTGGTTTGCTTCTGGGTGAAATTCCATCTCAACCACAGGGTACGTCTTTACTTCGCCAGATACACTACGAGCTACAATTACTGCAAGCTCATTTTTAAATGGAATCATTTTTTCGGCGATGCATGGTACTTGAGGTAGGTGGTCTAAATCTTCGGCGGTTCTTACGACAGAGACTCCTTTTCCATCATATCCTCCTGTGCATGATTTCCAGATAAATGGAAACTCGATATCACTTGATGCTGTGTCTATGTTTTCCTTTACCGCTTTCGCGAAAGCGTACGTTGTATACACCGCTGTTGGAATTTCATGTTGTGCATAAAAATCTTTCTGCACTCCCTTATCTTGTATGTTGCGCAACACAGATGGTTGCGGAAACACTTTCACCCCCTCTTTTTCTAGTGCTTCAAGGGCCTCTATATTTACACTTTCTATCTCAAAAGTAAGTACATCTACTTTTTTGCCAAAAGCGACTACCGTATCATAATCCATAAGACTTCCTTGCTCAAAATGATCACAAGCAATCTTGCTAGGAGCATCATCACTAGGGTCAAGCACATATGTCTGAATATCATACTTTCTAGTGTCATAAAGCATCATCTTGCCGAGCTGGCCACCGCCTAAAATTCCAAGTTTAAACTGTGAAGAGAAGTAGTTTTTCATAATATTAAATCCCTTTCAAGGGGTTTTATGTGCAGACCTATGAGATCTAATTAAAAGTTATTTCTTTGATAAAACACAGCAGGCTAACCACCAAAGCTCGATTTTTTATAGCATCTAATTACTGTTTTCAAAAGTACAAATTTCCTTAGGATGGAGTTTGAGAAGTGGTTGAAAAAAGTCCTTTTGAGATTTGGGTTTTGGGTTTGAGTAAATTGTCATTTCCTCTTGGTATCTTTGCCCTTTGTTATTATGAAAAATACCATCACACTACACGACCTCTCTTTTGAGAAATTTATTACAAAAACAAATGTGCAACATGCCGTAAATGGTGTAGCTGTGCGTCTTAATGATGATTACAAGGGTAAATGCCCTGTCTTTCTTACGGTGCTTAACGGCGCATTTCTCTTTAGCTCAGAGCTTATTAAAAAGTTTGATCATGATTGTGAATTGAGCTTTATCAAGGTAGCGAGTTATGAAGGAACGCAACAAAGTGATGAAATTCATACCGTAATGGGAGCAGAGCCATCACTTAAAGGACGCGATGTGATTGTAGTAGAAGATATAGTAGACTCTGGGAATACTGTAGAGACGATAATAAAAATACTTAAAGACGAAGAGGTTGCTTCCTTTACGATAGCAACGCTACTTTATAAGCCAGACGCTTATAAAAAGCCTTATAAAATAGATTATATAGGGCTAGAAGTACCGAATGATTTTGTAGTAGGATATGGTCTAGACTATAATGGTCTGGGACGTAATCTTACATCCATTTATAAACTTAAAGAATCTACGATGACTAATCTGGTTTTATTTGGCCCTCCAGGTGCCGGTAAAGGAACACAAGCCGAAGTTTTAAAAGAAAAGTATAACCTAGTACATATAAGTACTGGTGATGTTTTTAGATATAATATCAAAAATGCTACAGAGCTAGGAACACTAGCAAAGTCATATATTGATAAAGGACAGCTTGTCCCAGATAGCGTAACTATAAAAATGCTCAACGCAGAGGTAGAGAAAAATGCTGATGCCAAAGGATTTATTTTTGATGGTTTTCCTCGTACAGAAGCTCAGGCAGAAGCGCTAGCAGTATTACTAGCTAGTAAGAATACTGGAGTTTCTGGTATGGTAGCTCTTGAGGTAGATGATGAAGTACTTGTGCAACGTTTACTAGAACGTGGTAAGACTTCTGGTCGTGCAGATGACGCAGATGAGGCTGTAATACGCAACCGCATAAAAGTGTATTATGCAGAGACTGCTATTTTAAAAGGATTTTATGAGAAGCAAGATAAGTACCATGGTGTTGACGGCGTAGGTACTGTAAGTGAGATTACAGACAGATTAAGTAAGGTGATTGACACCTTATAAATAGTACTAGTGTACTTAATATACAATTAAAGAAATAAAAGGCTAGCTGAAAGATGACTGAAGGAAATTTTGTAGACTATGTAAAGATTCACACCACCTCTGGAAATGGAGGTTCTGGTTCTGCGCATTTACACCGTGAGAAGTTTATTGAGAAGGGTGGTCCAGATGGAGGAGATGGAGGTCGTGGAGGCCACATTATTATAAGAGGAAATACTAACCTATGGACGCTTATACATTTAAAGTTTAAAAAACACTTGCGTGCTGGTCACGGAGGAAACGGTGCAAAGTCAAGATCTACAGGTCATGATGGTGTAGATGAATATATAGAAGTGCCACTAGGGACTACTATAAAAGACACAGAGACCGATCAGGTGATTTTTGAAATCACAGAAGATGGTCAAGAATTTATTGCCGCTCGAGGTGGTATGGGAGGTCGTGGTAACTGGCACTTTAAGACGAGTACAAACCAAACTCCTAGGCACTCACAGCCAGGTATAGATGGTTATGAAGTACACCTTACTTTAGAGCTTAAAGTACTTGCAGATGTAGGTCTCGTAGGATTTCCAAACGTAGGTAAATCTACTTTGCTAGCGGCAATTACAGCGGCAAAGCCTAAAATTGCCAACTATGAGTTTACTACACTTAAGCCTAACTTAGGTATTGTAGCTTATAGGGATTTTAGATCTTTTGTAATGGCAGATATTCCTGGAATTATAGAAGGAGCTGCTGAGGGTAGAGGATTAGGACATCGTTTCTTACGTCACATAGAACGTAACTCTACACTACTGTTTATGATTCCTGCAGATGCAGATAGTATTGCAGAGCAGTATGAAATACTTCTTAACGAGCTTCAAAAGTACAATCCAGAATTACTAGATAAAAGTAGACTCATTGCAATCACAAAAAGTGATATGCTCGATGAAGAACTAAAAGCAGAAGTCTCAGAAGAACTAGATAGAGAACTTCCAATACCGTACTTGTTTATTTCTTCTATTGCACAACAAGGTCTTGTAGAGCTTAAAGATGCATTGTGGAAAATGATGAATGAGTAGATTTTCGCTTTCGCGAAAGCGTGATAATTAGTCATTTAGTTATTTATTTATAAGTGGTTTCTTACGTCAATAATAGTTATTTAACTATTTTCGGCGGAAGAAACCATTTTTTATGAAACGACTATTACTCACCTTTTTACTTTCTTTTTTAATATTACCCTTAATTGCTCAATGTCCATCTAGTGGGTTTATACAACTACTTTCACAAGAAGATGTAGACTCTTTTCTTGTGGAATATCCTAATTGCACGGAGATTTTTCAAGAGTTACAAATAAATGGACTAGATATTACTAATCTAGCGGGATTACAAAACTTAACAGCTGTAGAAAGTCTTTCTATAATTAATAATGACAACTTAGAAAGCCTTGATGGGTTACAGAATTTAGAAAGTGTAGTAGGTACTCATTTTCGTATTTCTAACAATCCAGCTCTACAAAATTTAGATGGATTATCTGGTTTAACTACTGTAGATGGATTGTCTTTTGATATATCATTTAATGCATCTCTTAGTCAGATTGATGGCCTTGCAAATGCTTCAATCATCACCTCTGAATTTACAGTTGCTCATAATGCCGTTTTAGAAAATCTCAATGGACTTGTAGGTATCTCAGAAATAATAGATGCTCCGCTATTTAATATCGTGTATAATGCATCATTAATTTCAATTAGTGGGCTCAGTAATGCTCAGATTACAGGTGCTGGTCAATTCTCAATATCCCATAACAATTCATTAACAAGTCTACAAGGATTGGATGGTGCTTATGGGTTTATTGATATTCTTGAGGTAAGTAATAATAATGCTTTACAGAACATAAGTGCTCTTTCGGGAATAAGTGTAGCGGGTATGATTGTTATACTTGATAATCCCGTACTTACTTCCCTTGATGGTCTAGACGGAATCGAAAGTGGTTATAATAACTTTTTATCTTTTGATATTATTAATAACAATCAACTTGTAAATATAAATGCGTTAAATGGAATTGATCAGAATTTGATATCTGATTTTTCATTATTTAATAACCCAAACTTGTCAGAGTGTAGTTCTTTTTGGCTGTGTAACTTAATAGGCAATACGACCAACGCATTTTTGGATATTTATAATAATGCTCCTGGCTGTAATAGTATAGAAGAAGTAGAAGAAAACTGTGTTGCCTGTCCTTCTGGGGATCTTATCTTAAACTCTCAAGATGATGTAAACGCTATATCCATTAATTATCCTGATTGTTCAATAATCAGCGGACTAGTTATAGAAGGAAGTGATATTACAGACTTAACTCCATTATCTAATATTTCTGAGGTTCTTGGAAATATCATTATACAAAACAATACGGTTTTAGAAAATCTTCAGGGACTTGAAAATCTTGTATCATACTCTGGTGAAGAACTTATCATATCAAATAATCCAGAGTTGACATCAATAGAAGGATTAAGTAATCTTGTTAATGCAGTGTCTGATATAAATACGTTTGTGAAGGTTGAGAACAATTCATCTCTAAATTCATTAGAGGGATTGCAAAGTGTTGATTTTTCGTCTATAGGAGAAGTCTATATAGTAAATAATGATGCGTTAGAAAACTTAATAGGTTTAGAGCATGTCAGTTTTGTTTTTAGTTTGATACTATCAGATAATGAGAATTTAACTTCTTTATCTGGATTAGACAATTATAATGAAGGAATGGATCTCACACTCAATAACAATCCAAATCTTACAACTGTTAACTTGCCTAGTTTTGAAACTATTCATTATTTGACAATTTCAAACAATACTTTATTAGAAAACATAAGTGGTTTGTCTTCTTTGCAAAATGTATTTGTGGGTATTTCTATTGTCAATAACGATAGCTTAATCAATCTTGAAGGATTGAATGGAGTTGATTTGAGTTCGGGAATAGATGATTTAAATATTACAGACAACGATATATTAAGTACTTGTACGGCAGATTTTGTTTGCTCCTATATCGCAAATGGAAGTCAGGCTATTATTGCAAACAATGATGAGGGATGTAATTCGGTTGAAGAGGTCGATATGCTTTGTAGACCTTGTGACTTTCCAATAGTTTTAAGTAGTCAAGAAGAGGTTGATAATTTCCCTACGCTATATTTAAATTGCCCTAATGGGATACTTAACGGATTAGTTATAGAAGGTAATGATATCGTTGATTTAACACCGCTTAATGTAATTACAAGTGTAGAAAATGGATTGGTTATTTCTGGAAATCCTTTGCTAGAAAATCTTAGTGGCTTGGAAGAACTTGTAAGTGTAGACTTATTTGAAATTAATCAAAATGAACAATTGACTTCACTTGCAACATTTTCATCTGAACTTATTGTTGAACATTTAAGTTTATATGGAAACGCATCTTTAACGAATCTTTTAGGGTTTGATAATATTCAACGTATTGATATTTTAGGGATAATTGCGGCTACAGGGTTAACCTCTTTAAATGGATTTCCAAATGCACAGTCATCCATATTAGAAATTGATATTTACGGTACGAGCCAGCTTAGTGATATTAATGCTTTGTCAAATATTAATTCAGCAGCAATTATAAGTATAATATCAAATGAGATGCTTATCAATTTAAACGGATTTGATGGTCTTACGATAGTAGAGTCGGGTGTAATTATTAGTGAGAATGAGGTGTTAGAAAGTCTTCAAGGATTAAATAATTTGACTTCAGGTACAGAACAAATTGTAATCACAGCAAATCCTCTACTTACAGATATAGCTGCTTTAGGTAGCATGATGACAACCTCTCTTAACACGCTGCAAATTACGGATAACAACATATTAGAAATTTGCAGTAACCTAGCCATTTGTAATTATCTCAATAGTGGTGGAGTTGCGACAATTAACAATAACAGCGAGGGCTGTAATTCTATTGAGGAGATACAAGATGCTTGTGAAGTTTATTTCAATACAATTTCAGGTACTTTAGCTTTTGATTTTAACAATGATGGTTGTGATACTTCTGATTATGATGCGAGTAATATCATAATCAGCACAACTAATGGAATAGATACATACACCTCAATCACAGATAGAGATGGTTATTATGAATTAAATGTGCCTACAGGAGTTTATACTTCATCAGTGGTTCAGTCCTCACTGCCCGATGATTTTATAGGTTCACCTGATACAATTGAGACTATTTTTGAAAACTTGGGAGAGAATGAAGAAATTCTTTTCTGCCTTATCGCAGAAAATGAGAGAATTGATGTGAGTATTTCACTGTTACCATTACAAGATCCAAGACCAGGAGTAATAGCTTCCTATGTAATTCAATATGAAAACCTAGGTACACTACCCGTGACCGGGAATATTATATATGAATTTGATAATGAAATTATGTTTTATCAAAATTCATCACTGTCTACTACATCAATTAACGAAAACAGCATAGAGTGGGAATACGCCAACCTTGCTCCATTTGAGAGTAGAACTTTTGTTGTTAATTTTGAGTTGTTTGTACCGCCTACAGTACAAGGTGGAGAAGAGCTCAGTTCAGTAGTTCAAATTACACCTCTTAATGAAGATGTTAATACTAGAAATAACATTATAGCACTTAAAGAGATTGTTGTGAATTCATATGATCCTAATGATAAAGCGGTAGTTCAGGGATCAGAAATTTTAGAGGAACAAGTGGGGGATTATCTCGATTACCTTGTTCGTTTTCAAAATACTGGAACTGCAGATGCCCTTGAGGTTGTAGTGACAGACACTCTTAGTGAAAATTTAGATTGGAGTTCTTTTAGGGTTTTAGATGCAAGTCATGACTATAGAGTGGAGATAACTAATGGGAATGAAATTGCTTTTATATTTGAAGATATCAACCTGCCTCCAGAGGAAGTTGATGAGCCAGGTAGCAATGGATATATAGCTTTTGAGATTAAAACTAATGATAATCTTATAATTGGTGATTCAGTAGAAAACACAGCAAATATTTATTTTGATTTCAATGAGCCTATCATTACAAATACTGTTGTCACAACTGTTGTGGAACCACTTTCGATACAAAAGTTCACAAATAAAACAATACAGGTAATTCCAAATCCAAGCTCTAATTATTTTAAAATTGAATCAGAACATTCCTTAGAGATTAAAAACATAGAACTTTTCTCACTATATGGGCAAGTTGTTTTAAAAACTACATCAAAAGATGTTGATATTTCTTCATTATCTACAGGTCTTTACCTTTTAAAAGTAAATACAGATCAAGGGATATTTACTAAGAGAATAATTAAGAACTAGTATAACAACAATCTGCATAATCCTTTGTTATCTTTATACAAAACAAAGGATATGCGGATTTTTTTATGTCTTATCGCCTCATTAATGCTCACTAGCTGCGGGACGATGTATGTAGATTATGATTACGATACTAAGAAAGATATTGCTGGTTATAAAAATTACGATTACGACTTCTCTGAGCCATCAGGCTTATCAGAGTTTGACGAGCGTAGATTCTTAAAATATACAGATAGTATATTGCAATCTCGAGGTTTTGTAAAAACGCAGGAAAATGATATTTTCATCAAAATAAAAGCAGACGAATTTGAGACTAACTCTAGAAACACCATAGGCGTAGGTCTTGGTGGAGGTGGGGGTAATGTGGGAGTTGGCGTAAGTGGTGGGATTCCTATAGGAGGAGCCGAAAGGCACTTACAGCTTGTCTTTACCATTTATGAAGCTCAAAATGCGCAAGCTACCTTATGGGAGGCGACGAGTGAGAGCGATGTAAAGGTAAAAGCGTCTCCTGAAAAAAAGGAAGCTCATTTTAAGAAGCTGGCCGAAAAAATTTTAAGTAAATATCCACCTCAGAAGTAAATCAGTTTTGGCATCATATTGGTATATATTTGATAAAAATTTGAAAATGATAAAATGGATTCTCTTATTGTGTTTTCCTGTTTTTGTGGTAGCACAAAATGATACCGCTTTCGCGAAAGCGGAAACTCTTTTTAAGAAAGAAAAGTATCAACAAGCAAAACCATTTTTCAAAACATACTTATCTACGCATCCCACTCATGCAAAAACTATCGAATACTTAGGCGACATCGAAGGCTACGCCGAAAATTGGAATGATGCAATATCATATTATGAGCAGCTTGTAGAGCAATATCCTAACAGCGCAAACTATCATTATAAATATGGTGGTGTGATGGGTATGAAAGCGCTAGCAGTAAATAAGCTGAGAGCGGCGACGATGATAGGCGATATCAAGGAAGCTTTTGAAACTGCAGCTACATTAGACCCAAAACATATAGAAGCCAGATGGGCGCTTATTGAGTTTTATATTCAGTTACCAAGTATCATAGGTGGAAGTGAAGATAAAGCCATGAAATATGCAGATCAGCTTGCAAGCATATCACCAGTAGATGGGTATCTAGCTCATGGATATATTGCAGAGTATAATGATCGCCCTAATGACGCAGAGGTAAATTACAGAAAGGCAGTTCAAGTAGGTGGTTCTGTAACTTGTTACCAGAAATTACAAGAACATTACGAAAAAAACAATAAGCCGGAAGAGGCACTAGCTACGGTAAAGGCTGCTCAAACTAAGCATGAAGAAGATAATAGATTGCATTATCAGTTTGGAAAAATCGCTGGTCAATACGGTATAGGCCTAGATCAAGGAATATCTTGTTTACATAAATATATTGATAATTATACAGCCAAAGACGGAGTGCCAAAAGACTGGGCTTATTTGCGTCTAGCGCAGATTTATAAGCATAAAGGAGATAAAAGTAAGGCAGAGCAATGGATAGGTAAAGCCTTAGCCAGCCGTTCTGACTTTAAAGAAGCGCTACTAGAACGCAAAGAAATCCAGTTGCTTTAAGAGCGTAAGGCTGGATTAATATCCTTTACATTATCTCGAAGATAGCGATCTATAAATGCCTCTGTAAAATCCTCACTTCCTAATAATTTAGCTGATTCTAATTTGCTTTTGATATCAAGTTCTTGATACTTGTTGAGGTAATCTAGTGATAAGCTTTTAAAGCTGTAATGCCAAGGCTCGTAGTTAAAACCCTTACGATTTTGGTCATCTGTGTAGACTAAGTAAAATCCGTAAGTATTTGCATTATTATCCATCCATTCTTTAAACTTGCAGAAGGGCCCATTACCATGAAATTTAGATGGTACGAGTAGTCCTCCAGATACTTTTGGAGTGCCGTCTACAATATCTATATCTGTACCCCAGTGATGTCTTGAAGTTCCAGGGATGGTGGAGTATTCAATTATTTTTTCAATTGCCGCAGTAGGGTTGAGTCCGCTTTCGCGAAAGCGTTTGTATTTGCGTTCCCAGATTCTATTTTGGTGGTTATAGTCTCTATAACTAGATACTACTTGGAATTTGATTCCTTCCAGAAGCGCTGCACTTTTCATCTCTTCATAAGCAACTGCAGCTTCCGGTCGAAGTCTGTATGCTGAGGTCTTAGTAAGAAGCGGAGCACCTTTGCCAAGTAATTCATCTTCAGAAATACCTTGAAAAAATGACGTCGTTGCGTGAAGTGGGAGGGAAGCAGCAACGGCTCCTAGCAATGTTAATTTTGAAAATGTGCGTCTGTTCATATTAAGTCTTTTTTCATTCTAACATGTGGGCCTACTTGCGGAATATCAAATTCTTCTCCTATCATTGTATAACCTAGGTTTTTATAAAAGTCTAGTGCCACCGTACGAGCGTTAAACCATAAGATGTTGCGTTTTCTTTCCTTTAAGATTTCTTCACCCTTATTAAGTATTTGTGCGGCTATTCCTTTATTGCGATATTCTGGTAATACAGCCATTCCTCGTAAACGTGTTTGGACGCCTGTAAATTCCTCGTAAGTATCTCCCATAAAACTGGCTACACCAACAATTTTGTTATGGTGGTACATACCTAGGTGAAAAGTAGTAGCTTTTTCATCTGCCTCCATATATACATCTTCAAGGGGTCTTCCAGCTCGTAAAACAGGATGTCTTACTGGCCACGTATCTTGAGCGTCAATTTCCCGAAGTGAGTAATCTTCATTATCTAGACGATACAAGATTGAAGGATTATTGTCGTAATTAATCTTTTCTATTTCATTCATACTACACTTCTCTAAAACCTTGCGAGATTGTAGATTATCAACATGTGCGTGAGCAATTATAAATGGTAATTGTAGATTTAAAAAAGCGTAAGCTATACAACCTCTGGTACTTTCTGTAGCATATCCTTGTTTCCAGTATTGCTTATAAAACCGAAACCCTATATCTACTGCTCCTTTATCTTTATGTAGTTTAAGCCCACACCATCCTAAAAATGCGTTATCTTCTTTTCTAATGACAGCATATCTCGCCAAAGATTCTTTTGATGAATCTTTGGTTGTTTTAATAGTGCGCAACCCAATATATTCACTTATGAAATCCTGAGCTTCTTTTAGATTTTTGAACGCGCTATCTCCGGTGTATTTAATAACATCTGGATTGTTATTCATTTCATAAAGATGCCTAGCATCTTCATAGATAAATGCTCTTAAATATAAACGTTCTGTTTCCAGAATGGTAGTCATTACGCTAGAACGTCTTTAAATTCTGGGTTACGATCAAATTGAACCTCTGCAAAAGGACATAGCGGATTAATCTTAAGATTATTTTCTCTTGCAAATGCTACAGCGTGAGCCATAAGCTTTGAAGCAAAGCCTTGACCTTCCTGTGGGATTTTAGTCTCTGTGTGGTCTATGGTGATGATAGAGTTATCATCTTTAGAATAGGTTAATTCTGATATAATACCATTTTCACCTTTTATATAAAAGACACCTCTGTCTTCTCTTTCTTTATGCTGTATGGTCATCACTTTTTTATTTAAAAATATAAATAAAGAGTAAAGCAGCCTAACAAAGTTCGTTTTTGGGAAATATTTAGCGATTTATGTAAAATGCACCTGCTAGATCCTTTTGATCTTTAAGTTTGAGCACATAAAAGTAAGTTCCTACTGGCAGTTTGTCGTCTTGAGACACAGTCACCCTTCCCTGTGAGGTTCCATCAAAAGAGTTGTCGTAGTTTTTCATCGAGAAAACTTCTACACCCCATCTGTTAAAAATGAATAGTTCATTATCTGGACTGGTAGCTAATCCTTCTATGACAAAAGTTTCATTGATGCCATCACCATTAGGGGAGAAGAAGGTATAAACATTTATGGAGCTGCCTCCTCTCAAAACAGACCCGAGCGTAAGCGCAGAAAAACCATTTGGTTCAAAGATGTCAGATGTAATCTGACCATTAGTTTCATTTCCTGTAATCTGTGTATTTCCTAAGTCAACCCACCTATTTAGAACTTCAGAGTAACCCACGACTCTCAGAGACTCTATGCCATCTGCAAGTACCGGTACTTGTGTTTCTTCATCCCAAGTAAGTCTAGCTTGTACTGGCAGTGTGCCATTTAAATCCCAATATTCATTAGGGTCAATAATAGATAATGTGTTTTGAAAAGAATCCCTGTCAAAAGATCCAGAAAGAGTACTTGGAGTATTAGGATCTTCAAAGAAATATGCTGCCTGATACAAGTCACCAGCAGGATCTAGAGGAACTACTGTGAGTTGGCGTATTTTAAAATCATCACCTATAGGGAAGTCAAACTCTAGATTACCTTGATTTGTTACATAACCGTCCACATGGTTGTCATCACTTTCTCCTAAGTAAATTGCATCATTAGTAAAATCAAGATTAATTCCTAAGTCTTCTCGTGGGGTTGTGATTCTCCCGTTTATAAAATCTAAAAAGTTTGTAACACCCACAGACACCTCAAAGTTGAGGTCTTCTGGAACATCTACCTCCATATTGAAGAAAATAGGCTTGTTGTTACCTAAAATAAATAGTTCTTCGTCTTGATTGTAAAAACCTGCTAGACCTAAATTATTATCAAAGTCTCCGTCATTCACAAGATCACCATGAAAGCCTATTGATCCACTTTGATGAATCTGAACATTGCCAAAATTATGTGCGGTCTCTTGCGCTTTCGCGAAAGCGAAACCACAACAAGCCATGATTATTATTAATATATTTTTCATTGTATTACAATTTCGTTATTGACGCGTTTGTGAATACTGCATTGAGGCTAGATCCTCCAGCATTAATCACATATTGAAAATTTATACGATCTCCCGCATTGAGTGCGTATGAGATAGTCCCAGAAGCTCCCCAATAATCTCTGCTGGGTAAGGTTACAAAACCTCTTGATAAATACCCTATGAGAGTTCCATTGCGTCGTGCTGCCAAAATATATTTAGTATTACCCGCAGGCATATTACTGCTTGACAATGAAGCAGATAATGTGTAAAGACCATCTTGAGCAACTTCAATCTCTCCAGTACCTATTACAGTAAATAAACCTCCTTCGTTTGCTTGTATGTGAGATGCATTAATAGGCATGTCAAAGTAAGTGTTATTAGCAGTGGAAAGTATTCCAGACCCTCCATTTCTATTGAGGATTATACTTCCTCTAGATGGTGTACTCATTGCTTGCCATGTAGTGCCATCATAAATTTTTGCAACCTTTTGGTCACTGTCATAAGCCATAACACCGGCTTCAGCGCCAGTCGTATTGTTTATTTCTGCTGTTGTGCCATCATTCAATTTCAATAGCAACTGGGGATTTAATGTTTGCGCTTTCGCGAAAGCAAAAAATAAAAAAAAGCAAGCTGTAATATATAGGGATATTTGTTTCATACTTTATTTATATGCCGTAAAAATGACTAGTAATGCTTCGTTGTTAACATCTCCTGGTTGTATATCGACCAGAGCATTTGCGCTGTTTACTGTAATTACACCATCTGTATAATTTACATTTAGTGTAAAGCCATCAGTTGTAAACGCTCCAAATGCGGCTTCTATTTTACCAAGGCTACTTCCATTCTGGTCACCATAGCGTATACCAATGCAATTGCTGCTACTCGCATAGCGAGAAATATCGTTTATAGAGTTACCGTGACCTCCAGAATACATAGCTTGTTGTACTAAAGAGCCATTTATATTGCGAGCAAAACCATTCATCGTTCCATAAGCATTGTCAATACCTCTATCATTGTTACCTACGCCATTATCTGTATCTATATTGAGACTTTCAATATTTGCATTTGCAACAAAAGTTACTTGTGATGGCTCAAATGGAATTCCAGTTACCGTTACTGTTCCTTCTGCTGAGATAATGAACGTTCCTGTATAAACAGTCGGTCCTAAATAAGCACCACCATTAGTGCCTACTTGAATTTGATTGTTTGTATCATCACTTACCACTTGAGCCGTAAAAGGAACACCATCCTCGTCTGTGTATGTGATTTCTCCTGTTGCTGCTGGATTTACAGCAGTAGTAGTATCATCTTGCTCAAATGTAGTCACAGTTTCTAAGTTCTGTACAAGTGCAGTGAGATCTAATTGTGTGGTTGCACCATCCTCGGCTATGTAGTCTATATTAGCATTATCAGCATTGAGAGCGATACTTGTAAGTGTTTCGGCACTCATTATATCTATAGTTACTGGTGCTCCGTCATTATTATCAAATGTGAATGTTCCATCCACATTTTCGGTTAGGGTTGCTTTGTTTACTATATCTAAAGTTCCATCTGGATTAGAAAGGCTAAAAGAGCCATCACCATTATCTATAAGAGCTACGGTGTCTATATAGGCCTTGTTTGCGGCGTCACCACTATTTACTGGAGTAGCAATATTGAGAACACTGTTATTGCTCATGTTTAGATCACCTACCATTGTATCGCCTTGAACCTCTACATAACGGGGGTCATAAAGTACTGCATTAAATGGGTTTGTTAATATCCACGTGGTAGAGTCATTATCATAAACATAAGTTTTTCCTACTTCGCTTGCTGGTGTAGCTGAGTTGTTTACAATATAAATATCTCCCTCTACTGCGCCTGATGGCACCTCATTTGCCGAAATTAAAGCGGGGTCTACCGTGTCTCCAGTATAAACGCTGCCTATTGTAACAGCTACATTTCCAGATGCATCTGGGCTACTTCCGTTGACGGTAGCTACACGAGTACCATAGACCCAATCAGTGCCATTCCAATAAATTTCATCATTAGTTGTCGTTCCATTTGATAACATTGGTAATGTAATCTTATCAGTAAGGTCGACTAGGTTACTAGGAGTCGCTGGAGTTGTAAGTGATAATTCTGTACCCGTTAATTGGATATCTTGTAATTCATTTTCTACATCTGCATCTGCATCTTGGATATTGATATCTACACTACCTCCATCTTCTAGAGCTACATTAACCAATTCTAAAGGTGTTGTTACTGTTGAAGAAATAGCTTGATTATCTGTGCTAACGCTAGAAATGTCTATTGTTTGGTTTCCAGCCGAGTCGGTAATTGTCAATTCTGTACCATTAAAAGCAATACCAGTATTAGTCTCATTTAAAGGGTTTGCATCGGCATCCTCTATATTGATAGTTGTGTTTGTTCCATCAGATATTTGAATTTCAACTTCTTGGTTGGGTGTTACTACATCATTTGATAGATTTTGAAATTCATTTAAAGGATCAGCATCTGCATCCTGAATGTTAATTGTAGCGTTTGTGCCATCTGTGATATTAACACGTGCCTCTTCATTAGGTATGGTGACTGTTGTGCTCAAATCTTGAAATTCATTTGTAGCATCAGCATCAGCATCATTAATACTAAAAGAAGTTACAGTACTATTTTCTGAGGTATATGTGAAGCCATTATTACCATCGTCAATAAGTGTCGTTATTGTTTCGTCGGCTTGTGTTAGGATGGCTAGAAACCCAGTTGGGGTATATTCAAATATTCGATTTATATCTGTGTTGTAAACGAGCATACCTATTTCTAGATCAGCTATGTTAAAAGCATCAATTTCTGCTTGAGATGCCTTTTGGATGTTTACTAATAGGGCAGGGTCTGTGGTTTGCGCTTTCGCGAAAGCGTAACTACATAATAGAATAATAAATAAAAACTTTTTCATTGTGTTGTTTTAAAATCCAGGGATGGTAATTACAGTAAACATAAATTCTGAGTCAAAATCTGCTCTATCAGTTCCGCCATTATCATTGTCTCCAATATTAACAGTAAATCCATCAGCAGTTTGATTGTAATAGCTTGAATCTGGGTCGTCATTACCAGCACCGTTTCGATCTAGAACCGTTAATTGAATCACATAATTAGCACTTGGCAGCGGTGATGCGAATGTTATTCTATAATCCCCATTTGTATTTCCTCCACTAGTGTTATTTGTAGTAACCTTAACTGCTGTAGCGTTAAAAATAGCGCCTCCCCCAGCTGGGGCAACTTTACCTGTAGCGTATATAGTTGGTGCAACAGCTAAATATGCACCGCCGTCTGTTCCCACCGAAAGTGCGTTATCTGCATCTGCGCTTACAACCTGAGCCGTAAAAGGATTACCAGCTTCATCTGTATAAGTGATTTCTCCAGTTGCTGTAGCATCTGTAATAGTAGGAGTGTCGTTTTGTACAAAAGTGGTTACTGTTTCATTTATAGCAAAAGGATCTCCTTCTTCATTATTGTAAGTTCCAATCAGGTTTGTACTTGCAGCAGCATTTAAGTCTGTTACATCTGTTGCTGTTTCTTCTGCAGATACATCAACAAATAATGCTCCGTCAGTTCCAGCAGTAATGTTGTTATCTGCGTCTGCTGATATTAGGTTCACATTATCATTAGTTGCATCTTCATTTGCATAGGTAAGTTCACCGGCTGCGATAGCTATTGCTGTTACTGTTTCATTGATAGTAAAAGGATCTCCTTCTTCGTTATTGTAAGTTCCAATCAGGTTTGTACTTGCAGCAGCATTTATGTCTGTTACATCCGTTACTGTTTCTTCTGCAGATACATCAACAAATAGTGCTCCGTCAGTTCCTGCAGTAATGTTGTTATCTGCATCTGCTGAGATTAGGTTCACATTTGCATTAGTTGCATCTTCATTTGCGTAGGTAAGTTCACCTGCTGCGATAGCTATTGCTGTTACAGTTTCATTGATAGCAAAAGGATCTCCTTCTTCGTTATTGTAAGTTCCAATCAGGTTTGTACTTGCAGCAGCATTTAAGTCTGTAACATCTGTTACTGTTTCTTCTGCAGATACATCTACAAATAATGCTCCGTCAGTTCCTGCAGTAATGTTGTTATCTGCATCTGCTGAGATTAGGTTCACATTTGCGTTGGTAGCATCTTCATTTGCGTATGTAAGTTCCCCTGCTGCGATAGCTATTGCTGTTACTGTTTCATTGATATCTACTGGAGTTGCTGCTGGATCTTCATTAGTGTATGTTGCGATAGTATTTCCTGTTGCTGCTGTTGCTGTAACAGTAGTTACTGTTTCATTGATAGCAAAAGGATCACCTTCTTCATTGTTGTAAGTTCCAATCAGGTTTGTACTTGCAGCAGCATTTAAGTCTGTTACATCTGTTACTGTTTCTTCTGCAGATACATCAACAAATAATGCTCCATCAGTTCCTGCAGTAATGTTGTTATCTGCATCTGCTGAGATTAAGTTCACATTAGCATTGGTAGCATCTTCATTTGCGTAGGTAAGTTCCCCGGCTGCGATAGCTATTGCTGTTACTGTTTCATTTATAGCAAAAGGATCACCTTCTTCATTGTTGTAAGTTCCAATCAGGTTTGTGCTTGCAGCAGCATTTAAGTCTGTTACATCCGTTACTGTTTCTTCTGCAGATACATCTACAAATAATGCTCCGTCAGTTCCTGCAGTAATATTGTTATCTGGGTCTGCTGATATTAGGTTCACATTTGCATTAGTTGCATCTTCATTTGCATAGGTAAGTTCCCCGGCTGCGATAGCTATTGCTGTTACTGTCTCATTGATAGTAAAAGGATCTCCTTCTTCGTTATTGTAAGTTCCAATCAGGTTTGTACTTGCAGCAGCATTTATGTCTGTAACATCCGTTACTGTTTCTTCTGCAGATACATCAACAAATAGTGCTCCGTCAGTTCCTGCAGTAATGTTGTTATCTGCATCTGCTGAGATTAGGTTCACATTTGCATTGGTAGCATCTTCATTTGCGTATGTAAGTTCCCCTGCTGCGATAGCTATTGCTGTTACTGTTTCATTGATAGCAAAAGGATCACCTTCTTCATTGTTATATGTTCCAATAAGGTTTGTACTTGCAGCAGCATTTATGTCTGTTACATCCGTTACTGTTTCTTCTGCAGATACATCAACAAATAGTGCTCCGTCAGTTCCAGCAGTAATGTTGTTATCTGCATCTGCTGAGATTAAGTTCACATTAGCATTGGTAGCATCTTCATTTGCGTATGTAAGTTCCCCGGCTGCGATAGCTATTGCTGTTACTGTTTCATTGATATCTACTGGAGTTGCTGCTGGATCTTCATTAGTGTAGGTAGCAATGGTATTCCCTGTTGCTGCTGTTGCTGTAACAGTAGTTACAGTTTCATTGATAGCGAAAGGATCTCCTTCTTCGTTATTGTAAGTTCCAATCAGGTTTGTACTTGCAGCAGCATTTAAGTCTGTAACATCTGTTACTGTTTCCTCTGCAGATACATCTACAAATAGTGCTCCGTCAGTTCCTGCAGTGACGTTGTTATCAGCATCTGCTGAGATTAGGTTCACATTTGCATTAGTTGCATCTTCATTTGCGTAGGTAAGTTCACCGGCTGCGATAGCTATTGCTGTTACTGTTTCATTGATAGCAAAAGGGTCTCCTTCTTCATTATTGTAAGTTCCAATGAGGTTCGTACTTGCAGCAGCGTTTAAGTCTGTTACATCTGTTACTGTTTCCTCTGCAGATACATCAACAAATAGTGCTCCGTCAGTTCCTGCAGTAATATTGTTATCTGCGTCTGCTGATATTAGGTTCACATTTGCATTAGTTGCATCTTCATTTGCATAGGTAAGTTCCCCGGCTGCGATAGCTATTGCTGTTACTGTTTCATTGATATCTACTGGAGTTGCTGCTGGATCTTCATTAGTGTATGTAGCAATGGTATTTCCTGTTGTTGCTGTTGCTGTAACAGTAGTGACTGTTTCATTTATAGCAAAAGGATCTCCCTCTTCATTGTTGTAGGTTCCAATCAAGTTTGTACTTGCAGCAGCATTTAAGTCTGTTACATCCGTTACTGTTTCTTCTGCAGATACATCAACAAATAGTGCTCCGTCAGATCCTGCAGTGACGTTGTTGTCAGCATCTGCCGAGATTAGGTTCACATTTGCGTTGGTAGCATCTTCATTTGCGTAGGTAAGTTCACCTGCTGCGATAGCTATTGCTGTTACAGTTTCATTGATAGCAAAAGGATCTCCTTCTTCATTGTTGTAAGTTCCAATCAGGTTTGTACTTGCAGCAGCATTTAAGTCTGTAACATCTGTTACTGTTTCTTCTGCAGATACATCTACAAATAATGCTCCGTCAGTTCCTGCAGTTATATTGTTATCTGCGTCTGCTGATATTAGGTTCACATTTGCATTAGTTGCATCTTCATTTGCATAGGTAAGTTCACCTGCTGCGATAGCTATTGCTGTTACTGTTTCATTGATAGCAAAAGGATCTCCCTCTTCATTGTTGTAGGTTCCAATAAGGTTTGTGCTTGCAGCAGCATTTAAGTCTGTTACATCCGTTACTGTTTCTTCTGCAGATACATCTACAAATAATGCTCCGTCAGTTCCTGCAGTAATATTGTTATCTGCATCTGCTGAGATTAGGTTCACATTTGCGTTGGTAGCATCTTCATTTGCGTATGTAAGTTCCCCTGCTGCGATAGCTATTGCTGTTACTGTTTCATTGATAGCAAAAGGATCACCTTCTTCATTGTTATATGTTCCAATCAGGTTTGTACTTGCAGCAGCATTTATGTCTGTTACATCCGTTACTGTTTCTTCTGCAGATACATCAACAAATAGTGCTCCGTCAGTTCCAGCAGTAATGTTGTTATCTGCATCTGCTGAGATTAGATTCACATTATCATTAGTTGCATCTTCGTTTGCGTAGGTAAGTTCTCCTGCTGCGATTGCTAATTCAGTTACTGTTTCATTGATATCTACTGGAGTTGCTGCTGGATCTTCATTAGTGTATGTTGCGATAGTATTTCCTGTTAGTGCTGTTGCAGTTACAGTAGTTACTGTTTCATTGATAGTAAAAGGATCTCCTTCTTCGTTATTGTAAGTTCCAATCAGGTTTGTGCTTGCAGCAGCATTTAAGTCTGTTACATCCGTTACTGTTTCTTCTGCAGATACATCTACAAATAATGCTCCGTCAGTTCCTGCAGTAATATTGTTATCTGCGTCTGCTGATATTAGGTTCACATTTGCATTAGTTGCATCTTCATTTGCATAGGTAAGTTCCCCGGCTGCGATAGCTATTGCTGTTACTGTTTCATTGATATCTACTGGAGTTGCTGCTGGATCTTCATTAGTGTATGTAGCAATGGTATTTCCTGTTGTTGCTGTTGCTGTAACAGTAGTGACTGTTTCATTTATAGCAAAAGGATCTCCCTCTTCATTGTTGTAGGTTCCAATCAGGTTTGTACTTGCAGCAGCATTTAAGTCTGTTACATCCGTTACTGTTTCCTCTGCAGATACATCTACAAATAATGCTCCGTCAGTTCCAGCAGTAATGTTGTTATCTGTATCTGTAGAAATCAGGTTTACGTTTGCATTAGTTGCATCTTCATTTGCATAGGTAAGTTCTCCTGCTGTGATAGCTATTGCTGTTACTGTTTCTTCTATGTTAGTTAGTGTTCCGTCAGCTTCTGTGATCGTCGCAATAATCTTTCCGTCGTTAATATCTGCAACAACTATCCCGTTTGTGTTTATGACGACATCAGAACCATCGTTGTTAGTAAATGTATACGTTCCGTTTCCATTGTCTGTAATATCGGACTTAGCTACAGTTTGTGGATCTCCATTTTCATCTGTATAAGTAATTAAGCCATCCATTGCATCGGCAAATGTTGTTACAGTTTCATTAATATCTGTTGCATTTCCTGCCGCGTCAGTAACCGTTGCAATTGTATTACCTGCTACGGTATTTGTGATATTAAAGCCGTTGGTATCAATTACTGTGGTTATTCCAGTTTCATCGGTATAACCATAAGTTCCATTGCCATTGTCAACTAGCGTTGATACAGAAGTATCTGCGATAGTAGTTGTGGTTCCACTTGCGTCAGTGAAGTCGTATGTTCCGTCACCGTTATCCACGAGCGCTACTGTTCCTGCTGCTGCGTTGATTTCGTCGATTGCATCTTGCACATTTGTTGCTGCTAGTCCTGACGTTGTATTGTCATAAGGATTTGCAGAAGCGTTTGTGTCGATTACTTGCGTAGCTCCGGTTTCATCAGTGTAGGTGTATGTTCCGTCTGCGTTGTCTACGAGTGTTGAGATAGAAGTATCTGCGATGGTAGTTGTGGTTCCACTTGCGTCTGTAAAGTCATAAGTTCCGTCACCGTTATCTACGAGCGCTACTGTTCCTGCTGCTGCGTTGATTTCGTCAATGGCGTCTTGCACGTTTGTTGCTGCTAGTCCAGACGTTGTATTGTCATATGGATTTGCAGAAGCGTTTGTGTCGATTACTTGTGTTGCGCCAGTTTCATCTGTGTACGTATATGTTCCATCTGTGTTGTCAACTAGCGTTGATACAGAAGTATCTGCGATGGTAGTTGTGGTTCCACTTGCGTCAGTGAAGTCGTAAGTTCCGTCACCGTTATCTACTAGGGCAACTGTTACTGCTGCTGCGTTGACTTCATCAATGGCGTCTTGAACATTTGTTGCTGTTAGTCCTGAGGTTGTATTGTCATATGGATTTGCAGAAGCGTTTGTATCAATTACTTGCGTTGCTCCAGTTTCATCAGTGTATGTATATGTTCCATCTGCGTTGTCAACGAGTGTCGAGATAGATGTATCTGCGATAGTCGTTGTAGTTCCGCTTGCATCAGTGAAATCATATGTTCCGTCACCGTTATCTACAAGTGCTACTGTTCCTGCTGCAGCGTTGATTTCATCAATAGCGTCTTGTACGTTTGTAGCTGCTAGCCCTGAAGTTGTATTATCATAAGGATTTGCAGAAGCGTTTGTGTCAATTACTTGTGTTGCTCCTGTTTCATCAGTGTACGTATATGTTCCATCTGCGTTGTCAACTAGTGTTGAGATAGAAGTATCTGCGATGGTAGTTGTGGTTCCGCTTGCGTCAGTGAAGCTGTATGTTCCGTCACCGTTATCTACAAGTGCTACTGTTCCTGCTGCAGCGTTGATTTCGTCAATGGCGTCTTGAACGTTTGTTGCTGCTAGTCCTGACGTTGTATTGTCATATGGATTTGCAGAAGCGTTTGTGTCAATTACTTGTGTTGCTCCTGTTTCATCAGTGTACGTATATGTTCCATCTGCGTTGTCAACTAGTGTTGAGATAGAAGTATCTGCGATGGTAGTTGTGGTTCCGCTTGCGTCAGTGAAGCTGTATGTTCCGTCACCGTTATCTACAAGTGCTACTGTTCCTGCTGCAGCGTTGATTTCGTCAATGGCGTCTTGAACGTTTGTTGCTGCTAGTCCTGACGTTGTATTGTCATATGGATTTGCAGAAGCGTTTGTGTCAATTACTTGTGTTGCTCCTGTTTCATCAGTGTACGTATATGTTCCATCTGCGTTGTCAACTAGTGTTGAGATAGAAGTATCTGCGATGGTAGTTGTGGTTCCGCTTGCGTCAGTGAAGCTGTATGTTCCGTCACCGTTATCTACAAGTGCTACTGTTCCTGCTGCAGCGTTGATTTCGTCAATGGCGTCTTGAACGTTTGTTGCTGCTAGTCCTGACGTTGTATTGTCATATGGATTTGCAGAAGCATTTGTGTCGATTACTTGCGTAGCTCCAGTTTCATCAGTGTACGTATATGTTCCGTCTGCATTGTCAACTAGTGTTGATACAGATGTATCAGCAATCGTAGTTTCATTACCAAATACGTCAGTAAAAGTATATGTCCCATCACCATTGTCTACTAAAGTTACGTTTACAGCACTTAAAGCTCCTGTAATTTCATCTATAGCGTCCTGCACATTTGTTGCTGTTAGTCCAGAAGTTGTATTGTCATAAGGATTTGCAGAGGCGTTTGTGTCGATTATTTGAGTCGCTCCAGTTTCATCAGTGTAAGTGTAAGTTCCATTTCCGTTGTCAACTAATGTCGAAATAGAAGTGTCTGTAATTGTTGTAGTAGTCCCGCTAGCATCTGTAAAGTCGTAAGTTCCATCTCCGTTATCAACGAGTGCAACGGTTCCTACTGCGGCATTGATTTCTTCTATTGCTTCTTGTACGGTATCTGAGGAAAGTCCGGTGCCATTATTTTCAAAAATATTCCCAGATGCAGTAGTGTCAATTATTTGCGTTGCCCCAGTTTCATCTGTATACGTGTATGTTCCGTCTCCATTATCAACTAAAGTAGAAATTGAAGTATCTGCAATGGTAGTTGTGGTTCCGCTTGGGTCTGTAAAATTATAAGTTCCATCACCGTTGTCTACAATTGTAACATTACCTATTGCTGTATTAACTTCATCTATAGCATCTTGTACGTTTGTCCCTACAAGTCCTGAATTTGAGTTGTCATATGGGTTAGAAGAAGCTTGAGTATTGATAATTTGAGAGTTTCCATTGGCATCTGTATAAGTGTATGTGCCATCGTTATTATCAACAATCATTGAAGCTATCTGGCATAAGCTCTGCCAGTTTGATCCTGTGTATTGGAAAAAGCAATTTTCATCAGTATTGAATACTAAACCTCCAGAAAGTGGTGTGATTGCATTCATTTGACTTGTGCTTACTCTAGTGGCAACTAAGACCTTGTTGGTGCTCTCAAGTTCTAGTAGAGAAGAGCCATTAATTGTATTTGGATTGTCACCTATCTTTACCTGACCAAAGGCAGATATCGATAATAATAAAAAGCACGAAAGGATTAGTAATTTTTTCATTTAAGATGTAATTAAATAGGGTAATTTTATTCTAAATCAGTTGTCTTTATAGATGTTTTTAGGTCAACATATTTATGTCAAGAGCATCGGACTACTTCTAAAATAAACTTTTTTTTTATGTTGAATAATTGGTGTTTACAAGCCCTGTTGGCAATCAGTTGGTTGTAGATTAAGTGTTGTTTAGTATCGACGAAAGGCACTTTTTTGAAAAATGTTAGCTAGTAAATATTTTTTGTATTTTTCTTGCAAGTATCTAAAAAAAAACTATTTTTGCCACGCTTTAATATCAAACATGACTTGATGTTAATACCATTTGAAGTTAAACTTCAATAAATGCGGGAGTAGCTCAGTTGGTAGAGCGTCAGCCTTCCAAGCTGAATGTCGCCAGTTCGAACCTGGTCTCCCGCTCCAATAGAAAAGGCTCTACATTAATGTAGAGCCTTTTTTTTATGGATTTAAATCACTACACTATGTATATACGAGATTTAAACGTTTTAGGATCTGTGGGTTAAAAGAAGATGTTTTCGCGAAAGCGTAATTCTTAGAAAGTGAGAAGTGTATTTGTGTCTATCTCGTAGGGAGTTTTGTTTTGTTCAAATACTCTAGCCGAAAGAGTTCCTTCTAAAGTGATTTTTTTTCCTTCTACTCGAATCCAGCTTCCTTCTCTTATACCTATTACGGGTACCGTATTATAAGCGTGGTATTCCTTTATTCTAGTTTCTCTAGTCTCTCCCATGTGCGTAGAGTTTGTGTCTGGATCTAAATAATGCGGATTGATATTAAAAGGAACCATCCCTAGTGTCTTAAAGCTAGGTGGGTAACTTATAGGCATGTCATTTGTAGTTTGCATCGTAAGTCCACAAATATTACTTCCAGCACTAGTCCCTAAGTATGGAGTGCCTTTAAGTAATACTTCTCTGAGTGGTTGCATCACCGCATTTTTATAGAGCTGGTTTACTAAAACAAATGTATTCCCACCACCTGTAAAAATTCCTTGGGCAACCTTTATTGCTTCTGCAGCGTCTTTATAAGTATGAATCCCTATTACCTTTTTATTGATTTTTGAGAATGCTTTCTGAGCAATGGCTGTATAATCGTCATGAGTTATGCCTCCTGGTCGTGCGTATGGGATAAATAATATCTCATCGACACCGGTATATAGTTTTTTAAGGGTAGGGAGTAAATATTCTAGATAAGCACTGCCATGAATAGTGGAGGTGCTTGCTATGATAAGGTTTTTAGACATTGTAAAGCTTTGGGTAAAAATACAAACTAGTGATCATGTGATTGCCAATTAACAAAATTTTAGAGCTGTATTGATTGTTTTTTGGGGTAGTTACAGTTTTCTTTGAAAGGACTAACTGATTGTAAATGAGATTATTTTTGCTGGTAATGTTTATGTGTGGCACCATTTTAAATGGTCAAGAATCTCGTGAAATTACGGGGAAGTTACTTAATATAAAGGATGATGTAGGGCAAGTGACAGTAGCCAATATCACAACAAAAAAAGGAACCATCACTAGTGCTAAGGGGACATTCAATATTGAGGTACGCAAAGGAGATACCCTAATAATTAAAGCACTGCAGTTTAAAACAGAACAACTTACGGTTACTAATAAGATATATGATGGTGGGTTAATTGAAGTGTTTATGACTCCTGATGTGAGCGAACTACAAACGGTTCAATTATCAAATAATGGGCTATCAGGTAATATTAAGAAAGATGCAAAGGAAGTAAAACTTGTAGTTAGACCTAAGGCGCTTGGTGTTAAGAGAAAGCCCATTGCCGTCGAATATCGCAGATTGCATACAGCAACATCGAGACCGCCAGATCAAGTAGGAAGGCAAAATCTTAGGTTAGATGTTTCATTAGATGGAATTATCAATAAGCTTTCTGGAAAGACTAAACGTCTTAAAAGGGCGGTTGAGATTATGGAATATCAAAAAAGGGTTGATCAACTGAGAAACTATTATGCAGATGCTGTTTTTACTAGTTCGCTACAAATAGCAGAAGAATACATTGATGATTTTACATTTTGGGTGCTTAAAGATGACGAGCAGTTAACAGATGTTGATTTAAAAAATAAGCTGAGTACACTTGAATATTTACTATCTAAGCAAAAGGAATATAAGATCTTGCTCCTAGCACAAGGTGCGCAACTTAAAGGGAATTAATGAAAAGACTATTACTACTTATAATATCTACTGTTGCCTTTTCGGGATTAGGTCAAGAAGTAACAACCCTTACCGGTACCGTTCTTAACGATACGATAGGAGTAAGTCAACTCAATATTGTCAATCTTACGCTTAAAAGAGGTGCTACCACAAATGCAAATGGAGTTTTTGAAATTCCTGTAAGAGTGCATGACACAATCAATATTAGTGCTGTGCAATATGAGAGTAGACAGATTGTTGTGACTCCAGTAATATATGGTAGAGGCAAGATTTCCTTTTACTTAGAACCCAAGGTGAATGAACTTGACGAGGTTGTTGTAAGCAATATAACCTTAACTGGTGATTTGTCTAAAGATTTAAATGCTGTTCCTTTGCAAGTTTTTATTGATCCAAGAGACTTAGGTATTCCAGCAAATGCTAGACCTACAATGACTGCCGAAGAACGCAGGTTTTATGGAGCAACAGGAGGTGCAGGCCCACTAGGATCGCTTATAAATGCGATAACTGGTCGCACAAAAATGCTTAAAAAACAGCTCGAAATTTCAAAATTCAGAGCGTTGGTGGAGGGTAATAGGGATAACTTTAATGACAGTATGTACATCAAGTCACTCAATATTCCTGATGAGCTTATTTTAGATTTTGTCTATTATGTTTTTGAAGATGAGCAAGCAGAGGCAATAGCAAACGAAGGTAATACTTTGGGCTTGCTAGACTTTATGCTCACAAAATCTCCCGTATATTTGAAACTAAAAGCCGCCGAAAGCGTCTTACCTAAAAATGATGAGAACAATGAATAAATATCTATTAGTAGCACTATTATTTATGAGTGCGCTTACTGCGGTAAGTCAGGATACGATTATGCTAGAAGGACAGGTTCTTAATGATACTATAGATAAGGCAAATCTTACCATTGTAAACCTCAACATGCGACGCGGTACGATTACCTCCAGTAATGGACAGTTTTCTATAGAAACTCGTCTTAATGATACTATTAATATAAGCGCTGTACAATATGAGCCAAGACAATTTGTTGTAAATGAGACAATGTATAATCGAGGTAAGATTACCTTATATCTTATCCCAAAAATTACAGAGTTAGATCAGGTAAACATAAGCAATACAGACCTCACGGGAGATATTACTAAAGATATAGGGAGTACAACTTATGAGCGCACAATCACACCTACAGACCTAGGTATTCCAGAAAATACCGCGCCACCACGCACGGTAGAAGAACGTCGTTACCATACTGCGATCTCTAGTGGGGGAGGGATACCTATAGATGGACTCATAAACTCCATTACCGGAAGGTTGAAAATGCTTAAGAAGCATATTGAAGTTTCTCGTTTTGAAAAGTTAGTTCAAGAAAGCAGGTACACATTTTCAGATAGTATATATATGAATGAGCTTAATATTGAGAAAGAATATATAGAGGACTTCGTGTATTACACTTTTGAAGATCCAAAAGCTAAGGAACTTGTAGACGCAAATAATGCATTAGGTTTACTCGATTTCATGATAAAAAAATCTGCTGCATATAAAGCCTTGATGAAAAAAGATTAAGCTGTGGCATATTTGTTGACAACGAATAAGTACGCTTTCGCGAAAGCGTAACCCATCCATTAATTCCACTATGAAAAAAATCATTCTACTTCTAGTTGTTGCACCTTTAATTATTGCAGCATCAATACATAAGTACTATCTAAGTGTTACAGATCTCAATTATAATGAGGAGGCACAATCCATACAGATAATCACTCGATTGTTTTATGATGATCTAGAAGCTGTAATTCAAGAACGTTATGACACCGATGTTGTTGTAGATGCGGCATCAGATCAAGAAGAGCTTGATAAGTATCTCGTAAAATACTTTCAAAAAAAGATGCTTATTACTGTAAACGGAGAGCGACGCAAGATGAATTTTGTGGGTAAAAAGTATGAGGACGACTACGTAGTTTGTTATCTAGAAGTGCTTGATGTTACGGCAATAAATACGTTTGAAATTGAGAGCACATTACTTATGGATGTAT
Organism: Dokdonia sp. Asnod3-C12; assembly: GCF_045063975.1. Classification (NCBI taxonomy): domain Bacteria; kingdom Pseudomonadati; phylum Bacteroidota; class Flavobacteriia; order Flavobacteriales; family Flavobacteriaceae; genus Dokdonia; species Dokdonia sp. Asnod3-C12. The sequence goes on from NZ_JBEFNY010000003.1 coordinate 2,290,221, forward strand.
TTCCAGATCAGAAAAATATGGTTCACACAACTATAGCTGGAAAAAAGAAAAGCTTTCTTCTTACTGCGGCAAATGCTAAAGGCTTGTTAAATTTTACCAAATAAAGCCTTAACCCCTTCATTGTTTGGCTATTTTTAAGCGATAAAACAAATTCAACAAACTTATGATTCGTTACACGTATATGCTGCTCGCGGCATTTTTACTTCTAGGGACAAGCGCTTTTGCTCAAGAAGAACAAACACAAGAGCGTCCTATGGGACACGAAAACACAAACAGGTTTAGACAACTTTACAATGAGATGTCTACTCCTAATGAGTATAGAACTGCTTCTGGTGCGCCTGGTCACGCGTACTACCAGAACACTGCAGACTATAAAATGTCTATTAACCTTAACGATGATACACAGATTATCCAAGGTTCTGAAACTATTACTTACACAAACAACTCACCAGACGATCTTGAGTACTTATGGGTACAACTTGATCAAAATGTGAGAGAAAAAGACTCTCCGGCAAAGGAGAAAAACGGTGAAGGAGTTGGAGCTGTATCTCAGCCAGGTTCTTTTGTTGGTTCTTTCATGAAAAGTGAGCCTTTTGACGGAGGTTTTAAAATCCAAGAAGTAAAAGCAAATGGTCGTGATTTAAAGCACACTATTAACTGGACAATGATGCGTATTGATATGCCACAACCACTTAAGGCTGGAGATACTTATACGTTTTCAATTAAATGGAATTACTTAGTTCCTGAGCACACGGTAGATCGTGCTCGTTCTGGTTATGAAACTTATGCAGATGGTAACAAGGGTTACATTATCGCTCAGTTCTTTCCAAGAATGGCGGTTTATAATGATGTAGAAGGATGGCAGAACTACCAGTTCTGGGGTAATGGAGAATTTGCATTACCATTTGGTAATTACGAAGTAGATATTACAGTTCCTAAAGATCACTTACTTGATGGTACTGGTGAGATTACAAACTTAAAAGACGTTTACAGTAAAGAAGAAATGAAGCGCTGGGAGCAGGCAAAGAAGTCTTACGACAAGCCTGTAATTATCCGTACACAAGCAGAGGCAGAGAAGCTTGCTGCAGGAAATGTAAAAGCAACACAAACATGGAAGCTTAAAGCAGAGAATGTACGTGATTTTGCATTTACATCATCTCGTCGTTATATTATGGATGCACAGGCAGTAAAATTCCCAGAACGTGATGTGATGGCAATTTCTATCTACCCTCCAGAAGGAAACCCATTATGGGAAGAGTATTCTACTAAGGCTATTGTACAAACACTTGATACATACTCAAAATATACATTTAACTATCCTTACCCTAAAGCAATCTCGGTACACGCAAAAGGACAAGGAATGGAGTACCCTATGATTTGCTGGAACTATGGACGTCCTAACGAGGATGGAACATATAGTGACAGAACAAAATTCGGGATGATCTCTGTAATTATACACGAGGTAGGTCATAACTACTTCCCTATGATTGTAAACAGTGATGAGCGCCAGTGGGGATGGATGGATGAAGGTCTAGATACCTTTATGCAATTTCTTACAGAGCAAGAATTTGGACAGAATTTCCCTAATGCAATCAAAGGAAATGACGCATACCCTTCTAGACGTGGAGCGCCATCTAAGATTGTAGGATACATGAAAGGAAATCAAGAATATATAGCACCTATCATGTCTAACCCAGAAAATGCTTTCAACCTTGGTGCAAATGCATATGGTAAGCCAGCAACAGCATTAAACATACTTCGTGAGACAGTAATGGGTCATGAGCTTTTTGATCATGCATTTAAAACGTACGCTCAGAGATGGATGTTTAAACACCCAAGCCCAGAAGATTTCTTCCGTACAATGGAAGATGCATCTGCAGTAGATCTTGACTGGTTCTGGAGAGGATGGTTTTATAGCACAGAAGCTGTAGATATAGGTCTTAAAGAAGTAAAGCAATACTATATTACAGATAATGTAACAGCAGCTGGTAAAGAATTACTTGCTCGTTACGGTGTTACAGATCCTAGCGCTATTGACGCAATCTATGTAGTAGATGAGGATAGCCCAGAGTTTACAGAAGATATGAGAGGTAGAGATATTTTAGAATCTTCATCTACACTTAAGGAGTATCTTATGGATAACTTTACTCCAGAAGAGCGTGCAAAAATCAATACACCTAAGTTCTTATACAAAGTTGTTTTTGAAAAGCCAGGAGGAATCCCAATGCCTATTATCGTAGAGTATGAGTATGCAGATGGTTCTAAGAAAAAAGTAACGTATCCAGCTCAAGTATGGAGAAAGAATGATGCAGAAGTAAGTAAAGCAATCGCATCAGATAAGGAGATCGTAAAGATTACCGTAGATCCAGATCTTGAAACAGCAGATATTGATACTGACAACAACAGCTGGCCAAAAGCTAAAAAGCTAGGTGAGTTTGATAAGTTCAAAAATCAAAATAAAGGATAATACTAGTTTCGCTTTCGCGAAAAAGTGAAAAACTGCTTCTCCATCGAGAAGCAGTTTTTTTTTACTATTATTTTATTAATGGGAAATAATGAAATTTGGATTACTTAAAACCAAGCGTATCACTTGCCGAAATTAATTGCTCTAACGCATTAATTTTGTTTTGTAATTTTTTAAGGAACATATGCTGCTCACGCTCACCTGCAGTATTTATAAATTTACTCTGTTGTAATTGCTCGGTAATGTAAGCATGTGCTTGATTACAAGTTTGACCGTCATAAGTTTGAAAATAACTTAGAAATGTAAAGGGAACGTAAAAGGCCTTTTTATAAGGAGTATTTATTAATACCGTACATAGCATATCTAGAATCAAATAATCTATCGTTATATAACTAATAGAATCACTGTATACTACGCTGCAAATTAGTTAATCACGTTTCAATTCAATAAGTATGATGTTTACATCAAGAAGCGATTTAGTATACATCTGTTGTAGTTGTTCTACATATTTCTGAGCAGTTTCAATAGTTCCAGATATTGTTGCTTTTCCACGCTTTCGCGAAAGCGTGCCTATTAAAAGTTAATATAGAGAAGGAAAATATGTAGTTGTTATTGAAGAGTAAAATCAATTTTTAAAAAGATCTTATGCATCCATTCCTTCAATTTTCTCTACAGTTTCTCTAAAGAGACCTAGTAAGAATTTCAATTTTCCAGCATCACCTGAAGCGCTGAATCTTTGGTTCTCAATTTTCACACCGTACCAATCATCTTTACTGTTTTCATTGAGAATCCATGGGATGGTGATCATAGCTAAAGAGGTGTTTGAGACGTCAATCTCTAGCTCCCATCCAGGGTTATCTAATGTTGTGATCTGGATAACTTCTCCTTGTTCCCAGTCGCCATCACAATTTCCTTTGAACCAATCTTGTATCCAGTCTATTATCTCCATGTTGTTTTTTATAAGTGGTTATTGTTGTTGAGCTGTGCGGCGATAAGGGTGAGTAAATAGGTTTCTCTCACGATAGACATTCCCTGTTTGCCACTAGTTGCTATCGTATGTTGGTTGTGAGCAATCGCCTCTTCAATGTCTATCCAAACAGCCTTCATTCCATTGCCTTTCTCGTAATCTTCCAGGCTTGAATCTCCTAGCGTTTCATTAATCTCACAAGTGTAGCAATATGAAATCATGTGCTGCACATCATAATCTGCTTTGTACCAAGGTCTATATTCTTCATAAATCCCGAAGGGTTTTATGTTTTGTATTCCCGTTGCACCAGTTTCTTCGTTGAGTTCTCTCATCATCCCAACAATCATATCTTCTCCTTCATCAAGACCTCCACCGGGGAGACTGTAATCCTCATATCGCTCAGTATACATGAGTAAGATGCGGTTACCTTGTGTGGTAATACTTCTCGTGCTCAACCGCTGTAAAATTTTTTTATTATCTAGCGTGGTGATATCAGGGTGAAAGTGAGTTTTTAAATGTCGCACAAAATGTAATTCAATGAACTTGCAAAAATAAGAACTGAATCCTACGCAAAGCGGCTTTTATGAAGTAAAATGACTTAGCGCTAGGGAGTTTGAAAGAAAAGATTACCGACCCCTAATTAATATTAAATAAAAAGAGAGGTTCACTTAATCACAAGTAGACCTCTCTTTTCTTACTGTAATAAGTTTGTACTATAATGCTGCTTTCTTGTAATATTTTTTACGCAACCAGTAGGAAACCCGCACCAGTAATATCAACGCCGGCACTTCTACTAGCGGACCAATAACGCCTGTAAATGCTTGTCCAGAATTAAGCCCAAACACTGCAATAGCTACTGCAATTGCTAGCTCAAAGTTGTTTCCTGCTGCTGTAAACGCTACAGCTGTTGTTTTGTCATAATCAGCTCCAGTAGCTTTGGTCACAAAGAAACCTATGATAAACATCAATGTAAAGTATATGAGCATTGGGATAGCAATAATTACCACGTCCATAGGTATTTGAACAATGAGCTCCCCTTTAAGTGAAAACATCACAATAATGGTAAAAAGCAATGCAATTAACGTCAATGGTGATATGGTTGGGATAAAAGTATTTGTATACCAATGCTCTCCTTTTAGTTTGACTAAGATAAGTCGGCTCAAGATACCTAGTAAAAAGGGTAGTCCTAAATAAATGGCTACGCTCTCTGCTATAGTAGCAATAGAGATATCTATGATTGCTCCCTCAAAGCCAAAGTAGGGTGGAAGCACCGTTATAAACAACCAGGCATAAAAGCTATATGCAAACACTTGAAACACGCTGTTAAGTGCGACAAGTCCTGCGCCATACTCGCTACTCCCTTCTGCAAGATCATTCCAGACTAGTACCATGGCGATACATCTCGCCAGACCTATTAAAATAAGCCCGACCATATATTCAGGATAATCTCTTAGGAATGTAATCGCTAGAATAAACATCAAAACCGGACCTACAATCCAGTTAAGTAATAGCGAAATAGAAAGAATCTTTGTGTTTTTAAACACTTTAGGTAATAAGGCATAATTCACTTTGGCAAGCGGCGGATACATCATCAATATTAATCCTATCGCGATAGGGATATTTGTGGTTCCGCTGTTAAATGAGTTAATGACATCTGGAAAGGAAGGTATAAAGTACCCTAAACCAACGCCTATAGCCATTGCTACAAAAATCCAAAGCGTAAGATTTCTATCTAAAAAATTTAATTTCTTTGGTGCCATGTTATGCTTTTATTTGAGCGAATACAAATAGTAATTCGGTTGCGATTTGTAGACTTCGTTCTTGATATTTTTCTACTTGTTGCGGAGTATTATCAAACGTTTTTGGGTCATCATAAGTTATAGGAAAACGTTTTTCTGCACCTGGCACAAAAGGACAGCCTTCATCTGCTTGGGAGCAAGTCATGATTGCTCCAAACTTACTACTAGGGTTGAAAGCATGATCTATTGTTTTTGAAAATCCGATTACTGGCTGCTCATTGCTTCCATATTTGATGCTGTACACTGGGTTTTCAGATGGTGACATCACCAATATTTGAAAACCTGCACCCTCAAGTGTTTGTGCTGCCATCGGGAAGAGCGCCGTTGCTTCCGTACCACCAGAATAGCAAGACACGTTTGATATATCAAAGTAGCCTGCCATTGCCTGTGCCCATACTTGCGACAGGTGACTCCTACGTGAGTTGTGAGTACAAATAAAATTAAGTCTAATGGCTTCTTTGTTGGAAGCCTTAGACTGTATATAATCTGCTAGTGGTTGCAAGACTGCTTTGCGCTCCTCAGATATCGAAGCAGTTGATAATCTTTCTATTGTTGTTACTATTTCTGGAAATAGTGCCGTTCTATTTATAGCCATGATGACAATGTTTATAAGAGATTTACTAGCAACATCCGCTACCTGGTTCACAAGAACTTCCTGCTGGTATATCAGCAAATTGTAGCTTGGTCTTTTCCTCAGGAATACCACAATTATCTTTTGCAAGGCAATCTGTTTGCTTACTTGTGAGTAAAAATGAAGTGCCATCAAAGTCAAGCCCAAATTTCCCTATCGTTTCTGCTTGGTACTCTACCTCAATCTCAAGATCTCCTATGTGTAACATCTTTTCAGAAAGTTGGATGATATCTAGTAACTTTCCTGGGTGAAGTCTGTGATCATAATCATCTGCATTCCAAAGTTGGAAATTTGCAACTTCTTCATAACGTACGGTACCTCCGCAGTCAATAAAATTCTTAGTGACTTTTCCCACTTCTGTAACGTGAAAGTGATTAGGAACTAAAGAGCCATCTGGCAACTGGAAAGAAATTGTTTTTAACTCTTGTAAAGCTGTTTTAATTTGTGATAGTTTCATAATGCTATTTGTTTATTGCGATAATGCGATTAATAAAAGTAATTTTTTTTAGCAGCACTCTCCGCTACTCTTAAGATCTTGGTCAAGAAAAGCTGTCATTACATTTTTCATGGCGGTCCAGTTTTCTTTATCTATACAGTAGCACACACTTGTACCTTCTACATTTCCTTTAATGAGACCTAAAAGTTTGAGTTCCTTTAAATGTTGTGAAATGGTAGGTTGCGCAAGCCCTATTTCGGCAACTAGGTCTCCGCATACACAAGAATCTATTTTAAATAAATGCTGTAGTATGGATACTCTAGCCGGATGACCAAAAGCTTTGGCAAAAAGAGAAATCTCATTTTGCTCATCTGTAAACATTTCAGTTTTTGCTAATCCCATGATTGAGTTATTTGTTGATTGCAATATTACGATTAATTATTGTTGTGCAATTTAATTGTGTGTTAATTTTTTTGTTGTCTCTTTGCGGACATCTCCCTAAATCCCTCTTCAAAGAGGGACTTTTTATTTGTTTTGTGGGTTGCTTTTTGCTCTTGACAGAGCAAGGGTTTTTAGTTTTTATTTATGGTAAGTTGCTATTGAGTTTCTCTTTGCGGACATCTCCCTAAATTCCTCTTCGAAGAGGGACTTATTTTCTTGTATGGGTTGCTTTTTGCTCTTGACAAAGCAAGGATTCTTTGTTTTTATTTATGGTAAGTTGTTATTGAGTTTCTCTTTGCGGACATCTCCCTAAATCCCTCTTCAAAGAGGGACTTCTTATTTTCTTATGTGGGTTGCTCTTTGTAGAGCAAGGGTTCTTTGTTTTTATTTGTGGAAAGTTGTTATTGAGCTTCTCATTGCGGACATCTCTCTAAATCCCTCTTCGAAGAGGGACTTTGTTGTTTTCTTGTGTGGGTTGAAATTTATAGTTTACGCTTTCGCGAAAGCGTGATACATCAATGTTCGTATAGCAAGAATAATAGCTGGATTTTTAATTCAACTATAACGATGGGTTGCAGGTAAAGGATAGATGTTAGTACTTTGAGCTTTATAAACGTTTTTAAATGTCAAAAGATAATCTCTCGGTAAAATCAAAAAAACCATGGCCAACAAAAAAGGCGATGGAGCAGGTGTATGATTTGAAGCTGTGGGGAGCAGGAATTTCTGACTTTTACTCTGGAGAAGGGTCGCACCATCCTGAGATTGTTGTTCCATATGTGGAGGCAGTTACGGCATTTCTTAGCTCTTTCGAAGAACCTCTTGCAGTGTGTGATCTGGGTTGTGGCGATTTTAATATAGGTAGCAAGCTAGTTCCTTACGCGCAGAAATATACAGGTGTAGATATAGTAGAAGATCTCATTGCGCACAATAAAACTACCTTTAAAAATGAAGGACTAGCTTTTAAGTGTCTAGACATTGCTACAGAAGTACTTCCTGAGGGCGATTGTGTGATTTTGAGACAGGTATTACAACATCTATCTAATCGTGAGATAGCCAGTGTTGTAGATAAATTAGCTTCCTTTAAATATGTGATTCTCACAGAGCACCTGCCCGAAGGTGATTTTACACCTAATCAAGACATCATTTCTGGTCAGGGGACGAGGTTAAAAAAGAATAGTGGTGTCCAGCTGCTCATGTCGCCTTTTAATATGAAGGTTATGCAAGAACGAGAGCTGAGTGTTACTCATCCAACTGATGGCAAAGGGCGAATTGTAACTACACTTTATACAATGTTTTAGTCCTTAGTTCTAAAGGACTTTCCGCGTGGGGAATTGTTTTTTTCAAGTACTACATGAGAATGTAAAAAAGCTGCTGCTTTTGAGGAGTCGGTTACTTTTGAGGCGGTGCGTTCTAGCATGCCTTCTTCAAAAGTGTTGAGTACGTTTTCTCGTAGTCCTCTTTCTTGCCAGTTTGATCCCTGTTTACAGCCTGCCGAGATTGCTCTGGCTAGCGCTAATGCATCAAGAAGTGCCTGGTTTGCTCCTTGTCCTTTAAAAGGACTCATAGGGTGTGCAGCGTCGCCTAGCAAGGTGATTGCTCCAGCATTTTGTAAAGTTTCAGGTTTTAATAATGCTCTGTCATATGCAGGATAGCCAGAAATTAAGGTTTCTGGAGTCATCGTCATTATTTGTGGGATAGGGTCGTGCCATTGTGTTCTTTTAATCGCTTCCTCTTTGAGTGCTCCGGGACCTGCTTGATTGAGCGTGATTGCTTCTTGCTCTGATATGGGGAAGCTAAGCTGCCACATGATAGCATTTTTGTCATAGGGCATCATATAGATCCGCTCGTGACCATTTGCAGTTTGAAAAACTGTTGCTTGATCTAGTAGGGTACTTTCTACATCATCTAGTTTATCTAGTGAACAAATACCTAAGATCACCATACAATCTAGGTATTGCAATGGTGACGTTTTCTCGTCTATAACGGTATTGCGCACTGCGCTGCGTATGCCGTCTGCGCCTACAATGAGGTGGGCGTTTGTGGTTTTAATATTTCCATCTACTTGGGATTTTATAGCTACAGTTCCATCTTGAGCGCTGCTGTGTTTCACATATTGATGTCCCCATTGTACGTGTGGCGAGTCGCCCAGTTGTTCTAGCAACGCAAGTCGCAATGACTGCCTGGCTATGTGAATATTTGTGCGCTTCGGGTTTGCATCATCATCTTCTTCCATCCACTTTCTCATGCCCCATTCTCCTACGACCGTACCTTCTGGAGTATGAACGAGATGCCTAGTGGATACAATTCCCTCGTCTAATTGAGTGATTCCAAAACCTTCGATTGCCTTGCTCGCTTGTTGCAAGGTAAGGCCGTAGCCTTGCGACCGTGCGTCAAAACTCTTATCGCGCTCATACAACGTAAACGGAATCCCACGATGTAAGCAAGCCACCGCCAGTGCTACACCACCTATGCCAGCACCTATAATTGCCACGTGAGGATAATGATCTGTATCTAGTGATGGTGGAGATGGTGCTGGGATGATACCGGAGCCATTACATGCAATGCATTTGCTTTGGTGCCTTTTTGGTCGAGTAGGAGCGATGCCTTTTTTATCTGATTCCTCATAAACCGCAACCGCTCGCTGGTAGGCTAAGCGCACTTTCTTACGAAGTCGCTGACTTTTGCTTCCTTGCCCATTACATGCAGTACAGGCAGTCCAACTTTGGTTTGTAGGTGATGAGGTGTTCACTCGGTTTGGGTAGTTATTTCTGTGCTATTTACTGCTTTGTTTTCTTCTTGACCGTCGTTGCTTTTGTATCTACCTTTTGTTGCATCATTAATTTTCCGCCAGGGGTAACACCAGCTTTATGCTCTAGGCCAGGTTTTCTTATCATTGCTCTGTTCTTATGTCTCAAGCGCTCAGAAACTCTTCTGTAATAGCCCTGTTTTTGTAGGTTTTCTTCTAGATTATAGATGTAGTTGTTTAAAACAAAATCTGGATTATCAACATGCTCACCTTGATTAGCAGTTACTCCATGAAATGTGGTTTCAAATTCTTGTTGAAATTGAGCAACCCTTGCCGTTATCAGCGCAGCTTCTAGTGCATTTATTTGCGTTATAAGCGGATTGTTTTCCGCATTAGGTAAGAGTTTACTACTTGGGTTTCTGTTAGAGATAATTTCAAGCCCAGTAGATGGATTGCTATCTTCCGTACGCATTTGTCTTATGGATCCTTGGTCTAGTGCTGCTTGAGCTTCTGCTACGCCATTACCAAGTTTTAACTTATTCGTTGTGTTGCCCACATCCACAACGGGTGGGAATTTTACAATTTCCTCAACATATACGCTAGGTGTCTTAAAGCCGCGCAAGTGCTTGATGTAGCCATTAAAGACATCATCCTTTGTGGCGTAACTAGATACATCTTGTGATAAGAATGAATCCTGAATCTTGATAGCCTCCATTTCTTTGAGATCGTTCTCTAGTACGTTGATTTTAGTAACAAGCGGATTGTTCTCAGGGTTAGCAATAGGCTCAATACTTGACGTTCTATGCGCTATCTTTTTTAAATAGACCGTATTGCTTTCAGGCTTAGGCTTAGCATCTTGCTTATTTTGAGTAAATCCAACTGCAGTAACCATGAGTGCGAGTACTAACGATATTTTCTTCATAGTAGTGATGTATAATGACCCAACTATCAACATTGAGATAGTTTCAGGGTAGATTTGACACGTGTATAGTGATCGACTTTGGGTTAAAAGTATGGAAAATTAAATCGTGAGACGTTGTGATGTGGGTAATCACGCTTTCGCGAAAGCGTACTCATTCCCCATAAGCTCTTATGAATCAATATGTAATGGTAGAAACAGTTGTTATGCTGGCACTGAAGAGTCCTTGTTTTTCTGGTAATACCACACGATGAAGATAATTGTAATCACCTGAAAAATGATAGAAAATATGGATCCTTCAAAACCGAAAAGGCCGCCGTTGAGTAGGTTATTTTCTGTGATGCTCATTTCAATAAGGTGATACGAATCAATACCACTTACATTGAAACCAAACAAGGTTTGAAAAAGGTTCCAGCTCAAATGCAGCGCAATAGGAAACCATAAATTCTTAGTGTACACATAAGAGATTCCCAGCAAGATACCCGCTAGGAATAAGTTGGCTAGCGCAAACATATCTACATTGGGATTTGCTGCGTGAAGCAGTGAAAACAGCAGCGCCGAAACAATAAGAGCGATGTACTTATTAAAAGAAATTATCAGGTTGCGCAGTACGTAACCACGCAGCAGCGCTTCCTCCAATATTGCAATATTTACAAACGTGAGGATGGCATACAGCAGCTGTGTAGCATCCCAATGGAAGCCCTTAAATTGAATTTCGTCCATCGATAACATGATAAGATAACCCAGCGCCATGATTGCCGCTCCTATAAGTAGACCAGCGATAATGTCTTTCTTCCTATTTTTTAGCGCAAAACCTAACTCAACAAATGGTTTTCTATCTACAAACTTTATAAAAATCCATATCACAGAAAGTGTTCCTAGTAAGGAGAATATGGTGCCTACAAATAACTGGAAAGGAGACTTCTGTGTAGGAAGCTCATTATAATCTATACCAATAACATAGTAGCCTATAAGCTGAATAATGGCAACAATAAATATATAGGGAAGGATAATGGCAAGTACTCGTATCCAGCCTACGTGCTTATTTATGGGTGGTTGAGGTGTGGTGTTTTGGGGCATTTAGTTATTGATTGATGATGTTGTATTTTAGTTTTTCGAAGGCATTGCTTTATCTATTTTTCCTTCAAGTCGGATAGTCTCTGCTTGAATCAATGGTTTTAAATCGAAGCTCTTAACCTTATTGATATACTCTTTTGCCTCATTATAATTCTTATTAGAAAATTCAATATCAGCGAGATTTAATAGCACGATAGATTGGTTGTTTTCTGTTCTTAAACCATTTTCTAATGCTTGAGTTAAATAATGATGGCTTTTGTCTAACTCTTGCTTGTCCAGAGAAATAATTCCTTTGGTAAAATAATAAAACCCTTTGTGCTCTTTTGAAAGGCGATCTGGGTTTTTAACTTTAGAAATTAATGCTTCAGCTTTTTTTAAATCATTCTTTTTCATTTGCTGAAATGCCGCATACACTGTCCCATATTTGAAATACCCGTAAATAAAAAGACCACTTGCTAATAGCATCATTGACATATTTACAAAATCATCTTTATAGTAAAAATAAATGGCTGCCATTAAACATGTTGCCGTTAATATAATCCGAACTAGAGGTGTGAACATTAATTATAAATTTATACAAACATATTACTTGATTAGAGTTTATGAAAAAATCTCCATCTAAATATAACATAGCATTAGTGCTTTAGATGGAGATTCATTAATGAAAATAAAAGTGCCCAGGTATCTGATTTTAATTGATAGAGGGTATTCTTGAAAATAATTTTAAAGTTTAGATAAGATATCTGCCTTTTTATTATCAAACTCTTGTTGACTAATTAAGTCCTGCTCTAGGAGTTGTTTTAATTTTTTGAGATTGGCAATTGGGTCATCACTATTGTTGTCATTTTGATTATTATCTGCACTTGGAGAGTTTACTATGATTCCACCGCCAGCCTTCGCTCTTGAATTTTCTAATTCTCTTTGTCTTCTGTACTCATCCATTTCTTCTTCCCTCTCTTGCGCATAACGATAAAGTAAACGGGCTTGTGATTTAGGTAAATAATCTAAAGAGAGAATACCTCCACCTTTCAGCTTTTTTACAGTAAATGTTGCACCAAGAATTCCTTCTTTCATATGGCAATCTGAAATTTCTTTCCACAATAAATCTTGAAAATTCATTGAAAGACCAAACGATTTAGGACGACAGAAAATGATTCTTTTATTTGTTAGTGCAATTGAGTCTGGTGATAAATTTACAGCCGGTTTTTTTTGAACTGCAACATATTCTACCGTTTCATCTTTAGTTAATAATTCACTGATTCTACCTAAAACTTTTTCAACAGTTTTTGGGTCTTGAGATTCGTTTAAAAATTTTTTTAAGTCCATTTGTTTTAAGTGAATTTTAAACTCCATTTCATCTTACTCTGATTCAAGTCAAAACTGTATCGTAGTAGATTCAAATTGTTGAAGTTGTAAGTTTATAAGGAACTAAATTAATAGCTTGATTTTGATTTGTTTTACGGTCAACCTCATTCTGCCTAAATTTTATAGTTTGTTTCTTTCAACTTCTATTTCAGCGCAACAAAAAAGCTATCCTTTTATGGATAGCTTTTTTGTCTGTTGAGTTATATGTTTTATAATTAACGAGCCTCCGACTCAGAGTTAATAGTTAGCTAACAGTAGTAAGTCCTTAAATCTTCTCTTAAAGATTAAACTCCTTTAACTACCGTCTACCTCGGCATAAACCTAGATGGATCTTCCTTTTCTTTGCGGATACGTTCTTTTTCAAGGGTGCGCAGGCGTTCTTCTTCTGTTGTGATTTCTGGAACTTCTGCTGCTGCTTTTTTCTTTGTGCGAGTTTTAATGCTTTTAGGAGCTGTTTTAGTTTCGCTAGTAGGGTCTTTGGGTGTCTTTGTTCTTTTTATGGTAGCTATCAAGGAGATTAATAATATGATAGCGAGCACTCCCCAAACAATCCCTATGAGTAGTTCAGAAATGGAGCTACCTTTTTTCTTTTCTCTTGCGATGGCTTCATAAGGATCTGCAGCGATAATGCTAGGGTCATCGCTTAGGTAGTAGATGTTGAGTTTGCTAGTATTTGGCACAGCGTTGAGCGTGATTTTACCAGTGTAAGACTTGCCATTGAGATCAAATCTGTAATCAAACTTATAAAGCTTGACCACACTTGCCACAGTGGACTCTGTATATTCATTTGATAAACTTGCAGTGACCACAGTGTTCTCACTAATCATTTGTTCTAGTTCGCTTATTTTATACTCATCACCACCATTTATATAGTCTGAGACGCAGGTTTTTGCGAGTACAATAAACAAAATCATAAAAACGATTCTGTATAAAAAGGATTTTGATTTTTCAAACATGAGGTGGTGGGTTTGGGGTTGTGAAGTATAGGAGGGTTTGTTTTATAACTCTGTCCTTTATTGGCAACTGGCTTTATTTATCATTCATAAAATTCCCAATTGTTTCCCAGTTTTTGTCTTTAATTAGTTCATAACTGAAAGAACGTTTTAAATTTTCTTTTTCGATTTCTCTTTTTAGCCACTCATCTATTTTATTTTTATCTCGAACGTATAGATAAATATCCAAATGATTACTGTTAAACAAATGTCCAACATTATGAACTGGTGAAATTTTAGACAAATTTTCAACTATTTCATTTTCAAGTTGATTAGCAAGGGCACTTTCATCATCTAAAGGAAGTCCGTTTGGATTGCATTTTTCAATATTCAATTCCATATTTATTATCAAACTCCAAGGATAGAAAGACTTTTCTTCATAGTCTTTATAACCTCTATTAAAAGCTCCAATTGCAAGACTTCCATCAGAATATTTAGCTTTTATAACTCCTAAATTTTCTACAGGATAAGTCACTTTAAAATCCTCTTTTTTTGAATCCTTGCAATTCCAGAATAAACCAAAAATTCCCATTATTAATATTATAATTCTACTTTTCATTTATTGTCTTTTTTTTAATTCACGCCAACGGCTTGTGTATGAAACGTAGCACTAAAAATAAGCTCTTAAAACAAGCCTTTACTATCGTAAAATCAGGAAGACCTTATGATGAAAATCATAGATCAGGATCAGCCTAAAAGCATGTGCTGAGCTCAGTTGAAGTAGGCTTGTTTTTTAACTCAGTTCTTTGTTACCAGCTGGCTATTTTATATGTTTATATCTTTCTGAACGCATATTAAAAGCTTTTTCACTTCCTTCCATAACGTCACAAATTTCTTTTTTAATTGTCGGTTCTTCAACTGTTCCAGAATATAGAACTTCTAGATTCTTACTTTCAGAATCCATTGATAAAATATATTCAGCATCTCCATTTACTGGAATATTTGCATTATGGGTAACTACTATGATTTGCCTATTTTCTTTAGCTTGTTTTAAGCGGTCAACAATTAATTCATATACTAATCTATTGTCTAAATCATCTTCTGGTTGGTCTAATAAAAGAGGTGTATTACCTTGAGAAAGAATAAAAGTCAAAATCGCTGTTGTTTTTTGACCTGCTGATGCTGTAGATAATGGCTTAAATGTAGACGAACCCGAAGGTTTGTATTGTACATCAATTTCATCTTCGGGAATTAGTAACTCAATTTCATCAATTTGAGATTCGGACATTCCCTTGACTAAATTCACAAAGTACCCACTAACATTTGTTACAGTTTCCTCTTTTTTAATTTTTAAAAAGATTTCGCGAACATCTTTAATTTTATGCTCAACATTACCATTAAAGCAAATGTTAACCAATGAATCGATATCAGTTTCGAAACCAGTCCATCTTTGGGTAATAGCTCTAATTTTATTTACAAAATCAGTTTTATTTCTAAATTGTCTAATTGAAACTTTTACTTTATCATCTTGCATTAAGTCAGCTACAAAATTTCTTCTCAAGACAGTAATGTCTTTAGTCTTTTGTAAGAATTGATTTTGTAGATTTCCTCTTTCAGCTATTTCAGTGATTAGACTTAGTTCAATAGTTATTATTTTTTCTAGCTCTAATTCTTTTGCTTTTTTAGCTTCTGAAAGTTTTTCATAATTAGAAATGTCATCAATTCCTTGAGTTTCTAATTCAATTTTTTTAGCGTTGAAATCAAGATTGTTTTGGTCGAAATCTTTTTTCCAGTTTGTTAAAGGTAATGAGGTGTTAAAGTCGGTTCTTAATTTCTCAGCTTTTTGTTTTAAAGCCTCTATTTCACGCTTGACTTCTTCATAACCTTCAACAACACCTTTACTTAATGGCGAAATTTCGTCAGAATACTTTGTGTCAAATTCTGTAAAATCAATTTCATCTATCTTAAGAGTATTGGAAAGATTTTCGATTTCATCTTCATTGTTTTTTGCTTCTAGAATAAATTCATCAATAGTCTTTTTTTGACTTGTGAATTTATTTTTTGAAGTTAGTAATGAAGCTATACCACTTTGTTGTAATAATTTAATCCGAGCGTCTAAATCTGTTATTTCAGTTTGTAGTTTTCCTTTTCCTGAAATTTGTTGTCTTATTGTTCTTATAGAGGCTGATTTCTCTAAAAACTCTTTTTTGATTATTTCTCTCTCATTTACAAGAGATTCCATTCCAGATATAGATTTATCAATTCTCTCTCTTAATGAATTAGGTTCTTGAGCTATTTCATAAATCTGTTTTTGAGAATATTGCTCATATTTAAAAAAGTCAATAAATGATTCAGCTTCCTCCAAAATCCAATCATCTGTTTCTGAATCGTATTTCTGAATAATGATTGTTTGATTAACTGAATTAGATATATCGCTTGCTATTATTTTATAAATAATACTATTTCTTATAAACTCTATTTCAATTGAAGAGTCTTCCTTGATAACACCTTTTTGAGTTCTAGTATCAAAACTTTTATAAAAGTGATTGTGGTCTTGAAGAATTTCTGTTAAATCGGCTAAATCATTTGTACGATTAAACAAGCCTCGAATAAATCTCAAAATACTTGATTTTCCACTACCACGACCTCCAATAAT
This sequence comes from Dokdonia sp. Asnod3-C12, assembly GCF_045063975.1. Taxonomy (NCBI): domain Bacteria; kingdom Pseudomonadati; phylum Bacteroidota; class Flavobacteriia; order Flavobacteriales; family Flavobacteriaceae; genus Dokdonia; species Dokdonia sp. Asnod3-C12. The sequence continues at coordinate 2,306,654 of NZ_JBEFNY010000003.1, forward strand.
CGTAGTTAATTGTGGGTTGAAATCTATTTTTAGTGGAATGTTGTCTTTTGTTATTGTTGAATTAGAAACCGTAATGGATTTAATCCACAAGTCTGGAAGATTATAAGGAGAATTAGGCGAATTAAAATCATTCTTAATTCTGAAATCAGGTAATAAAAAGGCTTGTCTCAAACCTTCAAGTGAAGGCGTGTCACCCATTTTAATCCAAGTAAACCTAGTTCCAATTCCATCTAAGCCGTGTTTAGAGTTTTTTGGTGCGTGTGGGTTGTCGGAGAAAGTTACAATAGCTTTTTTAGATTCTAAGGCGTATTTTATAGAAGTGTACCATTCTTTAATCGTTGAATCTTCGACTGAAGGTGTTGGATAATTATAATAATCGTTCAACTTTACTTTCAAATCTACATTACCTGTCGTTTGTAAAGAAGGGTCTAAAAAATCCTTATGAACTACTTGAACCGCATTTATCTCATATTCGGCATATAGTTTTTTTAAATTCCCAACACTTACAGAGCCAAGTCCGTTGTATTCGTCAATATGTGCAGGAATTACTAAAGCACCATCTTTTATCGCTAATTCGGATATTTCAAAAATGCTAGAAATGGTTGCCGCCTCTTGTTTCCCAAAATCTTCTGCTTTGATATTCGCTCTAACAAGAAAATCTCTTATGTCCGCAGTAGTTTTAGTTATGTCAAAAATTATAAGCAAATGAACCTTACTTGCATCACAAGTTATTTCAACCCCTGGAAAGATTGTCAATGAAGTGTCTTTCGCAGCTTCTTTTATTTCATCAATACTTGCTCCTGTATTATGGTCAGTAACAGCAACACAATTCAAACCCTGATCAATAGCTCTGTCAACCCATTGTTGAGCGGTTACAGTTTGGTCTTCAAAACACTTACTTGCAGTTGTGTGTAGATGTAAATCACATTTAAACCATCTACTCCCTTTATAATTTAATTCTGTCATTTAGTTTGGGTTTTTGCTTGCTGGTAACTAGCATATAACAGCAAGTTTACTATTTATGGCCTGTAAGCCTTGTAAAACTGTATACTAGTTAGTTGTTTTAGTTTATAGGTTATATCTCGTTATTAGCTATAAACAATCAACTGTGTAATCAACTACTCTACAGCTCACTAAAATACACCACTATAACCTATCTCCTTTACGCATTTCCTCATTATGGTCAATTTTTTACAAGTTATTTTTATTGATGCCTTGGAAAGTGTTGTAGTTGCTCACATTTTCGCGAAAGCGTACCACAAAAAAAATCGGCTACCCTGTGAAGGATAACCGATTTTATGTGATTAATCAGAGATTAGTATGTGATTTTAATTTGTTTTGGTGACATCATCATAGCGAAGTTCGATTATCTTTTTGAAGTAATATGCTCCCGCAATTAGGATTAATTTAAGTTTATGATATTTAAATCTTTATCCATAGCTCCAATAAATGTTTTAAAAACCGAATAATTATTTTCGTCTATGATATAGCTTGAACTATAACCAGATGCAAAAAATATCTTGTTATCATTGAGAACTAAATTAGGTGTTGCTTTACCATTGAATTTTATGGATTTAATTAAGTTAGCATTAAGATCATATTTGTGCATATAATCCTTTGAAGAAATTATAAAACCTTCATTTTCTAGAGCCAGTAGACTCTGGACGCTACTTTGAGTAGGCAAATCTGACTTAATTAACTCATTACCTTGAGCATCGATGAGTCTAAATTCATTGTGGCTGTATAAAACATAATTATTAGTTGCAATTTTGGCTATGTTAAAGGACGCATTGAGATTATCATTGTCAATGGCAGCGATTGATGTATTTTCATATGTTACGTGACTTACATACTCGTAGTCATTATTTAAAAAGATAATTAGAGGTCTATAGTTTTCAAAAGTATTGAAGTCTATCGGGTCTGTTATACCTCCAAAGGCTATAAATCCATCATCTGTCTTTTCAAGGTTTCCAATAAATCCTTGCTCTATTTCATTGTACGTTTTTCTTTCTAAAATGATCCCCATATTATCACGAATATCAATTGAAGGACTCTTATATAAAGAAAAATCTGGGTCATTTGAACTGAAGTTTCTATAAGCACCGTAATATAAATAGTTGTCATTATCTTCAAGAACACCGTATAGCACTCTATAAGTGTTATTTTGAGTGCTTTGTGGTTGTAAACTAGAATTTAGTTTTACCTCTTTTAATCCTAATATAGATTGTAAAGACCTTGTTGAGTAAAACAACTTTTCATCATTACTGAGAGTACTTACAAAAGCATGACCAGAGTTATAACTTTTATTAGCTATATATGACTTATTAAAAGTATTATCGCTAAAATCAATTTTTACATAGTTAAATCTACCTGAGCTAGCTGCAAAAATGTTCCAGAAATTTTCAATATAGTAAAATGAATTATCTGAAAAACCAAAATTTATAGGGAAGATGTTGTCACCTTCAAGTACCGGTGCATAGAGATAATTTTCTTCAATGTCATTAACTCTTACGATTTGAGTTGTAATTTTTATTGCACCACTACTTGATGTTACTTTTAATTTAACTGTGTAAACACCGGACTCTTGATATGATACCAATGGTGCATCGTCAGTACTTGTAGTTCCATTTCCGAAATCAAATTCAAAAGAGCTGGCTCCAACTGAACAGTTTGTGATTTGAAATTCTTCCCCCACCTCTAGGGTGTCATTTGAAACATCGAAACAAGCGATTAATTGTTCTTCAGGCTGCTCACTTTCATCATTACTACATGATAAAAAAAGTAAAAAAATGGAAGCTAATAAAGTGATTTTTTTCATTCTTTAAATATTATAATTACTGATTTGAATTTGTTGATGTGACGCTGCTTTTAAAGAGAACAGCATAAAGCGATGGCTAAAATATATATTCTATTTGTTTTATGATTACGTATTTCCTCATTATAGCTTCATTTCTATAAGTTATTTTTAATGATGCCTTGGGGAGTAAGGTGGTTGCCATATTTTCGCGAAAGCGTAGTGCAAAAAAAAAATCGGCTATCTTGTAAAGGATAGCCGATTTTGTGAGATTATAATTAATAAGCTTTTTCTTTAATCTTTTATACCGTCAAAGAACCAATATTCATTGCGATTTACTAATTCTACAACAAAGTCCTTTGCATCTTCCGTAGAGCTACTGTCAACTAAAGAGGTTAAAACAAAGGCCTTATTTTTTTCTATCCTTACATTTTTCACCTCAATGCTGGTATCCTTAGATTCAGCCATAAGTTCAGCAAATTTCCTATGGGCTTTTCTATTGGAAATCAAGTTTATTTCGGGGAAGTATGAAAACATAAGAAACAATGAATGTGCGTCACTATAATCTTTTAAATATGGATCGTTAAAATATTTTAAGTCAGAAAATTTTCCGCTTGTAACTGATTCAAAAAGGTAGAGAACGACATCCTTTGGCGATTTTTGTAAAGGATAAACATATGCTTTTTTGCTTTCTGCCGATGCTAAATAGTTTTGTACGTTTTTCTGCATTGTAACAAAAACCTCTCTATTACTTTTTGCTTCAATAATATCTTTTTCATTTTTTACGGAATCATACCTATAACTATATCTTGAGTTACCACTAAGCGCATTTTCTAATGCATTTGATGTTTTAGCGTCAGCTTTAGATAGTATATCTTCTAGCTCCTTATTTCTTTGATCAATGCCGTCTTGTAAAAAGTACTTTTCTAATTGATCAGTGATATCAATTTTTTTACCTAGACTTTTTTGAATTGAACCGCTAGAATCTTTATTAGCATTTGAGTTGATATCGCTTTTACAGCTTAAGTTTAAGGCTAAAAGAATGAGTAATAGTTTTTTCATAATTTATTGACGATTTTAAATATTATAATTAGTGATTTGAGTTTACTGTTGCTATGGTGCTTTTAAAAAACAGCATAAAACGAGGACGAAAATATATATTCTATTCGTTTTATGATTACGTATTTCCTCATTATAGCCATATTTTTACAAGTTATTTTTAATAATACCTTTGGAAGTGTTGTGGTTGCTCACATTTTCGCGAAAGCGTATCACAAAAAAAAATCGGCTACCCTGAGAAGGATAACCGATTTTGTTATAATTGATGTTTAGATATTGTTTGTGGTTATTTCCAGAATTCCCACCATTTGTTACTCTTTCTTTCATTAGGCATTTTAATTCCGCGTTTTTCATACTCCTTCCTGAGTACGCTCATAGTTGTAAGTGCATCAATATTAGTTCTTGCGTTTGGGATACCTAATATTCGATTAAATTCTTTATCTAAATAGTCGTTTGAGACATTGGTGAAGTCTTTTTCGTTCGATGAAATCTTTTCTTTAAGTTCTGGCGCAATTTGTTTGTCATTATAGAAAAATTTCAGTTTTACTTCGCTGGCTGCTAGTGCTTTTGAAATTGATTGCAACAATTCATTCTTCTCAATTTGTTGTACGTAAGAATTGCATTTGTCTTTAAGGGCTTGATTTAAAACAATGCTGCTACTCAATTTATACGTTATTTCTCCACCAAATAATTTTCTTTGCATGATCATCGCAAGAACCTGTTGAAATGATGTATTTACATCCTTTGTTAATTCTTCGATATTTTTACTGTTCAATTCGACTGAGTAATTTTGCTTTTTATTTTCTGAAATAACAAAATTATTCAAGTTATCATTTTGAGGTAAATCTTCCCCACCAATTGCAACTACTTCCCCATTTTGAACTAAGAAAACCTTGTCAGATATTCTATCCTGTTGTGGATTGTCAAAATATTGTTTGACAATCACGGGAAGCTTTAATCTCATTGGGGAGTTTGAGTCTATTGCAATTAATAGCCCTTTGAATGGAATGCCGACCATTAAACCACCACAATTCAATTCCTCGGCAATTTTAATCATAAAATCTTTGTCTAATATTTTTTCACTCGCATATTCATTTCCCTCGGCAAATAAAATTTTAGTTCCTTCTGCATCTGTAATTTGATAGCTTACATCAATTAATTTAAGGTTAGATATTGCCTCTTCTTTAATTTTTGGAAACTTCAAATTAAGATCATTTTCATCAGAGGCAGACTCATAAGTAACCATTCTTCCACTGTCTGTACCATAAGCAATAACAGGTGAAATTTTACTTTCAAATAAGTATTCCTTAAAGAATAGCTTATCGTCTTTTCTGTAGTCTGAAGTTTTTAAAATTGGTATTAATTTATCCATTTGATTGATTTTGATTGATTGTCTAAATATACATTTATTTATGAATCTCTCAATGTTCGTAGTTTTTTATGATTGTTTCTCAGGTACAACTTTCGCGAAAGCGCACCACAAAAAAAATCGGCTACCCTGTGAAGGATAACCGATTTTCTATAATTGACTAGTGTAAGTGTTTAAAGACTTACAGCTATATAAGAATTAATCTCTCTTACGATCATCTCTTCTAGGTGGACGACGGTCAGAACTGCTGCGCTCTCTAGGAGCTGGAGCTACATAACCTTCTGGCTTCTCAAGCAATGCTTTACGAGAAACTTTTTCCTTACGAGTACGCTTGTCTATACCAAAGTATTTTACGTCAAGCTCGTCTCCCATAGAAACTACGTCAGAAGCATTTTCTGTACGTTCCCAAGCAAGCTCAGATACGTGAAGAAGTACTTCGTTACCTGGAGCGTCAAGATATTCTACTACTGCACCAAAATCTAGCATCTTGATTACCTTCACCTTGTACGTATTACCTACGACTGGCTTGAATGTAATAGAGTCTATCTTTGCAAGTACGGCGTTGATACCTTCTTGACCTGTACCTAAGATTTCTACAATACCTTCTTCTGTTACTGGATCTTCGTTGATAACGATAGTGGTTCCAGTTGCTTTTTGAAGTTCTTGTATTACTTTTCCTCCTGGGCCTATTAATGCACCAATGAATTCATTAGGAATACGTACACCTACCATTTTTGGAGCGTAGTCTTTTACATCCTCACGTGGAGTTGCAATAGTCTCTACAATCTTATCAAGTATGTGTAAACGACCATCTCTAGCTTGCTTTAAGGCAGCTACAAGAATCTCGTATGATAATCCTTTTACTTTAATGTCCATCTGGCAAGCAGTAATACCGTCTGCCGTACCTGTTACTTTAAAGTCCATGTCTCCTAAGTGATCTTCATCCCCAAGGATATCAGAAAGTACTGCATACTTACCAGAAGCACCGTCAGATATAAGTCCCATTGCGATACCAGAAACTGGCTTCGTCATCTGGATACCTGCATCCATCATTGCCATAGTACCTGCACATACTGTTGCCATAGATGAAGAACCGTTTGATTCTAACACCTCAGACACCACACGTACTGTATAAGGACAATCTGCTGGGATCATTCCTTTAAGACCACGTTGCGCAAGGTTACCGTGACCTACCTCACGACGTGAAGTACCACGTATAGGTCTTGCCTCACCTGTACAGAAAGGAGGGAAGTTATAGTGAAGGTAGAAGTTTTCTTCTCCTTCATAAGATGGCATATCTATTTTATTTGCATCTCTAGAAGTACCTAGTGTTACTGTAGCAAGTGCCTGAGTTTCTCCACGTGTGAAAATTGCAGATCCGTGTACAGATGGTAAATAATCTATCTCACTCCAGATAGGGCGTATCTCTGTAGTCTTACGACCATCAAGACGAAGTCCTTCGTTAAGTGTAAGATCACGTATGGCAGCCTTTTCGGCAGCACGGTAATACTTAGATACAAGTCCACCAAAGTCTTCAAGTTCTTCCTCAGAAAAAGTTGCTTTGATTTCTTCTTTAATTTCTTTAAAAGCAGCGCTACGCTCATGCTTTGCAGATCCGGCTTGTGCGATTGCATATACCTTATCATACGCCATGTCGTGTACCTTTTGCTTAAGGTCTGCATCTTCTCTTTCGGCTGGGTACTCACGTACTTCTTTTTTACCAAAAGCTTCTGCAAGACGAAGCTGTGCAGCACACTGTACTTTAATGTGATCGTGAGCAAATTTAATTGCGTCTGCCATTTCTTCTTCAGAAATTTCATCCATCTCACCTTCTACCATCATTACAGAATCTGCCGAAGCTCCAATCATCATGTCGATGTCAGACTCTTCTAGCTGTGCTCTTGTAGGGTTAATGATAAACTCACCGTTTACACGTCCTACTCTAGCCTCAGAGATAGCACACTCAAATGGGAAGTCAGATAATTGGATAGCAGCACTTGCTGCAAGACCTGCCATTGCATCTGGCATAACGTCGTCATCATGAGACATTAACTGGATCATCACCTGAGTTTCAGAGTGGTAATCTTTTGGGAATAATGGACGTAGTACACGATCCACAAGACGCATTGTTAATACTTCACCGTCAGATGGACGAGCTTCTCTCTTAAAGAAACCACCTGGGTAACGACCTGCTGCTGCAAACTTCTCACGGTAATCTACCGTAAGTGGTAAGAAGTCAAGATCTTTTTGTTCGTAGTTTGATACTACAGTACAAAGCAACATACACTTTCCAGACTGTACTACTACAGATCCGTGTGCTTGCTTTGCAAGTTTTCCTGTTTCGATAGAGATTTCTCTTCCATCACCAAGGTCGATGACCTCTTTGTAAACCTTTGGAATCATAAAATTTGTTTTTCACCTCGATCTATGTCGAGATATTCTCACGTGCAAAGGATTATTGTAATCCCGCTTTCGCGAAAATTGTTAATGGTAGAACACCCTTCGTGGATATTCCATGTGTCGTTGCGTTGTGTAGTTGATGTATCTGTAAAAAGATACGGGATGATTAAAGGGTAGTTACTTCCCAAAAATCGGACACCAATGAAAAACTAGCTGTGAAAGCTTTCTTTGTCGTTCTATACATAATTACTTGTGTATAAAAGGACTTGGAGTATTATATGCCTTTCGGCGAAAATCTGCTTTGTATCAAATGAAGCTTTTATAAACTTATTTTTTAATACTGAGTAGATAATGATCCGTTCTCGTTTAAGATAAGATAGTCATATTATGACCATCAAAACTAGAGGAGAACATCTGTAATGTTTTATGCTTTTGCAAGAGGCTACAATTTATAGCGATGTACCCTTGCATGGTTTTCTTATTAAAAGGAATAAAAAAGGAGCTCCGTTAGGAACTCCTTTTTTAAAATATTATTTACGGATACCAAGCTCCTTAATAATAGCTCTGTAACGTAATACGTCTTTCTTGATTAAGTAATCAAGTAATGAACGACGCTTACCTACTAGCATTACTAGTGAACGCTCTGTAACATAATCTTTACGATTTGTTTTCAAGTGGTTAGATAAGTGTGAGATACGTTGTGTAAAGATTGCGATTTGACCTTCTGCAGATCCTGTATCGTTCTTTCCTTTACCGTGCTTTGCAAAAAGCTCTTGTTTTTGTTCTTTTGTTAAATACATTCCAGTATTGTTTTAAATGAAATTCATGTATATGATAGCGATTCTATCAGCGTGCAAAGATACATTATTCTTTGTATTATCAAACTGTTGGGGCTTAATTTGCAGTCAATTCCCTAAATAATAGCCTCTAGCGTTAGTTTTTCAATGAAATTACAAGGTTGTGAGTTGTTTGTAAAGCACAAAAATCACGTTAAATGGCATGAGTAATACCAATTAACGCGATTTTGTTATTATTGAGTTTGTGAGTTGCTACTTATAATTAGCTATTTGCTTTAACCAACTCTTTGTTCTTACTTAATGTAATTGCTAGGTTACCTAATAATACACCATAGATAACTTTAGAACTTACATCTGCAATAGTGTATACTAGTTGTCTAGCCATCACGCCATCTTCACTATATAAAAATCCGTCGACTCCAGTAAGGTATGGCATTAAGTAAGCTCCTGGATATAAAGTCCATGATATTAAAAATAAGATCCAGATATTAGAAAGTATTTTTTGTCCTGCAGGAGAAATGCCTTCTTTTCCTTCTTTGATTACTTTTTTCATTACCCATAAAATATGGAAGAAAAATGCAGATGAAATAGCTCCCCATACTAAAAAGGCAGTCAAGTTACTTACTTCATAAAACTGACCAATGTATCCAGTAATAATCATCATTGCCCCAGAAAACCAAAATTGGTTACGTACAGAGCTAAATTTTGAAGAAGTTAAGCTTACCACAAATAGAATTTGGAATAAAAGCATAGGTACATCGATGAGCCAGTTGAGATAACGATATCCATTATTAAATAAATCTCCACTTGGATCTAGAAAATATCTTCCTACTTCTTCATTATAGGTGAAACTTGATGTCCAGTTTTGCGCCTGCGCATATAAAAGTAAAAATGCCGATACCATTACCACAGCTGATAATATGTTCGACATTTGGAATTTTTTATCTACATTTTTGATGGTAAGGATAAAGTAGAGTAAGCCTGCGAGCATTACTGCATATCCTAATGTAAGAATATGTGATGTAAATTGATAAGCAATCTCAGAGAAGCCTTCTGTAGCGCCTATAAAGTTTTCAAAATTTGCATTTCCTAGTTCTTGTGTCATAGCAATTTTTTATGGTTTTTCTTTTTTCCATAAAATTACGACTAACGATTACTTTGTTTAAGTTATTTAATATTTAATTAAACAAAATTAAGAAAACAATAAGAGTGCTAGGTGTATATGCGACTTATAAGGTGCTTTTAGGAGGAAGTGAGTTCTGTAAATAATCCCTCTAGGCTTACGTTTTTCTGATTGAGTTGTAAGATTTTAAGGTCGTTATCATGTGCAAAGTCAAAGACCTTTGCTCTCATATCATCTTGAGTGCTAAAGGTTATTTCATAAGTAAATCCTGTAGTGTTTTTTACAGAAGCTACTTTGTCTAGCCTGCTTAATGCAACTTCTTCTACGCGGTAATCAAACTCAGCAATAACTATTTGCTGCTGTCCATCGCGTAGCTCCGTCATTTTCTTGTCGGCTACTATAATACCCTTATTAATGATAATCACGCGATCACAAATGGCTTCTACCTCTTGCATGATGTGCGTACTCATTAATATCGTTTTTTCCTTACCTATATCTTTAATGAGATTTCTAATGTCTAATAGCTGATTAGGATCTAGCCCTGTAGTAGGTTCATCAAGAATCAATACTTCTGGGTCATGTAGTAAAGCAGTAGCAAGACCTACACGCTGTCTGTAACCTTTTGATAGTTGGCTTATTTTTTTGTGTGCCTCAGAGGTTAGTCCTGTGAGGTTGATAACTTCATCTATGCGTTCTTTTGATACCTTATAAACTCCTGCATTAAACGCTAGATATTCTCGCACATACATTTCCACATAAAGCGGATTGTGCTCTGGTAAGTATCCCACAGCGCGACGCACTTCTTGAACATTACTTTTGGTGTCGTGGTGATGTACTGTGGCTGTTCCAGAAGTAGGGGTGAGGTAGGTGGTGAGTATTTTCATTAATGTACTCTTACCAGCACCGTTAGGACCTAGAAAGCCTACAATCTCACCCTTTTGTAAGGAAAAGGAAATGTGATCAAGCGCTTTCTGAGTGCCGTACATTTTTGTGATGTCTGTTACTACAATGGACATAGAGGAGTATTTAATACTGTAAATGTAAGAATTGATAACGGGAGGATACATTTAAAAGTGTGACGATCATCTAAGCTAAAGAGATTTTAATATAGGAATATGTATCATATTCTCATTTTCACTAGTTTATAGATGTTTGATTGATAATTCCTCAAAATCTATGCTCAATAAAAAATATTTCATAAAAGGTTGTAAATAAATTGGCTCATTAGATATTTTTTCTACTTTAGCAGTCAAATAAGTTAACATGTTATCAAACGTTTATTATTGGAACAATTTTTTCTATTTCTTCTTTTACGGGAAGAGATCAGGATTGATATTGTGCTAATTTAATAACACTCAATATTTCAATAAGTCCTGATAAATTTTTATCAGGGCTTTTTTTTTGCACAATTATGAAAATAGCAATACAAGGCGTACAAGGATCATTTCATCACAAGGTAGCTCAAGAATTTTTTGGGAGAGACGTTGCTGTGGTGGAGTGCATGTCTTTTCCTAGGCTAGTAGACGCACTGGTAGAAGGCGAAGTACAAGATGCTGTGATGGCTATAGAAAATAGTATCGCAGGGGCAATACTCCCTAATTATGCATTACTAGATAAACATGATTTACACATAGAAGGAGAGTTCTACCTTGATATCCAGCACCAGTTAATGGCGCTACCAGGTCAAGGCATAGAAGATATAAAAGAAGTGTGGTCACACCCTATGGCAATCTTACAATGTCGTGAGTTTTTTAGAAACTACCCAGATATAAAACTTGTAGAAGATACAGATACCGCAGGTGTAGCACGTGAGATACAAGAAAAGCAATTACAAGGAATAGCAGCCATAGCCAGTACAGCCGCAGCAAGTATTTACAAACTAGAAATCATAAGGGAGTCCATACAGACCATCAATGAGAATGCAACGCGATTCTTTATCTTAAATAAGGATAAGAAACAAGTAGAAGGTGTTATTGATAAGGCATCTCTAAGATTTTCGGCAGATCATAAGCGAGGTAGTCTAGCGGCAATTTTAAATGTGCTGAGTGATTGCAAGATGAATCTTACAAAAATTCAGTCCATGCCTATTATCGAGAAGCCGTGGAAGTATGCATTTTTTGTAGATGTAACTTTTGAAAAAATAGAAAGCTTTAATAAGGCAGTACAATTACTAGAGATCATGGCAAATGATTTTAAAGTACTAGGAGCCTACAAAAACAGAAAGCAATGATGCAACCAGCAAATAGGTTACAGGAAACCAAGGAATACTACTTTTCGCGAAAGCTAAAGGAAGTTCGCGCACTCATTGCAGACGGTCATCCTGTGATTAATATGGGAATAGGAAGTCCAGATATGCCAGCGCCTCCGGCAGCCGTTGCAGCAATGCTCAAAGGATTGCATGATAGCGTAGCTCACCAATACCAGAGTTACACAGGTATTCCTGAGTTGCGAGGAGCCATGGCAGATTTCTATAAAAAACAATATGGAGTAATCGCAAATCCAGACACTGAGATATTGCCACTCATGGGTTCTAAGGAAGGGATTATGCACATCTCGATGGCATTTTTAAATCCTGGTGATAAAGTCCTTTTTCCTAACCCTGGATACCCTAGTTATGCTGCTGTAACAAGACTTGTGGAGGCAGAAGCAATTACATACGATCTTAATGAGGAGAACGGATGGTTGCCAGACTTAAAAGCGCTGGCGGCTCAAGATCTTTCGGGTGTAAAGTTAATGTGGGTAAATTATCCTCATATGCCTACGGGGACTAAGGTGCCAGATGGGTTTTTTGAAGAATTGATCGCTTTCGCGAAAGCGCAACACATACTAGTAATTAACGATAATCCATATAGTTTTGTACTTAATGATAATCCGCAATCACTGCTAGCAGTACCAGGAGCCTCTGAAGTAGCCTTAGAGCTTAACAGTCTTAGTAAGACTTTCAATATGTCCGGATGGCGTGTAGGAATGGTACTAGGAAGTGCCGAAAACATAGGACATGTATTGCGTGTAAAATCTAACATGGATAGCGGTATGTTTTATGGCATACAGAAAGGAGCTGTAGCAGCCTTAGGCTTAGGAGATGACTGGTTTGAGCATATCAATACCATTTATGGACGCCGCCGTAAACTAGTTTATGAGCTTGCCGAAAGGTTAGGTTGTACATACGACAGAGATGCTGTAGGATTATTTGTCTGGGCAAAACTGCCAGAAGGAATCGATGCCGAGGCCTTTATAGATAACATCTTACTGGAGAAATTCATTTTTATCACACCAGGAACCATTTTTGGAACGATGGGAAAAGGATACATCAGGTTTAGTCTTTGTGTAAAAGAAGAAGAAATTAAAGAAGCAATACGTAGATTTTAAGATAATTAATAGCTGGATATGAGGTGTTTTTATCAGTAAGGCACTGAATTTGAGCAATTAGAGAGTAATATTTAGATAATGAAAGACATTTACATCATAGGGTTGGGGCTTATAGGAGGATCATTTGCGCGAGATTTGCGCGAGCAAGAACCTGCGGCAACTATTTATGGTATAGATGCAAGTGAAGCTCACGTAGCCGAAGCATTGTCATTAGGTTTTATAGATAAAGGCGCCGTACTAGAAGATATTAAAACAGCAGACCTCGTAGTGCTAGCAATCCCAGTAGATGTTGCTATTCATGTACTACCAGACGTTCTTAATCATATAGGGGAAGATACGATTGTGGTAGATATGGGTTCTACAAAGCAAGCCATTTGTGAAGTAGTAGCATCACACCCTAGACGTCGCAACTTTCTTGCATGTCATCCTATTGCAGGAACAGAATTTTCTGGGCCTAGTGCAGCGATTACAGGCTTATATAATGGGAAGACTAATATTATATGCGAGGTAGAGAAAACAGCTTTTAAGCTGCAAGAAAAAGTGCTCGACCTCTTTAAAAATATGGGGATGCGCATACGTTACATGGATCCTGTGTCTCATGATAAACATATTGCATACGTGAGTCACCTCTCACACATAAGCGCGTTTATGCTAGGTAAGACGGTGATACAAAAAGAGAAAAATGAGCGTGATATTTTTGACATGGCGGGCAGCGGATTTGCATCTACCGTACGCTTAGCAAAAAGTAACCCAGTAACATGGACCTCAATTTTTAAACAGAATAAAGAGAATGTCTTAGAGACGTTAACTGAATATATTGCAAATCTCAGCGATTTTAAAATGCTTTTGGAAAATGACGATTTTCAAGGAGTACATGATGAGATGGAAAACACGAACCACATTAAGGAAATATTAAACGGAATTAAATAGTTTTGCGCTTTCGCGAAAGCGTAAATATCAAAAGCCCGAAGCGGCACAAATTAAATGTTATGGAAAATAAGAAAGAACTTAGAAATTGGTTAGACGCTTTTGGCCTTGATCACCCTCTTGTAATTGCAGGACCTTGTAGTGCAGAGACGGAAGCGCAGGTGCTTAAAATCGCTCACCAACTTAAAGACACAGATGCTACAGTACTACGTGCAGGAATCTGGAAGCCAAGAACGCGTCCAGGAAACTTTGAAGGAGTAGGAGCACTTGGACTTAAATGGTTGCAAAAAGCCAAAGAAGAAACAGGAATGCTTACTACGACAGAGGTTGCAAATGCAAATCATGTAGATCTAGCTCTTGAGGCGGATATTGATATCTTATGGATAGGTGCTCGTACAACAGTATCTCCATTTATCGTTCAAGAAATTGCAGAAGCTCTTAAAGGAACAGAAAAAACGGTACTTATTAAAAACCCAGTAAACCCAGATCTAGCCCTATGGTTAGGAGCGGTAGAGCGTTTTTATACTCAGGATATTAAAAACTTAGGAGTAATACACAGAGGTTTCTCTACGTATGAAAAGACACGTTACAGAAATAATCCAGAATGGCAGATAGCGATTGATCTTCAAAATAAATTTCCAGATCTTCCTTTAATTCTTGATCCATCACACATTGCTGGACGTCGTGATATTATTCATGATTTATGTCAGACAGGACTAGATCTTAACTATGATGGTATTATGGTAGAAACACACTATGATCCAGATAATGCATGGAGTGATGCTGCGCAGCAAATCACACCAGCGGCTTTAGTACAGATGATGGTTGATCTTAAAATAAGAAAAGAAGTAGGTACAGAGCTTGAGTATACAAACAAGCTTAATACACTACGCACGCAGATTGATGTAATAGATCACCAGCTTATTGAAAGCTTAGGAAAGCGCATGAAAATCTCTGACGGTATTGGTGAGCTTAAGGCAGATAATAATGTTTCTATCTTACAAACTAAGCGTTGGAATGAAATTCTAGGTAAGATGATTCTAGAAGGAGAGCAAAACAATCTTAGTGAAGAGTTTATACTACGTGTGTTTAAAGCAGTACACCAAGAGTCTATAAACCACCAGAAAAAGGTGGCGAGGTCGTAAGATTTTAGATAGCTACTTATAAAAAAAAAGGCTCAACATGATGTTGAGCCTTTTTTGTTTGTTGGAAAGTTAATTGATTAATCTTTCTTAGTGTAAGCAAGTCTTCTAGATGCTTTTCTCATTAAGACATTTACTAGGTCCTCAGGAGAGCTACCTAATCCACCACGTACTTTTTTGTTGTAGTTCCATAAAAGTTGGCCATCTGCTCCATTATTTACGTTCATGTTTACAATAGCGCTATTTGTAGAACCACCAAAGCCTATTAATAAAGAAAGTGCAACGCTTGCTCCTTCACTCATAGGTTTGTTGGTCTCATAATCTCCAGATATGATTGCATCTACTTCAAGAATTTTTGCAAGTTCGTCAGATGTATATTCATAAATATTGTCATAGTCAATACCTTCCTTTTTTAGTAAAGCATTTGTTCTAGAAGGTTGTTGGATTTCTAGTGTTGTAAGTTTCCCTCTCTTCTTTCTCTTTAGAAACCAAGAAAACATACCAGTTTGTAATCCCTCTCCTTCGGCTTTTTCAAGACGGCTTAGTTGCTCATCTGTCATGTCTTTCATCTGCCTAGGTCTAAGTTTTACCTGGGTTTTAAAGGGTACGATTGCGATAATTTTATGCTCCTTAGCAATTTCATCAAACGCTGGGTTTTCGTACAGACTTGTTTGGGCTGCAAGAAATGGAGTCATCAAAATAAAAGCTGCAATAAAAAGAATTGATTTTTTCATTAATATAATTTTTGATTGATTTATTGCGCTAAAATATTAAAATCTTGCTGTAAATTCCTACAATTCTTAAAATTATGACAAGTAGTTTTTCTAATATTTCTAGTGAGTAACTAAAAAGAAGGTATTTTTGTACCTGACACAAACGTATGACAGGAACTGTATATAAATCTACTGGAAGTTGGTACACCGTAAAAGCGGATGACGGCCAGTGGTTTGAATGTAGAATAAAAGGAAAATTCCGTATTCAAGGAATTAAGAGTACAAACCCAGTTTCGGTAGGTGATGTTGTAGACTTTGATCTTGACACCAAAAGTGATGTAGAGACAGGAGTAATTACAAAAATTCACGATAGAGATAACTACATTGTACGTAAGTCTGTTAACCTTTCTAAACAAACTCACATCATTGCTAGTAACGTAGACACAGTGTTCTTACTAGTGACGCTTAACAATCCGCCTACTTTTACGGCATTTATAGATCGTTTCCTGGTAACTGCAGAGGCCTATCATATTAAAGCTGTATTGCTTTTTAATAAGATAGACACTTATAATGAAGAGGAGATTATGGAGATAAAATATCTTGCGGCAATGTATCGTGAGATAGGGTATGAGTGTGTAGGGATTTCGGCAATTACAGGAAAGAATATCGATACTGTAAAGGAGATGATGATCGGGAAGACGTGTATGTTTACAGGTCATTCTGGAGTAGGAAAATCTACGCTAGTAAACGCCATCGAACCTACGCTAGATCTTAAGACTAAGCAAATTAGCGTGCAGCACAGTCAAGGGCAGCACACGACTACTTTTGCAGAGATGTTTGATTTACATTTTGATGCACGTATTATCGATACTCCTGGAATTAAAGGGTTCGGAATAGTAGATATGGAGCGGGAAGAAATAGGAGACTATTTTCCTGAGTTTTTCGCTTTAAAAAGTGAGTGCAAATTCAATAACTGTTTACATCTTGAAGAACCTAAATGTGCTGTAAAAGAAGCGCTAGATAATGATGAGCTTCACTGGTCGCGTTATAAAAGTTATACACAGATGCTAGAAGGAGATGACGAGCAACATTACAGGAAAGATCACTACCCAGAAGAGCAATAATAATGAAGGCAGTAATTCAGCGAGTAACAGAAGCCTCTGTCACTATAAATGGAGTTGTAAAATCTGAGATTGACCACGGATTACTTGTATTGCTAGGTGTTACTCATGATGATACCAAAGAAGATATTGAGTGGCTGACTAACAAAATTATAGGCTTACGAATTTTTTGTGATAATGATGGCGCCATGAATCTTTCTGTGGGTGATGTAGATGGAGATATTTTGGTGATTAGTCAGTTTACATTATATGCAAGTACCAAGAAGGGCAACCGTCCTTCATTTTTAGAAGCAGCACGACCAGATACAGCCATCCCGATGTATGAGGAGTTTGTGAGTACGCTTTCGCGAAAGCGCAACAAACCCACCTATACAGGAGAATTTGGTGCAGATATGAAGGTTCAATTACTTAATGATGGGCCTGTTACGATTGTGATTGACACAAAAAACCGTATTTAATTCTTGTAGGATAATTCTTTAAGTCCTATTTTGGCGCATAATTCATCAATCATCAATCCATTAATGCGTTTTCTTTACTTTCTTGCCTTCTTGGGCTTTACCTCTGTGATGTATAGCCAAGATTTAATCTATCCTATAGCTGATATTCCTGAGGAGCTCAAAGACAATACAGATGCTGTTGTAAGGCTTCAGGAGACTTTAATTGAAATCCCAGACCATAAAACTCTTTATAGAGAAGAAACGAGAGTAGTTACCGTACTTAATTCAAAAGGTTTAAGACATATAAATGCTGTCGAATTTTATGATGACAACACTAAGATCTTAAGCCTACAGGCAATTATACTTGATGCTTTTGGGAATGAAGTTGAAAAAGTAAAAAAAGGAGACTTTAGAGATGTGAGTGCTGTAGATGGTTTCAGTCTTTATTCAAGTTCTAGAGTGAGATATCTGGACTTTACACCTACTACTGGTTTCCCATTTACAGTGATTTTTACATCTAAAGTAAAAACAGTCAACACAGCTTTTATTCCGTCCTTTAATTTGTATGATAATTTTCGAACAAGTGTTGAGAAAACATTTTACAAAATTAATGCAGCTCCTGATCTTGGTCTTCGTCATAAAATTATTGATAGTAACAATGATTTAGAGGTGGTAAGTCAAGATGGCGCTCTAACTATAAAAGCTAGTAATATACCTAGCGTGTTAAAGGAGCCTTATGGACTTCCTATACATGAAGTAGTGCCACGTGTTTTATTTTCGCTAGAGAAGTTTCATCTTTCTGGAGTGGATGGTAATGCTAAGAATTGGAAGGAATTTGGTAATTGGATGAATACTAGTCTACTTGAAGGAATGACTGCGCTAGATGATAATACTGTAGCCGAAGTCAAAACCTTAGTGTCTGAAGTAAAAACCGATGAAGAAAAAGCAAGAATTATTTATGATTATGTACAGCGCAAAACACGCTACATAAGTGTGCAAATAGGTATAGGTGGTTGGAAACCTTCTCCTGCTCAAGAAGTGCATGATTTAGGTTATGGCGATTGTAAAGGTCTGGTTAATTATACAAAAGCTTTATTGGAAGCCGTTGGTGTGCCCTCATTTTATACCGTGGTGTTTGCTGGAGACGAGAAGAGAAGTCTAGAAAAAGATTTTACTTCATTACAGGGTAGTCATGTAATACTAGCAATACCTAAAGATGATGATTATACTTGGTTGGAATGTACGAGTCAGACAATACCCTTTGGTTTTTTAGGAGATTTCACAGACGATAGAGATGTACTTGTTATTAAACCGGAGGGCGGATTTATAGTCCACACTCCTAAATATATTAATGATAATAACCTTCAGGAAATTGATGGTATTTATACAATTGATGTGGACGGGAAACTTTCAGGTAATGCAAGTATCTCATCTTATGGAACTCAATATGACAGTAGATCTGGGTTGATTGAGTTAGAGGAAAAAAAGCAAAAAAGGTATTACTATAATTTCTTTAATAGTATCAATAACTTGAAAATTGATAGTATCAGTTATATCAACGATAGGGATAAGGTGAACTTACAAGAAAAGCTAGTTTTTACATCAAAGAATTATGCCTCCAAGGTAGGTGAAGATTTTACCTTAACTCTTAATGCCTTTAATAGAATAGGGCGTATGCCTAAAAAAGAGATAGCACGCACAGGCTCCTTTAGAATTGATAGAGGTTATAAGGATGTGGATGTTGTAACAATTAATACTCCAAAAGAATTCAAAATCAAATACTTACCAGAGCCTATAGTCTTGAGCTCAGACTTTGGGGAGTATTTGCTAAATGTCGAATTGATCAATGGTACCAGCTTATCATACAGACGTGTATTAAATATAAATAGCGGGACTTTTTCTAAAGAAGAGTATAAGGCATACAGACAGTTTTTACAAAGTATTGCGAAATACGATAACTCAAAAATTTTACTTGAAAAAAAATAATTACCAATATGAATAAATTATTACTCCTCTTTTTTATCGCAAGTTTTTCTACAGCCACTTGCTTAGCGCAAAATTATAAATTTGGAAAAGTCTCAAAAGCAGAACTGTTGCAGGACGTACACCCTGATGAGCCAGAGGCCAATGCCGCAATTTTATATAGGTCTTTTGATACAAAATTCACATATTCTAAAGACGAAGGATTTACTGCCTCTACTGAGTTTCATGACAGGATAAAAATTTATAATGATAATGGTAATGAATGGGCTACTGTTAATATTTACTTATATAATAGTAAAGGTGGGAATAGCGAAAAACTAAATGGATTGAAAGCTTACACTTACAATTTTGATGGAAAAATTGAGGAGATTAAATTAGAAAAGAAGAATATTTATGAAGAGGAGGTAAATGAATGGTATACTAAAATATCATTTACAATGCCCAATATAAAAAGTGGATCAGTCATAGAGTATAAATACAGTATTCGATCTCCATTTTTGACTACGTTTGATAAGTATTATTTTCAAGAAGGAATACCGGTAGATATGCTTGACATGCGCTTTGCAACACCAGAATATCTTAGCTACAAAACGCATCGCAATGGTTGGATACCATTTACAGTTCAAAATAGTTCGCGCGAAAAATCTATAAGCATAAATTATAAAGAGAGTTCTGATTCATTTTATGTCAGAAATTCAAAAACTAAGACTAACACTATTAGATTTCGAGAAGATGTATCGGAAGTAGTTTTAAAGAATGTTCAGTCTCTAAAAAAGGAGCCTTATTCAGGTAATTTAAATAATTACCGTACTACCTTACAATTCGAGTTAGAAATGACTCGTTTCCCTAATGATGCACCTGAGTCCTTTGCAACAAGTTGGGATGAGGTTGCTAGTGATATATACAAATCTTCAGGTTTTGGATCACAACTTAATAGGCAAGGTTTTTTTAAGGATGAAGTTGATCTGTTAATTAATGGGGTGTCAGAAAAAGAAAAGGTGGTAAAAATTTATGATTACATCCGAAATAAGATTACATGGAATGGTAATTATGGGATTTTTGTAGAGAATGGTACAGCTAGTACATTCAAAAACAAATCTGGAAACATGGCAGATATTAATCTGTTACTAGTGTCAATGTTAAAGTATGCGGGTATTAAAGCAGACCCTATTTTATTAGGAACAAAATCTCATGGAATTTATCTTTTTCCTACGAGAACTGGATTTAATGCTGTTATAGCTGGAGTAGAGATTGATGGTAAATTAATGTTACTTGATGCCTCTGATAAATTAGCAAGTCCTAATAGTTTAAAAAGCGAGTTGCTCAACTGGTTAGGAGGTCGACTTATGTCTGAGGATGGAACTTCTAAAGCGGTAAGCTTGAAAAATGCCCAAGCGATCCATGATGCAATTATTACTGTAGATTTTGATGAAGATGGAATTGCGACAGCGTCAGCTAGAAATAGATATTCAAGTAATTATGCGCATGTCATGCGGAGCACACTTTACGGTAAGAAAGGAGCGGAGCTTAATGAAGCCGTGTCTAACTCTTTTAATAATAATGAAGTCAATGAAGTAGAAGTTTCTAATTTAAACAACGTTCATAAGCCATTAAGCCTGTCTTTTGATACAGATGTTACAAGGTATTTTGAAACTATAGGCGATAAGATATACTTTAACCCTATGGTTGTATATGGTCTTGAAGAGAATTTCTTTAAGGAAGAAGATCGTAAGCTGCCTATTGATTTTAATTACTCTTATTTAGATAGAATCAATATTAAGATTAATATTCCATCAGGATATGTGGTTGAGAACCTGCCAGAGCCTATAGCTGTATCTATGATAGATGATATAGCATCTTATAAATATAAAATCTCAAACTCTCCTACTGGTTTGTCAATTGTAATACAGCGCAATGTTAAAACTCCTTTAGTAGCTGTAGATTATTATAAATCTTTAAAAGGTTTTTTTGAGATGATTATTAAGAAAGAAAATGAGAAAGTTGTCTTAAAGAAAGCCTAGTGAATGCATATTTTTAAATAGATTGCACTATGTACTCATAAATTTAATTAAATGAACATTTCAGACTCACAACAAGCAGTAGACGATTGGATAAAAGCTCACGGAGTGCGCTATTTTAATGAACTAACTAATATGGCTCAGCTTACTGAAGAGGTAGGAGAAGTGGCGCGCATTATCGCACGTCGCTATGGGGAGCAGAGTGAGAAAGAAAGCGATAAAGGCAAAGATCTAGGTGAGGAACTTGCAGATGTCATGTTTGTAGTATTATGTCTTGCTAACCAAACAGGAGTTAATCTTCAAGAAGCGTTTGATAAAAAGCTTGATATAAAGACTAAACGTGATCACGATCGTCATCACAATAATGAGAAATTGAAGTAATAGCCTATGCTCTTAAAAGTACAACATACTGCAGCCAGCACCAGTGGTGAGATACAAATCACAGGGTCAAAAAGTGAGACTAACAGACTACTTATTTTACAAGCGCTCTTTGATGGTATTGTAGTAAAGAATATTTCAAATAGTGATGATGCTGCGGTGATGCAAAAGGCACTAGCGTCTATAGAAAGTGAGGTAGATATTTACCATGCGGGTACGGCAATGCGTTTTCTTACCGCTTATTTTTCTATACAAGAAGGTAGAGAGACGTTGCTCACGGGTAGCGAGCGCATGCAGCAACGCCCTATGGCAATATTGGTAGAAGCGTTGCAGCAGTTAGGTGCTCAGGTTTCTTATGTAAAAAATGATGGGTATCCGCCGCTTCATATTAAAGGAAGCAAACTCACAAAAAGTGAGGTTACGCTCAAGGCAAATGTGAGCAGCCAGTATATCTCTGCACTTATGATGATGGGAGCTGCGCTAGAAAATGGACTTACCATTCATCTCGATGGTAAAATCACTTCGGTACCATATATAAAAATGACGCTAGCACTATTACATCAGCTAGATATTGAGGCTACATTTGTAGGTCAGATTATAACTATCAAACCAGGAAGAACGACTAGTGAGCATAGAGAAATCACAGTAGAGTCAGACTGGAGTAGTGCATCTTACTTTTATAGTATTGTTGCGCTTTCGCGAAAGCGTACTTTAGACACTTCCATAACCATAAGTAGTTATAAGGAAGATAGCTTGCAGGGTGATGCAGTATTGCAAGAAATTTACAAGCAGCTAGGTGTAGTTTCTGTTTTTAATGGAGATACACTTACCTTGTCACTAGCCAAAGATTTTAAACTTCCTGAAACAATCACTTTGGATCTTGCAAATGCGCCAGACATTGCGCAGACTATAGCAGTTACTTGTTTAGGACTTGGAGTAGGATGTCATCTCACGGGATTGCATACCCTCAAAATAAAAGAAACAGACAGGCTAGAAGCACTACGAGAAGAGATTACAAAGCTAGGCGGTGGGATTATGGTAACAGATACAGACCTCACGTTACTGCCGCAAGAAGCAGCGCTTAACGAGAATATTACGATTGCGACATATCATGATCATCGTATGGCAATGGCTTTTGCGCCACTAGCGCTATCAGTTCCATTGTTGATAGATGATGCGGGTGTGGTGTCTAAGTCATATCCAGATTTTTGGAAAGATTTAGAAACTTTAGGCTTTGGTCAAGAGATAATTGGCTAAACACTTGACAACGCCTATCTCAAGATTGTATCTTTGCGATCTTGCAAATGAGCGGTTCATACTGCTTTTGTGAGCACAAAAACTAAAATAAAACCCTTTATGAAGTTATCACATTTTAACTTTGATTTGCCAGATGAATTACTAGCAGATCGCCCAGCCGAAAATCGTGACGAGTCACGCCTTATGGTACTTAACCGAAAAGAGCAGACTATAGAGCACAAAATGTTTAAAGACATTATTGATTATTTTGAGCCGGAAGATGTGATGGTGCTTAATAATACTAAGGTTTTTCCAGCGCGTTTATACGGTAATAAAGAAAAAACTGGAGCACGTATCGAGGTATTCTTACTTAGAGAACTTAACTCAGAAACACGCCTATGGGATGTTCTTGTAGATCCAGCACGTAAAATACGTATAGGTAACAAGCTTTACTTTGGTGATGATGAGAGTCTAGTAGCAGAGGTAATTGATAACACAACATCAAGAGGACGTACACTTCGTTTCTTATATGATGGTTCTTACGAGGAATTTAGAAAAAAGCTAACGTCACTAGGAGAGACGCCATTACCTAAATATATTAATAGAGAGGTAGAGCCAGAAGATGAAGATCGCTACCAGACTATTTATGCAACAGAAGAAGGAGCTGTAGCCGCGCCTACTGCAGGTTTACACTTCTCAAAGCACTTATTAAAGCGTCTTGAGATAAAAGGAGTAGACTTTGCTGAGGTTACACTGCACGTAGGTCTAGGAACTTTCAGCGCAGTTGAGGTAGAAGATTTATCTAAGCATAAAATGGATAGTGAAGAGGCATATATACATAAGCCAGCAACAGAAATTATCAATAAAGCGCTAAAGGAAAAACGTCGTATTTGTGCCGTAGGTACAACCTCGATGAGAGTGATGGAAAGTGCTGTTTCTAGTAACCATACACTTAATGAGTTTGGTGGATGGACTAACAAATTCATCTTCCCTCCATACGATTTTAGTATCGCAAACTGTATGATTACAAACTTTCATACACCTAAGTCTACTTTATTAATGATGGTTTCTGCATTTGCAGGTCATGATTTTATGAAGAGAGCTTATGATGAAGCAGTAAAAGAGAAATATAAATTCTACTCTTACGGAGACGCAATGTTGATTATCTAATTTCAGCAGATATAATTATAAAAACCCAAACAGCAATGTTTGGGTTTTTTGTTTTAGGAGCATCACCTTGTGGTATTTGTGGTATCTAGTTTCCCGCTTTCATTGCAATTCCTCGCGCCGGCTTCGCCAGGCAACTGCGGGATTTTCATTACAATCGGGGCTAGGGAGTTAAGCTCGTTTGCGTATGCTAGTGTTCTTAATGCTCATCATTAAGTTGCTTCACAATGGCTGCAATTTTTTTGTTTTTTGAAGTTCGGTCTAAAACCTTAGGTGGAGCTTGTCGCACTTCGCAATCTATAATAGCACAGCGCTCGCAAGTAACTCCTACGTTACGAGTAGGGATATTTGGATCCTTAAGGAATTTTATTTTGCGCTCGAGTTGTTTGTTTATGAGGAGACCTATGCTTATGCTTCTAAACTTGTTTTCTTTAAAGGGGTCTTTTGTAGCGGTGGATAGTACCAAGTATCGTACGCCTTCATTTTCATAATTAGAAATTTGCAAGTCAAACTTACTATTCTCGCTACTCTTAGATAGATCTTTAAGCACTTGTAGTGACACCCATCTTCTGCAGTAGTGTTCATCACTCTCATTTGCTCGTGGAGCATGCTGGTGTGCTAGGTGTAGCTCCTTTGTGAGGTGAAATTTAGTGTCGTTAAGCTTGTGCGTAAACCGCAAGAAAAACAAATTCTTGATATTAAATTCTTTAGGTAAGATATTAGTAAGTCGCTGATAGAAAGACTCAGGCGATGCGTTAAACTCATTTGTAATGTGCTCAAAAGTATTTTTTTGAAAAGTACGCTCCTTAAAAATATCTTTAATTTTCGTCGTCAGATTTTTACTAGGAATGATCAATGCTCCTGCAAAGTAAGAGGCATAAAAATTATTAAGCACTTGGTCAAAAGTTTCAAAAAGAATCCATGGGAAGGTGTATAGCCTTTCTGTAATTTCCAGATAATTATAGGCTATTTCTTTTGCGTAGATAAATGTGCGTTGTGACTCATCTACATCACTTGCAACTAGTAGGGAGCGTGACTTTGGGATAAAAACAGATCGTAGGTTATCTAAATCCTCGTGTTTATCTAGTTCATCATTTTTTATAGTGTAGTTATACTCTTCTATGAGAATTTCTTCTAACTCATTTGATGAGATACCCTGTCCCTGATTTATTTGATAAGACTTTACAAAGTCGAGCACTTTTTGCTCTATATTGTCAAAGTAGTTGTTGTTTGCCTCTTGAAATGATCGCACAGAGGCTAGAAAAAAGCTTTCTCTGCTAAAGTTGTAGTGTTGCGCAATCTCTATAATCGTGCTTATAAAAGCATTCACCTTAGCTGGAGCATTAGATACAATATCTATCAGGTCACTTTCCTTAATCCCAAAAAGCTCAAGAGGTATTTCTTTAAGAATCTTTGATTTTAAAATTTCACCTATAGGAGCAAGATTTTTATCAAGTTTCAAAGAGACCATTTGATCGTATGGAATGTCCAATTTTTCCGAAAGTGTGACAATCTTATCTGGTTTTGGATATTTTTTTCCATTTTCAATTTCATTTAAATATGATTTTGAAAGACCTGTAAGTTTTGATAGTCCAAAAAGTGATAAATTCTTGTCAGTCCTTATCTGGCGTAGCTTTAAGCCAAATATAAGTTTGATATCTTCTTCTTCCATATACACAAATATACCACTTTCTGCGAATAGTTTATTTTAGTGAAAATTAATATTTAGCGAACGTTCGCTTTTTTAATCAAAGTATTTTTTTTAACATTGTGCCATAGAATTTTTAAAAAGATAATTATGGATCCTGAAATAAACCAATATGCACTAAGCTTTAGCAACCAAGTAAAAAGCTATTATTCAGAAATACTAACTGATGATGCATTAGACTTCATTAAGGCACTTCATGAAAATTTTAATGCCAAACGTTTAGAATTATTACGTGCTAGAGAGCAACAGCAGCTATTGTTTGATCAAGGTCATAAGCCTGTCTTTCCTTTAGAAACACAAGAAATAAGAGAAGGCGAGTGGACTGCGGGAGAGATTCCTCAAGACTTGCAAGATAGAAGGGTGGAGATCACAGGACCTACAGATCGTAAGATGGTTATTAACGCACTTAACTCTGGTGCAAAAACCTTTATGGCAGACCTAGAAGATAGTACTGCGCCTACATGGAGAAATGTGATGGAAGGTCAGATTAACTTGCGAGATGCTGTAAATAAAACGATATCATATCATCACCCCACTAAGGATAAAAAATATAGACTCAATGATGCCACTGCTACATTACTCGTTAGGCCAAGAGGATGGCACCTCAATGAAAAACACGTTCTTATTGATGACGTAGAGGTATCTGGGTCGTTGTTAGATTTCGGTTTGTATTTCTTTACAAACGTACGTCAGTTGCTAGAAAATGGTACAGGGCCCTATTTCTACCTAGCAAAACTTGAGCATTACAAGGAAGCGAGACTATGGAATGAGGTTTTTAAATTTTCTCAAGACTATTTAAATATTCCTCTAGGAACTATTAAATGTACCGTACTAATTGAGACGATTACGGCAAGCCATCAGTTGGATGAAATTATTTATGAGTTAAAAGATCATATCGTAGGTCTTAATTGCGGTCGCTGGGATTATATATTCTCGTATATCAAGAAGTTTAGAAATGATCCTGATTTCTTAGTTCCTAACAGGGATCAAGTTGGAATGACGGCACCTTTTATGGACGCATATTCTAAGTTGGTAATACAAAGGTGTCACAAACGCGGAATCTTAGCAATAGGAGGTATGGCAGCCCAAGTGCCTATTAAAAATGACCCTTCGGCAAATCAAGCGGCTTTAGAAAAAGTAAGAAAAGATAAAGAACGCGAGGTTCTAAATGGACATGATGGTACATGGGTTGCTCACCCAGCTCTTGTTCAAATCGCGATGGATGAGTTTGATAGTCACATGCCTACAGCAAATCAACTGCACATTACAAGAGATGATGTTGTGGTAACAGCAGATGATCTAGTTGCAATTCCTGCGGGCACGGTCACAGAAGCTGGAGTGCGAAAAAATATTAACGTTGGGATACTCTATCTCAACGCATGGTTAAGTGGTCAAGGTGCAGTAGCTCTTTATCACTTAATGGAAGACGCTGCTACTGCCGAAATATCAAGAACACAAATCTGGCATTGGATAAAAAACAAAGCAGTGCTGGAAGATGGAAAAGCATTTACAAAAGAATACTTCAATGAGCTTTTTGATGAAGAAGTTGAAAAAATCATTACTGAAGTGGGCTCTATTGAAATAAAAGAAACTCAGTTTGAGAATGCATTTAACCTCTTTAAAGAACTGGTCTTAGCAGAAGACTTTGAAGAGTTTTTAACCACGCCAGCTTATAAATTTCTTTAGATAAATATCCATAAGCTATTTCTCAAATAAGTATAACAAAACTATCACCGCCTTTTCAGGTACACATTAAATAAATCTTTAAAACTTAGTATTATGTCAAACTACAATTCGGCTCTTGAAGTTGTTAGATCACTTAAAGCAAAGCATGGAAACTCTTGGAGTGCCATAAGTCCAGAAAATACAGCTCGTATGGCTGTTCAAAATAGATTTAAAACTGGCCTTGATATTGCAACATATACTGCTAGTATTATGCGCAAGGATATGGAAGAATACGATGCAAACCCTATGAGTTATACTCAGTCCCTAGGGTGCTGGCACGGTTTTGTGGCACAGCAAAAAATGATTGCAGTAAAGAAACATCATGGTACTACAAATAAAAAATACTTATACCTTTCTGGATGGATGGTTGCCGCTTTACGTTCAGAGCTAGGTCCTTTGCCAGATCAATCTATGCATGAAAAGACTGCTGTGCCAAAATTAATTGAAGAAATTTATACTTTCTTACGTCAGGCAGATGCCGTAGAACTTAATGATTTGTTTCGTCGTCTTGATGCCGGTGAGGATGTGCAAGATCAAATTGATAATTATGAAACGCATATAGTTCCAATTATCGCAGATATAGACGCAGGTTTTGGAAATGAAGAGGCTACTTATTTACTAGCAAAGAAAATGATAGAAGCTGGAGCATGCGCACTGCAGATAGAAAATCAAGTATCTGATGCAAAGCAGTGTGGTCACCAGGATGGTAAGGTAACAGTTCCTCATGAAGATTTTATAGCAAAACTTAACGCACTACGTTATGCCTTTTTAGAGCTAGGCGTAGATGAAGGAATTATTGTGGCAAGAACAGATTCTGAGGGTGCAGGTCTTACTCAGAAGTTGCCTGTAAGCCAAGAGCCAGGAGATCTCGCTTCTCAATACCTCGCTTTTGTAGAGGCAGAAGAAGTAGATATTAATAGCGCAAATGAAGATGACGTACTTCTTAAAAGAGATGGAAAACTGGTGCGCCCAGTGCGATTACCTAATGGTCTTTACAAGTTTAAGAACGGATCAAACATAGATAGAGTGGTGCTGGATTGTATTACAAGTTTGCAAAACGGCGCAGACCTATTATGGATAGAAACCCCTACGCCTAATGTAAAGCAAATCGCTCATATGGTAAATAGAGTGAGAGCAGTAGAGCCAAGTGCAAAACTAGTTTATAATAACTCTCCTTCTTTTAACTGGACACTTAACTTTAGAAATCAAGCGTATGATGAGATGGTAGAGGAAGGTGAAAATATGACTGCATATGATCGTAATAATTTAATGGATGCAGCTTATGATCAGACGGAATTGTCTCATAGAGCAGATGAAAAAATTAAATCATTCCAAAGAGACGGAGCACTTGAAGCGGGAATCTTCCACCACCTCATTACATTGCCTACTTATCACACTACTGCACTACATATGAATGATCTTACCGAAGGTTATTTTGGAGAGCAAGGTATGCTGGCTTATGTGAAAGATGTGCAAAGGCAAGAGATACGTAAAGGAGTTTCTTGTGTAAAACACCAGAGAATGGCTGGTTCTGACCTAGGAGATGATCACAAAACATTTTATGCAGGAGATAAGGCTTTAAAAGCTGGAGGCGCAAATAATACTAGTAATCAATTTCAAGAGAAGAAAACGGTATTAAATAATAATCCTGTTTTGACAGCGTAGCCTCAAACAAATTGTTAATTGTTGGGAAGGCGGTTTCGTGTATGCCGCCTTTTTCGTTCAGAAATTCTTATTTGGGTGATAATAGTGTCTACAATTGCGTCATTTTACCCTAACATTTAATTAGATTGCTATCTTGATAAATAGTTGTAGTGCATGATGTTTATTATGTTACGCTTTCGCGAAAGCGTTATTAAAACAAACATTTCACAAGGAAATATGAAAAGGAAGGCAAAAAAATATCATTAAAAATCTTAGGAAAAATATGAAAAGTAGAAAATTACTGATGATCCCTGGTCCTATAGAATTTGAGCCAGATGTGTTGCAAGCGATGGCAGTTCCTACTGCGAGTCATGTTGCACCAAATTTTATAGAGATTTTTGGGAATAGTCTAGATATGATGCGTGAAGTGTGGAATGCTCCAAATGGACAGCCTTTTGTAGTGTCAGGGAGTGGTACGCTTGCGATGGATATGGCAGCTGCAAATCTAATAGAAAAAGGAGATGCTGCGCTAGTTGTTTCTTCTGGTTATTTTGGAGAACGTTTTAAAGATATACTGGAAACCTATGGTGCAGATACGACCATATTAAGTGCGCCTATAGGCGAGGTTGTGACTTTAACGGAGATAGAAGCGGCTTTTAAAACAAAAAAATATAAGGTAGTTACCTTCACGCATGTAGATACATCTACAGGTGTCATGGTGGCGCCAGAGCCTTTGTGTAAACTTGCAAAGAAATATAATGTACTCACCATACTTGATGGAGTGTGCTCTGTAGCTGGTCAAGAAATTTTACAAGATGCCTGGGGTGTAGATGTTGTTCTTACTGGATCTCAAAAGGCAATAGGTGTGCCGCCAGGACTAGCATTGCTAGTAGCATCGCAAAAAGCAATAGAAGAGTGGAAAAACCGAAAAACACCTGTTCAAAATTATTATGCATCATGGAATAACTGGTTGCCCATCATGACAGCATATGAGGAAAGACGTCCATCTTATTTTGGCACGCCACCCGTTAACTTAATTCTAGCACTTGAAAAAAGTCTGCAACTAATTTGTAGTGAAGGAATAGTCGCAAGAGTACATAGGCATGAACGCCTTGCTAGTGCTTTTAGGGCTGCAATCCGTTCTTTGAATTTAGATATATTACCAAATACAGAGGAGATTGCTGCGAGTACGCTTACTGCAGTGTACTATCCAAAAGGTATAGACGGAGCTGTTTTGAGGGCAAATATGACGCAAGATGATGTGATTGTGGCTGGAGGCTTGCTTTCAGAAATCAAAGCCCATTACTTTAGGGTAGGACATATGGGCTCTGTGTCGGCAAATGATTTGCTTTGTGTTCTAGGTGCATTAGAGCGCTCGCTATCTGCCTTAAATTATTCTTTTGAATCTGGGGTGAGCTTAAAGGTTTTTCAAGATCGCTTGGGTTAAAAGTGTAATTATTTTATGAGTTTATAACGCTAGTTTCTCCCTAAGAAGTCTGGCGTTTTTATTTGAAATAGGTTTGTATGTGATTGTTTTGATAGTATTGAAAAGCTTTTAATAGCAAGCTTGTATTCAAACGTGAAAACCAAAAAACAACTACGTACCTTTGCATTGTGAAAACAGATAAGAGAGACATACGTAAATTAAGTAAGGAAGAACTTAGAGATTTTTTTGTATTTCAAGGAGATAAACCCTTCCGCGGAAATCAGGTATATGAATGGCTGTGGCAAAAAGGTGCACACGACTTTATAGATATGACAAACCTGTCTAAGGACACTCGTATACTTCTAGATGAGAACTTCGTGATTAATCACATACGCGTAGATCAAATGCAGCGTAGTAGTGATGGTACCATAAAAAATGGTGTTGAGCTACATGACGGTCTTATGGTCGAGTCTGTATTGATTCCAACAAAAAATAGAACGACTGCTTGTGTTTCGTCACAAGTAGGCTGCAGTCTTAACTGTAAGTTTTGTGCTACCGCACGTTTAAAGCGTATGCGTAATCTCAATCCAGATGAGATTGTGGATCAAGTTGTTGTGATAGATAGACAAAGTAGGCTATATCACGATAAGCCGCTCTCTAATATTGTCTTTATGGGAATGGGAGAGCCTTTAATGAATTATAATAATGTCATTAAAGCAATAGACAAAATCACAGATCCAGAAGGATTAGGGATGTCTCCTAAGCGTATTACCGTATCTACCTCTGGAGTGCCTAAGATTATTAAGAAAATGGCAGATGATGACGTAAAGTTTAATCTTGCCGTTTCATTACACTCTGCACTTGATAATGTGCGTACAGAGATTATGCCTTTTAATGAGCAAATGCCACTTGCAGATCTTAAAGAGGCACTTATTTACTGGTATGAAAAAACAGGAAAACGCATTACGTACGAATACGTAGTGTGGGATGGTATTAATGATCGTCACATTGATATTATGGCACTATTAGACTTCTGTAAAGCTGTACCTAGCAAAGTAAATATTATAGAGTACAATCCTATTGACGATGGTCAGTTTCAGCAAGCAAATCCTGAAGCAATAGACCGCTATGTGTCGGTTCTTGAGGCAAATGGTGTGACAGTGACCGTGCGTAGATCGAGAGGAAAGGATATCGATGCAGCCTGCGGACAACTAGCTAATAAGCAATAGGATGCAAAGTAGCTGTTACTTATCTTTACTATAATGAAAATAGTAGCACAGATTAAAGAACCCATCGCTTATGAAATGGAGCTTTTTGAAGAAAAGTTTTCACTTTCTATGCGCTCTAAGGTGGCGCTTCTCAATCGTATCACACATTATATTGTAAACCGCAAAGGGAAGCAAATGCGCCCTATGTTTGTCTTTCTTACCGCAAAGATGATGAACAACGGTGAGGTAAATGATCGTACCTATCGTGGAGCATCGGTTATAGAGTTAATCCATACTGCTAGTCTCGTACATGATGATGTAGTAGATGATAGTAACATTCGTAGAGGTTTTTTCTCGCTTAATGCATTGTGGAAAAATAAGATTGCAGTACTTGTTGGAGACTTTTTATTCTCAAAGGGACTGTTGCTTTCTATAGATAATGGCGATACAGATTTATTGCAAATTATATCTGTAGCAGTAAGAGAAATCTCAGAAGGCGAATTACTTCAGATAGAGAAAGCGCGCAAGCTAGATATTACAGAAGATTTATACTACGAGATTATCCGTCAGAAAACGGCAACATTAATTGCTGCATGTTGTGCTATGGGGGCTTGTGCTGTTCATGCTAAGGATAAAGAAGTAAAGCGTATGCATAAATTTGGAGAGCTTATAGGTATGGCTTTTCAAATTAAAGATGACTTGTTTGATTATGGTACTGCCAAAATAGGGAAACCTACAGGTATTGATATCAAAGAACAAAAGATGACCCTACCACTCATTTATGTGTTAAATACGGTTTCAAAAAAAGATAAAAACTGGCTCATCAATAGTATTAAAAATAAGAATACAGATAAGAAGCGTGTAAATGAAGTAATTGCTTTTGTAAGAGATAACGGCGGCCTAGAGTATGCTGTTACAAAGATGAAGGCATTACAGCAAGAAGCGTTAGAAATCTTAATGACATATCCTAAGTCTGTGTACCGAGACTCTCTCGAGCTTATGGTAAACTATGTGATAGATAGGAAGAAGTAAAAATTCATTCCATTTTCTCTAACTCTCCTTGAAAATGTTTCTTCAGGAAAGATTTTTCTTTACCATTAAGACTGTCGAGTATTCCAACTCTGCCATAAAAACTTATACTTTCGTCTTCTTTGTGAACTAAAACTATTAAAGGATATCCTCTTTGAGCTTCAAACATATTAATGTTTTCAAAGCCTATAAGAGGTGGACTCTTATCTAAGTTGTATTGGTATCTTATATTTTTTATTGAAGAGCTATTAAAAGGGTCGCCATCTGGAACTGCAGACATAATTAAACCTTGAACCTCATTAAAGTTATCTTCATTGTAATCTTCGTATTTCAACTGTTTATTACAGGATAATAAACACGATATTAGAAGGATAGGAATAAAAAATTTCATTAGTAATATTACATAAAAAAAGGCTAAACGTAACGTTTAGCCTTTTTTGGTATTATATAAGATTTAAGCTCTCACTGCTCGATTCATAACTAAATCTAAGTAGAGATTTACTTTATTTTTTAATTCTTGACGCGGAGTGATAAAGTCTAAGAAACCATGTTCTTGTAAGAACTCTGCAGTTTGGAAACCATCTGGTAATTCCTTTCCAGTAGTATCACGTACAATCCGTGGTCCTGCAAAACCTATAAGTGCTCCAGGCTCAGAGATGTTAATGTCTCCTAGCATTGCAAATGATGCTGTAGTACCTCCGGTAGTAGGGTCAGTACAAAGCGATACATAAGGTATCCCTGCATCTGCAAGTTGAGCAAGCTTAGCACTTGTTTTTGCCAGTTGCATAAGAGATAATGCTGCTTCCATCATACGAGCACCTCCAGACTTAGAGATAATCATAAATGGAATATTGTTTTTAAGAGAATAATCTGCAGCACGTGCAATTTTTTCACCTACAACACTTCCCATAGACCCACCTATAAAGCTGAAGTCCATACAAGCTATTACAATATCTGCACCCTTAGACTTACCTACGGCAGTTCTAATGGCATCTTTAAGTCCTGTTTTTTCTTGAGCAGCAGCGAGACGGTCTACATACTTCTTCTTATCCTCAAACTTAAGAGGATCCTTAGAAGTAAGTTTGGCATCTAGCTCTTTAAATTTATTATCATCAAAGAGGATTTCAAAATATTCATTACTACCTATTCGTACGTGGTATCCATCCTCAGGTGAGATGTAGAAGTTCTTTTCTAGCTCTTCTGTATCTACTATTTTTCCAGTAGGTGATTTGTACCACAGCCCTTTAGGAGTATCTTTTTTGTCCTCTGTTGCAGTATGTATTCCTTTTTCTTTACGTTTGAACCAAGCCATATTGTGTTTGAATTTGGTTAATGGTATTTATTCCGCTTTCGCGAAAATGTTATAACTATAAATAATCCATTTCTACTATTAGAAAGTAAATCCTAGCATTGTTAGGACTTATTAATTACTAATGCAAGCCGTAAAAATACGGAAAACGGATTACATCAAATCAATTTTGATGCAATCCGTTTTTACAAATTTTATAATGTGTTGATACTATAGTGTATCGATATTATTTAAATCTTCAAAAGCCTTTTTAAGACGAGCTCCCATAGTTTGCTCTGCCTTACGTAACCATACGCGAGGATCATAGAACTTCTTGTTTGGAGAGTCATCACCAGTAGGGTTACCTATCTGTGTTTTAAGATACTCAGCATTTTCACCAAAATAATCACGGATACCTTCTGCAGTAGACCATTGTAAATCTGTGTCAATGTTCATTTTGATAACCCCGTAAGAGATTCCCTCACGTATTTCCTCGACTGTAGATCCACTTCCTCCGTGAAATACGAAATCAATGTGGTTGTGCTCCTTTCCATACTTCTCAGAGATATGCTCTTGAGAATTTTTAAGAATCTTAGGCGTAAGCTTTACGTTACCTGGCTTGTAAACTCCGTGCACATTTCCAAAAGCTGCAGCAATCGTAAATTGATCACTTACTTTACTTAGTTCCTCATAAGCATAAGCAACTTCTTCTGGTTGTGTGTATAATTTTGAATCATCTACATCACTGTTATCTACACCATCTTCTTCACCACCAGTGATACCTAATTCTATCTCAAGTGTCATTTCCATCTTAGCCATGCGCTCAAGATATCCTTTGCAAATCTCGATATTCTCTTCAAGTGGTTCTTCACTTAAATCAATCATGTGAGAGCTAAAGAGTGAATGACCGTGTTCTTTATAGTAAGCCTCATTTGCATCAAGCATCCCGTCCATCCAAGGGAGTAATTTTTTTGCACAGTGATCTGTGTGTAAAATTACGGTTGCTCCGTATGCTTTTGCAAGTTCGTGTACGTGCTTTGCTCCAGCTACAGCTCCTAGTACGGCTGCTTTTTGGTTGTCATTGTT
The DNA here is from genome assembly GCF_045063975.1 of Dokdonia sp. Asnod3-C12. Classification (NCBI taxonomy): domain Bacteria; kingdom Pseudomonadati; phylum Bacteroidota; class Flavobacteriia; order Flavobacteriales; family Flavobacteriaceae; genus Dokdonia; species Dokdonia sp. Asnod3-C12. The sequence continues at coordinate 2,341,801 of NZ_JBEFNY010000003.1, forward strand.
TAATCCTTTTCCAGCATTAAACTGTGCTCCACCATTTGAAAACTGGATAATTACAGGAGCATTAAGCGCTGCTGCAGTCTCTAGAACCGTGTTGATACTGTTAGACCCAATTACATTAACCGCAGGAAGGGCAAAGCCTTTCTCTTTTGCATAGTTAAAAATTGCTTGTACTTCGTGGCCTGTGGCTACACCTGGTTTTATAGAATGCGACATTGTTGTTGTTTAAAATTAGTGAAGTAAAAATAACAAATATTACTCGGAAAGTAGCCGAGATATGGAGGTTACTACGACAACGTTTTAGCTAGGTTACGCTTTCGCGAAAGCGTGGTCGTTAGCTATAGTGCTCTTAGAAAGTATCAGAGCCTAGGGTGAATTATAGTATAGCAGTAGATGATTCAGGCAAGATTTTGTGTAGCTAGTAATATTGAGATGAGTTTAAGACCTTAGCCTTCTTAGAGCGTGGTTCGTAAATAAGTGTATATTTAAGCGAGTAATCAAGAATTGATGTCACGAATACTATTTAGTGGAATACTGTCTTTAATTACTAAAATCACTTGTAAACAAAAGAAATAAATTATTGATGTTCTGGAATAAAAAGAAAAAATTACCGATTACGACAGAAGATAAAGTTTGGGTTGACTCAGAATTAAATTGGTTGCGTACAGAATTTGGAGAAGAACATTTTATGGAAATAAAAACTGTAACTCCAACCACAGACTTTTATAATCGGAAGTTTAACGGAACTGAAAAGGATGCTGAATTTATCCTTGCGAGAACAATGGAGCTTATGAATATTCTAGATGTTAAAATTAAACTTAATTTTTTCTCAGACCAACCCGTTGAAATGGATGACGGGACTATCTTGACCTCTCCAGCAAATATAAGTGGAGGCTGGAAAAGCGCAAGTGGAATATATGAGCAAACAGAAAATGAAACTGTAATTTCAATCGAAAGAGGGCAGTTGAAAAATCCTATTTCATTAATAGCAACGATTTCCCATGAATTGTCGCATCAGATTTTACTCGGTGAAAGTAGAATAGAAGAAAATGATGAATTCTTGACTGATTTTACTTCTATAGTTTATGGCTTTGGAATTTTTATTGGCAATTCTCGATTTCAATTTACCTCTGAAGGGTTTGGATGGCAATCTAGTAGTCAGGGCTATTTACCTGAACAGATAATTGCTTATGCCATGGCTTGGCTTTCTAAAGAGAGAAATGAAAATACTGTTTATGATAAATATCTAAACAAATCACTGCATAAGTATTTCAACCAAAGTTTAGAATATTTGAAAGATTGATATGAATAATTAACTGCATAAATGAAATTAACCTCCTTCTTGTTCAGTATCAAAAGTTGTGTTGATTTCAATTATTAGTGCTAATTTTTTTTCATCACATTTTCGCGAAAGCGAAAAAAAATAAACAATAGAAACTCTCAATAAAATTCTAGAGTAAAGAATGGAAGATGGAGAGACTACTAGAAAGGATAGTTAATCCCCACGTTATAAACTGCATTTGAGAAGTTGTATTCCTTAAACCAGCGATCACCTTCTGGGAGTGCTGGGTTGTAAGATTTAAAGCCTACATCAAAGCGAAGGGCAAAAAAGTCAAAATCCCACCTTAATCCAAAACCAGAGCCTACCGCAAGATCTTTTAAACTAGCGATATTATTAAAACGCGATCTAGGGTCTTCTACATTATCAAACACATTCCAGATATTTCCGGCGTCTGTAAATAGCGCTCCTTCTATAGGACCTATTAAATCAAAACGGTACTCAAGGTTGAAGGCAAGTTTCATGTTGGCTTCATTAAACTCATTTGGACTACCGCTACTTCCTGGACCTAAATCATAAGCTCTCCAAGCTCTGTTATCATTAGAACCTCCACCAAAAAAACTACGTATAAAAGGGATGCTCGTAGAGTTTCCGTAAGGAATTGCAATACCGCCAAAGGCTCTTGCTGCGATGATGTTATTACCTCCTAAATCCCAGTGACGTGAGTATTCTATTTCTGTTTTTACGTACTGAGAATATACAACGCCAAAAAGGCTTTTGTTTCCATCCTCGTTTTTCTCTGTGTTTGCAATTCCTCCAGCAAGTGCTAGCGCATTACCAGCAAGTTCCACACGAGTTCTTAGTCGGCTAAAGGTTTCATCAAACAGATTTTCCCTATTGTCATAGGTATGAGAAATATTTAAGGATACAATAAGATTGTCTTCTGTAAGTCGCTCTTGGCGCTCTCCTATCGCTCGTATATCATCTATATCGTCTTGAACTAGATTGTCTACTTGGCTGCGGTTTACGTCATTTATAAACTGCTCTGCACCTGTGGGTATAGAAAGATTTCTATCGCCATTTTCATCGGTTATAAAATATTCAGGGTTGATATTTGCTTCATTGTTGCGTGCGATGGTATTGAGGTCTTCATAGCTATTTCTATAAATATTAAAATAGTTGTCTGGGTTAAGATTACGGACATATTGAGCATTGATGAGGTCTACACTAAAGCTGCGTTTCCACGATGGACTCCAGTTGTAGGTAAGTCCTGCGGTTACCGTTTGCTTATCAAGACCTATGTTTTGTTGTACGCCTATACCAAGATTAAAGCGAGTATTAGGCTGCCATTCGGCTGGAATGAGAGCGCTTGTGCTCACAGGGAAAAATATACGAGGGAATGTGAGTCTTACGTCTGCACCTATTTCTGAAATATTAAAAAAGCTATCGTCAGGATTTGCAGCATCATCAGAGGCACCTATACTACCACGAGCAGATATTTCTAAGGTTTCGGCACCTCGAAAAATGTTACGAATTAATAAAGATCCAAATCCAGCGATCCCAAAATCTTGAATGTTTGAGGTAGACACGTCAAAGTCTGCTCTCAATTTATATTTTTCAAGAGGGGAGAGTCTTATGCTCGCTATAAGATCAGACCTTGTGCTATCTGCAGGGTCTTCCATGTATTGAATACTTGGGTATTTAAAAGTACCAAGTCTACTTAGTCTGCTTAAACTCTGGATGCGATCTCTATCCTTGTAAATGTCGCCTGGTTTAAGAGGGATGATGTCTGTGAGGGCCTTAGGTCTATAATTGATTTTGTCATAAGCATAGATCTTAAATCCGTCCTTTACTAAGGAGTCATTAAAAGGCTTATCTCGATTAGCATAACTGTAATCTGTAATAATATTTACTTCAGAAACCTTGTGAACTTTGAACGGGACGTCATAAATCGAGTCGTTTATGTTTTCTGTAGGGTTGTCTATAATGTACTCTAAGTTGGCTTTGTGATTTGTGTTTACGGTATCCCCAACGAGGCGTATGTATTCTGACTCAAAATGGTACAAGCCATTGTTTCTAAAGAGTTCTGTAAGACGCTGTGTTTCGGCATTAATATTTCCAGTAGCATAGCGATCTCCAGCCTTAAGTAAGGAAGCGCTTTTGTGAACATTATAGATAGAGTCTGCAACTGGTGAAGCTATGATAGGTGTAATACTATCTAGAAAATAGGCTTTACGTTTATTAACCTTATAGTCTACGCTGGCGCGCTGGTTGCTGTCTTTTTTAATTTCATAATCTACAGTAGCATTAAAATAGCCATTGTTTACGTAGTAGGAATTGAGACGTTGTGCAGATTTTTGAGTGATTGCATCTGTAACAATAGCGGGAGCTTCACCAGTTTTTTTAATCCCTGTGTTGATGCTCTTTTTAAAGTTACGGGCAGCTTCTACTTGCTTGCGAGAAAGTACGCGTTCCCAGAAGGTGAATTTATTTTCGCTCGCCGCTCTTTGTGCATCGAGTATAGAATCTATGTTAGGTCTCGCAAGATTATAAATATAAAGTCGCAGCGGAATCCCTAAGCCAGGTAATGTGGTATTGGGTTTTTGGTAGAGAAAATTATAAAGCCGGCTCTCACTTACTTTCTTATCACCATCATAAATGGTGTTCTCTGTGAGCAAATGTCCATCGTCTGGTACGCGCTTTGTTGCGTCACAACCTAATAGAAACACCGCCACTAGCAGAATTAGTGATATTTTTGTAAAAGTCGTTTTCAAAAGGGCGTTTTCATCATCTCAAAAGTACATCTTAATCGTGGTAAGCAAAAATACAATCAAACGAATAACGAGTTTAGGTCAAAAAAAGTACAGACAGCGTGAGCGCGTCTTTGTGGCTGAGGGAATTAAGGTGGTACATGAGCTGCTCCATTCGGACTTAGAGCTTGTAGAATTGTATGCAGAAGATGTTTCTGCTTTCGCGAAAGCGTTACAAAACAAAAATCAAGCGATAGTAGAAGAAGTGAGCGCTGCAGATTTGAAGAAAATCACGTTCTTAAAAACTGCACAAAAAGCAGTGGCGACTTTTAGGATGCCAGAAGCTGCACAGCTAGATAGATCTGGACTTACATTACTGCTGGATGATGTGCGTGATCCTGGCAATCTAGGTACTATTATACGTTTGTGCGATTGGTTTGGAATAAAACAGCTAGTATGTTCTATTGGAACCGTAGATTGTTACAATCCTAAGGTGGTGCAAGCAACCATGGGCTCATTAACAAGAGTAGATGTTGTCTACACGAGCCTAGAGGAATACCTTGAAAATGACAGAAGGAAAGTCTTTGGTACTTTTATGGACGGCACAAATATCTATGCCGCAAGTTTGCCAGCAGAAGGGGTCATCATCATGGGGAATGAAGCAAACGGGATATCTCGAGAAATAGAATCTTTAGTGTCAGATCGTATTGCCATACCAAGATTTGGCGAAGTACAAGCGACCGAAAGTCTCAATGTAGCTACGGCAACAGCAATCTGCCTGAGCGAATTTAAACGAGGCTAAGTGCTACTGGAAAGTAAAGTTTAAAAATACTCCTCGTGTTTGCATTTTGTTGATATTACCTGTCCACGGGCTGTTAGGTCTGTTATCCCTCACAAGCTCGTCAGAGGTTGCGAAGACTCCTTTTATACTTGGAATAAACTTAAAGTAGTACAGGTAAAGTTCTACACCTATAGCCATCTCATAAAAGAAAGGACTTGAAGTAGTACGGAACTGTCCAGCAAAGTTATCATCTGGATTTTTCTCGTTACTAGATAAGTTAGTAACCGCAGCGACCCCAAACTGAACGTAAGGACGCACATTATTAAGTCTTCTAGTATTAAATTTAAGGGCAAGCGGGAGATAGATGTAAGTAGATGGTACTTCTCTTAGTAAGTCATTTTCGCTATCAAAACGAGGATCTGGTGCGTACAGTAAATTACGCTGTGTGTAAACGAGTCCAGGTTCTGTACGCAAACTTATAAACTCAGAAAGTCTAAGGTCACCTACGATACCTACATTGAATCCCACAGAACGTTCTACTTGAATATCTTCTTGATCTGTCTGGTAGTCAAAATTATAATCCATGGAGTTTACACCAAAGTAGTAACCCCAAGAGATTGGCTTTTTATCAAAATTTTGATCATTTTGTACTCGAGCTCTAGAGAGCCATTGACCATGAACCGTTGAGAAACTTAAAACAAGTGCTATTATAGCAATGTATGTACGCATAAAATTATTTTGTAGCAGTATAAATTGTTGCAACTCCAAAGGTTTGAGGTTTATGTTGCACGTCTTTAAACCCAGTTTTGCGCAAAATATTGTTTAGCTTCTCGCCAAAAGGAAATGCATTTGCGCTTTCACTTAGGTAGCCGTAAGCATTTTTATCTTTAGAAAAGAGTTTACCCACGGTAGGTAAGATTACTTTAGAGTGGAAATTATATCCTTGTTTAAATGGTGTTTTTGTAGGTACAGATGTTTCTAAAATCACAAAGATGCCACCTGGTTTAAGTACACGTAAAATTTCGGCAAGGCCTTTTTCTAGTGTTTCAAAATTGCGCACCCCAAAAGCGACTGTGATTGCGTCAAAGCTACCATCTTTAAAAGGCATATTCTCACTATCTGCCTGCATCATCTCGATACGGCTATCTAGTTTTTTTGCCGCTATTTTTTTTCTTCCTACAGAGAGCATTCCTTCAGAAATATCAAGACCTACTAGTCTGCTAGCATTTGTACTAGCCATATTAATGATGAGGTCTCCAGTTCCTGTTGCAATATCAAGAATGGACGTTGGGTTTGTATCTGCAACTAGTTGCACCACTTTTTTGCGCCACTTTACATCGATACCAAAAGAGATGACACGATTAAGTCCATCATATTCTCCAGAGATATTATCAAACATCTGCTCGACCTGATCTTTTTTTGATTGCTCAGAAGACTTATAGGGTGTTACTTTCTTAGACATTGCCTTTTTTTTACAAAGATAAGGCTTTCGCCAAAATGTGATTAACCTCACCTAAGGTCATTTTGATTGTGCACATTGAACTATAATTATGACCTTTTAAAGGGATAATGATTGGCTTCTTGGGAAATGCATTCAAATTTTCGCGAAAGCGAACCAATAAATAAAAGTCCATCAAAGGATTAACGGCTGCATTTTTTTAATCGGCTATCAAAGTATTATCTTTGTAGGCATTTTTGAGCACACCCATTTATGAAAATAATCATTGCAGGAGCAGGAGAAGTAGGCTTTCACTTAGCCAAATTACTTTCTTACGAATCTCAAGATATTACGTTAATTGATACCGATAAAGAAAGTCTTTCTTATGCAGATACACATCTGGATATTAGGACTATAAAAGGTGATGCTACCTCCATAGCGATATTGCAAGATTCACGTGTAGATGGTGTAGATCTTCTTATTGCCGTAACTGCGAGTGAAACGACTAATATCACTGTTTGTGTGCTTGCAAAGCAGCTAGGCGCAAAACGTACGATAGCGCGTATTTCTAATACCGAGTTTATAAAACATAAGGACTTAGCTGGATTTCAAAAATTTGGTATCGATGAGTTGATATCACCAGAAAGTCTTGCAGCTAGCGAGATTGAGTTATTACTCAATCAAAGTGGTTTTTCTGATAGTTTTGAGTTTGATAATGGAGCGCTTACTATGGTAGGTACTACCTTGTCCCGTACAGCATCTTTTGTAGGGAAGAGCGTAAAAGAAGCCGCAAAGATTTTTCCTAAACTACACTTTATGCCCATCGCTATACAACGCGTGGGAACCCAATATACACTCATACCTCGTGGAGATACCATCTTTAAGGAAGGTGATCATATTTATTTTGTAACTGTAAAAGGTGGTGTAGAAGAAATTTACAAGCTTACAGGTAAAGTGCGCCAGAATATAAAGAATGTGATGATATTGGGAGGTAGTCAAATAGGGTCTAAAACCGCCAAATATCTGTGTAGTGATAAGTTTAATGTAAAGCTTGTTGAGAAAAATAGAGACAAAGCTATAGATCTTGCAGATTTGCTTCCTAAAGCTCTTATTATAAATGGTGATGGTCGTAATGTAGAGTTGCTAGATGAGGAGAATATACATGATATGGATGCATTTATTTCTGTAACAGGAGATAGTGAGACTAATATTATGTCGTGTTTAGTTGCTAAGTCAAAAGGCGTGCAAAAAACTATCGCACTAGTAGAAAATATGGATTACTTCCAGCTCTCGCAGAGTATTGGGATTGATACCTTGATTAATAAAAAATTACTAGCTGCAAATAATATCTTTAGATACATCCGTAAAGGTGATGTAGTAGCTATGACTAAGCTCAACAATATGAATGCTGAGCTACTTGAGTTTATTGTGAAAAACTCATCTGAGGTGCAGGGCAAGCGTATAAAGGATATAGACTTTCCTCGATCTGCTACCATTGCAGGAGTCGTGCGTAATGATCAAGGTTTAATTGCTCTAGGAGATTTTAGAATTGAAGTAGGAGATCGAGTGGTGGTATGCTGTTTACCGCGCTCGATTAAGAAAGTAGAAGAAATGTTTATCTAGCCCCCATGCCTAAACTTAATTACAAGATTATATTTCATTTAATGGGTGTGCTGCTGTTATTTAACGGTGGCTTTATGCTTATAGCAGCGCTAGTGAGTTTTATCACAAAGGATGGTGTGATGCTAGAAGTATCTGCTGCTGCTTTGATTACAGCCCTTGTGGGAACTTTACTCATGTATATCACTAGAGGGCATGAAAAAGAATTAAAGAAGCGTGAGGGATATATCATTGTTACTTTTGGGTGGTTATTTATGTCACTCAGCGGTATGTTGCCCTACCTATTTTCTGGATCTATACCAGGCATTACAAATGCTTTTTTTGAAACGATAAGTGGTTATACGACTACTGGAGCCACAATTTTAAGTGAGATAGAAACGGTGCCTAAAGGTATCTTGTTCTGGCGTTCTATGACGCACTGGATAGGAGGAATGGGTATTATAGTACTTGCGATAGCAATACTACCGTTGCTGGGAATAGGAGGGATGCAGTTATTTGCTGCCGAAGCTCCAGGTCCTAGTGCAGATAAGCTTCACCCAAGAATTACAGATACTGCAAAGCGTCTCTGGCTTATTTATGTGAGTTTTACCGTAATAGAAACCATCTTGCTAAAGCTAGCGGGTATGTCATTTTTTGACGCAATTAATCATGCGTTGAGTACGCTGTCTACAGGTGGTTTTTCTACTAAAAATGCAAGTGTTGCATACTGGAATGATAAGCCGCTTATTCAGTATATCATAATCTTTTTTATGCTTCTTGCAGGTACCAACTTTGTACTTAGCTACTTTGCTTTCAAGGGTAGAATTCAGAAGATATTGAGGGATGAGGAGTTTCGTCTATATATGGCATTTGTATTTGGATTTGGGATTATCGCTTCGCTAGTGATTTACTTTAATGTAGATCTGGGAGTGTCAAGTATAGATCATCCTATGGTGTGGGGTAAAGCAGAAGCATCTGTGCGTCACGCTTTATTTCAAGTGCTAGCAGTAATTACAACTACAGGATTTATCACTGCAGATTATACGATGTGGACGCCATTTCTTACTGTAATCTTTTTTGGGTTAATGTTTCTGGGAGGTTCTGCAGGTTCTACTTCTGGAGGGATTAAGGTTGTAAGGCACTTACTTACCATACGTAATGCACTCGTAGAGTTTAAAAGAACGCTGCATCCTAACGCAATACTACCTGTACGTTACAATACAAAATCTGTAGATAGGTCTATTATTTTTAATATACTCGCCTTCTTCATACTCTATATGCTATCGTGGATCATAGGAGCTAGCGTGCTAGCGTCAATGGGACTAGATTTTAGAACCGCATTAGGAGGCGCAGCCTCTGCGCTAGGAAACGTAGGTCCTGCCTTTGGAGGTCTAGGTCCAGTAGATAATTATGGATGGCTACCATTAGCAGGGAAATGGTGGATGGCATTTTTAATGCTCATAGGGCGTTTAGAGTTATTTACAGTACTTATTTTATTAACCCCATTTTTCTGGAGAAATAGATAATGTTAGATAAATCATCATACGATCTCGTCATCATAGGAGCTGGTCCCATAGGTCTTGCTTGTGGAATCGCTGCGCAAAAAAAGGGACTCAATTATATCATAGTTGAAAAAGGAGTGCTGGTAAATTCTTTATATAATTTCCCTGAAAACATGACTTTTTTTAGCACCTCAGAACTTCTAGAAATAGGAGAGGTGCCTTTTGTGTCAGATCGTGATAAACCTACTCGCAAAGAATCACTAGAGTACTACCGTAGAGTCTTAGAAACGTATAAGCTCAATGTGAGCTTATATACTGCTGTAGAAAAAATGACTCCAAGAGACGACGGTTATGAAATCGTTACGGGCAAGGGCGATGTTTTTACAAAAGCAGTCATTGTTTCAACTGGTTTTTATGACATACCTAGAGAGCTCAATGTGCCAGGTGCAGAGCTGCCTAAAGTCAAGTATTTTTATGATAGTCCGCACCCATATGTAGATCAGCATGTTGTGGTGATAGGTGCTGCAAACTCCGCTTGCGATGTCGCACTAGAAACCTATTATAAAGGAGCCAAGGTGACTATGGTAGTACGTGGATCAGAAATAAATAGCCGAACAAAATATTGGATCAAACCTAATATTGAGAACCGAATTAAGGAAGGTTCCATAAACGCGCACTTTAACTCAGAGGTCGTTGATATCACAGAGAGAGAAGTAACGATTAAGACTCCAGAAGGCTTAGTAACTATAGAAAATGATTTTGTGCTTGCAATGATAGGTTATAAGCCTAACTACAAGCTTTTTGAGAATTTAAATCTACCAATAGGGAGTGATGATTTTAAAACTCCTATATATAACGAAGAAACCTTAGAGACTCCTCTTAAAAATGTCTTTATTGCTGGTGTAGCTGCTGGAGGCCTCAAGACCAGTAGGTTTTTTATAGAAAATACCCGAGTACACGCAGAGATGATTATGGATCATTTAGTGACTGAGCTTTAGAACTGCTTTTACTGTTATTTCTTTCTTAAGCTTTTCGAAAAAAAAGTAAGCCAAATCACGCTACTTCATCAAGTTTCAAATTAACTTCGCAATCGATATAGAATTTCCTATTTCTAAGCGACTCATGCGCTAGCTATAATTTAAAGAATATACACTCATGGCATTACGACAAATTACCAATACGATCTTGATGATACGCCCTATCCAGTTTAGAATGAACGAGGAAACGGCAGTAAATAATTATTTTCAGGAAGAGCTCAATCTCAAAAATGAAGAGATTAATAAAAAAGCGCAACAGGAGTTTGATGATTTTGTAGCGAAACTGAGATTTGTAGGAGTAAATGTTATTGTTGAAAATGATGACAAGGAGGGTAATACTCCAGATTCTGTATTCCCTAATAATTGGGTTTCTTTTCATGAAAACGGTGATGTTGCATTGTACCCAATGTTTGCCGAAAATAGAAGGAGGGAGCGCAGAGAAGAAGTGCTTGTGCGTCTTGAGAAGGAAGGTTTTGAGATTAATAATGTAATTGACTACTCTGAGGCAGAAGAGGAAGATTTTTTCTTAGAAGGTACAGGGAGCATCTTAATGGATCGCCAGAATGAGCGGGCATACTGCGCACTATCTGCAAGAGCAGATGAGCAGCTTTTTATAGAATTCTGTGAAGATTTTGAATATACGCCTATTGTTTTTACCGCAAATCAAACTGTAAACGGAGAACGTCTACCTATTTATCATACTAATGTGATGATGTGCCTTGCAGAAGAGTTTTGTGTGATCTGTCTTGATACTATTGATGATAAGAAGGAACGTAAAAATGTGCTGAAGCATTTAAAGGCAACTAACAAAGAGATTATAGCAATCACAGAAGATCAAATGCATCACTTTGCTGGGAACATGCTTCAAGTATTAGGGGCAGATGATAAGAAGTATCTTGTGATGAGTGCAGATGCACATCAAAGCCTTACTTCAGATCAGGTAAAGAAGATAGAAAGACACAGTAAAATATTAAGTAGTGACTTAGGTACTATTGAGACTTGTGGAGGTGGTAGTGCCCGTTGCATGATGGCAGAAGTTTTTCTACCTAAGAAATAGTAATATCTCATAGCTGCTTCATGAAGGCGGCTAGTTGTAAAATCTATGGTTTATCTTATTTTATGAATGAACATTGTGTCGTTCATCTAAAGCATTGATGAATCATTGGTTTTTAAAAAATAAGACGTTATATTTATCATATAGGCGTTCTGGATATAAGTTTTGAAAGTAGCAATTTTAAAAATGTTTGTAGTTTTCATTTTTATAATTTAACTGCGCAAGCAGTACAGGTAATTTTTTTTAGTAGGATTTAAAAAGGAACCATATAATCTTTCAATCATACTTTTTCTAGTGCGCCTTTTTTATATGCTACTTAAATCTTTTTGTAGCTATATTTCTAATCATACCTCCAAAAATAAAGTAGTGAAAAGGAAGCATACTGTACCAGTATAGTCTGCCAAATAATCCTTTAGGTCTAAAGGTTGCTGTTTGATGCAATACGTCGTTTTCATCTATAGTAAACTCTAGCCAGGCTTCGCCAGGCACTCTCATTTCGGCAAAGAGTAGTAGTCGTGGTTCTTCTTTACTTGCGAGTAGTACTCTCCAAAAGTCAAGTACGTCACCTGTGTAAATCTTATTGCTATGTGTTCTTCCGCGTCGCAAGCCTACTCCACCTGCAAGTTTGTCTATATACCCCCGTATTTTCCAGAGCCAGTCTGCATAATACCAGCCTCTGTCACCACCTATCGCCCAGATATTTTCTAGAGCAAGTTCCCTGTCTTTAAGCTGTACAGTTTGTCTGTCTTTGAGGCATCCATATGTGGGTACTTGTATATACTCTTCAAGATTCGTTTTGAGTCGGCCACTTACGAGGCTATCTTTCCACGAGCTGGCAACTTGGTTTTGTTCAATTTTGGCGAAAGCCAAATTAATAGCCTCCTCATAAGAAATAGGCGTTATTTGTAGTAAATCTTGCAGCCTAGTATCTTTTGAGACTACTTCTATTTTCATGCTATCTACAAGATTGAGCGCGAGTTTATAAGATGTAGAGGTTATAAAATACAACCAGTAAGAGGATATTTTTGGACTCATAACTGGTACGGTGAGTATGTATAATTTCAAGCCGCGCACTTTTGCATATCGTTGCATCATGTCGCGATACGTGAGTACATCTGGACCGCCTATGTCAAACTGGTCATTATACGTTTGCTCGTTACCTAGTACACCTGTGAGGTATTGCATCACATTACGTATGGCTATGGGTTGGCATTTGGTTTGCACCCATTTTGGGGTAATCATCACCGGTAACTTCTCACATAAGTCTCTTATAATTTCAAAAGAAGAGCTTCCAGAACCTACTATAATTCCTGCCCTCAATACGGTAAGCGCAGCTTTACCTTTGCGCAACGTGGTCTCTACATTTTGTCTCGATTTTAAGTGCTTACTGAGTGTTTTGTCATTTGCGATACCGCCTAGATAAATGACTTGCTTGCAATTTGTGGGAGCGATGTACTTATTAAAATTTATTGCCGAAAGTTCTTCTTTCTCGTCAAAATCTGACGTACTAGAACTCATAGAGTGTAGCAAGTAATAAGCCGCATCTATGTCTACAGGTATTTTTGAAATATCTGGTTCGTCTAGAAAGTCAATTTCTACAACGGTGATTTGCTCTCTTATTTTTTTTGATACAGAAAGTCTGGCTTCATTGCGCACCGCGCAAATAACCTCGTGTTTTGCTTCTAGTAACATGGAGAGTAGGCGCATCCCGATATAGCCATTTGCTCCTGTGAGTAAGATTTTCATAAGGTTTAAAGATCGTCTATGTTAGTAGGAGCTTGTGCAGCTTTTTCTTGAAGAATACGTTTGATAAAGTTGTGCACTTTTTTATCCTTTGCTTTTGCCTCTATCTTAATGAAATAACTGTCACGATAGATGCTATACTCCTCGGCGCGTCCTTTATATAAGTTTAATTTCCAGTACGGAATTATGAGCGCATAACTGTCTAGCAATGCTCTAAAGCCTACGATAATTCCTCGTGGTCGCAACTCTATGTTACACTTGTTGCGATATTTATCTAGCGCAAGAAAATTTTGAATCTGTATGCTTGATTCTGTGATCACTAGGTGGCCTATTCCTATGCCACCTTGTTTGATGCGCTCGCGTAGTCCAAAGGCTTCACCCACCTCGGCATCTATTTTGCGTTTTACATCTGGGTTGTTGTAAGATACATTTAATAGCATTTTTTCTTTTAAAGATACGAGTTTCGCTATGGATTCTGTGCGCTAACTTTCAATTTTCACATATCTTTGTGCTTCACGTAATACCCGTAAATAGGGGATTTTTACGTTTTATAAATGTTTCTATTACGCTTTCGCGAAAGCGCAACAAACCCAACCAGTACCAATCATTAAGAATCTATGTCTTTACAATCTACTATTGAAACTCACGTAAAAACGGCAGTAAGCCAACTATTCAACGCAACGCTTCCAGAAGTGGAATTTCAAGCAACGCGGAAAGAATTTGAAGGAGATATTACGGTGGTAGTCTTCCCGATGCTTAGAGTGGTAAAAGGGAACCCTGTGCAAATAGGCACACAAATAGGGGAGTACCTTGTGGAGAATGTGGCAGAGATCACCGCATTTAATGTGGTTAAAGGTTTCTTGAATCTTGTAATTGCAGATAGCTTTTATATGTCTTCATTTGCAGATATACAAGCAGCCGAAAATTTTGGAAGAACACCAGAGTCTGGAAAGGCAGTAATGGTGGAGTACTCATCACCTAACACAAATAAGCCACTTCACTTAGGCCACGTGCGTAATGTATTACTAGGATACTCTGTGTCTGAAATTATTAAAGCTGCAGGATCAAAAGTGTATAAAACACAGATCATTAATGATCGTGGGATTCACATTTGTAAATCCATGCTCGCTTGGGAGCGTTTTGGTAATGGCGAGACGCCAGAATCTACAGGTCTTAAAGGAGATAAGTTGGTCGGAAATTATTATGTGAAGTTTGAAAGTGTATTCCAAGAAGAGTATTCCAAATGGTTGACATCAGAAGAAGGCCTTTCTAAATATGAAGAGTTGAAGAAAACTCATCTTGATAAAATCCTTAAGGAAGCTATAAGTCTCGAATCTAAAGACGTCAAGTTAAATAAGAACTTGGCTATAGATGTTCAAGAGGAAGATTTAAAAAAAGGTTTTAAAAAGTTTTTTAAAAATCAGTATTTCGGGGACTATAGCGAGGTAGGTCAAGCGGCAAAAGAAATGCTACGCAAGTGGGAAGCAGGAGATGCTGAGGTTGTTGCCTTGTGGAAAAAGATGAACGAGTGGGTATATGCTGGTTTTGAGGTTACCTATAAAAATATAGGAGTAGATTTTGACAGCTATTATTATGAGAGTAACACATACCTACTAGGAAAAGATAATATAGAAGAAGGTCTTGCAAAAGGTGTTTTTGAGCAAGATCCAGATGGTTCTGTATGGTGTGACCTTACAGAAGATGGTCTAGATAGAAAGATTGTATTGCGTGCAGATGGTACTGCAGTATATATGACGCAAGATATAGGTACTGCAATACAGCGTGTAAAAGACCATCCAGATGTAGGTGGTATGATTTACACAGTAGGTAACGAGCAAGATTACCACTTCCAAGTATTGTTCTTGATTCTTAAAAAACTAGGATACGACTGGGCAGAGAACCTATTTCACCTAAGTTATGGAATGGTAGATCTTCCTTCTGGTAAAATGAAATCTCGTGAAGGAACTGTAGTAGATGCAGATGATCTAATTAACGAAGTTGCACAAACAGCAGGTGAAATCTCTGAAGAATTAGGGAAACTAGAAGGCTACTCTCAAGAAGAGAAGAAAGAACTTTATAAAACGATAGGTCTTGGAGCTCTCAAATATTATATACTAAAAGTAGATCCTAAGAAGCGTATTTTATTTGACCCTAAGGAGTCTGTAGACTTTCAAGGGAATACAGGTCCATTTATTCAATATACTTACGTACGTATCCAAGCAATCTTGCGTAAAGCAAAAGAGATGGGTGTCCCTGTGGAAGTTGCTCAGGAGAGAACATTGCATCCTAAGGAAAAAGAATTACTTAAGATCATTCAAGAATATCCAGCAACCATACAGCTTGCTGCAGCACAGAAGAGTCCTGCAATCATAGCCAACTATACCTATGATTTAGTGAAAGAATATAACTCATTCTTCCAGCAAGTACAGATTCTAGGTACAGATAATATAGAGGATCAAAGTTTCCGTGTAGCGCTAAGTAAAGAAGTAGGGCAGGTCATAGAAAGTGCCTTCAGCTTGCTTGGGATTGAGGTTCCAGAACGTATGTAGGAGGATAATGATATAAAAAAAAAGCGAGACTGAAAGTCTCGCTTTTTTTATGTCTATCTATTACGGATGATTACCGCAACACAATCTTTTTTACAACCTCTCTACCTAATTCTTCATTGATCATTTTGAGAATTTTTTCCTTTCCATAAGAGAGTTCTTCTCTAAAGACAGAAGAGCTTAGATTTACAAATAGTGTTTCTCTTTCAAAGCGAATTGAAGTGGTGTAGGTCTCAAAAGCTGGATTGAGTGCAAACCATGCGCCTGTAACATCTACTTTATCCATTCCTTTGTTGAGTTTATTCTTTTCAACAAATTCTCCCAAGGCTTGACTTATGGAAATAGGGTCTGTGTTTCTTTTTGCCATTAATCGAGTGCTAGGGGTGTGTATTTTCTGTAAGTATATATGAGTCCATCTTCATTGATTAAGACAAGCTCATCTGTAGTTGCTTTCTTTACTGTTTCTTGCCAGGTGTCCATCGGAGTAGCATATTCTAGTAGTAATAAATCATCCTTGTAAATTACATTGATGTTCTCGCTAGACTGAGACGTTATAAATTCTCCTACTACGTTAGGTTGTACTTTTTTACGAACACCCTTTCCGTCTGCATTTACTTCAAAGAAGTCAATATTCTGACTCATACTGAACTCTTTTACTTGTCCGCTGGGGTTTTCAATAGAAGCTATTTCCCAATAACCGCTTATGTGGCTTAGTTTTTCCTCATTAGACTGTGTGCAGCCTAGAGTGATGGCTAGAATGAGTAGTAGGTATAAATTTTTCACGAAAGTGTACTAAAAGTTGAAATGCAAAATACGATAAAAAGAATGTCTTATTGAGCGCGTTCCAGATGAAAAAGCTCATAACTCTGATGAATATTTTTCACCACGCTTTCCGTACGTTCGGGATGGGTGTCACTTATGAATAGTTGGCCAAAATCATTGGTGTTTACTAGCTCAATGATATGTTGCACTCGACTCTCATCTAGCTTGTCAAAAATATCATCAAGTAGCAGTAGTGGCGTGGTGCCACTTTCTTGTTTTATAAAATCAAACTGCGCTAGTTTTAAGGCAATGAGATATGATTTTTGCTGACCTTGACTTCCAAACTTTTTTACGGGATGTCCATTAATTTCAAATTGGAGATCATCTTTATGAATACCTACGCTTGTGTATTGTAAGGAGCGATCTTTTGCTAGCGCATTAGTAAGAGAGTGCTTGAGCGGCATGTCACTTAGTGTACTGCTGTAGGTAAGTGTCACATGCTCTGTGCCGCCACTTATCGCTTTGTAGCGCTCGTTAAATATAGGAGCAAAGCGTTCTAAAAACTGTTTGCGCTTTTCAAAAATAGGAGTTCCAAAACCTTCAAGTTGCTCATTGTAAACGGCGAGTGTATCTGCATTAAAGGTGCTGTTTGCTGCAAAATATTTGAGCAAGGCATTTCTTTGAGCAAGTATTTTAGTGTATCCTAGAAGGTTTGAGAGGTAGCTTTTGTCACTTTGTGAGATCACGCCATCTATAAATTTACGACGGGTGTCGCTTCCTTCGGTAATTAGATCTCTATCTGCAGGAGAAATAATGACAAGTGGTAAAAAGCCTATGTGATCTGCAAAACGCTCGTATATCTTAGCATTGCGTTTTATTACTTTCTTACTACCTTTTTTTGCGCTAACCACGACTTTCTCATCACGGCCGTCTTTTTCATAAACGCCGTTTACTACAAAGAAATCTGCATCGTGATTTATATTCTGGCTAGTAACCGGATTAAAGTAGCTTTTACCAAAGGATAAATGGTAAATAGCATCGAGTATATTAGTCTTCCCCACGCCGTTATTTCCGACGAAACAATTTATTTTTGCATCAAAGGTAAAGTCCTTGGACTCAAAATTCTTGTAGTTGATAAGGGAGAGAGATTTCAGAATCATAGGGTGGTGTAGGTGTGCAACGCTTTTGCAAAAGCTTAGTACATCTAGTAATAGTGCTTTATTAGTCTTCAAAATTAAGCATTAATTTCCCTTTCATAATTCAATAAATATTATATTTTTGCCCGACTAATAAACGACGAAATATGGCAACATATAATAAAAGAGGATATAAATCGAAAACGAAGCCTGAAAAGGAAGAAGTTGAAGAGTTTATAGATGATAGCGAAAGCACAACGGCAGAGGTCTTTGGATCACTAGATGAAGGAGCGAATAAAGCAGAGGAGTGGTTTGAAAAAAACCAAAAACCTGTGATAGGAGTTATCATAGCTATCCTTGTGATTGCTTTATTGTACCTAGCATACAGTAAATTTGTTGCAGAACCTGCAAGAGCAGAAGCAGCAAATGAGCTTGTAGTTGCTCAAGAAAGCTTTACAACAGCACTAGAAGCAACAAATACTTCTGTTAAAGATTCACTATATATGGTGGCACTTAATGGAAAGAACGGTAAGTACGGTCTTCTAGACGTAGCAGATAACTATGGAGGAACTCCTTCTGGTAACCTTGCTCACTATTATGCTGGAATGTCTTACCTTGAGATTAAAGATTATCAAAACGCAATTACTCACTTGCAAGATTTTTCTAGTGATGATAAAATGCTAGCACCACTTGCAAAAGGAGCAATAGGTGACGCATTCATGCAACTAGGTCAAGCAGATGAGGCTCTTGATTATTATGAGAAAGCAGCAGGGATGAACGCAAATGACTTTACAACACCGCGTTTCTTATTTAAAGCAGGTGTAGCAGCAATCGATCTAGGAAAGATGGATGCAGCAGTAAAGCATCTTACTCGTATTAAAGAAGAGTATGCAACATCTGAGTATGCAAGTCAAGTAGACTTATACTTAGGTCGCGCGCAAGCAGCAAAATAACATAGTCTAGCGCATTTATAACGCACTATACTATAACATAAATTACTATTATGGCAACAGTAGGTAACAACCTCTCGGCCTATGATAAAGCAACCATCCCAAACTCGAAAGACTTCAAGTTTGGGATTGTTGTTTCTGAGTGGAACGATGAGATCACAGAAGGACTCTTTAAAGGCGCATTTGATGCTTTAAAGGATTGTGGAGCGATTAACGACAACATTGTGCGCTGGAATGTTCCAGGAGCATTTGAGCTCATCTATGGAGCTAAAAAGATGACACAAGCATATGACATGCTAGATGCTGTCATCGTCATCGGTACCGTGATTCAAGGTGAGACTAAGCATTTTGATTTTGTATGTGAAGGAGTGACACAAGGAATTAAGGACCTGAACTTACAACAAGATATTCCTGTGATTTTCTGTGTACTTACAGATAATAATATAGAGCAGTCCAGAGCTCGTAGTGGCGGTATACATGGCAATAAAGGAACAGAAGCAGCGATTGCAGCTATAAAAATGGCGCAATTGAGAAAAGATGCAAAGTTCTAAATTTTGTAGGGTTACGCTTTCGCGAAAGCGTAATAAACAAACAACAATCTATTATATCTCATAGTAGTTGTCGTGCTTTTTGTGGTTCCTTTTGATATGATTGTTCTTAATTCTCTAGGGAGAATCAATGGAACGGTACGCTTTTTGGATACGAAATTGTATCTTTGAAACAATAGTATTATGGGAATTATAAAACGCACAAATAAGAAGTATAGTTACGAGCCGCGCTATTATAATAGCGATAAGGAAGGGAGCCCTTTTAAGATAGAAGGACGCTTTGATGAGCACCGTAAAACGCTCGACTACAACGGTGGGCTTAAGAAAAAAATTACTACTGCGTGGGACGAGCTCCAAGAAAGTCGTAAAGGTGGATATAACCGTACAATCGCCATTATATTCATTCTCATGGTATTATTATTTCTTTGGATTATAGACTTCGACTTATCCATATTTACAAATCCGCTATAACCGTAAGTCCTAATGGCAGACATTATTAAACTCTTACCCGATCACGTAGCAAACCAGATCGCTGCGGGAGAAGTTGTGCAACGCCCAGCTTCTGTGGTTAAGGAATTACTTGAGAATGCTATAGATGCAGGAGCATCTACCATTAAACTTATAGTAAAAGATGCTGGTAAAACCTTGATCCAGATTATAGATGACGGAAAAGGAATGAGTGATACCGATGCTCGCATGAGTTTTGAACGTCACGCTACATCTAAGATTACTACAGCAGATGATTTATTTAATTTAAATACAAAAGGTTTCCGTGGTGAAGCACTAGCATCTATTGCGGCAGTTGCTCACGTTGAACTTAAGACGCGTCCAGAAGGAGCAGAGGTAGGAACGCGCATAGAGATAGAAGGGAGTAAGATTAATGCACAAGAGGTTTGTGCTACGCCTAAGGGAACTTCACTTTCTGTAAAAAATCTATTTTTTAATATTCCAGCGAGACGTAATTTTTTAAAATCTAATAGTGTTGAGTTGCGTCATGTAATTGACGAGTTTCAACGCGTTTCACTTGCACATCCAGATATTGCTTTTGCAATGTATCACAATGAGGGCGAGTTGTTTCAATTACCACAAGGGAATCTCAAACAGCGAATTGTGGCTATTTTTGGAGGTAAGACTAATGAGAAATTAGTTCCTGTTCAAGAAGAAACAGACATTCTTACCATAAACGGATTTGTAGTAAAACCTGAGTTTTCTAAGAAGACACGAGGAGAGCAGTTTTTCTTTGTAAACGACCGTTTTATAAAAAGCGCTTATCTCAATCATGCTGTAACGGCAGCTTTTGATGGTCTCTTGCCAGAAAGAGTTAGAGCGAGCTACTTTTTATACCTAAAGGTAGATCCAAGTACGATTGATATCAATATACATCCTACTAAGACGGAGATAAAGTTTGATGACGAGCATGCATTATATGCAATGCTACGCAGTACCATCAAGCATAGTTTAGGGCAATTTAGTATTGCGCCGGTGCTTGATTTTAATCGCGATAGCGAACTTGATACTCCTTACGATTATAAAAACAAGGGTATTGTAACGCCTAAGATAGAAGTAGACCGGACATTTAATCCTTTTGAAAACGTAGCACCACCAAAACGTGGAGCGCAACGTCCAGAATTTGAGAAGCCTAGTGCTGCTGGGTGGGAGAATATGTATGAAGGGATGGAATCTCAAGCAACTGCCGTAAGTACCATGACTTTTGAAAAAGAGGTAAGTACTCCAGATATGTTTGAGAGCGGACTTAACGGTGCGATGCAAAATATATCGACTTCACCTTCTAAAGATGAATCATCTACGTACCAACTTAATAATAAATACATAGTTAGTACCATAAAGAGTGGGATGGTGATTATAGATCAGCATAGAGCGCACCAGCGTGTCCTTTATGAAGAGTTCTTGCGTAACATTACGGTAAAGGAGTCTGTAAGTCAGCAACTGTTATTTCCATTAACATTGGCTTATAGTACTACAGAACTAGCGCTTATAGAAGAACTCAAAGCTGGCCTAGAAAATACAGGTTTTATCTTTGGGACTATAAGTGGTGATATCCTTGAAATAAACGGAATTCCTACTTCTATCACAGAGAGCCAAGTGCCGGTGGTGATAGACCAATTATTAAGTGATCTTGAAAATGAGGTGCCAGATAGTGGCTTTAGTCAAACGGACACACTAGCAAAGAGTATGGCAAAAAGTCTAGCTGTAAAAGGAGGAGTGTCTTTAGATAATATGTCAAGAGAGCATCTTGTAAATAGTCTTTTTGCTTGTAAAGAACCGAGTATTTCACCTACTAATCGCAAGACGTTTGTGACCATGACAAGTGAAGACTTAGAAAGAAAATTTAAGTAGGTATGGGAAGAATAACTGAAACAGTAAAAATACTACTGATAGTTAATGTGATTTTCTATCTAGGATCTTTGTTTATTATAAAGCCAGATCCAGCAATGCAATTATTTGCATTGTGGTTTGTTGAAAATCCTAGCTGGCAAGTATGGCAGCCACTCACGCATATGTTTATGCATGATATGGGGAGCCCTATGCACATACTTTTTAATATGTATGCACTTTGGATGTTTGGGAGTCCTATTGAAAATGCTTTAGGACAAAAGAGATTTGTATTCTTTTATTTTTCGGCAGGTCTTGGAGCAGCCCTGATACATACACTCGTCAACTATTATCATTTTAATAGCGCAAGTGATGCTATAATGGCTTTAGGCTTTAATGCTGGCGATATAAAAAGTATTCTAAGTACAGGTTCATTTAGCGAGGTTATACCCAGAGAAACCGCCCAAGAGTTATATGAATCTTTTGCTGTGCCTGCAGTTGGTGCGTCTGGTGCAATAATGGGATTACTTGTAGCGTTTGGGATGCTGTTTCCTAATGCTTCATTGGGATTACTATTTATTCCTGTACCTATCAAGGCTAAATACTTTATACCTATCATTGTGGGTATAGATTTATTTTCTGGGGTAACAGGCTTTTCAATTTTTGGGGCAAACATTGCACATTGGGCTCACTTTGGTGGTGCTTTATTTGGATTTGTAATGATGTTTTACTGGAAGAAAAAAGGATTAGGTCAATATTGATATTTACATATGGCAAATACATCACTAGCATATAAATATAGTACCGCAAATGTTGCAATCAAATTGATTGTAATCAATGTAGCTGTGTACTTGCTTTTTAATATCGTTCCATGGATATCTGGTTTAGGATCAGATTTCTTTAGTAGATACTTTGTATTGCCATCAGACTTTGTGAGATTCTTACAGCAGCCGTGGAGTATACTTACGTATGCTTTTTTACACGCTGGTTTTGGACATTTGTTCTGGAATATGGTCTGGCTATATGTATTCTCAAGGTTTGTATTAAACATCTTTTCTGAAAAGAAATTTATTGCAATTTACCTTCTGGGTGCTATCGCTGGAGGAACGCTTTTTGCATTACTATACAATGTTCTCCCTGCGTTTAGAGGGACAGGCGTTTTGCTAGGTGCAAGTGCAGCTGTAAATGCTATTGTCGTGT
Organism: Dokdonia sp. Asnod3-C12; assembly: GCF_045063975.1. Taxonomy (NCBI): domain Bacteria; kingdom Pseudomonadati; phylum Bacteroidota; class Flavobacteriia; order Flavobacteriales; family Flavobacteriaceae; genus Dokdonia; species Dokdonia sp. Asnod3-C12. The sequence continues at coordinate 2,364,457 of NZ_JBEFNY010000003.1, forward strand.
TTATAGGTACATACACACCTAATGCAGAGATAAGAATATTTACATTTAACATCAAGCTCTGGTGGATTGCCGTTTTTGTAGTGCTTAGAGATCTATTAATGTTAGATTCTGGAAACGCTGGCGGATTAATATCTCATCTAGGTGGTGCTGCTTTTGGATTTATATATGCAAAGCAATTACTTAAAGGTAATGACATTGGATTGTGGTTTGAAAAAATCATGGATTCAGTGACAAGTTGGTTTACTAAAACACCTAAAAAAGAAAAGAAATCTCCACTTCGTACTGTACATAGAACAGCAAAGAATGCGGGATCTAAAACAAGAAGTACTGCAACTGGATCAAAATCTGAGCAGCAACAACGCATTGACGCTATTCTTGATAAGATTAGTAAAAGCGGTTACGATAGTCTGTCTAAGGCTGAGAAGGACTTTTTATTTAAAGCCGGTAAGGAATAAGAGATGAAAAAGCTCGAATTCTTCGGTAAGATTATCTTTTTTGTAAATAGCATATTTGCCGTACTCCTACTAGCTAGTTATTTATTACCATTTATACCTCCACATATCTTTCCAGCACTTTCTGTGCTTAGCCTTGTGCTTCCTGTATTGCTTATCATCAACTTCTTGTTTTTGATGTATTGGCTTTTCAGAGGAAGGAAGCAATTGTTATTATCTGCTATTATTCTAGCCTTAGGGATTACACATATTTTCTCTCTTGTACGTTTAGGTGGAGGTGAAGATATAGATGATGGAACCACATTAAAAGTGCTTACCTATAATGTGCGACAGTTTAATATTCATGGTTGGTCTGATGAGGTGAAAGTAGGTGAACGTACCATACAGCTAATCTCAGATAAAAACCCTGATGTCATTTCTTTTCAAGAATATTACCCAGGATTTAAACCTGATGAAAGGGTTTATCCTTATGAGTATAAAGTGATGAAATCCCCTAGTAAATCTTTTGGTCAGGTAATTTTTTCAAAATATCCAATTATCAATAGTGGTTCATTGGATTTTGAAAATACTGGTAATAATGGGATTTATGCAGATATAGCGACTGCTACTGATACAGTAAGAGTGTATAATATGCATTTTCAATCTTTCAGTTTATCTCCTAATTTAGCAAACTTGCAAAAGGAGAACTCAAAAAAATTACTGGGTAGATTAGGTCAAGCTTTTGAAAAGCAAGAAACTCAGGTTGCTAAGTTTTTAAATAACCAAGCTACATCTCCCTATCCGGTTATCGTAACTGGCGATTTTAATAATAGCGCTACTTCTTATATGTATCGCAAGGTAAAGGGTAATAAGGTTGACGCTTTCGCGAAAGCGGGATCAGGAACAGGAGCAACCTTCTGGTTTGACATCATTCCTTTGCGTATAGACTTTATCTTAGTAAATGAGTCTTTACCGGTTACAAACTTTGAAACCTACGATGTAGATTTAAGCGATCACAAGCCTTCTATGGCGACTCTTATGCTAGCTCGTTAGATAGATCAACCTTTGCTAGATAATCTTGTGCGCTAGGGCCTAAATTGAATAGTAAGTCAAGAATGGTTAGGTTAGATAAATACCCGTGATTCTCGTTAAAGAGTTGGTGATATTCTGGTAAAGGATAGCTCGGTTCTTTTTTTGCTTGAACGAGATCTCTATAGTCTAATTGTTCAGGATTTTTAAAAAACTCTTCCGTAAGAATAGGTGTGATTTCTAGTTGCAAGCACTCCATAATAACAGCATGACAAGCATTGTTAAAGTCTATAAGGCTATCATAAGTGGTATGATATAAATGCTCAAAATCGTCCTCATAATACTCAAAGTATGGTGAGGTTTGATATGCAATTTTAAGAGATCTCCAGTGATCACGCTGCCAGTGAAATTTATTCTCAATCTTTACATCATAATACTGCTGGCGCTCTGTTTTATCCTTGCGGTGAAGAATAGGAACAATGAGTGTTAACTCACCAGTAGATGTAGCAATCTTCATACGCGTGCGGTACGATTGCTTTTGGAAATTTCCTTTGGCTTCAATGTGAAGTTGTTCGGTTTGATAAATTACTGCGTATTGTATAATAGGAGCACAGTAGCCTACGGTAATAAGAGCTGGTTTCATAAATTACTTCTTAGCCTGTTTTTTCTTTCTAAAGAAAGACCATCCTATGTATAATAATAAGGCTCCTAAAAACCAGTAGCGGTAACTTACTAAAGGTCCATTACCACCTACGGTTGTAAATACACGATTCCATCGTATTCCGTTAAAACCAGGAACGTTTGCGTCTTTACTAAACCATACAAACACAGGCTTACCTACCACGTGATTAAAAGGAACGTAACCCCACGCTCTTGCATCTTGAGAGTTATGACGGTTATCACCCATTAACCAGTAATAATTTTGCTCAAAAGTATACTCGGTAAGAGGCTCGCCGTTCATTAATATCTGATTACCATTAACTGTGATTTCACGTTCTCTACCCATTTCATAACCTTCATACACTTCAATGATGCGTTGGTAATAAGGAAGACTCTCTGTGTTTATAGCTACTGTTGTACCTTCTTCTGGAATGTAAATAGGTCCAAAGTTGTCTACACTAGAAGCTCGGCCTGGCATAGCTCCAAAGATCCCTGTGTTGTTTTCTTGAGCATCATATCGTGTGCGTTCAATACTTATGATATTGGCATTGTTTTTTAATTTTTCAATGGCTGCTTCACTCGCGTGTGCCATGTGCTCATAAGGTCCGTTTGGTCCTTCTGCTCCAGATAAATAAATATCAGAAATCTCATAACGACCATTTACCAGATCTGTAGGTACTACATAATTCCCATTTGCATCTGTAGCCCGTTTTACGAGTAGCTCTTTAGACACAATCTTATAGCTAAACTGTATACGAGCACGATCTGGAAGATCATTTTGCTCTCCATTAATATATACATAACCATCGCGTACCTCAAGAGAATCTCCAGCTATTCCTACAGCTCTCTTAACATAGTTAGACTTCTTGTCAATAGGTTTACGCACACTACCACGCATGTGCCCAGGTGTAATATCTGTAAGCGTATCAACTGGCCAACTAAATACAACAATATCATTACGTTTGATATCTTGAAAACCAGGAAGTCTAAAGTAAGGTAATTGTGGTCGTGTTAAGTAACTTTTTGTTTTTGTACCGTAGATGGTGTCATGTAGCATAGGTGTTGCTACGGTAGTGATAGGTGTTCTCGCTCCATAATGAAATTTACTTACAAACAACCAATCGCCTACAAGTAATGTTTTTTCTAGTGATGAAGACGGGATTACAAATGGCTGCATAAAGTATGTATGCACTAATGTGGCTGCTACTATTGCAAATAGCAGTGAGCTTGTCCACTCACCGCTAGACGATTTTGGATTAACATCTCTGTCGCGTTTGTATGGGGCGTCTGTCGCATAATTGATGTAGTATAAATACAAGCCTCCTGTGAGCACCGTAAGTGCTGTATCCTTAAACGTGTTGAAGCCAAATGATCTAGCAGTTTCTACCCATACTACAGGTATCATAATAAGGTTTACAATAGGTATAAATAGTAAAATGGTCCACCACTTAGGACGATTTATAATACCCATGAGTACTACTGCATTGTAAACTGGTACTGCTGCTTCCCATGCTTTACGACCAGCACGTACGTAGAGTTTCCAAGTTCCAGCAAAGTGTACTGCTTGAACGATTAGAAAGAATATAAACCATTGTATAAGTGTCATCTGTAGTATTTTGAATCTGTAAGTTGGTCTTACGTTATTAGATATTGTTACAAGTTAAAGACCTAAAACGTCTCTCATAGTGAAAACTCCTTGTTTTCCTTGTAACCATTCTGCTGCAATTACGGCACCTAGAGCAAATCCTTGCCTAGAATGAGCTTCGTGGCTTAGGGTGATAGTATCTATCTCACTTTTGTAGTTGATAATATGTGTGCCGGGTACAGTTCCTTCCCTTTCGGCAGTGATTGGAAGGTGATTTTCTTGTATGCTCTGTCCCTCATTGAGATCCCAGCCTGTATAGTCTGATGCTTCAATAACACCTTCTGCTAGTGTGATAGCGGTCCCGCTAGGTGCGTCTAGTTTTTGAGTGTGGTGTATCTCGGTCATATCAACTTTATAGTCTTTATGAGGTGCCATGATAGCTGCGAGTTTTCTATTAAACTCAAAAAATAAATTAACGCCTACGCTAAAGTTTGAAGCGTATATAAATCCACCTTCATTTTTAGTACAAAGAGCAACCATATCTTGATAGTTATCTAACCAGCCTGTCGTTCCAGAAACAACGGGTACTCCTGCTTCAAAACATTTTGTAAGATGGTCTACAGCGCTATCAGGGATGCTAAAGTCAATGGCAACATCTGCATCTGCTAGTGTAAAGATCTCAGGAGAGTTTACTCTTGCTACAATCTTGTGACCTCTATCTGTGGCAATGCTTTCGATGGTTTTACCCATTTTTCCATAGCCTAGGAGTGCTATTTTCATATACTAAAACTTGTAATTAAAAGAGAGTCCATAATTCATGGTCTGCCCTAAGTCGTCAAAATAGAGTGCTGGACCAAAGGTCAAGTCATCATCTACATCATATTGTGATAAGTGAGCATCTACATTTGCCTCTATAATCTGGAGAATATAAACCCCAGCAGAGACTAGGATAAAAAGGTCTCTTCTCTTTCTAAATTGTTCTTGACCATTAAGAAGTGCATCATCAGAAAAGATTTCGGTGGTGGTGCCATCTTCATTTATTGTGGTAAACTCGTCTATACGACCAGCGAGTCTTTCCTTAAAAGCTGTTCTAAAACGCTCTGACTGATTACCATTAAAGGATACACCATATATCGTAGAGCCTAGAGCTCCGTATACTAATGGAAGTTTCCAGTAATCTTTATTATAAATTTGACCTAGACCTGGAAGTACGGCACCATAAAATGCGGCTTTAGCCGGTCTCAATGGGTCGTAAGGTTCTTTACTAGATGCGCCTTCTACCTTATCTGCATCTATGATAGCTTCTACAGGAGCGTCTTGTTGCGCTTTCGCGAAAGCGTAAAAACACAATAAAAAAACCAGTAAGAGGTATTTGTTACTTTGCACTATTGATTAATTTCTGTAAGCGATTAAAGTCCTCTTCTGAAGAAAAGGGAATAGAAATTTTTCCGCGACCATTTTTTGCTACTTTGATATCAACTTTAGCTCCAAAATACTCGGCAAAGTCTTTAGTTCCTTTTTTAATGAACTTAGGAGTTTCTTCCTTTTGCTCTGTAGGTGTTTCAATAGTAGAGGTAGCATGATAATTCTTTACCAGTGCCTCAGTCTGTCTTACCGAAAGTTTTTCTTGTAAGATTTTTTCGTAAATATCCAGTTGGTCACTAGTATCATCTACATTGATGAGTGCACGACCATGTCCCATAGACAAAAAGCCATCACGCATTCCCGTTTGTACAATAGGGTCAAGCTTTAATAAGCGTAAGTAATTTGTGATTGTAGATCTATTTTTACCCACGCGGTCACTCATTTGCTCCTGCGTTAGGTTAATCTCATCTATTAATCGCTGGTATGAAAGTGCGATTTCTATAGGATCAAGATCTTGTCTCTGTATATTTTCAACAAGAGCCATGGTAAGACTCTCATTATCATTTGCGATACGTATGTATGCAGGAATGGTAGCGTTGCCTATTAACTTTGAAGCTCTATAACGACGCTCTCCAGAAACCAGCTGGTACTTACCAAAACTCATCTTACGCACAGTAATAGGCTGTATAACGCCTAGTTCACGTATAGATGAGGCAAGCTCTCTTAAAGTTTCCTCATTAAAACTTGTACGAGGTTGAAAAGGGTTTACATCTATATCACCTAGGTCTAGCTCAATGATATTACCTACAACCTTGTCTGCATTTTTATCTTCGGCGCTCTTAATGTCGTTTTCTGGATCTTTCAGTAGTGCCGAAAGTCCGCGACCTAGCGCTTGTTTTTTTGTTGCTTTAGCCATTCTAGCTATTATTTTTTGTAATAAGTTCTTGAGCTAGGCTCAAGTAATTAGTTGCTCCTTTACTTGCTGCATCGTAGTTTATAATGCTTTCACCATAACTAGGTGCTTCACTTAAACGTACATTACGCTGTATGATTGTCTCAAAAACCATCTCGCTAAAATGTTTTTGAACTTCCTCTACCACTTGATTAGATAATCGTAGTCTAGAATCAAACATTGTGAGTAAGAGACCTTCGATATCTAAATCTGGGTTGTGAATTTTTTGAACACTTTTTATGGTGTTTAATAATTTTCCTAATCCTTCTAGCGCAAAGTACTCACATTGAATAGGGATAATTACAGAATCTGCCGCAGTAAGGGCATTAAGTGTAAGTAGGCCTAATGATGGTGCACAATCTATAAGAATATAGTCATATTGCTCTCTCAAATGCCCTATAGCTTTCTTCATCATGTACTCACGAGATTCCTTATCTACAAGTTCTATTTCTATAGCAACAAGGTCAATGTGTGCAGGTATGATATCAAGATTAGGGGAAGACGTTTTTATAATCGCTTCCTCTGCATTGTTAGTATGTTCTAGCAGTTGGTAAGTTCCTATCTCTACACCTTCTACATCAATGCCTAGCCCAGAGCTTGCATTAGCCTGAGGATCTGCATCAATAAGGAGTACTTTTTTCTCTAGCACACCTAGAGAGGCAGCGAGATTAACAGAAGTAGTGGTCTTGCCCACACCACCTTTTTGGTTTGCAATAGCAATTATTTTACCCATAAAATTTGAGGACGATTAGGAGGTAAAAATACAATTTAAAATGGGTTATTGAAATGGATTAGAAATGAAAAAGCCGAGAAGAATATTCTCGGCTCATCGATATTTTAAAAAGTAGTGGCTTACAGTGATAAAATCAGGACTACTATTTTTAATATTTATAAAATAAAATCACATATTTTTATTTTGAGATAGCTTTTACTTCCTCTTCAGTAATCATTTCTTTTTGAGTGTTTCCCCAGTTATTCATGATATAATTCATCACATCTGCCACTTCATCCTCATAAAGTTCTAGGTTTGCCATCACACCATCATAGGCAACGCCGTTTACAATAATTGGACCTTGCTGTCCATACTTTACTGCTTTTATTGCCTCTTTATAGCGATCTTCTGTGAGCCAGTCTGAGCCAGCAAGCGGCGGGAATGTTCCAGCGACTCCTTCACCTTGTCCTAAGTGGCACTGTATACAAAAGTCTTGGTATACTTCTGCACCACGTTCTATAGATTCTGCAAGTGGGTCTTGAGAGGTGTAAACTTCTTTTTCCACTTTCGCGAAAAATAAAAAAGCACTAACTCCTGCCGTACATAAACTTATAAGTAGCTTCATTATTTCTTAACTAGTTTAAGGATTCCTTTTCCCTCTACACCTACATAGATAGTGCCATTGTGATTAATCACATTGCGCACACGACCTACATCTTCAAGCAACTTCTCACGAGAAACTACCTTGTCGTTTTCTAAATTGACAAGTTCTAAATATTCAAATTTAAGCGAACCAATAAGCAGGTTACCGTCAAGTTTTGCATCACCAGTGTTAGTTGCAAAAGTCATCCCAGAAGGAGCGATAGAAGGAACCCAGTAATACACTGGCTGCTCCATTCCCTCTTTTTTTGAAATTTCTGTAAACGTAGTTCCGCTGTAATTAATACCGTAAGAGATTACTGGCCACCCAAAGTTTTTGCCAGCCTCAGGGATATTAATCTCATCCCCACCACGTGGTCCGTGCTCGTGTATCCATATCTTACTTGTCTCAGGATGTACAGTCATTCCTTGCGGATTACGATGTCCGTAAGAGAAAACAGCCTCTTTTGCTCCGTCTTGACCTACAAAAGGATTATCTGTAGGGATACTTCCATCTGCATTCAGTCTATAAATCTTACCCCCATCACGAGTAATATCCTGCGGATTTTGATCTCTTTCACCACGATCTCCTATAGAAAAGTAGAGGTATCCATCCTTATCAAAACGCACACGACTGCCAAAGTGGTGGCCTTTTCGCGTATTTGGGCTTCCTTTATATAATACCTTCTTCTCGGCAAGCGCGCCGTCTTTTAATTTTGCTCTCATAAGTGCCGTCATCGCTCCATCTTCTTCACCTTCTGGCGATGAGTACGTGATGTATATCCAGCCATTAGTTACATAATCTGGATGCAAGCGTATATCAAGTAAACCACCTTGATTACGCGTTACCACCTTTGGAGCTCCAGTAATCATTGTTTTTACACCATCCTTAAAGTGTATGAGCTCTCCACTTTTTTCAGTGATAAGCATAGACTCATCTGGCAATACTGCCAGTCCCCATGGGTTAGTAAGTTCGGGAACTATTACCTCATAGGTGTAATCTAGATTTGGGGTTAATGGGACATCATTTTCTCTAGTTTCTTGCGCGCAAGCCACACTTGTTACTAGCAATAGGAGAATATGAGTAATGCGAATTTTCATAAGATTTAATTTTAATGGCAAATTACAGAATAATCAGAACAATACGACGGGCGTTAACACTTTGCAAAGACTTGTAAGAACTTACAGTTAGGAAGTATATGGGGGATCAAAGCGTATTGCAAGGATTGTAATTTGGCATACATATCACTTTTGGTGATAAAGCCATTCGTTTTCTTGATAACTTGATTGTAAGGTTTGGCTTGTAAAACCTACTTTTGTAATGAAGATATTAATAAGAATAGTGCGATTGTAAAAGTGTTTGTTACGCTTTCGCGAAAGCTTAAAAATCATATACTATGTCAGTAGAAAAAGTAAAATGCCTTATCATAGGTTCAGGACCAGCGGGATATACCGCAGCAATTTATGCAGCACGCGCAAATATGGCACCAGTGTTATACCAAGGGCAGCAGCCAGGAGGCCAACTTACAACTACAAATGAAGTAGAGAATTTCCCTGGGTATGTAGATGGTGTTACTGGACCAGAAATGATGGTGCAGTTAATGAAGCAAGCACAACGTTTTGATACGGACGTGCGTGACGGATGGGTAACCAAAGTAGATTTTTCTGGAGACGTGCATAAAGCATGGATCAACGGAGAAAAGGAAATACATGCAGAATCAATCATCATCTCTACAGGAGCAAGTGCAAAATATTTAGGATTACCTTCTGAGCAGAAGTATCTTAAAATGGGTGGAGGTGTATCTGCCTGTGCTGTTTGTGATGGATTCTTTTATAGAGGTCAAGAAGTAGTAATCGTAGGTGCTGGAGATAGCGCTTGTGAGGAAGCACACTACCTTTCTAAATTATGTAAAAAAGTAACGATGCTAGTGCGTCGTGATGAGTTCCGTGCTTCTAAGATTATGGCTGCTCGTGTTAAGAAAACAGAGAATATTGAAATCCTTTTCAACACAGAAACTGTTGAGGTATTAGGTGACGATGTAGGAGTGACAGGAGCAAGAGTAAAAAATAATGTCACTGGTGAAGAGCATGATATTGCTGCAACAGGATTTTTTGTAGCGATAGGGCACAAGCCTAACACAGATATATTTAAAGAATATTTAAAGTTAGATGAGACTGGATATATTATCAATACACCAGGAACTTCTAAAACGAACGTACCAGGCGTATTTGTATCTGGAGATGCAGCAGATCACGTGTACCGCCAAGCTATCACCGCTGCCGGAACAGGATGTATGGCTGCCCTAGATGCAGAACGCTACTTAGCGTCAAAAGACGAGCTTCCACAAGACGAGCCAGGAGTAGGTTCTACTTATGTGGATGAGGTTCCTGCTGCACGTCAGTAAAGGACATACCTTATATAGAATTTAAAAACGACAGCGAGAGCTGTCGTTTTTTTTATTTGTGATTCTTTGCAGGCATCTCCCGTCTTGTGACTTTATCTCCTCTTTGCGGACATCTCCCTGACTCCCTCTTCAAAGAGGGACACTGTTGTGATTTAAGGCTTTGTATTTTGCGAAGCAAAATACAAAGCCTTCTGAGTGTTCCCCTCTTCGAAGAGGGGCTAGGGGAGATGTTTTTTATCACTTACTTAATTCGTCGAAGTGAAATTCAAAGAGTAATATTATCATGAATTACTTACGACTTCAAAAATCTTATTTTTGAAACTTATTAAATTAAATCACTTCAATTCAAATGGATTCTGTGCGCATCTCATATTTCTATGATAAAAGTGTTGAGCAAATAATTGATTATTTAGTCAAGAAGAAAATGACGGTTGATGAATTAAAAATTCGTTTGAAGTTTTCTAATGCTCATACAATTGATGATGAAAAACTCATTCAAAAATTATCATTTGCAGAGAAAAGAATGAATGAACCCTTAGAATTATCGTTGAAGTTATTCTATCTATTTTTCCCATTTGGTATTGTAAATTTTCTTTCAAATGAAGATGATAACTATAAACGTTTCTCTCAGCTCGGATATATTAAGAAAATTAGGAGCTATAATATTATTTCGCTTTTTGGTGTGCTTCTCTATATAATAGGAGGTTTACTTCTATATATGTACTTCTCAAAATAACTACCTCCAAGAGATTAAATTCGTTTATTACTCTTGCTAACATCTCCCTGACTCCCTCTTCAAAGAGGGACACTGTCGTGGTTTAAGACTTTGTATTTTGCTTCGCAAAATACAAAGCCCTCTGAGTGTTCCCCTCTTTGAAGAGGGGATAGGGGAGATGTTTTGCCCTGGTAGAAAATGATAATTACACTTGCTAGCCTTTCATAAATCTTGGTAGGTAGAAAATGGATATTATGAATATTATTAAAGAAGAAATAAATAAGCTAACATTATGCTGAAGCTGCCATTGATTATTTAGAATACCGGCTTTCATCCAAAAAACACAAAAAAATCCAACAAATAAGAGATTAATAAAGAGTGCAGTTTTAGCGCTTTTAATGTTTACTCTTAATACTAGTAATGCAGGTATCTGAAAAATATTAAACACTAAATGATATGCGCTCATATTTATGGCTGTTCTTTCAAGTCTTTTCCAAGAGAAATCATAGACTATACTAGAAAAAGTTACACGATAAATTAGTTCAATCAAATAATGGAGAATTACTATTGTGAATACAAAAAATATGATATCTGAGTTTTTTCTCATAGAAAATCTAGTCTTTTTTGCTGTGGGATATTTTATGAACCATCAAAAAACATTATCTTATTTATAGGCAGAGCCAAAGCCAAAGCTTACCGCTACAACCCCTTCTCAAGCGCCTTTTTTATCCCTTTTAAATTCTCTGTGAATTCCATCATTTGAGAGAGCACTTGTGCCATCTCGTTTTTGTCTCCAAAACCTTTGAGTTTATTATTTTTTACAAAGGTTTCTTTCATTGTGTTCCAGCGAGTGGCTTGTGTTTCGTCTAGCGCATTTATGAGTTCGCGGTACTTTAGGAGGTTTGCTTCTGCGCTTGAGGTGAGTGTTTGCGACTCGCTTTCATAGTGTGATAGGAGTAAGGTAGCCAGCTCTGTGTCGTTCATTATAGGAACCACTTTGGCTACGAGTTTATTCATATCACGGTATGACCCTTGAAGTTTAAAAGAAGGTTCTGTGCGGTAGGCATCTTCTTGCGCGGCACTACGTATGTACTCTGCATTTACCTTAAGTACTGTGTTGCGTATGGTGATTACCTTTTCTAGTACTTTTGTATAATCTGCCACTTCTTGCGCGGTGTGATTTCCTTTGAGCTGACTGTCCTGCATCCCATTTTCTATGCGGTCTATTAAGGTATACACATCTTCAAAATGACTACTACTTAACTGCTGCAATAGCGGATTTGCAGTGAGCGAATTCTCAATAAGACTCAGCTTAAATAGATGCTCTGTATCTCCTATAATATCCCCCAGGTTATAAATGTCTGCCCTGTTTGCAAGCATATCTGGTATGCGGAATTTATCACCACTCTCCGTATATGGGTTACCTGCCATAATCACGCAGAATTTCTTACTGCGCAGATCATAAGTTTTGGACTTACCATTATATACACCTTCAATCTTACGTGTACCATCAGATAGCGATATGAATTTTTGTAAAAACTCAGGATTACAGTGCTGTATATCGTCTAGATATAGCATCACATTATTCCCCATTTCAAAAGCTACGTTCAGCTTTTTAAGTTCTTCACGAGCGGCACTATTTGTGGCACTTTCTGGATCTACAGAGGTTACTTCGTGACCTATCGCTGGGCCGTTAATTTTTACAAAAACAAGTCCTAGACGGTTTGCTATATATTCCATCAGGGTAGTTTTACCATACCCAGGAGGCGAGATAAGTAGCAACATACCCATACGGTCGGTACGTTTATTATCGCCTACGGTTCCTAATTGCTTTGCAAGGTTGTCACCAAACAATGGGAAATACACTTGGTCAATCAGCTTGTTACGCACGAAGGATGTAAGCACTCTTGGTTTAAATTCGTCGAGTTTTAAATTTTCTTTCAGCGTTTCAGTAACCTCGTGTTTTGCTTTCTTAAATGTTTCAAAAGCGGGTACTTGCTCTGTTACAAATAAGTTGAGTCTCGCCGTAAAGTCATGATAATTAAAAGCAAAAACACCTTCGGTTATTGTGCTGTGATCACCGCTTAAGCCAGCGATTTTTTCATTTGGAGAAGCCGCTTTTGTTTTTAGAATCGACTCATCTTCACAGAGTAACAAACACACTACTTCATCTACATAGCGTAGGTCTGTGACACTTTCTTGAGTACGTACAAATGCCGTTACCCATTGTTTTACAAGTTGAACTTTTCCCTTGAAGTTAGGTAGTGATTCATAACTTCTCTTAAACTTAAGATCTGCTTGTTGTTGCTTTAACGCTTTCGCGAAAGCGTCTTTCAATCGCACAGCAACGCTACTACGCACAAAATCTGTGTCTTCTTGTAATTCGTCAAAAATGTATTTTGCTATAGTTTGACTCAAATCTGGTGAGAAAAGGGATTCCGCTTTCGCGAAAGCGTGTATCTCCTCACTTAAAGTCTCAACGATAAATTGGTATTCCTTTGCATCTGGAAAAAACTGTAACACCTCTCCCGAAGCCTTGATCGTTTGATCTAGCGTTTTTTTAGTGCTATCTTCAATGCTGTTCCAGAAATACTGAGCGTACGCCCTAATTTCTGGTGCGTAGGTGAGTAGCCCTAGCTCGTTGTGTTTGTGTACGAGTACCTTTAAAATTTTTGAGGCATCTACATCGTGTACGCCTTTAATATAACCCTCTGCATAGTCATTGCGACTTTCTTCTTGCACAATCGTAAGCAGCGCATCATCGCCAGCTTCTAGAAGTGATTTTTTGTCAAGTTTGTTGAATAATTTATAAGCCAAGTACGCACTGCGATACACCTCGCTAGTTTCTGACACAAACTCTTGATTCCAAATATGGCGGGAAGCGAGAAGCGTTTCATTTGAGAGTTCTTGGTAAAAATCTGTGCCCGTAAGGTGATAATTAAGCGCACCATCTTTGAGCACAATAGTGAGATCAAGTGGTTGCTTGTTTACACCAAATTTATGCTTACCAAGTCTTATAACCGTATCTCCATCTTCATAGAGATCTAGTTTGTCTTTGAGTTTGCGCAATGCATCTTCACGAGCTGTTTTAAGTCCAGTCTCGATCTCTTCTGCCTTTCCAGTGTCTTCTTGCTCCTTAAGTTGCTGTACGATATCGCGCACCTTATTGATCATAAGATCTGCGGCAAAATATCCGTTTATTTCCGAAGCTGTTTTAAAGCTTTCGGCTTTTTTACGTACGCCTTTCAAGATACGTTCTGAGGCATTTTTTAATGCCATCGCCTTTTTATTGCGTTTTTCTACAAGAGCATTTTTACGTGCTTCAAAAGCTCCGTACACTTCCTCGCGCTTTTCAATTATAAGCGTGATAAACTCATCCCAATCTGCAAACTTCCCTTCTAGCTCTTCTAGCTGGATAGAGATTTTAGTCTGGAACTCATCACACTTTTCTGGCGTGGTGGCAATATCTAGGTAGTTTATGATACTCTGATCAATAAGCTTAAGCTGCGCAGCAAAATCTGCTTGCGCCTCTGCACTTCCTAGTGATTTTTTCTTATTCTTAATCCCAGCCTTCAACTGATTGATAGTCGCAAAAATGAGCGAGATATCATCAATAATTTTAGTAGAGTGGGAGGTGTCTTCTATATCAAGGTTAGACACGATATCGATAAGTAGTTCTAGATCTGTGGCAATCTGATTTACTTCTTCTTCAAGCTTTTTGGCTTCGATCACTTTCTTGATCTTTTCCATTTCGCCTTTCTTTTCAGCTACCGCTTCATGATAAGGTTTTAAAGCTTTGTCGTCTAGTAAGAACTGTACACACTTCTCTGAGATCTTTTGGGTCTGTACCGCGATTTCTTCCTCTAACGTTTTCACGAAAGTGGGATCTACATAGCGTATGTCATTTAACGAGATGGTCTCGCCACGTAACGATCGCAGCTGTGTGAGCAATGCCACAAAATCATTGATAGATTTGAAAGAAGTGCTTTTTATTTTACCAAAAATCTCATCAGCCTTTTTCTGAATCTCTTGCGTTTGCTTGGCAGCATTACGCTTAAGTTGGACTACTTTTTCAAATTCATCGATTGCTGCATTTGCAGCTCCGTTTATCTCAGTAAGTGGTATGTTAAGCTGTTGCGTTTCTGGCTCTGGAAGCCAGTAATAGGCGTCAAGAATATCTTTAGAAAACTTGGCTAGATCACTATATAATCCATCGTAATTATCCTCCTTGTTGAGTAGCGTGACAAGGCCGTTAACCTCAGCCATTGCTTTTACGATATCTTTATTTCCTATTTTATACAGTAGCGTGTCCTCGTGTTGAGAGGGCATATAATCGCCCTTTAAAAATGGGGTTTGCCAGATCTGTATGACGTGATGCTTGGTTTGCTCATTTTCGGTTTTAAAATAGCTGAGTTCGCCATTTTTTAATACGGTAAATCCATTACAGATAATAGGAGTTTTAATTTCTTGAGTAATCACATTGTATGACATCAAGTTGTAAAGTCCTGCCTCTGGGGAGTAAAAAACATACAAGAAATCTTCTCCGTTAGGCGAACTGATTTTCTCTTGAAATTTTACGTTTGGGATTGCATTATCAAAGATGTTATACTCTCCCGTTTGTAAGTAGTACCCTGTCGGGAAAATGATACCTTGATCATCTGGTAGTAGTACACAAGTGTCTTTTACACTCTGTATTTTTTGAACTTGCTTGAGTTTGTGATTATAGAAAAAATAACGAGCTTCCTCTTGAAAAGGTTTGATCTCAAGCGCCAGTAAATTACCAAGATCTGCATAACGGTATTGCCCGTCATCAAGTGTCTGGTCGATGTGCTCCACAGGTTCGTCAAGGATTCCTTTTCCTTCTTCTGTATTGTCCTCTATTTTAATAGTAAGATCACCACCTATGGTTTCTACAAACACCTTGTCAAGTATAGAAACGTGTGCGTGCACACCATAACGATGCATATCGCGCGTAGCTTCTAACCATTTAAAATCATGTTGTTTTGGAAACTTGTATTCATGTTCACTACGATTATCTACGTATTTTAAGGTGTCATCGCTTATAAGCCACTTAAATGTTTTAATATCTGTAACACTATCACTTAGCTGAAACACCATGTAGAGGTAATTCCCGATGATGGCAAACTTTGAGAAAATAGTATTACGGTAGTACTTGTATAGATTTGCAAAATCAAGAAGAAAAATATCATCTTCTAGTAATGCTAGTGGTCTTGGCTCAAAACGATTGTCTTTAAACTCATAAGCACTAAAAACATCACTCAAGTGAATGTCTGTGCGCAATCCAAAATGCACATTATATCCAAAAAGGCATAGATTATTGAGAGAAACGATGTCACGAGCAATACAGTTATTTTCTGTATTGATACGATCATTTGCAATGAGCTTTGTCTCAAGAGAGCCAAAGACATCTTTACGTTCCTCATTCAGTTTTTGAAGGCGCTCTTGGAGATCGATTTTCTGCTTTTGCAGTCTACCTTGTATGATCTCATAAGTACCGCCGTCTAGTGACTGTGATGCTTTAGGTTGTGTATCTGGAGTTTCGTTTGCCATAGTTTCTGAATTTGGGCGCAATGCATTGCGCCCTTGCTACGCTGCCCTAGCAGCTTCGCACTTTCCTTTACCTTGATGTGCTGTCAAGACAGCAATGTCTTTCTGATAGTCTCTTTAGGAGAGTTCAGTGTTACTTTTTGTCCCATTTTTTGGGATTATCTTTTACATATTGACTGATATTGTCATATGCTCTGTCATTTGGGATGATTATATCGTGATATCCCCTAACCCATATACTTTTAGATAAGTCTACTGACCCTAATACCTGATGATCTGGTTCTGGGACTAAAGGCTCAATATCTCTAGTGTCAAGTGAATGGATGAATTGCTTAACTTGATTGGTAATTGCGGCTTTATAACCTCTGATTACTGTGCTCACAGAGTGATGTTTGATCTTATGTTTTCCTTGCACAGCGCCGCTTATTCTTTCTAGCTCTTTTTGTAAAAAATTAGGTTGTTCTATTTTTTCTTCAATATGAAAGACAAGATGAATATGATCGGGCATTATAATATACTCACCAAGAGAAATATTTGTACGCATCTCAATGGTTTTAAGCCATTCTCTTCTTGCGATTTCTCCGAAGGCATTCAATTTCATTTGACCATTACTTATTTTTCCAAAAAGTCGTAATCGATTTTTAGTGACGATAGTAATAAAGTACCTGCCTTTATTACTATAATCATAGCCTTTAAGGCGTCTAGATTGTCGATTATATCTTTTTGGAGTCATATAAGTTTAATGACAATGGGGCGCAAAGTATTGCGCCCCTGTCAATTTATCTCAACTTCTTATCAGATAACCCAAGTCCCTTTGCAAGGTTAGATAGGTTGCTGAATAAGGTTTGCTCATCATTATCTGAAGACTTAGATTTTAAATCCATCAAAAGATTTGCGATGGTCACATTCTTAAGATCCTCAGAAGAGATGCCGTACTTATCTGCAAATTCTTTTACTTTTTCAAGCAAGTTTCCTTTTACATCATCACTACCTAAAATGGCATCTTTTACCTCATGCACGGTGTCAGAATGCTTCACTAGTCTGTCGTATCCTTTGGCCTTTGTAATTTGCCCGATAATCTGGTCAAAGAACATGGTCTCACCACCTACAATATCAATGTTTGCAGCTTTAAGTGCATCACCAATAACTTGTGCTTGAGCATCTGCAATATCTTTCTGGATATTGATTTCAGCAAGGTCAACTTGAAGTTCTTTATCAAGACGTAGTTTAAACTCTTCGTGGTCTTTACCTACACCGTCAAGTTTCTTCATTGCATTTGCCTTCTCTTCGATTCCCGCAGCATCTGCAAGGGCTTTCTCTTTGATTACATCTGCCTCTGCAAGTCCGTCTTGGCGTTTTGCTTCTGCTTTTGCTTGGATTCCGGCTGCTTCTGCAAGTGCCTTCTTCTCAATGATAGTCGCTTCTACAATACCTTGACGCTCGTTTGCATCTGCCTTAGCGTGCATTACTTGCGCCTCAGACATACCTACGGTTGCTTCTTCCTTAGCTTGTGCTTCGGCAAGAATCTTACGTGCATCTGCTTCTTTTTCACTTGCTTCTTTATGTGCAAGCGCTTCGATATTAATTTCTTCAGCTTTTTGCTTAGCAGCTTCTTTAGATGCCTCAGCAGCTTTGATGGTTTTAATCAAATCTTCTTGAGCAGCACTTTCAGCATTTGTGATGGTAACTTGTTTGTTACGATCTGCAGTTTTGAAAGCCTCAATATCTTTCATATTCTCCTGCTCTTCAACCACTCCTTTTTCAAGAACTACGCGGTCTCTTATCACATCTTGAATGTTCTTTTTCTCAACCTCTACTACTTTCTCTTTTTCAATCTGAGCTAGTGTAACTACGCGTTCTCTTTCGGTTGCTTCTAGTAAACGGTCTTTTTCCACGCGTTCAGTTTCAACAGCCTCGGTACGTTGCTTGTTCTTTTCGGCAACGATAATCTGGCGTTGCATATTTTCTTCGGCAACTTTTACTTTTTCTTCTGTAGCGATACGAGCCGTTTCAGATTTTAGTCTTTCTTCTTCTGCTACCTTTAAAGTTTCTGCACCTTCACGAGACTTGATATTTGCAATCTCACGGAGTTGTTGTTCTTCTTTTTCGGCAAGTTGTTTGTCTAGTTCAAGGATTGCTTCACGAGCTTCTACATCTTGCTTGCGGATGGTTTTTTCCTCATCACGTTTAATCAGGTTAGATTGCACGTTTTGTGCAGCAGTAAGATCTGTGATCTTTTTGATACCTTCTGCATCAAGAATATTATCTGCTTTTAAATAAGAAACAGACGTTTGCTCAAGATAATCGATTGCACAATCTTCTAGTGTATAACCATTTAGATCTGTACCGATGATATCTACAATTTCATCACGAAACTCACGACGGGATTCATACAACTGTATAAAGTCAAATTTCTTACCTACGGTTTTAAGCGCTTCAGAGAATTTTGCTTCAAAAAGATCCTCAAGTGTTTCTTGACGCGAAGCTCTTTCTACACCAATCGTTTGTGCCACTTTTTTGATGTACTCCACTTCGTTATTTACACGAACGAAAAATGCCACTTTAATATCTGCACGCATGTTATCCTTACAGATAAGACCTTCGGTAGCGAGACGTTCAATTTGGATCTTTTTTACCGAAACGTCCATTACTTCTACACGGTGGAATACTGGAACTACATAAAGTCCCTTGTCTGTTGCGACTTTTGTTCCGCCAAATCCAGTACGGACCAAGGCTTGACCTTGATGTACTTTTTTGTAAAACATCGCAATGATGAGAAAGTAAATAACAATGAGTGCCACAATTCCCACAACAAGGGCGATAGCAATAGATGGGAGGTTTTCCATAGAATGATGATTTTGGTTTTGATTGATTATTGTTGCGCAATGTTGCGCCTAAATTAATATTTACTGACTAAAAAGTAATTCTTATCTGCTGATTGTTTGATGATAAGCACGCTTTCGCGAAAGCGTAATTCTGACCCATCCAGTGATTTCACATAGATATTCATTGGGTTACCATCTGCGAGTACTTCTGCATTTCCCATTTTGTCTTCAGAAATGGTAGATAAAAGTATAGCATTACGGCCTAAAAAATCTGTCGCTTTATCTCCATCCTTGTTAAGATGCTTAAAAAAGGACTTGAATGGAGTGGTTAAAATTTTAGTAAAAAATAGCGCAGGAATCATACATATAAACATTAATATGTATCCAAAGCTATTTGCATAACTTCCAGTGATGCTAGTGCTCACAAGCGTAGAAAGCCACCATAAAAATACCCATGCAGTAAAAGTGAACATAAACGGTAGGCCTACAAAATTGAAATAAATCAAGAATACTTGCCACCATTTAAGAGGCTTTCGGCGTTTGTTTACTACGTGAGTCTTGTCTACTTCTGCACTTGAGATATCTTCAAAATCCATGCTCCCAGGGTCAACAGTGTTGATATCTAGGTCAAGATCTGCATCAATATCTACGTCAATGTCGATATCCAAGTCATAATCAAAATCAATACCTGTTAATGAGGTAAGGACCCAATAGATTACAAGAAGAATAAGCAACACACTTAGTATGATGTTGACTTCAGAAAATATAAGATTTATAAAGTTATCCAATGGTTGGTGGTTTTAATGGTTCATAATCCAAAGTGTCGGGAACACAATGCGGTGCGTCCTTATGCTTTGTCCTTGTCGAGACCTAGTTGTTCCTTAAGCTTTGCAAGCTCGTCATCTACTTTTTCTTTGCTAGTATCTGCTGCTGCATTAATCTCGTCGTCTATACTTTTATTTGCATTTGCAATATCGCCATAAGCATCTGCAAGTGCCTCTTCTTGAGCTACTTTTTCCTTCATACGTTCTAGCATACTTACGGTCCCAGTGCTGTCAAGAGCAGCCATTTGCTTGTTTACATTCTTAGTGGCAGAGCTTACTTTTACTCTTGCTTTAAGTGTTTTAAGCTCATTCTCCCAGTTGCCTATATTATCTTTTATAGTCTGGATAGTAGATTGCAGCTGGGCTACATTTCCTTCAAATTTTGTGGTGTCTTCACCAGCGCGATCTGCATGCGCTTGTGCTTCTTCTTTTTTGGCAAGCGCCTCTTTTGCTAGACGGTCTGCATCTGTAGCTTCCATAGATCCTGCGTGCGCTTTTTTAAGTATTGCAATTGCTTTGCTTTCATAATCTTTTGCTTTTTCCTGGTGCTCATCTCGCTCGTTTTTAGAACGGATAGCCATTGCTTTTACTTGAGCCATTGCTTCTACACTTTTGGCAAGATCTTCTTTCATATCTCTTATGCCTTGCTCGGTCATTTTAATAGGATCTTCCATGTTATCAATAGAAGCATTTGCTTCTGCCTGGCCTATTTTAAAAAGTCTTTTAAATATGTTCATAACGTTGTGTTTTAGTATTTTGAAAATTCAATAATGTGATCTGAGTATTCACTCATTAATAAACTGAGCGAGTTTAAGCTTCCTTCTAGTTCGTTTAAATCTAGATTTTCTATTTGTAAGGTATCTCTAAATATTACTTTCTTCCCTGTCTCATCTAGAACAAATGCGCCATGAATGATATCGCGGTTTTTTTGTAGCAGACTTTTGAAAATCTTTTCAGACTGGTTATTTATGGTAAAAATAAACTGCTCTATGATTAAGATAGGAGGAGCAACGCCTAGAATGAGATTTTTAATTCCTGAGTTTTCTTTTTGTACTACCATAATACCATCTTCTGTATTTTCTGTGGTAATATTAAAGTTAAGTTCCAGTAAAAAATCTCGTGTTATATTAAAATGGTTCTTCATAAAGAGTGTTGATGTTGTATTCCAATGCGTTGGAAGGTTAATAATACGAAAACTTGTCTCTGTAAATTCCCAATTGTTTATAACTGGCTCAGGATGTAAATAATTAAAGTGGTCATAATGATTGATTTTTGATTGATGAATGTTTGATGATGCAATTACGCTTTCGCGAAAAAGCTAAATAAATTAGCAAAAGTGAATTCTTTTTGCTAAAATTGTTAGGTAAATATACAGATAAATTTATAATTTGCAAATAAAATTAGCAAAATATGTCATTTTTTGGAAAAAACATACGAAAGATTAGAACTGTCAAGACATTAAGTCAGCAGTCGTTTGCAGAGCTGTTTGACCTGAAAAGAGGGACGTTAGGGGCTTATGAGGAAGGTAGGAGTGAACCCAAAATAGATACTATTATTAAAATTGCTAATTATTTTAGCATACCTATCGATGACTTGCTCACAAAAGAGCTTACGGTAAATAGTTTGCTCAAATTCAAAGCAAATCTTACAACAGATCATGAGATCATCACAAAGCAAGCCTTTGCAAGTATTCCTTGCATAACGTCAAAAAACGCAAAAGAATATCTTCTCTATAATGATAAAGAAGCATTTGTAAGTGATATGCAAGTATTACAGTTACCTATCAATCCTGAAAAGGAATTCAGAGCATTTACGGTAGATAATCTAGAGATGAGTAGTAATGACAAAGGGCTTTTTCCTAAGGATATTGTAATAGGGGAGATGATCCCAAAAGATGTCTATAAGAAGCTAAATAATGGTCATCTAGTACTCGCTGTATTTGAAGATCAGCTCGTATTGAGACGATGCTATCTGTCAGGAAATACCATAACACTACGTGCAGATCATAAGAATATAGATGATCTTGAATTCCCTATCAAGGAAGTGAAAGAACTGTGGCGCATACGCTATGTGTTTTACCACAGAGTGCCAGAACTTGCAGATGGACTTGAAGAGAAAATGGCGATGCTTCAAGCGCAATTCTTACAGATAAAAGGTGAGTTATAAGCTCAACTTGTATTTGTAAAATAACAAAGGCTCGATGATATCGAGCCTTTGTTGTGTATTGATTTGATTGATGAGGTAGTATTTAATCCTTTGAGCGTATGATACCTCCAGAATAACTTTCCTTTGGTTTATCTACGTTTGCTGGCTTCCCATAATAATTTATGACACCACCTGATGATGCATCTGCTCTTAGATCTTGTGATGCATATACATCCATCACTCCTCCAGAAGAAGCATCTGCGATAGCAGATACAGATTTGAGCTTGCTTATTCTTGCTACGCCACCACTAGAAACAGATGCATCTACACGATTTGCTGTCCCCGAGATGCGTACTACACCGCCGCTACTTACGTTGGTCTCTACGTCATTTACAGTAACCTCAACACGTAAAGTTCCTCCAGATGATGCGTCTAGATCTATTTCATCTCCAGTGAGCGCTTCTTTTGTAGTAAGACTAGCACCACTGTTTACACTCACTTCGGTTAGGTTTTCTGAGTAGGTTACAAAAACCTTTTTTGAGGTAGCGCTACCTATACTCTTATCACTATAGATTTTGAGCTTGCCGTCATTTACATAAATATCGGCAGCGTTTACTATGTTTTCATCTGCTTCTAAAATCACAGAGTTTGAGTTTCCCTTTTCTAGAAAAACTTCCCATCCGTCGCCAGCTGAGACTTCGTTGAAGTCTTCTGTGATATTTAAATCTTCTGTAACTACATTTCCATTGCCTTGTAATTGACCTAAGTTGAGGTCAAACTGACAAGAAGTTACGAGTGTAGCGACGAGAATTCCGATGATAAATTTGATAAGTGTTGTCATGATGGTTGGTTTTAGATTGATGAAATATTGATTGTTTTGATTGATGATGTAAAGATGTAGATAAGTCCGCTTTCGCGAAAGCGTAACTTACTCAACTGTAGTTTTTAACGGATGAGTTGCAAATAGATGACTAGTGTAGGCTTATTACTCGCGTTATTATCCATTTCTTATCTGTTTTTTTAAATATGGTGATAAACTTACTAGGTTCAGAATAGCTGTCTTCCATAAGGTTATGAAAACTGTGCTTCCCTAAAGCTATGGCTCCAAAATCCTTGATCTCATGCACCTCAAAAGTATCTGGAGTAAGTATTCTTTCTACC
Organism: Dokdonia sp. Asnod3-C12; assembly: GCF_045063975.1. Taxonomy (NCBI): domain Bacteria; kingdom Pseudomonadati; phylum Bacteroidota; class Flavobacteriia; order Flavobacteriales; family Flavobacteriaceae; genus Dokdonia; species Dokdonia sp. Asnod3-C12. The sequence goes on from NZ_JBEFNY010000003.1 coordinate 2,387,473, forward strand.
TTGCCACATATATTTGCCTTCATAGAGGTCATATACTCTTCCTTGCTTGTAGCCAGTCCTCCTTTATCATGGTAGAACTCTAAATCTTCTGATATGAGTGATGCATGAGTCTCGAGGTCACACGTATTGTAGGACTCAAAAAGTGCAGCATCTGTAGCTAGAATCTCCTTGTAAAGGCCACTGTCTTTAGAAACCTGTGCTACTCCTAATAATGGGATTAATAGTAGGATCCAGAATAAATTTTTAAGTGCATTCATAACTAGTTTATTTTTTGAATTTCGGGAATGATAAAGGTGTTGAGTAGTTCGGCTGTTTGATTGTGTGCTTCTATACCTTTAGTAAAAAGCGAACTTGTGAGAACTACAACAAGGTCTAGTTCGTCAAATACGGCAATTTTGTTTCCCCCATTACCTAGCATAAAATATCCAGTCTCTTTTTTGTCTTTTCCAAACTCTCCTATCCACCATAAGTATCCGTATTCATAATCTGGACTTCCCATAGCGGCTTTTGGTTCTTTAGACGCTTTCGCGAAAGCGGAACTAATAATTTGCTCTCCTTTCCAGTTACCGTTGTTGAGATAAAGTTGTCCAATCTTAATGAAATCTTTACTCTTAAGACCTAGGCCACCGCCAGTCATAGGGATTCCTGTAGGAGTAAGCTGCCAGTGATAATCTGTAATGCCCAGCTTTGAGAAAAGTGCAGTTTCTGCATATGTTTCTAAGGAACCTGAAATTGTATTAATCACATCCCCTAAGGCAACGGTTCCAGCAGTACAGTAGCTAAAATCTCGACCGTAAGGACTATCTTCTGGTTTATTTTCCCACTCTGGATACCCCTTGACAGGTAAATCCCAATAGAATTTTACCCAATCTTCAAGGAGGTACATTTTTTCTTCTTGACCACGAGAAATATCATTCCAATCATCACATTCAAGTATAGATGACATTGTAAGTAGGCTCTCGATGGTAATTTTTTCTTTACGAGGATCTGGGTTTTGAAGATTTTTTACCTGAGCGTATTTCCAGGCTGGTTCTTGTGTAGATGATAATTTACCATCATTAATAAGTGCTCCTATTAAGGTGCCAGTAATTGATTTTGTTGCAGATCTAGTATTATGTAAGGTAGCGGCTGTTGCATCATTATAGTAATTCTCAAAGATGATTTTTCCTTTATGGGCTATGACAACACTTGACATTTCTTTAAAATGTCCGCTAGTGATGAGACTGTCCATTTTATTTAAATCCTCTTGAGCAATACCAGATATAGCTGTAGAAATTGCAAAAAGCGTAGCATAAAAAGTTTTCATAATATAGATGGATTGTACGTTGCAGAAATCTCAACAGATTGAATGTTGAGATTTTGCAAGCGCACTGATTGGTTGATTGGTAGTGTTTATGTGGCTTTCACTAAAGCCAGAACTAATTATCGTCTCCTACTGTACTAGGAGCTTTGGAGGAGTAGGAGCTATATTAGGATCTTTGCTTTTTGGAGCATCGGGAGTATCTGGAGCATCAGGAGCTTGATTATTTGTCTCCCATGCTGGTGTATCTTCACCTTCTCTATAACTACGTTCTTCCCAAGCGTCATTATCATCAGACTGTTGCCAAGAATTATCATCATCATTGTCACGATCTTCTGGGCAAGTGCTGCACATAAGTTTGCCATTACCTACGGTAAGAAATTTTTCTTCATCACCATTATCTAGAATATCACGAGACTGTCTATCGTTTTTATGATAGGAGTAGGTGTTCTCATCAGCAATAAGCGTAGCTCCTTCTGGTAAGTAAACAATGATTTCTACACTAGGCCTTACGTGTCTATATTGAGCTTCTCTTTCTCCAGTAAAAAAACCATCGATGGCTAGTTCGTTATCAGATAGATCATAGTTGAGTATCATGGCTTCTGCTTGTTCCTTTGCAACGTCATAAGATGAGCCTTTTGTTCTCTTCACTGTTTGCACATATGCAAGACTGTCACGAGTAGATCGTACTATAAGACGTACATTTCTATACACAGCTACATCTTCTGTATTGCTATTAATAAGCTGTACATACTGAGAAGACCTCCCGAAAGGGATGTCAAAACGCTCGCTTCCTCTCATTTTGATACGTAGCGTATCGTTCTTTGTTATAGCGAGTGTCTCTGTAGTAGTCACTTTTGATGACTCAAGGTTAGAATATTGTATAGCCTGTTTTACAGAGAATACTCCTATGGTAATTGATGCGATAAGCCATAGCCCTAGTAAACTCAGTTTGGCACTTAAAGGCATTGATTTTACGTTAGAAGAAAGAATTTTTAATCCTAGGTAAAACAAGAAGAAAAATGGAATACCTACTGCAAATAATACGAGGAGTAACATAAGCCAGATAGGTAAACCTGTATCATTAGAAATCCACGGCATGTCTGCTAAGTTAGGAGTAAAAATATCTACCACTCCTCCAGTAAGTAATGTGATTAATAGTGAAATAACCACTGTAGCACCCGTGATTATTAATAGTACGCCCACAATTTTTGCAATGATTTTAAAGAAGAACATGATGATCTTTCCTAAAGTCCCAAAAACTCCCTGAGCACCATTTTTAACCTTATTACCGTACTTATCGTAATCTACATTCTTAACCGTGTCTGCAACATTTTCAAATCCTTCTTTTACTTTTTCTGTGATATTGTCAATGTTAACAGCCTTTCCCCGCATTGCGAGTTTATCTGCCGTAGATTGTGCTTCAGGTACAAATACCCATAACGCAAGATATATAAGAGCCGTTCCACCTAGTGTAAACCAAGTAAGAGCGATAAGTAATACCCATCCTACACGTACCCACAAAGGATCAAGTCCCATGTAATGCGCCATACCGCTAGATACACCACCTATGTAAGCATTATCTGTGTCTCTAAAAAATCTGCGATCTGAGATGCGCTTAGCTTGTTGCGTTTTATTTGAAGAGCGGCTAGATGATTTTTGAGAAGATGCTGTGTCTTCAAAAATATCGTCATCTACCATATAATCTTCTGGTTGTCCCATAATAGCGATAACCTCGTCAAGCTCCTTAGTGCTTATGACCTGGCGTTCGTCTTTAATGCGTTCAGAAAAAAGTTCTGAGATACGCGCTTCTATATCTGCTATGATTTCGTCTTCCCCTTGTACGCCTTCAAAAGAACGTTTGATGGCAGCAAGATATCTCTGTAATTTACCGTAAGCATCCTCATCTACGTGAAAGAAAACCCCTGCTAAATTTATGTTTACTGTCTTATTCATTTTGTTGCGGTTTTAGTGGCGGTTACTACCGTTACTGCGGTCTGTAACTCATCCCAAGTGGTTGAGAGTTCTTTTAAAAATATTTTACCTGTTTCGGTAAGTCCGTAATATTTACGTGGCGGCCCGCTGGTAGATTCTTCCCAGCGATAATTGAGCAAGCCAGCATTTTTGAGTCGTGTAAGTAGTGGGTATATCGTTCCTTCCACCACCAGCAACTTAGCGTCTTTAAGTGTGCCTAAGATCTCTGCTACGTAGGCATCCTCGTCTTTTAATACAGAGAGGATACAATACTCTAGCACGCCCTTACGCATCTGCGCTTTGGTGTTTTCAATCTTCATAGATTTTCATTTTTAAATGCATTAAACTGTTCGTTTTTGTCCCAATAACTAACGGGAGATTGATTGATTGATTGATTGATGATTTTTCTTTTTTTACGCTTTCGCGAAAGCGTAACTCATATATTAAACTACCGTTTTATCCTCAATAGGTGATGAAGTCTCTTGAGTCTCTCCAGAATCTGAAACCGAAGCCGCAGAAATAAAGTTGATAGTAAGCGGAAACTGATATATTTCTCCTTGTGATGCCTTAACTGCTGCCGAAATCACCGAAATAATTTCTACTAGAAAAATTCCTAATGCAAGAATGGCAACCACTATTGCGGTAATAAGAAATCCTCCTAAGTCTGCAAAATCACTCGGGTCATTTATATAACCATTTGTGAGTAAACTCTCGCTTCCACTACCTGCACTTATTGCGAAATAAATAAAGAATGGAATGCTAATTACAACTAAAGCAATGAGGTATAAGAGGATACTTAGTTGAAAATTGATGGCATCCCTACCATGCTTATCTATAAATGCGGCATTCCTTTTTTGAGCGCTCCATAAAATGAGAGGTGCAATAAAATTCCCAAAAGGAAACAAGTATTTAGAGAATGTAGATAGGTGTATTAAAGTACCTATATTTTTTTGATGTGTTGTAATGCTAGTTTCCATAGTCTATTAATGTCTTATGCAAATATATGTCTAAAAAAAGGTACTTTGTTACGCATAGTACTAAAAATTAACTTTTATTTAAGGTTTTACAATTTGCTTATTTTAGGTGAAATAAATAACTAATGTCTTGTAATTAGAGTGGCGTTGCGTATTACAGCTTGTAAAATTGTTCTTTTGTCTAAAGATTTTAGTTTGCGACTTTTTAAAATTTAACAATTATTAATGCTTGTTAAATTTGCACTACTAAAGCTACTTAAGGCTTTTTACAATCAAATAGTCATGCAAACGAGACATATCTTAAGAAACCCCTTATTTATTTTTGGCCTATTATTATCTCAAATAATATGGTCTCAAGTAGGAGTTAATACTGCAAATCCTACTACCATGTTAGATGTAAATGGTGATTTGCGAGTACGCGATGCAGTAGCTAGTTCATCTACAGATGATGTTCCTTTAGTAATAGATAATGATGGTAATGTGAAGAAGCAACTTAGTAGTTTGCTGGGTAACTTTAGAGGGAGGCTGCTTACAGATTTTGATTCTCGTCTGTCGATCAATACACCAAATGCTAATGGTATATATAAGATTAATACAATGACAGAACTTATAGATGCGGGAGGAGATTTTGATATTGCTACTAGTAGTTTTACTGCACCTATTACTGGAATTTATGAAGTTACGATTACGTTAACCATTTCAGGTTATTCTACAGCTAGCACTAATTATGTAGCAGGTTTAATGGATGATACAGGATCTTGGATAATGAGATTTTCAATGCCTAGGGAAGAGGTGAATGGAACTGGAGCCGTGGGAAGTGCAAAGACATATACAGGTATTGCAGAGCTAACAGCAGGTAAGGTTTATGATTTTGGATTTGCATCAGGTGATTTTGTACTTCTTGCTAATCCTGTAGGGTCCACAGGTACGGGTATAGGGAGTTACTTAAAAATACAGTTAATAGATAATTAAAAATTTATATATTCTTTCTTAAAAGGTTCTCATTTGGGAACCTTTTTTATTGCCTATTTTTGCCTCAAATAAGATATTATGTCATTCCCCTTACCTGGTAAATTCAACACGTTCACAATGTTTAAGCTTCCATCTGCGTGGCTTACTGGAGTACGTGTAAAAAAACTTTCTCCTAATTCTTGTACGACTTCTGTAAAACACAGATGGATTAATCAAAATCCTTTTAATAGTATGTTCTGGGCAGTACAAGGCATGGCTGCAGAGCTTGCTACGGGAGCTTTAGTGATTGCTCACATACAAGAAAGCGGTCAGAAAATATCAATGCTTGTTGCAAACAATAATGCAAGCTTTACAAAAAAAGCTACAGGAAGAATTCAATTTGTATGTGATGATGGTCTAGCTATTAAACAAGCTATAGCAAATGCAGTAGCTACAGGAGAAGGGCAAACTTGCTGGATGAAAGCTGTAGGGACAAACAAAGATGGTGTGCAAGTGTCTGAGTTTAACTTTGAGTGGACACTTTTAGTAAAGAAGCCTCGTAAATAATAAGTAACTTCGTTTTCAATAAGTTTTATCTTTAAGTCTATCTGTCTCATGCGCTTTATGTAGAGACTAAAATCTAATCCATGAACTTTATCCTTTTTGACGGAAACGTACGCAATCAGCTTTTACCATTCACGTACACAAAACCTGTTGCAGACTTGCGCATAGGTATTATGACTATACGTGAAAAATGGGAATTTGTGCTAGGTTCAACTACCTCAACAGTAACAGAAGAGTATCTTTCAGATAAGTGGCCTATGATAGAGCTTGAAGAAAATGTGATGATTAATGCATCATATCTTCCTTCAGACAACTTGGCTGAGATTATTAAAAATTTGTCATCAAAGCAAGTGTTGTTTGATGGGGAGGAAATAATCGCGTTTTCAGTACACGAAGGTCAAGAAGTGGATTTTGATACTTATGAAAGTATAGATTATACGGCCTCAGATATTTTAAGGATCGAGCATACCTGGGATATTTTTGCCAAAAATGGAGAAGCAATCACTAGAGATTTTGAGATGCTTACCGAGGATAGAGATTCTGAAGAGATACCAGCGCACGTAATAGCGGTAAATAAAGATCAGATATTTATAGAGGAAGGAGCTACGGTTCATTACTCACATCTCAATGCTACAGATGGACCTATCTATATAAGTAAAGATGCAGAGATTATGGAGGGCGCACTCATACGTGGCCCTTTTGCAATCTGTGATCATGGAGCTGTAAAAATGGGAGCCAAAATTTATAGCGGCACAACCATAGGTCCTCATTGTAAAGTAGGCGGAGAGGTAAATAACTCCGTACTTATGGGCTATTCAAGTAAAGGTCATGATGGTTTCTTAGGAAATAGTGTATTAGGAGAATGGTGCAATATGGGTGCAGATTCTAATAACTCTAATTTAAAAAATAACTACGCTCCTGTAAAGTTATGGGATTATGAAACAGGTCGGTTTGCAAATACGGGACTTCAGTTTTGTGGTTTAATGATGGGAGACCATTCTAAGTGCGGTATTAATACCATGTTTAACACCGGAACAATGGTTGGTGTAGCAACAAACATCTTTGGAAGCGGATTTCCTCGCAATTTTGTTCCTTCTTTTTCTTGGGGAGGCGCTAGCGGCTTTGTAACACACAAAACAGATAAGGCTTACGAAACTGCAAAAATCGCCATGGCGCGTCGTGATCTAGAACTCACAGAAGAAGATCAGGCAATCCTCAATCATGTTTTTGAAGAGACAAAACAGTATCGTAGAGAGTAAGCTTGTCAATATTTTTAATGGCTATAAGGATTAAAAGTGTTTGTAAGTATTGAATCCCAAGGAATTACAGCGAGTAGTAAGATCAGTATTACAAACCCCAAAACGGTGAGGAAAATGATTTTATACAAACGCACTTTGTTTTCATGACGTATTCTTGTTCTTATTTCCATTAACTGATCAAACGTTGCTTTTTTAGGGTCTACCCATTTCTCATTGGTACTCGATACAAAAGATAGGTTTCCTATACTTCTCTTATTTTTAAGTAGATTTCTATTATTACGTATTGCCTGATTTGCTGCAAGAGCTGCTCCACCGAATCCCATATCATTTTCATTTTGGTTACATAGATATGTAGCAAAAAGAAATTTATTGTTACAGTGTAAATATGTGTGAATCCTTTTGATAGTAAGGGTTCATCGGAGTGTTATCTCAAGAAAATACAGTAAAATTATAGGGCGAGGATTTTTACGCTTTCGCGAAAGCGTACTTAAAAAATTAAAAATTAATCAGAGTATTTTAATTTCTGAGGAGTATTAAGACATAGAAACTAGCAAAATACTAATTACTGCTAAGCCAATTCCGATCCAGTTTTTTGGGAGTAATTTTTCTTTAAAAAGTAGAATTCCAATAAAAGTGCTCACCATCACAATGGCAACATTATTTACAGTAAACAAGGTCGAACTCTCAAAAGCCGAATCTCGAAGTGCCATCACAAGCATAACAATAGAGAAGTAATTAGGAATCCCGAGGCAAATCCCTGCAATCACATTTTTAAACTCAAATTTAAATGTGCCTTTGATGACTTGGTACATGATGACCAAAAAACCAATACAAGCAGCAGCCCCAAAAATAGTTGCGCCAAAGATGGGCACATCACTCTCATTTACATAAGCACCTTCTATAAATTTTATACTCGTGTCTATGGCTCCGCTGCCTAAAAACACAAGGATAGGGAAGATGAGGTTTTCTTTCTTTATAGCAATCCCATCTTTTGCTTTTATAGAAGCTAGGTATACAGCGACAAGTGCCGTTAGAATTCCTATAATCTTTAATATGCCTAGAGATTCTCTGTAATATAGTACGCCAAAAAGTATTGGGATAACCACACTCATTTTGGTCGCAACAGAAACTACAGAGAGTCCGCTGCGTTGCGTGGTTGCTGCCATCAGATTAAAGACAAGAATAAATAATACCCCAAGCCCAGCCGATGCATAAAACCAAGGTTGCTCAGGAATTACAGCGATAGTTGTAGGCCCATCATATAGCAATAAACCACAAGAACAGGCAATCACATAATTTACAATGATTGCGTGCAGGGTGTTTACATTAAACTTCGCAAAGAGTTTAAATACTACAAAGATTAAACTAGATGCAGCAATACTAAGAAGTAAGTAAATCAAATGCTTGAATTTTTATAGTAGTGTAGGGTATTGTCTAAAATAGTGTCCGTTTTTTCTAAGAGAAAATACTGCGAAAGTTGAGGTGCTTTTGTACCTTCAGAAAAGCTAGTGTTGCCTTTAAAAATACGCGCTTCATCCCAGTGATTTGCATCAATAAAATGTTGTAATGTCTGTGCGCCACCTTCTATAATTACAGATTGGATTCCTTTATCATAAAGTGTCTCACTTATGAGTTGAGGATCTGTAGATGGGATAACGAGTGTCTCAGCTTCTTTATTAAAAACTGTAAGGTTTTTATCTAGATTTCCTTTAGTATCAATAACAACACGTAATGGGTTTTTACCTTCCCAGTCTCGCGTGGTTAAGCTAGGATTGTCTTCTAGCACGGTTTTTCCGCCTACGAGAATTGCCATTTCCTCGCTGCGCCATTTATGAACGAGTTGTCTCGAGTAGGGATTTGTAATCCATACAGGTTGTTGAGCATCTCGTGTTTTTGGAGCGATAAATCCATCTGCGGTTTCTGCCCATTTTAAGATGATGTAAGGTCTCTTTTTCTCATGATAAGTAAAGAAACGCTTGTTGATTTCTTGGCATTCTCTTTCTTGAACACCTACGGTAACATCAACTCCAGCTTGTATTAGTCTCTTAATACCAGCGCCTGCTACTTTGGCAAAAGGATCTATGGTACCTATTACAACCTTTTTAATTCCAGAAGCAACTACAAGATCTGCACAGGGCGGTGTTTTCCCCCAGTGCGAGCAAGGCTCTAGAGATACATATAATGTCGATTTTGCTATAAGTTCTGGGGTATTCGCTTTCGCGAAAGCGATACAATTCACCTCTGCATGACTACCACCATATGCACTTGTATAACCCTCGGCTATAATCTTGTTGTTGTGCACAAGCACTGCTCCTACAGATGGATTAGGCATCGCTGGCGGCAGTCCATTTTTTGCCAGCGCAATACAGCGATTTATATAGGTGTTATGTATCTTCACGGCACAAAAATAACCCTTTGTAAGTGATGGACAAACCAATCATTAGACCGATTAAAAAAGAAGACAATGCTCAAGTAGCAGCAGTTGTGAGAAAGGTACTTGTAGATCTAGGTGTTCCTAAGGTAGGTACCGCTTATGCAGATGCTGCTTTAGACACCATGTATGAGCATTATAGCAGACCAAAAGCCGAATACTTTGTGGTTGAAGATAACGGCAAGGTTATAGGTTGTGCAGGTGTTGCGCAGCTGGATAATTATGATGGCAATGTGTGCGAGTTACAGAAAATGTATTTTCTAGAAGAAGCGAGAGGCCGCGGCTTAGGATCGCAAATGATGGATGCTTGTCTTAGTCAAGCCCGTGATTTTGGTTTTGATCAATGCTACCTTGAGACCATGCCTTATATGGAGGCTGCACAAAAATTATATAAGCGCACAGGTTTTAGATATATAGACGGTCCCATGGGCGATACAGGGCATTTTTCTTGCCCTGTACATATGATAATTGATTTATGAATATAGATGAGTTTCGCATTTATTTTAGGGAACAGCTCGCGGGCATGTATGAGCCAGAAGAGGTAGAGAATCTATGCTTTCTTACGCTAGAGCATATTCTTAAGATGAATAGGGTAGAGGTCTCGCTTTCGCGAAAAATGGACATCTCCACATCTGCTCTTTCACAATTAAACGAGGTTACTAGCAGATTATCTCTTAGCGAACCTATCCAATATATTATAGGAACGACAGAGTTCTACGGGATGGAATTTCAAGTAAATCCCGCTACCTTAATACCTAGACCAGAAACTGAAGAATTGGTTGATTGGATTATTACAGATAAAGCTGAGAGCTTAGTCAAGAGTGAGAAAAAAGAAAAATTAAAGGTTCTCGATATAGGGACTGGTTCTGGATGCATCGCTATTTCGATAGCAAAAAATCTATCAAACGCTCATGTTGAGGCGATTGATATTTCTCAAGAAGCACTTGCCACAGCATATCAAAATGCAAAAATGAATCAGGCAGATGTTACTTTTTACAATCAAAATGTACTAGCCGTAGAGGAGCTAGAGCACAAATACGATGTGATTGTGAGCAATCCTCCGTATGTGCGCATGCTAGAAAAAAAGGAGATGAGGGATAATGTGCTCAGTAATGAGCCAGATAGCGCGCTCTTTGTCTCAGATGATGATCCACTAATATTTTATAGAAAAATAGGGGAGCTAGCTTTTGAAAGTCTTTCTGTAAATGGATTCTTATATTTTGAGATTAATGAATATCTAGGAAAAGAAATGATTGATCTCTTAAAGGGAATAGGCTTTAGTGATATCGAGCTTAAAAGAGATATGTTTGGAAAAGATAGAATGATTAAAGCGAGTCGCTAGAGATTGATATAACCAATAAATAAGGGAAGCAGTTTATGCTTGCTCAAAACTAAATAGCTATTATGAAATTAACATCATTATGCGTGTACTGCGGAAGTAGCGCTGGTACAGATCCTGAAATTATAGAGCAAGCTCAAATACTAGGTAAGACACTGGCTGAGCGAGATATTACGCTAGTTTATGGAGCTGCCAAAATTGGTATTATGGGCGCCGTGGCTCAAGGAGCTCTCGATCACAACGGTAAGGTAGTAGGTGTAATTCCAGAATTTTTGAAAATTAAAGAAGTAGTACATACTGGTCTTACAGAACTTATCGTAAACGAGACGATGCACGAGCGCAAGATGGAATTGCAGGAGCGTTCTGATGGGTTTATCACTCTTCCAGGAGGCTTTGGGACTATGGAAGAGCTTTTTGAAGTGCTGACCTGGAGTCAACTAGCATTGCACCAAAAACCGGTGGGTATGCTTAATGTAAATGGCTTTTATGATGATCTTTTAAGTGCACTTAGAAATATGGTGGATAAAGGATTTTTAAAACAAGAAAATTATGACATCCTTCTTGTAGATACTACGGTAGAAGGACTTCTTGATCAGATGGAGAATTTTAAGCCTATGGCAATGCCTAAGTGGTTAAAAGCTTCGCTGGAGTCTAAGAAGTAGTAGAAAATCTTCGTTTTTTGAGGAGAAAATCACTTATATAAACTGTTTGTAAGTGGTTAATTAAACCTCCGATATTCTCTGAATATCGGAGGTTTAATTTTTAATTTTGTTATTATGACAATAGAAGAGCAAATCCTCGCTTTACGCAACGAACTACAAACACATAATCATAGCTATTATGTGCTAGATACACCAACGATATCAGATTTTGACTTTGATCAAAAGCTGAAGCAACTGGAAGCGCTAGAAGCGGCTCATCCGGAATTTGATGACCCAAACTCGCCTACGCATCGTGTAGGTGGAGCGGTGACTAAAAATTTTGAGACTATTGTACATGAGCATAGAATGTACTCCCTTGATAACTCATACTCAAAGGAAGATCTTGAGGATTGGGAAGCTCGTGTAAAGAAAATGGTGGATGGAGAGGTAAACTATACCTGCGAACTCAAATATGACGGAGCCTCGATAAGTCTTACCTATGAAAATGGTGAGTTGCTCAAAGCAGTTACTCGAGGAGATGGTTTACAAGGAGATGATGTGACTACAAATATTAAAACGATAAAGTCGGTTCCTTTAAAGCTCAAGGGTGATTATCCTGAAAAATTTGATATACGTGGGGAAATTGTATTGCCATGGGAAGGTTTTCATGCTATGAATGCAGAGCGTGAAGAGCTAGGTTTTGAACTCTATCGCAATCCAAGAAACACAGCCAGCGGATCTTTAAAATTACAAGATAGTGCTGAGGTTGCTAGAAGGCCTTTGCAATGCTTGCTATATAATATTACAGGAAATAATCTAGGTATTGCTACCCAAATGGATAGCCTGCAGAAAGCTCGTGATTGGGGTTTCCGCGTTCCTGATGCTGCAAAACTTGCTAAAAATATTGATGAGGTATTAGAATTTATCAATCACTGGGATGTGGCAAGACATGACTTGCCATATGAGACAGATGGTGTTGTGGTAAAAGTTAATGGATTACAACAGCAAGAAGAGCTGGGCTATACGGCAAAGGCGCCAAGATGGGCAATGGCTTATAAGTTCAAAGCAGAACAAGTTTCTACCCGCTTGCGCGAAATAACATACCAAGTAGGTCGCACAGGAGCCATCACACCAGTTGCAAACCTTGAACCTGTTGAGCTTGCAGGAACTACTGTAAAACGAGCGAGTTTACATAATGCAGACCAAATAGAGCGACTAGATATACGAGAAGGTGATGAGGTGTTTGTAGAAAAAGGAGGAGAAATCATCCCAAAAATCATTGCAGTAGATCTTACTAAGCGCCCTGCAGATTCTGAACCTACCAAGTATATTACAGAATGCCCAGAATGTAATACTCCGCTAGTGCGTAAAGAAGGAGAGGCGCAACACTATTGTCCGAACGATATGGGTTGTCCTACCCAGATTATAGGTAGAATACAGCATTACATCTCTAGAAAGGCAATGGATATTGATGGACTAGGAGGAGAAACCGTGGCGCTCTTAGTAAATGAAGGATTGATAGAAAATTATGCAGATTTATATGAACTCACAGTGGAGCAATTATTACCACTAGAGCGTATGGCTCAAAAAAGTGCCGAAAACCTAGTAATCGGGGTGCAAGCTTCGGTACAGATTCCTTTTGAGAAGGTATTATTTGGTTTGGGGATTAGATATGTAGGTGAGACTGTAGCAAAGAAACTAGCTAAACATTACAAATCTATTGATGCGATTATTTCGGCAACAGAGGAAGAGCTAGTTGCTGTAGACGAAATAGGAAGTAAGATTGCAGAGAGTGTAGTAGCATTTTTCGCGAAAGCGGAACATATAGCACTTATACAACGTTTAAAATCTTACGGGGTGCAGCTAGAAATATCTGCCGAGAAACTTGCTAATCAATCTGACACGCTGGCGGGTAAAACATTTGTAGTTTCTGGTGTTTTTGAAATGCCTCGTAACGATTTAAAAAAATTAATAGAAGACAACGGCGGTAAAGTGTCTAGTTCTATTTCTAGTAAAACAACTTATGTTGTAGCCGGAGATAAGATGGGTCCAAGTAAGTTACAGAAGGCAGAAAGTCTAGGTGTGACTATTATTTCTGAGCAAGAATTCTTAAATTTAGTTGTTGGATAAAACTAATGTAGAAAACGGAAGGGCATATAGAACAGCTGGTTTAATAACTGGTCTGATGATTATGCTTGTGATGGGATTCTGGGACATATCGCTATCATTTTATCTGTACCCTATATTTTCTCTGTGTTTATTTTTATATGAATTCAAGGCGACGAATAAATTCAATCTTTTGTTTTTCTTGTTTTTACTAAGTACTAACATTACTGAAATCTTATTTCTGTTCGATTTTCAAACTTATGTTACCATAGCTTCTATTTTTTCTGGAGTTTCATCTATTTGTTTACTGCTTTTGCTCAAGCCTGTCCTTAAAAAAAGGTCAAAAGTCTTCTCAAAACATTATGTATTGGAGCTTATAATTGGTTTTTTGGGATTTGGATTTGTGCTGGGGTATCTTATTTACTCTATAGCGCCTCTAGTTCCGGATTTAAGCATATTTATTATTTCTGTAATCATATTTATTATCACTATAGGGGTGTATTTTCTAACTCCTAGTTATAATAAGCATACCGGTAATATTTCTCTTTTTGCTATTGGCGGTGCATATATGGGAGAAATGGTCTTTGCTTTTATTTATAAATACATTTATAGTGAAATTGGTTTTCTTCTGGTGGGAGCAATAATGACCATATATTTAAAAGTTGTGCTGGCAACTTTCTTGACAAAAATAGATACTATTGCAGATTATGATGGTCATGGTATCGATGTATAGGATCTTTACGCTTTCGCGAAATTTTCTCTAAAGAGTTCTAATATCAGTAAGAATTTGAGAGGTCTCAAAAGAGCTTACTTGCTCGTCTTTTATATTTAGGACATTGAAATACATATTTCAATTTATAAAAGGGATTTTTTGTGTAACTGTCATAATAACTGTGCGTTAGTTTTTTTTTAAAGTGGAATTATTTAGCTTTGATACATCGATAGAGCATATTACATACACGGGCGCAACTATAGACTTGCAGCAATTTCGACCACGATTTTAATCGTAATAGTAACGATGGCTTTAAGTCTTGAAGCCTCCTTTTACCTATATCCAGTATTTGGTGTTTTAATGTTTCTATACGTTTATAAGGCAACTGGACAATTTCACTTTCCATTCTTAATCACGCTTATCTCTGGAATGATTGCGGAAATATTCTTTTTAATTGATTTTGATAAATACACCTATTTAGTGTCTATCGCAATGATTTTCTGTTTTTTATCAATGCTTTATGCGCTGAGAGAAGTCATGCACTTTGAAATCAAAAATTTTCCTAAACACTTGTATGTTGAGATTCTACTAGGTGTCTTTTCAGTGACCACTTTTATAAGTTATTTGGCTTACAATATCCTGCCGGAGATAGCTGACCTTCCAGTCTTTTTAGTCTCTTTTGTGGCATTACTTGTTTTTATTTCCTTGTTATATGCAATCCCTTTATTTAACAAGCACCCATCAAATCTCTTGTTGACATTTGTGGCTACAGCAGTGCTGGTAGAGTCTGCTTTTGCATTTATTTACACTTATATACTTGATATTCATTTTTTCCTTCTAGTGACGCTCTTTTGTGCAGGAATAGCTAAGGTTATTTTTGCAATGTTTTTAACGCGACTTGAAAGCACTAAGAAAATAGATGAATCGTATATTTAATACGTTTCAATTATTTCTTCAGTTTTGTTGTTTAAGAGAAAATGATGCTACGAGGTTTACACGTCAAGTACTAAGCTAGATGATTTGAGGTTATTAGATTCATCAAGATAGAAATCTATTCTACCTAAATTAATACCTCCCCAACCTACTTGATTAACAAGCACAAACTTTTCATTTTTATTCTGAACAATTGTTGGTTTTTCTAAAAATGTATGAGTGTGACCGCCTATAATTAAATCAATTCCAGCAGTTTTTGCAGCTAGTGTGAGGTCAGAAATTTTATCTTCGTTCCTGTAAGAATATCCAAGATGCGATAAACAAATTACGATATCACAGTGCTCTTTGTTTCTAAGCGCATCTACGGTATCTGTGGTTAGCTCTATAGGGTCGAGATAGGTAGTCTCTTTGAACATCGTTTTATTTACAAGTCCACTGAGTTGTATTCCTACTCCAAAAACACCTATGCGTACGCCGTCTTTCACAAAAACTTTATATGGCTTTGTAAGACCATCCATAATGGTGTTTGAGAAGTCATAGTTAGAAGAGAGCAGTTCAAATGATGCATTAGGCATTTGGGCAGCAAGACCACCTATTCCATTGTCAAAATCATGATTACCTATTGTTGCTGCATCATATCCCATCATGGACATAAGCTTAAACTCAAGTTCTCCACCGTAAAAGTTGAAGTATGGAGTACCTTGAAAGATATCTCCAGCATCCAGAAGAAGTGTGTTTGGGTTTTCTTTGCGCACATTCTGAATAATGTTCATTCTACGAGCGGCTCCTCCTAGATTTGCATATTTAGGATCATTAGATGGAAAAGGCTCTACATGACTGTGCACGTCATTAGTATGAAGTATGGTGATGTGCTTTTTACTTGGTTTTAGGAGTGAATTACTATTCATTCCCATAGTTAACCCTCCTAACCCTATAAGGCTACTAGCAGCTGCAGTTTGTTTTATAAATTTTCTACGTATCATTTGCTGTCTCTTGTAAATCTATTATCTCTCACTGGTGCTATGGTGTCATATTTCTTGAAGTAATCTATGAGCACATTTCTAATTTTATAATCTAAAGGGAGCACACTTACAGGGTTTTCAAAAAAGGTCATATTATCTCCGCCATTCATGAGGTAATCATTTGTCGCGATAAAGTAAGTGTTATTGTCAGCAACCTCTTCTCCTTGAACTAGGGCTTTTTTTATTTCGCCATCATTAGATAGTTGAATTTCCATTCCAGAAATAGGGTGAGCAGTTCCATTTTTTAAGTACTGAAACATAGCCTTCATTTGCTTGCCACTTAACTCAACAACCACTACTTCATTTTCAAAAGGCATTAACTCATATGCTGTTCTTGTAGTAATAGGCCCTTGGTTAAGCGCAGAGCGTATCCCTCCATAATTTAAGAGAACAGCATTAAAAGGATAACCTGCCCTTTTTTCAAACACAGGGTTTGTCATTTCATAAACAGCATCTGCCATCATATTTCCTACTGCCGTATTAAACTTGCCATCTTTTTTTGTGTAAGATGCGGGTGCTACAGCAAGCACACTATCCATTTCTGCTTGTATGGCATTTTTGTAAGGATCTATAAACGATACAATTTCAGCGTTTTCTCCTGTGTTATTATTTACAGTAATGAGTTCGCTTTTTATACGTTCTGGTGCGTAGTGAAGTTCTTTTTTGCATGAGACTACTGTTGTATATATAACAATAGAACTAATGATAGTTATAAGCGTTGTTCTCTTCATTTTTGTGTCATAAGTAGCAGTATATTTTGGCTACATTTGTATGAAAGTAAAGTTACATGTTTTTAAACGGATTAAAAGCAAAATCTATTCACAAGCAAATAGACAAGCAACTACGCAAACGCGATTATAAGCCTAGTGGGGCAAAGCCGGTTGTTCTGGCATTATTACAAGACAGTACAAAGCCTTTTGATCCTGCATCTCTCAAGAAGATTCTTAAGATTTTAAGTCTTTCAGAAAAAGACTTGGTCGTGCTAGAGTATGTGAAAACGATGACTAAAGATCAAAAGGAGCTTCCATCACTTTTCTCTGAAAAGCAATTAGGCTGGAAAGGTGTTTTTAAAACAGCACCTCTTGAAGATTTTAAAAAACAGCGTTTTGATATTCTAATAAGTTATTACCACTCAGATGCACTCGCTCTTAGGGCTATGACGGCTATGTCTAATGCAGTTTTAAAAATAGGAGTGTCTCCAGAAATGGAATCTGTAAATGACCTTACCATTCATGTAAATGATGGTCAAGAGTCAGTTTTTATAAAAGAGTTTGAAAAGTATTTAAAGATTTTAAAAGTTATACATTAATGAAAGAGTTGAGAGGGACGGGTGTTGCACTTGTAACGCCATTTCACAAGGATTTATCTGTAGATTTTGACGGGCTTACACGTATTATAGAGCATTGCATTGCTGGAGGCATTAACTATCTAGTAGCACTAGGTACCACTGCCGAAACAGCAACACTTACCATTCAAGAAAAGCAACAGATTGTTGCTCACATTATAAAAGTTACAAATAAGCGTTTGCCTATAGTGCTAGGTGTGGGTGGTAATAATACAGCTGCAGTAGTAGAGGAACTTGCCACTGGTGATTTTGATGGAATTACAGCGATTCTTTCAGTTTCTCCGGCATATAATAAGCCTACACAGGAGGGAATATATCAACACTTTGCAGCTATTTCTGCGGCGAGTCCTTTGCCTATCATTTTATACAATGTGCCAGGTAGAACTTCTAGCAATATGTCGCCGGTAACTTCGGCAAGACTGGCTAGTGATTTTAAGAACATTGTAGCTATTAAAGAAGCTGTAAATGACATGGCTCAAGTATTACACTTGATACACAAGGTGCCAGAAGATTTTGTAGTGCTTTCAGGAGATGATGCACTTGCATTGCCGTTAGTTTCGGCAGGAGGAAGTGGTGTTATTTCTGTAATAGGTCAAGGATTACCTTCCTATTTTTCTCAGATTATGAATGATGGTTTGAATAACGCTTTCGCGAAAGCGTACCAAAAACACTTACCACTGCTATCAATGATAGATTTAATCTTTGAAGAAGGAAACCCTGCAGGAATCAAATCATTACTGTCTCATCAAGGGATTTGCGAGCCTTACGTAAGATTGCCATTAATGGCAGCAAGTGATGTATTACATGAAAAAATAGGTAATGCACTTTCTGTTATTCAAAAAAGTTAAACGTATCATAACAAAATAATTAGCAGGGTCAAAGCGTTTATTTTTGAGCACTATTAATTAAGTTATGTTATGTAATTGATTTTACGTAGTTTTGCCTGCTGTTTCAGACCCTTATGAAGAATATATTTTTCCTATTAGTTTCCGTAGTGTTATTGAGCTCTTGTTCAACATATCAAGATGTTCTCAAGAACGATGATATTAAAGCAAAATATGAATTTGCAGATTCCTTGTATAGTCAAGGGAAATACAAGAAAGCGTTAAGGCTCTGGGAGCAGATTGTTCCTTTGTATAGAGGAAGACCTCAAGCAGAACGTGTTACTTATTTATATGCAAATACGTATTATGAACTAGGAGACTATTATAGTGGTGGTTATCAGTTTGAACGTTTTGTGAAGTCATTTCCTCAGAGTACAAAAAGAGAGGAAGCTGCATTTAAGAGTGCAGAGAGTTATTATAAGCGTTCGCCTAGATTTAACTTAGATCAAGGAGACACGTATATAGCACTAGAAAAGCTGCAAGGGTTTATCAACGAGTATCCAGATTCTGAACAGGTGGACGATGCTAATGCTAAAGTGCAAGAACTAAACACTAAGCTAGAGCGCAAATCTTATGAGATTGCAAAAGGATATAACAAAATAGGAGCTAGTAGAGGAACGTTTCCAAATGCGATAAGTGCATTTGATAATTTCTTGCTTGATAATCCAGGTTCTATTTACAGAGAAGATGCTTTATACTGGAAGTTTAACTCTGCTTACCAACTAGCAATGGGAAGTGTAAAACGTCGCCAAGTAGAGCGTCTTGAAGCTGCAAAAACAGCTTACAACGCACTAGAGAAATATTATCCTCAAGGTAAATATGCTGATGAGGCAGCAAAGGAACTTGCAGAGATTAATGAAGCACTGCAAGCAAATGATCTATTAAATTAAAGATGAATACTATGAATATCAAGGACATTGATGCACCTTTGAGTACTACGACTATTGATAAAAATCTTGTAGATGCACCTACAAATAATATCTATGAGGCGATATCTATCATCGCAAAACGTGCTACACAAATCAACACTGAAATCAAGAAGGAATTATCAGAAAAGTTGGATGAATTTGCAACATTTAATGATAGTCTTGAAGAGATCTTTGAGAACAAAGAACAAATAGAGGTTTCTAAATTTTACGAGCGTCTTCCTAAAGCTCATGCACTTGCAGTGCAAGAGTGGTTAGAAGATCGTATCTACCATAGAGACACTACAGTTACTGAAGAAGGAAAAAGTAACGAGTAGATAGATGTCAGTTTTAAGCGGTAAAAAAATACTTTTAGGAGTTACCGCTGGCATTGCAGCATACAAAAGCGCCAGTCTTGTGAGAGCATTCATAAAGGCTGGCGCTTCTGTGCAAGTAGTAATGACAGAGGCAGCAAAGGAATTTGTAACTCCACTTACATTGAGTACACTCTCACGTAATCCAGTACACTCTTCATTTACAATTGAAGGAGATGAGAATGCGGTATGGACTAATCATGTAGAGCTAGGCCTATGGGCAGATCTTATGGTGATAGCTCCTGCTACGGCAAATACACTCTCAAAAATGGCAAATGGCGCCTCAGATAATTTGCTTCTTGCAACCTATCTTAGTGCAAAATGTCCAGTGTATTTTGCTCCAGCAATGGATTTAGATATGTATATTCACCCTTCATCAGAAAATTCTTTTCAGAAATTACAGTCCTATGGAAATGTGATGATAGAAGCCACTAGTGGCGAGCTAGCATCTGGTCTTGTGGGAAAAGGGAGAATGGCAGAGCCAGAGGATATCGTTTCATTTATAGAGAAAGATGTTCTTAATAAACTTCCATTTAAAGGGAAGCGAGTGATGATTACAGCCGGACCTACTTATGAAGCTATAGATCCTGTGCGTTTTATAGGTAATCATAGTAGCGGTAGAATGGGAGTAGAGCTAGCTCTTAGAGCGGCAAGCCTGGGTGCTCAAGTAGATTTAATTTTAGGGCCTAGCGCAATAAAAGTTACTAATAGTGCGATCACAGTGCATAATGTGGTCTCTGGAGAGCAAATGTATGATGCGGCACACGCTATTTTTAAAGATGTGGATGTTGCTATAGCATCTGCAGCTGTGGCAGATTATAAGCCTGCTACTGTTGCTACAGAAAAGATAAAAAAGAATGATAGCTCAATGAGTATCGACCTAGTGAAAACTAAGGATATTCTTGCTTCTCTAGGTGAGATTAAAACACATCAATACCTTCTTGGGTTTGCATTAGAAACTCAAAATGAGATTGAAAATGCACGAAAGAAATTAAAGAAAAAGAATCTTGACGGGATTGTTTTAAATTCGCTTAATGATAAAGGTGCTGGTTTTCAGACCAAAACTAATAAAATTACGTTTATTGATAAAGAAGGTACCGCAACACCATATGAGTTAAAGTCTAAGGCTGCCGTATCTATTGATATATTTGATAAAATAGCATCCCAAGTACTATGAGAATCTTTACATTATTAATAGTCTTATTGTTTTCTTTTAATTCAATAGCTCAAGAGCTTAACGCTGTTGTTGTTATTAATGCAGAGCAAACTAACAAAGCAGATCTTCAGGTTTTTAAAACACTAGAGAGATCACTTACGGAGTTTGTTAATAACACAAAGTGGACAGATCGCAGATTCAAACAGCAAGAGCGCATTGACTGTTCTTTTAATATTATAATCACTCAGCAAGAGGGAAATAATTTTAGAGCCACTGTGCAAGTAGGAGCTTCGAGACCTGTGTATGGGTCTAATTATGATACAGCTACTTTTAATTTTAATGATAAGCAGTTTGATTTTGAATATACGGAGTTTCAACCTCTAATTTATAACCCTAATACGTTTGATTCTAACTTAGTTTCTGTGATGGCTTTTTATGCCTATACAGTTATTGGAATGGATGCAAATACGTTTAAACTCAATGATGGGGATAAGTATTTTCAAGAAGCAAAGCAAATTGTTACTACCGCACAACCTAATAATCAGACAGGATGGAATCCACAAGATGGTTCTCAATCTAGATACAGATTAAACGAAGATTTATTGTCTCCTAACTTTAGGGAGTTTGCTGGAATCATGTATAGCTACCACCGTACAGGTTTAGATTTTATGGTTGATGATAAAAAACGCAGTAAGCAAACCATATCAACCACTTTATCTCAGTTTCAATCTTTGTATAAGAAAAGGCCTAATAATTTTTTAACTCGTGTGTTCTTTGATACAAAGGCGGAAGAGATTGCTTCAATATTTTCATCTGGACCCTCTGTAAATATTACATCACTTGTAGAAACACTTAATCAAGTAGCGCCAACTAAATCTAATTTTTGGAGGCAGATTAAGTTTTAAAATTATTTTATCTAAAATAATCAGTGTTCAAAATTCCCGTCTTGCGGGAATTTTTCATTAGCTTTAATCGACATTTGTATACGTATTAAAGCACTAAGATTAATTAAATATTTATAACTATTGCTTACATCATTATCTATAAAAAATTATGCACTTATCCAGTCTGTTCAACTCAGATTTGATAAAGGTTTTACGGTGATTACTGGTGAGACAGGTGCAGGTAAGTCCATACTTCTAGGAGCACTTGGTCTTATTACTGGTAAGCGGGCAGATATGTCAAGCGCTGGAGATGCGACGCAGAAGTGCATTGTAGAAGGTGTCTTCCATATAGAAGGATATCAACTGAATCCTTTTTTTAAAGAGTATGATCTTGATTATGAAAATGCGACAATCGTAAGAAGGGAGATTCTACCTTCTGGAAAAAGCAGGGCTTTTATAAATGACACTCCTGTAACACTAGCACAGCTTACTATTTTAGGAGCAAGACTAGTAGACATACATAGCCAGAATAAAACTTTACAGGTAGTAGAAAATGATTTTCAATTTGAGATGATTGATACATTTTCTGACAATCTTAAATTACTTGGACAGTACAAAGAATCTTTTAAAGCTTGGAAACTCTTACAGAGCGAACTAAAAGAATTACTAGAAAGAAAAAAACAAGCACAGCTAGAATATGATTACCAATCTTTCCTTTTTACAGAGCTAGATGAAGCCTCTTTAAAAGAAGGAGAGTATGTAGCGTTAGAAGAAGAGCTTAATACGTTGAGTAATGCAGATGAGATTATGCAGCAGCTTGCTACTGCTGTTCGAAATATTTCTCTAGATGAAAGTGGTGCAATAGATCAACTCACAAATGCAAGAGCAGCATTATCAAGATTAAATAGCTACGGTACTCAGTATACAGCAATTTATGAGCAGCTTAATAGTGCGCTTTTAGAACTAGAAGATATAGGAGCATCATTGAGTGAGATGTCTGATGCGGTAGATGCAGATCCTCTTACGCTAGAGCGACTTAATAACAGGATGCAATTATTACATTCTCTACTCAAGAAACATCAAGTGGCCACAGTAGAGGAGCTTATCGATATTAGAAATAATCTTGATAATGATTTACAAGATATCGCAGGAGTTGATGATAAGATTCAAGCACTAGAAGATAAAATTAAAACGCAACATAACAAAGCAAGTACACTAGCAGCAAAGCTGCATAAAGAGCGCGCAACGGCAGCGCCGCATTTAAAGTCGCTGGTTGAGAAATTACTGATAGAGTTAGGAATGCCTAATGCACAATTTCAAGTGTCTCTAGATACGCAAGAAGATCTTCATGCTTCAGGTAATGATGTGTTAGAGTTTTTATTCTCGGCAAATAAAGGAAGTGAGCTCAAACCATTAGGAAAAGGTGCTTCTGGAGGAGAACTTTCAAGAGTTATGCTCGCACTCAAGTCTGTACTAAGTAAGCACAAGCAATTGCCTACGCTTATTTTTGATGAAATAGATACTGGAGTAAGTGGTGATATTGCAGTAAAAATGGGGGGTATACTTAAAAAAATGGGTCGTACTATGCAGCTTATAAGCATCACACACTTACCGCAAATAGCAGGACAAGGAGCTTCTCATTTTAAAGTGTATAAGAAAGATACAGATGAGCGCACACAAACCTTTATCGAGCAGCTAGATGAAGATGCTCGTATTGTTGAGATAGCGGCAATGCTAGGTGGTAATCAGCAAAGTCAAGCAGCAATAGACCACGCAAAAAATTTACTTAATTAGGATTGTTTACATAGAAACCACGATATTTACACTCTTCTAGCAACAACAAGCTAGAGAGCAAAACAAAACACATCAAACCATTAATAATATTATGAGTTATAATTTACTTAAAGGAAAGCGCGGAATTATTTTTGGAGCATTGGATCCTAATTCAATTGCTTGGAAAACCGCAGAGCGTGTGCACGAAGAAGGAGGAACTTTTGTTCTTACAAATGCACCTATCGCTATGCGTATGGGACAGATTAATGACCTTGCCGAAAAGACAGGTTCAGAAATCATACCTGCAGACGCAACATCTTTAGAAGATCTTGAAAACCTTGTAACTAAGGCACAAGAAATTCTAGGTGGTAAATTAGACTTCGTTTTACACTCGATTGGGATGTCTATAAACGTACGTAAAGGTCGTGCTTACACAGACCAAAAGTATGACTGGACACAAAAAGGAACAGATGTTTCTGCAATGTCTTTCCATAAAGTGATGCAAACGCTTTATAAGCAAGACGCAATGAATGAGTGGGGAAGTATCGTTGCTCTTACCTACATGGCAGCACAGCGTGTTTTTCCAGATTATAATGACATGGCAGATAATAAGGCATACTTAGAGTCTATCGCACGTAGCTTTGGTTACTTCTACGGTAAAGAAAAGAACGTACGTGTAAATACAATCTCTCAATCTCCTACACCTACTACGGCTGGACAGGGAGTAAAAGGATTTGACGGCTTTATAGCATATGCAGAAAAGATGAGCCCGCTTGGTAACGCAACTGCTCAAGATTGTGCAGATTATACTATTACATTATTTTCAGACCTTACAAAGCGTGTAACTATGCAAAACCTTTATAACGATGGAGGTTTTAGCAATACAGGTGTAAGTAACGAGGTGATGGAAGCCTTCATGAAAGCAGAAGGGCACGAATAGATTTTATTTTTTACGCTTTCGCGAAAGCGTACTAAAAACACACTAAAACCATCGACACATCCTCGGTGGTTTTTTGTTGCTTACCCTTTGTGTAACCGTTAGCTTTGTCTTCTATGCAATTATCCTATTCTTTTATTGTACCCGTTTTTAATCGTCCTGATGAAATTGCCGAATTACTAGCAAGTTTTAACGCACAAGAATCTACAATTCCTTACGAGGTAGTAATTATTGAAGACGGATCAACAATCTCTTGCGAGGATGAAATTGCAGCATTTCCTAATTTAAACATCACATATTTACCAAAACCGAATTCTGGGCCAGGAAGCTCTCGCAACTATGGAATGCAACGGGCAAGCGGTAATTACTTTATAATTTTAGATTCTGATTGCATATTGCCACCATCATATGTGGGCGTTATGAATGAGCAATTACAGAAAAAATATGTAGACTGTTTTGGGGGTCCAGACGCAGCGCATCCTGATTTCTCTAATTTACAAAAGGCAATAAGTTACAGTATGACCTCTCTTTTTACCACAGGTGGAATAAGAGGTGGAGGAGAAGATACAGGTAAATTCCAGCCCAGAAGTTTTAATATGGGTCTCTCTAAAAAAGCATTTGAAGCAAGTGGTGGTTTTGGGAATATTCACCCAGGAGAAGATCCAGATTTGGTGCTGAGATTATGGGAACTTAATTTTCAAACAGCACTTATTCCACAGGCATTTGTATATCACAAACGCCGTATTTCTTGGAAGAAGTTTTATACACAAGTGAATAAATTTGGACTTGTGAGACCAATCTTAAACAAATGGCATCCTACAACGGCCAAAATAACATACTGGTTTCCTACACTCTTTATATTAGGGCTCATTGTGAGCTTAGGATTACTTTTTGTGGGCTATTATTTTGCAATAAGCTTTTACGCACTTTACACCGCTATTATATTTTTACATGCTTCTATTATTAATAAAAGTATCACTATTGGATTGCTTAGTCTAATAGCCACATTCATACAGTTTTATGGGTATGGTAAAGGCTTTATGGCCTCTGTGATACATATTAAATGGTTAGGCAAGGAGCCTCGTAAACACTATCCGCACCTTTTTTTTAGTACATTAGAGGGGTAAAACGATTTGTAATTTATGTCTAAGGGAATTAAGATTAATAGTGTAACTGCGCGAGAATTCTTTTTCTTTCTCTTGCTTACTACTATCGTTGCTACTCTTATCAAGCTCTCAAAAACGTACAGTACAGAATATGAAGTAGCATTAAGTGTTACAGATGTACCTCTAGATAGAACTATCCAGACTATAATACCGGAGCTCGTTAAAATACAAGCAGAGGGTTCTGGCTTCTCTTTGCTTACTAATGCGCTAGATGCGCCAGAGGTAGCTATTCCCTATGAGCAGTTACAGCGAGTTTCTAATAGGGAGTTTACGTTTGATACAAATGAAAACCAGCAGGTAATTAAAAGCGTTATTAATGGAGAGCTATCTATTATTGCGATGACACCTTCTCAAATTACTATAACAATAGACTCTGTTGCCTCAAAAAAGGTCCCTGTAATATCTAAGGCGAGCCTTCTCTATAAAAGTGGGTATGGAGGTCGAAATAAAATGACTATAGTACCCGATAGTGTTACCGTCGTGGGGCCTAGTTCTTTGTTATTAAATATAGAAGCCATACCTACAGAGCAAAAGGAAATTACAAATATCAATACAGATCTTTCAAACAACGTATTGCTGTCACTTGATGCGCTACCAGATGAGCTTAAGGTTTCTCATAAATCAATAACGCTCCATCAAGAAATCGCCAAGTTTACGGAGGGCAAGATTACTGTACCTGTAACCGTATTAAACGACCCAGGGAGGCGTGTAAAGATCTTGCCTAAAACTGCCGAAATTATTTATCTAGTCGAGCTTGAAGATTTTGAAAGTATAACACCATCAGATTTTTTAGTTACTTGTGATTATGCCACTGCAAATAATGCCGATGCATATTTAACGCTTACAATCGCAAGAGAACCTAAGGGAGTTAAGTCTGTAAGACTTATTAATAAGCAAGTTAAATTTATTGTAGTAAACTAAGAGTATGATTATTGTAGGTCTCACGGGTGGAATAGGAAGTGGTAAAACAACAATAGGTTCGTTTTTTAACGAACTAGGTGTTCCCATCTATATTGCAGACGTGGAGGCTAAGAAGCTCATGAATACAGATAAGGTTTTAATAAAGCAAATTTCATTTTTACTAGGCGATCAGTCTTATATAGACGGCAAGTTAAATAGAGCTTATATCGCAAACGAAGTCTTTAGTAGTCCTAAATTATTAAAAAGACTTAATAGCATAGTTCATCCAGCAGTAAAAGCCCACTTTTTAAAATGGTCATCAGAGCAAAACGCTCCTTACGTTATTAAAGAAGTAGCTATACTTTTTGAAAACGGTGGTCACCTTGATTGTGATTATACTATTCTAGTTACTGCTCCAAAAAGCGATAGAATTAAACGTGTAATGAAAAGGGATCGAGCGTCAGAAAAAGACGTAATTAAACGCATGAATTCGCAATGGACGGATAATCGTAAGACCGCAATGGCAGATGTACTCATAGAAAACGAGTTTTTGGAGTTGTCTAAAAACGCTGTAAGTCGCATTCACACTCATATTATGACACGTATAGGTAAGGGCTGGAAGTAGTAAAATAGCTGCTTGTTAACATTTGGTTAAACCGAATCGGCTTCAAATGTTAAAATCTTACTTTTGGATAGTGAATAAAAAACTGTTTTACTTATTAATCATTCTTATGAGTCTTTCACTCATAGGAATCATCTTTGTTCAAGGCTACTGGATAACAAGTAGTGTTGAGACAAAGCGAGAGCAATTTAGCTTTAATGCTAGACAAGCATTATCTGCTGTTGTCGATAAAATTGAAAACAGAGAGTTAGAAGATTACTACTACCCAGTGCAGAATATGGTAGATAGTATAGGAGTGCCAGATGATCTTACGTTTGACGAGTATTTTTATCTAAATGAAGATCTAGTAAATAATGAACTTATTCTTTATACAAGCGGTATTCTTCAAGAAGATTTTAAGATAACAGCACCTGGTTTTATAGGTGAAAAAGGTGATAGTATTGCCTTTAAACGTTATGCAAACAGAAAGTCTACTCAAATTATAAGAAAGAATAATGTAGAAGGTGGAGAAGAAACCACTTCAAACAGAATTCAAGAGTTCTCAAGGCTTATTGACTATGAGAAATTTAGATTTTCTGATATAGTGAGTGAGATAGCGACTAAGAT
Source organism: Dokdonia sp. Asnod3-C12 (assembly GCF_045063975.1). Taxonomy (NCBI): domain Bacteria; kingdom Pseudomonadati; phylum Bacteroidota; class Flavobacteriia; order Flavobacteriales; family Flavobacteriaceae; genus Dokdonia; species Dokdonia sp. Asnod3-C12. Next base: position 2,415,231 of record NZ_JBEFNY010000003.1, read on the forward strand.
TCCTATTCATAAGAGACTTACTGCAGAAGAAATAGAAAGACTCTTAACAATAGAGCTTGTAGAGAGAAATCTAGAAACAGATTTTGATTTTGGAGTGTATAGTAATGATTTACTTACTAAAGTAAGGTCTGATAATTTTAAATTTAGAAAATCTGCTCCAGGATATAGCGAGCCAATATTTCTTTATAATCAAGATCTAAGTGACTACTCATTATATGTACAGTTTCCAGGAGAAAAGAAATTTGTAATTTCTTCTATTTTAGGAATGGCTGGCTTATCTATAATATTTACACTCATTATTGTTATAGCATATTCTAGTGCATTACATCAACTTAATAAACAGCGTCAAATCTCTCAAATAAAGACAGATTTTATAAATAACATGACGCATGAGTTTAAAACGCCTATAGCAACTATAAACCTTGCACTAGATGCTTTAAAGAACTCAAAAATATCTACTAATCCTGAGAAGGTTAGTTATTATCAAGGACTCATAAGAGAAGAAAATAAAAGGATGCATGGTCAAGTAGAAAACGTGTTGCGTATTTCTAAACTTGAAAAGAACGAACTAGATATTCAAAAAGAGCGTTTAGATATGCACGAACTAGTAGAGGATGCTAGTAATCACGTTCTTTTAATAGTAGAAGACCGTGGAGGATATATAGACCTTCATCTAGATGCAGATCGTACTCCGGTACTTGCAAACGAGTCACATTTTACTAATGTCTTAGTAAATATTATGGATAACGCTGTAAAGTATACTCCAGAGGATAGAGCGCCAGAGATTGATGTGTATACAGAAAACACAAAAGACTCAATTATCATCAAGATTCAAGATAAGGGTGATGGTATGACTAAGGCAGTACAGAAAAAAGTATTTGACAAATTTTATCGTGAGCACACAGGAGACATACATAACGTAAAAGGCCACGGATTGGGACTTGCCTACGCAAAAAGAATCGTAGACGACCACCAAGGAGAAATCTCCGTTGAAAGTGAAAAAGGAATGGGAAGTACATTCATAATCAAAATACCACTAATATCATATTAATATGGAAACTGAAAACAAAAAGATTTTACTAGTAGAGGATGATCCGAACTTCGGAACAGTTCTTAAAGATTACCTTATGATGAATGACTACAATGTCACTCATGCAAAAAACGGTATGGAAGGATTTGAGAAATTCAAGAAAGACGATTATGATCTTTGTATCCTTGATGTGATGATGCCATATAAAGATGGTTTTACACTAGCCAAAGAAATAAGAGAGAAGAATGAAGATATTCCTATCATCTTTTTAACAGCAAAAGCTCTTAAAGAAGATGTACTTAAAGGATATAAAGTAGGAGCAGATGACTATCTAAATAAGCCATTTGATAGTGAAGTGCTACTTATGAAAATAAAGGCAATCATACAGCGTAAGTCTGTTGATTCTGTTGCAGATTCTAAGCAGTTCGAATTTAATGTTGGTAACTTCCACTTAAATTCAAAACTACGTTTCTTAACGTATAAAGAAGAGGAGCCTATAAAATTATCTCCTAAGGAAAATGAGTTATTACGTATGCTTGCACTTCATGAAAATGATTTGATGCCACGTGAGCTAGCTCTAACAAAAATCTGGAGAGATGATAATTACTTTACATCTAGAAGTATGGATGTATATATTGCAAAACTACGTAAGTACCTTAAAAAGGATGACCTTGTAGAGATTTTAAACATACACGGAGAAGGATTCCGTCTAGTTGTAAAGAAAGACGACTAATAGCCAATATCGGTATAAACGATATTAGTGTACCTATTAAAACGTGCCACTCTAAGAGTGGTGCGTTTTTTTATTTATAAACGATGCTATTTCCTCAAAAGGTGTCTGGTAGTCAAACCAATTGATAGTCTCATCACGGCGATACCAGGTCATTTGTCTTTTTGCAAAACGACGGGTATTTGTTTTTATATTTTCAATAGCTCGTTCTAGAGTAACTGTTCCATCAAAGTATTCAAAAAGCTCTCTGTAGCCTACAGTTATAAGTGCGTTGTTATGCTTTCGCGAAAGCAAACTTTCTACCTCTTCAACCAGACCATTTTTAATCATAAGATCTACACGTAAATTAATGCGGTCGTACATGATTTTACGGTCTGCTTGTAATCCTATTTTGATGGTTTCAAAGTTGCGCTTAGGTTTAGGTCTATTTCTATAAAATGAAAAAGGCTCATCTGCCGAAAGACATACTTCTAAAGCTCTTATAACGCGTTGTGTGTTCTGTATATCAACTTGCTCGTAATAGGTTGGGTCTTTTTCTAGTAGAAGTTCCTGTAGCGCTTCAATACCTTCGCTCTCGTGTAAATCTTTTAGCTTTGCTCGTACACCGTCTTTTACTGCTGGAAACTCATCTAATCCATTAATAACGGCATCCACGTACATGCCTGAGCCACCTACCATCACTAGTGTGTCATGTTTTTTATGTAATGCGGTAATTTTCTGGATAGCGTCTTTTTCAAAGTGACCCACACTGTAGTCTTGATCTACAGAGAGGTGTTGTATAAAATGATGCGGGGCTGCAGCAAGCTCCTCAGGTTCTGGAACGGCTGTGCCTATATACATCTCTTTAAAAAACTGTCTTGAGTCTGCAGAGAGAATCTCTGTTTTGAGATGCTGTGCAACTTTAATGGAAAGAGCAGTTTTACCTATTGCTGTAGGTCCTACGATGGGTATAAGATATTTACTCATGTGAGACGTTAAGCGTGTGTCCGCATTTATGACAAAATTCGGCATCATCACGATGTTTCTTTGCATTACAGTTTACGCATGCTTGCGTGTTCATATGCACATAATCTTCACCATCTATTGTGATTTTTTCTGAGCTCATGTCTTTTGCATATTCTGCACTTACAATACCTGTAGGTACTGCGATAATTCCATACCCTAGAATCATGATGACAGCGGCAATAAGTTGTCCAAGTGGAGTAACGGGTGCAATATCGCCAAAACCTACCGTAGTGAGCGTTACAATACACCAGTAAACACTTACAGGTATGCTTGAGAAACCACTTTCTTCACCCTCAACCATGTACATGATAGTACCAGCAATTATACAAAGAATGAGTACTGCAAATAAGAAAATACTAATCTTGGCTCTACTATCTCGTAGTGCTTTTGATAACTTGTTAGACTCACCTACGTATCTCGTAATTTTTAAAATTCTGAATACTCGTAAGAGGCGGAGTGCTCTTACAGTAAGTAATGCATTTGAGCCAATAAAGAAAAAGGCTAGATATTGTGGTATTGTAGAGAAGAAATCGATGAGACCATAAAAGCTGAAAATATATTTTGTAGGCTTTTTTATCGTTATAATTCTCGCAAAGTACTCTAGCGTAAAGAAGATGGTGATAATCCATTCTCCTACTTCAAATACATCATGATATTTTGCATCTATACTTTTTACACTCTCCAGCATTACTAGTGCAATACTAGCAAGTATGAGAATGAGAAGTACCACATCAAACAATTTTCCGGCAGGCGTGTCTGCCTCGTAAATAATATCGTGCAGTTTTCTGCGCCAAAATGATGTGCCCTCTTTTGTCAAAATATATAGTTGTTATACAGAAGCTTAAAAATAGTATTTTCTGTGCTAGTTAGTAATCTGGTCTAGCGGAATAATCTTAAGTCGCTTTCTACTACGACAATAACTTTGGATTATATGTCTAGCATCTCTATTATCTTCCATAGGAGTTATAATAGATTTAAGTGTTTCTAGATCGTTGAGTTGAAAATCAGGTTTATAATAACCTATTCCCATAAAAACACCATCCTCTATAAGTACTACAGAGCGTTCAATTGAGGTACGACCACGCTCCACGATTACCATACTCTTGTTTTTGTAGCTATGCTTGTCTAGAAAAGCTTGCACACGCTGGTTGTATGATTCTGGTGATTCCTCACCTATACAAGCGCCATTACATTTTTTAATAGTATAATTAAAGCAGTTGCCACTCTTTTCATTGTACAGTGTCTTATTCTGGCATAAATCATACGAGTCGATAATGCGCTCTAGATTAGCCTTTGCACTCATAGAGTTGCTATAAGTTGTTATAGATTCCTTGCGGCCATCTGCTCTTTCGGTCTTGAGGTGTATATAGCCTTCACTGTCTGTATAGTGAGTGAGCTGTACCTTAAATTTAGTTCTGCGCAAGGCTCTATTAAACTTTGGCTTATTGCGCTTTATTTCTTCATTTTCCTTTAGAAGTGCAATGAGCTCAGTGCCTGTAGTTTGGTAGGTAACCGTTTCTACCTGATCTTGTATTTGCTTACTCTTACGATTATCATTAGTAAAATGCTGCGTAAGACGTTTTTTCATGTTTTTACTTTTGCCTATGTAAATGATGGTTCCATTTACATTGTGCATAAAGTACACGCCAGTCTCAGAAGGTACACTTCTTATGAGGTCCTTGAGTTTGGTGTCCATATGCTTTTTTGGAAAAGAGCGTATGGCTTTAGTTATAATTGTCTTTTCTGGGTCTTTCTCTAGGAGTAACTTAAAAAGCTTTACTGTGGCAATAGCATCTCCATCTGCTCTATGCCTGTTAGACATCGCGATTCCTAGTGCCTTCGTTAACTTGCCTAGGCTATAACTATCATGACCTGGTAGCAATTCTTGAGAAAGCTCTACAGAGCATAGCGTTGTTCTTTCAAAAGGATATCCAAGTCTGTCAAATTCTAGACTTAAAATGCGATAGTCAAACTGGGCATTATGAGCAACAATAATACATCCCTCGGTGATTTCAATAATACGCTTTGCTATCTCATGAAACTTTGGAGCATCTTTTAACATCCCGTTATTAATGCCAGTAAGTCCTACGACAAATGCTTGTATAGGGCGTTCAGGATTAACGAGAGTTATAAACTGATCAACAACTTGATGTCCATCAAATTTATAAATGGCGATTTCTGTGATACCTTCTTCGTTGTACTTACCGCCAGTGGTTTCTATGTCTAGTATTGCGTAAATATGCTATTTTTTAAAAAATTCCAGTTTTAGGGAATTATGTTGTTTTAAAAGTGAATCAAAGTGATTAAAATTATCGAGCACCAAAAATACTGCTTCCTACTCTAATCATGGTGCTCCCTTTGTCAATTGCGAGTTTATAATCACCACTCATTCCTGAGGATAGTATGGTGAGATTTGCGCTTTCGCGAAAGCGTAAAAATAATCCTTCTAGCAACTCAAATTCTGCCGCAATTTGATCTTGGTTATCTGTAAAAGTTGCCATTCCCATCAGTCCTACCACATTTACATGGGGATAGTTTTCTAATGTGTTTTCTTCAAAAAGCTTCACGGCATCTTGAACATTCATGCCAAATTTTGAATCTTCACGAGCAATTTTAATCTGAATGAGAATATCAATCACTCGGTCATTTGCCTCTGCCTGTTTGTTTACTTCTTTTATAAGTTTTAAACGATCTACAGCATGTATAAGGCTCACGTATGGAGCCATAAATTTAACTTTGTTTGTTTGAACGTGGCCTATCATATGCCACTCTATATCCTTGGGCATTTCTTCCCACTTGTCTGTCATTTCTTGAATCTTATTCTCTCCAAAAATGCGTTGCCCAGTTTCATAAGCCTCCATAAGGTCTGAAACAGGTTTTGTTTTTGAAACAGCTACAAGAGTAACATGTGAAGGAATGTTTTCGCGAAAGCGTAAGATGTTTTCTGCTATACTCATTAAAATTCGTAAATGGTTACGCCACTGCGTAGTTTAGGTTCAATATACGTACTTTTTGGTGGCATTTTTAATCCAGCGTCTGCTATTTCTTTTAACTCATTTATAGTGACTGGTAGCATACCAAAGCTTACCGCATATTCCTTATTGTCTATACGGTCTGTTAAGCTTGTAATATCGCGTCTGCCATCTACATATACTATGCGGTCATCATTTCTCAAGTCTATGATTCCTAAAATAGGTTTAAGTACAGTTTCATACAGTATGTGAGTATCTAGTCTGTCTAGTGGAGTATCAAAACTACGTAAGCTATGTCTCAGGTAAAGGCTGTAATACTCGCCATCCAGATACATGTTGAAGTGATGTTTCTTTGATGGTTTATAGGGAGTGGTGCCGCGATTCTCAATTCTAAACTTGCTGTCTAGCGCTATTAAAAAAGCTTCTTTACTCAGGCCGTTAAGGTCCTTTATAAGTCTATTAAACTCATAAATGAGTAACTCTGATTCAGGTATGAGGAAACTCATAAATGAATGGTAGGTCTCTTGATTTTTTGTATGATTTTTAGAAAGTAGGGCAGAGGAAGAAGATCTATGGTGACCATCTGCAATGTAAAGGCTATCTATGCTGGCAAAAGCATGTTGCAGCTTTTCTATAGTCGCTGTGTCTGTTACTGGCCATAAGTGATGCGTATCACGATAGGTAGTTGTAAACTCATACTCGGCGCGATTGCTCATTACATTGTTGAGTATGCTCTTAATCTCATCAGAATTTTTATAGGTAAGTAATACAGCTTCTGCATTAAATCCCACCGTATCTAGATATTCTGTAAAAAGAGTCTCGCGATCTTCCAGCGTGTCTTCGTGCTTTTTTATAACGTCATTCTCATAGTCTTCTACAGAAGCGCTAGCGACAATACCACAAAAGGTATTCTTTTCTCTATCTACTATTCTATATACATAAAATGCAGGTTGCTCTTCCTTAACAAAGACACCATCATCTTTAAATTCTTGATAGCGATTGCGCACTAGTTCAAAACGTTGTTTTCCAGTGATTTCTTTTTGAAATTTATATCCAGGATTGATAATGTGCAAAAATGAGAACGGATTTTGTGCCATTCTGTGGTCGCGTCCTACTTGATCATAAAATTGGTAAGCGCGTGTAGCAACCAGCCCTACTTTGTCTCTAGTAGGTCTTACCGCACGGAATGGGAGAATTTTTGCCATGTTATATGTACTTAAGGCGCAAAACAATGCGCCTTTATTGAGCTTTGAGTAGTGTGGAGGTTATGAAGCAAACATTGCTGCGACTTTCTCTGCCTTGCGACTTTCTTTATAATCGTAAAAACCTTCACTAGACTTTACTCCTAATTTTCCAGCTCTTACCATGTTTACTAAAAGCGGGCAAGGTGCATATTTTGGGTTTTTAAATCCGTCGTGCATTACTTCAAGAATAGATAAACAAACATCTAGACCTATAAAATCTGCAAGTTGCAAAGGACCCATAGGGTGCGCCATTCCTAGTTTCATAACTGTGTCTATTTCGTATACGCCAGCGACACCATTGTATAGTGTTTCTATAGCCTCATTAATCATAGGCATAAGGATGCGATTTGCTACAAAACCAGGATAATCATTAACCTCTACAGGTACTTTACCTAACTTTTCAGAAAGTTCCATGATGGTCTTTGTAGTAAGGTCGCTTGTATTATAACCTCTTATGATTTCTACAAGTTTCATGATAGGCACGGGGTTCATAAAGTGCATTCCTATTACTTGGTCTGGACGTTCTGTAACAGCCGCAATCTGAGTAATTGAAATAGACGATGTGTTTGTAGCAAGTATGCATGAGTCACTTGTAGCGGCATCTAGAGATTCAAAAATCTTTAGTTTTAAATCTACATTTTCGGTAGCAGCTTCCACTACAAGCTCAGCATTCTTAACACCTTCTGCAAGGTTTGTATACGTGGTGATGTTGTCAAGAGTTTGCTGCTTTTCTATAGCGGTAATGCGCTCTTTGGCAACCATTCTATCTAGGTTTTTTGAGATAGTACTAATCCCACGGTCTAGTGAATCTTGAGAGATATCTACTAGTTGTACTTGGTAACCACTTTGAGCAAAAGTGTGTGCAATACCGTTACCCATTGTTCCTGCTCCTATAACTGCTATGTTTTTCATAAATGAAGTGCTTTGTGTGCTCCCTTGTAAAAGAGATTGTGTGTTTGAATATGTGTTTTCTAAAAATCTGCAATAATCATTTTTGCTACTCGTAAAGCTTCTGTTCCAGCCTTCAATGATACGATTGGGGTGGTGTTTTCTTTTATTGCTTTCGCGAAAGCGTCTAGCTCATCAAGTATTGCGTTATTGCTAGGTACATCTGGATTGTCAAAATAAATTTGCTTCTTGATTCCTTCTGCATTCTGAAGAATCATCGCAAAATCATCTGGAGATTCTGGAGCATCTTTCATCTTTACAACCTCTACTTTTTTCTCAAGAAAATCTACCGAAATGTATGCGTCTTTCTGAAAGAAACGTGCTTTACGCATGTTTTTCATAGAGATACGACTCGCGGTAAGGTTTGCAACACATCCGTTTTCAAACTCAATACGGGCATTTGCAATATCTGGAGTTTCTGATATAACAGATACACCACTCGCATTGACACTTTTTACAGGACTATTTACAACACTTAGTATTGCATCAATGTCATGTATCATAAGGTCTAAAACCACAGGAACATCGGTTCCTCTTGGATTAAATTCCGCAAGTCTATGTGCCTCTATAAACATAGGGCTTTTAATGGAATCGCTCACAGACATAAATGCCGGATTGAAGCGTTCTACATGACCTACTTGACCTAAAACATTGTGTTCTTTTGCAAGCGTGAGTAGTTTTTCTGCCTCCTCAACTGTGTTTGTTATTGGTTTCTCAATAAAGAGGTGCTTTCCAGCTTTGATTACCTTTTCTGCACTTGCATAGTGAAAGGTGGTAGGAGTTACTACATCTACCATATCACAGGCGTTGATTAAATCTTCTTCGGTCTCAAAAGCAGTGTAACCAAATTCTTGAGAGATGGCATCCCTAACCTCTTTTGAGGTGTCGTAAAAACCTACAAGGTCATAGTGTTCAGAAAGGTTAAGAAGTTTTAAGTGTATTTTTCCCAAGTGTCCAGCACCGAGTACGCCAGCTTTAAGCATAGTGTTTGATTTTTATACAAAAATAAGGTTTTAGATACTTTTTAATAGGATACAGCTTTCTACAAAGGAGATTTTTTTAGAATGGTTGTAAAATCTTACAGATAGGTATATTGATTTTCCAACTTTTCTTCTAATTTAGTAATCCATGAAAGACACTACTCGCCACCAAGGAAAACGCCGCCAACTTGTTCAAATATTGAGAGATAAGGGAATCACAAATGATCTCGTTCTCAATGCTATTGGGAAGATTCCGCGTCATTTTTTTATGGATAGTAGTTTTGAGCATCATGCATATCAAGACAAAGCGTTTCCTATCGCTGCAGATCAAACCATCTCACAACCATATACAGTCGCTTTTCAAAGTGAATTAATGGAGATTAAGAAAGGACATCAGGTCCTCGAGATAGGAACGGGAAGCGGCTATCAAACCGCCGTGCTTTGTGAGCTAGGAGCAAAAGTATATTCTATAGAACGCCAGCAAGAATTGTATAAGAAAACAAAGTTGTTTCTTACTAAGCTAGGTTATAGGCCTCGTTTTTTGAGTTTTGGCGATGGGTATAAAGGATTACCGTCTTATGCGCCTTTTGATAGTATTATAGTGACGGCTGGAGCTCCGTTTGTTCCAAAACCGCTACTCGCTCAACTTAAAATAGGAGGTAGGCTTATTATACCCGTAGGTGATGACCCACAAATTATGCAGCGCTACATACGAACTTCTGCGACTTCTTTTGAGAAAAAGGAATATGGAGAGTTTAGATTTGTACCGTTACTGGAGGATAAGAATTAGTGCGTCTATCAACTAAGTGATTTTTACATAACGTCACTAAAGAGTTATCTTTACAACTATGGAATTCTCTTCAAAACTTCTTGAAAATGCAGTCTATGAAATGTCTCAACTCCCAGGAGTAGGCAAGCGTACTGCGTTACGATTAGTATTACATTTATTACGCCAGCCAGAAACACAGACACACCACCTTACAGAAGCATTAAATACAATGCGTGATACTATTAAATTCTGTAAAAAATGTCACAACATTTCAGATGTGGCATTATGTGAGATATGTTCAAATCCCAATAGAGATGAAAGTATAGTTTGCGTGGTAGAAGACGTAAGGGATGTAATGGCGATAGAAAATACGAGTCAGTATCGTGGTTTGTACCATGTGCTGGGAGGTAAAATCAGTCCGCTGGACGGTATAGGGCCTCAAGATTTAAATATCTTTTCGCTCATAGATAGAGCAAAAAGCGGAGTGGTGAAAGAGGTGATTTTTGCACTAAGTTCTACTATGGAAGGAGATACTACAAACTTCTATATTTATAGACAGCTAGAAGCTTACGATATAGCAACCTCTACTATTGCTAGAGGTATTGCCGTAGGTGACGAGCTAGAGTATGCAGATGAGGTAACGCTAGGTAGAAGTATTTTACATCGCATACCTTTTGAAAATTCTTTAAAGAATTAAATTAATATATTGTGCTTTGTTAAAAATGTCGCACAATAGTCAGTATAACCTATATACTACTATAAATAATAAATTCCTTTAAGCTTTTTGCAACTCTCCATAATCATTGTAAGTTATAATGTGATGCACTACCTAGAGTTATGTCTGGACAGTGTACAAGATGCAATAGCTTTCGCAGATGCAGAGATTATAGTGGTAGATAACGCTTCTGTAGATGGCAGTGTACAAATGGTCAAGGATAAGTTTCCTACCGTAAAGATTGTTGCCAATAAGAAAAACGCTGGTTTTTCGTCTGCAAATAATCAAGGGGTTGCCTTAGCAAAAGGAACTTATATCTGTATTCTCAATCCGGATACAGTGGTTCCATCGAGTGTATTTGAGAGTTTACTAAAAATAACTACCCAAGAACAATATACCGGAGCACAAGGAGTACGTCTTGTAAATGGGAGAGGTGCTTATTTACCAGAAAGTAAGCGCAATGTTCCTACTCTCAGAGTTGCATTAAGTAAGATGATGGGTTATGGATCCTCTTATTATGCCACTCATATAGCGAGTGATGCTAGGGGTGAGGTAGCTATTCTAGTGGGTGCATTTATGTTTATGTCTCGTAATCTTTATGAGGAAGTGGGAGGATTTGATGAGCGCTATTTTATGTTTGGAGAAGATATAGACTTGTCTTACACCATTACAAAGGCCGGCTATAGCAATCACTATATAGGCGATGAGACGATATTGCATTTTAAAGGAGAAAGCACTGTAAGGGATGAGCACTATAGAAAGTGTTTTTATGGAGCAATGCAATTGTTTTATGAAAAGCATTTTAATAATAATGTATTCAAAGGTTTTCTTGTGAATACTGGTGTAAACTTGGCTAAGTTCAAAGCTGCATTTTTTAAAAAGTATTTACAGTCTCACCTGGTTGATAGCGAGAGTAACGTAAAAGAATATGTGCTGCTTACAGATAATACATTTTTGAGTGACGCTTTCGCGAAAGCGGTAACAAAACCTGTAACAGTTATCAGTGATATGTGTGTTCCTAAGGAATGGCAAGAGCTTGTTTTTGATGCGGAATATGTGGCGTATAGTGACATAATTAAGGAAATTATAACATATCGAGGTAGTGGTGCTACCTATAAAATCATTCCTAAAAATGGTACTTTTGCAATAGGCAGTAATAGTAGTCTAGGGAAGGGCGATGTAATTGAGTTTAATAGAGATTAATAATTTATAATCACTATTGGATTGATTTAATTACTATTTTTGCAAAAACGAGTATTAAAAACAGCTACATTTTACGAATATGGCAAGATTTGAATTAAAGCTACCAAAAATGGGAGAAAGTGTTGCAGAAGCAACGCTTACAACTTGGTTAAAAGAAGTAGGAGATACTATAGAGGCAGATGAGCCTGTACTAGAGATTGCTACAGATAAGGTAGATAGTGAAGTTCCTAGTGAAGTAGACGGTATTTTAATAGAAAAACTGTTTGAGGTAGATGATGTTGTAGAGGTAGGGCAGACTATTGCTATTATAGAAACCGAAGGTGAAGGGGGCGGAGACGCTACGCCAGCGCCAGCTCAAAAAGAAACTAAAGAAGAAGAGGTTGCAGTTGCTGCAGTCGCTCAAACTGTAACTGCTGCAAAAGACGCAGTAGCTACTCCTGTAAGTTCTGGAGACCGTTTTTACTCACCACTGGTGCGTAACATGGCTAAGGAAGAAGGTATTGATCAAGCAGAGCTTGATGCAATCGCAGGTACGGGTAAAGATGGTAGAGTGACTAAGGATGATATGGTAACATATCTTTCTACACGTGGTACAGCTCCGGCTAAGCCAGCTGCACAGAAACAAGCACCTGCTGCTAAGGCTGCTCCTGCAGTAAAAGCTGCACCAGTAAGTGTAAATGGTGAAGATGAGATCATAGAGATGACACGTATGGGGAAACTCATATCGCATCACATGGTAGCATCTGTACAAACAAGTGCACACGTTCAATCATTTATTGAGGCAGATGTAACAAACATCTGGAACTGGAGAAAGAAACACAAAGATAGCTTCAAGGCAAAAGAAGGTCAGAATTTAACCTTTACTCCTATATTTATGGAGGCTGTTGCAAAAGCTATACGTGATTTCCCTATGATTAACATTGCTGTAGATGGTGATAAGATCATAAAACGTAAAAATATAAACCTAGGTATGGCAGCAGCTTTACCAGACGGTAACCTTATAGTACCTGTAATAAAAAATGCAGACCAGCTTAATCTTGTAGGGATGGCAAAGTCTGTTAATGATCTTGCGGGACGTGCTAGAGATGGAAAATTAAAACCAGATGATACTGCTGGAGGAACGTATACGGTAACAAATGTAGGGACCTTTGGATCTATCATGGGAACTCCTATTATCAATCAGCCGCAAGTTGCAATTCTTGCGCTTGGAGCAATACGCAAAGTACCTGCGGTGATTGAAACTCCAGACGGAGATTTTATCGGGATACGCATGAAAATGTACCTTTCACACTCTTATGACCACCGTGTGGTAAATGGAGCACTGGGCGGACAGTTTGTAAAACGTGTTGCTGAGTATCTGGAAGGATTTGATGTAAATCGCGAAGTATAAGTAAAGCGATTAAATTTATATAAGCCAAAGGCGCAACGTGAGTTGCGCCTTTCTTGTTCTATGGAGTTATTAATATCTGAGTTGTCAGGATCAGCTCTTTTTTAATCCTTTCCAGTCGTACTCACGTATGAAGGTTTTAATATCTACAATGCTCCAGTGCTTTCTTCCTTCAAACATTACTACTGGTAAATCTATAATCCCTCCTTTGTAGCTTGAGTTTTTGAGATGATCAAACATAAAGTCATTCACCTTGTTGTTAGTGCTTACATCCAGCACACGGTATTTGTAATGATTTTTATTTAAAAAATCTGTGAGCAACTTACATTTCTCGCAATCTGGCTCTGTAAATACGGTGAGTTCATCATCCTTTAGGGGTCTTATGTTTACAAACTCCTCTCTGTCTGCTCCTTTTCTGGTAGAGATATCTTGCAATTCGTTCTCATAAGTAAAAATCTTAGTGTAGGTGGGTTCCACTCCTTTGAGAGGGATAAGCGTAATCATGAGGACTTTTGAGTTAGGAGGAAGTTTTTTTATCACAGGCCTATCTGCGCTTCTTCTAAAGCCTTCACCTTGCACAATTAAAAAAGCCTCTTGCTCCTCATCTGTATTGTTTTGAGCATAAAGCAGCCATCTTTTAGGTTGTTTATCTTCTATCAATTCTACAGGAGGCGTGTTGTTTTGTTGCGCTTTCGCGAAAAATTGAAACCCTGACACCAAGGCTATAAAAAGTAATAGTTGTAATCTATTCATCTGTTTTAGGAAGTTTTAAATTCTTAGTTAGTGAGTAATCCGATTCGAAAAATTGAATGTACGTTGGCTGAATTTTAGGCGATTTACTTCGCGGTGACTTCATGAAGAATCGTGCCTTTGTATTATTTAAATCAATCGTAAATTGATCGTTTATATCATCTTTGGTGGTTGTAAAAAAAACGACTTTACCATCAAGTATCCAGTTGCCGCGTGCCCACCAGTGCTCTTCTTCTTGATCTTTAAGTTGTCTAAAATTGTGATACTCAAATCTGCCATTTGGAGATAGGGTAAGTGACCTTGTAAATTTTGTACTAGTATTAAATTTTGATGATTCTGATGTGGTTTCAAATCCTTTACTATAAACTCCAGAGACATCATCTGTGGTAAATGCTGAGGTTTGTGCATTTCCCATTTTCGCCAAAGCGGAAATTAAAAAGGCCAGCAGTAAAAATTTGTTTTTCATAACTATCTTAAAATCAAAAGACGTACCAAGATACAGAATCTACCATTTTTAATGAAAGAGGGAGTTAATTTTGTAGATTGAAACAAGTATTTTTGTGCCATGCAATTAAAAATTACAAGACCGATTTGCTTTTTTGACCTTGAGACTACAGGAATTAACGTAGCCAAAGATAGAATCGTAGAGATTTCTATTTTAAAGGTATTTCCAGATGGAAGGGAAGAAGAGTTTACAGAACGTATAAATCCTACAGTGCCTATTCCTGCGGTAACAACTGCGGTGCATGGAATAAGTGATGCAGATGTGGCAGACAAGCCTACATTTGCTGCTCGTGCAAAGGATGTTTATGATATTATAAAGGATGCAGATCTTGCGGGATTTAATTCTAATAGATTTGATATTCCATTACTAGTAGAAGAGCTACTGCGCTCTGGGATTGATTTTGATATGAAAAATCGTAATGCCATTGATGTGCAAAACATTTTTCACAAGATGGAGCAACGCACACTTGTTGCAGCTTATAAATTTTATTGCGGTAAAGACCTTACTAATGCGCACAGCGCCTCTGCCGATACATGGGCAACCTATGAGGTGTTAAAGTCACAGCTTGACAGATATGATGAGCTAGAGAATGATATGAAATTCTTAGGAGACTTTAGTACGCGTAAAAAACAAGCAGATTTTGCTGGTTTCATAGGCTACGATAAAGATGATGTAGAGATTTTTACCTTCGGAAAACATAAAGGTAAAAAAGTAGAAGAGGTGCTAGATAATGAGCCAGGATATTTTGGCTGGATTCAAAATGCAGATTTCCCTCTTTACACTAAGAAAGTGCTTACGGCTATAAAACTGCGTAAACTTAACACTAAAGCATAGCTTATGAAACTTATATGTATAGGTCGTAATTATGCAAAGCATATTGCAGAGCTAGAGAATGAGCGTCCAGAACATCCAGTGGTGTTTTTAAAGCCAGATTCTTCTATTTTATTAAGTAAACATCCATTTGTGATACCGCCATTTTCTAATGATGTGCATCATGAGGTGGAAATTCTTGTAAAAATTAAGAAGATAGGGAAGTATATAGATCAAAAATATGCTAGTACCTATTATGATGAGATAGGTCTAGGTATTGACTTTACAGCTCGTGACTTACAAGCACAACTTAAAGAAAAAGGATTGCCATGGGAAAAAGCAAAGGGCTTTGACGGTGCTGCCGTAATAAGTTCAAAGTGGTTACCTGTGTCAGACTTTGACACTGTAGATGATATTTCTTTTCGCCTAGAGAATAATGACGTTACAGTTCAAGAAGGATCTACTAGTGAAATGCTATGGAAAATTGATGCTTTGATAAGTTATGTGTCTCAGTATTTTACACTTAAGATAGGAGATGTTATATTTACGGGAACGCCTGCGGGAGTTGCACGAGTACAAGAAAATGATAAATTAAAAGGGTATATAGGAGAAACAGAGATGTTCTCTATAAACGTAAAATAAGACATGTTGAGACATTATAATCTAGAAAAAGTAAGAGAGATCGCTGGTGGTGATGAGGATTTTGTAGGCATTATCGTGGCAACATTCTTACAAGAAATTCCGCCAGATTTAGAGTCTATGCAAAGTGCTATTGCAAATAATAACCACAAGATGGCATATCAATTTGCACATAAAATGAAACCTAATCTCGATATGTTTGGTATTGACTTATTAGGTCAAATTAAAGCAATGGAGAAGTGGAGTGATAGTAATAAGCCTACGTCTGCAATACAGTCTAAGCTAGATGATATAACCTCTACCTTAGGAACTGTGATTGCTGAGCTTCAAGAAGATTTTTAAATGAAAGCAGAAATTATAACGATAGGTGATGAGATTCTCATAGGCCAGATTGTAGATACTAATAGTGCTTACATATCATCTGCCCTCAATAAAATAGGAGTTTCTATATATCAGATCACTTCTATTCAAGATGATGAAAGTCATATACTAGAAGCCTTTGCAGCTGCACAATCTAGAGCAGATCTTGTGATTGTTACAGGCGGTCTAGGTCCTACTAAAGACGATATTACAAAGCATACTATATGTAAGTACTTTAATGATGAGCTAGTGTTCAATCAAGGAGTACTAGATCATGTAGCGCATCTCTTTAAGGAGTATATTAAAAAGCCAATGCTTGATGCAAATAAAACGCAAGCTATGGTGCCTAGTAAGGCAGAAGTGCTAGTAAACGAATTTGGTACTGCTCCAGGAATGTGGATTGAGAATGATAACACTATCTTTGTCTCTATGCCGGGTGTTCCTTATGAGATGAAGGGGCTTATGGAGAATGAAGTGCTGCCACGTTTACAAAAGCAGTTTAAACTTCCTTATATACTACACAAAACGTTTTTAACTTACGGAATGGGCGAAAGTGCCATCGCCGAAAGGATAGAGCGCTTTGAGAATGAACTTCCTGCCGAAATTAAACTAGCTTATCTTCCTTCATTAGGTAGAGTACGTTTACGTTTATCTACTTCAGGTCTTTACAAAGAGGTGGTAGAGGTTGCTATGCAAGAACAAGCAGATAAGCTTTTACCTTTTATAGACGACATTTTTGTTGGGTATGAAAGCGATGGAGAATTTGAGCAAGTTGTAGCAGGCTTATTTGTTGAAAAAGGTAAAACACTTGCAATAGCAGAGAGTTGTACTGGAGGGCAAATGGTAGAGCGATTTACGGCACACAGCGGTGCTTCGCAATTTTTAAAGGGAAGTCTAGTCACTTATGCTACACAGTCTAAGGTTGATATTTTAGGCGTAGATCCAGAAGTAATTAAAGAGCATTCTGTCGTAAGTGCACAAGTGGCAGAGCAAATGGCTGTAAATGCTAGAAAACTTTATAAATCTGATATAGGTATTTCTACTACCGGTAACGCAGGGCCTTTAAAAGGAGATAGTGATGCAGAGGTGGGAACGGTTTATATAGGGATTGCTACAGAGAACGGTGTTACAGCGCATCATTTTATGATGGGTAATCATAGAGAGCGAGTAATAGGTAAGGCTGTAAATAAAGCCTTAGAGTTACTTAAAGAAGAATTACTCTCTAAGTAAAAATTATTTTAAGAGTACGCTTTCGCGAAAAAGTGCCATTTCAGTGCTTGCGCGAGACGAAATAAAGAGTAAAAGTAAAGAAAAGTGAAAATCACTTGAAGAAACAGGAAAAAAACTACGAATAAGTTTTGTTGTGAGATATAAAATTACGTATTTTTGCAGCCTGTTTTGAAATAACTATTTAAAGTTTTAGGAATGTCTAGAGTTTGTGAGCTTACAGGTAAGAAAGCGATGGTCGGAAATAATGTTTCCCACGCGATGAATAAGACGAAGCGTAAATTTAACGTGAATCTTATGAAAAAACGTTTTTACCTTCCAGCAGAAGATAAGTGGATCACGTTGAAAGTATCAACGTCTGCGTTAAAGAATATCAATAAGAAAGGAATCGATGCGGTTGTTAAAGAGGCACGCGCAAACGGGTTCTTAACTAAATAATCCCATAAAGAAACACCGAGATGGCAAAGAAAGGGAATAGAGTACAGGTAATCTTAGAGTGCACTGAGCACAAAGCGACTGGTCAACCAGGTACGTCAAGATATATCACGACTAAAAATAAAAAGAACACTCCTGATCGTATGGAGTTGAAGAAATTCAACAACGTATTGAAGAAGATGACTGTTCATAAAGAAATCAAATAAGTTATGGCAAAGAAATCAGTAGCATCTTTACAGACAGGATCAAAGCGTTTAACTAAAGCGATAAAAATGGTAAAGTCTCCAAAATCTGGAGCTTATACATTTGTGGAAGCAGTAATGGCTCCAGACCAAGTAAGCGATTTCTTAGCTAAGAAATAAGTTATACTACACAATATTTGAAAACCCGCTTCTTAATAGAAGCGGGTTTTTTTTTGTTCAAAATGTTTGATTAAGAAATGCGCTTTGTCAATAATACGAGCATGCTTTTGTGATTACTTAAGAGGCACAGTATGGCTCTTTTTGTAGCATAACAGTTATCTACGCAGTGAATGAATAGATTTACTCAATAGTCTGTAAAAGAAAAAACCCTCTGTTTAGAGGGTTTTGTGTTAACTTAAGATACTGTTGGACTATATTAAAGAAGCTTCCATTCTACGCGATCTCCTACCTCAATAACCCACTCTTCAGATAGGCCGCCATTAATCTTTAAAACTAGCTGAGAAGGTACTTGTGATGGTAAGAATGTCTTATCATCCAAAGGTGTAGTGTTTTCAGAAAAACTTATAATCTCATTACTAGCATTGATGTGTATAAGGTCTAGAGGAAACCTAATATCTGTCATATAATACCCTCTTAACTCTTCTTGTGGGTATAGAAAAAGAACTCCTTGATGCGACTTGAGTCTATCTCTATTCTTGAGATCTACTTCCTGCTCGTACGCTGTGTCTGCTACTTCTATATCTATAGTGCGTATTACTTGTCCAGAAGCTTTTATGAGTGTAAGCTCTCCCTCTTTATTAAAAGCTGGTTTTTCGATAGATATAATACTATCAGTATTTGTGTTTTCTTTACAACTCACTCCGGCAATTAGAAGTGAGAAAAGCGAAATATAAGCAGCGTTACGAAGCTTCATAAGATGTTTTTTTAGTAAATGATGTTATTACAAAGTATAGGCCTATAATTATAAAAGGTATACTCAATACCTGACCTGTGTTTAGATTAAAAATCCAATCTTCACGATTCTCTACCTGTTCACGTTTAAAGTTTTCTACTATAAAACGTACGCCCATTAGAAGTAATAAGAATAGACCGAATAAGAACCCTGACTTCTTGCGAGCATCTGTCTTCCAATACAGAATAAATAAGATTAGGAATACAAATACATAGCCAAAAGCCTCCATGAGCTGTCCAGGATATCTAAAGGGAATGGTGCTTATAATGTCTGCAAATTGAGGGTCGCTTGTAAGTGCTTGGTACGCTCGTGCTGGATTTGGGATATTAGTAAGCGATACCGCTCGGCGTTCAGAAATTTCGTCTTGAACAAATTGAATTCCTAAGTTGCTATCTGTAACTTTCCCTACCATTTCTGAGTTCAAAAAGTTACCTATACGCACAAAAACAGCTCCAGATGCACAGGTAATTACTACGCGATCTAAAATCCATAAAACCGATTTATGCAATACCTTCTTATTGTACAGGTATAATCCAAAAATAGTAGCAATCGCAGCTCCGTGACTTGCAAGTCCCCTAAACCCAGTAAACTCAAATTCTGGAACAAACCTAAAAGGTAACAATACAGACAGCGGATCTTCCCAAAGTAATTCAGTTTGATAAAAGAATACGTGACCTAATCGTGCCCCTAAAAGAATAGAGGCCACAGCATAAATAAATAGACTGTCTAATTTTTCAATAGCAACTTCTTCACGGATGAACATCTTCTTCATCAGGTAAAAACCTAATGAGAATGCAACTACAAACATTAAACTATAAAAATGGATGGTAATAAATCCTAGGTCAAGTCCTGATATTGGATTCCATGTAAATTTTAATGCAAGCATATATTGGGATTGTTAGCTACTCAGATCATTAGTTAGTGTTTCCACTTTAGATCGAGTGTGTTGTTTATTTTCAATAAGCAATTTAAAACCTTAATAGCAGATACTAAAAGTCTTTATGTATTATTTAATTCTTCTTTTTCGGGAACTGGGTCATATCCTTGACCGCCCCATGGGTGGCAAGAAAATATTCTTTTGATAGATAACCAGCCTCCAGTGATAAGTCCGTGTCTTTCTAGTGCCGTTTTTGTGTAACTTGAGCAAGTAGGGCTATAGCGACACGAGCTTGGCGTCCATGAAGAGATGAATTTTTGATAAAACCAGATGATTCCTAAAAATGGAGCGATGGCTATTTTCTTGATAGAAACCATTAGTTTACCGAAAAGCTTGTTCCTTCTCGGCTATCCTTCAGTTGTATTCCTAGTTCAATAAGTTCGTCGCGTATTTTGTCACTTAAGGCAAAATCTTTGTTTTCTCTAGCTTCTTTGCGCAGCTTTATTAGTAGTTCAACGGTTCCATTGAGTTTTGAATCGTCCGCTTTCGCGAAAGCGTTATTATCCTCAAGTCCTAAAACGTCAAAAACAAAAGCTTCAAGAGTTTCTAGTAGAAGTTTTAAATCTTCGGCTGTGATTGTCGCCTTGCCATCTTTTATTAAATGGATTTGCTTGACAGCTTCAAAAAGTTGTGCGATGAGAATAGGTGTATTAAAATCATCATTCATGGCATTGTAGCAAGATTGCTTCCATGCTGTCACATCAAAGCTACTTTCCTTAGAAACCGTAAGGTTTTTTGCTACTTTGAGTGCTTCCATGAGTCTATGAAACCCTTTCTCACTAGCAAGTAAAGCGTCATTAGAAAAATCCATGATGCTACGATAGCTTGTTTGAAGTATAAAAAATCTCGCAACACTAGGAGCAAATCCTTTAGAAAGATGCTCGCTATCTCCAGAAAATATCTCACCAGGATTAATACTGTTCCCGGTACTTTTGGCCATTTTCTGTCCGTTGAGAGTGAGCATATTTGCGTGAAGCCAGTAGCGCACAGGTTCGGTACCTAGGGCTGCCTCGTTTTGTGCAATCTCACATTCATGGTGAGGGAACTTTAAATCCATACCTCCACCGTGTATGTCAAACTGGTCTCCTAAGTATTTTGTACTCATAGCAGTACACTCCAAGTGCCATCCTGGAAAACCATCTCCCCAGGGACTAGGCCAGCGCATGATGTGCTGCGGCTCTGCTTTTTTCCAGAGCGCAAAGTCTTGAGGGTTTTCCTTTTCATCTTGAGCGTTTAGGGCCCTAGTATTTGCAATCATGTCTTCTAGCTTGCGCCCAGAAAGTTTACCATACTCGTGATCTTTATTAAACTTTACAACATCAAAATATACAGAGCCATTTTTTTCATAAGCATAACCATTTTCTATGATTTTCTTAATGATTTCCATTTGCTCGATAATATGACCTGTGGCTGTGGGTTCAATACTAGGAGGTAAGAAGTTGAATTTATTTAGAATGTCATGAAAGTCTAGTGTGTATTTCTGCACAACTTCCATAGGCTCGATTTTTTCTAACCTCGCCTTTTTTGCAATCTTATCTTCTCCTTGATCTGCATCATCTGTAAGGTGACCAGCATCTGTGATGTTGCGCACATAACGCACTTTATATCCAAGGTGCTTGAGATATCTAAAAATCATATCAAAGCTCATAAAAGTACGTACGTTACCTAAGTGTACATTGCTATATACGGTAGGTCCACAAACGTACATGCCTACATATCCTTCAAGAAGGGGTTTAAAAAGTTCCTTTTTTCCCGAAAGGGAATTGTAAACTGTAAGTTCTTGATCTTGGTATAATGGCATTTTATGTGCTATTTATGTGTGTGACGAAGGTAAATATCTTAATTGTAAAACTCAAAAAGCGGTAACTAAAAAGAAACCGCTTTTTTATAAGTAATGATAAGCAAGTTGTAGCTTCTTAAAAATCTGTATCTAGCTTAATGTAGTCTAAAAACTCTCTGCGAGTAGCAGCATCTTTAAATTTACCACCAAACTCGCTAGTAACTGTGCTACTTTCGATGTCTCTTATTCCTCTACTATTTACACAGAGATGCTTTGCATCAATAACGCAGGCTACATCTTCCGTTCCCATTGCGCGTTGTAATTCTTGTACAATCTGCATAGTAAGGCGTTCTTGCACTTGAGGACGCTTTGCATAATAATCTACTATGCGGTTCATTTTACTTAGACCTACAACAGTTCCGTTAGAAATGTAAGCCACGTGTGCACGACCTACAATAGGTAGCAAGTGATGCTCACAGGTAGAATACACTGTAATATTCTTTTCTACAAGCATCTCTCCGTACTTGTAGTTATTATCAAAAACGGAAACCTTAGGTTTATTATCTGGATGTAAACCTGCGAAGATCTCGTTTACAAACATTTTTGCCACACGCTTAGGCGTGCCTTTAAGACTATCATCAGTCATATCAAGACCTAGTGTTTGCATAATATGTGCAACATCTTCTTGAATGCTCGCCATTTTATCTGCGTTACTCATCTCAAAAGCATCATCACGCAATGGTGTAATAGCACTTGTAGCAACGTGATTATCGCCTATTTCTTCGTTGAGAAGACTAGCGTCGTCTACTTGTATTCCTCTATCTAAATCTGTTTTCATAGTAATCTGCAATCCTTTTAATGGAATTTATTACGCTTTCGCGAAAGCATAATAAGCACCTTTTTAATCTTTGTCGTAATGATTTTTTAAGGCTTGCAAAGGTACATAATAAACTACATTATTTTATGCGGTTTAATGTGCTAAGTACTTGGTCACGGTAGCTACGGCTGATAGGAATTGCTTTATTATTTATATTAATATGCTCGTTTGTAAAACTTTCAATACTACTTATTGCAACCACATATGATCTGTGGGTTCTCAAAAATAGGGTAGCGGGTAGTTTTTCTAGAGTGGCAAGTAGTGTTTCTCTAGTGACGATAACGTCATTTGTGGTGTGTATCTTCAAGTAATCACCTATACTCTCTATGTAAAGTATATGGTCGAAATCTACTTTTATCATTTTACGGTCAGAACGAAAAAAGGTAAAGGTCTCTTGATTGGTCCTTTCAATTTTTGGACTTGCTTCCTTATAAAATTTCTGTAGAGCTTTCATTAATCGCTCAAGAGATATAGGTTTGAGTAGGTAATCTACCGCTTGTAAGTCAAAGCCTTCTACGGCATATTCTCGATAAGCAGTAGTGAAAATAATTCTTGTAGTTCCTTGAATAGCCTTGGCAAACATAAGTCCGGTAACCTCTGGCATATTTATATCTAGAAAGACGAGATCAACATCATGCTTACTTAGCGCGCTGAAGCCTTCGGTTGCATTTTTGCAAACAGCAACTACATTCACTTGAGTTATTTTAGAAAGGTGATTTTCTAAAATCTCACGAGCCATGGGCTCGTCATCTATAATAATTGCTTGATAAGTTTCCATTAGTTTATGTTGATATTTAGCTCAAGGTAATACCATCCTTTTGAAGTGTGGGTGTTAAGAGCATAAGCGTTTGGATATAAGGTTTCTAACCTTTTAATACTATTTTGCATTCCTAGTCCGTGATTTTCCTTTGGAGAGGAATCTTCTTTGATTGTATTTTTTATAGAAAAATGTAGCTGTTTGTCACTGACTTCAAGAGATATTTTAATGTGTAATATACTGTCATGCGGACTGCCATGTTTAAACGCATTTTCAATAAATGCAATAAATAGCATTGGCGGGACTTGTATATCGCTATCTATCTTTTTTGAGAATGAAACTTTTAATGTGTCTCTAAAGCGCACTTGTTCCAGTCCTATGTAAGATGATATGTAGAGCACCTCCTCAGAGATAGCAACAGTTTTTTTCTCAATCTGATTAAGAGTATAGTCGAGCAGATTAGACAATTTTAAAATTAAGTCAGGAGTGTCTTTAGACTCCGTTAGTGCAGCTCCATAAATGGTGTTGAGTGTGTTAAATAGAAAATGAGGGTGAATTTGCTCTTTTAGGTAATAAAGTTCTTTCTCTTTAAGGGTGAGTTGACCTTCTAGAAGTTTTTTTTCTAATGCTGTATTGCGATTAATCGCTTTGTAGTTGTATCTCAGGACTTGTACAAGTGATACTAATCCAGCAATAATGTAAACAAGTATGAATACAAATAGAAAATTACGGGTGAGTAATGGCATTTGCTTCATATCATAATTAGATAAAAATATGAAGTTGATAAAAGTGATAATGATAATAAGAAATAGCGAACCAACTATGGTGTAGAGTAGGTAGGTACTAAATAATAGATATCGCTTTTCAAGCAAGAATCTTGGAATTAAATAGTAAGCAATAATATAAGTGACGGTAATCGTTATTGGCAAAAGACTCGTTGCAAAGTATAATACAAACTCTTCATTTGCTGCTGCATAGCTAAAAAAGTAAATGTAAAATAGCCATACGACTATCCACAGTATAATATGTAATGGTATAAGCGCAAGATTTTTAAGCTTGAATTCATGCATTTTCCAAAGATGAGAAAAATATAAGAACGATTTGATTTTTTGAGGTGAACGACGAGATTCATCATGGGAATAACATTTTCACCAAGCTAGTAACCACTTAAAAGGCTTATTAAGTTATAATGTGTGTTATAATGGAAGTTGGTCGAGTATATTAATGAGCGTTGTAATTCAGTTATATGTTTGCCTCGTAAACGTTTACGAATAACTTGCCCAGCATGTTATGTTCAATCATTTAATATCAAATAGTATTTTTAACCATTAACACTACAAATTATGTCACAATTAATTGACCGCATGAATGAAGGAGGGCCATTATTTATGTACCCTATTCTAATAGTAATTCTTGCTATACTTGCCTTGCTTGTAATTTCTCTCATGGGAAAAAGAGCTAAGAGAGCAACCTCAGAAATTATAGGTCACCTTAGTTTATTTGCAATGATGTGGGGCTTTCTAGGTTCTACCTTGGGCTTAATTACAGCTTTTGATGCCATAGAAGGAAGCGGTAATATATCGCAACCCATGATGGCAGGCGGACTTAAAGTAGCATTGCTTTGTACGCTATTTGGTCTCTTTACCTTTGTGATTGGTAGGTTGTCTATGTTGGTGCTTACTGTAAAAGCACAACAAGAAGAGCGAACTAAAGTATAATTTAGAAAGTACCTGATATCCCGGCACGACCTAGACCTACATTAAAATTCCAAGTGATTTTATTCTTCTTAGTTCCGTCGGGATAGACGTTACTTTTGTTCATATAGTTATCTATAGAATCTACAATAACGATACTTAATGCTGCACTAAGTGCAACATCTGTAAGCCAGTGCGCTCCTCCCCAAAGTCTTTGCAAAGGTGCAATAGATCCTAAGGCGTACACGCCCACTTTTACCCACGTGTTATCAAATTGCTTTGCAATTGCATGCGCCATCGTAACAGATAATATAGTATGTCCAGAAGGGAATGATCTAAAACCTGGCATACCACTATAAGGGTTAAATGCAAATTTACCTTCGCCGTTTTTAGGTCTACTTCTTCCTACAGAGGCCTTGAGAAGAGTTTGTAAAAGCCCAGCCGTCACTGCAGATGATGTCATTAAAGCTCCTGCTCTGCGCACCTTTTGATTCTTAGTAAATAACCCAAATAAATAAGTTCCAGCCGTCAGTCCATAAATCACCTGCGGACTACCGCCTCGTTCTCCAGCCTCGTCTAGTACTCCTGGTAAGTCATCACTTCTTTTTGTGAAAAAACTGTTCACATCATCATCTACAAAATAGAGTAATGCGGTTCCTCCAGCAATCGTACCAGCTACAATCCAGTCATCCTTTTTCCATCGTAGTGGTCCTGTATAAGCGTGACCTATACCTTTGAGCATTACCTTAGTGTCGTACACTGCAAGTTTTAAAATACTCAAGGTGTCTTGAGTTTGAGAAGGAATAGGGGTTTGTGCTTTGCAAAAAATAGAAAGGAAACACACGAGTATGATGGTAAAGGTCGTTTTCAATGGGGTCATAATTTAGTGTGTGAGATTGACTAGAAAACTCACGCTATGGTTGGTTTAATGGTAAACTAGGTAAATAGTTTTTTCTTGCGTAGCTCAAAGTTTTGACCTAAATATACTTTACGTACCATCTCATCTGCTGCAAGTTCTTCTGGTTCTCCATGTTTAAGGATACTTCCTTCAAACATTAAGTAAGTACGATCTGTAATGGCAAGTGTTTCTTGGACATTATGATCGGTAATAAGTATTCCTATATTTTTATCTTTAAGCTGTGCTACGATGCGCTGTATATCTTCTACTGCAACAGGATCCACACCTGCAAAAGGCTCATCCAGTAATATAAAAGAGGGAGAGGTCGCTAGTGCTCTTGCAATTTCTGTACGGCGTCGTTCACCTCCAGAAAGTAAATCACCACGACTTTTACGTATATGCCCTAAACTAAATTCTTCTATGAGTTCCTCCATTTTATGAAGTTGCTCTTTCTTTGAAAGCTTTGTGAGTTGTAGTACACTTAATATATTATCCTCAATGCTTAGTTTTCTAAAAACAGAAGCCTCTTGCGCGAGGTAACCTATCCCATTCTGGGCGCGTTTGTACATCGGGTACTTTGTGATATCCTGCTGTTCTAGGTAAATATTTCCACCATTAGGCTTTACAAGACCTACTATCATATAGAAGGAAGTAGTTTTTCCAGCTCCGTTAGGGCCTAGTAATCCTACTATTTCTCCTTGATTTACCTCTACAGAAATTCCTTTAACCACCTGTCGGCCTTTATAGGATTTCATTAAATTTTCAGCGCGTAGTTTCATAATAGGTAAATATACAAATTGTTTAATCCTCTGTTCTAGTCTTATTATAACGTGTAAAAGTAAAAGCCATTATAAGACCAAAAAATAAACCTTGAAATAATTTACCAAACCAGCTTATCTCTTGTTTACTAAAATATTCAAAAGCATTGAGTACAAGACTGTGTGTAATGAAGAAGGTTATAAAATATTTTAAAAATCTCATCATTACACACAGCTTAAATTATTTACCTGCTTTTCTCTCGTCTAGTGCTTCCCAAAATTCATAAGCACGGCGCAGGTGAGGTATTACAATAGTACCACCCACTAGGGTTCCTATTCCTAATGTTTCCATTACTTCTTCTTTTGTCACGCCTTCATCGTGACAGCTTTCCAAGTGATATTTTATACAATCATCACATCTTAGAACGGTAGAGGCTACAAGACCTAAAAGCTCTTTAGTCTTTTTATTTAGTGCACCTTCAGAAAAGGCATTGGTATCTAGGTTAAAAATACGCTTGACGATTTTATTATTATCGGCAAGAATTTTATCGTTCATTGTAGAACGGTAACTATTAAAGTCGTCTATTATATTGCTCATAATTGCGGGGAGTAGTGGTTATTACGCTTTCGCGAAAGCGTTAAAAATGAATATTAGTTAAGTGATGTTATGCAAGTCCTTCCTTCTTGAGTCGGCGTTTTTCTCTTCTGATAACACCTCTAGAAATAAAAATACTTACTTCATATAATATAATGATAGGTACGGCAACGATTACTTGCGTTGAAATATCTGGAGGCGTTATAATTGCCGCCAAAATTAATACAATAACTAATGCATACTTGCGATTCTTTTTAAGGAATTCTGGAGTGACAAGCCCTATTTTAGTAAGGAAGTACATAATGATAGGTAGTTCAAATATTAATCCAGATGCTAGCACTGAAGCCCTTACAAGACCTATAAATGAGTCGATATCAAATTCATTTTGAACTGCATCAGATATCTTAAAAGTTGCTAGGAAATTAATAGATAGTGGTGCTACCACAAAGTATCCAAATGCTGCTCCTAGAAAGAATAGAAAAGAGGCAACTACAATAAAGCCTTTACTAGATCTACGCTCATTTTCATAGAGTCCTGGAGATATAAATTTCCAAAATTCATACAATATATATGGAAAACCTATTACAACTCCTGCCATAATAGAAGTCCATATAGCTGCGCTAAACTGGCCAGCTACTTTTCTACTCTGGATGATAAAGTCCATATCGCCATCTGCAATACATCCTTTTTCTGCTCCAAAAAATTGAGAGATTTTACAGAGTATGTCATAAGAAACGAAGTCTGGATTTTGAGGTCCAAAAACAATTTCAAAAAGCGTTCCTTTAAATATAAAAGCAACTGTAGCTATGATAACTACAGCAAGCGTAGCTCTTATTAAGTGCCATCTTAATTCTTCCAAGTGATCAAGGAAGGACATCTCATCTGGATGTTTTTTTACTTTCTTTGCCATTATGCGATTCCTTCTTTTATAAGATCGTGTATGTGCACCACGCCAGCATAGTTTCCGTCTTTTTCAACTAGTAACTGGGTGATGTTATGTGCTTCTAAAATTTCTTTTGCATCAATCG
Organism: Dokdonia sp. Asnod3-C12; assembly: GCF_045063975.1. Classification (NCBI taxonomy): domain Bacteria; kingdom Pseudomonadati; phylum Bacteroidota; class Flavobacteriia; order Flavobacteriales; family Flavobacteriaceae; genus Dokdonia; species Dokdonia sp. Asnod3-C12. The sequence goes on from NZ_JBEFNY010000003.1 coordinate 2,443,419, forward strand.
CCATGGCATCATGACGAACTGTTTTTGGTGTAGCACTCATGATTGCAGCAGCGGTAAGACCGTCAAGTGAATCATTTTTTGAGAGCATGCGACGCAAGTCGCCGTCTGTAATAATTCCTTGGATAACTCCGTTGAGCACAACGGCGGTTACACCAAGCATTTTATTAGTAATCTCAATGATTACCTCCTTGATACTTGCATCTGGAGTTACTTGTGGATTTTCGTGAGTCGAGCAAATATCATTAACGGTAAGGTATAGTCTCTTGCCTAGTGCACCACCAGGGTGGTATCGTGCAAAGTCACTTTCTGTAAATCCTCTCAAATCTAGCAAGGCAACTGCTACAGCATCACCTAGCACTAGCTGTACAGTTGTGCTTGTAGTAGGTGCGAGGTTGTTAGGGCATGCTTCCTCTTCTGTGTTGGCATGTAAAATATAGTCTGCTTCTTTACCTAAAAAAGAATCTCTATTTGCAGTAATTGCAATCAGCGTGTTCTCCGTCTTTTTAATAAGAGGAACTAGAACCTTGATTTCTGGAGTGTTTCCGCTTTTTGAGATGCAGATAACGATGTCATCTATTAATATGCTTCCTAAATCTCCATGAATAGCATCTGCTGCATGCATAAATAATGCAGGAGTTCCTGTGCTATTTAAGGTTGCAACGATTTTTTGAGCAATAATTGCGCTCTTGCCTATGCCAGTAATGACCACTCTGCCCTTAGATTTATAGATGGCTTGTACTGCTTGTGCAAATTCTTCGTCTATTAATGAACTGAGATTTGCAATCGCAGTTTGCTCAATATGAATGGTTTTCTGTGCGCTAGCAATGATTTGCTGGAAGTTGTTCAAAACTGGGTTTTGTTATGATTTGTTTAACGTGCGGAAATTACTATCTTTAGAAAACACAAAGGTATGTAAAAATGTATTTGAATACATATGGGGACAAGGCAAATAGACTTACACGAAGAACTTAAAAGATATTTTGGCTTTAGTCAGTTCAAGGGTCTGCAGGAAGAAGTTATAAGAAGCATCGTAGGTGGTAATCACAGTTTTGTGATTATGCCCACAGGAGGTGGAAAATCATTATGTTATCAGTTACCTGCACTTATTGCAGAGGGAACTGCTATTGTGGTATCACCACTTATAGCATTAATGAAAAACCAAGTAGATGCACTTAGAGGTATATCTCAAGAAGAGGGCATAGCTCATGTACTTAATAGCTCGCTTACTAAAGGAGAGATAAAAAAAGTAAAAGAAGATATTACTAATGGAGTAACAAAACTCTTGTACGTGGCTCCCGAGTCACTTACTAAAGAAGAAAACGTCGAGTTTTTAAGAGGAGTTACTGTTTCTTTTTTAGCTATAGATGAAGCACACTGTATCTCAGAGTGGGGACATGATTTTAGACCAGAATACCGTAACCTACGTAAGATTATTGGTAGGATAGGTGATAATATCCCAATTATAGCGGTTACCGCTACTGCTACCCCAAAAGTGCAAGAGGATATTCTTAAAAACTTAGGGATTACAGATGCAAACACTTTTAAGGCGTCATTTAATAGACCTAATCTATATTACGAGGTGCGACCTAAAACGGCACAAGTAGATGCAGATATTATTCGTTTTGTGAAGCAAAATGAAGGTAAGAGTGGTATTATATATTGCCTCGCACGTAAGCGTGTAGAGGAGTTAGCGCAAACATTGCAAGTAAACGGACTTAAAGCGGTGCCATATCATGCAGGACTCGATGCAAAAACACGAGTGAGACATCAAGATATGTTCTTGATGGAAGATGTGGATGTGGTGGTTGCTACCATAGCTTTTGGGATGGGAATTGATAAGCCAGATGTAAGATTTGTTATACATCATGACATTCCTAAAAGTATAGAGAGCTACTATCAAGAAACTGGTAGAGCGGGAAGAGATGGAGGAGAAGGACATTGTCTTGCTTTTTATGCATATAAAGACATAGAGAAGCTTGAGAAATTCATGAGTGGCAAGCCCGTTGCCGAACAGGAAATAGGTCATGCCTTACTTCAAGAAGTAGTAGCTTTTGCAGAGACGAGTATGTCTAGACGTAAATTTATACTTCACTATTTTGGAGAGGAGTTTGATAACGCCACTGGAGAAGGAGGGATGCTTGATGATAACATGCGTAATCCTAAAAAGCAACACGAGGCAAAAGAGGAACTTGTAAAAGTGTTATCTGTAATACGAGATACTAACGAGATCTATAAAAGTAAAGAGATTGTTCTTACGTTAAGAGGAAAGGAAAATGCTATTATCAGTTCGCATAAAACTCATGAGCAGCCATTTTTCGGTATAGGTCATGATCAGAAAAAAGAATACTGGTTTGCCCTTATACGTCAGGCTCTAGTTGCAGGATATATAAAGAAGGACATTGAGACTTATGGCGTTGTAAAAATGACACCACAAGGTCTAGATTATATAGAGAACCCTGTCTCATTTATGATGACAGATGATCATGTATTTGATGCAAATACTGATAATGCAATAGTATCTGCTCAAAAAGCAGGAGCTGGAGCCGATAAGAAGCTCCTAGAAATGCTTAAAGACTTGCGTAAAAAAGTAGCAAAGAAGCTTGATGTGCCACCTTTTGTGGTTTTTCAAGATCCTTCACTAGAAGATATGTCTATTAAATACCCTGTAAGTGTTGAAGAACTTGGTAATGTACATGGAGTAGGTGATGGTAAGGCAAAGAAATACGGAAAAGAATTTGTAGCGCTTATTGATAGGTATGTTTCTGATAATGAAATTTTAAGGCCAGATGATCTTGTAGTGAAAAGTACAGGAGCAAATAGCGGATTAAAATTATACATTATTCAAAACGTAGATCGCAAATTACCACTGGATGACCTCGCTTCTGCAAAAGGTAAGGATATGCCAGACTTCATTAAAGAGATGGAGGCAATCGTTTTTAGCGGTACGCGTCTTAATATAGACTACTGGATTAACGATATACTGGACGAGGATCAGCAAGAGGAACTGCATGATTATTTTATGGAGGCAGAGACAGATAAAATCGAAGTTGCCATGGAAGAATTTGATGGGGACTATGAGGACGAGGAGCTGCGTTTGTATAGAATTAAATTCATGAGCGAGGTGGCAAATTAAATTGTAATTATATGAGATGTGTTTGGTTTTAAGTACGCTTTCGCGAAAGCGTGATTAATTAAAAATCATCCCTAAGACTATTTCCGATTCGTTTATTATAACATGGTACATCTAGCATTTATTACCTTCACAATATGTTGAAACTAGTATACGATATACGGCATTATTTTGAGAAACATGGGTTTTATGTTTCCTCTAGACTCGCAGACCGCCTAGGAATGCGAGCAAAAAATGTCAGACTTTTTTTTATATATGTGTCATTTGCAACCCTAGGGGTAGGCTTTGCATTATATCTTACAGTGGCGTTTTGGCTTAAGTTAAAAGATCTTATTTATACAAAGCGTACTTCTGTTTTTGACTTATGAATTTGTTTTCCTTTTTTAAGAATAAAATTTATCTAGCTATAGTGCTCCTAGTAACGACCTTGCTTTTAGGAGTTTTTGGCTATCGTTTTATAGCAGACTACAATTGGGTAGATGCTGTATATATGACGGTAATTACAATAACTACCGTGGGTTTTGGAGAAGTGATACCACTCACACCCGAAGCAAAAATTTTTACAGTAATGCTTATTTTATTAAGTGTTGTGATTGTGGGTTATGCTTTGACAGTAATCTCGGAGTATATAATAAGTAAGAGTTCTTATAAAGATTTAATACATAAAAAGGTGCAGCAAGAAATCGATAAAATGACAGATCACATCATTGTGTGTGGTTATGGACGTAATGGACAAGAGGCGGTGCAAAAGCTCATGGCTTATAACAAGCAATTTGTGGTCATTGAGATGGATTTGGACGTTATAGAGCGCTATGAAATGGATAAGAATATTCATTTTGTGTATGGCAACGCAAATGAAGATGAGATACTAGAGAAAGCTGGAATCACAAAGGCCTCGGCACTATTGTGTGCACTTCCTGAAGATGCAGACAACCTTTTTATAGTACTGAGTGCACGTCAACTTAATAGTAAGCTCAAGATTATAAGTCGAGCAACTGCCGAGACTTCTCAAAAGAAACTCAAGCTTGCTGGAGCAGATAATGTGATAATGCCTGATAAAATAGGTGGAGATCACATGGCGTCACTTGTCGTAGTTCCTGATCTTATCGAATTTTTAGACAATTTATCTGTAGTAGGAGAGGAGGATAGTATTAATGTAGAGGAAATAAGCTTTGATCAAATTTGTGCAGACGGAAAAGAAGCAAGTATTAAGGAAATTGATTTGCGTTATAAGACTGGCTGTACGATTATAGGTTACAGATCACCATCTGGTAAGTATATTGTTAACCCAGAAGCAGATATGAGACTAGAGAGAGGGTCAAAATTAATAGTGATAGGGCGCCCTGAACAAATCAAAAGACTACACGAGACCTTTGATATTTAAATATTGTTAAGGATTTTAAGATAGTTTCCTTTGAATAAGGGGCATTTTTTTGGATATTGCTAGCTGAATTTACAATAACTTAATATATCTATACTAATGAAGAAATACCTTTTATTCATTCTTTCTGTTTTTATTCCGCTTCTTTCATTTGCACAAGAAACTCAAGAAGTAGGAATTGACCAGAAAATTGACCAAGCATTTCAACCAATTTCAGATTTCTTTTCGGCAATTGTATTTTTTGAAGTTGCAGGAACACCTTTTGTTCTTATTTTATTAGTGGCGAGTGCCGCTTTTTTTACGATTTATTTTGGATTCCCAAACGTACGTTTCTTCTGGAGAGCAATCCAAACTGTACGTGGTAAATATGAAGATATTGAAAAGCATGGAGCTGCAGAGCTTTATGGTGAAGATGGTATTGCACAAGGCCAAGATTTATCTAATGTTGATATAGAAGAGCATATAGAAAATCTTGATGTAGATGATAATCTAGCTATTGATGGAGACATCGTAGACACAATTAGAGATGAAAGTTCTGCAGGAGAAGTTTCTCACTTCCAAGCACTAGCAACTGCAGTATCTGGAACTGTAGGTAATGGTAATATTGCTGGTGTTGCACTTGCTATCGCATTAGGTGGTCCGGGAGCTACATTCTGGATGATTGTTTGTGGTCTTTTAGGAATGTCTACAAAATTTGTAGAGTGTACCTTAGGTGTTCAGTACAGAGATGTAGGTGAAGACGGGACTGTTTATGGAGGTCCTATGTATTATTTAACTAAAGGTTTAAAAGCAAAAGGATTTGCAACTTTAGGAAAGATTGCAGCTGTAGTATTTGCTGTTTTCTGTATTGGTGGTTCTTTTGGTGGTGGTAACGCAGCTCAATCTAACCAAGCTACTATCGTTCTTAAAGAGATGTTTAACATGACGAGTGCAGCCTCAGGATTTATTGTAGGTATTGTACTTGCAATAATTGTTGGTATTATCATCATAGGTGGTATTAAGCGTATTGCTCAGGTAACAGAGAAAGTAGTACCTTTTATGGCAATCATGTACGTTGTTGCATGTCTATACATTATACTAAGTAACTTTACTCTTATTGATGATGCTGTAGCACTTATCGTAAAAGAAGCATTTAACCCTACAGCTATAGGAGTGGGAGGATTTATAGGAGTATTATTAGTTGGTTTCAAAAGAGCAGCATTTTCAAATGAAGCTGGAGCAGGATCTGCATCTATTGCACACTCTGCAGTACGTACTAAATACTCTGCAAGTGAAGGTCTAGTGGCATTACTAGAGCCATTTATCGACACAGTACTTATCTGTACGATGACAGCACTTGTGATTATTATTTTCAACTTTGGAGGAGCTTTCCAATATGGTGGTGATGGACTAGGAGCTGTAATGATAGGTGGGGAATCTTTTGAAGGAGCTGGTATTACTGCCAAGGCTTTTGCAGAATATATTCCTTATTCTGATGTATTCTTAACAATTGCAGTGGTACTCTTTGCAGTGTCAACGATGATCTCATGGTCTTATTACGGACTACAATCTTGGAAATTTCTTTTCGGGCGTGGTAAGGTTGCAGATTTAGTGTACAAATTATTATTCTTAACGTTTGTAGTTGTAGGAGCATCTGCAAGTATGAACTCAATATGGGCATTCTCTGATGCAATGATTTTTGCAATGGTTTTCCCTAACATGGTGGGATTATTCTTCCTATTCCCTGTTGTTAAAAAGCAATTAACTAGATACCTTAACGCTATAAAGCTTAAGGAGCAGGCTATAGAGTAATAGTAAATAGTATGAAAAGTTTAAAATCCCATTTCATTTACGATAGGCGTAAAAGAAATGGGATTTTCTTTTTTATAGCAATAATTATTGCGTGTACTGCTGCGGTCATTTTTTATACCCCAGAAGCCGATGTGCAAATATCTCAAGAAGAAGATCTAGAGGTTTTGGCGTTTCAGAAGGAGATAGACTCTCTTAAGTTGGTAGAGATTGAGAAACATAAGCCTAAGATTTTTCCTTTCAACCCTACACTACTTACAGACTTCAACGGTTACAAACTTGGTATGACCACAGAGGAGATAGATAGAGTGTTACGCTTTCGCGAAAGCGGGAAATGGTTTGATTCCACCGCTCAGTTTCAAAAAGTGTCAGGCGTCTCAGATTCCCTGCTTACAGTGATGGAACCTTATTTTAAATGGCCGAAATGGATTGAAGAGCAAAAGAAATCTCCTAAAAAGAAATCTAGTTTTAAAAAGAAATGGAAAACTGCCGAAGAAAAAGGTGATCTCAATAGTGTCTCTTATGAAATGTTGATAGCTATTGATGGTGTAGATGAAGATATAGCGACCAGAATACTTAGACATCGTGATAAAACTGGAGGATATCTAGTAGATTTTCAGCTTTACAGTGTGTTTGGGGTTGATAAAAATGTGAAACGTGCAATTCTTAACGAATACACGGTAAAAGAAAAGCCAGTAGTTGCATTAGTAAATGTGAATACGGCAACCGCATCAGATTTATCTACCGTTCCTTTACTTAATTTTGATCTTGCCAAAGAGATAGTAGATTATCGAATTCTCAGAGAAGGTATCAAATCGATAGAAGAATTGAAAAATTTGGAGGGTATGACAGACTTTAAATATGATATAATAAGTTTATATTTACATATTGATTGAAATTGCTATAAATAACCATCACATTCTTAGTAATTATTCTAATTTTAGAGAATTACTTATTAGAATGAAATTCCCAATTGTAAGAGTTGTAAAAGGCTTACAATTGGATTGAAAAAGAATTTTAAATATGACAAACATGTATTTTACGGAGGAGCATAATCTCTTTCGCGAAAGCTTAAGAGACTTTCTTAAGAAAGAAGTAGTGCCGCACATTGATAAGTGGGAGGAAACAGGACAGATAGAACGTTTTATCTGGAAGAAATTTGGTGACATGGGATTCTTTGGGATTAGTTATCCTGAGGCATATGGAGGAATGAATCTTGACTTCTTCTATACTGTTATCTTATTAGAGGAGCTACAGCGTATTAATAGTGGTGGATTTGCTGCTGCGATATGGGCGCACGCTTATCTTGCAATGACACACCTTAATGTAGAGGGTGATGAAAGAATAAAATCTGAATATCTTACAGCGAGTATTGCAGGAGATAAAATAGGTTGTTTATGTATCACAGAACCTTTTGGTGGAAGTGATGTTGCAGGTATGAGAACTACAGCTGTAAAGGATGGTGATCATTATGTAATTAATGGTTCTAAGACCTTTATCACAAATGGCGTGTATTCAGATTATTTAATTGTTGCTGCTAAGACGGCTCCTGAGTTAGGAGGTAAAGGTATGAGCATTTTCCTATTAGATAGAGATATGCCAGGTATAAGTGCTACAAAGCTGGATAAGCTAGGGTGGAGAGCATCAGATACTGGAGAGATTGCATTTGATAATGTGAAGGTGCCAGTGGCAAACCTTATGGGTGAAGAGAATGCAGGCTTTGGGTACATCATGCAGCATTTTGCATCAGAGCGTCTTATTATGGGTATAAACGCTCATGCGAGGGCAGAGTATGCTATTGAGTATGCGCTAGACTACATGAAGGACAGAATGGCCTTTGGTGTTACTATTGATAAATTCCAAGCGTTACGTCATACACTAGCAGAGCGTCAAGCAGAGGTTGAGATGTCAAAAGCTTTTAATTATACAGTGGCATATCGTCTTAATAAAGGGGAGTATGTTGTAAAAGAAGCGACCATGTCAAAACTCACTGCGACAAAAATTGCAGATGAGGTAATTTATGACTGTTTACAGATGCTAGGTGGTTATGGTTATATGGAAGAATATCCACTTGCACGTATGTTACGTGATAGTAGGCTAGGACCTATAGGTGGCGGTACCTCAGAAATACTGCGTGAAATCATTGCAAAGATGGTTATCGATAAGAAGACTTACAAAGCAAAGTCAGAAGAAATTTCAAAAAATTAAAGGATAGGGTTGCAGGGTTACTTTTAAAACGTATATTTGCAGCCTGAAAACCGAATAAGAACTTAAAGAAAGGAGGTCCCACTATGTTAATTATACCAGTAAAAGACGGAGAAAATATAGATAGAGCGCTTAAACGTTTTAAGCGTAAATTTGATCGCACAAAAACTATGCGTAATCTTAGAGAGCGCAAGCAGTTTACAAAGCCTTCTGTAGTAAGAAGACGTGAGATTCAAAAAGCATCGTACATCCAAGGGATGAGGGATGCAGAGAATATCTAGCATTTATTAATCCGTTGTCATGCAAAGCATGATCTGGATTAACAGAGAGATTAAACCTCTCTCAATCATATAAAACCGTTGTGTTGTAAAGTTTATCTTTACAGTGCAACGGTTTTTTATTTTAGACATATGTTGTAAAGAGTGTTTGTAGTAATTCTAATAATCTATCTTATTTATGTCATTGACCTCTTTTCTTGATTATCTCAGTCTTGAGAAAAATTATAGCAAGCATACAGTTGTAGCTTATGAGAAAGATGTGGTTGAATTTTTGGCTTTCGCCAAAATAACTTTTGATGAAAGTAATTTAGCAGATATTCATTACGTGCAAATCCGGTCTTGGATTGTAAGTCTTGTAGATAACGACGTTTCTAACCGAACGGTCAATAGAAAGATATCTTCGTTAAAGGCTTACTATAAATTCTTACTTAAAATAGGTGAGATAGAAGCTTCGCCACTTGCGAAGCATAAATCACTAAAAACTCCCAAGCGACTACAAATTCCATTTTCTGAAGTAGAGGTGGGAGCTGTCTTTGATCGGCTAAAAGAAGCTGATGATTTTGCAACGTTGAGAGACTTATTCATAGTGGAGCTTCTGTATGCAACTGGAATGAGACGTGCTGAGCTAGTGGATCTGACTGTGGGGAGCATTGATGTGGTTCAAAAAACCATAAAAATTATAGGTAAACGTAATAAGGAGCGCATCGTTCCTTTGCTTTCTAGTGTGGTTGTTACCTATGATAGGTATATAGCTGTTAGGTCTTCTGTAGCTAGTAGTGGTGAAGATGCTCTCTTGGTGACTAATAAAGGTGCTAAAATTTATAGCACCCTTGTATACAGGATAATTAATCGTTACTTTAGTGAGACGTCAGATAAGTTAAAAACGAGTCCGCATATATTGAGACACTCGTTTGCAACGCATTTACTTAATCAGGGTGTAGATTTGAATATTGTAAAAGAGTTGTTGGGTCACGCAAGTCTTGCATCTACGCAAGTTTATACGCATAATAGTGTCCAGGCGCTCAAAGATGTTTATTCTAAAGCGCATCCTCGCAATAAAAAGTAATTATCTGAGTAATTAAAGCAAGCACCTATTGTAAGGTGTTTGAGTTTTGAACTAAAAATATATAATCTTATGAAAGTAACTGTAGAAGCGCCAAAATTTGATGCAGATGTAAAGCTCATTGAATTCATTGAAAAAAAAGTAGGAAAGCTTGAGCATTTTTATGATAAGATAATTCACGCAGATGTGTTCTTAAAATTAGAGCCTAATGTGAAGCCGGATAATAAAATTGTGGAGCTATTAATCAGTGTTCCAGGGGATGAGTTTATCGTAAAGAAAATGGCAAAGTCTTTTGAAGAGGCTACAGACACGTGTGTACAGTCTATGGAGAGGATGCTTTTAAAGAGGAAGGATAAAATTAGATCTTAATTTTTTTGATTTTTTTTCAAAAAAAAATTGGATAAGTATAAAAATTAGTTATCTTCGCAGTCCGTTAGAAATAGCGGACTTTTTTACGCCTCTTTATAGAGGTCTATGTAAGTAAAAAGCCGATGTAGCTCAGCTGGCTAGAGCAGCTGATTTGTAATCAGCAGGTCGTGGGTTCGAGTCCCTCCATCGGCTCTTTTTTAACTGAAATAAAAAGGTTAAAAAGTTCTTTAAAATATTGTTTTATTATTCAAAATTAATACGTAGTTTTGCGCACTGAATTTTGATAATACAATGGGGAGATACTCAAGCGGCCAACGAGGACTGACTGTAACTCAGTTGTTTTTAACTTCGCAGGTTCGAATCCTGCTCTCCCCACACCTTTAATTTCATTATCACTTTTGTTAGTGAGATTATAAACGCGGGAGTAGCTCAGTTGGTAGAGCGTCAGCCTTCCAAGCTGAATGTCGCCAGTTCGAACCTGGTCTCCCGCTCTAAATGCCTTTGAGGTATTGAGCTTTCGCGAAAGCGTAAAAAAATCCGCCGACGTAGCTCAGGGGTAGAGCGTTTCCTTGGTAAGGAAGAGGCCACGGGTTCAATTCCCGTCGTTGGCTCAAAAAGAATTAATAACAATGAGTGCTGGTCGCACTCACTTTTCGTGTTTAAATGAGAAGGTACTCGATCAATAGTAAACTAGTACACTAATAATAACTAAGATTAAATAATTACATTATGGCAAAGGAAACATACGATCGTTCGAAACCCCATTTAAATGTTGGAACTATCGGACACGTAGATCACGGTAAAACAACTTTAACAGCTGCGATTACAAAAGTATTGGCAGATGCGGGTTATTCAGAAGCTTCTGCTTTTGATCAAATTGATAATGCTCCTGAGGAAAAAGAAAGAGGTATAACAATAAACTCTTCACACGTTGAGTATGCTACGGAAAACCGTCACTACGCACACGTTGATTGTCCAGGTCACGCCGATTATGTAAAGAATATGGTAACTGGTGCTGCTCAAATGGACGGTGCTATACTTGTTGTTGCTGCTACAGATGGTCCAATGCCACAAACACGTGAGCACATCCTTCTTGGTCGTCAGGTAGGTATTCCTCGTATCGTTGTATTCATGAATAAAGTGGATATGGTTGATGATGAAGAATTACTTGAGCTTGTAGAGATGGAGATCAGAGATCTTCTTTCTTTCTACGAGTATGATGGAGATAATGGTCCTGTAATTGCTGGTTCTGCTCTTGGAGCATTAAACGGTGAGCAAAAATGGGTTGATACAGTATTAGAGCTTATGGCTGCTGTTGATGCTTGGATCGAAGAGCCACTACGTGAGACTGAAAAGCCTTTCCTTATGCCAATAGAAGATGTATTCTCTATTACAGGTCGTGGAACTGTTGCTACAGGTCGTATCGAAACTGGTATTGCAAACACTGGAGATCCTGTTGAGATCATTGGTATGGGTGCAGAGAAACTTACATCTACTATTACTGGTATTGAAATGTTCCGTCAGATCCTTGATAGAGGTGAGGCTGGAGATAACGCTGGTATCCTTTTAAGAGGTATTGAGAAATCAATGATTTCTAGAGGAATGGTAATTGTTAAGCCAGGATCAGTAACACCACACGCTAAGTTTAAAGCTGAGGTTTATATCCTTAAGAAAGAAGAAGGTGGACGTCACACTCCATTCCACAATAACTACCGTCCACAGTTTTATGTACGTACAACTGATGTAACTGGTAACATCATGCTTCCTGATGGAGTTGAGATGGTTATGCCTGGAGATAACTTAACTATTACTGTTGAGCTTATCCAGCCTATCGCACTTAGCTTAGGTCTTCGTTTTGCTGTCCGTGAAGGTGGTAGAACTGTAGGAGCTGGTCAGGTAACTGAGATATTAGATTAATTCTAGTCTATAGATAAAAAGTAAAGGTGTCTTGTTTTGCAAGACGCCTTGACTTTTGTTAAGAGGGGTTCTGTTTAGCTTTCGCGAAAGTGTTGCTTGTTGAAATCCTAAGTTTATGAATAATAACGATAATTTCTTTTGAAATTTGAGATTCAAAACTTAAAGTATACGGGATTAGCTCAGTTGGTAGAGCACTGGTCTCCAAAACCAGGTGTCGTGAGTTCGAGTCTCTCATCCCGTGCAACTTAAATTAGCTTTAAGATTAATTTTTAGAGCTAATTTATATTTTGAAAACATTAGAACATCCTAGCGCTTGTTAGATGTTTGTTTAGAAAGAAATAACTATTATGGCTGGATTAATTAATTACGTTCAAGAATCATATAATGAGCTTAGAAACCACGTGACGTGGACGCCGCTTCCAGAAGCGCAGCGTCTAATGGTAGTGGTTGCTGTGTTTTCTATAATTTTTTCATTGGCTATTTGGGGTGTTGATACCGTTTTTAGTAATGTGATTAAGTTATATTTTGATAAAGTAGTTGGAACAAATTAATTCAAGCAAGATGGCTAAGACAAGTAACACGAAGCAGTGGTATGTGGTAAGGGCCGTTAGTGGTCAAGAGAATAAAGTAAAGGCGTATATCGAGCAAGAAATTTCTCGTTTAAATCTTGAGGATAGTATTGAAGAGGTGTTAGTGCCTACTGAAAAAGTTATCCAAATCCGTAATGGTAAAAAGGTTAATAAAGAGCGTGTTTATTTTCCTGGATATATAATGGTTAAAGCTAATCTTGGTGGAGAAATTCCTCACATTATTAAGTCTATTAATGGTGTAATTGGTTTTCTTGGTGAGGTTAAAGGGGGAGATCCTGTTCCTTTACGTAAGTCTGAGGTTAATCGTATGTTAGGTAAGGTAGATGAGCTTGCTGTCAAGCAAGACAGTATATCTATACCATTCACTATAGGTGAGACAATCAAGGTGATCGATGGTCCATTTAATGGATTTAACGGTACGGTTGAGAAAGTGAATGAAGAAAAGCGTAAGCTTGAAGTGATGGTGAAGATATTCGGAAGAAAGACTCCGTTAGAGCTTAGCTATATGCAAGTGGAAAAAGTATAAGAGATTAATTGTTACATTAATATATTTTAGATTTTGTTCTATGCTTCCACATTATGAACAAGTCTGTTTAAATTTTTAGAAATGGCAAAAGAAGTAAGTAAGGTTGTTAAGTTACAAGTACGTGGAGGGGCTGCAAATCCTTCTCCACCAGTAGGACCTGCTTTAGGTGCAGCCGGTGTAAATATCATGGAGTTCTGTAAGCAGTTTAATGCTAGAACTCAAGATAAAGCTGGTAAAGTGCTTCCTGTTGCGATAACTGTTTATAAGGATAAGTCTTTTGATTTTGTAATCAAAACTCCTCCAGCAGCAGTTCAATTATTGGAAGCAGCTAAAGTTAAAAGTGGTTCTGGTGAGCCTAACCGTAAGAAGGTTGCAAAAGTTACTTGGGATCAAGTACGTGCAATTGCAGAGGACAAGATGCCTGATTTAAATGCATTTACAATTGATAGTGCAATGAAGATGGTGGCTGGTACAGCTCGTTCAATGGGAATAACGGTTAAAGGTGGAGATGCTCCAGCTTAACAGCTTAAAACAAAATTAAAATGGCAAAATTAACAAAAAAGCAAAAAGAAAATCAGACTAAGATTGAAGCGGGTCAAACCTACAATCTTGCTGATGCTTCTGCTTTAATTAAAGAAGTAAGTAACGTAAACTTTGATCCTTCTGTAGATATTGCTGTGCGTCTTAATGTTGATCCTCGTAAAGCTAACCAGATGGTTCGTGGAGTGGTTACATTACCTCACGGTACTGGTAAGGATGTAAAAGTGCTTGCGCTTGTTACTCCAGACAAGGCTGCTGAGGCTCAAGAGGCTGGTGCAGATTACGTAGGATTAGACGAGTACCTTGAGAAAATCAAAGGTGGTTGGACAGACGTAGATGTAATTATTACTATGCCTAGTGTAATGGGTAAATTAGGGCCTTTAGGACGTGTTTTAGGACCACGTGGTTTAATGCCTAACCCTAAGACTGGTACAGTTACTATGGATATTGCAAAAGCAGTATCTGATGTAAAAGCAGGTAAGATTGACTTTAAAGTTGATAAGACTGGTATCATTCACGCTTCTGTAGGTAAAGCATCTTTTGATGCTGAGAAAATTGCAGGAAACGCAAGAGAATTAATAACAACATTAGTAAAGCTTAAACCTACTACGGCAAAAGGTGTTTACATAAAGAGTATTTTTATGTCAAGTACAATGAGCCCATCTGTAGAGGTAGATGCTAAGCGATTCGCTACTGACTAGTTCAAATTTTAAATTATGACAAGAGAAGAAAAATCAATAGTAATTAAAGATTTAACTGCGCAGTTAGGGGATAATGTACATATTTATCTTGCAGATATATCTGGTTTAGATGCAGGTACGACTTCTAATTTACGTCGTGCATGTTTTAAAGCAGGAGTTAGTCTAGCAGTAGTTAAAAACACATTGCTTTCAAAGGCAATGGAGGCATCAGACAAGGATTTTGCAGAACTTCCAAGTGTATTAAAAGGAAACACTGCAATCATGTTTGCTGAGACGGGTAATGCACCTGCTAAGGTAATTAAGGAATTTCGTAAGAAATCTGATAAGCCTTTATTAAAAGGAGCATTTATTGAAGAAGCTATTTATGTTGGAGATGACCAACTAGATAGTCTGGTAAATATCAAATCTAGAGAAGAACTTATTGGAGACATCGTTGGATTGCTTCAATCACCTGCTAAGAACGTTGTTAGCGCTCTTAAGTCAAGTGGAGGTAAACTCGCTGGTATTATCAAAACCCTTTCTGAAAAGGAAGGATAAGCAGTACGCACTATTATTTATTATATAACAATTACAATTTTCAAAAACGATAGAAAATGGCAGATTTAAAAGATTTCGCAGAACAATTAGTTAACCTTACAGTAAAAGAAGTAAACGAGTTAGCTACTATTTTAAAAGATGAATACGGTATCGAGCCTGCTGCTGCTGCAGTAGTAGCTGGACCAGCTGGAGCTGGAGCTGAAGCTGCTGAGGAAAAGTCAGAATTTGACGTGATCCTTAAAGCTGCTGGTGGTTCTAAACTTGCTGTAGTTAAACTTGTAAAAGAATTAACTGGAGCTGGACTTAAAGATGCAAAAGAGCTTGTAGATAATGCACCATCTCCTATCAAGGAAGGTGTTTCTAAAGACGAAGCTGAAGCACTTAAAGCTCAATTAGAAGAAGCTGGTGCAGAGGTTGAGCTTAAGTAAGCTTACCATAATAACTAGATAAAGGTTTAGGTTAATTGTACTTCTTCGGAAGTACGATTATACCTAAACCATTTGTCGTATAAGATGGTTACCTTTTTTGTAACTCGATATTTACTTGATTTTAATCGTACATAATAAATCATATTTAAACTTGCTAAGGGGCAAGTTTAGTTCTAATCAAATTCCGTTCGTTGATGATGCAAGATGCAAAACAAGGAGAAAGAATCAGTTTCTCATCGGTAAAGAATAGACCTGATTATCCAGACTTTTTGGATATTCAAGTAAAGTCTTTCCAAGATTTTTTCCAACTGGAAACAAAGTCTGATGAGAGAGGTGATGAGGGTCTTTATAATACTTTTCTCGAGAACTTCCCAATTACAGATACTCGTAACAACTTTGTACTCGAGTTTTTAGATTATTTCGTTGATCCACCAAGATACTCTATTCAAGAGTGTATTGAGCGTGGTCTTACATATAGTGTGCCTTTAAAGGCACGTCTAAAATTATACTGTACTGACGAAGAGCACGAGGATTTTGAAACTATTGTACAAGATGTATATCTAGGTACAATTCCATACATGACTCCTAGCGGAACATTTGTGATCAATGGCGCAGAGCGTGTTGTTGTTTCTCAACTACACCGTTCACCTGGAGTTTTCTTTGGACAATCGTTCCACGCAAATGGGACAAAATTATATTCTGCCCGAGTAATTCCTTTTAAAGGATCTTGGATAGAATTTGCGACAGATATTAATAGCGTTATGTACGCATATATCGATCGTAAAAAGAAATTACCTGTTACTACACTTTTCCGCGCAATCGGTTTTGAAAGAGATAAAGACATCCTTGAAATCTTTGACCTTGCAGAGGAAGTAAAAGTTTCTAAAACAGGCTTAAAAAAATATTTAGGTCGTAAGCTTGCTGCACGTGTTCTTAACACGTGGCATGAAGACTTCGTAGATGAAGATACTGGTGAAGTTGTTTCTATCGAGCGTAACGAGATTGTGCTTGACCGTGATACTGTATTAGAAAAAGAGCACGTAGAAGAAATTCTTGAAGCTGGAGCTAAAACTGTGTTACTTCACAAAGAAGATAATCAGCAGGCAGATTATGCTATTATCCATAATACACTACAAAAGGATCCAACAAACTCTGAAAAAGAGGCTGTTGAACATATTTATAGACAACTACGTAATGCTGAACCGCCAGATGAGGAAACAGCACGTGGTATTATTGATAAATTATTCTTCTCAGACCAACGCTATAACTTAGGTGAAGTAGGTCGTTACAGAATGAATAAAAAATTAGGTCTTGATATTGAGATGGATAAGCAAGTGCTTACTAAGCTTGATATTATTACCATTATTAAGTATTTAATTGAGTTGATCAATGCAAAAGCAGAGATTGATGATATTGATCACTTATCAAACCGTCGTGTACGTACAGTTGGTGAGCAATTATCTGCACAGTTTGGTGTAGGTCTTGCACGTATGGCTCGTACTATTCGTGAGCGTATGAACGTTCGTGATAATGAAGTTTTTACTCCTATTGATTTGATTAATGCAAAGACATTGTCCTCTGTTATTAATTCTTTCTTTGGAACAAACCAGTTATCACAATTTATGGATCAAACCAATCCTCTTGCAGAGATAACGCACAAGCGTCGTCTTTCTGCTCTTGGACCTGGAGGTCTATCTCGTGAGCGTGCTGGATTTGAGGTACGTGATGTTCACTATACTCACTACGGAAGATTATGTCCAATTGAAACACCAGAGGGGCCAAACATTGGTCTTATTTCATCTCTTGCGGTATATGCAAAGGTGAATAACATGGGATTCATTGAGACTCCATATAGAAAAGTAGAAAACGGTAAAATCGATCTAAAATCTGAACCACTTTATTTAAGTGCAGAGGAGGAAGAAGGGATGTTAATTGCACAAGCAAACAACCCGATGGATGATAGCGGGGCAATTACTGAAGAAAAAGTAATTGCACGTATGGAAGGAGATTTTCCTGTTGTAGATCCTGATACCGTACACTATGCAGATGTCTCTCCTAACCAGATTGCATCTATATCTGCATCTCTTATTCCATTCTTGGAGCATGATGATGCAAACCGTGCACTGATGGGATCAAACATGATGCGCCAGGCAGTACCACTTATTATGGCAGATGCGCCTATCGTGGGAACAGGTCTGGAACGTCAAGTAGCTACAGACTCTAGAGTACTTATTAACGCAGAAGGTGCGGGTACTGTTGAGTATGTAGATGCAAACATGATTACTATCAAGTATGATCGTACTGAAGATGAGCGTTTAGTTAGCTTTGACGAAGATTCTAAATCATATAACCTTATTAAGTTCCGTAAAACGAACCAAGGAACAAATATCAACTTGAAACCTATTGTAAAAGTAGGTGATAGAGTGGAAAAGGGTCAAGTATTATGTCAAGGGTATGCTACCGAGAAAGGGGAGCTTGCACTAGGACGTAACATGAAGGTTGCCTTCATGCCTTGGAAAGGATATAACTTTGAGGATGCAATCGTAATATCTGAAAAGGTAGTACGTGATGATATCTTTACTTCTATTCACATTGATGAGTATTCTCTTGATGTGCGTGATACTAAGTTAGGAAACGAAGAGCTTACTAATGATATCCCTAACGTTTCTGAGGAAGCTACTAAGGATCTTGATGAGCACGGAATGATCCGTATAGGAGCAGAGGTAAAACCTGGAGATATATTAATAGGTAAGATTACTCCAAAAGGAGAATCTGATCCTACTCCAGAAGAAAAACTTTTACGTGCAATCTTTGGAGACAAAGCTGGTGATGTAAAAGATGCTTCTCTTAAAGCTTCTCCTTCTTTACATGGTGTGGTTATCAATAAGAAATTGTTTGCAAGAGCAATAAAAGATAAGCGCAAGCGTGCAAAGGATAAAGAAGACATCGCTGTTCTTGAAAATGAGTATGACGATAAGTTTGACGATTTACAAGCTGTAGTAATTGAAAAATTATTTAAGCTAGTAAACGGTAAAACTGCTCAAGGTGTTATGAACGATCTAGGTGAGGAAGTTCTTCCTAAAGGAAAGAAATTCACACTTAAGATGCTTAACTCTGTAGAAGATTACACGCACCTTACACAAGGTACTTGGACTACAGATGACAAGACTAACACGCTTATAGCAGATTTATTACACAACTATAAGATTAAAGAAAACGATCTACAAGGAAACTTACGTCGTGAGAAATTTACAATTTCTGTAGGAGATGAATTACCAGCTGGTATCATCAAACTTGCAAAAGTGTACATTGCTAAAAAACGTAAGCTTAAAGTAGGTGATAAAATGGCAGGACGTCACGGTAACAAAGGTATTGTTGCTCGTATCGTTCGTCAAGAGGATATGCCATTCCTTGAGGATGGAACTCCAGTAGATATCGTTCTTAACCCACTTGGTGTACCATCTCGTATGAACATCGGGCAGATTTATGAAACGGTATTAGGATGGGCTGGTCAAAAATTAGGAAGAACGTATGCGACGCCTATTTTTGATGGAGCTACACTAGATCAGATTAATGCACTTACTGATGAGGCAGGTATTCCACGTTTTGGACATACTTACTTATATGACGGAGGTACGGGAGATCGTTTTGATCAACCAGCAACAGTAGGAGTTATCTACATGCTTAAACTAGGACACATGGTAGATGATAAGATGCACGCGCGTTCTATCGGACCATACTCTCTTATTACGCAACAACCTCTTGGAGGTAAGGCGCAGTTTGGAGGTCAACGTTTTGGTGAGATGGAAGTTTGGGCTCTTGAGGCATATGGAGCTTCGGCAACATTGCGTGAGATCTTAACTGTAAAATCTGATGACGTGATTGGTCGTGCTAAGACGTATGAAAGTATTGTAAAAGGAGAGCCTATGCCAGAGCCGGGACTTCCTGAATCTTTCAACGTATTGATGCATGAGCTTAAAGGACTGGGACTAGACATTCGTCTAGAGAATAAGTAAATGGTTTTTGGAAAGCGGAGTCTTTTTAGGTTCCGCTTTCGCGAAAGCGTAACAATAACCATTCACAACAATAATTAATTCGACATATACAGAATTATGGCAAGAAATAATGATAATGTACAACAGCCGAAGTTTAATGCTATCTCGATCGGTCTTGCGTCTCCAGAATCTATTCTAGGGGCATCAAGAGGAGAAGTTTTAAAGCCGGAAACAATAAACTACCGTACGCACAAGCCAGAGCGTGACGGGTTGTTCTGTGAGCGTATTTTTGGTCCTGTAAAGGACTATGAGTGTGCTTGTGGTAAATATAAAAGAATACGCTACAAAGGGATCGTGTGTGATCGTTGTGGTGTTGAAGTAACAGAAAAGAAAGTACGTCGTGATCGCGTGGGACACATTAATCTTGTGGTTCCTGTTGCACACATTTGGTACTTTAGATCGTTACCTAACAAAATAGGTTACTTACTTGGTCTTCCATCTAAGAAATTAGATATGATCATTTACTACGAGCGTTATGTGGTTATACAACCAGGTATTGCAAAGAGTGAAGAAGGTGAGGAACTTAACAAGATGGATTTCTTAACAGAAGAGGAGTATTTAAATATACTTGATAGTCTTCCTCAAGAAAACTTATATCTTGATGACGAGGATCCAAACAAATTTATCGCCAAAATGGGTGCTGAATGTTTGATCGACCTTCTTAAAAGAATTGATCTTGATGAGCTTTCTTATGAGTTACGTCACAAGGCAAATAATGAGACGTCTAAACAACGTAAAACGGAGGCGCTTAAACGTCTTCAAGTTGTAGAAGCACTTCGTGATTCTAACAAGAATCGTGAGAATCAACCTGAGTGGATGATTATGAAGGTTGTACCTGTAATTCCACCAGAATTACGTCCACTAGTACCACTAGATGGAGGTCGCTTTGCAACATCAGATTTAAATGATCTTTACCGTCGTGTAATTATACGTAACAACCGTCTTAAGAGATTGATGGAAATCAAGGCTCCTGAGGTAATTTTACGTAATGAGAAGCGTATGCTACAGGAATCTGTAGATTCACTTTTTGATAACACACGTAAGTCATCTGCAGTAAAAACAGATTCTAACAGACCATTAAAGTCTCTTTCTGATTCTTTAAAAGGTAAGCAAGGGCGTTTTCGTCAAAACTTACTTGGTAAGCGTGTGGATTATTCAGCACGTTCTGTAATTGTTGTTGGACCTGAGCTTAAATTGTTTGAATGTGGTATTCCTAAAGGAATGGCTGCCGAGCTTTATAAGCCATTTGTAATCCGTAAGCTTATTGAGCGTGGGATTGTAAAGACAGTAAAATCTGCAAAGAAAATAATAGACAAAAAAGAGCCAGTAGTTTGGGATATTTTAGAGAATGTTCTTAAAGGACATCCTATCCTCCTTAACCGTGCTCCTACGCTTCACCGTCTAGGTATACAGGCCTTCCAGCCTAAACTTATTGAAGGTAAAGCAATACAGTTACACCCATTAGTATGTACAGCATTTAACGCCGATTTTGATGGTGACCAGATGGCAGTACACTTACCATTGGGACCTGAAGCGATACTTGAGGCGCAGCTATTAATGCTTGCTTCTCATAATATCTTAAACCCTGCAAACGGTGCTCCAGTAGCAGTACCTTCTCAGGATATGGTATTAGGTCTTTACTATATGACAAAGGCCAGAAAATCGACTCCGGAATTTCACGTAAAAGGAGAAGGAATCACTTTCTACTCTGCAGAAGAGGTAAACATTGCCTACAATGAAAAGCGTGTAGACATTAATGCTATCATTAAAATACGTGCTAAGGATTTTAATGAGAATAAAGAGCTTGTTTATAAAGTAATGGAGACGACTGTAGGTCGTGTGCTATTTAATGAAGCAGTGCCAGAAGCAGCTGGATATATTAACGAAGTATTGACTAAGAAGTCTCTTCGTGATATTATCGGTGGTATTCTTAAAGTGACTAGTGTACCTGTAACAGCAGATTTCCTTGACCGTATCAAAACGATGGGTTATGGATTTGCATTCCGCGGTGGACTATCATTCTCTCTTGGAGATATTATTATCCCGAAGGAGAAGCAGGAAATGATTGATGATGCAAACGAGCAAGTTGAAGGTATTACTGGATCTTATAACATGGGTCTTATTACTAACACAGAGCGTTATAACCAAGTTATTGATGTATGGACATCAACAAACGCGACTCTTACGGAGCTTTCTATGAAGCGTATTCGTGAGGATCAACAAGGGTTTAACTCGGTGTATATGATGCTTGACTCTGGAGCACGTGGATCTAAGGAGCAGATTCGTCAGCTTACTGGTATGCGTGGTCTTATGGCAAAACCAAAAAAATCTAACGATGGAGGTGGTGCCATTATTGAAAACCCTATTCTTTCTAACTTTAAGGAAGGTCTTTCAATTCTTGAGTACTTTATCTCTACGCACGGTGCACGTAAAGGTCTTGCAGATACCGCTCTTAAAACGGCAGATGCAGGTTACTTAACACGTCGTCTAGTAGATGTGTCACAAGATGTTATTATTAATAGCACAGATTGTGGTACGTTAAGAGGTGTAGAAGTAGGAGCTCTTAAGAAAAACGAAGAAATCATTGAGAAACTAAGCGCACGTATCGTGGGACGTACATCATTAAATGATGTAATTAATCCACTTACAAACGAGGTAATCGTTGAGGCTGGTGTTGAGATTGATGATGACATAGCAGATCTTATAGGTGCTGCACCAATAGAAACTGTAGAGGTTCGTTCTGCGCTTACTTGTGAGGCTAAGAAAGGAATTTGTGTGAAATGTTACGGTCGTAACCTAGCAACCAATAAAACGGTGCAAATGGGTGAAGCTGTAGGAGTAGTAGCAGCACAATCTATTGGAGAACCAGGTACACAGCTTACACTTCGTACGTTCCACGTAGGAGGGGTAGCAGGAGGTGTGTCTGAGGATTCTAGTGTAACAGCTAAATTCCCTGGACTACTTGAGATCGAAGATCTTAAAACTGTAACTGGACAAGATAACGAAGGAAACGATGTTCAAATCGTAATCTCTCGTACATCTGAAGCAAAAGTATCTGATCCTAAAACGGGTATCACATTAAGTACAAATACAATTCCTTACGGTTCACAAATATTTGCCAGCTCTGGTGATAAAGTGAAAGCTGGAGATGTAATCTGTAAGTGGGATCCATTTAACGGTGTAGTTATTTCAGAATTTGCTGGAAAAATTAAGTTTGAGTCTATTGAGCAAGGTATTACATACCGTGTAGAAACAGATGAGCAAACAGGTTTCCAAGAAAAAGTAATATCTGAATCTAGAGATAAGAAGAAGATACCAACATTGATTATTGAGGATAGCAAAGGAAACGCGCTACGTTCTTACAACTTACCAGTAGGAGCTCACCTTATGATTGATGATGGGGATAAAATTAAAGAAGGTAAGATTCTTGTAAAAATACCTCGTAGGTCTGCAAAGGCTGGCGATATTACAGGGGGTCTTCCACGTGTAACTGAGTTGTTTGAAGCGCGTAACCCATCTAACCCAGCAGTAGTATCTGAGATAGACGGTGTGGTTTCATTCGGTAAAATCAAACGTGGTAACCGTGAGATAATCGTAGAGTCTAAGCTTGGAGAAATCAAGAAGTACTTAGTGAAGTTATCTAATCAGATTCTAGTTCAAGAAAATGATTATGTACGCGCAGGTATGCCACTTTCTGATGGATCTGTGACACCTAATGATATTCTTAATATCAAAGGGCCGTCTGCAGTACAGCAGTACCTAGTAAACGAAGTACAAGAAGTATATCGTCTACAAGGGGTGAAGATTAACGATAAGCACTTTGAAGTTGTTGTGCGCCAGATGATGCGTAAAGTACGTATACAAGATCCAGGAGATACTATTTTCCTAGAGAATCAATTGGTACACAAAGCAGACTTCATTGAAGAAAATGATGCAATGTACGGTATGAAAGTCGTAGAAGATGCAGGAGAATCTGAGAGCCTTAAACCAGGTCAACTCGTTTCACCACGTGAGCTTCGCGATGAGAACTCTTTACTTAGAAGAGAAGATAAGAATCAAGTTACAGCTCGCGATGTAAGTCCAGCTACAGCTTCTCCTATCCTTCAAGGTATTACAAGAGCATCGTTACAGACTAAGTCATTTATCTCTGCAGCATCATTCCAAGAGACAACAAAAGTATTGAACGAAGCTGCTGTAAGCGGTAAGATTGATTACTTAGAAGGTCTTAAAGAGAATGTTATTGTAGGTCATAAAATTCCAGCAGGAACGGGAATGCGTCGTTACGATAATATACTCGTAGGAAGCAAAGAAGATCTTGAGAATATGATGACTGAAAAGCAAGAAGTGAATTACAACTAGTATGTAGTTTGAGTTTTTTAATTTTTTAAGAAACAAAAGCTTTAATAATTTTAAAACCCGTTCAGCAATGCTGAACGGGTTTTTTATTTTAATATAACTAATCACATTGCTTAGATGGGGTTCGGTATTTCGTGTTGAGATAAATGCTCATTAGACTATTTATGCTTTCGCGAAAGCGTACTAATTCTTACACTTTATAGATGTATTTGAAGCAACACCATGTCTTAGGGTATCGCAACATATGATAACCATTAACCATTCATTATTTAAAGCTACTATATAGATATGAAAAGCGTCTTGCGAAATCACTTATCAAAATATAAGAAGATTTGCAGGAGCTTGTAAGTTTAATAATGAATATGAACAGATATGAATGCTCCTCAACTCAGTAGTTGCTAAACGTACCTAGAACTTGCTGTAACTAGGTAGAGTTTTTAGTCTTTTAATTTATGTAATGGGACTAGAACGTGCTGTATTGAACAAATATTAAACGCTTTTAGGCAAAAGTGCGAGCATTTCTTTTGATTTCCTTTTAACATAAACAAAATGTTAATATTTAATCGTAAATTTCTTAAACAAAACTTAATTTGAGATATTAAGCATATCTTCGAATTCTTTTTTTATGAAATTTTTTAGTTTTTAACCCCTACTTTTTTGAAGAACACACAAAATAAGAAGCATATTATTGTAGCTGTAGGAGCCAGTGCTGGCGGCCTAGAGGCACTCAATGCTTTTTTTAATAATGTAGTCGAAAATTACGATTACAGTTATATAATTATACAGCACTTGTCTCCAGACCATAAAAGTCTCATGGCCGAATTGCTGTCTAAAAAAACAAATGTTCCTATTGTTGCCGTTACTAATGACTCTGAAATAAAGCGGAGTCATATCTATGTGATACCTCCTTCAATGAATCTTATTATTGAAAATGGGCACCTCATATTATTAGACAAACCATTAGCCAAAACGCTCAATCTTCCTATTGATTTATTCATGAGTTCCCTTGCAGAAGCTTATGGAAAGGAAGCCGTAGGCGTTATATTGAGTGGTACAGGTAGTGATGGTACAAAAGGCGTTCAAGCTATCAAAGAACATGGAGGAGTCGTACTTGTACAACAGCCAGATGAGGCTAGCTTTGATGGGATGCCTACAAGCGCTATAAATAGTGGTGATGTAGACTATATTGTGCCAGCAGGAGAAATGATAGATGAAATACATCGCTATTTTAATAATGAGGATGCGTTTAATTTTAAGGACGATATTTCTACAGAAGATAATGAACGTTTGCGTTCCATCTTAAATATACTCCATACTAATACAAATATAAATTTCAATTATTACAAGCGTCCTACGATTCTGAGACGAACAGAAAGGCGTATGCAAAACCTTAAAATGGGTAGTTTTGATCAATATATAGCATATCTCAAAATTCATCCAGAAGAGGTTTCTGTGTTATATAAGGAGTTTTTAATAGGAGTCACAAAATTTTTTAGAGATACAAACGCGTGGAATTTGCTAGAAGCGGAGACCATACCAGGTATTGTAAGAAATAAAAGGGATGGAGATACTATAAAAGTTTGGGATGTGGCTTGCTCTACAGGAGAAGAGGCATATTCAATGGCGATGCTTTTTCAAGAAGAAATAGATCGTCAGGAAAAGGATATAAAGCTCAAAATATTTGCTACAGATATTTCTGAAGAGCACATAGCACTTGCATCTCAAGGGGTTTTTAGTAATACAATCGTTCAGAGTGTTTCTCCTAGTAAATTACAGAAGTACTTTGTTAAAGATGGAGAAGAATATAAGGTTGCTAAAGATCTTAGAAAGAAAATTATTTTCTCTAATCATGATATTTTAAAAGACCCTCCATTTAAAAATATGGATATGGTCTCATGCCGTAATCTTTTGATTTACTTAAAGCCAGAGGTGCAAACAGCGGTATTGCATACATTACACTACGCATTGAAACTTAATGGATTTTTGTTTTTGGGTTCAAGTGAGTCTATAACTGCATTGCGTAATTCCTTTGAGACAATCAACGGGAAGCTTAAAATTTTTAAAAATATACACCCATCGGAGAGATTGCATAGTGAGTTACTTACTTCAAATGCAGATAAGAGTAACTTCATGCTTTCGCGAAAGCAGAAAAAAACGGTAATTCACAAGAAAGAAACATTTACTAGCGATATAAAAATGAGTATAAGCAATGTGCTTTTATCTCAATTTGATACTGCTAGCGTATATGTAGATGCAGACTTTAAAGTACTAGATGCTTTAGGTTCTTTTTCTAAGTATGCACAATTACCAGAGAGCGGTTTTTCTTTAGACTTACTAAAGATGCTTCCTGATAATTTGAAAACGGCAGTAAACTCGGCTGCGAGAAAAGCAAAGCGTTCTAAAAAAGACTTTATTTACAACGACGTGATTACCCCAAAGGCAGGTGCAGATACCGTTGTTAATGTATTGGTAAAGCCTGTTTTTCAAAATAACACGAGTGACTGTAACTATGTAGTCACCTTTATTGAAAAGGAATTAAACCCAGATGCAGCTGTAGCTCGTGGTACAATGAATCTTGCAGTAGCTCCAGACGAGCGTATTAAAGACCTTATAGACGAGATAGAAGAAACAAGAGGAGAGCTTAAAAAAGCGCTAGAGGATGCAGAGACTAGTAATGAAGAACTACAAACGCTCAATGAAGAGTTGCTTGCCTCAAATGAAGAATTGCAGAGCACAAACGAGGAGTTGCAGAGTGTAAATGAAGAGTTGCATACTGTAAATGTGGAGCATATTGAAAAAATGGATGATCTCGCATTGCTTAATGCAGATATGGACAATATTCTTAATAGTACTCAGATAGCCACAATTTTCCTAGATAGGCAACTTACAATTAGAAAATTTACACCTTCCATAAAAGAACATTTCAAGTTAATGAAGCAAGATGTAGGGAGACCTATAGATCACTTCTTAACCCAGTTAGGAACAGGGAGAAAATCGTCACTTAGAAGTAAGATTGAAACTGTGATGAGTAAAGGTGAGGTAAATGAAACACAAATTGATAAAAAAGGTGGACGCTCTTATATACGACGTATTTCTCCTTTTTATACAGGGACTAATAAAATAGAAGGATCTGTAATCACCTTTGTAGACATTACCAAAACGGTGGATTCACAAAAGAAATTAAAAGAAAGCCAGCAGAAGTTTAAAGATTTTTATGAAAATGATCCTGTGATGCACGTTAGTGTAGATCCTTCTACAGGACGTATTGTAGAATGTAATAAAATTTTCATCGAGACGCTTGGCTTAAATTCTCGTAGCGAAGTTGTAGGAAGGCGTATATTTGATTTCTACACAGATGATTCTAAGGCTAAAGGCCTTGGTCTCTTGGATGAGATTCAAAGAACTGGAGTGATAGAAGGTGAGCAAATGACCCTTATAGATACAGAAGGTAACGAGATTCCTATTATTCTTAATTCTGAGCTGGTGATTCCAGAAGAAGGTAACTCGTACTCGCGTTCTACCTTAATAAACATATCAGATTTGCAGCGTGCACAGCAGTTAATGTATGATAAGAATGAAGAGTTACAACGCATTAATACAGACCTAGAACAGTTTGTATCTATATGTTCACATGACCTACAAGAACCTTTGGGTACGATACGCTTTAGTAGTGATGTTATTCTAAAGAAATTTGGAGATGATCTGGACCCTAAGGCTGCCGAATACTTAGGTTACATCTATGGTGCAGCGGGTAGAATGGCAAACCAAATCAAAGGACTTCTTGAGCATAGCCGCATAGGGCAAGAGCTAGAGCGTACGGAAGTAAATGTTCAAGAACTTCTAGAGATTGTGAAATACGATCTCGGTAAAAGACTGAGGGAGTGCGGAGGTAAAATACACCTTAGTAAAATGCCTACTATCCAGGCGTATAATACGGAATTGAGATTATTGTTCCAGAACTTAATAGGTAACTCACTTAAATATTCAAAGCCAGATGTAAGTCCTGTAGTACGTATTTCATCTTTTGAAGATGAAGGGTACTGGACCTTTGTGATTAACGACAATGGTATAGGTATAGCCGAAGAAGATCTTGACCATGTTTTTAAAATTTTTGGTCGAGCATCCACCCAGCATAAATATGAAGGTACTGGTGTCGGTCTTGCACACTGTGAGAAAATTGTAAAACTTCACGATGGCTCAATATGGGTAGACTCTCAGTTAAATGTAGGTAGTACATTTTATTTCAAAATTAAAAAATAAGTAAACTATGGGGAGTCCATCTGCTTTATATCCAAAAAAGATTGACCTAACTAATTGTGATAAAGAACCTATACATCTCATAGGTCGTATACAATCTCATGCGATGCTTTTTGTGATAGATAGCTCATCTTTTGAGATATCACACATATCTCAAAATGTGATTTCAACGCTTTCGCGAAAGCGTGAAGAGTTTTATTCTAAGCGTCTTGAAGATGTGTTGGGACAAAATGGTACACTTATAGAAACATATATAAAAAGTAAAAATAAGACCTCTCTAGAGGTAACTATTGATGATAAACGTTATGTAGTAGTCACTCACCACAACAATCAATTAATATATATAGAATTAGAGCCAATACAACAGCAAGAAAGTGCTCAATACATGCAACGCCAGTTGTCTGAAATTATATCAGATTTAAGTGAGGCTGTTTCTGTCTCTGCAATGTGCGATAAAACAGCAAGACTCATTAAGGGTTTTACTGAGTATGATCGCGTAATGATATATAAATTTGACGAAAACTGGAACGGTAAGATTATATCTGAGGCTCGTGAAGAGCACCTTAATAGCTGGATAGGCATGCACTACCCAGCGACAGATATACCGCAGCAAGCACGTAAACTATTTTTAAAACAAGGCGTGCGTATCATTGCAGATGTTTCATCACAGACGGTTCCCGTTTATGCAAAGCCTAGTGCAGAAGATGAGCCAATAGATTTAGGTCTTTGTGAGTCTCGAGCATCGTCTCCTATACACATAGAGTATTTGGAGAACATGAAAGTGGGAGCAACACTTACAGCAGCAATTGTGAGTGATGGAGAATTATGGGGGTTAATAGCGTGTCATCATTATAGTCCTAAGTTTGTAAACTATTATCAAAGACAAACGGTTAAATTTTTAACCCAGGTATTTTCTACGCAGCTCACATTAAGAGCGTCAAATGAAGTGCTCAGCCGTATTAACGCAACCTCTGCTATACGAGCTAGCCTTGTAGAGCAAATGAGTGAT
The DNA here is from genome assembly GCF_045063975.1 of Dokdonia sp. Asnod3-C12. Taxonomy (NCBI): domain Bacteria; kingdom Pseudomonadati; phylum Bacteroidota; class Flavobacteriia; order Flavobacteriales; family Flavobacteriaceae; genus Dokdonia; species Dokdonia sp. Asnod3-C12. The sequence goes on from NZ_JBEFNY010000003.1 coordinate 2,472,549, forward strand.
GGATGGGACGTGGCAAATGGTTTGACACAGAAGTCTACATCAATGCTCACTATTACAGAAGCTACGGGTGGAGCAGTGTTTTTAGAAAATAATGTGTCCACTGTAGGAGAGACCCCCAGTAATGAAGAAATTACAGCCTTAATAGACTGGATTTATAACACCCAGATGGGCGATATATATACCACTCAAAATATTGCAGAAGAGTATGATAAGTGGGCGGCTTTCGCCAAAATAGGCTCGGGATTACTTTGTATTTTTATTGCAAAAGGAGAAAAGGATTGTCTTCTCTGGTTTAAACCAGAACTTAAACAAGTTATATCCTGGGGAGGAAATCCAGAAAAAGCGATGGAAGAAAAGGCGCAAAATCTAAGCCCTAGGAAATCTTTTGAAAAATGGAATAAAGAGCAAGTAAATACATCGCTTCCTTGGAAAGATTATGAAATAGCTTCTGCTCAAGCACTTAAAACAAGTATTTCAAATATTATTATAAGTAGGTATCAAGAGGTAAAACTTCTTAATGATAAACTTAAAGAAGCTTATAAAGAGTTAGAATCTTTTAGCTACAGTGTTTCTCATGATTTGAGGTCTCCTTTGCGTGGTATTGATGGTTTTGCACAAATAATTAAAGAAGATTACTTTGAAACGCTGGATGAATACGGTCAAAAAGCCATTCAGACAATTATCGACTCCACAAGCAAAATGAATACGCTTATAGACGATATTCTTGCATTTTCTGGAATAGGTAAAAACCAAATAGCTATGGGAGTCTTTTCTATGAAAGACTTAGTAGAAGAGGTAGTTGCATTTTTGCAAGTAGATATGAAGTACAAAGACGCACAGTTTGTTATCGATCCAGAATTACCTGATGCCTTTGGAGATCGAGGTATGATTTTTCAATTGCTCAATAATCTTATAGGCAATGCTCTTAAGTATTCTCACACTATAGAAAAACCTATTATAGAAATAGGTTGTGATAACAGTGTCTCTCCTGCAGTTTATTATGTGAAAGATAATGGGATAGGTTTTGATAATAAGTATAATGAGAAAATTTTTGGAGTGTTTAATAGACTTGTAAAGGACGAGTTTGAAGGTTCGGGTATAGGTCTTGCTATCTCTCAACGAGTATTAGAAAAGCATCAAGGTCGCATCTGGGCAGAAGGTAAGATAGATGATGGAGCCACATTTTATTTTCAACTTCCCACTAGATAATGAAGGGACTTATAGTATCTGTAGAAGATAATGCAACAGACAGTGAATTAATGAGTCGTGTTTTTGATAAAGAAATGCCCCTTGTTGAAGTTCGCTTTATAGATGATTCCTTAGAAGCTCTATCATGGTTTAAGGCATATGATGATGTGAGTCGCATACCAGATCTTATATTGTTAGATATAAAAATGCCTAGATTAAATGGCTTAGACTTATTAAAGGAAATAAGAAAAATAGAGCTATTTAAATATGCACCTATTGTTATGATGAGTTCATCAGATCAAATAAGTGATAAGGATAAGGCTTATCTCAATGGAGCAAATAGCTACCTAGAAAAGCCTAAAAATTATGCCGAGCTAAAGGAGCGAATTCCTATTGTCGCCAAATATTGGTTAACATTAAATAAATAACTATGTCAACAGAAGTACATATACTACTTGTAGAAGATACAGACTCAGATGCTGCCCTTATTACAAGGCAAATTCACAAGTTAGATAAAGCATATAAAGTGCAAGTTGTTGATAATCTAGCAGATTTAGAGGTTGCAATAAAGACTTTTAATCCGCAAATGATAATTTCAGATTATAATTTGCCTACGTGTTCTGGGATGGAAGTGCTAGAAGTTGCTAGAAGTAAATCTCCTACTGCCACCTTCTTGTTTGTTACGGGCACTCTTCAAGATGAAGAACTAGCAGCAGAGACTATTTTAAATGGTGCAGATGGCTTTATTTTAAAAAGACACATGGGTGTACTTGCTTCTAAGCTGGCTCCACATATAGATAAAATCAAAAACAGACCTGTCATTGTGCAAAACACTAGAAATCGTATTAAGCAGAGCACAGATCTTGTAAATGATATAAAGGAGTATATGGAGGATATTAATAGAGAAAATATCTCTCATCAAGATCGAATAGCTAAAATAAGAGAGCATCTAGAAAAAATAAAAAACTCATTATAATATTACGAGAATATAATTCTAGGAAGCAAAGGGGTTCTCGTGAGTATGATGAATAAAAACAAAAACGTAAATTAAAACTAGTATATCAACTTCGTTTATTCGATAAGAAACAAATTTCTAAAAAAAAGTTCTAAAACCCATTCAGATAAGCTGAATGGGTTTTTCAATACTTGAAAGTCAATTTTTTGTAGAAATATTAAGTTTTAATTAACGAATATCTAACACTGTGATGCGGATTTCCGCTTTTGCGAAAGCAAGGCAATTCTTATCTTTCCAGACTGCCTTATAAAGGTAGAATTAAGATTAAATCAATCAATTAGAGAGTATTACTCTCATTATAATACACGCCCACATGGCTGAAGATAAAAAGACTCAAAACAACCAAAAACAAATAAATATAGAACTAGATGAGGCTGTCGCTCAAGGCACGTACTCAAATCTGGCAATAATAAATCATTCTGTTTCAGAATTTGTAGTGGACTTCGTAAATATTATGCCTGGCACGCCTAAGAGTAAGGTGAAGAGCCGCATCATATTAACTCCACAACATGCTAAAAGGCTTGCTAAGGCACTTGCAGAAAATGTAAAACGTTTTGAAAATGCCCATGGTGTTATAAAGGATTATGAGAGACAACCTGTTCCATTAAATTTTGGACCTACAGGTCAGGCTTAATTTTATTTAATTGGTATGGTTTATGATGAACTAGTTAATTCTCTATTAACTAGGTTATAAGCGTGGTTAAATTTAACATATGAATAGTTTACTTATAAAAACATCCCTATGATTTTAGAAGCACTTAAGAATGGAACAACATCAATTCATGACGAAATAGAAAGGAATAACTTAACTAATCTTATCATGGATGGTTCAATTGATCAAGATCAATATGAAACATTATTACGTCATAATTTTAAAGTATATAAAGCCGTCGAAGATTTTATAAATGGTCGCTACGAAATGTTGCCACTAGGATTAAAGTCATTTGCAGGTTATGAAAAGACAAATGCGTTAGCTAAAGATATTACGGCTTTTTCAAGTATGCCGCTGCCTGAGCCTATGAGCATATCGGGAGCTAGAGATCAAGCAACCTTAGTGGGTAAGCTTTACGTTATTGAAGGATCTATGATAGGAGGAATAATGATGAGTAAGAAGCTTCAATCTTGCAGTAATCTCTCTCACATAGAGAGTCATCATTTCTTTAATGGAGACGTAAACGAAGGCTTATTGAGGTGGAATGAATTTAAAGAGGCTGTAGATTCTTTAGACTTCAGCTATGAAGAAATTAAAACTGCTGTAAAAAGTGCAAAAGCTACTTTTAAACTGTTTAAGAAAGCCTACAAGAAAGAGCTTATCTAGCATTCACATATAATTATGCTTTCTGGTTAAAGCTGGGTTAAATGCAGTATGCTTTATTCTTTATAGGAATATATTTCAGACCTTCATGATTCACAAACAGAAATATGAAATCATATAAACTTAAAATAGAGCAAGTAGACGACTTTGTACCAGAAATTGCAGATGCTTTTGGGGTCAATTACACAAACAACTTTGGGGAGTTTGCGGTGCAAATTCCTACTCATTTAGGTAAAGGTTTTATAAAGGGTATTAATTTTCCTAACGGTATCGGTCTTCACATCATTAATGGTGATATGATAGACGATACCGAACTTTATTTTGAGAATAATGGGATGAATTCCTTGCGTTTCATTTATTGCATGAAAGGGGAGGTAGGTCATAAATTTTCTAGAGATTCTGAAGAAATGGCCATTAGAAGAGCTGAGCATCTTATTGCAGCGCCTAGATATAATGAAGATCAAGTCTATATTATAAAAAAAGAAAAGCCGGCAATTATTTGTTATTTGGAAATCAATAAGGCAAAGTTTCAAGAGCAGCTTTCTTACGACTTATCAAAGGTAGATGAAGTGTATTATCCATTATTTGCAGATGTTAATGCGCTTACCCAAGTTTGCTACAAAGGATATTACAGTTTGCAAATTTCAGATATCATAGATGATATCTTGACTAACGATGATCAAGGCCTGGTAAGAACAAATTATCTTGGAGCAAAGGCATTGGAGTGTACCTCATTAATGCTCAAATTATTTAAAGAAGATTCCCTTGAAGGCAAGAAGCATCCTACACTTAGATTGGCAGATCTAGACAATATTGCAGCTGCTGTTCAATACATAGAAAATCATATATCTGAGCTTGTAACCATTCCAGAAATCGCCGAAGTGGTTGGCATCGAGACCTACAGATTGCAAGATGGATTTAAGCGCAATTATGGTATGACCGTAAATGATTATATCAAGGAGTTTAGACTTAAGAGAGCTTTGACTATGCTCACCTCAGAAGATAAAAATGTATCTGAAGTAGTGTACGCACTTGGCTTATCCAGTAGAAGTTACTTTTCAAAAATATTCAAGGAGAAATACGGGATTAGCCCTTCTTCTCTGCGCAGAAATCCAGAAATTTAAAGTAGTTTTTCAAGTGATGAAGTAGTCCAAGCTTCAGGCTTTGCACTAAACTTAGTTTTCGTCTCTGCCCAGATACCTTTAAAAAGTTCTGAGTTACGATAATTCTGCAGTGCTTCATCAGAGACCCAATGGCTGTGAGTAAAGAAAATACAGGGATCATCTTCCCCACGTAGTAGCTCTAGATATAAACACCCATTAGACGCTCTAATTTTTTCTTTTACCTTCTCAAAATTAGCTAGAAAAGCTGGAATCTCGCTTTCGCGAAAGCGTAATTTTACAAGTCTTACAATCATTTGTCTATAAAATTAATCATCACAGTATCTCTATAGTTGAGGCCAAATAGACTAGCAGCACTTCCTACCGTACTTGGATTACTTTTGTAAATGGCAAGTTCCACATATCCACCAGAGTTAAAGACAGCTAGCTTTTTACCTTCTTCCTCACGTTTAGATTTATCAATAGAAAAGTTAATGGCATCACTGTACTGATTGTGTATTTTTGAAATGTCGGCTCCTCTTGCTTGAAGTCTGTAATCTCTACCTTTCCCTACCTCATCAAATAGCTTTTTTGTGATATTGCTTATCACATTTCCATAGTTGTCTATGTAAATGACATTTCCAGAAATTTGATTTCGTGAGGTGTTTATTACTGGTGAGATTCCCGTAAGTTGTCTTATGGTCTCTATGTTTTTACCGATAACTCCTAAGGTTCCACCACGTGCAATATGACAAGCGGTTTTTACAAAGACGTCAAGAACAGTAAAGTTAGTTTGTGTGCGGTCGTGAATGTTTATTTCTACTTTTTCCTCAGGTACAATATCCTTAGTGAGAAGAGAAATAATACCATTATTGGCGCATATAAAATAATGCCCGTCTAGCTTTACAGCGATATGATTTGTCTCTGGAGTGAGCTCACTATCTACTCCTATAACATGTATAGTTCCTTTAGGGAAATTTTGATATGCATTCTGAATAATGTATGCTGCCTCCATAAGATGAAAGGGAGATACATTATGCGAGATATCTACAATGCGCACTTCTTCTAACTCTGAATAAATAGCACCCTTTACAGCGCCTGCAAAAGGATCTTTCTCTCCAAAATCTGTAGTAAGAGTGATTATTTTCATCGAGTTATGAGTGTGTGCTTACTAGAAAGTATATAAATCTAATATAGTTATAAACTAAAAATGTTCATTATTTCTTAACTTAGAAAAGCGTGTGCCTTGCAAATGATGGTCAAAAAAGACGTATTTTAGTAGTAAACAAAGCTAAAATATTTTACGGACGTATCTCACATAATCTCTCTGCCTTTTGAACGAATTAATCTTAGAACTCTCAGAAATCAACCCGCGCGAATTTTTCGGTCAGCGTAACTCAAATATCGAACTTTTAAAACAGTATTATCCAAAGCTTAAAATTGTTGCCAGAGGTAACAAAATCAAAGCTTATGGTGATGAGGATCTCCTCGAAGAGTTTGATAGGCGTATGACGATGCTTATGGAGCATTTTGGAAAATACAATAAGCTCGACGAGAATTCCATAGAGCGTGTACTCACTAGTGTAAGTAAAGCAGATTATGAAACCCCAGTAGAAAGTGGTGACACACTAGTACATGGTGTAAGTGGTAAACTTATAAAGCCGCAAACTGCAAACCAGCGCAAACTAGTAGAGCTCGCAAAGAAGAATGACTTAACATTTGCTATAGGCCCAGCGGGTACTGGAAAAACATATATAGGAGTTGCTCTTGCTGTACAAGCTCTCAAAGAAAAGAGAGTAAAAAAAATTATTCTCACACGTCCAGCGGTTGAAGCGGGTGAAAACCTAGGTTTTTTACCAGGTGATCTTAAGGAAAAGTTAGATCCATACATGCAGCCGCTATATGATGCGCTACGTGATATGATTCCTCATGAGAAACTAGAAACATTTATTGAGAAAGGAGTCATACAGATTGCTCCTATGGCATTTATGCGCGGTCGTACTTTAGACAATGCCTTTGTAATACTTGACGAAGCACAAAATACGACACATGCTCAAATGAAAATGTTTCTTACCCGTATGGGGCGTAACGCAAAGTTTATGATTACTGGAGATCCTGGACAAATAGATTTACCTAGGAGAGTTACTAGTGGTCTTAAAGAAGCGCTACTTATTCTCAAAACCGTTGAAGGAGTTGGTATGGTTTACCTAGATGATAAAGATGTTGTACGCCATCCTCTCGTAAAGAAAATGATTGCAGCATATAGAGAGATAGAAAATAGAAATGATTAATTTTTATTAAGTAGAGTGCTTGATTAAGCATTTAGAATTTTACTTTTGACACTACTAACCACGTTAATGTTTATCTAGAGATAGCAGACGTAAAGACAACTTGAAGTGAATACCATTACAGATACAAATTTCAATTTTCCAGGACAGCAATCTATTTATAAGGGGAAAGTCCGCGAGGTCTATACTTTAGAAAATGATTTATTACTAATGGTGGCTACAGATAGGCTTAGTGCCTTTGATGTGGTAATGCCTAAAGGAATTCCTTTTAAGGGACAAATCTTAAATCAGATTGCGACAAAAATGATGCGCGATACAGAGGATATTGTACCTAACTGGCTTGTGGCTACTCCGGATCCTAATGTTGCGGTAGGAAAGCGATGTGAACCTTTTAAGGTGGAGATGGTGATACGTGGATATATGTCTGGTCATGCTGCTCGTGAGTATAAGGCGGGACGCAGAGTTCTTTGTGGTGTTGCAATGCCAGAAGGGATGAAAGAAAATGATGCATTTCCATCACCTATAATTACGCCAGCTACAAAGGCAGAGATGGGTGACCACGATGAGGATATCTCAAGAGAGGATATCATAAAAAAGAACATTGTTTCAGAAGAGGATTACCTCGTGCTAGAAGATTACACACGCAAGCTTTTTCAAAGAGGAAGTGAGATAGCAGCATCTAGAGGACTTATATTGGTAGATACCAAGTATGAATTTGGAAAAACTGCAGATGGTGAGATTGTTCTCATAGATGAGATACACACACCAGATTCCTCTCGTTACTTCTATTCAGAAGGTTATGAAGATCGCCAGGCCAATGGAGAGGCACAGAAACAACTTTCAAAAGAATTTGTAAGACAGTGGCTTATCTCAAATAACTTTCAAGGTTTAGAAGGTCAGACGGTTCCAGAGATGACAGATGAGTACATAGAGACCGTATCAGAAAGATATATCGAATTATATGAGAATATTACAGGTGACGCTTTCGCGAAAGCGGACACTTCAAATATTCTTGATCGTATAGAGAAAAACGTGCTTGCATACCTTGCAAAATAACAGCATAGCACTCTAAAAACTAAAAGCCCTTTCGTTACGAAGGGGCTTTTTTTGTGTTACGCTTTCGCGAAAGCGTACTTATATCACTTACTAAAATCTAATTCAAACTTTGAAATCATTTGCAGTAATACCTCCTCAGTTTCTGTAAAAAATGGTCTTGCACCTTGATGAGCATCTACCTTTTTAAACTCAGCGACGATAGATCCAGACTCATAGGCATCTACTATTTGAGGATGCACGTAGTACTTTCGACATACATTACGTGTATTTCCTAGAGCTTCTGCAGCTGCATCAAAACCTTTTAGTACGTTAGATTTATTTTCTTTTTCGTCTTCTGTGTAGCCTAGATCATGCACGGTTTCAAAAAAAGTTTTTGTAGCTCCCCAAGTTCTAAAATCTTTTGCCGAAAATAAGTCACCACTTAGCTCGTGTATGTAATCGTTTACCATCGTGCTATCTACGCGGTGCTTTTCGCCATTTGCATCATAAAATTGAAATAACTCCCAGCCAGGTATTTCCTCACAACGGTTTACAAGTTTTGCGAGTTTCTTGTTGCGTAGGGTAATGTTGTGCTTTTTACCTTTTTTACCCACAAACTCAAAGCGGATTTTTTCCTTGGTAGTTGTCACGTGTCGGGTGCGTAAGGTAGAGAGACCGTAGGTTTTATTACGCTTTGCGTAGTAATCGTTACCTATACGTATGTGGGTTTCTTCCATAAGTCTAAGCACGAGTGCAAGCACCTTGCGTTTAGACATATCTGGAGCGTCTAAGTCTTGGTCTATGCGCTTTCGTAACTTTGGTAATGCATTTCCAAAATTTGCCAATTTATAAAACTTAGTTTGGTTTCTGATTTTTGACCACAAATCGTGATATCGGTATACTTTTCTGTTTTTAGCATCTCTCCCTATCACTTGTAAATGACCATTAGGAGGATACGCAATACGCACTTTCTCCCAGTTAGGCGGTATCACAAGATTATTGATGCGATCTAGCTCCTTCGCGTCCTCAAGAGGTTTATCATTAAAGTAATAATGAAAGTTTTTCTTCTTCTTTTTCCTTCTTATGTTGAGGTCTGCATCAGAGACGTAAATGAGATTTGCTGCGGCTGCAGTTTCCTCTGGGTTTCTCAGGATGTTTTTAATTTGGTTGGCGGTGAGTGTCATAACAGTAAATTTAGTTATGAAAACAAATGACTGTTCAAAAATATATGTGAACGTTTTGGTAAACTGCTCTTAATTTTTGTTACTTCACCATATAAATAGACCTTATATGCAATCACAACCATCATTTTACGATCAAGCTAATGAGCTTATAGCAGATTTTTCTAGCGCTATGTGGGGAATCCCGCTCGTATGCTTACTTATAGGTGGCGGTTTGTTTTTACTCATCTATTCGAGGTTTTTGCCATTTAGATATTTAGGTCACGCTGTTGCAGTCTTGCGAGGAAAGTACGATGGAGAAAATGATGAAGGAGAGATCACACACTTTCAAGCACTCACTACAGCGCTTAGTGCAACTGTGGGTATGGGTAACATCGCCGGTGTTGCTGTTGCAATTGCAATAGGTGGTCCAGGTGCTGTATTCTGGATGTGGATGAGCGCAATAGTAGGGATGGGCACTAAGTTTTTTACAGGCTCTCTAGCGGTAATGTATCGTGGTAAGGATAGTGAAGGCAAATTACAAGGTGGACCTATGTACTTTATTACAGAAGGAATGGGTAAGGCTTGGAAACCACTTGCCGTAATCTTTAGTATCGCAGGATTAGTTGGTGCATTGCCGGTTTTTAATGTAAACCAACTCACACAGGCGGTAAATGATATTTTACTCGTTCCGCAGGGTGTTGAGGTAGGTTTTACTTCGAATTTAATTATTGGTCTTGTGCTTGTCGCAATTACCTCGATAGTGATAATAGGAGGTTTAGATCGTATTTCTAAAACAGCTGCCAAACTTGTTCCAGCCATGGTGCTCATCTATTTTGTAGCAGTAATGGCGATTCTATTTGTAAATATTGACGTGGTTCCTAAGTACTTTAGTTTAATTTTTACAGACGCCTTTTCTGCCGATTTCTATACGGGAGATAAACTGCTAGGAGGCGTTGTAGGTGGTCTCATATTACTGGGTATTAAACGTGGAGCGTTCTCAAACGAGGCAGGAGTAGGTACAGCACCAATGGCCCATGGAGCTGCAAAAACAGCAGAACCTATACGTGAAGGACTCGTAGCAATGCTCGGTCCAGCAATTGACACCATCGTGGTTTGTACACTTACGGCGCTTGCAATTTTAGTGACAGACGTGTGGCAAACTACAGATGCAAATGGAGTTACGCTTACGGCTTCCGCTTTCGCGAAAGCGTTATCACCTGCAGGTAAATACATACTATTATTGTGCATCGCCGTGTTTAGTATCTCATCGCTTTTCTCTTATAGTTATTATGGAACCAAGTGTTTGAGTTTCCTTTTTGGAGCGCACAACAAGAAGTACTATAACATAGCATATATCGCAAGTATCTTGATAGGAGCGACTACATCACTTAGTATGATGATTAATCTCATAGACGGATTTTTTGCCATCATGGCAATCCCAACAATGATTGCCACATTGTATCTCGCACCAAGAGTGATGAAGGAAGCGAGGAGGTATTTTAAGGCTTTGAAAGGATAGAAATATTGACCGCTATTTTTTTAAAGTTGGCCAACTGATGAACTAATACTGTAAGACATAAAAAAAGCTAGATCATTTAATTTAATAAATGACCTAGCTTTTTTTTATCTAATATCGTTTTGTTCAATTATACTTGAATCACCCCAAGATTAAAAGGCTTCTCGATAGGAGCGTGATCTGCGGCTTCGATACCCATTGAGATCCATTTACGAGTATCTCGTGGATCTATGATACCATCTGTCCAGATTCTTGACGCTGCATAGTATGGTGATACTTGATCATCATAACGAGACTTAATGCGGTCAAAAAGTTCTTTTTCTACCTCTGGTGTAATTTCTTTCCCTTGCTTTTTGAGCGAGGCAGTTTCTATCTGTAGCAATACTTTTGCAGCACTATTACCAGACATTACTGCAAGCTCTGCACTAGGCCAGGCTACTATGAGTCTTGGGTCGTAAGCTTTACCGCACATTGCATAGTTTCCTGCTCCGTAAGAATTTCCTATAATAATCGTAAACTTAGGTACTACCGAGTTTGAAACGGCATTTACCATTTTTGCTCCGTCTTTAATAATACCACCATGCTCACTTTTACTACCTACCATAAAGCCAGTTACATCTTGTAAGAATACAAGCGGTATTTTTTTCTGGTTACAGTTGGCTATAAAGCGTGTAGCCTTATCTGCACTGTCAGAGTAAATCACTCCGCCAAACTGCATTTCACCTTTTTTAGTTTTTACAAGTTTGCGCTGATTTGCAACTATTCCTACTGCCCATCCATTAATGCGAGCATATCCTGTAAGGATTGTTTGCCCGTATCCTTCCTTATACTCATCAAACTCTGAGTTATCTACTAGTCTATCAATAATGTCACGCATGTCATATTGATCTGCACGAGAAGCAGGTAATAGTCCAAAAAGTTCTTCTGGATCTTTTGCTGGTTTTGCAGGTGCAATACGATTGTAACCTGCTTTTGTATAATCGCCTATCTTACTCATTATTTTCTTAATGGTATCTAGGGCGTCTTTATCGTCTTTAGATTTATAATCTGTAACACCAGAGATCTCACAATGCGTAGTAGCTCCACCTAAGGTTTCATTATCAATACTTTCACCTATTGCAGCTTTTACAAGGTAACTTCCAGCTAGAAAAATACTTCCGGTTTTATCTACTATAAGCGCTTCATCACTCATAATAGGTAAGTATGCACCACCGGCAACACAACTTCCCATTACAGCAGAAATCTGTGTAATACCCATACTGCTCATCACCGCATTATTACGGAAGATGCGTCCAAAGTGCTCCTTGTCCGGGAAAATCTCATCCTGCATAGGGAGATAAACACCCGCACTATCTACAAGGTAGATAATAGGCAGCTTATTTTCCATAGCGATTTCTTGCGCTCTTAGGTTTTTCTTTCCTGTGATAGGAAACCAAGCTCCAGCCTTAACCGTAGCATCGTTTGCAACAATGAGGCACTGTTTTCCAGATACGTGACCTATTTTTACAACCACCCCCCCAGAAGGGCAACCGCCATGTTCTTCATACATACCATCACCTGCAAAGGCAGCAATCTCGATACATTTATCTGGATTATCTACAAGGTAATTAATGCGCTCGCGCGCCGTCATTTTACCTTTTGCTTTATGCTTATCTATTCTTTTCTGGCCACCACCTAGTTTTACTTGCCCTAGGCGTGTGCGCATTTCTGAAAGAAGTAGCTTATTATGATCTTCGTTTTTATTGAATTTTAAATCCATAAAATGTGTGTGTGCTTGAATGTTTTTCTGTCTATAAAGGTAAGTATTGTAGCACAAGCTTGAAATGAGAATTGTAAAAATTACCAGCTACCCAAATTCCAATAAATAACCGATATTTGTAGCTTGTCTTATTACAAAAGATTTTCCCTAAAAATAAAACTATGGGTATGAATAAAAATACCGTCCTGGCTTGGGCCACATTTATAATGATTTTAGTAGGCTTAGGACTTATTGCTCTAGGCGTTTTTAGATATACCGATGTAGCCGGCTGGGGTTTTGCATCTGTAGGTATTGGATTTTTTGCCATTGCCTGGGTATTTAATGCCCTTAAGGGTCGCGTATAATGTGTAAGGATGCTTGAGGATTTTAAGCACCATATCGCACAAGATTTACCATTTCTTCTTGATAGTAAAATACTCGTCACTGTAAGTGGTGGGCTCGATAGTATGCTCTTATTATTGCTATGTCGTCAGGCAGGGCTTGATGTGAGCGTAGCACACTGCAACTTTAATTTAAGAGCTGCAGAGAGTGACGGTGATCAAGCTTTTGTGGCGAGCTACTGCAAGCTCCATAACATTCCTGTTTACATAAAAAGTTTTGATACTTCCGCTTACGCGAAAACATCCAAGACATCAACTCAGATAGCAGCAAGAGAACTTCGTTATCAGTGGTTCAGAGAACTTTCGGTCGCCGAAGGTTTTGACTACATCTTAACTGCTCATCATCACAATGACGATTTGGAGACATTTCTCATTAATTTAGGTCGTGGTACAGGTATAAAAGGACTTACAGGAATCCCTGTGGTAAATGGAGAGATTGTTCGCCCTTTGCTCAAATTTTCGCGAAAGCAACTAAAAAATTATGCTTTAAAAGAGGATTTGCAATGGCGAGAAGATAGCAGTAATGCAACAGATAATTATGTGCGCAACCATTTACGCCACCATGCAATACCAAATCTAGAAGAAGCTCAGCCCAATACTCTCAAAGGGTTACAGCATACGCAAGAGCATTTAAAACAAAGTGAACGTTTACTGAAAGTTTATACAGCGCAGTTACGACAACAATTTATGACCGTTTCTAACGGTGATGAAGTCATAGATCTAGATGAACTAGCAAGTCATCCAGAACCAGAAGCCGTGTTGTATCAATTGTTATCTCCTTATGGATTTACCGCTTGGGATGATATTTATAAGTTGCCACAAGCGCAATCTGGAAAAGAGGTTACGTCGAGTACGCATTGCTTATTAAAAGATAGAGATAACTTGATTATTTCTGTAATTAAAGAGGAAACAACACGTTCTTATCAATGGCAGCAAGGAGAGGAACGTGTTAAAGGAGATTTTGGAATGCTGTCTGTAGGAGAAGGAGCTGTTGTGACTGGTTTATCTAAACAAGAGATTGTAGTAGATGCAGCGCGTCTTACCTATCCACTCACCATTAGAAAATGGCAAGATGGTGATTATTTTTATCCTTATGGGATGAAGGGAAAGAAGAAGTTGAGTAAGTATTTCAAAGATGAAAAGTTATCTTTGATAGCAAAGGAAAAGGTCTGGCTTTTATGCAGTAATAATGCTGTAATATGGGTGATAGGCCACAGAGCAGACGACCGTTTTAAAGTAGTAGATACTACACTAAAAACAATAAAATTTACAATCATATGACGCGTAAAGCATTCATTATAGCAACTTCTCTACTATTATTTATAGTAAGTGGAGTGGCCGCACAAGGATTTGGCATCACTCAAGTAACACTTGATCCCGTAGCCTGGGAAGGTTCTGTAGAGAAAGTGTCAGACACGGAGTATGTCTTGCATTACCAAGCCACTGTAGAAGATGGATGGTATATCTATGCTCAAGAAACTCCAGCTGGAATTCCTTTTAACTTTGAGTTTTTACAAAAGGATGCAGGTGTTACTCGTGAGAAATTTGCACGAGAGAGCGAGACCAAAACCGCTTATGATGAGATTTTTGAAGAAGATGTAATTAAATATGCAGGACAGCGCCCTAAGCTATCTATGCCTATTACGCTAACAGATAAGAATATTACCATTGTCAAGTCGGTTATAAACTATCAGGTATGTAAAGAAGTGTGCATTCCACAAGACTTTTATATTGCTCATAACCTCAAAACGGGTAAAGTTAAAGCTTTTACAGACTATAATGAGTTTGAAGGTTATAGAGCAACGCCTGCACAAAAGGATAAAGGAGAAGAAGAGGAAGGTGTGATAGATGATGATGGACCTACTAACAAAGGTTTGTGGGCTACATTTTTTCTCTCTTTTCTAGGAGGTCTAGCAGCACTTTTCACACCCTGTGTGTTCCCTATGATCCCTATGACGGTGAGCTACTTTACAAAACAAAGTAAGTCTAGAGCTGCCGGCATACGTAATGCTATCATTTACGGTATATCTATCATTATTATATATGTAGTACTAGGGCTTACAGTAACTGGTATTTTTGGAGCTACAGCAATTGTTGAGGTCTCTACTAGTGTTACTTTTAATCTAGTGTTCTTTATATTACTAGTAGTATTTGCCGTTTCATTTTTTGGAGCCTTTGAGATTATGCTTCCTCAAAAATGGGCAAATAAGATAGACAGCAAAGCAGATCGTGGAGGATTTGCAGGAATATTTTTTATGGCGCTTGCACTAGCTATCGTTTCCTTTAGCTGTACGGGTCCTATAGTAGGCGTTGCACTAGTGCAATCTATTACAGAAGGTGGTATTACCCCAGTTATAAGTATGCTTGGTTTCTCTACTGCCATAGCGCTGCCATTTGCATTATTTGCAATGTTTCCAGGGTGGTTAAATAGTTTGCCAAAATCTGGCGGATGGCTTAACACAGTAAAAGTAGTTTTAGGATTTTTAGAGCTTGGACTAGCACTTAAATTTTTATCAAATGCAGATTTGGTAATTGATGGTCATTACCTAGAGCGCGAGGTGTTTTTAGTATTGCTCATTGCAATCATGGTTGGGCTAGCACTGTATTTATTTGGTAAAATCCAACTATCACATGACACCGAAGTAAAGAATATCTCTGTGGGCAGATTACTACTTGGAATAATGACTACTGCTTTCATTTTATACCTCATTCCTGGATTATGGGGTGCGCCACTCAAACTTATAAGTGGTTTCCCACCGCCTATGAATTATAGCGAGTCGCCTTATGGAATAGGAGGGCAGTCTACACTCTCTGATAGTACTGCAGAGTTTCCAGAAAATGCAGAGATAGGACCGCACGGATTATTATCCTTTACAGATTATGAAGCAGGTATGGAGTATGCCCGTAAAGAGAGCAAACCTGTACTGCTAGATTTTACTGGAAAAGCTTGTGTAAACTGTCGTCGTATGGAAGAGCTAGTGTGGTCTAAACCGGGCGTGTTAAATATCTTAAAGAATGATGTTGTTTTGATATCTTTATACGGAGACTCTCAAGAGGAGCTTCCAGAAGCCGAGCAGGGAGTGAGCGCTTCAGGACGTCGCATTAAAACAGTAGGTAATAAGTGGAGTAACTTCCAGATAGAACGTTATAATCTTGTCGCAGCACCATATTATGTAATGCTGGATCATGATGAAAAACCATTAAACAAGCCTATTGCTTACACTCCTGATGCAAAAAAGTATGAAAACTGGCTTAAAACTGCCATCACAACCTTTAATAATCAATAAATGAATTACACCTTTAAACTACTTTGTATAGTATGCTTTTTTGCTTTCGCGAAAGCGTCATCTGCACAATCACGAGAAACTATCTTAGATACCACCTATCAAGTTTCTGAACATTATAATAAACAAGAAGTGCGCATCAAAATGAGAGATGGAGTTCACCTTCATACAACCATTTACTCGCCAAAGGATACCTCAAAATCGTATCCTATTTTAATGCAGCGCACGCCATATAGTTCAAAGCCTTATGGTGAGGGGCAAATGCGTACGGCGATAGCTCCTAATGCTTATTTAATGCAGGAGGGTAATATTATCGTATATCAAGATGTGCGTGGTCGCTGGATGAGTGAAGGTAAGTATGATAACATGCGAGCATTTATTCCCAATAAAACAGGAACTCAAATAGATGAAGCGAGTGATACCTATGATACTATAGAATGGTTAGTAAATAACGTAGAGAATAATAACGGAAACGTAGGGACGTGGGGAATTTCTTACCCTGGGTTTTATGCAACTTATTCTTTGTTGAGTGGTCACCCAGCTTTAAAAGCGGCATCTCCACAAGCATGTATAGGCGATTTCTTTTTTGATGATTTTCATCATAACGGAGCTTATTTGTTGAGCTACTGGAGAGCAACTGCAGTTTTTGGTTACCAGAAAGATGCTCCTACTACAGAGTCTTGGTATGATTTTCCAGAGTTAAATAGCGATGACCAGTTTGACTTTTTCTTAAAAACGGGACCTTTATCTAACTTAGATAAGTATTACGATGAGACTAATGAGTTCTGGACGCAACTAAAGGAACATCCTAACTACGATGAGTTTTGGAAATCAAGAGGAATTATCCAGCACTTAGAAAACATAGAACCTGCAGTGATGGTTGTAGGCGGACTTTACGATGCCGAAGACTTATATGGACCTTGGGAAACTTATAAAAATATAGAGAAGCGTAGTAATAACTATAATACTGTTGTTTTTGGACCTTGGAGTCATGGAGACTGGGCTCGTAATAAGCCGAGACAAGCAGTGGGTAATGTATATTTTGGTGATAATATTTCAGATTATTTTCAAAGAGATATTGAGACAAAATTCTTTAATCACTTCTTAAAAGGCGGTGATAAAGACGGAGCAACAGGATTGCCAGAAGCACATGTGTTTGACTCAGGAAGTAAAGAGTGGAACTCTTTTGAGCAATGGCCACCTAAAAAGGCAATGCCGGCTTCGTTCTTCTTAGGAAAAGATAATGCACTTACTGGAAGCGCTTCTAGTAAATACGATGCTGAGAAGTTTGTGAGTGATCCAGCAAATCCTGTTCCGTATGCAGAGGGTAAAAAGATGGTATTTACACCACGTAAATATATGTCTGATGACCAACGTTTTGCTGCGCAAAGAGAAGATGTATTGGTATATGAAACACCAGTACTTGATGATGATTTGACGCTAGTAGGAGATATCATGGCAAAACTTAATGTAGCCACTACAGGAACTTCTGCAGATTGGATTGTAAAAATCATAGATGTATACCCAGACGATGTTCCTAATACTCAAGAAACAGAAGAAGGTGTAGAGATGGCAGGATATCACCAGATGGTGCGTAGTGAGGTAATGCGCGGTCGTTTTAGAAAGAGCTTTGAACGCCCTCAGCCATTTGTTGCAGGAGAGAAAGATGAGGTTTTTGTTAAGCTACAAGACGTGCTTCATACATTTAAAAAGGGACACAAATTGCAAGTACAAATACAAAGCACATGGTTTCCTCTTATAGATTTAAATCCGCAAACGTATGTGGATAATATCTTTGAGGCAAAAGAAGAAGATTTTACTAAGCAAACACATAGTGTATTCCACTCTTCAAAAATTGAATTTAATATTCTTACCAAGTAAGAGTACTAATCAATAATCACTATAATCAAAAAAGCCTGAGAAATTCATTTCTCAGGCTTTTTTGTATAAGACTAGTTGTAAAAAGAAAAACACCCCTGCAAAGCAGGGATGCCTTTCACCCCTAAATTCATGATAGCTAAATGAATAGCTCACAGTCCCCTAATCTCTTAGGTGCGCCAAATATAGCCTACATTTTCTAGTTAGCGATAACTTTTCTCGGTAAAAAGTTAATTTTTAATGATTTAAAAAGAAAAGCACCTCTGCGAGTGCAGAGATGCCTTTCACCCCTAAATAATGTCTACTATATTATGATATTCTTAATATGACTTGTTGTGTATAGTTTTTTTTATAATGGATTAAGAATCCCATTATTTATTGTAAAAGTAGGATGATTTTGCAAGATGCTGTAGGGGTGTTTGCCCCTAATACAGCTTATTAAAATTGTAAGTGTTGATTACCAGAGTAATACCTATATTTATGCAAACAATTGATTAGATGCTAACTAAGGTTTATGGAAGTGCTGTTTTTGGGGTAGATGCTACTACAATTACAATAGAGGTAAATGTAGATAAGGGAGTAGGCTACCACTTAGTAGGGCTACCGGATAATGCAATTAAGGAAAGCAGTTATCGTATTGCAGCAGCATTACAAAACAATGGTTATAAAATACCAGGGAAGAAACTTATTCTTAATATGTCTCCGGCAGACTTACGCAAAGAAGGATCTGCATATGATTTACCTCTTGCTACAGGTATACTTATCGCCACCGAACAAATTGAAGGAGATGAGGTAGAGAAGTATATCCTTATGGGAGAACTTTCTCTCGATGGAGGTCTACAGCCTATTAAGGGAGCTTTGCCTATTGCAATAAAAGCACGCGAAGAAGGGTATAAAGGCTTTATTCTACCAGCCCAAAATGCAAAAGAAGCAGCAATTGTAGACGGACTTGATGTATATGGTGTAGAAAACATAAGTGAAGTAATTGCTTTTTTTGATAAAGGAACACCTCTTGAAGCTACCGTTATAGATACTAGAGCAGAGTTTTATAAAAACCTAGAGCATCCGGAGTTTGATTTTGCAGATGTAAAAGGTCAAGAATCTATTAAGCGCTGTATGGAAATTGCGGCAGCAGGAGGTCATAATATCATACTTATAGGGCCACCAGGATCTGGTAAAACCATGCTTAGTAAAAGATTACCTAGTATTTTACCTCCTATGTCCCTTAGAGAAGCGCTTGAAACCACTAAAATTCATTCTGTAGTAGGGCGAGTTAAGGAGCATCAAGGTCTTATGTCTGAGCGACCTTTTAGAAGTCCGCATCATACTATAAGTGATGTGGCTCTTGTGGGTGGTGGTGCTTACCCTCAACCTGGTGAGATATCTTTATCTCATAATGGTGTTTTATTCCTAGATGAATTACCTGAGTTTAAGCGTTCTGTTTTAGAAGTGATGAGACAGCCTCTCGAAGATAGAGAAGTTACTATATCCAGAGCGCGATTTACGGTTACTTATCCTTCTAGTTTTATGCTCGTAGCGAGTATGAATCCTAGTCCTGGAGGCTATTTTAATGATCCTAACGCTCCGGTTACGAGCAGTCCAGCAGAGATGCAGCGCTATTTAAGTAAAATATCAGGGCCACTTTTAGATCGTATTGATATTCATATAGAAGTGACTCCTGTACCTTTTGAAAAGCTTAGTGATGAGACGAAGGCAGAGTCAAGTGTTGATATACGCAAACGTGTTACAGCAGCGAGAGAATTGCAGGTAGAACGCTTTCGCGAAAGCGTAAAAACCAACTATAACGCTCAGATGAATGTGAAGCAAATAAGAAAATATTGTGCACTTGACGAAGCTTCAAAAGAGCTATTAAAAATTGCGATGGAACGTTTAAATCTATCTGCCAGGGCTTATGATCGTATTTTGAAAGTGTCAAGAACCATAGCAGATCTTGAAGGTGCTGAGATCGTGACAGGCACTCATATATCTGAGGCAATACAATATAGAAGCTTAGATCGAGATGGTTGGTTAGGTTAATATTTTCATAATAAGTTAATTCATAAATTGCGTATATTTACACTTTATCGATTAAATGATGTATTTAGTCGATAATATATTCAAAAATTTTATTTTGTGATAACAGTAAGAGTGTCCGTTTTTTTTTAATAATATCTTTGAATAACATGATAGCACCCCCTTACTATGATATCACAAAAAAAATCTCTAGACCAGACCGCTCAAGATGCAGTAAGCCTGAATAGTTTAAAGAAATTCTTGGAACAAGTTGAAGGGTTTTTCTTTAAAATCCAGTTTGATAAGATTTCTAAAACATATTCGTTTCCTTTTATCACACAAAATGCAGAATCACTATACGGACTTACCCTAGAATACCTTCAAGACAATGCACATGTAATATCTGATTTGATATATGTAGATGATAGAAAATTAGTTCTAGACGCTATTTATGAATCTATGCAAACCTCTAATCCTTGGATTCAGCAATTTAGATTTCTTTTACCATCAGGGGCTCACGGATGGGTAAAAATACATGCAACACCAGAAAAGCTTTCTGAGAATGTAATAAGCTGGCATGGCTATGCAACAGATATAACTGAGATGAAAAATACTCAGTTAGAACTGCTCAAAGTTAAAGATCGATTTGAGTTTGCTCTCGAAGGATCAGAAATAGGAGTTTGGGATTGGGATATTGAAAATGACGAAGTTTACTATTCAGATAAGTCATTAGAATTCTTAGAGATTCCTAGAGACAGACTTTTGCTTAGTGATAGTACATGGACAGATAAAGTTCACCCAGATGACAAGCAAATGTATTTTGATGATATGAATGCATACTTTGAGGGGCGTACAAAATACTACTCTGGACAGCACCGTATATTTTCTTCAAGTGGTACTTATAAATGGATTCAAGATAAAGGCAAAGCTGTTGAGTGGGATGAGAAAGGAAAACCATCTCGCATGATAGGAACTCATGTTGATATTACCGCGATGAAGGAGTTTGAAGAAGGTGTTGTAAGTAAAAACAGACTTATAGAGAGCCATAATGGACGTCTCAAAAACTTTGCACTCATCGTATCTCATAATTTGAGAACACATGCAGGAAATCTAAAAAGTATTCTACAGCTCATAGATGATGCCGAGAGTCCAGAAGAGAAGAAAGAACTAGCTCCTTATCTCAATGATATCTCAGACGGTTTAAGTGGTACCATTAGTAATCTTAATGATATAGCTTCTTCAAATAGAAACTTGTCAGACAAGCCTAAACTTATTCTCTTGAGAGAATATATAGATAAAACAATCAATACACTTCAAGCTCAAATAACTGAGAAGGATGTTATTGTGTTATGTGATATTCCTAATGATATCCAGATTACTTACAATGCTGCATATTTAGAAAGTATTTTGTTTAACCTAATATCAAATGCGGTTAAGTATAGTGATAATAATAGGCAGTCTATCGTTACTATTAATGCAGAGATGATATCCATAAACGATCTATTATTATCTGTAGAGGATAATGGATTAGGTCTTGATCTCAATGCAAATGGAGGTAAACTATTTGGGCTTTATAAAACATTTCACCGCAATGAAGATGCAAAAGGGTTAGGCTTATTTATGACCAAAAATCAAATAGAAGACATGGGTGATGAGATAAGTGTTTCTAGTGTAAAAGGCGAGGGGTCTATCTTTAGTGTACTTTTTAAAAATAAATTACCGTAGGTTATTATATCAGGTGTTCTCCGTACTTTGTGGTTATCATATTGATAATCATAATATATTGAGTGCAATAGATGAATAATAAATTCAAATTATCAGGTCCTGGTGTACTAGTAGCTGCCGCCTTTATAGGTCCGGGAACAGTCACTGTATGTACAATTACAGGAGCTACCTATGGATTTACACTCCTATGGGCTATGGTATTATCCATTATAGCTACCATAGTGTTACAAGAAATGGCAGCTCGCATAGGTCTTGTATCTGGTAAAGGACTATCTGGCGTTATAAGAGATTCATTATCAAATAAAATTACACGAACTTTTGCAGTTATCTTAATGCTTAGCGCTATAGCGATAGGCAATGCAGCATATGAGGCAGGTAATATAAGCGGAGGTGTTCTAGGTATAGAAGCACTCGGTTTTTCGAGCTCATTAAGCTTAGGTACTTTGGATATTAATAGTTGGTCTTTAGTGCTAGGAATCCTCGCTAGCATCATCCTATTTATTGGAAATTATAAAGTGCTAGAGCGCATACTGGTCACACTTGTTATTATCATGAGTATAGCTTTTGTAACGACGGCATTTGTGACAAAGCCAGATATACTAGCTGTTTTAAAAGGTAGTTTTATTCCCTCTTTTCCAGATGGTAGCTTACTCACCATAGTTGCACTGGTAGGTACTACGGTAGTTCCTTATAATTTATTTTTACATGCCTCATTAGTTAGTGAGAAGTGGCGTAATGAATCAGATTTACCAGCTGCACGTCGTGACACTATTGTTGCAGTGATTTTAGGAGGTTTGGTTAGTATGGCGATCATCATTTGTGCAGCAGCCATACAAGGAAGCGAGATAAAAAATGCAGCCGACCTTGCTCAGAGTTTAGAACCACTTTTTGGAGATTATGCGCGGTATTTTATTGGGCTAGGATTAGGAGCGGCAGGTTTAACCTCTGCTATCACAGCACCTCTTGCAGCAGCATATGTTGTGCAAGGTTGTTTAGGTTGGGAACGAGATCTCAAATCTGTGAAGTTTAGAACAGTCTGGCTTACAATACTTATACTCGGTATCATTTTTTCGTCTATAGGGTACAGCCCCGTAGAGATTATTCAGTTTGCACAAGTAGCAAATGGTGTGTTATTACCCATAATTGCAGGTTATTTAATCTGGATAGTAAATAAACGTGAGGTACTAGGTAATTATGTAAACTCATCACTCCAAAATGGAATTTCAATCTTTATTTGGTTAATCGTTTTTGTACTAGGTGCGCGCACTATCTTAAAAGTATTTGGACTATTATGATGCATATAGATCTCAACAGCGATGTAGGTGAAGGTGTAGGGAACGAGGCTCAGTTAATGCCATATTTGAGCTCTTGTAACATCGCTTGCGGTGGTCATGCAGGAGATATTGCAACGATGCTGGAAGTTCTCGCTTTCGCGAAAATATCTAATGTGAAAATTGGTGCTCATCCTAGTTACCCAGATCGCAAGAATTTTGGTCGTGAGGCAATGACTATTTCTCATGAACTTTTAAAAGAGTCAATAACTTCTCAAATTAAACTTCTTATTAGTTTAGCAGCAAAAAGTGGACAATACGTACATCACGTAAAACCACATGGTGCGTTATATAACGAAGCTGCCAAAAATGAAGAAATAGCTCATCTCATTATAGATACCATACTTGAGATAGATGACCGTCTTGTGCTCTACGTACCTCATAATTCTGTAATCGCATCGCTAGCTGTTTCAAAACTAGCTATAAGCATAGAAGGTTTTGCAGATAGAAATTATAATGATGATTACTCACTAGTATCTCGTAGTTTACCAGAAGCGGTATTAACATCTCATAATGCAGTCTTACCTCACGTATTACGAATGGTAAAGCAGCGCCAACTAAAAACAATAAACAATCTTACACTTCCTTTTGACGTAGATACACTTTGCGTTCACGGCGATACAGAAAATGCATTACAGATTGTAAAAGAAATTCACCAGGCTTTTGCTCAAGAGAATATTTTAATAAGGTGATGCGCCAGTATGATTTTCATATTAGTAGGTTAGGAGACTATTCTTTGTTAATTCAAATAGATAGTGCTCCGTCTAAAGATCTTTTGAATTGGTTGCTCATTAAAAAAGCTGATTTATCAAAGCTGCTTAATGCTGAGGTAGTGCACACTTATAATGAGTTGCTAGTTAAAGATTGTATTTCTGCAAGTACGAACATAGCATCTTTAATTAATAAGGTATCAGCAGCGCTTAATGTTCTAGTGTCTAACGATGATTATAATAGCGTCGTACATCAAATCCCTGTTTGTTATAGTAGCACGTATGCTCCAGATTTAGAAGAATATGCATCCCAAGTAAAATGCACAATACCTGAGATTATAGAGATTCATACGAGTATAGAGTATCCTATCTACTTTTTAGGATTTCTTCCGGGTTTCCCATATTTAGAAAATCTCGATGCAAGATTACATCTTGATAGAAAATCTGTTCCATCGCAATCAATAGCAAAGGGAAGCGTAGCTATAGGAGGAACTCAAACTGGTATTTATCCTCAAGATAGTCCTGGTGGCTGGCATGTCATTGGGAGAACTCCTATTTCGCTATTTGACGCTACAAAAGCAAAACCCAGCCTATTTAAGGCAGGTGATGTGATTAAATTTTATGCCATTAATGAGGCTGATTTTGAGAAGATAGCAACGTCTAATAATTTATGAAACCTTCTATTTCCATACTGCACCCAGGATTTTATACAACTGTCCAAGACAATGGTAGGGAATGTTACGCGCATCTAGGAGTTCCACAAAGTGGTGCTATGGATAAACATGCTTTTATGATTGCAAATGCTATTCTCAATAATACACCTGGTGCAGCAATGCTAGAGTGTACTTTATTGGGACCTACTATAGTATTCAATCATGATGTCAACTTTGTAATTACTGGTAGCAATGCAGGAGCTACGCTAGATGGGGCTCAGGTAATGGAAGGCGTTCCTGTTTTGGCGAAAGCCAAACAAGTATTAAAAATGTCTAAAATAAGCGGAGGATCTAGAAGCTATCTGGCATTTGCAGGAGGACTAGATTCTCAAAATATACTGGGTAGTAAAAGCTGGTATTACCCACTCACACCACAAGGAAAGCTCAGCGTAGGGATGGAGCTACCTTTGGGTATCTCGAGATATGGTGCGTCAAAAAATGCACATCTCAAGATGCAATCACAATCTGGGGTAGTTAATTCATCTATAGTTACTATTAATGTGTATACGGGGCCTGAGTTTTCAAAGCTCACTTATAACCAGCAACAACAATTAAGAAATCATGTATTTACGGTTTCAAATCTATGGAACAGGATGGCAATACAACTTGTTGAGATATTACCAAACGCGCTAAAAAGTATATATACAAGTCCCGTTATACCAGGAACAGTGCAGCTCACACCTTCTGGAAAATTAATTATTTTAATGAATGACTGTCAGACTACAGGAGGTTATCCTCGAGTGTTACAAGTAGTAGACAGTGATCTTAATAAACTGGCGCAAATGCAACAGGGTAGTCAGTTTTTATTGAACGTTACTTGATTTTCTATGCTCCATGACAATATCACTTAGTAATTGCACCACATCACCTGTGCCTAACATTTCGTCAAGTTTTAAAGCATCTTTTTTGATAGCATCGTGCTTCATCATTGTTGTCCACAGATTGTTGATGTAATCTGCATAGTCTTGATCTTCATTCCAGTGAGTAAGTTCAAGGCGACGACTGCGGGCATAGATTTTTTGTAAATTCAGTTTGCAAAAAATTAGGGTTGATTGCATAATAATTGGTCTGGCTTCTTTTAAACGTTCGGTTTTTGTTGGTCTTCCCATAAGAAAATTATTGTGGGGGGAAAATTGAACATACGTAAAAGTACTAGGGAAGTGATTATTCTAGTAGGGGTAAATGCCCTTATTTTATTGTTATAGGTAAAATACTACAACCAGTTCATAAACTTCTTGAGCACACCTATTTTTCCTTTGTAAGGAGCATAACGCATGGGTACATCTATCCATGTACCACGACTTACAATTGCCTTTGCATGACTAAAGGTGTAAAAAGATTTCTTGCCATGATAGCTTCCTATTCCTGAGTGGCCTACTCCGCCAAATGGTAACTTATCATTTACAAAATGAACAAGCGTATCATTCATAGCACCTCCACCAAAAGAAAAGCTATCATTAAACCATTTTTTAAAAGATCGCTTTTCGGAAAAAACGTAAGCGCTCAGTGGTTTCTCCATAGAATTTATAATTCTTGAGATGTTCTCTTTGTTTTCATAAGTGAGTACAGGAAGAATTGGGCCAAAAATTTCATCCTGCATAGCTTTATCTTTTAGAGTAACATTATCAAGCACCGTAGGGGCAATGTAAAGTGCATCTTTATCAGTATTTCCACCTTTAAATACCGTGGCATTTTCAAGCATACCTGAAAGTCTATCAAAGTTTTTCTTACTAATGATTCTTGCAAAATCTGGAGATGTTGCAGGATCTGCACCATAAGCATTTGTGATTTCCACATCTAGTGCGGTGAGCAACTTATCTTTTACAGAAGTATGCACGAGGATATAATCTGGAGCGATACACGTCTGTCCAGCATTTACAAATTTACCCCACACAATTCGCTTTGCTGCTAGTTGTATTTTGGCAGATTGATCAACGATGCAAGGGCTTTTTCCTCCCAGCTCAAGAGTTACCGGAGTGAGATGCTCTGCAGCTGCTTTGTATACTATTTTACCCACGGGAACGCTTCCTGTAAAGAATATATAATCCCATCGTTGTGCTAGTAATTCTTGCGCAACCTCCTTAGCTCCTTGAATAACTGCTACATGGCCATTATCAAAAACTTCGGCAATGATCTTAGCTAACAGTTCTGACGTTTTAGGAGTGAGTTCGCTAGGTTTTAACACAACGGTATTACCAGCTGCTATTGCGCCCACTATTGGTCCTACGGCAAGCTGGAAAGGGTAATTCCATGGTGAAATTACGAGCGTAGTGCCATAAGGTTCATATATGATTTTATCACTGGACGGGAAATTTAAAAGCGAGGAAGAAACCTTTTTTGGCATTTGCCATTTCCAGATTTCTTTGATGGCTTTATTAAGTTCCATCATGACAATACTAATCTCTGTAGCAACACTTTCAAAAGCTGGTTTTTTAAAATCGGCAGTGAGGGCATTGATGATATCCTGCTCGTGGTTTTTTATGCTTTCGCGAAAGCGTACCAAACAATCTTTTCTAAAAGCAATACTCTTAGTTTGTCCAGTTGCAAAATAATCTCTTTGTGTCTCTAGTAGTTGAGGAATAGTCACGGCAGTGTGTTTTTACCAAAAATAGGGACTTATTAAGGGAGCCTTGGTGATTTTCTGAAAGATTTAATATAAAGTATTGCCTAAGGATATTGCTATTAACTTAAAAGGTGAAGTATTGAGTTCTTTTTAATTTGTTAAGTATGAATTATATAACGCTGTTTCTCTATTAAATAAGTCGGTACATTCTTGTAGAAGTATGTTTTTAATTTAATTAAGTATTTGTAATTCAGTGCTTTAAGTGTATATATGCTAAGTTGGTTATCGGCAGCTTTATTATTATAAACTCCCTAGTTGATATTAGAATAATAATTTTATCAATTCCAAACACACTATACTTTTGAAGGAACTTAATAAATACAGCAAAGCGGTCACTCAAGACCCTACGCAACCAGCAGCTCAGGCTATGCTTCACGCAATAGGCCTCACAGACGAAGATTTTAAAAAACCACTTGTAGGTATTGCTAGTACAGGTTACGAAGGTAATCCATGTAATATGCATTTAAATAAGCTAGCTGTCGATATTAAAAAGGGTGTACAGACATCTGATTTAGTAGGTTTGATTTACAATACAATAGGTGTAAGTGATGGTATATCGATGGGAACTCCTGGTATGCGATATTCTCTACCTTCTCGTGATATTATAGCCGACTCTATGGAAACGGTGGTGCAAGCGATGTCTTATGACGCGCTTATTACAGTTGTGGGATGTGATAAAAATATGCCTGGAGCTTTAATGGCACAGCTACGCTTAGATAGACCATCCATACTTGTTTATGGAGGAACTATCGCACCGGGCTGTCATGAAGATAAGAAGCTAGATGTGGTATCTGCCTTTGAAGCTTGGGGAGAGAAAGTAGCAGGAACCATAAGTGAGAAAGAATTTAAGACAGTAGTAAAAAAAGCATGTCCTGGAGCTGGAGCATGTGGCGGTATGTATACTGCAAATACAATGGCTTCTGCTATAGAAGCCTTAGGAATGAGCTTGCCATATACAAGTTCAAACCCAGCAGTTTCTCCAAATAAAACAGCAGAATGCGCTAGAGTAGGAGCTGCTTTGAGAAACTTGATAGAAAAAGATATTAAGCCCTCAGATATTGTGACGCGTAAGTCATTAGAAAACGCAGTAAAATTAGTAACTGTTTTAGGCGGATCTACAAATGCAGTATTGCATTTTCTTGCAATCGCGAAAGCAGCACAAATCGATTTTAAATTAGAAGATTTTCAAAAAATAAGCGATACGACTCCATTTCTAGCAGATTTAAAACCTTCTGGAAAATACTTAATGGAAGACCTTCACAACGTAGGTGGTGTTCCTGGAGTGTTAAAATATATGCTCGATCAAGGGATGCTTCATGGAGACTGCATGACGGTAACAGGTAAAACTATTGCAGAAAACCTAGCAGAGGTAGATCATCTAAAAGCACATCAAGATGTAATTCATACCGTAGAGAATCCTATCAAGGCTACAGGGCACATCCGTATACTGTATGGAAATATAGCAAGCGAAGGTTCGGTTGCAAAGATCACTGGCAAGGAAGGGTTACATTTTCGCGGAAGCGCGCGTGTATTTAATGGTGAGTATGAGGCAAACGCAGGAATAGGTGCAGGTAAGGTGAAGAAAGGAGATGTTGTAGTAATACGATATGAAGGGCCGCAAGGTGGTCCAGGAATGCCAGAAATGCTAAAACCTACAGCAGCAATCATGGGCGCAGGACTTGGTAAAGACGTAGCACTTATTACCGATGGACGCTTTTCTGGTGGAACACATGGTTTTGTAGTGGGACATATTACTCCAGAAGCACAGACAGGTGGTGGTATTGCGCTCATAAATGATGGAGACATCATTGTAATTGATGCAGAAAAGAACACTATAAATATGGAAATAAGCGAGGAAGAACTTGCAAGCCGTGAAGCAAACTGGATTGCTCCTCCACTTAAAGTACAAAGAGGATCGCTCTACAAATATGCAAGAATGGTTTCCTCTGCAAGTGAGGGCTGTGTTACTGATGAGTTTTAAGATAATAACAAGGAATTACCTGCGAGTTTTTCCTTTTGTATTGTACAAAGGACACTGAAAGAGTTTACAGCTTTAAGAAGATAATAAACAAGGGCACGTTTAAAAATAATGCCACATAAATACCTGTATATGGAGACAAAAACCATACATAATCCAGCAAAGACAACTACCACGATGAGCGGTAGCGAGGCATTAATTCACTGTTTACTGGCAGAGGGAGCAGATTTAATATATGGATATCCCGGAGGGGCGATCATGCCATTTTACGATCAGTTGCATATACATCAAGATAAGATACATCACGTACTCACACGTCATGAGCAAGGTGCGACGCATGCTGCACAAGGGTTTGCTAGGGCAACTGGAAAAGTAGGAGTTGCTATTGCGACTTCAGGACCAGGAGCCACAAACCTAATAACAGGTATTGCAGATGCCCAGATAGATAGCACACCTATGGTTTGTATTACTGGGCAAGTAGGCTCACACCTATTAGGTAGTGATGCTTTTCAAGAGACAGATATTATAGGGATTTCTACACCTGTTACAAAGTGGAATCATCAAATTACAAGTGCTAAGGAAATACCAGAAGTACTGGCAAAAGCTTTTTATATAGCGCGTTCTGGAAGACCAGGACCTGTATTAATTGATATAACAAAGGATGCCCAGTTTGAAGAATTTGAATTTTCTTATGAAAAATGCGAACACATACGCAGTTATGTGCCCGTACCAGAAGTAAAGGAAGAACAATTACAAGCAGCTGCAGAGGCTATTAATAATGCAAAACAACCCATGATTGTATGGGGGCAAGGCGTTATTCTTGGTGAGGCAGAAGAGGCCTTTAAAGCCTTTGTAGAAAAATCTGGAATCCCAGCTGCGTGGACAATCCTTGGAGTATCTGCAATTCCTACAGACCATCCGCTTAATGTGGGTATGGTGGGGATGCATGGTAATTATGGGCCTAATGTACTTACTAACCAATGTGATGTATTAATTGCAATTGGGATGCGTTTTGATGATCGAGTGACGGGCAACCTTGAAAGCTATGCAAAGCAAGCTAAGGTGATTCATTTTGAAATAGATCCAGCAGAGGTTAATAAAAATGTAAAAGCAGACATACCAGTATTAGGTAATTCTAAAGATACGCTTGAACGAATATTGCCGCTGATAGAAAAGAAAGAACATACTGCGTGGCATCAAAAATTTAAAGATCATTACAACATAGAATTTGATAAAGTCATAAAGAACGACATTCACCCTACAAAGGAAGGATTAACCATGGGGGAAGTAATCGAGCTTATCAATACTAAAACAAATGGTGACGCCATTATAGTAACAGACGTAGGCCAGCACCAGATGGTAGGTATACGTTATGCAAACTTCAAAAAATCTAAGAGTAACATCACCTCTGGAGGTCTAGGGACGATGGGCTTTGCCCTTCCTGCAGCAATAGGAGCAAAGATGGGAGCACCAGATCGCGAAGTAGTAGCGATTATAGGTGATGGTGGTTACCAGATGACCATACAAGAGCTGGGCACTATTTTTCAAACTGAAGCTGCAGTAAAGATTGTAGTGCTCAATAATGAGTTTTTAGGAATGGTGCGCCAGTGGCAGCAACTGTTTTTTGATAAGCGTTATGCCAGCACAGAAATGAAGAACCCTAACTTTTGTAAGATAGCAGAGGCTTACGATATTGAAGCTCAGAAAGTGACCGACAGAAGTACACTAGAAGATGCTATTACACGTATGATTGCTTCAAAAAGTAGTTTCTTTCTAGAAGTAATGGTAGAAAAAGAGGACAATGTATTCCCTATGATTCCTACAGGAGCATCAGTATCAGATATACGCTTAGCATAAGAATATCATTGATTATATAGAACACCTAAACGGTTTTGCTACAATAAAATAATTAGTACTTAAACTCAACATATATGAGTGAGCAAATAACAACATACACGGTAACAATATACAGCGAGAACAACATTGGGCTACTCAATCGTATCTCTGCTATATTTCAACGTCGTAAAATTAATATTGAGAGCCTTTCTGCCTCAGAGAGTGAGATAGATGATGTTTTTAAGTTTACGCTAGTGGTAAATATTACAGAACATCAAATGGAGAAAATCAAAGGTCAGATAGAACGCCAGGTTGAGGTTATCAAAGCTTTTTATCATACCGATGAGGAGACCATTTTTACAGAAAGTGCACTTTTCAAAATCAAATCTGAGTTGCTTTTTGAAGAGCCTCAAATTCAGAATATTATTAAAGATAGCCATGCACGCATAGTCACTGTAAACAGAGACTTCTTTGTGCTAGAAAAGTCAGGGCGCAGGTCTGAAATTGATTTGGTACACCGCGAGTTAAAACCCTTTGGTATCATGCAGTTTACTCGTTCGGGTAGAATTGCAGTTACTAAGACAGAGATGCCTATCTCTTCATTATTGCAACAAATAAGGAATGAGCAGGAGGCCGCTTTCGCGAAAGCATAACACCTCAAATACAGAGTCTAAAAACAATAACTAATCATTATAAAGACGTATTTCTAACCACCGTCTTTACCGAAAATTAATTAGAATGAACTACTTCAACACATTGCCACTTAGAGATCAACTGGCACAACTAGGGAAATGCCGTTTTATGGATGCTAGCGAATTTCAAGATGGAATAGCAGCTATAGAAGGCAAGAAGATTGTGATTGTAGGTTGCGGTGCGCAAGGTCTTAATCAAGGTCTTAACATGCGTGATAGCGGTTGTGATATTTCATATGCATTACGTGAAGGTGCAATTACAGAAAAGCGTCAGTCTTTTAAGAATGCAACAGATAATGGATTTACAGTAGGGACGTACGAAGAACTTATTCCTACTGCAGATTTAGTGTTGAATCTTACGCCAGATAAGCAGCATACCTCTGTAGTAAAAGCAGTAATGCCATTAATGAAAAAGGGAGCTACGCTCGCTTATTCTCACGGTTTTAATATTGTAGAAGAAGGAATGCAAGTACGTGAAGATCTCACGGTAATCATGGTGGCACCTAAGTGTCCAGGGTCTGAGGTGAGAGAAGAATATAAAAGAGGTTTTGGAGTACCTACCTTAATTGCAGTACACCCTAATAATGATCCAGAAGGGAAGGGGCTAGCGCAGGCAAAAGCCTATGCAGCAGCGACAGGAGGACACAGAGCAGGTGTTCTAGAGTCTTCTTTTGTGGCAGAGGTAAAGTCTGATCTTATGGGTGAGCAAACCATACTTTGTGGAGTGCTACAAACGGGCTCAATCCTTTGTTTTGATAAAATGGTAGAGAAAGGGATTGATCCTGCATATGCTGGAAAATTAATCCAGTATGGCTGGGAAACCATCACAGAAGCTTTAAAACACGGAGGAATTACAACGATGATGGATCGTCTTAATAATCCGTCTAAGATTAAAGCTTTCCAACTAGCCGAGGAATTAAAAGAGATTATGCGTCCGCTATTTGAAAAGCATATGGATGATATTATTTCTGGACATTTTTCAAAAACTATGATGGAAGACTGGGCTGCAGATGATAAGAATCTTCACAAATGGAGAGCTGCCACTGGAGAAACTGCTTTTGAAAAACAACAAATCACTACCGAAGAGATTACGGAGCAAGAATATTTTGATCACGGAGTACTCATGGTAGCCATGGTGAAAGCAGGAGTGGAGCTCGCTTTTGAAACCATGACCGCTGCAGGAATTATAGAAGAAAGTGCATATTATGAGTCGCTACATGAAACGCCACTTATTGCAAATACGATTGCTAGAAAGAAGCTTTTTGAGATGAATCGTATTATATCTGATACAGCAGAGTACGGTTGCTATTTATTTGATCATGCCTGTAAGCCTTTGTTAACTGACTTTATGAAGACTGTAGATACAAATATTATAGGTTCCGCTTTCGCGAAAGAAAATGATGTAGATAATCAAGAATTAATTGCTGTAAACGATGCAATACGCAATCATCCTGTTGAGGAAATAGGTGCTACACTACGAAGAGCTATGGTTGCAATGAAGAAAGTAAAAACAGCCTAAACAGAAGAGGCGCATCATTAATCTGTAAAAGATTAGGGTGTAATAAATTTCAAAATAACAAGTATGGATACTATGTGTAAATGGCAGTAGCAACAACAATATTTATTCCCACGTTAAAGTCAATTACTGATGCAGCAAATAGGGTAAAGAAGGTTGCCATAAAAACACCATTTATGCGCAGCTTTACATACTCAACCAAGTTTGATGCAGAAGTTTTTTTGAAGCGTGAAGACTTACAGCAAGTTCGCAGTTACAAAATACGCGGCGCTTACAATAAGATAAGCACTCTTACAGATAAACAAAAAGAAGTAGGTATCGTATGTGCTAGTGCTGGCAATCATGCGCAGGGTGTAGCGTTGTCATGCTCGCGTTTAAGTATTCATGGCACCATCTTTATGCCTTCTACGACACCTAATCAAAAGGTGGAGCAAGTAGAAATGTTTGGTGGGGAGTGGATTACTGTAGTGTTAGAAGGTGATACTTTTGATGATGCTTTTGCTCGAGCTAGCCAAGTTTGCACCACAGAAGGGAAAACGTTTGTACATCCCTTTGATGACGAAAAAATAATAGAGGGCCAGGCGACTGTAGGCTTAGAGATTTTAACGCAGTCTGAGCAGCCGCTAGATTACGTTTTTGTTCCAGTAGGTGGGGGAGGATTGATAGCTGGATTGTCTAGTGTTTTTCATCACCTATCACCTAAAACGAAGATTATAGGAGTAGAACCTGCAGGAGCACCTGCGATGCTCACTTCGCTCTCTCAAAAGGAAAATACTACGCTAGATGAAATTGATAAATTTGTTGATGGTGCAGCAGTACAACGAGTAGGCGATCGCAACTTTGCAATTGCTCAGCAGTTTGTAGATAGGGTAGTTACCGTTTCTGAAGGTAAGATATGCCAAACCATTCTCGATTTATATAACAGAGATGCTATTGTAGCAGAACCTGCAGGCGCAATGACGCTTGCCGTACTAGATCAATTTGCTGAAGAAATAAAAGGTAAAAATATCGCTTGTATCGTAAGCGGAAGCAACAACGACATCACCCGTACCGCCGAAATTAAGGAGCGTGCTTTGTTACATCAAGGATTAAAGCATTATTTTATTGTGAAGTTTCCGCAGCGAGCGGGAGCTTTAAAAGAGTTTGTGGCTGAGATACTCGGACCTACAGATGATATCACCTATTTTGAATATTCAAAAAAGACGAGTAGGGAACAAGGTCCCGCAATTGTAGGTCTTGAAATAAAATCTTCAAAAGATTTACAGCCGCTTCTCGATAGAATGCGTGCGCGTAAATTTTATGGTGAGTATCTCAATGATAAACCAGAGTTATTTCAACTGCTTGTTTGAGTGTAATCACATTTTCGCGAAAGCATATCAAACCGTATAAAATCAAAAAGCTCAAATTCATATCACGAATTTGAGCTTTTCTTATGTATGTCGAGCAGTTATGCTACTTGTGGTAAACTACGTGTTAACCACCCACTTTTACCTGCTGTTGCGATGGCGTATGGAGTAATCCAAAACAAGCCAAAGGTATAGAGTAAACTGTATGAGTATGCATAAAATGACTCGGCGATATTGTATTTTTTACCATAAAATAGGGCAGGGAACGTTGATAATATCAAAATACTTACTAGCGTAGATGTTAAGAATAATACCGGGTGAGTCGCTATGAAAAATAACATAAAAGCGAGGAAAGGATAGGTCATGATAATCTCTAGTGACTGACTAATAAATAGTAATCGTGTACCTGCTTTTGATTCTTTTCTAAAGTCTGTAAACACATATTTTGCCATTGCAATATTCTCACGCACGTTGCTTCGTCCCCATCTAATGAACATTTTATAAAGTCCTTTATAGTTTTCCGGTACATTAGTATATGCGTAAGCATTTTTTTGGAATAGTACGTGCTTACCTTGGCTAAGAATCATATTAGTCATCGCACGATCCTCACCTATGTCTGATGGTTTTCCCATAAAGGTTTGATCAATCCATTCTTCTAGACAAGCAAAAACTGCATCTCTTCTATAGGCAGCTAGTGCGCCAGGAGTACATAATACAGAGTTAAGATTACTCTCTGCAGATCGTACAAACTCAAAACTTAATACAAAACTTACGTCAAGCATTTTGGGTAATAATGCTTTCTCATTATTTAATACTCTAATGTTACCTGCTACGGCACCACAATCTTCATTATTGACAAATGGACTTACTAGATTACGAAGCGTGTCTGGAGTAACAATAGAATCACTGTCTACGGTGATAAAAACTTCACCAGATCCTTCGTGAAAACCACGATATAATGCGTGACGTTTACCCATGTTTTTAGGTTGTTGGCATATAGAAACACGGTTTCCTAATTCTTTTTTAGCCACTTGCATCCAGTGCCATGTGTCATCTTGACTTCCATCATCTATAGATAGTAGTTGGATTTTTTCTACGGGATAATCACTAGCAGCAAGACTTTGCAGTGTTGCATATACTTGTTTTCCTTCATTATAAGCAGGTACAATCACAGTTACTGTAGGCAACTCTGCATCTGTAACAGACGCTACAGGTTTGTAACGGAAATAATTATAGAGAGTATATAAAAAGAAGGCACTTTTATAGGCCAGAAAAACTGATGCAACCGTCATAAATGCATAGCCAAACACGGTGCTTTTACGTTCAAAATCAAGTTGTGAAAAATCATATCGCAGCATGTATGCGATATATGCAGATATCACTAGCAGTAAGAAAGTTGTAATGAGAACAGTGGTTCCCCATGGATTTACAGCTATTTTTTTTGCAATTGAATGTTTCTTGGTAGCAGTAGATGCTAATTCTTCTGGAAGGTTGTTGTTAGTGTCCATATGTTTTGAATCAAGGTTCTATATCAAGTTGAGGTAGTTTTACGGACGGGGAAGTGATTTGGATTTTTGATGAGGTCACTTTAACAAGAAGTTAGGTTTCTTAACAATTATCAATTGGTTTTATGTTAAAGAAAAAAGCCAACTCGCAGTAACGAGTTGGCTTTAGTTATAAGTTCGCTTTCGCGAAAGCGTAAGTAATTATTCAATAATTGTTGCGCCTTCAGGAATGTCAAAATAGCTTTTTTCAACCTCTGGATTAAAGCGGATGTTGTCTATCGTAATATTAGTAATATGCTCTCCAGCTTCTTCATTTTTTGTTAACCAGTGCGTATGGAAACCTGTAGGGAGTTCAATACCGTTTACGATAGTTGTTCCTTGAACTTCCATAAGTTTTTCTGGAGCAGCGCCGCCATTAGGGAAATATTTAGGGTATGACACGATGTAACGTACAACAGCAACTTTATGGTCTTCCTTACCTACGTAGATAATATAATAATCATCTGGAGCGTCTCCAGTACCTTCACTAAAGGTAATTTTAACGACGTCATAATTATTATCCTTAAACGTTTTATCTTCTAGTTTTTCAAGGTTAACTCCTTCACCGTCTAAGATAAAAGGTGATCCTGCAAGGTAATATGGAGTAAGTGCCCAGAAGCGCATGTCAAAAGGAAATGCTGTTGAGTCTGTTACTTGTTTCCAAGCTTTTTCTCCATCCCATCCAAAACGTTGCGTAGTATCTTCTGGATTCCAGTGTACTGCTTTATTATTCCACGTGTCTAGTGTCTCATCTGTATAGCGACGAGTACTTCCATCTAATGGAACATAATCAAAACGAAAGGAAAGTGGTCCGTTTTCAAAAAATCGTTGCAGTCCACCATGAGCTTCCATAGATTGCCATACAATCTTTCCAGCCTCAGTACTATTTAGTCTTTTTTTAGTTTTAGCCACACGCTCGGTGATCCATGAAGTTTCAACCTTTGCAAGGTTCTCATTTACAGTAGCTACTTCTGGTGCAGGCGTAGCAGTTGTGTTTTCTTGTTTGCAAGATGTAATTGTAAGCAGTGCACTTGCTGCTATAGTAAGAAATGTATATTTCATAATATGGTTAGGTTATTAATCATCTAAAGTCATGCAAAGCTGACTAAACTTACAGCGAAGTATGTTAGTATTTTCTTAAAATTTAAAGTGTTGTAGTACGCTTTCGCGAAAGCGTATAAAAAACAAAAACCTCCTTAATGAAGGAGGTTTTGTCAACGTTGCGATTTGGGGCAATGTTAGTGAATAATTAATTTTTGAGTATATGTAGTTTGTGGTTTTTGCATTTTTAGAATATAAGCACCTGTGCTTACATCTTGTACCGGTAACTCTATTCTTGAAGTTTCGGTATCCGGTGTCCATTCTTTAATAAGTTGTCCTAGCATGGTGAATAGCTGTACTGACTTAACGTCATAATCTACTCTTTTGTTAATTACAATATTATTAGACTGGCTGTTGAAGTAAACACTTAAGTTATCTGACTCCTCAGTTTCATCAAGTATTTCTACTTCTACCACTTCGACATCTTGATTATTTTCTTCTTGTTCGTTAGTGTCTTCTGTGGTATCCTCCGTCTCCTCTTCAGCTTCTGCTGTTCTTTCAAAGACGATATAAAATCTTTCTAAATAGGTACCAGCCTCTAGCGTTAAGGTGAATTTCTCATCTGTAGTGATATCTGTGTAGGTGTCTTGTAAGGCGTCAAAAACATAAACAGTAGTATTTTCTGTATTTATATTTTCAAGAGCATCCACACCAATAGAGATTTCACCATCCATAGGTAATCCTATACGTAGAGGAAACTTTCTGTCATTCTCAATAGCAGGCACTCCTAAAATTATGGCTTTCTCATCATCTAGCATCCACATCATATCTTCTTGTGGATGGTTATCTATAACGGCATCATAAGCTCTATCATATCCAAAAGTTGTATTCTCATCAATAGTCATTAAGAGCTGTCTGTGATAAGCGCTAGGAGAATCAAAACCTATTCTAAATTTTTCTCTTAGGTCCTCATGTTGTACAATATCATCCTCTGCGTTAAGGGGATTTTCTGATTGTGTTGTTTCACCATTAAAGAAAAACGAACCAGAAGATGCTTCTTTTGCAAAGACACGCTGTGTATTATTAAAATTAGTTGTTCCAGTAGCCGCTGCTCTTACAAAGAACCCTTGACCTACGGCTATAAATTGAGTCGGAGTTTTAGTACCTACACCGCTTGTATTTTGAGCAGGGTGACTTACTGCCGGTGTGCCTCCACTTAAAGTATAGAGTGCATATCCTGCCTCATAGTCTGCTAAGAAGTGATTCCCTCCACCCCAGTGCTCCCAGAATGATAATGTCCCAGTTAAGTGTGGATTATCATTAATAAATTTATTTGCATCAAGAGCAGAAGGGAAAGGGTTACCCATCATGAAGTCATTACCTGCATTTATTAATTTGTCAATAGATACTGCATCTGTACCATTGTTAGGCTTACCTATAAATACATAGTTTTGAGGATCTGTGATTCCGCCACTACCTGGTCCTTTCATAGTGAAGCCGTCACCTGTTTCTAACGATCCATAAGGTCCTATTTGTTCATAAGCACTGTAGGTGTCTGCAGGGTTATTTCTATAGGTAAATAGCCAATAAGCACTCACCGTCTTAGGTGAAGTATTTGCTCCATTAAATCCAGTACTGAAATTTAATGATTGTGGATTGTTTTCATCTGTGCCATCATTCATGATAGAGGCAACAGTGTGTGCTTGGTTTATATCTGTTATGTTAATAGGTCCTACAGGTGATGACCAGATATTATATGAATAGGTATCTGAAGTTCCTTGTTGGTCTCTTTCTAACCTCCCTGCACTGGTAGCTGCTAAGTCACTATTTTCTGTCTGAATTAATTGTGACTCTCCTACGAGATCCATCACGCCGTCTAATTTTAAATAGTGAGACACTTCTATCTTACTATCATTTCCTATAGTTAACTCGGCAGTATTTACATCAAGTGCTAGAACCGTGTTATTTGATGCCGTAGAAACATTGTGAGCTGTTTGAACAATATTCCAATCAATGGTTTGCGTTCCATCAACTAGTGATGGTGCTCCTGGTAGTGCTTGTGTAGCCCCATTAGTCCATGTATTTGTATTTGCCCAAACTCCA
This sequence comes from Dokdonia sp. Asnod3-C12, assembly GCF_045063975.1. Taxonomy (NCBI): domain Bacteria; kingdom Pseudomonadati; phylum Bacteroidota; class Flavobacteriia; order Flavobacteriales; family Flavobacteriaceae; genus Dokdonia; species Dokdonia sp. Asnod3-C12. Next base: position 2,511,641 of record NZ_JBEFNY010000003.1, read on the forward strand.
TCTGCAGTAGAAACATAAGGTAGGGGAGCCGTTTGGAAATCTACAGTTTGCAGATTTTTTATGGCTGCTACATAATTATTGTCAGACTCGTCTTTTACGTTAGTAAATGTATACTTACTCATAGGTAAATACATCTCTAGGTCTGCCCAAGGGATGGTAGCTACTTCATTTTTAGAGATATTTTGAGGGATGATTTTACCATTTACAGAATCATCTGTAAATTTCTCTATTTCCTGATTCATGATGAATTGTAGTTGTTCTTGCGATAAAGCTTGACTCCATACCCTTACCTCATCAATAGTTCCATCAAAGAATCTTGTAGGACTTTCATGATTTGAGGCAGCAATAAGAAAGTGATTGTTTGAGCTTACAGGATTATTGCGTACGGCAGAGGTATCTTCTATGCCGTCAATGTAGAATGTAGCTCTATTTCCATCATATATTACAGCAATGTGATGCCACTCATCTTGTGGAAGTGCAATCGAAGCATTTAGAGCCTCAGTAGTTCCTGCTGCATTTTTCCATACGATGCGAGGTACCATTGCATTTGTAAGTCTAAGAGCATACCCTTCTGTATATGGGATGTTGCTTTTTGAAATAATGTCGCGATTATTTGCATTTGCACCAGCTTTTACCCAAGTTGACATGGTGAAAGGTCCCGTGAGATCTGCAACGTCATCTGCATCCATGTAATCAGCCACACCGTTGAAAGAAATCGAGCGCTCATAAATGTATTCTGGAGCGTAACCGAATGTGATGTATTTTTCTCCATCAAAATCATAAGTTGTTTCAAGGTTTACTCCACTTGGATACATGATTCGATACTCTGAGGTTGGACTAAATGAAGGAGTATCTGAAATGAACATTAAAAAGTTTCCTGGAGGTGTAATTGTGGCTGAAAGTGATGCTTCAGGGACTGATATTTTAACTACTCCAACAGATCCTTTTTCTACTACTTTCCAAGTGCGCTGTATTGAAGTAAAATCTACCACTGTGTTTAATCCGGTAACACCTGAACTTAAATCAACTTGTATAGGAGCTGAGGCAGCAAAAGACCCATTGTTATTTCCCCAGATTAAAAAGTTTTTATTACTAATTGTATTAGTATTGGTCGCTATATTTTCTGAGTTAGTGTTGTAAATTTCAGAAAGTCCCATAGTAACAATAGCTCCGGGATTACTTGAGGTAGATTGTTTTTGATTTAAGGTAGCAGCATTATCTCTACCTATACCAGCAATGTCATATGTAAATCCATTATTTATGGTTGTATCCCATATAGTTGTGCCATCGCTATCAACATAGTTTTCATCACCTTGTCTCGTGGCAGTAGTACTGTTCGTACGATGAAGTGTCACTCCATTTTTTAGAGCGAGATATGACTGTATCTTCTTTTGGTTAAGTAAAGAATTTGGAGCGTTGTAGCTAATGAATTCTGTTATCTTCCCATTAAACCAAGAGGATATATCTGTTCTGTTTAAGCCAGCAAAACTTACTCCTAAGGCATAAATAGAGTTGTTAATGTCATCATATGGTAACACATTACCAACTGTGTTTGTAGATTGGTCATATGCAAATGCACTAACATTATCTACTCGGATACCATTCTTATAAATTTCTGATCCATTCCCACTAGAATTTCTCTTAATATTTATAATAATTACTTCATCAGTATAACTATCTGAATTAGTTGAATAAGCACGTCCATATGTATTTGGTGTAGTTGCATTAGCGCTTGCTGGTGTAGAACCAATCATGTGACTCAACATATTATCATTACCGGAGAAGCGTATAGATATTTTACCAGTCCAAAATCCAGTTCCATCTTCGGAGAATTGTCTATTTGATGCTCTACCAGCTACAATACCTTCAAATGCGCCTGACGTTGTACCATCTATAGTGCCGTTTTGTTTTAATACTACCCAATAATCTTGAGAGTAGAATCCTCCTTTACCTTTAAGCTGAGTCTTGCCTGCTTCATTAAAACTAAGAACAGGATTATGATTTATATTTTCAATACTATTATTGAAATATATAGGTGTATCAAAACTGCTTACAGTGGCATCATTATCTTGTGCTTGGTCAGACCATACATTTACTTGATTTCCATCTGTAGCTGTTATTCCAGAATTACTTTTTAACCAAAGTTTTAAGTTTGAAGTTACATCTGCCGGGCCAGATGGTGGATTTCCAAATGGTATCTGTGGATTTCCAACAATTATAAAATTGTCAAAGTTTGCACCATCATCCCTTGTAGTATCACCGTCATCTGAAAACCTCACTCTAAAGCGAGCTTGAGGGTTATTAGTTAGAGATATTGGTAAATCTAGATATGATGTCATAAACTGCGACTTAGCAGCATTAAAATTGCTATCATTAATACCGCTCCATCCATTTACGTTAGTTCCTAGACCCAGAACGTTAGCATCGTTGTACCATTTATTATCAGCTCCTAGACCTGAAGTTCCTAACACCATCCAATTAGTCCCTCCATCTGTTGAATATTCTATATTCATTCCATCTTCTGGATCATTATTGAGGTTATATCTCACATCAATGTATAATCTAAGGTCTGTAAAACCAGTAAGATCTATAACAGGGCTTATAGCATAAGTATCACTGCCTGACGCGAAGTCGTTATAGTTGTTGGTGTAAAAATAATTTCCATCAGTTCCTGGCTCGGTGGTGTTTGCTCCATATGTCCAAATGGAAGCTCCTCCTGGGTTTGAAACAGTCCAGCCTTCTGCACTAACATCGAAATTATTATAATGGATGGTATAACTTGGTGAGGGGTCAATAGTAGATGAGCCTCGAACAGTAAAATCATAGGTAGCTTCATTAGTATCATTAGATCTTACTCTTACAATTTCAGTATGGGTACCTACACCCGTTGGAGTGTATGTTACTTGAAAAACACTAGAACTACCAGCTGCTATTGTGCCAGATGGTAAAGAAGTAATCGCAAAATCAGGGCTGCCTCCTACGATTTCAACAAAGGCACCATTGAGTACTAAATCTGCAGTACCTGTATTATTAATGGTAAAATCATTAGTGTCTGAAGATCCTAAAAAAACGTTACTAAAATCGGTATCATCTCCAGTAGTTGGTGTAGTATCTCCATCTGCAATTTCTACGCTATTTCCAAAAATATCTATCTCAGGAGCATTTATAAGTGTGCACTGTCCTTCAATAATAAATGTAAATGGGTTTTCGTCACTATCATTATTATTTATAGTAACTGTAGCAGTATGGTCACCAACAACAAGTGGGTTGTAAGTGATTTCAAAAGAAGTAGAACCACCTCCTGGTATAATTGTACTAGAAGGTATTGCCGTTACTGTAAAGTAAGGGCTTCCAGTTATTATGGCATAGGGAGAAGCACCTGTGAGGTTAAGGTCTGCACTTCCAGAATTTGCAATGGTATAAGTTCGGCTTATAGTACCATTTACTAGGCTGGCCCCAAAATTAGTTCCATTACTAACTAGTGTTGTGGTATCGCCATCGTTTATGATGTTACCCATACCATTTAACGATATTTCTGGTTGTGGCCCAGTAGCCGTTCCTGTAATACTAAAATTATAAGGGTTTTCATTACTATCATTATTTGTAACACTGAATGTAGCATTATGTACGCCTCCTAAAGTAGGATTGTATGTAATAGTAAAGTTTGCCGAAGCACCTGCAACAATGGTTGCTGGTGGAGGTGATGTGATAGAATAACTAGTAGGACTAGCTCCCCCTAATATACTTCCAGAAAGGTTGAGAGTTGCGGTACCAGTATTTGTAATAGTGTATGTGCGATTCAGTATTGAGCCAGCCGTGATGGTTCCAAAGTCCGTACCATCTCCAACGATTGGGGTTGTATCTCCATCTGTAATTTCTGTTCCTGATCCGAAAATTGCTATTTCTGGTTGTGGAGTAGCGGAAGTCACATTAATTGTATAATCTTCAACTTCACCATCAAAATTGGTGTCGCAAGCTGCTGGGAATACCCCAAACCTCATAGAAACTCTCATTCTCGTGGATCCTAGCGTTGCTCCAACTGGAACGCTTATAGCGAGGGGTGATAATGATGAAGGTTGTGATGCGGCGTTTACTAAAGTACCAGGCTCGTATTGCTCATCTGTAGTATTAAATGTTCCGTCTTGATTCCAGTCAATCCACATACGAGTTCCGTATGCAAAATTTCCATCAGAATTACCTTCTAGTATGAAGTTGTAATTGGATCCTAGAATTAGGTTTGTGGAAATTGCCGTATTGTTAGTGTAAGCATTATCCTCCACAGGACTTGAATTGTCTATGGTGTTAATAGCTACCCTCGTAATAACTGCGGTAAAACCATCAGTCCCATTTCCAAATGAATTACAATATTGGGCGCTAGAGAATTGAATTGTAACTAATTGCAGTATTACAAAAAACGCTAACGCGTTAACTGCTTTTAAGGGGCTAAGCTTTTTCATTTAATAGAATTTTTCGCTACAAAAACCGTTGGGTTAGATTTTATAGAGAGTTGGGATTACGAAATTATGAAAAAAACTAGATTTATCATAGGAAAACCCTTGAAAATGAGTAATTGAGCTGATTTTTGTGTATTTCATCGATATTTCTAGGAAAAAAGATGATGTTGTACTTATGATTCTTGTATTTGATTGTGTATCTCGTCGATGATTTGATTCTCTTGATAGAGTGTAGTTTGCTCAATATTAGATTTTTAGTATAGAAAAAATATTATTGACTGACAGATTTTAAGTTGTTGAGGTCTGGGTATTTCTATTCAAATTTTCGCGAAAGCATAACCTTTAAAAACAAAAAGAGCATTCTAATAAGAATGCTCCTTTCGCCTTGAATTGACACTAAATAATTATTTTTCTGACTGTACGCGTTTCTTTAATCCTAAATATGCTCCTGCAGCAAGGCCTATTACTATAAATCCATCTATAGGTGCAGCCGGAGCTTCATCATCTACATCATCTGGAAATGTGATTTGTGCTTGGACTCCCACGCTCATCACTAAAAAAAGCAGCGTAGTAAGTATATGTTTTGTATATATAGTCATTTTAGTTTTATTATTGTATGACAATTTTATGAGATGCCTTGTTATTTTCACCTTTTATAGATAGTATATACATACCACTACTTAGTTGGTCTAGATCATGAAGTACCGTTTTATTGCCAATGAACGAAGCCGCCTTACTCATAACTATTTGCCCTAGTAAATTTGTGATTACCACATCTACATGACTTCCTGAAAATGTAGTAGACGTGATTGTTAACGTCCCATTAGTGATAGGGTTAGGATACATAGCAAAGTTAATCACCTCCTCATTTGACGTTGATAACACGTCGCGTTGATAAAGAATTTCAAAACGATTTGTATCTACACTAGTTTCAACATCATTGTCAACTGTAAAGGAGATAGTGTTTAATCCTTCTTCTAGTAAAGTAGTTTCACCAGTGTGGTTGTCTTTAAGATATGTTTCAACCTCATTTAATCCATAGATGTCAAGATCTAATGTGTAATTACTAGTGCGATACAGTGCATTGTAAAGCTGTATTTGATCATCTTCTGTAGGCATAGCTACTTTATCAATACTTAAGAGTCCGCCATCTTTTAAAACGCCCATGTTCTCATCAATGTTAAAGAACTTCGAAACATCTTCTGAGGTTACATCATTGCTGTAGCTATCGCTATAAAGGATTACAAAGTTGTCCTGTAAACCTATTTCTTCACCATAGTGCTCACTTCTATATAATCTACCTATGAGGTGAGGTGAGGTGGAAATAGTATTTGATGTGTTGCTGTACAAAGGCACTTCATTACCTGGAACTTTATCTGTCTCATTAAAGATTATCTCAGTACTACTGTCTGTTACAGTAGCATTTGTTGCTGTAAAAATAGCCTGCCCTGGCTGTAAGTAGTGATAATCTTTAGAATTTGCTCCATTGCTTGAGCCAGTTCCATCTAAAAGAACAGTTATATACTGGCCTCTTGCTCCTAGTGTAGCATCCCATACCCATATCTCTCCAGTTCTCACATTTGTAGCAGCTGAAAGTACCGTGTTTATATTTAGGGAAGCTTGATATGGATTTCCTATAAAGTTAAATGCCCCAGCGGTGTGGTTGAGTGCAGCGCCAGTTACACTTACAGGAGACGTTGCTATGGTCCCTGTCGCTCTTAATGTAGTAGGTGTAGGAGTGGCAGCATTGCTTGTTACATTGACACTACGATCACCTCTTACTAAAAGTCTAATAGGCTCACCAGCAGTCAATGTATTTATATCTGTATTGACAACACCTTCCCATGACTGTGATGCATTATCTAATTTAAAGATAGAACCATTTCCAGAAGCCGTAGCATCAAAACCATTTGCACCAGTTAAAGAACCTGAGATATGAGTACCATAACCAGGATTAGGATTTATATTATCTGTAGGGAAAGAGGTGCCTGTGTTATTAACACCTTCTTGCCAGTTTGCATTGATACTTGTGGTTGTGGTTACAGGACTAGAGAGTAATCTAAAAGCCCTTCTTGCTGGAATGTATCGTTCTGTAGTCACATTACCAGAGATAGTACCTCCTGTGATAACATCAATCATTGCAGTTCTTGTCGCATTACTCAATAGGGTAAGTGTATTTCCTGTATTAAGTGTACCATCAGTTAGCGTCAACAATTTGTTTACGGAAACTGCTGTGCTTAAGGTAACACCTTGGGTTGTGTCACTGTTATCTATAACTAAGTTGGCGATTTCAAGAGCATTACCTGCAATTTCTTGAGGAGAGCTTCCCGTTATTAAAAGTGTACCACTTGCTCCAGAGATAGCGCCAGAGTTTGTAATGTTACCATTTATATCTAGGGTAGTAGCTGCTAGATCTAGTGTTGCTCCGGCAAGTATGGTTACATTATTTACTACTGTATTTGCAGATAGGGTAGGAGCTCCAGAACGCACTTCTATATTATCATTACTTGTAGCTATACCACTTGGATCTTGAGGTGACCAAGCTCCAGCATCGTATACGTAGTTTGCAGCTTCAATAGTAATAGTGTAATCTTCTACTTCTCCAAAAAAGCCAATCTCACAAGGAGTAGATGGCGCATTAAATTTATTGCTTACTCTCATTCTTACGTTTCCTAGTACCGCATCTATAGGCACTATAATTGTGAATGGAGAGCTGTCAGTAGGTTGGTTAGCTTTATCAATATCTATACCTAGATCATATGATTCGCCAGTGTCTGTAAAATCTCCGTTTCTATTCCAATCTATCCAAACTGTTGTTGTATGACTATTACTACCAATGGTATTAAGGTGAATTGTGAGATTATGAGAAGATCCTCTAGAGAGTGTTGTAATCTCTGTTGTAAAATCAGTATAAGCAGGTTCAGGACCTGAAGATTGATCTATATCTCCTAGAATGACACGTGTAATCCCATTTGCAAAATCTGTACTTCCTTCTGAAATACAGTATGTAAGTTGTGTTGTAAATGTACTAGCTGCACTGTATGGAGAATCACCACCTGCTGTGCAAGTAGCCTTTACTTGAGCTTCGTATGTTTCACCAACCTCTAGACCTGTTAGGTCAAGACTATTAGTTGTGGTATTTATACTAGTGTAAGTTGTTGTTCCGCTTTCGCGAAAGCGCACTGTATAAGAGTTGTTTGGTGTTGCTACCCAGTTAAGTGTAGCAGTTGTCGCTTGAATGTTACTTGCTTGTAAGTTTAGCGGAGCTTCATCATTCACTACGGTAACTGTAGCTGTACAAGTATCTATATTTCCTTTAAAATCTGTAACAGTAAGAGTAACAGTATTTGCTCCAACATTTGTACAGTCAAAAGTATCTACATCTAAACTATAAATTTCTATCCCAATATTATCTGTGGAGCCATCATTTATCTGTGATGGTTGTAATACTACGATGCCGTCGTATCCAAGGCTTACTGTGGTGTTTTGACAAATTGCAATAGGGTCCGTTGTGTCTGTAGGGTCAATTCTAAGATTATCAATGGCAATATCACTAGACGCGCCATTTCCTGTGGTTATTATAAATCTTATTTGAAAAACCTCATTACTATATGCGTTTAAATTTATGGTTGCATTTTTCCAATCTGTTCCGTTTGTACTTTGTGCACCAGATCGAGTAAATATTTGTGTCCAAGCTGAACTATTACTCAATTTTACTTCAGCTACTAGAGATCCGACGTTTGTACCTAACATATGATAATCAAAATCAAATGTTCCAGTAAGACCACCACTCCAGTCTATACATGGACTAGTAATAATTACCTCTGCATTAGACCCTACTCCAATAGAGTTGCTTGATGCCTCAGTATAAAAATAATAAGTTCCTTGAGATGCAGCACTAGGCCCTGTACCTGTTGTTGCAGTACTCCCAGATCCATGAGTTAAATCACCGTCATCATTTAAATTTTGGGTCCAGTCACCAAGACCTATTTCAAAATCTTCATGATTTACGGGCGTAGTTCCAGAAATACAAGATCTATCTGTAGCTACATTTAAGACTCTAAATTCATCAAAGGAGAATCCTGCAAATGTAGTTGTATAACCGTCAGCATTATTTGATGAATCACTATCAAATACAAAACGTAGTTGTAGGTCTGATGCTCCTGCTAAGAAACTATTGGCTTCGGGGCTAATTTCTATCTCCTCAAGTACCCATTTATTACCTTTAAAGCCTTCAAATAACGGCAGATTGTCAGGTTGATTATCACGATCTGCTGTTGATTTTGCTATGCCACCAGACCCATTTGCTGGATTGTAGCGCATAGAGGCAAGCGTAGAGCCTGGTTTTGTGTACTTACCACTTAATGGAATCCATTGTCCTGAATTGCCATCTCGACCTTGTAATTGAGCATAATCAAAATTACGTTCTAAATCCCATTTAGCATAGAACTGTATAAGGGTAGTAGAAGATAAATTTGAGATGTCGAAACTTTGATTAAGTGTGAGTTGTACATTTCTATCATTGGCATATGGAGGTGTGGCATCAAAAGTAATACCTCTAGAATTTCCAAAACCACTTGTGGCAGATGTTACCCATTCCGTCCCGCTACCAGAGCTCGTCCAGTTAGAAATTGAGGTAGGATTTATATCATCAATAAAAAGTTCTGATGGTTGGTAAGTTTTCTGTATCGTAGCTTGGTAAATAATATGAGTGTCATTACTAAGAGTAACCTCATATTCAATAGTGTCTCCAGGAGCTATGGTTCCCAATTGGTACGATGCTGTAACGTCAGTTTGTTGTTGTTTGGTGAGATTAATGGTAGGAATTGTCCCAATAGAAGTAATGTTTGAAGAAACAGGAGTTACGTTTAATGTTAGAGGGCTCAAAGTCATTCCTAAATATTCTACACCAAATTTTAGATCACCAGAGGGTGCTATAATATTAGAAGGAGTTTCGTCATGTAATTGAGCTAATTTTCCAGCAAAGAGAGCGTTTACAAGATTCATTCTTGTTGCTCTAGCCGCAATGATTACAATCTGGGAAGGTGAAGGCCAAAATCCAGAACTAAATTGCGGGTCTGCTTCTTCACCTAGAGCATTTCCATTTTCTGGCGCAAGAGCAAGGATACCTTTTCCTGATCCTACACTACCACCATTAAGTGGGTCTGGATCACCACCTAGCATCCAGTCACTCATGTCTCCATTTGCAACCGTAAGAACATTAGGGGCTTCTCCATAAACGTATCGGTTAAATCGTGTGAGATCGTGACAGAATTTCACATAGTCGTCTTCACGACCCGACGCAGGAGAACCTGGATACGCATTATATCCATGAGGCAGCAAGTTTGAGGTTGCATGATGGTTGAGAGCTGTTTTTGAATCGTGATTTGCAACAAATGCTTTTGTAATTCTCGTTTCTGGTTCAGAAAATGCTGTGGTGCCTCTGTAAACATCAGTTGTTGGGTCATTATTAGATCCTACTCCATTTCCAGTATAGGCAGTATTTGAACCCCAGAAGTAATCGTAATTTCTATTTAAATCTACTCCACGACTATAATTGACACCGGTATTAGCAGAGGGATTTAAATTTTTACGTTGAAAGCCACCACCATTCGGAGCAAGCTGCTCGTTCCAAAGCAATCCGTCTGGATTGGCTACGGGAATGAAATACATCTCATGATTATCTACTAAGTTTTTAATATCTGCATCTGTTTCATAGTTTTCAAGTACATACCACATGTAATAGATGAGGTTCATCATGCTACTTGCTTCACGAGCGTGACTCATTCCACTATAAAAAGATTCTGGTTCATTTGATTCATCCGTGTTTGGGTTATCAGAAATACGTACGTAATATATAGTTTGAGGATTCCAACTATCATACTGACCACCATTAGTAAATGAATTACCGTGGGTTTTGATTGGCGTACCTGAGCCGTCCTCAGCAAGGGATGCATCTTTACGCACAGATATTAAATTAGGATATAATTGTCTCATTCTATCTAATTCTGAAAGCATCTCCCCATAGGTTAGACAACCATTCATGCTTCCTAACTCAAAATTTTGTGGAGTCTGCCAGTTTATTTCTGTTTCCCCTTCGTATTGAATAATGTTAGAAATAGTAGTACCCGTTGTACTTAAGGATCTAGTTTCATTATTAGAATAACTTAAAGATTTTAAGGCATTAAGTTCCTGCTTTGCTTTTGGTAATTCAACCTCACTTTGTTCTTTGTAGAAGGCATGTGTATCTTCTACTAAAGTAGTAAATGAAATATTTTGTTGTTGTATAATTTCAACTTGTGAATCAGTAAGTTCTAAAACAAGGTCATTGCCAAAAATCTCAGCACCACACTTAAGGTCTATACCCGAGGTAGCAATCAATGTGAGTTGGCTTGGTGTTGGATCGGAAATTTTAATACGTTTTCCATTTACGTGATTGTGTTGCCCTTGAACTGTAGCGATTGTACCAAAGACAAGTACAACGATAAGGATAACAACCTTTAAGTAGGTTTGCTTCATAGCAATAGTAGGTTTAAGTCAATTAAGGAATTTGGGATACCTTAATTTCTAGAGGGTTTATTTTTTGAAACTACTAAACTAAATAAAAATCAATAATAAATGTTAACAAAAAAGTTAAATTGTGTATTTTGTAGATGATAAGTGTATTTAATCGATGATTTTTCTATAATATATTTTAAGTACTTGTATATTTGTCTATAGTTGCAGTTCGTTGATTATGAGTCTTTGAGTACTTTTGAATTATGTTAGTAATTGTAAAAAGTGTCGTATGAATTGTAATTGTATTTTCATAAAAATAAATATTCATTATAAACCTATTAATAGTATTTTACAGGTAATTTTTTAATTGTTATCTCTTTATTAAACTACTTAAGTAATTCATTATGAGAATCCCACATATATATACGTTAGTACTAGGACTCCTTGTTGTAGTCCTATTTCAATCTTGTCAAGATGATGTAGATGATGTGGGTCTCAATCAAAACTTAGAAGTGTCTGATATTATTGATACTTCAATAATCGTTACAGACCCAGCCACACAGCTCATCACAGATTGGAATACACTATGGTTAGAAATAGACCGGTATGCTTATGGGATGAGACCTGTCGCAACTGCCAGATCTTTAGCTTATATACATCTCGCGGCTTATGAAGTAGCGGTTGCAGATGTAGGTGGCAACCAGTCTAACGTAAATAATCTTGATGGATTTGCTATTAATTTTAATGAGCGTCCAGATAATTTAGACATCAAAGTAGCTTTGAATACTTGCTATGCACTAGTTTTTGATCATTTCATGTATAATGTGCAAGGTGATATAGATGTGAAAATTGGCCAACATAAAAATGCCCAAGAAATCAGACTTCAAGAAGGTTTAAGTGCAGATGTAATTACAAAATCTATAGCCTGGGGAACCTACGTTGCAGAACGAGTAATTGCATACAGTCAAACTGATACTGCTGCAGAATCTCAAATAATAGAACCACAACCCTATGCTTATGAACCTCCTGCAGGTGAAGGCTATTGGACGTACAGTGCAGATGAGGAGCGAGCTTGGTTTCCTTATTGGGGTACCGCAAGAACGTTTGTAATATCATCAGAAGAGACATCGAGTGTGCCGCCAGCAATTAATTATAGCACTAATGTAGATAGCGACTTTTATAACGAGATGATGGAAGTGTATACCATCAACAACGCAGCTAGAGAAGAAGATAATGATGACCTATGGGTAGCAGAGTTCTGGTCTGATGATGTAGAAGGTCTTATGATGAGTCCTCCTGGTCGCCAAGTATCAATTGCAAATCAGTTGATAGATCAAATGGATGTGAGTTATGAGCAATCACTTATGATGCTTTTAAAGTTAGGCTTTTCATTGAACGATGCTGCTGTTTCCACATGGGCAGATAAGTATGAGTATATGGTCATGCGCCCTAGCGTCTATATCCAGGCGCATATTGACCCATTATATCAAACCAATTTATATAGGTTTATTAATTGGCCTAATCCGTCATTTCCAGGGTATCCTTCGGGTCATTCTGCATTTTCTTCGGCGGCAGCTGGGGTATTTATCAATGAGTTTGGAAACACTATGATTTTTATAGACAAAACGCACGAAGGTAGAACCGAGTTTAGAGGAGCGCCTAGACAATATAATTCGCTTTCAGAAATGGCTCAAGAAAGTGCTTTCTCTAGACTTCCACTAGGAGTACATGTGAGAATGGATTGCACAGAAGGATTACGTCTGGGTTATGAAGTATCTGATGCCGTAAATGCTTATAACCTTACTGAGTAGTTGTTACGCTTTCGCGAAAGCGTGATATAATGATTAATTACTGTGATCTTCTTGAGATTGTGAGGTGCTACGGTGAATTTATTTAGAAACAAATCTAGATGTAGATTTTCGAAAGATTCCCTCTAAAACACGAGATACAAACACCACACACTAATTTAAACCCAGAAATTTGATATCTTGTAGTACGTATCTGTTATAGTATGTACACCTTAAATATATCTCGACCCTATTATGAAATATTTACTTCCTTTTGTCTTAGTATATCTATTACTTCTTTCATGTGAGGAGCCAAAGCCACTTAGTTCTGTAGATCCAGTAAATTGGGAGAAACGAACAGTGAAGGGGGCGATAAATGATTCACTAGAGTCGGGGAGTACTTTTTTGTCTATTTACTCGCAAATTTACTTACGCACAGAAAATGATCAGGCAGATTTAACGGCGACCATAAGTTTGCATAATCCTAATCGAGAAGCGCAGGTGTTTGTTGACAAGGCAGTGTACTATAACACCTATGGCAAGCCAATACGTGTGTATTTTGACAAAACCATTTTTATCAAGCCTATGGAGACCGTTCAGATTGTTATAGACGGTGTGGATAAAGAAGGAGGAACAGGCGCAAACTTTATCTTCGACTGGAAAATACAGCCTGATACTAATGAGCCTATCATTGAGGCGATTATGATAAGTACCTACGGCCAGCAAGGAATTTCTTTTGTGACTACAGGTAAAAAGCTGTTGCGTTCATAGAGATAGTAGCTACCTGTAAATAATTGAAATGCATTAAGTATGGCAACTACAGAAGACGAACTTAAAGAAAGGATTAAAGAGCTCACCTGCCTTTATGAAGTGTCCTCTATTATTGTACATGCAGATGTAGATCAAATGCAAGAAACGCTCAATGCTATTGCATTTAGCTTAAAGAAAGGCTTTCAATATCCTAGCAACACAGAGATTTCTATTGAGACCTCATTATGGTCCACAATTACAGAGCGTACGAATGAAGCTATCTGTTTAGAAGCGCCTATTCAAGTATTTAATAAGCCTAATGGGATGATTACTGCCTACCTGATAGGTAAGAGCTCTTTTTTAAAGGAAGAAAAACAATTATTGGATAGTGTCGCTCAGAAAATAGGAAACCTACTAGAGCGTATAGAAATACAGCAAAATGAAACCTCACTTAAGAGGCAGATGGAACGTGCAGATCGTCTGGGTATTCTAGGTGAGATTACTGCGGGAATTGCACATGAACTCAACACGCCACTAGCCAATATTTTAGGATTTGCAGAGCTTTTAAAAGAAGATATAGCGAGTAATGAAAGCGTAACAGAAGATCTTGATAAGATTATAAAGAATGCTATTTTCTCCCGTGAGGTTGTAAAAAAGTTAATGTTTTTTGCCTGTGAGATGCCGCAAGAAATGCAAGCGCTTAATATGGTGCCTAGTATTAAAGGTGCCGTAGCATTACTAGAAGCTGCGTTTAAAAAAGCAAAGGTTAATTATCTGATAGACATTGATGATCAAGAACTATGGCTTAAAGCAGATACGATTCAAATCACTCAGATTATCTTTAATCTAATCATAAATGCTATTTATTTTTCGCCAGAAAACGGACTTGTAACAATAACGGCATCGCAATCTGATCGATCTATTATTTTAAAAATTAAAGACGAAGGCGTAGGATTATCTAGTGAGGTGCTAGATAAAGTGTTTCAGCCTTTTTTTACAACAAAACCTACGGGTGATGGCTCTGGGCTGGGTCTTAGTGTGGTACATGGTATTGTAGCGAGTCACAAGGGAACTATTACAGCTAGAAATAATAAAGACAAAGGCGCTACATTTACCGTAATGCTACCTAGATTTTAAGACGCTATGCAACTCAATAAAGAGAACATATTAATAGTAGATGATGATATCAACATCTTAGAGCTGTTGCAGCGTCACTTGCAATCATGGAACTATCATACCTATAAGGCAGTGTCTGTAAAAGAGGCAGTTCAAATACTACGTGATACACATATAGATTTACTTATTACAGATCTCAAAATGCCAGAGATAGATGGCACAGAACTCATTAATTTTGTGTCTGAGCATTACCCACAGTTGCCTAAACTTATAGTGACTGGTTATCCCTCTGTCCAAGATTCCCTCGCTGCGATAAAGTCTGGAGTTGTAGACTACCTGACCAAGCCTTTTACTAAAATTGAATTAAAAGCGGCCATTAATAAGTCATTCGTAAATGATGACGGAAGTTTAGCTACTAGTCGCAAAGAACATCAGCTTACGAGTAACACACAGCACAAAGCCTATGGTGAGATTATAGGAAACTCTGATAAGATTAATAGTGTTATCCAGATTATAGAGCGTGTAAAGGATAATAAAGCAACCATATTTATCAAAGGTGAGAGTGGTACCGGTAAAGAGCTTGTGGCAAGAGCTATTCATTATCAAGGTAAATTTTCGCGAGCACCGTTTATTGCAGTAAACTGTGGCGGTATCCCAGAAAACTTATTAGAGTCAGAGTTGTTTGGGTATACTAAAGGAGCATTTACAGGAGCCGATAAAAACCGGGATGGCTTTTTTCAAGCAGCAAATGGTGGGACTATTTTTCTCGATGAGATAGGTAACGCATCTACTGCCGTGCAATCACGATTGTTGCGAGTATTGCAAGAGAAGGAAGTGGTGAAAGTAGGCGCTCAAAAACCTGATAAAATAGACGTCCGCGTTATCGCAGCAACCAATAGTGATCTCAAGGAGATGATAAAAAAAGGAACTTTTAGAGAAGACCTCTATTACCGTCTTACCGTGGTTGAGGTTGATGTCGCTCCACTGCGAGAACGTAAGGAGGATATTCCTTTGCTTATTGAAAAGTTTCTTTTTAAGTATGGCGTAGAGTTCAAAGATCGTTTTATAAAAATCACACCAGAAGCAACAGCCATTTTACAACGTTATGACTGGCCTGGTAACATACGCGAACTTGAAAATATCATACAGAGAGCCGTTATTATGTGTGATAAAGTCGTTGAAGTTGCACACCTACCAGAAGCTCTTAAATATGCTATTGATTTTCCTGAGGATGGCTTACTTTCCCTCAAGGAAATGGAGAAAATTCATATAGGGAAAGTGCTGAGTGCTATGGAAAACAATAAAACCAAAGCAGCCCAAATTCTAGGCATAGACCGCAAGACTTTGCGTAGTAAGTTAGAAGATTAATAGGCTCTTTCAAAAGGTGATTTCATACCCATGCTACTGTATGAATATTGCATCCATTTTTCCATAAAATAATATTAATTAGCGATTCATTTTTCCTCAGCTGGGTAATTATTACTCGGCTGTGGTTTCTTGTTACGCTTTCGCGAAAGCGTGAAAACCCTTGTAAACATTGCGTTCTTCTATTTGTGCATCTTTCTGGCACGCGCACTGGCATATAGATTGCCATTATCTTATCAAAGTAAAAGAAGCTTATATCATCTATGTAGGTGACTAGGGCTTCAAATCTTTGTGAAACAATAACAAATAAGAAACAATTTAAAGAGTATTAAAGATGAATTTCAATTCAATGTTAAGCGCTATAGCTCCAAAAAAAGCGGGTAGCAAAAAACCAAAAAGTAAATATATCACAGAGAGATACAAGGAAAGAAGTATTTCAAATCGTCTTTTTAAATAATATATAAATAGCACTAGTGGCTTTGATTATGGAAGTAGTAACTTTAGATAAGAAGAGTAAAAAAGTACCTGTGAGAGGTATGATGGATAATGTGATGGAGCAGTTTAACAGTGCTGCAGATCATATTGAACTTCACCCTAGCATTAGAAAAATCTTGAGCATCACAAACAATGAGATTGTGGTTCATTTTCCAGTAAAAATGGATAATGGAGATGTTGAGATTTTTACAGGATATAGAGTGCAGCACAACAATGCCTTAGGACCTTACAAGGGTGGTTTACGCTATCACCCTACGGTAGATATTGATGCAGCGAGAGCTCTTGCTATGTGGATGACCTGGAAAACATCACTTGCAGGTCTTCCTTATGGTGGTGGTAAAGGTGGTATCCAGCTAGATCCTTCAAAATATTCTCAAACAGAATTAGAGCGTATTACGCGCAGATTTACGTTTGCTCTTGCAGATAATATAGGTCCAGAACATGATATTCCTGCACCAGATGTAAATACAAATAGCCAGACCATGGCATGGATGGCAGATACGTATATGAGTACGCGTCCTCCAGCAGAGCGCACAGCAAACCAGCATGTAGTTACGGGAAAACCAGATGGAAGTGGAGGATTAGAGGGCCGTGATCGTGCAACAGGTTACGGTGTATATCTCACCATTAAATATTGGGCAGAGCGCAATGAGGAGTCTTTAGATAATAAAAAATTTATCGTTCAAGGTTTTGGTAACGTAGGTTACTGGGCTGCACATTTTCTAGAGCAAGAAGGAGCAAAGCTAGTAGCCGTTCAAGATGCTTTTGGCGCTATCGAGAATAAAGAAGGAATTAATGTAGAAGATCTCTTTAATTATAGCAAAGCAAATAATGGAAGTATTGTGGACTTTCCTGAGTCTGCTGTACTAGCACAATATGACTTTTATGCCACAGATTGTGATATCTGTATTCCTGCAGCTTTAGGAAATCAAATTACTAAGGAAAATGCGCCTACTATAAAAGCAAGACTCATTGCCGAAGGTGCAAACGGACCTACCAATGGTGACGGTGAGCGTATACTCTTAGATAGAGGAATCACTATCATTCCTGATATTCTATGTAATTCTGGAGGAGTAATAGGAAGTTATTTTGAGTGGTTACAAAACCGTAACGGAGAGTTATGGCAACTGGATGAGGTGATGGTTAAGCTAGAGAAAAAAATGAGGGAATCATTTAATAAAGTTCATGCTTTTGCTCAGAGTGAATCTATGGATATGAGAACAGCGGCATATTGTATTGCTATAAAGAGAATAGAAAAGGCTTACATACAACGAGGGATTTTTCCTTGATTTTAAATGTATCTAATCACTATAATATGGAATGTAATGGTCTAATATTAGAAAAGAGAGAGTACGTGTTTTTAAATCGCGTACTCAATATCTCGGGATATGTAGATGATTTTGAAACGCAAAAGTCATTGCAGCGGTTGAGTAATGAGCTTAAAAGTGCTCATATAGTAGATGACTGTGACATGCCTTTAAACGTAATACGTTTTAATAGCAAGGTAACAGTATCCTCAGATCGAGGTTGGGAGAAAACACTACAAGTGGTAGTGCCTGCAGATAAAGATGTGACATTAAGTAAGGTCTCTGTGCTCACACCTATGGGATCCGCAATATTTGGGAATAAGGAAGGTGCTATTATAAGTTGGATGTTTCCTACTGGAATGCAAGAGCTCACCATAATAAAGGTCATACAAGATACACTAGAACACACTATGGAAGTTGTTCTTTAAAAAAATATACTATGAAGGAATTAAATATAGAAATATATGCTCATGACAGTGAAGTAGATGTTGCCCATAAAATCAACACGATGGAGCTTCATAACTGGATTAATCACCTTACCTACATACGTAAAGAGCTAGGCAATCTCATACAGTTTTATAATGCACAGCCGGCTCAAAAAAGATTAGAACAAGAATCTACCTCTCAGCGGTTTGAAATGAAGCAAATAGAGAATGATGTAATCTTGGTAGAGCTTCAAAAATTTAAAGTTTCTAGAGATACTATTGCAGAGTGTGAGGATGTTCATTGTGATATGACGTTTATACAAGAACATGAAAAATGTAGAAGGATGTACCTCTTTCACATAGATAAGTACCGTAAACTTAAGGACACTTTTTTTAAAGAGCTTCAAGGAAAAATTTCTCAAGTAGCACAACCTGCATAATGCCAAAAAAACATACTACTTGGATACCATATTATCACATAAAATCGACGCTTATAGAAGGTTGTTTATAGAAAAAGACCTCATTGAATTGAGCCAATGGATAGACGCCATTGAAAGTATTAATCTTGAAATTGATTACCTGCAATTAATAGAGAAAAGACTTATTAAAAATAGCACCCTTTCTGCAATGCTACAGGGTTTTAGAAGGAAAAACACCCTCGTTATGGCTTCATTGTGCAAATATGAGCAAGAATTAAAACGTGAATATGAATACAGTGAAAGAACATATGATGTAGTAAGAGCAAAAGAACACGAGGGGAGAAGAGATTTATATAGCAATCTTATGATTGAATTTAAACAACTAAGGAAGGTTATTTACATAGCGCTCTCTAAATATAAACGCAGCTAAAAATAGAGATATGAAAAAGATATTAATACCTATTTATTTAAATCATCATAACTGTGATGCTATAGATTATGCTGTCAAATTCTTTAAACGAGAAGTGTGTGAATTCTATTTTCTCAATACCTACAATTACAACGTTCAAGGTCTCAATGCAATCCAACTACTACAAGCAGATGAGGATTGGTTTGAACGTCCTAAACTAGAATCGCAAAAGCGCCTAGGGCGCTTGATTAAAAAATACTCTTATAATAGTAGAAATAAGAATCACAGCTTTAATGCAACCTCAGAGTGCACCGGACTTATCTCTGGTATTAAAAAAAACATCACCGAGCTAGCAATTGATATTGTGGTAGTTTCTTGTAAGGATAAATTAAATAGAGATGTTAATATGTACTGTAAAAACACCAGTCTCATCATCGATGAAATAAGAGCATGTCCTATTCTCATAATGCCTAAGGCTACCAAACAAAAAAGAAACCCCGTCTTTGCATTAGTATCAGATTTTAAATCTGAAATATCTGAAGAGGAAATAGAGAGCTGGTATGAAATCGTAAAACTTTCAAATGGTTCGCTCAAGATTGTTGTGAGCAACAGTATGAACGAGATGACTAATCAACAGATAAGTAACCAGACGAAGGTGTGTTATTACTTGAGAACGCTTACTAATAGTTCAGTAGTAGTTGATTATCTAAACACGACATCAGACATCAAGGAGTTTGCAAATACTCATAGCAACCATATCATTAGCTTGATTGATAAAAAGCCAGATTTTCTCCGCAAGTATGGATTAGGTCATTCAACCATCACAAATTTAGGGCCCTTATCTTCAAGTCCTTTGATTGCATTACACCAATAACCATTGAGATGAGCAATCGTAAATTTTATATCATTATAATAATTCTTGGAGCGCTAGTAATTCTACTTCTAAGTAGTATTGTATCTGCACCTATATTTGATTAGAGCTTCATTATACGTAGTTATTTTTTGTCTACTCTTATTTTCCATCATTCGGCTAGTAATACCTTTGAGTGTGGAAATAAGTGATTACTTCCTTGTTTAATTATAATTCAATAAATAATTGTGTAAATAATTGTGAGTATCGTAATTATCTATATATTTGAGATTATAAATTGGTAAACCAGTTTGGATAACCAATTTACGTTAAGCTCAAATTTTAAATTATTACACTCTTAAATAGCAATGTGGCGAGTGTTTGATTTTAGATAATTCTAATATAAGTGTATTGCTTTTTTGCTTTCGCGAAAGCGTACTCTTAATACTCACAACATATTTATGACTCGATATCTCTTTATTCTTCTATGTAGCCTTATTGTCTTTACTTCTTGTAAGGAGCCTATGCCTACATTGTCACAGACAGTCACTACCCCAGAGGAATTAAAAGAAGCAATTAAAGAAGCAGAGCCAGGAGATGTAATAAGTCTTAAAGATGGGGTGTGGAAAGATCTAGCTATAAAGTTTTACGGAGAAGGAACGGAGGCAAATCCTATTACTCTTAAGGCAGAAAATGCTGGGAAAGTAATCTTAGAAGGAAACTCTTCACTTAAACTAGGAGGGAAGCATCTTGTAGTAGAAGGACTTTATTTTAAAAATGGTTATACCACAGAGAATACCATTATACGTTTTAAAATTGATGATGAGAAGATTGCATATCACTCGCAAGTAACAGATTGTGTAATAGAAGATTTTACAAATCCAGATCGCGATAGTAAAAACCACTGGGTCGAATTATGGGGACAGCACAATACATTTGATCATAATTATATTACTGGTAAAACAAATCAAGGTCCTACACTTCGCGTGTTTTTAAAAGGAAATGAAAATGTAAATACCTATCACCAGATTAAGGATAACCACTTTGGACCACGTCCTAGAAAAGGTGGGCCTCGTGCTGAGACTATGCAACTAGGAGACAGCTACACATCTATGACACCGGGTTATGTAAATGTAGAACACAATTATTTTGAGAAGTGTAATGGAGAAGTAGAGATTATCTCAAGTAAGTCTAATTATAATACGTTTAAAAATAATGTCTTTTTTGAGTCAGAAGGTTCGCTAGTGCTTCGTCACGGTAATTATGCGACCATAGATGGTAATGTATTTATAGGCAATGTTGCATCTGAGTTTATAGGAGGTATACGTGTCATAAATACGGGTCATCTTATTGTAAATAACTACTTCTATAACTTAAAAGGAAATGAATTTCGCGCACCGCTCGCAGTAATGAATGGTATTCCTAAGTCCCCGCTTAATCGTTATAATCAGGTTACAGATGTGGTAGTCGCTCACAATTCATTTATAAATACAAAGACGCCTTGGCATTTTGGAGTAGGAGCAAACCTAAGTCAGGCAGAAGTCCTTCCGGCTTCAGAAATACGTTCGGCACGTGCAGAACGTATGATTGTGGCAAATAACTTAGTCTACGGAGATATTGAAACTACAGAAATCATCAAAAATTACGATAGCATCACTGGGGTTACTTTTAAAAATAACATTCTTAACGTAGAAAATAAAAGTGCTTATCAAACAGATGGTTTGTTAACTAAAGAAGTGACATTATCATCACCTACAGAAATCTTTCAATCGCCAGAATCACTAGAGACTGAGATGTATAATGGATTTGACTTTGATAAGATTGAGACTGACATTTTTGGCAATAAAAGAGCGTCCACTAATAAGGTGGGGGCAATTGCAGGTGCTAGTACGGGTGCATCGGCGTTGCTCGACGTAACTAATTACGGGACTTCATGGTTCAACCCACATCTAGAAAAGCAAGCAGGAAAAACGATAAAAGTGTCAACCACAGCAGAGCTTACAGAGGCTGTTGCGACAAGTAATGATGGAGATACTATCGAGCTTAGCGCTGGTAATTATGAGATTAATGAAAAGTACGCTTTCGCGAAAGCGGTAACTCTTCAATCTGCATCTTCAGAAAAACCGGTACTTACATTTAGTAACACTGCCAAAGGTTTTGAGCTAAAACCAAGAGCAAAACTCAAGCTCAAAAACATTTCACTTAAAGGAACGTCAACTACAGATGCTTTTGCAACGCTTGACAAAAACATGGGGCAGTCTTATGAATTATGGCTTGATAATGTAGAAATAGACGGATTTAAAAGTGTGTTAGAAACCAGTAAAGCATCTTTTGCTGATACTATTATGGTTAAAAATAGTGTGATTAAAAATACGCAGCGTGGTATCCAACTTAATAAAGAAGTAAATGATAAAGGAGATTATAATGCAGCTTTTGTATTTATAGAAGATTCTCAGTTTGAAAATGTAGCTAGTGACGTGCTAGATTATTACCGTGGAGGTTATGATGAGTCTACTATAGGTGGAAGCCTTGTGGTTACGGGTAATACATTTACAAAATGTGGTGCTAGTGATAGCGCTAATATATTATTACAGACAAGAGGTATCGTAAATGTTACCCTAGCAAATAACACGTTTAGAAATAATCGTGTGAAGTATGTCGCGGTTCTTTGGGGAGAAAAAGGTCAAGAACCAATAGACAATACAGTGTCTAACTCTGGTGAAATAAAAGTAGTTCAAAATCTGAAACTTAAACTGGTTTACTAATGCAAAAGCCACAACAGTTCCCTTTATTGAAGTGGTGTTTTTGTTTATTTTCACTTGCGCTTTGTTCTCAGCAATTACCATCAGATAAGGTGGTAGCTGTAGAAGACCTTGCTGTTTATCTAAAAAAAGAGATTAAAGATGAACTTGGTGATGACTCACTAGAGGCACTTGCTGCTCATTTTAGAACAGTTTTTCAAGAACGTTACTTTTACGACTGGACAGAGAATGATACTCGTTTTGAGGAGTATAAAACCTTGTATCCAGCGATGGAGGTTTCTCATACTGCTCGTGCTCAAGATCACTTAGATAAATTTGACGCCAGTACGCACTGGAAGTTACCTTTTAATTACAAAAATGATACTCCTATCAATGCATATGGTCTTAGGCACCTAGCGAGACAGCATAAAATGGTGGATATTGCCTTTCTATATCGCTACAAGGATAAAGATGCACAATACATAGATTACTTCACAGGCCAGCTGCAGTCACTCAATGATGCTTTAATAGCAGGTGAATATGAAACTATTCCCGATGGAAACGGAGTTTATGAAGCCTTTAGATCTGGTTACAGAGTTCTCAATTGGCTGCAAATTCATAATGGATTTCTTGGAGAAAAAGCATATTCAGATAAAGAGCAGCTTACTACGGTAGCAACATTGTTGCAACACGCTTCACATTTATATGAAAATAATGCCGAGTTTAAATCTGGTAATCACCAAACGAGAGGATTAAGTGCGCTGGCTATGCTTGCCATTATTTTCAGTGATTTTCAGGATGCAAATTTATGGTATGAAAGAGCGATGAGTATTCTCGAGCAGCACTTGCAGCGCGAGATCAATGAAGATGGTTTCCAGTTTGAACGTACCATTCACTATCATCAAAGCGATATTGATAACTACTTTTATATCTATCAACTCGCTCAAAAAAGCAACAAGAAAGTAAGTGCCATCTGGGAAGAACGGTTAAGATCACTGTTTACTACACTTACTAAAATCGCATTTCCAGACGGATCTGCACCAGTATTATCTGATGATACAGATGCACCTTGGGCAGAGAAAAACGATATTTCTGGGACACTTACCTTGGGGTATCTTTTATTTGATGATCCTGAGATGGGATACTTTGCAAAAAGCACGGTAAAACCTAAGTATTTATGGAATTTAAGTAAGGAACAACTAGGTGCTTTAAAAGAGATTAAAGCTACAGCGCCTCAAGTAGGCTCTTATGGTTTTGAAAATACGGGATACTATATAATGAGAGAAGGCTGGGATGACCAAGATAATATGCTTGTCATAGCTGCGGGACTTGATGCAGATAAGCCTGACCATCAGCATGGAGATATGCTGGGTATTCAAGCAATGGCAAATGGAATGGTAGTATTACCTAACTATCAAGTACGTTACTCGCTAGAAGATCTTGAACTCTTTAAAAATAGTAAGGTAAAGAATGTGGCACTTGTAGATCAAGAGTTACAAGGCAAGCAATACACTTCAAATAAAGGAGGAAGCGGTTTTGGGAAATTTAAAGAACTTCCTACGCCAAAGGTCTTAGGGTGGAGCGCAAATGCTACAGCAGATGTGTTTGTAGGCTCACACAACGGATTTGAAAATGTAGGTGTCAGCTATACTAGACAAGTCATAAATGTTGAGAATGAATTCTGGATTGTAAAAGATAATTTTGAATCAGAGGCTCCACATACTTACAAGCAAGTCTGGCAGGGTCATTATAGTAGTGAGCATAGCCCAGCGCTACTTAGAGCTACTTTTGATAATGGAAGCGGCTTAGATATTTTACAACTACATACCGTAGATAAGGTGGTTACAGACGGTAAACGTGGTAAAGAATGGTCTGTTGTGCAAAAAGCAGCTACAAATAATTTCAGTTTTGTGACGGTGCTTTATCCATTTGACACCTACGATAAGAGAATAGATGAAGATAGCATGGGTAGTATATTTGCCGGTTGGTCAATTAGCCCTACTAGTGATACTCAAAACAATAGTACCACCTTATCTAAGGATGATACTAACATATCATTTGCTACTTCACAATTAACAATAGGCGATGTGATTATTGATTTTTCACAAGAGGTCGATGTGATGACGCAAGTAGAAAACGACCGTTTATACATTACACTGTTAAGTGATAAGCCTACCACTGTTACGATTACCCAAGGAAAACAAAACATATCTCAGCCGCTAGCTCCCGCAGCTCTGCTAGAATATAAATTTAAGTAAGACTTTATGAAATTAATTAGCAGAAATACGGCTCTTGTAGTTGGTATCACACTTTCGACTTTATTCGTTTCTTGTGATGAGCAGGGAACTAGTCAAGACACATCGGTCGCTACTACAAGTGGCGCAAACCCAAATGTAGTACTTACCGCAACTGAGGTTGATGATATTAGAGCTAAGTTAGGAACTGTTCCGTTGTTTGATAATTCGCTAGCTGTAGCAAAACAAGAAGTAGATGCAGCAATGGAAAAAGGGATACAAGTGCCTATCCCAAAGGACATGGCTGGAGGTTATACCCACACACAGCATAAATTAAATTATACCATACTTCATAAGGCAGGGGTGATTTTTCAGCTCACGGGAGAAGAGAAATATGCACAGTATACGAGAGATGTATTAATGAAATATGCAGAGATGTATCCTTCCTTACCTCGTCACCCGCAAGAACGATCATATTCTCGTGGGAAGATATTCTGGCAATGTCTCAATGATGCAAACTGGTTAGTGCATATGAGCCAGGCGTATGACGCCATACGTAGTTGGATACCTGAAGAAGATCGTGAGATTCTCGATACAAAGTTATTTCGTCCTTTTGCAGATTTTCTGTCTGTAGAAACGCCACAATTTTTTAACCGTATTCATAATCATAGCACTTGGGGAACTGTTGCTGTAGGTATGATAGGTTTAGTGATGGATGATGATGAGCTTGTAGATCGAGCATTGTACGGCATTAAAAACGATAGTATTTCGTCAACCGCAATGGATAATGATGGAGGCCTCATAAAGGGGGAAGGGCAAAAAACAGGTTTTCTAGCAAATCTAGATGAACCATTTTCTCCAGATGGTTATTACACAGAAGGACCGTACTATCAGCGATATGCGATGTATCCTTTTTTAGCTTTCGCGAAAGTGTTAGAAACCAAAAAACCAGCACTTAAAATATTTGAATACAACGGTGGAGTCTTAATAAAAGCAGTAGATGCATTACTTAACCTCACCGATGAAGATGGTGAATTTTTCCCTCTTAATGATGGTCAAAAAGGAATGTCTTACAACACAGCTTCCCTAGTGTCTGCAGTGGATATTGCCTATTACTATGGAAATCAAGATGCACGTTTACTTTCGGTAGCGCAGCAGCAAGGACAAGTAGAACTTGATATTACCGGTCTTGCAGTAGCTCAGGCAATTGAGGCGGGTAAAGCAATCCCATTCACAAAAGAATCTGTTTTACTACATGACGGCCCAAAGGGCAATCAAGGTGGTGTTGCCATTTTAAGAGCAAACTATGAGTCTGGCACTACCGCGCTCGTAATGAAGAACGCGAGTCACGGGCTTAGTCATGGGCATTTTGATAAACTCTCTTATTCTCTTTACGAGGATGGGGAGGAGATATTACAGGATTATGGTCTGGCACGTTTTGTAAATGTTGAACAAAAGAATGGTGGCGGTTATCTAAAAGAAAATACGACATGGGCAAAACAGACGATTGCTCATAATACGGTAGTGATTGATGAGACATCACATTTTAAAGGTAGTTTTAAGGAAAGCTCAAAACATCACCCAGAGATTATCACTTTTGATACCAATGATAAAAAACTGCAAGTAGTAAGCGCCACAGAAAATAACGCGTATCCTGGAACGGAGATTACACGCACTATGATGATGGTAACACCAGAAGGTGGTAGCAAGCCATACATTATAGACATTAATCAAATAAAGAGTGACCAAGCGCATCAAATAGACTTGCCATTTTACTATCATGGGCAGGTGATTTATACTGGTTTTGATGTAGAAGCATCGCGAGAATTGCGACCGCTAGGAACTGGAAATGGCTATCAACATATTTGGAAGGAAGCGACTGGTACTCCTAAAGACGCCAGTAGCCAGTTTACATGGCTTAATAATAACAAGTTTTATAGCGTTACCACACTTTCAGACAGTAAGGATACTTTTATTCTTGGACGTGTAGGGGCAAATGATCCATCGTTTAATCTACGTAGAGACCCTATGTTTATACATCGTAAAACTGGAGTAAAAAATGCAGTATACGCTCAAGTAATAGAGTCTCATGGTACATACAATGCGGTTACAGAAAAAGCGCAGGATGCATACGCATCTGTGGCATCTATAAATCAAGAAAAAGCACCAGAAGGATATGTGGCTATAAAAATCACTATGCAATCTGGGGAGGAGCAACTAGTGGTGGTGGTAGATAACGCTTTCGCGAAAGCGCAACACTCCATTACCATATCAAATCAAACATACACCTGGAAGGGTAATTATACTTTAAAACAAATTAAAAACTAAGAATATGAAATCATTTGGAGCAAGTAAAGAATTTATAGAAGGCAACGACATTGAGTGGGAAGTTGTAGGTGAAGGAGTAAAACGTAAAATAATGGGTTATGATGACAAGATCATGCTTGTGAAAGTACATTTTGAGAAAGGCGGAATAGGACCTATGCATGAGCATTATCACTCGCAAGTTACTTACGTAGAAAGTGGATCTTTTGATGTGACTATAAATGGTAAGACAAAAACATTAAAAGGAGGTGATTCTTTTTACATACCACCACATGAATTACATGGAGCAATTTGTACTGAAGCAGGGGTGCTAATTGACGTATTCTCGCCAATAAGAGAAGATTTTATGGAATAGTTAATATTTTAACACTATAATTTTTGTATTAACAGAATATTATACTCATATTTGGTAAACCAATTTGGTTGACCAGTTTGGTAAACCAAAAAAAAGGACAGCTTCGACACCGTCCTCTTTATTATTACTTCTGGTACGAAGTATAAATAAGCTCAGTAAGCTTATCTATTGTAAATGTATGAAATAGCATACAGAATAGAGAGCAGTTAATAGGTTTCTGAGGATTATTTAATAAAACAAATTAATTTAATCTAAATCATTAATTATGAATGTAAAAACTAAGTTTTCCTTAGTCCTTTTTCTTTTGTGCGGTGTTTTACTGTATGGACAGGAAAGTTACTTATTAAAGGGTACTGTTGTTTCTGAGGAAGACAATTCTCCTATTCCTGGAGTGAATGTATCGGTGCTTAATTCTCAAACGGGAGTTTCTACTGATTTTGATGGTAACTACCAGATTTCTGTTACCGCAAACGATATAGTACAGTTTACTTATGTAGGTTTTACGCCACAAGTAGTAACGATAACTGGACAGACTAGAGCAGATATAGTCTTAAAAATTGATGCCGGGACATTAGATGAGGTTGTGGTAATTGGGTATGGGTCTCAATCTAGAACAAAGATCACAGGTGCTGTAGGAAAAGTAAAAAACGAAGATCTTGATCAAATAGCTGTAGGAACCGCAAATGAAGCCTTAGTAGGTCAAGTAGCAGGTCTTAATATACAAGCTACAGAAGGAGAGGCAGGATCAAATTCAACTATCAACATTAGAGGTATTGGGTCAATAGCAGGAGCTAGTGGACCTCTTCTTGTAGTAGATGGTGTTGTACTAGATGCCGAATTTTTAAACACAGTAGATGTAAATGATATTGAATCTGTAGAGGTTCTTAAAGATGCGGCTTCGGCGGCAATCTATGGTTCGCGAGCATCTGGTGGTGTAATAATCATTTCTACAAAACAAGGTAAGGAAGGTAAAACTCGTTTTAGTTACAATACTTTTACTGGTTTTAAAGAAGCTAGACAGAGTGATGATTATGACATAAGTGTAGCAAAGTCACATGCAGAAGAGCTTGCACAAACTGGCGAACTTTCTTTGCGTTCTCAGTATAGAGAGCTTTTAGGTATAGATCAGTCTTGGCAAGATCGCATTTTTGACGGTGGTATTATTGAGAGTCACTCTCTAAGTGCTAGAGGAGGTAGTGAGAAAACAAAATTTAATACATCACTTTCTTATTTACATGATGAAGGTGTACTTCTTACAGATGATTTTAAGAAATATAATTTTAGATTAAAAGTTGACACAGAAGTAAATGACAAATTTTCTTTTGGTGCAAATATAGCTCCGTCTTACACAAACAGAAGACGTTTTGATGGTTCTACACATGATATATTGAGACAACAACCTTGGTTGCCTACGTATCACGATGAAAATTCAATTCAGTATGTGGACAGAGAAAATTTTCCTAATGTACAAATAGGGGATTATGCTAAGGAGCGTCACTTTGACAACTATGATCTTTTTGGAGACGGAAGCGAGTTAGTAGATATAAGTACTACAAGTAATACCAATCCGGCAGCAAAAGTATTAGAAAGACATAGAACAGATGAGCAGTTTAGAATGTACGGTAACTTCTATGGAAAATACAAACTAGCCAAAGGTCTTAGCTTCAAAGCTACTTTAGGTGGGGATTACCAAAACAGAAAGCAAAGACGCTGGCAAGGTGTTGAAGCTAGTCGTAACGGAGCTTCTGCAGCGCAGTTGGATCTTGATACGTTTGATCAAATTCACATTTTAACAGAAGGATTATTATCTTATGATACTTCTTTTGGATCGCATAATATAAGTGCTATTCTTGGAGCATCGGCAGAGAAGTGGGATCGCGAGTATAGTGCTATTGGTGTAAATGGATTTGAAAACGATTTAATACAAACTCTAGGTGGAGGTACATCTGTAATAGAGAATATTTCATATAATACAGAGGAGCGTTTAGTTTCTTTCTTTGGACGTGTTAATTATTCTTTTGAAGATAAATATTTGGCTTCTGCAAGTTTAAGAACAGATGGACATTCATCTTTTGGTGTTAATAATAAGTACGGTTACTTTCCAGCTGTATCTCTTGGTTGGAACCTTGCTAGAGAAGATTTCTTAAGCGAGAGTGATGTAATAAGCGATTTGAAGTTAAGAGCAAGTTACGGTTTTACAGGAAACAAAGATATCAGTCTTGGTAGTGGTGTAATTTCAGATAATATCGAGTTATATCCTTCTTTACAATTATACGGACCTAATTCTGCAATTTTTGGAAACGAAGTTTCTAGTGGATTAGCTCCAATAAACGTTGCAAATCCAGATTTACAATGGGAACGTTCTAGTGAAACAAATGTAGCTGTAGATTTTGGTTTCTTTAATGGTAGAATATCTGGATCGATAGATGCCTACAATAAAGTATCTGATCAATTATTATTAAGTGTGCCTATCTCTACTACAACAGGTTTTAGAGAAGGACTTGCAAATCGTGGAGAGGTTGTTAATAAAGGTATTGAAGTAGAATTGAGAACTCGTAATATTACTAATGAGAAATTCACATGGAGAACTACGATACTAGCATCTACAAATGAAAATGAATTAACTGACTTTGCAGGAGCAAGCGGACTTATCACAAATGTTGATGATAAAAGAGCAGCAGAGTGGATTACACTAGAAGGACAACCTATATCTTCTTTTTACGGTTTTGTAGTAGATAGAGAAGTACCTGTAGAATTTGTAACAGATCCTTACGCAGTTGTAGGAGGAGAAGCTCAGGATGTATACGTTAGAGATTTAAATGGAGATGGATTAATTGATAATGATGATAAAAC
The DNA here is from genome assembly GCF_045063975.1 of Dokdonia sp. Asnod3-C12. Taxonomy (NCBI): domain Bacteria; kingdom Pseudomonadati; phylum Bacteroidota; class Flavobacteriia; order Flavobacteriales; family Flavobacteriaceae; genus Dokdonia; species Dokdonia sp. Asnod3-C12. Next base: position 2,542,024 of record NZ_JBEFNY010000003.1, read on the forward strand.
AATTATAGGAGATCCTTTTCCAGATCTTGTATGGAGTATAGCAAACGATTTCCAAATAGGAGATGTTGATTTTAGCTTCACCTTTCAAGGAAGTTGGGGAGCAGAAGTGCGTAACATAGCAGATCAATATATATTTAATCACTTTAGTAGTCGTGAGGGTACAAACCTTGACGTAGCTACAGATCAGAATTTCTTGCAACAAAAGATTTTTACAGATGCTATCATCTCAGATGCATCATACGTAGCGCTTCGTACACTAAATCTAGGTTACACATTAGACACAGACCTTATAAGTCAAGTAGGTCTTAGTAAAGCTAGGGTGTATGTTTCAGGACAAAACCTGTTATACTTCACAGCAGATGGTTATACAGGATGGAATCCAGAATCGTATCAAAATGAAGGTGCATTAAATGTAGGATACCAGCGTGGAGGAAACCCTATAGCTCGTACCATATCATTAGGATTAAACTTAGAATTTTAAAATTAAAAGACAGAACTATGAAAACATATAAATTTTTAATGATGTTATTAGTTGTTGTGAGCTTTGCATCTTGCGGTGACGATTTTTTAGAGCCTGTACCAACAGCCGTGTTGGTAGGTGATACTTTTCCAACAAATGAGAGTGATCTTGAATCTGTTCTTACTACAGTTTACGATGCGCTACAAGGAGTTAATAGTCTTGAGATTACAGATAATGACCTTAATCATGGGCAGCAAATAGAGTTTTACGTAACAGAAATGTTAAGTGATAACACAAGATCAAAAAGTGGAGAAGGAGAAGCAGGCCAGTTTGATAGCTTCACTGTACAACCTACAAATGGTTTTGTGTTTGATTACTACCGTAGTATGTACAGTGTCATTACAAGAGCAAATCTAGTTCTTGAAAATATTGACCTAGCAATTACAGATGGTGATCGTATGGAGGGAGAAGCTCGTTTTATGAGAGCATTAGCTTATTTTAATCTTGTGCGTTCTTTTGGAGATGTACCATTAATAGACAGACCTATATTAATAGAAGATGTAGAGACACAATTTACACGTGTGCCTTCTAGTGAAATCTATAGCTTTATTGTAGCAGATTTACAATCTGCGGCTTCTAAGTTAGGAAGTACGACTACGGCAAATAGAGCATCAAAAGCAGCTGCTCAAGGAATTTTAGCCAAAGTGTATTTAACACAGGGAAGTAACTATGGAGAAGCTCAAGTACTACTTGAAGAAATTATAGCTAGTGAAGAGTACGCTCTTGAATCTGATTTTAGAGAAGTGTTTTATAACGAAGCAAATGATGAAAACATTTTTACTGTTGGTTATGTAGCGAGTTCTTCTTTAGATAGTCAAAACTTTTCGGCAGAGATGCTCAACGGTGTAGGACGTACTAGTGGAGTAAATTATGTGACAGATGAAGCTATTGCAGCTTTAGATGAATTTGGAGGTGAGAGAGCACAATATTCAAAGCGCGTTGATCCTGGTCAAGCTACACAAACTCAAGTTGTAAAATATTTACCTAATGGTGATGCAAACTTAGGAATTGAGCCTACAAGCTCAGATCCTACAAGTGCAGGTAATGATTGGATTATACTAAGATATTCTGATGTATTACTTATGCACGTCGAGGCTATTCTAGCTGGAGGTGCAGTAACACAATCATCAAATGCTTTAGAATCTTTTCAAGCAGTTAGAAATAGAGCTGGCTTGACTGATATTGTAGAAGAAGTTACATCAGAGCAATTACTAATAGAACGTCGTGTTGAATTAGCTTTTGAAAATCATAGAATCCATGATTTAAAAAGATTTGGAGCAGCACAACAAGTACTAACTGATTTTTCTAATGCCAACGGACATAGCTTTAGCGCTACAGATCTCTTATTACCACTTCCTCAGTTTGAGGTTAACTTGAGTAATGGTCAATTGACGCAAAATCCAGGCTACTAATAATAAAAATAATACTATGAGATATTTTATAACACCAAGAAAATTTGTTTTTCTTTTAATAGGTATGGTTATTTCAGTTTCTTGTGAAAATGAATTAGATCTTCCTGAGGCTGGAAGTCGTGCAGATACAATGCCTCCAGAAGCTAACTTTTCTGCTACAAGAGATGTAAATAACTTTGATATTTATACATTTTCAAACCTTTCAACAAGCGCAACAACATATGCTTGGGATTACGGAGATGGTAATACGTCAACGACAATTGATGGTCAAAATCAATATGCAGCAGAAGGAGTATATACGATTACATTGACAGCTTCAGATGCTTTAGGTATGACAAGTACATTTTCATCAGATATTGAGGTGATTGAGCCAGAAGAACCAGATGCGATTATTCCAGTAATACTAGAAGCTAGTTTTGAAGATAATTCTTTACCAGATGGTACTGGAGATGGACGTGATTCTTGGAGAAACTCTGATTTAGGAGGAGTTATCCAGATCAACACAAGTTCTTCTGTTCCTGATGGAGGGCAAGCAGCAAAATTTCCAAGTGACGGGAGCAGAATTGCATACCAAGAAATTGAGGTGACGCCTAATACAGATTATACTATTACGTACTCTTATAGATTAGAAGGAGCCGGAGGAGAAGCAACTGTTGCTATTTTACCAGGTGGAGGTTATACAGATCTTACCGTAGCACAAGGCGCTGCAATTGCAGAGTTTACAGGATCTGCAGAAGACTACACTCTTACTACACTTAATTTTAACTCTGGGGTAAGCAGCACAGTAAGCATTCTAATCTATAATGCAAGTGTTGAAGCGAGAGTAGATAATTTTACTGCAGCAGTACAATAAAAAAACGATGTTGAAGACTTTCATATTATTAAGCACACTATTACTTTCTGTAAGTTTGTCCTTTGGGCAAACTTCAGAAAATAGTGGTACATCATCTCTTGAACAAGATGAAGTTAGTGCTAGTAAAATATCAAAAAGAAAGAAAAAACGTAAAAAATATAAGTTACCAAAGGTAGATCTATCTCACTGGAAAGTAACAATTCCAGTAGGTGAGCCTAAGATTATTGAAGTGGATCCTCCAGAGATTTTGGATTATGCAACAAATGAAGTTTTAAAGCCCTACATGTACAATGACTCTACAAAAGGGGCTCTTGTTTTTCATGCAGTACCTGCACAGACCACTACAAATACAAAATATTCTAGGTCAGAGCTCAGAGAGCAAATGGTGCCAGGTAATAATTCTGTAAACTGGACTTTTGCACAAGGAGGTAAACTTAAAGTGAAAATGGCCATGGATAGAATTTCTCGTGATGAGAATGGCAAATATCACAAAACAATTATCACGCAGATACACGGTAGACTTACTAATGAGCAGCGAGATAAGATTGGACAGAAAGATAATAATGCGCCTCCTATATTAAAGATTTATTGGCAGAATGGCAAAATAAGAGTAAAAACAAAGAAGTTAAGAACGCCTGACGTAGGACCTGTAGAAATTTTAAAAAAAGAATCGTGGGTTGATGATGAAGGGTTTAATTTTGAACAAAATGTAGGTTTTAAAAAATTTACAATTGAGGTAGAAGTAGAAGAAGGTAAAATGGTAATTTCTCTCAATGGTCAAGAGTATAAAACCTATGAAGATATACACATGCAACGATGGGGAGTTTTTGAAAACTACTTCAAGGTTGGTAATTATCTTCAAACGAGAGATGAGAATGCTTATGCAGATATTAGAGTTTACGATATAGAAGTTAAGCATTAATTAAAATGGTAAATCACATTGTTATCTATTATAAATCAATAACTTTCTATAACTTTTCAACTGCTTTTTGAAGAAGCTTAGTTGAGCTGTTAAGAAATTAAATTGTTACGATATGAAACTGGAGACACGTACAAAGACGATTGAAAATAATGATTCTGGAAAGGCAATCATAGGTCAAATTAGAGATATTATAAATCTCAAAAATTTGGAACCAGGTGATAAGCTACCTTCAGAACGTATGTTATCTGAGCGTTTTGAGGTGACTCGTAGTAGTGTAAGAGAAGCCATTCAAAAATTAGAGTTTTATGGAATTCTAAAGTCAATACCACAGAGTGGAACTTTTGTGGCAAATATTGGGGTCATTGCTCTTAATGGGATGATAGATGATATCCTTAAACTTGAAGATCCAGACTTCAAATCGCTAGTCGAAACTCGAATTCTCTTAGAACTTAAAACTGCTAGACTAGCTGCATTGAGACGCACAGATTGTGATCTCAAAAAAATGAGAGAAGCACTAGATGCTTACACAGAAAAAGTAATTAATGGTGAAGACGCGGTGCAAGAAGATTTACTTTTTCACCTTGCTATTGCAAAGGCATCAGGTAATAGTACCATGAATAATTTCATGCTTATTATCACTCCAGAAATTATTACAAATTTTGAAAAATATCACGTTTGTGATTCCGGAATGTCACAATCGGCCATAGAAGAGCATGAGAAAATTTATCTCGCAATCGAGCAACAAAATCCTCAGGAAGCAAAGGCAATGATGAAAAAACACTTTAAAGCTTTGTATCAATATTGCTATAATATTTAAGGTATAAAGTACGCTTTCGCGAAAGCGTAAAACTCAAAGAAAAGTTGAAAATATTAAAAGTCATGTACGCATGGCTAGGGTAATTTTTTGCCCTATTTAAAGTAACTAATTAGATTTAAAATTATAGTTTATGAAACTTAAAGGACTAAGATGGTGGGTTGTAGGACTTATAGCGCTAGCAACTGTTATTAATTATATAGACCGCCAAGCTCTAGTTGTTTTATGGCCTAGCATAGCAGAAGATTTATATCCAGATAAGACCACTACCGAAAGAAAAGAAATTTACGCTTTGATATCGGTGGTTTTTATGTTTTCATATGCTTTTGGACAATCCATCTTTGGAAAAATCTTTGACAAGATTGGAACTAGGTTTGGTTTTGTATTATCAATAGGGTTCTGGTCCATCGCGACAGCACTACATGCGCTAGCAAATGGAGTATTGAGTTTCTCAATTTTTAGATCAATCTTGGGAATCTCTGAAGCAGGAAACTGGCCTGGAGCAGCCAAAGGAAATGCCGAATGGTTCCCAGCCACAGAGAGAGCGTTTGCACAAGGATTATTTAATTCTGGAGCCGCTATAGGGGGTATTGTTGCAATCCCCACGATTGCCTTTTTGACTGTTTATTTTAGCTGGCAAATGATATTTGTAATCATAGGACTTATTGGTCTATTGTGGTTAGTTCCTTGGTTAATTTTAGTAAAAGCACCACCTAAGAGCCACCCTTGGTTAACAGAATTAGAAAAGCAACATATTCTAAAGGGTCAAAAGATAAAAGAAGAAACAGAAGAAGGCGAGAAATTAGTAGAGTACAATCCTTCGGTAGGAGAGTTGCTATCAAAGAAGCAAAGCTGGGGTGTGATTATAGCCTCTGCAGCGATAGATCCAATATGGTGGTTATTTGTTTTTTGGATCCCTATATACCTTTCAGAAGTGTACGGTATGGATGTAAAAGCCATTGGAATCTACGGATGGGTTCCTTATGTTGGAGCTATGTTTGGAGCTTGGTTTGGTGGTTTATTAGCACAAAATAGATTAAAATCAGGATGGAATATTAACAAGACTCGTAAGATGGTAATAACACTAGGTTGTGTCATTATGCTTCCTGCGCTTCTTGCATTATCAAATCCAGGATCGCCTATAGCAGCTGTTTTAATAATGGCAGTAGTGCTATTTGGGTTCCAAACAGCAATAGGAAATGTGCAAACACTACCAAGTGATTTGTATGGTAAAAAGACAGTAGGTACGCTATCAGGTTTTGCCGGAACAGCGGCAAAACTCACAGGAGCAGGGCTCGTTGCATTAGTACCTAAATTAACAGTAGGTGGTAACTATACACCAGCATTTGTAATAGGTGCAGCATTAGCATTTATTGTAATCGCAAGTGTATGGATTTTGATACCTAAAATTGAACTTCTTAAATCAAATAGATAATAATAAAAAGTAAAAATTAATATTATGAGTAACAAAGGAAAAGTAGCCGTTATAACTGGCGCCACAGGAGGAATAGGATTTGCAGTAGCAAAACGATTAGGTCACGATGGATATACCGTTGTAATTAACGGAATTCAAGATGAAGAAGGAGCAAAAAGACTTGAGGAGCTTAAAGCAGATGGTATTACTGCAGAGTATTATGGCTTTGACGTTACTAATGATGAAGCGGTAACGGAGAATATTAAAAAAATAGGGGAGAAGTACGGTAAGATTGATGTGCTTGTAAACAACGCTGGTGGACTAGGTGGTCGTTCAAGATTTGAAGAGATGACTACAGAGTTTTACAGATTTGTAATGGCGCTTAACTTAGACTCAGTATTCTTTGCGTCTAGAGCAGCAATACCATTCCTTAAGAAAGGAGATCACCCTACAATCATTAACTATACATCTAATGCTGGATGGAATGCAGGTGGACCAGGAGCAGGTATTTATGGTACTTCAAAAGCTGGAGTTCACACAATCACGAGAGCACTAGCAAAGGATCTTGCAGAATATGGTATCCGTGTGAATGCAGTATCACCAGGAACTATTGATACACCTTTCCACAAGCAAATTAAAGAGACTAAGCCAGAAGTGTTTGCTTCATGGGCAAATAATATTATGTTAGGTCGTCTTGGTCAGCCAGATGATGTAGCGGGTGTAGTATCATTCCTTGCGAGTAAAGATGCGGCCTTCTTAACTGCCGAGACAATTCAAGTAGGTGGTGGTCAAGCATTAGGTATTTAAAAAAAAATATATTCTTAGAATATGAGTAAAGTAGTCACTTTTGGTGAGATTATGTTACGGCTCTCTACAGAGCGATTCTTGAGATTTTCTCAAGCCAAAACCTTTGGGGTAACCTATGGTGGAGGCGAATTTAATGTAGCAGTCTCACTTAATAATCTAGGCGTCTCTGCAGACTTTGTTACTAGGCTTCCTAATAATGAAATAGGCGATACAGCACTTCAAGAAATTAAAAAAATTGGAGTAGGCGATAAGTATATAACAAGAGGTGGAGATAGACTAGGGATTTACTTTCTAGAAACAGGAGCCGGAACAAGAGCTAGCAACGTGGTCTATGATCGCGCTGGTAGCTCTATGGCTACTATCACAAAAGGATGTTTTGATTGGGAAGCTATTTTTGAAGGTGCAACATGGTTTCACTGGAGTGGTATTACCCCAGCAATATCAGAAGCAGCAGCGCTAGAGTGTCTAGAGGCTGTAAAAGTAGCTAGTAAGATGGGGCTCACCATCTCTACAGATTTAAATTACCGTTCAAAGCTCTGGAAATGGGGCAAGGAGCCTAAGGATGTAATGCCGGAACTTCTTAACTATAGTAATTTAATATTAGGAGATATAGACACTGCTTTTTTTATGCTAGGTGAGGACAAAGTAGGTCCTAACTATCAAGATGAAAAATCACTCCCCGTTTTGTATGATAAGCTTTTTAAACTATGCCCTAACCTCAAGCAGGTTGCGACCACATTAAGATACTCTGTGAGTGCATCTCACCAGCGCATAGGAGGATTATTATATGATGGAGAGCAAGTGTATAGAGCACACATACAAGAAGTAACGCCCGTGGTAGACCGCGTAGGTAGTGGAGATGCATTTATGGGTGGTCTAGCCTTTGGCCTCATAGATGACCCTATAAACAAGCAGCGTGCAGTAGATATTGCTGTAGCTTCTTGTTGTTTAAAACATACCATTTATGGAGATTACAACTTGGTCTCTTTACAAGATATAGAACGATTTATGGATGGAGATCAATCAGGAAAAGTTTCAAGATAATTATGGCAAGATTTACAAGATTAGAAGTAGCACAAGTAATGAAAGACACGGGAATTGTTCCTTTGTTTTATAATGAATCTGTTGAGGTAGGCAAGCATATATTACAGGCTTGTTATAACGGTGGTGCTCGAGTAATAGAGTTTACCAGCCGCGGTGATAATGCACATAAAGTGTTTGATGAGTTGTGCGCTTTCGCGAAAGCAGAATTACCTGAGTTAATACTTGGAGTAGGTAGTGTTACAGACGCAGCAGCAGCTTCTTTATACCTGCAGCTAGGAGCAAACTTTGTAGTAACTCCCGTATTGCGTGAAGATATCGCCATGGTGTGTAATAGAAGAAAAGTACTATGGTCACCAGGCTGTGGATCACTTACAGAAATTGCTCGCGCCGAAGAACTAGGCTGTGAGATTGTAAAACTTTTTCCAGGAGGTATTTATGGAGCCCAGTTTGTAAAAGCTATAAAAGGACCATGTCCTTGGACCTCAGTGATGCCTACAGGTGGTGTTTCTCCTACAAAAGAAAGCTTAGAAGAATGGTTTAATGCAGGAGTAACCTGTGTAGGTCTAGGCTCAAAACTCATAGCAGTAGATGAGAATGGTGCATGGGATTATAAAAAAATAGAAGAAAAGACAGCTTTAGCTATCGATTTAATTAAAGTTATAAGAGGATAAACCATCACAAGACTCACAATTATTTGAATTAGTTTGTTTATGTACACGTAGTTTGTGATTCAAAGGGTATCGAGAGATACCCTTTGTTAGTTTTAGGTGTTAAGGCGCTCTTATTTATTACTATATGATAGCAGATAGGTTGGTCATAACGATTGTAATACCTTTCAATGCTTTTGCATGCAAATGGTATATCATCATATTAAAACGTGAAGTTATATCTATGATCAGAATTTATATCACTCCTCAAACAAAAACTCACCTTTGGTTTCGGCAGCGTGTAATCCCCAATCAACAATTAGGTTTAAAATAGGAACCAATGTTTGCCCAAACTCCGTAAGCGTATATTCTACTTTTAATGGCGGTTTTTTAGTAAAAACCTTTCTACTTATAATACCATCTGCTTCTAATTTCTTTAATTGTAAACTCAACGTACGCTCAGTAATACCAGGAATTTCCTTCCGTAATTCATTATAGCGTTTTTTATCGCCTATTAAATGGGTTAGTATAACACTCTTCCATTTTCCACCTATCAATTCCATTGCCGCGCTTGTTGGGCAATATGATATTTTATCGTTGATTTTAATTCTTGGTTTCTTTTCAAACAATTCCTTTCTATCCATTTTCATAACATTTAAAACGATGCAAAGATACTATGCTTTAAAATAGTATGCAACTATACTTTTTATAGTGATTTATTTTATATTTAATTACCTGATATATAGTGTCTTATAATTTATTTTATATACTATACTTCTTGACCGTTATTGACGCGTATCAACTTCACGCATACATTTGCACTATAATTTTGATAGTATTAATAATTAATAAGTTAAATAAATTATAAAATGAATCTAACAGAAATATTAAACAACCGTTACTCTGCAAAAGAATTTGATGCAACTAAGAAAATATCAGATTCAGATTTTCAACAAATAAAAGATGTACTGCGTTTAAGTCCTTCTAGTGTAAACCTACAACCTTGGCATTTTTTAATAGCAGATACTCAAGAAGGTAAAGAGCGAATTGCAAAAGGGACACAAGGATTTTTCAAATTCAATACACCAAAAGTTTTAGACGCATCTCACGTAATTGTTATCGCAGCTCGCACAGATGCAAACGAGGATTATATGAACAGCATTCTAGAACAAGAAGACCAAGATGGTCGCTTTGCAGCACAAGAGTTTAAAGATCAAATGCACGGTGGCCGTATGCTATTTGCAAATATTCACCGCTACGATCTTAAAGATTTACCACACTGGATGGAAAAGCAAGTATACTTAAATATGGGCGCACTTTTATTAGGTGCAGCTGCATTAGGTATTGATGCTTGCCCAATGGAGGGTGTAGATGTAAAAGCTATTGATGAAGAATTTAGCTTACGCGAAAAGGGCTTCACCGCTCTAGCGGTTGTGTCTTTAGGTTATAGAAAAGACAGTGACTTTAATGCAAAATTACCAAAGTCAAGGTTTCCTGAAGAAACAGTGATTACTCAATTGTAAAAGTTTAAATCTATATATTATGAAAAGTACAATAGTAAAATTTATAGCAAAACCAGAACATAAAGATACGTTTGCAGCAACGCTTAAAGAAGCACAAGCGGCAACACAAAAAGAAGCTGGCAATAAAGAGATTAAAGTATTTGTATCTAAAGCAGAAGACAATGTGTTTTTTGTTTACGAACGTTGGGCAGACAAAGCTGCTATTACAGCTCACGATAACGAGCCTCATACCAAAAAATTAATGGAAGTAGGACAGACCGCCTTACAGTCGGCTCCTGATTTCTACTTTTTAGGCGATACAAATCCGCTTCCAGATCATACTAAATCTGCAAATCCCGAAGATGAAGTATTTATTATTTTCTTCATTTTTAAATTAAGAACTGAATTTAGAGAAGCACTTATAGAGCAGTTTGAAGATCACATTACCCACACAAGAAAAGAAGAAGAAGGAAATATCCTTTTTGATTTATACACAGTAGATGATCAAAAAGACACCCTAGCAGTTTACGAGCATTGGAGAAAAGAATCTGATGTTTGGGACATTCACTTTAATCAACCTTATGCAGTAAAAACAGGCAAACTAATGGAAGAAGCTGTTATTGGTGATTTAAAGCAGTATATGAATTTCGTTACAGAAATTTAAGAGAAATTAATAATCAACTAAAAAACAACTCTTATGAAAAAAGTAATTTTATTAGTTTCCTTGGCAATTTTAGCAAGCTGTGGAAATCAGGACAAAAAAGAAGCAGTTTTAACTACAGAAATGCAGGATCACGAACATCCGCATCCACACAATGTAGATGAAAACGGATTAGCACCACATACGGAAAACACCATCCATCAATATGCGCCAACGGTTGCGTTGTTAAATAGTATATATGAAGGTGATTTTAGGCCAGAACAAATGGTACAGCAAGGTAATATTGGTATTGGTACCGTAAATCACCTAGCAGGTGAACTGGTTGCTGTTGACGGTGTGGTATATACTATCGATGCTGAAGGCGGAATTAAAGAGGCACCAGAAGATTTAGAATCGCCTAATATGACGATGATAAATTTTCAACCCAAAAAAACGGTAACCGTTGAAAACATTACCTCTTACGAAGAACTAAACAAAGAACTTCAAAAATACTCTACTTCTAAAAACAGTTTTTACGCCTACAGAATTAAAGGGGAGTTTGGGTATCTAAAAATGGCATCTGCACATAAAGTAGAAAATGAAGATGTTTCTCTATTTGAATATTTAGATACAAGAGTAATGTATACTAGAGATAATATTAAAGGAACTTTAGTAGGCTTATTTACGCCAGATTATATTGGAAACGTGGTGATTCCGGGAATGCACTTTCACTTTTTATCTGAAGATATAACACTGGGAGGACATTTAGAAGATATCAAGTTTGATAAACTTCAAGTAGAAATTCAAGAAATAAACCAAGTAAACTTGCAGCTTCCTCAAACCGTAAAATTCAGAAACAAAACGTTAAAGCAAGGTGCCTCACCAAAAGCAACAGCAAAGCAAAACGGTAAATAAAATCTAACTGAAAAACGCACACTATGAAAGCAATAATATTGGAAAAAGCAGGAGGACCAGAAAACCTTCATTTAGCAGAAATAGCAAAACCAAGCATAAAAGATAACGAAGTATTAGTAGCGGTAAAGGCTATTTCATTAAATCCGGCAGATGTAAAACCAAAGTATCAAGATAAGATGCTTAATATGATGTACGGTGAAAAACGACCTGTAATTTTAGGCTGGGACATAGCAGGAACCATAACAGAAGTTGGTACTGATGTTACCAATTTTAAAATAGGCGACAAAGTCTTTGGTATGGTAAACTTCCCTGGTGTTGGTAACGCTTACGCGGAATTTGTTGCTGCGCCAGATGCACATTTGGCTATAATGCCAGACAACGTCTCTTTTGAAGAAGCTGCAGCTACAACTTTAGCTGCTTTAACTGCATTACAAATCTTAGAAGGAAGGATTAACAAAGGTGATAAAGTACTAATACAAGCAGGTTCTGGTGGTGTTGGTCATTTTGCGATTCAAATTGCAAAAGCAATGGGAGCTTTTGTGAATACTACTGCCTCGGCAAAAAATAGCGAATTTGTCACCTCTATTGGAGCAGATAATGCAATTGATTATCACACTGAAAAGTTTGAAGAAATTCTATCTGATATCGACTTTGTGTTAGATACGCAAGGTGGTGAAGTATTAGAAAATTCGGTAAAAGTTTTAAAAAGCGGTGGTACCGCTTATACAACGTTAGGTATGGACATAGATGATGTAAAAGCATCAGCTAAAAAGGAACACAAAACCGTTGCAGATATTTTAGTACACTCTAGTGCTGAAGATATGAACACCTTAAAAGAAATGTTAGAAAACGGTAGCATTAAACCAAACATTTACAAAACGTTTGCTTTTGAAGATATGGCTGCTGCCCATACTGAAGTTGAAAAAGGAAGAACAGTGGGTAAAGTAATCGTGACACTTTAGTATCAACTATTAAAACACAATGAAAATGAAATTACAAGAAGAATTACCAAATTATACGAGAAAAATATTTGTTGGTGGTGAATGGAAAGACGGAAAAGGACCAGCAATTAAAGATATTAATCCTTGGAACCAAGAGGAGTTATTCTCTTTAAATGGAGCTACTACAGATGATGTAAATGAGGCTTTTGAACAAGCAGCAGCTGCGCAGAAAAAATGGGCAGCGGTACTACCTCCTGAAAAGAGTAGAATGATGCTTAAACTAGCCGAAGTAGTTAGAAACCGAAAGCAAGAGTTTGCAGAATGGGCAAGAAAAGAAGTAGGAGCAACCTTAGCAAAAGGGTATTTTGAAGCAGAATTGGTTGCTAGCGTTTTTGAAAGTGCGGTGCATTTACCATTACAAGTAGAAGGTAAAATATTACCACAAGATATTGATGGCAAAGAATCTATGGCAGTTAGAAAACCATTAGGTGTTATTGGTTTAATTTCTCCTTGGAATTTTCCGGGTCAATTAACTGCGCGTACTTTAGGTCCAGCATTGGCAGTTGGTAATGCTGTGGTCTTAAAACCGGCATCAACGTCTATAGTAACTGGTGGTTTAATTTTCGCTTCTTTTTTAGAAGAGGCAGGTTTCCCGAAAGGGTTATTAAGCGTTTTACCAGGTGGTGGTAGTACTATTGGTACGGCAATTACAAAGCACCCAATCTCAAAACTAATTTCGTTTACAGGCTCAACACCAGTTGGTCGTCAAGTTGGTAAAAATGCTCTGGAAGCAGATATCATTAAAAATATCGAGTTAGAATTAGGTGGAAATAGTCCGTTTGTGGTGCTAGAAGATGCAGATATTGATCAAGCGGTTGAAGCTGCTGCTTGGGGTAAATTTATGAACCAAGGTCAAATCTGTATGGCTATCAACAGAATTATCGTTGAAGATAAAGTCTATGATGAATTTACAGAAAAGTTTATAGCAAAAGTTAAGACCTTAAAACGTTTGGATATGAATGATCCGGATACGTTTGTAGGTCCTATTATTGACCAAAACCAGTTTGATACTGTTAAAGGCTTAATAGACGATGCAAAAGAACAAGGTTACAAAATGGCATTAGGTGGTGAAGCTGAAGGTTTACATATGCCGCCACACGTTTTTGTAGATGTAGACGAAAACTGTCCGTTGTTTCAAAATGAGATTTTTGGACCAGCAGTGTCTATTGCTAGAGCAAAAGATACTGAAGATGCGCTACGATTAGCAAATGCTACAGACTACGGTTTATCTAGTTCTGTATTTACACAAGACGAAGCTAAAGGAATGGCATTTGCACAAGGTATTGAAGCTGGTATGACACATATTAATGACCAACCAGTTAATGATAGTGCTTATGCACCTTTTGGAGGGGTTAAAAACTCAGGTCTAGGTCGTTTTAATGGACAATGGGGGGTGAAATCTTTTACCGTAGCACATTGGATAACCATTCAAAAAACACCTAGGAAATATCCTTTTAAAGCAGCTGACTTCCAATAAGAGTAACTATTTGAGAATGTTCATACTGTGGGAATCATTAGAAAATATTAATCTCGTTATTTTTATGATATTTCTTAAATAGTCTATATTTAACACTAGATAATAACGGCGTTACAGCGTTTCTATACCGTTTTAAACAAAATAACAATCAGAAACAACCTAGTGATTAATGGATAACCTACTTACGTTTGCAATTACTGTGTTTACAGGCTTTTTTGCTATAACAAATCCTATCTCAAACATGACCATCTTTTTGTCGCTTACAGAGGGAGCAGATAAAAAGACAAAGCAGAATATCAATAAAAGGGCAAACATAGTTGCGTTTATTATTGTAGCAGGTTTTGTCTTGTTAGGTAAATTTATCTTTGAGTTATTCCAAATAACAATCCCTGCTTTCAAGATATTTGGTGGCATCCTAGTGTTTCTTATTGGATTTGATATGTTACAGTCTAAAAAAGTTAATGTCAAACATTTAAAGGAAGTAGATATAGATGAAAATATTGCTATCTCACCCTTAGCTATACCGATTATTGCAGGTCCAGGAACCATTGTTACAGCCATGAATACTGTCTCAGATGCCACTTATATACAGATAGGCATGGTGATTGTAATTTTTGGAATTATGTGTTTGTTAATGTATGTTACTTTTAGCGCAAGTACACTTATAGTAAAGGTTTTAGGCAATAATGTAATTTCCGTAATAGGTAAAATTATGGGATTAATTATAGGTATCATAGGCACGGGAATGATTATAGAAGGAGTGAAAATTTCATTCAACTTGTTTCCATAAATCGTCAAGGCAGTATCATGGAACGGCATAAATGCTATGCCTATAAATTTATGGCGAGTAAATTATCCTTCTTTTAAGAATGTATTGTTATAATTAACAAGGGAATCTTTTTTTTCATTTAAAAACCACCTCTACAATAGTTGCTTCGTCCTTTCTGGCTTCGTTAGAGATAAAAAGCTTTCCGTCAGGACTAAAAGTAATTCCCTCCGGCTGAGCAAAGTCGTCTTTATCAAGCTTGTATACTTTTTTAATTGTACCATCGCTATCTAGCATCGCTAGCTTTGGGTTTTTACCTTCGAGCACATAGTAGTCACCTGTTACTGGATGTATTGCCACGTCAGAGGGACTAAAGGTGCGATATGCTTTCTTCTTTTTATAATCCTTAAAAGCTTTATCATTCATATCTATGCGTAAAAGCGGCTTTTCATCCATCGTTTTTGCATCTAGCGTGATATAATACAAACCTTTAAAGTCATCAGATTGATCGCGATCTTTTGGTGTTACTACTAAGCTATTTTTTTCGGCGTCTAGCGTGAGTGTTTCTATATTATTACGAGCGGTAAATGCTGTTTGAAAAGTAGTTATTTCAGGTTCGCTTTCGCGAAAGCGTGATACCTCATAAATCAATCCATCACTTCGCATCACATAAGCATCCTTGTCATTAATCGCGATACCCTCATAGTCCCCACCACCAGCAAATGTTATTTCTTGAATGACTTTTTCCTTTTTGAGATCATATATAAAAATGATACCGTCTTCATCCTCTACACAAGCTATGGTGTTTTCAGAAATCCACGAGATACCACTTACCTCATTTAAAATTTCTGGCATTTTCCAGGTATTAATAATTGTATAGTCCTCCTTAGATTTTTTTTGAATCGTTGTTTTATCTTTTTCATCGCTCTGGCCGTTGTAGCTATTTGCACAGCTTATAGTGAGAATGATTGCGAGAGTAACAATAAATAGGTGAGGTATATATTTTCTATAGTTCATTAGATTTCTTTTTAAAGATATTTTGAGTGTGTTTCTTTTTGCTTTCGCGAAAGCTTAAAACATATTTTTAGGTAGCTGGATCACGTTTAAAAATCTGAATTAAATCAAAAACAATCACACAAAATACTACCCAAACAAAGCCTGCAATAAATCCACCTGCAATATCTGAGGGATAGTGTACTCCTAAATAAATACGACTTATACCGATACTTAAAATCAGGATTAAGCACAAAGTGATAAATAGGACTTTATAGAATCTCTTAATTGGAAACTTACTGATTAAAAATAACAAGGTTCCGTAAAAAGCCATTGCCATCATAGCATGCCCGCTTGGGTAACTCAGAGTTTCTACCGTAACGAGGTGTTCTACATCTGGTCGAGCTCTATTGATTATTTGTTTTAAGAGAAGATTAGAACTTAGAGCAAGCACCATTACAAATGCAAGCTGAGCAACGTATCTCCATTTTTTAAACGTAACGTAAAATATAATCGTACATAATACAAACGTGATTACATAGCCTAATGCATCACCTAGATCTGTGACAAAAACAAAATAACTAGTGAGGTAAGGTGTTCTGAAACTAGCTACATAATTAGAGATTGCCGTATCAGACTCAGCTAGATAGGTGCTTTTTAAAGTTTCTGTAAGGGATATAAATAATTTAATACCGCCTATAAAGAGTGCTAAGGCTATGGTTGTGGTGATGATATAAGCCCATCTACCATCATATTTTTTAAATACCTTGACTAATAAACTTTTAATCCAATAAATAAGTGATGCTAGTTTTTGCTTCATGCTTTATAATTACCATTCTCTACAAATTTAAGTATCAAAAATTAGTAAAGTCTAAAGAAGATTATAATGTTAAGATCTAAATTTATTTTAAACCAACCGTCGATACATAGGATAGGAGCATAATTACAAACGTTGTTGAGTTTTATATCCTAATTATTTCTAGAGCAGTCAACTTTATTGTTAAATAAGAGAGTGCTAAAAATGTATGGTCTAAGACTTTTAAGTAGAATTTTGTACAAAAAAAAAGGCTTTACATTTCTGTAAAGCCTTTATAATTATGTAGCGAGAGGGGGGCACGATCCCCCGACCTCCGAGTTATGAATCCGACGCTCTAACCAGCTGAGCTACCTCGCCATAATTTTAAATTGCCAATAAATAATAAAAGCAATTCTGTATGCTCGCATAAGCAATGTGCCTAAGCGGGTGCAAATATAAAATATATTTGTGGTTGTGCAAACCTCTTTCTTAAATAAAATCAATTTAATTACTTTGTTCTACAAATTACTTTCAATATATTGTCGTTCTATTAATACCTTTCTATGAGCGATAAAATAAAATATGAGATTGAGTTTGTTGTAAGAGCTTCTCCTTCTTTATTATACCAATATATAGCTACTCCATCAGGAATGAGTGAGTGGTTTGCAGATAATGTAAATTTAAGAGGTGACCACTATACTTTTATTTGGGACGGAAGTGAGGAAATAGCAAAACTTCTTACTAAAAAGAACGGTGACCGCATAAAATTCCAGTGGGAAGCAGACGAGGGAGAGGAGTATTATTTTGAATTACGCCTGCAAGTAGATGAGATCACAAAAGATGTATCTATCATGGTAACAGATTTTGCAGAGGAAGATGAGATTGATGAGGGTAAAATGTTTTGGGAAAACCAAATTTCAGAGTTGAAACAAGTAATAGGCTCTTCATAACTAAAGCCTAATTAATATCTTTGCACCGCCTCCCTAAGAGGCGGTTTTTTTATGGTAAATCACAACGGAACAATATTCTCACCAGAGGATGCGCAACTTAATCCATTTAATAGAGGTCTGCTTTATGGCGATGGACTTTTTGAAACAATTAAAGCAGTAAATGGGAAGCTCCTTTTCTGGGAAGACCACTACTTTAGACTTATGGCTTCTATGCGTATACTTCGCATGGAAATCCCAATGGAGTTTACACCAGAATTTCTTGAGGAAGAACTCTTAAAGACATTGACGGCGTCAGGTTTAATTGATCAAACAGCGCGTATACGTATCACAGTGTATAGATCTGGCGGTGGCACCTACTTGCCAGAGGAGCGCGGTGTGGGGTATTACGCTTTCGCGAAAGCGCACCCTAATCCTTTTTATCTCCTTAACGAAGAACCTTACGAGGTTGAGTTGTATAAAGACCACTATATAAATGCAGATTTAATATCTACACTTAAAACAACTAATAAGATTGTACATGTTACAGGAAGTATTTATGCTCAAGATAACGGATATGATAATTGTCTGCTTGTCAATAATGAGAAAAATATAGCCGAAGCATTACAAGGTAATTTATTCCTTGTAAAAGGAACCCACATTAAAACGCCACCACTTTCTGATGGTTGCTTGCGTGGAGTTGTTAGAAAACAACTCATTAGTATTATAGGGTTGATGGATGACTATACTTTTGAAGAGGCTTCTATATCACCGTTTGAATTGCAAAAGGCAGATGAGCTTTTTATCACAAACACCATTATGGGAATACAGCCTATAACAAAATATAGAAAAAAGGAATTTAAAATAGAGACAGCCGCAGCGTTACTTAAAAAGCTTAATGTAAAAGTACGTCTAGGTTAATTATATTGAGGATTTTCTGGAGCATTAGACCATAATGCATAATCACCGCCTATCTCAATAATTTTATCTCTCCACAGTGCTGTGTGGTTATCTTTGAGTAGCTCGTCATGTTGATCATTTTCAAGAATAACCCAGCTGTTTTGAATAATCTCTTGGTTGAGCTGGTTACTCTCCCAGCCGCTATAGCCTAGAAAAAATTTAATTTTCTCACAGCATATCTCTTTATTCATGATTAGATCTAGCGCTCTCTCAAAATTACCACCCCAGTAAATACCTGATGCTATCTCTAGGCTGCCTTCTATGAGGTCTGGAGCAGTGTGTATGAAATAGAGATTTTCTTGTTCTACAGGACCGCCATTATATATAGGCATCTCACATTCTTCTATTCCTTCTATTAAATCTGATAGTGTGACATCCAGTGGTTTATTGAGAATAAACCCTACAGAACCTTCATCATTATGATCTGCAAGAAGTATTACAGACCTAGTAAATGATGTATCACCTAGGATAGATGGTTCGGCTACTAATAAATGTCCCTTTGTAGGATATGCAATCATAATAGTGACGTTTATATATATAAAATTAGGTTTTTTTTATATCACAAAAAATATATTTCGAATATTTTTCACTAGTAAAAATTTAACTTAAGTAGCTGTAAATAAGAGGTTTATTAATTTTATGGTTTAGCAGGTATGTAAAAAAACATAGATGTAAGGCAATAAATAGAGGATGAAGCGCTTACTTTTTGAGGAAAATACGGGAAACTTGAGATCTTTAGAATATCTTTCTGTTAGTAAAGTATGCATATGATTAAGTACTTTTACGAGACTAATACAATCCTATTGAAAGCACATTATAAAAAGCATATTTTAGAATTTAAGAGACCTAGCGGTACTTCTCGAGGGGTCTTGCGTACTAAAGAGACATGGTATATCATTATTCAAGATGCTGGTAAAACGGGCATAGGTGAGTGTGGTATTCTTAGAGGTCTTAGTTATGATGATGTGCCAGGCTATGAAGAAAAATTGCAATGGGTATGCGCTCACATTTCAAAAGGACCTCAGGCGCTTTGGGATGAGCTAATGGAATATCCAAGTATACAGGCAGGTGTTGAGATGGCATTTTTATCGCTTGCATCTAGCGATCCCTTTGTTCTATTTCCATCTTCTTTTACAAGAGGAACATCTGCTATAGATATTAACGGACTTGTGTGGATGGGAGATGAGGATTTTATGAGAACCCAAGTAGCCGAAAAGCTTGAGCAAGGTTTTGATTGCATAAAAATGAAAATAGGTGCTATTGACTTTAAAGACGAAATGGCGATTCTTTCCTCTATAAGAAAGAATTACAATAAAGAGCAACTTACCTTGCGGGTAGATGCAAATGGTGGTTTTGCTTTCGCGAAAGCTAAAGAAGTCCTAGCCCAACTAGCCGAGCTAGATATTCACTCGATAGAACAACCTATTGCTACAAAACAGTGGGAAGAAATGGCCGAATTATGTGCCAGTACACCTACACCAATAGCGCTAGATGAAGAACTTATAGGAGTGACAGATCTCGCTTCAAAACGTGAGCTACTAGAAACTATACAACCGCAATATATTATTTTAAAGCCTAGTTTTATAGGAGGTTTTAAAGGAAGTCAAGAGTGGATTGACGTAGCAGATTCATTAGGAATCGAATGGTGGGTTACCTCTGCATTAGAAAGTAATGTTGGACTTAATGCTATCGCACAATGGACACAAAAAATAGGAGCAAAAGGTCCTCAAGGACTGGGTACTGGAAGCCTTTTTACAAACAATATACCTTCACCACTAGAAGTGGTGAATGGAACTTTAAGAACGGATAATAACAAGTATTGGGATTTTAAAATATAACATATGTATATAGAGCAGGCGTACAAGAGTTTACACGAGGGATGGAGATATATAATAGGTTTCATGATTATATTTTTTGTAGGCTGGCAAATTTTAGGAGCAATTCCATTAATGGCAGGCTCGTGGATGAGAGCTGGTGATATAAATACTTTTTTAGAAGCAGGTGAAGAGAACTTCTTTCCGCTTTTTGAGGGAGAAAGCAATCTCTACTTAATACTTGCACTTTGTACTTTTTTAGGAGGGCTACTTGGACTCGTTGTTGTGGTAAAGTATATCCATAAACAGCGATTTACAAAGCTAGTAACCGCTAGAAAAAACATAGATTGGTCGCGTTTTTTCTTTGCTTTTGGTATTTGGGGTGTCTTTTCTGTAGTATCGACATTAGTTACATACTATTTTGCTCCAGAAGATCTTGTGTGGAACTTTAATCTCATGCCTTTTCTTGGGCTTCTAGCCATCACATTAATTTTGTTACCCTTACAAACTTCTTTTGAAGAGTTTCTTTTTAGAGGATATTTAATGCAGGGAATAGGAGTTGCTGCAGGTAATAAGCTTGTTCCTCTTATTATTACATCGCTCATTTTTGGACTCATGCACGCGCTTAATCCTGAAATAGAAAAGCTAGGATATAGTATTTTATCGGTCTACATAGGTTTAGGTTTCTTTCTTGGCATTATAACGCTTATGGATGATGGAATGGAGCTTGCACTAGGATTTCATGCAGCAAATAATATGTTTATTGCATTGCTCGTAACATCAGACTGGAGTGCGTTACAAACTAATTCTATCTTTCGTGATGTTGCAGAGCCTTCGGCTATAGGCCAGATTGTTCCTATCTTCATAATACTGCCTATTCTCATGTTTATTTTTGCTAGAAAATATAAATGGTCTAACTGGAAAGAGAAACTCACAGGTAGTGTAAAGCCTCCTGTTGCCGCTTAAATAGTTGAGCAGACTTACATTTTACATTTGCTTAATATTAATCTTACAAGGAACCCGTATATTTAAATGATATGACGGAGCTTGCTGAAAAATATACGCGCTTACACCCTAAATTTAAACTTAACGGTGCTTCATTTACCATTGCTTCATTAAAGGAGCAAGCGCATACCTTTATTAAAGAAGGAGAACCTTATGAGGAATCTGTAGGTGAGTTTATTATAGAGTGGCTAGATGCTAAGAAGTATGTGACGGTACGTACCTCTGGATCTACGGGAACACCTAAGCTTATTAAGATAAACAAGGAACATATGATCAATAGTGCAAAAGCAACTGCAAAGCACTTTGATGTATTTGAAAAAACAACAGCATTACTTTGTCTTCCTGCGCATTACATTGCTGGGAAAATGATGCTTGTAAGAGCCATGACATTGGGATGGCGTATTGATATGGCGCAGCCAAAATCCAATCCGCTGGATGCTGTGTATAGAACGTATGATTTTTGTGCAATGACGCCTTTTCAGCTTGATAATTCGTTATCGCGATTACACCTACTTTCAAAGCTCATTGTAGGAGGAGGAGCAATATCACCAGCACTTTCTTTAAGGTTACAAGGACTTAAAACTAAGGTTTATGAAACCTATGGAATGACCGAAACCGTTACTCATATTGCAGCGAGGAGAGTTAATCCTAAAAAAAATAAAGAAGGAATTATTCCTTTTAAAGTGCTAGATAAAGTCACGGTAGAGACAGATAGCAGAGACTGCCTTGTTATAAAAGCTCCTAAAGTGAGCTCAGATCCGGTGATTACAAATGATCTTGTAAAGCTTATAACCTATAAAAAGTTTATCTGGCTAGGTCGTATTGATAATGTGATAAATAGTGGTGGAGTAAAATTGTTTCCAGAACAGATAGAAGCTAAGTTGGCGCCATATATCCACGTTCCATACTTTGTCGCTGGAGTTCCAGATGAACTGCTGGGCGAGCAATTAACGTTATTTGTAGAGCAAGAAGAACCTCTTTTTATAAAAGAGCATATTACTGATACATCAGCTTTTGATCCTTTTGAACTTCCTAAGCTGGCAGTTTCTTTAACTTCCTTTAAGCGCACAGCGACAGGGAAAATACAGCGAGGCCAAACCTTAAAAGAATATTTAAATAGTTTATAGAGTTGAGGTTACGCTTTCGCGAAAGCGTAATAAATACATTATACTACTTCGCTCATTGGTACTAGGCTTTTGCTCATTCTAACTGGAAATGACATCGTATAGAGTATAGGTTTACAACTCATTTAAAATGTATGACCTATGAAAAGTATCTTCACACTAGCCCTATTATTTATTGTATTACAACTATCTGCTCAAAACGAAAGTGAGATCAGATCTGCGGTTATAAAAGCAGAACATCTCATCACCTATGCTGCCGAAAACTTCCCAAGTGATGATGCTCAGCAACTCTATATCCTTGTAGAGACGGGAAAGGCAGGAATCTCTCCCGAAGATAAGTTTTATATAGAGCAAGGAATAAAGCTCCTCATTAAAAGGCTTGATGGTAATGATATGATAGCGATAGGAACCTATGGAGCGATAAGTGCAAATATTCTTCCCTTTACAGAAGTAAGTAAAGCAGTAGTATTGCAAGAGGCGGTAGAAAGTTTATTTAAGGGTGACTTTATTGCG
Source organism: Dokdonia sp. Asnod3-C12 (assembly GCF_045063975.1). Taxonomy (NCBI): domain Bacteria; kingdom Pseudomonadati; phylum Bacteroidota; class Flavobacteriia; order Flavobacteriales; family Flavobacteriaceae; genus Dokdonia; species Dokdonia sp. Asnod3-C12. The sequence goes on from NZ_JBEFNY010000003.1 coordinate 2,564,889, forward strand.
ATGACTTCCTCTGGAATTTCTATAGCTTATGATATGATGGAGGCACATTATGATGAGGGAAGAGTGAGTAGTGTGATTATGATAAGAGGTACGGGAATTGATCTTAGTGAAGACGCGCAAGAGGTAATCGCCAGCGCTAGCGGTGTAAAAAGTCCGGCTGCCACCACATCATTATACCAAGGAGCAGAAGTTTCTAGTCGTGATAAAAGAAAGCAAGAAAGAGAACAGCGCAAACAATCAAGAGCTGCAGATCATAAAAATCTAGGTGGCGCAATTGCTTTAACTGCACTAACCTTATTGCCAGAAATACTTGATGTAATTAAGGATTAATAATTTGGGCATCATTATTGAATATGAGTATTCACGAAATAATTATGCATATTTGCAAAAATAGAAAGTCTAGTTTATGAGATATTTTATAGTGATAGTAATGATGTTGTCCTTAGTGAGTGTAGAAGCTCAAGGATACGGAAACCCTTATGGGAATTCAGGAAGAAGAAGAAGCTCAGTACCTGCACCTCCACAAACAAATCAGGGAAGCCCAGAAAGACCAGACCCTAATATATTAAGTTTAGAGCGATCAAGCGTATATCAAGAAATGTTTGAACTAGACGTTTTTGGTAAAGAGGTGCTTAGAAGTTATTTAAAAGATTACTATACTGTCTTATTGGCAATCCAAGATGATAAGGATATGGTTATTGATGATAAGCGTAAAAAAGCCGAACTAGAGAAAAAGAAATTTGAATCTCAGTTAAGAGATATCCTGACCGAAGAACAAGTTGTAAAAATCATAGCAGAGGAGGAGTCTGGAAGAACTCAAAAGCTAGTTGCTAAAAAGCAAAAGAAAGAGCGCAAGAAAAAGCGCAAAAATAAAGGTGACAAATAAAATAGTCATACATCAATTTATAATTAAGAAAAGAGTATTCAGATGAATACTCTTTTTTGTTTTTAGTATTTTTAAGGACTAGCAACTTAACTATGAAAACATTACTATTACTTTTACTACTTCCGTTTACATGTATGTACGGTCAGATTTTAACAGAACGGGATAGAGCAGACGTAATCGATGAGGTCTTGGCAGATAGATTTGATAATTTGTTACCTACTTTAATGGATCGCGCAGATATCGATATGTGGGTTGTGATTTCTAGAGAATATAATGAAGATCCGGTTATAAAAACGATGCTTCCCTCTACGTGGCTCAATGCGAGAAGAAGAACCATATTAGTTTTTTATAGAAATAAAGAAAAAAACACGATTGAAAAGCTAGCAGTAGCTAGATACAACGTAGGAAAGAATATCATCTCTGCATGGGATAAAGAAAAACAACCAGATCAATGGGCACGTCTTCTAGAGATTATCGAAGAGCGCGAGCCTTCAAAAATTGGTCTTAATTATTCTGATGATTTTGGTCTTGCAGATGGAATTGCAAAGACAGATTATGAGGCATTTATATCAAAACTATCATCTGCTCAACAAGCAAAAGTAGTTTCTGCACAGAATCTAGCTGTAGGATGGCTAGAAACACGCACGGCACTTGAAATGAAATATTTTGAACAGCTAGTAGATGTGACGCATGATATTATTAAGGATGCCTTTAGCTATAAAGTGATTGTCCCAGGCGTTACAACTACAGATGATGTGGTGTGGTATTTACGCCAGCGAGTTACAGATATGGGATTAGAAACATGGTTTCACCCTACAGTTGATATCCAGCGTTCTGAAGAGAAATTAGAAAGTCATATTGTTTCATTTTCTAATAGACCAGAAGGTAAAGTAATTCAAAAAGGTGACTTGCTACATTGTGATTTTGGAATAACCTACTTACGTCTCAATACAGATTGCCAGCAACACGCATACGTTTTAAAGGATGATGAGAAAGAACTGCCAGCATTCTTGAGTAAAGCATTTGCAGATGGTAACCGTGTGCAAGATGTGCTTGCGTCAAATTTTATGACAGGTAAAACTGGAAATGAGATTCTTTTAAAATCATTAAAAGAAACTAAGGCAGAAGGCCTTGTTCCTTCTATCTATACGCACCCACTTGGACTATACGGTCATGCCGCTGGCCCTACGATTGGGATGTGGGATTCTCAAGGAGGGGTGCCTGGTACAGGAGATTACAAACTCTACGAGAACACGGCGTACGCTATAGAACTTAATACAACAGTAACTATTCCAGAGTGGAATAAGGACATTAGAATCATGCTTGAGGAAGCAGGATTCTGGGGTGAAGATGGCTTTAGATATGTTTCAGGAAGGCAAGAAGAAATACTTATTGTTGAGTAATATAAGTACGCTTTCGCGAAAAATTGAAACAAAATCCTAAGAATCCTTTCTAGGGTGATATTGCTCCATCACACGAGCGAGATCACTACGGTCTACATGCATATAGATTTCGGTAGTTGTGATGCTCTCGTGACCTAACATTTGCTGAATACTCCTTAAATCGGCGCCATTTTGTAAAAGGTGGGTAGCAAAGCTGTGACGAAACGTATGCGGACTAATACTTTTCTTAATTCCAGCTTTTACTGCGAGATCTTTTATGATCGTAAAAATCATGGCACGTGTGAGTTGGCGACCTCTTCTATTCAAAAATAAAATATCTACATGCTCTGGCTTGACGTCTATATGCGTTCGTATTTCATTGCGGTATATGTCGATATACTTCTGAGTATGCTCACTTATAGGGACAAAGCGCTGTTTGTCTCCCTTACCTATCACATTTATAAACCCTTCTTCAAAATATAGGTCAGAAAGTTTTAAGCTTATTAATTCTGTTACACGCAGACCGCAAGAATAGAGTGTCTCTAGCATTGCGCGATTGCGTTCTCCCTGAGGAGTAGAGAGGTTAATTGCCGTGATAAGAGCGTCTATTTCTTCTTCGGCGAGTGTGTCTGGAAGTTTTCTTCCTAGGCGAGGTGATTCAATAAGGTCTAGAGGATTGTCTTTTCTATAATCTTCAAATATCAGGTAATTAAAAAAACCTTTTAGCCCAGAGATGATACGAGCTTGTGATCTCGCTTGTACTTCTTTGGCTATGGTGTATATAAAGTCTTGAATGTCATCTTTAGCTATAGTAATAGGGTCTGGTGGGCTATCTAATTGCTCCAGATGACGCGTTAGTTTTTTTAAGTCTCGAGCATAGTTGTCTATAGTGTTCTCAGAGAGACCACGTTCTATACGTAAGTAACTTTTGTAGTTTGATATGCCTGTTTCCCATTTCACGAAAGTGAAAATACAATTATTAAAGGATTCTCAATTAACAAGAGTTTAGAAAGTGCCTAACACGCATTTAACACGATGATAGATAGCTTTGAATATCATTTAAAACAAACACAAACATGAAAAAAATAGTAGTAGTAGCAATCGCAGCCTTATTTGGAACTGTAGCAGTTCAAGCACAAGATGAGGTGTCATTTGGAGCAAAAGGAGGAGTTAACTTTGCAACCGTAGGAGGAGACGATTTTGATGATCCAGATGCAAGAACAAGCTTCCATTTTGGAGGATTTGTAGAAGTGCCTATCACAGAGAAATTCTCAATACAACCAGAGGTTTATTATTCAGGTCAAGGATATGATATCCAGAGTGTTAATAACGGAGATGATGTCGAGTTTCAGCTAGATTATATTAACGTGCCAGTACTTGCAAAGTATTACTTTGTAGATGGGTTTTATGGGGAAGTAGGGCCGCAAATAGGATTTAATGTAAATAGCGAGATTGATTCTAATCCTGATGGAGATTCTGGAGATATTGATTTTAACAACGATGCTATAAACACGGTAGACTTTGCTGTTGTAGGTGGTTTAGGATATAAACTTAACAATGGTTTGTTTTTTAACGCACGTTATAATCTAGGACTTTCTGATGTTTTTAGTAGTGAAGATTTAGGAGGTTTTGACCTTGATGCTCGTAATAGAGTATTCATGATAGGAGCTGGATTTGCATTTTAAATCATAAGTAAAAAGAATTATCAAAAGCGCCTCAGTAGAGGCGCTTTTTTTACGCCTTGTAAATCTGTATTTTTATGCTTTCGCGAAAGCGTACTCAACAACTATAAACTATGAAATTACTTATAATAAATGGCCCTAATTTAAATATGCTAGGTAAGCGTGAACCAGAAATTTACGGGACTGAAACATTTGAGGATTACTTTACAAAACTTCAATTTGCATATAAAGATACAGAGCTTAGCTATTTTCAAAGTAATATAGAAGGAGAGCTTATTTCAAAATTGCACGAAGCAAACGATACCTTTGACGGAGTGATTTTAAACGGAGCAGCTTATTCTCATACCTCTGTAGGACTAGGAGACGCTGTAGCATCTATAAGTACGCCAGTTATAGAAGTCCATATTTCAAATACATTTGCGAGAGAAGAGTTTAGACATCATTCATACCTCTCTAAATATGTAAAAGGTGTAATAGTAGGCTTTGGTCTTAATAGCTATAATCTTGCTATTGAGAATTTCTTGATGAAGGATTGAAAGATATTTTAAGGCTATTCATTAAGGGGTTATTCTTGTAGCATGCCTTTTAAGTAAGATAATTTACCATCTACATTAGTTGGCACAGCTAGCCCTAGAATTTTACATATCATAGGGTATACGTGAATGTTTTTTACAGAAGGTAAACTTCCTCCCACGTTTATTGCCGGACCTTTTGCATAAAGAATGCCGTGCATATCTTTTAAAGCAGGAGTGAACCCATGCACACCAAATACTTCTTGGTTTCCAGCCTTTCTTCTATAGATACTCTTACTTGAACTAAAATAATATCCATCATCAGGGATTACTTGTATGGGGCCCCAGTTTTTATTCTTTGGGACATCTTCAAAATGTGGTGTGTCTTTGGTTTTATAAACCGTGAATTTGTTTTCTAGTTTCTTTAATCGGTTGAAGATGTTATCAGTTTCCTTACTATTATGAGGATGTATATTGAGAATGACACCATTGTCAATCATGTTGTAAAAAGCATCATTGATTAGTGGCTCCGTACTAATGAGTTTTTCAATAGATTGCTCTGCCATACCATGGTCTGAGACAATGACAATATTAACTGGTAATCCCGTGTTATTAACGCGATTGAATAAATCACCAAGTGTGTTATCTAGCTTTAATAAAGCTTCTCTAAGTTTCTCTTTGTTGTTGGGGCCGTAACGATGTCCAGTATCATCCATATCAGAAAAATATAGGGTAATGAGATGTGGTCTCGATTCTTCGGGCATTTCTAACCACTTTATTGCTTGATTTACGCGTTCTTGATTGGTTACTTTTCCATCGTAATTATAATAGTAAGTAGGGTGTACACCTTGTATATCTGCTTCTGTGCCAACAAAAAAGTAACTAGCTGTTACCATACCTGCACTATTTGCATTTACCCATAATGGAGTTCCTTTATAAAAAGACCCATCTATAACGGTCTCGCGATTACCTATGCTGTACGTTTTTTTCTTATCATAATCATAGTATGAGTTTGCAAGCAGCCCGTGGTTATCAGGATACATTCCTGTTGCGATCGTGTAATGATTAGGGAATGTTTTTGTGGGAAAAGATGGTATTAGAGAAGCGGTTTGAGATCCTTCTTCTATAAATGAACTTAGATAAGGAGGGTTATAAGTATTTACATAATCATGTCTAAAACCATCTAAGGATATTAATATAACATATGGTTTCTTTAAGGACTCCGCAGTATTTACCGTAGTAAGTGGTGAAAAACTGCTCACGTTTGAAGTGGATTCACATGATGCTAGCGCTAAGAAAATTACTAAAGGGAAAAATGACTTAAATAGAGCGGAATGTTTCATAATACAACTGTTAAGTGCCGGTAGTAAAGCTAACTATTTTGAGAGGTATTAAAACAGAAAATCCTGCCAAAGGCAGGATTTTCTAAAAACTTTATATGTATAAAGTATAGCTCTTATAAGTGAATTACTTCTCCATAAGCATCTGCCACTGCTTCCATTACAGCCTCACTCATTGTAGGGTGTGGGTGAATAGTTTTTAATACTTCGTGACCTGTAGTTTCAAGTTTACGTCCTAATACAGCTTCTGCTATCATATCTGTAACTCCTGCACCTATCATGTGACAACCTAGCCACTCACCGTATTTTGCGTCAAAGATTACTTTTACAAAACCGTCTTTTGCTCCAGAAGCACTTGCTTTACCAGATGCAGAAAAAGGGAATTTACCCACTTTTAATTCGTATCCAGCTTCTTTTGCTTGCTTCTCTGTCATTCCTACAGATGCAATTTCAGGAGAGGCATATGTACATCCTGGTATGTTGCCGTAGTCTATTTTTTCTACGTTCATACCTGCAATTTTCTCTACACAAGTAATTCCTTCTGCAGATGCTACGTGAGCAAGAGCAGGACCAGGAGTTACGTCACCTATTGCATAGTAACCTGGCATGTTAGTTTGGTAAAAATCGTTAACGATAATTTTATCCTTATCTGTAACGATACCTACATCCTCAAGGCCTATGTTTTCAATATTGGTTTTGATACCTACAGCACTTAGTACAATATCTGCTTCAAGGATTTCTTCTCCTTTTTTAGTTTTTACTGTAGCTTTTACGCCAGTCTTTGTTTTTTCAACCTTTTCTACAGAAGAGTTTGTCATCACTTTAATTCCAGCCTTCTTCATAGAACGCTCAAATTGCTTTGATACATCTTCATCCTCTACAGGAACAACGTTTGGTAAGTACTCTACAATAGTTACATCTGTACCCATTGTGTTATAAAAACTAGCAAACTCAACACCTATTGCTCCAGATCCCACTACGATCATAGATTTAGGTTGCTTCTCAAGTGTCATCGCTTTACGGTAACCTATTACTGTCTCACCATCTTGCTTAAGATTAGGTAACTCACGTGAGCGAGCTCCCGTTGCAATGATAATATGGTTTGCGCTATATTCTTTACCGTCTACATCTACCTTTTTACCAGGCTTGATTTTTCCGTAACCGTTTATAACGTCTATTTTATTTTTCTTCATTAAGAATTGAACACCTTTGCTCATTCCCTCAGCAACACCACGGCTGCGTTTTACAACTGCAGTAAAGTCTTTTTCTACTCCTGTTGCTTTAAGACCGTAGTCTTCTGCGTGATTTAAGTATTCAAATACTTGAGCACTTTTAAGAAGGGCTTTTGTAGGGATACAACCCCAGTTCAAACACACACCTCCTAGGCTTTCTTTTTCAATAACCGCTGTTTTTAAGCCTAACTGGCTTGCGCGTATTGCTGTTACATATCCGCCTGGACCACTTCCTAAAACGATTACATCATATTTGCTCATATCTAGATTTTTTTAAGTCTAATTATTGTAGTTCAAAAATACGGATTATCCCGTCATATATAAAACAGAAAAACCGAAGTGTTTGCTTCGGTTTTTAATGTTGTTTTTACGCTTTCGCGAAAGCGTTATTTTCAAATATTTTATTTTTCAAAGTCTATACTGAGCGAATTTACACAGTATCGTTGTCCGCTTGCAGTAGGGCCGTCATCAAAGACGTGTCCCAAGTGGGAACCACAATTAGAACATAGAATTTCTGTTCTTATCATCCCTAACGTTTTGTCACGTACATACTCCACAGTTCCCGGAATGGACTCGTCAAAACTAGGCCATCCACAACCACTGTCAAATTTTGATGCGCTTTCAAAAAGCTTTTGATCACAAGCACCACAATGGTAAGCGCCTTCGTCGTTGTGTAAGTTGTAAGTGCCAGTAAATGGACGTTCTGTTCCTTTTTCTCTCAGTATGCGATAACGTTCTGGGCCCAGCTCCTCGAGCCACTCTGCCTCTGTTTTTTCTATTGGGTAGCTCATATTATTTTGATTCTGGCACAAATACGAGTGCGTCTCCATTAATACAATGTCTCTTTCCAGTAGTTTCTTTAGGTCCATCGTTAAAAACGTGTCCTAGATGTCCACCACAAGTAGCACAATGCTCTTCGGTTCTTGTATAACCAAGTTTACGATCAGAGCTATATGCTATATTTCCTTCTATACCTTTGTCAAAACTAGGCCAGCCAGTACCACTGTCAAATTTATCTTTTGTTTTAAATAGCGGCGTGTCACAAGCAGCACAGTGAAAAGTTCCTGCTTCTTTTACATTATTGAGCGGGCTAGAATTAGGTCGCTCTGTACCTTCTAAGCGCAATACATAATACTGCTCTTCTGTGAGTTGTGCTTTCCACTCGGCATCTGTTTTTGTAATCTCAAAACTTTCTTTTTTACTCTCCTGAGCAGACCCCTTGCAACTTGTAAAAATGCTTAACAAAGCAAATACTCCAATTATTCTTCTCATAACTATTTTCTTTTTAAGTAAAGTTAATTCATTAGTTCACACTTGGTCGTTAAAGCATTGTGAAAATGACGTGAGGTTGTATAAAATGATACTAATCATAAGGCTCTATTATTAATGATTAATTAGGTGTTGTTACTTAATCATTAATAATTTGTGAAATTAATTGTAGTAATTACCTATAAATCCTGCGAAAACATGCTTAGTTATTTGTGATTTAACCTATATTTAATAGCTCATAAAGCATCGTACTCTTAATAACGGTTACATTTAAGATGTTATCTAATTACCTGAAACTATGAATATTCTTCACGTAAGTGCCGAGTGTTATCCTGTTGCAAAAGTGGGTGGGCTGGCAGATGTGGTAGGAGCTCTTCCTAAATATCAAAATCGCATAGGTCATACTGCTGCGGTGATTATGCCGTACTATAAAACAAGCTGGGTGGAACATGCAAATGGCACCATTGTTTTTTGTCATGACTTAGTGATTGAAGGTAAGACGTATTTCAGCGAAGTGATTGATGTAGATAATGAGCTTGGTTTTCCATTATTTGTAGTAAGAATTACAGAACTCACAGATAGAAAAAATGTATACGGGTATGAGGACGATTCTTTGCGCTTTGTTGCCTTTCAGCGAGTAGTGCTGCAGTGGGTGCTGAGTTTAAAGAGAAAGTTAGACATCATTCATTGTCATGATCACCATACTGGTTTTATACCCTTTATGATGCAGCATTGTCCAGAGTTTGATAGTCTTATGAAGGTGTCTACATTACTTTCAATTCATAATGCGCAGTACCAAGGTAATTTTCCTCACGATATGGTAGGGATGTTACCACGCTTTCGCGAAAGCGATCTAGGACTCCTAGATTGGTACGGTGATATAAATCCACTTGCTGCCGCTATTAAATGCGCATGGCGAGTGAATACCGTTTCTCCATCATATATGGTGGAATTACAAGAAAAAGCAAACGGACTAGAAGGCTTACTTCGAGAAGAGAAATTAAAGTGCGTGGGAATTCTAAACGGTATTGATGCCGAAACATGGAATCCTGCCACAGATGATTATCTTATTAAAAATTATACAATAAGAACGAGAGCTAAAGGCCGTGAGGCTAATAAAAAGGCTATTTGTGATGAGTTTGGACTAGACGCCTCAAAACCACTCTTTGGGTTTATAGGTAGACTTGTTTGGGAAAAAGGAGCAGATTTACTGCCTGAGATTATCGATACTGCGTTAAAGCAACACGATATTAATATCATTTTACTAGGAAGCGGCTCGCCAGAAGTAGAACGCCAGCTAGAGGAACTTAAAACCACTTATAAAGGAAGATATAATGCTCATATAGGTTATGAAGAAAGGATGTCACACCAAGTATATGCTGGAGCAGATTTTCTTTTAATGCCTAGTAGGGTGGAGCCTTGTGGTTTAAATCAGTTGTATAGCTTGAGATACGGTTGTATGCCTATTGTACGCCGTACGGGTGGTTTAAAAGATACAGTAGTAGACATAGGTGATGGCGGTAATGGTATTTGTCATGATCAAACTTCTGTATGGGATGTTGTATACAGTATAGAACGTGCTTCTCTTTTTTATAAGGATAAGAAAGCCTTTAGTGCAAATCAAAAACAAATGATGGAGATAGACCACAGCTGGGAAAATGCAGCTGGAACTTACGCTTCATTATATGAAGAAATGATACCAAAAAAAGTAACTATCAAAAAATAAAAATTCCAAACTCTAAAAGCAATAAATAATGAATAAGGAAGTACTAGCGATTATATTAGGAGGAGGTCAAGGCTCAAGATTATACCCACTCACAGCACAGAGATCAAAACCCGCTGTTCCTATTGCAGGGAAATATCGTCTAGTAGATATTCCTATTTCAAATTGTTTGAATTCTAATATCAAAAGGATGTTCGTGTTAACTCAGTTTAACTCGGCTTCACTTAATAAACATATTAAGCATACCTACCAATTTTCTTATTTTTCTGATGCTTTTGTAGATATTCTTGCAGCAGAGCAAACTCCAGAAAATAAAGGTTGGTTTCAAGGTACTGCAGATGCTGTAAGACAGTGTTTACACCATTTTAAAGGTTATGAGTCTGATTATATTATGATACTCTCTGGGGATCAATTATATCAAATGGATTTTAATGAAATGCTTGATGCTCATAAGGCTTCAGGAGCAGAGATAAGTATTGCATCACTGCCTGTAAATGCAAAAGATGCTACGTCCTTTGGTATTCTTAAAACTAAAGAGGATAATATGATTGACTCTTTTATTGAAAAACCAGCTGCCGAACTTCTTCCAGAATGGGAATCTGAAGTTTCACCAGCAATGAAGAGCGAGGGTAAACATTATCTCGCATCTATGGGGATTTATATTTTTAATAAAGACTTATTGATTAATCTGCTAGAGGGGACGGATACTATGGATTTTGGAAAAGAGATTATTCCGCAATCTATAGAAAACCATAAGGTGCTTAGTTATGCCTATGAAGGGTATTGGACAGATATAGGGAATATTGATTCCTTTTTTGAGGCAAACATAGACCTAACGTCAGATATGCCTAAATTCAATTTGTTTAATAAAGGACAGACTATACTCACAAGACCACGTGTATTGCCACCTACAAAGATTTCAGGAACAACACTTGAAAAATCTATAGTAGCAGAAGGTAGTATCATACACGGTAGTCGTATTGCAAATTCTGTGATAGGAATACGATCACGTATAGGTAAAGGAACGGTTATTGAAAACTGCTATGTAATGGGTAGCAATCGCTTCTTAGATCTTGAAGAGATTAATGCGGCTCGTGATAAAGGCATTCCACACGTAGGTATAGGAGATCGCTGTTTTATAACCAACTGTATTATTGATAAAAATGCAAAAATAGGAGACGATGTTCGTATTACTGGAGGAAAGCATCTAGACGATGTAGAAACAGATACTTATGTAGTGCGAGATGGCATCGTGGTTGTAAAGAATGGAGCTACTATAGTGTCAGGAACTACTATTTAATGGCAGAAGTAATAGCACATAGCTTATTTACAGCATTTGACATTGACCTTTTTAAGGGAGGGAAACACTATCGTCTTCATGATAAAATGGGTAGTCATCCCATAACTGTAGATGGTGTAGATGGAACTTATTTCTCCGTATGGGCACCTAGTGCAAAGAGAGTATCTGTTGTAGGTGATTTTAATTACTGGAATGAGGACGAGCATATTCTTAACGTGCGATGGGATGGAAGCGGGATTTGGGAAGGTTTTATCCCAAAAGTATCTCATGGTGAAGTATACAAATACAAAATTCACTCCAACCACAATGGCATTGTCACAGAAAAGGCAGATCCATACGCGAGACGAGCAGAGCACCCACCTCAAACCGCTTCTGTAGTTTATAAAACAAATCATAACTGGAAGGATGGGGCGTGGATGAAAAAACGCCATAAGCACAACAGTCTTAATGCGCCGTACTCTGTGTATGAAATGCACCTTGCAAGCTGGAGAAGAAAGCAAGATGAAGGAAATCGTAGCCTTAGCTATACAGAACTAGCCAGCGAACTCGTGGCTTATGTGAAAGAATTAAATTTTACACATGTGGAGTTTATGCCGGTAATGGAGCATCCTTATGATCCAAGTTGGGGTTATCAAATTACTGGATATTTTGCGCCTACCTCTCGTTTTGGATATCCTGAGGAGTTAATGACTTTGATAGATGCGCTGCATCAAAATGACATTGGAGTAATTTTAGACTGGGTACCTTCTCATTTTCCAGAAGATGCGCACGGTCTTGGTAACTTTGATGGAACAGCCTGTTACGAGCACCCAGATAGAAAGAAAGGATGGCATCCCGACTGGAAGTCACTTATTTTCAATTACGAACGTAATGAAGTGAGAAGCTTCTTGATAAGTAATGCGCTATTCTGGTTAGAGCAATATCATGTAGATGGCTTGAGGGTAGATGCTGTAGCGTCTATGTTGTACCTAGATTATAGTAGAGAAGAAGGCGAGTGGGAGCCTAATGATCAAGGAGGAAGAGAAAACCTCGCTGTAATTTCGTTTCTAAAGGAGCTTAATGCAGAGGTGTATGCTAGTTTTCCAGATGTTCAAACCATTGCAGAGGAGTCTACTAATTTTCCAGCAGTGAGTAGGCCAGTATTTTCAGGAGGTTTAGGTTTTGGGATGAAGTGGATGATGGGATGGATGCATGATACCCTTGCTTATTTTAAAAGAGATACTATCTATAGAAATCATCACCACAATGAGATTAGCTTCTCAATGACCTATGGTTTTACAGAGAACTTTATGCTACCATTATCTCATGATGAGGTGGTTTATGGTAAAAAATCTATCATAGGTAGAATGCCTGGAGATGAGTGGCAACGCTTTGCAAATCTTCGCCTTTTATATACCTATATGTATACGCATCCTGGTAGTAAGTTACTCTTTATGGGTAGCGAATTTGGTCAAGGTACAGAGTGGAATTTTCAAGAGCAGCTAGATTGGTACGTGCTTGAATATGATATTCATAAAGCAGCACTAAGTGCTTTCAAGGATATTAATGGCCTGTATACATTGACACCTGCTTTGTACGAGAAGCAGTTTGAACCAGAAGGTTTCGAATGGATTGCACACGATGATAATACAAATGCCATACTAAGTTACATTAGAAAGGGCAATGATGAGAATAGCGTAGTTGTGTGTGTGTTTAATATGACACCTACACCGCAGCCTCAATATCGCATAGGGTTACCTTTTAAAGGAAGCTTACGCGAAATATTTAACAGCGACGCAAGTAAGTATGCTGGAACGGGTGATTATCACAACAAAACACTCGATGTTATCGAAACTTCATGGAATGGAAAAGACCACTCGGCGGAAGTGAAGATAGGGCCTTTGGCGGGAGTGATTTTTGAATTGAAAAAGTAGTTAGCGTACTAGGTTTCAATTCGGTAAACTGAGAAAATAATGAGGCTTATACAAATGCACACTTGCGGGGCTCTATAACCCCGATTGCAATGGAAATCCCGCAAGAGCAGATCAAAGTCGCGATGAGGAATTGTAGTGGAAAGCGGGATGAACATCTAGCAAAAGAGCTGTGATTGTGCGTTCCAAACACTCTAAAGGTGATATAAATACCATTTCTGAGCTTACGAAAACGTTAGCGTTAATAACTAATTACGAATTAACTTCATTTTTACACGATATAGTGTTTATTTGAAAGGAAATAACAATTACTATGATTGTAAATACAGAATTAGAGCAAAAAGGGAATCAATTTCCTAAAAACGTGGTAGATGTCAAACAAGAGACAGATATCTTATATTTTACTACCTCAAATGAGGTGATTTTAGAACTTACTGTGTTGCGAGATAGTGTGATACGTTTTCGCTTTGCAACAGGTGGCGTTTTTGAGCCAGACTTTTCTTATGCGATAGATGAAGATGCACCTCGTGGCTACAATCATCTGGAACTTACAGATGATGATAAATATTATCACGTAAATACTGCAAAGCTTCACATACGTATTGAGAAAGAGAGTTTACAGACAAGTATTTACGATACAAAAGGGAATCTTATTAATGAAGACGAATTAGGTTTTCACTACGAGGAGAGCTTCCAGTATGGAGGTAATATCGTTAAGATGAGTAAGAAAGCACAGCATGCAGAGTCCTATTATGGGCTAGGTGATAAGCCTATGCATTCTAATTTACGAGGAAAGCGAGTGCATAACTGGGCAACAGATCAATATGCATTTGCAAAGGATCAAGATCCAATATATAAAGCAGTTCCTTTTTACATAGGGCTACATCAAAAGAAGGCGTACGGTGTGTTTTTTGACAACACGTTTAAAACGTATTTTGATTTTGCTCATGAGCGTATGGGAGTTACAAGCTTCTGGGCGCAAGGAGGTGAGATGAATTACTACTTTATCTATGGTCCAGATATGTCTGAGGTTGTAGCAAGTTATACGAATCTTACAGGTGTTCCTGAGCTTCCGCCATTATGGGCGCTGGGATATCACCAGTGTAAATGGAGTTACTTTCCAGAAAGTAATGTAAAGGAGATTGCAAGTAAATTTCGCGAACTCAAAATTCCTTGTGATGGGATTTATCTAGACATTGATTATATGGATGGCTGGAGATGTTTTACATGGAATAAAGATCATTTCCCCGATCCTAAAAGAATGGTAAAGGAACTGGCAGATGATGGTTTTAAAACCATTGTTATCATAGATCCAGGAATCAAAATCGATAAAGATTATTGGGTTTATAATGAAGGTGTAGAAAATGACTACTTCTGTAAGCGCGCAGATGGTCCTGCTATGAAAGGTAAAGTGTGGCCTGGAGAATGTAATTTTCCAGATTATACAAACCCTAAAGTACGCGATTGGTGGGCTGGTTTATTCAAAGAGCTTATTCAAGATGTAGGCGTAAAAGGAGTGTGGAATGATATGAATGAACCTGCAGTGATGGAGGTTCCAGGGAAAACATTTCCTCCAGATGTGCGTCATAATTACGACGGGCACCCTTGTAGCCACTTAAAAGCACATAATATTTACGGTACTCAAATGGCTCGCGCTACTTATGAAGGTGTGAAGAAATTTGCGTATCCTAAACGTCCTTTTGTTATTACAAGGTCTGCATACTCAGGAGCGCAACGTTACACAAGTTCTTGGACGGGTGATAACGTGGCTAGCTGGGAGCATTTATGGGTAGCAAATATCCAAGTGCAACGTATGTGTATCTCAGGAATGAGTTTTACAGGTACAGATATAGGAGGATTTGCAGAGCAACCTACAGGAGAGCTTTATGCAAGATGGATACAGCTAGGAGTTTTTCATCCTTTCTGCCGTACACACTCCTCTGGGCATCATGGAGACCAAGAGCCGTGGACCTTTGACGAAGGTGTGACAGATATCGCTCGTAAGTTTATCAACTTGCGTTATAGATTATTACCTTATTTATATACTATGTTTTATGAGTATATCAAGAAAGGCACGCCATTATTAAAGCCGCTTGTATATTTTGATCAAGATGATGCGCAAACGCATTATCGTACAGACGAGTTCATCTTTGGGCATCATATTCTAGTTTGTCCGATACTAGAGCCAAATGCTAAAGGACGTCGTATGTACGTTCCTAGGGGACAGTGGTATAACTACTGGACGAAGCAAATTGTACAAGGAGGTAAAGAGCAATGGGTGGATGCAGATATTGACGAGATGCCATTGTTTGTAAAAGAAGGAACCATCTTACCTAAGTATCCTATACAGCAATATGTAGGAGAGCTTGAGATAGAGCAAGTAGAACTAGAGGTGTACTACGGTCTTGGTAAAAATGCTTCAAAATTATATGAAGATGCTCAAGATGGATACGATTATAAAAAAGATCGTTACAGTTACCGCACCTTCAAAATGGTAGGTAGAGAAAAAGACTGGATTATACAGCAGCACAAACGTGGGGACTTTATCACTACATATGACACTTTTAGAATACATTTAATAGGTTTACCGTTTGAAATCACGACTATAGAGTTAGATAATGAAGAGATTTCTATGGAAGATGTGCATTTTGACCCGAAAGCTTGTGCTTTAATCATTAAGAAAGATTTCACAGAGCTACACCTAAGTGGTATTTAACATTTACGTATTTTTATATCCTGATTAAAAACCATCATTATGAAACTTAAAAATACATTTGTTCTTATCATGACCGTACTTCTGGTATGTGCATGTAAGACGAGCCCATTTACGGGAAAGAAGACACTAAACTTTGTAAGTAACGATCAGTTATTTCCAATGGCATTCCAACAGTATGACGCATTCCTATCTGAAAATAATGTCATTACTGGAACAGCAGATGCTAATATGGTAAAGCGCGTAGGTGAAAAAATAGCCGTAGCAGCAGAGCGTTACCTTACAGCACTAGGAGAGCCTGGTTATTTACAAGATTATCGCTGGGAGTACAATCTAGTTAAAGATGAAGCAGTAAACGCTTGGTGTATGCCAGGAGGGAAGATTGTAGTGTACACTGGAATTTTACCGATTACTCAATCAGAAACTGGACTAGCAATGGTAATGGGGCATGAGCTTGCTCACGCACTTGCAGATCACGGTGCTCAACGTATGAGTGCTGCACAATTACAACAATATGGTGGTGTTGCCACTGCTATTGCAGTAGGAGGTCAAGATCAAGCAAAGCAACAACAAATCATGCAACTATATGGTATAGGAACTCAATTAGGAGGGATGCTTCCTTTCTCACGTAGCCATGAGACACAAGCAGACGAGATTGGAATCGTAATTGCAGCAATAGCTGGATACAACCCTGATGAAGCAGCAGAGTTATGGAAACGTATGAAAGCTGCAAGTGGAGGTGAAGCGCCACCACAGATTATGAGTACGCACCCATCATCAGATAGTCGTATTGCAAATCTTACTGCCAAAGCGCCAATGGCGAGAGCAGAAGCGGCAAAATTTGGAGTGACTTCTTTTAAATAGAACTTTACACGAAATATATAGTAAGAAAAGCTGTGCAATCGCACAGCTTTTCTATTTTAGTACTATGAATAACGAACTACAAAAAGGAGATAAAAAATTGTTAAATGCATGGGCATTTTATGATTGGGCAAACTCCACCTACAGTCTTGTAATAGCATCTGCTATATTTCCACTGTTTTATGGAGCCCTCTTTAGAGGTGCTGGTATAGAGGAGATTGAAGTTTTTGGGATGATGTTACGTCGCAGTCCGCTTATATTTTATACTACTGCGGTGGCGTTTTTAATAGTAGCAATCATTTCTCCTATTCTATCTGGAGTGGCAGATTATCTAGGTAATAAAAAGTACTTTCTTAAGTTTTTCTGTTACATGGGAGCGCTAGCGACCATAGGACTATACTGGTTCAGCTTAGAGCATATATATTTAAGTCTTTTGCTTTATGCATTAGGACTTATAGGTTTCTGGGGTAGTCTCGTATTTTACAACTCCTACTTACCAGATATTGCTTTTCCAGATCAGCACGATGCAATAAGTGCCAAAGGATATTCTTGGGGATATATAGGGAGTGTCATATTGCTTGGCTGGTGTTTATTTATGATTCTGGGGTATGAGATTTTTGGCTTTGAAGATGAAGGTTTTCCAACGAGGCTTTCTTTTGTGCTCACTGGAGTTTGGTGGATAGGTTTTAGTCAGTACACTTACAGGTATCTTCCTAAGGGTAATAAAGCAGACGGTAAACTTACTGGAGCTGTGCTCTTAAATGGTTTTAACGAGTTGAGAACCATCTGGAGATCCATGCAGTCACAGCTACGACTCAAAAAATATCTTATTGCATTCTTTGTATATAGTATGGCAGTACAGACGGTAATGCTTGCGGCAGCATACTTTGGAGAGCAAGAACTAGAATGGGGAAGTGACAGCGAGCGTACCACGGGACTTATAGGTAGTATTTTATTAATACAACTAGTCGCCGTTGCTGGAGCTTACTTGACCTCAAAATTATCGGCTAGAATAGGGAATCTTAAGGCACTTATTATCATTAATATTGTTTGGATTTTTATCTGCGCTTGGGCCTACTTCGTGTACACTCCTGTTCAGTTTTACATTACGGCGGCATTTGTAGGCTTAGTAATGGGAGGAATTCAGTCGCTATCAAGATCTACGTATGCTAAGTTTTTACCAGAAACAGAGGACACTACTTCATATTTCAGCTTTTATGATGTTGCTGAGAAAATAGGGATCATCATCGGTATGTTTTTATACGGTTTCATAGAAGAACTTACAGGAAGCATGCGCTATTCGATTGTGTTTTTAATTTTATTTTTTGCGGCAGGTGTCGTGTTATTACTTCGAGTGCCTAAAGACAGGACGGTAATTACGTAGGTTACGCTTTCGCGAAAGCGTAAATACTCAAACTCCCAATCTTATAAGTAGAGAGGGCTTTGCTAAAGTTTATTATTCAATAATTAAGTTGCTACGGCATACAATAGATAGTTATGGCTGGATTTATTCAAGAATTCAAAAATTTTGCGATCAAGGGTAACATGATCGATATGGCAGTAGGTATTATTATAGGTACTGCTTTCAATAATGTGGTAAACACGATTGTAAAAAAAGTCGTGATGCCACCGTTATCACTACTCACAGATGGTATTAATCTCGCAGATAGAAAGTACCTCTTGCGTGCAGCCGAAGGTGAAGAAAAGGAAATAGCAATTGGTTATGGAGAACTTATTGAGGTTTCAATAGATTTTTTGGTAATCGCAATTACCATTTTTGTAGTGATTAAAGGGATCAATAGATTTAAAGACAAGGCAGAAGATCCTAAAAATACAGAAGAAAAAACTCCGAAAAATATAGAACTGCTTGCAAACATTGAGCATCTTATGCAAGAGCAGAACAACCTGTTAAAGGCTCGCAAGGACTCATAGTCTAAGAGCAAAACAGTGCAATAAATTGATTATGTTTGTGTTTCAGATTTAGAAATTACTACTACGATGAAAAAACTACACGTTTTATTTTTATTTATAATGATGGTTGCAGTGACGGTTGTCTCTTGTGATGACGAACCTCTTGAAGGGGTTTTTAGCGTTACAGGTGATGGATCTGATCCAAGTGAACCGGATCCAGATAGTGAAACTTGCCAATTAGCTTTTGATACTCTCGTAGCAGCACAGGCGGCTTTTAGTAGTGCAACAGAGGCAAATTACTCACAAGCTTGTGGTGCATATGCAACTGCAATTCAAGCAACAATTCAACTTTGTGGTGATGCATCTGGAACATTACAAGCTACTCTTACAAGCTTAGGAGATTGCTCTACGCCAGATTCTTGTTTTCAAGCGGAGACTGCTGTAAATGCGGCATTAGGAGCTTTTAATAATGCAACTAGTGAGAATGAAGAACAATTATGCATTGCTTATAGCGCCGCTTTAATAACTCAAATAGAAGCTTGTGGTGATGCAAGCGGAAATATACAAGCTACCATTGACGCGTTGAACTGTGGTGGTGATTGTGCTGCAGCACAGGTTACTACATCAGAAGCGAGAGAGATATTTAATGCAGTAGATCCTCTTGATGAGGAAGCGTATACTGCAGCTTGTGCAGACTACTCGATGGCTTTACAGACGCAAATTGCTGCTTGTGGAGATACAGATGGAAGTCTTACTGCTATTGTACAAGATCTAGGAGATTGCTCTCCACCAGAACAAGATGGGCCAGTGCAAGTAACCGTGGGAGAAGTATTTACAAATTTTAATACAGCTACTGTTTCCATAAGCGGATCTTTACTGAGCGTGGTTGCAACAGATATAGATACGGGAGATACGTTTACTTTTGATATAGTATTACAGCAAACAGGAGATAATGTGATGCAAAATACGATTCTAACAGTAGGAGGTGTTGTGCACACACCATCTATAGAAGCGACGACTCCATTTGTAAATAATATCACTGCAAACGATGGTACTACAATCGTAGGAACTTTTTCTGGAACATTTACAAATCCAGATAGCGAAGAAGTACTTACCGCAGATGGAGTAATTAATATTATCTATTAATATCCATAAACGACATATTTTTAAAGAGCATCTGTAACCAGATGCTTTTTTTATGTGTTGTTATTAATGATGGCTCATTTATTGTACATTTAATTCTATGAAAAAAATATATATGAAAGGTATAGCTATTGCTGTGCTTATGTTTGTGACTACGGCTGTAAGCGCTCAAAGAGAGCGAGTAAAAGGAAGTAGAAATGTGAAAGATGTATCTGAGGTATTACGTCCATTTACAGATATTAAAGTAACAGATGGTCTAGAAGTTACACTTATTGCAGATTCTCAACCAGGCTACGAGCTTGAGATGGATGATAACCTTATTGAATTAATAAGCTTTGATGTACGTGATAGTGTATTGCTAGTTTCTGCGAGAAAGGATATCAGAAGTGCAAAACGTCTTGATATCACGGTGCGTTTTGTGACTCTTAATTCTGTAAGCTTAGATGCAAAGAGTAAGGTGAAAGCACAATCTGTTCTTAAATCAGATTTTTTTAGAGGAAGTTTTTTAGATGATAGTCAGTTTGAAGGAGAGGTAAAAGCAACACAAGCTTCCATAACTGCAAATTCAAATTCAAAAATTGAGATGGATTATATGGGTGATGATTTGACCATGAATGTTACAGATAACGCTTTCGCGAAAGCGGATATCAATACAAAAAAATTCACGCTATCTGCATCTGAAAGATCAGACCTAGAATTAATAGGAAATGCTCAAACTGTAACGCTGGATTTAAAAGACAATGCTGAGTGCAAAGCTCAAACATTTAATGCAGATGTGATCAACGTAATCGGAGCAGGAAATTCTACAACAATTGTAACTGCAGATCAGGAGATTGTTGTAGATCTTGCAGATAAAGCACAACTTCAAGTGTATGGTGAACCTAAATTAACGATAGAACGTTTTACAGGAACCTCAAAAATCTTAAAGAAGGAATAAAAATTACAACATGGAATTCTATAAAAAAATGCCCTCTTATGAGGGCATTTTTTATTCTTGTAAAGAAATGTTTTTAAGGATTATCCTCTTGTAATATCTCCAGAACCAGAAACCTTAGTGTCTTGTTTTGATGGGTTTCCTACGTACTCTATGTCACCAGAACCAGTTACACGAGCTCTTATGCTTTTTTCACAAGCTACGCGTATATCTCCAGAACCTGTAACTTGAGCATCTACCGTCTCTGCTTTAAAGCGTCCAGCTTCTATATCTCCAGAGCCTGTAACTTTTACAACGTGATCTCTGGTGGAACCTTTAAGTATCAGGTCACCAGATCCTGTCACTCGGCTCTCTGTACGGTTTGCTTCCACAATAAGAGCAACATCTCCAGATCCAGAGACAGAAACTTCAAAAGTATTTGCTTTTATTACATCATCACTCATAATCTCCCCAGATCCTGATAATGACACTCGATCTAAATCTCTAAAAGGAATTTTAATTTTAATATCCTTTCCGTAGCTCGTCTTTAGATTTTGCTTGTTTTGAACTTTGATAGTAAGTCTATCGCCGTTTACTTCTGTTTCAACATAATCTAGTAGGTTGCTTTCTCCTTGTAATGTGATTTCTCCTTCCTCTCCGGCTACTAGTGTTACGTCAAAGAATCCAGCGATGCTAATCTCATCATATTCTCCTACGTTGCGTGTCTCGGTTTCTAGCTGTCCATTACCTTTTATACTCTTACCCCACCATTGTGCGTGGATTTGTGTACTTGCTAAAAGAATGAGACTGAGTGTGATTAATTTTTTCATGAGTGTTGTTTTTTGATGATTGATTATTAGTTTTTGAATAAAGTGACGCCACCGTATTCTGAGTTGATGTTTACGTGATTATTAGTATTAGAATTTCCTCTGTATCCTTCGTAGTATTTGTCTGAAGATTCTATGCGCTCCTTATTAAAAGTGAGATCTTCTTTACCGCTCAAGCCTGCATACTCTAGTTTTATAGCAAACGTAAAGTTGTATTGAGGGTTATAGCCAACTTTAATACCCGTGTAGTCACTCTGTATAGAGATGTCTCCAGCATCGCTAGCCAGTTCTTCTATACGTATGCTCCCATAATCTGCATTGATATTAAGATCTCCATGTACTACACCAATTTTTGCAGATATGTAATCTCCTCGACCTATAATGTCTTTAGTATCTCCAGTAATTACAGAGCCATAGTCACAATTGTAGTTTAAGTTTTCAATACTCCCAAATTCAGACTTACTATAATCTGCATTAAGTTCAATATCTCCTCCTCTTTCTAAGAAAAAGCTTGAGTAGTCTGCATTAATACGTCCGCTCTTCATGTATCCTATGGTGCTATTCTTAGTGTAGTCAAAGTTGAGGTAGTTATTTTCTGCTAGTAGTTCGCCTATCGTGATTTTCCCATAGTCACAATTTATTTTTGCATTACCCTCTAGTCGGTCAATATTAATTCCTCCATAATCATTGCTTACATCTACCATACTAGTTGCTGGAAGTTTAATGGTATAGTTGATTTCCATATTTACATTACTGTTTTTCCAGCTGTTCCACCATGATCTACTACTGCTTTTTTCGAAGTTTGTTTTTGCGCTTACATAACTACTTGATCCTTCAAAATTGACATCAATCTCGTCTAGTTTTTCTTTTACGCGCTCCTCGTCGTTACCATTAGTTTTTACTAGAACTTCAATGACGATTCTGTTTTCGTTCCAGCTCACCATATTGACATTTCCATAGCTATTGTCAATCACCAGTTTTACATTTGGATTTACAGTATATTCTTTTTTGATTCTCTTTTCCTTAGTGTATTTCCCTTGAGGGTCTACACTCGCAGCCATCACCATAGAAGGGATAATGAGTGCTATAAGTAAGAGTTGCGTTATTTTCTTTTTCATAAGATTATTATTTGAGTAACTAGAGCGTTACGGCTTTTTCAATAGTATTTAATTCTTTGATGGCATCCATTTGTTCTACTACATGCTGTAGGAGGTCAATTCTATTCTGGAAGTTGTCTATCATTGCGTAGATCACACGCTTATCTTCTCCACTTTCAGAAAGGTCTTTCTTTAAACTGTCATAATTCTTCTCTAAGATTTCAAGTTGCTTTATGGCATCCATTACCATGGCTTGGTTCTCAGGATTCATGTTCTCTTTAATATCAAAGAGCTCGCGTTCTATTGTTTTTGTAAAGAAATCTTGCGTGTTTTCCATTTCTGGAGAAACATCTGCGAGTTCCTTAGCTTTAGGCGTATTGTTAAACTGTGTAAGAATTAATCCTGCAAGAAGAATCACACTCGCTGCAATAAACAGCGGTCGCATCCATTGTATTGTTTTTGTTTCCTTTGCAGGAATATCCTCTGTAGCCTGCGCCTGTAATTTTGCTAGAAAATTAGCTTTGTGATCTGCACTAGGTGCAGCTGTATCCAGACGTCCTTCCAGTCGTTTAAATACTTGATCTATAGGTTCCTTTTTCATTGTTATTTAATAGTTTGCGTAAGCTGTCTTTTGCTCTTGACACCATGGTTCTGCAGTTTGCATAGCTTACATTCATTATCTCACTCATTTCCTCGTAGTCATAACCTTCTATAAGATGTAAAGACAGTGATTGTCTATAATTATCTTTAAGCATACTCATAGCATGAACGACTTCTTGTGCTCTCACACTTGTGAGGTCTACCTCACTCACACCCTCTGCATCATCTTCTATCTTATATAGATGATCTTCTAGCGGTGTTTCATCTAGTTTCTTTCCCTTGTTATAAGCATTGAGGCTATTATTTACCACAATACGTTTTAACCAACTTCCAAAGGATGCCTCACCCTTATAACTATCGAGCTTTGTAAAAGCACTCAAAAAGGACTCTTGCATAATATCTTCTGCCTCTGCCTCGTGTTTTACGATGCGTAGCGAAGTATTGTACATCGCATTGTAGTAGCGGTTATACACCTCCATTTGAGCACCCTGATTACCTTGCTGGCACAGTGTTATTAATTCAGTTATTTGATGGTTGGTAAAATTCACTTTTGGTTCATTCTATAGTAAAGATGCGTGTTTTATTTCTTTGTTACACTTTCGTGAAAATTTGACAACATTATTTTGAATCCTTTGAATATAAGGAGGTATTTACTTCATAGATAAAGAACGCGCATTTGTGTTGGTTCTTCAAATTTTCGCGAAAGCAAAATACTCCCTTGGCACAACAATTGAATTAAAGTTCATAGTGAGGGTAACCATTATCTTATGATGGGCTAAACTCACTATATTTAAAGAGAATACTAATAGTTATACATCCACAAGGCGCGTAGCAGTACACGACATTGTGGCACACATTATATATGGCAAAACCAAAATTTACAACATTAGACAGATTGTCACTGCAAGAGATAGATGGAGATGCAGAATTAATCCCCTTAATGACTCCAGAAGACGAGGAGGCAATTAATAACGAGGAGCTTCCAGAAAGCTTGCCTATTTTACCTTTGCGTAACACCGTACTTTTTCCAGGAGTAGTCATCCCTATTTCGGCAGGAAGAGACACTTCTATAAAGCTTATAGATGAAGCAAATAAAGGAGGGAAAGTAATAGGAGTAGTAGCTCAGAAAGATGAAGAGGTAGAAAATCCAGGTGAAGATGATATTCATAAGGTAGGCGTAGTAGCGCGTATTTTACGTGTGCTTAAAATGCCAGATGGTAACGTTACAGTTATCATACAAGGTAAAAAACGCTTTGAGGTAGATCAAGTAACGCAAGTAGAGCCTTACATGAAGGCTACTATTAAGGAATATGTTGAAGTTCGCCCAGAAGCAGGTGATCAAGGTTTTAAAGCAGTTATCGATTCTATAAAGGAATTATCGCTTAAGATTATCCAAGATTCGCCAAATATTCCTTCTGAGGCTTCCTTTGCAATTAAGAATATCCAGAGTGATTCTTTCTTAATCAACTTTGTGAGTTCAAACATGAACCTCTCTGTTGCAGAGAAGCAAGAGCTTCTTAACATAAACGACTTGCATATGCGAGCACTTGAGACGCTTAAGTTTATGGATATGGAGCGCCAGAAGTTGGAGCTTAAAAATGATATTCAGAACAAGGTTCAAAATGACATGAGCCAGCAGCAGCGTGAGTATTTCTTACACCAGCAGATGAAGACTATCCAAGAAGAACTGGGTGGAGCTAGCTCTGAGGATGATCTAGAAGAAATGCGTGCACGCGCAAAGAAAAAGAAATGGGATGCAAAAGTTGAGAAGCACTTTAATAAGGAGCTTTCAAAAATGCAACGCATGAATCCTCAGGTAGCTGAGTATAGCATACAGCGCAATTACCTTGATTTATTTTTAGACCTTCCTTGGAATGAGTTCTCTAAAGATAAATTTGATTTAAAACGTGCCATGAAGATTCTAGACCGCGATCATTACGGTCTTGATGATGTGAAGAAGCGTATTATAGAATACCTAGCGGTATTGAAATTACGTAACGACATGAAGTCGCCTATTTTATGTTTATACGGACCTCCAGGAGTAGGTAAAACTTCGCTAGGAAAATCTGTAGCAGAAGCACTAGGACGTGAGTACGTACGTATAAGTCTAGGTGGAATGCGTGATGAATCTGAAATACGCGGACATAGAAAAACATACATCGGAGCAATGCCTGGGCGTATTATCCAGAGCTTGCGTAAGGCAGGGACAAGTAATCCAGTTTTTGTACTTGATGAGATAGATAAACTAAGTACAGGAAGTCAGGGAGACCCTTCTTCTGCATTACTTGAAGTACTAGATCCAGAGCAGAATAGTGAGTTTCACGATAACTTCCTTGAGATGGGTTACGACCTTTCTAAAGTGATGTTTATTGCAACTTCAAATAGTTTAAATACTATACAGCCAGCACTGCTAGATCGTATGGAGATTATAAACGTTACTGGATACACGATAGAGGAGAAGACAGAGATTGCAAAGCGTCACCTACTACCTAAGCAGCTTAAAGAGCATGGTATGACAGATGACCAGCTTAAAATAGCAAAGCCACAACTAGAAAAAATTGTAGAAGGATATACAAGAGAATCTGGAGTGCGCGGACTAGAAAAGCAAGTTGCAAAAATGGTGCGTTACGGGGCAAAAAACCTCGCGATGGAAGAAGAGTATAATGTGAAAATATCTAATGAAGATGTTATCGAGATACTAGGCTCTCCAAAAATGGAACGTAACAAATATGAAAATAACGAAGTTGCCGGAGTAGTTACAGGGCTTGCGTGGACACGAGTAGGAGGAGATATCTTATTTATAGAATCTGCTTTATCAAAAGGTAAAGGAACACTATCTATCACAGGAAACTTAGGTAAAGTGATGAAAGAAAGTGCTACCATAGCGATGGAGTACATTAAAGCAAATGCAGAGATTTTAGGACTAGAGCCTACCATTTTTGATAATTATAATGTGCACATTCACGTACCAGAAGGAGCAACTCCTAAGGATGGTCCTAGTGCAGGTATTACCATGCTTACATCTTTAGTTTCTTTATTTACACAACGTAAAGTGAAGAAAAATCTAGCGATGACAGGTGAGATTACCCTAAGAGGAAAAGTACTGCCTGTAGGTGGTATTAAAGAAAAGATTCTTGCTGCCAAACGTGCAAGAATCAAGGAAATACTCTTATGTGAGCAAAACCGTCGTGATATAGAAGAGATCAAGCAAGACTACTTAAAAGGCTTAACATTCCACTACGTAAGTGATATGAGCGAGGTGTTAGAACTAGCACTTACTAAGCAAAAAGTAAAGAATGCAAAAACGCTAGCTTAAGGTTAGGTTATCAATTTTTCGCGAAAGCGTAAAAATCATAAAAGGGAAACTCATCACGAGTTTCCCTTTTTCTTTATCCTATAGTTCTAATTATTTCCCATCCCTCTCAAAATATACTATCATTGCAATCGTTATGTATCATGATGCAGTACTGATTAATGAAAAAGAGTCTCTTTTTATTGTTGTTTGCGTGTTCACTAACGGCTTATAGCCAGTTAGGAGGACGTGCTACCTATCAGTTTCTCAACTTGATGTCATCTCCTAGGCAAGCTGCTTTAGGAGGGAAAATCATTACAAACTACGACTACGACCCAGACTCTGCGCTTTATAATCCAGCCAATATTAATTATAGGATGGATAATCAGCTTTCTGTAAACTATGTAAATTATCTGGCAGACATCAATTATGGGACGGCATCTTATGCCTATTTATGGGATAGACGCACGCAGGTCTTGCATGCGGGAATCACTTATGTAAATTACGGAACTTTTGATGGTAGGGATGAGAATGGGAACTCGACTGGAGATTTTGGCGGTAGTGAGGCGTCGCTTTCTTTGGGCTATGCACTCAATATTCCGTACACAGATTTTCATGTAGGTGCAAATGTAAAATTAATCACCTCCACACTAGCTGAGTATTCATCGGCGGGAGGAGCCATAGATCTTGGGCTTACTTATAATTACGAAGATTGGGATCTCAACGCAGCATTAGTGGTACGCAATATAGGAACCCAGTTTACACCCTATGTAGATACATTTGAGAAGCTCCCACTAGAGATAGACGCTGGTATTTCTCAGATATTACCTAACGTGCCTATACGCTGGCATGTCACGCTAGAAAATCTTCAATTATGGAACATCGCCTTCGAAAATGAAGCTAGAGGAACCACAGATCTTGACGGCAACACCACTACAGAAAAAATAGGAATTCTCGATAATGTAATTCGTCACGCGATTGTGGGCGTAGAGTTGTTTCCTAAAGGTGGCTTCAACGTACGACTAGGCTACAACTTCCGCAGGAGTGAAGAGCTGCGTATTGTCAATCAGCGTAGTTTTGCGGGTATCAGTGCAGGCTTTGGAATCAAGATTGACAAGATGCGTTTCAATTATGCATATGCTCGTTATAACAGCGCCGCGGCAAGTAGTTTTTTTGGTCTAGGCATCGACTTACAATAATTCTTTTCAATTTTAGGAGCAGTCCATTTTGGGCATATTTGCAAGGTGGTTTCCCGCTTTTCATTACAATTCCTCGTTGCGCTATCGCTACACTGCGGGATTTTCATTGCAATCGGGGCTAGCGAGTCATGCAGTCGCTTTCTTCCAATTAAAGAAGCGAGTATGCTCATCTATACTAGTAGAAATAATCTTTAAATCTATATGGTAAGCACTAGCATACGTTTTCCTATTTTTGTGTAAAACACAGACTCTTGAAAATTACCATTGCCATAGACGGATATTCATCCACAGGAAAAAGTACAGTAGCCAAACAACTTGCAGACTGGCTAGAATACATTTATGTAGATACGGGTGCAATGTATCGCGCAGTAACTTTATATGCAATGGAAAACAGCCTTATCTCTGATGGTTTTTTTGACAAAGAAAGTTTAGTAAAAAGGCTTGATGATATCGAGATTTCATTTACAAGAGATACCGCTTCTGGAAAAGCAGAGGTTTGTCTTAATGGCAAGAGTGTAGAGAAGTACATCAGAACCCTAGAGGTTTCCTCCTTTGTGAGCCCTATAGCTACTATCTCAGAAGTGCGCGCTAAACTTGTAGAGCAGCAGCAGCGCATGGGAGAAGAAAAAGGAATCGTGATGGACGGTCGTGATATAGGTACCGTAGTATTTCCTAAAGCTGAGCTTAAAATTTTTATGACCGCCAGTGCAGAGGAGCGTGCAAAACGTCGTTACAATGAGCTTGTAGAAAGAGGAGATAAAGTGAGTTATGAGGCAGTACTTTCTAACGTAGTAGAGCGAGATCACATAGATACTACTCGTGAAGATTCTCCACTCGTAAAAGCAGCCGATGCTATTGAGATAGACAATACAGAAACTAATATTGAAGATCAGTTTCATACTATATTACAACTGGCAAAAGATCGTATTGCAAAACGTCTCGTTTAATCGATAATGTCTAGGCTCCCTAAAAATTTACAACTAGCACTATCTGCATGTATTGTGATAGCCATGTCATTTGTTTATGGAGCGCATCCCAGTGTTATACTGCCTTACATTTTTGGTTTTGAAGTTCAAGATCTAGAGCTCAAAAATATCTTTAGAGCGATTATGGGAATCTACATCGCCTTTGGTGGTTATTGGATTTATGGTATTATTAATAAAAACCACTGGAGATCTGCAACCATAGTAAACGTTTTATTCATGGGTGGTCTCGCAGGAGGAAGGCTAGTCAGCACCATTCTAGACGGCTGGTCACCACAATACGGCGCAGGAATGATAGCCGAAGCTGTCATGATGTGGTGGGGTTTATGGAATCTTAGGTTTTATAGTGTTGAAGATTAATATTTACCAATTGATACTTGACAATTAAGATATAATCCGAATAATCAACACGATCAATGTTTAAGTGATTGATAAGTTGCTGCTTATCTGTAAACTTCAAAATAATAAAAACGTCTACCGTGATAAGTATAAATCACAATAGACGCTTATTTTTACAGTTAGATTTATTCCTTAAAAATCACTCAACCCCAAGCCAGCTTTTCCATTAGGTCTTAAGATTCCTTTCTCTAGACTAAACAATACTTTAAAAGGATCATTCTCAAAATCTAGATGTCCATCAAGATCTGCATACACTGTATTAGGACGAGATAATGCAAAGTGTAGTCCAGAAGAAATGCCAAGTCTACACTCATCAATACAGCCTATCATTGCTTCTAGTCCTGCAGCTCTCGCTACAGAGTTGATATGCATTGCTTCCATAATACCACCTACTTTTTGAATCTTGATATTTACCATATTCATACGGCTGTTCTGAGCAAGTCTAAAGGCATCTTTCAGTGATTTTAAACTCTCATCTGCCATTACCGGGATGTGAACTTTTCTCGTTACTTCTCCTAGTTTTTCTTCATCTGCAACTAGGGTAGGTTGTTCGAGTATTTCTATGCGAGACGCTCTTGTTTGTTCAACAAATGTCACAGCCTGCGCTACGGTGTAGCCTTGGTTTCCATCAAAACGTAGGGTGAGGTGTGGATGATTTTCGCGCAAGCGGTGTATTTTTTCTACATCCTCCTCCAGCGATAATCCTCCTTTGAGCTTAATAATTGTAAATCCTTGGTCTACATATTCTTGAGCTTGCTTCAAAGTCTCTTCTACACTTAAAATACCTATGGTAATACTCGTTGCAATACTATCACGATAACCGCCTAAAAATTGATAAAGCGGCACATTCATCTTTTTTGAAGCAATGTCTAGCAGCGCCATGTCCACCATCGCCAGCGCAGAGGAGATAACGCTGAGCAGTGGCTTTATCTCATCAAGAATGCGCGCATAGTTGAGTGCATTTTTACCTTTAAGATATGGAATGATCACAAGATCTAGCGCCCTAGCTACATCATCACCAGTTTCCTTTGTTACCTCAAGATCTGGAGCAGCGCAGCCTAAGCCTATGATGTTGCTGTCTGTCTCTATTTTGAGAATAAAATTAGTTGCCTGCGATACAGTCTCATAAGCAATCGTATAAGGTGCAGTGAGTGTAAGTTCTAGTCGCTCGTAACTAACGTTTGTGATTTTCATGGATTATTTAATGTGTTTTTCAAGAACCTTTATCAAGCCTTCTACGCCATGAGCAAGTACATCAAAAGCGGGAAGGCCTGTCTCGTCTGTAATCGCTTTACAAGCTGGTTCAATTTGTTCTGGTGTCATATTCTCGTGGTTTACTGTCACCGCAATGACCTTCTTGCCAGAGATTACCTCGATGGCATTAATCTGCTCTTGTAATGAGTGCAATTTATAGCCAGGGAATCCATCATATTCCAGACGTGTAGGAGCGTGTTGTAAGATTACATAATCTGGTCTTCCAGCCGCAAGGATTTCAAAACCTCCAGGGTATGCTGGGTTCATAAGACTTCCTTGACCTTCTATCACGATTACATCAGGTTGTTCATTATTGTATGCACTCACTACTGCGTGCTCTATCTCTCCAGACACAAAGTCGTTAATGCAGCTATCCATTACCATGCTGTATTTTGCTCCTTGCATCCACGCAGTTTGACCGGTACCAATCATTTCCGCTTTTTTTCCGCCGTTGCGTAGTCCGTGTACAATTAACCATGAGGTTGTGCGCTTACCAATAGCGCTATCTGTACCTAAAACAGCAATCTTAAGACAATTCACTTTTTCTATTTCGCCAGAGAAAAAATGCAGGGTATCGCGGTCCGGAGTTTTACGCACGTCACGTATTTGAATGTTGTGCTCCTTACTAAGCGCTACAAGATGCTCATCATTGGTAAGGAAATCATGTAAACCACTATCTACATTCCAGCCCTGCTTAATCGCTGTTGCAATGGTTGCTCTTGCCTCCTTAGGAAGACGCCCACCATCTGGTGCAAGACCGATAACAAGCGATTTTGGAAACTCTTTTCCACCTTGTAACGCTTTGATAGCAGTCTCGATATT
Source organism: Dokdonia sp. Asnod3-C12 (assembly GCF_045063975.1). Lineage (NCBI taxonomy): Bacteria > Pseudomonadati > Bacteroidota > Flavobacteriia > Flavobacteriales > Flavobacteriaceae > Dokdonia > Dokdonia sp. Asnod3-C12. The sequence goes on from NZ_JBEFNY010000003.1 coordinate 2,596,139, forward strand.
TTCAAAAATTCGTATTCCATTAGGTTTTCCGTCTAGCACTTCGCCAGCATCTTTACCTGCATACGTACTGTCTATAACTCCCACGACATTATAACGTTCTGTAAAGCGCACTAAGCCGTGAGCCGTTTTTCCGTTTGCAGTATTAAAAGCGCCTTGACAGTATACAAGCGCATTTCCGTCTATTGATTTTTTCATATTTGTGTCCTGACTAAACAGGTATGTGTTAATGTTATATCCAGCGACTGCTGGTGGTAGTTAATTTTTTGCAGTAAGTACTGCTACAAAACGATCTGGAGCGAGGTTCTCCTTTTCATCAAGTTCTAAGAGTGCAATAAGTCCAGCAGTAGAAGCAGGAAGAATGCGTAGTCCCTCTTTTTTGAGTAGGAGCGTACTCATCTCTCTCATTTTTTTATCACTAATGTTAAATGCTTTTCCATCAGATTGCTGGATAGCATACAGAGCTTCCTCTCCATCAAAGCTGTGCCAGTTTATAAGCGGCTCATTGTACTTAGTTTCTTTAATCTTATCTGGATCAAGATCACGACAGTGGTCTAGTCCTTCTTTATGAGATTGAATAATAGGATTTTTACCTGTAGAAGAAGCTGCAATCATTTTAGGAATGCGAGAGGTTTTGCCTCGTTTGTATAAACTTACAAAGCCTCTATAAATCCCAGCAAATAAGGTTCCATTAGACACTGGAGCAGCACAATACTGTGGCGCGTCACCTAATTCATCTACAATCTCTACAGCAATTTGTGAGTATGCAGATATCTGTAGCGGTGTATTTGCACCTCCAGGGTTTGCATCATACCATTCATGTTCTTGTGCTAGTTTACTACTAGCAGTAACTACGTCCTCATAACTACCTTGTAGTCTAAAAATCGTAGCTCCCAGACGTTCCATCTCTACAACACGATCTGTGTGATAAGATTCTGGAATGTATATGTTACAAGCAATTCCGCCTAACTTTGCAGCAAGTGCTACTGCGACACCGTAGTTACCGCAAGTAGCGAGTGACATGGTGTGAAAATCTCTACGCAGGGCATCATATACTTGTGCAAAGGCAATTCTATCTTTTTGTGTTCCCGTAGGGTTATCACCTTCGTATTTGATGTATAACTGTCTAATGTCAAACTCACGTTCAAGAGATTTTGCTCTTGTGAGACCTGTATCACCTACTTCTAAGTTGATAATGTCTTCGTAAGATTCTAAGCGGTCTGTAAGTGATTTTGTGGTGTCTTTTACAAACAGACTAAGTGCCATCGCTTCTGAGGATACTTTATTATCTGATGATTTTACACCGTCTTTAAGATTCATAATTTTAAAACTTAAACTTGTGGAGTACTACTTGGTGTGGAGGGAATACCGCTTTCGCGAAAGCGTGAATCAAATCCATAAAAATAGGGCAGAAGGTATTACCAACTGCCCTATGGTTATAAAGTTATTGAGCTTATTTGATTAACTCAAGAGCAGTAATAGAAAGTACTTCATACTCCTCATCATCTTCATTAATCTCTGAAGCTGTAGTGTAAGTTACTTTAAACATTTTCCCTTGAAATGCCTCAGTAGTAAGATCAAATTGCTTTGCAGCAGCATCACTCATTGCATCAAAAGAATGTGTAAGCTCATCTGCATCTTCAAAATAGAAAGTACCTTCTGAATAGCCAGTAAAAGTAGCGGTAACGCTATCTGTTGTCTGTACATTAAGAGCTAGTGTAACCACTGTAAAAAGGGCAATAAACATTGTTTTCATAATAGTGTAAATTAAAAAGTGTTGTTAATTTAAAATTGCCGCGTGTGCGACCACTATCAAATAGATTTCCCAATCTAGGATTTTACCCTATACCTTATACGTAGTGGGAAATAAGAATGTTACAAAAGGTGTTATAATTTTTTAAAATAATTGCAATTAATTTTAATCCTTTCGTTCTTCTTGATCTTCATCCTCTATATCGAGATCTAGATCGTCATCATCCGTATCATCATCGTCATACTCATCTTGGTCAAAGTCCTCCATCGCTACAACTAGGCGCTTACTTACTTTGACAAGGTATAAGGTGTCTTCTGTAGTTACTTCTACACAATCTACCATCTCACCTTGAGCATTTTTAAAAGAGATAATATGATGAGACTCGTATCCATCTGGATACTTTGCCACTAATAAATTTAATATATCATCATTGAGTTTTGCATAGTCTACAATGACGCGTCTTAGGTTACTCGGTTTTTTCATTATGCGTTTATTATTAAAGATGTGTTGAGACACCTTATTTACATATCTAAGAGGTAAGCAAAGATTAATGGCGCTACAATAGTCGCATCACTCTCAATGATAAATTTAGGAGTATCCATATCTAGTTTTCCCCAAGTGATTTTTTCATTAGGTACAGCTCCAGAATAAGATCCATAACTAGTAGTTGAGTCACTTATCTGGCAGAAATAGCTCCAGAAAGGAGTTTCTGTGCGCTCCATATCTTGATAAAGCATAGGCACTACACAAATAGGGAAATCACCAGCAATACCTCCACCTATCTGGAAGAAACCAATTCCTTTTTCTGAGTTTGCTGTATACCAGTCTGCAAGGAATGTCATGTACTCAATTCCAGACTTCATAGTCGTAGCTTTAAGTTCTCCTTTCATCACGTAGCTCGCAAAGATGTTACCCATAGTACTATCTTCCCAACCTGGGCAGATAATAGGTAAGTTTGCCTCTGCAGCTGCATACATCCAGCTATCCTTAATGTCTATCTCGTAGTACTGCTCTAATACTCCAGAAAGTAACAGCTTATACATGTACTCATGCGGTAAATAGCGCTCACCAGCAGCCTCCGCATCTTGCCATATCTTTACGATATGCTCTTGAATACGACGAAAAGCTTCTTCTTCTGGAATACACGTATCTGTAACACGGTTAAGTCCTTTTTCTAGTAAATCCCACTCATCTTGAGGAGTAAGATCTCTATAGTTAGGCACACGCTTGTAGTGACTGTGGGCCACAAGATTCATGATATCCTCTTCAAGGTTTGCGCCTGTACAAGAAATGATATGCACTTTTTTCTGGCGTATCATCTCTGCAAAGATTTTTCCTATCTCTGCAGTACTCATTGCTCCTGCAAGAGAAACAAGCATTTTTGATCCTTTTTCTAGTTGTGCTTCATACCCTTTGGCAGCATCTACTAGCGCAGCTGAGTTAAAGTGTAGATAGTACTTCTCAATAAATTGTGATATTGCTCCTTTATTAGTCATTATAATCGTCTTCTTCTTGATTAACTTTTTTGCTTTTTTCTTGTAATCCGCTTACTTCGTACTCTTCTCCAGCATCTTCTTGCTCAAATTTATAGCTGAGCATTTTGTAGTATAATTTTGCCGCTGCAAACTCAGAAGGTTTGCTGTTTCCATTAGGACAAAGCTCTACAATATCAAAACCTACAACATTCTTCTCTGCAAACACGCGACGTAAGAAGTCTAACGTTTCATACCAGAATAATCCTCCAGGTTCTGGAGTTCCAGTGGCAGAAAGGACAGATGGATCAAAGGCATCTAGATCAAATGTTACATATACATTTTCTGTCATTGCCTCAATCGCACTGTCCATCCAGTAATCGTCTGTTGCCATCTCGTGAGCAAAGAAAACATTCTCTTCATTCATCACTGTTTTTTCTATGGCATCCATACTACGTATTCCTACTTGTACAAGATTTGTAGTTTGGTTTGCTTCATACACAGCGCATGCGTGATTGCAAGTAGAGCCTTCATAAGACTCACGTAAATCTGCATGTGCATCTAGTTGTAGTACTGTGAGGTTATCAAAAGTCTCATTAAATGCACGAATGGCACCTATGGATACAGAATGCTCTCCACCAAACATGGTAACAAACTTGTTACGTTTAATGTTTTTCTTTACAATCTTGTGTACAGCCTCCACCATTGCTTCTGGTGATGCGTTTTCTGTGATAGGATCTGCAAGGTGTATCCCTTGTTTGTAAACTTCGCTTCCTGTTTCAATGTCGTAAAGCTCCATATTTTCAGAAGCATGTAAAAATGCTTCAGGACCCTTGTCTGCTCCTTTGCCCCAAGTACTAGTTCCGTCATAAGGAACTGGAAGTAAAACAATTTTAGCTTTTTCAGCTCCTGCATATTCTTGTGGTATGCCTGCGTACGTTTTCATGGTGATACTAGATGTTAGATGTAAAGTGAGAATGTTGTTTTCTCGGTGTTGTTACTGTTAGTGGTTATATAATTGATTTAATGTTTTTTTGTTTTGCTTTCGCGAAAGCGTATTTAATACCCTAAGATACCTAATAATTGCTCACTCGTTTGCTGCTCTGCAAACACTTCTGTGGTAATCTCTCCATCTTCATTGCGGTCAATAAGGATGTGCTTAGGAGAAGGCACGAGGCAGTGTTGCAGTCCGCCAAAACCTCCTATAGACTCTTGGTATGCTCCTGTATTAAAGAATCCTATGTAAAGTGGTTTGTCTTTCTTGTATTTAGGCATATAAATCGCGTTCATGTGCTGCTCGCTGTTATAGTAGTCATCACTATCGCAGGTAAGACCACCTAATAATACGCGCTCATATTCCTCATTCCAGCGGTTTACAGCTAGCATGATAAAACGTTTATTTATAGCCCAGGTATCTGGTAATGTTGTGATAAATGAAGAGTTAATCATGTTCCATTTCTCACGGTCGTTTTGTTGCTTCTGGTAAAGTACTTCATAAATAGCTCCGCCGCTTTCGCCAACAGTAAAGCTGCCAAACTCAGTAAAAATATTAGGCACCTTTACATCTGCATCATCACAAGCTTGTTTGATCTGTGCGATGATTTCATTAATCATGTATGCATAATCATACTCAAAAGCAAGCGAGTTTTTTATAGGGAAACCTCCACCTATGTTTAGGCTATCAAGTGACGGACAAATCTTTTTAAGATTAATGTACACTTTAATACACTTCATGAGCTCGTTCCAGTAATATGCGGTGTCGCGTATACCTGTGTTTATAAAGAAGTGAAGCATTTTAAGCTCAACCTTCTCGTTATTTTTGATCTGGTTATTAAAGAATGGAACAATGTTTTTATACCCTATTCCTAATCTTGAAGTGTAAAATTCAAACTTAGGTTCCTCCTCAGATGCGATACGAATACCTACTTTAAACTTACCATTAATCTGGTTGCTTAGTAGTTCTATCTCCTCATAATTGTCAATTACTGGAATTGCATTTTTATGACCATTGTTAATTAGGCGAGCGATGTTTTCTACGTATCTATCACGTTTAAAACCATTGCTTATTACATAGGTGTCGTCTGTTATTTTTCCAGCAGCCTTTAAGCTCTCTACGATATCTATGTCAAATGCAGACGAAGTCTCGATGTGGATATTATTAGACAACGCCTCATTGAGTACATGCTTAAAGTGTGAGCTTTTTGTACAGTAGCAGTAGTTATAGCTTCCTTCATAACCATTTGCCTCGATAGCATCTGCAAACCATTTTTTTGCTCGTTGTATGTTATCAGAGATTTTAGGTAAATAAGTAAACTTAAGTGGTGCACCGTATTGCTCTACAAGTTTCATAAGGTCTATGCCATGAAACTCTAAGTGGTTTTTATTAAGGTTAAATTCCTCTTGTGGGAAATAATACGTCTGCTCGATGAGATCAATGTACTTGGTCTTCATTAATTAGTTTTAAAAGTGTAAGGTATAAAAGGTATAGAAATAGGGGAGATATCCCCTTTAAGAAAAGGTTAAGTCTATGAACCTCAGATGCGGAAAATAAAAACAGTAAATGGAGAGAATGCAAATTCCTCTAAACGCTTAATAGCGATATTGATGGTACAAGCCGGCCATAACATTCGGTTCCCAAATCTTTGGGCAGCTGTTGGATTAGACTTTGTAATCATCCTAAGCCCGAATATGAAATTGTTTTTCATTAAGAGTAGGCAATAAGCTCGATTGAACAAACTTATTTTGCGCGGCAAACATAAACTCAAATTTCAATTAGTGAAATAGCTTGTCAAGTAATTAACAAATATTTAACTTTTTAAAATTTGAAGGCTATTTATTCAGATTTAAAATCGGCCTGTAATTTTTTGATTATGAGAAAGTAATTACCATGAAATTACTTTTAAAGTACAAGAACTGCAGTCTTTAAATCATTGCCAAATTAAGCTGCCAATCGTTAAACTGTGTTAATCTCAATTTTTTAGGAAACCACTCAAACCTTTTTCAACGTACATATGCAAAACAATAATCAATTTAACTTTTAAAATTACGTTTATGAAATCAATAAAAATTTGTGGATTACTTTTAGGAGCAGCATTAGTAGCTGCTAGCTGTTCATCTGATGATGAAGGAGGATCAACTGTTGTAACTGCAGATTCACGTGCAGAACTTTATGCATCAAGTAATAGTGATGGTGATGTAACAGTATATGACGTGAGAGATACTTCAAATATAACAGCTGCTAGCTTTGGTACAGTTTCTACAGATGCAGAAGGTATTTATTATGATGGTTCTAGTGATGAGGTAACTCAGGCATCTAGATCAGGACTACAATTAAATGCTTATGGAAACGTACTGCTGTCTACTGCAGGAATTAATCTTACTGCAACAGTAAGTAGTAATGCAGTATTAGTAAGTCCACGTGACCTTGCTGTAAATGGAGATTTTTATGTAGTTGCAGATAATGCAGACGTAGATGGTGATCCAGCAACAGCAGATGGTAGAATTTTTATCTTCCAAAAATCTGGAGGAAACTTTACTTTAAGAAACACGGTAACTACTGATTTTGCTTTATGGGGAATCGAATTTGTAGGAAATACATTGTATGCAGTAGTTGACAAAACTTCTGATGTAGCAGTTTTTGCAGACTTTACAGCAACAAACACAGCAGATGCAACAATTACACCTTCTAAGAGAATTACTATAGAAGGTATTGTAAGAACACATGGTATTGCAGAGAGTAATGGTACAATGATTCTTACAGATGTAGGAGATGCAGCATCAGATACAGACGGTGGTTTCCACGTGATTTCAAACTTTGAGTCCAAATTTGCTGCCGTAGCAAATGGAGAAACTCTTGCAGTAGCAGGAAACCAAGTGCGTGTAGCTGGAGCAGCTACCTTTTTAGGTAACCCAGTAGCAGCAGAGTATGATGCAGTAAATGATATCGTATATATTGCAGAGAGAGCAAATGCTGGAGGTAGAGTGCTTGCATATGCAAACGTACAAGCAGGAGGAGATCTTGCTCCAACTGTAAACAATGAATTAGAAGGGGCTTCATCTTTGTATTTATACCAAGAGTAGTAGTCACATAATTCCATTAAAAAACCCTCAAGAAAAATCTTGAGGGTTTTTTTTATGCGTCAATTTCAGACTTATGAAAAGTCTACAGTAATGATTGGAGATAAGTAATTAAAGCTTTTAATTGAGTAGGAGGATTGCCATGGTCAAATTGAGATGAATTATACATCTCGCTCTTTGAAGGAGAGATTTGCAAACTGGCTATAGCACTTCTATCTGTATACGCGCCGGTACTAGGTCGCACTAGATCCTTTATTTGAGGTAAATCAATATCTCTAATAAGGGATGTTATTTGCGCTACTTCGTCTGTAGATAATGCACGTTGTTGCTTTATTATACTTTCCGAGCTATTTGTGTAAGTAAGTGTATGCTCGACAATAGAAATTTCATAATTGAAACCCCTTGTTTGCGCGGTGTAGTTGATTGTCATTTTATCATCAGTATGTTGACTACATGATTTTTGCACACTCATTATGATGAGGAAGGTATAGAGAAAGTATTTCATATGTAAATATAAAAATACAGCGCCATAAAGGCGCTGTATTGTAGTTTGAAAGAAAGTGTTTAGTTAGTTTATAAAACCACTACGTACTCCCCCAGCTTCAAATAATGCTCTCATTCTTTCCTTTTGACCATTTGAGAACATATACATACAATCATCATTTACATAATCCATATAGTTCATAGTCATATCTGTAGATCTACAGTGTGTAGTAGGGAATGAAGGGCAGCTATAGTTAGGTTGATCAGAAGAAGGAGTATCTGCTACAAAATCATCACGTTTGCAACGACCATCACCCCAGATGTGACGAAGATTTAACCAGTGTCCAACTTCATGAGTTGCCGTACGACCTCCATCAAAAGGAGCTTGAGCCGTTCCTGTGCTACCAAAGTACTGAGGAGAAATTACTACTCCATCAGTAGCTGCAGCACCACCAGGGAACTGCGCATAACCTAATATTCCACCGCCTATGTTACAAACCCAGATATTGAGGTGTGTGCTAGGCGTTACCACGTTAGACCCTCCATTTGCAGAAGACTTCATCGCGTCATTAGTGCCCCAAGTTGCTGTAGAAGAAGCTTTTCTAATAGTTTGATCAAGTGTGAATGTTATCTCGCTATTTGCTACTCTATCTGCAAATAGTGCAGGTACTGATGAAGCATCACTATTTTGAAGTGTAAAATCTTCGTTAAGAACAGCGATTTGAGATGCGATTTGTGCATCACTAATATTTTCAGAATTGTTACTATAAAGTACGTGCACAACTACAGGGATATTAATAGTCCCTAAGTTATCAGTAGTGCCACCACCTGTATCACCACCACCAGTGTCACCACCGCCTGGCTTACCTCCTGGTTTACCTTTTGCATTTGAGCGTGAATTAATAATAGAACGTACGTTAGACTCTACATTATACATGCTTGCATATAACGACGGATCCTTATCTAATTTATCATTAAGAACTTTCATAGAGTGGCAATCTCTTCCGCCAGTTGAGCGGCCAGAATTATCGTCCTCTGTATATAAGTAGAAGTCACTCATATCAATTTGTTGTTCTTCTACTGCTGCTAGAGATTCATCCTGATCCTTCTCACATGATGTAAACATCATTGCTAATACTGCAGCGCTAAATAGTATTTTCTTCATAATTATCAAAAATTTAATAGGGTTACCATCACAATGTATTAAAATTTGTTAATTATTTTATGATTTAATTAACAAAATATTGAATTTTTTCAAGAGTAGATAGATGGTTATTTTAATGTGCTAATTTTCAACAATATATAAAGGAGACTTAATAGATTAAGTCTGGATATTTTTATATTTCTAATCTTTTGAGCGTTAAGTGAGCCTATGATTATTTTTTCAAATCTCGTATTTCGGCATATTTAGTATTCGGGGAATTGTATTTTCGATGAAATACACAGTTTTTAAAGCAAAAAAAAGCTTCAAGGTTTACCTTGAAGCTTTATATATATAAAACGTATAATTTTTACTCTTCTTCCTCTGCATTTGCTTGCATCGTAGAGAATACATTTTGAACATCATCATCTTCATCAAGCTTATCGATAAGCTTGTTTACATCTGCCTCTTCCTCTGGAGTAAGTTGCTTAGTTACTTGTGGTATACGGTCAAAACCAGATTCTAAGATCTCAATTCCTTTTCCTTCAAGGGCGCTTTGTATCGCTCCATAGCTTTCAAAAGGCGCATAGATATGTATCCCGTCTTCATCTTCAAAAACTTCTTCGGCACCAAAGTCTATAAATTCAAGTTCTATCTCTTCTACATCTTGTCCCTCTGCATTCACACGGAAAGTACAAGTGTGGTCAAACATAAATACTACAGATCCCGAGGTACCTAGGTTACCGTCACATTTATTAAAAGCAGCTCTCACATTTGCCACCGTACGTGTATTGTTATCTGTAGCGGTTTCTACAAGTATTGCGATACCGTGTTGTGCATATCCTTCAAAGATTACTTCCTTGTAGTCGCCTTGGCTCTTATCTGACGCTCTTTTAATGGCACGTTCTACGTTATCCTTAGGCATATTTACCGCCTTAGCATTCTGTATTACCGCACGCAGTCTCGAGTTTGAGTCTGGATCTGGACCACCTTCTTTAACGGCCATTACAATATCCTTACCTATGCGTGTAAATGCCTTAGACATTGCGCTCCAGCGCTTCATTTTACGTGCTTTTCTAAACTCAAATGCTCTTCCCATGTATATAAAGTAATAGATATTTTCGCGTAAGCAAAAATCTCCTTTTTAATAATAGTGTAATTAAAAACGCGATCAATACAAAAAGTATTGATCGCGGTAAAAATATGAAATCGGTTGATTTCTTTAAAATTTATAGTCCTTTATGCGCCTAAAATATCATCTATAGCCGCTGCAAGGTCAAAATCCTTTTCTGTCACACCATCTGCATCGTGTGTGTTAAGAGAGATTTCTAGCTCATTATACGTATTTGTCCAGGTAGGGTGGTGATCCATTTTCTCACACTCAAAGGCAATACGCGTCATGGTTGCAAACACCTCGCGGAAGTTTTCAAACTCAATCGTGGTGTGTATCGCGTTATCGTCATACTCCCAGTCTGGAAAATCTTCTAGTCTATTGTTGATTTGATCGTCTGTAAGTTTCATATGCTTGTTTTTAAAGTGCTAGATAAAGATAGATAATTACGCTTTCGCGAAAATAGGATTTCGATTAAATCTTTGTTAATGCATTTTATAAAATTGTAGTGCTCTAATGGCGTCAAGCTACATGTACAAACTCACAACCTACCATTAAAAAAGCCCCATCATTTGATGAGGCTCTTGAATATTGTATTGCTTATTTATTCGAGTCAGTCTTTGGTTTCTCAAGACCTCTAATGACTGTCGTGTTTTTCTTAACATTTTCCTTTCCGCGTCTAATCACGGCTTCTAGTTCGTTAAGTTTTTCTTCGGCTTTTGTTATCTTTCTTTGACGCTCTAAAACGTCTGGATTATTTGCACCTTTTTCTGCTTGTTCTTTGATAACTCTATCTTTAGCCTGTTTTACCTTTTCTTTCCCTCGGCGTAGTAGTTCTTCATTTTCTGTAAGGTTCTCATTTGTAAGTTGGATTTTTTCCTTTGCATCTGCTGCTCTAAGTTTTCCAAACTCCTTACCACTCATATCACCTTTCTCTCGGCCATAAGCATTTCCTTTGTTCTCCTTTTCTTTCTTTATTTTCTTCTCTTTTTTTTGCTCCTTTAAAGGTTTTGAGTCATAATCATCTGTTTCTTCATATGCTTCATCTTTAGGGCTTTTTAAATCTTTCTGTTCCTTTATTTCTTTTGCTTTACTCTTTCCTTTTTTCTGAAATTTTCTTGATTTCTCTTCCTTTATTTCAATCTCCTCATCTGCATCTTCTCTTACTTCTTGCACTTTTTCCTTAGAAGCTTTTACCTTAGCGTTACGTTTTTCTTGAGATTTACCTTGTGCAAAGCCAGAAGCTGTTGTTACTGTAAGCACTAGTAATACTAGTCCTAATATCCTATTTATATTTTTCATAATTCTTTTAATTAATTGTTTAATGAATCAAGCGCCATAAGAGCTTCTTCTGTCTCTTTTGATGTATTCATTAGCTCTTCGTTGGTTTGGTCAAGATTTTCTTCTACGTTATCAATAGTCTGTAACGTAGTTTCTACTTCGAGATTTTCAGGTTTATTCTCACGACAAGAGCTGACTGTAATAGCTAGCAAGATAACTAGGGTGTAGAGCGTTTTCTTCATAATATTCAGGTTAGGGTGTTAATTTGATGTAAAGTAGGTATTACTTTGGATATGTGATTTAATAATCATATAACGCCTAAATATGGTATTTTAACCCTTAAAACGTACCTATTGTGGGTAGAATTATGTTCCATTTGCTATTTTGTAGTGAGATGTAATGGTTCACGTCTAAGCAATCTTCTTGAGGTAGGAATTTAGATTTCTATCATAACAAAGGTCTTACAGCAGTCTAAACTTCATTCTACCCATTAATCGCCAGTGGTCTTTTATTTTGATAGATTTTCTTAAAATCACTTCAAAGTCAACGTCATTGCTACTGCATACTAGAATGATATGTCCCTTCTCAATAGCAGCAATCTTATTATTATCTTGAGGTTCATAACGAACCGTCTGTAACTTAATGTCTTCCCATTGCACATTAAAGGCCGATCCCTTTCTCAGTACTTCTTTAAAATCCTTGGCTGCTTCTGTTTTAAAGTTGGCTATTATGATTGCTACTTCAGGTATGTTTTCGCTAGAACTTGCTTGTATAATAGGGATGAGGTATAAGATGTCATCTTTGGTAGCCAGACTTTCTATGACCTTAGTATCATCTTGGTTTTTCAATGCAGAGAAGATGTTCTTGACTAGTGTTGTTTTTTTGAAATTTTCTTGTGCAACAGCGGTGTTACATACAAATAAGGTTAGTACAAGAAGTACTGTTTTTAGGGAGTTTTTCATTGATGAGATGAAGTGATTTATTGTTTCTAATAGTTAGTTACGCTTTCGCGAAAATAGGGGGTTTGGGGTTGATGATAATGGAATGTTTTTCTAGTTCCGTTGTTGTTCACCCACTATGTTATAGTCATAAATATCTTCGAGATTTTGTAATTCACATTCTTCAGAATTGAAAATATTTTTAAATTCTTTTAAAACTGTTGATGTTTTCTCCTCGGCTATTGCGATTTGTTTGTTTCGTGCACGTAGTTTTCTAGTCAACCTAGAGATATATAGCAAGAGAAATCCTATAAAGATTGAAAGAATTCCAAAACTAATAATTATCTCATGCACTTCATTTTCAATAGCTTTATTGAATCCGTATTCTAAACTTTCAAATATAGAATTGGGTGTTATTTCTGAATTACTAGTAGACAGATTAATTAAGGAATCTTTAAATGTTTCACCAGCTACATCTTTATAATATTTTTCAGTATCGGCTATTAAAAATTCATCAACATTTGTGTTTTCATATATCCAATCTGGATTGATATAAGTAACAAGTCCAGCAATTATTAAAAATAATGATACTGTAATTAATATAAATCGTTTGATAATGAGGTATGTGGTGCTGAAAAAGCGTAAAAATTTATTATATGACAGCTCTTCTTCGACTATTTGTAAGTAATTGATTTGAACATTTAAATGTTTATTTCTTTCTCTTTTTTGATCTATTACTGATTTGAGTTTTCTTCTGTCCATTTATTGATTAGTTGATGTTTAGTAATGTCTTAATTTAAACTTTCGCGAAAGCGTAAAACAACACAGTTGTCATTATGTTTAATGTATTGTCATAGCTTCTCAAGACGAAACTACAAACTCTTTTTAGAATCTCGCTACGGATTTCCGCAAAGAGGTGGAAAAAGAGAAATATTCATTTAAAAACACATAGTGCTCATAAACAATAAAAGCCATAGCTCGTACAATACGAGCTATGGCTTTGAGTGAATATGTATAGTTATTTAGTTTCTTCCAGCCATTACACCGCCATCAGTGTCCCATATGGCACCCGTTACCCATGCTGCTTTATCAGAAAGTAAGAATGTAATACTGTTTGCGATGTCTTGAGCCTCACCAAAACGTCCTATTGGGTGAAAAGCATTAAAACCTACGAGCGCTTTTTGAGCTTCTTCTTCACCGCCAAAAACGCTGTTATATACCGGAGTATTTACAAGAGCAGGCGATACTGCATTTACACGTATGTTATCCTCGGCAAGTTCCATTGCTAGGTGTTGCGTGAGGGAGTGTAATCCTGCTTTTTGCATAGAATATGCAGAAGATGGAGTTGCTTTTACTGCTTGCTTAGCCCACATAGATCCTACATTTACAATAGAACCACCTTGAGTAGCTTTCATTTTCTTTGCAGCACTCTGCGTGATAAAAAAGAAACCTCTATTAAGATCTTGGTAAGAGTTGTAATCTTCCATTGTGTGATCTAAAAATGGCTTAGGGCCAAAGATTCCAGAAGCATTTACAAGATAATCTAAGTTTTCTAGCTCGCTGATTTTAGCAACTAAACCATCCACTTCTTGTGTGTTTGAGATATTCACGGTGTGTTTGATAAGGTTAGGAGCATCACTTATTTTATCTGTGTTTCTACCCACTACGTGTACCGTTGCACCACCTTCAAGTAATGTATTTGTAGTCGCATTACCGATACCGCTTGTTCCACCAATTACTAAGGCTACTTTGTTTTCAAATTCTTTCATAGTTTAATTATTTAATTATTTATTTTGAATTAAAGACAGACAAGTCTGTCTTTTTAGTTGTAAATTTTTTTAAGTGATGAGTCGTTCACAAATATTTTTTGACTCTAGAATAGGCCAGTCTTCTTGGTGCAGGTGACTTTCTCCTACAGCGCTTTCATAAAGTAAATAGATTTGTCTAGCGAGAGAGGCTGTTTGAGGTTCATTTATTCCTTCGATATTAGCCGCTACAAGTTTTGTGATAAGAGCAATGAAAGTGTTTTTCTGTAACTGGATTTCGTCTCTTATGATCTTGTTATCTTTTGGTATCTCTGACACGGTCTTAATGCACCAGCAACCATTAAAATCCTTCTGCTGATAGAAGAGTGTCAAGAAGTCAAAGATAGCAAGGAGTTGTTCTTTTCCTTGTGTTTTTGAAGTAGTGAACGCTTCAAAATCTTCAAGAAAGCTTACGTTTTTATGTTTGAGATATGCTAAGCAAATCTCTTCCTTAGATTTAAAATGATTGTAGAGAGTCGCTTTTGCAATACCAGCTTCAGCAATAATCTGATTGATACCTGTAGCATTATAACCGTTCTTATAAAATAAGCTTGAGGCGGTTTTTATAATTCTACTTTTTACTTCGGCGTGTTTCATTGAGCAAATGTAGCACAAAATATTCAAAAACAGACAGGTCTGTCTATTTTAGTTTTGAGTCACGCTTTCGCGAAAGCATAACAATGGCAGCATCCATTTTTGAAGGCTATAATTTATCAGATGACATTCTAATAATCTTTAATAGATTACATCATAAGGTTATATTTGTTGAGCTCTTGATTGTGTTTGAAAATAATAACTATCACATTTATTCACGATGAGTACTCACTTGTGCTAACTCATGAAATCAATATCCAGATTTTTGTTTATGATGACAATTTATAGAATACTAAAGCTATGTGGTTTTAGTGTGTGCTTGCTGTTACTTCTGGCTGCCTGTACACAGGAAAATACGATTAGTCCAAGTGTTGAGAAAAAACTGGCTGCTATGGATAGTCTGGTACAATTACAACCTGAGCAATCTATTGTGATACTAGATAGTTTGCTGAACGACCATGAAGATCTTAGTGTGCGAGAACGAGCATTACTTTTGTTTCAAAAAGGAGAAGCTCAATATGTGAGTTATCATTATGAGGAAGCATTTAATACGCAGTTGCAAAGCTATGAGCTTTTTACAAACTTAAATGATAGTTATAATGAAGGTCGCGCCTTAATCACGCTAAGTGGCGCTTCTTTACATATGGGAGATGTAGAAGGATCGCAGGCTTATGCTTTGAAAGCGTTGCACCTAGCCAAACTCATTGATAATAATCGTATAGAAGGTAAGGCGTACAATCAATTATTTAAATTGCATTACCAGTTAAAAGATTATGAGAAGGCGCTGTCTTACATAGAGGCAACAGATAGTTTATACTCCAAGCAAGCAGACACGCTTTCTATTATAGCGATAAAGAATAATAAAGCGAGTATATACTTAGAGTTAAAAGAATATAACAAGGCATTAAATAGCTACTCCGAAGCTATGAATCTGAGTCAGTCTAAGGGTGATCCCAAGATATTAGTAAGTGTGCTCAATAATATAGGATACACATACATAGAAGCAGGAAAATATGAGAATGCCGAACAGTTTCTGAGAGGAGCTGTCAGGTTAAATAAGAATATTAATGTTATCAATGCAGCACCATATAAAGGGCTGGGTAATTTGTTTTTATTGACCTCAGAGATTGATTCTGCTCGCGTTAATTACGATAAGGCGCTTCATATTTATCAATCTAATAAGAATGCAAAGGAAGAGATTAATGTGAGAGACAGGCTGGTGGCGGTTTCGCTTTTTTATGGTGATTATGCACAAGCTTTAAATAATCAAATAATTAGAGATAGCCTGCAGCTAGATGTAAGTAGGTTAGAGCAGGACAATCTTTTAGAGTTTGCAAATGTCAATTATGAAGTAAAGAAAAAGGAAACAGAAATCGAGCATCAAAAGGAGATTAATGCTAGAAACAAATGGCTATTAATAAGTATCGTTTTGTTATTTCTTGCACTCTTAGTTGCTATAGGTTTTTATGTGTATAGTGCAAAATTGAGAGCAGCAAATAAAGCCACGACACTAGAGCAAAGCTTACTGCGTGCGCAAATGAATCCGCACTTTATTTTTAATACGCTGGCTGCTATTCAAAATATTACACTAGAGGGGAATGCTATAAAGTCATCTAATTATATTGCAAAATTCTCAAAGCTCATCAGGCAAAATTTTGATTACGTAAGGAAGGAGTCTATCACTTTAGATAAAGAGATAGCAATGATTTCTAATTATATAGAAACCCAGCAACTGCGTTTTAATAATGCATTTACCTATGTAATTCATCATGATCCAGACATCAATCCTAAAGAGGTTAAAGTGCCACCTATGATGTTGCAACCTTTTGTTGAAAATGCTATCGAATACGGCCTTAAAGAAAGAAAAGAAGGAGGAGCGCTAGAGATTAAAATAGAAAAAGAGGCAAAGCAGCTATTATTTGTTATTGTAGACGATGGAGTAGGAAGATCTGCAAAAGTAAAGCAAGAGAAAGTGACCGAAGAGTTACACGCAACCGCTATTTTTAAAGAACGTTTAAAAATGAGAAAAATGGGGGAGGAGAAATCATTTATAATTGAAGATCTCTTTGATGAACAGAAGAATCCCACAGGTACTAAGGTCTCATTTAAATTAAAGCAGTAATGATTAAAGCAGTTATTATAGAAGATGAGTTTAATGCCTTAAACACATTAGATAAACTCATACGGTACACGCAAAAGGACATTGATGTGATAGCCAAAATTGATAATGTCCCAGAAGCAATCTCATTTTTAAAAGCAGAAAGTCCTGATCTTGTTTTTCTAGATATAGAACTAATAGGAGGAAATGCTTTTCAAATACTAGAAGCACTTGATAGTATTGATTTTAAAATAATCTTTACAACGGCTTATGATGAATTTGCAATAAAAGCTATAAAATTTGACACCATAGATTATTTGTTGAAGCCTATTGATTCTGATGAGCTATCAGAATGTATAAATAGATTTAGAGTCGCTTATAAAAAAGAGCAAGTCTATAAAAATGCGGTAGATAAAGTCTCAGAGATCAATCAAAAAGAGATTGAGAAAACCCTATTAATTAAGACAGCAGAGGCACAATATTTTTTACAAACTAAAGATATCGTACGATGCCAGTCTGATGGAGCGTATACGGTCTTTCATACAGTAGATAGAACCATAATGAGCGCTCGTAATCTTAAGTACTATGAAAATATACTAAGCGAGCACACCTTTGTACGCGTGCATCAGTCACACTTAGTAAACATAAAGTACATTAAGACTATTAATGCTAATAATACAGTACATCTTACAAACGGTGAGGAAATACCAGTAGCTACACGCAAAAAGTCGTACTTAAAACAAGTGCTAGATACACTTTAAACGCACTTATAAAACCAAAAATAGCGAATGTAAAACGCTTGCTAGAATACCCTTATCCCTGTCTTAGTTTTGAAGTAGATAACAACTTTAAAAACAAAATATCATGGGATTAAAAGAAAAAAGATTTACTAAAACATTTCAAGAAGAGCAGTTTCCACAACTACAAAAAGCGATCATTGAAGCAGCAGGTTTTGATGTTACTTTTAACATAGCATGGGACACATTATTTGAAGATCGCTTCTTACATCTTTATAGCGATTCTTACCCAAAAATTTACTTCTTACCACTTATAGAAGCTTTTAAGGCAATCACCGCAGATGAGATGGGTAAGGAAGCCTTAGCCGAGAGCTTAAAAGAAATACATATTATTAATACTAAAGATCACCACAATCCTGCAAACGGATTTACATTTTCTAATGGTGTGTTAACCTTGGATCACAGTCCAATAATAAACGCAGATAATGTGGAGAGCAGAACAAAAGTGCTCACTACTATATTAGAAAACAACTTGTAGTTGAAGGTGTCATTTAAGTAGAACTAGTAAGAAGTATTGGTATGTATAGATTTATTGTTTCATTAATTTTTATAGCAGTATTACTGCTTTTAGGAAGTTGCGGAGTTTCTAATGCTAACGCAAAAAAAGGATTTGACACGTATTTAAACACGCATCATCATAACAAATATGATATCCTAACTTTTAAAAGGAATTTTAATACAGCAACAATGAATCCTAACCTCTACTGGGTAGAATTGAGCCTTAAAGAAAATCCAGAGATTGTGATCAATTTTAGATGGGATGCAAAAAATAATGATGTGTATGTTCCCGATTTTTATGAAGAAGACAGAAGTATTGAGGCGTTAACACAATATCAAAAAGAAGAAATTCTGTTAAGAGAAGAGATGTATCAAGTCTTAGATGATGATGTAGTAGCCATGGAGGTAAATGTCTTTAATCATGAAATCAACATCACACTAGATAAAGACCCCTCTTTTGATGATTTTCAATTCTTCTCAAATAAAATTTGCAGTGTATTAGATAAATATCCCAATACCTGGACGAGAGAGGCACGTGTTGATTTCAGGCTGAAAGCCGAGCGAAAAGGTTTTTATGAACTAATCGTAAAACCTAATAATTATGATGATAGTAGGGAGTCGTATAGATATCATCCTAACTCCATAATCATCAATAATTACGGATCAACAAAAGCAGATGCTATTGATCAAATGGTGCAACAAGAATTTTCAAAACCTAATGCGCCAGTTTTTTTAAACCGAATATGGGTACATCAATCAGATTTAAGTTCGATGTACTTGGCTATCGAGAAGCACAAGCCTCGTGAAGGAGTTCAAAATCCTAATAACTTAACAGAGGGTGCTGGTATGTTCTTAGTAAAAATGGATTATGATGATCTGGATTTAAAAATCATGTCATACTACGATTATAAAACGATTTCCCGTGATAACATATTCCTTGATCTCATGGAGCAATTGCCAGATGATTATAAATACCTCATAGAGGACTCATAAACCAGTTTACATCATGAATACATCACCATATTATAAAGCGTTTGTAGCCCAGACGTTAGAGGGAGTCCTACAGTCTATTTTCAAAAAAGAAGAAGACGTTTTAATAGCGATTTCACTGACTAACGGAGTCTACCTAGAGGGGTTACTCATTGATCTAAAAAAAGATGATAATCACACTACAGCTATCTGTTTACGCACTCAAAACGAAGAAATATCCTATGTACACATGCATAGCATTGCAATGGTTACAGTAAAACAACCTAAAAAAATGGTCGTGGAGCTGTCACAAGGAGCGATAAGTAGACCATTATCATCCACTTCAAATGAGTTGACAGTACTACAACTCAAAATCTGGTTAAAAAATGAAAAAGCACAGTTAGGAAGTCAGATTCAACATGTCAATGTAGAAGCATTAGATCTCAAAGAGGAGAATAATAGACTTAATGTTCAAGACCTATTTGTAGCATTTAAAAACTGTATAGAGTCAATTACAAAAGACAGCTTAGGAAAAGAAGCTTGGCTAGGTGTTGACAACATCGTCATACAACAAGCAGAAAAATTACAACTTACTATTGAGGCAAGCACACTAACTATATCAATTGCAATACACAAAGCCTTGCCTCAAAACCTTTCTTCATTATTAGAAGAAAAATTACTTCAATTATTATAAAAACAATTTTATCAATTATAAAAACACAACATTATGGGACTTAAAGAAAAAAGAATCATTCAAGCATTTCAAAAAGAAGTATTTCCACAATTAGAAACCGAAATCAACCGAGCAGCTGGTTATACAGTGCCTTTACAAATAGAGTGGAACACGTTAATGGAAGATCGTTTCTCTCACCTGTATAATGATACATTCCCTAAAATTTACTTTTTACCGTTAATAGAAGCCTTTAAGGTGATTTGCGAGGACGCTATGGGAGTAGAGCTTTTAAAGTCAGGTCTTAAGAGCGTAGTAATTGTCAATGAAAATGATGAGCATAATCTAGAACGCGCTATCACCTTTGAAGAAGGTGTTTTGAAAATTAATCACGGCCCAGTGGTAAACGCAGATAAAGTAGAAGAAAGAGCTGAACGCATTACGTCACTTCTAGAAGAAAAACTAGAAGAGTTTGCAGAGGGAACTACAGAAGCTGCCACAGCAAATACATCAGACACAGCTGCTACTGGTGGTCAGAAGGAGACTGGCGAGTCTACAGTGACTATTGAAGAATTGTATAACCAGTCTATTGCATTATCACTTGAAAAGCAAGAAATATTTGATGAGTTGGTAAAAGATTTAGGATGGAGTTGTGACATGCTTGAGGGTAAAGTAACCTTTGGTGATGATAAGGTCTTTGACATTCAAGTACTAGGAACCTATTCAGAAAATGAGAAAAGCTGGTTATGGGCATGGGCAAATAATCAAAGCGGTATCCCAGAAAAGTTTTTACAAACATCACAGGCAGTACAAGCATTAGGAAAGGCGTGTAATATTGAGGATTTTATAGCGCCAAAATTAGAGATCGATTCAGACCCAGGAATTTATTTTGCGACCATTGCCTCAGTAATGGCAAAGGAAAGCTGTTACCTCGCGCTACCTTTTAAAGGCATCACTGTGTATGTGACCATTACTTCAGAAGAAGTAGAGAGTAAGGTGAGAACTGCACCGGCTTTGTTATGCTCTCACTTCACATTTATTGCTGCAAACTATTCCTTCCCTCACAAATACAGTCTGTATTTCTACCTTAAAAAGAAAGGTTATGAGGTAGAGCTACCAGGCAATAACATTATCGCTCAAAAAGGCGAAGATCAAATTCTTGGAATCTTTGACCTCAAGGGAAGGCTCATGAAACTATCTAATTCAAAAATAACCGTTCAAGCTTAACAATATGTCATACACATCAGAAACACTCTCAGCACTAGAAAAAGAACATCAAACAGCGCTAGCTACTGCACAAGATAAAATGTTAAGCGAGCTAAGCGATGCACAAGCATCTGGAGATCATGCAAAACTACAAGAAGCAAGTGTAGATTTTCAAAATATAACATCAGAGCTAGCGACTGCATATGCAAAACGTATTGAAGAAATAAATGCACTCAATCACAAAGCCACTGTAGAGCAAGAACCAGAAATTTATACAAATAAAAGGGCAGATGTAGATTTAAATCTACTCGTATATGATGGAGATAGAGACTATGTAATCGCTTTTCAAAAAGACGAGTTGATTCAAAAGACGCTAGAAAAAGTAAATAAAGGTAATAGCAAGTTTAAGTCTAGAAAACACCTATTAAAATCTAGTTTAAGACTTACAAAGACACTTGCGCCCATGCTCCATGAGATAGGAGAACACTGCAAGCAAACCTTGAAGCTTAAGGCAGATATTGAGTTTTTTGTATATCAAAGTGATATGTTTAATGCCTCATGCTATCCACCAGATGATAATAAATTATACATCATTCTATCATCAGGAATACTGGAGCGATTCTCAAAAGATGAGCTCACCTTTGTAGTAGGGCATGAGATAGGGCATGTGCTATTTGAACACTTTGACTACCCAGTGAGACAGATACTTGATCACGGGGAGAATGATCTCGCACCTATACACGCGATGAAGTTATTTGCGTGGAACAGAAATGCAGAGATAAGCGCAGATAGAGCAGGACTGCTATGTTGTCAAGATTTTGAAGCCGTAGGACGCACTTTCTTTAAGCTTTCTTCTGGAGTAACTACAGATTCTCTAGACTTCCAGCTTAATGCATACATAGAGCAGTTTAGTGATCTTGAGGAAGTGTTAAACGATTCAAATCACGATCCTTCAGACTGGTATAGCACGCATCCTTTTAGTCCGCTTAGGATTAAGGCACTCGAGCTTTTTAATAAGAGTGAGACCTATGCAGCCTTTAACGATACCATCAAGGGTGAGATTACAGAAGAGGCGATGGAGCTAGAAATCAAGCGCATTATGTCATTAATGGAGCCAGAAAACCTAGAGGACGAAAGCGAGCATTCAGAAAAAATACAGCGTTTAATGTTCTTAGGAGGTTACCTCATTTCTAATGCAGATGGCGTGGTAGACGACTCAGAGATCCAAGCATTGAGCAGTATTGTAGCGCCTAAGGTTTTTGCAAATTGTATGATGACCATAAAAGGACTCACAGAAGATGAGATGATAAGCGAGGTACAAGAGCTCACACGTGATTTACACATAGTGCTCTCGGTCATGCAAAAACTCAATTTACTACGAGATCTATCTATCATTTCCTATGCAGATGGCGAGATAGATGACAGTGAGATTATCGTGCTATACAACCTAGCAAGATTACTGCATATCAATACAGACTTTATAGACCGTGTCATAAGCGATGCACAAGGAGTAGACTAACAACGGTTTAAAGATTTCTACGCTTTCGCGAAAGCAAAGCTAGAATGGGGTTTAGGGGGCTCCAAAGAAGGAAAGGCAGCAATACTATATTGCTGCCTTTTTATTGTTGTGAGATTTTTGTGCGCTATGATACGTGGTAAAAAAAATAAGTGCGCTTTCGCGAAAATGTGAAGTGATTTGAGACTTTAGTGAATCAAATTGAGGATTTAATTTGTGGAAATAAAGTAGAAGTAATCTTGATTTTTAACTCAAATTATATTTCAACTCTTTTAATTTTAAATTTGAAAGGAATCTTTTTTGCTTGATAAATTGTTATGTTTTTTCTTTTACCAATGTCAATTATTTCTTCTTTATCCTCTTGTGATATATTTATTCCTAAAGTTATTTCTGTATAACAATCATTTTCAAATCGCAACTTTCTATCCTCATCGGTTGGTGAGTCTGGATAGAACAATTTTGATATTCTATACTCCTTCTCGTATTTCCAGTTCCTTGCCTTATTTTGAATTCTATTCGCAGATTTTTGAGCTATATTTTGTTCAAGAGGATTAATAAAAGGGAGGTCATCATTATTATCATAATTCACAAGGCCAAACATTCCTACTTTAATATTATTTCTGATCTTTTTTCAATTAGACCAACGCAATAACCTCTATGATTATCTGCATAATGTGACCACATTAAAATATTATTCCATATTGCAGATAAAGATATTACTCCAGAATACTCGTTTTGTCTGTCAAATACGATTTTTTCAAGCTTATTGTGAAATTTATCAATATCACTTTTTATTTGGTCGTAATAATCGTTTTTCCTTTTTAAAGATTCTTCATCTGTTAATTCAATTAATTTATTAATACTTAATTCAGCATATTCCTTAATTTTTTCATCGGTATTTAATGAATAAATATTATCAGGAATTCGGCAATCAAAAGGATCATTGAAGTATTTCGGTGAAGTTAGAAATAAAACATTGTCCTTTATTAACTCTTTGTCAAAGTCAGATTTCCAACTTCTATATTTATAGATTATTTTAGGAAGTTCAGAGTACATTTATATATGATTAATAGGTGATTGCATAAAGTCATTATTACACTTTTTGCATCTTCCTGTCTGTTGTTATTTCTTAATAAATTTATCTAAATATACACCTATTTATAAATCTATATCCACACACAGCGCTACTAGAAATAGTTATTGTGAGCATATTTTAGCGAAAGCGAACTAAAAATATTGATCATTAAAAATACTTTTTACGAAAGTCTAAAGGCGTCATACCTGTTTTTAATTTAAAGAATTTTGAAAAATAGGCGTAGTCTGAGAATTCTAGTGTTTCGGCAATATTGGCTAAATTTTCGTGAGAATGTACAATCAATCTTTTTGCCTCTAGAATGATCCTTTCAGAAATTAATTGGCTTGTTGTTTTATTAATTGTTTGTTTTACTACTCTGTTCAAATGCTTGGTAGTAATACATAATTTATCAGCGTAAAATTTAGGGAGTTTTTCACTTTTAAATTGGTCATTTATTAAATGCTCCAAAGCTTCAAGTATATTAATATAGCCGGGCGAACTGAGTTTTTCTATATTGATATCAACGGTATATACTCTTGTTAATTCTATATAAATGTCGTTTAATGAGTTTACTATTTTTAACTCTCTTAAAAGATTGTTTTCTGAATATTCGGTATAAGCTTCTTTAAATTTGAGGTTTAATTTTTGAAGATTTTCTGGAGTGATATCTAAAAAAGGAGGGTTTTGATTCGAGTAAAAAAAAGGAAATGAATGTAGCTTGTGGTTTAAGAACTTAAAATCATAAAATTCTTGAGAATGGAAAAAGATGTATCCTTGTGGTGGTGTCTCAAATTTCCAAAAATGAGTTTGCCCTGGTTTTAAGAAAAATACCCTTCCTGGATTTATACTGTAAGAATTAAAGTCGATCTCGTGGGTACCTGTACCTTCCGTAAATAGTACACATAGATAGAAGTTGTGACTATGTGGTTTATTAATTAAATCCTTGTTGCGCTGTATGTGGTCTGAAAAAGAATTGATATACACATCATTGAGAGGTGCAGATTCTTTAAATTGACTAATATTAAGAACAGGTATTTTCATCTTAAATGTCCTAAAAGTACAAAAATGTGCGAACATTCTATAAGGTTCCTAATTAGTTTCACTCTTAATTTTGCATCATAAAACATATTGTGATGAGTAAAATAATAGAAGCATTAAATTGTAAGTGTCCGAATTGTAAAAATGGAAAGATTTTTAAGAATGGTGGTAACGTTTTATTGGTGAAAATCCCAACAATGAATGAAAGATGTCCAGAATGTAATTATAAGTTTGAAAGAGAAACTGGTTTCTTTTTTGGTGCTATGTTTGTAAGCTATGCGCTCGCTGCGGCTCAAATGATAGCAAGCCTTGTGGTATTTTGGTATTTTATTGATTTATCACCTTTACTAGTTTTTGCCATTATTGCGATAACAGCATTTCTGACTAGCACTACCAATTTTAAATTATCAAGGTCTATCTGGATATATTTATTCTACTAAGATGGTGTTTAAAGATTGTCGATAGTATTGTTCTTAAGAGGCTAGAGCATGAAGCATGTCTATCTATTGATAGTCATCGAGGTTGCCTAAGAGCCCGTAAGTGATAATAGTAGATAGATCATTTAACCAATCTATGATACTTTAAAATAATCTTGACGATAGAAGGTTAAGAATTAATTATTATAGAAGTCATTATGATGATAAAAGCTGCTACTTTTTGATAGTAATTGATTGATAATAAACCTGTAATTAAAAGTAAGTCGTTTGTAGTAGTTGCCTTTATATATCCATCGCTTAAGCCTGATTTTTTGAACTCCATCAATCTCTTATTGTCCTCTAGTATACTCCATTTGTTATTCCAAAAACTATCTGACTTCCATTCAAACTTTTCATTGTCCAACAATATTTGTGTCTTAGCATTCTAAGAATTAAATGTTATCCTACCGATTATATTTTTGGATTTTAAATCCATAATATCCATTCCAGAGTCAAACAGTCCCTTCTTCATGAATTTATAATGAGATTCGTTTATCATTCCATAGAAAGTGGTGCTAAATGCTTCTTTTTTGAGCTCTCCTATTTTTTTCTCACTCGAATATAATTCAGATGTTGATGAGAAAAATCCTTTAGTCCATTTGTAGTTTATCATATTTCTTATTGCTTCCCACAGGCGCAGCATAAAGAAAGCAACGCACCTTGATACGTATTGCGATTGCTAGACGGCCTGCAGTTGATTGTTTTTTGATTGATTGTCTAAATATACACTTATTTGTAAATCTAGCGCAGCGTGTAACGCTACTAGAAATAGTGATTGTAAGAACATTTTCGCGAAAGCGTAGTTCAACTCATTTTAATCAGAATATGCTGTAAGCTGCTAGTTTGATAAAGTTATTATGAACGCCATTTGTAATCATCAAGCATCGTAAAACTCGGCGGTTTTAATGGTAAATCCTAAAGCTTTGAGTTTGGTTTTGAGTTGAGATAACGGGACACTATTAGGACTGTCTCTATATGTTATGTTATTTACAGTGATCTCTGTAGCTCCGGCTCCTTTTGCTGGTAGTACATTAGTAAAGACGAGCTCGCTATCATAGTCAAATACCGTGAAGTCGTGCATAGTGGCTAGTGCGTATTGCTGGGTAGTGTCTAGAGATAAAAGCCGTAGCTGGTTGGGTTCCATTTGTTGTGCTAGCTCCTTTGGGGTTCTATAAACCTTAGCGTGATACAAAGCGAGTTGTGCTGCGTGAACTTCATCTTCCTTATCTGCCAGTAAATCACTAGGTAGCTCATAAGATCTACGGAGTGTTTTTAATTGGCCATAGCTGAGTGTAAAGGTTTCTACTAGAGTGAGCTGCTTGCTTATGCGAGCTTCTCTATCATAATACTCATTGATGTATGGCTTAGCCATTGCTATCTCATTATACCAACCTATATAGAGGAGTGCCGCTGTTTTTCCTAATGACTCATTTCTAATACCTCCATAGACAGAGAGGCCAATCCTAATATCGCCAAACCACCAGTGTGCAGCATAAATAACACTGCCGCTGCTATATACCTCGTTATACTTTTTACCATCCGGCAGCGGATTCTTATGAACGTTATGAGGTTCGCCTAGTATAGATGTGAGCTGCTTCATATAAGGCACTTGGTGCTGTTGAAACCATCCCTTTTTGATAGGTTTTAATCCAAATGAAATGGAGGAAATAGGTCTGTCATAAGAAGGCCCGTAGAATTCACATGAAACAGCTTCTAAGCCTAAAAACCCGTTTGAAGGTATTTTGTGAAGCTTCCAAGAACTTGTACTCTTGTTGAGGTTTTCACGCCCAAAGATTTTAAAGACATCATTAAATGTTTGTCCCCATTTAAATAGTTTATTGTCTATCTCAAAGGTGCTCCAATCCATACTCTTCTAATACTAATCATTGTTTGTGGCGGGCTATAAATATGTGCTCTTAGGATTGCTGGATTATTTATAATTAATTGTTGAGTTGATCAATTGCATTGTTGACTTGGTTTCTTCTGTAAAATCTCCGTCTTTTGTCATGAGTTTTTCAAAACTCACAAACAATGTTTTTTTGGCTGAGTTTTTCACCTCTAGGATTAGTACCTCTTTACTATTGTTTATGGTTGCTTTCTTTGCAGGCAGTGTGTCATTACCTAATTGAAAATCTAGACTATTTATCTCTTGAGTAGATGTATTCATGTTATTAATGAACGCTCTTGCAAAATCTTCAAGTTTTAATTCTTGATCCATTTCATAAATCACGATAGTCGTGCTATCACCCTTTAGCGTGTTTACTTTTAAAGTCTCGTGTGCTTGATAAGAGGTCTTGAATGATGCGGGATAAGAGAAAGAAAGAAAGTCATTTACAAAACTACTACGATTCAATTTTTCTATTGCTGTACTTGTGTTCTCACTACTCTTATGGTCTTGTATGTGTTTGCTAGAATCGCAGCTAGTAAAGGAAAGCATAATTGCGATTATATAGATTTTCCGTAACATTGATAAAAGAGTTCGAACAACGGTTTGCACTATCACTAGTTCTATTTTAAGAAATTGCTTTAAGAGCTTCAATGATGTCATTAGGCTCGGAGCGTGTTCTATAGTCAACATTTACATAACTCCATGTAACTATACCTTCTTTATTCAATACAAAAGTGGCAGGGATAGGTAATATGCTGCCTTTGCCATTGTTGATTTTATCCAGATCTAGTCCTCTATCTACCTTCATGTGGTCCATTAAAAATGCTGGCACCTCCCAGGATACGCCATATAGAGAAGCAACCTTTGCATCTTGATCAGATAGTACCGTAAATTCCATATTGCTAATCTCACTTTCTGTCATAGATCCATCTGACACCTGTGGACTTATGGCAACAAGTGTTGCGCCTAGCGTGCGAATTTCCTCTAGTTTTGACTGTAATGCTCGTAGTTGTAAGTTGCAATAAGGACACCAATCACCGCGATAAAATGTAACCACAACAGGACCTTGACTCAATAAAGTGGTGAGAGATATCTTCTGCTTTTTAGGATTAGGAAGTTCAAACTCTGGTGCTTTGTCACCTACTTGAAGCGCATCCTTTCCAGTAAGAAAAGCTTTAGCCTCCTCGATAACTTTATCTACGCCTTTCATAAAGTCAGGTTTTGCCTGTCTTCCAGCTTCAATTTTGGCGTCTGTTTGTTCTTTTAATGTTTTCATTATTGTTTGTCGGGGTTTTATGTCTAGTGGTAGCATTAGTTTTACTCAGGAATTTTAACTGTCAAATTTATATCCTCAATGGAATTAAGTTTGTATTTGGTTGAATTTCCTTTAGCTTCTAAAACGATAAAGTGTTTGGAAGGTTTGATTTTACTGAATAATTGATTCTCAAGAGCAGATAGCTTAAATATTGAGAAAAAATCTTCATCAGTTTCTTTAATCATAAACTTGTAATTAGCAATTTTTTTATCTCTGTCGTTGAGAATTTTAAAAGTGATTTCCTTATTTCCTTTACGCTCTTCTATTTTAGAGAATTCAAATTTATTTCCATTTACTTTTTTTGATAAGTTGTTTGTTTCAATAAAATTTAAAGAATTCGATTTATCAATGTGAAAGTAATGCTCCTCATTTTCTTTGGTATCAAAAATTCTAGAGACTAGAGAATCATTGCGTTTGTATATATGCATATGATATGAATCATCCTCAGAATTAAAAAAATGAGTCCATTCTTGATTGGGAAATGATTGTGTGGAAAAACTGCTCTTTACAATTTTATCAAAATTATAGTTTTGACCGTAGCTTGTACTCACTAATAATATAAAAATTATAGACAGTAGTATTTTTATTGTTTTCATAAGTTATTTATAACAGTCTACTTCGTAAAGCAAGAGTATAAAATAGATTTTTGATAGCCAATCTACAAATAGATACTCATGCTAATTTGTGGTTTTCCTTAATATATATATTATTTGTAAAATAAAATACATTATAGTATTAGCAGTTTTGGGGACTGTTGTTCTTCAATTACAGCTGCTGATGTATGAGTCACGCTAGGAAAAATATTTTTTGAAGTAGTCTACCTAATAGGTATATAATGTACTGTAAAGTATGACTAGTTAATCCAGTCAAATGCTTTTATAGAAACACCTGTAAAACAATCATCGGCACAATTATTAGGTGTAAAACCGCATAATGTAAGTAAGCCATTTACTTCAGTCTGTAAGTATATCGCATTGTTCTCTTGATCTACTACGAGGTATTCGCTTGCGCAAGAATTGTATAACTCGTCTATTGTAAGCGGTGCAGCTCCTTCTTGGTTAGTTCCTAAAGCAGCTTCGTTTTCAGAATAGGTGTCTGTAATTGTTCTTTCTCCAGTCTCACCATTTATAGTAAAGGATTGGTATACTCTAGAGACCACACTGTTATTTATCACTTTGATTTCTGTAGTGCTTCCATCACCTGTAAAGGAGATAATGTCTGTTTGATAGATGTATGATCTTCCATTGTCAGTTTTTAAACCTGTCCACTTGCTTAAACTTTCGTCATATGATAGACCAGTTTCACCATTCAAGTCTGTAAGTGTAGATAGGCTATCTGTATTTGTGGTATCGTCATCACTATCACAAGAGGTAAGTAAGAGTGTAGAAGCTAAAAGGAAGTTTAGAAAAAGTTTCATAGTTATGTTTTTATTTGATTTGTAATATCTTATCAAACGACCTACGCTTTCGCGAAAGCGAAAAAAGCTAGTTATAACCTCTCTGGTACGTAAATACAATTTGAAGGGTTAAATCTACGATTACAATTCTATAATATTTTACGGTTTTCCTTTAGGCTTGTTATTTTTATGTGAAATTTACGTTATAATGTTGTATGCAATAAGCTTAGGCACATGGCTTTAATTCTTGTAAGTAGAGGGCTTAATAGCCTTTGAACAGTAAGTTAGTTATTCTAGGAATGTAGGATAATTATGGAGACGCTTTTTTATCTCACAACCCCTTTGTAAATCAAGATAAAGGATGTATTTTTGCACTCCTTTTTGGCCACCTTTAGAAAGCTGCCAGAGAGGTATTTAAAAATCAAAACAAACCCTTTTACGGTTTCTAGGTTTATTAAGCTTTCGCAGAAACGTAAAATACAAAACCCATCTATCTATAAAACGCTTGTTTTTAGGTGGATGCAAATTTTAGCAAATGGCTGAAGAAACAAAAAATCCTGAAGTTCAGGAAGACGCTGCAGTAGTAGCACCAAAAGTTGAGCTATCTCCAGCTCAAGAGAACCCAAAGAAATTTCTTGAAGATTTTAACTGGGAAAAGTACGAAGAAGGAATCGACACTGTAGATGACAAGCAACTTGAAGAGTTTGAAGCGCTAGTAGCTCAAAACTTTGTAGATACACTTGATGACGATGTAGTAGAAGGAACAGTAATTACAATTACTGATCGTGATGCAATCATTGACATTAACGCTAAGTCAGAAGGAGTGATTTCTCTTAATGAGTTCCGTTACAATCCAGATCTTAAAGTAGGTGATAAAGTAGAAGTACTTATTGACGTACGTGAAGATGCAACTGGTCAATTGATATTATCACACCGTAAGGCACGTGTTATCAAGGCTTGGGATCGCGTTAACGCAGCACATGATGAGGGAACTATCGTAAACGGATTTGTAAAAGCTCGTACTAAAGGAGGTATGATCGTAGATGTATTCGGTATCGAAGCATTCTTACCAGGATCACAAATTGATGTGAAGCCTATCCGTGATTACGATCAGTATGTAAACAAAACAATGGAATTCAAGGTTGTAAAAATCAACCACGAGTTTAAAAACGTTGTAGTATCTCACAAAGCGCTTATCGAAGCAGATATCGAAGAGCAGAAGAAGGAGATCATCGGGCAGCTTGAAAAAGGACAAGTACTTGAAGGTGTTGTTAAAAACATTACTTCTTACGGTGTATTTGTTGATCTTGGAGGTGTTGATGGATTGGTACACATTACAGACCTTTCTTGGTCACGTATCAACCACCCGAATGAAATCGTTGAGCTTGATCAGAAACTGAATGTTGTAATCCTTGACTTTGATGAGGATAAAACACGTATCCAGTTAGGTCTTAAGCAACTTTCTAAGCATCCATGGGAGGCTTTAGGAGAAGAGCTTAAAGTAGGTGATAACGTAAAAGGTAAAGTAGTTGTAATCGCAGATTACGGTGCATTTATCGAAGTAGAAGAAGGAGTAGAAGGTCTTATCCACGTATCAGAAATGTCATGGTCTACGCACTTACGTAGCGCTCAAGACTTTGTAAAAGTAGGAGACGTAGTAGATGCTCAAATCCTTACTTTAGATCGTGAAGATCGCAAGATGAGCCTTGGTATCAAGCAATTAACGCAAGATCCATGGACAGATATTACTTCAAAATACCCTGTAGGTTCACGTCACGAAGGTATCGTACGTAACTTTACAAACTTCGGTGTGTTCTTAGAGCTAGAAGAAGGTATTGATGGATTAATTTACATCTCAGATCTTTCTTGGACTAAGAAAGTGAAGCATCCATCAGAATTCTGTGAGGTAGGAGATAAACTAGAAGTAGTGGTTCTTGAGCTTGACGTAGATGGACGTAAATTATCTTTAGGTCACAAACAAATCGAAGCAAATCCTTGGGATAAGTACGAGGATGAGTTCAAAATGGGTACTACTCACAAAGCTGCAATCACAGAGATTGTAGACAAAGGAGCTACTATCGATTTTAACGAGGATATTACTGCATTTGTTCCTACTCGTCACCTTGAAAAAGAAGACGGTACTAAATTAGGAAAAGGAGAAGAAGCAGAATTCCAAATTATTGAATTCAACAAAGACTTCAAGCGTGTAGTTGCTTCACATATGGTTATCCATAAAGAAGAAGAAGCTAAAATCGTTAAGCAACAAGCTAAGAAAGCTAAAACTCAATCTGATGAGTCTAAGCCTACTTTAGGTGATGCAAACGATGCTCTTGCAGCTCTTAAAAAGAAAATGGAAGGAGGAGAGTAATTCTCACCATCTAGTTTTTTATAATAAAAGCCTCTCAGGAAACTGAGAGGCTTTTTTTTTACTTTTTTATAAGGCTGTAGGCTTTTGTAGTCTTTTTTCTTACAAAATGATTGTATATATTCGCAATCCCATTTTTAAAAGTGTGGGTTTTTTATCAATCAAATAACAATCAATTTATTATGAAAAAAATTATTTTAACTGCAGTTATGGCTGTAGTATCAGTGACAGCTTTAGTAGCTCAAGAAAATGCAGTGAGTGCAAAAGCCGGTTACACATTAATAGGTGCGAAAATTTCTTCTGATGGTCAGGATTTCAAAAGTTCTGCTAGCGGTTTTCACGTAGGTGTGGAGGCAAACTTTGAGCTTTCAGATAAACTTTATGCTGCACCAGAACTTCTTTTTACGATGGTCTTTGAAGAAGATGCAGATGTAAAGTTTTTGCAAGTACCACTTTTTTTAAAGTATTATGCTTCAGATAAATTCTACGTGAGCGGTGGTCCTCAGGTTACTTATACACTCGAAGAAATTGGAGATGATTTTACTAAATTTAATATTGGATTTGGAGCAGGTCTAGGTTATGAATTCACAGAACGATTCTATGGAAATTTTAGAACTGTTTATCAGCTCAATAATTATTACACTGGAGATCTTGATATCAAAAGCAGAAATACAATTTTTAATTTAGGTTTTGGTTTTAAATTCTAAATTTAACGAAGCTTATTAATGATAAATAGAAAAGCACCCTTGAGGGTGCTTTTTTTATTAGATTACGCTTTCGCGAAAGCGTACATTAAAAATCTTTTAAGTAAACTTATGACTTTACTACTAACTGCTCATGACGCTATTGCGCACGAATTTACCTTACTCTTATTAACAGGCTTACTACTATTTAAATCTGCTTAAGTGTGTTGTTTAGATTTACTTTTGATCTAAAGAATCGATAATAGTATCGTGTTGAAATACTGGGCCGTGATATTGTAATCGCTTGCGCATCTTGTATTTCCTTATGAAGTTATAAGGCTTCTTTTTTAAGTGAGATTTATCACTGTGTAAAAATGCGATAGTGGCATCTATAACTCTGCGGCTAGATTGTCCATCATGATATGGGTGAGAAAATGCTGCAAACTCCTCTATGTGCTTGATTAACTCAGGAGGATATGTTAGTGCGCGAGTAATTTCTTTCTCAATGTCCCTTACTTCTGTTACATCTACAAGATATGGTCCAGGCATATTATTCCTAAAAGTAACGACCGGTTTGTGTTGTAATAAAAACTCTATAATCGCAGATGTAGTATCTGCAAAAAGTATGTTTGCCTTCTTAAATAGCGGTATTAAATCTGTGGTGTCATGATACACAAAATTCTCATTTTGTAATGCTTTGATTTTTGCGTGTACAGCCGCGTCCAACTTAGGGTGGAGTACAATATTAAACTTCCACTTATCTAGCTTAGATAGACGTACCAGTTCTTCTATTACCTCGTCTTTTAGAGCAATACTATAATCTTTTGTAAAGGTAGAGGCAATTAATATAGTAGGCTTTTCTGTCTCATTATTTTCAATAGGAAACAGTGGGTCAACCTTTGACCAGCCTGTTTCTACTACCTCAAAATGAGGATATTTTTTTTGCTGCTTTTTAAAAGGGACTGTGCTCGACGGTCCTTGCGTACAGTATAAATCAAAGAAACCTCGTATTCTAAACTGGTCTGTTCCTTTGCGTTTATTGGCAGGAAAACCATGAAAAATCTGCACTTTAATACCTGATAAAAAATGTGCGACACTGTCTGTGGCAGTGAGCACAATATGTGGTCTGTATGCAACCGCTTCATCTATAGTATGTAGTGCACCTTGCTCAACAAGCAGTTTTTCTTTTCCCTCATCTTGATCTGCAAACCAGCGCACGCTGTGACCTAATCTTAGTAGTTCCTGTTCTAATGGTTTACCTATAGGAATAGAGTAGCTGTATGAGATGTAAATGAGAAATTTGTAGTCCATGTTAAGATGTTAGTCTGGCAGATATCCAGTCTTTAATATATATAAGTAAAGCAGGATCTGCTTTTTCTAAACTCTGGAATGTGACAAATATCTTAGAAGGATCATCTATAAATTGAGCCAACTTCTTTTTTACACTCGAGGGTTTTTTGTAAGACCGAAAATAAGTTAATTGCGTGTCTTTTGTGTAGTGAAAGGTTCCTTTTTTAATTTCGAGATGCTCAGATAAGGAAGAAAGTAAAAACTGACTCTTATCCCGAAACCTAAATGATATATTTTTTTTGAGCAAGTCCTCATGCTCGTGAAAATAATCTACTAGCGTAGATTTTCTAACACTCATAGGAGTGTGATATCTTCTCACATATTTTTTAGTGCCAGCAAGCATAGCGCTTTGTTGCTGTAGCCTTTTGAAACTTGTTCTGTTAGGGTCTGGTTCCTTTCCTATAAGCTTGAGTAGCTTTTGATAGTATACTCTTAGTGTTCTATCTTCATTAAACTTCTCCCAAGAGCCGCGCAGTATGGGCATGCCATTGATAAAAAAATCTTCTGGAGAGGTAGCCCTCATTAAGAAGAAATCATCATTAAAAACCACAAAATGCTCAGATAAGTTTGGGATTCTGTAGAGCATTATTTCTATAGAAATAGAGTTGAAACTAGGTAAAGCCTCCTCATAATCTTTAAAAATCACTGTGTGATCTATAATTTCTAGGTTGACCCCTTGTTCTTGAGCCTTTGTAGATAAGGCAACAAAATCTTGTGGTACCTGGTTGTCAGTAACTAGGTATATGTTTTTAATAAACGGAGCAAACTTGATGATGGATGCTATTGCAATCTGCACTTCGCCTATAGCATTGTAGCGAGTACTTTCTGCTTTTTTAGAGAAATCAATTTTAGTATCTAGATACGTATTGATTTTATGTTGCCATGTTAAGTCATCACCATTTACCCATGTGATAACCGCATCTATATTAATGTCATTAGTTTGCTCCGTTGCCATATTATACTGCTACGTCGTACTCTCTTAAGGCATCATTAAGAGATGTCTTTTTGTTAGTGCTCTCTTTACGTTTACCTATAATTAGTGCACAAGGAACTTGGTACTCTCCTGCAGCAAATTTCTTAGTATAACTTCCAGGGATTACTACAGATCTTGCAGGTACGCGTCCTTTCATTTCTACAGGCTCATCACCAGTAACATCAATAATTTTTGTGCTCATTGTAAGTACTACGTTTGCGCCTAAAACAGCTTCTTTCTCAACGTGTACACCTTCTACAACGATACATCTAGATCCTATAAAAGCACCATCTTCTATAATCACTGGAGATGCTTGTAGTGGTTCTAGAACGCCACCTATACCTACACCACCACTTAGGTGTACGTTTTTACCTATTTGTGCACAGCTTCCTACGGTTGCCCATGTATCTACCATAGTTCCCTCATCTACATAAGCTCCTATGTTTACATAACTAGGCATTAAGATTACCCCCTTAGAGATATAAGCTCCGTGACGTGCAACGGCGTTAGGCACTACACGAATACCGCGATTTGCAAAGTCTCTCTTTAATGGAATTTTATCATGATATTCAAAGATTCCAGCTTCCAGAGTTTCCATCTTTTGGATAGGGAAATAAAGTACAACCGCTTTTTTTACCCACTCATTTACTTGCCATCCGTCTTCTGTAGGTTCTGCAACACGTAGCGTACCACGGTCTAGCATGTCTACTACCTCACGTATAGCATTTATTGTTACTGGATTAGTAAGGAGCGAGCGATCCTCCCAAGCCTCTTCGATGATGTTTCTAAGTTGTGTCATTTGATATTTTTAAGCGCTGAGTAAGGTATGTTAACTCTTCTCAGTAATCGTTAATGGATGTTCAAAGATAAAGTTTCAAATGCTTTTTGATGGTTTCTAGTGGGGCAAAACTCAAACAAGTTAAGGCTTTCTTGTTATATATAAAACAAGTGGTCCTTGGTTGTAATGTGCATTGTGAAGCTATGTCACCACTTAGCTGGTAAAAGATAGGCTACGCTATAAATAGCTGCTTTTTGTGATTACAAGACCTTACTATTATGAAAGCTATTGCGATGCACGACCTTATAGCTTGTTTTTCCTTATTTTTGCACAAATTTTACAGATGGCACGCATCATTGCAATAGATTACGGAACAAAGCGCACTGGTATCGCAGTGACAGACGAGTTGCAGATGATCGCTTCAGGTCTTACAACGGTTGAAACTAAAGATATTTTCACTTTTTTAAAGAAGTATCTTTCAGAAGAGAAGGTGGAGGCTATGGTGATAGGTGAGCCTAAGCGCATGAATAATGAGGCGAGTGATGTGGAGGTAGACATTGTACGCTTTCGCGAAAGCGTAGAAAAAAAACATCCAGAGTTAACCATCATTAGACAAGATGAAAGGTTTACTTCAAAGATGGCATTCCAGACCATGTTAGACAGTGGTATCGGTAAAAAGAAAAGACAAAATAAAGCACTTGTAGATCAAATAAGTGCAACGATTATCCTTCAGGATTACCTGTATAATAAGTAGATATGATTATACCAATTGTGGCGTACGGAGATCCCGTACTTAAGAAAAAAGCAAAAGATATTACTCCGGAGTATC
This sequence comes from Dokdonia sp. Asnod3-C12, assembly GCF_045063975.1. Classification (NCBI taxonomy): domain Bacteria; kingdom Pseudomonadati; phylum Bacteroidota; class Flavobacteriia; order Flavobacteriales; family Flavobacteriaceae; genus Dokdonia; species Dokdonia sp. Asnod3-C12. The sequence continues at coordinate 2,632,711 of NZ_JBEFNY010000003.1, forward strand.
CTAAATTTAGCGAGCTCATTGAGAATATGTATGATACGATGTATGAAGCTCACGGCGTAGGGCTTGCAGCACCTCAAATAGGTTTACCTATACGTGTGTTTCTAGTAGATACAACACCGTTTGCAGAAGATGAAAGCTATACTCCAGAAGAGCAAGAACAGCTTGCAAACTTCAAGAAAACCTTTGTAAATGCAGAGATTCTTGAAGAAGAAGGCGAGGAGTGGGCATTTTCTGAAGGTTGCTTGAGTATCCCAGGGATAAACGAAGACGTTTTTAGAAAACCTAAGGTAACTATCAGGTACCAAGATGAGAACTTTAAAGAGTACACAGAGACTTACGACGGACTTATTGCTAGAGTAATCCAGCATGAGTATGACCACATTGAAGGAGTGCTTTTTACAGATAAACTATCGAGCCTTAAAAAGCGTTTAATCAAAGGAAAGCTTGTAAATATTTCAAAAGGTAAGTGTAATGCAGAGTATCGCATGCGTTTTCCGGCGGCATCAAAAAAGCGCTAGTAGCGTTAAAGTGTTGTAAAGATTAACGAATCCTTGCAAACAAAATTTGTAAATATGTATGGCAAAGTGCATCTTTGCCACCCAATTTGAATAACATATGAGTTTAGATAAAGTAATTGCAATCGCTGGAAAGCCTGGAATATATGAGTTAAAGCAACAAACACGCAGTGGTTTTGTGGCAGAATCTCTAGTAGATGGTAAGAGAATTACCGTAGGTATCCGTCATAACGTAAGTGTACTTTCTGAAATTGCTATTTACACCTTAAGTGCGGAGAAGCCACTTAGAGAGGTGTTACAAGCCATAAAAGACAAGGAAAATGGAGCGCCTACTATTAATCATAAAGTCTCAAAAGATGAACTTGAAGAGTTTTTCTTTAACGTGGTTCCAGATTATGATGAGGATCGTGTATATGCTAGTGATATCAAAAAGGTAGTACAGTGGTACAACATTTTACAAGCAAAAGATATGCTCAACTTTGAAGCGCCAGCAGCTCCCGCAGCAGCAAGCGAAGAAGAGGAATAGTGCATAACTTTTTATAATATTAAAAAGCCTTTACAGTTTATTTGTAAAGGCTTTTTTAGTTTTAATGATAGATACGCTTTCGCGAAAATGTGATAAGCACCCACACCGTAAATAACATTAAATTAAGGTAATAGTAAATTATTGCTCTAATTACCACCACTGACTATGAATACAAGAGAGACGCAATTAAAAGCCTTTGATAGATTACTTACCATAATGGATGAGCTACGCGTGGGATGTCCTTGGGATAAAAAGCAAACCATGGAAAGCTTGCGTCACCTCACTATTGAGGAAACCTATGAGCTAGGTGATGCTATTCTTGATAATGATCTAGAAGAGGTTAAAAAGGAGCTTGGTGATCTCTTATTACATATTGTATTCTATGCCAAAATAGGAAGCGAGACCAAGGACTTTGATATCGCAGATGTTGCAAACAGTATTTCAGATAAACTTGTTTCTCGCCATCCTCACATTTATGGAGATATAGATGTTGCAGATGCAAAAGAGGTGGAGCGCAACTGGGAAAAACTTAAGCTCAAAGAAGGTAAGAAGTCTGTACTAGAAGGTGTGCCAAAAGGATTACCCGCACTAGTAAAAGCCAGCCGAATTCAAGATAAAGTAGCTGGCGTAGGATTTGACTGGGAAGAACCACAGCAAGTGTTTGAAAAGGTACAAGAAGAACTTGAGGAGCTACAGCACGAAGTAAATGAAAACAATCAAGAGAAGATTGAAGCTGAGTTTGGTGATGTGCTCTTCTCAATGATTAACTACGCACGCTTCTTGAAAGTAGATCCAGAAAGCGCACTAGAGCGCACCAATAAGAAATTTATAAAACGCTTTCAATACTTAGAAGGCAAAGCAAAGGAACTTGGAAAAGATCTTTCAGACATGACACTTGCCGAAATGGATGCTTTCTGGGAAGAGGCTAAGAAGTTGTAATCGGTTTCTAATGAAATATTTTGAGAAGTAATTAATATTCAACTTCAACTTCAACTTCAACTTCAACTTCAACTTCAACTTCAACTTCAACTTCAACTTCAACTTCAACTTCAACTTAAGGGTTACTTCCCTCACTCAAACATCCTGTTCCCTCAATCTAGGTTTTTAAAAGGTGGTGTCTACTCTAATTTCACCTCATAATTAAAAACCAAAGGATATGAAAACACTTAGCACATTCATAACGCTGCTCCTATTTATACTAGGAGTACAAGCGCAAGAAATAACAATTTCAGGAAACGTATCAGATGATGGCGGACCTCTTCCAGGAGCTAATGTTCTTATAAAAAACAGTGAGATAGGAGTTGTGTCCGACTTTAATGGGAACTACGAGATTAAAGCTGCTGCTACAGATACATTAGTTTTCACATACGTAGGTTTTAAATCAAAAGAGGTTTCTGTGAATTCTCAGACTACTATAAATGTCATTTTAGAATACAGTAGTGAGTTAGATGAAGTAGTGGTTACAGCCATGGGTGTAAGAAGAGAGAAGAAAGCATTAGGATATGCTGTTTCTACCGTTTCTTCAAAACTTGAAGGGAAAGTTACTGGAATACATATTACGGATGGAAAGCCTTCATCTGGAATTCTTGAGAATGATCCAGCTTATGGCCAACTAACAGCGGGTGAAATAAATGATGTAGAGAAATACGCTGAGTTTGTAAAAATCTACAACTCCGGAGAAGCAAAGGAAATTGCAAAGAAGTGGGGATTTAATCATGATGGTAGAACTGATATCCAAGTAACGGATAACAGCGGACTGCCAGTAGCAAATGTAGGTGTTGCTCTTTATAAAAATAATAACCTATTGATGAAAGGAATGACAGATGCTTCGGGAATGAGTATGCTATTTAAAGGGAAGAATAACCCAACAGATACTTATTTAGTACAACTGTATTATAGTGGAAATATAGAAGGAAAGAAAATCTATAGAAATCAGAAACAAGTCTCTTTTACAATTAATGAGAATCAAGCTAGTAATGCTATCGACATATTATTTGCAGTAGATGCTACAGGTTCCATGGGTGATGAGATTGCATATCTCAAGTCAGAGCTCAAGAATATAATGAGCAGGATAGATGCGAGTGTTGAGCAGAAAAGAGTGGCGCTTACGGTGTACAGAGACCATGGTGATGATTATGTAACTCGTGCAATAGATTTTAGTAGTGATGTAAATGAAGTAAAAGACTTCCTTTCGGTGCAGCACGCAGCAGGTGGTGGAGATTATGAAGAAGCAGTAGAGGAGGCACTTAGAGTGTCATTATCACAGTCATGGAACGAGAAAGCAAAAGCAAGAATACTCTTTTTAATGCTAGATGCTCCGCCTCATTTTAACCAAGAAAACGTTGCCATGATTAAAAGTCAAATTACAAAAGCAAGAGAGCAGGGTATAAAAATTATTCCAGTAGTTGCCAGTGGAGCAAATAAAGAAGTAGAGTTTTTAATGAGGTCTTTTAGTGTGTCAACTAATGGAACATATGTGTTCTTAACTGATGATAGTGGTATAGGAAATGATCATATAGAAGCCACTACAGAAAGTTTTAAAGTAGAAAAACTTAATGATTTAATGGTACGATTGATAGAGCAGTATGCAGGTGTGAAAACTGCTGTTTAAGAGTAGTGTTTTTTTTGTGGATGATTAATAGCGCACTGTGTGAAGCAGTGCGCTATTTCTTTATATAGATTGTAAGTATAAATACTCTACTTTCTCCCTTGCCCATGGAGTTCTTCTTAAAAACTTTAAGCTAGATTTTATGGAAGGATCTTTTTTAAAGCAATTAATATCTACCTGCAAACTCATCTCCTTCCAGCCATATTTTTCAACTAGAAATTCAAGTATATCTGCAAGCTTCATACCGTGCAGCGGATTGTTAGGTTGTGCTTTTTTCTCTTCCATAGGCTGCAAAGATAAAAGAAACTATTGTCTAAAAAGATTTACCGTTACCGTAGCTGCTTCTGTATTTGGGAATTTTGCACTTAGTGTTTCATCTCTCTTCATTCCAATAGCGGATAGCGTATCATGAAAGACTGGCACTTCTACAATATATTGATCAGAATATCCGTGTGTAGCATCATAAGCCGTAACCGCAGTACGCCCTATATTACGAGCAGCTACTGCTGGTGGGATACTGTGTAATTCTATAAGTAATAACCCATGCTTTCCTACGTAAGGTGACCACTTGCTAAAATGAGCTGCAAGAGATGCCTCTACGTCATTGTTAGATAGTCGTTTTCCTTCATATGAAAATGCTCCCGTTGAAGTGCTTGCATGTTCAAGCTTTTTCTCAGGGGCTTTCCACACACGATTGTGGTCTAAGAAGGAGCGTACATTTAATAAATCGCCCAGCGTGATATCATACTCTTCTTGTAAATCTGTCGCTAGTCTTTCTGGATCACCTATATCTCCCCACATTACTTTTGCCCAGATTTCAGACTGTATGACGTTTTGCTTAGTAATATCTATGGCAGCTTGGTTGTAATCTGCACCTACAAGGATGAGTGGGTATTCATCTAGATGTTTACCTCGTAGGGTATGACGCTCGATGAGGTTGTAAAGGTGAATTAAAAATGCACCATTACCACAACCCATGTCAAGAATACCTTTAGGTTGTTCATCTAGTGGTTTATTAAAAATATCTAAGATAATGGTATCTACCACTTTAAAATAGGTGGCATGTGCTCCACCACTTCCCCAGACGTTCATAGCTCTATCTACATGGCCTTCTTGTTCGCCATCGCCATGGTTTTTTGCACTAAGTGCATCGCCAAAAATAAGATTGTCAAGTTTGCGTAATGTTGGTATGTACGATACAGTCACTCCGTAAGAGCTTGCTCTTTTTGCAAAGAATAGTCCTTTGTCTGTAAATTGATACGTCTGTCCTTTTTTATTAAAAAGCTCAAAATACGAGAGTATGTCAAGAAGCTTTTTAAAGTTTTCTCCGTCTGCGTGAAACTCCTCAGGCTTAAAGCTGGCTTGCATAAAGTATTTATGAAAGGCACCATTCATTGATAAGTGCACAAGCGTAGGGCCTAGAATATTTCCTTCTATATGTGCAAGTATTTGCTCTTGCACTTCGCGCTCCTCCGTATTTGAAGACAAGGTGAGACCATAAGCGTCTTTGTATTTCTCAAAAATATCTTGGAGTTTCTTAAATGGAGCAGCCTCAAATTTTCTAAAATGATAATTCTCAGATAGCTGTTGCAGTGCAGTGACATCCTCATAAAGAGGAAATAGTGCAAATGCAATAGGCGATAATTCGTTTACCTTATAAACCACTTCATTTTGCTCATTATTTACAGTTTGCTCAATCCATCCCTGTGATGCAAGTACACGCAATGCCACATTTAAATAGCCTTCGTTTACGGTAAATGCGTTACTCAAAGCAGTTAGGCTCACTTCTTTTTCTTGCAAAATAAAGTCGGTTACTCCATTTTTATATAGTGAAAACGCAGATGGCGCTGTCACAATACCGTCTAGATGTCTAAAAAGGCGTTCTCTATAAATGGTCTGTAGTGTTTTTGACACCATAATATCAGTGTGTTAGTAGTTAGATTTGTTATAAGCCTAGTAGGTCGCTAGGATTATGCGCAAATTACTTAATAATTGTTTTTTAACATCAATTTAATAGCGGCAGATTCTTATGTATTTTTACAGTAATGAATCGGACTTCAAAAATTATTTCTATTAGTGATATAGCAACGCTTAAGGAGCAGTTGTTATCGTGGTCTCAACAATATGAAGAGGTTGTCTGGCTTGATAGTAATAGCTATGAACGTCAAAATTATCCTGAGTATGAAGCCATCTTAGCAGTAGATGCTTTTACGAGTTTAAAGACAGATTATCAAGGTGCTTTTGACCAGTTGGAGGAATATCAAAGTACAATTAAGGATTGGATTTTTGGTTATTTAAGCTATGATCTTAAGAATGATACGGAGCGCCTTACTTCAAAAAATAGCGACAAGCTAGACTTTGCAGATCTTCATTTTTTCCAACCTAAAAAATTGTTCTTACTCAAAGGAAACACACTTGAGATGTTATATCTCGGGATGGTAGATGATGAGATGGAGGAGGATTATGAGGAGATACTGGCAACTCAATCTGCAGAAATCGAATTTAAAGCGCAACCATTATCCATAAAACTTAAAATCCATAAAGATGCGTACAAGGAAAAAGTGCGCAGCATGTTGCAGCATATTTATCGCGGTGATATTTATGAGGCAAATCTGTGCCAAGAATTTTATGCGCTGGGAACTATAAACCCATTAGAAATATATAAACGCCTTAATGCTATTAGTTCGCCACCTTTTGGCACCTATCTCAAGCTTGAAGATCAGTTTTTACTTTCGGCTTCTCCGGAGCGATATATTAAGAAAATAGGGAGTAAGATTGTCACACAACCCATAAAAGGAACAGCAAAACGTGGGCTAGATGAAAAGGAGGATGCCGCTTTCGCGAAAGCGTTACAACAAAACTCAAAAGAGCGTTCTGAAAATATCATGATTGTAGATTTGGTAAGAAATGACCTATCAAAAACCGCCCAAAAAGGATCTGTAATTGTAGAAGAGCTATGCGAAGTTTACCCTTTCAAACAAGTGCACCAAATGATCTCTACGGTAACCTCGACGCTTAGTATTGGTATTTCTCCCGTAGATGCGATTAGAAGTACGTTCCCAATGGGAAGCATGACTGGCGCTCCAAAGTTGAGAGCAATGCAAATTATTGAGTCACTAGAGGAATCAAAACGTGGCTTGTATAGCGGCGCTGTAGGTTACTTTACGCCAGATGGAGATTTTGATTTTAATGTAGTCATACGTAGTATTCTATACAATGCAGAAAATGAATATATCTCATACTCCGTAGGTGGAGCAATCACCGCGGGATCAGACCCAGATAGTGAGTATGAGGAATGCTTGCTTAAAGCAAAAGCGATGCGTGCAGTTTTAGAAGGAGATTTGTAAATTAGTGCTTTAAACGACTTATGGCAAATACATTAGAAAATATAAAACTCAAAGAAGAAAGCATATCCATTAACGATAAGCACATGGATAAATTATTGCTCTTTAGTACTTTATCTACTTCGCTGTTTCTTTTATTATATGCTTACAAAAGCTTCAATATTACTGATGTTGATATTCTCACTATTATAACAGGATTGTTAGGTGGCCTACTTTTAGTGCTTAGTCTTTTAAGTATTTTTCGCAATTCATGGCAGAAAGAGATTGACCTTTCAGAGATTGCTTACGTTCAAGATAAAACAGCTTTTACGGGACATAGATCTCTGATTTTAAGATTGAAGAATAAGAAAATAAAGAACTTGTACTTAGAGCCTGCTGATATCCCAGAAATGCTCAGACAATTAACACAGCATAATATTCCAATTAATGCTAAGGGATAATTAAGTAACTAATTACCTTTGCATAATAGCGTGTTATTATAATAATGAAGAATATGATAAGCAATCCGTTTTCGCGAAAGCGTAATCATATTCAAAAACAACTAGCCTAAAGCCAAACTATGAGCGACGATAAAAAAATAATATTTACAATGTCTGGGGTTACAAAAACCTTTCCAGGCGCACAAACACCAGTACTTAAGAAGATATATTTAAGCTTTTTTTATGGAGCTAAAATTGGAATTTTAGGCCTTAACGGTTCGGGTAAATCTACCTTGATGAAAATCATCGCAGGATTAGATACCAACTTTCAAGGAGACGTAACTTCAGATAAAGAATTTTCTGTAGGATACCTTGAGCAAGAGCCTCAACTTGATCCAGAAAAAACAGTACTTGAAATTGTAAAAGAAGGAGCTGCCGAAACGGTTGCTATTCTTGATGAGTACAATAAGATTAACGACTCTTTTGGCCTAGAAGAAGTATATTCTGATGCCGATAAGATGGATAAGCTTATGGCACGCCAGGCTGTCTTACAAGATGAGATAGATGCACGTGGAGCATGGGAGCTAGACACTAAACTAGAGATCGCAATGGATGCACTACGTACGCCTCCAGCAGATCAAAAAGTGGGTGTACTTTCTGGTGGAGAGAAGCGTCGTGTTGCTTTATGTAGATTGTTATTACAAGAACCAGATGTATTGTTACTGGATGAGCCTACTAACCACCTTGATGCAGAGTCTGTGCACTGGTTAGAGCATCACTTAGCGCAATACAAAGGAACAGTAATTGCTGTAACGCACGACCGTTACTTCCTTGATAACGTAGCAGGATGGATTCTTGAGCTAGATAGAGGAGAAGGAATTCCTTGGAAAGGGAATTACTCTTCTTGGTTAGATCAGAAGTCTAAGCGTATGGCACAAGAAAGTAAAACAGCTTCAAAACGTCAAAAAACTTTAGAGCGTGAGCTTGACTGGGTACGTCAAGGAGCAAAAGGTCGCCAGACTAAACAAAAAGCGCGTCTACAGAACTATGACAAAATGATGAGTCAAGACCAGAAGCAAGTAGATGAAAAAGTAGAAATCTACATCCCTAACGGACCACGTCTTGGTACGAATGTAATTGAGGCATCGGGGGTGAGTAAAGCCTTTGGTGATAAATTACTGTATGAAGATTTAAACTTCAATTTACCACAAGCTGGTATCGTAGGGGTGATAGGACCTAACGGAGCTGGTAAGACTACTATCTTTAAAATGATCATGGGTGAGGAAGCTCCAGATAAAGGAAACTTTACGGTAGGAGAGACTGCTCAAATTGCATATGTAGATCAGAGTCACAGTAATATAGATCCAGATAAAACCATCTGGCAAAACTTCTCAGACGAGCAAGAGCTTGTCATGATGGGAGGGAAGGAAGTAAATTCTAGAGCGTATTTAAGTAGATTTAACTTCTCAGGAAGTGAGCAAAATAAGAAAGTAGCAACACTTTCTGGAGGTGAGCGTAACCGCTTACACCTTGCAATGACACTAAGAGAAGAAGGAAACGTACTGTTACTGGATGAGCCTACAAACGACCTTGATGTAAACACATTAAGAGCGCTTGAAGAAGGACTAGAAAACTTTGCAGGTTGTGCCGTAGTAATTAGTCACGACCGTTGGTTCTTAGATCGTATCTGTACACATATTCTTGCTTTTGAGGGAGATAGCCAAGTGTATTTCTTTGAAGGAGGATTCTCTGAGTATGAAGAGAATAAGAAGAAGAGATTAGGTGGAGATTTAATGCCTAAGCGTATCAAGTATAAAAAACTAGTGAGATCATAAGTACTCACAGTTAGCAACAAAAAAGCCCAATACTCGAATGAGTATTGGGCTTTTTTATTTTAATTAGGTGGTTACTTTAAGTTCTTATAGAAAGAAGAAAAATAACGCACATAATGAGAGAACGATTACTGAAACAATGAGAATAGGTTTGTTTTTTATTTCTACTTGCATCTTGGGATAATGTTAGTTATAAACTATAGATGCAAATCTATGTAAAAGGTTGCGTTTGAGAATATTAATTTTCTGTAAGAGTAATCTTAACTAAACGTTTCTTGTAGCAGCTTATTGTGATTTTTAACATCACGCTTTCGCGAAAGCACAAAAAACACATCTCATTTATAAACGTTGCGCTAGCAATTAATCAATGAGACTCCCAAAAAAGATTGCGTTTAAGAATAGCTTATTTGTTCCATACCAGCTTCCTCTAAAGTTAGGATTATCTGCAAACATCACTATGCGTCCTCGTCCTTTAGGAGAGACTACAATAGATGCGCTCTTTTTCATAAAGTCATTGAGATTCTTCTCAGAAATATAACCGTCTATATGTGGCGTTGCCGAATATTGAGCAACAGTGTTGTACTCGTTCTTGCTAGGTTGTAACCAGACATTGTTATTTTTATATACAGGTAGCTTGTCATATCTGTATCCAAACGCTAGTGGGTGGGTAAGGTCTAGGTCTACTTCAAAAATAGCTCCACCTAAGCGCTCTTTCCCGCGATTAGGTCTTTGGTTTACATAAGGCTTGCGCTCGATAGTTTTTGTAGAATCTTTTTTAGCTTCTTTAGTGAGTTTTCCTGTAGCTATTTTTGATTTGATAGCCCAGCTGCTAGCTGTTCCAGAAGTAATCAATGTGTTTCCTTGTGAAACCCATGAGGTTAGATTTTCTTGAAATCGCTTTGATAAATCCCCGTAGCTTCCAGAAACCATTACTACTGTGTTGTACTTACTTAAATCTACTCTGTTAAGGTTATTACTCATCACTTTTGTAATAGGCATGTGGACACGTGTATCAAGTAAGTGCCATATCTCACCAGCTTCGTACGAGCTTGTCCCATCTCCTATAATCATAAGCGCTTTTGGAGTATCCACTTTTTGAAAATTCTGACTACCTAAGTCAATTCCTTTGATGCTAAAGCCAGTATTTGCCGCATAGATAGGAACTTGGAATTGCTGTTGTCCAGATGTAATAATACGATACACTTCTTCTGTTGTTTTGTCTTGACGACTTACAGGCAGCATTAGTGTTCCGTAGTTGAAGTCATGATTACCACTTGTTGTTTTTGCAGTAAAAGGTTTGAACGCCGTCGCCACCGTTAGACCTTCGCGCTGTAAATAGGCAAGTAAAGCAGGCGCATTATAATCATCATAATCGATGAGGTATGCATATTCAGTTTTGTTTACCGCTTGAACTTGAGTGAGATTATCTGTAGACGTAACTTCACTGCCTAAGTTCGGTGTGCTAGACAATCCTTTGTAGCGCATATTATAGAAATTACCCACAGACCATGCGCTTGCATCATAATATACACTGTCTCTGTATGTTTTATAGGTTTCAAAGAAGGACTGCACCATTCTTTTTTGTGCTTGTTGTGTAGGCACTACATAACGGCCATCACCTTTATCATATAACTTAATGCGATGCTTGAGTAGCTTATCTATAAAAGCCTTGGTTCTATTTGCGTCATAAGGATCTCCAAATTCATAAGCGGCTGCTTGATCTGTTTTTGCTTTCGCGAAAGCGGACTTGAAAAAATCTTGCTGGTATTTGCGCAAGGTTCCTTTATTCTCTACTGCAGCCTTAACAGTTGCCATCCCAGAGGTGTACTGATTTCTAATTGTAAAAGGGAAACTTATAGTTCCAAAATCTGTGTCTTGAAGATGCCCGCGACTACTTGCTTGTTCAAAAAGAAGTGCCAGTGCTCCCTGAAGATCTGGATATGACGATCCATAACCAGGGTAGGTGCCGTCAAAAGATTCCTTTGTAAAATAAAAACTACCTATCTCATCAAGCGCACTTGAAAAGTAAGGAGCAAAAAGATTGTTGAGGTCTTCATAATTTTCTTTAGGCATTATTGGGTCTTTGCTGCCTATGGGTAACATAGGCTCAAAAAAGTGACTACTGTTTGTTCCCATCTCATGAAAATCTGTAACTACATTAGGGTACCACTCGTGATACCAATCTAGTTTACCACGGCTTTCTGGATTTATCGCAAGGAGCCAGTCACGGTTTAAGTCAAACCAGTAGTGGTTAGTACGTCCTCGGGGCCACATCTCGGTATGCTCTGCGTCTATATTATCAGAAACCAGCGGAGTACCTTTATAGCTATTTGCCCACTGTGTATGGCGATCACGACCATCTGGATTTATGGTAGGATCTATAAATATGATACTGTTATTTCTATATTTTTCGATTTCTGGATGCTGTGATGCAACGAGCGTGTATGCGGTAAGTAATGCCGCTTCAGAGCTGGATGGCTCATTACCATGCACATTATAACCTAGCTGTATAAAAACGGGAATATCATCATAATTAGTCGCACCTTGCTTGGTATCTACAAAGGCGAGGTGTTGTTTTTTTAGGGCAGGTAATTTTTCTTGATTATTTATGCTTGTTACGGTAAGCATCACAAGTTTGCGATTTTCATGGGTTCTTCCGTACTCGCTTATGGTTACTCTAGGCGATAATTCGGCTAGTTTTTCAAAATAGGAGACTATTTGATCGTGGCGCGTGTGTTGCTCACCTATTTCATAACCAAGATATTGTGCTGGAGACGGGATTGCAGCGTCAAAAGGTGCGTACTTTCCTGTAAAGTACTCTTGTGCGTGTAGTTGAGGTGATAACGCTTTCGCGAAAGCGAATACTAAAACACTTATAACTAGAATTTTGTATTTCATTTGGATTGGTTTAATTCCTTAAAAATACAGAAATAAATTTTGCACAATCGGTGCCTGAAAAATATTGTTTTTGTGCTACCTTTATTTGTGCACGGTTTTTGATACCTGCTAGACTCATCAAAAAAACGCTATGCGATACTTTTACATATTCTTGTTTATTTCATCACTTGCAGTTGCACAATCAACACCTATAAAAGGGGTAGTTATCCCACAGGTAACTTTTGATAATGCAACAAATGATTATTCTTTGTTTTTACCAGCAAATTATACGGAAACAGCTACGTATCCTGTAGTTGTGATTTATGATGAACTAGGGCGAGGAGCTAGTGCTGTACAGCAGTTTTCTATAGGTGCAGGCTTAACTGAGAGTATTGTGGCTAGTCCTAACTACAGGTTAAATGATACCCTTTCTGTAGCTATTGATCAAAGTAAAGAATTTATAGAAAAGCTATCTCAAACGTATGCTGTTAATGAGGATAAAATTATCTTATCTGGATACGGGAGGGATGGTCTTATTGTTACATCACAAGCACAAGCCGATACATCTATTTATGGAGTCATCGCAATGGGGAATGCATTTTTAGATAAAAAAAGTCTTCGTAGTAATGAGAATCTTAAAATAGCATTGCTATCTCCAGATGAAGGTAGTCAATATTACAAGTTGAGGTCTTATAGTCGTAATTATGGACTGAGAAAGAATCTCGTAAGTTATCACACTTATGATGGTGTAGTCTGGCCTAGTGCAGGCTACATCGCAGAAGCGCTGACTGCTATTTTGATAGATGAAACTACAAGTGATGAGAAACTTCAATCGTATTATAATAGTGATATTGCTTTCGGTAAAACAATGTACCGAAAGCAAGAAGGTCTAGATGCTTATGATTTTGTATCCACGCTTAAAGACAAATATAAAAAGCGCCTTGACATCGACGAGCAAAAAGAGCTTTTGGATAACATCAAGCGACTTAAGAATTATAGATCAGATCGCGATATATATGCTATGTTCAGCTACGGAGAAGATCTCATGGCAGAGGAGTTTCAATATAATATCCGAGAGGATATGAGTAATAGTTACTTTAATAACTTAGGGTGGTGGAGTTACCAGATGGATGAACTTGATATACAAATAGACAGTACAGATAATGCAATGATAAAACGCAAGTCGGCTATGCGTTTGAAGAGATTTGTACAATCTGAGGTTGAATTGCAGTATAAAATATTACAGCGTAAGGATACTAAGATTGAGCAATTGTTATTTGCAAACGTATTGAGATCACTTGTAAATCCGAATAATCAGGATGCATTTATTCAATCAATATCCTTAAGTGCAAGGGAAGGTGACGTGAATGCTACATGGTTTTATCTAGAAGAACTTCTCAAAACTGGATATACAGATTATGAGGCGTTGTATAAAATTCCATACACAACCGCAGCTCGCATAAGTAAAGAGTGGAACGAAATTATAAAAGCTTACTTAGGAAAGTCTAAGTATTACTAGCGTTTTGAGCTTCTCTTAGAGCGGTTATGATTGATGGAGCATTGCTAGTGCTTACAAAAAACTCATTCATTTTATTTTTGGTTTTAATATGGAGATTGCCTCCAGTATGAGTATTATATAAAGTTCCCTCAGGAGTAAACCTGATACCTATGCCCCAATACCAAGGTGTCTTTACACCTCTCGCTGTGGTGATATCTAGGTCATTAATAGCGATCTTTTTATAAAGCAGCCCTACCCCAAAACTAGCAATAGCATACTGATTTGTAATGCTAATCTCTAGCTTGTAAAATAATAAGAGGATGACAATAAAAAGAAAACAGCAAGCAATTAGCGTATAGGGAACGGTATCATTATCAATCCATTGCTCGATTATGAACAAGGCCATAAAAGCAATAGATATTGCGCATATAATCGCAATTAGATAAAATGGCTGCGTCTCTTTGTAACGTAATTTTCTCATGATTGATAATGCTCGTTATTTGTAATATTGAAAATTACTGATTTTAAAACATTAACCATAATATGGTTAGCTAGTAGTAGTATTCTATATTAATAATTGATTTTCAGCGTTGTGACATACATTTTGTCACTTATTGTATTTGGCTCGGTTATTGGCTGTTCATTACTATGTTGACAACTAAGTCTTAGTTTTTCAACAGTACTCATAAGTATTATTACATTTATATAAAGTGTAATTCAAAAATGTCGTTTATGGATTTTGGACAAGAAGGAAATAGTATATCGCTTACGCGCTTTGAGTCTATGTTAAAGACTAATGATGTGATATTCTTTGATGCTGAGGAGTTTGAGGATATTGCAAATCATTATATTGAAAGTGGTAAGATTGCGCTTGCGCGAAAAGCAGTTAAGCTAGGTCTAGACCAGCATCCTACGTCTTCAAATTTGAGACTCTTTAAAGCCGAACTGTTCATTTTTGAAAATAAATTTGATAAAGCAGATGCTATTCTTACAGAGCTGCACTTGCTAGACCCTCATAACGAGGAGGTTTATATTCAAAAAGCAAATATTTATAGTAAGCAGGATGACCATGAGAAGGCAATCCATCTGCTTGAACAAGCTATAGACCTTACTGACGACCCTGCAGATGTATACTCCCTGATAGGGATGGAATATTTATTTCTAGAAGACTTCCAGAATGCAAAGCTTAATTTCATGAAGTGCCTTGAAGTAGATGATCAAGATTACAGCGCATTATATAATGTGATTTATTGTTTTGATTTTCTAGAAGAGCACGAAGGAGCGATTGATTATCTAAATATATTTTTAGATAATAATCCGTATTGTGAAGTAGCGTGGCATCAAATAGGGAAGCAATACTTTGGACTTAAGAGCTATGAGAAGGCATTGTCGTCCTATGAGTTTGCAATCATCAGTGATGATCGTTTTGTAGGTGCTTATCTTGAAAAAGGAAAAGTATTAGAAAAGCTAGGGCGTTATAATGAAGCGCTCGAAAATTATCAAATTACACTAGAACTAGAAGATCCTACATCATTTGCATTACTACGTATGGGTAAATGTTATGATAAGCTAGGAAGCGATGAGCTTGCGATAAAGCACTTTGAACGTTGTGTACATGAAGATCCATTACTAGATAATGGGTGGATGGCAATTACAGACTTTTATCAAAAGAGATTAGATTATCAAAAGGCATTGTTTTTTATAAATAAGGCAATAAATATTGATAGCGATAATGTGTTGTACTGGAAACGCTATGCTACCATAAATCATAAACTTAAGTTTCTTGAAGCGGCAGAGGAAGGATATCGTCGTACCTTAGAACTTGGTAACTACGAGCTTGAGACATGGTTACAGAGAAGTGATATTCTTGTGCAATTAGGAGAGCCAGATGCCTCCATTACAAATCTCACCCAAGCAATGGAGTTTTATCCAGAAAGCGCAGAGATTGCTTTTAGACTTGCAGGTCTTAACTATAGTAATGGTAATGATATCCAAGGACGTTATTTTTTAATTAACGGTTTAAAGATAGAACCGGAATTCTCTATTATCTTAGGCGAACTATTCCCTTATGCTGCAAGTAAAAAAGAAGTGCTTGAGCTAGTACAGCAGTACTTAGGTTAATACTATTCTAAAATCTTGATTAAATGTAGGTGCTTATTGTGAAAGCTAGTATTTTAGCTTGACTCGAAAAACGAACCCTATGCCGAAACCATCAGCTTCCTATTTATTTGTAATACTAAAAGGTATGGCCATGGGAGCGGCAGATGTTGTTCCAGGAGTATCTGGAGGAACCATCGCATTTATATCTGGAATCTATCAAGAACTTATTGAAACGATTGATAAGTTGGATTTTGGTGTTCTTAAAGTGTGGAAGAAAGAAGGAATCAAAGCAGCTATCGAGCAGTATAATCTTAAATTCCTAGGAAGCCTTTTTCTTGGTGTTGCCATCAGTATCTTATCACTAGCACGCGTTTTTAAATATTTATTAGAAGTGTACCCTATAATGGTATGGTCATTCTTTTTTGGCTTAGTACTCGCTAGTATTTTATACATAGGTAAACAAATCACGAAGTGGAATCCCACAGTAATTGTAGCACTAATTCTAGGAGTAGCTGTAGCTTACTTCATAACCATTGCCGCACCATCTGAAGCGCCAAACGTATGGTGGTTTTATTTCCTTTCTGGCTGCATTGCTATTATAGCAATGATACTTCCTGGAGTTTCTGGTTCATTTATATTAGTGCTGTTAGGTTCGTATGGAATGGTGCTAGGAACCATTACAGATGCTCAAGATGCTTTGTTAGCAAAGGATTGGGCACTACTACGAACTGCAATATTTAAAATTTTTCTTTTTGGAATGGGCTGTATTGTTGGGCTCAAGTTATTTTCAAAAGTGCTCAAATGGATGTTTGAGCACAAAAAGCAAATCACGCTAGCTGTACTTACTGGCTTTATGATTGGTTCGCTCAATAAAATATGGCCTTGGAAGGAAGTGCTATCTACTCGAATAGATAGACACGGAGAAGAGGTTCCTGTAGAGGCTGTAAGTATTTTACCATCTTCTTTTGATGGTGATCCTCAGGTGCTGTATGCGGTTGTATTTGCCGTAATTGGTTTTGCACTAATCTTACTACTAGAAAGAGCTGCGGTTAAAAAAAACGTATATGCAGACTGAGACTAGATCACTTTCTGATAAAGTCTGGCTAGTCCTTAAAGGGCTGGCTATGGGTGCCGCAAATAAGGTGCCTGGAGTTTCTGGAGGTGTAGTCGCATATGTAGCAGGTTTTTATGAAGAGTTTATTTACTCACTTCAAAAAGTTAATGGTAAAGCATTAAAATTGCTTTTTAGTGGTAGGTTCAATAGTTTCTGGAGGTATATAAATGGGAAGTTCTTAGGACTGCTCATACTAGGTATGCTCATTAGCTATTTTAGCGTATCGCTATTATTAGATATCGCCATTCGCAACTATCCTTTACTCGTTTGGAGTGCTTTTTTTGGGATGATTATAGGTTCTATTTACTACATCGCAAAGGATTTTGAAGAGTGGACTAGGCGTAACATCATGATGCTTGTTGCGGGAATTATATTTGGAGTTGCTATAAGCCTTATGGAGCCAGCTCAAGAAAATGACAACCTGTTTTTTGTATTTATATGTGGGATTATTGGCGTTTCTGGTATGACATTGCCAGGACTCTCAGGCTCATTTATTCTTATACTTCTAGGTAATTATGTGCTACTTCTTGTAGATGCCGTAAATGCACTATTTGTGACGATGACTAGCGTTTTTGGAGGTGATTTTTCATTCATTGATGATCCAGAGCACATGCGCTTACTTACGGTACTTATCGTTTTTTCGCTAGGCTCACTTACAGGTCTAGTGACTTTATCTCACTTTTTAAGTTACTTGCTTAAGAAATTTAGATGGGCGACTAATGCTGCAATTCTAGGCTTTATTATAGGTTCTCTTGGCGTTGTTTGGCCCTGGAAACTAGAAGTTTTTAAAAGAAATGAAATAGGAGAGATAGCGATAGATAGAAACGGCAGCCCCATATTAGATAATTACGATCGCTACATGCCTACAGATATTAATATGGAAAATGTGCTCGCGGTATTTTTTATTCTCACCGGCATTTTTATGGTCGTGGCATTAGGTAAATATGGAACAAGAACAAGAGGTCGTGGATAAATACGGACTAATAGGAAAAGATATAGGGTACTCATTTTCTAGAGGGTATTTTAAAAATAAGTTTGATAAGCTTGAGATAGCGGCTACATATGTGAATTTTGATGTTCCCGAGAAAGAGGCTTTAAAAGATCTTTTTTCTCCCGCTTACGCGAAAGGATATAATGTAACCATCCCATACAAACAGGATGTAATACCACTGGTGGATAATCTTAATGTAGATGCCGAAGCTATTGGAGCTGTAAACACCATAAAAGTTGAAAGCGACGGAACGTTAACTGGCTACAATACTGACTTTATCGGTTTTAGAGATACGTTATTGGAGCATTTTGGAGACTCTCTTTTTGTAGATTTTGGCACGCCGAGCTTTAAAAGTAGAGATTTAAAATGCCTTATTTTAGGAACAGGAGGAGCATCAAAGGCGGTCCACTATGCAATGAAACAGCTAGGTGTTCAATGTGTTTTTGTTTCGCGAAAGCGTAAAGAATCAACAATAACCTACGAAGATTTAGATAGAGAACTCATCGAGAGCCAGACTTTTATAGTGAATACAACTCCGCTAGGCACCTATCCGGATGTAGAGGAATCTCCAGATATTCCATATTTATTTTTAAATGAAACACATGTTGCATTTGACTTGATTTATAATCCGGCAGAGTCTTCTTTTTTACGATATGCAGGCGAGCAAGGAGCGACCATAATTAATGGTTTACGCATGCTAGAATTGCAAGCAGAGGCCTCATGGTCAATATGGAACAGCTAGAAAGCTACATTATGCCCATATGTGCCAGCTAAATAGTATATTTACCTATATTCAAATAGAACCCTAACATTGAAAGAAATGTCTGAAGAGAAGAAACCCCAAGATCCAAGTATTGAAGAGCATCTAGAAGAAACGGCTCCTGCCGCAGATCGCACGATGAATGCAGAAATAGAAGCGCTCGCTGCCGAGGCTAACGATACTGAGCTATCTACAGAGAAAGTAAGTGAAAACGCTGCTGCCACAACAGAAGCTGCACCTGCAGAAACTACAGCAGTTACTGAGGAGGCGCCTGTAGAAAAAAAGGAAGTACCAAAAAAAGATTATACCGTTCTTTCAAAAGAGGAGTTAATTGCAGAGCTACAATTACTCATCAAAAATGAAAGAGTTACAGATATAAAAGATCAGGTAGAAGAAATTAATACCTTGATTAATGCTCAGTTTGACGCAGCGCAAGAGGAGGCTAAACAAGCATTTCTTGCCGAAGGTGGAAATATTATTGATTTTAGATTTTTCTCTCCGCTTAAAAAGGAATTTAATGAAGTGTATTACGAGTACCGTAATAAGCGTCAGGAGTTTTATGAGCGCAAACGTAAAGATCAAAATGCAAACCTTAGAGAACGTCAGGACTTAATAGAAGAGGTAAAGGCATTGCGCAATGAACTAGGAGGTGCAGAGAGTGTAAACACTACGTTCAATAAATTTAAGGATATCCAAGAACGCTGGAATAATGCAGGTAATATCCCAAGAGATCGTTACAATCTTGTGTGGAACGATTACTACTTCCATATTGATGCATTTTATGAGTTGTTGCACTTAAATCGTGATTTCCGCGATAAGCACTTTAAAGAAAATCTTGATAAGAAATTACTTCTTATAGAAAGAGCAGAAGAGCTAGGAGCAGAGCCTAATATTAATAAAGCCTTTAAAGAATTACAATTACTACACCGCATGTGGAAAGAGGAGATAGGTCCTGTTGCACGTGAGTATAGTGATGAGATCTGGGACAAATTTAGCGCGGCAACAAAGAAAATTCATGATGCACGTGATGAGAAACAGAAGGAAGTAGAGGCTGTATGGGTTCAAAATCTTGAACAGAAAAATGAAATCATTGCAAAAATAAAAGAGGTAGCTCAAGATGATATCAAGGCGCACAAAACGGTGCAAGATAAAATCAAAAAAGTAGAAGCCTTACGTGATGAATTCTTTAAGGCTGGTAAAGTCCCTAAAGAGAATAACGAGGAAACATGGGCTTCTTTTAAAGAAGCAACAAAATTATTCAACCACAAGAAGAATGATTTTTACAAATCTCAAAAGAAAGAGCAATACGATAACCTTGCAAAGAAACAAGCACTTGTAAAAATAGCACAAGAGCACAAGGATAGTGATGACATTCCTGGAACATTAGATGTGATGAAACGCATCCAAGCAGACTGGAAAAAAGTAGGTCACGTACCACGTAAGGATAGCGATAAGATCTGGAAAGAATTTAAAGAAGCGTGTAATCACTTCTTTGATCGCATGAAGGATTCTAAGAAGCAAGCAAATGCTGGTGAGCAAGAAAACCTGGAAAAGAAGCAAGCTTTAATGAAAACTATTAAGGATGCAAAGATGACAGGTGATCGCACCGCAGATCTTGCAGCTATAAAAGATTTTATAGAAGATTGGAAAGCTATAGGTCGCGTTCCTTATGCAAAGAAGAATATAGATCAAGACTTTAATAAGGTTCTTGATGGTCTTTTCAAGCAATTGGATATAGATAAGAAAGAAGCAGAGCTTATCAAGTATGAAAACCGTATGAGTATTATGGTTGACGATGAAGCAGCTATTGAGAGAGAGCGTTTCTTTATTCGTAAGAAGATAGATGAGGTAAAAGCAGAGATTAATCAGCTAGAGAATAACCTAGGCTTTTTCCAGCACGTGGCAGATGATAACCCTATGGTTGCAGAGGTTCATAAGAACATTGCACGTCATAAGGAAGATTTAAATATGTGGAAATCTAAGTTACGTAAACTCAGAATGGCGATCACAGAAAGTCAGAAAGTAGAGGAGGAAGAAACAACCGAAACTGAAGAAGCTGAAGATACATCAGATTCATAATTGTAACATTTTGTGTATAGTGTCGTCTTTATAGTATCAATCAATCATTAAAAATCGACATTATGAAAACTCAAGTACACACAACACAGTTACAAGATCCAAGGCAAGGAAGAAATTTAATTTTAGGAGTATATGTGATATTCTCTACATTCTTAATAGCTTCCTATACGCTAGTACAGTATTTCTCTATGTAGAGAAAATGAAAAAAGACACAACGCAAGCTGTGTCTTTTTTTTGCGCATAACTCAACGTCTTGCAATACCTATAAATCACAAAATCCGCTCCCAATTATGGAAGCGGATTTTGCTTTTTCATAGCAGATTTTATCTATGCTACTTAAACTAAGTATCAAGACACTATATATGTCGGTTGTTTATAAGAGACCTTACAAAAATGTATCTTTGAGTATAAAATAAATTATTATGATGCGCATTCTATTATTTCTCTTTGTTGTTACTGCAACAACCTTAAGCTGTGATGGTCAGAAAAAGAAGGAATCACCTTCTAACACGATTACAACAAACTATTACTTTATTCGTCACGCAGAAAAAGATTTGAGTGATTCTAGTAATCGTAATCCAGACCTGACAATAGAAGGAGAAGAAAGAGCAGAGCGATGGAAGGCTTATTTTTCAGATAAGGATATTGATGCTGTGTACTCAACAGACTATATACGTACAATGCGCACTGCAGAACCTACTGCTGTGGCAAATAATGTTGAGATACAATCTTATAACCCAGTAGATTTATATTCAGAAGATTTTAAAATGGATACTGCAGGTAAAAATATCGTAGTGGTAGGTCATAGCAATACCACTCCTAATTTTGCAAATGCTGCATTAGGTGAGAACTCTTTTAAAGATATTGATGAGTCTGAGTATTTCCATCTTTACCACGTACAACTTGTTGTAAATGATGAAACGGGAGAGATAATCGATAGAAAAAATTTTTCAACGGTAGTAGACTAGCAGTTATCAGGACAGATAGTTACAGTGATATTCTCAAGCTCAATCTTACTTAAAAGATTGAGTTTGTTGTTTTCAAAGAGATTATCAAGCGTGGTAAGCGCAGGAAATTGCTCTTCAGGTTTGTAATTGCGATAATCTACAAAGCGTATTCCTTCTATGATACGTTCATTGTAAGCTTCTCTAAAACGCGTGCCACCTTCAGAAGTTTGATAATTATAAGCAAGATAATTTACGTTGTAATTTTCTTTATGAATCCAGTACATGTACTCATCTTGAAAATCTTCACCACCACCTTCTTGTGCAAATGCTACTTTAATACGGTAATAAGACTCGCCTTTTACGGTAACTTCATCCACTAGATTTTTTCTTACTGCTGGATCATTTAACCCATATGGAAGTACAGAAAAGTAATGAACAGAGTTAACGCTATTTGCATAACGATTTTTCATGCTATCTGCTACTGGGATAGGTGCGCTTTCGCGAAAGCGTACAAATTCTCCATTATCTTTTATAACGTCTTGTTGTACTTGGCATTCAGCATCCGTACAACGTTCTAAGGTGCGTAAACCTTCATTGCGAGTGGCTCTATAGTAGAAATCTCTAAACTTGAAATGAATACTAGCATGTTCAATTTGAGCACCACCAGAAGCTGCTATGGCCTTATCTACAATCTCTTGTGCAGTAGGTGTTTTTTGAGAACAACTTGTGATAATGAATAATAAGATAATCGCCGAAAGAAATCGAAACATATAAAGGTTTTTTCTGAGTGGTGTGGTCGTTAGAAATAATTACTTCTTACAATGGCTTGTGTTAAGGCTACAAAAATACAATCTCTTTGTTGTTAAAAATAAGACTAGGAGTCAAGAGATGATTTTTTTGATTTCAAGATTAATTTCAGGTTAGATTTCTTTTCAACTTTGTACATTTGTTATAATGTCAAATACGGTTAACATAAAGAATAGAAGGGCGCGCTTTGAGTATGAATTACTCGATAAGCTCGTTGCTGGAATCGTACTTGCGGGTACAGAGATTAAAGCAATACGAGAAGGTAAAGCCTCCATCGCAGAGAGTTTTTGTGAGTTTAATGATCATGGAGAAATGTTTGTGATTAATATGACGGTGCAAGAATATTCTCATGCTACCTATTTTAATCATCAGCCTAAGAATCAACGTAAGTTATTACTTAATAAACGCGAACTCAAAAAATGGGAACGTGAGGTAAATAAATCAGGTCTTACTATTGTACCACTACGTTTATTTACAAACGAAAAAGGATTTGCAAAGCTTGAAATTGCACTTGCAAAAGGAAAGAAAACCTACGACAAACGAGAAACTATAAAAGATCGAGATAACAAGAAAAACTTAGATCGCATCAAGAAGTCTTTTAATAATTAAAACTCATTTTCTCAGTTTAACATTTTGTTAGGCAACTATTTATAATTTTATAACGTCTTTTATAGAGTACTTTACTCTATGCGTTTAAGATTACTTCTACTTTTATTATTTATCACCATCCAAGTTGTTGCACAGTTTCCTATGTCTATGCAAGGACAGGTTACTCTTGAAGATAAAGTTCTAGAGTCTGCTCACGTGACTAATCTCAACTCACAGGGGAGTACCACTACAGATAATAACGGAATATTCTGGCTACAAGTAGATGTGGGTGATGTATTACTTGTATCTCATGTTTCGGCCAAAGAGAAATTTGTTATAATACACAAGCAGCTTGCAAATGAACCTTTGCTGTCTATATCATTAGAAGAACAAAGAAATGAGCTAGATGAAGTGATTATAAAGGAACAGCCAGATATAACAGTACAGAGCGTAGGAATTGTACAGGGAGAACAAAAAATCCCAACTGCAAATGAGCGTAGGTTACATACAGCTGGAGATTTTAAGCCTATTCATTTGCTTAGTTTATTAGGAGGTAGTCTACAAGTAGACCCTATAATTAATGCTATTACTGGCCGTACTAAAAGGCTTAAACGTTACGTAGAAATAGATAAGCAAATCGCCGTCTATGAGAGTCTGTATGAATATCACGCCTATTTTATAAAAGATAGGTTTGAGATAGACGATACCGAGGTTAAGCGATTTTTTAACGAGCTAGTAGACCACCCAAACATCACAGCATTACTTAAGAAAGATAATGAAGACCAGATTCGTATATGGCTTTGTGCTCAGTATCTTATCTTTAGTAATTCATAATTTTTCATTTTCTAAGACAATTACATGCGCACATACTTTACGTTAGTTATTATACTACTCTTTTCCTTTGTTACAGCTGCACAGATTACAGGTACTGTAGTAAGTAAAGAAGGTGAGGCGCTTCCATTTGTAAATGTGTTTATAGAAAATACTAACCGAGGTACTACCACAAATGGTGATGGGCAATACGCTCTAGAATTACTGGTAATAGATCAAGGAGAAACATTAAATGTCACCTTTCAGTTTCTAGGCTATGCAACGGTTATAAAGGAAGTGGAGGTAAATTCTGAAGAAATGACAGTTTCTGTTGTAATGGAAGAATCTTCTACATCCCTAGATGAAGTAATCGTGCAAGCTGGTATAAATCCCGCAGATCGCATTATACAAAGAGCAATAGCCTCAAGAAAAAAGAATTTACGCAATATAGGAGAATATACTGCTGCCTTTTACTCTAGAGGTCTGTGGCAGGTAAAAGATGCTCCAGATAAAATTTTAGGTCAAGAAGTAGGTGATCTGGGAGGAGGCTTAGATTCTACACGCACAGGAATTTTTTATCTAAGTGAGACCATTTCAAATATTAAATACCAGCGCCCAGATAATTTTAGTGAGGTGATTGTAGCTAGCAAAGTGAGTGGTAATGATAATGGTTTTAGCTTTAATACTGCGAGCGAAGCAAATTTCTCTTTCTATGAAAATACCTTAAATCTCAATGCGCAGATTATTTCTCCTATCGCCAGCAATGCATTTTCTTATTATAAGTATACTCTTGAAGGAACATTCTTTGAAAATGACCAACTCATTAATAAAATAATAGTTGCACCACGCAGAGAAAATGATCGTGTTTTTTCGGGAGCTATCTATATTGTAGAAGACTCATGGCAACTTTATGGAGTCGATTTACAAACCGATGGAAATGCGATTCAATTTCCATTTATAGAAAATTTGAACTTTAAGCAGAATTTCAAATATGAGGAATCTCTTAGCCAGTGGGTGAAAATCTCACAAGTCATAGACTTTAGCTTTGGTTTTTTAGGACTTAAAGGTGATGGTAGATTTACAGCAGCTTATTCTGATTATGAGTTTGCTCCTCAGTTTACGAAAGACTCTTTTTCAGCAGAGATTTTGTCTTTTGCAGATGAGGCAAATAAAAAAGATAGTGTGTTCTGGGAGCGCAGTCGTCCCGTGCCTTTAACGTCACTTGAAATAAATGATTATGTAAGGAAAGATAGCATACAGGTTATAAGAAAATCAAAGAAGTATCTAGACTCTATAGATGATCGAGGCAATCGATTTAAGATTACTTCACCCATCTTTGGATATTCTTATACAGATACTTATAATAAATGGCGATTTGGAATCACGCCACCTATCCAGAATATTCAGTTTAATACCGTTCAAGGTTGGAACGAAACCATGCAGGCAACTTATTCTAGTTGGAGTGATGAAGATTATAGTAAATCTCTTTCCGCTTTCGCGAAAGCGAACTATGGATTCTCAGAAGATCGTTTGCGTTACACATTAGGATTTACTAGGCGTTTTAATCGTACAAATAGAGCCACTATAAGCGCTACAGGAGGAGTTGATATTTTACAAGTAAATAATGCAGACCCTATACGCCCTATTATAAATTCATACCTCACCTTAACTCAAGAAGAGAACTTTGCAAAATATTACGAAAAGGAATTTGCACAACTATACTATGGACAAGAAATAGTGAATGGCTTGCGGGCAAACGCCATTATTGCTTACGAGCAGCGTAATCCTGTTTTCAACACTACAGATCAAACATTCTTCCCGAAAGATGATCGTGAGTATACCAGTAATAATCCGCTCAATCCTTTTGATACTGAGAATGGAGCTTTTGAAGCGCACTCCATCGGGAAGTTGCTTCTAAGTGCTACGGCAAATTTTGGACAGAAATATTACAGCTATCCTAGTGGGAAATTCAATGTTACTTCAGAAAAATATCCATCACTTACCTTAGTGTATGAAAAAGGTTTTGGAGCTTCTATAGCAGATTATAACTTTGACCAACTACGTATTGTCGCTCAGCAGGAGTTTAATGTGAGTAATAAGGGTAGAATGTCTTATGATGTGCGTGCTGGGACCTTCCTAGGCACTGCAAAAGGTGTGAGCTTTATAGATAGACAGCATTTTAATGGTAATCGCTCGCTCTTTTTTGAGCCATCACGCCTCAATCGATTTAATGTCTTACCTTATTATGAACGTAGTACAAACCAAGGGTATGTAGAAGGACATGTTGAGCATAATTTTAGAGGTTGGGTACTAGGAAAGATACCGCTAGTAAATAAACTTAATTTTAATCTTATTGCAGGTGCACACGTGCTTAGCACAAATGAAAGCTCGTTTTATAGGGAGTTTACCGTAGGAATAGGAAATGTAGGTTGGGGTAAATTTAGGCTATTGCGTTTTGACTATGTGTATGGACAAGGAGCACTAGGAGGCAGTGATGGTGCATTTTTGATAGGGTTGAGTTTGTAAAATTCTTTTAGTAACCTTTTTTATAACTTTCTTTTTCTTTTAGAAATAGTACTGTGTCACCTGAATCAATTTTAAATTTAGTTTTGATGGTATGTCTATCTTGTATCTCTTGTCTATAAACTACAAAGTGTAGATGTGGCCCATCGCTATAGCCTACATTACCACTGTATCCTATTAGTTCTCCTTGCTTTACTACGGTGCCTTCCTGGAGAGTAGATCCTTTAAATTTTAGGTGTGCATAATCTGCAAATGTACCATCATCGTGATAGATGGTTATTTTATTATTGAACTGTTGGCATTCTGGCTTAAAACAAGTTTTATTGTTATTTACAATGACCGTAGTAACAATGCCTCCTCTCGCCGCAGTGATAGATGTCCCTATGGGCATGGTAAAGTCTAATGAATTCTCATTTTGATGCGTTTGCTTCCCATTGTAACCTTGAAATAAAAGATACTCCTCACCTTTTTTAAATGGTAGGTCATATATGTGATTTTCATCATATAACGTTTTATGGTGATTACCTTTATTAAAAAAGGTTTTGTAAGAGTATTTATAGGCTTTTACTTTATTTATTATGGCTAG
Organism: Dokdonia sp. Asnod3-C12; assembly: GCF_045063975.1. NCBI lineage: Bacteria > Pseudomonadati > Bacteroidota > Flavobacteriia > Flavobacteriales > Flavobacteriaceae > Dokdonia > Dokdonia sp. Asnod3-C12. The sequence continues at coordinate 2,659,635 of NZ_JBEFNY010000003.1, forward strand.
TGAATTAGTGAGTTGTCTTTTTGAGTGAGCTGGAATAACATAAACAGTACCGTTTTTATCTTTACTTTTTAAATTAGTAAGGTCAAAATTTATTTTGATGCTTATCGGGTATGGTTCATTATTATCTACAAAAAAGTCATATCCATTTGCTATGGATTCTCCATAAGCTTTTATATCAAACTGTTCACTTTGAGCAGATGTAGACATGACTGCGCAAATTAGGGCAAGTAATAAAGTTGTTCTTTTCATTATTTGATCTTTTAAGATTACTCAGGAAACACAACACTTTCATACGCCCCAAAGTCTGAATTACTTGTGCGGCTCGTGCCTATAATATCTATCGGGAATTGGTTTGATGCACTTTGAAGTCCGAGACCATTGCTTGCAGTGTTTTCTCCTACTTGAAGCATGTTTTCTGTAGGCTCAAAGAAATCTGGATCTCCACCTCTTATAATGTCTTGATAGAAACTTACGTTTGTAAAATCAAATAACGGATTTTCATTAAAATCTCCAAAATCATCATCAAAACGAATCTGAGTATTTGTAAACTTGAAGTTAAACGGAGCGCTGTCATCTTTATTAAAACCTAGCTCCTCATCCTGATTACCGTATATAATACAGTTTGTAAAATTAGCTTGAGCAAGTTCGCCTACTAAAAGAGTGTCCCCACTTAGTAGGGTATTGTCTATAAATACTGCTGGCGTATTTCTGAAACTTTGCGTCCAGTAATTTGCAAAGGTGCTATGCGTGAAATTGTAGCTACCGCCTAGTTGTATAAGCATAGCAAACTGGCCACAGTTATTAATCACAGTATTAGAAGTCTCCACAGCCGAAAATCTATTGAGTAACCCCACAGCAGATGCATTGTAGATCTGAGTGTTACTAAGTGTTAAACCTGGAGTAGCTGAGTTGTTAGCACTAGATTCATTAAGAATTCCTACTGTGGCATTTTTAATAGTCGCATGATTGATGGTATTGTTTATACTACCATCTGTAAGTAAGATAGTTCCCCATTGTCCTGGAACATTAGAAAAAACGGGTTCTAGTCTATCGCTTTCAAAAATGACTTCATTTTCAAGAAGTACGCTATCTGTACTTAATAATCCGTTTACTTGTAGCGACGCGTTGTCTGCAATGAGTAAGCCGCTATCTGCGTGAAAGTGTATGCGTGCGCCAGCTTCTATATTGAGCGTTCTAGCGTCAATTCCATTAGGATCTCCTACAGCCATATATCCATAAATCACATAAGGCTTATCATTTGTAAAAGTAAGCTCATCATCCATGAGATAGCGTCCTTCTAGCGAAGTTTCTACATTATTTACGGTAAGTGTTTCTACTATTCCAGTAGCTCCATCACGTTCTGGAAAAAGAAATATAGCATCTTTAACCAAGGTTACAAGATCTACTTGCTGCGTTGTTCCTGTGCTATTAAACTCTATAATATCTGTATATAAAAACTCATTAGAACCATCGCCTACGCTATTTATATCAAGAGTAGTTTCTACAAAAACAAAGATGCTATCATTTGCAAGAATCTCTACATTTTCAAAAGTTCTACCAGGCACTCCATCTACGTTGAGTCTATAATTTGAAGATTCACCTAGTCCTAAACGCACACTAGGAATTGAAATATTCTCATCACTGCGGTTATATACTTTAAGATTATAGGTGCTCGAGCCTATGTTTGTAAAAACAGTATCTAGAAAAATAGTATCTCTAGAGAACTCAAGATTACCCGTGCTTGCTGTTGTTTCAAAATCATTACGACAAGAGCTAAAGGTTATAATTCCAGCAAGGACGATGAGTAGGTATATACTGCGCATGTAAATGTAGTTTGTAACAAATATAACGCATTAAGTGTAGTGTTTTTAGTGTCCTTTTTCTTTCTTGAGACGCCTTTTTTCTCTTCTCTCTTCTTTCTTAATTTGTTTGTAATCGAGTATGAGAACTTCTCCTAAAAGCATATTTTGATCCTCATCTTTAAAATTCACATTTATTTCAAGTTGTGAGCCTACGAGTATTGTACGTGGTTCGTAACCTAAGAAGCTATACTTAATCGTTTCTCCAGGATACACTTTGAGACTATAATTTCCTTCAAAATCTGTTTGATAAGCTCTTGAAGTTCCATGAACGGTTATGTTCACTCCAGGAAGCGGGTCAGTCATGTCGGTCACTTTACCTGTTATTGTTATTAGTTTTTTCGGAGTTTTATGCTTTCGCGAAAGCGAACCAATTCCTAAACTATCATACGCATTAATAGGTAATTCAACGGGTGCTATGTCTCCAGTAATAAAAATCTCTTCTGTGGTTTGAGATACTGCTTCTGCAGCCGAAAATGTCGCGATAGGAACTAACAAAGAAGCTGCATATTGAGCAAAACTGCGGCCTTTATGACGAGTTAATGATAGGGGAGTACCTAGCTGGTCTTTTCTAAAACGACCACAAATCGAATCTCCACTCACTATATGATCACGTAATTGTGTTGTAGTGTGTGCTGTAAAATCAATGACCTCTTTACTACATACAGCACAGTGTTTTCCTTGCTCTGTAGGAGTCATTGAAGTCCAGTCTTCATGACATGGCTTTGGGATTGTAATGGCGATAGGCTTTTTCATAATGTCTTGATTAACTGATGTAAATCTAGTTAATCAAGCATCTTGCCAATAGTGATAATGAGTGAACTGCCTTTGTGAATGAGGGAACGGACTATTTTTCTACAATCTCTATTTCAAATAAGGTGTTCCAGTGTTTTCCAGTAACAAAAAGACGACCTTCATTTGCTTTATAAGCAATACCATTAAGAACTTCGTTTGCTGGATCTAAGCCTGATTGTACTTCTTTATTAAGTCCCTTCAGATTTATCAGAGCTTCTAACGCACCAGTTTTTGGATCAATAATAGCTATTGATTCTCGCTGATAGGTGTTTGCATATATCTTACCATCAATAAATTCAAGCTCATTTAACTGAGACATAACTCCATTATTGTGCGTAGGCTCAATATATGATTGCTCAGAAAGGTTAGAAGGGTCTAGCGTCCAGATTTTACTAGTTCCGTCAGACTTGTAAATAACCGTACCATCATTTGTAAGTCCCCAGCCTTCTTTACTTTGATTGTAAGCAAATGTTCCAGTCTTTTCAAAGGTATCTTTGTTGTAAATAAAGCCTGTATTTTTCTGCCATGTGAGTTGGTAGATATTGTCTCCTATGATCGTCATGCCTTCTGCAAAATAAGAGTTGTCTAGCTTTACTTCTTTGAGAACTGCGCCAGTCTTGTAGTCAAGTTTTCGCAGTGTAGACTCGCCATAGCTTCCATTACTTTCATAAAGAGTATCCCCTACAAATTCTAATCCTTGTGTGTAAGCATCTGTTTGGTGTGGATATCTATTTATGATTTTATAACCATATACTTTAGGAGCTTTTGTGTGCAGTATATTTATTTTTTGAGTAGCAGTTGTAGTTCCATCTTGAGTAGAGATGGTTGCGGTTAAAGTTCTGCCGCCTAATTTTGGCGAAGTAAGCGTAGTGGTATATTTACCGCTGTCTTTATTACTACCTAAGCGCTGTCCATCTAGATCATAAACGACAGAGTCTATTGCGATATTTTTTTTCGCTTTAAGCGAAATAGCAATCTCTCCACCATTTTTTATAGAATTTTTGATGGCACTAGTCTCGATTGTGAAGTTTCCATCTAGTGATCCTTTATCACCACAGCCTATGATGAGAAGTGGTAAAAGTAATAGAATGAGGTGCTTAGCGTATGCTGTCATGTGATGTTTAATTTTAAGGCAATTTAAAACAAAAAATCGGGCAAAAAAACCTTGCGACTTCTCAAAGAAGCTATATCTTTGCACCGGCAAGTCCTACACAACCAGCTCCTGTCGAATCCCCCAGGGTGGGAACGCAGCAAGGGTAGATGGTCGTAGCGGTGTGATGTAGGTAGCTTGCCATTTTTTGTGCGCACAAGTCAAGCAATTTGACACTACATATAAAGAATCCCAAATTTCATAAGCTATTGAAATTTGGGATTTTGTTTTTTACGCTTTCGCGAAAGCGCAATTACATCTCAAAAAAAAGCCATCTCATTATGAGATGGCTTTTTGCTTTATAAAGTACGTGTACTTAATAGCCTACACGTTCTACAATCTCAAGACCGTAGCCTACGATACCTATACGTTTAAGACCTTCACTATTAGTCATTAGTTTTACTTTTGATATGCGCAGGTCATGTAAGATTTGTGCTCCTATGCCAAAATCTTTTGAGTCCATCACTACGTTAGGAGCTTTCATCTCTCCTTCTTTCTGTAAAGTTTTTAGTTCGCTTAATCTTCCTAAAAGATTTGCACTTGCATTTTCTTGATTTATAAAGACTATTGCTCCTTTTCCAGCTTCATTAACCGCACGAAACATGTCATCTAGTTTTGCATCTGGATTGTTTGTAAGTGTACCTAGTAGGTCATTATTAATTTGAGTTGAGTTTACGCGTACAAGTACGGGCTCATCATCTTCCCAGCCACCTTTAGTAAGTGCTATGTGAACCGTATCATTTGTAGTTTGCTCATACGCACGAAGTCTAAAATCTCCAAAACGCGTTTTAATCTCAAAGTCCTCTTTTTTATCAATAAGGCTATCGTGATTCATACGATAAGCCACGAGGTCTTCAATAGAAACTATCTTAAGGTCAAAAGTTTTGGCAACTTCTAGAAGCTGCGGCAATCGAGCCATTGTCCCGTCTGCATTCATGATCTCTACAATAACTCCTGCAGGTTTAAAACCTGCGAGTCTTGCAAAATCAATCGCAGCTTCTGTGTGTCCCGTACGACGCAGTACTCCTCCTTCTTTCGCTTTAAGCGGGAAGATATGTCCTGGTCTACTTAAATCGTAAGGTTTTGTATTTGGGTTTATTAGTGCTTGTACTGTCTTTGATCTATCTGAGGCAGATATTCCAGTTGTAACTCCATTGCCTTTAAGGTCTACAGAAACAGTAAAAGCGGTCTCCATAGGATCTGTATTACTCGTTACCATCATGTTGAGATGTAACTCTTCACAACGATCTTCTGTAATAGGCGTGCATATAAGACCGCGACCATGAGTAGCCATAAAATTGATCATTTCTGGTGTCACTGCTTCTGCAGCAGCTAGAAAATCTCCTTCATTCTCACGATCCTCATCATCTACTACAATGATTACTTTACCATTTTTAATGTCTTCAATTGCTTCTTCAATAGTATGTAGTTGGATGCTTGTAGATGCTGTCTTTTGCATAGGTAATATTTTGTACAAAGATACGGGAACACCTTTGTTTTGTGTGTAAGTTTTAAGCGCAAAAAGTTATTTGCTGTCTTGATAATATCCTTGAACTCTTAGGTGTTCTATAGTGATGCCTAATTGATCAAGTCTGTCTATGGCGGCTAAACGCATATCGTTAGAGTGCCCTAGATCTTTGTAATTTTTTACTACGTCCTTAAGTTGATTAGAAGAAAAGGAGTCTAATAATTGTATCTCATCTTCCGTGAGAACGTATGATTTATCTACTGTAGGAGTGATGATGGTCTCTTCCTTCTTTTTAGCAAATAATCTTTTAATAGGCTTAGGAATAATATCTACGTCAAAGATTCCTTGGTCTGTAGTTGCTCTATAAGTAAGGTAAACACCTAGTGGTAATAAAATAAATGTACTGAGCCAACTAGCAAAAAATGGGCTTATAGAGTTGTTTTCTGAACTGTTTTTTGCAAAGATTCCTATAAAGTGGAATGTGAGAAATAGAACGACGCCAATTACAATAGGAAGTCCTAATCCTCCTTTACGAATGATAGCGCCTAGAGGAGCTCCTACAAAGAAGAGTAGAATACAGCTAAACCCTAACACATACTTTTCGTGCAGAGAAATTTCAAATTTACTCAGGCGCTTTACATCTACTTTGAGTTTGTTCTTTCGATTCTCAAGATCTGCGACTGTGTTGTTTAAATTAGACTTTGCAATTTCTAATATACGCACGCGATCTTTTACTTCATAATTATCTAGCAGCGTGTCTTTGACCACTTTATCTTGAGCAGTTACCCCAGAATATAGAGAGTCTAGTGATGTTAAGTTTGCCTTGTGTATATACTTATCACTAAAGGTAGTTCTATCTTCCACATAACGCTTTGATAGCTCTATGATGCTAGAGTCTAGTAAGACGATATTCATCATCTGGTAGCTGTTATTGATATCCTTATCGTCTAGGTCAACAGCATCTAGCTCACTCAAGTCAATATTAAGCGTGTACGTCTCAAAATAACTCTTTGCAAAAGGTTCTTTCTTGCGCTCCTTATAATCTTTCTTTTGAACTTCGGTATAGTAATTACCGTCCGTAAGTTTTAAGGAAAGCGTAGGGGAGTCTATAGAACTTATGAGTTCGCCTTCAGAAGCGATAATAACGGTATAGTTGCCTAGTCTTCCTTTTTCGGCTTGATGGATTACAATGTCTCTCAGATATTGATCTCTATCGCCATATTTCTCAGCCACACGCATATTAAAATCTTCTGTAATCTCATTAAACTGTCCGCTACGTATGAGCATGGCAGGTTTGAGTTTACCTATGTTTCTACGTAAATTTCTGAACTCAATTTGAGAAGCAGGGATTACATGATTTGCAAATAGAAAGGAAGATATCGCAAGAAAAATTACAAAGTAAATCACACTTTTCATCGCGCGTTGTAGTGAGATACCCGTAGACTTCATTGCTGCAAACTCATAGTTTTCGGCAAAGTTACCGAAGGTCATGATACTTGTAAGAAGAACCGATAGTGGAAGTACTAGGGTTACAAGACTAGGCATCGCAAAAAGTAAGAACTTTATTATGACATCAAAGTCAAGGTCTCTACCTGCTAGTTCTTGTATATATAACCAGACACTTTGTAAAACAAAAATGAACATCAAAATAGTGAAGATGCTCAGGAATGTTCTTACGAACGTAAAAAGAATATATCGGTCTAGTATTTTCATGTAAAAAGCTGAGGGCGCAAACAAAAATAAGAAGTCTGCGCCCTTGCTACTAGTATTATACTATTATAATTTATTGATGTAATAATCTGCGTACTTCGTCTTATCAAAAACAAATACATTTTTTGCCAAAGGTTGATTAGGCTTAAATGAATTTACAGTAATAGTCACTTTAGTACCATTCTTTTGTGTGATAATAAGCTTGTGAATATGCTTAGTCTGTGCATCTACACCAAGTAACGTATATTTTACGTCACTATTAGAGTCCATAGGAGTAAGCTTTACAAACTGTATTTCTCTACCGTTTACTTTTTGTACAATGTCCATCTTCTGAGTGTAACCTTCATTAAAGAAGGATAGCATTTTTGAAGGTGTGATTGCATTTTCATCTTGATCACTCATTGCACTAATGGTGATTTCTTCATCTTCAGGAACAATAGTATAAACGTTCTTTCCATCAAATAATTGCGTAGTCCCCATAAGAGATAGCTTGTAGTTGTTACCAGCCATTACTACGTTTCCTTTAGTCTCTTGATTTACACCTTCGGCTTCATTGCTTAAGGCATATTTAAAATCAATAGCGATGTTGTCATAACTTTTTACCTTAGTGTCTACCTCTTTAAGTAGGGTTTGTGCGGTTTGCGCTTTCGCGAAAGCGGTTATAAATAACAACAATACCACAGGCATTGCACGTTTTGCAAATTTGCGGTAACCTTTTACTGCGACAGGAACTAATACTTTCTTAAAAAGTATAGGAGCCAGCCAAAAAATAAGTTTCTTTTTCATTTCTATTTAGTCATTATTTAGGAGTTGATCCAGTCCAGCCATATCTTGAACTAGTACTTGACGTGCTTTACTTCCTTCAAAAGGACCTACCACACCTGCAGCTTCTAGTTGATCTATGATTCTTCCAGCTCTATTGTATCCTAGTTTTAATTTACGTTGTAATAGAGAAGCACTTCCTTGCTGTGCAATGACCAATACTTCGGCGGCATCGCGAAAGAGAGCATCCCTATCTGAAGCATCTATATCAAGACTTGTGCCACTCTCTTCACCTACATATTCTGGCAATAAGTGAGCGTCCGGATATGCTTTTTGATTTCCTATATAATCTACAATACGTTCTACTTCTGGAGTATCCACAAAGGCACACTGTATACGCACCACGTCATTACCTTGTGTGTACAACATGTCACCACGACCTATAAGTTGGTCTGCACCAGAGGTGTCAAGAATCGTGCGGCTATCTATTTTTGAAGTTACTCTAAAAGCGATACGAGCTGGGAAGTTAGCTTTAATAATACCCGTAATCACGTTCACAGAAGGACGTTGTGTTGCAATGATTAAGTGAATACCAATGGCACGAGCAAGCTGTGCAAGCCTTGCTATTGGTGTTTCTACTTCCTTTCCAGAAGTCATAATAAGATCTGCAAACTCGTCTACTACTAGTATAATATAAGGTAAGAACTTATGTCCATTTTCTGGATTGAGCTTACGAGCCTTAAACTTGACGTTGTATTCCTTAATGTTACGACACATTGCATCCTTAAGCAGGTCATAACGGTTATCCATCTCTATACATAGAGAGTTAAGCGTGTTAATCACCTTAGAATTATCTGTGATAATGGCTTCGTCTGTATCTGGAAGTTTTGCGAGATAGTGACGTTCTATCTTGTTAAATAAAGTAAGCTCCACTTTTTTAGGATCTACCAGTACAAATTTAACTTCGGCAGGGTGTTTTTTGTAAAGTAGGGAGGTTAGAATTGCGTTAAGACCAACAGATTTACCTTGTCCAGTTGCACCTGCCATGAGTAGGTGAGGCATTTTGGCAAGGTCTACCACAAAAGTTTCGTTTGAAATGGTTTTACCTAGTGTAAGTGGTAATTCCATCTCTGCTTCTTGGAATTTCTTACTAGCCACTGCAGAGCGCATACTCACAATACGCGGATTCTTATTAGGTACCTCAATACCTATCGTACCACGTCCAGGGATAGGAGCAATAATACGAATGCCGAGTGCGCTGAGTGATAAAGCAATATCATCTTCAAGATTCTTGATTTTTGAAATACGAACCCCAGCCTCAGGAACAATCTCATATAATGTCACCGTAGGCCCTACGGTTGCTTTTATGTTTGAGATCCCTATTTTATAGTTGTTAAGCGTCTCAACAATTCGATTTTTATTTTCTTCAAGCTCTGCTTGGTTAATGGTGATACCTTGTCCGTTTGTATAATCTTTTAATAGATCAATAGGAGGGAACTTAAATTTTGCAAGTTCTAAGGTAGGGTCAAATTCGCCAAAATCTGCAACTAGTTTTGAGCTCAGGTTATCGGTGAGTTCTTCCTCTTCAATTGGTTTTTCTACCTCTACAGCAACTTCTTCCACAGGTACGACAACTTCTTCCTCTGGAGCTTTCGTTACTTGGAAGCTACTTGTAGGTTCCGCTTCTTTTTTGGTGAGTGTAGGTTGTAAATCTTGAACGTTTTGTTCAAATGTAGATGTCTTAGGAGGTGTTGTGGTTTCCGCTTTCGCGAAAGCGGTCTCATCCTCAACCTTAGTTCCTTTTAAAAACTCTTCGGCTTCGTAAGTAGAGGAGTTATCTACTATAATAGGTTCCTTTCCATCTTCTGAAAACTCACCAGCGAGATCACTACGTTGTTTGTTTATAAAAGTAGATATACGTTCTGGTGTAAGTTTTAAACGGACAACTAGATAGACAATAGCTAGAAAAGCCATCACGATGATTGCTCCCGCAAGACCTAAATAATCTTGCAAGAAGTCATTGATTTCATAACCAACGGTACCTCCAAGGATATCATTCTTTTTATGGAAAAATCCAAGAAATACAGCTAGCCAAAGCATGAGCAATATTCCCCAAAACCAAAATCTTTTTAATGACGTCTTTGCATAATCAAAAATGTAATGTACTCCAGTGAGCGAAGTAAGAATGCAAAGTGCGAGCGCAGGAACACCAAAACCTTTGTAAATAAAGAAATGGCTTATGCGTGCACCCACAAGAGAAAGCCAGTTTGAGGCTTCGTCTTCTCTAGTTCCTGTAGCAATAAGACTTTGATCTACCTTCCAGGTAAATAAGTATGAGATAAAAGAGAACAGCAAGCCAAGACCGAGTAAGAATAAAAAGCATCCTAAAATGATTTGCTGCTGGCGCGTCAATTTAAAGGAGATAGATTTTCTAGGAGTCTTAGTATTTGTTTTTTTAGCCGTGGATTTCTTTTTTGCCATAGAAGCGTTCAAGGTTGTTTTTTGGTGGGAGATAAAAGTACAATATTGAAACGGAAAAATAGGTGGTTTGGTGCGTTGTAGAAGTGATAATTGTAGAAGGAAATTTTCTACAATTATTTTGAGTTGTAAATCAACAAGAAAGAATCACTATGCGTAAGATTATTTGTGTAGAAAAAATAACTCTATATAGTTGGTGTACATCTAGAAGGCAAGATGCTTAATTTCTACTAGGGCATCTAAAAAATGCGAGGTATATAGATAATCCCAGCCACAATCACAGACGCTAGCGCTGCAATACCTACCGCACCTGCAGCAATATCTTTAATGCGACCTATCTTCTCATGAAAGTCTGGATGTATAAAATCTGCAATTCCTTCTATGGCGGTATTGAGACCTTCGGCGGTCATTACGAGGCCTATGCATAATATTTGAGCAATCCACTCTGTGCGTGAGATGTTATAGTATAATCCAGCAATAGTAATTAGTATGGCAACGCCAAACTGTACTTGGATACTAGCCTCAGAGCGTATAAGTTGTATACCTCCTTGAAGAGAGTATTTCATTCCCTTAAGTCTTCCAGTAATAAATTTAATAGGCAATGGAGTGGAGGTGTATAGTTAAAAAAAATGCTGAGTATATCAGTCTGTGATATACTCAGCATTAAAGGTATGTATATTATTTAAGAGCGCTCATTGCACCTTCATAGTTAGGTTCTTGACCTACTTCTGGTACTTGCTCTGTATAAATTACTTTTCCAGCTTCATCGAGTACGACTACAGCTCTTGAGTGAAGACCTTCAAAGGCTCCACCTTCTATAGTTACCCCATAGTTTTTTCCGAAATCACCAGATTTAAAGTCAGAAAGAGTGTGTACATTTTCTAGACCTTCGGCTGCACAAAAACGAGCCTGTGCAAATGGTAGATCACGAGAAATACAAAGTACTTCTGTATTTTCTGCACCTGAAATTTTTTCATTAAATGTGCGTACAGATTGTGCACAAACACCAGTATCAACCGATGGGAATATATTTAATACCACACGTTTTCCTTTAAAGTCTGCAAGACTTGCAGTAGACATGTCATTTTTTGAAAGTGAAAAATCTGGAGCTGTTGTTCCTACTTTTGGAAGTTCTCCTATCGTTGTTGCAGCGTTTCCGCCTAAAGTTATATTTGCCATATTATTTTTTTTGGTTACGTAAAAGTACAGAAATGCGAGAGCAATTTTATTAAAAGTATGGTAAAGAAATTTTTAAGAAATAGAGTGTATCTATAAGGATGCTTCTGGTATTTCCCCTTTTACGGGACCTACAATCTCATCAGTAATCCACCCTCCATAAAAACCTCCGGGTTGTGGGCGTACTTTCTCGTCATCTATATAACAATCTAGAATCGCTGGGTAAAACGAGATACTATTACTTATGTCTATAAATTCTTTATAAGGATCTGGATAACTCCACGCAGCATTTTTAAATGTAGTTGATGGTAGTATAATGTCCCAATAAGCTGCAGCTCCTTTCCACTCACAGTGCGAACTACCAACGACCTCCTCAAGCAATTCCATATCTATATCCTCTTGCGGAATATAATATGTGGGCGGGCTAGCAGTTTCAGTAATTCTAAAAGCTCTAGTAGTAGCAGCGATAACAGTTTCTTTGTGCTTTACAATAATCAGCCTTTGATCTATCGTAATTTTTGGTGGTCTTGGGTAGTCCCATACAGATTCCTGATCCTCACTAGGAGTGATTGCAAATGGCGGTCTTTTTTGACCTCTATATTCCCAAGAGTCGCGGTGTTCTAGTATCCAGCTAGGTGCTTTTTTCATTTTTATTCTAAAGATAACTTTAAAAGAACGTATAAAAAAAATGCGATGTCTGTAAGACATCGCATTTTAAAATTTATGTACTCGGTAGACTTAATTGTCTATAGATCCCATCACTCGTTGCATGAAGCCGTTGAGAGCTTCTTTCTTTGCAGTACCGCTTTGTATGTCTTTGTGCACTTCAAGCGCACCATACATATTTGAGATTAGTTCGCCTATAACGTCTAGCTCTTCATCTTTAAGAGAAGGAACTTCTGTAAGGTTTTCTAAAGTCTCCACAGTCTCAATAAGAAAATCTTGATCATTTTCTTCTATAAAACTTACGAGGTGTTTAATTACTGGTAACTTCATTTACGAGATCTTTAAGTACGTCAAACTTGTTAGTTTGCACTTGGTTTTTAAATGCTCCTTTTGTAAACGTTGCAAATGTAGGAAGGTTATCTACCGTTGCCATTTTACGTGACTCTGGATTCTTCTCTGCATCTACTATTACAAATTTTACATTTTCATTTTCTGAAGCTAGTTTCTTGAACTTAGGCTTCATAATACGACAGTTACCACACCATGTTGCACTGTACTGTACAATAACAGTATCATTATCTGCAACAATCTGGTTAAGGTTATCTTGATCTAATTCTTGAATCATAGCTTCTTTATTATTTAGTTAGCGTGTGCAGCAAGGTAGCTAGCAACACCATCACGGTTTGCGCTCATTGCATCTTTTCCATCTTCCCAGTTTGCAGGACAAACTTCTCCTTTTTCTTGTACGTGTGTGTAAGCATCTACAAGTCTCAAGAACTCTGCTACATTACGACCAAGAGGCATGTGGTTTACACCTTCGTGAAAAACAGTTCCTTCCTCATCAATAAGGTAAGTTGCTCTATAAGTAACATTGTCACCATCTACCATAACATTTCCAGTCTCTTCATCAAAACGCTCGTTTGTCACGTCAAGAATCCCAAGTTGGTTTGCAAGATTACGGTTAGTATCTGCAAGAATAGGGTATGTTACACCTTCTATACCTCCATTATCTTTTGCAGTGTTTAACCACGCAAAGTGTACTTCTGGAGTATCACATGAAGCTCCTATTACAAGCGTATTACGATCTGCAAATGCTTGTTTTGCTGCCTCAAAAGCATGAAGCTCAGTAGGACAAACAAATGTAAAATCTTTCGGGTACCAGAAAAGAATGATTTTCTTTCCTTCTTCCTTAGCTTTTTCTAAGATATTTAATTTAAAAGTATCTCCCATTTCATCCATTGCGTCAACAGCAAGGTTTGGGAATTTTTTACCAACTAAAGTCATTGTTCTAGGTTTTTTTATTCGAGTGCAAAAATACCTAGAAAAGTGTTGTCATTGCATATAGTAAAATGGGATAATGTTATAGTAGTATTGATTTTACTTATGCCTGCTCTTTAGGAGCTGTAAATGTAGTAGTTACGCTTTCGCGAAAGCGTAAAAACCTATTTTGAAAAGAGGTCATCACTTGTTCCAAATTTCCTATCTCTACCTGCCGAATGTACAGAAAAACCATTGCTTTTCACTAAACGATATGCTGTTCCCCAAGAGTCCGTCTTCCAAGTTTTAAGTAGCGGTCTACTTTTGATTAAATCGTTAATTGATTGGATTTGCAGATTTTTAGCTTCATAAGATTGTATACGAGTGAAGATTTGAGACATTTCTAGTTCGGTATCCCGAACGTTTAAAACTCGATCTTTATAACTAAAGTAGATTATGGAAATTGTTGCGGTAAGAAATATAGAAATAAAGATTACTATGGAAGTAGGTTGACCAAAGAATTTTTTAAAAGGCTTACGTTTGCCTTCTTCTTTTTCTTCAATTTCTATAGATTTCTTATGCTTATAGTCTACAGAAATAAGTCCAAAATCCACTAATAATGTTAAAAGAAATTCAATCATTAAGCCGCCGAACGAGCATCTTTAAGTTGTCTGATTTTAATATTAAAAGCAGCAAATAGTAAAGTCATAAATGGAGAAAGCCAGTTAAAGATGGCGTATAAGAAGTATTCTCCCACACCTACACCTAACACACTACTTTGATAAGCACCACAAGTATTCCAAGGGATAAGAACAGAGGTAACAGTTCCCGAATCTTCTAGCGTACGAGATAGGTTTTCTGGAGCAAGACCTTTGTCTTCATATGCTTTTTTAAACATCTTACCAGGGATGACTAAGGCAAGGTATTGATCTGATGCAATAGCGTTGAGGCCAAGACAAGAGATCACTGTACTAGCAAAAAGTCCAAAAACTGTGTCTGCAACGCTTAGCAATGCTTTAGTAATACGAGCTAATGCTCCTATACCATCCATAATTCCTCCAAAAACCATAGCGCAACATATAAGTAATATTGTCCATAGCATACCAAGTATTCCTCCTGAACTAAAAAGCTCGTTTAGTGTTTCATTAGGAGTCTCAATAGCGGTATCTGTCCAGATAGCTGTGAGAATAGCATCTGTTTTTGAAGTAGATAGTATGTTTAAAATGTCTGGCTGGAAAATGTAAGCAAACACTGCAGCAAGAATAACTCCTACTCCTAGGGCAATTAATGGTTTTGTCTTCGTTACAATGAGTGCAATCACAACTCCTGGAACAATAAACAGGAGTGGAGTGATATTAAAGGTGTCATCTATTACACTTAGAAGCGCAGTGATATCTGCAGTACCAGTAGTGTCTATACTCAAGCTGATGATAATGAAAACAATGAGTGTAATCACAATAGTAGGTACCGTTGTGAGTGTCATGTATTTTATGTGTGTAAACAAATCTGTTCCCGCCATGGCTGGGGCTAGGTTAGTAGTATCACTTAGTGGTGACATTTTATCGCCAAAATATGCGCCAGAAATCACAGCTCCCGCTATCATTCCCGTGTCGATACCCAGTGCTTGACCTATACCTATAAGTGCAATACCTACGGTTGCAGAGGTGGTCCATGAGCTTCCAGTTGCAATTGAGATAATGGCAGCGATAATTACTGAGGCTGGTAAAAATATAGTAGGGTTAAGTACTTGAAGTCCATAATACACCATTGCTGGTATGATACCACTCACAAGCCAACTACCAGCTAGCGCTCCTACGAGAAACAAAATCATGATGGGTACAAAAACACTTTTGAGGTTTTCCCATACTTCGGCAAGCATTGTGCTCAGTGTGGATTTATTTAAGAAGCCTACAATAGCTGCTACCGCTCCACCCATTAAAAGGATATATTGATTTGAATATTCGCCAAGCCACTCACCATCCTTAAAGAAAATATTATAGGCTAATAAGCACATAAGAATCACCACTGGAATAAGTGCTTCCCATAAATTTAATTCGCGATTGTTAACAATATGATGGTTTTTTTGATCTTCCAGTTCTTTATTCATGAGAGTGTGCGGTTTCTATCCGTAATGTTACAATAATAGGAGGTATTCTGCAAGGTGTATGCTCAAAAACCAGCGATGTAACATCATATAGTATTTCAAATAAACATAACTCAAAGCGCTATCTATTTGAGTTATCACAAATTACTTGTCTTTAAAGTGCCTAAAATAGATCGGTTCAAAAAAAAGCGAGCACAAAGCGGTTATGCTTCATCCTCGCATATCAACAAAATTGAAAAAAGTTATGCCACTACAGATTGTAAAACACCTATCTCTTCCATACAAGACTTCATCATCTCATAGGTACGTTCTATATCTGCATCAAGACCTATTGAGAAGCGTATAAGACCATCTGTAAGTCCCATCGCTGCTTGCTCGTCTTCTGGAATTTCTGAAGAAGTCGAAGTTCCAGGAGCGCTAAAAAGTGTTTTATAAAAACCTAAACTCACTGCTAGGTATCCAAGATTCTTTTCTTGCATTAATTCCATCAAAGCATTTGCTTTGTCTAGAGAGCCTACATCTACTGTGAGCATTCCTCCGTAACCGTACTTGTCATTCATATGTCTATTAAACACATCGTGACTAGGGTGAGAAGGGAGTCCTGGATAAACCGTTCTTAATCCTAACTTTTCAAAACGCTCTGCGAGATACATCGCATTGTGACTGTGTTGCATCATACGTATGTGCAGAGTGCGTAAATTTTTAAGAACAGAAGCAGCGCGTAAACTATCCATTGTTGGCCCTAGTAACATACTTGCTCCGTCATTTACATTGCGTAACGCATCTATAAATTCTTGTGTACCGCACACTACACCACCTACCGTGTCTGAAGAGCCGTTTATAAATTTAGTAAGACTGTGTATCACCACATCTGCTCCATGTTGTACAGGAGAAATAGAAAGTGGAG
Source organism: Dokdonia sp. Asnod3-C12 (assembly GCF_045063975.1). Classification (NCBI taxonomy): domain Bacteria; kingdom Pseudomonadati; phylum Bacteroidota; class Flavobacteriia; order Flavobacteriales; family Flavobacteriaceae; genus Dokdonia; species Dokdonia sp. Asnod3-C12. Next base: position 2,675,967 of record NZ_JBEFNY010000003.1, read on the forward strand.
AGAACGTATTATCTACCACAAGTTTCAAGTTATGCCTTTTGGCAATTGCTGAAAGTGCTGCAATATCTGCAATTTCTAAAAGCGGATTACTAACAGACTCACAGTACAGCACTTTTGTGTCTTCTGTAATAGCTGCCTCCACTACTTCAAGATTTGTGATATCTACAAAGCTCGTTGTAATATTAAGTCTTGGTGCAAAATTCTTTAAGAATGCATACGTTCCTCCGTAGATAGTACGGCTAGAGACGATGTGATCTCCAGCTTCACAGAGTTGTAGTAATACAGGTGTAATCGCTCCCATACCACTAGCGGCAACGTTTGCCGTTTCTGTTCCTTCCATTGCGGCAAGAGCTGCACCTAGATATAAGTTTGATGGAGTGCTGTGTCTAGAGTATAAATAACATCCATCTGCATTTCCTTCAAAGGTGTCAAACATTGTTTTTGCCGAAAGGAATGTATAAGTAGAGCTGTCTGATATAGAAGGGTTTACTCCTCCAAATTCTCCAAAATATTGTAAATCTTGAATCTCGTTTGCTGGTTTAAATTTCATGGTTGATATCGGTTTTTGTATTAGAGACCTGTTGAGGCTTTCTAGTACATTGGTTGTTAGTGTTACAGGATCAAAGTAATTGTCTTTTAATTATTAAGCTGGGGAGCTTGTGATTGTGTTTAGTAAATGTATGTGATTGTAGATTTATAGTCAACGTAAGGGGTTAATTATAGATTTTAAAACTGTATTTTTGATAAAAAATAGAATTTAGCTTTCGAGAAAGCGTAAAATAATAATCCTCACTGATAATTTTTCTACCATGAAACTAGACGAGATAGACAAAAAGATACTAGGTTACCTTCAACATGATGCCAAAATCACAAATAAAGAACTCTCTGCAAAGTTGAACCTTTCTGTAACTGCTATTTATGAGCGTGTAAAAAAGATGGAGCGCTCTGGTGTTATCTCACAATATATTACACTCATTAATAAGGAGATAGTGGGACTTGGTTTTCAAGTGTTTTGTCATGTTAAACTAGAAAAACATGCGAAGGATGCTATAGATTCTTTCGAGAAAGAGGTGACCGCACTTGATGAGGTGCTAGAGTGTTTTCACGTAAGTGGTGACTATGATTATCTATTAAAGGTGCTTGTGAGAGATATGGAGCACTTTCGTAATTTTATGGTAACCAAGCTTACTACGCTTAAATATATAGGGAGTACGCAGAGTTCCTTTACGATAAGTGAGGTGAAGAATACCACAACAATCTCCGTGTAATGAATAGCAAACACTATGTGCTTTCGGAGTTTTTTGTGCTCTTTGTGTTATTGCCATTAAGCCTCTTGCTGCCTTATGATTTCAAAATAAAAGTAGCTAGTGTACTCATAGGCTTCACCTATTTACTTATAATGCTTTTTAAGAGTGGTTCTGTAAGCTTCAAAGTGGAACGCTCTATAAATTGGCCTTCTTTTTTTAAGGAGACAGCTGCGAAGCTTCTTGTTATAGCCATTGTTACCACCATTTATGTTTATGTGGTGCAGCCATCAAGTTTGTTCTGCGTGCCATTAAGCAATCCAGGATTGTGGGTGATGATATTATTGTTTTATACTTTTCTGTCAGTATGGCCACAAGAAGTGATTTATAGAACCTTTTTCTTTAATCGTTATGGCAGTTTCTTTAAAGACAAGCGATTACTTATTGTGGTAAACGCTATTGTGTTTGCAATGGCGCATTTGTTCTTACGTAACACTTTAGTGATTGTGCTTACATTTTTAGGAGGATTATTATTTGCTTATACCTTTAAGAAAACAAGATCTACCACACTGGTTTCTATAGAACACGCATTATATGGTAACTGGTTATTTACAGTAGGGATGGGGCAGATGCTTGCATTCCCAGGGATGGAGGCTTGTTAAAAAATACTTATTAGATATAAAAAAAGCCAATCTTTCGATTGGCTTTTTTTTATTTAAAATTGATCCTTTTTAAAGCTCATCACTCGCTTCTTCTTGACCCATCATCATTAGGTATCCTTTTAAGAAAAGGTCGATGTTTCCATCTAGAACAGCATCTGTATTACCCGTCTCTACGCCGCTACGTACATCTTTTATGAGTTTGTAAGGATGTAATACGTAATTACGTATTTGTGATCCCCATTCTATAGCTTTCTTATCTGCCTCAATGGCATTACGGGCTTCCATTTGCTTACGTAGTTCAAGTTCATATAGCTGAGAACGTAGCATCTGTAATGCTTTTGCACGGTTGTCGTGTTGTGAGCGCGAGTCTGAACAAGAAATTTGTATACCAGTAGGGTGGTGGGTAAGTTGGACCTTAGTCTCAACCTTGTTTACATTCTGCCCTCCAGCACCAGAAGATCTAGCAGTAACAATATCATAGTCTGCTGGGTTAATTTCTATCTCGATACTATCATCTACAAGTGGATACACGTATACAGAGGCAAATGAAGTATGGCGTTTTGCATTACTGTCAAAAGGGGAGATGCGCACCAGTCTGTGTACACCGTTTTCACCTTTAAGCCAGCCAAAAGCAAAGTCTCCTTCTATCTCTAGCGATACGGTTTTTATACCCGCAACATCACCTTCTTGAAAGTTAAGTTCTTTCACCTTCCAGCCTTGCTTTTCTGCATACATTAAGTACATGCGCATAAGCATTGCTGCCCAGTCGCAACTCTCTGTGCCACCAGCACCAGCGGTTATTTGTAAGACACAGCTAAGCTCATCACCTTCCTCAGAAAGCATGTTTCTAAACTCGATATCTTCTATAAAAGCAGCTGCCTTGTCGTAACGATCTTGCACATTTTCTTCGGGAGCTTCTCCTTCTTTTGCAAATTCATACAAGACTTCAAGGTCCTCTATAAAAGTTTGAGCATCCTCATAATCTGTCACCCATTTCTTTTTAGAACGCAAAGCCTTCATAAAAGCTTCAGCTTCCTTAGGGTCATTCCAAAAATTTGGGTCAAAGGTTTTTTCTTCTTCGTTTTGTATCTCGATGCGCTTACGATCTACGTCAAAGATATCTCCTTAAGCCGTCTACGCGCTCTTGGAGTGATTTTATGTGATCTGTTGTAATCATATGTTTCCCAGAAAGTGGGTGTATTTAAATTGATAATGTATGTAGTAAGAAACCAAGTGATGTTAATTGTTGAGGTTGCGCTTTCGCGAAAGCGTACTCATTACTCATCTAGTAAATCCGGTCTTCTTTCTTTTGTTCTTTGGTATGCTTGTTCTTCTCGCCATTCTTCAATTTTAGGAGTGTTACCACTTGTTAAAATCTCAGGGACTTTCCAGCCTTTATATTCTGCTGGGCGTGTGTAAATAGGTGGAGCGAGTAATCCATCTTGAAAACTATCTGTAAGCGCCGAAGTCTCATTACCTAGCACGCCAGGAATTAATCGTATCACCGCATCGCAAAGTATAAGAGCGCCAAGCTCTCCACCACTCAAAACGTAGTCTCCTATGGATATTTCTTTAGTAATAAAATGATCTCTCACTCGCTGATCTACTCCTTTATAATGACCGCACAAAATGATGATATTTCCTTTGAGAGAGATGGTATTTGCCATCCCTTGATCAAGGGTCTCGCCATCTGGTGTCATATAGATCACCTCATCATAATCACGCTCAGATTTGAGCTTAGAGATACATTTATCTATAGGCTCAATCTGCATTACCATTCCCGCACCACCACCAAACTGGTAGTCGTCTACTTGCTTATAATTTGTATCTGTGTAATCACGTAGATTATGAAACTGCACATCTACTAATCCTTTTGCAATTGAGCGCTGCATGATAGAAGCTTCAAAAGGGCTTTTAAGTAAATCTGGTACAACGGTAATGATATCTATTCTCATAATCTTGATAAGGTTGAGCTATTGTAATTGGGGTATTATACTAGCGAGCCCAAAAGTAATGTAAATCGGGGTCTTTATTAAATCCTAGGCGCTCATAAAGTTGTTGAGCAGGGTTTGTAGTCTCAGTTTGTAAAACGATGCCTTTTTGCTGTAACGATACGCATAGTTCTTTTGCGCTGTTTATGAGTAATGTACCTATACCTTTTCCACGGTGAATTGGGGTTATATATAAATCATTAAGCAGCAGCATGCGCTCCATGCTCACAGATGAGAAAAGTGGGTAAAGCTGAGTAAATCCTACAGCTTCCGTTTCTTCTTTGTCATGAAAGGCTATAAGAATAGTACTCTCATTATGGGTAAGCCTTTCCGTTAGAAATACGCCTGCCCCTTCAAGGTCTGATGCTTGTCTATAAAACTGTCTATACCCGTCAAACAGTGGTGTTATGATGTCTAGGTCTTGTAAGGTGGCTTTGCGTATATGCATAAAAAAAATCTGTACTACAAAGTACAGATTTTTTGATTTTCTTAAAAATAAGCAGACTATCCTTTTGCAGACTTGAGTGCTTTATTACGCTCGTCTTGAAGCTGGCGTCCTAATTTTTGTTCTTTTTCTAGTGCTTTGCGACGGTACTCATCAAACTCAACTTCTGTTTCATCAAGTTTGTGCTGTGCTTCTTTAGTGAGTACGTTGCTGCTTCTAAACTTGAAAATAAAAAACACAAGTCCAAGTAATAGAAGTCCAATAATACTCCACATCATGGTCTGGTAACTTCCTTTACTCATCTGGATGCCAAAGAAGTTTATAGAGTCTTTTTCCTCTTCAGTTTCTGTAAGTGTTAGTTGTATTTTTTCTAAGTCGGCGCTTACTTTTGAGGCAGCTGTTTGCTGCTTATTCATTTCAGACTTAAGATTTTCTATTTCTGACTGCAATACATCAATACGTGCTTTTGCATTTTGTTGCAAGCGCGTCATTTTTACTTTATCAATAACCTTAAATTGCTGGTAGTTATTAGAACCCTCGATGACTTCGGTAAATTGTTCGTCTATTGTTTTAGTAGCATCTTGAGCATGTGTCACAGAAAATGACAGGAGGAATATAAAAGCAATTGCTCTAGTAAAAAATCTCATATAGGTTGTTGTTTAAATATAATTGCGGCTAAAATATAGCTTTAATGCTTGCCTCGGTTTACAAAAATACGTCAAAATATAGCTTTTGGACTTTTTTATTAAAAATTAAGAACCATCTCAATCACTTTAACTTTTTGCAAGGCATTTTGGTGTTAGTTATTTTAATGATAAAGCCACCTGGTGAGGTGGCTTTATGTGTATGCTTAAGATTACTGTGAAGCAATCTATCTTGTGTTTACATCACGCTTTCGCGAAAGCGTAACAACTACAAGTATAATCCTAGTAATATGTAAATCTGCGCACCTTTGCTATGTACTTAGCAAGGCGTATAACTTGATGGCTATATCCATACTCGTTATCATACCAAACGTAGAGCACAACGTTTTTACCGTCCTTACGTACTATCGTAGCATTACTATCATAAATACTAGGAGCAGATGATCCTATGATGTCGCTAGATACGAGTTCGTTATCAATAGAATACTTGATTTGCTCTACAAGAGCTCCTTCAAGCGCATATTTTTTAAGAAGCGTGTTGATTCCCTTTATGCTTGTTTTCTTATTGAGTTCGAGGTTAAGTATCGCAAGTGAACCGTTAGGCACAGGAACGCGTATCGCATTTGAAGTAAGTTTCCCTTCAAAATGAGGAAGCGCTTTACTTACTGCAGCTCCAGCACCAGTTTCTGTAATCACCATATTAAGTGCAGCAGCGCGACCTCTACGGTACTTGCTGTGCATGTTATCAACTAGGTTTTGATCGTTAGTATAAGCGTGTATCGTTTCTAGGTGTCCTGTTTGTACACCTAAAGTATCATCAATCGCTTTAAGAATAGGAGTAATGGCATTAGTAGTACAAGAAGCTGCAGAGAAAATATTGATTTCATCTGGGTTATTCTCTAGGTGGTTTACACCGTGTACAATATTAGGAATCCCTTTTCCAGGAGCAGTAAGAAGTACTTTAGCAGCTCCTTTGCTTACTAAATGTCTACTTAACTGTTCTTTATCACGGAAGGCTCCAGTATTATCAATAATCAACGCATCGCTGATTCCGTATGCAGTATAGTCGATATCTTCTGGTGCATTTGCACTGATGAAGTTTACCGTAGTACCATTGATAATAAGTGCTTTATTTTCTACATCTATAGACACAGTTCCAGTAAAGTCACCATGTACAGAGTCACTTTTAAGAAGACTTGCTCTTTTTTCAAGAACTGTTTGATCTACAACACCACGAGTAACTACAGCTCTAAGACGTAGCTGACTACCTTTACCAGTGCGAGTCATTAACTCTCTTGCAACAAGACGACCTATACGTCCAAAACCGTAAAGAACAACATCCTTAGGCTCAATAGGAGTTACATTTTCGGCAGGCTTTAAGCGCTGCGCTACAAAACTAGTTGCATTTGCATTATCCTCTAGGTGATACTCATAAGTAAGTTTACCTATGTCTAACTTAGATGGAGGAAGGTTAAGTTGCTTGATTGCTTCTGCAATTTCTACACTATCAAAAATTGAGATAGGCTTCCCTACAAAGGCACCTGCATACTCGTGTAAATCTAGAATCTGGCTCACGTTGCGATCCATTACTTGATTTCTAAATACTACAAGTTCTATGGCGCTGTCGTACCATAAATCACTAGCAATTTTAATAAATTCTACAGTTGCTCTACGGCGATCTGCTTGAAAGGATAGTTCTTTTTCGTACGTTTCTGATTGACTCATTACGATGTAGTTAAAAGGTTTGTTTTGGTTTTACGAAAATGTAAATTCACTTAAATTTTCGGCAAAAGTATATATTTTAAGTGGGTACGCAAACGATTTCGTTGTTGAATTTGATGTAAAAAAATAACCCCTCCGGTATGGAAGGGTTATTTGCTTTACGTGTGTTATGCTTAATCGAAGATAAAGCGGTTGCGTTCTCCTTTTTGGTCTACAAAAACGATGCTTACTGGCTCGTTTGCACTTTTATTTTTAAAGATGTTTTTTACGTCTTCAATTGAATTTACCATTACGTCATCTATCTCTGAGATTACAAGACCCTCGATTCTATAACGTTTCATAGCTTCTGTGAGCGTCTGGCTTATTACCACGCCATTTTTGGCTTTGTATTTTGCAAGGTCTTTTGGCGATGCATTTTTAACTTGTATCCCTAATCGCTCAATGTCAAAAGTGATTGACTTTATTAACTTGACAGGTAGTGTCATTTTAGTATCGTCTCTTAATATTTCAACTTGAACAACATCATCAGGTCTCTTTGAATTAATGTATCCAGTGAGATCAGAAAATTTTGTGATATTAATATTGTCTAATTTCTTAATGATATCTCCAGTCTTTAATCCTGCTTGTTCTGCGCCACTTTCAAACTCTACACCAGCTACATAAAAGCCTTCGGCAGTTTTTAGGTTTTCGGCTTTTGCAATTTCGGCTGTAAGTGTACCACCACTTACTCCCAAGATTCCTTTTTGTACCGAACCAAACTGCATGATGTCTTCCATGATCTTACGAGCATTATTTGAAGGTACGGCAAATGCGTATCCTACGTAAGATCCAGTTTGTGAGGTGATGGCAGTATTAATACCAATTAACTCACCAAAGATGTTCACCAAAGCTCCACCGCTGTTTCCAGGGTTGATAGCTGCATCTGTTTGTATAAAAGACTGGTAGTTTGCATCGCGTTCATCTATATCACGAGCTTTTGCAGATACAATCCCTGCGGTTACTGTAGAGGTTAAGTTAAATGGATTACCTACGGCAAGTACCCATTCTCCTACTTTTGTGTCGTCACTATCGCCAAATGGGATATAAGGAAGTTCCTCACCAGCATCTATTTTTAATATTGCGATGTCTGCCTTTGCATCTTTACCTACCACTTCTGCCATGAAGGTTTTGTTGTTGTTTAAAGTGACTTCTACTTCTGTAGCGCCATCTATCACGTGGTTGTTTGTGATTATAAAGCCATCGCCAGAGATGATAACTCCACTTCCTGCACCTACAATGCCTTTGTTTGCCTGGCCGCCTCCTCTCAGATATTCCATCATGTTACGAGGTTGTCTATATTCTTGTACGTTTTTAACGTGTACGACTCCGTTTACCGTCCTTTCGGCAGCTTCAGTAAAATCTACCCCACTTGCAGCAGCAGTAAGTGCTTCATAATTGACCGGTTTATAGGTAGGCGTGTTATCTATTTGAGTAGGGTAAGAAGCTACTTGTGTAGGCTGCTCAATAAAGAGTTTATATGATCCTAGCGTGATTGCGCCTGCTAGTACGGCGATTAAAAGTGTTCCTGCGATTTTTTTCATAGTCCGTTGCATTTAATCAATAATCGTTAAAATTAAAAATTTAGTATATCTACGGTTTCTATTTAACTGCCATTTAACACGAGAAACGAAATCGAGATTTGCTATTTTTGTCGTAATAAAGCATTAAAAATGACAATCCCATTTTCAAAATATCAAGGTACTGGCAATGATTTTGTAATCATAGATAACCGTACTCAATACTTTCCCAAAGATGATACCAAACTCATCTCAAAGCTCTGTGATAGAAAGTTTGGCATAGGAGCAGATGGATTAATGCTGTTAGAAAACCATCCTTCGGCAGATTTTAGAATGGTGTACTATAATGCAGATGGCAATGAAAGTAGCATGTGTGGTAATGGTGGACGCTGTTTGGTAGCTTTCGCGAAAGCGTTATCTATTATAGAAAACAAGGCAACCTTTGAAGCGATAGATGGTCTACACGAGGCAAGCATAGAAGGTGATATCGTGCAACTGAAAATGCAGGATGTATCTGAAATTAAGAAAGAAGCTGCTTACACATTTCTAGACACAGGCTCTCCACATCATATTGCAATGGTAGATGATGTAGAAAAAGTAAACGTAAAAGCTGAAGGAGCAGCATTGCGTTACGGTAGTTTATATGGTGAAGCGGGAAGTAATATCAACTTTGTACAGCAATTAGATAATGCTCATTTTGCAGTGCGCACCTATGAGCGTGGAGTAGAGGATGAAACGTTGAGCTGTGGGACAGGAGTGACAGCTGTTGCAATCGCAGCACATACAAATGGATTAACCACTAGCAATAAAGTAGCGCTAGATGTACAAGGTGGGAAACTGTCTGTACAGTTTGAGAAAACTAATGATGGGTATTCTAATATCTATTTAATAGGTCCTGCAACATTTGTTTTTAAAGGAGAATGGCAATGAAGACATTGCAAGGCACCCATTGCTATTTAAGAGCACTAGAATCAGAAGATATTGATCACGTGTATCGTGTAGAAAATGATGAAGGTTTATGGAGTGTGGGAGAGACGCTTGTTCCGTTTTCTAAATATGTGCTCAAAGAATACTTAGCAAACAGCCACCGTGATATCTTTGACGTACGTCAACTGCGTTTAGTAATATGTGATAGTACTTCACATAATTTTGTAGGTCTTATTGATGTATTTGACTTTGATCCACATAATTTAAGAGCAGGCATAGGTATAGTAATTGCTGGTGAAGAACATAAGAGAAAAGGCTATGCCACAGAGAGTATAAATCTTCTCAAAAATTACAGCAATACACATCTCAATTTACATCAACTATATGCTAATATAGAAGAGGATAATAAGGCGAGTATCTCACTATTTGAAAAAGCAGGTTTTGAGTTAATAGGTATTAAAAAACAGTGGAGACGTAAACGTAGTCTCACTACAGGAAAAGAATCATATATAAACGAATTACTATACCAACACATATTCTAGATGTACATTAAAAAGATTTTACTACTTATAGTTGCCATAGGCATTGTTATAGGAGGCGTATTTGCTTACACAGTATACACTTCTATTTTTTCTGACAATACTGCCTTTAACAATGATCGCGCGCACTTATACATTGCAACAGGATCTGCTTTTAATGATGTGGTGGCAGATCTCTCACCACTCTTAAAAGACGAATCATCATTTATAACGGTGGCAGAAAAGAAAGGGTATAATGATAATGTGAGACCTGGTCATTACATTATAAAGAAGGGGATGAGTAATAATGAGATCATCAATACCATCCGTATTAAAAATACACCTGTAAAAGTGGCTTTTAATAACCAAGAGCGTTTACAAGATATGGCGGGGAGAGTAGCAACCCAAATAGAAGCAGACAGTACATCGCTTATAACAGCGATGCTAGATACAAACTTCTTGAGAGAGCATGACTTTAATAATGATACTGCACTCACAATGTATATTCCTAATAGCTACGAGTTTTTCTGGAACACGAGTGCAGAAGATTTTAGAGCAAGAATGCTTAGTGAGTATAAAAAATTCTGGAATGCCACGAGATTAGCCAAAGCTGAAGCGCTTAATCTAACTCCACAAGAAGTATACTCGATAGCAGCCATTGTGCAAAAGGAAACTGCCAAAACTGACGAAAGACCTAGAGTGGCCGGTGTGTATTTAAACAGACTTAGAGATGGTATAAAACTAGATGCAGATCCTACTGTTATTTATGCCGTAAAGAGAGAAAAGAATGATTGGGACATGGTAATAAAACGTGTGCTTTATAAAGATCTAGAAGTAGACTCTCCATATAACACTTATAGAAATAGAGGTATTCCTCCAGGGCCTATATTCATGCCAGATGTAACGGCTATCCAGGCCGTGCTCAATCCAGAAAAGCATAACTACTATTACTTTGTAGCAGATGTAGAAAACTTTGGATATCACAAGTTTGCTAAGACATTGTCACAACACAATGCAAATAGCGCTGCATACAGACGCTGGATCAACAATAAGGGTATCAATCGTTAAGTCCTTGTTAACTTTCATGTTAACAGGTATTAAATGATATTTCTAACACACTAAAGCTCCTTATATTGAAGTTGTTACCGTGATTCTCATAGAGACGCGGTTAACAGAAAATTCCTGTAACAGGAATATGTTCTTTTAATTACAATAGAATAATGGCAAGCCGCGCTTGCAAGCTCTTATGAGAATTACTAAAGATTAGATCACACTAAGTGGTCGGTAATTGTAAACTTTAATTCGATTCATTATATGAAGAGACGTTATTTACTATTAGTAGTATTGCTACCTGTGTTATTTATAATATCTACAGGTTTCATTGTAAAAGATGATAATGGCAATGCGATAGCCGCAATGTGGTTCAAAAACCAGGCAGATACTTTTGTAACTCCTACGCTTGAATCATTTGTACCCGATTTTCCAGGAGGATTTAATAGTCCTGTTTTGGGAACATCGTATATAGGCTTTAAGGAAGCTTTGGCTTTTAGTGAGTCCAGTGGTAATTATTTTGCAGTAAACAGACTTGGTTATAAAGGCAGATACCAGTTTGGTCAATCTACTCTTAAGTGGGTAGGTGTAGACAGTGCAAGAGATTTTATGAATTCTCCAGCCATGCAAGAAAGTGCATTTGATGCGCTTGTTGCAAGGAACAAATATGTTTTACGTGAGTATATCAACGCCTTTGATGGTAAAACAATAGGAGGTCATAAAGTTACCGAAAGTGGTCTCATAGCTGCGGCACATTTATGCGGAGCAGGAAACGTCAAGAAATTTCTTGACTCTGGTGGTGAGGATGTATTTGCAGATGCAAATAATGTACCTCTCACATCTTATCTAAGTCGCTTTGGCAACTTTGATACATCAATTATCCCCGCAAATGCGTCGGCAAAAGCTACTTTATAATTACTAAAAACCCAGACACTAATAGGTCTGGGTTTTTTATTGCGCATTATTTAAGGATCTATATAGTTGAATGCCTTATGTTAAAGTAGTGTTATGTCTTGCTATTGAGGAAGTTTTCTGGTCTACTTTTGCACTGTTATTGTATCGTCTAGTAGTGTAAATTGACGTTTTGAAGTGGGATTGATTGTAGAGAGGTGAGCGTTTTTAAGTCTGTTAGGTGTCGTAAGAGGTGTGAATAACCTCATAAATGCAAGTAAATGAGCACAGAACAGTGCTTTTGAGTGATTTGCCGATTAGGCTTGTCCATTACTCAAGATAGTTGTATTTTTGCGCGCCGAAATAGAGAGCACTTTAAGAAAGGTTTTAATTATGACCTTTTGGCGATCGAAAAGCAACCCTATGCTAAGAAACTTGACTAAAGTTACTGTATTACCTTTTATGTTAGGTATTCTGATGATTTCCCCAACATCTGACGAAACATATGATTTTACTCACTACGCTACAGATGGAACATCTCTAGATTATAGCGTTGCCCTTCCTAATGAAACTGAAGAAGTTCCATTTGTTTTTAACCCCACACCACTTACCGGAAAAAATTATACAGGTTTTAAAGAAGCACTTGCTTTTAAAGAATCGAGAGGTGATTACTTAACAATTAATCGTTTTGGTTACCTTGGGAAGTATCAATTTGGTGCATCCACTCTGGACCTTTTAGGTATTACAGATGGATCTGAGTTTTTAGAAGATCCGCTACTTCAAGAACAGGCTTTTTTATTAAATGCTTCCCGTAATAAATGGGTTCTTAGACGTGATATTAAGCGTTTTGAAGGACGATGGATTGCAGGAGTACGAGTGACGGAGTCCGGTATACTTGCCGCAGCTCACCTTGCTGGACCTGGTAGTGTAAAGAAATTTTTAAGATCTGGTGGAGAAATAGGTTTTGCAGATGCCTTCGGTACTAACATACGTAGCTATATGAAACGATTTTCTGGTTATGATGTGTCTAATGTAAAAGCAGTAAAATATCCATCTATTGACAAATTAACGGCTAGTCTATAAAGTATATAGCTTAGTGTAAGAATATATAAAACATCCAGTATCGTATAGATGCTGGATGTTTTTTTTTACGCTTTCGCGAAAGCGTTATTACTCACACTTAAAACTCTGTCATTGTAGGTGTATTACTAGATAGAAACAAGAAGCTACCATCTTTAAAAGGTTGTAAAATGTCAGTTTGTCACTTATGTCGTTGTGGTACTTTTTTCGCTTTAAGCGAGAAAGAATTATTACAAATCAAAACACATATAACATGTCAACAGGAAAAATTAATGTATCGGTAGAGAATATCTTTCCGCTTATTAAAAAGTTCTTATATAGTGATCACGAGATCTTTCTCCGTGAGCTCGTTTCAAATGCAACAGATGCAACACTTAAACTAAAGCACTTAACTTCAATAGGAGAGGCTAGTGTAGATTATGGAAATCCTAAAATTGAGATTAAGATTGATAAAGAAGGAAAGAAACTTCACATTATCGATCAAGGCCTTGGTATGACACAAGATGAGGTTGAAAAGTACATCAACCAACTAGCATTTTCTGGAGCAGAGGAGTTTTTAAATAAGTATGAAGAAGGAGCAAAAGATACTGGAATTATAGGTCATTTTGGTCTAGGTTTCTACTCTGCTTTTATGGTAGCATCTACCGTAGAGATTATCACAAAGTCTTATAAAGATGAGCCAGCAGCACACTGGACGTGTGACGGTAGCCCTAACTTTACACTTGAAGCGGCAGATAAAACAGATAGAGGAACAGAAATCATACTACACATTGCAGATGATAGCTTAGAGTTTCTTGAAGAAAACCGCATCTCTGGATTACTAGCAAAGTATAACAAGTTTATGCCAGTGCCAATTAAGTTTGGTATGAAGACAGAAACACTTCCTAAGCCAGAAGATGCAAAGGCAGAAGATCCAGCACCTACACAAGAGGTAGATAATATCATCAACAACCCAGAACCAGCATGGACTAAGCAACCTGCAGATCTAGAGGATGAGGATTACAAGAACTTCTACCAAGAATTATATCCATCACAATTTGATGAGCCATTATTCAACATTCACTTAAATGTAGATTATCCTTTTAACCTAACAGGAATTTTATACTTCCCTAAGTTAGGACAGGATATGAACATGCAGAAGGATCGCATACAGTTATATCAAAACCAAGTTTTTGTAACTGATAATGTAGAAGGTATTGTACCAGATTTCTTGACAATGTTACGCGGAGTAATAGACTCTCCAGATATTCCACTTAACGTATCACGTAGCTATTTACAAGCCGATGGTGCCGTAAAGAAAATCTCTGGTTACATCTCACGAAAAGTAGCAGATAAGCTTAAGTCATTATTTAATAGTGATCGAGCAGACTTTGAGAAGAAATGGAATGACATTAAACTCGTAATCGAGTACGGAATGTTATCTGAAGATAAATTCTTTGAAAAAGCAGATAAGTTTGCTTTATACCCTACTGTAGATGATTCTTACTTTACATGGGAAGAGCTTGAAGCAAAAATAAAAGACAACCAGACGGATAAGGATGGTAAAATGGTGGTGCTTTATGCAAGTGATAAAGATGGGCAACACTCTTACATAGAGAGTGCAAAAGCAAAAGGATATGAAGTATTATTACTAGATACTCCTATTGTACCGCACTTAATCCAAAAACTGGAGACAAGTAAAGAGAATGTGAGCTTTGTGCGTGTAGATGGAGATCACATCAATAATCTTATCAAGAAAGAAGAAGAAGAGATTTCTAAACTTTCTGACGAGGAGATGGAAACTGTAAAAACTACCATTACAGAAGCGATAGGGACTACTTCTTATACGGTTCAAGTAGAAGCGATGGACAGTAGCGCTGCACCATTTATCATTACTCAACCTGAATTTATGCGTCGTATGAAAGAGATGCAGCAAACTGGCGGTGGCGGTGGTATGAACATGTTTGGTAATATGCCAGAGATGTACAACCTTGTCGTAAATGGTAACCATGCACTTGTGTCAGAAATTCTCAATGCAGATTCAGAAGACACTAAAAAGCGCTTAATCACACAGTCATTTGATCTAGCAAAGCTTTCTCAAAATCTTCTTAAAGGAGAGGAACTTACTAGCTTTATCAAACGTTCTTACGAGATGATTAAATAATTTTACTCGATATTATTTATATCTAGTAAGAAGTAAATTTTATAAAAGCCACTTTTCATTTATGGAAAGTGGCTTTTTGATTTTATAAAAGCGTAACTTTTTAAGTAGCTTACCGTCCTATGAGATAGTAGCGCAATAACTTCACTTGTTATTTTGCAAACGACTACATTTAATAAATAAAAAATATCATGTCACTTACTCCTTCTACCATGCTCGATCTGGGTACAAAAGCTCCAGAATTTCAACTTATAGATACAGTTACAAATCAGCTGTGTAGTTACCACGACATAAAAGGAGAACGCGGTACCGTGGTGATGTTTATATGTAATCACTGTCCTTTTGTTGTTCATGTGATAGACGAGATTGTACGTATTGCAAATGATTACCGCGTGCTTGGTTTTGGGTTTGTTGCCATAAGCAGTAATGATATTGTTAAGTATCCGCAAGATGGGCCAGAGATAATGTGGCAAAATGCTCGTAAAAACAACTTCACATTTCCTTATCTACTTGATGAAACACAAGAGGTAGCAAAAAACTATAAGGCGGCATGTACTCCAGATCTCTATGTTTTTGGACCTAATGACAAGTTAGTATATCGTGGTCAGCTTGATAATAGTCGTCCGGGTAATGGAATTCCTGTAAATGGACGTGATCTTAGAGAGGCGCTAGATAACATTTTCAATAGTAAGCCCCAATCTACCCTCCAGAAGCCAAGTATGGGTTGTAACATCAAGTGGAAATCATAAATAGTGTAGTGGGATTAGTACGCTTTCGCGAAAGCGTGACTCAATAAATATATCTTTTAAAATTCTTAAATATCAGTAAGCGTTAGAGTCGCAGTCTAGAAGTAAGCCGAAAGTAAAGACCGCAAAATCAAAGTAGTGCCACTTAAAATTAAGTTTTTAGGTGCTAGATTTTTTGCTCTCCCTTTTTCTGCTATTTTTACGTAAATCCTAGACTATTGGAAATTTTAGAAAATCTGCGCATCTTAGACGGTATCGACATTTTGCTCGTTGCTACCTTGATGTTTTACTTATACAGGCTTGTTAAGGGTACAGTTGCTATAAATATCTTTATAGGTATTGTGGTGATTTATCTTATCTGGCAACTCACAGTACTTCTCAAAATGGAAATGCTTAGTACCATACTAGGGCAGTTTATAGGCGTAGGTATGTTTGCGCTCATTGTAGTATTCCAACAAGAAATTAGAAAGTTTTTATTACTCATAGGAAGCACAAATCTCACGAAGGGCGGACTATTTAAAAACTTTAATTTTTCAAAAAAAGAAGGTGTTCTCAATCTAGATATTCATGCAATTCTAGGAGCTTGTGAGAATATGAGTAACACCAAGACAGGTGCACTTATCATAATAAGAAGGGCAACGAGTCTAGAATTTGTAAAAGATACGGGAGACCGTATGGAGATTGAGGTAAATAGACCTATTATAGAAAGTGTTTTTTATAAGAACTCTACGTTACACGATGGTGCAATGATTATTGAGGATAATAAAATAACAGCAACTCGTGTTATTTTGCCTGTAACTCAAGAACGCAATATTCCATTACGCTTTGGACTTAGACACCGAGCAGCAGTTGGAATTACAGAAAAGACAGACGCACTTGCTCTAGTGGTAAGTGAAGAAAGTGGTGCTATAAACTATATAAAGGATGGTGAATTTGTGCTTTTTGATACCATAGATGAGCTGCGTGTTTTATTAGAACAAGAATTAATGTAACGCCATGTCTAAGAAACCATCAGATAATAGTAAGCTAGATAAAAAGAGTAGTAAGCTTGCTAAAAAAATCAGAGATGTCCTCGTAGTTTCTGACCACTGTAAAAACTGCGGAACCCCATTACAACTAGACCAGCGATTCTGTTCTCATTGTGGAGCAAAGCGCATGTATAATAGGCTCAACACCCGTAATCTTCTAGAGGACTTCACAGAACGTTTTCTCAATATTGAGAATGTATTTTTAAAAACGTTTATCGTATTATTTACCGCACCAGAAGATGTAATCCATGGCTATGTAGAAGGTCTTAGAAAAAGATACATGTCTGCCTTTGGATATTTTGCTGTAGCACTTACAATAACGAGTGTCTATACCTTTTTCTTTAGAAATTGGTTTATTGATTCTGAGAGTTTTTCAGAGTTTTCAAATGGATTTGCTAGCGGATTCAAATCCCCTGATACTACAGTATTGAATGATTACATGGACTTTGTGTTTGATTATCAAAGTCTCTTTAGTTTTCTGTGTATTCCGCTGTATGCTGTGATTTCAAAACTGGTTTTTTGGAACTATAAGCAATATAATTTTATAGAGCACATTGTCATCTATTTATACACCTATTCTCAGGTTCAGATTTTAATGTCTGTGCTTGGTATGCTCTTCATCTGGTCAAATATGGCACAGATGATACTAGGAGTGGTGACTACTGTATTTCCTATAATTTATACGATTTATGTACTCTATAGAATATTTGATTTAACAATCGAAAAGGCTATACTTAAAACTATATTATTTCTTGCCATACTATTACCGCTATCATGTCTTTTTATGAGTGCTGTGGGTGGGATTATGTATACCACTGGTATGCTTGATGAGTTTGTAGCAGATGTAAAACAGCAATCTGAAATAGCCAGAGCAGCTAGAGAAGCCGCTGTAAAAGCAAAGGACTCTATACGTGTAGATAGTGTCAAAGCAGCTGTGCAAATCGTAAAAGATACGCTCAACTAATCTCTTGAATATTAAAACCAACCTATGTCTAAGTTATCTCGCGCTGAGAAAAAAGCTTTAAAAAAGAAACAGAACCAACTAGAAGTAAAGGATACCTGTGTAAACTGCGAGCAATTTATAGCACTAGATCAAAGGTTTTGCTCACACTGTGGTGGTAAGCGTATTTACAATAAACTCACATGGCGTAACCTACTAGAAGACTTTGTAGATCGATTTTTTAATCTAGAAAATTCCTTTGTAAAAACATTTGTAGCAATGTTTCGCCAGCCAGAAGATGTGATAGGTGGTTACATTAATGGGATGCGCAAGAAGTACCTTCCGGCTTTTAGTTATTTTGCTATAGCGATAACCTTGAGTGGATTTTATTCATTTATACTAAAGGGTTGGTTTCTTGAGGATTTTATATCTGCTCAATCTAGCTTCTATGGAGTAGATGCGGCAAGTGCTCAAATAGAAATGACCGAGACTGTTACAAACACTATGATGGAATATCAGTCCATATATATGTTTCTTAGTATTCCTATTATGGCGCTTATATCTAAGCTTGTATTTTGGAATTATAAAAATTATAATCTAGTTGAACATTTTGTAATATATCTGTACACATATTCTCATATATCAATAATATCAGTTACTCTTAACCTATTGGTTATTTGGAACACAACACTACTTTTTGCATTTAGTTTTGTAACTGTTTTCCTATTATTTGTATTTACTGTGTATGTGTTGAAACGACTATATCAACTAGATAACGCCAATGTGATTTTGAAGAGCTCCTTGTTTTTAGTCATTATACTAGCGTTCTCTTGCTTTTCAATTATTCCTCTTATGATATATGGAGCAGCGCAAGGTGTCAAGATTGCCAAAGGGGAGAAGTTAGACATTGATGAAAATTCATTTATGGGCAATATGATGAAGCCAGCTCTTGAGCAAGCAGAACGTAGAAAAATCAAAGACTCCATAAAACAAGACAGCCTCAAACGTCTAGAGTATGAGCTAGAGATCACTCCAGATATGATTAAAAATAGACCTCAGTAGATATACGCTTTCGCGAAAGCGTAACAACAATAAATTTTCTCACAAATATCTCTTAAACGAGTAGTGATTGTTAGTATATATAAGGTACTTTGATAGACGCAGCATAAGATAATATATGAAACTATTTAAAAAAGAATTTACCAATAATGAGATTCTATTCTATGTAAGGCGTGCCTTGTGGATTCTCTTTGCGTGGATGCTGGTTGCAAATATTATTTTTCTTTATGACTACGCAACACTCGTATCTGCAGATGCACTTACATCAGATTTTGATTTTGAAGTTTCCTTTAAGGCAAACTTACTGGTGTCTATCATGGCAGGTTTAATAGGAGGTATTTTTACCGTTAATATTATGGAGCTGTGGTTACGTAAATATGCTTTTTGGAGAGCACTTATTTACATCACGTTGCTCTATGTCATTATAGCGTTTATTGTAGGTACGGTTGGTGCATATTACTATTATGCAGATTACCTAGGCTTACAACTTACTAGTGATTTACTTTATGAACGTGTGATTTCCTTTTATACAGAGCACATATTTATTAAGAATTTTGTGGTGTGGCTGTTTATTGTCATTCTAACGCTTATCATCCTTATGATTAATGATAAGTATGGTCCAGGCGTTTTTCCAGATTATTTGATGGGGCGTTATTTTCATCCTAAAACTGAGACGCGCATTTTCATGTTTGCAGATATAAGAGATGCCACCAGAATCGCCGAAAAACTGGGCGAACAAGAATACTTCAACTTTTTAAAGGATTTCTTTAATGATATCGCTCCAGCTATTATGCAAACTAAGGGCGAGGTATATCAATACGTAGGTGACGAGGTTGTTATCACTTGGAAGATGAAGAACGGCGTAAAAAATGCAAATGCCTTGCGCTGCTATTATCGTATGAAAAATACAATCTACAAGAAATCTATAAAATATTACAAGCGCTATAATGCCTTGCCAGATTTTAAAGTTGGCTTTCATTATGGCCAAGTTACAGTAGGGGAGCTGGGCAAAATAAAGAGAGATATTGCTTTTTCTGGAGACGTACTTAATACTACGGCACGTATCCAGAGCATGTGTAATGAGAAGGGTGTTGATATACTCGCGTCAAAAGCATTTGCAAGTATATTACCTAAGTTGCCAGGCACTACGCGAGTAGTATCTATGGGTGATGAGCTTCTTAAAGGTAAAAAGGAGGAGGTATCGCTAGTAACTTTTGAGCAAGGTAATATTGACTAATCTTTGCAAACTATATACGCTTTCGCGAAAATGTGCTTAACAGATTAATAGTCAGAACTAGCTAGCCTCTGCTTGTGTAAACTGTACTTCATAAAGATTACGGTAATGTCCATCTTCCTTAGCGAGAAGTTCTTTGTGTGTTCCTTGCTCGATGATTTTACCTTTTTCCATTACAATAATTTGATCTGCTTTTTTAATAGTAGCAAGACGGTGAGCAATGACAATAGAGGTTCTTCCTTTAGTAATTTTATTAATCGCTTTTTGGATGAGTTGCTCACTGTGTGAGTCTACAGATGAAGTAGCTTCATCTAGTACAAGAATCGATGGATTACTTACATAGGCTCTTAAAAAAGCAATAAGCTGGCGCTGGCCGCTAGAAAGCATAGAGCCACGCTCTTTTACGTTATAGTGATATCCATCAGGAAGGCTAGAAATAAATTTATGAACGCCTATGGTCTTTGCACTTTCTATCACC
The DNA here is from genome assembly GCF_045063975.1 of Dokdonia sp. Asnod3-C12. NCBI lineage: Bacteria > Pseudomonadati > Bacteroidota > Flavobacteriia > Flavobacteriales > Flavobacteriaceae > Dokdonia > Dokdonia sp. Asnod3-C12. The sequence continues at coordinate 2,696,322 of NZ_JBEFNY010000003.1, forward strand.
GTTTCCTCAGAAATGTCAGGATTGTTAAGCGTGATATTGTTTAAGATAGTGTCGGCAAAGAGGAATACGTCTTGTAACACGACAGCAATCTCATTTCTTAGATTGTTCAGTTTTATGTCTTTAATGTCTGTCCCGTCTAGTAATATCTTACCGCTATCTATCTCGTAAAACCTACTAAGTAAGTTGATGATAGTAGATTTTCCAGCACCTGTAGATCCTACAATGGCAATGGTTTGCCCTGGTGCTGCAGTAAGTGATATTCCCTTGAGTACTTCTTCATTCTCTACGTAAGAAAATCTAACATCTTCAAAGTCTATTTTACCTTGTACGTTGTCAAGTTCTAAGGTTCCTATATCTTGTATAGAAGATTGCGTGTCTAAAATGCCAAAAACACGATTTGCAGCAACCATTCCCATTTGTAGGGTGTTGAATTTATCTGCTATCTGTCTAAGTGGTGTAAAAAGCATCTGGATATAGCTTATAAACGCAGTGATTAATCCTATGGTGATGATGTCACTTTGCGCAGCTTTAAGACCTCCGTACCACACGATGAGACCTATGGTGACAGAAGTACATATCTCTGCAATAGGGAAGAAGATGGAGTTGTACCAAACCGTCTTGTTCCACGCGTCCATGTGCTTTTTATTAATCGCTTGGAATTTTTTATGTTCGATAGCTTCACGGTTAAAAATCTGTACGATTTTCATCCCAGTCACACGTTCTTGTACAAAGGTATTAAGGTTTGCTACTTGCGTGCGTACTTCCTCAAAAGCTACTTTCATCGCTTTTTGGAATACACGAGTTGCATATAAAATCACCGGGAAAACAGCAAGAACAATGAGCGTAAGTCTCCAGCTCTCATAAAACATAAATGCAAGAACGACACTCATCTTCAATAAATCTGCAATAATCATAAAGAGACCTTGAGAGAAGATACTTGAGATGGTCTCAATATCACCTACAGCTCTAGTTACTAATCTCCCCACTGCCGACTTGTCAAAATATTGCATCTTGAACGTAAGCATGTGATCAAAGAGTTTTACTCTTATATCCTTAATTACTTGTTGCCCTATCCAGTTAGAAAAATAAATGAATAGCAGCTGAAATAAAACCTCACCAAAAAGTACAGCGGCCATAAGCCCTAGATAATGGAATAAATCATCACTAGATCGTTGTGAGATTCCTAAATCTATGGCGTTTTTAAGGAAATATGGGCGGAGCGCAGCACAAAGAGAAAGTACTACGGCAGCTATAGCAGCTATATATAATCTACTGCGATACGGTGTCGTAAAAGCGAGTAAACGTTTAAATAATTGCGTATCAAAAGCTTTTCCTTTAGTCTCTGCCATGATCTTTATAAATTGTTTCTGGGTATAAAATCTCTGTCAAGTACAAACCGCGTCCGGGAACTGATTTTCCAGCCTGTGATCTACTCTTGCCAGTTATTACCTCGTGCATCCATGCGATGTCTCTCTTTCCTTCGCCTATTTCTAGTAAAGTACCTACAATGGCTCGTACCATATTACGTAAAAATCTATTTGCCGTAATGTGAAAATGATACTCATCCTCGGTCTCTATCCACGTTGCACGTGTAATATCACAAAGATAGGTGTTCACGTCAGTATTTGATTTAGAAAAACACTCAAAATCACTATAGTCAAGCAGGATCGCTGCCGCCTTATTCATAGCTTCAATATGCACTTCATTCCGTACTGTTGGGGCGTGATCTGATGTAAATGGGTTTTTTTCTTTCCCTATGCGATACACATAAGACCTACTAGTGGCGTCAAAACGTGTATGTGCTTTGTCTGCCACTTGAAAAATGCGTTTAAAGGCTATATCTTTTGGTAAAAGACGATTGAATTTATGGGTAAGTTTTTCTATGCTTTCTTGAGTAGTAAACTGCTCGCCATCCCAATCAAAATGTGCATACATCTGTGTGGCATGCACACCAGCGTCAGTGCGTCCAGCACCCATGATTTGGACTGGTTTTCTCAAAATCATAGATAGTGCCTTCTCTATCGTTTCTTGCACGGTAACGGCATTAGGTTGACGCTGCCAGCCGTGGTAGTGTTTTCCAAAGTAAGAAAGCTCGATAAAATAACGCACTGTGTTGTATTTTTGTGGCAAATATACGCTTTCGCGAAAGCGCACTCAAATGAAAAAGATACTCCTACTAAGCGATACACATAGTTACATAGATAATCATATCTTGGGTCACGTCGATTGGGCAGATGAGGTCTGGCATGCGGGTGACATAGGTGACTTAAAAGTAACAGACGCTATATCAAAACGGAAACCGCTACGAGCTGTTTTTGGAAATATAGATGATACCGAGGCACGACAAGAATTCCCGCTCAATAATAGGTTTACTTGTGAAGGGGTAGATGTTTTGATTACTCACATAGGCGGTTATCCAGGAAGATATTCGCCAGCAATACGCGATGAGATATATAGTAACCCACCTAAGCTGTTTATTTGCGGGCATAGTCACATCTTAAAAGTGATGCCAGATAAAAAAAGAGGCCTCTTACATATGAACCCAGGAGCAATAGGAAAACATGGTTTTCATAAAGTGCGCACCATGCTTAGATTTACGGTTCATGCAGGCAAGATTGAGAATCTTGAGGTGATTGAGGTAGCGCGGTAGCTGTTGCTCTTAGCTATTGATAATCAATTTGTAAGACTTGCAAGTTAAGCCTTGTATTACTTGAAGCTGACAATGTGGAGGTTTGTAATATTTTCGCGCAAGCATATTTGCCTTCCCACTAGTAAATAGTATCTTTGCAGCTCATTAAAAATAAGGATAATGAAAGACGGAATTTACGCAAAGATACATACGCCAAAAGGCGAAATCATTTTAAAATTAGAGCACGAGAAGACACCAGGAACGGTAGGAAACTTTGTGGCGCTAGCAGAAGGAAATCTTGAGAACTCACAAAAGCCTCAAGGAACTCCATATTATGACGGATTAAAATTTCACCGTGTAATTCCTGATTTTATGGTTCAAGGTGGTTGCCCACTAGGAACAGGAACTGGTGATGGAGGATACAAATTTGATGACGAGATTCACCCAGACTTAAAGCATGATGCTCCAGGAAAACTTTCTATGGCAAATGCAGGTCCTGGAACAAACGGAACTCAGTTTTTTATTACACACATCCCTACAGATTGGTTAGACGGTAAGCACACTGTTTTTGGAAACGTTGTAGAAGGACAAGAAGTTGTAAATGCAGTGGCTCAAGGTGATGAGATGACAAAAATCGAAATCATTAGAGTAGGAGCAGAGGCAGAAGCATGGAACGCAGTTGAAGCTTTTAGAACTTTTGAAGGTTCAAGAACAAAACGTGTTGAAGAAGAAAAAGCTGCACAAGCTGCAGAAATTGAAGCGCTAGCAACTGGTTTTGAAACTACAGCTAGTGGACTACGCTACCAGATTATACAAAAAGGTACTGGTGCAAAAGCAGAAAAAGGTAAAACAGTTTCTGTACACTATAAAGGAGCACTTCCTGATGGGACTGTGTTTGATAGCTCATTTAAAAGAAACCAACCTATTGACTTTCAATTAGGAGTAGGGCAAGTAATTCCAGGATGGGATGAAGGTATTTCTTTATTAAACGTAGGAGATAAAGCACGCTTAGTAATTCCTTCAGATTTAGGATACGGAAGCGCTGGTGCAGGTGGAGTAATTCCTCCAAATGCAACATTGGTGTTTGACGTAGAGCTTGTTGCTGTAAAGTAATTAGTTTTTGATACATATTTAAAAGGTCTGACTTGCGTCAGACCTTTTTTTATGGAATTGAGTCAATAATGTTTTGTATCGCAAAGCTTTGCTATTTTTGATGATATGGAAACACTACAATATCCTATAGGAAAATTTCAAGCACCTGCGCAAATTACTCAAGAGCATCTCACAGCGTGGATTGATACTTTAGACCAATTACCAGCTAGACTACGAAGCCTCACAAAGGATTTAAGTGACCAGCAGCTAGATACTCCTTACCGACCAGAAGGATGGACAGTAAGACAAGTGGTGCATCACCTAGCAGATAGTCATCACAATAGTTACATACGTTTTAAATGGGCACTTACAGAAGATAACCCTATTATCAAGGCGTATGACGAGAAGGCATGGACATTACTGCCAGATCTAGAAGCATCACCTATAGAATGGTCATTGCGACATCTTGAGGTGATCCATCATAAACTGGTGCAATTACTAAAAGTAATGACAGAAGCACACTATAAAAGAACCTTCACGCACCCAGACGGAAATAAGATAGTTACTCTAAAAGAAAACCTAGGACACTACGCATGGCATAGTAACCATCACTATGCGCATATTGAAAATTTAGTAAAAAGGAGCAATTGGTAGTGATATGTTTAACACATAAAAAAATCCCACATAGTTTACTATGTGGGATTTTTATTTGACAGCAATGTACTAGTTACAAGTAATTACCATTTTATAATAGAGCTGGCCCAAGTGAATCCGCTACCAAAAGCAGCAAGGACAACAGTGTCACCTTCTTTGATTTTACCATTTTCCCAGGCTTCTGTGAGTGCAATTGGGATAGAAGCTGCGGTTGTGTTACCGTATTTCTGGATGTTGTTGTAAACTTTATCATCGCTTAACTTAAACTTTTTCTGCACAAATTGTGAGATACGTAAGTTGGCTTGATGAGGGATAAGCATGTCAATATCTTCTACCTGTAAGTTATTTTTTTGTAATCCCTCCATAATCACTTCAGAGAAGCGTACTACGGCGTTTTTAAATACAAATTGCCCGTTCATGTGTGGATAATATGGAATATCCTCTTGTGGATTGGTCTCTATAAGCTCTGGAACCCATTGCTCTGTGCTTGGTCCTTTAAGAGAAAGCTCTAATGCATGCTCACCTTCACTATGTAAATGTGAAGAGAGAATACCTTTACTATTGTCCTCTTCACGAGAAAGTACCGCTGCACCTGCACCGTCACCAAATATGACAGACACACTACGGCCTCGAGTAGTAAAGTCTAATCCTCCACTATGATTTTCTGACCCTATGACAAGTACATTTTTATACATGCCAGATTTTATAAATTGATCTGCCGTTGCTAGGGCATATATAAATCCAGAACACTGGTTACGCACATCTAGTGCAGGAACCGTCTCCATACCCATCAAGTGTTGTACTTGAACACCACATCCAGGGAAGTAGTAGTCTGGACTAAGCGTTGCAAAAACAATCATGTCGATATCCTTGTTTGTCAAGCCTGCACGTTCTATTGCGATTTCGGCAGCTTTTACACCCATTTTGGCAGTAGAGTTGCCATCACCTTTTTTTATATGTCTTCTTTCTTTTATACCCGTACGTTCTTGGATCCATTCATCATTAGTATCCATCAGTTTTGATAGATCATCATTTGTTACGACGTTTTCGGGAACGTATTTACCAAGACCGGTAATTTTAGAATTATACATAGTGTGTGATGTGTGTTTGAAAGAGGGTTTTGTGAGTAGATACGCTTTCGCGAAAGCGTATTAATCAATTTCTCGGGTGTAAAGATACTTTTTTACACGGCGGAGATAAAGCGTAAATGTGTCAATTGCTATGCACGCATAGTTTAATGACATGAAGACATAAAAAAGAGCGCCCGACTAAAAGCGCTCTTTTAAAAAACAACCTAACCAATAAAGTACCGTAAAAGATTACGGTACACTTATTACCGTTTATGCTACAGAATCTGTAGCGATATAATTTTTAAAATTATTGACCTTAATTTGTGCCTTTAAGTCATGCATCAAATTATAAAGTCCAAAAAATGTTCTGTTTATATACAAGAAGTGCTTACTTCCTCTATTTCCATTCATTTTGCGTATTTCTGTATCCTTACTGTATTTCTCACTTAGCACTGCTATTTGATCAAAGAACGTACTATCTCTAAAGTCAAAATCTTCTTGTTGCATGGGTTGTGTAAATAAACTCAACATCTCGTGGAAGAGTGCCGAAAAGAATGTTACAGTATCTGCATCATCATCTTTTCTCAGTATTTCTAGCTGATATAGTTTCTCTTCAAAAACAGCAGGATTATTAATATTTGCAGGCTCTGCTAGTTCGAAATAAGGAATATAAAAGTCCTCTGGAACATGCTTAATACAACCAAAGTCTATTGCGATAAGATTATTATCATTATCTACCATAAAATTCCCAGGATGCGGATCTGCATGTATACGTTTGAGCACATGCATTTGATACATATAAAAATCCCATAATGATTGTCCTAATTTATCGGCAGCTTCTTGATTGGTGTTATGTGCTACAAATTCGCTCAGGTGCTCGCCATCCATCCAGTCCATAGTAAGGATGCGCTCGCTTGATAAGTCTTCATAATACTTAGGAAAGGTAAGATTAGGTATTGCTGCACAGTCTTCTGTCATGGCAATACTTTGGGCAAGCTCAAGGTTGTAATCTGTTTCCTCGAGAAGCTTGTCTTCTATCTCTTTAAAGAATTTTTCTTTTCCTTCACCTTGAAGATTAAACATCTTTTTTGCAATAGGTTTTACTAATGCCAGATCACTACTGATACTGTCTGCGACTCCTGGATATTGGATTTTCACAGCAAGTTTTTTCCCATTTAATGTCGCTTGGTGAACTTGGCCTATACTGGCCGCGTTCACACTTTGAGCCGCAAACGTATCAAATAGATCTTCTGGGTATTTACCTAAATATTTTTTAAATGTCTTACGCACTAAGGGTGCAGAAAGTGGAGGAACTGAAAATTGTGATAAAGAAAATTTTTCTACATACGCTTTAGGCATAATGTTTTTCTCCATACTAAGCATTTGTGCTACCTTAAGTGCACTACCTTTTAAACTCTTTAAGCCGTCATAAATATCCTCAGCATTATCTTCATTGAGTTGATCCTTTGTTAAGGAAGGATTAACCACTTTCTTGCCGTAATACTTGGCATAATTAGCGCCTACTTTTACGCCAGTGGTAACGAGCTTAGAAGCTCTCTGGAGTTTATTAGTAGGTATGTGGTCTATTGTTTTCATATATGGAATCCCAAGAGGGATGTGTATTAAAATTTATTATTTAAGAACTTAGTCTTTATGATTTTGAGCCAAAGTTTTCTTTGAACAAGAACTTGCCAAAATCAATAATACTTTCTAAAGGTGTAGTCTCAAAAATGTCGAAAATTGCATTGACAGATTTTTCAATAGCTACATCTGTTTTCTCAAATCCTGGAGAGTTATCACTCATCCAATATTTTAATAAGAATAAGAATTGTACCCATGCTCCTTCGCTAAATAAACGAACAGGATTTTTTGTAATCTTATAGTTCTTATCGTCATTGCCAGCTTCAATAAGGTTTGATGCATATGAAGTGAGATGTCCTCTCAACTCCTTGAGCTGACTCATATTCTTAAGCATGTTTTTATGCCTGTCTAGAGAAAATAAGACATAACTTCTATTTGCTGTGAGCAATTCAAACATCGTAAAGAAGTAAGAAAGCATCTTTTCCTTATTTGGATAGCTGTCATAATCACTGTCCATATGTAGCACAGCTACAGTATTGGTGTGAAAAGCATTCCAAATACCAGCTTTAAGGTTATCAAAAGATCCAAAAAATTGATAGAATTCTGATTCTTCAATTTTTAGGTCTTTGCAAAATTTATATATAGTCTTTGGCTCCTCCCCATGTTCTAATACATAATCCATATATGCAGAGATAATCATGGTAGAAGTAACTGCTTTCTTTTTGGCAGTTGTTTTTTTAGTCGGTGTCTTTGTAGTTGCCATAATACTTGTTGTTTGATGTAAAGATACATTATGTTTATCATTGTGGCGATTTGATTAAACAAAAGTTAAGTTAAAATTATTTCAAATTATATGAAACTCTATGACTGTAATAGAGATGCATATTTGACGCTATAGATATATAGGAGAGTGTTAGAAGTACGCTTTCGCGAAAGCGTAACAACATTATACACGCATCTGTCTTATAATAGCTAGCTGCATATGCCTAGCTGTGACACCTTGTCATACTTTCTCTAGTGGCATACTCCTTGTCTATTTGTGTTTGTTGAAAATTAATAACACTTAAATACATATATAATGAGTAAAATAATAGGAATTGACTTGGGTACTACCAACTCGTGCGTTGCTGTAATGGAAGGTAACGAACCAACGGTAATCCCTAATGCAGAAGGTAAGAGAACTACACCATCTGTAATCGCTTTTGTAGAAGGCGGTGAGATTAAGGTGGGAGACCCTGCAAAAAGACAAGCTGTAACAAACCCTACAAAGACGGTTGCTTCTATCAAGCGTTTTATGGGAAACAAGTACAGCGATAGTACTAAAGAAGCAGATCGTAGTGCTTACAATGTTGTAAAAGGTGATAATGACACTCCACGTGTTGATATTGATGGACGTTTATACACACCACAAGAGCTTAGTGCAATGGTTCTTCAAAAAATGAAGAAAACTGCCGAAGATTATCTAGGACAAGATGTAACTCGTGCGGTAATTACTGTACCTGCTTATTTTAATGATAGTCAGCGTCAAGCTACTAAAGAAGCTGGAGAAATCGCAGGTCTTAAAGTAGAGCGTATCATAAACGAGCCTACTGCAGCAGCACTAGCTTACGGACTTGATAAGAAAGATACAGATCAAAAAATCGTTGTATTTGACTTTGGAGGAGGAACGCATGATGTTTCTATCCTTGAGTTAGGTGACGGAGTTTTTGAAGTATTATCAACAGATGGTGATACACACTTAGGTGGAGATGACGTAGATCAAAAAATTATCGATTGGCTTGCAGATGAGTTTAAAGCTGAGGAAGACATGGACCTTCGTAAAGATCCTATGGCACTACAGAGACTTAAGGAAGCAGCTGAGAAAGCAAAAATTGAGCTTTCATCATCTACATCTACAGAGGTAAACTTACCTTATGTTACTGCAACAGCATCTGGACCTAAGCACTTAGTACGTACATTAAGTCGTGCAAAGTTTGAGGCACTTATTGATGATTTAGTAAAAAGAACTATCGAGCCATGTCAAACAGCACTTAAGGCTGCTGGATTAAGTACAGGCGATATAGATGAAATTATATTAGTAGGAGGATCTACTCGTATTCCTGCAGTACAGGCAGCGGTAGAAAAATTCTTTGGTAAAGCACCATCAAAAGGAGTAAATCCTGATGAGGTTGTAGCTGTAGGAGCTGCTATCCAAGGAGGTGTACTTACTGGAGATGTAAAAGATGTTTTACTTCTTGATGTAACTCCACTTTCATTAGGTATTGAAACAATGGGTAATGTATTTACAAAGCTTATTGAATCTAACACTACCATCCCTACTAAAAAGTCACAAGTATTCTCTACTGCGGCAGATAATCAACCAAGTGTTGATATCCACGTACTACAAGGAGAAAGACCAATGGCTGCAGATAACAATACAATAGGACGCTTCCAACTTACGGATATTCCACCAGCACAGCGTGGAGTACCTCAAATTGAAGTTGTTTTTGATATTGATGCAAACGGAATCATTAAAGTTTCTGCAATAGATAAGGCTACTGGAAAATCTCAAGATATTCGTATCGAGGCATCTTCTGGTCTCTCTGAAGAGGAAATTGCAAAGATGAAAGCAGAAGCAGAAGCAAATGCAGAGTCTGATGCAAAAGCAAAAGAAACTGCAGACAAAATCAACGAAGCAGATGGTATGATTTTCCAAACGGAAAAGCAACTAACTGAATTTGGCGATAAATTATCTGATGATAAGAAGAAGCCTATCGAGGATGCACTTGCAGAATTGAAAGCAGCTTATGAAACTAAATCTGTAGATGCTATTACTCCAGCACTTGATAAAATCAACGAAGCTTGGAAAGTAGCCTCTGAAGAAATGTATAAAGCACAAGCAGAAGGAGCTGGACAACCAGGACCTGATGCACAAGCTGGAGGAGATGCAGGAGCAGATACCGCTAGTGATGTGGAAGACGTAGACTTCGAAGAAGTTAAGTAGCCTGTGCTGAGCGAAGTCGAAGTATAGATTTTGAGGAAGTGAAGTAATCATTTTCGCGAAACTGGAATTATTTGAGACGTATGATTTAATATCCCATACAACTTCAAATCAATAATAGAAAAGTCTCACAACGTATGTTGTGAGACTTTTTTTATGTCTTTTTTTCTAATTGTATTTATACAACAACTTGGAGTTTATCTAATTCTTATGTTCTTACAATTAAATCTGAAGTGATATTTTAGATGTTTTTCATATGGTAATGTCCATATTTACAGTGAATTACTGTAAGTTTTTTCTATGTTTTTGATATTAGAAGAAAATATTAAGATTTGTAATTAATTGATAATCAATAATAGCGAAGTGGTATAGCGGGAAAATTGTGTATTTCGTCGATATTAATTAACATAAAATTAGGTTTGTATAAGCGGTCTGATTTATCTTCGTTGCACCTTAATCCAACTTAACTATGGGGAAATTATACCTTTTTCTTACTTTATTGTTATGCTCTACGGTAACGGCTTTTAGTCAGTGTGCCGAGGTAGAGACATTTACTGTGTGCGACATGACTGTTGTAGATGGTAACGGTGATTCAATTCCAGATGGAATCATAAATCTCTATGAAGAGTTCTCTGCAATTACCGGAACAACAATCACTCCTGCAGATGGGATGTGGTTTGATCCTAACTTTAACTTTGCGCTTGATGTGGTAACTGGAGATCTGTATCTATGGGATCTTGATAGCTCATCTGAAGATATTGCAGACTATCAGTTCGAGTTTCTTAATGGAGCTACAGGTTGTCCAGATGATGTGCAGTTTTTATTCAATGTGGTATTAGGACCGTTTGCTGGAAATCCAGTACCTCCATCTGGATCTGGAATGGCAAATGTATCTGTTTGTGAAGCTGGATTAGTGGGTTTTGATTTGTTTCAAGTATTTGGGTCGATTCCAGCTCCTCATGAGAATGGTTTTTGGACTTTTATAGGTAATGATGGAGATCCCAGCAATTTTCAGTTCTTATCGCAAAATGGTAGGTTCGGAGCAAGCATTCCATATACACCGAATGACGGTAGTTTAGTGGATTCTGATGTTTTTGAGTTTACTTATACAGTACCAGGAATATCACCTTGTGTGGCAGAGTCTACTTCAAATTTTCGAGTGGAGGTCGTTAGAGATGTTCAGGCAGGAGATCCTGGTTCAGAGTTTATTTGCCAGTCAGAAATGGTAGCGGGAGGAATTTGGGATAGAGATATAAGGCTTGCAAGTGAATATTTAGTCAACGAGGATATAGAAGGAACGTGGTCGAGTGATTTTGATCCAAGTGGTCAAATTTCAGGACCTGGGGATGACGTTATAAATATTTACGAAGCTTATTTAGACTTTGTTACTAATAATGGACAAGATATTGGATGTCTAACATTTGGTTATACATATACTGTCGAACCTAGAATAAATTTAGCAAATTGTAATGAGAAATTATCAACGATAACATTTACTATAGCCGAAGAAATAAGACCTTTCTTTCAAGACAATCCATACGAAATTTGTGAAGATGCAGATACTCCTAGCACTATTAACTTATATGATCAATTAGAATTTACAACTGAAGTCTGGAATAACCCTTCAACGGGGATGGATCAGGATATTCTATTTGACTATCCAAATGAAAATTGTACTAATTGGGAGCTTGTGTCTGGCCCTTCTGGCTTAGGAATCTTAAGTAATACTGGTATGGTACCTGGAACTAGTTCAATCGATTGGTGTAGTGCCTATATATTAGGTATTGGTTGGACTACTGATTACAGGTCAACAGGAACTATAAATTTTCAATCGGCCGAGCCTGGAACTTACGTTTTTAGATATACGGTGTTGCCTTCATATCATTGTCAAGTTGTTGATACTTGCAATACCGACGCTAGCTGTACTCATCCTTGTGATATACAAACCGCGGATGTAACTGTTATTGTTCATCCTAAAAACTATGCAGGAGAAGACACTGCAGATCTTGAGATTTGTGAAACAGAGAGTCCTATAGTACTTACAGACTTATTAGATGTAAATGAAACTGAAGCTTCTATTTATGTAGGTGAAGACGGGGTATGGACTAATACTGCAAATGGAGACGTAGTTGATAATAACTTTGAAATACCTAGTATTACAGACTCTCAATTATTCAACTTTGAATATAATACTATAACAGAAAACGGATGTGAAGACAGTGCTACATTAAGCTTTACTGTATATGAGCAATACGATCCAGGAGAAAGTGGACCGCTCGCAGTTTGTAGTGATGCAGCTGAGGTTGATCTCTTTACTCTTTTAGGGGGAACTCCGGATACTAACGGTACTTGGTCTGGCCCTGATGGTTTTACAACCACAGATAACGTTGCTCTATTTACACCTGGGACAAGTGTTGAGGGTGAATATATTTATACCGTACCAGCAAATGGAACGTGTCTAGAAGCATCTACAACGGTAGATGTGACTTTAGGAGATGCAATATATGCAGGGGAAGATACTACGGGTGTTGAGTTATGTAATACAACGACAACTGTAGATTTAATTACACTTCTAGAAGATAACGGCACAGACACTATAGATACTAATGGTGATTGGACTGATAGCTCTGGAGCGGTTATAGTAAATCCATTTACAATACCATCGATTACAGATTCTCAAACTTTTGAGTTTATTTATACTACTGGAGGTGGTGGTTGTGAAGATACAGCGACTTTATCTTTTACAGTTTTTGAGCAAGGTGATGCTGGTATAGATGCAGCTTATGAAACTTGTGAAGATGGAACCACTATAAATCTCTTTACATTATTAGGAGGTACACCAGATATAAATGGAACTTGGTCTGGCCCTAATGGATATACCACTACGGATAATGAAGCTAACTTTGACCCATCTGTAAATACAGAAGGCGCTTATATTTATACTATAGCAGCAAATGATGCATGTGAAGCGGTAACTGCTACGGTGACGGTTTCATTCTTTGCAACAAATTATGCTGGAGAAGATACTACGGGAGTGGAGCTTTGTGATAATAGTTTTACAAATCCTCTTGATCTAATTTCACTATTAGAAACTAACGGGACAGATGCAGTTTACGTTGGAACACAAGGAGTTTGGACAGATACTGTCACCGGCGATGTAGTTAGTAACCCATTTACTGTCCCTGCTGTAGATGGGCAGCAAGTATTTAACTATACGTACACAACAACTACAGATGATGGTTGTGGAGATGCAGCAACATTATCTTTTACAGTATTTGAACAAGGTGATGCTGGGCTAGATGCAGCTTATGAAACTTGTGAAGATGGAACCACTGTAAATCTCTTTACATTATTAGGAGGGATGCCAGATACTAATGGTACTTGGTCTGGACCTAGCAGTTTTACAACAACAGATAATAATGCGGTTTTTGACCCATCTGTAAACTCAGAAGGCGCTTATATTTATACTATAGCCGCAAACGGAGCATGTGAAGCAGTAACAGCGACAGTTACGGTTTCATTTTTTGCAACTAATTATGCTGGAGAAGATACTACGGGAGTGGAGCTTTGTGACGATAGTTTTACAAATCCTATTGATCTAATTTCATTACTAGAAACTAACGGTACAGATACGATTTACGTTGGAACACAAGGAATTTGGACAGACACAGCTACCGGTGCGGTAATTTCTAATCCGATTACAGTTCCTGCGGTAAATGAGCAGCAAGTGTTTGATTTTACCTATACAACAACTACAGATGATGGTTGTGGAGATGTAGCTACATTATCTTTTATTGTTTTTGAAAGTAGTAATGCTGGAACTGGAGGTACTTTTCAGGCTTGTGAGGATGGTGCTATTGTTGATTTATTTACAATTTTAGGAGGAAGTCCTGATATTAATGGTAGCTGGTCTGGTCCAGAAGGATATGCTACAGCAGATAATAATGGTTCTATTGACCCAATGACCGCAGTGAACGGTGACTACGTGTATAGTATTGCAGCAAACGGAGCATGTGATGCGGTGAGTGCAACGATATCAGTAAGTATTGTACCTGTCTCAAACGCAGGAGACGATATAGATACGTTTGTTTGTGCAGGAGATTACACAACTTCTTTATTTGGATTATTATCTAATGATGCTCAGCTTACAGGAGAGTTTATAAATATCGATACATCAGAAACTGTAATAGATGGATTAATTGATGTGGGAGCCTTAGGTGAAGGTACTTTCTCATATCTATACATAGTTTTTACAGATGCTTGTGGTCAAGATGATGCAACTATTACATTTACTATTACACCGGTTATGGCGCCTACAGTAGTATTAATTGAGCCATTTATCTGTATTAATGATGGAGTTACCTTAGGGAATCTTGTTGTTAGTGTAGAAGACTTTGTTTGGTACGCTTCCGCGGAAGGTGGAGATCCATTACCATTATCTACTTTATTAGTAGATGAGACAACTTATTATGTAAGTGCGGTAGATGACAACGGATGTGAATCACCTAGAGTACCATATCTAGCAGATGTTTTACCACTAAGCGACGGAAGATGTCAGATTCAAATCTCTGATGGAGTGTCAGACAATGATGACGGTCAGAATGATTTCTTAGAATTAGGAACTTTACCAAATATCTTCCCGAATTTTGATATTCAAATTTTCAATAGATACGGAACTATCGTTTACAGAGGAAATAGAAATACTCCACTTTTTGATGGAAGTTCTAATACAGGATCTGGATTAGGTGATCAACTACCTACAGGTGTATATTTTTACATCTTCTATCCTAATGATTCAAACTCAGAACCGATAGACGGATCTTTTTACTTAAGTAGATAAAAAAACAACCTCAAGATGAAATTTAAAATATTCATACTAGCGGCATTTTGTAGTTTATCTACGTTTGCTCAACAAGAACCACAGTACACTCAGTACATGTACAATCAAGGTGTGGTAAATCCAGCCTATATGATTAATGAACCAGGACTTATAAGAGTAGGTAGTTTGTACCGCTCTCAATGGGTAGGTCTAGATGGTGCGCCAAAAACTGCAAATGTTTTTGCAAATATTCCTCTTAACGAGCGTGTAGAAATAGGCGTAAACTATGTGAATGATCAAATAGGAGACGTACTCACTACAAATAATTTTAATGTAAATTTTGCTTACAGAATTAATGTAGCAGAAAGTACAAACCTATCTTTTGGATTAAAGTTAGGTGTAGATAATCAGAGTCTTGATTTTACAGGTCAAAATGTAGGCGGAGATTTAGCTTTTCAAAATGGAGAAACCACCTCGCTAGATGTTGGTGTAGGAGCTTTTCTTTTTAAAGATAATTACTACATTGGGTTAAGTTCGCCAAGCGTGATACCGTATAAAATTGAAAATTTAGGCAATGGTGATTCCTCTATTCTATATAAGAAGGATCCTACTGCATATTTAATGGCAGGTTACGTGTATGATGTGAGTGATGTGCTTAAAATAAAGCCTTCTGCTGTTGCAAAATGGATAAGCGGGGCACCATTAACCTACGACCTTTCATTAAATGCCTTGTATGACGAGAAATTTGAACTCGGGTTTTCATACAGACATCAAGATGCTATCGCAGCACTAGCAGGATTTAATATTACAAATGATTTAAAAATAGGATACAGCTATGACTTTAATGTGAGCGATCTTAATCGTTTTAACAATGGAAGTCACGAGGTAGTACTATTATACACATTTGATTTGCTAGGCTTACAAAAACGTTACATCTCACCAAGATTTTACTAAGATGAAAAATATATACACATTACTTATTATACTCTGTGTAAGTGCAAGTGCATTTGGGCAAGTACAAAAGGGAGATCGTTTTTTTAATAAAGGAGACTACGCTAGTGCTGCAAAGTATTATGAAGTGGCTTTAAGAAAAAATAACTCTAAAGAAATACTAGGGAAACTTATTGACGCTTACTATTTAGATCAAGATTATAGAAGCGCATCTATATATCTTAATCAGCTAGTAGGACAGCGATTTAATGACGAGGATAGAACATATGATAATGAGTTTAATTTCAAAATGTTTCACGTACTTAATACTACTTTAGATTCTGATCAGGGTATTGACTACCTTGATATTTATTATAAAAACAAAGGTGAAGACTTTGATAAAGTCGCTGCTATTAAATTATTGGAAGATTTAATGAAGAAAAATCCAAAATTTGACGCTACCAAGAGTAATATAAGCTCAGAAGCAGACGACTTTGGACCCGTAAGAGTAGGAGATAGTGTTTTCTTTACATCAGATAGATTAAATGACGATGTGCTTAGAACCTTATTTGCAAGGCGTTTTAAGACTACACAAAGACCATTCTTAGATATTTACGGAGTACGAGTTAATGACAAAAATGAACTCGCAGGTGAAGCTGTAAGACTTAAGCAAGGAGTAAACTCACCACTTCATGATGGTAATCTGTGTTTTAACACAGCAGGCGATGAGATGTACTTATCTCGTAGTGCTTATAAAAATGGAGATAGCGGGAAGATGTTTGATGAAGAACAAACTAATAGGGTTCATCTTTATAAAAGTGTTCGTATTGATGGAATATGGAGAGATGCAGAACGTCTGTCATTTGTAAATGAAAATTATTCTTACATGCATCCTACACTTACTAGAGATGGAAAGCGTTTGTACTTTGCCTCAGATATGGAAGGAGGTCTTGGCGGGTTTGATATCTACTATGTAACCGTACAGCTAGATGGCACCTATAGTACTCCGGTAAATTTAGGGCCTACAATTAATACTATTCATAGAGAGCAATTTCCATTTGTTTCAAACACAGGGGATTTATATTTTGCTACAGATGGACGTTTAGGTTTAGGTTTGCTTGATATTTTTGTAGCACCACTCACAGTAAAAGGGTTCACAGAGCCTATTAACCTAGGAGCACCTATTAATTCTAAATATGATGATTTTAGTCTAAGTTACTATTCTGATAATAATGGACTGTATGCCACTAATCGTAGCGGAAAAGATGACGATATTTATAGTTTTGTACAAACTGGAGAAATCATAACTCGCGAATTTAAAACGCAGTTTGAAGTGCGTGATGCAGATACTGATGAACTTATCTCAGATGCAACAATACAGATCCTAGGATATCAAGGTAAGGAAGTTTATTCAGATCGTAAAGAGGATGCTGCGCCTTTCCAAGTGCCACTTACTGTAGATGATTATACTTTTATAGCCTCCGGAGATAATCATGAAGAAGGGCGTATGGATATTCAAATACGAGGCGTACAGACTGCACCTTATGTAATCAAAGTAAAGAGAATATTTACAGACAGTGAGCTCGCTCTTATGAAAGAAAAGAATCTTTCTAAAGATCTTAAAGTGAAAGATCCAAGTCGTTTTGAGTTGCTTACAGATGTAAATGCGCCGCAAGTAGTAGAGAGGGAAGGCAAGCTGTTTATGGATGTAGCACCTATTTATTTTGATTTTGATTTACATGTAGTACGTGAAGACTCAAGAGCTGTACTTGATAGACTGGCAGCTAAGCTTGTCAAATACGAGCGTATTAAAATAAAAGTAAGTTCTCACACAGATAGTCGTGGTCCAGCAGCATATAATATGCCGCTATCAGAAAAAAGAGCAAAAAGTACCTTTGACTATCTAGTTAGTAAAGGAATTGATGCTTCTAGAATACAATACCAAGGATATGGCGATACAGAGCCTGTGATTAACTGTCCTGTAGGTAAATGCACAGAAGATGATCATCAGCTTAACAGGCGTAGTGAATTTGAAATCACTGGTTATTAATAAGCATTTCTTTAAATAACAAAATCGGCAATTCAATAGAGTTGCCGATTTTTTTTTGTTTTACGCTTTCGCGAAAGCGTAACCTACACCATTAATTTACTCTTCCAGTGCAGTTAATATCTTTGGGAAGAATGATGTGTGAACCTCATGAATTCCAGAAAATACAACAACTTCAAGACGATTGCCAAAAAGAGCAGAACCGTTGAGATGCTGTTCTGTAACACGAGCTTCTGTGATATATTCGTCTTTATCTCCATAAATATATGTGACTGGAGTTGTGGTAGAAAGATGCTCAAAATCCGTCGGATTTAACTCGGCTGGTATCGCGCCAGAATGTAGTAAAAGATAGGAACAATCTATTTTTCTAGAAGCAATCCATCTGGTGACGATAGATACACCTTGAGAATACCCCATCATGATCACGTTTACAGCACTTTTATCGATAGATGCTAGTTCTGTAGTCCATAGCTCATCAAGGTAATTAAAAACATTGTCCTTCTCTGTTTCTGTATTTTCTTTAGTGAGCCAGCTAGCGCCTACATATTTAAAACGCTTGTCTTGGTAATATTTACTAGGTGCCTGTGGGGCTATGATGTAATTCTCTTCTGGTGGAAGCTCCTTGAAGTAATTGATAAAATACCTTGACAAGTAGCCCATGCCGTGAAAAACGAACCAAATATTCTTAGTTTTTTCTGATAGCTCGTTAAGGGTGGAGTACGTATTAGTATGTGTGTAGGGTATATTTTTTTCTATCATGAATAGTGAAAAATTTTATAGGATATATGTTTCAAGGTAATCTCGCAATATTGCATAAAAAAAAACCACTCATGGAGTGGTTTTTAAATAGAATAGGATCACCTATATGTTAATTCCTACAGGTAGTAATTTTTTGTATTTACGTCTGTTAGAACGCATGAATTTTGCAATTTCAGGACTCGTAGGTACGAGGCTTATTTCTCTCTCTGCAACTTCATTAAATACTGCTATAATAAATTCATTCATGTGCTCCTCTGTGCCTTCTGGCATGAAGATTTTTGTCAGGAAGATTTTACGCTCTTGTAACGAGTATTCCATTTTTGCCATTTTCCCTGCAAATGTTGCTTCAAACTGTCTTTGGAACTCATTATCTGTCAATTCAACTGCTGTCGTCGCTTCCATAAATTTTGAAAAATATTTAAAGTATTTGTAAAATTATTAACGGGGTTATTAGAAATCTCTCCTTAATTTTGACCCCTAAGAGGCAAGAAATAATAAGATAATCAAATCTTAATAATTTCTTTTTGAGAAAGTCTTGCAAATGTATAAAAAATTCCCGAAATAGAGCGCTTCTCTTATGTTAAACCCTTACTTATAAGTTAGATGACGCACGTGTATTTAATGCCAGGTATGGCGGCCAATCCTTCTATTTTTGAGAATATAAAGTTACCCGAGGATTCTTATCAAATTCATTTGCTAGAATGGTTCATTCCAGAGGTAGATGAGTCGCTACAAGACTATGCCTTGAGAATGACAACTCATATTAAGCATGACAATGTCGTATTGCTAGGCGTTAGTTTTGGCGGGATACTCGTACAAGAAATGGCAAAGCATATTAAGGTGGCAAAGCTTATCATTGTAAGTAGTGTTAAGACTAAGCATGAGTTACCACGTAGAATGAAGCTTTCGCGAAAGCTAAAGTTATACAACATATTGCCTACGAGATTAGTAGAAGATATAGATACACTTGCAAAATATGCCTTTGGCGAGACTATAAAAAATAGAGTGGCACTATATAAAAAGTACCTATCTATGAATGATAGAAGGTACTTGAGTTGGGCAGTAAAAGAAATGGTCTGTTGGGATCAAGAAACTGCGCCGTCAGGAATTATTCACATACACGGAAGTGCAGATAAGGTCTTCCCATTGAAGTATATAGATAACTGTATTAATATAGAAGGAGGGACTCACATTATGGTGATAACTCGAGCAAAATGGTTTAATAAAAACTTAATCGAACTGATTGAAAATGATTACATTGATTTAAAATAGAAAAGATGATGATAATGATAAAGAAAGTTGTTGCAGGTATTGCAGTAGTAGCTATTGCAGGCCTAGTTATAAACTCTGCACAAGCACCACAAGAAGAAGTGGTAGAAGAAAAAGGAGAGGTGCAGAATGAAAAAATGACATCAAAGAGGTTACTTAATGACTATAACGTGTATGCCATCCCAATGCCAGATGGATTAAACTTTGCAGGTGAGGCAGTTCCTGTTGAAAATCCGGATATACTGGAACGTATGGATCGTGAGCTCCTTGTGAACACGTACTGGCAGTCTAATGCGTTACTTATTTTTAAAAGAGCAAATAAGTATTTTCCAACGATAGAAAAGATTCTAGCAGAAGAAGGTGTGCCAGATGATCTTAAATATCTGGCAGTAATAGAAAGCGGACTGACACAAGCAGTTTCTCCTGCTAGAGCGACTGGTTTCTGGCAAATTCTAAAAGAAACTGGAAGGGAATACGGTCTAGAAGTAAACGATAATGTAGATGAGAGATATCATGTAGAAAAATCTACACGTGCTGCTTGTAAATATTTAAAGCAGTCTAAGGAGAAATTTGGAAGCTGGACAGCTGCAGCAGCTGCTTATAATGCAGGTAATTATGGAGTTTCTCGTCGTTTTAAAGAGCAAAATGTACAAGACTATTATGATTTGCTTTTAGGAGAGGAAACTGGTCGTTACGTATTTAGAATTATTGCTCTTAAGGAGATTTTAAGCAATCCAAAGAAGTATGGTTTCAACTTTAGAGCAGAAGATTTATATGCAGAGGTACCTACATATAAGGTTGAAGTAGACACAGCAGTGACAGATTTTGTAAAATTTGCAGAGCGCTTTGATATCAACTATAAGCTTCTTAAACTTCACAACCCTTGGTTACGTGAGACTAAACTCAATAATAGTTCAGGAAAGAAATATTATATAGAGATACCAGAAAAAGGTGCTTACACACTAGGTAGATAATACTCATAAATAATCAATTAATAAATAGGCATCTCATTTTATAAAATGAGATGCCTATTTTTATTTATAACACTCTCTAATATGGTATTTTTATTGAAACAAAATTTAATAAAATGAATGCATCAGTTATTATAGCGCTTATAGCCATAGGTCTTATTGCCGGAGTGTTGAGTGGTGTTATGGGAGTAGGTGGAGGTGTTATTATGATACCTCTTATGATTATGTTACTGCACTTTAATCAGCATGAAGCTCAAGGTACGAGTCTTGCTGTGCTTGCAGTTCCGGTAACATTCCTTGCTGCTTATAATTACTATAACGAAGGCTATGTAAACTGGAAATATGCTGCGGTTATCGCTGTGTTTTTTGTGGTAGGCGGGTTTCTAGGATCAAAACTAGCTGTAAATCTTGATCAAAAAACGCTTAAAAGAATTTTTGGAGCGGTGCTTCTCGTTCTTTCTATAAAAATGCTGTGGGGTAAATAACTACTAATTGATAACTATAGGATCATCACTTAGTAGTTGCTGGTTGTACAGTAACTCTGTAAGCATCCCTTTGTATAGTTCAAAATTATTGGTAGTAGATAATGCTTCATCTTGAGACAGCTTGTTAGATAGACGTCTTTTAATATCTATAATTTCCTTATCTGAAGTAATTGTGTAAGCAAGAGGAAGCCCTAAAGAATGCTTAAGGTTCTTGATAACCAAAGAGTAATTATTCTCAGAATCATCAACATAAAGTATGTCTATATTGCGATCGTAGTCTTTACTTAATTTTTTTACTTGCTTAACATCTCCCCAAAATAGAAGTACGATCGCTACATCATCACCATATTGATTTGCCAGCTCATTAAGAGCAGCTTGCTCTCCTTTGCTACTTATTCTCCAGCTAGAATAGGTGAGTAGCATTACAGGTTTATTATAATCTGCTAAAGATTTACTTTTCTTTGAAGTGGTTTTAACCTTAAAATTATTCATCAAAGATCCCACAAGTTTATCCTCTACAAGATTATCAAAAAGCACTTTGACTTTGTCTTGTTCAAGATTTCTAATAGCTTCTTCGGCTTGTAATAAATAAGAAGGAAGGTGAGCGTCTAGCGCTTCAGAAAAGAACATCTGAGAGTTCTGTGCTGATAGGTTAGAAATTGCTGTAAATACGAGTAAAAGTAATAATTTTCTCATAGTCTAATGATTTGGGACTATAAAGATAGGAGGGAAGAAAGGTGTAGAAAAATATTTTCGTTAACTGACTTATAAATTGGGTTAAAACGCAATAATCTGTACTATATTGATTCTTTTAGATGCGTAAAAACTTGATATTTAGTACTTTTTGTAAGAATGTCATATTCTTGTTAGTTTCCCTTATGAGAATTTCACTTCAAATATTGCCTGTTAATTCCCGTCTTTTTTAACGGATTTTAATAGTCTTGGTGTGTTCATCAAGGTTGGATTTTGAGTGCGTTGTGTAGAGGTGTTTTGGTTACGCTCTAATAAAGCTTCTTTCTCAAGTTTGCTCTTTTCATCTAGATTTTCTTGTCCATATTTTGGTTTATTTTCTTCTCGATTTTCTAGAGTTCCTTCTTTTATATCTGAGCTTTCAGATAGCGGTTTGATTGTTGGGTCATCAGTAGTTGAAAAGAAACCAGCATCAATTTCGGGTAGGGGTATTCCTTGAATTTTAGTAAGCTCAAACGGAGCTTCTCCTTTAAAAATATCCTCCTTGCTCAACAACTCTTCATCACCTCTCCAGTTAAAGCCCTCAAAAGTTTGTGGTTCATTCTTAAATTGTGATTCGGGAAAAATGGTTCCTCCCGGGCTTTTAAGTTTATTAATCTCGTCTATCGTATTTTCAAAAAAAGTAATTTCTATACGAGCAGAGGTTCCTCTGTCTATGCCTGTAAGGTCACCGTTTTCTTCACGCATATACATTATTGTCTCTGCGTTGTTTATAATATCTACCTGCTTAAGCTGATTTTCATCATCAAAAAAGCCATATAGTTTTTGTCCTTTGACTTGGTTAAATCCAGAAATCGTGTCTTTCTGAGCGATAAACGCATTATCAAAAACCTTTAGAGAATCTATTTTTTCTGTTTCTAGATTATTGAGAAGGTGAATGCTATCTCCTGTAATTTGGCTTTTCTCACTCCATAGTATAGGCTTTCCTATCATTTGAGTAAGTCCTGTGCGCTGGTTACTATGCAGGGAGTCGCTTTTACCACTCATATTACTCTTATAAAGTTTTACGTTCTTAAAAGCTCTTATAATTCGGTTCTCCGGCTTTCCAGTAAGTAAAAGTCTGTCGCCATGTACGTACACAGAGTCATTATCTTCTACTGTGATAGCAACTGCTCGTTGTGTGATTAAAACAGAATCCTTTGCTCTGTACACTTCTGCATAATGTCCTTTTACAAGACTTTTATTTAAGGTGTCAAGAACTTTGATGTTGTTAGTCGCACTTGCAAAGTTTCTATTTCTGTCAAAATAGAGGCTATCTCCATATACTTGCCTATTGTCATAATCTATTCTCGAGTTCTTTACAAAATAACCATAATCATTTGCAGTGTCATAAAACCCGCGCTCACAATATACCTTAGATGTTGAACTCGTGATTGTGGTAGGGCCATACAAATAAGCATGTTCTGGGACGCTGTAAAAGTCTAGTTGCTCGCTATTAATTACGTACTCAGTATTTGTAACCACAACATCGTTAATAAAAGAGATTTTATCCTGCTCTATATAGTAGCGACCTACGCGGCTAGTTATTTTACTATTAGGTGATGTGACAACTCCTCCTGTGCGATAGTACGCTTGCTGGCTTATGCGATTAAAGTACATGGTGTCTGTGGTTACTGTTGTAGTGTCTTTCTTTAAGAAGACATCACCTGCTGCATAAGCAAACTTAGTATCACCATTATATTCTATATATCTACCACGCATCGAGATAGAGTCACCTTGCTTTAAGCGTACGTTTCTGTATGCTTTTACAAAGTTCTCATCTTTATAATAAAAAGCAAGATCGCACCACATTTCGGCACCTTCGTGTTGTATGTATACTTGCTTGTTTGATTTCTGAAAAATAATTGCGCCAGGAAATTCTTCTTCATTGATGCGTTCAATGTCAGATTCTATGAGGATTTCTTTAGGTTGGTTTTGTTGCGCTTTCGCGAAAGCAGAACATAAAAACATCCCAGTAAGTAAAATGTAAAAGTAATTTTTCATCAGTGTCAAAAATAATCAAATTGCCTGCCGAAATCGATAACAGTTTATCAAAAAGGATGTGATACCGCCTTGTATCTACATTAGGGTATTCTTTTAACGTAATTTATTTGAGATAAGTGTATATAAAAAGCCTCCAGATATGAATCTGAAGGCTTTTTTATAATTTGAAATTTTGTAAGCTTATCTAAGTATGGTTTGTGTACGATCTGGTCCTACAGAAACTATTTTAATAGGTGTCTCAAGTTCTTTCTCAAGATAATCTATGTAATCATTAAGAGCCTTAGGAAGTTGATCTGCAGTAGTCATACCTGTTAGATCTTCAGACCACCCAGCCATTTCTTTATAAACTACTTCAACGTTTTCTGGCTCAATATTATAAGGAAGGTGCTCGATAGTCTCTCCTTTATATTTATATGCAGTACATACTTTCAAGGTTTTAAATCCAGAAAGTACATCACCTTTCATCATCATAAGTTGAGTAACCCCGTTTACACGTACGGCATATTTAAGAGCTACAAGGTCTAACCATCCACAACGACGTGCACGGCCAGTAGTAGCGCCAAATTCATTACCTACGCGTCCCATAGTCTCACCATCTTCGTCAAAAAGCTCTGTAGGGAATGGTCCAGAACCTACACGAGTGGTGTAAGCCTTAAAGATTCCAAATACTTCGCCTATTTGATTAGGAGCAACACCAAGACCTGTACAAGCTCCTGCTGCTGTCGTGTTTGAAGAAGTCACATAAGGATAAGTACCAAAGTCAATATCAAGTAGTGATCCTTGAGCACCCTCTGCAAGTATAGACTTACCAGATTTTTGTGCTTGGTATAAATACTCTTCTGAGTCTATAAACTTAAGGGTCTTAAGTGTTTTTATAGCAGCAAAGAATTCTGTTTCTAGTTCGTCTAGATCGTAATCAATCTTTGCATCATAAAAATCAATCATTGAGATATGCTTGTCTCTTAACGTAGCATAACGCTCTTTCCAGTCTGCAAGTTCTAGGTCTCCTACACGTATACCGTTACGACCAGTTTTATCCATATAAGTAGGACCTATTCCCTTAAGAGTAGAACCTATTTTAGCCTTTCCTTTTGAAGCTTCAGAAGCTGCATCTAGTAAGCGGTGTGTAGGAAGTATAAGGTGGGCTTTACGAGAGATCACCATTTTTGCTTTATAATCTAGTCCTTCAAACTTATCAAGATTTTGAAGTTCTTTCTTAAAAATCACAGGATCTATCACAACGCCATTACCTATGACATTCATAGCATTGTCATGAAAAATTCCAGAAGGAATCGTATGTAATACGTGCTTTATACCGTCAAATTCAAGAGTATGACCTGCATTAGGTCCTCCTTGAAAACGTGCAATAATATCGTAGTCCTTCGTAAGAACGTCTACAATTTTTCCTTTTCCTTCGTCGCCCCATTGGAGGCCCAGTAGTAAATCTACAGCCATTGTTATGTTAATTAGTCGTGTTTTTCTTTCCGTAAAAATAAAGTGAATGCTTGTCTATAGTAATATCAAAAACCTCTTCTATGGTTTTTTTAATAGACTGTATACGAGGATCGCAAAATTCTATTACTTCTCCTGTATCTGTAAGTATAACGTGATCGTGTTGCTTATCAAAGTACGACTTTTCATACTGCGCTTGATTATTGCCAAACTGATGTTTGCGCACGAGCCCGCATTCTAGTAAAAGTTCTATGGTGTTGTATAATGTCGCACGGCTCACCCTATAGTTCTTGTTTTTCATACTAATGTAGAGCGTCTCGATATCAAAGTGCTCTTCATTGCTGTATATCTCTTGCAAGATTGCAAAACGTTCAGGTGTTTTGCGGTGACCTTTTTCTTCTAGATAGGCTGTAAAAACGCCTTTTACAACGTCTTGATCCTTATTAATAGTAGCTTTTAGTGGCATCGTTTTTAGTAAAGGACGAATTTACGGATTTATACTCGAGTCACTTGGTCGATACCGTCTATTTTTTTAAGATTTTCTATCAAGGTTTTCAACAATTCATTGTTTCTCACTAGTACCGTTATTTTCCCTTTAAAAACACCTCCTTGCGTAGTGAAATTTATACCCTTTATTTCTACGTGCTGGTGCTTTGAAATCTCTGCCGTTACTGTATTTACAAGTCCTAAGTTATCAATACCTGTAAGTATAATGTCTGTTTGATAACCAGTGTCTGATGAGTCTACCCATTTTGCCTTAATAATTCTATAGGCATAATTACTTCTCATCGAGATTGCATTAGGGCAATTATTTTTATGCACCTTAATGCCGTCGTTTATAGTGGTAAACCCAAAAACTGGATCGCCAGGTATCGGGCTACAACACTTTGCAAATGAATAATCGAGTTTTTGATCTTCTGGGCCAAAAACTAATGAGTCATAATTATTGGTAATCTCATCTTTATGAACATCTGGCGGACTATTAGGCTTGCGTATTTTACTTTTTATAAATGACATCAAAGCATTGCTGCGTTGTGCGGCAAACTCTTTTATCATTTTGTTGTCTATGGTTCCGTTACCTATGCGATAAAATAAATCAAGACTAGTGTTTAACTTGAAGTACGAGACTAGTTCGTTTATAGTTTTCTCGTTAAGAGGTATTTTCTGAGATTTAAGTTTACGATTCAAGATAGCCTTTCCATCATCTGCAAGTTCTTTCTTTTCATCTTTGAGAGATGATTTTATCTTAGCTCGCGCTCTTGCTGTTGTGGCATAGTCAAGCCAGTTATTTGTAGGATGCGCAGATTCTGATGTGATGATTTCTACCTGATCACCACTTTTAAGTTCATGACTTAGCGGCACAAGTCTACCATTTACTCTTGACCCGCGAGTGTGTAATCCTATTTCTGTATGTACACTAAAAGCAAAATCTAGCGGAGTTGCACCTTTAGGGAGAGACTTGAGTTCTCCTTGCGGGGTAAATACAAAGATTTCCTTATTGTATAGATTGAGTTTGAAGTTTTCAACAAAATCCACAGCGTTTTGATCAGGATTTTCTAGCGCTTCTTGCAGTTTATTAATCCAGTCGTCTAGTGTAGAATCTCCGTCGTTTCCTTGTTTATACTTGAAGTGAGCTGCATATCCCTTTTCGGCTATTTCATTCATTCGTTCAGAACGTATCTGTACTTCTACCCATCGTCCTTTAAGACCCATTACTGTAATGTGCAGAGCTTCATAACCCGTAGTCTTAGGAGAAGAAATCCAGTCTCGCAAACGAGTAGGGTTAGGTCTAAAGTGATCTGTAACGATAGAATATATTTTCCAGGCTAAGAATTTTTCATTAGCCTTATCACTCTTATAGATGATACGTATCGCAAACTTGTCATACACCTCTTCAAAAGTGACTCCTTGCGCAAGAATCTTACGCCTTATACTGTATATCGATTTTGGACGTCCTTTGATTTGATAATTTAGTCCTTCTTCGTCTAGAGAGTCTTCTATAACTTTTTTAAATTCCTTAATGTAATCGTCTTGCTGTGCTTTGCTCTCTGTGATTTTACCAGAAAGATCTTTGTAAACTTCTGGTTCGGTATATTTTAAACTTAAATCTTCAAGTTCTGTCTTTATATTATATAGCCCCATTCTATGAGCTAGAGGCGCATATATATAAAGAGTCTCACTTGCTATTTTTGATTGCTTATCTGGACGCATGGAATCCATGGTCTGCATATTATGGAGGCGGTCTGCTATTTTTATTATGATTACCCGTGGATCATCATTAATAGTAAGCAGCATTTTTCTAAAATTCTCTGCTTGTAATGACACATCTCTATCCTTTTTTAAGCTGGATATTTTAGTAAGGCCATCTACAATACGAGCGACAGTCTCTCCAAACATTTGCTCAAGATCAGATAAAGTGTAATCTGTATCCTCTACCACATCATGAAGCAATGCACTAGCAATTGATGTAGCGTCAAGGCCTATCTCGCTAGCAACAATCTGTGCCACGGCAACTGGATGAAAGATGTATGCTTCGCCAGATTTTCGACGTTGTGATTTGTGAGCATCTACAGCTACGTCAAATGCTTTGCGTATCATTTTTTTATCATCCTCTGATAAGGTTTGATAGCTTATGCGCAACAGTTTTTTGTACTGTCTTGTCAGCTCCTTATTCTCTGCCTCTATAAATTCTGTCGTTAATTCCATATGATATCTTAAATGTACCATTTTCTCATAAATGAACAATATATAATAACAACATCTTGTGAGGATTTATGTAACGATGTCTTTTTAAGATATATGGAGTTTATTTTTTTATAACGCTTTCGCGAAAGCTTACTAACATTACCACTATCGCCTCTTGTTTATTCTCAGTACACATGACTGTTAATTCTTATCTTCGCCTTTAAAATTAGAATTTATGAGTATTTTTTATATCCTAGTGGGCTTAGTATTACTAGTAGTAGGAGGTGAGTTCTTAGTAAGGGCATCTGTAGGATTGTCATTTAAACTCAATCTTTCTAAGATGGTAATAGGTCTCACAGTTGTATCATTTGCAACCTCTGCACCAGAGTTGTTGGTGAGTGTTCAAGCAGCATTAGACGGTAGTTCTGATATTGCGCTAGGTAATGTAATTGGGTCTAATATTGCAAACATAGGTCTCGTTTTAGGTATCACTGCAGTGATTTCGGCACTTGCGATAGATCGTGATTTTTACCGTTTTAACTGGCCAGTGATGATGTTCTTTTCTGTAGCCTTGTTTTTCTTACTCTCAAATGATGGAAAACTCACCGCTACCGAAGGTGGAGGACTACTTACAGCACTTGGTGTTTATTTATATTTCTTATTGCGTAGAGCTAGAAAAAGTGCAGCCCTAGAAGAAAGTGATGGCGTAGACGAGGGTTTAGGACAAGCATCTTATTTTAAAATAATTCTCTGGCTTCTTATAGGTGGTGCGGCATTATATTTTGGTTCTGAGTGGCTTGTCTCTGGAGCAAAAGAGCTTGCAACGGCTGTTGGTATAAGCGAGTATGCTATTTCTGTTACTGTTATCGCAATAGGTACTAGTGTTCCAGAACTTGCGGCATCTGTAATTGCGGCATTAAAGAAAGAAAAAGCTATTTCTTTAGGAAACTTGATAGGGTCTAATATTTTTAATATTGCCTCAGTACTTGGGATAACATCGCTTATTAAGGATATTAACGTTGTAGATGATGCTATTTTAGGCACTAACATTTACTGGATGATAGGTTTTGCAGCCATATTATTGCCACTTGCATTTATACC
Source organism: Dokdonia sp. Asnod3-C12 (assembly GCF_045063975.1). NCBI lineage: Bacteria > Pseudomonadati > Bacteroidota > Flavobacteriia > Flavobacteriales > Flavobacteriaceae > Dokdonia > Dokdonia sp. Asnod3-C12. The sequence continues at coordinate 2,725,579 of NZ_JBEFNY010000003.1, forward strand.
TACAAAACTACAGATAGGGAGAATTAAAGGCTTAGTGCTTGTAGGAGCTTATATATTGTTTATAGCGCTTGCATTTGCAGCATAGCTAATGCCTTTTTTAGAATACGATTAGGTTCTCAATATTCTAGTCGTCTATCTAGATGTTTATAAATGATTTTAAGTATGCTTTCGCGAAAGCGTAACACAAAAAAAATGCTCAACCTAAGTTGAGCATTTTTACATTTATATATAAATCAGAATTAAACCTTTGCAGTTTTTACAGTTTCGATAATACGACCTGCTACGCGATATGGATCTGCGTTTGAAGCTGGACGACGATCTTCTAACCATCCTTTCCATCCTTGCTCTACAGTGATAATAGGAATACGTAATGATGCTCCACGATCTGACACTCCATAAGAGAAATCTGTAATAGAAGCAGTCTCGTGATCTCCTGTAAGGCGCTCTTCATTGTGAGCTCCGTATGCTTTAATGTGTTCTTTTGTTACTGGACGGAATGCTTCACAAATCTTATTGTAAGTTTCCTCAGATCCACAAGTTCTTAGTGTTGTATTTGAGAAATTTGCGTGCATACCAGATCCATTCCAATCTCCTTTTACTGGTTTAGGGTGATACTCAATGTACCATCCGTACTGCTCAGTAAGACGATCTAGAAGGTAACGTGATACCCAGATCTCATCTCCAGCTTTTTTTGCACCTTTTGCAAATAGTTGGTATTCCCATTGTCCAGAAGCAACCTCTTGGTTAATTCCTTCAAAGTTAAGACCAGCCTCGATACAAAGATCTGCGTGCTCTTCTACAAAATCACGACCGTGTGTATGGCGACCTCCTACAGAACAGTAATACATTCCTTGTGGTCCTGGATATCCACCTATTGGGAAACCTAAAGGTAGTTGAGTTTCTCTATCCATGATAAAGTATTCTTGCTCAAAACCGAACCAGAAATCATTATCATCATCATCTATTTTTGCTCTGTGGTTTGATGCATGTGGTGTACCATCTGCACTTAGCACTTCTGTCATTACTAAGAATCCATCAGTACGTTGTGGATCTGGGTAGATAGCTACTGGCTTTAGAAGACAGTCTGAAGCTCCTCCAGATGCTTGCTTAGTAGAAGACCCATCAAAAGACCATATAGGACAGTCTTCTAATTTTCCGCTAAAGTCGTTTACAACTTTAGTCTTGCTTCTCATATTTTGTGTGGGTGTGTACCCGTCTAACCAAATGTATTCTAGTTTTGACTTACTCATAATAGCATTTAATGTTTTAGTTAACGAAGACAAATATAAAATAATTTTAAAAGGCAATTGGTATTTTAGGGCTTAGTTATTAAAAAATATTGATTTTTATGAACAACCCCTCAAATTTTAGGGGGTATGTAATATTTGGCTATAATTTTTATATTTCCCTTATATTTGTGCCCTAGTTTAGGGGTGTTATTGGGTTTTTAGCAAGAGCTATGAATGAACATCTTATAAAATATTAATAATCATTGTGTTACAATAGTTCGTCTCTAGTTTGGTAGAAAATATTGTTACCGTAATAATGTAAGATCAATTATGTCAAAAATTCGTTTTAAAGCTTTGCATGATGTGCAGCATAGACCAGCCGTAACTTTTGAATCCTTAGGAAGACCGTCTTCATTATTTAAGTCTAACGTATTTGGAGAGCAAGCTATGCGTCAATTCTTGTCTAAATCTACCATAGACAGTGTGCAGACAGCGATACGAAAAGGAGATAATATAGATCGCATCACCGCAGATGCCATTGCTACAGGAATGAAATCTTGGGCACTTGATAAAGGAGCTACTCATTACACGCATTGGTTTCAACCGCTCACAGGTGCCACGGCAGAGAAGCATGATGCTTTTTTCGAAATTACAACAGATGGTCATGTTATTGATAAATTTGACGGTGGGCAGCTAGCACAGCAAGAGCCAGATGCAAGTAGTTTTCCTAATGGAGGAATACGCAACACTTTTGAAGCAAGAGGATATACCGCTTGGGATCCTACTTCTCCAGCATTTATATATGACAATACTTTATGTATTCCAACGGTTTTTGTGGCATACACAGGAGAAGCACTTGATTATAAGACACCTTTATTAAAAGCCCTTAATACTATTGATCAAGCTGCCACAGCAGTCGCTCAATATTTTAATAAAAATGTAAATAAAGTGACAGCTACCTTAGGGTGGGAGCAAGAATTTTTCCTCATAGATGCATCACTAGCAGCTGCGAGACCAGACTTGATGCTTACAGGGAGAACATTACTAGGTCATGCAGCTGCAAAAGGACAGCAACTAGATGACCATTACTTTGGATCTATTCCTATCAGAGTGCTGGCATATTTAAAGGAGTTAGAGCAAGAATGCTTGTTACTTGGTATTCCTTTAAAGACACGACATAATGAAGTAGCGCCTAATCAGTTTGAGATGGCTCCTATTTTTGAAGAAGCAAATCTAGCGGTAGATCATAATGCATTACTCATGGATGTAATGCAAAAAGTAGCGCAACGTCATCACTTTAAGGTACTCTTTCATGAGAAACCATTTGAGAATATAAATGGTAGCGGAAAACATAATAACTGGTCACTAGCTACAGATACTGGAGTAAACCTACTAAGCCCAGGAAGTACTCCGATGAAAAATTTACAATTCCTCACCTTTTTTGTAAATACTATTAAAGCGGTTCATGAACATGAAGCTTTGCTTAGAGCTTCTATTGCTAGTGCGGGTAATGATTACCGCCTTGGTGCAAATGAAGCACCACCAGCCATTATATCTGTATTTATAGGTTCGCAGCTTACTCAGGTACTGGACGAATTAGAAAAAGTAACAGATGGAAAATTATCTCCACAAGAAAAAACCGATCTTAAACTCAATGTAATAGGTAAGATTCCAGAGATTTTACTTGATAATACAGATCGCAATCGTACTTCACCTTTTGCATTTACTGGAAATAAATTTGAGTTTAGAGCCGTAGGTGCTACTGCAAACTGTGCAAACCCTATGACGGTTCTTAACGCAATCGTGGCGCAGCAGCTTATTGCATTTAAAAAGGAGGTAGATGCTCTCATAGATAATAAGGACATGAAAAAGGACGATGCTATCTTTAATATCCTTAGAGAGTATATAAAGGACAGTAAGAAAATAAGATTTGAAGGAGATGGCTATGGAGCTTCTTGGGAAAAAGAAGCAAAAAAGCGCAAGCTTAGCAATAATAAGACTACAGTTTCTGCTCTTGAAGCTCGTATAAGTAAAAGTACAGTAGTATTATTTGAGTCTTTGGGTATTATGAACAATGTTGAGATTCAAGCGCGTTACGAGATTGAACTAGAAGAATATGTTAAGCGCATACAAATAGAAAGCCGTGTGCTGGGTGATGTAGCTCGTAATCATATTATTCCTACAGCTTTGAGGTATCAAAATGTTTTGATAGACAATGTAAGAGGTTTGAAAGAAATATATGGTGAACATTTTACCGCTTTCGCGAAAGCGCAAACAACCATTATTAAATCAATCTCAGAACATACCGCTAGTATTAATAGTCTCATAACGGAAATGATAAATGCTCGAAAAGAAGCAAATGCACTTGACCTTAAAGACAAGGCAGGCAGTTATGCTGCGAAAGTGAAACCATTTTTTGAACAGATAAGAAGAGATTGTGACAAGCTAGAACTTTTAGTAGAAGATGAGTTATGGCCTTTACCAAAATATAGAGAATTACTCTTCGTAAATTAAGGGATGTTTTTAATTTAAGTCGCAAGGCTTTATAATGTACAAGTATAAGACGACTGTAAGTTTCTTATAGTCAGCGTACTCGTAAGAAAAATCTGATTCTAATATAGCTGCACCTATAAAGGGGTGTTTACCCCTACGTGCTTAGACACTGTAAACACTAGTGCTAACCAAAAAATGTTAAAAATACCATAACGTTTCATCGAAAACAGCTGGTAACTTCTTGGAAGAGAGATAGATTTCCCTAATTTAGTACTCGTATTACAGCCACTATCTTCCCCCTTTGTAATACTTACTCCCCCGTAATAATAGATTAAAAGACGCAATTGCGATGACAATGACGATGATTTGTTGTGTCTTATAAATATGTATTTATTAACCATTTATATATTATTAACTTAAACTCAATTATTATGAAAAAAGTAATTTTTAGTGCCGCGGCACTTATGATCGGAGCAGTTGCTTTGGGGCAGACAACCACAGAGGCGACTGAGGCAAATTTCCAGGACACTCCAGTACTAGTAACGGCAGGTTTTCCATTAACTAGTTCGGCAACTATTGAAACTGCCGACGCATTACCACAAGCTTTTGGAATAGGACCTAATACTGGTTATTCTACACAAAACGGCAATAATAACTTGGTACGAGCTCGTCAGGCTGGTGATTTAAACTCTATGTATGCAACTCAAGACGGTGATGGAAACCTTGTTTCTATGCGTCAAACAGGTAACACTAACAACGGAGGTTTCTTCATAAGCGCCATTGATAATGATGCACAAGCAAATCAAGTGGGTGATCAGAATGATACCCGCATTGAGCAACAAGGAGATTTTAATGATGCTCAAGTATATCAAGAAAACTCGGTAGCAGGAACAACAGGAAACTCTGCAGATATTCAACAAGGTACTGCTCAAAATGCAGAAAACAATTATGCAGGTGTAGATCAAAGAGGTAATGATAACTCTGCTAGAATTTTACAAACTTGGGATAACAGTGATGCATTAGCGCTACAAAGTGGTACAAACAATGCGGTTGAAATTAAGCAACAAGCAGATCCAGAAAACAGCTTAGGTCAAGAAGCGCTTTCTGAGCAAGTAGGTGTGGATAATCAAGGAACTATTAATCAACTTTCTGACGGTACTTCTGGACGTAATTATGCAAGACTTTTCCAAGAAGGTAATAACAACATGTCAAATCAAACTCAGACTACGGATGATAACGTTTTAGGAAATGAGGCATTAGTTAATCAAGGTAGTAATATCCTTTTAGATGATGCTAACACTGCAGCTCAGTTTACTGCTGTAAACGGTGTAGACGATATCTCTAACGGTATTGAAAGTCAAGTTTCAAGTTGGAGTAAAGCTATCCAAGTACAAGAAGGAAATAGCAATTTAGCTGAGACTCATCAATTTGGGGATGGTACTAGTGATACTAACGGAGATTATTCTGAGCAAAATCAAGACGGTGTAGGGAACGAAGCTTATGTATTTCAAAACATTTTTGGATCACCAACAGGTCGTGGTAACTCTGTAGTTCAAAACCAAACTGGAGACGATAACTATGTAGCGACTGGTCAAAATGGCCGTCGTAACGATATCACAATCGATCAGCAAGGAACAAACAACTACGCTATTTCTACTCAAAGAGGAAAAGATCACGTTGTTGATGCACTTCAAACAGGAGATTTTAACGCTTTAGAAACTGCACAAAGAGGAGATATGAACACTATCGTTGTTCGTCAAGATGGAGACATAGGACAAAGCTGGAAAGCTGAGCAAAATGTACCAGGAGGACTTCCTGATGGAGGAAATACACTTGATGTTTTCCAAACTACAGGTTTCTCAGGAATCTTACCTGCTATAGGAACTTCTCAAACTGCTAATATGGTTACAAGAGCTGCTATGGCTGCTCCAGCAAGAGCTAGATCTGGTTCAGGTCTATAAATCAATTGATTGAATTTTAGATTGGGTCATTTTTATTACAAAATAATGATTTACATCTAAATTAATAAAAACTTGGACATACTTGATATCAAGTATGTCCACTGTTTTTTTAAATATTTTATCTGAATTAACTTAATATGATAGTATTATGAAATTATATATAATGTGTTTTGTGTTTTTTTTTACGATGATTTCTGTAAATGCACAAACCTATAATGAGGATATTAAAGGAACTACTAAACTCACAAACGTAGAACTTGTAGAGAAAGATATTGTAACAAAAGCTGCTCTTGGTGATTTTGGAATAGGTACTGCAAAGAATACTAGGAATGCTACAATTCAGGGAAATAGTGTTTTTATTACGCAAATAGGAGACTTTAATGCTGCGTTGTTAAATGTAAAAAGTAGAGCAAGTGAAGTAAATATAGAGCAAAATGGAGACTTTAACTTTACGGGTTTGAATTATAATGTTGAAACTGTAATCACAGATATTAAACAGGAGGGTAATAGAAATGTAGTATTTGATATTGTTCAAGACAGAACAGCAAATATTTCATTAGATCTAGAGCAACAAGGAAATAATCTCAATTTTCAAAGATTAGGTTCTAATAGCCTTACAGAATCATTACAATTTATTCAAACAGCAGCATCACCATCATTAATAATTAGAAGTAGTACTAACGGAACACCAGATAATTAAAATTTTAAATACAGAGATAATTTTGAAGTTGTTTAAGAAGCTTATGTTACTGTTTTTCTTTTCATCCTTAGGGATGCAGGCGCAATATTATAATAAAGAAGTAGCTGCATCAGTAAGAATAGAAAGAAATAGCGAGTTTTTGAAGTTTTATGCATTAGCAGAAAATAAAACACCTGTCGAGTTACCTCTTGAATATGAATTTTTGATTTTCAAAACACAAGATGATGGTACTATACAAAAGGATAGTGATAAACAACGTTTTGTTTTAAAGCCGTATGAGAAAAAGGTATTGCAAACGTTGGTTTTGGGAAATGCGGTTACAAATAAAACAGTACTCGCATTACTCATTTTTGATAAAGATGGTAAACCTTTAGGTAAAGATCGAATAGTTCTAGAAAATGGGAGTCTTTCGGAAATTGATATCCAACTACCTAAGATGGATCTTTTTAGATCGAATGATCAAGCAAAACCGCAAGATGGCTTTGTCATAGAGGGGTTAGTAATCCAAAAAACAATTACAAAAGCGGGGAGAGATTTTTTTAAATATTTCTACTCGTTATACTTTAATAAATCTATCAAGTCACCTAAAGATATTATCATCGAAGAAGTGCCTGGTAGATCAAGAACAACATTAATAACAGTTAAGATTAACAATCAGATTGTATGGAAATTTTTCTCTCAACCTCAGCGTAAATTTTTGGAAGAGCAGGCACAGATTACAATTAGTAGAGTAGGTAAGTTATTGCAAGTTTTAGAACAACAAAAGGATCAAAAAATACAATATTGATATGAGAATACTACTTTTTTTATTCATGGCAGTAGGAGTTTCTGCTTTCGCTAAAGCACAACAATTTTCTTATAAACCTATAAGCCCTTTTTTTGGAGGAGATACTTTTAATTATCAGCAGATTATAACTTCTGTAACATTACAAAATAGCCTTTCGGAACCTGTTGATGAGCAAGAGGAGTTGTCAGAGTTACAACAATTTGGTAGAGAGCTTAATAGGAATTTATTAAATGCTATTGAGAGTCAGCTAAGCCAGGCACAACTAAACGCTTTAAATATTACTGAAGAGGGAACTTTTACATTTGGATCGCTCAATGTAGAGGTGTTTGAAACCTTTGAGGGATTAGTTATAAATATTTTGGACACCAATAATGGTGAAGAAACGCAAATAGTAGTACCTAACTAGAATTAACTGAATGTTTATGAGAATTTTACAAAAGTTGACACTTGTGACTGGCTTCTTTTTATTGTCTTCGTGTGGAGCTTATTTTAATCAGAAATTTGACCAGCAGCCTGCTCGAGTGGGGGAGTTTTCTAAAACTACAAAAAAGTTGTTAGATCTTCCAGAAGCATCATTGCCTGTAGAAGTAGCAGTTTATAATTTCAGTGATCAAACAGGCCAGTTCAAAGCTATTGAAACAGGAAGTACTTTTAGCACAGCCGTTACTCAAGGTGGAACAACTATTTTGATAAAAGCACTTGAGGATTCTGGATGGTTTAGACCTATTGAAAGAGAGAACTTAAGTAATCTATCTACAGAACGTAATATTATACGTAACACAAAACAGGAGTATATAAAAAACTCAGACCCCAATGAACCTCCTTTACCACCTTTGTTGTATGCAGGATTACTTCTAGAAGGAGGTATAGTTTCTTATGATACTAATATAGTTACAGGAGGTCTTGGCGTTAGATATTTTGGGTTAGGCGGATCTGCTAAATACAGACAAGATAGAATTACTGTTTATCTAAGAGCTGTATCAACAAGTAATGGTGAGATCTTAAAAACAATTTATGTTTCAAAAACAATATTATCACAGGCATTAGACGCAAGCTTTTTTAGATTTGTTAAGTTTCAACGATTGCTAGAGGCAGAAACGGGAATTACTCAAAATGAACCTGTTCAGATTGCTGTAAAAGATGCAATAGAACGGGCAGTACACGATTTAATAATGGAGGGGCTCATTGATCAATATTGGAGTGCAAAAGATGGTCGTGAAGTAAACGAAGAGCTCATTGAAAATTATTTGAAGGAAAAGGAGTTAGAAGAAAGTTCAGGTCTTTATGATAGAATGTTTGTAAATGATGAGTATGATACTCATGTTACACTTCAAGGTGGTGTGAACCTAATAGATGGTGATTTAACTCCAAATAAACCTGGTTTTATGTCAAAACTCACCATAGAGCAAGATGTTACAGATAAATTTAGTGTTGGTCTTTCTGGGAGTGTTTTTGAATTAAATAATGGTGACGCATACTCAAATATTATGGGTAGTGTAGATTTAAATGCAAGAATATTTTTATTGCCGAAAGATGATTTTGGTCCATATATATTTGGAGGACCTGGTCTGGTAGTTGATTTAATAGACTCTGCACAAGATGGATTAGGTCTTGGTAAAACTTTTCCAAAATTACAATACGGAGCAGGTTTACAATACAAGTTTTCACCTAGATTGAGCTTCACTGCTTTTGCCGAACATAATGTATTACTTAATGATGATATTGATTTCATTGATCAAGGTAAGCGCAATGATTTCTACTATAATTTTGGTTTTGGGTTGAGATACGGGCTAAATTTTAAAAGTCAAAAGAAGAAAGATAATGAGTCATTAGTAATTGAAAATTGAAGAATTTAAAGATGTCAATAATGAATAAGTACTTTTTAGTAATAGTCGCATTTGCAGTTTTATTATTCTTAGGTTGTTCTGAAGATACCATAGAGGCAGATGTATTCGGGTCAATCTCAGGAGTTGTTACAGCAGAAGACACAAACGAGCCATTAAATAATGTAAAGGTTTCTACTAGTCCTGCTAGTAATACCGTTTTCACAAATGAAGAAGGGAAATTTAGTATTTCTAATGTACTTGTTAATTCATATTCAGTGGAAGCCGAATTAGATAACTATAATACGGAGTTTGAGGGAGTAGAAGTTTTAGAAGGACTAAATTCTGAAGTTGCTATAGAATTAGTGCTCTCAAATACAGGAAATGGAGCTCCTAGTACACCTATTCTTCTAAGTCCTCTTGATGGGGCTATAGATGAGTTACTAGAAATTGAGTTTGCATGGAATTCAATAGATCCTGAGGACGATGAACTTACTTATACAATTCAATTAAGAAATGGATCTACAAATGAGATGGAAGAATTTCAAGTAGTGGGAGATACTACTTATACAGTAAATAATTTGAGTCTTGAGACCAATTATTTTTGGCAAGTTTCTGCAAAAGATGAACTTAATGAATCAGTAAGTTCAGGAATAAGTTCTTTTACTACATTTTCTGCTCAAAATAATCCTTTCTTATTTATAAAAAGAATAGACGGAAATAGTGTTATATTTTCTGGAGCAAATTCTGATGAGGTTAATGAAACCACTGATGCAAATGTTCTACAGCTTACAGATGAATCTAAAAATAGTTTTCGACCTAAGCGAAATAACAACGTCGGTAAAATTGCATTTCTAAGAACTATAGGAGGAGAAAATCAAATTTTTACAATGAGTCTTGCTGGAGCAAATGAACAACAAATCACTTCCACGGTTCCTGTTGCTGGATTTAGACAGGAAAGTATACAATTTACTTGGGCTGAAAATGGACAAAAATTTTATTATCCAAACTTTGACAAACTATATGCTATTAATAATGATGGTAGTGGGTTATCTCAAATATATCAAACGAATGATGGGTCATTAATATCTGATGTAGCTGTTTCGTCATTCAATCCCGATACTATTATTTTAAAAACCAATGATGTTGACGGTTACAATGTTAGAGTATTTGCTATTTCTCAGAGCTCAGGTCAACTATTATACACAGTTTTAGAAAATCAACTCGGTGCAGTTTCGGGAATAGATGTAACTGCAAATATGGATAAAGTCCTCTATGCGCGTGATGTTTCAGGCTCAGAAAATGGAGATTATAGAATTTTCACAAGTCGAATTTTTGAATATAATGTAAATACTCAAGAGACCTCAGTGGTAGAGACAGAGGTAATAGCAGGGGAGAATGATCTTTTTCCTAGTTACTCTCCTGACGAAGGGAGAATTATATTGACAAGAGTTTTAAATAACCAAGGAGCAATACCTTCAATATATCTCGCCTTTCTGAATGATTCTGATGACAATGATGAACTATTTACAAACTCTCTTATGCCAGATTGGGAATAATAACGGTGATCAATGGTAAGTTGTTTATTAATATATAAACTCACAGGAATTTTATACGAAAGAGCGCATTTATTTAAGTGCGCTCTTCTTATTTACTTAATATTCTTTCTATCTATTTCGCTCGCATTGCTTTCTTAAAAACGCTTCTTGTAGTTTTATTTAATGCATAATCAAGTGGTTTCTTGCCTTTGTGATTCATTTGACTTAAGTCTGCACCATTAGTTATCAAAAGTTCAATTACAGGTAGCGCATATTCTTTTTGACTTGCTAGAATATGTAATGCTGTATTACCAGATGGATCTTGAATGTTTATGCGAGTGCCAAGTTCAATAAGCATCTGCATAATTAATTTACTGTCTTCAGTTAATGATCTACTTAGGGTATGTATTGGGTAATTACCATTATTAAAAGCAGTATTTAAATGTATTTCTGGCTGTTGCACAAGTAGTAAAACTCCTTCGGTAAAATGATAATCTATAGCTATTCTTAAATGCTCTTGACTGCATATAGCTCCATTTTTAATAAGTTCTTTAAGCGAACCTATCATTTTATAGCGAATTGCATCTTCAATAGCTAGGGAAGAATTTGCTCCATTAGATAGTAATCTTTTTAGAACTGATAAATTTCCTTTGCGGGCTGCACTGCGAATGAATTCGTTGCCTTCTAAACTAGAAACATGATCCATTAGCAATAAAATGAGAGGTTCATTTTTAGTTTCCATTGCATTTGCTAGTGACTCATCAGCTTTAGCACCGCTTTTTAATAAGGAGCTTACAATTTCAATATTTTCTGTTTCTGTTGCGTCAAGTAATGCTTGGTTGAGGTTAACGTCTCCTTGGTTCACAAGTAACTCAACAAGACCTAGGTTTTCATTTGTAATTGCCGACTCAATAAGAAGTGGATCTGTGGTGTCTGCTCCCATAGAGATTAAGTACTGACTTATTATTTGGTTTTCTATTGTTATTGCTTTATTAATCCCTTTACTTGGGTTACTATCATTAGAAACTAACAGTTTTACCATATCAACATTCTCACCTGCTACAGCAAGTGGTAACAGATTATCAACATTCACTCCTTCTTTCTTTGTAGCAATCACAGACTCTGCAAATGGGAGATTATTTTCCTTAATTGCTGCTGTCATAGCTACATCTGGATTTCCTTTATAAAGGTGAAGTACATCATTAAATAATTGAGCATCATCTTTCTGAGCAGCATAAAATAAGGCGCTGTCTGGAGCTGCCTTATTTTGAAGCGCAATATTGATAGCTTTGATATTATCTTTTGTGATGGCATACTCTAATGACTCAGAGGCATTTCCACCATTTTTAAGTGAGATATCTAGAATTTCATAATTATTGTTGTCTGTTGCTATATTGGAGATTTTATTACTGCTTATACGTGCATTCTTATTGATAAAGTAATTGAATAACTCTGTGTTATCAAGCATTGATGTGACTTCGAGGGTATTTTCATTTGCTTCAGTTACAGGGATGATTATGTTTTTAAGCTCTTCATTACCATTTCTCAGAGCGCTATCTAAAAGAGATGCATCTGCGGTTGCACCTAGTATTGTAAATTTTTCAGCGAGCTCAGCATCATTGTTTTCCACGGCTAGAGATAGTTCTTTTTTACCTGCTTCAAATGCATCAAACTCAACACTCATTAAAGCTTTGACAGATGGATAGTGATAGGTGTCTAGTGCAAATGATAAATCATTGTTTACAGGAGTAGCTCCTTCCCTCAGTAGCGCATAAATAATAGGTTCACTTTGAAAAGCAACTGCTTTATAAATCATATTATTTTTAAAAGGAGCACCTCTTTCTAAAAGGATTAATACTTTTTGTTCATCAAAATACTCTTTGAGGAACAGCAAGTCGAGATCCTCACTATTTGGTATTACTCCTTTATCTAGTACAAAATTTAGTATTTGTGAAGATTGTTTTGAAGTAATAATAGCAGCGATTAAACCCGGGATTCTCCTAGTTGCATTTTGTGCCAATAAAGTTTTCATGCGAGCTAGATCGCCTATGTTTGCAGCTCTTACAATTTCTGTTTGTAATGCAGTATTGTAATGTTGTGCGCTATTTTCTAATAATTTTTTTTCCTTTTCTAGAGACAATACGTAAGCCACTTCATAAATATCGCCGTCTATAGTTGTTATCTCCACATCTTTATGAATATCCCTTACGAGTGCTTCTTTATAAAAAGTTTTTGCTTCTTCCGGACCAGAAACTCGTAAGCGCTTGCGTTCTCTGCTTTTGACTAGTTTTTTTGTGTCATCCCATACACTTACATATCCTTTTTCTAAGTCCTCAGGTTTTGCTGTAATGATGACTTGTTTATTGAGTTTTATTTCTTCGTCAGTGATTAAGGTTTCTAGCCGTACACCGCCACGGTCTATAAGTGGTGCTGTGCGTAACATGGCTTCATCTTTTGAAAATCCTCCAAAAAATAAATCACCCGTATAGGCATCTACATCGCTTGAGGTAACACCAGCACTTTTTTTAATTAGTCTGTCGATAGATTGTTTGAAACGCAAGGAATATTTAGTAAAATAAGCAGAAGGTTGCGGGGCATATAATTGATTTTTAGAAGTACGTATAGCTATGTTAATAACACTATCTAGTAATTGTATTTTCCTTTCTTTATCCTGTATATCTGCTGTAGTGAGGTTTCTTAATGCCTTGGTCCAGGGTTGTAATGTGACATCTATGGCTGCAGCATTATTTTTTAAAGTAGTTTGCCAGTCTGTAAACCAGGTCGCGTTTGTATCACCTCCCTTTGTAAATGAGCTGCTAGATCCAGCGGTAATGTATGGGTCTGTATCCTCTTTATTTTGGTGTGATGCACTAATGTCTTCTATTACTTTTTCCTTAAATAAGTCACGATCATACGGAGAGTATATGAAATCGTCATTTTTTATTAAGTTTCTCTTTAAGAAAAGACCTCCATAAATGACTTCATGAGCATAATGTGTGCCGTAACGATATATAAATCCTTCTGGAGTGATATCGCGTCCTAGTCTTTTAAAATCTTCAACCATTGCACTATCTAGTACGTTAGAAGAAACAGCTACAAGTATATCTTTTGATAATGGTATTTGTTTTTTAGTATAGACTAAGAGGGTTTTATTTGACTCATCGTTATTAAAGCCTTTGTAATGTGCTTCACTATTTAACGCATGATAGGGTTTTGAAAGCGTATCGGCATTTAAAATTTGTTTTTCAAAATCGTAGGGAGACGTTATAAAATGAAAACTCTCCACTGGGCTAGTATCAAGAGAAGTACTATGTATGGATCCATAGATAAGTTGCTTTCCTTTTGAAGATCCTAGCCAGTCTAAGGCATCAACATAACGTATGTCAAAACCCTGCCCAATGAGATTAGGATTTTGTGGTTGCTGGCAGAATAAAGGGTTATTTAAAATTAATAGGAATAGGGGGAGCATAAAGTATTCCTTTCGGAAAAAGCGTGTAGTCTCCAAAGGCAAAGGTGTTAGTTAAATAAAATGGTCAATAAGTATCTAAAATACTTATAAAAAAGCTAAGAAAAAATTCAATTAGATTAAGGTGTAAATAACTGGATTAAAGAGGGTTTGAAGTAAAATGTTTGTAAGAAACGACTGATTTTTAATGGTTTTTATCACGCTTTCGCGAAAGCGTAATTATAAAATACACCATAGAAATAATTATTTTAGAAACTTGGTCAAACTGTTTGTAAATCAATTTTAAAGCCCATTATATAATCCCTATTTTTGCGATGTAAAATTTATAGATGAGCCAAGAAATTTCTAAACGATACGCACAACGCGGAGTCTCTGCAGGTAAGGAAGATGTGCACAATGCCATTAAAAATGTAGACAAGGGATTATTTCCTAAAGCATTTTGTAAGATTGTACCAGACGCACTTACGGGAGACGAGGATTACTGTCTTGTAATGCATGCAGATGGGGCAGGAACAAAATCTGCTCTTGCATACATGTACTGGAAAGAAACTGGTGATATCTCTGTATGGAAAGGCATCGCTCAAGATGCTCTTATCATGAATATAGATGATCTATTATGTGTGGGTGCAACAGACCATATCATGCTATCATCAACAATAGGGCGTAACAAGAATGTAATTCCGGGTGAAGTTATTTCGGCCATTATTAATGGATCTGAAGAACTTTTGGCAGAGTTAAAATCTTACGGTGTTACAATTCACTCTACAGGTGGAGAAACAGCAGATGTAGGTGATCTTGTGCGCACAATCATTGTAGACTCTACTGTTACGGCACGTATGAAGCGCAGCGATGTTATTGATAATGCTAACATACGTCCCGGAGATGTTATTGTAGGTCTTTCATCAAGCGGTCAAGCGACTTACGAAAAAGAATATAATGGAGGTATGGGGAGTAACGGACTTACTTCTGCACGTCACGATGTATTTGATAAGTACCTTGCACAAAAATATCCAGAGAGTTTTGACGCAGCAGTACCAGAAGACTTGGTATATAGCGGTTCAAAAAAACTTACAGATTCAGTAACTGGGAGTCCTCTAGACGCTGGTAAGCTAGTGCTTTCTCCTACGAGAACCTATGCGCCCATTATTAAAGATATTTTATCTAAATATAACTCAGACAGTATACACGGTATGGTACACTGTAGTGGTGGTGCTCAAACAAAAATTTTACATTTTGTAGAGGACTTACATATTATCAAGGATAATCTATTTGAAACTCCGCCACTTTTTAAACTTATACAAGAAGAGAGTGGTACAGACTGGAAAGAGATGTACCAAGTGTTTAATATGGGACATCGTATGGAGATCTACTGCCCGCAAGAGATAGCTCAAGAGCTTATAAAGATCTCAACATCTTATAATGTTGATGCACAAATAGTAGGTAGAGTAGAGGCTTCTCAAAGTGGAAAGAGGCTTACCATAACTAGTGATAAAGGAACTTTTACTTATTAATATATAGTCTATAAAGTACCTTTTAAAAGAGGGATGTTGTTATAACACAGAAGGCCTGTATTCTTTGCAGGCCTTTTTTTATGCACAAGAAATAGGGTGCTAAGTTTTGTTTCACACATGGTAATAATTTGCTTTTAGGAAAGTTAGCTGTTTGTTTTAGGATTTTTTTATGATTTCAGAAATCTGCTGACTATCATTTTTTCGTATATTTTCTATTCCAAGTCAAACGATTATTTAACTACCCCTAATTAGTCAAATAACTATCCGTATGGAGAAAATTACATCCGCTATAAAATGTAGGAGATTACCATTAATCATCGGTTTTGTAATCTTGATTAATATAGTAGCTGTATTTACCTCAGATTTAGAGATTATGAGGATAATACGCTTACTTACAATTGGAGTATATGTAGCCTACTATCTTTTAAGCGTATCTCAAAGAAGTCTTATAGTCCTTGTAATATTATTTAGTTTGCTAGCTAGAGATATAGCGGTGCTATTTTATGAGACTAATGTAGGACATACATTATACCTTATATTAGGTATTGCGGCATATGCAACTATCTGTTTAGAAAGAGGAGATATACTTAAAGTGATAAGTAGAGATAAAAGTGCTTTGATTTTTACACTTGCATTTGTTGTTCTCAATACATTTGCCCTAAGTGAAATTGCTAGTTTTATTAATGTAGGGTTCCAAGGTCCATTTGACCCTTTTTTATTTTATGTGTATGGTGTGTTTATGATTGTTTTTGGAGCAACAGCAATCATTTATAATCAAGTGTATAATAGTAATAGATCTCTTGCTTATATATTATTTATGATTAGTTTTCTTACCAGTGATGTCACCTCGTTATTTGCATATTACTTTGGATATGAGATGCTTTTTTACGTAGACCGTGTTGCTTATGCAGTAGGATTAGGTCTTTTTTCTTATACAGTTATTGAAACTAGTAGTCAGCTTGAAGAAGCAGAGCAATATGATATGTTATCTTAATGAGCTGGGGTGCTTTTTTTAATTACCAACTTCTCTATAATTATTTCTTTACTGTGACCGCATCGCTTTATTAATGCAATGTACGACACGTGTGATTGTATTAATTTGGGTTGTAAATATCTTTATTTAAGCAGTTTATCATTATTTAGTTTTGTTAAAGTCTATCTGAGGCGGTATTTATATTTTTACTTTTACTTACTTTTATTAACAAGTAAAATGCTTTTAGTGTTCCCCCAACCAATAATTGACTAATGCAATTTTTATTACGTAAAGCAGGTAAATATTTACCATTAATAACTCTAGGTCTTATAGTATTAAACATACTGTCTGTTTATTTAGGGCGTCATGTTTATCTCTTAAGATACATGCAACTTTTTACAGTACTAGTCTTTCTCATTTACTACGTAATCAAAGCACCTCGTGTTAGGTTTATAGTGATTGCAATTTTAGTAATGCTATCGCTGCGAGAATTTTCCGTTTTCTACTACTATAAAAACTTTGGGCAGATAGCTTATATCCTTCTTGGCTGTGTGACTTATAGCCTTATTATTATAAAGCGGCTAGATATGTTTAATGCATTTTTAAAAGATAGAGCTGCGATACTACTTACTTTAGTCTTTATTGGTCTCAATATGCTTATACTTAATGAACTAATATCTCAGGTAAAGGAAGGTTACGAAGGGTCTTTTCAGTCTGGTCTCGTGTTCCTTTTTGGAATTATCATAAGTTTATTAGGAGCAATAGCAGTGTTATATAACCAGGTTATTAATAGTGATAGATCATTAGCTTTTCTGTTTTTTGTGTTTTGTTTTATCTTTTCGGACGTGGCATCTCTTATTGGGTACTATTTTGGAATTAGTTTCTTCTATTATATTGATTTTGTTAGTGCCGCATTAGGATTGGCCTTTTTTATATACACGGTTTTGGATGTAGATAATAAAGAAGAAGAGAAGAATCAACTTACTCAATCGTATTAATCACTATTTCTTTTTTGCTTTCGCGAAAGCGTATATAGACCTCCATTTAGCTTTCATTCCTTGTTTAAATTATCGTAAATTCGCTACTTATTATAGAAAGTAGATGTTAGAAAAATTACAGATAGTAAAGCAACGTTTTGATGAGATAAGTGATCTCATCATACAACCAGATATTATAACAGATCAAAAGCGCTATGTCCAGCTCAATAAGGAATATAGCGATCTTAAGGCACTCATGGAAGTGCGTGAGGTATATATAGAGCTTAGTGAAAACCTCAAAGAAGCCGAAGAAATCATAGCCGATGGTAGTGATGCAGAAATGGTTGAAATGGCCAAGATGCAATACGATGAGGCAAAAACTGGTATTCCTGAACTTGAGGAAAAAATCAGAATGATGCTTATTCCTAAGGATCCAGAAGATGCAAAGAACGTCGTTGTAGAAATACGCGCTGGAACTGGTGGTGATGAAGCAAGTATTTTTGCGGGAGACTTATACAGAATGTATACGAAGTATGTAGATTCTGTCCCAGGATGGAAACATAGCACGGTAGATTATTCTGAAGGTACTTCTGGAGGATTTAAAGAAATCCAATTTGAAATTACAGGGCAAGATGTATACGGTACTATGAAGTTTGAAGCTGGAGTACACCGTGTACAGCGAGTACCGCAAACAGAAACTCAAGGTCGTGTGCATACCAGTGCTGCAACAGTAATGGTACTTCCAGAAGCAGAGGAGTTTGATGTTCAAATAGAGCCTAAAGATGTACGTGTAGATTTTTTCTGTTCTTCTGGACCAGGTGGGCAGTCTGTAAACACAACATACTCTGCAGTACGATTAACACACATCCCTACAGGACTTGTAGCGCAGTGTCAAGACCAAAAATCTCAACATAAAAACAAGGAGAAGGCTTTTAAAGTACTACGCTCACGTTTATATGATATGGAACTTGCTAAGAAGCAAGAAGAAGATGCGGCAAAACGTAACTCACAAGTAAGTAGTGGTGACCGTAGTGCAAAGATTCGTACGTATAACTATCCTCAAGGACGTGTAACGGATCACCGTATTGGATTAACATTATACGATTTACAGAATATCGTAAATGGTGATATTCAAAAAATTCTTGAAGAGTTAAGACTTGTTGAGAATACAGAGAAACTCAAATTTACTGAAGGAGAATTATAGCATAATAAAGCTGACTATTATCTAGATCTGAAATAAACGACAATGAAAACAGCTGATTTAATTACCCAAATTAAAAAGAAGCAATCTTTTTTAATAGTTGGTCTAGATACAGATCTTGATAAGATTCCTGCGCATTTATTGAAAGAGGAAGATCCTATTTTTGCTTTTAACAAAGCGATTATAGATGCCACACACGATTTATGTGTTGGTTATAAACCTAATACTGCATTTTATGAAGCTTATGGTATCAAAGGATGGCAGGCGCTAGAGAAAACAATTAACTATATAAACGAAAAGTATCCAGAGCAATTCACGATTGCAGATGCAAAACGTGGAGATATAGGGAATACATCTACTCGATATGCTAAGGCATTTTTTGAGGACTTGAGCTTTGACTCTGTAACGGTTGCTCCATACATGGGTAAAGATTCTGTAGAGCCATTTCTGGAATTTAATGACAAGCACACTATATTGCTTGCGCTTACTTCAAATAAGGGAGCCTTCGATTTTCAAACAAAGGAGATTGACGGTAAAGAAGTGTACAAGCACGTACTTGAAACCTCTAAGTCATATACCAATAGTGAGCAGCTTATGTATGTAGTAGGTGCTACAAAAGCTGAGTACCTCACAGATATACGTGCTATTATTCCTGAGGCATTCTTACTCGTACCAGGAGTAGGAGCGCAGGGAGGTAGCCTGCGTGAAGTTTGTAAATACGGAATGACTAAAGATATAGGGCTTCTTGTTAATTCTTCTCGAGGTATTATTTACAATTCTCAAGGAGAAGACTTCGCCATCGCCGCGCGTAATGTTGCACAGCAAATGCAAGAAGAAATGAGAGAGCTCATTATAGAACATATCTAATATGAACATTACAGATCAAATAGGCACTCGTCTAGAGTTTGATCATACACCACTGCGCATTGTTTCTTTAGTACCTAGCCAGACAGAACTTCTAGTTCACCTGGGGTTAGAAGAGTGCATTGTGGGTGTTACAAAATTTTGTGTTCATCCATTGCATCTGCGTGGTGATAAAGAAGTAGTGGGAGGCACGAAGCAAGTAGATATTGCAAAAATCTCCGCGCTACAGCCAGATATTATTCTTTGCAATAAAGAAGAAAACACAAAAGAGATTGTAGAAAGTTTGCGGGCTATTGCTCCGGTACACACATCAGATATTATAAGCGTACAAGAGTCTCTAGATCTCATACTACAATACGGAGTAATTTTTAAAAAAGAGGAAGAAGCTCAACAGCTAGTTACCGCTATTACAAATGAGCGCAATCAATTTTTAAAGGAGCTAAAGACATCTACTCAAGGTCATGTAGGCTACTTTATCTGGAAAGAACCAATGATGGTTGCCGGTGCACATACTTTTATAAACACACTATTAGAAGAAGCAGGTTTTAAAAATGCTTTTACTTCTTTAGAAGGTAGATACCCAGAGGTCCAAACAGAACAGTTAGCAAATCTTGATTACATCTTCTTATCATCAGAGCCTTTTCCATTTAAGGAAGAACATATCGCATTATTCAAAAAAAATACCACTGCTAGAGTGGTATTAGTAGACGGTGAGTATTTCTCATGGTATGGGAGTAGGCTTCTTAAGGCATACTCATACTTTAGAAATTTACGATCACAACTAGAATTGCAAGAACTTTAATTTTGAATCAAGTTGAAGTGCTTCAAAGGTAAGTACATCGCTTTGCTCGTGATCTGTGTATTTTAAATTATAGGCCTCTTCTACAAGTTTTTTGTGCTTGCGCTCCATGTAGGTCTTGATGCGCTGGTGTTTATACTGGGAATTCATAATACAAGTAGGTTAATTTGGGGTTAAACTTATTTTC
Organism: Dokdonia sp. Asnod3-C12; assembly: GCF_045063975.1. Lineage (NCBI taxonomy): Bacteria > Pseudomonadati > Bacteroidota > Flavobacteriia > Flavobacteriales > Flavobacteriaceae > Dokdonia > Dokdonia sp. Asnod3-C12. The sequence goes on from NZ_JBEFNY010000003.1 coordinate 2,746,088, forward strand.
TCTACTTAAATGTATTAAAAAAAAACCAATCTGAAATACTATAACTGCATAAAAATCAAGTGATTAATGTAAGAATAATCTTATTAATCTTGAAGTGCAAATACACGCTGTAAAAGATCTGTAGTCCTACTTTGTGTTTTTGTACGGATTTCCTTTTCTTCTACCGCAATCATTTTATAAACTCCTTCAAGAGCTTGTTGCGTTACATAATCTGTAAGGTCAGGGTTTACATCATTAGTAAGTGGTAACTCGTTATACTTTGTAATTAGGTTAGTCCATATTTGATCTGCACCTACTTTTGCAAAGCTATTTTTTATCACAGGATTAAACTTTCCATAAAGTGCTGTTTGTGTTTTTCCTTCTAAGTATGAGGTAGCAGCATTATCAGATCCTAATAAAATGTTACGCACATCTATAAATGTTATTTCTTTTACAGCATTTACAAAGATAGGCGTTGCTTCACTCACTGCATCTTCGGCAGCGCGGTTTAGGGCTTTGATACCTTCATCTGCAAGACTTCCTAAGCCTATTGCTCTTAGTGTTTTATCTACTTTTTGTAACTCTTCTGGAAGTAATATTTTTACCAATTCGTTTTTATAAAACCCATCTGTAGACGTAAGTTTTGTTACCTGTTTATCAATTCCAAAGTCTAACGCTTGCTTGAGACCGTTACCTATCATTTGGTTACTAATTCCAGAAGTTCCAGATTCTGTAGGTAAACTATCTATTACGCCTTGCAATTCGGCACAAGAGATTAGTGAAAACAAAACAAATACAGCGATAATCTTTTTCATGATACTATGGGTTTTTAATGTGTGGTAAAGATAGTTTTTAATTGCGCTTTCGCGAAAGCGCAACTCAGCTTATTCATATGTTAAGTAAAAATCACCGTCTTATTACCGTAAACAAAACACTTGTGCTGTACGTGTAATTTTATGGCTCTTGAGAGTACAATCTTCTCCAGGTCTCTACCTTTTGCAATAAGGTCTGGAATGGTGTGGCTGTGAGTTACACGTATGGTGTCTTGCTCGATAATAGGGCCCGCGTCTAGTTCTTCTGTCACATAGTGACTTGTGGTCCCTATAATTTTTACACCACGAGCAAATGCTGCATGATAAGGCTTTGCGCCTACAAAGGCAGGTAAAAAGGAGTGATGTATGTTTATAATGCGATGCGTGTATTCACTTATAATAGTAGGCGTCACAATCTGCATATAGCGAGCAAGAACTATAAAATCAACCTTAAATTCTCGCAGTAAGTCTAGCTGGCGTTGCTCTGCGAGTGCCTTCGTATCTTTTGTAACGGGAATATGGTAAAATGGGATATCAAAATTTGCTGCAATATGAGCTAGATCCTTGTGATTACTCACAATAAACGGGATGTTTACTTGGAGTTCTCCGGCATTATAACGACCCAGAATATCATAGAGGCAGTGGTCGTATTTTGAAACAAAAATTGCCATTTGCAGTTTTTGCGTAGCAGGATATAACTGCCATTGCATCTCAAATGGATTTCCTATGTCTTGAGCGAAAGTTTTTGTAAAAAGCTCCACATTAAAATCTGCTTGTTCAAAAAAGCACTCTAATCGCATGAAGAACACATTTTCTTGCGCATCTACATGTTGATCTATGTAGGTGGTGTTTCCGCCATGATCAAGTATGAAATTAGTCACAGAAGCGATGATTCCCTTTTGATCTTTGCAATGTATAAGCAGTGTAAGATGTGCCATAAATCAGATTTTTATTACCTCTAAATTGCAATTATTATTACGCAATTCAGCTATAAACAATCCTTTTTGTGTTATTCATATTCAAGCGTCGTTTTTACTGATTATTACGTAAATTTACATCATCAAACACACCAATAATTACAGATGGAACAAGCTACTCCTTACACACCAAAATATAAAGTTAGAATAGTTACTGCAGCTGCACTCTTTGATGGTCACGATGCCGCTATAAATATTATGCGTCGTATCATTCAGAGCACAGGCGTTGAGGTGATCCATTTGGGTCACGATCGCTCGGTAGAAGAAGTGGTAAATACCGCAATACAAGAAGATGCAAATGCAATTGCGATAACCTCTTATCAAGGTGGCCACAATGAGTATTTTAAATATATGTATGATCTTCTTAAAGAGAAGGGAGCATCACATATTAAAATCTTCGGAGGTGGAGGTGGTGTGATCTTGCCAGAAGAGATTCAAGAACTCATGGACTATGGGATTACCCGTATCTACGCTCCAGATGATGGACGTGCCATGGGATTACAAGGGATGATTAATGATCTTGTACAAAAATCTGACTATGCCATAGGAGATAAGCTTGATGTAACTGTAGATAGCTTACGCGAAAAAGTGCCTACGGCAATCGCTAGAGTAATTTCTGCTGCCGAAAACTTTCCAGAGGTTGCAAAGGATACGCTTGACGCAATTCATAAAAAGAATGAAAACTCGCTTACACCCGTACTTGGTATTACAGGTACAGGAGGTGCAGGAAAGTCATCTCTTGTAGACGAACTAGTACGTAGATTTCTAATTGACTTCCCAGAGAAGCAAATAGGATTGATTTCTGTAGATCCTTCTAAGCGTAAAACTGGAGGAGCTCTACTAGGAGATCGTATCCGTATGAATGCGATTAATAGTGACCGTGTTTACATGCGCTCACTAGCAACTCGCCAGAGTAATCTTGCACTTTCTAAGTATGTAGGAGAGGCTATTGAGGTATTAAAAGCAGCCGAGTATGACTTAATCATTCTTGAGACTTCGGGAATAGGACAGTCTGATACAGAGATTATAGAACACAGTGATGTTTCTTTATATGTGATGACACCAGAATTTGGTGCAGCAACACAGCTAGAGAAAATCGATATGCTTGACTTTGCAGATCTAGTAGCTATCAACAAGTTTGATAAGCGTGGATCACTAGATGCATTACGTGATGTAAAGAAGCAGTACATGCGCAATAATAATTTGTGGGATGTACATCAAGATGATTTGCCAGTATTTGGTACCATTGCGAGCCAGTTTAATGATCCAGGAATGAACACGCTTTATAAGCGTATCATGGAGAAAGTAAACGCAGTAAACGAGTCTGATCTTACGAGTACGTTTGAGATCAGCCAAGAGATGAGTGAGAAAATCTTTGTGATTCCTCCATCTCGCACGCGTTACCTAAGTGAGATTGCAGAGAGCAACCGTGCATATGACGCTTTCGCGAAAGCGCAACAAGAAACAGCACAACGTCTCTACGGAATTTATAAGACCATAGAAACTATTGCCGGTACAGCTCCAGCACTAGACAAAGCAGGAGTACAGTTAGCCGACTTTACAACTGAAAACACAGAAGAAGATAAAGACCTTATTAAATTGTTGCTAGCACAGTTTGACCGAGTAAAAATGGATCTTGATCCGTATAACTGGGAAGTTATCACTGGTTGGGAAGAAAAAGTAAATAGATACAAAGCACCTGTGTATACCTTTAAGGTAAGAGATAAGGAGATTAAAATCCCTACGCACAGCGCATCGCTATCACATACAGAAATCCCTAAAATAGCATTACCTAAGTACCAAGCCTGGGGAGACATTTTAATCTGGTGTTTACAAGAAAACGTACCAGGAGAATTCCCATACACAGCAGGGCTATATCCTTTTAAACGTACGGGAGAAGATCCTACACGAATGTTTGCAGGAGAAGGAGGACCAGAGCGTACTAACAGACGTTTTCACTATGTAAGTGCTGGATTACCAGCTAAGCGTTTGAGTACGGCTTTTGACTCTGTGACGTTATACGGTAATGATCCAGGAATGCGTCCAGATATCTATGGAAAAATAGGAAATGCAGGAGTAAGTATTTGCTGTCTTGATGATGCAAAGAAGCTCTATTCTGGTTTTGACTTAAGTCATGCAATGACATCGGTAAGTATGACCATAAACGGGCCAGCACCTATGTTACTTGGTTTCTTTATGAATGCCGCTATCGATCAAAACTGTGAGAAGTACATTAAAGAAAACGAACTAGAAGCAGAGGTAGAAGCAAAAATCGCAGCTATCTACAAAGGAAAAACACGTCCAGCATACCAAGGCGATCTTCCAGAAGGAAATGATGGTCTAGGTTTAATGCTACTGGGAGTAACGGGTGATCAAGTATTACCAGCAGATGTGTACAGCCGCATAAAAGTAGAGACACTCACACAAGTGCGTGGTACGGTACAAGCAGATATTCTCAAAGAAGATCAGGCGCAAAATACCTGTATCTTCTCTACAGAGTTTGCACTGCGCTTAATGGGAGATGTACAAGAGTACTTTATCGAGCAAAAGGTGCGTAACTTCTATAGTGTGTCTATCTCTGGATATCACATTGCAGAGGCAGGAGCAAACCCTATCACACAACTAGCACTTACATTGTCTAACGGATTTACCTATGTAGAGTACTACCTAAGCCGTGGGATGGATATCAATAAATTTGGTCCTAACTTATCGTTCTTTTTCTCAAACGGAATCGATCCAGAATATGCGGTAATAGGTCGTGTTGCTCGTAAGATTTGGGCAAAGGCAATGAAGGAAAAGTACAAAGCAAACTCACGTGCACAGATGCTTAAGTACCACATCCAGACATCTGGACGTAGCTTACACGCACAAGAGATTGACTTTAACGACATCCGTACTACTCTGCAAGCATTATATGCGATTTATGATAACTGTAACTCGTTACACACAAATGCATATGATGAGGCGATTACAACGCCTACAGAAGAGAGTGTACGTCGTGCAATGGCAATACAGCTTATTATCAATAAAGAGCTAGGACTTACTAAAAATGAAAACCCAATACAGGGATCATTCATTATAGAAGAGCTTACAGAGCTTGTAGAAGAAGCAGTCTTACTAGAATTTGACCGAATCACAGAGCGTGGAGGAGTTTTAGGAGCAATGGAAACTATGTACCAGCGTTCTAAAATTCAAGAAGAAAGCTTGTATTATGAAACGCTTAAGCACAACGGTGAGTTCCCAATAATAGGAGTAAATACTTTCTTGAGTTCAAAAGGAAGTCCTACCGTGCGCCCTGCAGAAGTAATTAGAGCTACCGAAGAGGAGAAGCAATATCAAATCGATATGCTTAATCACCTCCACAAGGAGAAAGCAGATAAGATAGAAGCACAACTTGAGACGATACAAGATGCAGCGATTAATAACCGTAACATTTTTGAAGAACTTATGGAGGCGACTAAGGTTTGTTCTCTAGGGCAAATCACAAGTGCCCTCTTTGAAGTAGGAGGACAGTACAGACGTAATATGTAAGACTAGATGATAGTTATTAAAAAAAGGCGACCCAGAGGGTCGCCTTTTTTATAGATTTTTTTCAAGCTTAATCCTTCCAAGGTCCGCTCTCAGTGACATGTATAAAGCGATTATCTTTTAATCTTGAGAGGCCAAGATATCCTCCTAACCATATGGTTCCAGATGCATCCTCATAAATGCTTTGTATAGCATTGCTCTGCACACCATCTGCCTCTGTGAAGTTGGTGAATTTCTTTCCATCATATTTGTATACACCCGCATTTTCGGCAGGAAACCAGATGTTCCCTTTGGAGTCTTGAAAGAGCGACCAAACTTCTTCACCTGTAATGATACCATCTGTGGTAAAGTTGGTAAACTTAGATCCGTCATAGCGACTCACGCCTTTATGGTGTGTTGCAAACCAGATATCTCCTGCGCGATCTTCTAGCATGTCATTTACATTATTTCCCGCAAGTCCGTCTTTTGTAGATAAGGTTTTTAACTTAGTTCCATCCCAGATAAAGGCACCAGCGTTTGAAGCAAACCATAAACGACCTCTCGTGTCTTCCATGATACTATGCACAATTTTAGTACTTGAGACACCTCTAGAATTATCTGCTACCGTTTCTGGAAGAGCGAACGGTTTAAAAGTAGTTCCATCATAACTATTAACGCCATTTAAAGCTCCTATCCACAACGTTCCTTTTGAATCTAGTAACATACTCCATACATTACTTTCTTTGAGTCCTTGCGCTTCTGTGTAGTTTGTAAAAGAAGGTTTTCCTGTGGTTGCAGATGTGGTCAAGTCAAATGATGTAATTCCTCTATTGGTCCCAAACCAGATGGTACCATTTTTATCTTCTAGAATTGCTCTCACTGCTTCGCCATTAAAACCTTCGTCTATAGAAAAGTAGTCTACGCTCGTTCCATTATATCGTATCACACCATCACCATTAGTTCCCATCCACATCGTTCCTTGCGAATCTTGAAAGACCCTGCGTATGAATTGGCTTAATGGAGGAGGAGCCAAATCAATGACAGTAGGTCCCATCGTTGTTTTAGTAGCTGAGGTCGTATCGCTCAAGACGAAATGAGGAGCTTCATCTATAACAGGGGTTTGTATCGCTTCTTTACAAGAAATGCTAAGCAGTAGCACTATAGAAAATACAATCAAAGTAATTTTGCCGAAGGTCATAGCGATAATTTTAAGGGTGGATACTTAAAAGTAAACTATTCAAATCAATTTGTAAGTGTGATGATTACTGATTGTCCTTTGTCCAGATAGTCTCAAAAGTTTCACACACAATGAGCAAACTATCTATGGTCTGCACTCCGCTATCCTTTGTATAACTCTCAAAAAAAGCTTGATGTGCTTTTTTCCATTGTTCAAGAGCGTTGAGTGCTGTTCCCATATCTAGAATAGCATAGGTTTTCGAAATATCATTATAAGCCACCGTATCAACGGTTTTAGTTTTTATAATTGCCTGCGCTTTTCCTTCAAAATCTGTGATTATTTGTAAGTTTCCCGCCTGTGGTAGATCTACGCCATACTTCTCATACAAGAAATATAAACTAGAAGAAGCTTGCTTTTTACCTAGTACCGTAAGTGCTGCGAGCCGATTTGCATCTTCCTTATTATCGTGAAAAAAGTCAGCATTGGGTTGTGGCTCGTTTGCATATTCTGGATGCGCCTGTTTAAAATTTCGCCACATAGCCGAAACACTGCTCTCTATATACTGCTGCGTCTGTAGTTCTTCCAGCGAGGCCGTAGGTTTTGGAGTGGTAGCCTCATTTTTGCAACCTATAGAAACCAATAAAAGAACTGTGATTGCAATTTTCATAGTCGTGTATATTTCAAAAATCGCTTTCGCGAAAATGGCTATTGTGTTTTTTGATTTTGTAACTAAAACATATTGTAAACAACTAGTAATTGAATAACATAGTTCTTTGTTGGCTGTAGTTATTTGATCAAAGCATCAAACACAGTCTTATGCATTTCATCTACCGGGATGTATTTTGTATTCTTGTGAGGGTAGCCCGGAAATAAATAGGTGACAAAACCACGATCATCCAAAATCAAAAACGTTGGTATATAATAATTCTTAAAATTATCATCCAACCATTGAGAAGAATTCAATAATAATGGAAATTTGATTTTCCTTAATTGTGATTGTTTTATTCTCTCGTCTTTAATGAAGCCGATGACATTAAATTTATTGTTGAAGTATAATGAATTCAACGCTTTGATTCTTTTCATGCTAGGAATTGATCTGGAACTTAGTATACAAACTAGTGTGGGTTTATCAATCACCGATGAATTAGTATACGTTATATTATTCGAGTCTTTAAGGTTAAAATCAGGAAATGGTTTGTTCAATAAATAAAAAAATCCTCGAGAGTGCTCTGATTTATTCATGTACACCGAAATGTGGGCATTTTTGATAAGTGAGTCATTCTTGGTGACTTCTTCAAAATAATTGAGTTCTGTTTCTTTTGGAAAGTAGTATTGTTTTATCGTTTTATAATGAGATTGAAAATCAACCTCGGACAAAATACTATCACCAATTTTTACGAAGTTCTGTGAATTACAATAATTCGAGATTAGTAAAAAAAATATCAATGTTCTCTTCATAATTATGGTTGACAGACCACTGCCAAAAGCGAGTGCGGCTCCCGATAGCTATCGGGATTGCTGATCTGCTTTAGGTTGCAGTCTTATTTTTTTGCTCTAAATATACAATGAATTTTGGAGTTGTACGCCGCGCGTAGAGCTTTCAAAGTTGCATTTGACGAGTGAGAAATTAACGATTTCGGGAATTTCCTAGAAGGCTACTGCGTTGGATGTGGCTTATCTTAATATGAAAAATAGGTCTTTTGGAAATTAACCGCCACGGTTAAGTTAAGGGTAGTGCAGGGACCAGGGGATTTTTTTATTCTGTTTACTTACTTGGCTAAGGCTTATTGTTTTGAGTTATTCTAGAGCTAAACTCATAAGATTTTGCAACATCACAGATATACTCAAACCTTTCGATGTAGCCCTAAAGTCTCCATTATGTTTAGGTTTTGTTGTCTTTAGAATTGGCACACAACAATAAGAGCATTTCTCCTTGCTAGCTATATCCGTCTAAACTAATAATGTAAAAACTCAATAATAAAATTAAACTAGGTAACAGTTTACTTTTATTCAAGTTCCTTAATAGATTCACACATTTTATTGAAAAACTTTTGTGGTTCGTCTACATGAAATGAGATTGTTGTAAAATTATTTTTCATGCCATATAGACTATAGAGAATTCCAGTCTTTTTTAGAGTTAGGGTTACATTATGATTCTCATGTTTACCAAAAATGGAGAGTCTACTCCCTTTTTGGTATTTATTTTTTGAAGAAAGTACAATACTTTTAATGTTGCTTAACTCAATAGAAGTTTCTTTTATTATGCCATATCTTAAATGAAGAATATCTTCTTCAAAAGAGATTGGTCTTTTAATAATAGATTTTAGAAAACCTAGAATTTGTAGTAATGAATAGATACTTAAAAAGGTGATTAGCCATGCTTTTGGATTGCCCTCTTGCTCTAAGATATAATGAAAGACTGTAGTTTCTACGCCGATGATTAGCATAATGCCCAAAAATATTGAAATAGAAGTACTTTTTTTATGGATCGAAAATTCTCCATTTTTTAACGGGCGGCGTTTCCACTTTATAATACCATAGTACACTACTGTAATTTCTGTCGCAATTATTCTCGCCATAAAATTAGGGAGAAGGTCTTGAGAAATTGTTTTTACAACAGTATAAAAATCTATATAATTGCCCCTATTTTTGTTATAGTTCAGTCGTGCCTTTCGAAGGTTTATTAGAATATAAGCGATAATTCCAATTTCTAAAATAGGCAACAGCCAGGTGCCTAAAAATGGCAATACGGTTTGATTTTCTGTGGGTATTATTTTGTAACAGATAAAAAGACCAATAATTAAAACTAGAACAACTGTTTGCTTTGGAATTTCCTTTTTTCTAATTATTAAAAAGAAATAAATCAATGGAACGGTTAGCATTAAGTCTATAGTTATCCCCACAGAAATCAAACTAGGATTTGCTAAAAACTGAGTTGATTTTGAAAAAAGGATTAACACGCTTATAAGTGCAAGCGGAATTAAGAAAGGTATAACTTGATTCTTAAAATCGATGTTTCTAATATCCATAGAGATATATTAAAATTATATTATTCTTCTGATTTTGTCCTACCATCAGGCCACTGCATAAGTCACACACGATTTTCCCATAGCTATCAGGATTGCTGATTTATTATGATTTGCAATCTTATTTGTGTGATCTAAATATACAATGAATTTTGGAGTTGCTGCTGTAAGTAGCACTTTCAAAGTTGATTGCAAGAAGCACGCTTTCGCGAAAGCACAACGAGAGTTGAGTAGGAATAAAATAGCCATCATTACAGTGGTAAATAAGCTCTTAAAACAAGTCTTTGTCATCATAAAATAAAGAAGACCCTACGATGAAAACTATGGATTAAAATTAGTTTAAAAGCTTGTGCTGAGCGTAACCGAAGTAGGCTTGTTTTTTTAACTCAGTTCTTTGTTGGCAACCGTTATTTTTTGATTTTTTCATAGAAGAACTTATTTGATAACAAATTTAATTTCATACTTAGAGTGTCTTTTTCTTTAAGAAAAGAAATAAAATATCCACCACCTTCGTTATCTGTAAAATAGCAATCTTTAGTTAGTGGAATAAGGTTTAGCTGAAACTTCTTATTTTTATAAACCAGTATTGAATCATTTACGAATTTAATAGCTATTGTATCCTTAAGACTTTTACTCGAGTATAAACCTTTATATTCAGAAATAAGTGAATCTTTTTTCAATAAGTTTTTACTATCAAAGTTGTACTCATTTATTATTTTGGATCGTAAATTATAAGCTTTTTTGAGAAAGTCCTGATTATGTCTAAGTTGATTTTTAATTGCAATTATTGCATATTGACTGACATACGATTTATATTCTTGAGAAGTGCTAAAAAAATCAACAACGTCTTTTTTTATTTCTCCTTTATATGTCAAATCTCCAAAAGTTTTAGTGTTTTGAGCTAACATTGGTAAACTTTTATCATAAACAAAACTTGACATTCTTTGGTTAACTTCTTTTATACTTTGATTTATAGCATACAGTTCTTTTAAACTTGAAAGTAATTCTTCCTTATACTTGTTATCAGCTACATTTAACGATATTAGGTTTTGAAATGCTTTGTCTTCAATATCCAGATTATAAAAGAACAATATCAAATAGGCTAAATTTATGTCTTTGTAATACGCCTCAGGTTCAATCAAATCATTCATTACTAAATAAATCAAAGAGTCTTTTTCCTTAATTTTCAGAATAGTTTCTTGAGCTTCTTCTATATTTCCTTCTAACTCCGAGTACGCGCGCAATATATTATTATCAATTTCTTTTTTGTATTGATTATTAGCATTCTTGTTATTAATATATAAAGCCACAAGGATACCCAAAACTATGAGACATATTTCTCCTATTGCATAAAAAAAATAGCGTTTCAGTTTGTTGTCAATTATTGATTTTAATTTAATTAGTTTCAATGTTCTTTTCTTAATTATAGAGCAAATTTAATGGTTGCCTAACAGGCCACTGCATAAAGCGAGTGCGGTATTTTGCTGGATAGCCTGTATTTGTTTGTTTATTAATTGATTGTCTAAATATACAGTTATTTATGGTTCTGTCGCCGCGCGTAGAGCTTTCAAATCTCGATGTGCTTCGGGACGCTTTATGCTGTAGTTCTTGCATCCGACGAGTGAGGTACGATCGAGAGGAATTGACAGGCGCAACAACGTTTCGCGCTTTCTATGATTTAGATGTATTCTTTAGACATTTTTGAGCCCTGCCTCCGACGAGCATAGCGAGAGGAAGGCATCAAAGAACCGCTTAGTCAGCTCATCACCGTTTCTGAATAGAAAGACACCAAGAGCTTTAAAATCCCTGCGGATTTAATCTAACTTGATCTATACCCAACTCTCCGATATTTCAACGACTTTTGAGGTATTCTGATTTTGAAGTGGAGCCATACGACGGCGGGAATTTCCAAGTATGCTACTGCCTTGGATGTGGCTTATCTTGAGATGAAAAACATGTCCTTTGGCAATCAGCCGTCCACGTTAAGTATAAGAAATCGTAGGGCAGGTGATAAGCACTTTCGTTTCGGTTTATTACTTAGCTAAATATAAATATTTTGCTTTTATCTTTTTTACTATAAACGCCAAATTTTATATTTAGCGGACTTCATTAAATATTCACAGACCTTTTGGTTTTGGACAAATGCCCTATGTTTTTTATACCGTGTGTGTGCCCAGTATGGGCATCTTTAGACTACTTATTAAAAGTAGTTTATTTATCTAGAGGGTGCAAGTCCCTTATGGGCAGGGGTAACGCCTTGAACCATTAGTAAGCTGCAAGGTTGCTAGTTGTGTGTGTGCCCAGTATGGGCATCTTTAGACTACTTATTAAAAGTAGTTTATTTATCTAGAGGGTGCAAGTCCCTTATGGGCAGGGGTAACGCCTTGAACCATTAGTAAGCTGCAAGGTTGCTAGTTGTGAAGCTAGGACTGAAGAAAGCAGGACTACAAATCTCGGTACTGACCAACAGGAACCGTATATGAGGCATAATTATTTGGGTAAGCAAGCACATCATTGTTACGCCCTAAATAGTATCAAAAGGGTAATTATGTAGATACGGCAGGGATTGAGAGAAAGAAGATGTTCTTACCTGGGGAGGTCTCTATAACCACGAGTTGGTCTATTAGAGAAGTCAGCAGAAGTCATAGTAGCTAAAGCCTGATATTTTAGTGAAGGACAGAACAATAATTGTCTTTAATGATCAAAGGAGTTGTTTTATGTTACGGATAGTTTTCTAGTAAAACAATAGCCTTCGATTAAGCGAGACAGCAATTCAAATTATGAGTATTGATTAAACAAGTAACAAGTAAAAAGAATCTAAACGAAGCCTACGCGCGAGTGTATCGTAACAAGGGATCTGCTGGAGTGGATAAGGTTCACATTAAAGAGCTAAAATCTATACTACAGATTCATGGAAAACAATACATTTCGCACATAGAAAGAAAGCGCTATCAGGTGTCTCCTATATTAGGTGTTGAAATCCCAAAAAACAATGGCAAGAAACGATTACTCGGTATTCCTACAGTTGTTGATAGAGTATTTCAGCAGGCATTACATCAAGTATTGCAACCTTTATTTGAGCCAGACTTTCAAAAGCATAGTTACGGGTTCAGACCACAACGTAATGCCCACCAAGCCACGGCACAAAGCCTTTTAAATATCAATGCTGGTTTTCAAGATATAGTAGATATAGATTTAAAGAGTTTCTTTGATGAAGTATCACACTGTATACTTCTAGAGTTGATTTACAAAAAGGTACAGTGCAAAGCCACGATGCGGTTATTGCGTTCATTTCTTAGAGCGCCTATACTGATTAACGGTCGATTACAAAAACGCATAAAAGGCGTTCCTCAGGGTTCGCCATTAAGTCCATTGCTTTCTAATATTCTGCTCAATGAGCTTGATAAAGAATTAGAGCAACGAGGACATCGTTATGTAAGATATGCCGATGATTTTAGTATTTACGTTAAAAGTAAAGTGGCTGCAAAGCGTGTAGGTAACAGTATCTATAAGTATTTGCGAGACCACCTCCAACTTCCCATAAATAGGGTAAAGAGCGGTGTGCGGAGACCTTTAGATTTCCAAGTATTAGGCTTTGGTTTTGTGCCAACGTATAAGAAAGGGGAAAAAGGGAAGTATCAGCTTGTGGTAACTAGGTCTAAATGGCAAGATTTTAAGTCAAAACTTAAATACCTGACCAAAAAGACGATACCTGCAAGTTTTGATGAGCGTATCAAACGTATCAACCTATTAATACGTGGTTGGATAAATTACTTTAAACCTGCCTCCATTCAGTCGAAGCTTAAGAAGCTAGAAGAATGGCTAAGGAACCGATTGAGGTACTGCATATGGCATCACTGGAAGAAACCAGAACGGAAGCGTAAAAACCTAATCCGTTTAGGAGTAAACCAAGATCACGCCTATGCTTGGAGTCGCACAAGAATGGGAGGATGGGCAGTCGCTCAAAGCCCTATACTAGGCACTACAATTACTATTAAACGGTTAAAAATGAGAGGTTATGTTAGTTTAATTGAGTACTATAAACGAGCTGTATAATTATTGAACCGCCGTATACGAGACCCGTACGTACGGTGGTGTGAGAGGCGCACTCTGCTAGTTGCTAGCAGAGCCGTCTACTCGATTNCTATGCTTGGAGTCGCACAAGAATGGGAGGATGGGCAGTCGCTCAAAGCCCTATACTAGGCACTACAATTACTATTAAACGGTTAAAAATGAGAGGTTATGTTAGTTTAATTGAGTACTATAAACGAGCTGTATAATTATTGAACCGCCGTATACGAGACCCGTACGTACGGTGGTGTGAGAGGCGCACTCTGCTAGTTGCTAGCAGAGCCGTCTACTCGATTGTGTTTTCGTACTTTGTTCCGTTCTACTGATAGCGTTGGCGTTTAAGCTCTTTTATTTTTCAAGCGTTGGATTTAGCGTTGAAAAAAAATAAATGTGCTTGAACAAGTGTTGATTTTTTCAATTTAATTTTTTTAATTCAAGAATTGTCATTATGTTTGCATACTATAATTAGCGAAATAATTTTTTAAAAATGAACGAATTAGATCTATTCGGTAATAATATGAATGATAAGAAAAAGTCAGAAATTGAAGATATTTCAAATGTTGTTTCTGGATATACAATTTATAATGCAGAACAAGATAGAAGGACAGTCAGAAATGATTTACCTACTTTGTATCCAGATTTACCTGAAGGAAAATATGATATAATTTATTGTGATCCACCTTGGGATTATGGTGGTAAAATGCAGTTTGATAAGAGTGGAAAAAAAGATCTAAATTCAAATTGGGATAAAAATATTTTTATAAGTGCAGCAAATTTTAAATATCCTACTGTAAAAACAAAAGATTTAAAGAAAATACCGATTACAGAAATTGCAAGTGATGATTGTTTGTTATTTATGTGGGTTACAAGTCCGCATTTAGAACAAGGTATTGAACTTGGTAAAGCTTGGGGTTTTAATTTTAGAACGGTCGCTTTTGTATGGGATAAAATGGTTCATAATCCTGGGCAATATACTATGTCTTATGTTGAACTTTGTTTAGTTTTTAAAAGAGGAAGAATACCTAAACCTAGAGGTGCTAGAAATATCAAACAGCTAGTTAGAGTGCCGAGAGGAAAACATAGTCAAAAACCTTTGGAAGTTTTACACGGAATTGAAAAAATGTTTCCGACTCAAAAAAAGATAGAATTATTTGCTAGACACAAACCCAAAGGTTGGGATGTTTGGGGTCTAGATGTCCGTGAGGAATTTGAAGAAAAAACCACTGTTTAACTTAACAGTGGTTTAATATGTTCTAAAAAATGTTCTATTAAAGGATCTTGATTATTTGAATCTCTCCAAAAAAAGAAATGTGCTGTTAAATCTCCATACCAACAAGTTATTTCTCTTACTCTACAAGGATCTCTAGTAATATCTCCTTGAAAGACTGTCCAAAAAGGTAATACATCATTTCCTAGATTTCCTTTTTCACGTAAAATTTTCTGAAGACCTGGCGTAAAAAATTTACAAGATCTTTCGTGTGCATTACCACGACCATCAGACCTTTTTCCACCTTCTACCCAACCATCTTGCCTCTTTACTTCTATATAGATTGTTTTATTAGTTTCTGTATTATCAATAGCATAATCAGGATACACACCGTGTCTCGTAATTGCTTTGGCAGGTTTGTAAATCGCAGCAGCTTCTTCAACTCTTAAGGGAAAGTCAACATAAACTTTTCCAAATTCATTTGGTTGAGATCGTATTCTAAATTCTGTATCCTCAAAAATTATATTAAAAGTCTCAAAAAAATCCTTTTCTGCAATACCAGCATTTTTCCCACTATAATCTTGCCATTTTTTTCGCAATCTATTTGCATCACTTCCCATTATTGAATATCATTAGCTCATTAATATTTACTTCAAGTGCATTAGCAATTTTTTCAATATTCAAGAGTGTGATATTTTTTTCTGCTCTTTCAATCATACCAATATAAGTTCTATGTAAATCAGCTCTATGAGCTAATTCTTCTTGTGAAATTCCATTTTTCTTTCGAATTTCACGAACTTTTATTCCAAACTGGATTAGTATTTCTTTTTTTGATTCCATTGCTAATTAAAGTATGCAAAGCTAACTTTAGTATTCAGCTTAAACAACAGACTATAATTAGCATTAATAGTCAGAAGTGGGAAAAAAAAATAATGTGTGCCTTTTTCGGCACTCTTTATTTTGTGCGGCTGGTTTTCGGTATGAAACACAACAGGCCACTGCATAAAGCGAGTGCGGCATTTTGCTGATTTGCTTTAATTTATGGTCTTGTTTGTTTGATCTAAATATACAATGAATTTTGGAGTTGTGCGCCGCGCATAGAGCTTTCAAAAATGTCGTATTCGCGTTATGTAATAGTTGTGGCTGGTTGCAACCACGTCTCGAGCTTTCTATAATTTAGATGCAAGCCCTAGGCATTTTTGAGTAGTGGCCTGTGGACGGCTGATTGGTAGGGTGGGAGCTTTAAAATCCTAGCGGATTTCCTCCTGATTCGATTCATACTCAACCCTTCGATATTTCAACGACTTTTGAGGTGTTCTGATTTTGAAGTGGAGCCATACGACGGCGGGAATTTCCAAGTATGCTACTGCCTTGGATGTGGCTTATCTTGAGATGAAAAACATGTCTTTTGGCAATCAGCCGTCCACGTTTGTATAAACGCAAGTTATTACATATTAGTCATATATCATACCCATACTAGGTGTATAAACGAATGTTTTTACTTAATCCTAGCAATCTCGATTTTCAGCGTATAAACGCATGTTTTTCAATTGTACACGTTTGTAAACAACTATTAAAGGATTTGTAATAGGTCGTAATAATCTACCAATAGACTTGGTCGTGTGATATCACATTTTCGCGAAAGCGTAATGAAGAGGCTAGTTGGTTATTTTGGTAAGGGACTTGATGCTCACTGCTTCTTTACAGTTATCTAGTTCCATTTTGAGATCGTTTCCTGCTTCGTCTTGTCCTGTGATTACAAAATAACCACATGGCTCGCGGCGAGGTACACTCTCTCCAAAATCTACATCCCCTAGTTTTAATAAACGGTTTATAGTCACCGTATCTAGTTGCATAGCGGCAAGTGACTGTGTTGCTTCTGGGGTGAGATTATAGGGTTTTACACGTAAGTTTTTAAGCACACGCTCTTGTGGAAAGTAAGCACAGCTGGTTTTTTTACCGCTAAAAAAGAAAGCAAGTAAAACAAGCCCAATGGAAAAGCCACCGAGGTAATATCCTATACGTTTAAGAATGTGCATTGCGTTACTAGAAGATCAAAAGGTTGATGTCTCGGTAAGAAAGGTCAAACCAATCTGCTACCGATTTTTTGGTTAAAATACCGTGGTAAAAATACAATCCATTTTTTAATCCGCGGTCGTAGCGTAGCTTATTTTCTATACCACCTTCCTCTGCAATGTCAAGTAGGTAAGGAGTAAAAATATTACTGAGAGATACAGATGCCGTACGGGCAAATCTTGCCGGAATATTAGGCACACAATAGTGCGTCACGCCATGTTTTTTATACGTAGGCTTATCATGCGTAGTAACTTCTGAGGTTTCAAAACAACCTCCCATATCGATACTTACATCTATAATGACAGCGCCATTTTTCATCCCTTCTACCATACGCTCGCTCACTATGACCGGTGCGCGGTTTGCACCTCGCACAGCACCTATCACAACGTCACAACGTTTGAGGGCTTTTACAAGATTCTTAGGCTGTAGGGTAGAGGTATATAATGGTCTGCCTACATTAGTCTGTATGCAGCGTAGTTTTGTGATAGAGTTATCAAAAATCTTCACATTTGCTCCTAGTCCGATAGCAGACCGCGCGGCAAACTCGCCTACGGTGCCTGCTCCTATAATCACAATTTCTGCTGGTGGCACGCCGCTTATGTTGCCTAGCAGCATACCTGTGCCTGTTTCTGGGCTAGACATAATTTCTGCCGCCATTTGTACGGCTGCGGTACCTGCAATTTCAGAAAGTGTGCGCACGGCAGGGTAGGTGCCGTCTTCATCTTTTATAAACTCAAAAGCGAGTGCAGTGATGCGCTTGCTAGCGAGTTTTTCAAAATATTGTTTCTTCTGGGTTTTGATCTGTAAGGCAGAGATAAGCACCGTTTGTGGGTTCATCATCTCTATTTCTTCTAGAGAAGGCGGTTCTACCTTAAGAATCATAGGGCAAGAAAACACTTTGGCAGTGTCTTGCGTGATTTCTGCGCCGTTTTCTGAATAGTCCTTATCTGTGTACCGAGCTCCTTTTCCAGCTTTAGACTCCACCATCACGCGGTGTCCATTTGCAGTAAGTGCTCCCACAGCATCGGGGGTTAAGCACACTCTGCGTTCTTGAAAGTGTGTCTCTCGCGGAATCCCAATAAAGAGCTCTCCTCGTTTCTTTTCGACCTCAAGACATTCCTCTTGAGGAAGCAACATTTCTCTAGTAAAAGGTGAGCTATTGGTTTCCATGTGTGTTTGTATGCGATTACCCAAAAGTAAGGAATAATTTAAAATATAGACTAGATATAAATCAAGACCCAGCTGTAGTGTGGATTGCCGTATTGAAGGAATATGCTGTTGTATTATAATTGTCTATGCTTCCATGTTTTAATAGTAGATAATTAATAAAATAGTTATGCTTCTTAAAGTAAATGGGAGACAGCTTTCGCGAAAGCGTAAAAAACTACATTGCCAATAATCTGTAAAGGCATTCTCGCATCTGTCTTGTAAAAAGTATCTTTGCACCCACAAAAGAAGATTATGAAATACGCTGAAAATATATTAGGAACGATAGGGGACACTCCTATGGTAAAAATGAACGCACTTGTAAAAGACCTTCCTTGTCTTGTGCTAGCAAAATATGAAACTTTTAATCCTGGAAATTCTGTAAAAGACCGTATGGCATTACAGATGGTAGAAGATGCAGAGGCTGCAGGGATTCTTAAACCTGGAGGGACTATTATAGAAGGTACTTCTGGTAATACGGGAATGGGTCTTGCCCTTGCTGCTATTATTAAAGGGTATAAAATGATCTGTGTAATCTCAGACAAGCAGTCTAAAGAGAAGATGGATATCTTGCGTGCCGTAGGTAGTGAGGTGGTAGTGTGTCCTACAAACGTAGAGCCAGATGATCCAAGATCATACTACTCTACATCAAAAAGACTTGCCGAAGAAACACCAAATAGCTGGTATGTAAACCAGTATGATAATCCTTCTAACTGTAAGGCTCACTTTAATAGCACAGGACCAGAAATCTGGGATCAAACAGATGGAAAGGTAACGCACTTTGTGGTAGGTGTAGGAACAGGAGGTACCATCTCTGGGGTAGGAAGCTATCTTAAAATGAAAAACCCAAATGTAAAAGTATGGGGAATTGATACGTATGGATCTGTATTTAAAAAATATAAGGAGACAGGTATTTTTGACGAGAATGAGATTTACCCATACATCACAGAGGGAATAGGGGAAGATATATTACCACTTAATGTAAACTTTAGCATCATCGATGGTTTTACAAAGGTGACAGATAAGGATGCTGCAGTATACACAAGACGCCTTGCCAAAGAGGAAGGGATGTTCTTAGGAAATTCGGCTGGATCTGCAATCAAAGGGTTGTTACAGCTTAATGAGGAAGGAAAATTTGGTCCAGATGATGTTGTTGTAGTACTCTTCCACGATCATGGAAGCCGTTACGTAGGTAAGATGTTTAATGACGACTGGATGCGTGAGCGTGGTTTCTTAGACCAAGAATATAAAGTAGCAAGCGATTTGATCCAGAATCACATAGATAAACCACTTGTTACTGTAAAGACAGAGGAGCTTGTGTCACACGCTATAGAGCGCATGCGTGATTATAAAATCTCACAAATCCCTGTAGAAGATGTGACAGGTATTGTAGGTTCTGTAGATGAGGGAGACCTTTTTAGAGCATATATGGAGAACAACGAGGTGGCAGATTTACCTATAAAGGAGGTAATGGGAGCAGCATATCCTATTGTGCAAAAAAACGCAACCGTAGCAGAGGTGTCAAAGCTTATCTCAAAAGAGAATAATGCAGTCTTAGTAGATCTAGGAGATGGTAAACATCATATCATTACAAAGCATGATATTATTAATGCGATGTAATTAAATAGCACTTTTTAGAAAAAAACGCGGGACGTAGTCTCGCGTTTTTTTGTGCGCTATTGTGATGTTATTTTCATTTGTGAATTACGTATTTTGTTAGTAATCAGAAAGATGTATTTTAGCTTTGAGAAATAAGCTCATATGCAAGAAGACTTTTTACATTACTTATGGAAATTTAAGAAGTACGCTTTCGCGAAAGCAGAAACAACCTCAGGCTTGCCCATTACATTAATCAATGTAGGGCAACATAATCATCTATCCGGTCCAGACTTTTTTAATACCACACTTGTAATAGGTGATCAAAAGTGGGCTGGAAATGTAGAAATACACTTAAAATCTTCAGATTGGTATGCGCATAATCATGAGGTAGATGCTGCTTATGACAATGTGATTCTACATGCAGTGTGGGAGCATGATGTAGAGATTTACAGAAAAGACAACACTGCCATCCCAACCTTAGTACTCAAAGATCTAGTTGCCGAAAAATCATTGCATAATTATAAGGAGCTCTTTAATAATCAGTCACAACAATGGATTAATTGTGAGAATAGCATAAGAGAGGTGCCAAAGATGATACAAAGCAACTGGCTTGAACGTCTCTATTTTGAACGCTTAACGCGAAAAACGGAGCACATCACACCTATTCTTAACAAGGTAAATGGTGACTGGGAAGCGGCACTTTTTGTGTTGCTCATGCGGAGTTTTGGCACTAAAGTAAATGCAAATGCCTTTCAATCCATCGCCGAAAAACTTGACTTTTCTACCATTCGTAAATGCGCTCAAGAACCCTTTAGACTAGAAGCATTATTATTAGGCATGGGCGGATTGTTACCAGAAAACACCATAGACTCATACCCGATGCAGCTACAAGGAGAGTTTGAGTTTGTTTCTCATAAATTTCAGATTGTAAGCGATAGCATATTGCCAGTGCAATTCTATAAGTTGAGACCAGATAATTTTCCAACAATACGACTGTCACAAGTGGCGCAGCTCTACCATAAACACCTGAATTTGTTCCAAAAACTGATGTCTGCATGTACTATAGCTGAGTTATACGCCCTGCTTGATGTTAAAGCTTCTCAGTATTGGGATACACACTATTCTTTTGGGAAAGACCAGAAAAAACGTGCCAAGAAGCTATCGTCTTCATTTATAGATATTATCATCATAAACGCAATTATACCGCTAAGGTTTTCTTATAATCAATACCTAGGAAAAGATGAGAGTGAGGTGCTGCTGTCTATGATGCACGCTATCAACCCCGAAAGCAATAGTATTATCAAAAAATATAACAGCATAAGAGATCGAGCAAAGAATGCTCAAGAAACCCAAGCGTTATTAGAATTAAAAGCCAACTACTGTGATCTCAATAAATGCCTGTCATGTGCTGTAGGTAATTATTTGATTAAGCATTAATATGTGAAGACGTTTAAGAAACCTAAAAAGGTGTGCTCATTAAAATGAACACACCTTTTTTTAAAATAACTATACTCAGCTAGAGATTATGAGTATTTGTAATTTCTATGTAAAAGTTTTTTCCAATAAATTTAGCTAATTAATATTGGCTTAAAATAAGCTTATTTTAAGCTGTTATTTAAAAATTGTGATGCAACTAGCTGTCTTTTGCGGCAAAATGCTTTTAAACGTCTTTAAATTAGTTTTTTGCTAAAAATCTAGTTTAAAACCCTTAGTCTTTAAATTCACTTACATAGTGCATTTTTACAGATGGATACTTCTGTTGTGTCATCTGTAATGTAAAAGGAGAATCTGCTAGAAATACGAGTTGGCCTCTTTTGTCTTTTGCCATAAAACGTTGTTTTACTCGTAAAAACTCTTTAAACTCTTCGCTTTTTGGATCTTCTGGGTCTACCCAGCAAGCTTTTGATACACTCAAAGGTTCGTAGGTACACTTAGCCCCATATTCATGCTCGAGACGGTATTGTATTACTTCATATTGTAATGCTCCTACAGTACCTATTACTTTACGACCGTTAAGTTCTAGCGTAAATAATTGAGCTACACCTTCATCCATAAGTTGGTCAATACCTTTTGCAAGCTGTTTAGACTTCATTGGGTCTGCATTATTGATGTACCTAAAGTGTTCAGGAGAGAACGCAGGTATTCCTTTGTAATGCAGCTCCTCACCAGAAGTAAGTGTGTCACCTATTTTAAAGTTACCTGTATCGTGTAGTCCCACAATATCTCCTGGATATGAGATATCTACAATCTCCTTGCGCTCTGCAAAAAATGCGTTAGGACTAGAAAACTTAAGGTTTTTCTTGTGTCTTACATGTAAATATGGCTTGTTGCGCTCAAAAACACCAGAGACTATTTTTATAAATGCAAGCCTGTCTCTGTGCTTAGGATCCATGTTTGCGTGAATCTTAAATACAAAACCAGAGAAGTCTTTTTCGTCAGGTTGTACTAGACGTTCTTCACTCTTTTTTGGTCGTGGTGGTGGAGCGATTTTTACAAAACAATCTAGTAATTCTCTTACTCCAAAATTATTTAAAGCAGAACCAAAAAATACAGGTTGTTGCATTCCATCAAGATAATCCTGCTGATTGAAAGCTGGATACACCCCTTGTACTAGCTCTATCTCTTCTCTAAGATTATCGGCGGCTTTAGGGCCTACGAGCTTATCAAGCACTTCATCTTGAAGGTTTGAGATTTTGATAGTTTCCTCGATATTTTTTCTACTATCTCCACTAAAGAGGTTAACATTTTTCTCCCAAAGGTTGTAAATTCCTTTAAAGTCATATCCCATACCAATAGGGAAACTTAAAGGAGTAACAGATAGGTGTAATTTTTCTTCAATTTCATCTAGTAATTCAAAAGCGTCTTTACCCTCACGATCCAGTTTGTTTACAAAAACAATCATTGGGATGTTGCGCATTCTACATACTTCCACGAGTTTTTCTGTCTGTGGCTCCACGCCTTTTGCAACATCTACTACCACGATAACACTATCTACAGCAGTTAATGTTCTAAACGTATCTTCGGCAAAATCCTTGTGACCAGGAGTATCAAGGATGTTTATTTTAATCCCATTATATTCAAAAGCAAGAACAGAAGTGGCTACAGAAATACCACGCTGGCGTTCTATTTCCATAAAGTCACTCGTCGCTCCTTTTTTAATTTTATTAGATTTTACAGCCCCAGCTTCTTGAATTGCTCCTCCAAAAAGGAGTAATTTTTCAGTAAGTGTTGTCTTTCCTGCATCTGGGTGAGATACAATTCCAAAGGTTCGGCGACGGGCTATTTCTTTTTTAAAACTCATAGAATTCACTAATATTTTAGAATGTAAAGATACTATATAGTGTTAAAGAAAAAGAAGTATATTTGAAAGCTACTTTAAGGGGTATTTTGGCTGTGTTTAGGTCGGTTTTATGCACTTTCGCGAAAGCGGACTTGATTTTATATTAGTCGTTTTTTTAATGATAATAGTTAGAACATATTACGTAGAAGATTGATTTTTGTGTAGTTTGTCGATGATAATAAGTAGCATAACTAATACATTGAAAAGTAAAAATGTAGATGTAATATTCGCTTTATATTTGAATACCCAACTTATTGATATAGTATAAATTGCATTGTAATGATTTGCAACTGTGCTTTATACCTTTGTTTATTGTATTTGGGTTTTTCTGAGGTTTCCTTGTCTGGAGCCTAGTTCTCAAATATTTTAATAATTAAGTTGCATCATCCTGTTAAGAGGTGTTGGATTTTGGGTTTTTAATTTTAGAATTAAAGTTATTAGTCGTGTTGAGTTAGTGGACGTCTTTTAAAGAGGCAGAAGTTAGTTTTATAATAAATGATAATATGGTAAAAAAATTACAAATAACTAGTGTTACTAAAAATACGGTAAGAGTCTTTGCTCTTGCAGGTAGCTTTGTGAAAACTAGGTTTGATCTAGGTGCAAAGATGGTTTTAGCCATTGTATGTGTCTTTGGTTTTAATTTTACTGCACTTTCTCAAAATGGAGGAATGCCTGCAAATTTTGAGATTGATGGTGGGGTGTATTCTGGAACTATAGGTGCTGGAATTGATGATTGGTTCCAAGGTTCTTCAGGATTTGGTTTGATAGATACAAGTGACGCAGCTGCCTACTTAAATATTACACAGGGTAACTTAAATCAGCCATTTGTAGTAGGATCCAACTTCAATCAATATGAAGTTATAAATGGTTCTCTTTTGTATGAAGCTATATTTATAAGAGATTATGTTAACCTAAACAGTATAGGTGGTGGTCTTGATCGTACAACATTTGGTGGAGGTCAAAAAAATGCTGATAACCCTGTAACTGCTTGGTCTTTTAATAGTTCATCAGTAGGGGAGAAAAATGACATTGTTGATTCATATATTCACTTGAGAAGAGGTGGTAATAGCATAGATAGCAGTTTATGGATTGATCTTGGAGTGAGTTGTATGTCTAGTTCTGGAAATCACTTTATAGATTTTGAATTATTTAAATCCCAAATTGAAGTTGCAGGAAATGGCTTTGTAAACTCTGGTCCGGATCAAGGGCATACTTCTTGGGTGTTTGATGCCGCCGGTAATGTTATAAGTACTGGGGATATAGTCATAGGTTTTAGTTATACTAGCGAGACCGTTAATGAAGTTCTTGCTAGAATTTGGGTAAAGAGAACAGATTTTTCAAATATTAATCCTGTTAATTTTGACTGGGGTGTAAATTTTGATGGTGACTGGAATGGTTATGGCTATGCAGAGGTTGTTATACCAGATGGTTTAACAATTTTTGAAGATTTAAGTGGAGCTTCAACACCTGCGCCACCGTGGGGTACCTTTAATGATAATACAAATAGTCCTTTTTCTACAGTATATACTAGTGGGAATCTCGCAGAACTAGGAGTTGATCTTACCGCTTTAGGTGTTGATCCTAGGCTTGCTAAGGGAGGAGATGCTTGTGAGTCGCCATGGACAAAAGTTATAGTTAAATCTAGAACATCAACCTCTTTTACTTCACAATTAAAAGATTTTTCTGGTCCTTATGATTTCTTAGAGCCTCCTGTTTTTGATACATCTATCAAAGATCCGGGTATTTTTAATTGTAAGGCATCATTAGAGCTATCTCCAGAAAATCCAAATGATAGTGCTTATTTTACTTGGACTACTACCGATGGTGAGTTTATAGACGGTACTATGTCTGCATCTGGTGCTATTGTTGAAATCGTGAAACCAGGTTTTTATACATTAAGTGCTTCTCCTTTTCCAGGTTGTGAGGCTACAAGTACTACTATATACGTAGATGGCGGTCCTTGTGCAGAAGATGATACGAGAACAGTTTTCTTTGATTTGCCTTTAAATATAGATGTTGTTGCAAATGATGACTATGGAAATAATGGTCCTTCATTAACTGAGCCAATTATTATTACTCAAAACCCATCTAATGGTGTTGTTGAGATTAATGATAACAATACTCCGGATGATCTTTCTGATGATACTATTATCTATACACCTAATCCAGGTTACACAGGTTTTGATCAGTTTAATTACAAGATTATAGATGCTAATGGCCACGAAAGTGAGACTACAGTATATCTTTCAGTATCTGATGTATTTATCGTTCCTCCAGGAGAAAGAGGATGTGATTGTGCTCCTTTTTATGAAAATTCAAACTTTGCTAATCCTACGTTAATAGGAGGAGTTGCTTTGTCAGAAGGTGCCAAATATAGATTTCCAAATATTTTTCCAAATAACGTTCATGGAACAAGTATAGATGCAATTGTTGAGATTGTTGCGTTTATAAATGGTGCGACTTTATTAGATATAGATGTTGCAAATGAAGGTCTCCCAAGAGCCTTTCAGCCGAAAATAAATAGTACAAATAATGGTGATCAGAGTGTGAAATTTGATATTTCATTTGTTGCTTCTGGAACAATGACGCCCGTAGATATTTCTTTCTTCGGAAGTCCTTTTGATATTGACGGTGATAGCAGGGTTACAAGAGAGTATGCAGAATTAAGTCTTCCTGATTCATATTATACATCTGGTAATACCTTAATAGAGATTATAGATACAGGAGAATCAATAAGGGGTACAGCTATAAATCCTATAACTGCACCAGGAGGCGCTATTTCTCAAGATCCTAGGTTTACATTTAGTAACTATTGGGAAGGGAAAAATAAGCTTTCATATACTATAGGTAAGCAAAACGGAAATTTTGATAGATTCTATGCTCTCGTGTTGGATAATGCAGAGTATGTGAATCCAGAGTCTACTATACTCTCTGCTCCAGTTATTTGTGGAAATGTGTCAGATGAAGGAGGGGATCCTCTAACTAACGTAGAAGTAGATATTATTGGTTCAGACGGTAGTACAGGAACTGTAGCTACAGATATTAATGGTGATTATAGATATGCAACATCGATACCTTCTGCAATGGTAGATGTTACATATGTGGTTATAGAAAATGATAATTCGGGATATGTTTCAATATCTGATGTTGATGGGGCGAATGACAATAGAATAACTCGTGTTATAAACTTGATGTCCACATGTGGAAATGATTTTGTAGATGATGGAAGACCTGACGCAGTTGATGACTCAACTTCAGTACTCCCATTAGAAACAGTTACTATAGATGTGCTGTTAAATGATACTTTTGGACCTGATTTAGCAGCTACGGGTGCAATTACAATTACAACGCAGCCTTCACAGGGCACGGCAGTTGTTAATACTAATGGAACTCCAAATGATCCAACAGATGATTTTATAGAGTTTACCGCGCCATTAATTGATGCTACTGATCTCCAGTTTGCTTATCAAATTTGTGACAGCGATAATGATTGTGATGTTGCAACCGTAACTGTTACAGTTAATCCTCTAATTGATACAATAGCTGTTGATGATATTGAAAATACCTTTATCAACACTACTGTAGTTGGTAATGTATTAACAAATGATTTTGATGCTCAAGGTGATATTCAAAGTGTAAGCTCACTAGTTGTTACAACAGTACAAGGTATAACTGTAAATATTGATGCAAGTGGTTCTTATTCGTATACACCACCTGCTGACTTTGTAGGAGAGGATAGCTTTATTTATACTGTTTGTGATAACGGTAGTCCTCAAGCTTGTGATACAGCTACAGTTTTTATAGAGGTGCTGCCTATTCCTACAAGTAAGAATGATCCACCAGTAGCAAATGCTGATACTGGAGTAACAGAAATCAACACGCCTGTTGAAGGAAGTGTACTTTCTAACGATTTTGATCCAGACGGAGATCCAATTACGGTGACTGCAAATACAGATCCATCCAATGGAGTTTTAGTAATGAATCCTGATGGAACTTATGAGTACACACCAAACACTGATTTTGTAGGAGAGGATACTTTTACATACACAATTTGTGATAATGGTAATCCAGCTGCTTGTGATACAGCAACAGTTACTATTCAAGTAATCCCTGACTTTGCAAACATTACAGTAGCAAATGATGATGCTTACCTTGGAACTATCGATACAGATGTATTAGGAAGTGTATTGGATAACGATACGGATCCAGAAGGAGATGCTCAAACAGCTTCTTTAGCAACGGACCCATCAAACGGAAGTGTTATTTTAAATGCAGATGGTACGTTCACTTACACACCTGATTCAGGTTATACAGGGCCAGATGAGTTTACTTACACAGTAACTGATGCTCAAGGAGCGAAAGATACTGCTACGGTTTCATTAGTGATAGCACCTGTTAGTAATACAACAACAGCTATTGATGATATCAATAATACATATGTAAATACTGCTGTAACTGGTAATGTATTAACGAATGATGATGATGCAGAAGGAGATATACAGACAGTAAGTTCAAATACAGATCCATCTAATGGAGTATTAGTAATGAATCCTGATGGAACTTACGAGTATACACCAAATACTGATTTTGTAGGAGAGGATACCTTTACGTACACTGTTTGTGATGATGGTAACCCTCAAGCTTGTGATACAGCTATTGTTTACTTAGAAGTATTACCAGAGCCTACAAGTAAGAATGATCCACCAGTAGCAAATGCTGATACTGGAGTAACAGAAATCAACACACCTGTTGAGGGAAGTGTACTTTCTAATGACTTTGATCCAGACGGAGATCCAATTACGGTGACTGCAAATACAGATCCATCTAATGGAGTATTAGTAATGAATCCTGATGGAACTTACGAGTACACACCAAACACTGATTTTGTAGGAGAGGATACTTTCACATATACTATATGTGATAACGGTAGTCCAGCTGCTTGTGATACTGCAACGGTTACTATTCAAGTAATCCCTGACAAATATTGTAATTACAGATCCAATGGTAGCTGTAACTGGCGGACCTATTGATTTAGTTGCTGGTGCTTCAGATGCTACGACCTTCAGTGCTGTGTATACTATTACACAAGCAGACGTTGATGGAGGCGGAGTAACGAATCAAGCACTTGCTACAGGACAGAATCCTGATGGCGTTGATGTAACAGATACTTCAGATGATGATAGTAACTTAGAGGATGATGAAACAATCACAACTTTCCCAACAGATGCTGGATCAATTGCATTGATAAAGACTGGATTCTTTAATGACGAAAGTGGGGATGGGTTTGCACAGGTAGGAGAAACGGTAACATATAACTTCACAGTAACCAATACTGGAAATGTAACAATTACAAATATTGTGATTACGGATCCAATGGTAACTGTAACTGGCGGACCTATTGATTTAGTTGCTGGTGCTTCAGATGCTACAACCTTCAGTGCTGTGTATACTATTACGCAAGCAGACGTTGATGGAGGCGGAGTAACGAATCAAGCACTTGCTACAGGACAGAATCCTGATGGCGTTGATGTAACAGATACTTCAGATGATGATAGTAATCTTGAGGACGACATTACTGTAACAGACTTACCACAAGGAGCTAGCATAAGTTTAATCAAAACAGCTGTATTTAATGATATAGACGGTGACGGATTTGCACAAGTAGGCGAAACAATTACATATAACTTCACTGTGACAAATACAGGAAATGTGACAGTTACAAACATTATCATTGAAGATCCATTAGTGATTGTATCTGGCGGACCTATTGATTTGGAACCAGGTGAAACAGATAGTACTACATTTGTAGCTGTTTATACTATAGTTCAAAGTGATATAGATGAAGGTTTTGTAACTAATCAAGCGATTGCAACAGGACAAGATCCTGATGGTGTTGATGTTGTTGATATTTCTGATGACAATAACAGTGTAGAAGATGATGAAACAGTTACTAATCTTCCAATAGAAAGTTCAATAGCACTTGAAAAGGTAGGAGAGACACTTGATATCAATGGAGATAGTAATATTCAAGATGGCGAAGTGATTCTATATACTTTTACGGTAACTAATACAGGATTGGTACCGTTAGAAAATATCATTGTAACTGATCCATTAGTAACTGTAGATGGAGGTCCTATATCATTATTACCTGGGGAATCAGACAGTACAACATTTACGGCGACTTATATACTTACTGCTTTTGATATAACAAATGGATTTGTAATAAATCAGGCTATAGTAGATGCGACAGATTCAAATGGAATCGACGTAACAGATTTATCTGATGATCCTAATAACGATGAAAATGTTGATCCTAATATGGATGGTAATCCGGATGATCCAACACGTACTGAGTTTACAGGAGTACTTAATATCTTTGATGTCGAAGTATTTAACGGAGTTTCACCAGACGGTGATGGAGTAAATGACTTCTTTATTATAGAAGGTATAAATGCTTTCCCAGATAATAATGTTCAAATATTTAATAGATGGGGTGTTCAAGTATTTGAGCAAGATGGGTATACTGAGGATGAGGCTACAGGTTTTAAAGGTATCTCAGAAGGAAGAGCTACATTGAATGCAAAAGAGACATTACCGGAAGGAACGTATTATTACCTTATAACTTACCAGACACCAGATGGTCTGAAGAGAAAGAGTGGATATTTATACATTAATCGTTAATATAAATTTATGCTTTCGCGAAAGCGTAATAACAACTAACATAAATAATATTTGAGTTTTTGAAGTTTTAATGCGATTAGGATAAAATAATCAAATTTCTAGATGAAGTGCATCAAGATAATGTGAATCAACTGTGAAATTATAAATTATTCAAATTGAGCTATTTTTACCAAAAAGTCACTTATTGTAGGTGCAACAAATAAAGTTAGAATGAAACAATTACATCTTATAGTCCTATTAGTTATTACGGGTTTGAGTCTTACAGAGGTAAGTGCGCAGCAAGACCCACAGTATACACAATACATGTATAATACTGTAGCTATAAATCCAGCATATGCAGGTAACAGAGGTGTTACTAGCATTGTGGGATTACATAGAAGTCAATGGGTAGGCCTTGAAGGAGCTCCACGTACACAAAGTTTAAGCATTCACTCTCCTATAGGTGAAGGTAAAGTAGGGCTTGGCTTGTCTATTGTAAACGACGCATTAGGACCTGCACAAGAAACTTACATAGGTGCAGATTTTAGTTATACGATTAATACCTCAAATAGTGGTAAACTGAGTTTTGGATTAAAGGCAGGGGGACATGTCCTCGATGTTGATTTCTCTAAGCTTACACTTTTTGATGTTTCTGATCCTCGTTTTTCTCAAAATATAGATAATAAGATTTCACCAGTTATAGGAGCAGGGTTATATTATCACACTGATAAATTTTATGCTGGTTTGAGTGCGCCTAACCTAGTACAAACTGAGCACTTTGATGAGAGTAATAATAGTAACTCTGCTAGTTTTATCTCAAAAGAACGCATACATTATTATGGTATAATGGGATATACCTTTGATATTAATGAACAACTTAAATTTAAGCCTAGTACATTAGTGAAGGTTGTAGCAGGTGCACCATTACAAGTAGATTTAACAGCAAATTTTCTAGTAATGGAAAAATTGCATTTAGGTGCGGCTTACAGGTGGAGCGCTGCATTAAGTGGTCTCGTAGGTTTCCAAGTGTCTGATAGTATGCTTATAGGTCTTGCTTATGATAGAGAGAGTACTGATCTAGGAAATACAGTTTATAACGATGGAAGTTTTGAAGTATTCTTACGTTTTGAACTCTTCAATGAGTATGACAGAATGTTAACCCCAAGATTCTTTTAATAAAACTCTACTATGAAACATATTACTATTATACTCCTTTTGTTTGCTACAATAGTAGGAAACGCGCAGGAAGGAAAAATAGAGCGTGGAACTAAGAAATTTAATCAATATGACTTCGTTGATGCACAAGAGATTTACCAAAAAGTAGCAGATAAGGGTTATGAATCTGCAGATTTATACAAAAGATTAGGAGATTCTTATTATCTTAATGCACATTATGATAAGTCTGCGATATATTTTGGCAAGTTAATCCAGAAGTTCCCTGAAGCCGCAGAATCTGAAGCTTACTTTAGATACGCATTGTCCTTAAGGGCTATAAAGGATTACGCATTATCAGACAGAATGATGTCTAGATTCTTTGATCTTAAAGAGGATGATAAACGAGCTGGTCTATTTAAGGAATCACCGGATTACCTTAGAGAGATTGATTATCAAAAAGGGTCTTATGAAGTTTCAAAAACTACGATTAACTCCGGTTATTCAGATTTTGGTCCTATGTTATATAAGGACAAACTTATTTTTGCTTCAAACAGAGATACTGGGTCTTTTATAAAGCGCATTCATAAGTGGAATGGACAGCCTTTCTTAAGCTTATATGAAGTTGACCTAGACAAAGTTGATGTTGCTAATGGAAACAATTATGTAAGTAAATTTAGCCCTTATTTGAATACACAATATCACGAAAGTTCTCCTGTATTTTCTCAAGATGGTAAAACAGTTTACTTTACTCGTAATAACTATAATAATGGGAAGTACAGAGAAGGTAATGATGGTACAAACAAGCTTAAACTTTACAAAGCGTCACTAGTTGACGGTAAATGGACAGATTCGCAGGAGCTTCCATTTAATAGTAATCAATATACAGTTGCTCACCCTGCTTTAAGTTCAGATGGTAAACGTTTATACTTCTCTTCCGACATGCCAGGTACATTTGGATTATCAGATTTATGGTATGTATCAATTAATGAAGATGGAACTTACGGGACACCTGTAAACTTAGGGGGGAACATTAATACAGAGGGTAGAGAGTCATTTCCATTTATTAGTGCTGAAAGTGATCTTTATTTTGCCTCTAATGGCCATCCTGGATTAGGAGGGTTAGACTTATTTGTAACTGCTTTAGGTAAAAATGGAGAAATTGCAGAAATCCTTAATTTAGGAGAACCTGCAAATACTTCAAAAGATGACTTTGGATTTGTAATTAATAGTGAATCTAATATGGGTTTTCTATCATCTAATCGTGGTAATGCGGGTACTAATGATGACATCTACATGCTCAAGCAGATAAGTAAACCTAAGGTCGCCTGTGATATTTTACTTTCTGGAGTGGTTACAGACAAAGACACTGGAGATTATCTTGAAGGTACTACAGTTAGTCTTTATGATACAAATAATAACTTATTTAAATCTGTTGTTACTAGTTCTTCAGCAGCATTTGCATTTATTCCGGATTGTGATAAAATTTTCTTGATAAGAGCAGAGAAAGATGGGTATAACACATCAGAAAAGATGATTACTATACCTAATGAGTCTGGAGAAATTGAAGAGTTATTAGAACTTGAAAAAACTTTGAAACCAGTGGTTCCTGGAGATGATATTGCAAAAATATTAGATCTTAATCCAATTTATTTCAACTTTGATAAGTATGATATACGACCAGACGCAGAGGTAGAGCTTGCTAAGGTGTTGGTGTATATGGAAACTTACCCATCTGTGCGCATAGACGTAAGATCTCACACAGATAGTAGAGGTAGAGATGCATACAACCTTAATTTATCACAAAATAGGAATGTTTCTACTAGAGACTGGCTTATTTCAAAAGGAATAAGTGCCTCAAGATTGACTGGTCAGGGCTACGGAGAGACACGACTTGTTAATGACTGTGGTAATGGTGTACGTTGTAGTAAGGAGCAACATCAATTAAATAGACGTAGTGAATTTATAGTGGTAAGCAATTAGTACTAGAATCTCATATATTAATAATAAGAGCGCCTCAATTGAGGCGCTTTTTTTATGAGTTATTTGTATTTTTACAAAGCTTATGAAAGAAGAATTAGTCATCCTTGTGGATGAAAATGACAAT
Source organism: Dokdonia sp. Asnod3-C12 (assembly GCF_045063975.1). Classification (NCBI taxonomy): domain Bacteria; kingdom Pseudomonadati; phylum Bacteroidota; class Flavobacteriia; order Flavobacteriales; family Flavobacteriaceae; genus Dokdonia; species Dokdonia sp. Asnod3-C12. The sequence continues at coordinate 2,778,984 of NZ_JBEFNY010000003.1, forward strand.
CAAATAGGGCTTATGCCCAAAATGGAAGCTCATGAAAAAGCTGTGTTACACAGAGCTTTTTCAGTGTTTGTTTTTAACAGTAAGAACGAACTTATGTTACAGCAACGAGCATTACATAAATACCACAGTCCCGGACTGTGGACAAATACCTGCTGTAGTCACCAGCGTGAAGGTGAAAGTAATATAGAAGCTGGTATGCGACGTCTACAAGAAGAAATGGGCTTCTCTGTACCTTTAGAAGAGACGATCTCATTTATTTACAAAGCTCCTTTTGATAACGGTCTTACAGAACATGAGCTAGATCATATTCTAATAGGTCATTCTGAACAATCGCCGGCTATCAATGAAGACGAAGTTGCAGCTTGGAAATGGATGGATTTAGAAGATGTGAAAACTGATATCACAAATCATCCAGAACTATATACAGAGTGGTTTAAAATCATTTTTGACAAATTTTATACACACATTAAGCGATGAGAATAACTGCACACAGAAAAGCGCATTTTAATGCCGCTCACAGATTGTATAGAGCAGACTGGGACGACGCAAAGAATATGCAAATATTTGGGAAGTGTAGTAACCCAAATTTTCATGGTCATAATTATGACCTTACGGTTAGTGTAAGTGGAGAAATTGATCCCGAAACAGGATTTCTCATTGACCTTAAGATTTTAAAGGATATTATAAAAGCAGAGGTAGAGGATTATTTAGACCACAAAAACCTTAATCTTGAGGTTCCAGAGTTTAAAACGCTCAATCCTACTGCAGAAAATATTGCTGTTGTTATTCATCAAAAGATTAAAGCGGTTTTAGACCCTAAATTTGATCTAGAGATCACTTTATATGAGACGCCTCGTAACTTTGTAACCTATAAAGGCGAATAGTTATGGCATTAAAAATAGGAGATAAAGCACCTGGTTTTACACTCAATAATCAGGATAACGTAGCAGTATTAGTAGACGAATTGATAGGGAAAAAGCCTATGGTAATTTATTTCTACCCTAAAAACTTTACACCTGGATGTACAGCTCAGGCTTGTAGTTTTAGAGATCAATACCAAGATTTTACAGATGCAGGAGCAAAAGTATTTGGTATAAGTGCAGATAGTGTAGAAAGCCATAAACGTTTTAAAGCAAAGCATAATTTGCCATTTGACACACTCTCAGATACAAGTAACAAAGTGCGTAAAAAATATGGTGTTAAGAATGAATTATTGGGACTACTACCTGGTAGAGAAACATTCGTAGTAGACGCGAGCGGAATTATAAAGATGCGTTTCAACAGCATGATGGCTGCAAAACATATACCTAAAGCGCTTGCAGTTATTAAAGGATTGTAAGGAAAAGTATATTTTCGCGAAAGCGTAACCATTACATACCACCACAAAAATAAAAGGGAGATGCTTAGCATCTCCCTTTTTATGTTATATAGATTTTACAAAATCTAGAAATACCTTTTTATGTAAATCCAGATCTAAATCTGGTGAGAGAGAAGCTCTCACGATATAGTCTTTATCGCCCTCCTTAGTAGTTCCTTGCGTAGAGGTTGCAGGAATAGTCCAATAACATCCTTTAAGCTGGCCGTAGCTCACACAAAATTTACTTTCATTAGGAATCTCTGTAATCATTAAATTAATGAGCTTAAGATTGAGAGCTCTTTTGTATTGCTCTCTTTCTAAGTCATTAGCTCCTTTAGTAGGTAAGTCCAGAGAAAATACAGAAGGAGTAAATCCTTGTGCTGCTAGCTCTTCAGACACAAAATTAATTTTTGCACCTGGAAGTTCTTTTTCTATAAAGGTCACAAACTCACGCGTATTTACATAAGCTGCGGCAATACGGTCGTTCATAGAAGGTAATTGTGCAGCTAGAATCTCATATTGTAAATCTGTCGCCTCGTTATCACAAAGTTGAAGGTGAAAAGAGATGCTCTTAATAAGGTCTTCTGCTTTATTATTTACTACGCAATAGCCTGCAGTACATTTACCACCACTTGGAAATTTTGATCCGCTGGCATAAGAAATAGTGCGTACCGTAGATAGTATCTTATCTTCTCCTAAGAAATGAACATTAGGGCAAAACGTTTGATCAAGGATAAAAACAGGGTCTATTGCCGTTGCTCCACTAGGCGTAGTGCGCTTTTTACTAAGCGCCTCTTTTAGTTGTAAAAGATCTGGAACTTCTACTCTTGGGTTCGTTGGTATTTCTGCAATAATATAGGGTACTGCGTCCTCTGCGGCTATTTTGGTAAGCACAGTGTCAACGCTTTGCACCATATCATTATCACCATCTACCGGTAGATCTACAACTTCTACATTATCAAGGCAAGCAGCAACACGTCTGGCCTGATCATTTGTACCTCCATAACAGTTAGGAGGAACAATAAATTTAATCGCCTTTCCAGGGTGTTTATTGATAGCATCGTCTACTAACCCCATCATGATAGCATATTGTATAGAAAGTCCGCTAGAAGCTACTAGAGGCTCTGTATCGGTTCCATTTACTTCTTTAATTAGTTCGTGTACACGCGCTTTATCTTTTGCAACATCACCAGCCGTGTAATCTATAGGAGCATTGTTTACCAATGATTTTAATGCTACTAAAGAATTTGAAGGTGTCATGGCGATAGTCTCCCTTCTGCGCACATGTTGGATATCTGAAACATAGTGTGCGTTCTTCTCACCATTTATAAAGAGTAGACTACCTATATTTTCATATACACTTACGTGAAAATCAACGTTGTTTGCAATAGGTTCCGCTTTTATTTGGTTCTCTTGCGAGAGATAAACAGTACTCCCGTCAAAAGCCGAAATATCTTCTGGGCTGTCCACTTGATTAAGTTCGAAGTGATACCCGTACACGTTTTTCAAGGCTTCTGCATCGAAAATAGCAGGAAGTTGCCCTGTGTAGTTGATTTGTGTTTTTTTACCGTCTAGTAAATTTTTTCTCAGTACGGCAAGTACTGGAACGGTAATAGAATCAAAGCTAATAACGCTGTCTGACTCTAGGTCTAGTAATCTCGCAACGCTCCATTCTAGAATACTAGAAAGTGGGTGGCCTAACCTTATGTAATCATAAGCTGTAGGTAGATTTGCTAGAGCAGCAGTAGTTGCATTTTTCTCGTTGTATAAAGCTTCAAATTCATCTAAAAACTCAGATTTTGCAAGCTTTTCATTATAAATATCCAATCGGTGGGTGGTGAGACCTATCCAGTCGTTGGGCATATTATCGATTACTTCTTTGATGTAGTGTAACATTTATAAGTTTTAAAAGAGTGTCTTCATCACGTAAAGACACCTTGAATATTAATTTTTTTAAAGGTGATTTTTAGACGCTTTTTTCGGCTATTCCTAACAGTAAATACTCTCAAATAGTACTTATTTCAATTAGTTTAAATGTGGCTAATTACAAGTAATGTAAACCGTTCATTTACTTGAAAAATCAAGTAAAGCATGAGCAGATAAAACGATTTTACAAAAGTATGCGAGTCATTTGCAATAGCAAAGACTCGCACTGTGAATTATTATTTTTTAATGAAGGTTTAACAATGAAATGACTCAGCTAGTAAATAGCCAAGCTATTATACATTGAAAACTTACAATGATGGTTGTTATCTAATCTTTGATAATTGGTAGCTCGATAGATGATCCGTGCACCGCCGAATGATGCACGCTATTATGCGCTACAATACCTTCTTTTTCATCATAATTATTTCCTCCTGTATTGAGATTGCGAGCAAAACGTGGGAAGTTACTGCTTGAGATTTCTACACGAATACGATGTCCTTTTTTGAAATAGTTACTAGTAGACATCGGTGTGAGGTCTAGTTTGTAAACTTCGCCCTCCTCCATAAATACCTCTTTGTCATAACCTTCTCGGTATCTTGCGCGCTGTATCGTTTCATCCAGATTGTAAGCTGTACCGTCTGGATAAACATCAATCAGCTTGATAGTAAAGTCGGTGTCTTTCACATCAGATGATACGTATAAGGTGCTATTTATAAAACCAGATACTTCTACGCCTTCCTCTAGCGGATCTGTGGTATACACTAAGATATCGTTTCTGGTTTCCATTTGTTGTTGATCAAAAGCGCCACCTTGAACGGCGTTACCTGTACAACATACATTACCACCATAAGAAGGAACCGGTTGCATTGGGTCATAAGTAAAGCCGTCTACATTATCTGCAGTAGCTTTGTTGGTGGATAATGTTCCGTCTCCAAAACGGCTATTAGCATTTCCATTACTATTTAAATAATAGGTGGTAGGTTCAGCTTTTTTAGGTGGCCAAGTTTCCGCAGCTTGCCATTTATTGCTACCCATGGTGTAGTACTGAACCCTAGGTGTTTTTTCTTTAAAATCATTTTTCTCTCCCTTGAGCCATAAATCAAACCAACCATAAATCTGCTCTTCATAATTGAGTGTTGCATCACCTACGCTGCGCTCACCCACAATAGTATTTTCAGTTGCTCTTGTGTATGCACAGTGTAGGGTAGGAGCGATTACGAGATATTGATTATCTCTTATGCTCTCATCCTTAGTATTATTTCTTACGTGGTTAAATAAGGCTAGGTTAGGAGTAATGGAAACATCATACCAAGAGGCAAACCAGAAACTAGGAACACCAATATCTTTGTTGTCATGATAAATGCCACCTTCAAACCATGCCTTGTCGTTAGGTTTACGACGTATCATTTTGTCAAAAATCTCATTCTTACCGTTGATGTTTTTCAAAATATCTTGAATAGGCAAGTGCTTCAAAGCCTCTGCCATATCAACTGGCGGATTTTCTGGTGCTAAATCATAAAATCGTGAAATTCTTATTAAATCCTCTTGTGTCGCTCCCGCAGGAATACGAGGTTTAAATTTATCATGCTCTACGCCATACAACCAGGAGAAAAAGAGCATTTGCTCAACACCACCACGATACCAGTTTCCTTGTTCTTGAATATCGCCTATTCTTCCTACGCCAGCTCCATAGCCTTGCGGTACCATAGCTGCATGAGATGGATGATCTAAAGCTGCAACTGCCATCTGCCACTCTGCAGTAGAGGAGCAGCCAAGTGTGCCAATTTTCCCGTTAGACCATGATTGATTTTTCATCCATGTAAATGCGTCATATCCATCTGTGAGCGGTACGCCTAGAATATCCCATTCACCTTCAGAGTAGTATCTTCCTCGTTCGTTTTGAACTACGTAGGCATATCCTCTTTTTACAGCTTCTAGCGCTCTTTCGGCTGTTCTTGTTCTTTGTTTTCCGTCACCCCAAGAATTAAAATTATAGGGAGTTCGCGAGAAAATTATAGGAACCTTACCACTCGTCTTTGGTCTATAAATATCAGTAGCGAGGCGTATGCCATCACGCATAGGCATCATGACCTTTTGATCTACAATAGCTATTTGTTCAAGTTCGGCGAGTACATCGTTTTGTGCGTAAAGAGTGTCGCTCGATATCATAGACATCGCAAGCGATAGAAACAAAAGAAACGTAATTTTCTTCATCGTATAGGGATATTAGATTGTAATATGTATTACAATAATTAATCAATAAATATGATTCTAAATATACAATGAATTTATTGGTGCTTATAATTTTTGTGGTAACAAGTGTTTAGTTTTGAGGGTGGTAAGGTGTCAATCCTACCTAATCAAAGCTATTGCTTTCTTAATATATAGATCACTATCATAGTGTAGCGCACTCTCTTTTATCTCGTGATCTAGTCGTAATCCTTTACGTTGCACACCTTTATCATTTGGATAGAACGCGCCCATTGCTGTAAAGTCAATTTTAGTGCCGTCCATGAGTGGTACTTCATTTCTATTCATAATTGCGCCAAAGGTTTGCTCGCCTATGGTAATGCAGTTAGGTGATGCTTGGATTGCCATTCCCATCCATTCTGCCATGCTTGCCGTTGTTCTATCTACTAGCAATACTACTTTTCCTTTAAAGTAGTTCTTATTTTTCTTTCCTGCTTTAAATGGGTCCATGATAAAACTTGTCGCGGCATTTGCTCCATAGTTGCCATAAGCAGGTTTTACGGCGGTTAGCTTTTTTAAAAATGTTGTTCTCTCTGGATACAGATACTTTGCGATATCTGCAGTACTTATATTCCTCGGATAGTTACGTAAATCTATGATGATACCTTTAAATAGCTCAAAATCGTTAAAAGCTTCTTTCAGTTGGTTTTTATCAATCTTATTTAGATTTATATATCCAATCTTATCACTTATTTCTTTCCAGCCCTTGCTTTCAGTAGGCTTTAAGCGTTCATACTTTTGGTAGGGATATGCTAAAGGGCTTAGTTGGATATACTGCTCTTTGTTCTGACCATTTGTTTTTAAAATACTAACAAGAACCGAATCTTTAGTCGATGCCAGTAAATAGGTTTTTTCAATAGCGCGCCTTAGATAGTTCTTGTTTGAGGCACTTATTACATTGGAAAATTTTGCGTTGTAATAGGTCTCTAGCTTAACTCCATCCACGGCATAAATTACGTCGCCTTTAGTTAATGAGTCCTCTTGAAATATCTTTGTATCGTACACAGATGTAATCACTAAGGAATCATTAATGATTCTCCCGCCAAAGTTCGGGAACTTGTCTAATGAATTTAGCGTGTAGCTATATTGATAATTGGAATGCGAATCGTTGAGCTTGCTAAATAAATACTCCTTGGCTTTTTCAAAATTCTCCTTTCCTTCAGCGCTAAAAGCTGGTATTAGTTTGCTAAGAGTTTGTTCCCACGGTGTATCTGTTAGGTATAAATTCACATTCCAGTAATTCATCGTATTCCAGAACGAAGCAAGGAAGAGCAATCTATGCGCATTATTAGTGTAATCAAAATCTGCTAGGGCAGCGTCATTACTTAAATCAATAGAACTGCTTAGTTTTTTGATGTCAGCATAATGACTTTTATAGTTAGCGTTGTTTTTTAAGTCGCTTAGTAGTTGCGATAGCTGAACGCTATAACCAGACTCAAGAATCCACTTGAAATTATCATTTTTGGTAAAAAGCTCTTGTTTAAAGCTTTCTTTTATGTCAAAATCTGCCGTGCTATAACTTTCTATCCAAGCAATCATTTCCTTGTCAAAAGCTTCCTTTGTAACTAATGAGGGCAGTTTTTGATATTCCTGAATAAATTCTTTATTGACGTTATAGGCGCCGTTACTTATATCTGGGTGGTAATATTTTAGTAAGCCCCAGATTTTAATAAAATGCTCCTCTTTTTCATGTTCCTCTATTTGACTAAAAGAACTGGCAAGATTTAAGCAGAGTAGGAGTACTAAAATATGTTTCATGAAGATTTTAATTGTTTCAGGTTCGCTTTCGCGAAAGCGTAATTACTCAAACAGCACTGAGTTAATGGGTAGACATTTTTCTATTCATTGTAATTTCTGACTACATCACCTTTTTTTAATGTACTTGCATCTACGGCATTGTCAAATGTATACTCGGTAGATATGAGGCCATTAGTTGCAGATGGAATTTTAACGTTAAAATGTAAATGCTCAACGGTGGTAAAACCCGTCATTCCACTAATTGCGATGGGTTGTCCTTTCTCTACATAATCTCCAGGCTCAACGATTGCTCCATCATGGTTTAAGTGTACATATTGAGAGTACAAACCACTGTCAGGATGGTAAACGGTTAGGTAATTACTTCTATCATTATCTCTCCATTGCTGGCTTGTACCATGATCTTTGTATTCCTCAATCAAGCCTACCACATATCCATCATCTACACTAACGATGGTATCCCCTATCTTAAGATCAAAATCAATAGCATACTTACTCGTGATTTTATTATGAGAAAAGCTGTTGTTAAAGCCTTGTATGATTTTGTATTGTTTGCCCTTTGAAAATGGTAATCCTATGCTGCTTTTATTAATTTTACGCTGTAAATCTCCATATTCAATGCTGTATTTTGGTGTTACAGTAGATTGTACATCAGGATAATGAATCTTAATGATGGTGTCTTGCTGGTTTCTCAGGGTTACATGCCCGAATAGTGTTGCTAGGTCAGGATGCGTAGCATCTTTAACAAGCCTGACGCTTATGGGACACATAAGAGGGTTCTTTAATTGAAAAGATATGGTGTCATTTTCATACGCTTCTTTAAAGCTTAATTGAGCAGAGTGCTCCACTTTAGGGAAATTGTCTAGGCTTTTACAAGCTGCAAGGCAAACGATAGATAGTAAAAGGATAAGTTTTTTCAATGTTGATTTTTTAATTAATATCTGCATCAAAAGCTTACATAAAGGATGTATACTGTTTTTGATGTTGGCTTGTATCAAAGCTTCAGCCACGCTTTCGCGAAAGCGTAAAAAACCTAAAGTCTAAGCTTTAAGATCCTAGTGTTTTTTCCTTTTTTACCTGGAAGTATGACCGTTTGTTTATCAAGGTTGATGTTACCATTATTTACAATGTAATACACTTTTGATTCTTTATCATCAATAAGCTTTTTAAAGTCAAAATCTCCATCTTGATTAATTTTAATCATGTAAAGGTTTGATTTTTTAGCCTTTGTTTGTCTAAAGGAAATTCTATCTGCACTCAATTTTTTAATATTATCAGAGCAATTTATAAAGAAGTAAGAATCCTGAGCGACGGGGATTGAGGTAAAAGAACTCGTTCCAAAACCTGTTTGCCTTTTATTAATATTTCGTGCCCATTTTAAATTTCCATCCTTATCTAGTTTTACACTCATAATATCGTCAAAGTGATAGACAATGCGCGTTCTCATACTACCGTTAGTACCCATTGAGGTGTGTACGGTAGTATAAAACTCCTCTGCATTTAGAACAATGTCACCGTTGCCCATGATGTAAACACCTTTAAAATCCATATTCTTTATTCCTTTTTCTTTTTTTCTTTTCTTCTTGCCTTCTTTATTTCCGTACTTATCATTCAGAAATTCTTCAGAAAAAGGTGTGAATTTTTTCTTCTCGATCTTAAGGGTTTCGGGATTTAAATTAAAGAGGGTTACACCATTAATTCGGTTTGCGTTCTTTTGACCATAAAAGCCTATGCAGGATAATCCGTCTTTAGATTTTACAAGCTCTAGGGAGGAGATAAACTTGTCGTTATCTTTTAAATTAGTCTCGGTTTGTCCCTTTGCGTCAACTTTGTAAAGCTCATAATGATAACTGATTTCTCCCTTCTTCTTAGATTCTTTGGATTGTTTTTCATGAACCTTTCCTAAAAAATATACCGTTCCATTAGTGTCGTCTATGTCTACATTTTCATAAGTAAAGTCCTTATCCTTTACATCCTGTTGAATCAATTGATCATACACCTTATTGAAATTGCTGTCAAAAACAAAAATTTTATGGGTTTCCTGTTCCTTATTATTGATGTCAAAGTTGATTACAAAGTAGTTGTTGTTTTTAGACATAACTACTTCACCCGTGTGGTCACTATCTAGCTGAGATAAATTGCTTATCACAATTGGAAATATTGCAATACCAAAATACTTTTTTTGATTCTCTTCAGAGAAGGAAAGTATTTCCTTAGTATTGAACTTAAGATCTTTTAAATCTGCCGAAACTGCGTTAAAAGCAATCTTATCAGATTTTTTATTTATGGTGTATTCTATTAAATGGAGCTGATTGTCTTTAATGAATGCATTTTTAATCGTGTTATCCTTCACTTCATAGGTTACCTCGTTAAGTAGTTTTAAATCGGTGTCAAAGTGCTGTATGTAATATCCTTTAAGTGTTTGTAGAAGACCTCCATAATATGCTCTTATAGTTACTAGTTCGCCATTGTCACTTTCTAATGAAAATTTAAGGGAGCTACGTTTTTTAGAGTCTTTAAAAATCTCACTTTTAGTAATAGCAACATCTTGTGCATAATTATTAAAGCTTATTAAGAGTAAGAGGAGTACTATAATGTTTTTTATCATGGTTGTTAGTTATTCAAAGTGGGTTATGATGGTTGTAATATAAGAAGCTTTAATTTTATTGTTTGTTAGCCTTTCGGCGAAAATTTTAGGTTGAAGTTATATGGTTAACTTGGTAGTAGAAGTCTTGTTTCTAACTCAGTTCTCAATTTTAAAAGGTTATTTTTTTACACCTCTAATTCCGCTAGCGCAACCGAAAAAATATTCAATATACTCAACTTCAAAATTGGCTTTATTAAAAATATCAAATACATTTTTAGAGTTCCCGAATTCTTGAGTGTAAATACCTAGCATCTTGTAGGTCTCAGGACTTCCTAAAAATACTTTCCCTAAAATCGGAATAATATTCTTTAAGTAAAACATATAAAAAGGTTTTAAAATTCTGATTTTCGGCACAGAAACATCAATCAATGAGAACTTTCCGTTTGGCTTTAGAATCCGGTCAATTTCATTGGCAAGTTGTACAAGTTGCTCATCATTAAATGTTTTTAATCCAAACCCAGAAATCACGCAATCTGCAGAACCACTTTCTATAGAGTTATTAAATACATTTTCCTTTAGCAATGTTATGTTAGAATCGCTGAATTTAAGCTTTCTTCGTTCAGCGCGATTAATCATTCCAGATGAAAAGTCAAGACCAATTAGTTGAGAGTTACTATCTGAGTTTTTTAAAATATGTTTCCAGCATTCTCCCATTCCAGTCATTAGATCAACCACAACTTTCCCTCCTTCAATGTCAATTTCCTCCACACATTGTCTTCTCCATCTTTCGCTGAACCCAAATGATGTGATGTAATTCATTTTTGTATAAGAACTTGACATGTTATCAAATAGCCTTTCTACAAATTTCGGTTCGTAAATTTCCTTCATCTGCCGTAGTTGGTTAGTGTTATTTGCGATTTGCGTAGACGTAAGAAGAGTGTTTTTAAAGAATTTACCATCTTAAAAGCAATATACTAATCACAACTACTCCTTCCTTTCAAAAGTTTGCACAACGTTCTTTATGTCTGATATTGCTTGACTACTTCCAGGGACGTAGGTTCCTACAAATAAATAATACCCTCCATTTTCATCAAATAAAATCACTTGATACATCTCTTCGAGATTGTCGTCATTATTTGTGGCAAAGAGCTCAAAACCATCTAGTCCGTCAATTGTTATATCGTTGATTCCCTTGCTTGGGATTACCGAGTAGTCATCAGGGTATTTTTTTAATCGCGAGATACAAAACAATTTTTTATCTGGGATATTTACTTTTGCAAAAGATTTATCGGTGAGTAAGCTTGCTTTATCAATACTTTCTGTTGGTGTTTTTAGATCTCTATTAAAGAGCATTCCATTACCTATTACTGCTAGATATTTTAAAGAGCCTACATCTTCATTTAGTGAGTAATTAAGTGCCTCTCTAGGGTTGTTTTCTACCGTAGCGTCCACAAAAGTGCTTAGCACACTTTGTTTTATTTTTTCACCTAATTCAAGAGAATCCTTTACATACACACCATTTAGTAAGGTGCTAGATTTTTCGTCACCATAAATAAGAATGTGTTTTGAAAACATCATCCCGTTTGCGGGTTGTTCTATTTCTAGAAGTATTCCACTATAGTTACCTACTTTAATTTCCTTTCTGGTTTTCATTTCCATGCCTTGTGTCTTGAGCATGTCTGCATTAAACCCTTTTGATACTTCACTGTAAGGCCCTGGGATTTCAAAAGCCATAATCATGGAAGATGGGTCTTGTGGATTTTGAAAACCCTTAAAATTGCTTGAAGCTGCAAACGATGCTGGAGGAATCATAAAAATATTCGTTCCCTTAATTTGAAGGTGACGCTCCGTTTTTTGTGATGGTAATCCTTGCCCAACAACAATACTAGAAATGGATAATAGAAGTAGGGTGATTATTAATGAATGTTTCATTGTTATTGTTTTTAGCCTTACGGCGAAAATTTTAGGTTCAAGTTATATTGTAAAGATTTGTTTTTAGCGCAATGCATTATCAATGCTTAAATGTAAGTGGTATTTGAAATTTTGTTTTGACAGCCTTACCATTCCGGGTTGCTGGATTCCACTTAGGTAATTGTTCAAGTCGGCGGATTGCTTTTTTTTCAAAATTCAAACTAGTACTATTTAGAGGTTCAAAATCAGTCAATTTTCCATTCTCATCTACTACAAAGCTGATGGTGATTTTTTATTTAAAATCTCTTAATCGCCGCTTTTAATAGTGTAATATTCTTTTTCTGTCACTAGTTTCCCCATGTCGTAAAATTTTTTCGACCGAATACTTCCATTGAAAATATTGTGTTCACTCCAAACACTATCTTTTATGTTGTCTCTATAATATCCTCTCGTTTGAAGCCCTTTTGTTGAGGTATGATACTTTTCATATACACCATTAAGTGCTCCTTTTTTGTACATTTTTTTTATGTACAACACGCCGCCATTAGTAAATCTTGATACTAAACCATTGAGCGTATCTTTAGAATAATTTTCAATGGCATATAAAGTTCCATCTTTTAAATATTTTCTCCATTCTCCCTCTTTTAAACAGTTAACAATTTTACCCTCTAGTTTACTTGGACCAAATACTCCTTTGGGGCAAGGAGTACCATCTTCATTCACATAATTAAAAGATCCTTGAGCATAGCAGTAACTAGAGAAAAGGGTACATAAACACAGTAAGAGTATTTTCATTTTAATTATTTTTTTTTAAATAATAGAGTTATTAAACAAGTTGTTATTTATTAAATAAATTTTAATTAAAATCAACTACTAAAGTCTGTCCATTTCTAGCATTATAATACATTATAAGAGGCGTCTCAGAAGGTGAAGTTCCACCTACCCAAGAAGGAAACATATTGATGTTGGAATCAAGAGGTAACGTTAGCTCAGTTCCATCATCATTTACAGAAACAGACGACTCATTAAATTGATAAATTAAACCGTTATGCGCGACAACTCTAAGACCAGGCAGTAAATTATTTCCCGAAAGGATTAATGTGTCATTATAACTATAATTTGTTTGGTTAGAAGATATAATTTCTGGTGCATTTTCTGATAGGACATCAAGATTAAAAGGAGAAACAGATTTTACTTGGCCATCAACTATATATTTTAGTTTGTAGTCTATTGCGGTTACAATATCTGTAGGAAATTCAAATTGAAATGAGGTGTTTAATAAATCATTATTCTCGTAAGTAGTATAGTTATATGGCGCGATTTCATAACTATTAGCATCGTTCTCTAAAATTATATTCGAGTTTGGAATAGATAAATCTACATAGGTAGTCCTAACATAAGGAGTTGCATTACTATAATATCTAGTAGCAATGTCACTAGTGCTAATTGCGCTGTTCACAGAATTAAATGATATCCACTTAGTCATTACAGTATAAACATTAGAAGTTTCATCCTCTGCTGTTACAGTATATTGTATGTCACTATTAAAGTTTTGAGGTTCACTACTATTAGGTGAGATTGTAGCACCATCTGATATCATAATTATAGGCGATACATATGATGGGTTTTTATCAGTTTCTATCTCAATTGTTAAAGAAGCATGATTGATTACTCCATCAAATACTTCGTCATCAATATTTAGTTGAAAACTTAAAATTTTCTTTTCACTCGCTATTGGAGTATTATTGGTGATTACGGTATAAGTTGTCTGTTCTCCATTCTCTGCCGTAACAACATATGTTATATTTTGACTAAAATCTTGAGCACTTGAAGGGTTTGGTGATATTGTTGCGTTTTGAGAAATAGATATTTCAGGAACCAAAGTACTATTGGTCTCAAGCGCAACAGTGGTAAGAGTAATTGTTTTACTTTGTTCATTTATTACTCCATTAAAAGCATCTCCATTTGAAGTAATTTTAAATGAGAGGATTTTATTTTCTGAACTCAAATCTGGATCCTCGTCCTTAGAGCAACTAAATAATAATAAGCTTAGTATTAATAGTAATGATGCTTTTATTCTCATTTGTTAATTTTAAATAATTAGTTTATTTTTTTTATTATCTAATAGAAAGGACTTTGCAGATTTTCTTTGGATATATACCAGTGATAATCCTCTTTACATTATCGTGTTCTGATATATAATCACCAGAATAGTCCAAATCAAAATTTAAGTACAGATTGACATTGTTTTGTTTTTCTTGAAGCTTCAGATGTTTTATAAATTGTGAAAACAATCTTTTTCTTTCGGTTGTACTTTTAATAATTGGTGGGATTTTTAAAAAGAAGTACAAGGTGTGATATAATCTTACTTTTTTTCTCAAGCAATTAATAGATTTCTTTTCAATAGCGTTTAGATAAGTATTGTCTTCATGCATTGTGATAAAATATTGCGTTATTCCATAATTTGAATAATCAAGTCGTGTGTATTCAATATTAATATCATCAAATTTGAAAGTCAGAACTTCCTTCTTCTGAGAGTATGTAAGAGTAGCGATAAAGGAGAATAAAACTAAAAAGAGTGATTTCATAGGTTATAGTATGATTGTGATTGACTAGTGTAATTTAATTACAAGTTATTGTGAATAGCGTTCTTTGCTTGTATACCTTATTCATGATTTAAATGAACTAGTTTCCTCTTTTTTATTCTTTTTAGCTCTTTTCAATCTTTTTCTTTCGGCACGCTTTCTTACTCTACTTTCCTTTTTATCTTTTAGAAATGCAACGTTGGTTTTCTGGTCAATAACACCCGTAATATCAACGTCATAATTAAGGTCTTTTAATTTAGATTGTAATGAGGTTAATTCTTCTGTGGTAAGCTTGGTAAGTCTACAACTTACCTCTTTATATTCTTTGGTCAAATCTTCATTTACAACATAACAATAACATTTTTTTGAAAATGTTCTTTCTTTCTTATAAGTGCTTTGAGACTTCACCTGATAAGAGAAAATTAATAGTAAAGTAAGGAGTATAATATTTTTCATGTGTTTACTTTTCAATGATTTTAATAACGTTTCTAGCTCAAAGTAAGCTTGAAAGTATGAACAGAGCAATACCCAGTAGTCTATGTTTTAATTAAGCTAATTTTAAATGACACTCCATCAACACCCAAGTTCTATCACTACATGCTCAATCTTGGGGAATTTGTGATTTTTAGTATTTCACCCTTTTTTGGATGCTGAATTTTCTTAGCTAAGAAGTAAATACAGAGTCCAATTAAACTTAGTCCAATTATAAGAGTTCCTGTAGTTCCAAGCAATTCTCCAGTAGATGCAATTATTTTCTTTAGCCAGGCTCTTCTGCCTGTTGTTCTTACAGTTCCTCCACTTTCTGCTTCTACTGCTGCCGCATAGGTTGCTACAGTGAAAATTGAAATAATACCTAGAATAACTAGCTGAGGTATGATTTGTTTAAAAACAGAATAATTTTTCAACTCCGTTCCTTTCAATTTGGCCTTTAAATAGTCACGAATTTTTGAATAGACATCTTTATCAAGTTGGAATTCCTCGTCGGTGGTTTTGTCATCCTTGAAATTTAATTCTATGGTATCATCTGTATCAATAAATACAATCTCTTTTAAATCTTCATAATGAATACTTTGTACCGCTCCTAAACTTTTTGAATCGATAAGGTCATTGATATTTGAACCCTTAGTTAAATCAGTTATCCAAATAGCCTTTTCATTGGCTATTAGGTATTTGTCTAATAATTCAGTTTGTGAGATAATCCAATATTTCATTTATAGTTAGTTTTTTATAATTGCGTATTCTATTCTCGTGTTTGTAATTCCGCCTTTATGCTTTTGTGTTTTTTATCCAAAAATATAATCCCTAAAACCATTGCGATAGTAATTAATGTGAAGGAAGAATCAATTCCATCATCATTCATGATCCAATTGTAAACAAAAAATACAGCTGTTATTATGGTAACTGTTGATAGCACTTGTATGATTTTTTTGGTGCTATTAAGTTTAGTTTTTATCTAATTCTAAGTAATAGAGTTTTGCTGCTTCTTGAATTTCATTATCTAAGTTATCATCAAGAGCGTATGAATATAATACCCATTTGTCATTTGGTTTGTAAAATTTGAATATAAACCTAAGGGGCTGTCTATCGTATTTTACTAGGTATGAATATAATTCAAAGCTCTCAGCAAATTTCTTTGTAGTTATGATTTCATATCCATAGTACTTACCCATGTAGCTTTCAGAAAACCCATTCACAGTACCAATAATTTTATCGATATCATCTTTTATTCTATCAGTCCATTTGTTTGTCTCATATAATTCTTTTACAGCTTTACCAGCGTCTTTTTCATATGTTTCAAAAAAGGTGTCAATTAAATCTTGTGGACTAGATTGAGCATATGAGTTTCCAGATATTGTGATTAGTAATAGAAGTAATAATTTTTTCATTTATTTAGTTTTTAATGGTTATTAAGAGTGCTTTACATAGAGGTTGACTTATAAAAAGACCAAACCGTTTAATGCTAAACACAAGTCATATTTTTAAGTTCATTAATTCAATAGTTATCCACCCTAGAATAACCCAAAAAGCTTTTTTCTTTTAGCAGTGTTAGGTCTGTTAATTTCGAATATATCTGTCACAGCATGTTTATCAAAACCGTCAAAAAGCGCTTCTACGCCTTTTTTAATCTTTACATTAACTTCTTCGCTATAGAGAGGAATCAATGAATAAAAGTCAATGGTTTTGTTTGCCAACTTTAGAGAATGGAAATCTTCGTTAAAAACAATAGTTGGTAAGAGTACCATGGTGTTAAGCTGTGTGTTTGGAGCAAAAGGCTCAGCGGGGTTGCCATTGGGTATGGTGTGTCCGTAACCGACCCAAGTGTTGTATTCGTGAGGGAATCTAGCTATTTGTTTTAACCATCTAATAGGCCAGTAGTTGTTTTCATCCTTAAAGTCTTCTTCAGAGATTTTCCATTCAGCCGGTAGACAAATACTTATTTCTGCATAATCGCAATCTATTACATCTTCTGGTGTATTCATTGCCTTATCACTCATGCCAGAAGTAACGAGTGTATGAAATGGTCTTTCTTCTGTAGGCTTTACCCAGTGTACATCAATGTGAACTTGATCTGATATAAGCTCATGAAACACCATATGAATCTCTCCAATATGTTTTTCAATATGATCCGATATATCATCTATATGATCTCCTCCAGTAGCTAACTCAAAATCATTTCTATTGGATTCTGCGTAACGATAAATAGGCGCACCCGATTCAGATTTTTCCATGTTGTTTAAGGTTGTTTTAATTCAGCTCTTTGTTAGCGATTGTTTTTGAGATATTTAATAATTGTTCGTTATTCCTTCTTCATTTAGAATATCTCCAATAATTTCTCCGTCCACAATTTTCTCTTTGTTTACATCCCAACCTCTAAGAATTGCGTTCTCAATTAAGAAACATCTTATTTTTTTATTTAAAATATGCTCTACTTCAGTCCAGCATTTTGAAAAAAAATCAAACTCCAATTCCAACAAAATCGAGTTAATCTTTTCTTCATCTAATTCCATTGATAAATTATGTTTTTCAACTATTTCTTTCAGTGAGTTATAATCTTCTTTTTGAGATACTTCAACCACATAATTTTTAGCACCTAGTATTATGTATTTAAAATCAAAACTTTTGTAAAACCATATTTCATAAAAGTCTGGATTCGCAATTTCTGGTACATATGAATTTTCCTTTCCATTCAATACTGAAAGTAGCCCATTGATTAGCGCCTCCTTTTTAGGCTCTAAAATGATATTTATGATTTCAGTGTTAAGAGTTGTCATTTTTTATATAAGAGATAACGTTATCTATATGATCTCCTCCAGTAGCTAACTCAAAATCATTTCTGCTGGATTCTGTGTAACGATAAATAGGCGCACCTGATTCAGATTTTTCCATGTTGTTTAAGGTTGTTTTATTTCAGTTTTTTTGCGGCTCGATTTTTTTTATTGCGAGTTTCTAAATAGACTTGGCTTGTAAACGCATATCAACTTTAAGTAAGCTTATACTTTTTTATATATTTGAAATTCTCTTTAGTTCACTTTGAACACTTGTCTTGTCTTCTGATCTAGAGCTTAAATATTTTTCAAAAAGTGACCAACAGGAATCTATATCTTGAAAATCATGTTCCGTTAAAGTAATAGTAGTAATATCATATAATTCAAAATAGTCATTCCTTTTTTGCATTTCTTTATGCCACTTTTTACTTAATTCTTCGTTTACAATTTTTTGTTTTTCTTTTAGACCCTTTACACTCATATGAGATGAAGCAGGACTAATTTCAAAACCGATGTACTCTTGTGTATGTGAGTTAAGAATAGTAAAATCGAGTCTATATAGGTGCTTTTTCTCAAGCCCTAAATACCTTACTTCTGGGATTAAAAAAGGCTCAGATTCAAGATTTTCGGATTGTCTCAAATACTCTATGTATTTTTCACAAATTTGCTTCTCATATACTGAATTAGATAGTTGCTGAAATATTGATAAATAAATAGATTCAAATTGTTCAAGATTGTATATGTAAAACGGCTTGGATAAAGAATTGTCTATTAGCCCTTCTTTAAATACATGACCTATTGTCCAATAACTATAATCAGCTCTTCTTATTTCACTCTTGTCAATTATCCAAGTACCTTCTTCTCTTTTGGGTGCTATTAAAAGACCGAATATAACATTATAGCCAAACCAAACTTTCCATAACTCTACATTTGGTTTGAGTCTAGTTCTTTCTTTAAGATTTCTGTAGAAATTTCTCTCTAAAAATATGCGAATATATTTCTCTAATTTCGGCTCTTTTAAAAGTTGAGCATTGTGTCCTTCTATAGAGCCATATTTAGTCCTTTTTTCATAATCATTTCTGACCCCTTTTAGCCACTGACTATAAAAATCATTAAAGTCAGAAAACTGAGTCATTACACTATCAACATAAATATTATTTTTCCCTCCAACTTTGCCGTTAAACATTTGAAAGGTGTATCTATCTCGTTTAAGAATAACTCTTATTTTTTCAAGTATATAATCTCTGTTTTTAACAATTTCTAGTGTTAAGTCATTTTCGATTTCTTCTAATAAATTTTGTTCTATTTTCATTATTATATTTAATGCACTACGAAGTCCAGTATAAGAAAAAATAGCACTTTGAAAACTCAAACTTTTGTACTACAGCAAGACTTACTATTTATCAAAATTTAAATGTCACATTCTTAAAACAAGCCTTTGCCATCGTAGAAATAGGAAGAGCTTATGATGAAATCTATAGATCGTAATTAGATTAAAAAGACTTGTTTTTTAACTCAGTTCTTTGTTAGCTACAGTTATTATTCGCCACCTAATTTGGCTATTTTCTCCATTATTAATTCAGCCCTTTGCTTATAAAAGGTGTCATAATTATTGTCTTTGTAAATATTAATATCTTCAGGTATCAAATTAGATTTTAATATTATTCCAATATTCGCGGTAGGAATAATGTTTGTAAAATAATCTGCTGGTTCTTTGTCACTTATCAACCTATTTGAATTTGCAGGAAGAATACAAAAGTTAACTGCGCGATTGATTTGGTCATTTATTAGACCTTTACTTTTCAAAAATGCTCGTGGGAAAATATGATGATATTGCTTTCTATTGTATTGGGATAGTGCCAAGCCAACATCTACTATATTTCCATTAGTTAAATCAAGTGGTTTTTCTTGTGCAAAAAGCAATAGCAATGCTCTGACAAAAGAATTAGATTTTGAAAATTTCAGATTTTCTAATTGCCCTAAGCTTAAGTTTATTTGATATTTATCTAGACCTGAGAAGTCTGAATTAAGAACTAAGTCAATAAATTCAATATCATCATCCATCTTTTGATCAGTTGAAGCGGAATATCTCGTTGAAAAAGACGTTCTCCAAAACCAATTTTTTAAACAATCGCTTTGTTCATTTGTTAATGTATTTGTTTGGGCAAAAAGATACGTCAATGGTACTATCTGTTGTACTCTTGGTAAGAAGTCGTAGCAAGCACAATTAAATTGCGTACTCAAAAAATCAATTGTTTTTTCTAAACTTGATTTTAGTAAATCCATATTATTCCTAACATCTTGAGGATTTAGTTCTAAAATACTTTTGGTTTTGGTTGTTTTGCTAATAATTGCGCTAACACATTGTAAAACAACTTTATTCTTTACATTTCCAAAATTCTTATCTTCTAAAGTTTCAAATATATCTTCGAATTTTTCTTTAAGATGAAAATCCTCAACCCAAGTCCAAGCTATCATTAAATCTAAAGTTGATAGAGGCGTTCCAGTATTATTTACTCTTTCGAATATAATACCAACTTCGGTTTTCTCTCTTTTTTTTATTGTCACTAATGGCAACTCATAGTTTTGAAATAAGGATTGAATTTCAACGACTTTATTTGTTTTCTGTTCATCCAGCCTCTGTTCTTGAATAAATTTATTGAAATTGAAGTTGTCAAATATCAGTCGAAGTGGAAGATTGATATTGCTATCAATGGTATCTGTTTCACTCACAAATTCATCACGTGTTACGTCATAAATTATATTAAAAATGGCAGAATCATAATCCTCGTTTTCTACATTATCCAAATCATAACAAAAAACACCAAATATTGACGTTACTCTTTGTTGACCATCAAGTACGTAATTTATAGGATAATCTTCAGTTGGATTTGGTAAATCAAAACCACCAACATTACGTTTTGCAGGCAAATCATCTTTTGTTTCCCAAAGAAGAATACTCCCAACAGGATAATCTTTTATCAAACTGTCAAGTAGCTCAATAACTTGTTCTTGTTTCCAAACAAACTCTCTTTGAAATGGCGGAATTTTAATATTACCCTCAATAATTTTACTTCTTAATCTGTCAATTTTTATAGAGTTAGTAGTGATTTCTCCTTTCATTCGTAGTGTTTTTTTATTTGTGGCTAACTTGCATATAAGCAAGTCTGTTATTCACATCACCGAAGCCCAGTAAAACCAAGGCTATGATGACTTATTCTATTAATTTTCTCGTATTTCTATTTCAGCGTATAAACGCAACTTTCCCATTGTAAACGTTTGTAAGTATTTATAGTCGTTTGTAAATAGCTAATTGTCAAACTATCATCTTATCCTGTTTTAAGGATAACTTACAATTGGTTTGCTAATCTACAACCTCAAACCCATACTTCTTTACGACTTTCCTCATTTTGGGTAAAAAAATGTAAAATAGTTAGTTTCAGCATTCTAAATCTTGGTGCTAGGCATCATCATTTACTTCTATCCAGTAGCCGTCTGGATCTTGGAAGTACACTTGCTGTATCCCGTCATTGCGCACATAATCTTTAGTGGGCGTTCCTCGCCAGTCGGCATACTCTATATCTAGGCTTTTAAGGTGCGTGATAAAGGAAGCAAGGTCTGCGGTGGCAAGTGCAAGGTGTACTGCTTTGTTTGTGATTACGGTTTCGCCTGGTCTTGGGATGAGGTGCAGTTGCTTGCCATCACCTAGGGCGAGCCAGCGAGTAGGGGAGACAGAGGCGGTGTTTTCTATTTCGGTAAGCCCAAATACTTTTTGATAAAAAGCAATGGAGACGGCTACGTCTTGTACAGAAATGGCAATATGATTGATATAGAAAGTGCTCATGATGATTGGTTTTGGAGGCTAAATATCTTCATTTTTAATGAAATACACTGCTTCTCGCTAGCAATAGTTATCATGGAACGCAGGAGGTGTGAGGTGTCATATTTTCGCGAAAGCGTGGCTATTGTTATTGTTTACAAAAGAGCTATAAAATCATGGATTGTGGTTTTAATTCTTGTGATCAATCCGTACTTTGTACCCCTGCTATGGATTCAAAATTAGAAGTATATATTGAGGGCTTAAACGAGGCCCAACGCGCTCCCACACTACATAAAGAGGGAGCATTAATTGTAATTGCAGGTGCGGGATCTGGTAAAACGCGTGTGCTTACCTTACGTATTGCTTACCTCATGTCACAGGGAGTAGACGCCTTTAACATCTTATCACTCACCTTTACAAATAAGGCGGCACGTGAGATGAAAAAGCGTATCTCTGATATTGTGGGTAGCTCTGAGGCAAAGAATTTATGGATGGGAACCTTTCACTCCATTTTTGCCAAAATCTTGCGTATTGAGGCAGATAAGCTAGGGTACCCGTCTAACTTTACGATTTATGATACCCAAGACTCCCAGCGTTTAATAAGCGCGATTATCAAGGAGCTGCAGCTGGATAAGGATATCTATAAGTATAAGCAGATACAAAACCGTATTTCTTCTTTTAAAAACAGCTTGATTACGGTACGTGCGTACCAAAATGATGCTGAGCTGGTAGAGGCAGATGCGATGGCAAAACGCCCGCGCATGGGTGAGATTTATGCAGAGTATGTAGATCGCTGTTTTAAGGCAGGAGCGATGGACTTTGATGATTTACTACTACGCACAAACGAGTTGCTTAACCGTTTTCCAGAGGTGCTTAATAAATACCAGAATCGTTTTAAATACATACTGGTAGATGAGTACCAAGATACAAACCATAGCCAGTACCTTATTGTAAAGGCGCTGTCTGATAAGTTTCAGAATATCTGTGTGGTCGGAGATGACTCGCAGAGTATCTACGCCTTCCGTGGGGCAAATATTAATAACATTTTGAACTTCCAGAAGGATTATGAGAATGTAGCGATGTACCGCCTGGAGCAGAACTACCGTTCCTCAAAAGTGATTGTGGAGGCGGCAAACAGTGTGATAGAAAAAAACAAAACCAGACTGGATAAAACAGTATGGACCGCAAACCCAGATGGTGGTGAGATTATCGTGCACCGCTCTCCTACAGATGGTGAGGAGGGACGCTATGTGGCGAGTTCTATTTTTGAAAATAGAATGAATCACCAGCTCATGAATGGGGATTTTGCGATTTTATATAGAACAAACGCACAGTCCCGTGCGATGGAGGATGCCTTGCGTAAGCGAGATATCCCGTACCGTATTTATGGAGGTTTATCCTTCTATCAACGTAAGGAGATTAAGGATGTGCTGGGTTACCTGCGCGTGCTTATTAACCCAAAAGATGAGGAAGCACTTAAACGTGTGATTAATTATCCTGCAAGAGGAATAGGCGGTACGACCATAGACAAGCTTACGGTGGCTGCAAAGCACTATGGGCGCTCTATGTTTGAGGTGATGGATAAAATAGAGCAGCTGGGTCCCTCGATGAATATAAATCGCGGTACACAGACCAAGCTTAAGAATTTTGTCACGATGATTAAGAGTTTCCAGATTCTTAATGAGCAAAGTGATGCCTTTACCGTGGCAGAAACGGTTGCAAAGAAAACGGGACTCTTACAAGAACTTAAAAAGGATGGAACTCCAGAGGGCGTTGCTCGTATAGAAAATATAGAGGAGCTACTCAATGGTATGCGCGACTTTGTAGAGGAGCAAAGGGAGCTGGCAGATACTACAGGTTCGCTGGCAGAGTTTCTAGAAGATGTGGCACTTGCCACAAGTATGGATAATGATACGGGTGATGATGATCGCGTGGCGTTAATGACCATCCACCTGGCAAAGGGACTTGAGTTTCCATTTGTATACATCGTTGGTATGGAGGAAGATCTCTTTCCTTCTGGTATGAGTATGAGCACGCGTAGTGAGCTAGAGGAGGAGCGCCGCTTGTTTTATGTGGCACTTACAAGGGCAGAGAAGCAGGCATACCTTACCTATACAGAGTCTAGATATCGCTGGGGTAAACTGGTAGATGCAGAGCCTAGCCGTTTTATAGAGGAAATAGATGATAAGTATCTGGACTACCAGACGCCTATGATGAGAAATCGCTATAAGTCACTCATGGATATAGATGAGTATGGCGAGGTAGATAAAAGTAAATTACGATTAAAGAAGCCGGTGAGCGGTACACCTCCTAGAGTGGGTAACCCATCACAAGATCAGCTACGCAAGTTGCGCAAGATAAGACCTACTAGCGGTGATGAGCCTGTCTCTTCACTCGCAGGAGCACTAGAAGCGGGCACGGTGGTAAAGCATATCCGTTTTGGGAAAGGGATTGTGGTAGGACTAGAAGGGAAAGGCCAAGATCAAAAAGCAGAAATTAATTTTGAAAACGGTGGTCTCAAAAAGTTGTTACTACGATTTGCTAAGCTTGAGATTGTAAGCTAGTACTTGTACAAGCTGATATAAAACACAAATGCTGACGTCTATTAGATGTCAGCATTTTTTTATGGTAATATGTACGCTTTCGCGAAAGCTATACAGGAACACCTGCTATCTCGTCATATTGTTCAGCAATATGTAATTAATCTTCTATAGGTAAGTAGAGGTCGATGTAAGCACCTATTTTCTGCTGTACATCGAGATAGCTCGTTGCATCCCAATCTCCGTGACCACCTTCATAAATAGTAAGTATATGCGGAACACCAGCATTAGAAAGCGCCGTATCTAGTCGCTGACCATTAGTAAGCGGCACCAGCGGATCTTGATCTCCGTAAAATTGTAGGGTAGGGCTAGCACTTGCTGTGACAACTTTGGCAGGGCTTAATAGTTCGCTGTAATTTGCATCCTCAGGATAAGCAGTTTCATCAGTAAGTGCAGCTATGTAGATTTCAAAACCTGGGCCGTCTGCATAAAAAGGATCTGTAAAATCTGCTGGACCTACAATATTGGCTACAAATTTTACTTGGTCGTCCACATCATAAGTATAGTCATACATCATCGCAATATGCGCACCAGCACTCAGTCCTATAAAAGCATACTCGTTATTAAAGTGCAATTCGCTACTCGTATCATTAAGCTGATTGATCACCGCCTGCACATCCAAAAACTGAT
Organism: Dokdonia sp. Asnod3-C12; assembly: GCF_045063975.1. Lineage (NCBI taxonomy): Bacteria > Pseudomonadati > Bacteroidota > Flavobacteriia > Flavobacteriales > Flavobacteriaceae > Dokdonia > Dokdonia sp. Asnod3-C12. The sequence continues at coordinate 2,803,671 of NZ_JBEFNY010000003.1, forward strand.
TAGGAAATGCCGGTATTGCTGGCGGATCTGCTAGAATGTAATTCATATTTACCACGCCATAATCTGGATGTTGTGATTGCACCAGGTTTATAAAAGCAGATACATTTTCCTTATCTCCCTCTGTCCAGCCACCACCGTGTATGAGGATAATCATCTTTGTTTTGGCAGCACTACGTCCTGCAGGTAAATAGATATCATACACCTGCGCAGGATCATTACCATAGGGAACATCTAGTAGGGTAAGCGCCTCAAGAGCAGCAGTTTCTTCCATCTCCGTATCAGGAGTAATGACATCTGTGGTAGTCTCGTCACTATCTGAGCAGCTCCAGCTCATTGCAGCCAGTAAGCAGAGGATATATAGTAGTTTCATTAAGATAATTTTAAGGTATAACGCACAGATTTTACTTTTATGTTAAGGTTGCGTTACTTTCTGCGAGATATTTTAAGCTTATAAGTAACTTTAAATAAAAAAGTTATGATCAAGGAAGGAACAAAAGTACAGTGGAAGTGGGGTAACGGTACCGCAGAAGGAAAAGTAACCGAAACTTTTACAGAAAAAGTGACCCGTACCATTAAAGGCAGCGAAGTCACTCGCAATGGTGAGTCTGGTAATAAGGCGTTATACATCGAGCAAGAAGATGGTGATAAAGTACTCAAACTTGAGGACGAAGTAGAGCGCGTAGATTAGGGAAGTTACGCTTTCGCGAAAGCGTGATTCTCATATTAATTGTTACTCGTACATTCACAAAAAAATACAGACATGTCAAAGTTTATAAAACTCTACGAAGAAAACCCGAACCCCAGGGACTTACAGGAAATCGTAAAAATCCTAAAAAACGGCGGACTTATCATTTACCCAAGTGATACAGTGTATGCGTTAGGCTGCGATATTACAAATACAAAAGCGCTAGAACGCGTTGCACAGATAAAAGGAGTAAAGCTAGCTAAGGCTAACTTCTCCTTTGTATGCGAGGATCTAAGTAATCTCTCAGATTATGTGAAGCAAATAGATACGCAGACGTTTAAAATACTTAAAAGAGCACTGCCGGGACCTTATACGTTTATATTGCCAGGTAATAATAACTTGCCTAGTGTCTTTAAAAAGAAAAAGGAAGTAGGAATACGTGTACCAGATAACGAGATTACAAGAGCCATCGTAAGAGCACTAGGTAATCCTATTATCTCTACGTCAATCTATGATGAAGATGAGGTGATAGAATACACCACAGATCCAGAACTCATCTTTGAGAAATGGCAAAACCGTGTTGATGTAATAGTTGATGGTGGTTATGGAGGTAATATTCCTTCTACCGTAATCGATCTTACGGGTGATGAGCCTATCCTCATAAGAGAGGGAAAAGGAAGCCCAGAATTATAAAATAGATACCTATTAAAAAACCTCTCCAAAGGGAGAGGCTCTTAACTAAATCTAATTAAAGATTTGGGGTACTTACTAATCTAACCTAAAGACTAGTAAATTATTCGCCAGCCGCAAGTAGGGTAGCCGTTTCTGTAAAGTTGTTGTTATTGTACGTAAGCTCATCTAAGTTAAGAGTATTAAGCTTAGTAGGAAACTCACCTGTGAAGTTATTGTCAAAAAGGTTAAGCTTCTTTAATTGTGGTAACGCTGCAAGACCGTTAGGTAGTTTACCAGTAAAGTTATTACTACTTAATTGTAAGTCTGTAAGTTTTTCTAATGAAGTGATTGCTACAGGAAGCTTTCCTCTAAAGTCATTATTTGCAAGACTTAATCTTTTCAAGTTTTTTAATCCAGCTACATCGTTCTGCAATTCTCCACTTAAGTTATTAAAGAAAAGATCTAGATACTCTAGACTTCCCATCGCAAGAATCTCGCTAGGAATGTTCCCTTCAAGTTTGTTTAAAGCTAAGTTGATTGTTTTAAGACCTTTTATTGCACCTAAAGAAGCAGGTATAGTTCCTTGAAGATTATTTTTCTGAAGATTTAATATTTTAAGCCCTGTAAGGTCACTTATACTTGCTGGAATAGTACCAGTAAGATTGTTGTCCTCAAGACTTACCGCAAATACTTTATCTCTAATGATAGTAACACCCATCCAGTTTTCTGGAGTTTGTGCAAGATCCCAAGAGTTTGTCCACTCATTTCCATTAGTGCTATTGTATAAGTCTACAAGAGCTTGCTTTTCCTTTGGAGAGATTCCTGCAACAAGTATTGATGAGCAGAAAAGAGCTAAGATAACAAGAGTAAAATTCTTCATGATGGGACGGTTTTAATTTACTATACATACGAAAGTATTGTGAAAACCTCTATGAACCGCACAATTAAGACGATAATCGACTAAGTACACTAAATTTTAACATTTAAACGTTTAAATTGTGTCTTTGAGCGATGATTTTGACGTTCGAGTACGCTTTTTGAAATCTCATCTGTGTTGTTAAACGAAAAAAGCGACTATCTTGCCGATAGTCGCTTTTCTCTGTAAGAGTTATCTAATGAGATTCCTAGTTCCCTTCTTCTACTTGCACATCTTCTCCAGACATGTTCTTCATTTCTTGCTCAATCATGTCATAAAATTGATCAATCTTAGGAAGTACATATATCTTCGTTCTACGGTTTGTAGATCTGTTTTCTGCAGTGCTGTTATCTACTAGCGGTACAAACTCGCTACGTCCAGCAGCAATAAGCTGTGCAGGATTTGCTCCTAAGTCTACTAACTTTCTTACGATAGCTGTAGCTCTTTTTGCACTTAAATCCCAGTTGTCTATAAGAACACCTCCTTTATTATAAGGAACGTTATCTGTGTGGCCTTCTACAAGTGCTTCAAAGTTAGGTTTACCATTAATTACAGTAGCAACCTTTCCTAAGATTTCTTCTGCTCTTGAAGTAATGTTATAGCTTCCGCTCTTAAATAATACCTTGTCAGAAAGTGATATGAAAACCACACCTTTCTCAACATTGATTTCAATATCGGTATCATTAATACCTACTTCTTTCTTAAGGCTAGTAACTAGTGCAAGTGTAACACTGTCCTTTTTAGTAAGGGCATCTTGAAGACGGTTAATCTTAAGATCTTTTTCTTTTAAGCTTTCTAGTGACTTTTCTAGGTTAGACGCTCCTTGCTTTGTGAGCATAGTAAGGTCTTTAGAACTTTGGATAAGGTCATTTCTGTCTTTTCTCATTTCTGCAATGCGCTCTTCTAGTGACTTCACACGAGTAGTAGCACTTGCTTTCTCTTCTAGACAAGAATTTAACTTTACCGTAGCAGAGTTCAATAGGTCTTGAGTTTCTTGTTGTCTTGCCTCAAGCGCAGCATATTCTTTCTTAGAAACGCAAGAAGTAAGCAGTAGGGCGCTGGTAATACCAGCAATCAATAATCGTTTCATAGTTTGTGTAACTTTTAAAATGAATGTTAAATGTACTAAAACCGTAGGGTCATAGGTGATTGTTAACAGTAATTTATGGTTTTCTACTTAAGTCTCTATAGGTGCCTTTCTTTTGTATGAAATAGCTCCATATAATAGAAGTTGTTTCGGCATAACGTCTAGAAGATACTAGATGTAAGCGTCTTTCTAATAGCGCAGGTATGTGTAAATAGAAACTTAAATGAGCTTTCAATATAGCCAAAAGATGCTTAGGCTGCCCAGAAAATAGAAACTTTAGTGCCGCAATGCCATCAAGTACAAGTCTTGAAAATATGATAAACAGCGCTTTGAACCCCTTAATATTCTTTACAACATTAAAAAGCGTATTTCTAAAATTATAAAATGTCTTCTTTGGGTTTGCAGAGGGTAATGTAGCTCCGCCTAGATGATATACCTCGCTATCACCACAAGCGAGTACACGATATCCCTTGTTTTTAATTCGCCAGCATAAATCTATTTCTTCCTGATGAGCAAAGAATATTTCGTCTAGCGCTCCCACTTCCCAGAAGGTAGATGATCTTACAAAGAGACAAGCGCCACTTGCCCATTGTACCTCTACGGTAGTATCGTATTGTCCTATATCTTCCTCACAAGTGTCAAATAGTCTACCTCTACAATACGGATAGCCTAACTTGTCTAGAAAACCTCCAGCTGCACCTGCATACTCGAAGTGCGTAGGTTTTTTTAAATCTTTAATTTTAGGTTGCGCCGCAGATACTCTAGGATCGTCAAAAAGAGCAATCATAGGTGCTAGCCAGCCCTTAGTCACTTGCACATCACTATTAATGAGTACATAGATATCTGCCTTTATGGTTTTAAGTGCATCATTATAACCCTTTGCATAACCACCATTTTCTGCATTCTTTATAATGTGAACGCTCGGGAAGTGTTCTTGCACGTAACCTACAGAGCTATCTGTACTTGCGTTATCGGCTACATAAATAGTTGCGAGGTCTTCACTATGCTCAATAATAGTGGGAAGGAATCGTTCAAGTAGTTCTTTTCCGTTCCAGTTTAAGATGACGATGGCTGTGTTCACACTACAAATAAAAGGTTTTTATGGGATTCCGCTTTCGCGAAAGCGTACTTATTTTACTTCTCGCTCATAATCTGGTAGTGATCGCAAGAAGTCATAACGCTCTGCTACTGTGTCTACTTGGCAATAATAATGTGAAAGTCCGTTGCTCACCATCAAGTAATCTGCTTGTAATTGCAAATTATAACGGGCTATCTGATCAAAGGTTTCTTGGGTGATTTTTATAGCAGGAGCTTTACACTCTACAATAAGTAGGAGGGAGCCATCTTTATTAAAAATGACAATATCATAACGCTTGCGCGTATTACCTACTTTTATTTCTTTCTCAACATTAATAAGGCTTAGCGGATATCCTTTTTCGGTAAGGAGCCATTGTAATATGTGTTGTCGCACCCATTCTTCGGGAGTGAGTACCAAGAATTTTTTACGAATGACGTCAAAAATATACCGTTTGTTTTCGCTACTTTTGAGTCTGAAAGAGTATGCAGGAAAAGAGAGTTGTTGCATACCACAATAGTACGAGTTCTGCAGGAAAACCCAAAGGTGAAGCACGCAAAAAACATAGTTGAAGACATTAAAAAAGGAATCATAAAACCCATTTACTTTTTAAGTGGGGAAGAACCTTATTTTATAGATCAAATCTCAGATTATATAGAGCATAATCTACTCGATGAAGCCGAAAAAGGCTTCAATCAAGTGGTGCTTTATGGTCGTGACGTGACCATAGAAGATATTGTGAGCAACGCAAAGCGCTATCCTATGATGGCAGAACGCCAGGTAGTGATTGTAAAAGAAGCGCAAGATTTGTCACGCCAGATTGAGAAGCTAGCCGCTTATGTAAAAAACCCGCAGCCTACAACAGTGCTGGTGGTGGCATATAAATATAAGAAGCTAGACAAACGTAAAGCACTCGCAAAAGCCTTAAAGGAATACGGAGTTCATTATGAAAGCAAGAAACTCTATGAAAACCAAGTAGGCGACTGGTTGCGTCGCGTGCTTATAGATGAGGGATACCATATCCAACCTAAAGCGGCACAAATTCTAGTAGACTATCTAGGGAATGACTTAGGGAAAGTAATTAATGAGCTCAATAAGTTGATGCTTATTTTGCCTAAAGGGAGTGAGATTACACCACAAGCCATCGAGGAGAATATTGGGATAAGTAAGGACTTCAATATTTTTGAGTTACGCAAAGCAATCTCAGAAAAAGATATCGTGAAGGCACAGCGCATTGCACAATACTTTACACAGAATCCTAAGGATAATCCGCTGGTCTTAACAGTGAGCCAGTTGTTTAGTTTGTTTGCGAGTATTCTCAAATATCACGGACTTCCTCAAAAGGATAAGACTACGGTAGCAAGAGCACTGGGTGTCTCGCCATTTTTTGTAGATGAATATATTACTGCAGGTCGCAATTACCCTATGAAAAAAGTAAGTGCATGTATCTCCTTAATAAGAGAAGTTGATGTAAAGAGTAAAGGGGTAGGAGCGAGTGCTTTTGCAAGTAACGACTTACTAAAAGAGCTGCTTGTAAAAATCATGAATTGAGATTTTACAAGCAGCTCTCAGAATTATTTGGAGTGTAGGTTAGCTTATTCAGCAGCGATAACACTTATTTCTACATTCACATATTTAGGAAGATTTGCCACCTCTACCGTTTCTCTTGCAGGAGCTGTAGCTTCATCAAAGTACTTTCCATACACACTATTAATCTTTCCGAAGTTTTCCATATCGCTAATGAAGATGGAAGTCTTGACCACGTTTTCAAAAGTCATTCCAGCTTCTGTAAGAATCGCTTTGACGCTTTGCATAACAAGTTCAGTTTCTTCTTCTATACTTCCTTTAAAAAGCTCACCAGTTGCCGGTATGATAGCAATCTGTCCGCTAGTGTATAGCATTCCATTTACTAATGTTGCCTGGTTGTAAGGGCCTATTGGAGCCGGAGCATTTAATGTTGTGATAATTTTTTTCATGAGTAATGGTATTTGTTACGCTTTCGCGAAAGCGTGATTATACATTTCGTACTTATAATTGTTGATCTGGAGTACGGCGTTTATCGTATTTAATATCACTAAGTAAGTTACCAGTAATCCCGATAAAGAAATTCCAAGAAGTTCTACTAGGATCTGAATTTACAGGAGGAACCCAGCTGAAACGCATGTTCCAACTCTCAAGATCACGCGCAAAATTAAGTGAAGTAAAAGTGATACCTGGGTTTGCAAGATCATATCCAGTAGATCCACCCACAGTCCATCTATTTCCTAATTTTACATCTCCGCTTATTACGATAGAGTGAGAGCTTACATCGTTTTGACGTGCATTGTTTGCGTATCCTACTTGATACCCAAAGCGTAAATTCCACGGAATTTTAAACCTATAAAATTCAATCTCTTTTTCTTCTTCGTCTTCTGGCTCTCGATTTCCAGCGTTTGTGTTTCCTGTAATGTCAACGCCTTTTCCTAATAAGTCATCTGGACGTCCACCACCGGCAAAGGTTTCGTTTTCTGTGCGATCTTTATTTACACCCGCCTTAGCATCTTTGTCAAAATCTCTACTAGAAAAGCTGTACCCAAAACTCGCCTGTCCGCTGGTAAGTCTAAAGAGACTACCACCATTATTTATGTTAAGTGTGTTTATTCGCTGGTTTGCACTATTAAGTGCGTAGAGATCTAAGTTTGCACTAAAGTTCACGTCAAGCTTCTCTTGTAAAATAGGAACAGATCCGTTTACAGAAATAGGTGATAACTTAAGGTCATCTGCAGCAAAGTTATAAGAGGTCCTAATGTTGAGGTTATTGATAAGCTTTATCTTCTTGGGCTCTGTATCTGTGCTATCCTTACTCCGTACTTTTGCTTCTAGTGTGTTAGCAAGACTAAATGAGAGCGAATTAGAAACGCGATTACTAGGAGCACCAAAGAATCCTCCGTCAAATCTTGAATACTCTACTTCTACATTTTGAGGATCTGTCACATCATTAGGATCAGGTCGTGTGTAGGTCTCGTAAAACTGATCAAAAGCCGGAGTATATGACCAACTTAATGATGGTCGTACTACGTGACGTATGGTTTGAATCTTGCTAGTTTCCTTAAAATTGAAAGTTCCGTAAACGGTCGTTCCTAAGCTCAATCCACCTCTGTAGGTTCTATACGCATCAAAACCATTTACAGTATCTCGTACTACAGCATTGATTTCTTCATCAAAACGTTGATCTATAGTTTTAAATACCCAACTTTCCTCAAGACTACCGCTTACCGAAGCACTGATGTAGTTAAAGAGTTTAAAGTTGGTTGCAATAGGGATACTATGTCTTATTCCAGTTTCTGCACCTTCAAACATAGCTGCAGTAAAAAACTCATCGTCGTTTGTTCTAAAACGATTGTCTGCTCTTAATGCGTAACTCAGGTTTACATTTTTAATAAGCCCTTTCTTAGATCCAGATTTTCCTGCAAATGGATAAATTCTATCTACGTTAAGTTGGGTAGTAGGAAGTGACATTGTGATTTCTTCCGTTCGTGAGTTTTGACTGTGAGTCGCAGCAACCGTTAGATTCACAGGGACTGTACCAGGGAACGTGCGTGAGTACGAAACAGAAGAGCTAAAGTTGTTATTTAAGAAGTTACCTGTGTTGGCCTGGTTAAGTGATTGTCTATAAAAGTTACTACTACCTAAGTTTACAGAGGCCGAAAATCTACTGTTAGGGCTAGACTTCGTATCCTGACTGTGATTCCAGCGTATGTTATACGTATTAGTCTCAGAAAAGTCTGGAAGACCACGCTCACTAAACAAGATACGCTCAGAACTGAAACTAAACCTACCGTTGTACTTGTAACGCACCTTATAATCAGTGTCTGCTCTAAAGGCATAACTACCGTTTGTATAATAATCACCTGTAAGTGCTAGATTAAAATACTCACTAAGCGCAAAATAATATCCACCATTTGTTAGTGAGTATCCACGCTCTCTACTTTCTCCTGGTCCAGGTAATATAAAGCCAGATACGCTAGTTTCCTTTTCCATAGGGAAAAAAGCAAAAGGTAAACCTATAGGAGTAGGAACATCTGCGATGTACATATTAGTAAGTCCAGCAACAAGTTTTTTGCCAGGTACAAATTTTACTTTACGAGCGAGAAAGTAATATTCTGGATTATCAAGATCTTCAGAGGTAGATATCTTTACATTACTCATAAAGATTACAGAGTCATTTACTCTTTTACTACGCTCTGCTTTTAAATTTATTTGCTGTCCGCCAGCTTTTTCAACGCGCGAACCATAAATAAGAGCTCGTTGCGTATCAAAATTAAACTTTATGGAATCTGGCTTTACTTGGTTAGGACCTTGAACAAAAAAGGGAATTTGAGAATAATTTCCAGCAGAATCTTTTATTCCTCGAGCAAATACGGTGTTAGTTTCATAATCGAGAATGATTTCACCGGCATTTATTTTCATGTCTTCATACACAATCTCTGCCTCATTATAAAGGTAGATTTTCTTTTTACGTTGTGATATGCGCTGGTAGTCTGTTGCTTTGTAAACAACCTTGTCTGTAAGGGTTTCGGGCTTTTGTTTTATAGAATCTTGTATTGTTTTGGTAGTGTCTTCTATAGCAACTACGGTAGGAGTGATGGAATCAAGCCTAGCAAAACCTTCAGTTGCAGATTGAATCAACGTAGTATCCCTTGCAGGTACGCGTCTGGCATCATTCTTGGATGGGAGTTCCTGTGCACTTGCCGTAAGCAATGGTAGCAAGCAAAGAGAGAGTACAATAAGAAAGTGTGCAGTTTTTGTTTGCAATGCGATTAGCCTATTTTTGTGCAAATAATTATCAATTAAAGTGTCAAAATTACGTATATTTTTTTCGGCTACAGCCCTAGAATTACAATTTTGAAAATAACAAGCGTGTAATGCACGTTACCTTATTTACATAGATCAATTTAATACCTAACGTTCAAAAGAGTCATATTTGATATAAATGATGCGTAAAAAAAACATATTTAATATTTATTTAACAACTATACTGCTTGTAGTGAGTTGTTTTTCAGGCGCTTTCGCGAAAGCGCAATCCAATAATTCTTCTAAAAAATTCAAGGTTGTTCTCGATGCTGGGCACGGTGGAGGTGATAGTGGTAACCGGGGGAATGGGTACTATGAGAAAAACATAGCGCTTAATGTAGTGCTAGCCTTAGGGAAAGAATTAGAAAAGCAATCTGATGTAGAAGTGATTTATACTAGGAAAACAGATGTTTTCTTAGAACTATGGGAACGAGCAGATATTGCAAACAATGCAAATGCAGATCTTTTTATAAGTGTACATTGTAATTCCCACTCCTCACAAGCAAAAGGAACGGAAACTTTTGTACTTGGTATAGACGGTAACGCTAAAAATATGGCAATTGCCAAAAAAGAAAACTCAGTAATCTTACTTGAGGAAAACTATGAAAAGCGATATGCAGGTTTTGATCCTAATAGTCCAGAGACGAGTATAGGCCTTGAGCTTATGCAAGAGGAATACCTTGATCAAAGTATAAACCTAGCAAGCTTTGTAGAAAATGAATTTACAGGTAGCGTGAAGCGCAGCAGCCGCGGTGTGAAGCAAGCTATTTTCTGGGTGTTGCACAGATCTGTAATGCCTAGTGTGCTTATAGAAACAGGTTTTCTTACTAATAATGAAGAGGGAAAATTCTTAAACTCTACTGCTGGTCAAGATAAAATGGCAAAGGCAATTAGTAAAGCTGTTACTAATTATAAGAAGAGTATACAGATGAACGAGCGTGTTGAGATTGCAAATCCTGTGATTGTAAAAACTACGACTCCTATTGCGACACCTAAGTCTAAGGTAGTAGAGGGTGTGACCTTTAAAGTACAACTGGCAGCGAGTAAACGTAAACTAGAAACTAAATCTTATAATTTTAAGGGTCTTAAGTCTGTAAGTCGTTCTAAAGATGGCCGTTTGTATAAGTATTATTATGGCGCAACCTCAGACTATAACTTAGCTCGTACACAATTACAAGAAGCAAAAAATAAAGGGTACAAAGAGGCTTTTATCGTGTCATTTAATAAGGATAATATCAAAGTGCCACTCAATCAAGTGTTAAATTAGTCTTATACGTTAGGACTGCCTTTAACAATTGACCTACATTTGTTTTAACCAATAAGCATCTTATTTAATGTCTAAAGAAATAAAAACCGCCATTCTAGTTATCGCAGCACTGCTGCTCGTTATATTTGGCTACAACTACCTCAAAGGCAATAATCTTTTAGATAAGAGTAAAATACTTTATGCAAAGTATGATAATGTAGAAGGTCTTGCACCATCATCTCAAGTAACTATTAATGGATTGCCAGTAGGTAGAGTAATGTCTATAGACTTTGCAGACAGTAGCGGTAAGCTCGTAGTTAAGTTTGTAGTGGAAAAGGATTTTGAGTTTTCAAACAATAGTCTTGCTAGAGTATATGGGGGTGGACTCATAGGCGGTAAATCGCTTGCCATTGTCCCTTCTTACGAAAAAGGAAGAAATGCTAAGTCTGGAGATACCTTACCTGGTGAAATGGGTGAAGGGATCATGGAACTTGTAAATGAACGCCTTACGCCACTTCAAAACCAAGTAGAAAAAGTTATAGGAGATACAGATTCACTATTAGTTAATGTGAACTCAGTATTAGATAGAGATACGAGGGCAAACTTGAGAGATGCCATCGCAAACTTTACAGCAGCTTCTCGTGAGATGAAAGGGATATCTAAATCTGTAAATGGATTGCTAGCTTCTAATCAAGATAAATTAGATCGTACGATTACTAGTCTAGATAAAATGAGTGGCAACTTTGCTACATTATCAGATTCGCTTTCTAAAATTCAAATGGGTACAATGGTTGCAGATTTAGAAAAAACCATCGCAGATTTCCAAGAATTGTCTAATAAGTTAAATTCTCCTGAAGGAACCGTAGGTAAACTTTTGAATGATGATCAACTTTACTTAAATTTGGATCGTACAGCAAACCAGATGGGAGATCTTCTTCAAGATATGAAGCTTAACCCAAAACGTTATGTACATTTTTCACTCTTCGGGAAAAAACCAGGGGAGTACACTCCGCCTAAAGATTCGTTACAGTAGGCGCGAGCTTAACTAACGAATTTATATGCAATACGTACAAAACATCATTTTTCTCATTGTTCTAGTTTTAGGAGTTGGTTTTTTTGTTAAAAACATCAAGAAACTTCTACGTAATATTAATCTAGGAAAGGACGTAGATCGATCCGATAACAAGCCAAAACGCTGGCGAAACATGGCGAAAATTGCCTTGGGTCAGTATAAAATGGTAAAGAGACCAGTTTCTGGAATTTTACACGTAGTTGTTTACGTAGGTTTTATCATTATCAATATTGAAGTCCTCGAGATTATCATAGATGGACTTTTTGGTACTCACAGAATTTTTAGTTTTCTAGGCGGACTTTATGACTTCTTAATTGGAAGTTTTGAGATTCTTGCATTTCTAGTACTTGTTGCCGTAATTATTTTCTGGCTTCGTCGTAATGTGATGAACATAAAACGATTCTTAAGTCCAGAACTTAAAGGATGGCCTAAGTCTGACGGTAACATCATCTTATATTTTGAGGTGGTATTAATGGGTTTATTTCTTACAATGAACGCCGCAGATTTACAATTGCAAATGATGGGAGCAGATCATTATGCTTCGGCAGATGGTAGTATTACAGGTGCATTCCCAATAAGTAGTTTTATTGCTCCACTTTTTGACGGAATGTCAATAAGCGCACTTGTGATTGTAGAGCGTGCTGCATGGTGGATACATATTGTAGGTATCTTGATTTTCTTAAATTACCTATATTATTCAAAGCACTTACACATTCTTCTAGCATTCCCAAATACTTGGTATGCTAAGCTTAAACCTCAAGGAGAGTTTGATAACCTTAAAGCGGTAACAGATGAGGTAATGCTTATGATGGACCCAGATGCAGATCCTTTTGCAGCTCCAGCCGAAGGTACCGAGGAGGTTGAGGTTGGGAAATTTGGAGCAAGTGATGTGACAGATCTTAACTGGGTGCAACTTATGAACTCATATAGCTGTACAGAATGTGGTCGTTGTACAAGTGAATGTCCTGCAAACCAAACTGGAAAAAAATTGAGCCCTCGTAAAATCATGATGGATACACGTGACCGTCTTGAGGAAGTAGGTAAAAATATAGATGAAAATAATGGAGTATTTGTGATGGATAACAAGCAGTTGCTTGATGATTATATCACAAAAGAAGAGCTTTGGGCTTGTACTACATGTAATGCATGTGTAGAAGCTTGTCCTATAGGTATCGACCCATTAAGTATTATTGTTGATATGCGTCGTTACATGGTAATGGAAGAAAGTGCAGCGCCTACAGATTTAAATAACGCGATGACAAACATTGAGAATAATGGAGCGCCATGGCCGTTTAACCAGATGGATAGAGGTAACTGGATTAATGAAGCATAGATATTTTATAGTTGTAGGGTTATTGTTGAGTTTCGCTTTCGCGAAAGCGCAATCTCCTACAAAGAATTATAAAATTGATAGCTTACAATTTAAAATGTACACGCGTCTTTTTGTAAATGAACAGTTACAAGTAGATAGTGTTACCGTAAAAAAGATTTTTTGTGATTATTGTAGTGACTCTCAAATGGGTGTGCTACGTGAAGAAGCAATGAGGCAATCCCTTATAGAGCGCTATAATCCAAAGTATAATAAACCAGGAGAACACAGACTGGCACTTTATGTGAGATTTAGTAAAGAAGATTTTAAGAATTTAAACGACAACCATGAATAAAGAAGACGTAGACAAGATGTTAAGTGAGAAACTAGAGGATGGTGAACACGTAAGTCCGGTGCTTCCAGAGGGAGTCAAAAATTACTTAATTGATATAGATGGTACCATTACAGAAGATGTTCCTAATGAGGAGCCAGAACGTATGGGTACATGTGAGCCATTTCCAGATGCGCTTAAAACATTAAATAAATGGCATGATGAAGGTCATATTATTTGCTTCTTTACCTCTAGAACAGAAGAGCACAGAGCGGTTACTACAGAATGGCTTAACCGTCATGGGTTTAAATTCCATAGCTTACTTATGGGGAAACCTAGAGGAGGTAACTATCACTGGGTAGATAATCACTTAGTAAAAGCAACTCGTTACAAAGGGAAGTTTACAGACCTTATCGAGAAGAAAGTAACTATTGAAGTTTTTGAAGATTAATTAAATACCGTTTTTTACACGGAATACAAGAATATGAGCGAGACACTTAAAGTACCCACTATGGCCGAGTATGTGGCGCTAGGAAAACAACCAGAAGTATTATTTTGGGTAGGTTGTGCAGGAAGTTTTGATGATAGAGCAAAGAAGATAACAAAGGCTTTTGCACGTATCTTAAATAAAGCAAATGTAGATTTTGCAGTATTAGGAGCAGAAGAAAGCTGTACTGGAGATCCAGCAAAACGCGCTGGAAATGAATTCTTATTCCAGATGCAAGCTGTGACCAACATTGAGGTGCTTAATGGATATGAAGTTAAGAAAATAGTAACGGCTTGTCCTCACTGTTTTAATACTCTCAAAAATGAGTACCCATCATTAGGTGGAAATTATGAAGTAGTACACCACACGCAATTTTTAAAGTCATTATTAGACGATGGCCGCCTTACGGTAGAAGGAGGTAAGTTTAAAGGAAAGCGTATCACTTTTCATGATCCTTGTTATTTAGGTCGTGCAAATGGAGTATATGAGGCGCCAAGAGATTTACTACGTAAGCTTGATGTAGAGCTTGTAGAAATGCGTAAGTGCAAGACTAACGGTTTATGTTGTGGAGCTGGTGGAGCACAAATGTTCAAAGAACCAGAGCCAGGAAATAAAGACGTTAACATAGAGCGTACGGAGCAAGCACTCGAGGTAAAGCCTGATATTATTGCTGCTGGATGTCCTTTCTGTAATACGATGATGACAGACGGAATAAAAGGTAAAGAAAAAGAAGGTAGCGTCGAGGTAATGGATGTTGCCGAAATGATAGCATCTGCCGAAGAATTATAGAGGCTATGAATGATAAGGATAAACCTAGTCAGAAGCCGGATTTGTTCGATAAGTTCGTTCATATTATAGCTACTCCTGGCAGTATAGTACTCCTTATAATTATTGTAAGACTCACATATCGATACTTGAAGTACGATAGTTTTAGTTTATTTTAAAGCGGATTAATTTCCGCTTTTATTTTTAAAAACAAATATAAAAATGCTTGTAGATTTTAATTCACTTTCTGACTCATCAAGAATCTGGTTATATCAATCTGATCAAAAATTTACAGAAGAACAAGTAGCTCAACTAGAGAAAGATATGGCTACTTTTTTAACAAGTTGGACAGCTCACGGAGCAAGCCTAAAAGCTGGTTTTGAGATTAAATATGACCGCTTTATTGTAATAGGTCTTGACCAGTCTGAAGCTGCTGCAACAGGATGCTCAATTGATAGTCAAGTGCGTTTTATCATAGCGCAACAAGAGGAGTTAGGTGTAGACTTATTAGATAAAATGAATGTGACCTATTATCAGAATGATCGTATTCATTATAAAACACTGCTTGAGTTTAAGAAGATGGTTAAAGATGGTGCGGTAAGTAAAAACACTATAGTTTTCAATAACCTTGTTGCAAATGTAGGTGAGTATAAAACTAATTGGGAGATTCCGGCAATAGATAGCTGGCATTCTCGTTTTCTCAAGAAGGGTAAATAGAAGTGACGTGAAGGTCTTAAGATGTTGTTAAGATTTGCACGCTTTCGCGAAAGCGTACCTCAAACCCTTTACTTTTATATTAGAATGTAATAAGCGCTATCTGGCGTTGTTATTGCAGTCGTTTCTACAACTTAAAATATTGCATTTATGGCGCCTAGACGCATTATCACCATATTCTTCTTCTTATTTGTTTCCGTAATTTCTTATGCTCAAGAGCGATACCCGCTCTATGCAAATGACATTATTGCGCAGCGTAAATGGGTAGATTCTGTTTATATGCAAATGACACCAAAGGAACGCGTGGGACAGTTATTTATGGTTGATGTGTTCTCTAGTGATCCTAAGGCTAAAATTGATAAAATTAAAAAGCTTATCAAAGAAGAACACATAGGCGGACTTATATTTTCTAAGGGTGGGCCTATGCGTCAAGCAAAACTCAATAATGAGTTTCAAGACCTTGCAAAAACGAAGCTTCTCATAGGGATGGATGCAGAGTGGGGACTTGCGATGAGATTAGATAGTACCTACGCCTTTCCTTGGAATATGACGCTAGGAGCTATACAAGATAATAATATCGTAAGGAAAGTAGGAAAGCGTATAGGAGAGCATTCTAAGCGTTTAGGAGTACACATTAATTTTGCTCCAGTGGTTGATATCAATATCAACCCTGCAAATCCTATTATAGGGAACAGATCTTTTGGCGAAGATAAAATCAATGTTACAGAAAAAGCAATTGCCTTCATGGAAGGAATGCAAGAAGCTGGAGTCTTAGGAAGTGCAAAACACTTCCCAGGTCACGGTGATACAGATAAAGACAGTCATAAAACACTACCTACACTTAACTTCACTAAAGAACGTCTCCAGAGTGTAGAGATGTATCCATATAAGCCAATTATTGAGAATGGTATTGCGAGTATTATGGTTGCACACCTTAATGTGCCAGCTCTCGTACCAGAAGTGGGAGTGCCTACAAGTATCTCACCTACTATCGTGACAAAAATGCTTAAGGAGGATTACCGTTTTCACGGTTTGATATTTACAGATGCTTTGAATATGAAAGGCGCTGCAAATTTTAAAGAACCTGGAGATATTGATCTAGCAGCTTTTGAGGCAGGAAATGATATTTTATTGATAAGTGAAGATGTACCTTCTTCATCTGCCAAAATTATTAAGGCTCTTGAGTCTGGTAAGATTACAGAAGAGAGACTAGCGCACTCGGTAAAGAAAATTTTATATGCTAAGTATAAAGTGGGCTTAAACAAATACAAACCCGTAGTCACAAAATACCTTCTTGATGATCTTAATGCACGTATAGATGACGTGGTTTATAGTGAAGCTATAGAAAATGCAATAACCGTTACTAAGAATAACAATAATGTGCTTCCTGTAGTAAACATTGACCAAAAGAAAATTGCATATTTAGGGCTAGGTGATGATGACGGATCTGCATTTAAATTCCAACTACGCAAGTATGCACAGGTGGATGAGATAAAATCTAAAACACTTGAAGCGGCTAAGAAAGAATTAAAAGATTATAATTATGTTATCATAGGTTTTCACAGATCTAACGCAAACCCTTGGAAATCTTATAAATTTTCGGCAGAAGAAATTAGATGGATTACAGAGATAGCAAAAACTAAAACTGTTGTTTTGGACCTTTTTGTAAGGCCTTATGCAATGCTAGATTTGCAAAATAGCGCAGATATTGAGGCTATAATTCACAGTTATCAAAATAGCCAGCTAGCCCAAGAAAAAAGCGCCCAACTTATTTTTGGAGCTATACCTAGTAAGGGAAGGTTACCAGTGTCTCTAGGTAAAACGCCTATAAGAACCGGTTTACAATCTGGAACATTAAGAAGACTTTCATATGGAATCCCAGAAGAGGTTGGTCTTAATGCAGACACGCTTAACATTAAAATTGATTCCCTTGTAAATCTCGGAATCAAAAGAGCTATGATGCCAGGTGCTCAGGTACTAGTGGCCCGTCGTGGTAAAGTGATTTACGATAAAAGCTTTGGGTATCACACCTACAATAAAAAGCGCGCTGTACGTCCAGAAGACTTGTATGACATTGCTTCTATGACAAAAATACTCGCTTCTTTACCTTTATTGATGGAGCTTGAGAGCGAAGGATCTATTGCTTTAGAGGATAAATTAGGCAACCTGATACCTGCACTAAAGGGGAGTAATAAGGCAAATATCACACTCAAAGATGCGCTATCACACTATGGTCGTTTCAAGGCATGGATCCCTTTTTATATAAGTACGCTAGATTCTGTTACAAAAAAGCCACTTGATGATTATTATAGCACAGCATACTCAGAAAATTATAATATCAAAGTTGCCGAAAAAATGTATCTCCGTACAGGGTACGGTGATACACTAGTTAAGAAAATAGCAGATAGTGATCTTCGTTCTAGATTATCCTATAAGTACAGTGACCTTCCTTATTATTTGATGAAAAGATTTCTAGAAGATCACTACAATGATAATCTTGATGAAATTACAAGATCACATTTTTATAACGCATTAGGAGCAAACTTTACAGGCTACAGACCATTGCGCAAGTATGCCAAAGATATGGTTGTACCATCAGAAAACGACTCTTACTGGCGCAACCAGAAAGTACAAGGCTATGTGCATGACATGGGAGCAGCCATGCAGAGTAATATGGGTGGTCATGCTGGTTTATTTTCAAACTCAAATGACGTTGCCAAAATGATGCAAATGTATCTTCAAAACGGATACTACGGTGGTAAGCGCTACTTTTCAAAAGAGACCATGGATCGCTTTAATACTTGTTATTACTGTGATAATAATGTGAGACGAGGTGTAGGTTTTGATAAGCCACAATTGAGCGGTGGTGGTCCTACTTGTGGTTGTGTGCCTATGACGAGTTTTGGGCACAGTGGTTTTACGGGTACATACACTTGGGCAGATCCAGAAAACGAACTTGTCTATGTGTTTCTATCAAATAGGACATTTCCTACGATGGATAACCGTGCACTCATAAAATCTGGTTTGAGAACCAAGATTCAAGAAGTCATTTATAATGCTTTAATTGATTAAATTTGAAGTGCTATTTATATACTCGTATTATAAGTGATATGATGTGAGTACGCTTTCGCGAAAGCAAGAAAGAAATCTACCAAAAATCCTGTTATGAAAATTGCAATTGTCTGTTACCCAACCTTCGGAGGAAGTGGAGTAGTAGCAACAGAACTAGGAATCGCTTTATCAAAAAGAGGTCACGAAGTACACTTTGTAACGTACAAGCAACCTGTGCGCCTAGCTTTATTAAATGACAATATTCATTTTCACGAGGTAAACGTTCCAGATTATCCGCTTTTTCATTATCAGCCATATGAGCTAGCACTTTCTAGCAAGCTGGTAAAAATCATTAAGAAAGAGAAAATTGATATTTTACACGTACACTACGCGATTCCTCACGCATATGCAGGATACATGGCAAAGGAAATGCTCAAGCAAGAAGGAATTCATGTACCTATGGTGACGACGCTACATGGTACAGATATTACCCTTGTAGGTAGTCACCCATTTTACCGTCCGGCAGTAAGTTTTAGTATCAATAATAGTGATGTGGTAACTTCAGTTTCAGAAAGTTTAAAGCAAGACACACTGAGACTCTTTGAAATAACAAGAGAAATAGATGTGGTACCTAATTTTATAGATTTTGGAGCAGTAACAGACACTTTTACAGAGTGTCAGCGTGATTTAATGGCAAATGAAGGGGAGCGTATTGTTACGCATGTGAGTAATTTTAGAAAGGTAAAACGCATCTCAGACGTGATCGAAGTTTTTTATCGTTTACAATTAGAGATTCCTTCTAAGCTACTTATGGTAGGTGAAGGTCCAGAAAGAGAAGCTGCAGAGGAGCGCGTAAAGGAACTTGGTATAGAAGATAAAGTACGTTTCTTAGGAAACAGTAATGAAGTAGATAAAATTTTATGTTTTTCTGATTTATTCCTACTGCCATCTGAAGCAGAAAGCTTCGGACTTGCGGCGCTAGAAGCTATGGTAAATCGTGTCCCTGTGATTTCAAGTAATGCAGGCGGTATTCCAGAAGTAAATGTAGATGGAGTGACCGGTTACTTATCTAACGTAGGTAACATTGCAGATATGGCTCAAAATGCTATCAGAATTTTAGAAGATGATGATACGCTTGAGAAGTTTAAAACAAACGCAAGAAAAGAAGCGGCCAAGTTTGATATACAAAACATTGTGCCGCTTTATGAATCTCTTTATAAGAGAGCTTTAGAGAAAGTCTCTTAATTAAAATAGGTAACGTATCCCTAACGCTACGTCAAATTCAAGACTATCGTCAAAGTCATTTAATATCCCTACTTCTGGTCTAAAATCTAGAGATAATAGTAATGGGATATCAAAACGATACTCAATACCTATATCTCCAGCCGCGTTTACAAAAAACTCATTGTCATCATCGTCAAAAAATGGAGCGTCGTTATCCACATCAAAAGCGCCTACAGATGCACCTACACCTGCATACCAGTTAAAACCGCCATCAATGTTCCATACCCACTGGTAAATTCCAGTTCCTTTTACTGCATCAAAGTTGTTTCCAGATCTCCAAGCTAGTCCTAACTCTAGTCTGTTGTTTTCACTTAAAGCTCTTTGGTAATTTACTTCTGTGCTAAATCCGTCGTTGTCTCCTATTCTCAATCCTATTGCATTAGGAGAGATTTCTTGAGCATAAACTATCCCACTTAATCCTAGAAAAAGTAGGGCAATAACTAGTGTTTTTTTCATTGTAATTGTTTGTTTGAATTGGCAAAACTATTGGTAATTATATAGTCATAACGTTAAGGGCTACATAAAATTTTAGTTACTTTTATCTTAATGAAAATGGGCCTAAAAAATTTAGAAAATCAGTTAGAAGGAGAATTACATGTAGATCAACTACATAAAATTATCTATGCAACAGATGCATCTGTTTATCGCAAGATTCCGCTTGCTGTTGCCTTTCCTAAGACCGTAAATGATATTAAGGAGTTATGCGCTTTCGCGAAAGCGCAACAGATCACCCTTATCCCAAGAACGGCAGGAACTTCGCTTGCTGGACAATGTGTGGGAGATGGTATTGTGGTAGATGTGTCTAAGCATTTTACAGAGATTATTCATTTTGATAAAGAAAAGCAGCAGGTAACAGTACAACCTGGTGTTATAAGAGACGAACTCAATTTATTTTTAAAGCCCCATGGTCTGTTTTTTGGACCTAATACGTCTACTGCAAACAGATGTATGATAGGTGGAATGGTGGGAAATAACTCCTCTGGAACCACCAGTATCAAGTACGGTGTTACAAGGGATAAAGTCATTCGATTAAAGACGGTATTATCAGATGGTAGTGAAGCTATTTTTGAAGAACTAGATGTAACTGGCTTTCGCCAAAAATTGAACCTTGACAACTTGGAAGGTTCCATTTACAAAAGAACAAATGATTACTTTTCTCAAAGTATCGTTCGCAATGAGATTAAAGAGCAGTTTCCCAAACCCGAAATCCATCGCCGAAATACCGGTTACGCACTTGATGAAATTGCTAATGCTGCGCCATTTGAAGAGCACGGAAAGCCTTTTAATTTCTGTAAACTATTATCTGGGAGTGAAGGTACACTTGCATTTACCACAGAGATCACCTTGCAGTTAGATGTGCTACCGCCTGCTTTTGGTGTTATGGTTGCAGGGCATTACAAGGATTTAGATTCATGTTTACAGGCTGTGGTACCCGCCATGAAGCATGATCTTTATACTTGTGAGATGATGGACAAGGTGATTCTAGATTGTACAAAGAACAATCGTGAGCAAGAGAAAAATAGATTTTTTATAGAAGGTGATCCGGCAGCAATTCTAATGTTTGAACTCAGAGATCAAACCATAGAAGGCGCTCGAGAACAGGCGAATAAACTTATTGAACAATTAAAGCTAGAAAGCGATGGGTATGCGTACCCTATCCTAGAAGGTCATGAAATTGCTCAAGCGCTTGAATTACGCAAAGCAGGCTTAGGTCTTTTAGGTAATATGATAGGTGATAGAAAGGCCGTTGCATGTATAGAAGATACAGCGGTAGCGCTAGATGATCTTGCGCCATATATAAGTGAATTTACTGCGCTCATGAAAAGACATGAGCAAGATGCCGTGTACTACGCCCACGCTGGTGCCGGAGAGATACATTTACGTCCTATTCTTGATCTCAAAACTTCGCAGGATGTAGCGCTTTTTAGACAGATAACTACAGATGTAGCGCATCTGGTTAAAAAATACAATGGCTCAATGAGCGGCGAGCATGGAGATGGTATCGTGCGCGCAGAGTTTATCTCTATGATGGTAGGTGATGAAAATTATGAGGTAATGAAAGCTTTAAAAAAAGCTTTTGATCCCCATCAAGTATTTAATGCTGGAAAAGTAATCGATGCTTTCCCGATGGATGAAAGCTTGAGGTATGAAGTAGATCGCAAGGAGCCAGCGGTAGAGACACTCATGAATTTTGAGGATAACCAAGGAATTCTAAGACTTGCCGAAAAATGTAATGGAAGCGGCGATTGTAGAAAATTACCAAGTGCAGGAGGGGCGATGTGCCCTAGTTACAGAGCAACAAGAGACGAGAAAGATACTACTAGAGCAAGAGCAAATGCGCTAAGAGAGTTTCTAACTACATCAGATAAGTCTAATAAATACGACCATACAGAATTAAAGGAGGTCTTTGACCTTTGCTTAAGCTGTAAAGCCTGTGCTAGTGAGTGCCCTAGTAATGTGGATGTAGCTACACTAAAAGCTGAGTTTGAGTATCAATATCAGAAAGCTAACGGGAGCAGTCTTCGTACAAAACTGTTTGCAAACACGACAAAAATCAATAAACTAGGAGCATTTTCTCCTAGAATATATAATACACTTCTTAAAATAACTGCAGGTATAGCAAAAGCTAGCTTGGGCATAGCACCAGAGCGAAGTCTACCTTTATTAAATGTATTTTCAGATTCCGCAGATGTATCTGGAAAAGCTAATTCTAGTGTAAATCAGAAATCGAAAAGTAAAACAAAAGTCATTTTATATATTGATGAGTTCACTCAGTATCTAGATGGAAACATTGGTCAAGATGCTTTAACGCTGTTACGTCGCCTTGGTTATGAGGTGGAAGTTGTGACTAACCATGATAGTGGGCGCTCTTACATTTCAAAAGGATTTCTTGAGGAGGCTAAGACACTGGCAAATAAGAATATTGAACTATTCAAGGATTTAGCTGAAGACAGTGTAATTCTAGGCATTGAACCTTCGGCTATTTTGTCATTTAGAGATGAGTATCTTAGGCTTGCAGATGATGTGGAGGTTGCTCAAAAGCTTTCGGCACAATCATTTTTAATTGAAGAGTTTTTACATAGTGAAATCAAACGAGGGGTTATTACCTCCGAGCAATTTTCGGCGAAAGCCAAAAAACTAAAAATACATGGTCACTGTCACCAGAAAGCACTTTCCTCAGTGTCACATACTTTTGCAATTCTTAACCTTCCTTTAAATTACACTCCTACTATTATCCCTTCGGGTTGTTGTGGTATGGCTGGTAGCTTTGGGTATGAAAAAGAACATTACGCGGTGAGTATGAAAGTGGGTGAGCAAACGCTATTTCCTGCTGTAAGAAAGGCTAGTAATGATACCATTATTGTTGCAAACGGTACAAGCTGTAGACATCAAATAAAGGATGGTACTGCACGTGTAGCTTTACATCCTATAACGGTATTAAATGATGCGCTTTTAATGTAATTTTCAATTAAGCTCTGACTGAAATTTATTAGTTAAAAATATCTGGTTGGAACATGCTAGGCTCAAGGAGAACTTTTGAGGTATTGTTACGTTTATTATTTTGGTTTTCTCTATAGTAATTGAGACTCCATTTGCTATTATTATATTCTAGGTAGCTCAAATTTTCTATCCAGTCACCACTATTTAAGTAGAGTGTACTTCCTTTTTGATTATGTACTAATCGCTTTGCGGGTTGATGTATATGACCGCAAATAACGTAATCAAATTTGTTTTCTATAGCGAGATCTGTTGCTGTTGTTTCAAAATCATTGATAAACTTCACTGCTCCTTTTACACTATTCTTAATCTTTTTTGAGAGAGAGTATTTCTCTCTTCCCATACTTATAAGCCATTTGTTAAGAAGCCTATTAAATAGAATCAAGAAGTCATAACCCCAACCGCCTAGTTTTGCAATCCATTTAGTGTGCTGTATAGAAACATCAAAAACGTCACCATGAAAAAACCAAGCTTTTTTACCATCTAGATTAAGCACAAGCTTATCTATAAGGTGTATATTTCCCATAGTAGCATCACTAAATTTTCTAAGCATCTCATCATGATTACCTGTGATGTAATACACGTGAGTTCCCTTAGAAGCAAGTGTGATTATTTTTTTGATGACTTTGAGATGCTCTTTAGGGAAGAAACGTTTTCTAAACTGCCAGATGTCAATGATATCACCGTTTAAGATGAGTATTTCTGGTGTGATAGAATTTAAATATTGGCAGACTTCTGCAGCGTGGCAGCCGTAAGTGCCTAGATGTATGTCTGATAGTACAGCAATTTCTACGGGTCTTTTCACCGAGATTGTTTTGCTTGTAAGATCTTTAGAATTTTAGATAGGGTGGTAAATTAGACGTTAAGAAGTATAAAAGTTATAGTTATTTAATAGAGACCAAGTTAATTAATCATTAAGTGAGTTTTTAGCTTTTGATTATGGCCTTTTCAATTTACATTTGTTAAAAACACATACGATGGCAGGTAATACGTACGGAACTATATTTAAGGTCACAACTTTTGGAGAATCACATGGTAAGGCTATAGGTGGAATTATAGATGGATGTCCTGCCGGTTTGAGCATTGACTTTGATGCGATTCAGCACGATTTAGATCGTCGTAAGCCTGGTCAATCTAAGATTGTAACACAACGTAAGGAACCAGATACCGTAGATTTCTTATCAGGAATTTTTGAGGATAAAACAACGGGAACGCCTATTGGGTTTCAAATTGTAAATACTAATCAGAAATCTAAGGATTACGGTCACATTAAAGATACCTACAGACCTAGTCACGCAGATTACACCTATGATAAAAAGTACGGGAACCGTGACTACCGTGGCGGAGGAAGATCTTCGGCAAGAGAAACTGCCAGTCGCGTTGTAGCTGGAGCCATTGCAAAACAATTTTTGAAAGGGATGTCATTTCACGCATTTACAAGTGCTGTGGGAGATTTATCTATGGATACACCATATCAAGATCTTGACTTTAGCGAGATTGAAAAAAATGATGTGAGGTGTGCAGATCCCGCTTTCGCGAAAGCTTGCGAAGAAAAAATTAAAGAAATAAAAAAACAAGGAGACACCATAGGAGGTGTGATTACTTGTGTGATACAAAATGTGCCTGTAGGTCTTGGAGAGCCAGTTTTTGATAAACTTCATGCAGAGCTAGGAAAAGCAATGCTATCTATAAATGCTGTAAAGGGTTTTGAATACGGAAGCGGTTTTGAAGGAGCAACTATGAAAGGAAGTGACCATAATGATCATTTTAATACAGATGGAACTACTAAAACTAACCTGAGTGGCGGTGTTCAAGGAGGTATTTCTAACGGGATGGATATTTACTTTAAGGTAGCATTCAAGCCAGTTGCAACTGTAATGCAAAAGCAAGAAACTATTAATGCAGCCGGAGAAGTGGTGGAAATGCAAGGAAAGGGAAGGCACGATCCGTGTGTGGTACCTCGTGCAGTGCCTATTGTAGAGGCGATGGCAGCACTTGTAATAGCAGATTTTGTACTACGAGATAAATCTATTAGATTGTAGAAATAAAATTGCGAGGAATGGTAAGTAGTAAAGCTGTTTGCCTCTGAGGGATTTATAGTATTTTGAAATAAATTTAAACATCACATATTCAACTCACTAGTTGGGTTTTCATTCAAGAAGGAACTACTACCTATGAAAAAATTAGCACTACACTGGAAGATTATTATTGGTTTAATTTTAGGTGTGGTTTGGGCACTGGTGTCTTCTTCGGTAGGATTGAGTGAATTTACTATTAATTGGATTGCTCCTTTTGGGACTATTTTTATTAATCTTTTAAAGCTTATTGCAGTTCCTTTAGTACTGTTCTCTATCATCGCTGGAGTTGCTGGTATAGGTGATCCTTCTAGTTTAGGTAGAATGGGTGGTAAAACATTGCTAGCATACCTCATTACAACATTACTAGCGGTAGGACTAGGATTAACACTTGTAAATATTGTTAAGCCTGGAGCGCTTGTAGATCAAGAAAGCCGTATAGATAATAGAATAAGTTATGAGCTGTGGGCTCAAGAACAAGGTGTAGAGATTAAAGATGGCGTAAATTATTTACAAGATCCTCAGTTTATGGAACGCGCTGGACGTGTAAACGAACTGGTAAAAACAAAAGGAGAGGACGCTACCGTTGCGGAAAAAATGAAAACTGCAAATGCCACTAAAGATGCAGGCCCTTTACAGCCTCTTATAGATCTCGTACCTCAAAACTTCTTCAAAGCACTTACTGATAATGGATTAATGTTGCAAATTATCTTCTTTGCGATATTTTTTGGGATTAGCTTGCTGTTTATTCCTAAAGAAAAGTCTGGACCAGTCATTAAACTAGTAGATAGTGTCATGGAGGTCTTTTTAAAGATGGTAGATTTTGTGATGCAAGCTTCTCCATTTTTTGTATTTGCATTACTTGCTGGTGTTATAAGTAAGATGGCAGGTGACGACATAGGAAAAGTGGTAGAAATATTTAAAGGACTCTCATGGTACTCACTTACAGTGTTCTTAGGCTTAATGCTTATGATATTTGTAATGTATCCGCTTATTATTAAAATCTTTGTACGTACCATTCCTTATAAAGGCTTTTTTAAAGCAATGGGTCTTGCGCAAACTACAGCTTTCTCTACCTCAAGTAGCGCCGCGACACTTCCTGTAACGATGGAGTGTGTGGAGGATAACTTAGGAGTAGATAAGAAAATAACAAGTTTTGTGCTTCCAATAGGTGCTACTGTAAATATGGATGGTACAGTTTTATATCAAGCTGTAGCAGTTGTTTTTCTTGCACAACTTCACATGATTGACCTTACTATAGGGCAACAACTTACTATTGTACTCACGGCGACACTAGCCTCTATAGGATCTGCAGCGGTACCTAGTGCAGGACTTGTGATGCTAATTATTGTCTTAGGTTCTGTAGATTTAAATCCAGCTTGGATTGCGATTATCTTTCCTGTAGACCGTATTCTTGATATGTGTAGAACGGTGGTAAATGTTACTGGAGATGCAACGGTTTCTTCCATTATTGCAAAAACGGAAGGAATGCTTAATTATGATGATACTGTAAATCCAGACGACGCCTTTAATCCTGATAAATAGGTAGTTAGGCGAAAAGTTGGCTTAAAAAATGTTTGTAGGGGAAATCTTCATTACTTTCATAATCCCAGACTACTATATTGTAAGTTAGATACTTAGCTGTGATATTTAAAATCATAGTTATGAAAGTCTTTATGTTTTCTTTGTTGCTACTAGCAACTTCATTTTCGTATGCCCAAGTTGGTATAGGAACCACTACACCCTCTGATGCTGCTATGCTCGAAATAAGTGGTGTTACTACAGCTGGTGCTTATAAAGGGTTTATACCTCCTAGAGTAGCAACTACGGCAAATCAAGCAAGTATCGCACCTACTACTACAGATATAGGTCTAATGGTTTTTGTAGAAGAAACCGGCTGCCTCGATTTTTGGACTGGTACCACATGGGAAAGTATCTATTGCTCAGGAGGTCCCTCAGATATTTGGATTAATGAATTTCATTATACAAATGGTGGGACAGATGTAAATCAGTTCATAGAAATCGCTGGTCCAGCTGGTTTAGATATATCTGGTTATTACTTGGTGAGATACCGTGCAGATACGGGACAACCGTATGGCATAATTCTAACACTTTCAGGCACTATAGATGATGAAGAGAATGGCTACGGAGCTGTTTCTGTAGATGCCAATTTAAGAAATGATACAAGCGGTTTCGCACTTGTAGGGCCTGACGGTAAGGTGATACAGTTTTTGAGTTATGAAGGAACTATCACAGCTACTGGTGGACCAGCAAACGGACTTACATCAATTAATGTAGGTGTAGTAGAGAATACAAGTACAACAGCAACACAATCTATACATCTTACAGGAACAGGCAATTCTTTTATGGATTTTTCTTGGAGTACAAGTGCTACAGGTCAAAGTACAGCTGATTTGAAGAATATAGGACAAACTTTTAATTAGAAGATTATGAGTTTTTCAAAACAGTGTTTGTGTCTAATTGGAGTGATTTTCTATTCATTTGTTGTAGTAGGCCAAGTAGGAGTAGGTACAAGAAACCCCTCAGAAAAGTCGATGCTTGAAGTAAGTAGTCAGGTAGATGGTGCTGGAGCTTATTTAGGTTTTATGCCACCACGAATTCCATCTGATGCGGCTAGAGATGGTATACCAACAACTATCGCAGATAAAGGTATGATGGTCTATGTAGAAGCTACTGGATGTATTGATATTTTTAATGGAGAATTTTGGGGACATATAAAATGTGCTTCAGAAATTCCTGTGAGAACAGATATTTGGATAAATGAAATTCATTATGATAATGCGGGAGTAGATGCAGGCGAATTTATAGAAGTCGCTGGTGTTGCGGGACTGGATATAAATGGATATTCTGTGGTGTTATATAATGGGAACAATACCTCTCCATATAATACTACATTTCTTTCCGGTCTTATAGGTAACGACACTGGTAATGGTTTTGGCTTTACACTTATTAACTATCCACCTGGTGGAATTCAAAACGGAGGACCATCTCCTGATGGTATCGCACTTGTAAATCCTGCAGGTAAACTCATTCAGTTTTTAAGTTATGAAGGTGCGTTTACTGCTACGGCTGGAGTGGCAGCGGGAATAACTTCTATAGATATAGGAGTAGAAGAAGAAGGTACAAACCCCGCAGGCGAATCTCTACAACTTACCGGTGGGCCAGGTAATATGTATGCTAATTTTAGCTGGACAACTTCTGCTACTAGTACTCCTGGAGCAGCAAATAATGGTCAGAGTTTCAATTAGGAGTTATTTGGTGTTTACACCTATAAACTATCAAATTCTATGTATTCAAATTCTGGAGAGGCTTCATAAAGATGTCTAAGTATCGATGCATGACCATTACCTATTATTACCAAAACCCTATCATTATTATCATTAGTGATTTTCTGGATGTTGTTAAAGATTCTAAGATTACGATCATACCACCAAGTAGCAAGGTGATCTGCTCCTTGACCATCGCCAGTTTCAAAAGAACCTGTTAAGTACAAACCATAATTAAAATTATGAGCGGCTCTCGTATTCATTCTTTTAAAATAATCGAGGAGTGGTAGCTCCTTGGTGAGTTTATCATCTTGCTCAAAAGATTTTTCTGCCATCTCCCAGTATGGATCAGATACTTCCCAATCTATCTTTCCAAAAAGCTCTTTAAAAGTAATAGAATCTCTTTCCCATAGTTCGCTTCGCATATTTCCAGCATCCACGGGATATAAAGAGTCTATAGATAACTCTTGCGCGATACGCATGC
This sequence comes from Dokdonia sp. Asnod3-C12, assembly GCF_045063975.1. NCBI lineage: Bacteria > Pseudomonadati > Bacteroidota > Flavobacteriia > Flavobacteriales > Flavobacteriaceae > Dokdonia > Dokdonia sp. Asnod3-C12. The sequence continues at coordinate 2,832,542 of NZ_JBEFNY010000003.1, forward strand.
CAAGCTGGTAGCGCTCATCGCGCTCATTATTTTTGAGTCCATTTTTGTAGTCTTTAAATTTCTCGTTCGTGTTCCACTGAGGAAAAGCTTCTATAGCAATTTTAGTAGGATTAAAGCGCTTTATATAGTTGACTAGCGCTGTTACTTCAGATTTTTTAGGCTCTGTAAGAATATCTATTTTATCACTTTCTGCAGTTTTGACTTCATCGAGGCCAGGATAATCAAAATGAAATGTACCCACTACAAGTACCTTAGCCCTTTCTTGGTTATAGAAAGAGTCATAGCTAGCAACAGACGGATTTTCAGAGAATTTTGGCTCGACTTGTACACAAGAAGCCATTAAAATTGTACTTAATAGAATAACGTATTTCATGGTGTGGTTGTTTACTCATATTGATCCATTTCATTTATGATTGTTACAGTTATATTGTATTTTTAAACTTTATAAATTCACACCATATTATCATGAAAAATAGCATCCTTCTAATATTTATTTTTACAGCTATTGTGAGCTGTAAAGAAACAAATCAAAACAATAAGGAATTAGAGAGTAATGTTGAACAAGTAGAATCCTCTTCTCAAGAAGCAACAGAAACTAAAAAGTTAAAGTGGAGTGAAGAATTTAATGGTACAACTGTAGATACCTCGCAGTGGAATTACAAAACAGGTGCTACTGGGTGGGGAAATGACGAATTACAAAATTATACAGATGGGAATAATGTTGAGGTGGCAGATGGGTCTCTCAAAATTATTGTAAAGAAAGAGGGCGAAGGTCAAAAAGTAGGCGATTATACTTCTGCTAGAATTACAAGTACTCAGAAAGTGCAATATGGTCACGTAGCCATCAGAGCAAAGATGCCAGATTATAAAGGAAAAGGTATCTGGCCTGCATTATGGATGCTTGGAGCAGATATTACAGAGATAGGATGGCCACAATGTGGGGAGATTGATGTGATGGAGTATGTAAGTAAGAATCCAGATCAAGTATTACAAACTATACATAGTGTTGCAAATAACCACTCTAATGGAACACAAATTTCAACAGATTTTATTGCGCTTCCTACTATCGAAGAGGAGTTTCACATTTATGGATTGCTGTGGAAAGAAGATCAACTTCAATTTTACATAGACAGCCCAGATAACATCACGCTTACCATAGATCGTCCAGAAGATTATAATAATGAAAACTGGCCTTTTATGAAGGAGTACTATTTTATACTCAATATTGCCGTTGGAGGTAATCTTGGAGGTGAGGTAGACGACCTTATATTTCCGGCAGCAATGGAGGTAGATTATGTACGTGTGTACGAATTGGATTAAAGGAATTATTACGCTTTCGCGAAAGCGTGCTTAAAACAATACCATGAACAACATTCATACGATTGCCTTTGATGCAGATGATACCTTATGGGTAAATGAAACTTTTTTTCGTGATGCCGAAGATGAGGTGTGCAAGCTACTGAGCCCGTATATTGACTATGAGTCGTGCCAGCAACGACTCTTTGAAATGGAAATGCGTAATCTCTCTCTTTACGGATACGGGATAAAGCCCTTTACTTTATCATTAATTGAATGTGCGCAAGAAGTTTCTGAAGGGAAGGTGACTAATAAGATTATTGCAAGCATTATAGATATAGGTAAGGAGATGCTTAACGCTCCTGTAGATCTTATTGATGGTATTGAAGAGGTGCTTGAGAAGCTTTCTGATAAGTATAAACTTGTAGTAGCTACTAAGGGAGATCTTCTCGACCAAGAGCGTAAACTTGAAAAATCTGGACTTTCAAAATATTTTCATCATATAGAAGTAATGTCAGATAAACAGCCGGCAAATTATCTAAAGCTAGTAAAACACCTAGATATCAGCCCAGACACCTTTCTTATGATAGGTAATTCATTAAAGTCTGATGTGCTGCCAGTCTTAGAAATAGGAGGTCATGCATTTCATATTCCTTTCCACACTACATGGGCGCATGAGCAGGTAGATATAGAGATTACTCACGAGCGTTTTAAATCTTTTGGAACGTCTAGCGAGATTCTTAAGCATTTATAATGTCAATTTTATGATAGCCATTTCATAAATACTGTTCATATTTATGAAGATTATTGATGATCTGGTAAAATGAGTTTTTTAAGTACGCTTTCGTGAAAGCGTGACACATCTTTTTGCTAACTTTAAATAAATCTCAACCTAGATATTATGAATTTTCACACACGTAAATGGATAAAACCTGAAGACTTAAATCCTAATGGAACACTCTTTGGCGGAAGGCTCTTAGAATGGATTGATGAAGAAGCGGCGCTTTATGCCATCATCCAACTTGAAAATCCTAGGACGGTTACAAAGTACATGAGTGAGATTGATTTTCGCTCTAGTGCCAAAATAGGTGATATTATTGAGATAGGGATTGAAGCTACTGCTTTTGGTACAGCATCACTCGCATTAAGATGCGAGGTGCGCAATAAGATGACTAGAGAGATTATTATCAGTATTGAACGTATTGTAATGGTAGGTCTAGATGAAGATGGAAAGGCGCAGGCACATGGTAAAACACAAATAGAATTTGTAAAAGATAGACTGGACAAATAGTGAGTGATAAACACTAATGTTAATACGTCCGTTTTCTGTTAATGTTATCTAAAATTAATCTTGCTCGTTGCAGTCAATTCTTATTTTCGGAGTACTTTAAACAAACTCCATGAAAAGAATACTACTTCTCTGTCTCATTACTACCTTTTTTAATGTTCAAGATTCTTTTGCACAACGCAAAGAATTAAGAAAGCGTAAGTCAAAAAATAAAAAAGAGCAGGTTGCAACTCCTAAAAAAGCTGATAAGGGTGCAATCAAATCATATACTGATGTAATTACAAAAGAAGCAGTTACAGATTCTGGCTTATTTCAAGTACACAAAATCAAAAATAATTTTTATTACGAAATCCCATTTACTGCGCTTGAAAAAGACATGCTATGGGTGACTCGTATTGCTCAAATTCCTAACGGACTAGGAGGTGGTTATATGAATGCTGGTTCAAAAACTAACGAGCAAGTTGTACACTGGCAGCGTTTTCAAGATAAGGTCTTACTTAAGATAAAGTCATACACCAACATTGCAGATAGCAGCAAGGCGATAAGCAACTCTGTACGTGTAAACAATTATGAACCTACATTATATGCTTTTGATGTAGAAACTTTCAATCAAGACTCTACTGCCGTAGTCATTGATGTTACAAAATTATTCTCTACAGACGTAAAAGCGATTAGTCCGCTATCTGGTCGTTTACGTAAGGAATACAAAGTAAAAAAGCTTGATGGTAGCCGTAGCTTTATCAACAGTGTTAAGAGTTTTCCAGAAAACATTGAAGTAAAGCAAGACTTTACGTATGATGCCTCAGAGCCACCTACAGAACGTTCTGCAGAGAGTATCAGTTTGCAAGTAAATCAATCTATGATTTTACTTCCAGAGGTGGCAATGCAACCTAGATTGTATGACCCACGTGTTGGTTTTTTTACTGTAAATCAGTTTGATTATGGAAGCGATGCTTTAAAAGCAGATGAGAAAACATACATACGTCGCTGGAGACTAGAGCCTAGTGATCCAGAAGCGTATAAAAGAGGTGAGCTGGTAGATCCAGTAAAGCCTATTGTCTACTACTTAGACCCAGGAACGCCAGAAAGCCTTAAAGAGTACATTAAACAAGGAATAGAAGACTGGCAAAAGCCTTTTGAAACTGCAGGATTTAAAAATGCAATCATTGCAAAGGATGCGCCTACACCAGAAGAAGATCCAGATTTTAGCCCAGAAGATATAAGATACTCTGTTGTAAGATATGTAGCAAGCACTACGCGTAATGCGGTAGGACCAAGTGTTTCAGATCCACGTAGTGGTGAGATTATAGAAAGTGATATTATCTGGTATCACAATCACCTGCGCAGTTATAGAAATAGATACCTCCTTGAAACAGGAGCAGCAAACCCAAGCGCGAGAACGCTAGATACTCCAGAGGAAGAGATAGGAGAGATGATGCGTATGGTTATTGCTCATGAGGTAGGTCATGCATTAGGTTTTCCACATAACATGGCAGCAAGTTATGCATATGATGTAGAATCTTACAGAGACGGAGCTTTTACACAAGAAAACGGGATAGCAGCTAGTCTTATGGATTATGCTAGATATAATTATATAGCGCAGCCAGGAGATACAAACATCCGTTTTGTACGCCAGATGGGGCCTTATGATCATTATGCGACTAACTGGGGTTACCGCTGGTTACCAGAAGCTTCTTCACCGTTAATGGAAAAAGCAACCCTTAATAAGTGGATTCAAGAAAAAGCTGGAGATCCTCGTTTTAAATTTGGCCGACAGTCTAGTAGTTTTGATCCGCAGTCACAGACGGAATCTATAGGTAATGATCCTGTAAAAGCAAGTACTTACGGAATTAAGAACTTGCGTTATGTAGCACAAAATCTTCCAAGTTGGACATCAGATAAAACAAACGACTATGGAGATCTAGAAGAACTTTATGGAGAGCTTGTAGGTGTCTATAGCAGATTTGTAGGTCATGTAGTTACAAATATAGGAGGAGTTTTTGAAGATATTAAAATGCCTTCACAATCTGGAGTAGTGTACACGCACCTAGATAAAGCTGCACAAAAAGAATCTATGAGCTGGTTACAAAACAATCTTTTTGAAACTCCTACATGGCTTGTAGATCCAGCGATCATGCAAAACATAGATCACGCAGGATATGCAGAGAAGGTGAGAAGAACACAATCACGCTATCTTAATAGAATTTTGAGTTTTGACAGAATAGGTCGTCTTATAGATGCAGAGACTACGCAAACAGATTACTATAGCGCTCTTGATATGCTTTCAGATCTTAGAAATGGTATCTGGTCAGAAACTAGCAGAGGCACTTCGGTAGATCTTTATCGTCGTAATTTGCAGCGTTCTTACTTAGATAGAATGGAGTTTTTAATGACGGACCAAGGTCCAAAAGCTAGATCTGGAAGATCTGGTTTTGAAGGAACTCTATATTACGATGTGAGTGTATCAGATGTAAGGCCACTAGTAAGAGGTGAGTTAGGAAGACTGCGTAACAAGCTACGTTCTGCACGCAATAGCAATGTGAATACGATTACAAAATATCACTATGAAGATGCTATTGCACGCATAGAGCAATTACTAGATCCTAAATAAAATTACTCACAGTCAAAATCGATGTCGAGCACTTTGAGACCATAGTTCTTTGCATCATAATTAAAATGCCACCACTCTGTACGAATAGGTGAGAAGCCAAATTTTTTCATAACAGACCATAGCTGCTTTCTATTTGCAGTTATGGTCTCATTATGTGGATGATCAATATGAGCAGCTTTACCAAAAAAGTCATAGTCACTCCCCATATCTAGCGGAGTGCCCTCAAGCTTAACAATAGTCATATCTATAGCAGCACCACGATTATGTATGGAACCACTACCATATGGATTTCCTACGTAACCTGGATTAGGATAAATTTCCCACATTTTTTTCTGTACAGATAATGGTCTGTAGCAATCATATAGCTTTACCATGTAGCCTAACTCACAGAAGTAATTATTTGCATCAACAAGCGCCTCTGCCACCTCGGGTATGAGTAAGCATTGCACACAGTCATAAACCGTTTGTTTTAAAAAATTATCATCTGTAGCATAACGTACATCGTATGCAAAAGTTGAGTCAAACTGGTCTATATTTACCAGCGGACTTTCATCATCACTTTGGAAGGTTAGAAAAAAAAGGGCCGATACTACTAAAAAAAGCGTGCGATACATTCTCATACTGGAAAATTACGATTAATTTGGTTTTTTTCACGCTTTCGCGAAAGCGTAATTTCATAATACTACATCTTACATGATAGATTTACCTCAAATAAAGACAAAGAGACTTGCAGTACACCTCACTACAAATGCCGAAAAGCTTGTAAAACAAGGACATCCTTGGATTTTTGAAAATAGCATAGCAAAGCTTAATAAAGCTGGAACCTCTGGTGACATTGCCATTCTTTTTGATAATCGATCTGATAAAGTGTTTGGAATAGGATTGTATGATCCAGATTCTCCTATAAGAATAAAGGTTCTTAGTAACGTACCGGCAACAATAAATGAGGAGTTCTTTAAAACTAGAATAAAAGAAGCATTCTCCTTGAGAAAACAACTATTAAGGACAAACACCAATAGTTATCGTCTCATTTTTGGAGAGAATGATGGTTTTCCAGGACTCATTGCAGATGTTTATAATGATGTCATTGTTGTAAAAATTTACAGCGCTATCTGGTTTCCATATCTCGAAGAAATATTACCTGATCTTATTGAAACCTCAAAAGCAAATACAATGGTATTGCGCTTAAGTCGCAATGTTGCAAAAGGTAAATCACATGGACTTACAGATGGACAAGTTATCTTTGGAACCCTCAAAAAAGAAGTAGTTCGTTTTGTGGAACACGGAGTGAAATTTTCGGCAAACGTGATTCATGGGCATAAAACAGGATACTTTCTCGACCACCGCAACAATAGGAAAAGAGTAGGAGACATGGCAAAAGGAAAGACTGTGCTAGATGTCTTTAGTTATGCAGGAGGATTCTCTGTACATGCACTTGCTGGAGGAGCAACAGAGGTGTTGAGCCTTGATATAAGTGCTCAGGCATTACAAGTTGCCCTAGAAAATGGTAAACTCAATAAACATACAGGAAAACATAAGATTCTTGCCATAGATGCTTTTGTAGGCTTACAGCAACTTATAGATGATGGGGAGAAGTATGATATCGTAGTGATAGATCCACCAAGTTTTGCAAAAAGTGCAAAGGAAGTACATACAGCAAGAAATAGCTACGCTAGACTTGCTCAATTAGGAACCAAATTAACAGCCAAAAAAGGGATGCTTGTACTAGCATCTTGTTCATCTAGAGTAGAAGCAGAGGCATTTTTTGATATCTGTGAACTAAATATAAAAAAGGCAGATCGCAAGTTTACGGTTGAAGGTAAAACCTACCATGATAGCGATCACCCTATTAGTTTTCCTGAAGGAGCATATCTTAAGTGTGGTTATTATAGATTAAATTAATCAAGTTATGGCTTTGAGATTTTTAGTGCTAGTTATTTGTTTCTCATTTTTCTCTTGTAAAAAGGAGAAACCTCTTGTGCAAACAAGTATTGAAAAGCTCGTTCTTATCCCAATTCCAGATCAGATAGTTGCAGAGGATTATGGCTTTTTATTTGATCAGGAAACTAGAGTGATGAGTGATACATTGCCAGAAGTGCAAGCAATTGCCACGCAGTTTAAAAATCTTTTAAAACAAACACCTTTTCCATTAACACTAGATAATGAAGTAGATGAAAATGTAGTTTCATTTAATATTGTGTCTAGTGATAGTATACCTTCCCCAGAGGGATATGCACTTGCTATAAATAATAAGAGATTGTCGCTTGCTGGGTCTACACCTAGTGGTGTCTTTAGGGGTATGCAAACGCTATTGCAAGTTTTACCAGATGCTCTTATTGCAGGAAAGCAGATTGATAGTCTAGTCATCCCAGGACTAAAAATTGTAGATGCACCGCAGTACGAGTATAGAGGTATGATGCTAGACGTTGCACGTCACTTCTTTACCGTAGATGAAGTAAAGCGTCTCATTGACCAAATGGCATTGTATAAACTCAATAAATTGCACTTACACTTAACGGATGACCAAGGGTGGCGTATAGAAATCAAATCTTGGCCTAAGCTCACTGAAATAGGAGGTAGCTCTTCTGTGCGTAATGAACGCCCTGGGTTTTATACGCAAGAGGATTATAAATCTATCGTAGCCTATGCTCAGTCAAAATTTATTGCGGTGATTCCAGAGATTGATATGCCTGGACATACTAACGCAGCATTGGCATCTTATCCAGAACTCAACTGCAATGGTAAAGCCACAAAGTTGTATAAGGGAATGCGTGTAGGCTTCAGCACCTTGTGTGTGGATAAAGATATCACATACACATTTGTAGAAGATGTGATAAAGGAAATAGCAGCAATGACCCCTGGGCCATATATACACCTAGGAGGGGATGAATCCCATGTCACTTCAAAAAAGGATTATAATATTTTTCTCAATAAAGTATTTTCAATAGTAAAGAAATATAAAAAACAAGTGATAGGCTGGGAAGAGATAGAAAGTGCCGGTGTAGATAGTACTTACATAGTACAACACTGGCAAAGAACTACTACCGCATCACGAGGACTTGCTCAAGGTGCAAAAGTCATTTTATCTCCTGCAAAGCGCATGTACTTGGATATGAAATATACTAAGAAGTCACCTATAGGTCTTACTTGGGCTGGAACGGTTGAGGTGGATAGTGCTTATATCTGGAAACCATCACAAATTTTTGAGGATGTACCGCCTTCACAAGTGTTGGGAATCGAATCTCCTTTGTGGTCTGAAACCATAAAATCGTCTGATGATATTGAATATCTCGCTTTTCCTAGGCTTATAGGTCACGCAGAGTTGGGCTGGAGTAAGCCCGAAAATTATAATTGGGATTCTTATAAGAGGCGATTATATAAGCATTATAAGAGAATGGATATTTTAAAGATTAACTATTATAATTCTCCAGTACTTGAAACTAAAATCAAGCCGTAGTTTTCTTAATAATGTATTCTTTTTGCTGCTCTTTAGCCCAATCTACTGCTTCATTTAAATCAAAGAATTTTTTGATTTTAGATTTAAAGAAAAGGCGTTCTAGGAGTATGTCTGAGCGTTCTTGCTGACTGTAAGAAACCACAGCAAATGCACTTATAGAATTACGTGCTTTAAAATATTTAAGCCAGTCTTGAGGTACTAAAGAATAAGAGTGAACACGATTTGATATGTAGGCTATCTTATTTTCTGTTCCATAATGGTTTTCGGCTAGATGGAGGAGTTCTTGCGCCATCTGCCAGTCAAAGAGCATACCTTCATTAATTTCTGAGATAATAAAATCTTCAAAAAAATAGTAAGTTCCTGTTTCTAAGATGTAAACATCTTCTAATACATTATTAAGGTTTGATTCTGATACTAGCATAATACAAAGATATACTATTGTCAAAATTGTTACTTGATAATAGTATCTTGTAATCGGGCGCATCTGTAAAGCTGCCTTTTGTGTCGATTAACTACTCAAATTGAGTAGTTAAAATAGCTATTCACAACCACTAGTGAATCCTGTTGCATCAAAGGAAGTTTGAACTAGTCCATCTTGATTCCCATTAATTACTTGAATCACAAGGTTATTCATACCACTTCCATCACGTTTTGGGCTGCAGTATTCAAACAAGTAAAAACTATTTGCTTGTCCAGCTACACCATTAGATATATCATTAAAGACAGACTCTAGCTCTTCTGCATTAGATGCAAATACACTTTGTGTTTGTCCTATTTTAGAAAGTATGCCTTCATCTATCTCTGAGCCAAGACCTATAGTAAAGAAGCTTATATCATCATCTGCATCAGAAACAGCATCTACTGCCTCTTGTTCTGTATATCTAGCTGCTTGATCTGTTCCGTCTGTAAAAATTACTACAGAGGCTGCTGCAAATAGTTCTTCATTTTCAGAAACGTCAATAATATCATCTGCAATTTCGGTAGCTTTAATTACGGCACCATATAAATCTGTTGAGGGATCATTACTGATATCCTCTGTAATTCCATCTATAGCTTCTTGTAGCACAGCTGCACTGGTGGTGAGTGGTTGTAATTCATGAAGAACATCTTCTCCATCAAACCAGTAAATTGCCATTTTAAAAGAATCTGTTGGGATTGCTGGCATTACATTAGATATAAAACTGCTTGACGCTTGCTTAAGTTCTTGCAAGCTTGTGCTCAAGACACTGTTACTTAAATCTAACACTAGTAGTGTGTTATTTGAAAATATTTGAGCATTTGGAGATATTGCGCCAGATGCCTCAGAATTTGAAATTTCATTATAGCAATCGTCATTACGGCCTTGCTCAAAAATTGTAAAATTAGAAGGTGTTAATCCTGCTACGGGACTACCGTCACTGCCATTTACTTTAAAGAAAACAGATACCTTAGAAGGTAGTGTGGTAAAAGATTCTTGTATGGTAATATCAAGCTCTTGGGTTCCTAAGTTGAGACAGTCTATATCTGTTGCGCTATTTCCATCGTCGTCTCTTGAGCTACAAGAAAAAGATAAAGAGGCTAGGACAAAAAGAGCAAGTAATGCACGTAGTTTCATAAGTATTCATTTGTTTGATGTGGTTAGAACGCATTACATTTCAATTTATTTCTTAATATGTTGTAATGAACGATAAATTTTGCCAACTGATATATTGACCTATAAATTTCAAATATTTTATCTTTGAATACGTTAGGTTGCTGTTACGCTTTCGCGAAAGCGTAATTTTAATCAACAATGGCATACTTTATGGTAAATATGCATGGAAGCCATAACTCTAAAATGTTACATCGACTCACTTACTATTTGAAAACTACTTTCCCCATATCAATTAAAGCTCTTCCATTATTAGCCTTACTCTTAGTATCTCTAAGTGCACAAGCTCAAATAGATGCACCTAGTGCTTCTATAGAAATTAAGGGAAAGCAGCCTAATGATGTGCCAGCGCCTGTGTTTATAGCACCTATGGCACGAGAAAAGAGCAGTGATGTACAATCTGGCTCCCTTATTTTTAAGAGCAAAGTAAAGCTTAAAGATCCTTTTAAATCAAATGAGAAAAGAGAGATCAATTTTATGGAAGGCACTGACTTTGCAGAAAAAACGTACACTGCTCTCGAAAATAAGATGAATAATTCTCAAGAAAAAGATAGAGAAAAACTCCGTCCAGAATATTTTAGAGATCAATACTTAGGCGACTTTAAAAGCGGATCAAAATTTGTAAACTTTACTTACAGAGATCACGGCGCAGTAGATGGAGATCTAGTGAGCGTGAGTGTAAATGATACCATTGTGCATCCTAGAATATTTCTTGAAGGTCAGTTTCAAGGATTTTATCTCGATCTTAAAAAAGGGTTTAATAAAATAGAAATTAAGGCACTTAATCAAGGCTCAGTAGGAGCAAATACTGCACAGTTTGTAATGTATGATGATATGAAAAAGGTGATTTCTTCAAACACTTGGTTTCTAGCATCTGGCTATACAGCAACCGTTGTAATTGTTAAAGAAAACGACTAGTCTAAGCCTCTTCAAAAGATTGCATTGATACTAGTTTGTGATACATTCCCTTCTTATCAATAAGCTCTTGATGTTTTCCTTGCTCTACAATTTCTCCTTTTTGCATGACCACAATCTCATCTGCGTTTTGAATAGTAGAAAGTCTGTGAGCAATTACAATTGAAGTTCTGTTCTTCATCATATTTTCTAGCGCTTTCTGCACGAGACGCTCACTTTCCGTATCTAATGCTGAGGTAGCTTCATCTAGAATCATTATAGGCGGATTCTTAAGAACCGCTCTAGCAATAGAGAGACGCTGCTTTTGTCCTCCACTCAATTTATTACCACTATCACCTATATTAGTATCAAGCCCCTTAGGGAGGTCTTGTACAAACTCCCAAGCATTAGCAATTTTAAGTGCGTCAATAATTTCTTCATCTGTGGCGTTTTCTTTACCTAGATTAATATTGTTTCGTATTGTATCGTTAAATAGTATCGCATCTTGAGTCACTAACCCCATAAGGTTACGTAGAGATTTTTTAGAAATATCTCTTATGTCAGTTTCGTCTATTTTTATGCTTCCTTCATTAACATCATAAAAACGAGTAACTAGATTTGCAATCGTACTTTTTCCAGAACCAGACTGACCTACAAGTGCCACGGTGTGTCCTTTCTTTACATTAAGTGTAAAATTTTTCAGTACACTTTCACTATCATATTTAAATGATATACCTTCTATGTGTACGTTCTTATCAAAAGAGTTTTTGATTATAGGATTGTGATTGTCTTTTATAGTTGTTTCGGTTTCTAATACCTCAAGTATACGCGCGGCAGCAGCGTCTCCTTTTTTAACTGAGTAACTTGCTTTTGCAATAGATTTTGCAGGAGTTAAAATTTGATAAGCTAATCCCATGTATACAATGAATTGAGCTCCATCTAAACCTCCAGACCCATCTAACACCATATTACCACCGTACCATAATAAAATTCCGATTACCGTAATTCCTAAGAACTCACTTACAGGAGAAGCTAAGTTTTGCCTATGTGTAAGAGTATTACTGTATTTTTCAAATTTACTAGTAGAGGTTTGAAACTTAGTTTCCATTCTATCTTCGGCTGCAAATCCTTTTATAATTTTAAGATTGGCTAGCGTTTCCTCTACGAGAGACAAGAAGTATCCTTGCTCTGTCTGTACTTGACCTGATTTCCTTTTGAGACTTTTTCCAATTTTTGAAATTATAAATCCAGCCACAGGTATGAAAATAAATACAAAAAGAGTCAGTTGTGCACTCATAAACAACATAGTGCCTATTGCAAAAAGAATAGTAAGAGGTTCTCTTATAAAAAGTTCTAGTATCGATAAGAAAGAATGTTGCACTTCAAGAACATCAGACGTGATTCTTGCAATAGTATCTCCTTTCCTTTTTTCTGAGTAGAAACTTAAATTAAGATTGACGATACGGTTGTACATCTTGTTACGGATGTCTTTAAGAACGCCATTCCTTAGATAGGTGATGAAGTAGTTTGCTAAGTATCCAAAGACGTTTTTTAATAAAAAGGTGACAATGACAAGCCCAACCATGATACCTAATACATACACATCTCCGTGAAGATCAGTTTGCGTATTGATAAAGTAATTAAGAGAGTCATCTAGAAAGCTTTTTAAGCTACAGGAAGATTCAAGAGTAGGTTTTATTCTCACAGGGTCTACTTGTTTAAGTAGCACCGTAAGCATAGGTATAAGCGAAACGAAAGCTAGCGTACCAAAAAGAGCATATAAAATATTAAACAAAATATTTAAAAATCCGTATTTCTTATAAGGAATGGCAAACTTGAGAATCTTCTTAAAATATTCCATAGAGTGTTTCCGCTTGCGCGAAATTTTGAATTATTTAAACGCCTAATGCATTTTTTATACCAGCAAGACGTTTATCTAGTGTTGCAGAAATTGTGTCATACTCACTCAACGAAGCCAGTGGAGCATTGACGCTTATATAAAACTTTACTTTAGGTTCTGTACCGCTAGGTCTAGCAGCAACTTTGCTGCCATCTTCTGTATAAAAAATAAGCACATTAGATTTTGGGACATCAATGGTAGTGGTCTCTCCCGTAAGCAGGTGACGACTAGTAGATGATTGGTAATCTTCTACACGTATCACTTTACTTCCATTAATTTCTTTCATAGGCTCTAGACGAAGATCTTTGAGCATTTGCTTGATTTCCTCTGCGCCAGATTGTCCTTTTTTTACAAGGGCAATAAGTGTTTCCTTGTAAAAACCGTGTTTTACGTACAGCGTTTTCAGTTTTTCAAACAGTGTCTGTCCTTGTTCTTTTGCTTGAGCAGCAATGGTACAAGCGAGTAGGGTAGCGGTCACGGCATCTTTATCTCTTACAAAATCACCTACCATATAGCCGAAGCTTTCTTCACCACCACCTACAAAGTGCTGGTTAGGATGATCAACAATCATTTTGGCAATCCATTTAAAGCCTGTAAGTCCTGTTTTGCATTCTACATCATACGCATCTGCAAGAATATCCATCATAGGTGTAGACACGATGGTACTTCCTATAAATGGTGCTGTGTGTTGATCTGCGCTTTCGCGAAAGCGTTCTAATAAATAATCTGTCATTAAGATCATAGTTTGATTACCATTTAAAATGGTAAGCTTGCCATCATCTCCTCTCACAGCAATCCCTAGTCGATCACAATCCGGATCTGTACCTATAACGATGTCTGCATTTTTTTCTTCACCAAGTTCGAGCGCCATTTTAAGAGCGGCAGTTTCTTCTGGGTTAGGAGAAACAACGGTAGGGAAGTTACCGTCTGGAACTTCTTGTTCTTTTACAATATGAAGGTTTGTAAATCCTGCTTGTCTAAGCGTATCTGGAACGAGCGTGATTGAGGTTCCGTGTAACGAGGTGAAAACGATATTTAGGTCCTTCTTTGTTTCACTAGTAAGACCAAAAGACACATTTGCAACACTTGCATCTACAAAAGCTTTATCTACTTCTTTATCTACAAGTTCAATAAGAGAGTCATCTCCATTGAATTTTATAGCACTAAAGTCAAGCGCATCTATTGTGGCTATGACTTCGTTATCTTGTGGTGGTACGAGCTGTCCACCATCTTCCCAGTACACTTTGTAACCGTTATATTCTGGAGGGTTGTGACTCGCAGTGAGTACAATACCGCACTGGCAATCTAGGTGACGCACAGCAAAACTCAATTCTGGTGTAGGTCTAAGATCAGAAAATAGAAATACTTTAATCCCATTTGCCGAAAATACATTTGCAACCACTTGAGCAAGTTCTTTACTGTTATGACGGCAATCATAAGCAATAGCGACCTTTATTTTTTTGTCAGGAAACTGTTTGTGCAAGTAGTCAGATAGACCTTGGGTGTTTTTTCCTAAGGTGTATTTATTAATTCTGTTAGTTCCAGCTCCCATGATACCGCGCATTCCGCCAGTACCAAATTCTAGATTCTTATAGAAACTATCTGCAAGCTCATCTGGATTGTGAGCGATATTTTCTTTAATGGCTTGTTGAGTTTCCTCATCAAAGGTTGCTGTAAGCCATGCATTTGCTTTTTCTAAAATAGAGGGATCGTGGTATACCATAAGAATGTGTGTTGTTTACTAACAAAAATACGATTTTGTTATAATTTATAAAGCTCACTACGAGGGATGTCTACGTGTTGAGCTGTATGTTATAAAGTCTCTTTAACATTGTATCTCTTTTTATCACGTTTTGATCTTAGTACGAGTTCGCCTAAGAAGCCAGCAATAAATAGTTGAATACCCATAAGCATCGCAACAAGTGAAATATAAAATTGTGGTCTCTCTGTAATCAGTCTGCCCGCTCTATGAAAGAATACTTTATCTATACCTAAGTATCCAGCAAAGCCAAAACCTATTACAAACATAAGAACACCTAACGCACCAAAAAGGTGCATAGGTCGCTTTCCAAAACTTCCTAAAAACCAAATCGTGAGTAAATCTAAGAAGCCATTTAAAAAACGTTCCATACCAAATTTAGTCTCACCATACTTACGAGCTTGATGCTGTACTACTTTCTCACCTATGTTTGAAAACCCTGCATTCTTAGCAAGTACGGGTATGTATCGGTGCATCTCACCATATACATCCACGGTTTTGATTACTTCTTTTTTGTAGGCTTTTAAGCCACAGTTAAAGTCGTGTAGTTTGAGGCCGCTAGTTTTTCTTGCTGCGGCGTTAAAGAGTTTACTAGGTAAGTTTTTTGCAATTACAGAGTCGTAGCGCTTCTTTTTCCATCCTGAGACTAAGTCATACTTATCTTCGGTAATCATGCGGTATAAGTCTGGAATCTCCTCTGGATTATCTTGCAAATCTGCATCCATAGTGATGATTACATCACCTTCGGCAGCTTCAAAACCTGCGTGTAAGGCTTGTGATTTACCGTAGTTACGATTAAAGCGAATTCCTTTGATGTTATCACGCTTTCGCGAAAGCGTTTCAATCACCTCCCAAGAAGCATCTGTACTTCCATCATCTATAAATAGGATTTCATAAGAAAAACCATTGGTTTCCAGGGTTTCTGAAATCCAATGGTGTAGTTCTTTAAGTGATTCTTCCTCATTAAGTAGAGGTATGACAACAGATATTTGCATAAATAATTTTTAAGCGTCTGCGTATGGGTTTTCTTTTTTCATTATTAATCCTCCTATTAAAGAGATAATGAAGCCGAAAAATAATGATAACATGATAGCAATAGGAATCATGAAGCCAATCTTAGTAAAGGGCTCTTGAAAAGAAATAGTCTGATCAATTTGTGAGTCTGTCATATCTGGGTACATCTCAATCATTTGAGTACGTAGCGCGTCAAGTGCTAGTTCTGAGTAATTAGGTTCGAGAACTTGAGTAAGTACGACAACCCATAGAGCACCTAAAAGTGCTGCTATAAGTGAAACTCCAAGGCCAATTTTAATCGCTTGTCCAAGTTTTAAAAAGCCACCGTTACTTTCTTTAAACGCTTTAAAAGCTAGAATAATAACTACGACTGTCATTACAAAATTGAGAATTCCTAATGACCAGTGAGGGGCAAGGAAGTTATCTGTTACGTATAATATTACATTAAATAGAATAGCTAGTATACCCAGTACTAGACCAAATTTGAGCATTACATCTTTTGCAGATGTTGGTTTGTCTTCTAATATCATAATAATGGTTGTTTTGGTTATGGTCAGTTAGTAGACAAATATACAATATCGTTACGCCGAGCGTAGAAAAATCGTAACTTCGTGAAATAGGTAATATTTATTTTAAAAAATAGTTGCTCATTTTTAAAATTTATGTAAATTTGCACCTCGAAAAATAGAATAATTTTTAAGTACGATTATAATGAAAGCAGATATACACCCAGAAAATTTTAGAGTAGTAGCATTTAAAGACATGTCTAATGATGAGGTGTTCTTAACAAAATCTGCTGCAGATACTAAAGAAACTATTGAGATCGAAGGAACTGAGTATCCTTTAATAAAATTAGAAATCTCTAGAACTTCACATCCATTCTATACAGGTAAAGCTAAGCTTGTAGATACAGCTGGACGTATTGATAAGTTCAAAAACAAATACGCTAAGTTCAAGAAGTAATTTCTTGTTCTTATCAAGTACAAAGCCTCCTTTTACGGGAGGTTTTTTTTTTTTGTTACAACTCATGTTTAAAAGCTGTTTGGTTTTCTTATTAGAGTTGGTGCTGAGTCTATTAGCTCTTCATGTAAATAGCAGTTCCTTGCTTACTATCCCATCTTATAAGAAGTTAAGCGCAAGCATGAATCAATTGTACTAGTGGCACTCATTGCATTGCTTCTAGTTATTAAGTAGTTTTCTACACATTTTTATAGAATCTGTAATTATTATAGGAGTGATAAACCACTACAAATCCTTAAATTTGCAACCTTTACAATAGCAGATAACTATGTTTGATAATTTAAGTGATAAGTTAGATAAAGCCCTACACGTACTCAAAGGTCACGGTAGCATTACGGAAGTAAACGTTGCAGAGACACTTAAGGAAGTGCGTCGTGCTCTTATAGATGCAGATGTTAACTTTAAGACTGCAAAGGAATTTACAAACCGTGTTAAAGAAAAAGCTTTAGGATCTGACGTATTAACGACCCTACAACCTGGGCAGTTAATGGTGAAGCTTGTAAAAGATGAGCTTACAGAGTTAATGGGAGGTGATGCAGAAGGAATTAATCTTTCTGGTACTCCGTCTATTATCTTAATGTCAGGTTTACAAGGTTCTGGTAAGACAACCTTCTCAGGTAAGCTTGCAAACTTCCTTAAAACAAAAAAAACAAAGAAACCTTTATTAGTAGCTTGTGATGTATATCGTCCAGCGGCTATTGATCAGTTACACGTAGTAGGTGATCAGATTAAGATAGATGTATATTCTGATCGTGATGAGAAGAATCCAGTAAAGATTGCTCAAGATGGTATCGCTTTCGCGAAAGCAAACGGTCACAACGTAGTAATCATTGATACAGCAGGTCGTCTTGCTGTAGATGAGGTGATGATGAAAGAAATTGCAGACGTTCATGCTGCAATACAACCACAAGAGACACTTTTTGTAGTAGACTCGATGACTGGTCAAGATGCTGTAAATACGGCAAAAGCCTTTAATGACATTCTTAACTTTGACGGTGTTATCCTTACAAAGCTTGATGGCGATACTCGAGGTGGAGCAGCAATCTCTATTAAATCTGTAGTAGATAAGCCTATTAAGTTTATAGGTACTGGTGAAAAAATGGAAGCGATAGATGTATTTTATCCTTCACGTATGGCAGATCGTATTCTTGGAATGGGAGATGTTGTGTCACTTGTAGAGAGAGCACAAGAGCAGTTTGACGAAGAAGAGGCTAGAAAACTACAAAAGAAGATTGCAAAAAACCAATTTGGTTTTGATGACTTCTTAAAGCAAATACAGCAGGTAAAGAAAATGGGTAATATGAAGGACCTAATGGGAATGATCCCAGGTGCCGGAAAGATGCTCAAAGATGTAGACATTGATGACGATGCTTTTAAGCATATAGAAGCAATCATTCACTCCATGACGCCTAGTGAGCGTGAAAATCCCTCCACAATCAATGCGAGTCGTAAAAAACGCATAGGTAAAGGTTCTGGTACTTCGGTACAACAAGTAAATCAGTTACTCAAGCAATTTAATCAAATGAGTAAGATGATGAAAATGATGCAAGGAGGCGGAGGCCGCAAGATGATGCAGATGATGAATCAAATGAAATAACAATATCCTTAAAAGGCACCCATAACGGGTGTCTTTTTAATTTATATGAAACAAACTAAACCATAACGCTATTACCTATGACTATTCTTGACGGGAAGAAAACTTCAAACGACATTAAAAACGAAATCAAAGCCGAAGTTGACAAAATGAAAGCAAACGGTGAGAAGGTGCCTCATCTTGCTGCAGTGATTGTAGGTAATGATGGAGCTTCTCTTACATATGTAGGAAGTAAAGTGCGCGCCTGTGAGCGTGTAGGTTTTGAGTCTACCATGGTGCGCATGACAAACATGACTAGCGAAATTGAATTGCTAGACAAAATTGAGGAACTTAACCAGAACGAAGATATCGATGGTTTTATAGTGCAGTTACCATTACCTCCTCAAATTGATACTCAAAAAGTATTACTAGCAGTAGATCCAGATAAGGATGTAGATGGTTTTCACCCTACAAACTTTGGAAAGATGTCTCTTGATATGAGTACATTTATCCCTGCAACGCCATTTGGTATTCTTGAGCTTATGGATCGCTACGGTGTAGAGACTAAGGGAAAACATACCGTGGTTATAGGACGTAGCCACATTGTAGGTAGACCTATGAGTATATTAATGGGGCGTAAAGGCTTCCCAGGAAACTCTACTGTTACCTTAACACACAGTCATACTAAGAATATAACGCAAATTACATCACAAGCAGATATCATTATTACTGCACTAGGAGTTCCTGGATTCCTTAAAGCCGAAATGGTAAAAGATGGAGCTGTAATTGTAGATGTGGGAATCACTCGTGTACCAGATGAAACTCGTGAGAGAGGATATTATATTACTGGAGATGTAGACTTTGAGCCTGTAAGTAAAAAGGCAAGTTTTATCACGCCAGTACCAGGAGGAGTAGGGCCTATGACAATAGCCATGCTGCTTAAGAATACTTTACTAGCTCGCGAGCGTCACAGAGCGATGTCTAAGAAAAAATAACTAAGCATGCTTTGCGGCTCCAAAGAAAATAGGAATCGCGATCATGAGCATGCTCATAATACCTAGGATAGTGATAATCCAGTTATATCGTTTACCAATTAATCTTGATAAAACATATAACAAAGCTGTTGCAGCTCCTAGAATAAGTGGAATCCCAGCAACCGAAGCTGCGTTCTTGCTTAGCGTACCATAATCGCCATAGTAGAGCATTGCGGTGCAGATAATAATAAAACAGCCCAGAGTGATTAAGTTCCACTTTGGGCTGTTCTTTTTTTGTTTAAAACTCATATTATTTGATGACGTTTACATCTGTAAAGTATAGTCTAAAGCTACCATCTTCACTCTTGTGATCTGTAGCTATAGAAAGCCCTTCGATATTTTTGTATCCTTCAAAAGTTGTAACCATAGAAGGTTCGGTAGCATTTCCTTTTCTAAAAACCCATTCGGTAATTACATAGTCATCGCCATAGTAGAAGTCGTAGGCGTCTCCTGGTGTGTAACCTCCTTCATTTCCGTAGAGAAGGGTAAGTTTTTTAGTTTGCTTTCGCGAAAGCGGACTCATTACACTGTCGGTTACTTTTATTGAAGTTCCTTCATCCCAAACAAGTTGATAAGGAGCAAGAAGCCAGTATTTATCATTTATAAACCCTTGGTCTGCTTGCATAGAGGTGCTGTCTACGGTAGCACGATTATAAGAAATGGTATCTCCAGCGGCAATCATAGTCACATCATTTGTTACTGGTTTCCATGACCATGAACGACTTGCTACAGTAGCGCCGTTGCGATCTACATTAAATGTAAAGTCAAGTTGTTTTACATCTTTCCAGTTTGCAAGACCGTTTGCATAAGCAACTTTTTCTGCCTCTGTAGTAGGTGTGAATGTAGCTTCAACTTCTAGGTTATTGGTGTCTCCTGTAGTTGTGGTGTTTTCCTCTTTACAGCTTAATATAACTAGAGAAGATGCAAGAAGCATTGAGTATAATTTCATAGTGTTATTTTTGAAGTACAAAAATAACTAAAAAAAGCCCTGTATAAGGTTATACAAGGCTTTGCTATATTTTAATATAGGTTACTGCACTACAAGAACGTTGTCTGTAGATGTCTTGTTAAGTGGGCAGAAGTAAACATACTCACCTTTAGTAAGTTTTGTAACGTTTGAAGTTCCTGTCGTATTGTTAGGTACTACCGCAGTTACATAGGCAGTTTTGATGTGATTTTCTGGATTAGAAATATCTTTTCCTTTAGGTACTAAAACAAAACCTACATCTGTACCTACATTGTTATTTGCAATTGAAAACGTGTAAGTTCCTTCACTTACTACAATTTGCTTTTGGGTAAACTCTCCTTTAGTTTGCTCTAATGCGATTACTTTGTTAGAGCTCTCCTTCATCATTTTATCTTGCGCTTGTGCAGAAAAAGAAACCGTTAAGATAAGTACGAAAATTGAAATTATTTTTTTCATTGTATTGGATTTTGAACGTAAATGTTTTTTTAAAAATCAGTTTAGTAATTTCATGGTGGTTATAGTGATCACTAAAGCTTTACCATTTGAAATTCTTATGCTCGGTTGGACGGAGCTTTATGAGAACGCTTACATTTTAGTAGAGATAATTTTGTAATTAAGTAGTAACTATTTGTAAGTCAATTATAAATAGCACTTTTTTTATGCAGAGTAATCCAAATACAATCTTTCTAGCGTATATCATATTATATAATGGTTCTTAAATGTGTTGAGTCATTTAAGATTGATAAATAGATTACCGCAAGTTTCCCAAATAAATCCCTCATTCTAAAATGCGTTCTGCAGAGCCATTCTTCAAAACGCATTTTTTCTTGATAACATGAGAAACAAAAAAAAGCCTTTCCGTTTTGGAAAGGCTTTTCTATTAAAAATTTTGATGCGATTAATCTACTGCATCTTCAACGTCATCTACTGCATTTTCTACTGCGTTTCCTACTTTTTCGCCAGTAGTTTTTTCTCTACAGCTTGAAAATGAAAGTGTAAAAATTGCGATTGCTGCTAGTGTTAAAAATTTCTTAGTCATTGTTTTATGGTTTATTGATTACTTTGTTTTATAACTTTTTTCCGGTTGCTAGCCTGTAGAGAATTCCTACTACGGCCAATACAAGTAAGATGTGAATTAAACTTCCTACTGCATCTCCAAAGCCAAAATAGCCTACGAGCCAGCCTATAATTAATAGTACTACAATAAGCGATACAATATCTCTCATAACAATTGGTTTTATAGTTGTTCAATGTTAAAAGTAGGTGGATTGCTGAAATCCAGATGTTTGCTTAACGATATTTAACAAGGCATTCTTAATATATTGACAATTTCCCTGGAGACGTTGGGGAAATTTATCTTGCTAGTTTTGACTTGTCAACTGTAACGACCACTTTTTAAATCCTGCCTCAAGCTTATGAGCTGTATGTGCTAATTGTTGTACACTATGACAGCGATTGCGGTAAAGGACTTCGAGCTTTTTACAAAGTTTAGAAAGTTGGCTTACGCGCTCCTCTATATGCTTTTGAAAATAAAGCTTTTTTGAATAGTCGGCAGTTATTGCGGCTTCGGCAATAGACATAGGTAGTGATAGCGCTGTGTGCGAAATAAATTCAGATAGATTTGTGGCAAGTTCTTTTTCTGAAGGACAGTTTAAAATACTGTGTTGCAAATTTCCATTAGACAGCTTTCGCGAAAGCGTAAAAAGATCCATAGCCTCATTGTATAAAGCGTGGCGCTTTATATCAAAAGATTGCTTAAACTGTGGTTCTTGAACTATTTTCATCGTAAAGTAAAAATACAATCAGAATACTTATTGTAAATTTGGTTTATTAAGCAGAATGCTATTTTTGCTTTAAGAATATTGTATTATTAACCTTGAAGTTTAAATTATATGGTAGATGCACTTAATAATCGTATTTTAAAATGTTTGCAAGAAAATGCGAGACAGTCTAATACTGCAATTGCTACGCAAGTAGGAATAAGTTCGCCAGCCGTAGGAGAGCGCATAAGAAAGATGGAAGATGCAGGGATAATACTAGGTTATAAGGCAGAAGTCTCTGAGGAGGCTTTGGGGTATCAACTCAAAGCAATTATTACGATAAGAGCTTTTATGGGGAAGTTAAAACCTTTTTTAGAAAACGTAAAAGGATGGGAAGAGGTAGTGAATTGCTATCGTATTACAGGTAATGAAAATATTGTGATGGAAGTCGTGTTGCGCAATCAAAAACACCTAGAGCAATTTATAGATAGAGTGATATCGTACGGGGAGTCAAAAACGCAAATAGTACTTTCTCACGTAGTTGCTCAAAATCCTATTCTTAAATAACAAAGAAGCTTAATTTTTTAAGCCTTCGTCCTCACTATCATCCCAGTCATCATCTTCATCTAGATTATTTAAAAATGTGTTTGGGTCTATGTTCTTTAGTTGGGCGGGATCATCAAAATTTACACCTGGGGGATTAAAGAGACCCCATCTATCAATGATATATTGAGTGGCATCAAAGGTCTGAACCCAGCGAGCAAAAATAGGTCTAAGCATCTCAATAGCATCTCCTAATAAATCGAGATACTCAACATCTTTATAGCCAGAGGCTAGTAAACCTTTTGAATCCTGAATGATTTCTCTAGCCGCCTTTCTTACTACGGTAGCATTCTCCATTTTGAGGTCATACAGATCTACTCCGTGAGCAGTGGCTATGGCAGATGGAATAAGAATCGCATTATCCATCATTTGTTGTGTATATCGCTGGTAGAGCGCTTTTTTATATTGAGAGTTAGGATTGTTGTCCTCTAGCTTAATACCTTCTATGATATGCTCTACAAGATGAAGAATCACAACGCCTTGTCTAAAAACAGGGAGCTTGCGCCATTCATCTATTCCGCTTTCATAGTGATTGTTTTCATCTTCGGTCATAAGGATTTATAAGAAGTTGTTTATGTGGTCGTTACTTACTGTTAAGTATAGTTAGAGATACATAATTGCATGTAAAATTAAATATTTTATAATAGTTTGAAATTAGTAATTAATGTACTTCACTACTTCTCGTTGAGTAGGTAGAAATCACCGTTTATAGGTTACTAATTTCTGAAATATAACTGCTGTTGCATTCTTCATGCAACGGATTAATAAAAGTCATTATAACCTTTAACTTAGTAGCTATTATAGACTGCAATTTTAAATAAGTTTAAGTGGTTACATGGGATGTCCTCTAATGGTAAAAGCGCTGTAGAAAAAAATCCAAATATTTCTGCTTTTGTCTTTATAGGAACTCTATCAAATTATGCTATTTTTGTCTATGCAAAATAACGTCCTCATATTAGACTTCGGGTCTCAATACACGCAGTTAATAGCACGTAGAGTGCGAGAATTAAATATATACTGCGAGATAAAACCATTTAATAATCCACCAAAAGATCTTTCTTCTTATAAGGCTGTAATCCTTTCGGGATCACCGCATTCTGTAAGAGGAGAAGATGCACCGCATCCAGATCTTTCAGAAATAAAAGGTAAAAAACCTCTTCTGGGAGTTTGTTACGGAGCTCAATACCTTGCTCACTTTTATGATGGTGAGGTAGGACAATCTAATACTCGTGAGTATGGACGAGCAAAACTTTCTGTAGTAGACGAAGGAGAACTTTTCTTAGAAGGGGTTTCTGTAGGAAGTCAAGTGTGGATGAGTCATAGTGATACCATCAAGAAATTACCAGTAGGAGCAAAACGTATTGCATCTACACATGATGTGGAAAACGCTGGATATAAACTAGAGGGAGAAGAAACTTATGGAATACAGTTTCACCCAGAAGTATATCACTCTACAGACGGGAAGCAGATTTTAGAAAACTTCTTAGTGAAAATAGCAGGAGTAGCTCAAACATGGACGCCAGATGCCTTTGTAGATACTACGGTTGCAGATCTAAAAGCAAAGCTTAATGACGATCGTGTAATTTTAGGACTCTCTGGAGGTGTAGATAGTACTGTTGCAGCAACTTTACTACATAAAGCAATAGGCAAGAATCTATATTGCATCTTTGTAAATAATGGATTGTTACGTAAAGACGAATACACTCAAGTACTTAAGCAATACGAAGGTATGGGGCTTAATGTAAAAGGTGTAGATGCTTCGGCACGTTTCTTGGAAGCGCTAGAAGGAGAGAGTGATCCAGAGACTAAGCGTAAAGCTATAGGACGCGTTTTTGTTGAAGTATTTGATGACGAGAGTAAACTTGTAGAAAATGCAAAGTGGCTTGGTCAAGGTACTATTTATCCAGACGTTATTGAGTCTGTAAGTGCAACCGGAGGACCTAGCGCAACTATAAAATCTCATCACAATGTAGGTGGATTGCCAGATTATATGACGCTTAAGGTAGTAGAGCCTTTAAGAATGTTATTTAAAGATGAAGTGCGTAGAGTAGGAGCGAGTATGGGATTATCACCTGAGTTATTAGGTAGACATCCATTTCCTGGGCCTGGTCTAGCGATTAGAATTCTAGGTGACATTACTGCCGAGAAAGTACGCATCTTACAAGAAGTAGATCATATATTTATCAGTGGTCTTCGTGAGTGGGGATTATATGATAAAGTATGGCAAGCAGGAGCAATGTTATTACCAGTAAACTCTGTAGGAGTGATGGGCGATGAGCGCACGTATGAAAAATGCGTTGCACTTAGAGCTGTAGAGAGTACAGATGGAATGACGGCAGACTGGGTAAATCTTCCTTATGAATTTTTACAAAAAGTGTCTAACGATATAATTAATAAGGTAAAAGGCGTTAATAGAGTAGTCTATGACATAAGCTCTAAGCCACCTGCTACAATTGAGTGGGAATAAATCTTAACTATGAAAAAATATATTACTGTAATTGCGATAGTTGTTTTTAGCGCTTTCGCGAAAGCGTGCTCAACACCAGCAGCTACAATATCTAGCAATACTGCTACTGTTCAAAAGTTCGTTTCTCATCAAGTGAAAGCTGGAGAAACACTAAAAGACATAGCCGATAAGTATGGTATTACTACAAAAGAAATCACTAAGCTCAATCCAGATGCTCGCAAAGAAGTGTACGAAGGCTTGGTATTGATATTGCCATCTACAGCAACTGCTGTTAGAAGGGTAGATAGTGTTACTCAAGATAATGTAAAGTTTAAAACACACAAGGTAAAACGCAAGGAGACGCTTTATAGCATTTCTAAAAAGTATGGTGTTTCTCAAGAAACCATAAAGCGCTTTAATAAGTCTTTATATAGCGAAGTGCTACGCAAAGGTGATAAGCTACGTATACCAGTTAATTATTCTGAAAGTGCGGTGACAGATACCACAGTAAGCTTACCAGATTCTCAAGGAGCTTATATAACTCATGATGTCATAGCAAAAGAGACTAAATACGGGATCGCTAGAAAGTATGGAATTACCATAGCAGAGCTTGAGAGTAAAAATCCGTCGCTTAGAGAAGGTCTTAAAATAGGTGATAAACTAAGAGTTCCTAAAGCAAATTTTGCAAAGAGTACCATCATAGATAATGATGAATATGCTTTTTATGAAGTGCAAAAAGGAAACACTTTATATAGTTTATTACGCATTTTTAAGCTAGAAGCCGATGAATTGATAGCACTAAATCCTGCACTAGACGAAGGTCTTAAGGAAGGAATGATCCTCAAAGTGCCTAAGGGAAGTCCAGGTTCTGGTACATCAACACAAGCCGTTGCAGGAAACCCTGATGTTACTATTTTAGAAGGTGAAAAAGGATCTTTAGTTAATCAATTAACTGATTTCTCACCAAAACGTGTTGCTATAATGCTTCCTTTTGGAGTAGAGCGTGTAAATACGGGTAATGCAGAGGTAAATGAAAATTTACTTAGAGATGATCGTATTCTTAGGCTATCATTAGATTTATATAGTGGTATGCTTATGGCAGTTCAAGATGCTAAAAAAGCTGGTATTACCACCGTTGTAGATACCTATGATACCTCATACAATCGTAAAGATGGCGCGGCAACAAATGCACGCAAAGTAGAAACTATTATACAGTCAAATGATTTTTCTGCGGTTAATGCCGTAATAGGACCGCTTTTAGGTAATAATATAGATAGAGTGTCATCACTACTCAATGCACGCAACATACCTGTAATATCACCTATGTCTAATAAGGTGGCTGGAAGAAATAATATTTTTGTATCAAGACCAGAGGATGATTTGTTAAGTAAAAAGATGCTTTCTTACTTAAAGGCTAATGGATCAGGTAAAAATATTGTGGTAATAGCAGATAAGAAAAATAGCGCTACATTATCAAAGATAAGAGCTATTTTCCCTAATCTAAAGACGGTAACACCTCGCTCTAACGATAAAGGGTACTTCTTATATCCAGGTGATATTCCAGCACAGCTTTCTAGCGAACTAGAAAATTGGGTGATTGTAGAGACTAATGATGTTCCTTTAATTAGTAGTGTTACTACAAGTCTTAATGGGCAATTGGGTACTATGAAAGTAGTGATGTTTACTACTGATAGGAGTAATGCTTATGATAGTGATGAGATACAGCATGATCATTTAAAGAATCTTTCCTTTCATTTCCCATCTGCCGAGAAAGAATATAAGTACAGTCAAGCAAAAGCATTTATTGATAGTTATGAAACTATGTATGGAGTGAGTCCAAGCGAATCTGCTATAAAAGGTTATGATTTGATGTATGATACTTTATTGCGTCTAGCATACTCATCAGATTTATATGCTGCAGCAGCTACTGGTGTGGAGACAGATTATGTAGAAAACAAGTTTAAGTATAGCTCAAGAGCAAAAGGCGGCTTTTCAAATAACGCTGTGTATCTTATGAAATATACAGATACATTAGAACTTGAAGAAGTGCCATTTGTAGAGGAATAACTTGATAAAATTAATTGTATTAAAAAAGGGATTGACGTAAGTCAATCCCTTTTTTAGTTGTTGTAATAAACTTTTATAATCCTCCGTTTGCTTGTAAATCTTGAATACATAGAGCATCAAAATTAGGGAGAGATGCGGTATTACTAGTATTAAAGATGGTAGTTACAGTTTGAAAATACATTAAGCAATCTTCTACGCTACAGTGTCTACCATTTTCCGCATCATGGTGATCAGACGTAAGTGGTGTTCCACCATTTACAAGCCCAAAAATATGACCAAACTCATGACGGATAGTACCTGTTTCAATTGCTGTTCTGTTACCAGGAGTTATAGCATTCTCACTTATATCTATTAAAGTTTTTTCATAGATAACCATCGATGTGTTTCTGTAGGCAGTACCTAATACTACAGAAGTGTCAGTATCTGTTGGGTTGCTTTCGTCAGAAAAGAATAGCCACACGCCCATCTCATCCCCATTATTAAAAACAGATCTATTCGCATCTTCTATGGCCACGATATCATTTATATCATATGGACCTTCTGTATTTGTTATTACCGTAGATTCTACAAGTGTAATACCGTCTGGTTTGTTAAGTCGTTCTTCAAGAAATGGGATTAATAATTCTATAGTGTTATCTGTTGGTCTAAAGCCTTCTGGATATGCTATTTCTACTCGTAGGCTAGTAAACTCATCACTAGATAGTAATTCGTTTGCAGAGGTTCCTAGTGGTTGTTTATTTGCAGCATTCTCTGTTGGGTCAGATGATAGTGTAGTAGGGTCATCATCGTCACAACTTATAATAAAAAGGAGTGATAGTATTAAAAATGCAAGCTGTTTCAATGATTTCATGTGTATAATGTTCTATATTTATGCCCTTATTAGAACAACAAAAATGATGAAAAAATTATTTATAGCCGTATTTCTCTTTACTTCTTTAGCTGGATACTCGCAGGAGAAAACGTATCACGAGCAAGTTTTGAGATATTTTCAAGTGAATGGTACTGCAGATCAGTATAGTAACGCAACTAATGGCCTTTTTGATTTATTAAAAAATCAATACGCTAGCAAGAATGTTCCAGACGCTGTGTGGAATGAATTAAAGACAGAAACACCTAAACAGGTAGATCGCATCTTAAATATGCTGGTTTCTGCTTATAGAGGAAGCTATAATCAAGAGGACATTCAGAATATGCTTGCTTTTTATGAAACGGGTGCAGGACGTCAAATGCTTACAGATAAAACAGCATTAGATTATGAGCAACAGAAAGAAGTAACGGTATTTTATAATACACCTACAGGACAAAAGATTTTAACTGTAGAACCAGATATTGCTCAGAATATAGGAGAAATATCAGAAATCTGGAGTAGAGATTTATACAGAATGATGGTAGATAAACTTGCCGAAAAGGGATATACTATGTAAGCGTAAGTTTCGCTAGATATTCATAATGATCACCTTCTAAAATGAGCTCACAATTGAGCTCATTTTTTTGTGCATACCATGCAAGTCTTTCATAGTCTAGATAAAGCCAGTCAAAGCTAGAGCTCTGCTCACCTTTATAGCTCATCGAGTACGTCACCTCTCCATAGTAGTCACGATGTGTATCCATCCAGAATCCGCCATCCTCGTCCTCAAACATAAATGCGATATCTGATCCGTCTATAAGAATCTGACCATCTTTATTGAGTAACGTTTTAAGGTGCTTTAAGTAATCGTCAATTTTTGATATTCGCTCAAAAATTCCTGTGCCATTCATAAGTAGTAAAAGCGTGTCGTAGGTGTCTTTATGTTCTAGAATATTAGAGTGCACTGCTTTTTTTAAACCACGCTTTCGCGAAAGCGTAACAGCTCCCTCACTAATATCTATTCCAGTAACATCAAGTCCTTGCTCTTGCAACCACAAACTATGACTGCCCGCGCCACTACCTATGTCGAGTATAGTTCCCTTAGAAAGTGATAATGCTCGTTGTTCTATCACTGGCATTTCTTCAAAAGGCCTGAATAAATATGGAATAGGGATTACATCATCTTCTGCAATAGAGGAGTGTACCACGATATCTTCTGTGTACTTGTTATCAATAAAATCTTGGAGCGCTGCCCCAAAAATATCTACCTCTTTTGCCATAGCTTTATGATTACCTTTGCGCCATGGAAGATTTTATTAAAGCCCTCCCGCAGCTGGCCAAAGATAAGCAGAATGAGAATAAAAAGTTCTTTGCAAAGCTGCGCAGTAAACCTCCAAAAAACTTGGACTACATCATGCAAGAACTGCATGAAGATGAGTTTGAAAGAACAGATTGCCTTACGTGTGCAAATTGTTGTAAGACAACAGGGCCGCTCTTTACAGATAAGGATATCCAGCGTATTTCAAAACACTTCAGAATGAAGGAATTTGACTTTATTAAGACGTATTTACGTATTGATGAAGAGAAGGATTATGTGCTACAAGAAACACCGTGCACTTTTCTAGGAGCAGATAACTATTGCTCTATCTATGATGTGAGACCTAAGGCTTGTAGAGAGTTTCCACATACGGATAGAAAGAAATTTCAGCAAATTTCTAAGCTCACTATGGAAAACGTAAAGATGTGTCCAGCTGCTTTTAATATCGTAGAGGAGATGAAAAAGAGAATCAAAGTATAATTAACCTACTTAAAAGTGAAAGGCTGCGATATTTTAAAAACTCTTTGCCAGTTCAATTCCGCCAAACACTGCAAGAATACCAAGAGCGAAACTTGCAATGGCATACAATGCAAATGTCATAAAATCTCCAGATTTTAGAAGTACGTGATTCTCATATGCAAAAGTGGAGAAAGTGGTAAAACCTCCACAAAAACCTGTTGCTAGTAATAATGTAGTGTTACTGTTAAGTGTGTTGTTTTTAAGGGCCCATCCTAGTATAATACCTATCAGCAAGCTACCTATAATGTTTGCCGCAAAGGTGCCGTAAGGTATACCAGAACTAGGATCATTTATAAACTTCCCTAGAAGGTATCTTGCAATACTTCCAGTACCACCACCTATAAAAACGAGTATAAGAGTTTTCAAGAGAGCTTATTTTAAATCTTCAATTGGTACATAAATTTCTGTAATCCAATCTGCCGGGTTAGGATGATCTTGAGGGTCTGTTACATAGACCTCAAAAGGTTTTTCATTGGAAAGTGTATATCCTTTGTCCTGCACATGTTTCATAGCAGTGCTCCATGCCTCTCCCAGATTTATATAATTACCAACTAGTGTAACTTTTACCGCAGTTACTGTAGGCATATATCCGCTAAAAACGTTTGTATCTCCAGCTACAATAATCTTCTCACGCACAGGTAATGCATTTGTCATAATAACATCACCATTAGGGAATGTCTCATTGTAAATAGTAAAAGGCATCCCAGTTACTGCAATATTATTTTCTGACATAAATGTAGAGATGCCGTTATAGTTTTGGGACATGATAGTAGGTACAGAAGGAGCTTTGGCAGAAGTAGTTCTGTATAAATAGAAACCTCCACTGTATTGCGTGATTCCATCTATATTAACGTTGTATTTTCCTATTTCTTCACGAGCAGCTGCTTCAAGACCAGTAAGCCCTTGCTCATACATTTCTTGCATATCGGCTTCAAAGTCCATTCCTGTAAAGGCAAAATATACTTTATCCATGAGCGTATGCTCACCTTTAATTCCCCATGTTGCTATGGTAGCAAGTTGTTCTGTAGTTTCAAATGTCCAGTACACCTCAGGTTTGCGTTCACCTCCTGGTGTTTGCAGCGTCATGTCTTGTTTTAGTGAAATGCCAGGAACAGCTTCTGTAGTAGTCATGCTTCCGTCCACTTCACCTTGCCAGCTGTACGAAGCTCCTTCTCCAGATGTTTTATCAGCATAATTAAAAACCATAGTAGGCTCTTCCTTCTTCCAAGGACCCCATTCTTCCCATGTTTTGTACTCGTTTACAATATCGTAAACCACCTCTCTTGGCGCATTAATCTCTCTAGAAGCTTCTATTTGATAAGTGCCATCTTGAGTGCCAAAGTATATTGCTCCAGCAATAACAACAATAAGAATAACGAAGAGTAAAAATTTTAAAAATTTCATTGGTGATGGTTTGGTTTGCAGTAAAGATAACAAAATTCATCGTGTGGAATTTTGCTATATTTACGTGCACAAATTATTAAATAACTTATGAGTCACAAAGGAATATACGCGCTAGCAATTGCAGCGATTCTCGCAGTAGGATGTGGAGAAGAAAATAAGGATGATAACGCTTTCGCGAAAGCGGAAACAACAACTGCAGATTTTGATTTTACAGTTGGCCAGTTTGCCGATATTAAGATATTACGTTACCAAATTCCAGGTTTTGAAGACCTAACACTTAAGGAGCAAAAGCTGGTGTATTATATGACACAAGCAGGACTTGCAGGTCGTGATATTATGTGGGCTCAAAACTACCGTCATAATCTTGAGATTAGGAATGCGCTAGAGACGATTTATACATCTGATAAAGTTGCAAAAACAGGAGAGGAGTGGGAGCAATTTGAAACATTCATGAAGCGTGTATGGTTTGCAAATGGTATACACCACCATTATAGTAATGCTAAGATGAAGCCAGATTTTTCTCAAGACTACCTAAAACAATTACTTGCCGAAAGTGGAGCAACACTAGAAGGTGAAGCTTTTGAAGTACTCTTTAATGATAAAGATAGCAAGAAAGTAAACCTAGCCAAAGATGTTGATATCGTTCTAGAAAGCGCGATTAACTTTTATGGACCGGATGTAACTACAGCAGAGGCAGAAGCATTTTATGATGCAATTAAAGTAGATGAAAATGAGCCTATAGAAAAAGGACTCAATACACGCCTTGTAAAAGAAAACGGTAAACTAGTAGAACAAGTTTACAAGAGTGGAGGATTATATGGCGAGGCTATAGATAATATAATCGGTTGGTTAGAGAAAGCACAAACCGTTGCCGAAAATGAGCAGCAAGGAAAAGCTTTAGGACTGCTTATTGAATATTATAAGACGGGAAGCCTTGACACCTGGGATGATTACTGTATCGCATGGGCAACTTCTACAGAAGGAAATATAGATTGGATTAACGGATTTATAGAAGTTTACAATGACCCAAAAGGTTATAAAGGTTCTTATGAGACAGTAGTTCAAATTAAAGATTTTGACATGTCAAAAAAAATGGCAGCACTATCTGTAGATGCACAGTGGTTTGAAGACAACTCACCGTTAATGCCAGAGCATAAGAAGAAGGAAGTAAAAGGAGTTTCTTATAAAACAGTGATTGTAGCAGGAGAAGCAGGAGATGCCTCACCATCTACGCCTATAGGTGTAAACTTGCCTAACAATAACTGGATACGCCAGACGCATGGTAGTAAATCGGTTTCTCTAGGTAACATAATCAATGCTTACAACAATGCTGGTGGATCTGGACGTCTTAAAGAATTTGCACATGATGCAGAGGAAGTTGAGCTAGAAGAAGCATATGGACAATTAGGAGATAAGCTTCACACAGCTTTACATGAAGTAGTAGGTCATGCCTCTGGACAGATTAACAAAGGAGTGGGTACACCTAAGGAAACTCTTAAACGTTATAAGTCTACTATAGAAGAAGGTCGCGCAGATCTTTTTGGGCTGTATTACCTTATGGATCCAAAACTTCAAGAAATAGGATTAGTAGAAGACTGGGAAAAAACTGGGATGGCTGCTTACGATGGTTACATCCGTAATGGATTGATGACACAGCTTATACGTCTTGAATTAGGTGACAACGTAGAAGAAGCACACATGGTAAATCGTCAGTGGGTAAGTGCATGGGCTTTTGAGCGTGGTGCAAAAGAAAATGTTATTGAGAAAGTAACTCGTGATGGTAAGACCTACTTTAATATCACAGATTATACGAAGCTTCGTGCAATCTTTGGAGAATTACTAAGAGAGACGCAGCGTATTACTTCAGAAGGAGATTATGAAGCAGCAAAAGCTCTTGTAGAAAATTATGGGGTGATTGTAGATCAGGATATCCATAAGGAAGTGCTAGCTCGTAATAGCCAATTCAAAAGTGCTCCATACAGTGGTTTTGTAAATCCTGTAATCGTTCCGCAAATGGAAGGTGAGGAAATTACTGGCTTTACTATAGAGCAACCAGAAAGCTTTGAAAATCAAATGCTTGATTATTCTAGCAAATACGGTCATTTAGATTAAGTATAATAAGTACGCTTTCGCGAAAGCATAAATCTAAAACCTCCCATCTTAAAAAAAGATAGGAGGTTTTTTTTATAATATAATATCAAAAAAAATCTCCACTACAATATCTTGCAGTGGAGATTTTAAATTGTTGGGTAAGATTTTTTTATAAGTCTCTTAGCACTCTACTTACGGCATGTATCACACCATTTGTAGCTTGTACATTTGTAGCGACAATTGGGTTTGCATCGCCATCTGGGTCAATGATTGCTGCAGGATCTGCTTGTATAGTTACGTCTGCTCCTCCTAGTGGAGTAACTGCAGTACCATCAAGATCTGCAAGATCTTCTGCTCTTACATTTGCATTAGGAATCACGTGCAATTCTAAAGTTGCAGCAAGTGTCTCTGTAGGAATATCTGATAACATCTCTAACTCTAGGTCTGCTAGTAAATCTGCAAAAGCATCATTAGTAGGTGCAAATACAGTGAACGGTGCTGGTGATGTTCCGAAATGTGTCTGTAATGCAGCTACATATCCAAAAGATTCATCTGCAGTTAATGCTGCAACAAGTGTAGAAAAATTAGGATCTGCAGTGGCAAATGTCGTGATATCTGGAAGTCCTATTACGGTGTCAACTACATGAATCACACCATTTACAGTTACAATATCTGCTATAACTACATTTGAGCTACCATTTAGTGTTACCCCATCATCTGTGTTTACATAAAGACTTATAGGCGCATCTTCGTTTCCTTCAAAAGTAGCAGCTGTATTTACATATCCATTACTTAATGTAGTAGAAATCGCAACAGCTCCCGGTACTACGTGGTTTGATAATACTTGTGCAAGCACGCCATTATCTACATCTGCAAGGGTGTTATCACCTAAAAATGTTGCAAAGGCGTCGTTAGTAGGTGCAAATACTGTAAAGTCTGCATCTGTATCACTTAATAGATCTGTAAAAGTTGTATTTCCTTCATCTGTAAGAGCGGCAACTAGTGATGTTAATGCAGGATTTGTAGTTGCAAATGTTACGATGGTTGGTAAATCAATTACGGTGTCTACGGCATGTATTACGCCATTATCTGTTACAATATCTGCAGTAGTTACTGCAGATTGTCCATTAAGAACGACACCATCTGTTGTATCTACATATAGACTTATATTTGCGTTAGAAGAAGGCTCTGTGGCCAAGTTGCTTACGTATCCAGTTGACAGTTCGCTAGAAGTAACTGTCGAGTTAAGAACATGGTTTAATAGTACTTGGGTTAATACCGCATCATCTACTTCCTCAAGAGCAGCTCCATTTAAAAATGTTTCAAAAGCTGCGTTATCAGGTGCAAATACAGTAAATGTTCCGCTTCCTGCTAGTGTGGCGTCGAGATTGGTGCGTTGTAAAGCGGCTAGTAAAGAACTATAGTTTTCATTACCTGCTACAAAGTCTGCAATGGTGTTGCTTTCTCCTTCTATAATGTTTCCATTATCGTCGTCATCGTTACAAGAAATTGTAACTAATAGCGTTAATGCAATAAACGCTAATTTTGTGATACTCATTAGATTTTTCATATAAGTGTAGTTTTGATTTTGTTTAACGTAAAATTAAAATGAGTAGACAAAATAATCTCCTAATAAATAGTTAAAATGTCAAGATTAACAATTGTTTTAATAATTATAATGGCTCAATATCAGCAGTTGAGCGTAGCACAAAGCTATAATCAATTTGATGAAGATGGTAAGCGCCACGGCCTATGGCAGAAAACTTTTGATAATGAAAATCAATTGCGATATACTGGAGCTTTTAGTCATGGTCAAGAAGTAGGCACCTTTAATTTTTATGATAGTAAAGGAGGTCATCCCACTGCTGTAAAAGTATATACGCCAGATTCACCTTATATAGATGTAACCTTTTTTACAACCGATGGAAAGATGGTAAGTAAAGGGAGGATGAATGGGAGAGAACGCATAGGAGAGTGGTTGTCATACCATCAAGATGGAAAATCAGTAATGATAAAAGAGAATTATGAAAACGGCAAATTAGAAGGAGAACGATCTGTTTACTTCATAAATGGCGTCCTTGCGCAACAAGAATTTTATAAGAAAGGTTTAAAAGAAGGGAAAGCCACTTATTACTCAGAAGAAAAGAAAGTACTTAAAGAATTACAGTATGTAAATGACAAACTAGAAGGGGCAGTACGATTATACAATGGTTTTGGACAACTAGAAGTAGAGGGTACTTACAAGAATAATCGTAAACATGGTCTCTGGAAGTATTATAAAGGCGATAGGGTAGACAAAGAAATTAAATACCCTCGTAACAAGATAGGAGTACAGTAATCTTAGTGTAAGTTTTCTCTATAAATATCAACTACTTCTTATGTAAAAAAATGCACTCTTATTGTGTAAATTTGCATCCTCAATTATGAGCTAGAATTATAGCTCTTAAAATAGCAAAGTGAAGCTATAATTAGCCGATGTTTTGCAAACATATATCAGAAAATGAAAACGGTAGTAGTAGGTCTTAGTGGTGGAGTAGATAGTAGTGTTACGGCTCATCTATTAAAGGAACAAGGATATAATGTGATCGGTCTTTTTATGAAGAACTGGCACGATGACTCTGTAACGATATCTGACGAGTGTCCATGGCTAGATGATAGCAATGACGCAATGCTCGTTGCTGAAAAATTGGGAATTCCTTTTCAAACAGTAGATTTAAGCGAGCAATACAGAGAGCGTATTGTTAATTACATGTTTAAAGAATATGAGATGGGACGCACTCCTAATCCAGATGTGCTGTGTAACCGTGAGATTAAGTTTGACGTGTTCATGAAAATAGCACTTTCACTAGGTGCAGATTATGTAGCTACAGGACATTACTGTCAAAAGACTTCGATTGAAGTAGACGGTAAGACAATGTATCAGCTTAAAGCGGGAGCAGACGATAATAAAGATCAATCATATTTTTTATGCCAGCTATCACAAGAGCAATTGGCAAAGACATTATTTCCTATAGGTCATTTACAAAAGCCTAAGGTGCGCGAGATAGCTTTAGAGCAAGACCTCGTAACTGCAGGAAAGAAAGATTCTCAAGGACTTTGTTTTATAGGGAAAGTACGATTGCCAGACTTTTTACAACAACAATTAAAACCTAAGGAAGGTGTGATTGTTGAGGTGATGGAAGATACTATTCCTGAGGTTGCAGGTGGTATGGAGGCTAGTAACGCTTTCGCGAAAGCGGACTTAGAAAACCTTGTAAAAAAACCAACCTATAGCGTTGCCGAAGGAAAGGTGGTAGGAAAGCACCAAGGAGCACATTACTTTACCATTGGCCAGCGCAAGGGACTCGCAGTAGGAGGTACCGTAGAGCCACTTTTTGTAATAGATACAGACGTAAATGAAAATGTGATTTACACAGGTCAAGGTAAAAATCACAGAGGATTGTACCGCAAAGGTCTCTTTGTAAAAGAGGAAGAAATACACTGGATACGTGAAGACCTTACGCTTGCTATAGATGAAACGATGGAGGTTGAGGCTAGAATACGCTATAGACAACCACTAGAAAAAGCTACGCTTTATAGAGTGGAAGGTGGAATGTATGTGATTTTTGACAATCCTCAAACCGCAATTGCCGAAGGTCAGTTTGTGGCATGGCACCATGGAGAAGAGTGCTTAGGTTCTGGAGTTATTTCGTAACTTACATACTCACCTTATGGAGCTTAGCTCAACTTGTTGCTTATGAATATAAAATTACTCCTAGTACTGCTACTTATGACGGCTTATGGAAACGCCCAGCAGGATGCTTGGGTATTTTTTGTAGATAAAGAAAACGTTGCGGCCAGCCTTGATAATCCTATTTCTATTCTTTCTCAAGAAGCATTAGACCGTAAGGAGCTACACGGTGTAGCTATAGATGAAAGAGATGTGCCCGTAAATGAGGATTATATCACTCAAATTAAATCTGAACCTGGAATTACTGTACTAGCAAAATCTAAATGGATGAACTGCATCCATGTAAGAGGGACAGAAGCAGAGATTGCAGCATTAGAAGCACTGCAAATTGTAGATTATATAGAGTATGCAGATCGAAGTATAACAAGGCAATCTACTCCTTTTGAGTTTTTAAAAGATGATCCTTTACCTCCACAATCACGAGTTACATTTAATTATGGAGCTACCGATAATCAAGTAACCATGCTTTCTGTAGAAGAATTGCATGAGCAAGATTATACAGGTACAGGAATAGTGATAGCAATCATGGATTCTGGTTTCCCAGGAGTTAATAATAATGAAGGATTCTCACGATTGAGAAATGCAGGAAACTTGCTAGATGGTTATGATTTTGTGGGGAGAAATAACGATGAGTTTGAATTTTCAAACAGTAGCCACGGCACTAGAGTAGCAAGTGACATTGTAGGTTTTATAGAAAATCAATTTGTAGGCACAGCTCCAGATGCAGCCATCTACTGTTTTAGAACAGAAGATGTGGCAAGTGAGAATCCAGTAGAAGAATCTTACTGGGTGGAAGCCGCAGAAAGAGCAGATAGTCTTGGGGTAGATGTTATAAATACATCACTAGGATATAGAACCTTTGATAATCCTAATTATGACTACAGCTACGATGATATGGATGGAGAGACTACATTCATTTCTAGAGGAGCAACGCTTGCATTTGAAAAAGGATTACTAGTGGTTACTAGTGCAGGAAATAGTGGCACAGGAATGATAAGTGCACCAGCAGATGCTGTAGGTTCCTTTACTGTAGGAGCTGTAAATGCCAGTGGTAATTATGCTAGTTTTAGTAGTATAGGACCGTCAAGTGACGGCAGGATAAAGCCAGACGTAGTAGCAAAGGGAGTGGGTAGTGCGGTTATAGATCAAAATAATAACATTACTACAAATAATGGTACAAGCTTTAGTTCGCCGATAATGGCTGGAGCAATAGCGAGCTTTTGGCAGGCAAATCCAGAGGTTACAAATGCTCGTATAATGCAGCTCGTTCGGGAGAGTGCTAGTATATATGAAAATCCTACTGCGCAGTTGGGGTATGGTATACCAGACTTTGGCGCAGCATTAGAAGAGGTTTTGAGTACTTCAGCGCTTAATGAAGCTCAAGAGTTTAAAGACTATCAAATTTTACCTAATCCAGCATCTGAGATGGCAGTATTAGTATTGCCTAAGGAAGTAACTCAAGTTGAGGTGACCATTTTTGATATTTTAGGTAAGAAGATTTCGACCAAACGTATGACACAACAAGTAAATGCACTTCCTATCTCAACACTTAGAAAAGGAGTGTATCTCATTCAAATAAACGATGGAACTTCAATCGTTACTCAAAAATTTATAAAAGCATAATGAATAGAATCACATCCCTATTTAACGTTAAGTATCCACTAGTACAAGGTGGAATGATATGGAACTCTGGCTGGCGTCTCGCAAGTGCTGTGAGTAATGCTGGAGGTTTAGGATTAATAGGAGCAGCGTCTATGTATCCAGATGTTCTAGTGGAGCATGTAGAGAAGTGTAAAAAAGCAACCAATAAACCTTTTGGGGTAAATATACCTATGTTATATCCCAACATAGAAGAGCACATGAAAACGGTAGTAGACTATAAAGTCCCTATTGTCTTCACAAGCGCTGGTAATCCAAAACTATGGACTAAAGAATTAAAGAAGCACGGAATAAAAGTGGTGCACGTAGTAAGTAGTGTAAAGTTTGCCTTAAAATCACAAGAAGCAGGAGTAGATGCTGTAGTAGCCGAAGGTTTTGAAGCTGGAGGTCACAATGGTAGAGAGGAGACTACAACATTCACGCTAATACCAATGGTGAAAGAAAAGTTAGATATCCCTCTTATTGCGGCGGGTGGTATTGCAACAGGTAGAGGTATGCTTGCAGCAATGACATTAGGCGCAGACGGTGTACAGGTAGGAAGTCGTTTTGCAGCAAGTGAAGAATCTAGTGCGCATCAATTATTTAAACAAGCAATAGTCGATACTCAGGAAGGAGATACCGTATTAACACTTAAAGAACTTGCGCCTGTAAGACTTATAAAAAACAAATTTTATGAGCAGGTAGCAGAATTATATACTACGGCACCATCAAAGGAGCAGCTGTCACAATTATTAGGACGTGCACGTGCAAAACGCGGTATGTTTGAAGGAGATCTTGAAGATGGCGAACTAGAGATAGGTCAGATTTCTGGACTTATACATGATATAAAGCCAGCAGGGCAAATAGTCTCAGATATGATAACAGAATATACGCAAGCAAAAAACGCTTTAATCAATTTTGATAACTGGTAGGTTTGTCTAAACGAACTAAAAAAAACGCTCTGGTTTACCAGAGCGTTTTTTGATTTATAGTAAGATAGAATAGAGTCTAGCTACTCTTTTTTACATATTGAGTAACAATGACAACTTGTTGGCCTTGTATACGACCTTCTATGTGCTCAGGATTATCATGTACAAGATTTATATTACGCATAAACTCTCCGCGTTTTGCAGTAAAGTTGGCTCCTTTTACATCTAGATCTTTAATTAAAACAACACTATCACCGTTAGCTAGTCTCGTTCCGTTTGAGTCTTTATGAATGATGGTGTTTTCATCCTCCTCTATGTGCTCTCCAGTAGCTTTTGCCCACTCAAGCGTTTCTTCTTCTAAGTACATCATG
The DNA here is from genome assembly GCF_045063975.1 of Dokdonia sp. Asnod3-C12. Classification (NCBI taxonomy): domain Bacteria; kingdom Pseudomonadati; phylum Bacteroidota; class Flavobacteriia; order Flavobacteriales; family Flavobacteriaceae; genus Dokdonia; species Dokdonia sp. Asnod3-C12. Next base: position 2,872,708 of record NZ_JBEFNY010000003.1, read on the forward strand.
TCAAGAAGATCTTGTGGCCAGCCTTCTTTACGTAATCTCGTAAGCATACGCCACGCGACAACTTGTACTGCAGGTTCTGTGCTCCACATACTATCATTGAGACATCTCCAGTGATTTGGATCTACCTCTTCTGGATTGTTAATCTGGTTGATACATGTTTTGCAGGCAAGAATATCATCTTCTCTTGGTTCCACGATAAATGGAGAAAGATCATATTCGTTACTACATAGCTCACAAATGGTGGTGCGTTTATTAAGTTCTCTTAAGCTCACAGTACTCGATTTATAGGTTATAAAAGCAGATTAATTTGCTGTCAATTTAAGGCATTGCCTTGATAGTGCTGCGAAGTAACAAAATTTCCATCTAAGGTGCTTTAATCCTTACGCTCTTTTTCTTGTTTATAGATTTCACGACCTAGTTGCGCGAGAAAAGGGATGCCTATATTTTCATACTCATAGGTATCATCATTAAAAATTGCATTCTCATTTACTAAAATAGTTGCAGAGAGTATAAAGCGAATGTCATTCTCTGTGTCAATAATATATGCAGTCTCTGTAAGCGTTCCATATGCATATCCCACTTTATTGTAAACTTTGATATTGCGAGGTATATCATCTTTGGAGTCTCCATACATGAAAAACTTAACGTAACTATCATAATACTCCGGCGAGGTATATTTTGCCTCACTAGGTAGTGCTTTCATTGCAGATAGTAAGCGAGTTCTACTTTCTTCGGAGAGGTCAAATCGTTCTGCTGCGGGAAAGACTTCTGGGGCTATAAGCTTTTTGATTAGTACATGTTGCTCTTCTAGCGGGAAGTAGTTTTTCTCGCTAAAGTTCATTGGAGATTCTTTTAGCACTCCATCTTCTATATATCCTTTGCCTTTGTTAATTCCTTGTATAGTAACTGGATTGATATCTCTATCTGTTTGATTTTTTAATTCAATCACGTCTTCTGTATATCCTGGAAAAAATCGAATATTGCTCCTGCTAGCTTTATCAGCATTTGGCGTAGATAATCTGTGGACGACACGGGTGTTGTTTAGTCCTTTTTCGCGTAAGCGGTTGTTAATATAATCTCTACCTAAAATCTCATAAAGCCTGTTGTAGGATTCATTATCACTTACTGCAAAAATCTGTCTAATATCGTCAGACACTGTGTGGAGGTTGTCGTCATCATCTATAATATATGGTGTGTCAAGGTTGAGGTTCTCATTTGCATCCATAAACTCTGCTGCTAGTAGGGCTACAGGTAGTTTTATAGTGTTTGCTGGATAGAAATACTGATCAGTATGTACGTTATACTCGTAATCTGTAAATATCATTTCGCCACTATCTGACGTGTCGATCTGTGTAAATAATATTTGTACTTCGTGTTTTTTAATATCGCTCACAACGGTTTTTATAAGCTCGTTTTTTGAGCTTAATGCTGTCTCGATAGGATTGCTGCAACTTGCAAATATTACTACTATAAATACCCAATATTTCATAGTATAAATGTACTGAGTATTCATAAAAAAGACCAGCTGTTTGCTGGTCTTTATGATAGTTTTATGTGTGATTATTCTTTGAGAATAACTTGGTTACTTATGAGGTCTTCAAAGGTTTCTCGTTTACGTATTAAATGCGCTTCGCCGTTTTTGATCAACACCTCTGCAGGTCTGTAGCGACTGTTATAATTGCTCGCCATCGTAAAGCAATACGCACCTGCATTATCAAATGCTAGAATGTCACCTTCAGAAATTTCTGAGATACGACGGTTGTTTGCAAAAGTATCTGTCTCACAGATGTATCCCACAACACTATAAAAACGTTCTCTCCCTTTTGGGTTACTTATATTGCGTATTTCATGCTGGCTTCCGTAAAGCATAGGTCGTATTAAGTGGTTAAACCCACTATCTACTTGAGCAAACACCGTTGACGTCGTTTGTTTTACTACATTAACTTGTACAAGAAATTTACCTGCTTCGCTCACAAGGAATTTACCAGGTTCAAAGGTAAGAGTGAGGGGTTTTCCGTACGCTTTCGCGAAAGCGTTAAAACGTTTACCTAATTTCTCTCCTAGTTCCTCTATGTTAGTCTCAATGTCTCCTGCTTTATAAGGTACTTTAAAACCGCTACCAAAATCAATAAAAGTAAGGTCGCTGAATTTTTGTGCAGCATCAAATAATATTTCTGTAGCATATACAAATACATCAATATCGAGAATGTCACTTCCAGTGTGCATGTGAATTCCATTGATATTCATCCCTGTATTTTCCACAATACGGAGTACATGTGGTAGCTGGTGAATACTAATCCCAAATTTACTATCGATGTGTCCTACAGAAATGTTAGTGTTTCCACCAGCCATTACGTGAGGATTCACACGGATACACACGGGTATTTGAGGATGCTTTGTCCCAAATTGTTCTAGTATAGAAAGGTTGTCTATATTAATTTGTACACCCATTTGTGCCACTTCCTCTATCTCTGCAAGCGATACGCCATTAGGTGTAAAGATGATGCGATCTGGAGTAAAGCCAGCAAGAAGGCCTAGTTGTACTTCTTGAATAGAAACAGTGTCTAGTCCAGAACCCAAGCTCTTTAAATGCTGTAATATAGAAATGTTGCTTAAAGCTTTTACGGCATAGTTAAGTCTTAAATGTTTTACATCCTTAAATGCATTAGTAAGTCTATTATATTGTGTCGTAATAGTCTCTGCATCGTATACATAAACTGGACTTCCGTGGGTGTTGACCACGTTTAAAAGATCTCTGTTTTTCATCTTAACGTATTTAAAGCAAAATTAGAAGAGTTTTGGAAATTGATAAGATACAATGTCAATAAATGTTGAACAATAAGGTTAAAAATTGTTCATTATATAACAGTGGGCATAAGCTTTCGTATTTTTCATTGATAAAACTGAGTTATGGCTACAGCAATTTTACCTATGTTCCCTTTAGAAATGGTTGCCTTTCCTGGCGAGCCGCTCTCTTTGCATGTGTTTGAAGATAGATACCAGCAATTATTACAAGATTGTGAATCTGGAGGTATCACCTTTGGTATTCCCACTTATATAAATAATAGTCTTGCTTATGGTACAGAAATGGAAGTTACACAGGTGGTAAAACGATATCCTTCTGGAGCTGCAGATATTATCTGTAAGGGCTTGAGGGTTTTTAAACTTATGAACTTTTATAATACGCTAGGAGAACGATTATATGCTGGAGGTGAGGTTACATTTATAGAGGAACGTCAAGAGCCATCTTCATCTCGTAAAATAAGACTTATCACATTACTTTCTGATTTTTATGATGAGCTCGATATGAAAACGCCAGAAATTAATGTGAATACCATACGAAGTTTCACACTTGCTCATAAAATGGGATTGACCTTAGAGCAAGAATATGAGTTGCTACAAATTCCTTCTGAAGATAGACGATTACAATATCTCATTGAACATCTAGAGATATCATTACCTACGCTTAAATCTGTAAATAGGACTAAAAGACTAATAGCTCTTAATGGGCATTTCAAAAACTTTGATCCTCTAGACTTTGAGGATTATAACATACAGTAATTAAGTCAAGATATAGAATATCCCATAATTGACCATATAATTGCGAAATCCTTAATAGTTGTAAAATTATTAAGGATTTTACATATAATATTATGATTTTATTTGGCTTTTTTACAAGTAAATATCGAATATTTACTGGATTTTTTAAAACTATAGTAACTTTATGGGTTTTCAATCTGCTGCTTTTCAAGTGGTTGATTCCCAAAAAAGGATTCCCTTTATTGCTTTGCGAATAATTATACTATTTAAATGATTATTTGATAAAAATATTAGCGAAAACGTTATAGTGGTATGATTACTATATTTTAATTGTTAAAAATAGTTAAATTTGGATCAAATGTTAACCCTTATAAACAATCCAAATGAAAAATCAATTCAAATTTAGTGCAATGGCTATCGCGATGATGGCTATTACATTCACATCATGTGAGAAAGAAACAGAAGAAGCAATCGAGAATGATCTTGTAACTGAAGAGCTTGTAGCAGAAACTAGAGAAGCTGTGACTGATGCAGGAATTTTAGGTAAAATTAGAGAGGACCTTAAACTTGATGCAGGTGCAGTAACAAAAGGAGATTTCCACCTTCCTGATGGAACTGTACAAGAACGTATCTATATAGGTGAAGATATTGTTGTGACAGCAAAGGAGCTAGAAGAAATGACAGCAAACCAAGACACAAGACAGTTTAGAACAAACAACCTTGTAACTGGAGCAAACAGAACAGTAGATATCATAGGTTATACTGGTAATGATAATTTCGGACTTTCTTCAAAAGGCCGTACTGCATTAGAGTGGGCTGTAAATAACTACAACCGTATCTCTGGATCTGCATTACGTTTCCGTCTTACATTTGGAACTAACTTCAATAATAGTGATATGGTAGTGTATGACAACACTGCAAATAATCCTGGTCAAAGTGGAGGTGTAGCTGGTTTTCCAAGTGCACAAGGACTTCCTAATAAGTTTGTACAGATTTATGGTCTTGAGGGATCATCTACAAACGTAAATGAGCACGTGATCACACACGAGATAGGTCACTCTATAGGTTTCCGTCACTCAGATTATTATGATCGCGCGAGCTGTGGAAGCGGTGGTGGTGAGTCTGCTGGATCTACAGGAGCAATACAATTACCTGGAACTCCAACAAGAGATTTTGACTCTATCATGCAAGCTTGTTTCTCAAACAATGAGGATGGTGAATTCAGCTCAAATGATGTTACTGCATTAAGAGCTATGTACTAAGAGCTATAGTTTACCCACACTATAGGTTAAAAATTAAGCACCTCGTCTGTAAAAGGCGAGGTGTTTTTTTTGTGTGACGCTTTCGCGAAAATGTGATAGATCTTACTTAATCTCTTCGCGACCATCTGCATGCAGGGCAAAACGCCCACGTTCTTTAGGGTGCGTATGATCATAAGAACTCCAAGGCCAGCCACCAAAAGCCGTCTTTCTAAATTCGGTGATGGCTTCATGAATTTCTTGAGGGTTGTTCATTACAAAAGGTCCTTGTTGAGCAATTGGCTCATTTATAGGTTTACCTTGTAAGAGTAGAAAACTTGCAGTGGTATTGCCGTTTTTTATCTCAAGCTCTTGATCACTTAAAAGATCAATACTGTGATTAACTGGTATCTGATTACCTTCTATAGTTACTTTTTCTCCGCTATAAAAATATAGAGATCTATTTAGTTGAGCAGCTGCTGAGGGTATCTTCCACACAGCGTTTGATTCCATAGTAATTAGCCAGATGGCCACGTGATTACTAGCATCCATTGCCCAAGAATCTGGAGCAGCATCGGGAGCTTTTGTATCATTGTAATCTCCAGATATGAGTTTTATGCTTGTACTTTTTCCATCGTCGTCTTGTAAGTTATGAATAGGAATGTCTTCATTCCACAGCATTTTAAAATGCGGATCAACCAGCTTATTCTTTTTAGGAAGGTTGAGCCAGAGTTGAAATAATAACAGCGGATTTTCTTTATCATCATTCAGCAGCGGAAACATTTCGCTGTGTTGTACGCCTTTGCCAGCGGTCATCCACTGTACATCTCCATTTCCAAAACGCCCAGCAGCTCCTAGAGAATCACTATGGTCTGCGAGACCTCGCTCTACAATAGTTACAGTCTCAAAACCGCGGTGTGGATGCGCAGGAAATCCCGGTACTGTAGTGCCGTGATACATATTCCATCCATCTGGATGGGGCTCAAAATCCATTCCTAGATTACGTCCTTGTAGTGATGCAGCGGGACCTAGCTGCTCATTACCTTTTGGGTAATTATCTAGATGATATGCACAAAAAAGAAATGGATCTTGTGTTTCCCATTGAAAGCCTAGTTGTTTGATTTTTATAATTGCTGTCATCGATGTTTCCATTTGCTCTTAATGTTACAAAGGTAGGGAGGAATGTTATGTATTGTTAGGTGTTGTGCAATGTCAAAATTAAAATAGAATACAGTCTAATCTCACTTCAGGTGGCTAATTTACTTAGAAGCAAGAGGTTCGATTTTAATTGTTTTGCTTTTTGAAGTAATCTTTTAGACTGTTAAAATCCTTTTCACAACTTGATATAATTAACAAAGATTTCTGACGTTATCCTTAAGGAAGAAAGCTAACTTTGGTGAGGTGTAAATGATGCGTTTTGCTTTCGCGAAAGCGTGCTTATATTACACTTTTTTAGTCTATTCCTGATAATGATCAGAACACATAAAACAACTCTTAACTATGCATAAAATCAAGTACGTACTTGTTGCATTATTTTTATATTCAACTATTGCTGTAGCGCAACAATCGGCAATATATACGAATGATCTTGTACAATTTAATAAGGCACTCTCCTTATATAATAGTAAGCAATATCTAGCATCGCAAACTCTTTTTGAGGAAGTAAAGGGAGATACAGATGATACCACCGTAAAAGGTGATTGTGCTTATTACATTGCAAACGCGGCAGTGCGTCTTAACCAGCAAGGGGCAGATGATCTTATGACCACTTTTGTGACAGAGTACCCTACAAGTACAAAGCGCAACAGTGCATTTCTAGATGTAGCTCAGTATTACTTTGATAATGGCAAATTTGCTTACGCTCGTAAATGGTATGATCGCGTAGATGAAAGTACGCTTACGGCTGGAGAGAAGGAGACTTTTTACTTTAATAACGGTTATGCTTATTTTAAAAGTAATCGTTTTGATGAAGCAAAGAAGTACTTAAACCGTGTACGTGATTCAAAAAAATATGGAGCGCAGGCTAAGTATTACATAGGTTTTATGGCTTATGAGGGTGATGAATATGAAGAGGCAAATGAGCTTTTTGAGGAAGTAGAAGCAGAAACAGGAGGAGCGTATAATGAGGATCTTGCATACTTTAAAGCAGACCTTAATTTTAAGTTAGGGAAATTTGATGAAGCAATTTCTGAGGGAAAGTCACAGCTAGCAAAGGCAAACCCAACAGAAAAGTCTGAGCTTAATAAAATTATAGGAGAAAGCTATTTTAATCAAAAGAAGTATGCAGAGGCATTACCATATTTACAAGCTTACAAAGGAAAACGTGGTAAGTGGAATAATACAGATTACTACCAGCTAGGGTATACTTATTATAAGCAAGGAGATTATGCAAATGCTATCAATGAATTTAATAAAATTATTGATGGGGACAATAGTGTAGCACAAAATGGATATTACCACTTAGCAGAATCTTACCTAAAATTAGATAAAAAGCAAGAAGCACTCAATGCATTTAAAAATGCAAGTGAGATGGATTTTAATGCACAAATTAAAGAAGATAGTGGTCTTAATTATGCAAAGTTGAGCTATGAAATAGGTAATGCATACAAGTCTACACCTGCTGTGATTACAGATTATATAGACGCATATCCAAAATCACCAGCTAAGACAGAGCTAGAAGCGTTGCTTATTGATTCTTATATCACCTCAAAAAATTACAAAGAGGCAATGCGCTTGCTAGAAAGCAACAGCAATTTTGATAATAAGGTAGCTTATCAAAAAGTAGCGTTTCTTTATGGTCTTGATCTTTATAATGAGGGCAATTATCCAGAGGCTGCTGCTGCATTTAAGAAATCTCTTAAAGAGCCACGCGATCCATTATATGTGACACGTGCAACTTACTGGAAAGCAGAAAGTGATTATGTTGCAAATGATTTTAAAGAAGCAATTATAGGGTACAAGCAGTTTTTAAATAACAGTAATGCTGCAAGTACTCCAGAATATAAAGACATCAATTATAATCTTGCTTACGCATATTTTTCTGATAAGCAGTATGAGCAAGCAGCGACAGTTTTTGAATCGTATGCTGCAAGTAATATGCAGGATCAAACTAAACTTAATGATACGTACTTACGTCTAGGTGATAGCCGTTTTATAAGTAGTAAGTACTGGCCTGCACTTGAAGCCTATAATAAGTCTATAGCGCTTAATATGACAGATCAAGATTATGCGACTTTTCAAAAATCGATGAGTTATGGTTTTATAAAAAAGGATGAGGACAAAATAAACGGACTTCAAACTTTTTCGACCAAGTTTCCAAATTCTACTTATCGCGATGATGCGCTTTATGAATTAGGTAACATCTATGTATCTCAAAACAAAAATGATCAAGCAATTACTGCTTATGATAAACTAGTAAGAGATTTGCCTGGTAGCTCTTACGTGTCAAAAGCAATGCTTAAAAAAGCGTTGATACTTGATAATAAAAACAAGTCCGACGAGGCACTCGCACTATTACGCAAGGTAGCTGGAGATTATCCTGGGACTCCGGAGGCATTACAAGCAGTGACTACAGCAAAACTTATTTATATAGACCTAGGTCGTGTAGATGAATATGGTCAATGGGTGAGTACACTAGATTTTATCGATGTGGAGGATGCAGAGCTTGATGATGCTGCTTACGCTTCGGCAGAGAAGCAATATGTGGAGAATAATGTAGGTCAAGCAGAACGACTTTTTGAGTCATATTTGAGTGATTATCCTAATGGGCAGCATGCATTACAAGCTCATTTTTACTTAGGACAGCTCGCTTTCGCGAAAGCAGAATACAAAAAAACAATTCCGCATTACCAATTTGTTATTGCAAAGGAGCGTAGTGAATTTACGGAGCAAGCACTTGCACGTTTAGGACAAGTATATCTTACAGATAAAAATTACTCAGCTGCAATTCCGGTGTTAAAGCGACTAGAAACAGAAGCAGACTTCCCACAGAATATTGTTTTTGCTCAGTCTAATCTCATGAAATCTTTTTATGAAGGTGAAGACTTGATAAAAGCAGTAAGCTATGCCGAAAAGGTACTTGGAAATGCAAAAATTGATAATGCAGTAAAAAGTGATGCGCAAATAATAATTGCTCGCTCTTCTATAAAAACAGGGGATAAGGCAAGAGCTAAAACAGCATACGCCGAGGTTCAAAAAATTGCTACAGGTGCACTAGCAGCAGAGGCTTTGTATTATGATGCCTACTTTAAAAATGAGGCTCAAAACTTTGAAGCATCTAATGTGGCAGTGCAAAAACTTGCTAAAGATTACAGTGGTTTTAAAGAGTATGGAGCAAAAGGACTTGTGCTTATGGCAAAGAACTTTTATGCATTAGGAGATGCATATCAAGCAACATACATTCTAGAAAGTGTAATTACAAACTTTGCAGATTATCCAGAAACTGTAGAAAAAGCACGTGGCGAACTAGCAATTATTAAACAAGCAGAAGGAAAAACAAATGCCTCTGTAGAAAAAGGGTAGTTGTTGATTAATACATCAACATATCACTTGCTTTATAAATAAGACAAACGTCTAACGAATTAAGACAATACATTATATGAATCGTTCATTCAATACATTATATAACTTAGGACTTGTTGCATTTGCAATGCTTTTTGTTCAAGTAGTTACTGCACAAGAAGAAGAGTCTACCATAGGTACAGAAGTGGTAAACGTTGTAAAAGCGTATACTCCTACCATAAGTGATGCTTTTAAAGTAAAAGCGACTCCTGCGCTTAATGACTCTATCACTACAGCAAAAAAGAAGGTGACTTATAGCATCTTTTCTGTGCCTGTAGCGAGTACGTTTACTCCAGCCAAAGGCAAAGCTGCCGTAGTAAAGAAAACTAAAAAAGAGAAGTTGTATGATAACTATGCAACTGTTGGTTTTGGTAGCTATACATCTGTTTTAGCAGAGCTTTATAGTAATTTTCAAATAAGCCGTACAGAGGATTTTGGTGTCTTTTTAAACCATAATTCTTCTCAGGGCGGAATAGACGGTACTGTAGTTGACGATTATTTTTATGATAGCAGACTTAATTTAAGTTACGGAGCGCGTGAGCGTGATATGACATGGAGAGCAGATCTTGATGCAAAACATCAAGTATATAATTGGTATGGAATTCCTGAGGAACTTAAGACAATTAACGGAGCAGGTAACACGCCTTTATTTAATGAAGATTTTGACGTGTCTCATTCTTTTCTCACAGCAGGATTAAATGGTAGTGTGAGTTTGCAAGATTCTTTCTTTAAGAAAGCAAATGCTACGTTGAGATACTTTGGTGATGATCAAGATAGCGGCGAACTTAGAGCAGTAGTTGCTCCTACATTTGAGTTTCCTATTGCGGGAGAGCTTATTACTACTAAAGTAACAGCAGATTATGTAAGTGGTTCTTTTGACAACGCATTTGGTACCGTAGATACAGAAATCAACTATAGCTTTCTTAATGCGGGGATTAATCCAAGTCTTGTAATTTTAAGAGATGATCTTGAGGTGACTTTAGGAGTAGAGGCTATGGTGTCGCTTGATACTGAGGCCAGTGAAACAAACTTTTTTGTGTATCCAAAAATTACAGCTTCTTACCGAGTGGCTGGAGATTATTTCATTGCGTATGCAGGACTTGAAGGTGGATTACAGCAAAATAACTACCATGACTTTGCTCAAGAAAATCCATTTATCTCACCTACACTTACTATCAAGCCAACAGATAAACAGTATGACGGTTATTTAGGAATGAAGGGTAAATTATCTGAAGCTTTGAGTTATAACCTACGTGCAAGTTATACGGCAGAGAGTGATAAGGCTTTATTCATTCACAATCCATACTCGCAAAGCGGTAATGGCTTTGGTGCAAATGGATATGCAAACGGAAACTCTTTCTCAATTGCTTATGATGATATCAATACGGTAGGAGTATTTGCAGAGCTTAATTTTGATGTGAATGCAAACTTTAAAATGAAAGTAAACGGTCAATATTATACTTATAACACAGATAGCCAGCAAGAAGCTTGGAACCTTCCAGACTTGCAGGCATCTGTTTTTGCAGATTACCAGATTACAGAAAAATGGTTTGCCGGAGTAAACTTATTCTTCATGGGAGAACGCAGTGATTTAGTATCTAGTAACGACCCTGCAGATCTTTTGATTACAAATACAGTGGAAACCCTAGATAGCTATTTTGATGCAAATGCTCATGTGGGCTATCGCTTTAATAATCGTCTGTCTGCATTTGCTCGTGTAAACAATATTCTAGACAGTAATTACGAGAAATGGCTTAACTATGAAGTGCAAGGTCTTCAAGGAATGGTGGGAGCTACTTATAAATTTGACTTTTAAAAGCAACCTTTCTACAAAGAGTGCATCTTCCATATAAACCCCTAAGGTTATGAAGAGATTAATAGGTGCGCTAGCATTCATTATTATGCTGAGTTCTTGTAGTAGTGATTTAGACAGCGCTCTAGCAGATTGCAGTGCAGTATCTTGTGCGTCAGGTAATATTATTATACAATTCTTAGACTCCGAAACTGGAGAAGATGTATTCTTTAACGATACATATTCTTTTGATGAACTAGTAGTTACAGATGTGTCGAATAATGCAGACTTCCCTTTTTTTACGGGTATATCTGATGAGTCACAAATGGCTCAAGTAGCACTTAATGCTTTTTCTGAAAGTCGCTCTAATGTAGTGTTGCGTATAACAGTTCCTGATGGTTTTGATACAGATTTGTCTTTTGACGTGGAGTTTCAAGAGGGAGAGTGTTGTAATGTAAACAACTACTCAGATGTACAGTTTTCAAATGTTGAAAATGTGGTGCAGAGTCAGGGTGGTTTTTTCTATAATGTATATCTTTAAGCCAGTCTGTTATTAAGATAGTAGCAGTTATTTAAGATATTAGAGACTATTGAACAATAATTGGCACTGCGAACTTTGTAATCACCAGCGTAAAAACTTACGTGAGGGTTCAATTTGTAATCTCACAAAATGCAAACCAGACTTTAACCGTACGTGCTCAAAAAAGCTATTTTCTACAAAATTCAAAAACAGGCTAAGAGAGGTTAATGTTCTTTTTGAGTATGCTAAAATTGAAAGGAGATCAAAGTTTAAAAGTGTATTTGTCTTTGGTCTATTAGGTTTGTTCTTAATAGGCGTGGGAGTTTATTTTCTACATTACATGTATACGATACTTGAATCCATGAAACCCCCTGGATATTATCTGATTTTTAAATTGTATGGATTACCTTTCTTCATTTTTATTTTCGCTTACAAATTTCTGACACATTCTGTGAAGATGTACAATATGTACATCTTGAAAACTCGAGAGGCAAAACTCAGAAAAGATAGAATAGATGCAGTTCTGGAGATGTATAATATTACTTATGATTTAGAAATTGATCTTCACCCCAATTATAGGTCACCACAAGAAGCAAAAGTTAATCTTGAGGTTCATAATCTTAGATAAAAACTATCAACGTACTAGGAGTCTTTTGTATTTTTAAACAAAAAACCAACGATGCGTAAAATTCTATATTCTTTAGCAATTCTTCCTTTATTATTCTCTTGCGAGACTAAGCAATCTGTAGACCTTATTGTCACAAATGCAAATGTGTATACGGTAGATAACGCTTTCGCGAAAGCGGAATCTTTTGCAATCAAAGATGGGAAATTTATAGCAGTAGGTACGTCTAACGACATTACCGAAAAGTATGAAGCTGCTGAAACAATAGATGCTACAGGAAAAACTGTGTTGCCAGGACTTATAGATGGTCACTGTCACTTTTATGGACTTGGTCAAAACCTCCAAATAGCAGATCTCGTTGGTACTGAAAGTTATGATGAGGTAATTGCAAAAGTATCTGCCTTTGCAAAGGCAAATCCTGATGCAACTGTGTTGAGAGGAAGAGGATGGGATCAGAACGATTGGGCTGTAAAAGAATTTCCTACTAAGGAGAAGCTTGATGCTTTATTTCCAGATGTTCCTGTTGTTTTAGAGCGTGTGGACGGTCACGCATATTTAGTAAATCAAAAAGCGTTAGATCTTGCTAGTATAGATGCTTCTACAAAGGTAAGTGGAGGAGAAGTCGTACTTGTAGACGGCAAAGTAACGGGTGTTCTTATTGACACACCGCAAACATTAGTTGACGCAGTATTACCACAACCTAGCACTGCCGAAAGTGCTCAAGTGTTACTAGAAGCACAGGAGCTTTGTTTTTCTTACGGTCTTACTACAGTAAATGATGCAGGTCTTAATAAAAACATTGTAGAACTTATAGATAGTCTTCAGCAAGCTGGAAGTTTGCAAATGAGAGTATATGCAATGTTATCTAATAATGAAGAAAATCTAGATCACTACCTAACTACAGGAAAAGTAAAAACAGATCGTCTTAATGTACGTTCTATAAAAGTATATGGTGATGGAGCTCTTGGTTCTCGTGGAGCGACAATGCGTGAGGCTTATAGTGATAAGGATGGACATTTTGGAGCGATGATCACACCATCTGAAGAGATGAATGATCTTGCAAAGCGTATCGCCGCAGCAGATTTCCAAATGAATACACATGCCATAGGTGATAGTGCAAACGTAGTCGTACTAAGAGCTTATGAAAAAGTGCTAGCTTCAAAAACAGATCCAAGATGGAAAGTAGAACATGCACAAATAGTATCAAGAGAAGATTTTGATGTTTTTAGTGATAAGATTTTACCTTCTGTACAGCCTACACACGCGACTAGCGATATGTACTGGGCAGAAGATAGAGTAGGAGCAGAGCGTATCAAAGGAGCTTATGCATACAAAGACTTATTAAATCAGTCAGGAATTGTAATCCTAGGAACAGATTTTCCTGTAGAGCAGGTAAGTCCGTTTTATACATTTTATGCATCTGTTGCTCGTAAAGATTTAAAACAATATCCAGAAGGTGGATATCAAATGGAGAATGCACTTACTAGAGAAGAAACTTTAAAAGGAATGACAATCTGGGCTGCCTATTCAAATTTTGAAGAAGACGAGAAAGGAAGTATTGAAACTGGAAAGTTTGCAGATTTCATCATCATGGATGAAGATATCATGACGGTGGAAGAGGATAAGATTCCTAACTTAAAAGTCGCTGCTACGTATGTAGATGGTGTAAAAGTGTATCAGCAGTAGGCGATCCTACTTTACAGTCTAGGTGAGACTCGCACTACTTTACATTAATTACTATCACACTATAATTCTATGAGCTTCCTTACCGCAGTATGGCGCCAGCTTGCTTTTATAAATTATGAGGTAGATCCAGCTCTTTTAGAGCCATATGTCCCTTATGGAACAGAGTTAGATTTTTATGAAGGTAAATGTTACGTGAGTGTCATTGCCTTTATGTTTCTGGAAACACGTATTAAGGGTGTTAAAATTCCGTTTCACGTAAATTTTGAGGAAGTGAATCTGCGTTTTTACGTGCGTAGAAAAGATGGTGGTATTTGGAAACGTGGAGCAGTATTTATAAAAGAAGTAGTTCCTAAGCCTGCAATTTCTTTTGTTGCAAATGCACTTTATAATGAGAGCTATGAAACCTTGCCCATGCGACATGAGTGGGAGATTACAAGTGAACATCGCAAGATCTCATATGGATGGAAAAAGGATGGCACGTGGCAGTCTATTAATATAGAGGCCGCTGTAGCTTCACAACCTATTGAGAAGAATAGTGAGATGGAGTTCATATCAGAACATTATTGGGGATATGCGAGTCCTTCTAAGTTTAAAACTAATGAGTACGAGGTAACGCACCCGCGATGGAATTATCATCCTATAAAGAAAGCAACGTTTGATATTGACTTTGAGGCGATGTACGGTGCTAAATTTAGCTTCCTACAAACACAGAAGCCTACTTCTATATATTTGATAGAAGGTTCGGCAATAACGATTGAGGGTAAAACGGTGATTAAGAAATAACAAGCATGGCAGATATACATAAAGAAGCACAGGATCACCTCATCGAGATGGCTTATTATAGAATGCCTTTTGGTAAATATAAAGGTTGGTACTTAGTAGATCTGCCAGAATCTTATTTTGTGTGGTTTAGACAACAAGGTTTTCCAGAAGGTAAGCTGGGAAGGTTACTTCAAGAAATGATGGAAATTAAAGTAAATGGTCTAGAACCTATGATCAAAAAAATCCAACAAAAATATCCTAGGCCAGCTAATTTGAGGCGCTAACTTAATATGACTTGTGAATTATAAAAATTGCAGGTCTTTTGTGTAAGTCTGGTGCATTAGTTTTCCAGAAAGAAGCACTTTTTGTAACTATATATTCTGTAGGAAGCGTGATATCGCAAGCAATACAAACTTGTGTTTCAGGATGAACAGTATTGCAAATGTCTTCTAGCATCTTATTATTGCGATACGGAGTCTCAATGAATAATTGCGTTTGTCCCTGCTCAGAAGATAATCGTTCTAATCGTTTCAACTCTTGCTTACGCTGTTGTGCGTCAATAGGTAGATATCCATTAAAAGCAAAATTTTGACCATTCATACCGCTGCTCATCATTGCCATGAGTATAGAAGATGGACCTACAAGTGGTACCACCTGAATGCCTTTTTGATGGGCAATTTTTACAACTTCTGCTCCAGGATCTGCAACACCTGGAACTCCAGCCTCAGATAGTAACCCTACAGATTCCCCTTGTAAACATGGCTCTAAATACGATGGGAGCTCAGCAATATCTGTGTATTTATTTAATGGGAATAATTTTAATGAGGGTTGTGATTTGCCAGGAGATATCGCTTTAATGGAGCGACGTGCTGTTTTTTCGTTTTCTACGATATACGTATCTATAAATTCTACCACCTTTTTTACTGAGATAGGCATTACTTCTAGAGCGCTTGTGTCACCTAGAGTCGTAGGTATCAGATATAATTTTCCAGTTGCGGTAAATGAACTCATAGGTAAGTAGTTTATAGGTTGGGGTTATCGTATGGGTTGCAATATAAATACATCGTCTCATATGAGCAATATTTACTTTTGCAATGTCTATAATTTCTAATAAGATGTATGATGTAATAAATTACGCTAGTTCCTTTGCGATATGATCGCATGCGGTATCCAGCATTTCATATACTCTCTCAAAGTCTTCTGCACTTCCATGATATGGATCTGGAACATCTACTTTTTCTCCATGAAACACTACATCGAGAATCATCACTACTTTACGGCGCTGCTCATCTGAAGTTGCTTTGGCTAGCACATCTTCCAGATTGTTTTGATCCATCACATAAATATGATCAAAATCATTAAAATCACTTTCAGATAACTGTCTCCCTCTAAGTCCTGAGATATCCACACCATGAGATAATCCTACTTTTACGCTCCTAGGATCTGGCGGATTACCAACGTGCCAATCTCCTGTACCTACGGAGTCTACAGTAAAAAGAGTTTCGTCTAGCTTAGATCTTAAAATACCTTCGGCTAGCGGAGAGCGGCATATGTTTCCTAGGCAAACCATTAAGATCTTTGTAGTGGTGGGAGCTTGTTCGTTCATTACTCTAAGGTACTTAATTTATATACGCTTTCGCGAAAGCGTAATAAAATACCGATAATAAAAAACCCTGACCATCTGGTCAGGGTTTTAAAATTAAAGTAAAATATGCGAATTGAGGTTGATATTTAATTACTCACCTCTATCTCTTTTTCCTGGGTAAGCTATGGTACCGTGTTCTGCCATATCAAGACCTAATTCTTCTATTTCTTTACTTACACGTAGTCCAATAGTCTTCTTAAGTGCAAATAAAATGATGAATGATAAGCCAATAGACCATGCTGCATACGCCAAAGCACCTAATGCTTGAACGCCTAGTTGACTAGCGCCACCACCATTAAGTAGGCCTATTCCTGCATCTCCATCAATTCCCCAAAGTCCAATTACTATGGTTCCCCAAACACCTACAACTCCGTGTACTGAAACTGCACCTACTGCATCGTCAATTTTAAGTTTCTTCTCGATAAACTCTATTGAAAATACGACTAGGATACCTCCTATTAATCCAGCTAAAACCGCTCCTCCAGCGCTCATATTACCACAACCCGCAGTAATACTTACTAAACCGGCAAGGGCTCCATTTAAGGTTTGTGCTAGGTGTGGTTTTCCATACCAGATCCACGTTGTTATTAATGCACCTAGTCCACCTGCAGCAGCAGATAGGTTAGTGATCAATACAACATTTGAAGCTCCTATAGCATCTGCTCCACCCCAAGCGAGTTGAGATCCACCATTGAAACCAAACCATCCTAACCAAAGAATAAATACACCTAGAGTGGCTAGTACTTGGTTGTGTCCTGGTATTTCAAATACTTTTCCATCGACAAATTTTCCAATACGTGGTCCTACCAATACAGCAGCAACTAATGCAGCCCATCCACCTACAGAGTGTACAATAGATGATCCAGCAAAATCAATGAAGCCTAGGTTAGATAACCAGCCTTCTCCTTGCCATTGCCATCCTCCTGAAATAGGATAAATAACGGCTGTCATTATTAGAGAGAATATAATGTAAGTAGAGTATTTTGTTCTACCTGCAATTGCTCCAGATACGATGGTCGCAGCTGTTGCAGCAAACATTGTTTGGAAGAAAAGATCTGCACCTTCTCCTTGAAAAAGACCACTCCAGAAAAACCAACCGTTAGAAGTGTCTCCATACATCAGAGAGTATCCTACAATCCAGTATGTTAAAGAACCTACGCAAATATCTAGTAGGTTTTTCATTGCAATATTTACGGCATTTTTAGAACGTGTCATTCCAGATTCTACTAATGTGAATCCGGCTTGCATAAAGAATACTAGTATACCAGATAGTAGCATCCAAAGCATTCCTATGTCTCCATTAATCGCAGTGATTGCATTTTCTAAATCTTCAGGACTTACAGTGTCTTGTATAAACATGAGATTAGGCATAATTGAGTTTAATAGTTGTATCATAATTAGAGATTAGTTTTATTAGAATTTATAGATACCTGCAATTAGAAATGAAGATAATGAGCTGTTAGGTTCAAGGTCAGTATCAAGGAATGTGTCTTCACTAGCACTGTCTAAGCGAAATTCTGGTTTGATGGTAAGGTCACCTACGGTATAACTTCCAGTAAGAGTAACTGCAAGTACAGATGCATCTCCTTCATCATCATAACCTCCTATGGCTCCAGCACCACCTTCTGCTTCTGCAAAGTATTCTCCTCTCAGTCCTAGTGTGAAAGATTCTGATGTTTTGTATTGTGGATATAGCGCAACACCATAAAATGAAGCTCCGTCTGTGTCATTGTATGTTGCGTTAAGACCTAGGTAAAAGTCATCTGATAGATCGTGACCAGTAGTAAGATCTACTTGGAATGTACTTTCTGTACTTCCTCCTTGCTTTCCATACAAGAAATTAAGATACGTGGATTTATAACCTAGCTGAGCGCCTAGTGTGTAATCGTTATCAAAATTAAATTCTGTAGCATCTGTCTGGTTAAGTACACCTACCATAGCGCTCCAATCTTCAGATAAAGTAAAGTCTGCTTTTATACCCGTATGAGAAAATGGTCCATATGAAAACATATAAGACGTTGAGTAGTTAAAGTTGAGAGTAGGAGAGATTACTTCATAACCTAAGAAGGTATTAAAGTTTCCTAAAGTAAGTTTTACTTTTTCCGAAACATTCCAGTATACGTAAAGTTGGTTTACAATATTTGAAGAAGGTCCAGATAAGAAAACAGCTTCTTCACCTCTAGGGCCAAAAACTAAATCTGCGACAGCACCTACTTTTCCATTTTCACTTTCAAAAGAACCTATCACATTTGCCATACCAATTGCAAAACCATTGCGATTTGCAAAGGAGGTATTTGGAGCGATAGCATCCTCGCCATTAGGTCCAGAAAGGTTTTGTCTAAAGTAAGTGTCAACACTTCCTTCTACAGTAAATTTTTTCTTTGTTGATTCTTCCTGAGCAAATAGGGAAGTGGTTGTAATGGCTAGTACTAAGAACGTAATAATGGACTTCATAAGAGTGTGGTTTTATTGTTGATTAGTTCCCAAATGTATCTTAAAATTTAGTTAAGGCTATAAATTGTGGTGTTGTTTTGTAAATTTTTATGTTTTTTTTAAAATCACCCCTAAAAAATTAGGGGTGTGGTAAATAATTTGTGATTTTGTTGTGATATGTGTTTTTGGGTTGTTGGGTTTTTAGTGCTAAATGAGTTAAATTATTAAGGATATTTTGGTCTTAGGCAGTATTCGTTGCAATGGCGATAACGTTTTCGTGGTTTTTGAGCAATTTTATTAATTTGAATATGATAAAATAACCTATGTTTTAATGAGGTTATATGAATTAAGTGGTGTCTATAATTTATTAATCGCAATAATGTGTGGTGGTTTTTGAGACTTAGATAAGTAGGATTATCTTGTGAATAAGTAATGATGGTTTCACCATAAAAATGTAGACAATGCTTAAGGATCAGGGATTATATTTAAAAGAATTTGAACACGATGCTTGTGGAGCGGGATTCATTTGTAGTTTAAAAGGAATAAAGTCAAATGACATTATTCATAAAGCACTAGAAATTCTAGAAAAACTAGAGCATCGAGGAGCTGTAAGTGCAGATGGAAGAACGGGAGATGGCGCAGGAATCCTTATAGATATACCTCACGATTATTTTCAAGCGAGCTGTGATTTTGAGTTGCCACAAGAAGGAAGTTATGCTGTGAGTAATGTGTTCCTTCCTCGTAAACAAAACCAACGAGATTACTGTATTTCGGTGTTTGAAAAGAACCTTACGGATCAGGGTATACATATTATAGGATGGCGAGATGTACCGGTAGATAAATCTATTTTGGGTGAGATTGCTCAAGTTTCTGAGCCCTTTGTGAAGCAAATATTTGTTTCTTATGACGGTGGTGATAAGAATCCCGCTTTCGCGAAAGCGCAACAAAAACCAACTCCAGAATTTGCATTTAATTTAAAATTATTTACTGCACGTAAAATTGCAGAACACACCATATATGATTCTAAGCTATCTGAAAGTTCATTCTTTTATGTGCCTAGTTTTTCAACCAAAACCATCATTTATAAGGGACTACTAATGCCTCAAGATATTAAGGTCTATTATAAGGACTTGATGGATCCTAGGGTTGTGACACGTCTGGCACTTGTGCATCAGCGTTTTTCAACAAATACATTTCCTACTTGGGATCTTGCACAGCCTTTTAGATATATGTGTCATAATGGGGAGATTAATACGTTGCGTGGTAATGTAACTCGTATGTACTCCAGAGAAGAGCTTATGGAGAGTCCGCTTTTTGGGGATGATATCAAAGCTGTGTTACCAGTGGTAATCCCAGGTAAATCTGATAGTGCGTCTATGGATATGGTGGTAGAGCTGTTATTAATGACCGGCCGCTCACTTCCAGAGGTAATGATGATGCTCGTGCCAGAAGCGTGGGAAAAAAATAAGGAGATGTCTCCTGCAAAACGTGCTTTTTATGAATTTAACTCCTGCCTTATGGAGCCTTGGGATGGTCCAGCGTCTATTCCGTTTACAGATGGTAATTATATAGGAGCGGTACTTGATCGTAATGGATTGCGTCCATCGCGTTATTCTGTTACAAAGGATGGCTACGTGATTATGGCTTCAGAAATTGGTGTGGTAGATATTGAGCCTAGCAATGTGCAGTTCCACGGTCGTTTAGAACCAGGTAAGATGTTTCTAGTAGATATGGCGCAAGGTCGTATCATTAACGATGAGGAAATAAAAGAGGAGATTGCAACGCGTCACCCGTATCAAGAATGGCTTGATGAAAATTTAATTCACTTAAGGGACATTCCTTATAATGAGTGTCCGCTATTTTTAAATGAAGCGCCCCTCAAGGAGCGTTTGATCACCTTTGGGTACACACAAGAAGATATAAATACAATTATACTACCCATGGCAGCAAATGCTAAGGAGCCTATAGGTTCTATGGGTAATGATGCTCCTATTGCTGCGCTTTCAGAAAGACCGCAACTCATTTATAACTACTTCAAACAATTATTTGCTCAGGTTACAAACCCACCACTAGATGGTATTAGAGAAGAGTTGATTACAGATATTTCTCTAACCTTGGGAGCCGATTATAATATTTTTGACATAAATCCCGAGCATTGTAGAAAACTTAAAATTCAAAATCCAGTTATATCAAAACAAGATTTAGATAAGATAAAAAGTCTAGATGATAAAAACTTCAAAGTGGTTTCTGTGCCGATGCTATATCAGGTAGAGAGAGGTCATAACGGTCTTGAAGAAGCGCTAGAAAAACTGTTGCAAAATGTAAGCAAGCAGCTTGATGAGGGGGCAAATATTGTTATTCTATCAGATAGAAATACGTCAATTACAGAGGCACCTATACCAGCATTGCTTGCCTGCTCTTATGTAAACAATGGACTTGCAACTCATAAGAAGAGATCTCAATTAAGTTTAATTATTGAGTCTGCAGAGCCTAGAGAGGTGCATCATTTTGCATTATTGTTTGGTTATGGTGCGAGTGCGATTAACCCTTATATGGTTAATGAGATTATAGAAAATCATCCAGAAGATCTTGAGCTTGCTAGTGTAGATGTAGAGGAGGCTATTCAAAACTTCAATAAAGCTGTAGGTAAGGGTGTGCTTAAGGTGATGAATAAGATTGGTATTTCTACACTTAATTCATATCGTAGTTCGCAACTTTTTGAGTGTATAGGCATTAGCAAAAAAGTAGTTTCAAAATACTTTCCGCGCACGGTGACTAGAATTGAGGGAGTTGGGTTACACCAATTAGAAGGGGAAATAAGTAAGCGTCATACAGCTGCTTACGATAAGAAGGAAATTGCTGCAGACTTACCGCTAGAAATAGGTGGTGAGTATAGATGGAGAAGAGATGGTGAAGCGCATTTATTTAATCCGCTTACGATTGCAAAACTTCAAGAATCTGTACGAAGCAATAAGCCGGTAATTTATAAGGAATATGCAGATCGTGTAAATAATCAAGCTAAACAACTAATGACCATTAGGGGCTTGTTTGAGTTTACAAACTATGATCCTATAGATATTGACGAAGTAGAGCCCTGGACGGATATAGTAAAACGTTTTAAAACGGGAGCAATGTCTTATGGATCTATTAGTAAAGAGGCGCACGAGACACTAGCTGTAGCGATGAATCGTATAGACGGTAAATCAAATTCTGGCGAAGGAGGAGAAAACCAAGAGCGTTTTTATAAAGATGTAAACGGTGATTGGAAAAATAGTGCAATAAAACAAGTGGCTTCTGGGCGATTTGGGGTGACTTCAAATTACCTTACAAATGCTGCAGAGATTCAAATAAAAATGGCACAAGGAGCTAAGCCTGGTGAAGGAGGGCAGTTGCCTGGGCCTAAAGTAAATCCAGAAATTGCAAAAACACGTAATTCTACTCCTTATGTAGGATTGATTTCTCCACCACCGCACCATGATATTTACTCGATTGAAGATTTATCACAACTTATTTATGACCTTAAATCTGCAAATAGAGAGGCACGTATTAATGTAAAATTAGTATCAGAAGTAGGTGTAGGTACTGTAGCCGCTGGTGTTGCAAAAGCTAAGGCAGATGTAATCTTGATCTCTGGGCATGATGGAGGAACTGGTGCAACGCCGCTTACTTCATTAAAACATACAGGGCTTCCGTGGGAGTTAGGACTAGCCGAAGCGCAGCAAACACTCGTTATGAATGATTTGCGTGGTCGTGTGAGGTTAGAATGTGATGGCCAACTCAAAACCGGTAGAGACGTAGCAATTGCATGTCTTTTGGGAGCAGAGGAGTTTGGTTTTGCAACTGCACCGCTAGTAGCTTCTGGATGTATTATGATGCGCGTATGTCACTTAAATACTTGCCCTGTGGGAATTGCTACGCAAAACCCAGAGTTACGTAAGCGTTTCAAAGGAAAGCCAGAACATGTAGTTAACTTCATGTATTTCGTAGCGCAAGAGCTTCGTGAGATTATGGCAAAGCTTGGCTTCAAGACCGTAGATGAAATGGTTGGGCAAGTGCAAAAACTAGAGCGAAACACCGCTATAGATCAGTATAAAGCATTAGGTCTAGACTTGTCTCCTATATTACACAAGATTGCTGTTAAAGAAGGACAGTCCTTACGAAATACAGAGAAGCAAGATCACGATTTAGAAAAAGCATTAGATTTTAAAATTATATCTCAGGCGCACCCTGCATTATTCAGAAAAGAGAAAACCACGCTTGATCTTAAGATTACAAATGAAGACAGAGCAGTAGGAGCCATTTTAAGTAATGAGATCTCAAAAATTTATGGAGTTAATGGGCTGCCAGAAAATACATTAAAAATCAACTTTGAAGGTTCGGCTGGACAGAGTTTTGCAGCATTTGCAACGCATGGACTAACACTTTCGGTTACTGGAAATACAAATGACTATATAGGCAAAGGACTTTCTGGAGCAAAAGTGATTGTAAAAGTACCTGTAGAGGCAACCATAATTCCTGAGGATAATGTGATTATTGGAAACGTAGCATTTTACGGTGCCACTGCTGGAGAGGCTTACATCAATGGAAAGGCTGGAGAGCGTTTTTGTGTACGTAACTCGGGAGCTAGAGCTGTTGTAGAAGGTATAGGTGATCATGGTTGTGAGTATATGACAGGAGGAGTAGCAGTGATTTTAGGAGCTGTGGGTAGAAACTTTGGAGCTGGAATGAGTGGTGGAATTGCATATGTGTATGATGTTGATAGTTCGCTTTCGCGAAAAGCAAACTCAGAGGGCTTAAACTTCTTAAAAGTAGAAGAAACACAAGATCGTGAGGAACTTAGACAATTGGTCGAAAACCATTATAATGCTACACTATCTCCACTAGCACAACGTTTCCTAGAAAATTGGGATGTGGAAATAGGCAATTTCACGAAAGTGTTACCAGAAGAATACCGCCAGGCTTTAATAAGACTAGAGGAAGAACAAAAATTAGCAAACTAAGAGATGGGAAAAGTAACAGGATTTTTAGAATATAAGCGCAAAGATGAGAGCTATGTAGCTCCGGAGGAACGCTTAAAAAATTACAAAGAATTTACCGTTCCACTTGAAGAGTCAGATCTTAAAAAGCAGGGAGGAAGGTGTATGGATTGCGGGATTCCATTTTGTCATTCTGGATGCCCGTTAGGTAATCTTATACCAGATTTTAATGATGCAGTGTATAAAGGTCGCTGGAAAGAGGCTGCAGGGATATTACATGCAACCAATAATTTTCCAGAATTTACAGGAAGACTTTGTCCTGCCCCATGTGAGGAAGCTTGTGTTCTTGGAATTAATGAAGATCCAGTAAGTATTGAAAATATAGAAAAAAATATAGTAGAGCGTGCTTTTGAAGAAGGATGGATTACAGCGCAACCACCTGTGAAACGTACAGGTAAATCTGTTGCTGTTATAGGTTCTGGGCCTTCTGGGCTTGCTACAGCGCAACAGCTCAACAGAGCTGGACATGCGGTGACTGTTTTTGAAAGGGACGCAAAAGTGGGTGGATTACTACGTTATGGAATTCCAGATTTTAAGATGGAAAAAAATGTAATAGATCGTCGTCTTGAGGTCCTTGAGGAAGAAGGAATCACCTTTAAAACAAATGCACATGTGGGTAATAACATAAGTGTAGAGGTGCTCCAAAATGAGTATGATGCTATTGTACTGTGCGGAGGAGCAACCATAAGAAGATCAATACCAATTAAGGGTGCACATCTTAAAGGAGTGTATCAAGCAATGGATTTTTTAAAGCAAAATAATGAGCGTCAAGATGGCTTAAATGATTGGGAAGAAGAAATTGTAGCAACCGGTAAAAACGTTGTCGTAATAGGAGGAGGAGATACAGGTTCTGATTGTATAGGCACGAGTAATAGGCAAGGAGCGAGTAGTGTGACTAACTTTGAGATTCTTAATAAGCCTACTGTAGAGCGACCTACAGAACAGCCTTGGCCATATTATCCTATGCGATTGCGCACAAGTTCTTCACATAAAGAAGGGGTTGATCGTGTGTTTAGTATATCTACCAAAGAATTTGTGGGTGACGCTGCTGGAAATCTTACAGGATTAATTACCGCAGAGGTGGAGTGGATTACTCATGACAGTGGAAGGCGAGAGTTAAAAGAAGTTCCTAATTCAGAAAAAGAATGGGAATGTGATATGGCATTTCTAGCATTAGGTTTCACCGGTCCAGAAAAAACATTAATTGACCAATTACATCTCGATACAGATTTGAGAGGTAACATTAAGGCAACTGATTATAGTACTAATGTCTCGGGTGTATTTGCAGCAGGTGATATGCGTAGGGGGCAATCCCTTATCGTCTGGGCAATTTCTGAAGGACGTCAAGCAGCACATCACGTAGATAAGTTTTTAATGGGAAGTTCTGAGCTTCCATTAAAAGATGAGGATAGCGATTTGCCTAGACGTTAACTATTTGTGATGTTAATTGTATATTGACATTTCTAACAATAGAAGTAGTATCATGAAAATTCAAAAAAGTTCAAAAGGAGAATGGGTATCAAATTTTGGAGGAGTGCTTGTTGTAATAGGAATCATGTGTATGGTTTTTGAGGCCAGTAGTTATTTTATTTTTGGATTTCTCATAGCGGGTATTCTTGTTACGAGTGTTGGAGTGGTCAATTCACTTAAGAGTGGTGTCGCAAAAAAGAAAATAGAAAAAGAGAATTAAATTTGACTATAACAGTAAAAATAACAAAGCCTCTACATGAAAATGTAGAGGCTTTGTTATTATAATCAATTCAAGATAGAAGTTACACAGATAGCTTCTTTCCTAAATCTTCTACGTATTTTCTAAACTGCTTGTCTGTGCTGGCAAGGTTATCTACCGTTTTACAAGCGTGTAATACGGTTGCGTGATCGCGTTGTCCTATTTGAGAGCCTATACTTGCAAGTGATGCCTTTGTAAGCTTCTTTGCAAAGAACATAGCGAGCTGTCTCGCTTGTACAATGTGACGTTTACGAGTTTTAGACTGTAGTGTCTCTACATCCATCTGGAAGTAATCTGATACAATCTTTTGTATGTAATCTATAGATACTTCGCGCTTCGTATGCTTCACGTAGTTGTCTACAATCTTCTTAGCTAAATCTAATGTGATTTCTTTCTTATTGAAAGAAGAGTGAGCAATAAGTGATATAATAGCACCTTCTAGCTCTCTTACATTTGTCTTGATGTTATTTGCAAGAAATTCTACAATCTCTTCTGGCATCTCAACACCATCTTGATATAGCTTTTGCTTTATGATGGCTATACGCGTTTCAAAGCTTGGGTGTTGTAGCTCTGCACTTAATCCCCATTTAAAACGAGAAAGAAGGCGTTGCTCGATGTCTTGCATATCAACCGGCGCCTTATCTGAGGTAAGAATTACTTGCTTACCATTCTGATGTAGGTGATTAAAGATATGGAAGAACACATCTTGAGTTCCTGCTTTACCACTTAGTAATTGAATATCATCTACAATAAGAACATCAATAACTTGATAGAAATGTATAAAGTCATTTCTGTTGTTCTTTTTTACAGACTCAATATACTGTTGTGTAAACTTCTCAGCAGATATGTATAAAACAGTCTTTGCTGGATATTTATCTTTTATTTGAACACCTATAGCGTGTGCAAGGTGAGTTTTTCCTAAACCTACACCGCCAAAAACGAGTAGTGGATTAAATGATGTTCCTCCAGGTTTATTTGCAACTGCCATTCCTGCAGAACGTGCAAGACGGTTAGAGTCGCCTTCAAGGAAGTTATCAAAGTTATAATTAGGATTGAGCTGTGATTCAATTTGTAAATTTCTGATACCAGGAATTACAAAAGGATTTTTAAGCTCTGGGTTCTTGTTTTTAAATGGAGCATCAACATCTTGAGATTTCATAGTGCTACGATTTGCACTAGGAATCTTTTCAGTAAACGGTTGATTGTTTCCGTAAGTGTTTTCCATTCTGATTACATAAACCAGTTTGGCATTTTCACCTAGTACTTTGTTAAGCGCAACTTTAAGAAGTTTAACATAGTGCTCTTCTAGCCATTCATAAAAGAACTTACTAGGCACTTGTATGCTTAATGCGTTATCTGTGAGCTTGACCGCTTTAATCGGTTCAAACCACGTCTTGTATGCCTGGGGTGTAATATTGTCTTTAATAAAAGAGAGACAATTATCCCATACAGATTGCGCAGTTAGAGTCATTCGTTGAGTTAAATTATTGGTTGTTTTTTAGTACAGAATGCCTTTTAAAAGGATTATCGTATTGTTGATAAGGCCCCCTTTAAAAGCTAAGCAAATATGTGAACAAAAAAAGTAATAAAAAAACTAGTAGAGGGTTGTTTTTTCGCAAATTTTGTTGCATCATATATCAGATTTAAAATTACAAAAAATAAGACCTCTCTACTGTGAAAAACCATATTACTTTTGTTAAAGTTCGCTACTCAGAAACCGACCAGATGGGCTTTGTGCACCATAGTAACTACGCTCAATATCTTGAAATTGCGAGACTTGAATGGCTAGAACAGCTTGGAATTTCTTATAAATGGATGGAAGAAAATGGAGTTATGCTACCGGTATATAATTTAAATACGACCTTTAAAAAATCTGCACTTTTCGATGATCGCCTTAAAATAGAAACTTCACTTAGGAATATTCCTACGGTGCGTATTATGTTCGATTATAAAGTTTATAACCAAAAGGAAGAGTTATTAACAGTGGCAAGTACAGAATTGATCTTTATGAATACTAAAACTGGGAGACCTATGAGGTGTCCAAAATACATTTTAGAGAAGCTCTAGTTAATCTTCTTTTAGAAGGTTAATTCCATAGACTTCATTAAAAGCCTCAATCACCTTTTCAGACTCTTTTCTGCGTATGGCGAGATGGAAGACGCAGTCCATTTCCATTTTTTGCTCGATAATAGTCACCTTGTAATCATTAATTAAACGCATCGCTTTATTGAGTAAGGGATATTCAAATTGTACAGAAAAAGGAATATCAATTGTTTTCTTTACAATACGAGCATTCTCAAGTGCGAGTTGTGCACCCGTTCTATAAGCATTGATTAGACCGCCTACACCTAATTTTGTTCCACCAAAATATCTTACAACCACTACAAGTACATTTGTAACATCAAAAGATTGGAGCTGTCCATAAATAGGAGCACCCGCACTGTTAGAAGGCTCGCCATCGTCATTTGCTCGGTATTGTTCGTATTCCTTACCTAACACATACGCATAGCACCAGTGTCTGGCTTGGTAGTGCTGCTTTTTTAAGGCATCTATATGTTCCTTGACTTCTTCCTCTGTGGTAACGGGGAATGCATAGCCAAAGAATTTGCTATTGCGATCCTTGAAGAGAGTCTCTTCAGAAGGTGATAAAATGGTGTTATAAGTGTCTTTTTGTTCGATATTATAATTGTTTAGATACGCTTTCGCGAAAGCGTAATCACACTACTTTTTACTCTTTTTCACATGTTTCAACACTAAGAAGTTCTGAGCATTGGGTTCAAAACCTGAAATGGTCTTCTGTGTAAATCGCACCACTTCGTCATAATAAAGCGGAATGATAGGGGATTGCTCTATAATAAGAGAGTCCATTTTTATATAGTACTGTTTGCGCTCATTAATATCTATAATACTTAAGCTTTTCTCGTAAAGACTGTCAAATGTGGCACTTTTGAAGTGTGTGTAGTTAGGTCCGTTAGGAGTGAAGTTTTTACTGTAAAATAAACTCAAGTAGTTTTCGGCATCTGGATAATCTGCAATCCAACTAGCGCGGAAAGCGTCTAGCTCACCACTACTTTTCATCTGGCGTAGGGTAGATGGAGGCATCACATCAATTTGTACATCCAGTCCTACTTTTTGTAACTCTCGCTGTATGTACTCGCATATATCAAGGTACTGACTGTTTGTACCTATCGTGAGTTGTGGTGACTGATCTCCAGTTTGTGCAGTGTACTGAGCTACAAGTTCTTTAGCAAGTGTAGGATTGTAACTATAACCATCTATGTCGTTAAAACCTGGCAACCCCTTCGGGATAAAACCGTTTACTGCAGGTTTTCCTATCCCATTACGTAAATAGGTGATCATTTTTTCACGATCAAAACCGTAGTTCACTGCCTTGCGTAATAAAGTAGATTGCACTTCTGGAGTGTTACTATCTAGATAGAAACCTATATACTCCGTGTTTAGCCAAGGCACTTTTTCAAAATTCACTTGATCTTGATATTTTTCTCGTAGTTGTCCAGAGGCAGTGAGTATCTCGTCTTTATAAGAAGGATCAAGACTATTTAAAAAATCTATATTACCTTGAGCAAACTGTAAAAATTCGCTTTGCTTGTCTGGCAAAAATGTAATGGCAACCGCCTCTAGGTAAGGAAGACTATTTCCAGCAGCATCTTTCTCATAATATAATTCGTTTTTACGAAGTACAAGTTTTACACCTTCTTCCCAACGTTTAAATTTAAACGGACCAGTACCTATAGGGTTTGACCTAAATTCGTTTCCATAAAAAGTAGTCACTTCCTTAGGTACAACAGAGCAGTATCTCATGCTAAGCAATCCTAAATATGCTGGAAAAGGCTGCTTTAATTGTACTGTAAAAGTACTGTCATTGTCTGCCTTATAATGTTCCACATTACTAAGTACCCAACTTCCAGGTGATGCGATAGCTGGATCTGTAAGTCTATCAAAGGAATATACAAAGTCACTTGCAACCACATTCCTTGTGCTATCTACAGTATTAAAAGCTTCATGTTTATGAAACTTTACATCATCACGTAGCGTGAAAGAGTAGGTGAGGGCATCTTCAGAAATAGACCAAGACTTAGCAATATCTGGCTGCACATTAAGATCATTGTCTAATTGTACAAGTCCATTAAATAATTGATTTACCGGCCAGATAATAGGCGGATTACGAGCAAAAGCAGGATCTAATGTTGAAATCTGGTATTGCTCGTTGTATCTAAACACTTCATGATCTCGCTCTGTGCTTTTACTGTTTGAGCAGCCTACTGTACACAGACTTAAAAGCACGACAGCGAGCCATATAGCTGCTGTCCATGTGCTAGATTTTCTCAAAAAGATATTGTTATGATACAATAGGGAAGTGCTTCAATGGTGATTTTAAATACTTCGTTTTATTTCTCCCATTCTGTATGGAAGATTCCCTCGCGGTCTAATCTTTCGTAAGTATGCGATCCAAAATAATCTCGTTGTGCTTGGATAAGATTAAGTGGTAATCTCGTAGAAGTATAAGCGTCAAAATAAGTTAACGAGTTTGATACTCCAGGAAGCGGGATTCCATTAATAGCTCCGTAAGCAACAAGTTCTCTAGCCGAGTCCACAGTGCTTTGTATTTTTTTAATAAATGATGGAGATAACAATAGATTAGGTAGCTCCGTATCTTCTGTAAAAGCATCTGTGATATCTGAAAGGAGCTTTGCTCTTATGATACATCCAGCTCTCCATATTTTTGCAATTACTGCAATATCGAGGTCATATCCATATTCCTTAGATGCGTCTGCTAGCTGATGCAAACCTTGAGCATAAGTAATAATGTAAGAGAAGTAAAGCGCTTCTTCTGTAAGTTTAGTCAGCTTTTCTTTATCCATTGTTGCCACTTCTGGACGATCGTACAGAGAGTCTGCAATGGTGCGCTCATCTTTAAGTGCAGAGATTTCTCTCATACTCACAGCAATATCAATAGAAGGTACGGGAATACCAAGATCCATCGCATTTTGCGAAGTCCATTTTCCTGTTCCTTTTTGCTTTGCTTTATCGAGAATTTGGTCTACAAGGTCGCTACTAGTAAGGGTATCTTTTTCGGCAAAAATTTCTGATGTAATCTCTACTAAGAAGGATTGTAAGCGCCCTTCATTCCATGATTTATAGGTTTCGTGCAGCTCTTGATTAGATAAGTTACCTGCTTTTTTAAGCACGTCGTATATCTCAGAAGTGAGTTGCATGAGTCCGTACTCAATACCGTTATGCACCATTTTCACATAGTTTCCAGCAGATTTAGGTCCTAAGTAAGCAACACAAGGTTCTCCGTTATATTTGGCAGATACTGCTTCAAAAATTGGTTGTACCGCTGCATATCCAGGTTTTGATCCTCCAGGCATGATGCTAGGTCCTATACGTGCGCCTTTTGCTCCTCCAGAAACTCCTGCTCCAAAAAAGTGAATTCCTTTTTCAGATAAGTAAGCTTCTCTTCGGTCTGTATCGGTAAAGAAAGAGTTTCCTCCGTCTATGATGATATCTCCTTTATCTAAGTGTGGTAGTAAACTTTCTATGACGATGTCTACTACTTTACCTGCGGGTACTAGTAGCATGATTTTACGTGGGGATGATAACGCTTTCGCGAAAGCGGATACATCTACCGTCGCATCTACGCGTTTTGGGTCACCGCCTTCTTCTATAAGTGCTTGCACTTTTTCTGGGTCAAGATCATTGCCCATCGCGCTAAAGCCATTATCGGCTACATTTAATATAAAGTTGCGTCCCATTACGCCCAGTCCAACCAAGCCAAAATCGTAAGAATTTTTCATAAGTAAAGTTTCATTCCCCACAAATATGCTCAGAAAAGCAGCTCAAAATTATCAGTGGGCATTGCTCTTCAAAAATAGTGGAAAAATAATTGTTTTTGTGAGTAAGTGGTAGGGAAGTCGGTTGGGAATGGACGAAAGTTTCAATACTTTTGAAGCACCTTAAATAAGTTATTCATATGCGCAAGACAGAGAATCAGTTATTAGTCATTTTTGGCGCCTCGGGTGACCTCACTGCTCGAAAATTAGTTCCTGCTCTATATAAATTATATAAAGATAAACACTTACCTAAGCATTTTGCTGTACTTGGTGTGGCGCGTAGTTTTATGACCGATGAGGAGTTTAGAAAACGCGTAGCGCTAGAAAGCAAATATCTAGACGATAGTGAGGAGTTTATAGCCGCATTTTCTGAGAAGTTATTTTATGAAGATCTTCATAAAAAATACGATGTAGATTACCGTGAGCTTAATGAGCGTATACAAGATATCAATACCACATACCAGTGTGATAATAATATCATCTTCTATTTATCTACACCGCCTAGTTTATTTGAAGCCATAGCAAAGAATCTTACAGCAAAAGGACTTAATGATGAGCGTCTAGGTTGGAAACGACTTATAGTAGAAAAACCTTTTGGCTACAGTCTTGAGACTGCAAAGTCACTTAACGAGGGATTACACAGATATTTTAAAGAATCGCAGATTTATAGAATAGATCATTACTTAGGTAAAGAGACTGTTCAAAATATACTTGTCACCCGATTTGCAAATAGCATTTTTGAACCTTTATGGAATCGTGATTACATAGACCACGTTGAGATTACAAATGCAGAGAGTGGAGGCGTAGAGTCTCGTGGTGGTTACTATGATAAATCTGGAGCATTGCGAGATATGTTTCAAAGTCACTTATTACAGCTTGTTGCATTAATAGTAATGGAACCACCATTAAGTGCAGATCCAGAGGAAATACGTAACGAAAAATTAAAAGCACTCAAGTCATTACGATTAATGACAGACCCAGAGGTGCTTGATAAAAATACGATACGCGGACAGTATTTAAGTAGTGAGATAGATGGTGAGCGTGTAAATAGCTATCGTGAGGAAGAAGATGTAGATCCAGATAGTATTACAGAAACTTATGCTGCGGTTAAGTTTTTTGTAGATAACTGGCGTTGGGCAGATGTTCCTTTTTATGTGCGTACGGCAAAACGTATGCCTACTAAGGTTACAGAAGTTGTGATACACTTCAAATCACCACACCACCAGATCTTTAAAAACTCAGACATTAATAAAGATAATAAACTCATCATACGTATTCAACCTGATGAGGGTATCTTAGTAAAGTTTGGTGTGAAAGTGCCAGGACAAGGATTTAAGGTAGAACGTGGTAATCTTGATTTTTACTACTCTAGCTTAGGTGATACAGATATTATGGAGGCTTACGAACGTCTATTGCTTGATGCAATGCAAGGTGATGCTACTTTATATTCTCGTGCAGACGAGGTAGAAGCTGCGTGGAGATTTACAGATCCTATACTAGAATATTGGACAAGTCGTGATGTAAAGATGTATGGTTATGCAGCAGGAGTCTGGGGACCAGAATTTGCAGATGATCTCATAGAAGGTCGTGGCGGCTGGCGTAATCCAGGAGCACATCTAGCAGATGATCCAGGATACTGTGTGATAGAATAACAATATTGAGTTTAAACCATATTAACTAGCTTCTGCAGTTGCAGTTATAGAATAGAAAACAATGACACTACATATATCAAAAACAAAGCAAGAAGTAGCTCAAGATTTTGCTACTTATTTAATGGAAGCTGCAAGCGGTAAAGAACGTTTTACTGTAGCGCTATCTGGAGGAAGCACTCCTAAAATTGTTTTTGACTTACTTGCAGAGAAGCATAAAGATGCAGACTGGTCTAAGTTCCAGTTTTATTGGGGTGATGAGCGTTGTGTTGCTCCTACAGATGAGCAAAGCAATTACAAAATGACTGTCGATCATTTGTTTTCAAAAATCAATATCCCTGCGGAAAATATACACCGCATCCTTGGTGAAAATAATCCAGAAGCAGAAGCTATACGCTATGCAGAGGTTTTAGAAAGTACGCTCGCTTCAGAAAATGAGGTGCCTCAATTTGATTTAGTCATATTAGGTATGGGAGACGATGGTCATACTGCATCTATATTTCCTCATGAGATAGAGTTGTGGGACTCATCAAACTGGTGCGAAGTCGCTACACATCCAGAATCTGGACAACAACGCGTGAGTATTACGGGCGATATTATCAATAATGCGCAAGCCGTAGCATTTCTAGTTACTGGAGCTTCAAAAGAAGAAAAGGTAGTCACTATCATTAATCAAGAAGAAGATTTCAGAGATTATCCAGCAAGTCTTGTTTCACCACTCTCTGGAGAACTTCATTGGTTTATGGACGAAGATGCAGCAAGTGGTTTAGATCAATAAATTTACTCTTAAAAAATAATATGTTGTCGTAATTTATATCTTATGAAAGTAGCTAGTTGTATTGTCTTTTTTCTTTTTGCGATAACAATACACGCTCAAGATGTAATTACAGGAACACTACTAGCTACACAAGACAGTCTTGCCATCGAGAATGCTTCTGTCTATTTTAATAATACCACAATTGGCGCTATATCTAATGCGCAAGGAGATTTCAAAATCACTAGAGATAATGCGATACAAACCGAACTTATTATAAGTGTTTTAGGTTTTGAGACGCTTATTATCCCTCACAATCAACTAGGCTCTTTAGGAACGCTTTACCTCAAGGAAAGTATCGATTCACTAGATGAGGTAATATTAGATG
Source organism: Dokdonia sp. Asnod3-C12 (assembly GCF_045063975.1). NCBI lineage: Bacteria > Pseudomonadati > Bacteroidota > Flavobacteriia > Flavobacteriales > Flavobacteriaceae > Dokdonia > Dokdonia sp. Asnod3-C12. The sequence continues at coordinate 2,906,920 of NZ_JBEFNY010000003.1, forward strand.
ATGATACCTGGTCAAGAGAACGTAAAATGAGAGCTTTTAAAAAGCACTTTATAGGTTCTGTGTTAAATACGAAGGATGTCAAGATTCTTAATGAGAAAGATATTCGGTTGAGATATAGTGCTACTAACGGGATGCTATATGCAGACAGCAATGCGCCTATTAGGATTAGAAATAAAAACTTAGGGTATCTCGTATCTTATGATCTCATGGACTTTGAGGTTACTTATGAGAAAAGTCTCAACGGATTTAACATGGCAAGAAAGTCCTTTTTTGTGGGCACTGTGTTTTTTGAAAATATTAAAGAAAAAACGAGCCGTAAGATTTTAAAAAATAGAACTGCAGAATATAAAGGCTCACTACTTCACTTTCTAAGAGCGCTACGTGATCATAAATTGGTAGAAGAAATGTATAGAGTTTTTCTAGGCAAATATGAGACTGCTCCATATGCGCCTTTTAAAATAATTGCTACAGATAAAGGACATGAAGTAACCCTTCTTGAAGATGATATCCAGATTCTTTATAACCAAGATGAGCAATCTAAACTAGAGGCTACAGCTTCGTTTTTTATTGATTCATTCGGAAATCATAGTCCTGTTGATGTTTTGTATACAGGAGGCGCGATGGCAGCACGTAAGGTAGGAGCAATGCTACCTCTCACGTTTGAACTAGCAGAAGAATAGTATGCTAATTTTTCATCTTTTCGCTTAGATTATTTTTTTAAAATTACGCTTTCGCGAAAGCGTACTAATCTTCACACAGCACCACTTAATATAGTATTTTTGCAATCTTAAATTTATATTATGATTGCAGTAGATAACCTTGCCGTTGAGTTTAGCGGAGACACACTTTTTGCAGATGTTTCTTTCTCTATTAATGAGAATGATAAAATTGCCCTCATGGGTAAAAACGGAGCTGGTAAGTCTACCATGATGAAAATTATCGCAGGAGCGCTAAAACCTACTCGCGGTAATGTGCGAACTCCTAAGGATGCAGTCATAGCATACTTACCACAGCACTTACTCACAGATGATGATTGTACGGTAATGGAGGAGGCTTCTAAGGCTTTTTCTACTGTTTTTACAATGAAGGAGGAGATGGCTCGCCTTAACAAGGAGCTTGAAACTCGCACAGATTATGAGTCTAAGGAATATATGGACATCATCACTAAGGTGACAGATCTTGGCGAGAAGTTCTATGCGATTGAGGAGGTAAATTATGAAGAGGAAGTTGAGAAAGCGTTAAAAGGACTTGGGTTTAAACGTGAGGATTTTACAAGACCTACGAGCGAATTTTCTGGAGGATGGCGCATGCGTATTGAGCTAGCCAAAATCTTACTACAAAAACCAGATCTTATCTTACTGGATGAGCCTACAAACCACGTAGATATAGAGTCTGTGATATGGTTAGAGGATTTCTTGTTGAATAAGGCAAAGGCTGTCGTTGTGATTTCTCACGATAAGGCGTTTATTGATAATATTACAAATCGTACGATAGAGGTGACGATGGGACGCATTTACGATTATAAAGCAAATTACTCGCACTATCTTGAGCTACGTTCAGATCGTCGTACACATCAAATCAAAGCCTACCAAGAGCAGCAAAAATTTATTGCAGATAACCAAGCCTTTATAGATCGTTTTAAAGGAACCTATAGTAAGACCAACCAAGTTTCTTCTCGTGAGCGTATGCTAGAAAAGCTTACCATCATTGAGATTGATGAGGTAGATAACTCAGCACTAGCATTGAGATTTCCACCAGCGCCTAGGTCTGGAGATTTTCCTGTAAAAGTGAAAGATCTTACTAAGAAGTATGACGATCATACGGTCTTTAGTAGTGCAAATATGGATATCGCTCGAGGCGAAAAAGTGAGCTTTGTAGGTAGAAACGGCGAGGGAAAATCGACGATGATTAAAGCCATTCTTGGTGAAATCGAGGTAGAAGGTGCTTGCGAACTAGGACATAACGTAAAAGTGGGTTATTTCGCCCAAAATCAGGCTGCTTTATTAGATCCAGATCTTACCGTTTTCCAAACGGTAGATGAGGTTGCCAAAGGCGATATGCGCACGCAGATTAAAAATATATTAGGTCGCTTTATGTTTTCTGGAGATAATCTAGATAAAAAGGTAAGTGTACTTTCTGGAGGAGAAAAAACACGACTAGCAATGGTGAAGTTGCTTCTTGATCCAGTAAACTTATTAATACTGGATGAGCCTACAAACCACTTAGATATAAAGTCTAAAGATGTCTTGAAAGAAGCACTACAAACCTTTGATGGAACACTTATCCTTGTTTCTCACGATCGTGATTTCTTACAAGGACTATCTAAAAAGGTATTTGAATTTAAGGAGAAGCGAGTTATTGAACACTTTGAAAGCATAGACGATTTCTTAAAAAGAAACCGTATTGAAAATCTTAAGGAAATAGATTTAATGAAGTCTTAAGTCACTCTAGGCAACGAGCGACTTAAGACCTGATTTTAATACATCGTATTTGGGTTTGCAGATGTTTTTGGAATTTGCTGGATAGCATCCCAGTGTTCTACGATTTTTCCGTTGGTGTCGAATCTAAAAAAGTCCATCGTGATGTATTGATCATCGTCTGGCCATATTTGATGCGTGTGTAAGGAAACAAGGTCACCCTCGGCAATGGCGCGTACAAAGTTGATTGACTTTTCTGGATACTCAGCCTGCATTCTTTCAAAGTAAGAGATGAATCCTTCAGTTCCATTTTCGACGTCGGGATTGTGCTGTATATATTCATCACCTACGTATAAAGAAACCGCCTCTCGCGGATTTCCCTCATATGCCATTTTGTAAAAAGCAATGGCGTTCTCTTTCATGGTATCTGTTCTAGACATACTTTTCATTTTAATTAAACTGCTTTCCATCATTTACTTCTACCCAATATCCATCTGGATCTTGGAAGTAGAGTTGGCGTACTTTATCTGGACGTGTTGAAATTTGGTTAGCACTTCCTGGCCAGTCGTTGTAGTTGAGGTTTCGTTTTTCTATGCTTTCGCGAAAGCGGTCAAAATCACCTACGGCAAGGGCAATATGTACACCTTTAGGTATTTTCTTATCTAGGCTATCTACTTCAATGATATGTAATTCTTGTGAAGTCCCTAGTCTAAACCATCTTATATGCGGCTGCTCTGTACCATCCTTAATTTCTTTCAAACCAAAGATTTCTTGATAAAAAGCGACACTTTGATCTAAATCTGCAACGTTTATGGCATAATGATCTATCGCAACTCGAAATCCAGATACTGATTCTGAATTAGCGGGTGCTGTGCTTGTTTTTTCTACACATGAGAAAAAACATAACGCAGTAACTGTTAGAGCTACTACGTTTATAAATAATTTATTAGTCATCATTATTTCCCTTGGTTTACTGGCGGTGGACCTGCTGGTACAATCGCTTCGTATACGGCATCACCTTTACGTTCCTTATATTCTGCTTTAACTTCTTTTACTAGCGTAGGATCTTCAAAAAGATCAAGCATCGTCATGCTCATTGCTTTACTGGCATATGTCATTCCTTTGTGACCAATAGACATCCCGCCACAAGCCACGACAGCCCATGAGTGCCATGGGGTATCCTTAGGAGCAGTGGTAACACCAAGGTTAATGTTTGCTACATTCCAACTCACATCTCCCACATCTGTACTACCGCCGCCTGGATTTTCTCTAGTCGCTTCAAGTGGTTTGATAGCACTATCCATACCTACCTGAGGCTTTCCAGTTACTTCTTGAATTTTTTTACCAAAGGCAATTTCTTCTGGCGTATAATTTATAGGCCCTAGAAGCTCAAGATTGTTTTGCATTACTGCTCCACCAGTTCTATTGACGAGTACTTCATAAATCCCAGAAATAAGAGATACTTTATAATCTACATCTGCAAGGATGGCGGCGCCTTCTACCATTTCTTGTAAGCGCTCATACACAGGCATCATTCCTTTACGTTCAGTGTCGCGCACGCGCATCCAGAGACGCGAGTAATCTGGAACTACATTCACCACTTGACCACCATCTTGTATGTGGTAGTGCATTCGTACGGTAGGTTTTACGTGCTCACGATAATAGTTTACACCTGTTGTATAAAGTTCAAGCGCATCAGAGGCAGAGCGTCCATTCCATGGGTCTGCGCTGGCGTGTGCTGCTTGACCAAAAAATTCTATTTTAAAATCTACAAGCGCAAGAGAGCTTTGTACATCTGCTTTCATTTCTGCTGCTGGATGCCAAGAAATATTTACATCTACATCATCCCAGAGACCTTCACGCACCATCCATATTTTCCCAAAGAACTTTTCTTCAGATGGTGTTCCCATAAATTTTACGGTTCCTTTAATTTTTCCGGCTTCTATTTGTTCTTTTATGGCAATGGCAGCACCTAAACTCGCTGCGCCAAACATATTATGACCACAGCCATGACCAGGCTCGCCTTCATTGAGCGGATTCTTTGTTGGCTCTGTCTTTTGAGAAAGTCCTGGCAGTGCATCAAATTCTCCCAAAACACTAATTACAGGGCTTCCAGATCCATATGTAGCGACAAAAGCCGTAGGCATTCCTGCAACGCCGCGATCTACTTTAAATCCATTTTTCTCGGCATAGCTAGCAAGAATTTCAGCCGACTGGGTTTCTTCAAAAGCAGTCTCGGCGATAGACCATATTTCATCAGAAATGCGAATGAGTTCTTTTTCATGTTTTTCAACAGAGGCGATTACCGCTTGTTTGTTTTTTGATAGTTTTTGAGCAGAGACGCTTAGCGTGATCATACTCAAAACGTAGAGGAGTGTCAATTTTTTCATTAAAGTCTAACATTTTGGTTGGTAGCTTCTAAGATACACAAAATCAAAACTCCAGAAAATGATATCGTTACGATAGGTTGCTGCTTATCACTCCATACCATAATAATGCAGCCCACGCCCAGCATATAAGGGCATATATCACTCTGAGAATATGTACAGAGTTTATCGTATTGCGCAGAAAGTGCCACGCAAGCCCAGCCCAGATAAAGCCAAAAGACCAAAACATCCCAACACCTATAGTTGCTGGCCATACCCAATCGCCTGTCCAATCATTAAGGGTGGGATAGGAGGTAAATAAGAATGAAACGGGATAATACAGTAACGCACCTAAAATTCCCATACTAAAGAGTCCCATAGGAAGTATTGCGATAAAAGCAATAATAGAGAATCGAGTAGTGTATGATAAGGACTTCCAAAAGGTAATTATGGATGATAGCATGGTTGATTGTTAGCTAATAATATATGAAAAGTACGCTTTCGCGAAAGAATAATGAAAGAGGATTGTGAGTAAAACACTTTGTTGTCTTGGGGTAATTGAACTCGTGAAGTAATTCTTTGTAATCTTAAAAATATAGATTGAGATAGCTAAAACCATCTTCTTAATAAGGTTGAAGTAAATTTATTTTTCTTAATTATTTTTGCTACTAATATTTAATAGTACTGAAATTTTCTTGATCTCTTATTTTTAACTTTATTGTCAGAATACTCAATAATTTCTACCCAGTTACCAAAATCATCATATTTTAGAGTGCGTTTTCCAGTTATTATATTGTCAGAGTTTCGATATATAACCTCAATCAAATTGCCTCTAGTATCATAATTGTAGACTCGTTGTATAATTGTTTTATTATTGACATCTAGTTCGGAAAAAGTAGTTTTTTGTCTATTTGAATTGTACTCGTAAGTGTAATTATCCTTCAAGTCTCCAGTATTAGAGTAGTATTTCTTCTTTATTAAGTCACTATTATCATTGTATGTAAATAAAACTTTGTTTTTATAGTTTCCTTGGAGAAACCTCTTTTCTTCAGCAAATAAGCCATTTACATTGTAAGTTAAAAGTCGCTTTAAGATTGATTTCCCAAATTTATTATAATTGAGATGCTCAACTAATCTATTGTCTTTATCATACTTATAAACTGTTTTTCGTTCAACTTCCATCTTTTTATCATATGAAATGACTTCTATATTATTGCCAGTGTCATCGTAATTTTGCTTTATCATATTTTTTAACTCACCTTCTTTATCATATGTATGTTTTTCAGTCTGCTTATTTTGAATATTGTAGGAGTATTTAATTTCTGAATAAATAGTTGAATCATTATTGAAACTACTTTCACTTATTATATTTCCATTTTTATTATACTCAAATTTTTTAAAACCAGCTAGTTTTCCATTCTTATCAAATCTTTTCAATTCTTGAGGTTGATTATTTTGATTAAATTTTATCTCTACGGTTATATTTTGCTTAAATACATTTCCATTTGATAGTGTATTGTAATTAATATCAGAATGGTATAAAGTTTTTATACTACCATTTAGATTTTCTTCATTCAGAGTAGTAAGATTAATTGGAGTTTGAGAATAATTAATATGAATAGAAAAAAATGCAAAAAAAAGTAAGGATAAAATTGATTTCATAATTTGATTATAATATTGCGCAATAGTCGGTCACATAAAGTAAGTATTCCACCCACTAGCTACAGGGTTTACTGTTTTACTCTAATGTCTAGTCTTATTTATTCGACCTAAATATACAATGAATTTGCATAGAGAGCGTAGCGCTTAAAAAGGCGCTTGCAACAAATACGCTTTCGCGAAAGCGAAAAGAGTGCTATACGATACCGCCATTTGTGTATAGCACTTGGCTAGACACCCATTTTGAGTCATCGCTTACCATAAAGAGAACCGCTTTTGCGATATCTTCTGGTTGTGCAAGTCTATTAAACGGAGATTTGCTTTTAAGTTGCTCTATAAAGTCGGCAGATTTGCCTTCTAGAAACAAATCTGTTTCTGTAGGGCCAGGAGCAATACAGTTTACAGAAATACCGCGTCCTATTTCTTGACTTACCACGCGCGTCATTTGCTCAACAGCAGCCTTGGTTGCTGAGTAAATAGCGTAGCTAGGAAGCATCATTTTTGTAGTGCTGGATGAAAAATTAAGGATAGTTCCGTTATCTGAAAGGTCATGGTATGCGCGTTGCATGGTATTAAAAACACCTCTCACATTTACATCAAATTGTGATGTAAAATCATCTTGCTCGATGTCTTGAAACGGCTTGTTTTTCATGATACCCGCACAATTGATAAGCACATCTACTTTGCCGTAATGAGCAATCGTTTTATCAAATAATTCTTGTACATCTTCTGGCTTGCTTACGTCTGCTTTTATAGCAATCGCATCACCACCGTTTTCTGTTATGGTTTCTAATGTTTCAGAAGCCTCTTTATCGCTTGACGCATAATTAATGACCACTTTCGCACCATGTGCTGCAAGTAGTTTTGCTGTCGCACTGCCTATCCCTTTTGACGAACCTGTGATGAGTATTACTTTATCTAGTGAGTTATTCATGATCAACGGTTTTAAGTTTATAGGTATTAAGAAGTTGGTACACAGCAATTATAAGCAAAGCTATGGCAATATATACGAGCATCATTTTAGGCTCAGGGCGTATTAAATACTCTGTGAGTAGTCCACCTAGCATCGTTCCGGTTAGAAGTAAATAACCCAAAATATGTGCAACCTCTGTTTTTCTTTTAAGCGTAAGCGAGAGTATAAGGAGGATGGCTGTGATTAACTCTACAACTCCCGTCACGTATCGCGCGATGTTGTTTGGGATTCCTATGACTTCATTAAAATTAGAAAAACCTTTAACGCTTTGCTCAAGACCTATCAGTTTTGGTAATGCAAAATAACCGATGGCTAGTATGGTTATAATCGTGAGTATATTTGCTATGGTTGTTGTTTTCATAATAATTTTTAAAACAAATCTCCAGTAAGTACGAGACGTGTCAAAAGTAATTATGTGTTCTTTGTGAAAATTTTGGCAGCGTTGTTAAACCTACTTTATTTTGTAAGGTTTTTGAATTTTACTACCTGTGTAGTTACGCTTTCGCGAAAGCGTACTAAGCAACCGCCTCTTTATACGTCTTTAAACAACGCTCTCTAGCTTCTTTGTGATCTACCATTTTCTCAGGATACTTATCTGTGTCATGCTCTGGAATCCACTTTGAGATGTATTCTTTTTGCTTGTCAAATTTATCTACCTGCGTCATAGGATTAAATATGCGGAAGTAAGGTGCTGCATCCACTCCAGAACCTGCTGCCCACTGCCAGTTTCCTACGTTTGAACTCATGTCGTAATCCAATAATTTTTCGGCAAAATAGGTTTCTCCCCATCGCCAGTCTATAAGTAAGTGCTTACACAAAAAGCTCGCCACCAGCATACGCACTCTGTTGTGCATGTATCCCGTAGTGTTTAGCTCGCGCATACCAGCATCTACTAGTAGATAACCAGTCTCGCCATTCTTCCACTTCTCAAATTCTTCTTCGTTATTACGCCAGTCTATACGGTCATATTTTGATCTGAAGGCTTTATCCTTTGTATGTGGGAAGTGATACAGAATTTGCATAAAAAACTCCCTCCATATGAGTTCGCTCCAGAAAATCTCATTGGTTTCTGCGATGGCTTTTTTCATCATTTTACGGACACTTACCGTCCCAAAACGCAAGTGCGGCCCTAAATGTGAGGTGCCATCTTGTGCAGGAAAGTTGCGTGTATCTTCGTAATTCTGGATAAGAGTAGGAGTAACGTCATACTCAGGAACCTCAATAGATGATTTTTCAAACCCCATGTCTGATAAACTCAGATTAGGCAGGCGACTGTGTTCTATAAGATTGTTGAGATGTTGAGAGGTGTAATGTATGGTAAGATCTTTATCTGCATCAAAGCGTTCTTTCCACTTATTCTTAAATGGTGTGTAGACTACGTATGGATCGCCATCGCCTTTAACCACCTCGTCTTTTTCAAAAATCACTTGATCTTTGAAGGTTTTGAATTCAATATCATTTTCTTCTAGCAATGATGTAATCGCCTCATCTCTCTCTTTTGCATACGGTTCATAATCACGATTTGTAAAAACCGTAGCAATCTCATAATCTTTACTGAGCTGTGTAAATACCTTTTCTGGCGTATCGTAATACATGGCTAGCGAACTATCATGCTCATCTTGCAAGGTGCTGCGCATTTTTTGTAGCGTTTCAAAAATGAACGTAACACGAGCATCATCTTTTGGTAATTTATCGAGAATTTCTTTATCAAATATGAATATAGGAAGCACCGGGAAGTCACCTTTTAGTGCTTCAAGAAATCCTACGTTATCATCTAATCGTAAATCACGACGAAACCAAAAAATATTTACTTTATTACTGCTCATAGTTGTTGCATAAGAAAGCTCAAAGATACTAATCGCGTCTTTGAGCCTTGTGATAATGAGTTGCACGCTCCTGCGAAAGCGTACCACCCATAATTATAAATGTAGGGGTTTAATTTACGTTAAGCGTACTCATTCCTCCATCTACGCCAATCACTTGCCCAGTGATCCAAGAGCTCTCATCGCCTAATAAAAAGGCTGCAATGTTTGCAATATCTTGGCTAGTACCTACGCGTTTAAGCGGGTGACGAGCGTCCATCATTTCTTTTTTCTTGTCATTGCTCAATAGTCTTTTGGCAAGAGGAGTATCTGTAAGCGATGGAGCAATCACGTTTACTCTAAGCTTAGGAGCATACTCGGCTGCTAGTGCTTTTGCAAAACCTTCGATAGCGCCTTTTGCAGCAGCTACACTCGTGTGGAAAGGCATACCTACCTTAACTGCTACGGTACTGAAGAATACTAGACTCGCTTGCTCAGACTTCTTTAAGTGCTCCATAACTTGGTGCACCACTTTAATCATGCTCAAAAAGTTAATCTCTAGGTCTTCTCTAAAAGTATCTACACCTAGCATTTTAAAAGGCTTAAGGTTGATAGTCCCAGGACAGAATACAAAACCATCGATATGATCTGGCAGCTGGCTCAAATCTAGTTCGTCCTTTTCTGTATCATACTCGATGTAATTTACATCAAGATTTCCAAGATTTTCATTAGTACGCGATGCTACGTATACAGTGTGATCGTGGTGTAATTTGCTGGCTATTTCAAATCCAATTCCGTGACTTCCTCCTATTAAAAGTATGTTTTTTCCCATAGTGTTATATGTTATTGTGGTGATGCAGTTATGCGATTATATCTTGTTTTAAAGTTGTTGTTTCTGTAGGAGCTTTATAAACTCCAAATTTTTCTTCTAGCGCTTTCTTTCTATATTCAAAAATTTCATCAAGCTTAGGCTGTACTAGATAGGGATGTGCTAGTCTACCTAAGAATCCTGCAGGTACGGCATAGTCTACAATATCTTCCATCTCTACACCTCCCGGTATTGCTTTGATAAAGTGTTTGTGGTGCCATAATGCGTATGGACCATATTTTTGCTCATCTACAAAGTACTCTCCTTCCTTGACACTTATAATTTCTGTCACCCATTTCATTTTAATATTAGAAATAGGAGTCACTGTATATTGTATAAGCTGTCCTGCATACACAGGTCTATCTGCACCAGATAAGATATTAAAGTTCATATACGATGGCGTGATGGTACCTAGGTTACGAGCGTTTGATAAGAAATTCCAAGCTTCCTCCACCGTGATGGGAACATTTTGCTTGGTATGTATTTGATAGATTTTCATAGTCGCTTTATTGAGAGTTTAAAAATACAATCAAAATGTTTAATTACAAGTACCAAAAGGTTAAACAAAAATTAAATTAAAATAATATATCATTTTGACGCATTACTATATGAGTACCTTATTTAAAGAGTAAAGCAGACAGAAGCATCAAGAGTAGCGGCACACACTAAATACATATTATGGAAAGAAACGGTTTTAAGCCATTTAAGAGAATGCGCTTATATTAAGATTTTGTTAACACTTACCCCTTTAGAACGCCTTATTTTTGTGAGAGACTTTTTCGCGAAAGCGTAAAAAATCACATTAACTAAAAAAACAACAACAATGAAAAAATTACTTTTTGTAGCTTTCTTAGGTCTTATGACTGCGGGCGTTACTGCACAAATTGACACACCAGCACCTAGCCCAGCGGCCAAAGTGATGCAAGTAGTAGGTCTTACAGATGTTACATTAGAATACTCACGCCCAGCAATGAAAGGACGTACCATTATGGGAGATCTAGTGCCTTATGGTGCAATGTGGCGTACGGGAGCAAATGCAAATACTACGGTAAGCTTTTCTACTCCAGTAACCGTAGGAGGGAAGGAACTTAAAGCAGGTTCTTATGCTGTATTTACTAAGCCTACGCAAGATGCATGGGAAGTATATTTTTATAATGATACAAGCAACTGGGGAACTCCAGCAACTTGGGATGATAGTAAAGTAGCAGCTACGTTTACAGCAAAAGTACAAATGAGTAACATGGTTGCAGAGTCATTTACTATGGGAATCAACCATATTACTAACGAGGGTGCACACTTAACAATGCAGTGGGATAAAACATATGTTGCAGTACCTTTTAATGTACCAGCAAACGAGACGGTAATGGCGCAGATTGATAAAATCATGGCTGGACCAGGAGTAAATGATTATTATGCTGCTGCAGTATATCTTTCAAGCACTGGTCAATCTCTAGAAAAGGCAAATACGTACATGGAGAAAGCAATGTCTATGACTAAGGAGCCAAAATTCTGGCAACTACGCCAGCAGTCTTTATTACTTGCAAAAGTAGGTAACAAGAAAGGTGCTATCAAAGCTGCACAAGCATCTCTAGAAGGAGCAAAGGAAGCAAAGAATCAAGATTATGTAAAAATGAACATGGACTCTCTTAAAGAATGGGGAGCAATGTAAGTTGTACTTTTTCGCTTTCGCGAAAACAGGAAAGCCCTCACTAGAGGGCTTTTTTTATGGAAAATTAGTACTTGTCGTTATGATGAGTTTATACAAAAAAAGGAGTCTTGTTTATGTTTTAAACTACTGCTCATATTTGTATCTTTGAATAACTTTTAAAAATAAATTATGAGTTCATACGATGTAGCCATTATAGGCTCTGGTCCTGGAGGATATGTTGCAGCAATACGCTGTGCACAACTAGGAATGAAAACTGCAATTATAGAAAAATATAGTACACTAGGAGGAACTTGCTTAAACGTAGGTTGTATTCCTTCTAAGGCACTTTTAGACTCTTCTCACCACTACGAAGACGCCATAAAACATTTTGAAGATCACGGAATAGATGTAGGTGAAGTAAGCCTCAATCTTGAGAAAATGATCTCGCGTAAGCAAGGCGTTGTAGATACTACTACAAAGGGTATCGAGTTCTTGATGGGTAAAAATAACATAGACGTTTATCAAGGAGTAGGATCTTTTAAAGATGCTACGCACATCAATATTGCTGGTGAAAAGAACGAAACTATTGAGGCAAAAAACACCATTATTGCCACAGGTTCTAAGCCTAGTACATTACCTTTTATCACTCTAGATAAAGAGCGTATCATTACTTCTACAGAGGCGTTAAAACTTCCAGAAGTACCTAAGCACTTAGTTGTAATAGGTGGAGGAGTAATAGGTCTTGAGCTTGGTCAAGTATACAAGCGTCTAGGTGCAGAGGTAACCGTAGTAGAGTATATGGATCGCATCATCCCTACTATGGATGGCGCGCAAAGTAAAGAACTACTTAAGGTCTTCAAGAAGCAAAAAATGAAATTTGCACTTTCTCATGGTGTTACTGCTGTAGAGAGAAATGGAGATGAGGTAACTGTAAAAGCGACAGATAAGAAAGGTCAAGAAGTTGAGTTTAAGGCAGACTACGTGCTTGTAGCTGTAGGACGTCATGCGTATACAGATGGTCTTAATCTTGATGCTGTAGGTATCAAGACAGATGAGAGAGGGAAAGTTGAGGTAAACGAGCACTTGCAAACTAATGTGTCAAACATTTATGCAATAGGTGACGTGATTAAAGGAGCAATGCTCGCTCACAAAGCTGAGGAAGAAGGAACACTCGTTGCCGAAATCATGGCAGGTCAAAAACCTCATATTGATTATAACTTAATCCCAGGTGTTGTATACACATGGCCAGAAGTTGCCTCTGTGGGTAAAACCGAAGAACAACTTAAAGAGGCAGGTGTTGAGTACAAGTCTGGTCAGTTCCCTATGCGTGCACTAGGACGTAGCCGCGCGAGTGGTGATACCGACGGATTTGTAAAAATCCTTGCAGATAAAACTACAGATGAGGTACTAGGTGTACACATGGTAGGAGCTCGTGTAGCAGATCTTATTGCTGAAGGTGTAACCGCAATGGAATTTCGTGCAAGTGCAGAAGATATTGCACGTATGAGCCACGCACACCCTACGTATGCAGAAGCTGTAAAAGAAGCAGCACTCGCTGCTACGGCAGACAGAGCGTTACACGTGTAATCATAATAACATATTATAGAGTACTAAAAAACCTGCTAGTGATAGCAGGTTTTTTTGGTTTATAGTAATATTAGAGTTGCTCAATTAGCTTCTTAATTCGAATAAATTGTTCGTCCTTTTCTAAGGGGTTTATCTTATTAAATGAGAGTTGTGAAATATTTTCATTCAAAACTTTAATTTTTTGAAGCATAGGCTCTATATACTTCATGAAGTGATTGAAATGTTGCTCAATATCCGAATAAGTAGATGCCAATTTGTAACCAGGTTTTCCTGAATGACTGATAATAAATAGTCCTTCATATCTTAAATCTCTGATAAGTAATCTTAATTTGTCGTCATTTATTGTTCTTGAAAAATTTTTTAAGTAATTAGTTAATTCATAACTAGGTACAAGTCTTTCAGAATCTATTTTTGAATTTGTATATAGATACTCTAATAATCTTCTTTTTAAAGCATCTTCACTTTTTTCAGAAGTTTCTAAATAGTTTTTCAATGACTCTAAATTTAGTTTACTTATCTCTTTACTTAAAGTTTTGGTTTCTTTAGTTTCATTATTTGATATCTGTGGATAAGGGAAATAGCTAACAGACATTCTCGTGTGTAAAATCTCATAAATCTTATCACTTTTTGGAGAGTAATTACTTGAACAGAATAACCTTCCTAAGGAACCAGCAATTATATCTGCAAATTGGACTAAGTTTTCATCAGTTCTATCATCGGAAAGTTCAAATGTGCGATCAGGATTAAACAAATCCCTTTGAATACTTTCTTTGTCTATAAAATTTATTAATTCTTTTCTAAAGCTTTCAAATCCGAGCTTATCTAAATGTATATTGAAGGAATCATACATCAAATTATATTTTTCAATCAAGACTTTTTGAAAATACTTATAAAATGTTTTCTTGTATCGCAAACCTCCCGATTCTTTTTCTAATTTCTGTTTGTCGATTACAAGAACATCAATTGTAAAATCTAAATTCTCAATTAGATAATTGAGGATATCTAATCTCTTTTGAAAATATTTATTATCTCCTAGATTTTTAGATTTAATGTTAGGTCCTAGTCTAAACTTTTTACAAATATCAGCCCTTAGAAGTCTTGCATGGTCAATACTTGATTCAGGTATTATAACTGAGGCATAAACGAAGTGACTAAATGTACCTTTTTTAGAAAGATTTAAATGAGAATTTCCAAATTCATCAATAAAGATTTTTGCTTTTTCCAATAGTCTACTTTTATTAGTTTAATTAAAAAAACTTGTATTTTTTTCTTTAAATATACAACCAGAAACGCCTATTAAGCTTAATGTAAGTTGCTTACTTACCAAGTGTTATCAACACGCAAAACGATTTTTTGGTAAACCCCAATTTTCAAGTATTTTGAACGCCAAACGAGATTTAAAATAAGGTCGTTTTGTATTTTTGCACCTCTTAAAAATGAACACTTATGTGGTACAGACGCCTTCTTAAAATATCCATTATATTTCTATACTTAATTATCATTGCAGGAGCGGTGGTACGTATGACGGGAAGTGGTATGGGATGTCCAGACTGGCCGCAGTGTTTTGGGTATCTGGTACCACCTACAGAGGAGAGCGAGCTGCGATGGGAGCCTAACCATCTGTATGAAGATGGACAAGTAATCATACTAGAGGAATCATTGCGTATTGCTCCTACAGATTTTACTTCTGGAGATTCTTATAACGAAGCAAACTGGGAGACGTATGAGAAGCATGATTATGCTAGTTTTAATGTGTGGCATACGTGGATAGAGTATATAAACAGGCTTGTAACTGCACTTGCAGGAATCCCTATGTTACTCATGGTTATCCTGGCTTTCTGGTATTGGAAAGGTAATAAATGGCTCATTTTTGCCACGTTCATGGTGTTACCTCTCATGCTTTTTCAAGCGTGGCTTGGTAAACAAGTGGTAGATTCAAATTTACTTCCTGTTAAGATTACCATTCACATGATAGCGGCGTTATTTATTGTAGCCTTATTGTTATTCTTATGGTGGAAATCTCAGATAAAGGAAGGTGTACAGGATACGCTTTCGCGAAAGCGTATTTATGACCCACGCTTTAAAAACTTAATAGTCATAGCAAGTTTACTCACACTTGTGCAGATAGCCCTAGGAACGCAAGTGCGTCAATATGTAGATGAGCGCGTTGCTCAAGTAGGCTATGAGGCCAAAAGCTTATGGCTGGATCCTGCAACTATATGGTTTTATGTGCATAGATCTTTTTCTATCCTTGTGACGCTATTGAATCTTTATATTTTCTGGCGCAACAGAAGCTTATTTTTAGGTCATACTAAGTTGCTTAACTGGGTGCTTATTTTTATAGGTCTTGAGGTAGTAACTGGGATTGCTATGTACTACATAGATTTTCCATTTGGTACGCAACCTTTACACCTTGTAGTGTCGTCATTATTGTTTGGCGCACAATTCTACGTATTGTTAGAAAGTTTCCCAAAAAGGGAAGCCCTCTCTCCTGCGTAGTTGTTTAAAACCAATTATCTTTACCATCTTAAAATTTTTACAATGATTTACCGTTTTAGAGCAATTCTAGACACAGAAGAAGACGTTTTTCGCGATCTTGAAATTGAAGCAACAGATACTTTAGAAGATTTACATAATGCTATAAATCAGTCTTTTGGATTTGATGGAGCAGAGGTTGCCGCTTTTTACTTAAGTGATGAAACCTGGATGCAAGGCGAGGAGTTTGCACAATTTGATATGGGAGAAGGTGAGAGCCAGCTACGTATTATGAATGAGACTTCGCTAGATGGTCTTTTAGGAGAACATCAGACACGTCTTATCTATGTGTATGATTTTTTAAATATGTGGCGTTTTCTAGTAGAACTGGCTGAAATTACAGAGCCAGAAGATGGCATGACGTATCCTAACTTGATGTATGTACAAGGCCAAGTACCAGATCAAGCGCCAGAGTTTGAAATGGAAGATCAGGAGCTAGGAGCAGAGGACGACGATGAAGATGAGTTTAATGACGACTATAACATCGACGATTTTGACGATCTTAGTTTTGATGAAAACTGGAACTAGTTTGCTTTAAATTTTACGTAGTACCTTGAGCCTGCTATTGCAAGCTCATAATTAACAACCTATACCTACAAATGATAAACTTATACAGCGCCCAGATAGAATCACTTTCCATTCACCGTATTGGAAATAAAGGTAAAGCAGAAGGGCTTTTTGTATCTCAAGATCCATATCCATTAAGTGACGAACTTACACCACTTATTAAGGAGTTTTTCTTTAAGCCTTTTCGTGAGAAAGAGGAGAATTATTATAAATTCTTCCATGAGCAAGACATAGAGTTTAACACGCTTTTTAGTCTAGCCAAGAAAATCTTTGATAACCCAAGTGGTACACACTTACTTTCTGAAGATATCGCAAAGCATCTTTATGCACAAAGTGATCACCCGCATATCAAACCAGGAGAGTTATACATTGTACACTTAGATGGTGTGCAGATTGATAATATTAAAACAGATGCGATAGGAATCTTTAAGAGCGAACTTAAACAGGATTTCTTACAGTTTCGCGAAAGCGGGACAAACCTAGAGATGATTCTTGAGCAAGGGATTAATCTCAATAAACTAGATAAAGGGTGTTTGATTTTTAATCATAAAGAAGAGGAGGGGTATAAAGTACTCTCTGTAGATTCTAACCGCTATGATACGAAATACTGGCTAGAGAATTTCTTAGGAGTTGAGATTTTTGAAGATGAGACTTTCTACACTAAAAAGTACTTGAAGTTCTGTCAAGACTTTGCAAAAGACGTTGTATTACCTGCAGAGGATAAGAAGGAGGAAGTTCTTTTTATGAACCGTGCGGTAAATCACTTTGCAAAGAACGATACCTTTGACGAGTCTGCTTTTATGAATGAGGTGATTGAAAATCCAGATTTAATACCTGAGTTTAGAAACTATAAAACAGAGCAATCTCCAAAATATAAAATAGAGGATCTTACCGATTTTTCTATAAGCAACAAAGCAGTAACAGCACAGCGTAAGAAGATCAAGAGTGTTATTAATCTTGATACTAATATCCAGATAAAACTAGATTTTATCAATGGAGAAAGCGCAGAAAAGTTTGTTGAAAAAGGATGGGATGAAGAAAAACAGATGTACTATTACTTAGTGTACTTTAATAAAGAACAGAAATAGTAATAACCAGTTCTGATATAAAAAAAAGCGTAGCACACAGTGCTACGCTTTTTTTATGTCGCTAGTTTTTGAAGCGTTATATATCTTTTATAATTCTCTTTAAACTGATGTCTTCATAGTTACGTTTTACAAATTCTAAGGCTGCTCTCAGTATAGCTCCCATATTTGCTGCACGTCTAAATTTCATATCGTTTGTAAAGTCATAAATATCTGCTCTCAATTGCTTGACATGGTCGCGTGGTGAGATATTATCAGTTGCCATTACTCTCAGTAATCTTGTGAGTCGCTTTTTACCATTTATGATTCGCTTTGCTAGTAAAGCTCTTTCTTCATTGCGATATTGCTCGATGGAACGGTTGTCTAGACGCTTTGCAACAAGCCTAACAAGTTTTATATTTTCTTTAAAAATTGCTGGTTGGTAGACTTTAAAATTACCTTCATAACACTGCTGGTCAAAATCTATCGCGCGTATTTTATAACGCACTAGATCAAAATCGTGTGTAGGTATAATTACAAAATTATATGATCTCATGTCTCCTAAGAGCGTGATCATGCAACGTTCATTAAACTTTACAAACTCCTTTGCTATTTGGGCAAGCCCTAGGTCATCACACTCCTTAAGATGCTCATTTATAAATTCGTCACCAGGAATACCGGCAATATGTTCTTCAATAAGAGTGTTTTTATGAACTAAGAAATTAATCCTATTAGGAGAAAGTATGTGTTCTAGTTCTAGCCCATAAATTCTACTTGCATCTGCCTGTTTTACATAAAAGTATACATAGTTATTATTGTACACATTTAATACTTTGATGCGAAAAGGCTTAGAGTTTCCAAAGGTGCAGTAGTCTATGCCGGCTATTTTTAAATAGTCAAAAATATTCTCATTACCATCAGAGTGAAGTTGGGTATATATACTTTTGAGATTATATTCAATTTCATTTTGTTCAAACTCGGGATAGTACACGCGTATCCATAGCGTGTCATTATCTTCCTTGTCATAAACAGTTATACCACCAGAAAAGCGTAAAAGATCTTCATAAGAAATAGAAACCTTAGTAGTCCTTCCGTAATTGTCTAAATAAGCAAGGAGCTTCTCATTTACAGGGAAAGAAGGTTTCTTCTTTGACATTAACTTTTTCTCCATAGGGGTGTATGCTTTTTAGTAAAGATACTAAAGGCTTGTAACAAATACCGGAGACAGACGTCTTGTAAACACTAGCAATCAAAAAACAACCAAGATATTGGAAACTATTTTAACAATTAACAATCTCACGAAGCATTACGGCCATGTGAAGGCGGTAAATGATCTCTCGTTTACGATAGAAAAAGGAAACGTGTACGGAATTCTAGGACCTAACGGAAGTGGTAAATCTACAACCTTAGGAATGGTTCTCAATGTGGTAAATCCCACGGCAGGAACTTTTCACTGGTTTGACGGAACAGACACTACACACAATGCCTTAAAGAAAGTAGGAGCAATTATAGAGCGTCCTAATTTTTACCCATACATGACAGCGGCACAAAATCTTGCTTTAGTTTGTAAGATTAAAGATGTCTCACCAGATAAAATTCAAGAAAAACTTACTATCGTAGGTTTGCTAGATCGTATGCACAGCAAGTTCAGTACGTATTCCCTTGGGATGAAACAGCGTCTTGCTATTGCTTCTGCATTGCTTAATGATCCAGAGATTTTAATTCTTGACGAACCTACTAATGGTTTAGATCCTCAAGGAATACACCAGATAAGAGAGATTATAAAAAACATTGCAGCAGGGGGAACTACCATTCTCTTAGCTTCTCACTTACTAGACGAGGTAGAAAAAGTGTGTACGCATGTCGTGATCTTACGTAAAGGAGTAAAACTTTATGCTGGACGAGTAGATGCCATGAATGCAAGTCACGGATTTTTTGAGCTACGTTCTGACAATCTTGCGCTATTAAAAACGTATTTAGAGAGTCATTCAGACTTTGGAGAAGTAAGTATTAAAGATGATCTTCTCACGGGATTCTTAACAAATCCGCTTGACGCGAAAACGTTAAATACTCAACTACACCAGCAAGGGATTGTACTTACGCACCTAGTGAAACGTAAAGAAAGCCTTGAAGAGCAATTCCTTGAATTAACTAAAAACTAACCAACCAGATGTTACGACTACTTACCATAGAATATCATAAACTCAAGCACAGTAAAACGTCTCGAGTACTCATAATTGGCTATTTCATTTTACTCTCGGCAATAGCATTGCTCGCTTCTATAAAGTTTAATCTTTTTGGAGCCGAGTTTAGACTAGCAGATCAGGGTATTTTTAATTTTCCTTACATCTGGCATTTTAATACCTACGTTGCGGCAATACTTAAGTTCTTTCTTGCCGTGGTGATTGTCTCCATGACGGCAAATGAATATAGTAATAGAACACTCAAGCAAAACCTCATAGATGGATTAAGCAAGAAGGAGTTTATACTCTCTAAGTTTCTTACAGTTGTTGTGTTTTCGGCAGTGTCTACCATATTTGTAGCAGTAATGAGTCTTATTTTAGGCTTTGCATTTTCAGATTTTACAGAGGCATCTATCGTTTTCTCTGATATGGAGTACTTACTAGCATTTTTCATCAAGCTAGTTGCATTCTTTTCATTTTGTCTCTTTTTAGGGATACTTATAAAGCGTTCGGCTTTTGCATTAGGATTTTTATTGATGTGGTATTTCTTTGAAGGCGTAGTGCAATTAGTGTGCTTGTTCTTTCAAGAGAAGTATGACATGGAAGGTTTACGCAGTAATGTAACGCAGTTCTTACCGCTAGAGTCTATGAGTAATCTTATAGAACAACCTATTACAAGATTAAACGTAGTACAGTCTGCAGCAAATCAAATTCAGGCAGATGTGCTTTCAGATTACACGGTATATTTCCACGAGATTGCCATTGTATCTGTATGGATATTCATATTTATTTATGCGAGTCTTGCCTTACTTAAGAAGAGAGATTTATAAGATTTCGCTTTCGCGAAAGCGTACATACACCAAAGCGCTCACATCATCGTGAGTGCTTTTTTATGTGTTATAGTTTCATTATTGAGACTTAGTATAGTTCTGAAAATTCTATCCCAAAAGAAGATTGCTGATTATTTATTGTGTGACCAAATTCTAAAAAGAGGCAATACCCACAAATGATATACTTTTAAGCCGATAATACGCTCTAAAGTACTGTCAATCTTTAAAAAAGAGGTATTTTCGCGTTTATAGCTATGACTTTTAAAGACCTCAATCTCGATAAATTTTTGTGGAATGCCCTAGACGATATGGGATTCACTCAACCTACTCCTATACAGGTGGATGCACTCGCTCCAGTTATGTCTGGTGGAGATGTGGTTGGGATTGCACAAACTGGTACGGGTAAAACCTACGCGTACTTACTTCCTATACTTAGAACACTACCATATTCTCGCCAAGAGAATCCGCGTGTGCTTATCCTTGTCCCTACAAGAGAATTAGTGCTGCAAGTGGTAAGTGAGCTAGAAAAGCTTACAACGTACATTGATGTGCGCGTTGCTGGTGTATATGGAGGTGCAAATATTAATACTCAAAAAGCACTTATTGCTCAAGGGCAAGATATTGTGGTTGCTACTCCAGGAAGGCTTTATGACCTTGCGGTGAGTAGAGTATTACAACTCAAGAGTATCCAGAAAGTGGTGATTGATGAGGTAGATGTGATGCTAGATCTAGGTTTTAGACCACAGCTCATGAATATTTTTGATATTCTACCTAAGCGTCGCCAGCATATCATGTTTAGTGCAACGATGACAGAAGATGTAGATGCACTTATAAAAGATTACTTTAGCGCGCCTCAATTTATTAAGGTTGCAAAAAGTGGTACACCGCTAGAAAATATTACACAGATAGGTTATAAAATGCCTAACTTTTATACGAAAGTAAACTTCCTATTAGAAGAACTTGCTTTTTCAAATAAGTATCATAAGGTGCTGTTATTTGTACGTGATAAACGTATGGCAGACAGGCTTTATTCAAAATTAGAAGAGGCTTTTCCGGGTGATGTAGATCTTATACACTCAAATAAAACGCAAAACTACCGTATCAATAGTATTAAATCCTTTGCAAAAGGGAAGGTACGTATGATGGTAGCTACAGATGTAATGGCACGTGGTCTTGATATAGATGATATTACACATGTAATCAACATCAACACGCCACGTTTTCCAGAAAATTACCTGCACAGAATAGGTCGTACAGGTCGTGCTCAAAAAGAAGGAGTTTCTATTGTTTTTAGTACTCCAGAAGAGGATGAATACCTAGCAGAGATAGAAGCATTAATGGGAGTAAAGGTTGCTATTCAACCACTGCCAGAAGATGTTGCGATTTCTAAAGAACTAACTCCAGAGGAACGCCCAGAAGCAAAAGAAATTTTTAATCCGCATCGATGGAATAAAAATGATGACGATGCTCCAGGGCCTGCTTTTCATGATAAAAGTGAAAAGAACTCTAAGGTTAATTTAGGAGGTGCTTATAGAAGGGAAATAGCCCAAAAATATAAGAAACCTAAGACTAGGGGAGATAAGAACTACAACAAAAGAAATAAACGTAAATAAGTAAAGAAATGTGTCGACTACTACAGATGTTAGGGATCTGTCTAGCCGTACTACTATTAAACTCCTGTTTTGATAATAGTAAGTATGATCCAGAACCATATGTAAGATCTTTGGAGATCATAAAATTATCAGAGCAAGATTACATACACATATCTTATCTTAAAGATAGTTATGGTGGTTATATTCCTTGTAATGGTTACATACGTGTAGAAGGAAACGAAGCTTTTATTTTTGACACACCTCTTAATGATATGCTTTCTGAGCAGCTTATCACATTTGTACAAGAAGACTTAAAGGCAACTATAAAAGGGGTGCAAGTGAGTCACTCCCATAAAGATGGTGCTGGTGGTATTAACGCTTTCGCGAAAGCAAAAATCCCCACCTACTCTTCTGCCAAAACAGCAGTATTACTAGCCAAAGATTCTCTAGTTATAAGTAATACTTTCTCACAAAAAGACAGCATGCAAATAGCCGAAAGTTTTGTTGTAATGGAGTATCTAGGACCTGCTCACAGTGATGATAATTCTATTGCATACATACGAGCATCAGATATTTTATTAGGTGGTTGTATGATCAAGCCGCTAGATGGAACAAAAGGAAATCTTGCAGATGCAAATCTTGATGAGTGGTCAAATACAGTAACAAGGTTACAAAGCCATTATCCAAAAGTAGAGCAAGTGATTCCAGGGCATGGTGGTAGAGGAGATAAAGAGTTACTTGACTATACAATTGGAATGTTCCAGAAAAGTAGTGAAGTAATCGGCGATAACGAAGAGATAGTTGAAGTCGCTACAAATTAAAAATATAAATCATCACCAGCTTTTGAGGTGATTATCTAATAAATTATGGAAGACAATAAAAAAGTAGCAGGTATTGCACCAATAGCAGTAGAGCTAGAAGAAGGAAAGAAATATTCATGGTGTACTTGTGGTCACTCTGAGAAGCAACCTTTTTGCGACGGAGGACATAAAGGAGCAGAAAGTACGCCTAGCTTACGTTTTGAAGCAGAAAAGACAGGAACAGCATACTTATGTAACTGTAAGATGACAAAGAATCCTCCATACTGTGATGGAAGTCACAAGACGTGTGAAATAGGATAAACTTAACTCACTGTCATTAAAAAGCCCTTAGTGTATCTACGATATGCTAAGGGCTTTTTAGTTGGATGAAGACGTTCTCTATTTAATGAGTTTTATATCTTTTGCTTTTTTGATCATAAAAGCAATGGCAGCTTCCTTTTCGTTTGGGATTTCACCTTCTAAGATTGCCTCTTTAATTGCTTCCTTAAGTATCCCTATCTCACGACCTGGCTTAAGATGAAAAGCTTCCATGATTTCCTCTCCAGAAACTGGCGGCTGAAAGTTGCGCACGTGGTCACGCTCTTCAACCTCTTTCATTTTCTCACGTACTACTTTAAAATTGTTGTGGTACCTCTTAAAGCGTTTTGGGTTCTTTGTGGTGATGTCTGCTTCACATAGCGTCATGAGATCTTCAATGTGATCTCCTGCGTCAAAAATGAGCCTTCTTACAGCGCTATCTGTCACATGATCTTCTGAGATAACGATAGGTCGCGAACTCATAAGTACCATTTTTTGGACAAATTTCATTTTGTCATTTAATGGCATTTTGAGACGCTTAAATAATTTGTAGACCATTTTTGAGCCTACAAACTCGTGCCCATGAAAGGTCCAGCCTACTTTTTTTGAAAACTTCTTTGTTGGCGCTTTACCTATGTCATGTAACAATGCAGCCCAACGTAGCCAGAGATCATCGGTATGTTCTGAGATGTTATCTACTACTTCTAGGGTGTGGTAAAAGTTGTCTTTATGTTTTTGTCCCTCTATCTCATCAATACCTTTTAAAGCCATAAGCTCCGGTAAGATATATGGGAGTAGTCCTGTTTTTTCTAGCAATAAAAAACCTTTAGAAGGAGTAGGGCTCAACATTATTTTATTAAGCTCATCTACAATGCGCTCGTTTGTAATAATCTTAATGCGCTCTGCATTTCTAGTTATAGACTCTAGCGACGTGCGCTCAATCATGAAGTCTAGCTGTGAAGCAAAACGGATTGCACGCATCATACGAAGTGGGTCGTCACTGTATGTGATATCTGGATCTAAGGGTGTTCTTATAATCTTACGCTCAAGATCGCTTATTCCGTCAAAGGGATCAATCACATCGCCATAACCGTTATCATTGAGTTTAATAGCTAGTGCGTTTATAGTAAAGTCACGACGGTTTTGGTCATCTTCTAGTGTACCATCTTCTACTACGGGATTACGACTGTCTGTAGCATAAGATTCTTTACGGGCACCTACAAACTCAATATCCATATTACCAGAACGTAACATAGCAGTACCGTATGTTTTAAATACTTGTACTTTAGGTTTGTTTGGTAAAATTTGCGATACTTTACGAGCAAGTGCAATACCACTACCTACAGCTACAACGTCAATATCTTTTACTTCTTTATTACGTTTTAAAAGGTAATCACGTACAAATCCACCTATAACGTAGGTTTCTAGTTCAAGTGCATCTGCGGCATTAGAAATGGTGTTAAAGATAGGAAGGGAGAGTGCGTTCTTTAGATTCATTACTAGAATTTAAATAGAGGTAAAGGTGTGGTTTTGGCACATTTTCGCGAAGGCGAGATCATGCCAAGCATATTTTTATAAAAATAGAGATAGGCTTACTTAATTAAAAGTAGGTACTTAAATGAATTATTCTCTAATGATGGTTACTTTACCATCTTCTGTAAGTTTTATAATTGCGCTAGGTTTAGTTGATGTGCGATCACGATCTAAATTCACTACATAATCTACACCGTCTATAATTTCTTGAGAAATCTCACTAAAACTTTGAGGAGTAGGCTTTCCAGTTACATTTGCGCTTGTAGAAACGATAGGTTTTCTAAACTTTTTAAGTAAAAAGTTACAAAACTGATTACGACATACTCTAAAGGCAGTGCTGTTATCTGGTGCAATCACGTTAGTAGCCACGCGTATAGGGTCATCATAGATGATTGTGGTAGGCTTTGCGGCATATTTAAGTATGTCATATGCTACTTCAGGAATATTTTCAATATACTGGTTAAGCATTTTAAAATCACTTACAAGACAGATAAGAGATTTACTCTCTGCGCGCTTTTTAAGTGCATATACTTTATCTACGGCATCTGGGTTTGTAGCATCACAACCTATTCCCCATACAGTATCTGTAGGGTAAAGAATAAGGCCACCTCTTTTTAAAACGGCTAGTGCTGCGTCGTGTTCTTGTTTCATCAAATAAATTTAACTGCAAAAATAACCTATTCTTTTTTTATTAGTATACTCTAAGGCACTTTGTAAAGGGAAGGATAGCAATTTTATATATTTGCGGGATATAATGTATTGATGTTTTATAGTAAGCGACTGTAATCGTAAGAGCGACTTCTTATGAATTTCTAACGCAACGACATTAAATACCATCTTAACTAACTCATATCTGTGAACATAGTTTTCTCAAAAAAATTTAAGGGTGATACAGAAGCAATCAAGCAGTGTATCACAGATTTTGATACTTCGGGTAAAAAGTTTGATGAGCGCAAGCGCAATTCTTTAAAGCTTTTTGAAGTAGGAGGAAGGATGATTAATGTGAAGTCTTTTAAGGTTCCTAATCTTGTTAATAGAATAGCTTACAAATATCTACGTAGCTCAAAAGCAGCGAGATCTTTTGAGTATGCTCATAAGCTTTTAGAAAACGGAATTCTTACACCACAACCCATTGCTTATTTTGAAGAAGAAGGAGTGTTATTTGGGCAAAGTTTTTATGTGAGCAATCATCTCAACTATGATCTCACTTATAGAGAGCTATGTGAAGCATCTCCTTACTTAGGGAATAAAGATATACTAAGTGCTTTTGCAAGGTTTACGTATAGTTTACATGAAAAGGGAATACACTTTCTTGATCACTCTCTAGGTAATACGCTCATTGTTATCACAGATAAAGGCTATGATTTTTACTTGGTCGATCTTAATAGGATGAAATTTGGACCTATGGATTTTGAGACACGTATGAATAATTTTGCACGTTTATCTCCACGTCCAGAGGATATTGCAGTAATGGCTGGTGCTTATGCAGCAGAGAGTGGTGATAATGAGAAAAAAGTATTTGATGCCATGCTAGCAGCGGTACAAAACTTCCAAGAAGCATTTTATAAAAAGAAACGACTTAAAAAGCGTTTAAAATTCTGGAAACGCTAGTGACACGCAAATCCTTCTGTGTAAAGAAGGCATATAGTCACAACACTTTGCTAATAGCGGAGTAACTAATTAAATAAGCCCTACCTTCGCGCTTTAAGGAAGTGACTACATATAGGTCATTTCACAAAACCTTTATATGTCATTTAAATCTTTAGGGCTCTCTGATGCCCTGCTCAAAGCTGTGAGCGAAAAAGGCTATACAACGCCATCACCTATTCAACAAAAAGCAATTCCAGTAGTACTTCAAGGCAAAGATGTTCTTGCAAGTGCACAAACCGGAACAGGAAAAACTGCAGGATTCACATTGCCTATGATCCATAGGCTCATAAATAACCCAAGACAAGGACGCCGTAAGATAAGAGCACTTGTGCTTACGCCTACAAGAGAACTTGCTGCACAAATACAAGAGAATGTATTAGAGTACAGTAAGTACGTAGATATCAAATCTATGGTCATCTTTGGAGGAGTAAACCAAAATCCACAAGTACGCACCTTACGTCAAGGTGTAGATATTCTAGTTGCCACTCCTGGTAGACTACTAGATTTACAGAACCAAGGTTTATTAAGCCTTTCTGATGTAGAGTTTCTAGTACTTGATGAAGCAGACCGTATGCTTGATATGGGCTTTATACACGATATTAAAAAAGTATTGAAAATGGTTCCGGCGAAAAGGCAGAACCTCCTTTTTAGTGCAACCTTTAATACAGACATTAAGAAGTTTGCTAGTAGCATCCTTACTAATCCTGTATTAGTAGAAGCAACACCAGAAAACACTACTGCAGAGAAAGTAGATCAAAAATCTTATAGAGTAGATAAGTCTCGTAAAACAGAAATGCTTATCAAATTTATAAGAGAAGGAAACTGGGATCAAGTACTTGTATTTACAAGAACAAAGCACGGTGCAAATAGACTTTCTGAAAAACTTGAAAAAGACGGAATCTCATCTGCAGCAATACACGGTAATAAAACTCAAAACGCAAGAGTGAAAGCACTTGCTGGTTTTAAGAGTGGGAAAGTACGCGTACTTGTAGCAACAGATATCGCAGCTCGTGGCCTTGATATTCCATTATTACCTTATGTAATTAACTATGAGCTTCCTAATGTGCCAGAAGATTATGTACACCGTATAGGTCGTACTGGTAGGGCAGGAGCAAGTGGTCAAGCAATATCACTAGTAGGTGTAGATGAGGTAGAATACGTAAGAGGAATAGAAAAACTCTTAGGAGAAAAGCTACATAGCGAAGTGCTAGAAGGTTTTCAGCCAACTGACACCCTTGCGCAAATCAAAAAAGAAGCTGCCGAAAATAAAGCAAGACACCAGCAAGGACGTCGTAACTCACGTAATGGTGGAGCACGAGGGAAAAGTACTGGAGGAAGTAAAAGTTCTGATAGTAGAAACAAAAACTCAAGAAGACGTTAATTGTATTCTTCAATAATTATGAAACCTCTTATCTATATGGATAAGGGGTTTTTTTATGCTTTCGCGAAAGCGTATGTTAAGTAAACTTTATTATCCTTAAACTTATTTAGAATAATTAAAGATAAGGTTGTCTCTTTTTCAACTACGTATTATTTTTGCCGCATAATACAAACAACCATATTATGAAGATTCTTCGATATTTTTTGATCATTGCACTTATAGCGCTCGTAGTTATTCAATTTATTAGACCAGATAAGCAAGAAGGTAATTATCTCGCTATCGATGCATTTGAAACAGAAACTAATATGCCTGCAGAGGTAAGAGCGATATTCAGCAACAATTGTTATGATTGTCATAGTGGTGTAACCACATATCCTTGGTATGCAGATATAGCACCTTTATCTTATTGGGTTAATGATCACATTGAAGATGGTAAAAGACATTTTGATGTAGAAGAGTGGAATAACTATTCCCTTAAGAAAAAAGACCATAAACTAGATGAGCTTATAGAAGAAGTAGAAGAGGGGGAAATGCCTTTAAAATCATATACACTGCTTCATGGAGAGTTATCTGACGAAGAAAAAGAGCTTTTAGAAAATTGGGCAAAAGCAACTCGAACCCAGATACAGAGCGAGATGATGGTGCAGTAAAACTAGCAAAAATCAATTTTAACACATTCTTATTCTTATTTATTCTAAATAAGCTTGCGAGAACGAGAAATGACTATTATTTTTGCCGTCGTAAACAAATTCACTATTTATATTAAGTCTAAATAAAAATGAAAAACTTCTTACCAATAGCATTAGCAATTACGACAATCGCCTTTACATCTTGTGAAGATGACGATAGCCCAGTAATCGAACAAGAAATTGAAGTAGTTGCACCAGCAACTTATTCTTTTGAAAGAAATGGAGAAAGCTCTGTAAGCTTCTCAGGACAAACAACACGCATCGCAATGGCACAAGAAATTGTGAGCGAGATGAGTGATTTTGATAATGCATCTATAGCATCATTAACAAACATGTTTGCAAATGAGAACAACCCTTTTGAGGATGCAGATTTAAATGCGTCTGACAAGAGTGTAAAAAGTAAAGTAGCTGCATCTACAGATTACTTTTCTACAAATGCAGCAGCCTCTGCTGAAATCAAAGCATATATAGAGTCACACTTCACAACACAAATAAATGAAGTATTTCCAGCTCAAAATACACAAGCTTCTATAGGTGTTGCTGGTCAAATAGCAGATGGAGAAAGCACTCGCTACGTTGCAGCAAATGGTTTTGAATATAACCAAGTAGTTGCAAAGAGTCTTATAGGGTCACTTATGGTAGATCAAATGCTTAACAATTACTTAGGTACAAACGTACTAGACGCTGATACTAACGTAGCAGATAATGATACAGATGTACTTGTAGAAGGAGCAGTTTATACAGACATGGAGCACAAGTGGGATGAGGCTTTCGGTTACCTTTTTGGTAACAGTGCAGATCCAGCAAATGCAAATGCTACTATAGGTACAGATGATTTCTTTTTAAACAGATATTTAGGTCGTGTAGAAGGAGATGAAGATTTTGCAGGTATTGCTCAAGATGTATTTGATGCTTTTAAACTAGGTCGTGCAGCAATCGTTGCAAAGGATTACGAATTAAGAGATGAGCAAGCAGAAATCTTAAGAACAAAAATCTCTGAGGTAGTAGGGATTCGTGCAGTTTATTACCTACAACAAGGTAAAAATGCTATAGAGGCAGGTAATTTTGGAACTGCATTTCATGATCTATCAGAAGGTTTTGGATTTGTGTATAGTTTACAATTTACACGTAACCCTGATACAGATGCACCATACTTATCTAGAGAAGAAGTACAAGGAATCGTAAGCCAACTTACAGCTGGTAACGGACTTTGGGAAGTTACACCAGCAACCCTTGATTTGATATCAACTACGATAACAGATCGTTTTGACTTCACATTAGAGCAGGCAGGAAGCTAATAAGAAATAACACCTATTAACAGGGAGCCCATTGGCTCCCTTTTGGTGGTAAAAAGAAGAATTAACTATGAAAAAGATTTTTGGAATTATAGCAATTGCTTTGTTCTTTTATGCATGTGGTAGTGATGATACAACCATTACAACAGACGATAGTGGAACAGATAACACAGGTAACTTTGATCGTAGCGCGATGCTTACTAACTGGGCAGATAATATTATTGTGCCAGGTTATGTAGACTTTAGTGCAAAGGTAAATACGTTAGAAAGCGCAACAGCAGCATTTACTGCAGATGCTAGTGATCTTACCGTAGTGCGTGCCGCATGGTTAGACGCTTACAAAACATGGCAACGAGTTTCTATGTTTGAAATAGGCCCAGCCGAAACGGTGAACCTACGTCTTAATGTAAATATTTACCCAGCAAATGTTACTACCATAGAGAGTAACATTGATAACGGTTCTTATGATTTCGGACTTTCATCTAACCGCTCTGCCAAAGGTTTTCCAGCAATCGATTACTTATTATACGGTCTAGGAGCAGACGAGACTGCGATTCTTGCAGTTTATAATGGAACAGAAGGAGCTGCTTACAAGCAATATCTTAATGATGTTGTTGCAGATATGAAGCAACTTACAGCTTCAGTATTAAGTGAGTGGCAAGGTTCTTACAGAGCTGCATTTATAGAGAACGATGGAGCTTCGGCGACAGCGTCTACAGATCGTTTTGTAAATGATTACATATTCTATTACGAGAAGTTTTTACGTGCTGGTAAAATGGGAATTCCTGGAGGCGTATTTTCTGGTAATGTAGAAGTTGGCAATCTAGAAGCACTGTATGCAGGTAACCTTTCTAAAGATTTATTCTTAGTAGGTCTAGATGCAACTCAAGATTTCTTTAATGGAACAGCTTATAATACTAGCGCTCAAGGCGAAAGCTTATCATCATACCTAGATGAGCTTAACGCTATTGAAGGTGATATATTTTTAAGTTCGATTATTAATAATCAGTTTGATGTTGCACGTGCTTCTGTAACGGCTTTAGGTAGTTTTGAAAGCGAACTTTCTCAAAATCCTCCTTCTACATTCTTAGAGTCTTATAATGAAGTACAACGTCTTGTACCACTTCTTAAAGTAGATATGGTAAGCGCGATGAGCATTAGTATTGATTTTGCAGATGCAGACGGAGATTAGATCTTAGATGATACAGCAAGTCAAAAGATATTTAAATACACAAAGAGAGGCCGCACCACTAGCGGTCTTTCGTGTGTCTTTTGGGTTGCTCATGCTAGCCAGTATCATCAGATTCTGGAGTTACGGGTGGATTGAAAAATTTTACATTACGCCATCCTTCCATTTTACATTTTATGGTTTTGAGTGGGTGCGTCCTTTCGGGAATTATACCTACTTATTATTTGCGATATGTGCGTTAAGTACGATCATGATAACCATAGGTTATAAATACCGTTTGGCCATCATTGTCTTCTTTTTAAGTTTCACGTATATAGAGCTCATGGATAAAACCATGTATCTCAATCACTACTACTTCATCAGCATGCTTAGTTTCCTGATGATTTTCATACCAGCTGGCTCTTATTTTTCGATTGATGCATTACAGCTTTCGCGAAAGCGTACCATCACACCCATCCAGTTTGTGCCTCGCTGGACAATTGATAGTATCAAACTACTGCTGGGAATAGTGTACGTTTATGCTGGCCTAGCAAAACTTAATAGCGACTGGCTTGTAAAGGCTATGCCGCTCAAAATCTGGTTACCTTCTAAATTTGATATTCCGTTTATAGGCGATTTGTTGGGTCAAGAATGGGTGCATTATGCCTTTAGTTGGTTTGGAGCGGGATATGATTTATTTATTCCATTTTTTCTGCTCTGGCGCAAGTCGAGACCTTACGCATTTGTCATGGTTATTATTTTCCATGTACTAACACGAGTGCTATTTCCTATCGGGATGTTTCCGTATGTGATGATAGTGAGCGCGTTGATTTTCTTTGATGCAGGTTTTCATAAAAAGATTATTTACGCTTTCGCCAAAGCGGTAAAATACCCACAACAGTTATTAGAAACTACAGAGCGTTTTACACCTAAAAATCCTAATCTAGCAAAGACTTCTGTAGTCATTGTTGTAGTATTTTTTGTAATCCAACTACTCTTGCCATGGCGCTACCTAGCATATCCTGGGGAGTTATTCTGGACAGAAGAGGGTTACAGATTCTCATGGAGAGTGATGCTTATGGAGAAATCTGGCTATGCACAATTCAAAATAGTAGACGGTGTGAGCGGAAAGCGATTTTATGTAGATAACACAGATTTCTTAACGCCACTGCAAGAAAAGCAAATGAGTTTCCAGCCAGACTTTATTTTAGAATATGCTCACTATCTTCGCGACCATTTTGAGGGGCAAGGTCATCAAGAGGTAGAAGTCTACGTTGAGTCTTATGTTGCTCTCAATGGAAGGTTAAGTACCGCTTATGTTGATCCTAAAGTGGATCTCGCGCAAATAGAAGATTCTTTTGCTCATAAAAATTGGATTATACCATTTACAGATGAAATTAAAGGTTTATAGTACGTTATTATTGATTTTATGTGGGCTGTCTACGAGTGCACAATTTACATTTTCAGGTAAAGTAACAGACGCCACAGGTGCTGGTATTCCTGAGGTTGAGGTCTATGTGCGCCAGGCAAATATGGTAGTTACCACAAATGCTTCTGGGGCTTTTTCATTTGAGAATGTGCCATCTGGAAACTATGCTGTAGTTGTTTTTGGCTTTGCTTATGAGCTTGTAGAAGATCAAATTAATATTACAAGCAATGTCACTAAGAATTATACACTTCAAGAGCTAGGAGAATCACTTTCTGAAGTGGTGCTTACTAGTCGTCGCGAGAAGATTTTTGCTTTACGCTCACTTAAAAAAGTAGAGGGAACAGCAATTTATGCTGGTAAAAAGAGTGAAGTGGTACTTGTAGACCAACTTACGGCAAACCTAGCAGCAAATGCACCTAGACAGATTTATAGCCAAGTGGTAGGGCTCAATATTTACGAGAATGGAGATGCTGGATTGCAACTCAATATTGGAGGAAGAGGGTTAGATCCTAATCGTTCTGCCAATTTTAATATTAGACAGAATAACTATGATATAAGTGCAGACGTTCTTGGATATCCAGAGAGTTACTATACGCCACCGGCAGAGGCTCTTAAAGAAATTCAAGTAGTACGTGGTGCTGCGTCATTGCAATACGGGACACAGTTTGGCGGATTGATAAATTTTAAATTTAGAGAGCCAGTAAAAGACAAGAAAATCGAATTGATATCGAGACAGACTGCAGGTTCTTATGGGTTACTTACTTCCTTTAATAGTCTAAGTGGTACGGTGGGGAAATTCAGTTATTATACCTACTTCAATTACAAAGAAGGAGATGGATGGAGGCCAAATTCTCAGTTTAATAGCCGTAATTACTTTGCGCACGCAGCATACCAGCTTAGTGAGAATACTAAAATAACAGGAGAATTGACCCTGTTTAATTATTTAGCAAAGCAGGCTGGAGGTCTTACAGATGCTCAATTTATAGAGGATCCTAACTTTAGTAATCGTGATCGCAATTGGTTTGATGTAGACTGGAAAGTATATTCTTTACGCCTTGATCACGCCTTTAGTAATAAAACAGATTTTAGTTTAAATGTGTTTGGACTAGACGCACAACGTAGTGCAGTAGGTTTTAGAACCAATAGAGTATCACAGCCAGATGATCTAGAAGAACCTAGAGAACTTCTTGTAGATAGCTTTACAAACTGGGGTGCAGAAGCACGCTTGCTTACGAGATATAAGATAGGAGATAAGGATGCCGTTTTCTTGATAGGAAGTAAATATTATGATGCAAGTAACAGTCAGCAGCAAGGACCTGGAACTACGGCTACAGATGCAGATTTTAGTTTTGCTACAGAGCAGTTTCCTAATTATGATCGTCAATCTGAATTTGATTTTCCTAATAGAAATCTAGCTATTTTTGGAGAAAACATCTTTAATGTTACAGACAGACTTTCTATAACTCCAGGTTTTAGATACGAGCAAATCAAAACAGAGAGTGCAGGTTCTTTTAATAATGTAGTGGTTGACCTAGCGGGTAATTTACTTGTAAATGAGGATATAGCAGATAATAGAGTTTTTGACCGTGATTTTTTACTGTTAGGTGCAGGCGTAACATATGATCTATCTCCAGCAGTTGAATTGTACGGGAATTTTAGCCAGAATTATCGTTCTGTTACATTTAATGATATTAGAATTACAAATCCATCATTTGTAGTTGATGAAAATATAACTGATGAGGAGGGATTTACCGTCGACTTAGGTGCTAGAGGACGTATTGATAATAAATTTGCTTACGATTTTAGTTTATTTGGTGTGCGATATGATGATCGCTTAGGGGAAGTACTTTTTGAAGATACAGATAATAGTATAAAGAGACGTCGTGGTAACATAGGAGATGCATTTATTTACGGCTTAGAATTTTTTACCGATTGGAATATAAAAAACACATTTTTTGAAGACCAATCAGATTATAAACTTAAGCTCTTTACAAACCTAGCGCTTACAAGCTCAGAATATTTAAGCTCTGATGCAAATGGTGTAGAGGGTAATGAAGTAGAGTTTATTCCAGATGTAAACTTTAAAACTGGGGTAAATTTTGGATATAAAAACTTCACAGGAAGTGTGCAGTACACATATCTTACAGAGCAATTTACAGATGCGTCAAATGCTCCACAAGATGTAAATGACAATCAGCGTGGTATAGAGGGAACAATACCTTCATACGGAGTACTAGATATTTCGGCGGCATATACTTGGAAGCGTTTTAAATTAGAGGCTGGATTAAATAACGCACTAGATGAGTCTTACTTCACGAGACGCGCTACAGGATATCCTGGCCCTGGGATTATACCAGCAGAACCGGTTACTTTTTATACGACGTTACAGATTAAGTTGTAATTATTCGTTAAGTAGTCTTAACGGGGATTGTGAACTTTAAATAAGGGACTATTTTTTGGCTTCAGCTAGAGGGTGCTCATTGTATAATATAGGTTGCAGTTCTTAAATATGATTTTTGACTCGCAAGGTTTACATATTATCTGTATTTTTGCACGCAATTAATTGTTAGCGTGGATTTATAGTTTATTCGCTTTCGCGAAAGCGTAATAATCCACTCTCACTTCTTAAAACAATAATTGCGATGACTGCACACGAGAATAAAATCTTAGGAGAAGGACTTACGTACGATGACGTACTATTAGTACCAGCATTTTCTGAAGTACTTCCAAGAGAGGTTAGTATACAATCAAAATTTACCCGAAACATCACACTTAATGTGCCTATTGTCTCTGCGGCAATGGACACAGTGACAGAAAGCCGTATGGCAATTGCTATAGCGCAAGAGGGTGGAATAGGCGTGTTGCATAAAAATATGACTATCGAGGAGCAAGCTATTAAAGTGCGCAAAGTAAAGCGTGCCGAAAGTGGAATGATTATCGATCCAGTTACATTACCTCTTGAATCAAATGTAGGCGATGCAAAAGCAGCCATGAAGGAGCATAGCATCGGAGGTATTCCTATTGTTGACGATGCCGGGAAATTGATAGGTATCGTGACCAACAGAGATTTACGTTTTGAGAAAAACAATGATCGTCCGGTAAGCGAAGTAATGACTTCAGAAAACCTTGTTACAGCTGCCGAAGGAACGTCACTACAACAAGCGGAGGAAATTCTTCAAAATCATAAAATTGAAAAGCTACCTGTAGTAACAGATAGCAATACACTTATAGGTCTCATCACTTTTAGAGACATCACAAAACTTACCTTAAAGCCTAATGCTAATAAAGATGTCTATGGTAGACTGCGTGTTGCAGCTGCGATAGGTGTAACTGGAGATGCTGTTGAGCGTGCAGGTGCATTAGTAAAAGCGGGAGTAGATGCTATTGTTATAGATACTGCTCACGGTCATACTAAAGGCGTGGTGGAAGTGCTTAAGGCAGTCAAAAAAGAATATCCTACACTAGATTGTGTAGTAGGGAACATTGCTACTGGAGCTGCTGCAAAGTACTTAGTAGAAGCTGGAGCAGATGCAGTTAAAGTTGGTATTGGTCCAGGATCTATATGTACT
Organism: Dokdonia sp. Asnod3-C12; assembly: GCF_045063975.1. Taxonomy (NCBI): domain Bacteria; kingdom Pseudomonadati; phylum Bacteroidota; class Flavobacteriia; order Flavobacteriales; family Flavobacteriaceae; genus Dokdonia; species Dokdonia sp. Asnod3-C12. The sequence continues at coordinate 2,942,843 of NZ_JBEFNY010000003.1, forward strand.
ACGCGTGTAGTGGCAGGTGTTGGTTTTCCACAATTTAGCGCAGTACTTGAATGTGCAGCCGCTATCAAAGGATCTGGAGTACCAGTGATTGCAGATGGTGGAATACGTTACACAGGTGATATCCCTAAAGCAATTGCTGCAGGTGCAGATTGTGTGATGCTAGGATCATTACTTGCAGGAACTAAAGAATCTCCAGGAGAGACTATCATCTATGAAGGGCGTAAGTTTAAATCATACCGTGGTATGGGTTCTGTAGAAGCAATGAAACAAGGATCTAAAGATCGTTACTTCCAGGATGTAGAAGACGATATTAAAAAACTAGTCCCAGAAGGGATTGTAGGTCGCGTACCATATAAAGGCGAACTTAATGAGAGTATCCACCAGTTTGTAGGTGGTCTTAGAGCTGGAATGGGGTATTGTGGAGCTGGAAGTGTAGATGCACTAAAGGAAAATGGACAATTTGTAAAAATCACGGCTAGTGGTATTAATGAAAGCCATCCACATGATGTAACAATCACAAAAGAAGCACCTAATTACTCTAGATAAATAGGCCGCTTTCTACAAAGCAAAACTTAAATTACAAAAGGCAATCCAGCTTAGGATTGCCTTTTGTTTTGATTAAATAAACGGGTCAAGTGTCTTAAAGTCTCCTTAAAATCTTGTACTTTTACACCCCGTAAACGAACTACAGAAAAACCTTCAATGGCATCTACAAAATACATCTTCGTAACGGGCGGAGTTTCTTCTTCTCTAGGTAAAGGTATCATCGCTGCATCGCTAGCTAAATTACTTCAAGCCAGAGGCTACAGAGTTACTATCCAAAAATTAGATCCTTATATAAATATTGATCCAGGTACTTTAAATCCTTATGAGCACGGTGAGTGTTATGTAACAGATGACGGTGCAGAGACAGATCTTGACCTAGGTCACTATGAACGTTTTCTTAACGTTCCTACATCACAAGCAAATAATGTCACTACAGGCCGTATCTACCAAAGCGTTATCGATAAAGAACGTCGAGGAGAATTCCTTGGTAAAACGGTTCAAGTAATTCCTCACATTACAAATGAAATCAAGGAGCGTATCCAGATTTTAGGTAAAAGTGGAGATTATGATATTGTTATTACAGAAATAGGTGGAACCGTAGGTGATATTGAATCACTTCCATATATAGAAAGTATAAGACAACTTAAGTGGGAGCTAGGAAAGCAAAATTCACTAGTTATTCACTTAACACTTATTCCTTTCCTTGCGGCAGCAGGAGAGCTTAAGACTAAACCTACGCAACATAGTGTAAAAACACTTATGGAAAGTGGTATCATGGCAGACATCTTAGTATGTCGTACAGAGCATGAACTAGGGTATGAGCTTAAAGCAAAACTTGCTCGTTTCTGTAATGTAGAGCAAGAAGCAGTGATAGAGTCTAGAGATGCAAGTACTATTTATGATGTACCTAATCTTATGCTAGAAGAAGGACTTGATGTTATCTCACTTAAGAAACTAGACCTTCCTGATACAACACAACCAGAGCTTACTGGATGGAATGAATTTCTTGCAAAACATAAGAACCCAAAATCTACAGTTACTATTGGATTGATAGGGAAGTATGTGGAGTTACAAGATTCTTATAAATCTATACTTGAATCGTTCATTCATGCAGGTGCAGAAAATGAGGTGAAAGTAAAGATAGAAAGTATACATAGTGAGCATATTACTCCAGACGTCATCAAAAATAAAATAGCAAAACTTGATGGTGTTCTTGTGGCACCAGGTTTTGGAGAACGTGGCATTGAGGGTAAAATCAAAGCGGTACAGTATGCTAGAGAACATAAAATTCCATTTTTAGGAATCTGTCTTGGTATGCAAATGGCAGTGATAGAATATGGTAGAAATGTTTGTGGTCTTGAAAAAGCAAACTCTACAGAGATGGATGCAAATACTCCGCATCCAGTTATTGGTTTAATGGACGAGCAAAAAAACATCACAGAGATGGGAGGTACCATGCGTTTGGGAGCTTGGGCTTGTAAACTTGAGCCTAACAGTATCGTGAGTGATGTTTACGGTGAAGAAGTTATTATGGAGCGCCACCGTCATAGATATGAATTTAACGATGTATACCGCGAGCAGCTTGAAAAAGCTGGCATGAAAATCACGGGGACAAATCCAGACACTGGACTTGTAGAAATTATAGAATTAGAAGATCACCCATGGTTTGTGGGAGTGCAATATCACCCAGAATATAAGAGTACTGTATCAAATCCACATCCGTTATTTGTGGCATTTGTAAGAGCAGCTGTAAGTTATGCTCAAGATAGTACGCGTGCCACTATGTCATAAATTATAATAATGGAGGCAGAATTGCTTTGAGAAAATCACGCTTTCGCGAAAGCGTAATAAAAACACTACCTAAATACAATTGATGAAAAAGAACTTCGACACAAATTCTCTTATCGGAATGCTCCTTATGGGAGGGATTCTAGTATGGATTATCTATTTTAATAAGCCTACTCCTGAAGAAATAGAAGCACAAAAAGCAGCACAAACAGAACAACTTCAAGAAACCGAAGAAGATGTTGCTTCACTACCAGTAATGGATGCTACGCCTGCAATTGCGACAGACTCTTTAAGTAATGTAGCATTACAAAATAGATTAGGAAGATTTGCTTACTCTGGTTCGCTACCATCTGCAAAGGAAGGAGCAACCACTACAATTGCAAATGATGTATTGGAGCTTAAAGTAAGTAATAAAGGAGGTTATATCACAGAAGTAAAGCTGCTTAAACACAGTACTTTTGACTCAATTCCGGTATACCTTATTAAGGATGGTAATAGCCAATTTAATGTAAGCTTTAGTACGGCAGATAATCGTAATCTTAATACAAAGGATTTATTTTTTGAGCCTACTTTATCAAAAAATGGTGGGAATGATGTCCTGTCTATGAAACTTAAGGTGTCTCCAAGTGAATACTTAGAGTATCGTTATGAGCTTAAAGAAGGAGATTATATGATGGATTTTGGAATGAAGTCTCAAGGACTTTCTTCTCGTTTAAATACGTCTAACCCTATGCGCATGCAGTGGGATTTTAAAGGAATGCGTCACGCACGTAGCCAGTCTTACGAAAACAGATACACACGTCTTACATACAAATATGAAGAAGATAAGACAGATAAGTTATCTCCAGCAGGAGATGACGATGAGATAGAAGAAGATCTTGTATGGATGAATTATCGCCAGCACTTCTTTAGCTCAATGCTTATTTCTGAGACTCCATTTAAAGAAGCAAGATTATCATCTACCGATTTATATAAGGAGGCAGATGACAGAGATGAGGCAACTATTTTTACAAAAGAATACAAGTCTGATGTATTGCTAGAAGCAAAAAATGGAGAGATAGACTACGCCATGCAGATGTACTATGGTCCTACAGATTATACTATTCTAAAGTCTTATGATCAAGGCCTAGATGAAGCAATGCCATTAGGATGGGGAATCTTTGGGTTCTTGAACAAATACTTAGTAATTCCGTTTTTTGCATTTTTAACTGGATTCTTACCAGCGGGAATTGCAATTATCGTAATGACTATTTCAATCAAGTTATTGTTGTCTCCAGTACAGTACAAGCAATATACTTCTCAGGCTAAGATGAAAATCTTAAAACCAGAGATTGCAGCAATTTCAGAGAAGCATAAGGACAATGCAATGAAGAAGCAGCAGGAAACAATGGCGCTTTATAGCAAAGCAGGGGCAAGTCCTGCCGCAGGTTGTTTACCGGCTTTATTACAGATTCCTGTGTTTTATGCGCTATTTACGTTCTTCCCATCTGCTTTTGATTTAAGAGGAAAGAGCTTCTTATGGGCAGATGATTTATCTAGCTATGATGAGATTGCAAAGCTTCCGTTTGAAATTCCTTTTTATGGAGATCACGTGAGTTTATTCCCAATACTTGCAGCAGTTACTATTTTCTTCTCAATGAGATTAACTACAGGTAACCAGCAAATGCAACAGCCTACGCAAGAAGGAATGCCAGATATGAGTAAAATGATGAAGTACATGATGTATTTCTCTCCACTACTTATGCTTGTTTTCTTTAACCAGTATGCAAGTGGATTGAGTTTGTATTACTTCATATCAAACCTTCTTACGATTGGTATTATTTTGGTAATCAAAAACTTCATCATCGATGAAGAGAAGATAAAAGCAAAAATCGAAGTGAAGAAAGCTAAGCCTAAAAAGCAAGGTAAATTTGCTAAGAAAATGCAACAGATGATGGAGCAGGCAGAGCAACAACAAAAAGGAAAGAAATAATACACTTTAGTATTACTACTTCATAATTACTTAGAAATCCCGTCTTTATTGAGACGGGATTTCTTGTTTTTATAGATTAGTTGTTTGTGTTTGTATCACGTTTTCGCGAAAGCATAAAGAAAATTCTTATTCTCATTGTAACAAAAGGAATGCTGCTTCGTCTTCCTTATAACTAACCAATTAATCGATGGACCAACATACGTTCATAAAACTTGTAACTCCTTTTAAGGATAAAGTGTACCGCGTTGCAAAGCGGTTACTCGTATCTGACGATGAAGCTCAAGATGCTACGCAGGAAGTACTACTGCGTTTATGGACAAAGAGGTCCGACATAAAAAAATATCGAAGTGTTGAAGCATTTGCGATGACGATGACAAAAAATTATTGCTATGATAAGCTTAAGGCAAAAGGAAGCAATAATCTTAAAATCGTTCATAACAATTATGAAGATCACTCAGGAAATACAAGTAAGCATATAGAGGTTGCAGATGAGGTAGCTTGGGTTTTTAAACTCATGGAAGATTTACCAGAGCAGCAAAGACTTATTGTACAAATGAGAGATGTAGAGCAAATGGATAACGCAGAGATTGCTGTGATACTCGAGATGAATGAAACTGCTGTAAGAGTAGCTTTATCTAGAGCTCGCAAAAAACTAAGAGAAGAATTGATTAAAAAACGAAACTATGGAATCTCATAATATAGAGAAGCTACTAGATGGTTACTTTGAAGGAGCAACTACGCTTAAGGAAGAGCAGGAGTTAAGAGCTTATTTTACAAGTGATCATGTGGCGCCACACTTGGAAGAATATACTAGCATGTTTACAGCATTTAGTGTTGCTTCTAAGGAAACATATGATGCACCAATAGTGCTACCTCAAAAACAACGGTCAACATCTCTTTACAGATTTGCAGCCAGTGCTGCTGCAGCAGTGATTGTGGGGTTAGTATTATGGACGCAAAGTACTCAAGTAGATGCTAGTATTTCTACTAACTATGAGAATGAAGAACTAGCCATCTTAAAAACAAAACAAGCACTTGGGATGATGTCCCAAATGATTAATCAAAGTACGACACAGCTGGAGGTGGTACAAGAATTTGATAAGGCATCCAGCACTTTATTTAAATAAAAATTCAAATTAAAAATATTATGAAAAAGTCAATAATGTTAGTGGCATTTGCCCTCGTAACCTTAGTAAGTTACGCACAGAGTCCTTTTGATAAATACGAGGATGTAAAAGGAGTTACTTCTATAGTAATGAATCAAAAGATGTTCAAGCTGCTTAGTAAAGTAGATCTCAACTCATCTGACCCAGAAATGCAAAAGTATATCAACCTTGTAGATAATCTTGAGAATGTAAAGATGTACACAAGTGCAAATACAGGAGTAATGGATCAGATGAGCGGTACGATGAAGAGCTACATTACAAGTAGCAATCTTCAAGAATTAATGAGAGTAAAAGACGATGGTAAAAATGTAAAATTTTACTACAAAGAAGGAAGTAGTGAAGATTATGTAAAAGAATTTGTGATGTTCTTAAGCGGAGATATGGAAGGTGAGAAACGTGCTGTATTCTTTCAAGTAACAGGAAACATTGATCTCAAGCAAATCTCAAAACTTGCACAAGATTTAGACTTTAAAGGTAGTGATGCTCTTAAAGAAGTAGGTAACGCAAAAAAATCGTAAGATGAACACATTTATAAAAGTAACCATCACTGCAGTGCTAGCTGTTGTTACACTAGCCAGTTGTAGTAATAAGCAGTCTTTGCAAGAATATTATGTAGATAATCAAGAGAATGGTGATTTCATTCTTGTAGATGTACCTACAAGCCTACTTGGTAAGAATGTAGAAGCATTAACAGAAGAGCAACAAAAGGTTTTTAAGACCGTGCGTAAGATCAATCTTATGGCATATCAAACAAAATCTGGAGACACTGCAGCCATGCAGATAGAGCGTGATAAAGTAAAAGATATCCTTACCTCAGATGATTATGAAGAGCTTATGAAAGCTTCTGGAGATATGGGCCAAATGCGCCTTTATTTCAAGGGAGAAGAAGAGGCTATCGATGAAGTAATTTTCTTTGGTGCAGATGAGAATAAAGGTTTCGTTCTAGCTCGTCTATTAGGTAATGATATGAATATAGGAGATATGATGCGTATGGCAGAATCGCTTAACAAGAGCGATATAGACGTATCTCAATTTGGCAGTATTATGGAAGTTTTTGAAAATCAGTAATGATCAAAAAATGTTGAACGCATGAGTCCTATTTGGCGATAGGCTTTCCATATATAAAGAGCATCCCTTGGGGTGCTCTTTTTTTGTTTGGAGCATATTGGTCGCTATGTAACCGCACACTATGTTTCCCGCTTTCTGTTGCAATTCCTCGCGCCGGCTGCGCCAGGCAGCTGTGGGATTTTCACGGCAATCGGGACTAGCTTGGAGGGTGTTGTGTGTCTCTACCATATTCAGCCAGATGATATTAGCTATTTTGATATTTGGATTTAATTTTTTGAGCTAAACACGTATCTTAGACAACCTTAACAGCAATCCATGAAAAAATATCTAATTCTCACCGTTACCTTGCTTGTCGCAAGCTCTGCTTTCGCACAATTTTTAGAAACAAAAAAAGACCTCGTTACAGAAAAGGGTTTCTTTACCCTTCATTATGATGAAAGCGAGGATAAGGTATATGTCGAAGTAGATAAGCTGGATGAGGAGTTTTTATATGTTCACTCTCTTCGCACAGGTTTAGGAAGTAATGATATTGGGATAGATAGAGGACAACTAGGAGGAACTGCGGTTGTAAAGTTTCAAAAGGCAGGTAATAAATTATTATTAGTCCAGCCTAATTTAAAATACCGAGCAAATACCTATAACGCCTTAGAGCGTAAATCTATAGAAGAAGCATTTGCAAAGTCGGTGCTATTTGGGTTTCCTATTAAGGAAACAAAAGGAGGGAAGTACCTCATTGATTTCACACCATTTTTACTAGAAGACACTCATGGAGTGGCTGCTAGATTAAAGCGAAGTAAAGAAGGAGCCTATAAATTAGATAAGACTAGAAGCGCTATGTATATGGAGCGCACAAAAGTATTTCCAGAAAATACAGAGTTTGAAGCGCTACTTACGTTTAAGGGAACTCCTACTGGCAGAAACATAAGAAGTGTAGCTCCAGATGCGAGTGCACTTACTGTGGTGCAACATTACTCATTTGTAAAATTACCAGATGATAATTATACACCTAGACGTTTTGATCCAAGAGCTGGAAATATCTCAACTACATATCTAGATTATGCAACACCTATACAAGAGCCTATTGTAAAGCGTTATGCAAACCGTCACCGTTTAGAAAAGAAAAACCCAACGGCAGCAGTAAGTGAGGCGGTAGAGCCTATCATATATTATCTAGACCCAGGTACTCCAGAACCTGTTCGTTCTGCATTATTAGAAGGAGCCAGCTGGTGGAATCAAGCCTATGAAGCTGCTGGTTTTAAAGATGCTTTTCAAGTAAAAATGTTACCCGAAAATGCAGATCCTATGGACGTGCGATATAACGTGATACAATGGGTACATCGCAGTACAAGAGGGTGGAGTTATGGAGCAAGCGTTACAGATCCACGTACGGGTGAGATTATCAAAGGTCATGTAAGTTTAGGGAGTCTGCGTATTCGTCAGGATTTCCTTATTGCTCAAGCCCTCATGAATAAACCTTTTGCCGAAAGAGATGATAATTATAAGCCTATGCTAGAAATGGCGCTAGCTAGAATACGCCAGCTAAGTGCTCACGAAGTAGGGCATACCATAGGTTTTGCTCATAACTTTGCTGCTAGCACAGAAAATAGAGCAAGTGTGATGGATTATCCTCATCCTACGCTTACATGGGCTGGTGATGAAGTAGACTTTTCTAATGCCTATGCCACTGGAATAGGAGCTTGGGATAAAGTAACAGTTAACTACAGCTACGGAGTGGCTCCTCAAGGAACATCAGAAGAGGTCTTTCTTGATAATATACTTACTACCGCAGAAAAGGCCGGACTGAGATACATTACAGATAGTGATGCGCGAGCTCAAGGTGGAGCACATTATAAGGCACACCTATGGGATAACGGTACAGATGCGGCAGAAGAGTTAGAAAAAATGCTCGTTCTTAGAAAAGGTGCGATTTCAAACTTTTCTATAGATAATATCCGTACAAACGAGCCATACTCAATGCTTGAAGATGTTTTTGTCCCTTTATATTTCTATCACAGATATCAAACCGAAGGGGCAGTAAAGATGATAGGAGGTCTTGATTATAATTATGCTGTAAAAGGAGATAGTAATCTCAAAGTAACGGAAACACTTGCTCCCAAAGAGCAGCAAAGAGCTTTAAAAAGTGTTTTAAAAACACTTACCGCTAGCGAACTAGCAATTCCCAAAGATAAATTGGCTTTATTTCCACCTAGAGCGCAGGGGTATTCTCGCTCTAGAGAAAGCTTTAAAAGTAATGATGGAGTAGCATTTGATGCACTAGGCGCAGCAGCAACAGCTAGTGACATGACATTGAGCTTGCTATTACATTCAGAACGTGCAAACAGGCTAGTACAACAGAAGGCTTTAGATAATAAGCAAATGGGGTTAGATGGTATGCTAGATACTTTGGTTGAGACTACACTTTTTTCAAAAGAATCAGATAGTTACCGCAAGGAGGTACAGCAAACTATAAATTACAATGTATTGAAGCACCTAATGAACCTTGCAAATCATACAAAGGCAATACCTCAAACTAAGGCTTTTGCAAAAGCACAGTTAAAAGAGGTGATGGCAAATCTTGGTTCTAAAACTTCTGATGCTAATGCAGCATTTATGGTCGATGAGATTAAAGACTTTTTGAAATCACCAGAGAAGTTTAAAGTTCTTCCATCACCTAAGATTCCTGATGGATCGCCGATAGGATGTTTTGAGTAACATTTTCGCGAAAGCTTATACATTTTTAAACCAATCATAGTGGAGATAAACCAATGGTCTCCATAATTAATACTTATATTTTTGATGAAAATAGATTTACGTTCTGATACAATTACAAAGCCTACGCCTGAAATGCTTGATTATATGATGCGTGCAGAAGTAGGTGATGATGTTTATAAGGAGGATCCTACTGTAAATGAGCTTGAACAGCGCATTGCAGAGATGTTTGGGATGGATAGTGCACTTTATTTTCCTACAGGAAGTATGACAAATCAAGCTGCCATAAAAATTCACACCCAACCTGGTGAACAACTCATCGCAGATAAGTATGCACACGTTTATAATTATGAGGGTGGAGGTGTATCTTTTAATAGTGGAGTGTCATGTAAACTTATAGATGGTAATCGTGGTTTAATAACTGCAGCGCAGGTAGAAGAATCAATAAATCCACCAGATTTTTATCATAGTCCGCTCACAACCTTGGTATGTCTAGAAAACACTACAAATAAAGGAGGAGGCGCTTGTTATGATCTAGATGAGATTGTGAAAATAAAAGAGGTTTGTGATACACATGGATTAGGGTTACACCTAGATGGTGCACGTTTATGGAATGCACTTGTAGCAACTGGTCAAACAGCTAGCTCTTATGGTGAATTGTTTGATACCATCTCTGTATGTTTATCAAAGGGACTGGGAGCTCCTATGGGTTCTGTTTTAGTAGGTAAGCAGCAGTTTATGAACAAGGCAATGCGCGTGCGTAAAGTGCTAGGGGGAGGAATGAGGCAAGTGGGCTTTATGGCAGCTGCTGGATTATATGGACTAGATCATAATATTGAAAGGATGAGTGATGATCACGCTAAGGCAAAAGAAATTGCAGGGTTACTTGAATCGCTTTCATATGTTAAATCTGTAGAGAAAACAGAGACCAATATTTTAATTTTCAATCTAAAAGAAACGACCGATGAAGCTGCTTTTGTTAGTTATCTTTTTGATAATGATGTAATTATAAGTGACATGGGGCAGGGTAAGTTGAGGATTGTAACTCATTATGACTACAGTAATGCGTCTCACAAGCTTGTTTTAGACGTTTTGAAGAAATTTGAGAGTGTCTAGTTTTTGAGGATTTATGCATTAATATCATAACAATTGCTAAGTTTCATTTTATTCATGTATTTCATCGATAAAAGATGTGATTTCGTCAGAAATAAAAATTCTTAAAAAAAAGTTAACGCATTTGTTAAGGAAAGCTCTTATTTTTGTACTTTGAAATTGAAATTCACAACAATTACTTTTAAAATCAACATTATGAAGAAAATTTTATTTTTATGTGCCTTTGTAGGTTTTGCATTTGCAAATGTGCAAGCACAAGATTTACCAACAAACCCTGAGCCAGGAAAGTGTTACGTACGTTGTACTACTCCTGATATCTATGAGACTCAAAGTGTTCAAATCCAAAAGACTCCTGCTTACAAGGTTCTTAAGGTAGTGCCTGCTCAATACGATACAGTAACTGAGCGTGTTATGGTAAAAGAAGCTTCTAAGCGTCTTCGAGTAATTCCAGCTACTTACAAAACTGAAACAGTAACTTATGTAAAAAGTACTTCAGGTTCTTCTTTAAGAATTGTTCCTGCATCTTTTTCTAACGATACTGAAACTATTGAAGTAAAATCTGCATATGCGCAGTGGGAATTAGGTGCTCCAGCTCCTGATTGTGCTTCTTCTAACCCTGACGATTGTCGTTACTGGTGTTACAAAGGATACCCGGCAGAATATACTACGGTATCTAAGCGTACTTTAGCTTCTGACGCTGCTGTTCAATCTACTCCAGGAGGTTCTGCAAACGGAACTTACACTGTAAGAGTAATTGATCAACCAGCACGTGTTGTTGACGAAGAAATCCCAGCTGAATTTGCAACTATTACTAAAACTGTAATGGTTAAAGATGCAACTACAACTGAAGATGTTGTTGCTGCTACTTTCTCTACTGTTTCTAAAGAAGTTCTTAAGCAAAAAGGTGGTCTTACTACTTGGAGAGAAGTTGAGTGTGCTCTTGTTGAGTACCAAGCACTTCCTATCAACTGGAATACTAACTCTGCTACATTAACTCCTGCTGCTAAAAGCATCATTGACACACGTCTTATGCCATTATTAGCTCAAAACCCAGGTGTAAAATTAGAGATTGCTTCACATACTGATTCTAGAGGAGCTTCTGCTTCTAACCAAGATCTTTCTGAGCGTCGTGCACAATCTGTTGCAAACTACCTTATTTCTAAAGGAGTAAACAACAGCTTACTTGTTGCAAACGGTTTCGGAGAAAACAAACTTAAGAATCGTTGTGCAGATGGTGTTTCTTGTACTGAGCGTCAGCATGCTGACAACCGTCGTACTGAATTCCGTCTTATCAATAACTAAGACTCTATAAAACATTAGCTAACCAGCCCAATGTTAAAGCGCTTTCGAAAGAAGGCGCTTTTTTTTGTTTATCATTTTTCTTTTGTGGCATTTCTATTAAGTTTACAGTTATGAATGATTACTACCTCAATTCTTTATTAATAGCGCTATTGTTTGTAATGCCGTTTAGTGCTCAGGCACAATTTTTTCAATCAACACAACAGAATGTATTTATACCGTTACAAAATTCTCAATCATCCGTAGGAGACTACGATAGGGACGGGGATATGGATATTGTAGTTATGGGAATTGATAACTCAGCTGGAAGTCAATATCGAATTATATTATATAATAATAATGGTCAAGGGATTTTTCAAGAATTTGAAATTATATTTACTGAGCAGTTTACTAATGGAGATATAGCATTTGTTAATATAGATAGAGATGATGATCTTGATATATTTATAACAGGTTTATCAAATAATGGAGAAGCTAAGACATTATTTTTCGTTAATGACGGAGCTACTTTTATCCAAGATGATTATTTATTTAATAATACAATAACTAACGGACAATTTGCTTGGGGTGATCTCAATAATGATAAATATGCAGATCTATTATTATTTGGAGAGGTAGATGCAGTAATTGAAGAAGCTTATTTATTCAAGGGTTCACGAGATGGCACCTTTGAGAGTATTACACATGATTTTTTACCATCATTTCAGGGAGTTACAGCTTTTGCTGATTTTGACCGTGATGGAGACCTTGATGTTGCTACGTCTGGAGCGTCAGTTGATGCAGCAAACTATCCATTATATGTCTACGAAAATTTAGGTGATTTTAACTTTCAAATCGCAGCGCAACTTGAAGGCTTCTCTAACGGCTCAATGAAATTAAGGGATATTAACGAAGATAGTTTTGTAGATATCATTAAGACAGGGTCCCTGAATACTAATAGTGAGTCAAGTTCTAAGGTCTATTTAAATAATGCCAATTTTGATTTTATATTAGCAGAGAATATTAATCTTACGGGAGTAGGAGATGAGTCCAACTTATTAGTAGCAGATTTCACAGGAAATGGTAGTTTAGATTTGTTAAATATAGGTAGAGTTCCTCCATTTACACAGGTTTTATTTTATAATGAATTATTAGAAAATGACGGCGACTTTACATTTGTTGAAAACACAAATACGGGATTACCATTAACATCTTATAATGATATGGAAGTTGCAGATTTTGACTTAGATGGTGATTTAGATCTATTTGTAGTTAATTCTCAAGAAAGTGATATTTACTTTAATACACAGGCAACTCCGAACGAGATGCCTAGTTCGCCACCGGTTTTAGAAAGTGCTGTAGCTGGAAGTACAGTGTTATTATCATGGGAAGCTGGAACAGATACGAAAACAGCCGTTGATAATTTAAGCTATAATCTTTATATAGGCACTGAGCCCAATACAAGTAATATACTAAGTCCTAATGCGAATATTGAAACGGGTTTAAGATATACCGTAGAATTAGGGAATAATCAGTATAACACAAGTTATAATCTAGTTGATTTTGAGATAGGAACATATTATTGGGCTGTGCAGACTATTGATAATCAATACATCGGTTCGCCATTTTCACAAGAACAATCTTTTGAGATTAAAACTCTAGGTTTAAATGACGATACAACATCGCTAGTTATGGTCGCAAATGATTCTGGTAATAGTCAATGGAAAGTAAACGCTTCATCACATATTGAGATAATCTCGCTGTATACTTTGAGTGGACAATCCATAAATCAATACAGACCTAACGCCATTGATTTTACAATAGACTATTCAGAATTATCTAGTGGTATTTACATCTTAAGCTTGAAAACCGAAAACGGTTTCCAAGCTTTTAAGGTAATAAAGAATTAATTTACTTAAACATATCCATACCAGGTATGTTAGGCATACCTTCTTTGGCAACTGCTGCCATTTCTGTATCGTGGATGTTTTGTGCTTTCTCTAGCGCCTTATTAAGCGTTAAGATTAAATAATCTTCTAGTTGCTCTTTATCTTCAAGTAGGCTATCATCAAGGGAAATTTCCTTTAAGCGCCCGCTTGCAGTTACTGTAAGTTTTAATAAATTATCAGATGACGACTCATCTACAAGTACTGTTTTAAGACGTTCTTTTGTTTCTTCTGCTTTTACTTTTGCTTCCTGGAGTTTACCCATTAAGCCCATCATATCTCCAAACATAGTTTTGTGTTTTGTATTAAGAAGACAAAGTTATTAAATGATTATGAAGCTATTTACAAGAACGGAAAATAGTTAAGCCTGTGCGTTGTATTTTTGTGAGCATTTTATAAAATAAATTACTTTGACAAAGCACATATTACCTCCAGTAGCCAAAAAGATTTCAGTACAATTAGAGAAGCATGGAGATATCCGTACTGATGACTATTTCTGGATGAAAGAGCGCGATGCTCCTGAGGTTCTTGATTATTTAAATCAAGAGAATGAATATTATCATAAACTTACAGCGCATACAAAGGATTTTCAGAAATCACTTTTCGAAGAAATGAAAGCGCGTATTAAGGAAGATGATTCCTCAGTACCTTATAAGCATAATGGTTTCTGGTACTATCGTCGTTTTGAGACTGGAAAAGACTATCCGCTGTATTGTAGAAAAGAAGCTACCTTAGATAGTGAAGAAATTATAGTCTTTGACAATAATAAAATGGCAGAGGGGCATTCTTATTTTAGTCAAGCTAGTTATGCCGTATCTGAGGATAATATGATTGCTGCTTTTGGAATTGATACCGTAAGTAGGAGGCAATATACAATAAGGTTTAAAAATCTTAAGACTGGAGAAATTTACCCAGCTGAAATCAAAAACACTACTGGTGGTGCCGTTTGGTCTAACGATAATAAAACAGTTTATTACTCGCGAAAAGACGAAGAAACCCTACGATCTAATCAAATATTTAAGCACACCCTAGGAACAGATCCAAGTCAAGACGAACTTGTTTATCAAGAAAATGATGAGACATTCTATACCTATGTTTTTAAGTCAAAGTCTAAGGACTACATCATGATAGGTTCTGACAGCACGATAACGAGCGAATTTCGTTTTGCATCTGCAGCAGAAGGTACTACAGATTTTAAGGTTTTTCAAGAACGTACAAGAGGGCTGGAGTATGCAGTGTCTCATTATGACGATTCTTTTTATATACAGACTAATAAAGATAAGGCGACCAACTTTAAACTTATGAAAACGCCAGTATCTGCTACTGGAATGGAAAATTGGGTTGACATAATCCCTCATCGAGATGATACCTTGCTAGAAGATGTAGAGATTTTTAAGGATTTTCTTGTGGTAAGTGAGCGTAGCAATGGGTTAAATAAAATACACATCAAGCGATGGGATAATTCAGAAAGCTATTATTTGCCGTTTGATAATGAAACATACGACGCTTATCCTACCACAAATATCGATTTTGATACTCAGATTTTACGATATGCCTATAATGCGCTTAATACACCTGCGTCTGTTATAGATTTTGATATGGTCACTCAAGAAAAAGTGGTCCTTAAAGAGCAAGAGGTATTAGGCGGAACCTTTGATAAAGATAATTATAACATGGAGCGCATCTGGGCAACTGCTCAAGATGGAGTTAAGGTTCCAGTATCTATAATCTACCACAAAGACACACAACTAGGTGGTACAGCTCCTTTGTTACAGTATGCCTATGGAAGTTACGGTAGTACTACAGATCCTTCTTTCTCAACAATAAGATTATCTCTTTTAGATCGTGGTTTTATTTATGCCATCGCACACGTAAGAGGAGGTGAGTATTTAGGAAGAAAGTGGTATGAGGATGGAAAGTTGCTCAAGAAAAGAAATACGTTCACAGATTTTATTGATGTTTCAAAACATTTGATAAGTAACTCTTACACTTCGGCTAGTCATTTATATGCTTACGGAGGTTCGGCAGGAGGATTATTGATGGGTGCAATTGTAAACATGGCGCCAGAGCTTTACAATGGTATTATTGCGGCCGTACCTTTTGTAGATGTAGTGACAACCATGCTTGACGATACCATTCCACTTACCACAGGTGAGTATGATGAGTGGGGCAATCCTAATGAAAAGGAGTCCTATGAGTATATGAAGAGCTACAGTCCTTATGATAACGCTTTCGCGAAAGCGTACCCAAATATATTTGTTACTACAGGATACCATGATAGTCAAGTGCAATATTGGGAACCTGCAAAGTGGGTAGCAAGACTAAGAGAAATGAATCAAGCTGATACAAAAATCATGTTTCATTGTAATATGGATGCAGGACATGGTGGTGCTTCTGGACGTTTTGAAGCATTAAAAGAAATCGCCGAAGATTATGCGTTCTTACTTGATTTAGAGTCTATTACTCAGTAAACGGGTAAAGCGCTGTTTATAACTGTATGAGATTGAACTAGGGTAGAGGAAACACGTTCCATATTTTTGTGTTACTTTTGCTCTGTTTTGCACGTATCTTTTTTAGGATTGTGCAGCGCTTTAACCAAGATATATGAATAAGGATTTAAACGTGTATGATAACGTGTTACAACTAGTAGGTAATACACCACTCATCAAGTTAAATAAAATTACAGAAGGTTTTCAAGGTCAGTTTTACGCAAAGGTAGAGGCTTTTAACCCGGGACACTCATCAAAAGATCGTATTGCTCTTCACATTATAGAAGAGGCAGAACGTACAGGAGTTCTTAAACCTGGTGATACTATTATTGAAACTACATCTGGAAACACTGGATTTAGTATCGCAATGGTAAGTATTATTAAAGGGTATGAATGTATTCTTGCAGTAAGCTCAAAATCATCACCAGACAAGATTGATGCTTTAAAAGCGATGGGAGCAAAGGTGTATGTATGTCCTGCAAATGTAAAGGCAGACGATCCTAGATCTTATTATAGTGTTGCAAAGCGTTTACATGAGGAAACTAAAGGCTCTGTATATATTAATCAGTATTTTAATGAGTTAAATATAGATGCTCATTTTAATACCACAGGACCAGAAATCTGGAATCAAACTGAGGGTAACATTACTCACTTAATTGCTTGTAGTGGAACTGGAGGTACTATATCTGGTACTGCGCGTTTTTTAAAGCAACAAAATCCCGAAATAAAAATTATAGGTATAGATGCTTATGGATCTGTGATTCAAAAGTACCATCAAACCCGTGAGTTTGATGCAGCAGAAATCTATCCATATCGTATAGAAGGACTAGGGAAAAACTTAATACCCTCTGCAACAGATTTTGATGCAATAGATAAGTTTGAAAAAGTAAGTGATCAAGAGAGTGCTCACAGTGCGAGAGAGATTGCTACTACAGAAGGTCTTTTTGTAGGATATACAAGTGGTGCTGCTATTCAAGGAGTAAAACAACTTGCTGCGCAGGGAGAGTTTGATGAGAATAGCAAGGTGGTGGTAATTTTTCCAGATCACGGAAGTCGCTATATGAGTAAAGTGTTTTCTGATAAGTGGATGAATGATCAAGGTTTTTTTGATAGTCAAAACGAAGAGACTGTAGCAACTATAGAATACATCAAATAAACGTCTAAAATATTACGTATATTTAAGCTCCTACCTATGTAGGAGCTTTTTGATTTTTGGCATCATATTACAATTGTTTTTGTATTTGTTCAAAATATCAAAAATGTGTACTTTTGCACCTGTTTTCAAAACAAGTATATGAGAGATTTATTTGATAAAATTTACAAGGATAAGGGGCCATTAGGTAAATGGGCTTCAGTGGCAGAGGGATACTTTGTTTTTCCTAAACTAGAAGGACCTATTTCTAACCGAATGAAGTTCCAAGGAAAGGAAGTAATTACATGGAGTGTAAATGATTATTTAGGTCTTGCAAATCGTCCAGAAATACGTGAGGTAGATGCGCAAGCAGCAGCAGATTATGGTGCGGCTTACCCTATGGGTGCTCGTATGATGTCTGGTCATACTTCATTGCATGAACAATTACAAAATGAGTGTGCGGAGTTTGTACAAAAAGAAGCTGCCTATCTTTTAAACTTTGGATACCAAGGTATCATGTCTACTATTGATGCACTAGTAGGTAAAGATGATATTATCGTATATGACGTAGATACTCACGCTTGTATTATAGATGGTGTTCGTTTGCATATGGGTAAACGTTTTACCTACAAGCATAACGATATGGCAAGTATCGAAAAGAATCTTGAACGTGCTACTAAAATGGCTGAGCAAACAGGAGGAGGAATCCTCGTGATTTCTGAAGGTGTTTTTGGAATGCGCGGAGAACAAGGGAAGCTTAAAGAAATAGTAGCTCTTAAGAAAAAATTTAATTTCCGTTTACTTGTTGACGATGCACATGGTTTTGGAACTTTAGGAGCAACGGGAGCAGGAGCAGGAGAAGAACAAGGAGTACAAGATGATATTGATGTGTATTTTGCAACATTTGCAAAGTCTATGGCATCTACAGGAGCTTTTATTGCTGGAGATCAAGAAATCATTGATTACTTAAAATATAACCTAAGATCACAAATGTTTGCAAAGTCTTTGCAAATGCAACTTGTGGTAGGAGCACTTAAACGTCTTGATATGTTACGCACAATGCCAGAACTTCGTGAGAAGTTATGGGAGAATGTAAATGCACTTCAAGGTGGTCTTAAAGATAGAGGTTTTGATATAGGGACTACACAGTCATGTGTAACTCCTGTATATCTCAAAGGAAGCGTACCAGAAGCAATGGCGCTTGTAAAAGATCTACGTGAGAACCACGGAGTATTTTGTTCTATCGTAGTGTATCCAGTGATTCCTAAAGGACTTATTTTGCTTAGAATGATACCTACAGCGTCACATACACTTACAGATGTAGAAGAGACTCTAAATGCCTTTGAAGCAATTCGTGAGCGATTAGATAATGGAACTTATAAAAGACTTTCTGCTAAAGTAGCAGAAGCTTTTGGAGCATAAAACTCCACTATATACTTAAAAAAATAAGCCGTTACTTTTAAAAAGTAACGGCTTATTTTTTTACACTATTTAAAATCTATTCTTGACTATCACTAGATGAGACCATTTGCAATTGATTATCAAATTGTAATGTTCTAATAGGGAATGGAATATTAACATCATTGGCATCAAAAGCTTTCTTTATAGCTAGCATTCCTTGGTGCTTGGCAGTTAGTTTTTGCTTGCCATTTACACAATCTACCCAGTATCTACATATAAAGTCGATTGAGCTTCCTCCAAAGGCAGTGTAGAAAAATTCTACCTCCTCCTTGTTACCTTCTTGAGGAAATTTACTTGAGATGGTATCCTTAGTTAGTTTTTCTACCATTTCCAAGTCAGACTCATAACCTACACCACATTCTATAATGATGCGCATACGATCTGTAACCGAATAATTTTTCATCGGGTTATCAGTAATGGTTTTATTTGGTATTACAACAATATTATTATCTGGCTCTCTTATACTAAAGTTGTTAAGCTTAATATCCTCTATAAAACCTACATATCCACTAGTTTCTATCCAGTCTCCTATATTAACTCTTTTTCTAAAAGATAATATGATACCTGCAATTCCATTTGCTAGGGCACCCTGTAAGGCCAGACCTATAACAAGACCAGAAACTCCTGCTCCAGCAATTAAGGTATTTAATGTTTTGTCTAAATTTAATACACCTAAGGCGAGAAATATACCTACAAGTACTACAAATACAGCTAGTGCTCTACCTATGAGTTTTGTGATAGATTGTTGTGGTACGTATCGCTTTACAATCTTTTGAGAGTATTTATTTACAAATCTCGATACGAAGTAAGCAATTAGTAAAACTAGAAGAGCGACTCCTAAGTTTGGTAAGTTTCTTATAAAAGCTTCAACCCATCCCCAGAGTTTTTCTGAGAGATTATTTAATGATTCAGTAATCTTATCCATGTCTTTTTTTTAGTTGGATTTCAATTTACTTCTGCTTGTTGGCGCTCACAAGGGCTTTAACCATCATTAACGCCTGTAGTAAGGTATTTTGAGTAAATATTAAGAAGTAATGTGGGAATGTTACGCTTTCGCGAAAGCGTGAAAAAATAATAATCCTCCGCTTAATGATTTTGTGAAGCTCTAGCCGAAAGAATCCCATCGCCTATTATCTCCTGAATATTTTCCTTGTCCTCTGTAGTGATTTTAGGATTTGCAACATCAATATTTACCATAGGAAATGCTATGTTATAGTACATAGCAAAATGATCTGAACCAAAATATGCCAGTCTTTTCATGTTTGTTACATGAAGATCTTTTGAATAAAATAAATGGTCAAGAGGGAATCTGAGTAACCAGTAATTTGCATGAAAGGACGGATAGAGACCACGACCTACGCGCGGATCTAGATATCCTGTGATTTTGCTAAAAAGTCTAGAAGTCTTAGACCATACCACATCATTGAGATCGCCGCAAACTACGGTTGCATCCTTAGACTCTCTGCATTGCTTACCTACGAGCATCAACTCGGCATCACGTTCTTTTGAAGTTTCGTTTTCTGATGGACTAGGAGGAGCAGGGTGTATTGCTATAAGATTAAAAGGCTGGTCTGCATAGGTTATCTCACAATGTATGGATGGAATGTCCTTTTCTACAAGATATTTAATATCTGAAGATTGAAACGGAATTTTTGAATACACATGCATTCCATAAAAATTATCCAGTGTAGCTTTTACGGTGTGAGTATACTCTGGAAAAGCTTGAGATATTTCTTTATCCCACTTTTGATCAGACTCCATGGTGATAAATATATGAGGATTGCTCTCCTTTATGATAGTTATAAATTTATCGTAGTTTGTATTAGTCTGCAATACATTTGCGGTAACGAGTGTGAGCTGTTCTTTGTGAAACTCTGCCTTAGGCTTGCGTCTGTGATAAAAAGGTGTGTAAGGTCTAATGAGCCATAATTGAAATAAAAGTACCGCTATCATCACAGCGATAAATACTATGTGTGTCACAGTGAAGACCTCCCAAGATATAAATGCAACTCCCAATAAAAGTAGCTGAATAACTACTGTTTGAATTCTCACAAAATCAAAAAAGCGTATGCTCCAGTGTGTCGCCGGAAGCAAGGGGAGTAGTGGCCCTATGATAAATATTGAGAATAGTATTAGTAACATTATAGTAAATGTAAAAAAGCATCGCGATAGGAGCGATGCTTTTTAGAATTGTTTGTGAAGAATAAACCTAAATTTCTCCTAGGAGCTCTTTCATTTTTGCTCCTAGTGCAGGACCTCTTAGATCTTTTGCTATAATAACGCCATTTTCATCTAGTAAAAATGTCGCAGGTATTGCTCGTACTCCATAACTTCTAGGGATAGGATCTTGCCAGAATTGTAAGTTTGAAACATGATACCAGTCCATTTTATCTTTTTCTATGGCCTGTAGCCATCTTTCTTTTTGATCTGGTCTATCAAGAGATACACTTATAATATTAAGACCTTTGTCATGATATTGATTATACACATTTACAACATTAGGATTTTCCATACGGCAAGGGCGACACCATGAAGCCCAAAAGTCAATGATGGTGTATTTACCTAAAGTCTCTGAGAGTGAAAGTTCTTTACCTTCTGGGGTTTTTGCGGTAAACTCAGGAGCTTTATTTCCTATACTGGCAAGTCCGCTAGCGATACGTTGTGACTTGAGTTGTGCGATATAGTTTTCTACACTTTCTCCCACAGTAGAGTTTTGAATATCCTCAGAAAGACTATTATAATATGCTTCGGACTCTTCAATTTTCAAGACTTTCTCATTTATTAAGTCAGATAGTGCAATTACGGAGACCATTTTGTCAGTATTTTTCTCAACTACTGCTTTTTTATCGGTAATAAATTGCGTGTCCATGGCTGCTATTTGGTCACGGATAATGTTTACCTTGATTCCATCTGTTTCTCTCTGTGCCTTTTGCATCTCTTGAATGAGCTGTTGTCTCTTTTTATTAGTCTGCATAGCAGTCTTACGGTAATTATTAAACAACTCATTTTCTATACTACCTGTGACTAAAGAGCTAGATAAGCTATCTTTGTACAGAGTTAGAGTAAGTGGTTGCTCATCTTTTACTAGCAAAAGTTGGCTAGTAGCTGTAGCTTCACTTAGTATTAATAAACCAGTTCCTTCTGTTATAGCTTTTGTAAAAGTAAATTTACCAGCATTTACAACGGCAGTGTCTAAAGGAATACGTTTATTATTAGGCCCTAATTCCTCTAAGATAAGTGACGTACCATCAGCCATACCAGCAGCGGTACCTTTTATAGGAGTACTATTATTATCTCCACAGGAGAATAAAGAGAATAAAATTACAAGAATTAGTAATTGTTTCATGAGATCATATTTTTATTATAACAAAAATAAGGTTTACAGTTATTAATAAAGAAGAGAAGAGGAGTTTTGAAGACCCATTTTATGAAAAGCGGAGTACATTTTAAAGATCAAGAGTTTCCACTAGAATTACATTTTAGTGTAGGGAAATTAGTGAGTCATTATAAAAACAATCTTACTTCAGATAATTTAAGATTAAAAAGACGTGCAACAGAAATAATGGAAATTATTTCTGACTATCCAGAATTAGAATCAGGAATAAATAATCTAGATACTATAGGGAGCTATAAGAATCAAATTGATGATCTTCTTAGTGAGCTATTTCCAGAAGTACTGCAGCAGAATGAAATAAAAATTGCATCTATGCCTTTTCAAGAGGCTGTGCTACAATCTACGCGGAGGTATGATAACATACTTCTCAATGCAGGCGATAATTTTATTCCAGAAATAAAGAATTTTAATGCAGACCATTACTACCTCATGGGATGTAGCATTATCCTAATGCAGTATTATGGTTTTAAAATAGACTTTAGACGTCCATTTTACTATGAAATTCCTGATGGTTTGGGAATGACACGTTTTTATAGAATGCTCTATAATGGGGATTATATAGATATAGAACGTAAGGAAGGAACACCTCAAATAACAGAAGAAGAAGTAAACGTACTGCTAGATAATTTTGATAATATAGAGATGTGGAAAGAAAAATTTCCTCCGCACAGTTATATTTTTAAAGGCTTTGTGATAGCAAATTTATATGATGCCACTACTGAAGTTTCAATATCAGATTTTAAGTCTGGCTTACTTCGTTATGAAGATGAGGACATAAACTTTACACATGACTTCCATAGAATTTTTCAAGCCATTTTTGATCTTCCAGAATTGCAAATAGGTTTTTCTAATTATAATAAGGAAGACGAGGCTTTTGAGCTTGTGCCATTTAAGGATATAAGTAGTTATCTATTATATGGAGATACAGAAGCGTCGTGTAATACGATACTTTGTAAAGGGTCTTATGATGCTGTATTTAATACTGGAGACTACTTTGCGGTTTCAGATATTGCAAAACATCATAAAAGCGATAAGAGTATAAAGATGTATCAAAATCTTTATGACCAGGGGATAAAGAGTGTTATTCTAGCCCCAATACGTCACAAAGGTGTTTTATTAGGTATTCTAGAGCTAGCCTCGCCTAATAAAGGAGCGCTTAATAGTATAAATGCAAATAAACTTGCAGACATAATGCCGTATCTTATTGATGCTGTATTACGTAACAAGGAGCAACAAGAAAATGAAATAGACCTAATTATTCAAAATGAATGTACATCTATTCATAAAAGTGTGTATTGGAAATTTGAAAAGGAAGCAAAACGATATTTAAGATTACAGATAGAAGGGGATAACAACGTTCAATATAGGGATGTTGTATTTAAAGATGTTTATCCGTTATTTGGACAGATTGATATTAAAGGATCTTCTGAGTCTCGTAATGCTGCGACTCAAAAAGATATCTTATTACAGTTACATAATGCCATTGCGATATTAGAAGCAGCCAAGACTAATGAAAGTCTACCTATCTATGAGCAACTTATTTTCAATCTTAATATATTTTTAGAAAAAACAGAAGAGAAGCTAGAGGTAGATAGTGAGCGTAAGATTTTAAATTTCTTGAGTGAGAATATCAGGCCATTATTTACGCACTTGCTTAAGAAAAGTGACGAACTTAATGAGTTGATTACAGCATACAGAAGCCAGATAGAAGATAGTCTGGGTCTCGTATACCGCCATCGTAAGTTTTATGATGAATCTGTAATGCTATTAAATAAGCGTCTAGCGTCTGTACTACAGCGCAAGCAAAAAGAGGCGCAGATGATGTATCCTCACTTTTTTGAACTTTTTAAAACAGACGGAGTAGAGCACAATATGTATGTAGGTGAGTCTATTACAAAGCATAATAGCTTTAATAAGATTTATCTCTACAACTTAAGGTTGTGGCAACTACAAGTAATGTGCGAGATGGAAAATGAGCATTTCTCGCTTGCGCAAAAAATGGATCATCCACTTGAGGTAGCCTCTATGATTCTAGTGTTTAATACATCATTATCTGTACGATACCGTATGGATGAGAAAAGATTTGATGTAGATGGAACTTATAACGCTCGCTATGAAGTTGTAAAGAAGCGTGTAGATAAGGCTTTCATAAAAGGAACTACAGAACGTATAACACAAGCTGGAAAAATCACTATAGTCTACTCACAAGAAGCAGATGAGCAAGAGTATCTCAGATATATTAACTTCTTACAGTTAAAGAATCACTTAGGTAATGAAGTAGAAATTCTTGAGCTAGAAGACTTACAAGCGGTTACTGGTTTAAAAGCTATACGTGTGAATGTATTATATAAAAAAGTAATAGGTAAAGAGACAAAAGAATTTTACACCTATGAAGATCTCATTGAGGAAATAAAAAATTAAGATAGCATAAAAAAACGGGTTCTGTAAAGAACCCGTTTTGCTTTTTATAATAGTGTTGTCACCATATTAGTGAGGCTTTCTACGTCCTCCATGACTTCTACTGCTTGATCTCTGTAAGCAAAGAACACAGCAAACGTTAGTACAGATATAATGATACCCACCATAAAAATATTATAGGTTATTCTTAAGAGCTTGTATTTTCTATCGAGTACAACTCCTAGAAAGTATAAATCTTTAGTAAGGGCAGAGTAGATATAATCTTTGTCTTGAAGCATTTCTCCTATTGCCCATTCATAATCTTCAAGTTTCATTTTATGAAAATTACCAAAAAACAATAGGTTCACCTTTTTCAATTTAACATCCTCTCTATCAAACTCACCTCTTGTTACATTAGGTCGTGTAGCAATGATTGACATAATCATCGATATCATGGCAAAAAGAACAAATACCGCCGTTGGATAGATAAGGTGCGCATTACTAGGAGACTCTAGTTTTGGAATCAGGTTTGCTAGAGCAAGAGAAATCACAATCGCATTTACAGAAAGTAATATGTTTGCTTTAGTATCTGCAATATCACTTAATTTAATGTGATTGCGTAGCGCGATGCGATACATAGACTGGATTCCTTTTTCTGGGCTAGCATCTTTAAGCTGTACTTTTAGTTTTTCCTTTTTACGTGCCTTTTTAGCTTTCTTTCTTGCTTTGGTGAGATCGTTTAGGTTATTATCTTTTTTCGGTTTCCAGTTTTCTTGGGCATAGTGCGTGTAATAGCGATGTTTTATCGTAAACATCTCAATATTTGCCTTATTCCACTCCTCTGTGGTAAACTCTTTAATACCTTTTATTTTTAATTCTTGACGTAAATACTCACTAGCCTCAGGAAAATAATCCTTGGCAAAATGTGAAGCATCTGCGTCTCTTAAAACTTGTTCTAGGTATGTTTGTGGTTCTACGCGCATGTCTGTGGCAAGAATCACTTTTTTCACCTCTTCTATAATAGAAGCCTCAACGCCCTGTTCTTTCAAGAACGTTTCAGCCATTTCGGCACTGCGTGCTTCATGATTTTCGGTTCCATCTACATATCCTATGTCATGTAGTAGTGCGCTAAGCTGTAAGATGAGCTTTTCTTCATCTTTAAGACTTTCTTCACTATTATCAATTATTTCTTGGGTACTTTTAAGTACTCGTTTGGTATGGACATAGTTATGATATATACATGTCTTAGGTAGTTCATTATCAAATAGTTCAGAAATAAATCTATCTGTCTTTTCTAGTAGTTCAGTCATAGTTACTATAAGCCTGTTAGACCTCTAATGTACATTAAAAACAAGGACATGAACAAATATTACCGTTTTCTTAACTTCTCAGTAGCCATTTTGCTTAGTAGTTGTGCGACTTATTCTCCTAAATATGCAGATGAGTCAAGCGAGCCTGCTCGTTTTGATAATAGTTCGCTTTCGCGAAAGCGTATACATAAAACCTTCTACCTCATAGGCGATGCAGGAGGAGATAAAGATGGTGGCAGCACCTATGCTCTTGACGCATTTAAGAAAGTGATAGACACGGCACAGACAGAGAATGATTATGCAATCTTTTTAGGTGACAATATTTATGATGCGGGACTTCCATCAAAAAAACACCCAGAAAGAGCCGAAGCTGAACGCAGATTAAACATACAGGTAGCGGCTGTCGAAAATTTTAAGGGTAAAACCATTTTTATTCCAGGAAACCATGATTGGTATGCAGATGGCGTAGAAGGTGTAAAGCGTCAAGAGAAGTATATAGAAGATGCGCTAGATGATAAGGAAGCATTTCAACCTGAAAATGGATGTCCTATTGAAATGAAAAGCATAAGCGACTCTGTAGAGTTGATGATCATTGACACGCAGTGGTATCTAGAAGACTGGGACAAGCATCCTACAATAAATGATAATTGCGATATTAGAAATAGAATTGATTTATTTTTAGAAATAGAAAATGAGTTCAAAAAGAATAACGAAAAGACAATACTTGTAGCAATGCACCACCCTATGTATACAAATGGGATTCATGGTGGTAAATATGGTATAAGAAAGCAGTTATATCCTACACAAAGCAATATGCCGCTTCCAGTACTTGCATCTCTAGTTACCCAAGTAAGATCACAAGGTGGAGTGTCAATTCAAGATCGCTATAACAAGCAATATAATGAGTTAATGCAACGCATCTCTGTACTTGCGAGAGATACAGATAAAGTGATTTTTGCATCAGGTCACGAGCACAGTATACAGTATATAGAGCATGATGGTATAAAGCAAATTGTGAGTGGAGCAGGAGCAAAGAACAGTGCCGCAGCTTTAGGAGACGATGGTTTGTTTTCTTACGGAGGTCAAGGATTTGCTATTCTGGACGTATATGAAGATGAGTCTTCATCTGTGAGATTTTATGCAGCAAATCAAGGAGAACCTACTTTACTTTATACAAAGGAAATTTTTGCTCCTCGCAAAGAAGTAAATTTAGATTCGCTACCAGAGATATATCCAGAGACTGTGATGGCTACAGTGTATGCACAGAATAATACAGATGTGTCAGATGTACATGAGTCACTATGGGGAGATCATTATAGAGCTGTTTACGGAACTCCAGTAACGGCTAAAGTTGCTACGCTAGACACACTCATGGGCGGATTTACAGTTGACCGTAAAGGTGGTGGTCACCAGACAAGATCATTACGATTAAAAGATAAAGACGGAAGAGCTTATAATTTAAGAGCAGTGAGAAAGAGCGCCGTGCAGTTCTTGCAAAGTGTTGCTTTTAAAGAGGTTTTTGTTCAAGAAGAATTCAGAGATACATTTACAGAGGATTTAATCTTAGATTTCTATACATCTGCACATCCATATGCTTCTCTTGCTGTGGCAGAGCTCTCTGATGCAGTGGGTATTTATCACACAAATCCTAGCTTAATTTATGTTCCAAAACATGATGCATTAGGTAAGTATAATGCAGATTACGGTAATGAATTATATATTATAGAAGAACGCCCAGACGAAGATTTTCTAGATGTTCCTTCTTTTGGAAATCCTGATAGTATTGATAGTACAGATGATCTTTATGAAAACTTACGTAAAGATGAGAAGTATCAAGTAGATGAAGACTCCTATTTACGAGCACGTATTTTTGATATGCTTATAGGTGACTGGGATCGTCATGCAGACCAGTGGAGATGGGCACGTTTTGATAGTGATGGAAAGAAAATATACAAGCCTATTCCAAGAGATAGAGATCAGGTTTTTTCAAAATTTGATGGTGCTATTCTAGGATTACTTAAAACATTAATTCCAGCGTCTAGACAGTTTCAAAATTATGATGGAGATCTAGAAAATGTAAAGTGGATTAACGAGGCAGGTATAAAAATGGATAGAGCGCTCACCAAGAATTCTGTAAAGAAGGACTGGATAGCACAAGCTCAATATATACAAGATAACCTCAGTGATGAAGATATCGCGAGAGCATTTACAAAATTGCCTCTTGAAGTTCAAGACGTAGGTGTAGATGAGATTAAGAAAAGCCTTAAAGAACGTAGAGGTAATATCGTTGACATCGCAGGTGAATATTATGATTACCTGGCTTCGCTAGTAGTACTTACAGGAACAGATAAGGATGATCATTTTGAAATTACTCGTAATGATAAGGAGACTAGAGTCCAGATATCGAGGATTAAAGATGGCGAAGTTCAAACTCCTTTTGTAGATCGCGTTATAAACTCAGATGAGACTGGCGAGATATGGATTTATGGTCTTGATGATGATGATAGCTTTAAAGTAAGTGGAGAAGGAAAGTCGCCTATAAGAATGAAAATTGTAGGCGGACAAAACAACGATATCTACGAGATAAAAGATGGTCGTCGTCTTAAAGTTTATGAGCACAAAACATTGCCTAATACAATAAAAGAAAAAGGAGGAGCAAGTTTTAAAATGTCAAATATTTATTCATTTAACACCTATGACCCTTTAAAGAAAAAGAGTTATGCAAATAATATTTTACCAGCCATAGGTTTTAATCCTGATGATGGTTTCTTGATAGGAGTAAATGATGTGTTTACTACTAACGGTTTTAAAAATGATCCATTCAGCAGCAAGCATGTTCTTAATGGTACCTACTCATTTGCAACAGAATCACTCAGCTTAAAATATGAAGGAAATTTTGCAAACGCCTTTGGACAGTGGAATTTATTGATAGGAGGGAAGTTTACAAATGAAGCATTTTCTCGTAACTTCTTTGGTTTTGGTAACGAGACTGTAAATAACGATGATGATTTAGGTCTTGACTTTAATAGAGTTCGTAATGGAGAAGTAGGCGCTCATATAGGAGTAGAGAGTGACAATACCTTTGGTAGTAGATTGCGATTTGTATTTAATTATGAGCGTATTGAAATTGAACCTACAGGTGGCCGAGTGATTGATGACGCTAGCTTATTTACACCAGATCGCAGTAATTTCTTTGGAGGGCAATCTTTTATAGGTGTAGAGGGAGCTTATACTTATGTAAGTGCAGATAACCAAGCTAACCCTACGAGAGGGATGGATTTTGCAACAGTAATAGGTGCAAAGCGCAACATAAGCGATGGTAGTAGAATGTATGCATATGTAAATCCTAAATTAGGGTTCTACAATGCATTATCTAAAAACAGAAAACTTGTCCTTAAAACACTTGTGCAAGCCCAAGTTCTTATAGGTGATGACTATGAGTTCTATCAAGCCGCATCATTAGGTGCAAATTCTGGTTTGAGGGGTTATAGATTTAATAGATTTACAGGAGAATCATCCCTAGCTGGTTCGGCAGATTTGAGATATAGTTTCAATAGATTTTCTACAGGCTTAATTCCTATTCAGATAGGTGTTTTTGGAGGAGGAGATGTAGGTCGTGTTTGGCTTGATGGAGAAGATAGTGAGAAGTGGCACAATGACTTTGGTGGAGGTTTCTGGTTAAATATGGTAGATACTGTATCTGGCCAACTAGGAGCGTTTGCTGGTGAAGATGGTATGAGAATCGATTTTAGATTTGGTGTAAGATTGTAATAATCCTTAATAGCAAGACTTTAAAATCTCGCATTAATGCATAAAAAATGCTCCCAAATAGGGAGCATTTTTTATATGTACTATTTTTGAATTTGTGTAGGTTGTAGAAGACTAAGACTTGATTCTTTTTTAGGGTGCAAATATCTTTTTCACGCTTTCGCGAAAGCGTAACTCTAAAACTAGTAGTCAATTATAATCCGAGAGATATTCCAAAGCCTAGTCTTCCACCTTCAGGACCTTCAAAATAACTTATATTTCCTTTAAGAGCGCTAGCGGTTGAAAGATTAACACCACCACCATAACTATAATGTAGTGTGCTGCTTTCCATGAGTTCGCTCCAGACTCTTCCAGTATCATAACCTGCATACATATCTATTCTCAACGGGAAAAAGGAAGTTTTAATAGGTTTTAATTGCAAAGCCAGATCTGCTGAAGCTGCAAGCGCTTGTTTGCCTATAAAACGATCTTGCCTATAAGATCTCAACCCTGTATTTGCTCCTAACGAAGCTGCTTTATAGAACGGTATATCATTTCCAAAGCGCAACTGTCCCGCTATACTAGTTTTAAGTACAAGATCACGAGATCTATCTATTGCATTCCAAAGCGTAAGACGAGGATCTAGTACTCCTACAGTATTTGTACTGGTTACTTCATCAAGAAAACTTCCTCTTATAGCCACATCCATCCCGCGAGTAGGGAATCGCTCTTCATCAATACTATGATAATTATAGAGCCCTGTTATTACAAAATAACGAGCATCTACTATGCTAGTATTATTTTGAGGTCCCACGTTTATATCTTCATAAGATATGTCAATCTCAGAAGTAGTTCCATATTCTCCATTGTAGTACATCCCTATGCCACCTGTGAGGTACTGCATATTAATGCGGTTTGCGTCAAAAGAGTTGGTGGTGTTGTACAGTGAACTATTACCTTCTCCGAAAAAGTTTTCTGTAAAATTTGCAGTAGTTGCTCGACCAAAAACTTTGAAATTCCAGTCATGAAAAAGGTGCGCTTTATGCCATGATAGTTTAATATCACCTGCTTGGGTGAGGGAAATATAGCGAGCATCTAGCTCAAATTTTGTAGTAAAAGGATTTCTTTCAAATCCTAAAGTAGATTTACCAAATTGTATTCTAGGAGAGAAACCTTCATCTGGATTATAGACCGCCTCAAGACCAAAGCTACCTCCTTTTTTAGGTGTTCTCTCTGAATCGTAAATGCGGTTTTCATAAATGTCATCTATGTGCCTTGTCGCATTCCCTTTATCTACAATCTTATTTTTAGTAGATTTTTGATCGTATATGGTAACATTATTTCCACCAATAATTTCATAAGTATCATTGTCTAATCCTCCAGATAGCACAATGTTAATCGCACTTTTATGTTCACCTTGCACATCAAATACATCTTTGTCATCAAGTCCATAAATCCAGATATCTTTAGTATCAACAGGATTAAAAGTACGATCAAATAATACGTTTCCTTTTTCACCATCTTTAATTCTATAGCCCGTTACACGTACCTCACCATTAACAAGATTCTGGATATCAAAATGGTCGTCTTTATCGGTTCCCTTGAGCACTTGAAACTCTAGAAAGTGCTTGTAGTACCTCTGTACAATGTCTTCTAGGTTGTTTTTACGTGAGAGAAGATCAGTTTGAATACCTTTCCATATCTCATCTTGAATTTCAATTGGAGCCTCACTAAAAGCCTTTTTTACCACTTCAGGTGTGATATTTTGCTGGATATACTTCATCTCTTCTAACCACACAGACTTATCTGAATGCATGACTAAGGCACGGTCGAGATTAATAGCGCTCTGGCTAAATTGTTCTATGTATGGAATATCTGGGCCGTAATTACCAAACTGTCTCAAACCACTCATCACTTTTTGCATGGAGGTAAGGAATGAACCATCAAATTTTGCAAACACTTGATCCCGATCTCTAGGGACAGCGGTGTATATGGTAGTTCCTTCTTTCTCATCTACTTGACTTTGAGCCCAGCGCCATTGATCTTCATGTCTATCCCAATCACCTATGAGCATATCAAAAATGCGAGCTCGTATATAAGTTCTTTCATCAAGTTGATTTTGATCATCTTCGCGTAGTTCTTTAAAAAGATCCTGAGTGCTTTCTACCTCCTTACTAAATTTGAACATATGTGAATCGTCAAAATCACCATCAGGTTTTTCGACTATCATATATAATTGGTCACCATGTGTTTTATTAAAATCTCCTAGTAGATTTTGCTTAGGTACATAGAATAATTTAGGATGCGTATGTGGTAATTTTATCGCACCTGCTAGCCTAGGGATAGCAAAAGCACCATAAGGATGTGCAGCCGTGTAAAAATCTTTAATAACACTCGCCGGCACTGTTCCTTTAAAATAACTCTCTCCATCGAGATCATTATATCCAGCAGATTTAAGAAAGGCGATTGGGTCTTTTGCAATGGCTCGCATGTTATACTCTTTATCGTCTTTTGTTACTAGACGCAAACCGTTAGTCTGGTTTCCGCCACCTGCTCTTTCTACAGTAAGTCCTCCATATAGGGTATCGAGTAGTACAACGGGTGCTTCTACATCAACTCCGTATACGTATCGATAATGCTTACCCCAGAATTTTTCATACTTCTCAGATTTCTTTACAGCCTCTGCAGGATACACAGAAGCCTTCACCGTTTTAGGAAAAACCGTAGGAAGTGAATCAAGATTGTAAGGTTCTGGTTGTTTAAAAGCTCTCTGGCTAAAGGCTTCTTTAAACGTGCCGTTTTGTAATGTAAAGAAGTGCACAGATGATGAGTTGTCTTCATAAATCCTTACTTCTGTATATCCAAGTTTTGTTGAGGTAAATAGTCCTCTTTTACTCAAACGGGCAGGTTTTACACTACTTCCCGTTCCCGAAATTACTTGCTTTATAGCTCCGTGATCGATATACTGTAATGAGCGTTCATGACCAGAAACTATAATTACCTTTGGAACATCAAATGCAGCCAGTTCTATGGTAGACATTAACTCGTTCATAAGAGGATTATAGCGATCTTGCTTAGATAGACCTCCTTGTGATCTTAAAAATGATAACGATGCTCCTGCGAGTGGTATGTATGCATTTTCTGAAGTAGGTTTATATACAACTGTAGACGGGATTTCTCCACCGTAAATACCATTTGAGTACAAAGGGTGGTGCATAGCAATAAGCACTGTTTTGTGACGAGCTTTACGCATCTCACTAGCGAGAAGATTATTAAACTGTACTCTTGTCTTCAACTCGCATTTATCATTAATACCGTCCGTTTTACTCCAGTCTTCTATATACCATTGTGAGTTTATGAGAATAAGCTCTATTTCATCATTTACGCTTATCACCTCTAGCGGACAACCATTTTTAGGCAGAAAGTGATCTTCTTCCTTATAAAAGTCTTCAATGTAAGTTTCAATATCTTCAAGACCTTTTACACCTCTCTCATTCCATTCTTGCTCTCCAGTGAGAAATAATGAAGTTCCTTTGAAGGAATTAGATAATGATAATTGAGCATCAAGTTGAGATGAAACTTGGCTATCCTCTAGATTGCTATTATGTAGATTATCTCCTAGAAATAGGAGGTAATCATCTTCTTTTGATAATGTGGCAAACTCTTTTTCTAATGCGACAATTAGTTGGTTATTTGGACCTTTCAAGTCTGCACCAGCATTGGCGATAGAAAATATACTCGTGTATTCTCTAGAATTGGAGTTAAAAAAAGTACTATTATCTTTATCTCTATAATTATCGCGATGCACAGCACAAGCTATAAATAGCAGAGATACAATAGATAAGCGAAGCGTTTTATTAAAAAAGTGTAGTTTTTTATTCACGGAAAATATTTTTTCCAATGTACATTTCTTTTCTCCTAAATAGTTGCCATAGTACTATTAAAGTATGTTAATAAAAAAGGGTCCTGCTTATATAAGCAAGACCCTTTAGGTAATTGTACTGTATTGAAATTTATATGCGAATGAAATCTTTATTGAGATTAGTATCTGCAATCATATCTCTTGTAAAGCTTAAATGTCCTTTGGTTGTTATGATTCTAAAGCGATAATCTTTCATTCTAGTTAAGGTGTCTAGAAGTAACCACTTAGATTTTAATAATTTTGGTTTCGAACTTTTTAAACTCACTTCAAAAAAGTATTTGATACCACGTTTTTCGGCTACGATATCTGGAGTAAGAGAATTTCCTGTTTCTTGTCTTTTAAAGGAAATAGGAGTCTCATAACCTTCGGCGTCTGCCTTGATATTTTCGAATCCCTTGTTTTCTAGATATTCGATAGTTTCTGTTAAAAAAGCGTTGTTCTTGTTTTCTGTTTTATCTGAGTATATCATAATCAGTAAGATACAAGATAGACGAGCCTTTAAGTATTAAGCTCGGGTTAAAATAGTTACAATTAATGTTAAAGCCAGTATTGAGGATAGGTACGCTTTCGCGAAAGCGTAACACCAAACAACTAATATAATCGAGAAATTATAATTTTATTGATAAGACATACCTATATAAGCCACCCAGTGCGTGCTATCTGCCTGTGCGGTGTGCCCCATGCGTAAATCGTCAACCTTAATATGAGTATTGTGTATACTAGATCGCCAGTCTATAAACGTACCAGTGAGGTGCGGAAGTTTTCCATCTTTATTAGACGCTCCCGTAAGTTGCTCTATGCGATTTGCAAGCAGTAAGCCGAAAGGAGTGGAGTATCTACCACACCAAGTCCATTTATAAGACTTATAATCGTCAGCCATAATAGTTATTTCGTTGAACTTTTGAACCCTCTTTGTGGTGAGTTCTCCCTGCAGCGTCTCCTTTACAATATCAAGATCCTTCTGCCTAGCCTGAGCTGTCCCTGAACTGTCTGTGCCAAAGGGAGCGAGATTACCGCTTCCCCAGCCCTCAGAACCGTAATGTATAGCATCATTAGAAATTACGACAGCAATATCTTTACCATATATTAGATTCTCTTCCTTCATAAGTGCAGCAATACCACTTCCTATATCATCAGAAAATAACTGCATGTTTTGGAATGTGTTGTAAGGAACGAGCATGGGTATGATTTCTAGAGCAGGGTTTTTACGTTTCAAAAAAGGGGTTATAGCTTCTAGAGAATGTTCTAACTGCATCATAGAATCATGCACGACGTATGTTTTTTTATTGAGTTTAGGGAGGAGTTTATCTCTAAGGCTGCTTACGGGAATAATGCCATCGGGAGATTGCCAACTATCATAACTCCCAAAAATGATACGATCTTGTAAATCAAAATTTCTTGCTCTGTGAGCTACGCCCACAAGGATAATTGTTTTGGCTTTTATTCCAGAGAGGGTTTTGTAATACAATCCTCCGGCATATCCATAATCATCATGTGGGCATATTACAGCTTTGTAGGTTTCAGAATTTGGCAGTTTATCCGCGTCATCCATTCTACTGATTATA
Organism: Dokdonia sp. Asnod3-C12; assembly: GCF_045063975.1. Lineage (NCBI taxonomy): Bacteria > Pseudomonadati > Bacteroidota > Flavobacteriia > Flavobacteriales > Flavobacteriaceae > Dokdonia > Dokdonia sp. Asnod3-C12. The sequence continues at coordinate 2,977,846 of NZ_JBEFNY010000003.1, forward strand.
CTATCCATTTGCCATGAATATTGAGCAAAACCGATAGTATCCTCTTGATGCCTTATATGATTTTGATGTAGTGCAGCCTTTGCTTGAGGATTTTTATCGCAAGCAACGACACAAATACAGCATACAAATAGTAATAGAATAAAACGCATGAACAGTGAGTTAGACTATAAATATAGATAATCTTTAATCACTAGAAATTGTAGGCATTTCCATATTAAGAAGATGCTGTTCTTTTAATTGGGATTGTGCTCTATCGAGAATTTCTTTAGAAGGTTTTTCGGCCTTTTGTTCTTTTGCTTTCCCCGGCTCAAAGGTTAGTTCTGTATACATCGGGAAGTGATCAGATTTGATATCTTTTGTGCGGTTTAAAGTCTTTACACGAAACTCTTCCGAAATAAATAAATGATCAAGTGGCCAGCGCATAAGCACATTTTTTGCATTAAATGTGTTGTAAAACCCGCGACCTATTCGAGGATCAAGTAGTGTACTTGTCTTTCTAAAAAGCGAAGTAGTATTAGACCAGGCAACATCATTAAAATCTCCTAATACGATTACCGGCATTTCTCTTTTGTAAACACGAAGTGCCGTAGTCATCATCTCTGTATCTCTGTCTGAGCTCATAGGATTATGTTGTGGCATAGGTGGAGTAGGGTGGATGGCAAATAATTGAAATTGATTACCGCTCTCCAAGGTAACAATCGCCTCCATAGATGGAATCTCTTTATCTACAAGATGATTAATTTTGTTTTGAGACATAGGTAAGCGAGAGTATAGCAACATCCCGTAGGTGTTATCTAGAGGTTCTAGCATACTATAAGGGTAAGTTGCAGATAATGTTTTGTGTACGGCATTTTGCCACAGTTGGTCAGTCTCCATCAGTAGTACAATGTCAGGATTTTTTTCGGCTACTTGGTCGAGTAGAAGTTGGTACTCTTCATTCTTCTGTAAAACATTGGCTGTGTAAATTTTCAATGTATTTGAAGCGTCTGTAATCGTACTTTCTTTTGCCTCATAAGAAGAAAAAGGCGTGTAGGCATAAATCTTACCTAGTTGAAATGTAAAGCAGGCAATAAGAATAACAACAAAGAGGTAGTCTTTGTAATATTTTATGTCAAACCGTATGAAGTAGGTAAGAATAGCAATAAACGTAAGCCCCGTAAGCTGCGCATGCGGAAAATCAAAAATGCGTATCCACCAGTAATCTACGGCAATAAGAGGTAATAATGTTAAAATGACAGCAATAATGCCGAAACCTTGCAAGAAGTTTTTGAGAGTGAAATTCATTTTATTGGATTGGTTGGTTACGTAAAATTATCCTTAAAAATGCTTAACTCTCTTAAAGCCATATTAAATGGGAAAGATTTAAGATTTTAGAACGTCAAATACCGCTAAGCTGTCGATTAATAAAATCGTGAATCTCACAGTGTTCTATATGTATGATTATCTCAATACTACAGCAGTGCCCATTGAAGAGATTCCTAATTTAAAACCTTCATTTATTACCTCTACATCCATTGTAACTCCTACAATCGCGTGAGCTCCCATTTCTTTAGCTTTGGCTTCCAGTTTCTTGAGTACTTCTTGTTTTGCAGCATCTATTCCTTCCTCACTTCGCTCATAGATCTTATCTCTATTGAGTGAATCTCGAAAACTAAGCCCCTTAGTATCGTAAATCTTTGCATAGATGAAGTCTGTAATCACACCTAAGTATTGTGTGATCTCTCTGCCTTGTATACTGTTTGTAGTCGTAATAATCATTTATATAAGTTTGTATGTAAGTAGCTTTTAAGATGGTTTTGTTACGCTTTCGCGAAAGCAATAAATATAATATTGATAGTTTTATGAAGACAACCTATCTTTTCTAAATTAAACCTTATTGCATCCTCAATGCATTTTCTATTGCCTGTTCAACCGCAACGGAGGGTTCTTGAATATTGGCATTTAAAATCTTACCATCTTTCCCAATGAGTATGTATTTAGGAATAAAGTTGATATTGTATTGTTGACCGTATTCTTCACTTCTTCCATCTTCAATAAATAAATTATAACCAATTTCAGAGTTTTCTTTGTTTAGAAAGTTTAACCATTTCTCTTTAGAACTATCTACAGACATGAGCAAAATCTCTACATCGCTATTATTTTTATACATATCAGCAAGTTCTAAAACACTAGGTCTGTGATTAAGGCAAGCTCTGCACCATGTGGCCCAATTGTCTATAAAAATTACTTTTCCTAAGTGATCTTCAAGTTTGTATTGATTTCCAAATGCATCTTCTGCTGTAAATAAGTAAGCTTTTTCCCCACTTTGAGAAGCATAAAAAGAGCTAGATGATTTTTCAAATAAGTAATTGTATGGATTTTGTTTTTCTGAAACGAGGGATTGAGTAAGTACCTCAGTGTTAAATAATCTTTCATGTTTTTCCCAGTAAGTAGGTGCTTCCATCAAACCTTTGATATAGCTCGCTCTAAGGTAATCAGCAAGCTCCTTGTTATTCGTCTTTTGATCTATGAACGCTAAAAAATCAGTAATACTTTCTATAGCATTATTTTTTCTTAAATATTCAATTTCATATTTGTAGAGATAAATATCAGGAAGAGATTTTGATGATAGCGTAAGCTTCGGAATTTTATTAACGAAATCAAAATAGCTGTTATCTGGTTCCAATTCTTTCATCATTCTGCCATAATAGAATAAAAAAGAAAAGATTCTCGCATCATTCTGATAGTGCAGCAATTCCAAAATATCTGTACCTATTTCGTCCTTATATAAGTCAATGTTATTAGCTCTCTCCTGTCTAAATCTTTCAAATACAAGCGGAATTGTATCTATGTTATTGGAACCAAAAAGTATATTGCTGTTTTCACTTATAAACTTGTTGTTGCTGTGCCAGAGATTGTTGAGCAATGAATCCGCTTTGTCATGGGTGTTTATAATACCATCTTGATGGAGAAAAATGTTTAAACTTTTATTATTGGCTAGAATAGCCAGATAAGGATCATCATTATTTTTGTGATTTATAGTTACTGCAGTAGGATGTACTAAGTTTACAGCTTGTAGCCGATTACTATCTGAGATTTTTGCAACCAGTCTTTCAGTATTAAATTCTGAAATATAGATAGTGTCTAAGGCAGTCTCAGTTTGTAAACTTATTTGTGCAGGGTGGTTTTCTTTTTGGCAGCCAACTAATGAACATATAACTACAACTAGTAAAAGACTTTTTAGATTCATGCTTATGTGACTTTTATAACAACTTAGTTATTAAAGTACTAAATATACTTCTCGTCTATTTATTTCAAGAATAATTAAATGTAAAATACAGAGTAAGTATGCGTTTTCGCGAAAGCGTAATTAATAATTATCAATTTTATTAATCTCATCTTTCTCAATCTGAAGACGCTGTTTGGCTAGATATCCCCCGTTATTAAGTGAAGCTACAAACTGCACTAGTTGTTCCCTAAGTTTACAGTGTAAATCCCATGTTGTAGAAGCATCTTTTGCACTACATAGCGCTCGTATTTCAATAGACTTTTCTGTCACACCTGTAACTTGTACAGTAGGCTCATGCTCTTCATCCCAGTGCTCAGAATCTATTAGCAATTGCGCAAACTTCTCTCTTACTTTTTGCACATCAATATGATAATCTGCATAAATGGTTATCGGTCTTACTTGTTTTGGGTTTGTCATTGACCAATTTTCAAAAGGTTTTGATATGACATCTTTCAATGGAATTATAAGTCGCCTCGAGTCCCAAGTGCGTACTACCATATAAGTGAATCGAATATCTTCTACATAACCCCACTCGGATTGAATATTAATGGTATCACCTATACTTGCAGGTTGCGTAAGTGCTATTTGTATACCTGCTATGATGTTACCTAAAGTATTTTGTGCTGCCACACCTAATATTATAGTAATAAGTCCCGCAGATGCTAAGAGGGAAATCCCTAATTTTTCAAGAGATCTAAATTGTGAAAAAATCACTGTGATAGCTACTATTATTATAATGATTGTCAAGACCCTTCTTGCAACTGATATATAAGTCATCATCATACGAGCATGCTTGTTCTCCTCTAAAGAAGAATCACCCACACGATTTTCTGTAACATAAGCAAAAATGTAGTCAATAAAGCTCATTAGAAACCAAGCAATAGAGGCAATGACAATGATTAATAAAATAGCGTAAAGTGTACTTGCCATACTCCCAGAAAACGAAATAAGATATGTTAGAGTAAGATAAAAGAAAAGTACACCAATGACTATGCCTGCTGGTTTAGCCATTTTTGTTGCGATGGACTTGAGTAATGGTTTTTTTGATTTGAGGAATAGTTTCCTGGTAAAAAAAGAAAAAAATTGCCCTAGCAGATAACCAAGAAATCCTAAGAGTATAGTCCCTATAATTTTCCAGATGGGAATTCCTAAGACCCCTACCTTAGACCAGCCAGGCATTACTCTATCTAACTTTCGAGGACCATAGATTGCATATAGTGGCTCAATATTTTCAACAGTATTAGCACTTATTATCCAAAATGCACCCCATTCCTTTAGCTTGACTCTCTGTAAGCGTAAGACTGCATCTCTATTTTCCAATGCGACTTCTCCAAAAACAACACTTCGTCTTGGTTTACCGGAGATATTCTTGTTTGTAGATGTAGTGATATCAACTTGTCCATCAAGTCTATCAGAAATTCCTTCCCAATCGATGGCTATTCTTTGATTGATAACAAAGTAAAATTTTTCTGCTAGGATTGCTGCTTCTTTCCTCGTAACACTTTTTGGAAAAAGGTTAAGATTTAATGAGTATGCCGCATCTTCAAATTTACCCTCACGACAGCTTAATATAAAATGTTCAAGTGTAGCCTGGGGTGTTGTAAAATTAAATTCTTTTGGAGGTAGTCCTATATTATCATTAAGTCTTTCTAACTGGTAATATGCGTCATTATATTCTCCTATAGGATTACTATTATATATTCCTTCTGACGGTATAGTATCACTGAGTTTTGGGAATTCTTTTGAATTTGACTCACTTTGTTGAGCAACTATAGAAAAATTTAAACCTAGTAATAGGTAAATAGCAATAGTCACAATGGGTTGTCTCCTCATAAGTTTAAGCATTAGATTAATTAAAACTGCATAGGCACCTCGATAAGTAATATTTTAGAGTCAGATTGTGCGGTAATTTCTAGCTCGGCAATGTCATAAACTCCTATGGCATCACGTCTGTCTAGTAGTTCGCCAGCGGCGTGAGCACTACCCTCAAGTACAAAAACAAAAAGGCCGTTCCCTTTTTTATGTAGTTTGTGTACAAGCGTTTGCTCTTGTGTAAACTCACCCATATGAAACCAAGCGTCTTGGTAAATCCATACGCCCTCATCATCTTGATTTGGTGAGAGTATTTGTACAAATTCATTTTTGAGGTGATGCTCATTTATTTTAATCTGATCATAACGAGGCGTTACTGGGCGCTGGTTAGGCATAATCCAGATTTGTAAAAACTGCACCTCGCGATCATTATTTTTATTATACTCACTGTGATCTATTCCAGTCCCTGCACTCATTACTTGGATGTCACCTTGCTGTATCACCGTCTGATTACCCATACTATCTTTATGCTCTAGATCACCAGAAAGCGGGATGGATATAATCTCCATATTGAGATGCCTGTGCATATCAAAACCTCTACCAGCCGCTACGGTGTCATCATTGAGCACACGCATCCCCCCAAAGTTCATACGGTTGGGGTTATGGTAGCTTGCAAAGCTAAAGGTGTGAAAACTCTGTAACCACCCGTGGTTTGCGTTTCCTCGACTGTTTGCTTTATATAGAATCGTTTGCATAGGTGATAAATTAGGGATTAAGTAGCTCTATTTTTGTTTATAAAGTTACGGTATGTGAACTTGTTTTTGAACGTGTTTTTTTACGCTTTCGCGAAAGCGTAAACCTCATACTACTCTACGTAGGATATATTTTTAATAGTGAGTTTCTTCTGCTCATTACCTAGCTGAAATGTAGTTGTTTCATCCATCTTTTTGCCAATAAGTGCTTTAGCAATAGGAGCGGTGAAGGCAATTTTTTTGTCTTTCACACTAGCCTCATCTACGCCCACAATCTGGATGGTAATAGGCTTAGGCATACCAGCGATGGTATATGTGACTGTGGCGCCAAAACGTACTTCTCCCTCATCCTTAATATGATTAAGTAGTCTTGCGCTCTGTATGCGTTCCAGTAGTAAATTGCGCTTCCCATTAAGAACTGCGAGTGCGCGCCTGCGCTCGCGCTCATCTGTTTCATCTAGGGTTGAGATTTTATTATCTAATGTGCTAAGCTCTTCCTTAAGCTGCGTTAACCCGTGGCTAGTGACATAGTTTGTCACACCATCTGGCAATGCTGCCCTAGGCGGAATTATAGGAGTTTCTTCTTGGTCATCTTCTTTTACAAATCCTCTGCTCATCTTCTTTATTTTTCGTTCTTCATTAAGGCTATACTTCGCTCAGACCAGCTTATAGTGCGCGGTCCAAAACATTCTAAAATTGCATCTACACCTATCACACTTCCCTTAGATAGTCTACCTAATACCGCTAGTGGCACAAAACTTTTACCCTCAGGTACTTCTACATAACTATAATCGTCCGTGCGTATGCCTAGATCAGTATGTTTAGGCTCAATCATCTCGTTGTGTAGTAAGTTTTTTATAATTGGTGTATCTACGGTGACAAGTTGTGGTGAGTCCAGTACGGCGTTAAGCATTACGTCTACGGTAATTTTATTGCCATCAGATTCAAGTTGCCAGCCTCCGTCTACGCAAGTGATTTCTGGATTATTTACAAAGCCAAGATCTAACAATCCTGCTTTTGCAAGCGCGATAAGCTGTTGTATGCTCTCAACAGGTGGACCGTAAGAATATCGTTTTGATTCTTCGTCTAGCGCAATAACTTCTGCCACTACATCATCTGCAATTGCTGGATATGAAAACTCTCTGTAGATGGCTGGCTGGCAGTGTCGCCATACTTGACCTATAAAATAGTCGAGGCTTACCGGTGCTTCTCCTACTGCCATTTCCACTTGTTGTTGCATCATTTGCAAGACAGGTTTTTGATGGGATAGGAGTAGGGAATGCGCTAGTGATTTATTGTTGAGGTAATTTATGGCTAAGAAGTAAACTTCTTCTTCTGTAAGATCGTGTTGTATGGCTTTGTCTCCTAATTTTAAAAAGAGGGGAGCTACAAGTGCTGCCATTGCTTCTAGTAGAAAGTATTGATCTTTTGCAGGGTGATTGCCGCAGGCGCCTTTATGTATCGCTTTCGCGAAAGCGTTTATAGCATCATCACTTGGCATAAACCACTTATCTACCGCTTTATTTATAGGTTTTGGCACCATAGGAAGCCCGTCTAAGGTAAAAGGTACAAACCGCTGCGGATGGTTTTCTCCAGCGTGAAAAGCTACTTCTTTGGTATCATTATCAAGCATCTCAAAATGTGCACCGCGTTGCAAGGTGAGCGCACGTATCTGATCAATCATTGCAAGTCCAAAACCTCTAAAAGCAACTACGCTCTCTGAGTTAATGTTTGTATTTATCATTTTTTCTACAGGATAGGCTTCTGTAAATAGGAGGGCTTTATCAGTTTGTGCAATGTGATCTTTCCATTCTTGCAGCTGCTCTGAAAGCTCTGTATCCTGATGTCCTATTGTGATGACTACTTCATCTATTGCAGTGACTGATGTGTTTTCTGTAATTGCTGTGAATTCCGGTGCAATATAGGTGAGTTTAGTGACCGTTTCCTCAACAATATTTAATAAGTCAAACCCCTTAAGAGCACTTGCAATAGTCTCAAAACGGGCATTAAGGTAGGTTCCCATCTTTGCCCGTGGAGGAAACTGATCTGGATGCGTCGCTGGAGGATTTTGTTGTTCTTCTGGTAACCACTCCGTATATGAGGGAAATGTAGGGATGATATCATCACCTAGTTTTATTTCTGGTCTGCCAGGTAAGTCTTGTAAGGCACGCTCAGTAATATTAAGCCAGTTGCTCGCTACTTGCTCAGGATTCCACACCCAGCCTGAACCTGGATATTTAAAAGGTTCAAATAAAGTGACTTTTATTTGAGCTTTTGGAGCGTTATTGTAGAGGGCAGTAAAAAGGCTTTCAAGAGCAAAAAGTCCTCTGGGACCTCCTCCTATTATGGCGTAGTGTTTCATAGGTTGGTTGTTATACTCACCCTTTATAAAAGGGCAAGTGTAACAAAGCTATGGCATTACTACGCTAGGCGGTAGTTGTTTAAGATTGTGTTAGGAGTTATTTAAGACCCCATACTGATAGTGACATCATTTGCAAAGCGTTCGTTATTCACCACAAACCTTGTGTACATTTCTTTAAATAAATCCATAATTGGAAGCAGAGGACTGTTCCAATTATCAAATTCTAGATGATATTTTGCTATCAACAGATAATGATCATCCTCGTTTGTACCCGTAATTATAGGCTGGAAGCTATCTTCTTGAGCAATTTCTTTTAAGATTGCAATATGTCTGTTGTTTCTTAAAAACTCAGTCATTTGAGAGCTGTCGCTATTGATATTAAAGCGCTTTGATTTGCCTATAAAAAGTGATTTAATATGCGAGTTTGTAGTGAGTTCAAAAGTGTTACTCTCTGGCTGTTTTGGTAACTTCATAGAGATATGACCAGAAAATTCTTTTCCAGTGATATTGATGATATTCATCTCAGTATCCCCTACAGGTATTCTTAATAAATACTGAACCTTAGGAAGGCGTATGCCGCCACCTATACTAGTATCTTGATCTTGGTATAAAAAAGTACCTCCTTGCTCTGTCGCTATATTTTGAAAAAATGATTTATACATACCCTATATGTAGGAAAGTATTTCACTTTGTTACATTAACTGCGTTTTTTTAATCTGTTAAAGTCTAAAAACCAACGCATACGTAAACTCAAGGTTTCTAAACCAGTAGCATCACTAAGTGTATGTATTCCGTCTAAGTAATCTCCATCTACATTATCTGCAAAGGCAGTTTTACCTACACGATACCCTAGTGATAGCTCACTTGCGGGAGCAAACTGCCAGCGCGCGACAAAGTCGAGGTTAAAAACCCTTGGTAATAGCAAAACTTTAGAAACGATATTGCGAGTGCTCACGTTCTATAAGACCGGCTTCTTAAGGAGTTGATAGATAACAAGTTGATAAGAAATGAGGATCAAGAAGTAGTTATAGAAATAAACGGACTCTCTGTGGTTATAAATGGCAAAAAGCTAACATAAAGCGTAGTGATTCGGTGGAATGATTTTTTACATATCAACGACTTGATTCCAGTTCTAGGCAAGTTTATAGTTATAAGTAGAGATTTTACAAGTATAGGTTACTCAAAAAGAAAAAACACTTTAGAGAACTGGATGAGTAGGGAGTAAAGTAGTTTACTTCTGACTTTATAGTAAATATCCTATGGATTATGTTATTGGTCGGGCATTAAAGTGTTTTTGTCGAAAATTTTGTAATTATTCAATATTAGAGCTTTCTGTTATAAAGCGAAATTGTAAAATTGTATTCCCAAATCACAGATTATGAAGCTTTTAAAATTTTTTATTGCTGTAGTTTTTTTAACTACGACTATAAACGCCCAAGTAGGTATCAATACAACGTCTCCAGATAGTTCAAGCTCTTTAGATATAGCAGGAATAGACAAAGGACTATTAATTCCAAGAGTAGAATTACAGAGCTTAACAGATGTAGTAACTATAGCAAATCCTGCAAATAGTTTATTAGTATTTAATAAGGTTGCTGTAAACAATGTCCAAGTTGGTTTTTATTATTGGAGTGCACCTTACTCAAGATGGATAAAATTTCTTGATGAATTTGATAAGCAGGGCGTTCTTTTTGCTACTTTTTTAGATAGCAAGACTACCGTTCGCACATTGCAGTCGACTAGCGATAAATCTTTCAATTTTGGTAAGATTAGTTTTAACTCTATCATAGGAGCTTCTATTTCCGGTAGTTCACTTACCCTACCACCGGGAAGTTATATGATTGATTCTGAAGTAAACATTGGCCGTGATAATTTCGATTATTTACTTAGAATAAACGGAACTCCCGAAGGAATAATGGGTACGATGGCGACAGTAAAGACACAAGCAGAAATAGTTCCAAAAGGACAACGAGCAGTGTTTACGATAACAACTACATCAACAATTGATTTCTATCCAAATAGCACAAATGGAGGAGCAACTATTCCAGTGGATCCAACTTTATCTTATTTAAAGGTGGTCAAGTTCTAAGTATTTTGGTTACTTAAATTTTTCAGTAAACTCTTTTAGATTCTTTAAATCTGTTTCATTTTTAATATATGCCTGAGCATCTTCTAGAATAAGATGAGCCTGTGTGTCGATTACTTTCTTATAATCATCATCTATAGTTTCTACATTTTTGAGGTAATATAGGGAGGTCAACATTTTTGTCATCATTATAAAATCAGATTTACAGTACTGACGTAAGCTAGCGAAAATGAAATAGATAAGCTCTTCAAAATCAACAGTATCTAAGGAAACGACAGCTTTGTCTTCATTATTTACTACGTAGCTATTATCTTTCTTGAGCATTCTTAAAGCAAAGAGTTCTGTGAGATAGTCAATACAGGTTATAGCAGTTCCTGGGTCGTTAATTCCCGGACTCATTGCTTTTACTGCAATTTCTGTGAGCTGTTTAAAACCGAGTACATAATTGAGTTTTACTATCTCACTGCGAGAAAATCCAAAGCATGACTGTAGCATTTCTTGATTTTCTTCGTCTAGTTCTTTACTCACTTTTACAATAGGGACATCTACTAGTACAAACTCTCCTTTAGAAACCAGCATTTTTATGGAGATGTCACAGTCTTTGGCGAGTTTAGATAGGGAATCAAATGCAATATCATTGAGATATCCAGATGAGGTACTTTTATATCCATGCCACTCAGAAATATCCTCAAAAATATCTAATCCTTGAACCTCACTCTCTTTATCAATGAGGCCTTGTAACCTCTTGTGAGCTGCAACAAAAATGCGATCTGTAATATTGTTAATCTGTATTGCTTGTGAGATAGAGTGAATAAAATAGATAAAAGCCGCAAGTACATGAATACTTAAAACAATACCCACAAGTACTGCAAATCCAGGTAGCTGATTCTTATCATCTGTAGGAACAATACTTAATAATATGATGATGCAATAAATGATTACAGCAATATAAAAACCTAATACATACTGGTGTTTTTTATTTGATATAAGACCTGGAAGAATACGAGGAGAGTAATTACTCGAAGCTTGGTTGAGCAATAGCATCACCATAGAGAAGCTAAAAACCATAAGAGAGATAATCCCTCCTATAAACGTGCTCAATAAGGAGCGAGCAGTATCTGCATTATTAATAACGAGCCACGGGAAGTTGTCAATAAAGTATTTGGAAACCCCTTGTTCCTCTATGTAGAGCATTAAAAAAGCAAAAGCAAGTCCCATTAATGCTATAATGCTAGGAAAGAAGCCTATGTTTCCAGTAACTTGACTATATAGTAATCTGAGTTTTGTGTAGATTTTATTCATCACTGCAATTTCCGTAAAATAGTTTGAGTAGGTTTCTTTTTTAATATTAGTTAACAGTGATACCAGCGTGTATTGAGGTGTTACGCTTTCGCGAAAGCGTAAAAATGAAAGTTCAATACTTATAACGCTTAATTATTCTATACTGAATAATACTAATAACCGAACCTCTCAGCCGCTGTATGTAAATTAAGAATTTCAAAATTAATGGTAGAGCAAGGATAAGCAGACTAATGTTTAAGAATCTCATCTCCTACAATCTAAGCCTTGAATATATTTTAACATTTTTTAAAAGTTGGCGTTAATTGTATGGTAAAAAGAATATTTTCGCTAAAGCGTTTATAATAAAATCCAATTCTTTGCATTAAACGTATAACCATTAAAACAACTATTAAATTATGGATAACGAAAAAAGTGGAAACGGGATTAAGATTATTGCAGGAATCCTTGCAGTACTTCTTGTCGTAGCCGGTGCCTTTGCTGTAAAATTGTATAATCAAGAGAAGGATACAAAGAGCCAACTCACAAAGGAAAAGAACGTAGTACTCTCAGATCTTAAAGAAATGGTGAGTAAATACGATGTAGTCATTGAAGAGAATAATCTTAAGGATACAGAACTTAATGATGCGCGCGATAGAATCCAGAAGCTCATAGGTGATATTGAGGAAAAGGATGCAACTATTGCAAGTTTAGGAAAGTATAGAGCAGAAGTATTTAAATTACGTAATGAGCGTGATTTCTTATTTGCTCAAAACGATTCACTACGCGGTAGTAACCAGATGCTGGCTATGCGTATAGATAGCACAACTTATGAACTTGAAGTACAGCGTGGAGTAGGGGACTCCCTAACGTTAGAAAACTCTGCACTAGCAGAAAGAGTAACCTTAGGATCTGCGCTTGCAGCAAACAAGCTTAGAGCAGTAGGAGTTATAGAGCGCTCTTCTGGAAAACTCGTAGAAAACGCAAATAATAAGCGAGTAGATAAGTTAAGAGCTTGCTATACAGTACCACAAAACAGACTTGCCGAAGCTGGTGACCGTGTGTTATATGTACAAATCATTGATCCTTCTGGAGCAACACTAGGAGAAAATAAGCAAGTTGCCTTTGATGGTAAGGTTGTAAATTATAGTGCAATTTCTAAATTTTACTATGAGAACACTGCACTTGATATCTGTGAGAATATAGGTAAAACAACAAAGGATTTTCTTGAAGGAAAGTACGAAGTAAACGTTTTTGATAAAGGAGTACTTATTGCTCAAACATCATTCAGTTTAAAATAGAAGATACTTAAGTAGGTTAAGTAAGAAGCCGCAATGTGACCTAGGTCCATTGCGGCTTTCTTTTGTTATAAACGCTGCTATTAAAATGTATTTTTAGTCACGATTAGGATACCAGTCTAGCTGTACAACCTCAATAGCATCACTTCCATTATTCACAATAGATTTGAATGTAGCGACATCACTCAGACCGTCAGACCCTCTGTAATGAAATGGATATACTTGTGTAGGTTTAAAATCTAAAACTGCACTAGCAGCACTCTCTACCGTCATAGTGTAAGGTAAGTTCATACATACAAAGGCAATATCAATATCTTGTAGGCTGCGCATCTCTGGAATATCTTCTGTATCTCCAGAAAAGTAAACTCTCTTACCATCTTTCTCTAGTACATAACCATTACCCCATCCTTTTTTGTGACGGCGTTCCTCTACTGGACCTAGATTATACATGGGTACAGCATTTGTTGTGATACCTAAAATTTCTATTTTTTCTCCGTTATTTAAGATTTCTAGCTTTGAGCTAAATGCTTCTGGCATTTTTTCTGCTACAGATTGTGGCACAACGATTCTTGCGGTTGAGGTGTCTAGACCTTCGAGCGTTTTTACATTGAGGTGATCTCCATGTAGGTGTGTAATTACAATAAGATCTGGCTTTTTATAACCTTTATAAAGCTCCGGTTTTCCCACTGGATCTACATAAACGGTTCTGCCATCCCAGTTAAGAATAGTAGATGCATGCTCAATAGGGATAATTTCAAACTCTTCTACTTCTGAATCTGTTGTGGTAGTTATTTCTTCCACTTCTTCTACCGTGGTAACGGTTACTGTTTCCTTTGCAGTTTCTTTACAGCTGCTCATCGTACAAGCGATAAGAAAGAGGGTACATAAATATTTCATAACATTGTTTTAATGGATTACATTAACAAAGTTATCGTCTTGTAGGTTACATTATGACAAAAATTAGTTAAAAGCGAGTTCCATTTTAATGTTTGCGCGCTTGTAGACAACATCCTCTTCTAGTGGAATTTCCTTAAAATCCCATTTCTTATAGATATGAATGGCATTTTCTAGCTTACGGTGTGAGTATAGAATGAGTTTGTTGAGGTGTTGCGCTTTCGCGAAAGCGATACAATGTGCAATCAATTGCTGTCCAATACCCATCCCTCTAGCCGAAGGTGAAACTGCCATTTTTGTAAGTTCTAACACACCAGTATTTCCAGTAGGCATAAGCGCTACCGTACCTAGAATTTTATCATCTTTTGATACAAAGAAGATAAAACCTCCTTTGTTAATGATATATTCTTCGGGATTACTCAACACTTTGAGATCATAAGGCTCTACGTAGAAAAAGGCCTCGAGCCATTCTATATTAAGAGTTTTAAAATCTGCAGCAAATTGAGAGTTATATGGAATGATGTTCACGGTAGTTTCTTATAAAATCTGTTACTAAATAGGTGAGTGCTTTTCCTATCTGTTTTTTATTCTTTTTTGATGGTGAAGCTTCACAAATATGAAGGTAAGTAGCCTGCGATAACTGAGCAAGCTCATTTAGGTAATAGCGTGTTATTTCAAGGCTAAAACCAGTAGGAGATTGCGCACTACTTGAAAAGTTTGCAATACTATCACAATCTACTTCAATACCAAGATTATTTTCTGAAAGTGTACTTTTTGCTTTTGTAAATTGGCTTACTTGAGCAGCTTCTAAGAGCATATCTTCCATAAGGAAGAGACTTACTTTATTTTTATACGAACCTGTCTCTATAGCTTCAAGAATATATTGTGGCGTATAATTTTTATGAAGTCCAAATACGGTATAGTGATTCAAATAAGCATATTTTTCTTGCATAAAAGCGTAGGAGAAACCATTACCGCTATTTCTATAATCTGTGTTTCTTAAATCTGTGTGCGCATCAAAATTAATCACGTCAATTGGCTTCTTTAAAGCACCAACCGCACCTTTAATAATTCCGTAAGCATTATTATGACCACCACCTATGATTACAGGGATTTTGCCAGACTCAATAATGCGTTGTACTACAGCAGCTACCTTGCTATCAATTCTATTTACAATAGTTCCAAGAGAATCGGCAGGCTCCTGCGCGATGTCTTTAATATCTGGAGATACAGAGATATGACCTAAGAGAATAATATCTGCTCCTTTATTAAATGTATTTTCTTGTACGTTTACAAATGAGGTCAAAAAGCTATCCCAAGCTTTTCTTGCTCCGGCCTTACCATAATTTGCTTGAACCCCTATATCCTCACAAATACCAAAGACTACAAATGTTCCTAGAGTTGTGGCCATATCATCTAGGCTATCACATATTTGTACAGTCTCACCTAGTTTAGTCTCGCCTTCTCTTACAAAAGTGCGAGTACGTATATGGTCTCGTGTGGCTATGTGAAGTTGAATCATGGTGCTATAATATTTTTACGCTAGCTAGCTCTTCAATGCATTGCTCGCGTATGTTCCAGATGTCATCTAGTGAATATGCTAGCTCGTCTCTTTTTATCCAGTCCTCCAGAACAGATTTGTGATACTCCATCTTAAAATCTTCTATTTGATCTGTATCGATAGTAGTTTGCATGAGCACAGCCTCTCTCCAGCTCATATTATGAGTACCTGCAAAGGTGTAATCATACACCTCATCATCGTATGCTAAGACAGTGTGTGCCTCTAGCATGTACGGTAAATTATACTTTTCGAGTATATTTCCTATGCCAGGAGTATTTTTATTATCCATCGCATAAATTACTAGTTCTAGCTGTAAGCCATAGATTGCGTGCTCATCTGTTAGTGTCTTAAGCGTTGCATGCTTGGTACTGCAAGTACCTCGCCCCTCAGTAATGATGTTTCCAAAATCAAGTGGGTTATCAATACGTCCATAAGGCAATTTATGTACAGCGCGTATGGCGTCATAAAATGTGTATATTCCATTTTCTATAAAAATATCGCTTACGGTGTTTCCTGCTGTGATGTTAAAGTTAGGTATGATCATAAAATGCCTCCATTTACGATAATAGTATCTATCTGGCTTTCGCCAAAATGATAAGGTATCGCATTATAAGAAGGTAGGGGTTTTGTGATGATTAAATTAGCTTTTTTTCCTTTGGTAATACTTCCAGTTTCTGCTGCTACATCCATAGCAAAAGCGCCATTAATGGTGGCTGCTACAATAGCCTCTGCTGGTGTCATTCTTAAATTTATACAAGCTTGAGAGACTATAAAATTCATAGATGAACTAGGGGATGATCCCGGATTATAATCTGTTGCAATCGCAAGTGGTAATCCAGCATCTATAATACTACGTGCTGGAGTATATGGTATATTCAAAAAGAAAGAACAGCCAGGCAATGCAACGGGTATGGTACTTGAACCCTGTAAGACTGATATATCAGCTTTTGTTAATTCTTCTAGATGATCTACAGAAAGTGCATTTAGCGCTACTGCTTTTTGGATTCCGCCTATACTATTAAATTGATTGACGTGAACTTTAGCCTTAAGACCATGAGCAGCTCCTGCCGTTACAATAGTATCCATTTCCTCAACCGTAAAATAACCCGTCTCACAGAAAATATCTATAAAATCACATAAGTCTGCTTTCGCGAAAGCAGGAATCATTTCCTCTACAATTTCTTTAATATATCCTTCTCTATTGGTTTTATAATTTTCAGGAATAGCATGTGCAGCAAGTAATGTAGCCTTTACAGGTATATTTACTTTTTTACGCAATCGTTGTATGACCTTGAGCATTTTAAGCTCTGCATCTTTTGTAAGACCATAACCGGTTTTAATTTCAATAGCACCTGTACCGCTTGCAATAGCAGTATTAAGTCTTACTAGTGCATCTTCATAAAGATCATCTTCACTCATCTCACGTAAGGTTCTTGCGCTATTCATTATTCCGCCGCCTTTGGCAGCAATTTCTTGATAAGTAAGACCTTTAATACGATCTACAAACTCATCTTCACGAGTTGCTGCATACACAAGATGCGTGTGAGAGTCACACCACATAGGGAGCACTATTTGTCCGGTGGCATCTATTACCTCTTCTACAGCAATAGGGTGAAGGTCTTCCATAAGACCATATTCGTAAATAAGATCTTCATCAATAACGAGGTATGCATTCTCGAGATAAGGCATTGCCTCCATATTTTTTCCAGAGAGGGGAGCTGTAAAATCTCCTGTTACTAGAAGCTGGTGGATATTTGTGATTAATTTCATTGTCTTAAAGGTAGCTACTTTAACTGATAGTTTATCTAAGTTTAGACCGAGAATTTTATATTAAAATGTAAAATATTGAACGTTAGTGGTGTAAGAATTTTCTTGGTAAGTACCCTCGTAAACTATAATAAATTGGCTGATTTACTGTAACCCTTTTTTGTATTTTTAGATTTGAAAAAAAACATACACTATGAGTAAATCACATAAAGGCCTTAATACCATTTGTACGCATACAGGAGAAATTAAAGACGAGCAGTTTCAAGGAGCTGTATCTCCTATCTACTTATCATCTTCTTATGCCTTTATGGATGTAGATGTAAAGCGCTACCCTCGCTACTTTAATACTCCTAATCAAGAAGGATTAAGCAAGAAAATTGCTGCCCTTGAGAAGACAGAGGCTGGGATGATCTTTGGTAGTGGTATGGCGGCAGTAAGTACTACATTGCTGGCTTTTTTGAGAAGTGGCGACCATGTTGTGCTTCAAGAAACATTATATGGAGGTACATATAACCTCGTAGTTGAGGAATTTGAGAAGTACGGTATCACATATTCATTTACTGAGGATTTGAGTGAGGCCGCTTTCGCGAAAGCGATAACTCCACAAACTAAAGTGATTTACATTGAGACACCTTCTAATCCACTTATGAAAGTGACAGATATGAAGATGGTTGCTACACTTGCCAAAAAACACGGCATTGTGACCATGATAGATAATACATTTGCCTCTCCAGTAAATCAGAATCCAGCAGATTTTGGGATTGATATTATACTTCACTCTGCAACAAAATATATGGGAGGGCACAGTGACATCTGTGCAGGAGCAATTGCTGCGAGCCAAGAACATATGGATCGCATCTGGAATCTAGCAAAAAATCTAGGAGGAAGTCTAAGTGACCTTACCGTATGGATGCTTGAGCGTAGCATGAAAACCATGGCACTACGTGTAAAAGCACAAAATAGAAATGCAAAGAAAATAGCCAAATGGCTTGATAAGAAAGACGAGATAAGTCGGGTGTACTATCCAGGATTAAAGTCTCATCCAGATTATAAACTGGCCAAAGAGCAGATGAGCGGTTTTGGAGGGATGATGTCCTTCGAGTTAGTATCACACATTGATGCCGAAGATTTTCAGAAAGCCTTACAACTTATCAAACCTTCTATGAGTCTTGCAGGTGTAGAGAGTACGATGTTATGTCCAGCACAAACTTCGCACTCATTACTAGGAGAAGAAGAGCGAGCAAAACAGGGTATCGCAGATGGCTTAATTCGTTTTTCTGTAGGAATAGAGGAGAAGGCAGACTTGATGGAAGATATAGACCAAGCACTTAAAGCTGTTTTGAAAAAAACAGTATTAGTCGCAGATTAAAACTCGATTGCGCTTAACTTTTTATTTGTTCTTAAAAGTCGGTAATTAAATAAAGGGAAATGTCATTCACACGTAAGTTTGATGACTATATAACAATAATCCAAAAGATACTCGCACAGCGAGCATACATATGAAACTAGATATACTTGCCATAGGAGCACACCCAGATGATGTAGAATTAGGCTGTGGTGCAACCATAGCAAAGGAGATAGCAAATGGAAAGAAAGTAGGAATACTTGATCTCACAAGAGGCGAACTAGGAACTCGAGGTAGTGCAGAGATACGTGATGAGGAAGCTGCAGCTGCAGCAAAGATTCTAGGTGTAGCTGTACGTGAGAATATTGCACTTGCAGATGGTTTCTTTGTAAATGATAAAGAGAGCCAACTCAAAATCATAGAAGTAATAAGAAAGTATCAACCAGAAATGGTGCTCTGTAACGCTATAACAGATAGGCATATAGACCACGGAAAGGGAAGTAAACTTGCCAGTGATGCTTGCTTTTTGAGCGGGCTGAAAAAGATTGAAACCATTGTAGACGGAAAGTCACAAGAAAAATGGCGCCCTAAGACTGTGTATCACTATATACAATGGCAGCACATCGAGCCAGATGTAGTGGTAGATGTAAGTGGGTTTATAGATAAAAAATGTGATGCCGTCTTTGCATACAGCTCACAGTTTCACGATCCAAATAATAAAGATGGTGATACACCTATTTCTAGCGAAACCTTTAAAGAGAGTATTAATTATCGCTCTAGAGACCTAGGACGTCTCATAGGTACAGAATATGGAGAAGGTTTTACCGTAGAGCGTTATCCAGCGGTAGATAGCTTATTTGATTTAAAATAAAATGGGGATGATACAACGGATTGTAATGATTTGTTTTTTAACGTGCGGAGTGGTTGCGATAGGTCAAACGTCTTCGTTTCATTTAGATAGTATACCCACTTCGATACCTTTCAAACACACGCTAAATTTATCTAGCTTAGACAACCTTAAGAAGTTACCATCTCAACTATTTAAGAGATATGATATGTCAGGAAATCTCATTGTTGATGAAAAGTTTGCGTCTAGTAAGCAGAAAGCCTATACCATGAGGGTTTATCCTATTAAATCAAATGATGAGATGAGAGTTGTTATCCCAGATACCACCACAACGCAATACTTAAGAATATATGGAATAGATAAGACTACATTAAACAACTAGGGAATAAATATTCTGAGTTATTAAAAAGCCACCTACGGGTGGCTTTTTAATGTCTAGTATGTAAAGAATGGAATAGGCGCTACTTATTTACATAACAAAAAAAAGTCTTCAGATTTCTCTGAAGACTTGAATAAGGGTGGAAGACCGGGTTCGAACCGGCGACCTCTGGTACCACAAACCAGCGCTCTAACCAACTGAGCTACAACCACCATTTTAATTGCGAGTGCAAAGATAATTAATATTAGAAGATGTGCAACTTTTTCTAATAAAAAAAGGAGTGAAATTTTCCACTCCTTTTTCAAAGTGTTGATTATTAGGTGAATTTACTTAAATAAAACACATAATAATTTTTAAATAATTTATTCTTCTTTCTCCGCTTTGTCTACTACAGGTCTATCCTTACGATTTGCAAGTTCCCAAGCAGTTGCAAAAACTAGTTTTGTGCGCTTTTCAAGTAAAGGATAATTAATCTTATCTGGTGTATCACCTATCTTGTGATAATCTTCATGTGTTCCATTAAAGTAAAAAATGATAGGCACATTCTTCTTTGCAAAGTTGTAGTGATCTGAGCGGTAGTAAAAACGGTTAGGCTCATTTTCTACGTTATAGCGGTAATCAAGATTAATATCAAAATACTTTGCATTTACTGCAGATGATACATTATGTAAATCTGTACTTAATTTATCTGACCCTATTAAATAAACGTAGTTATTGTCTTCTAAGTGGGCATCATCATTACGACCTATCATATCGATGTTAAGGTCTGCGATTGTATTTGCTAGTGGGTATACTGGATTTTCTGAGTAGAATCTAGACCCGTATAAACCTTTCTCTTCTCCTGTAACGTGTAAAAAGAGGATAGAGCGCTTTGGTCCTTTTCCGTCTTTTACAGCTTGTTTAAAAGCTTCTGCAATCTCAAGTAAAGCTACAGTACCAGATCCATCATCATCTGCTCCGTTAAAGACATTACCTTTTGAGTCCATTCCTACGTGGTCCAGGTGTGCAGAGAGTACAAGTACTTCATTAGGCTTCTCTGATCCTTCTATAAATGCTAGTATGTTTTCTGAGTCGTTAAGATCACTTCCTTTTCTAAAAAAAGTTTTTGGTACAATCTGGTAATAATCTCCATTATTTCCTGGAGCCACTTCTAGTTGCTTGTAATAGTCTACAAGGTATGCAGCCGCTTTCTTTTGCCCTGGATCTCCAGTGTTACGACCTTCAAAATCATCACCTGCAAATACGTAAAGCATGTCTTGTAGCTCATTTGCAGTAATAGTATTAGTGTATTTACGTACATCATTCTCATTGCTTTCTAGAGCAGTGACATCTATAAGTACAGGTTCTGAAGGAGCAGCAGGTGCTACTACTTTTTTTGATTCGTTACAAGAAAGGGCAATGAGTCCCAATCCTATTAGGGCAAAATATTTTTTCATTTATAAGGAATTGTTTATTCTGATAAAAGTACTGAATTCAATTGGATAAAATATGAGATAGCGTAGTGTGTTTTTTTTGCTTTCGCGAAAGCGTAACTACCCAATATATCTTATGCAACTTTAAAAAAAAGAGCACAAAAAAAGGTCACTCTATTGCTAGAATGACCTCGTTATTATTAAGATATGAAATCTTAGTTGTTAAGCATTACTGGCATTACGAGCATTGTAACTTGCTCTCCTTCATCTAGTCCATCTACTGGAGTAAGGATGCCTGCTCTATTAGGTAGTGACATTTCTAGTGAAACATCATTTGCATTCATATTATTAAGCATCTCTGTTAAGAAACGAGAGTTGAAGCCTATTTGCATATCATCACCTTGATAATCACAAGTAAGACGCTCTTCTGCTTTGTTACTGTAATCGATGTCTTCTGCAGAAATATTAAGCTCTGCTCCAGCGATTTTTAAACGAATCTGGTGTGTAGTTTTATTTGAGAAAATAGAAACACGACGTACAGAGTTTAAAAACTGATTACGATCTATAGTAAGTCTGTTTGGATTCTCTTTTGGGATTACCGCTTCATAGTTAGGGTATTTACCATCAATAAGACGACATACAAGCTCCACATTATCAAATGTAAACTTTGCATTACTCTCATTATACTCTACAGCGATTTCATCGTCAGAAGTAGAAAGTATTCCCTTAAGCAAGTTAAGTGGTTTCTTAGGCATGATAAATTCTGCCGCTTGAGAAGCCACAACGTCTGTGCGACCATACTTTACAAGCTTGTGAGCATCTGTTGCTACAAACGTAAGTCCATCTGTACCAAACTGAAAAAATACACCACTCATTACTGGACGTAAATCATCATTTCCTGTAGCAAAAATAGTATTGCTTATTGCGGTAGCTAGTACACTTCCAGGTATTTTTACAACACTAGGATCTTCTAGTGATACTGCATTAGGAAACTCTGCTCCATCTGCATATGCGAGTGCATATTTACCATGGTTAGAGCTTATCTCTACCGTATTATTCTCGTGCTGTGTAAACGTAAGTGGTTGCTCTGGAAACGTCTTAAGCGTGTCAAGAAGTAAACGAGCTGGTAACGCAATCGCACCATTATCACTAGACTCCACATCTAATTTTGATGTCATCGTAGTTTCTAGATCTGATGCAGAAACTGTGAGTGTATTTCCATCTAGTTCAAAAAGGAAATTATCGAGTATAGGTAGGGTGTTACTATTATTTATCACACCACCCAATACTTGTAATTGTTTAAGGAGGTATGTACTAGAGACTATAAATTTCATAGAAAGTTAGGTTTTGCAATACAATAAAATGGTACTGAAAGTGACGCAATTTATGCTTCACTCACTACTTACAAATATATTTTAAATGCGACGGCTTTTATAATTAACTTATCAACATCTAGCGTGCGTAACGACGTTTCCTAATTGCGTTGTAGATGAGACCAAAGATAAGCAAAATAGCCAGCGGAAGCCCAATAGTAAAGACTTGCCACGTGGTCATACTTTGTGCTGTCTTTTTCATATCAAGAAAAGGAAGCGCAATTTCTTTACTGCGTATGTTAATAAGCCCAGTGTCATCAAGGAGATAGTTAATCGCATTGAGCAAAAACTCTTTATTCCCATAGCTGGTTCTTGTATAATAATCAAATCCTAATTCTAGTGGTTGCCCGCGTGCATCGAGACTATTTGAGATTATATCACCATCGGCTATGAGTATAAGCTTAGGATTTTTTTGTGCGCTTTCGCGAAAATTACTTTTATCACTTCCATCTGGTAATACTCTATTAGTAAAAGCCGAATTAAACGAGCCTTCTAGTAGAACGGCAAGTGGTTGCTGTCCGCTTTGAAAATCACTTTCTAAAGGTTCAATATCTACCTGGCCGAGAGAGATTTCTCGTGGCGTACTTTCTATTTTAGTATAAATACTAGACTGCAATAAGACTGTTTTATTTACGCCTCTATTGTTGTCTAATAAAGTGATAGGATTTGCATAATTGAAAAGAACAGGCTTTTCAATATTAGTATTTATGGGATGCGTATTCATACTAGGTACTTGCGGTCTATACAACCATGGTAACTGTATGTACTGAGCATCACTGCCGTCACCAGAAGCAACACTAAGTGGGGCAGAGTAGAGGTCTACTACTAAGGATGGGTCTACTCTAATACCATATTTAAATAGTTGGTCATCTAGATTAATATCTCTAGGGAAAGCAATGGTTTTACCTTGATCATTGCGAAGACTATCATCTTCCATGGCTACAGCATCTAGCATCCAAAGGCTGTTACCACCGTTCATGATATATTGATCAATCACATACTTCTGCTTATCTGTAAATGCTTTTGTGGGCTTTGCAATAACTACTAGATCAAAGGTGTTTTGTAAAGCTTTGAGCGCTTTATCTGGATCTTGATTTGCAAATTCCATCGGGAAAGGTGCAATATTGTAAGTGTAACCCAGTTTACGAAACATATCTGCAATATTTGCATCTGGTAGCTCGCCATTATCTCTCAATACAGCAATACGCTTAGACTTAGCATTAAGAGTGCTGTGTAAACTTTCGGCAAATACGTATTCAAGGTTTTGTATAGAAGCGTATACGAGTTGCTCTGGAGAAGCGCCTACTACATTCTTTACAAGTCCTACCGGTACTGCCTTGTCATTGAAGTTTATAGTAGCCCACGGAAAAATAGTTTGCGTGGTTTCTTTTCCGTTTTCTTTTACTTTGAGAGGGATGGTAGTCATCCCAAATTCATTGAATTGTCCCGCAACTTCGGCTACATTTTCTCCTTCTTCTACGGGGTTTGAAAATTCGAACCTAATGTTATCATTATAGGCTTGCATTTCTTCTAGCAGGTAACGCGTCTCGTTTTGAAGTTTTTTAAACTCCGCAGGAAAATTTCCTTCTAGAAAAACATCAATAATAAGCGGACTGTCTATTTGATCTAATAAATCAAGCGTAGGATCACTTAAACTGTAGCGTTGATCTTGTGTTAGGTCATAGCGTTTGTGAACTAGCGAACCTATAATGTTAATTATAAATAGGCCGATAATTACAAGAAGAAGTGATAGTATGTATTTTAAATTTTTCACGAAAGTGTACTCCTTTTATGCAGTTTCATCATCGTAATAATGATAAAGAATGCGGTTACACTAATAAAGTAAATGAGATCTCTAGTATCTACCACACCGCGGCTTATGCTGGTATAATGCGATTGGATACCCATTAAATTAATGAAATCTCTCACGCTGCTTGTTGTACTAAATGCTGCTATGCCTTCAAGTCCAAAATATAAAAAGAAGCTTAAGAACACGGCGATTATAAAAGCTATGATTTGATTATCTGTAAGGCTAGATGCAAATATGCCTATTGCCGTAAATGTTGCAGCTAGAAGCATTAGTCCTATATAACTGCCTATGGTTACTCCTACATCAAGGTTTCCCACGGGATTACCCAGTTGGTAAATTGCAACTACATAAATAAGTGTGGGTATGATAGCAAGTATGATAAGAGCAAATGCTCCTAAAAATTTTCCTAGTGTTAACTGGAGTTTAGAAATAGGTTTTGTGAGTAACAGTTCTAAGGTGCCTACTTTTTGTTCTTCACTAAAACTGCGCATAGTAATCGCTGGAATAAGAAATATAAATATCCAAGGTGCAATCTGGAAGAACGGTGCGAGATCTGCAAATCCAGTCTCTGTGATATTAAAAGGCCCTTGAAAAATCCATAGAAATAAACCGGTAACTACGAGAAATAACCCAATAACCAGATACCCAATTGCCGAGGAAAAAAATGAGGATATTTCTTTTTTAAGTATAGCGAACAAAGTGATTTGTTTTAAAAAGTAAATGTACTGTAGTTTTTAATTTTTTAGAAATTATTTATTGAGGATAGCTCGACTGTGGTGGTCCATTAATTGGGATTTTTGCACCTAAGTATGTAGGTTCTTTATTTATAGTCAACTCCAGAAAAGCTTTTACATTTGCTAGTAATTCTCTGCGCTTATTTGCGCTTTCTCTCTGGTAGGTACGTTTGTCACCCACAAATCCATAGTACGTAAGGCCTAATTTATTTGCGATATATAGTGCTCGTGGCAAGTGAAATTCTTGAGTAACCACAATAGCCTCTTTAACGTTGAAAACAGAACTTGCTCTATACATACTATCATAAGTGTCAAAGCCGGCATAATCTAGAAAGATATCATCCTCTGGAACGCCTTTGTCCATAAGGTATGCTTTCATTGCTTTAGGCTCATTATAAGAAGCAGTGCCGTTGTCTCCAGAAAGTAGAAAACGTTTTACTTTGCCTTCATTATATAATTTGAGAGCACTTGCCACACGGTCTTCTAGCATCGTTGATAGATTGCCATTTGCTCTCACGCTAGCACCTAATACTATTGCTGTGTAGGCTTCTGGCACTTTTGAGCTACGAGTAAAAGTTTGATTCTTTGTACTTGATTCAATATGGTGAGAAAGTCCGAGCACTCCACAAATAAGGAGGATAATCCCAATGAGAGCGACGGCAATAAATTTCTTTAGATGTTTGAGCACTAAGCGTTATCTATTATTTTAATAGGTTTCTTTTCATCATTGATAGCAACAAAGGTAAACGTTCCAGCTACTGCCAGTTCGCGGTCATAATTGTACATATCTTCTTTATAAATCTCAACGCGTACTACGCAGCTTGTATTGCCTACTTTTTCAATACGAGCAATTAATTCTACGATAGTTCCTTGCGGAATGGCTTTAGTAAAGTCTATTTGGCTAGTAGATATGGTAACTACTTTCTTTCGGCTAAAGCGTGTGGCGCATATAAAAGCTGCTTCGTCCATCATATGCATTGCAGTCCCGCCAAAAAGGGTATCGTAATGATTTGTAGTATTAGGAAACACCGCTTTAAAGATGCGAGTTACAGAGTTTTCAATACGTTCTTCAAGAGTAATCATGCTTGTTTAATCATTTTATATAATTACTAGACAAAATATGTGCAGTACGTACTTCTAAGTGTATCTTTGCAAGGTCTTAAAATAGAACAAATGCCACAAGTAATAGAAGCTTTAAAATGGAGATATGCGACTAAAAAGTTTGACAACACGCGCATACTTCCAGAATCAAAAATAGCGATTGTAAAAAACGCATTTAACCTCACTGCTACTAGCTTTGGGCTACAGCCAGTGCGATTAGTTGTAGTAAGTAATAAAGAGAAACAAGAAGCTCTCGTTCCTTTATCAATGAACCAGCGACAAGTAGCAGATGCTTTACATGTACTCATTTTCTGTATTGAAAAGCAGGTGGATGAACATTATGTAGAAAACTATTTTGATAACGTAAAAGAAATCAGAAATACGCCAGAAGAAATTATAAAGCCATTTAAGAATTATCTTCTTGATCATTTTAAAAGCGCTACAAATGCGGATAATGACTTATGGGCTTCGAAACAAGCATATCTTGCTATGGGTAATTTGCTTACCGTTTGTGCGATTGAAGAAATAGATGCGTGCCCCATGGAAGGTTTTTCTCCAGAAGGATATGATGAGTTTTTTGATCTTACAAATAAAGGATTGCAGTCTGTTTTAGTAATGCCTATAGGCTATAGAGCAGAAGATGATATGTTTTCTACTATGAAAAAAGTGCGCAAAACCTTGGACAATGCGGTCCTTGATTTGTAACTTTCCACAGAATATAGGGCTGTAACACAATATTGTGGCAGGATTCTTGTTATTTTCTAAAAGTTTATAACTTTGCAGTAGCCCTAATTTTAGTACAATGAAACATATAGCATTTTTATTATTCTTTATTTCGACAGTAACATTACAAGCTCAGGAAGCTAAATGGTATACTGATTTTGACAAAGCAAAAAAGGTAGCGCAGCGCCAGGGAAAGCCTATTATCATGTATTTTACAGGTAGTGATTGGTGTGGACCTTGCAAAATGCTTAAGAAAGATCTTTGGGAGACGGATGAGTTTATACAACAAGCAGACGATTTTGTGTTGCTTGAGGTAGATATCCCTTTTAGGGAAGATATCATTTCTCCAGAACAAAAGAAGAAGAATATGAAGCTTCAAGACAAATACAATAAGGATAAATCTTTTCCTACTGTACTCTTACTAGACTCAAATGGTAGAAGAAAGGATGAAGTTTCTGGATATAGTATGCTCAGAGATACAGCACCTTACTACGCATTTTTTAATAAAGCAAGACGTACCAGATAGTAGAAGATTTTACAATCATATATAAAACGTTCGGCATGTGCTGAGCGTTTTTTTATGCTTTCGCGAAAGCGTAACCCTCAAATCCTCCATTAAAAAGATACTGCTAACAAAATCTCTCTTGTTCTAATTAACAATAAGTGAACTTCTTATCTTTGACCACCTTTAAATAGATTTATGTCAAAAGTAGTTTTAATCACTGGGGCTTCCTCAGGAATAGGTTTAGCCATTGCTCAGTATCTTGTAAACCAGTCGTATACTGTATATGGAACGAGCCGTAACCCAAAAAATAATATAGAAAAAGGAGTACATATGGTTGCGCTAGATGTTACAAAACCAGCGACTATTGCGGCTGCTGTGACGTCTGTATTAGAAAAGGAAGGGAGATTAGACTACCTGATTAACAATGCTGGAATGGGTATTACGGGTCCTCTAGAGGAAACACCAGATGCCGAAATTAAAAGAGTCTTTGAGACTAATTATTTTGGAGCTCTAGAAGTAATAAAAGCTGTCTTGCCTACGATGCGTAAACAGCGCAGCGGTATGATAATTAATATTACCTCAATAGCAGGATATATGGGATTACCATATAGAGGTATCTACTCTGCGACCAAGGGTGCCTTGGGGATTACTACAGAGGCGTACCGTATGGAGCTT
Organism: Dokdonia sp. Asnod3-C12; assembly: GCF_045063975.1. Lineage (NCBI taxonomy): Bacteria > Pseudomonadati > Bacteroidota > Flavobacteriia > Flavobacteriales > Flavobacteriaceae > Dokdonia > Dokdonia sp. Asnod3-C12. Next base: position 3,005,828 of record NZ_JBEFNY010000003.1, read on the forward strand.
AAAGAATTTAATGTAAAGATGACTACGGTTGCGCCTGGAGATTTTGCTACTAATATTGCTGCAGGCCGTTACCACGCACCAGTACTTGAAAACTCCCCATATAAAGAGAATTATAAGAATACACTTTCATTAATGGATGCGCATGTAGATGAAGGAATGGATACGATAATCATGGCAAAAGTGGTGAAACGTGTGATGGAGTCTAAAAACCCTAAAGTACATTATCGCGTAGGATTCTTTATGCAGCGTTTTAGTATTGCGCTCAAGCGCATACTGCCAGATACATGGTATGAAAAACTACTTCTTAATCATTATAAACTTTAGTTAACAAACAATTAAACACGCTCTTAGCTTCTGCACATCACTTTTAGCTACATTTGTGTATAATCATAAAAAGAAAAGACTATGAAATTTTTTATAGATACAGCAAACCTTGACCAAATTAAAGAAGCACAAGATCTAGGAGTTCTTGATGGTGTTACTACAAATCCATCATTAATGGCCAAAGAAGGCATTACTGGACGTGAAAATATATTACAACATTACGTAGATATCTGTGAGATTGTAACAGGAGACGTAAGTGCAGAAGTAATTGCTACCACTTATGACGAGATGGTAAAAGAAGGGGAGGAGCTTGCTGCGTTACACGAGCAAATCGTAGTAAAAGTACCTATGATTAAGGATGGTATTAAGGCTATAAAATATTTTTCTGATAAAGGAATACGTACAAACTGTACACTAGTATTCTCATGTGGACAAGCTTTACTAGCGGCTAAGGCTGGTGCAACATATGTTTCTCCATTTATAGGAAGATTAGATGATATCTCAACAGATGGATTAAATCTTATTGCAGAGATTCGTCACATTTATGATAACTATATGTTTGAAACTCAAATTCTAGCAGCATCCGTACGCCACACAATGCACGTTATAGATTGTGCAAAAATAGGAGCAGATGTAATGACGGGACCTTTATCATCTATAGAAGGATTATTAAAGCACCCACTTACAGATAGCGGTCTTGCAAAATTCTTAGCAGACTACGAGAAGGGTAATAACTAATCCTTGTTTCCCACCAATAAAAAACCCCATTTACTGAAAAGTAAAAGGGGTTTTTTATTTCTATAACAGGTTGGCTATTGATTTAAATAAGCCAGTAGTTCGTTTTCAAATTTAGAGTTGTGCAAGTTTGCGTGACTATTTAAGATCTTCCCGTCTTTATCAAGCACGATGGTCTTGTTAATATCATTGAGCACAAGTTGTTTTCTAGCTTGCTCTGGTTTTGAAAGTCTATATTCTTTAGACTCATCAAAGTCATTTTTCTTTAAGTGAAGCATCCATTTATTATGCTCTGTATTCACATTAATCGCTATAAAATTAAACTCAGGATACTTTACTTGCAACTCGCGAGCTTTAGCATGAGAATTGTCCATGTGAGCCATTCTCAAATAAGACCAGAAAAATAATACCGTAGGCTTTGTGATGCGACTAGATAGAGTATTCATACCAGAATCTGCACCTACAATCATGACATCAGGAATCATATTTCCTGCTTGCATAGATTTGTTATTGTCATATAACGCATCGACTAGTGCAACCGTTTCATCAGAAGTAGAGACTTCTTTTATTTCGTCAAAAAGCTTATCTACTTCGTCTAGATTATTGCTGTTTGCTATAAAAATACGTGACATTTGAGATAAGAGTCGCTCCTTAAGGTCTTTGTTGTTGATAAGGCTATCTATAACCGCTATCTGGTGGTGATTGTGTATGTATGAAGTGCGATTATAATCGTTCTCCTTTCCATAACGAAGGTAGGTTAGGTTATTAATGTAAGAAGCAAGATATCTTCTAAAACTATATAATTCTTCAAGATTGGGATTGTTTATATCTATGCTTTCGCGAAAGCTATAAAAATCATTAGGTAAGCTATCAATGAAGGATAACTTGTCTTTCCCATAGTGAGCAAATGGATACCATTCTTTACGCTGGTAATTATCAAATTCTGTTACAGATGTTGCTATTTCAATAAATTCATCCGAATAATCCTTATCAAGCAAAAACTTATCTAATTCCTCTTTATGAGTAATCGCCATAGAATCTAGTGTCTTCTGAAAGTTCTTTGGGTTTTTTTGATATTTTTTCTTGATGCTTTCGTTTTCACTCTCCCAATGCAAATACATGTCTAGTAAAAAAGTACTCTTTTCCGCCCCATATCCAGAAAAACTAAGTGACTCATCAAAATCTTTAGTGTTTACTCTCAATAATATACTGTCTCCTTCTTCTATATGAACAAGTTGATGTTCTCCATGTTCTAGTCTGTAAAGTCCTGGTTGAAAATTGTCAAATTTATATAGAAACCTATTTCTTCTGTCTAGTGGAATACTATCAGTAACTACTTCTCCCTTACGTAGCAGCACATAACTCTGTACAGGGTTAATAATCTGCCCACCTAGATATGTCCCTTGAGATTTGTCATCTTCGTCAAAAACGCAGCTAGTAAGGGTGGTGGATAGAATAACTAATGTTAGGAGGTACTTCATAAAGGTCAATTTACACTAAAAAGGTAGCTTATATGGCTATTTCCAAAAGTAACTTTAATGACTTTTGCATGTTGTTAACATATCGTTAAAAGCATTTTGTGTTTGTTATGATTAAACTTTCTTTAATTATAGGTATTTTTGCACGCTCAAAATAGAAGTTTTTTATGTTATCAGTCTCTAATCTTTCAGTTCAATTTGGTAAGCGCGTTTTATTTGATGAAGTTAACACTTCATTTCTTAACGGTAACTGTTACGGCATCATAGGTGCAAACGGTGCAGGAAAGTCTACCTTTTTAAAAATACTTACAGGTCAACAAGATCCTACCTCTGGTCACGTGCATCTAGAGGCTGGAAAGCGTATGTCTGTACTAGAGCAAAACCACTATGCTTATGATGAGTATAATGTCCTTGAGACAGTGGTGATGGGTAACAAGCCTCTTTATGAAATTAAAGCAGAAATCGATGCACTGTATGCAGACTATACGGATGAAAATGCAGATCGTATCGGAGAGCTTCAAGTAAAATTTGAGGAAATGAATGGGTGGAATGCAGATAGTAATGCTGCAACCATGCTTTCTAACCTAGGAATCAAAGAAGAGCATCATTATACAATGATGGCAGATCTTGATGGAAAGCAACGTGTACGTGTGCTTATTGCACAAGCGCTTTTTGGAAATCCAGATGTGCTTATCATGGATGAGCCTACAAACGACCTGGATTATGAGACAATCTCTTGGTTAGAGAATTTCCTTGCAAACTATGACAACTGTGTGATTGTTGTATCGCATGACCGTCACTTCCTTGATGCTGTGTGTACACACATTTCAGATATTGATCACAATAAAATCACGCACTACAGTGGTAACTATACTTTCTGGTATGAGTCTTCTCAACTAGCAGCAAGACAACGTGCACAACAGAATAAAAAGTCTGAAGAAAAGAAAAAAGAACTTCAAGAATTTATTGCTCGTTTCTCTGCAAACGTTGCAAAATCTAAGCAGGCAACATCTCGTAAGAAGATGATTGATAAGCTAGATATAGAAGAGATTAGACCTTCTAGTCGTCGTTATCCTGGAATTATTTTCGATAGAGATCGTGAGGCTGGAGATCAGATTTTTAACTGTGCTGGTCTAACCGCTACTTTAGATGGTGAAGTCCTATTTAAGGGAGTAGATATGAACTTAAATAAAGGAGATAAGGCAGTGTTATTCTCAAGAGATAGCCGTGCAACATCTGCTTTTTATGAGATTATCAATGGTAACCAGCAAGCAGATAGTGGGACTTTTGATTTTGGAGTGACTACTACACAATCTTACTTGCCACTAGATAATGCATCTTACTTTCAAGATGGAACACTCAATCTTGTAGACTGGTTACGTCAGTATGCGCAAACAGAAGAAGAAAGAGAAGAGGTTTTCTTAAGAGGTTTTCTTGGTAAAATGATTTTCTCTGGAGAAGAGGCGCTTAAAATGTCTAATGTCCTTTCAGGAGGGGAGAAGGTACGTTGCATGATTTCAAAAATGATGATGAAGCGTGCAAATATCCTTATGGTAGATGAACCTACTAACCACTTGGATCTAGAATCAATTACAGCGTTTAACAATGCACTTAAAAACTTTAAGGGCACTGTGATGCTTACAACACATGATCATGAGTTTGCGAGCACGGTAGGTAACCGTGTGATAGAATTAACGCCTAAGGGTGTTATAGATCGCTACATGAACTTTGATGAGTACATGAGCGACAAGAGCATAAAAGAACAACGTATGGCAATGTATGAGTAAGGCTAAGCCTTACTCTTGTTCATAAAGTGTGTAATGAGCATATAGCTACAAAAAACAATGAGGCCTCCACTTAGCACAATGCGCAAAGTAGGAAGCTCTTCACCCTGAAGTAACGGTGAGAGTCTCCAGATAGAGAGTCCTAAGAAAAATACATATAAGAGAAGACGGCCAGAAGATAATTCTGGATTTTTCTTTTCTGGTGCTGGTCTTGTGATTCTATTGATTGTTACTTTCGGCGCTTCTTGTTGCGATAGATTATTTAATTCCTCGTCAGATAGTGCGTTGTTTGAAAAGTCTTCAAGAGCAATTTCTACAATATGTTTTGCCTTTACCAGATACTCTTTGTCAACAAGCAATCTAGATTGATCAGGAGAGCCTAGCGCATAGCCTGCCAGCTTTGCACTCTCGTTATCATCTCTCACTATACTAGGGATGTCTTTTTCCTCTAGAATGGCCTGTAATCTTTTTATTTCTATGATAGACCCAGTGTGGATTTTTTCATAACGAGAGTCTGGAAGTATGCTCATAAATTATATTGGTAAGTTTATCTTGTTTTGTCGTATTTACTATTCCATATCGCTTTGTTGAAGTTCTTACCTAATGCAAATGCATAAAATAGAACTACTGCTCCGATGGACTTAAACATAAAGAAAAATACCATAATATCTTGACCAAAATCTTGATTCTTTGTAAAAAGACCGTCTGGTGTTAAAAGCGTGGCGATTAAACTAATAAGTACAGTCGTGACTATTAGGTTCTCAACAGACTTAAATGACCATGCCCATTGCTTTCTAAAAGGATTGAGATCATTACCCCACTGGTGTATTAAATAGTAATAACCATTACCCATAGGAGCAAATAATAATGGGTCATCTGCTTTTTCTAGCACAAACATTTTTGAAGGTGCAATGATTTTAAAACCATCAAGCTCCGTGTGATGCGTATTTTCTAGGTACTTAATATTATCTAGTACTTCTTGAGGATATTTTCCTTTAAAGTATTTGGTATCGAGAAAACGCAGTCTATAGTCTACACATATTTTCTCTATTTGTTTAATGTGGAAGATTTTTGAGGTCTCAAGTAAGTCAAAGTCAAACTCATTATAACCTGCCTCAGAAGCTCCATTTAGGGTTTTGAGGATTCCGCTTTCGCGAAAGCGGTCTTGATCAAAAACCTGTTGTACTTGTGCTAGGATATCTTGTTCTTGCTCACTTTTACTGCGCTCACGAAGTAACTTTTCGTGAATGTTGGTTCTGGATAATAGCATCTTTTTTTCTTTTAAAGATACAATACAAATGCGATAATGTCAATGGGAATAATTGATACTAGGTGATTTATGTATTAATTAAACAAAACAGTTAAGAAAATATGAGCCAAAAAAAAGCTCTTAGATACTTGATGTATCTAAGAGCTTCAAAATAGTACAGCTACCTTACTATCGAAGTGTAGCTCCTAGCTCTTTTTCAAATCGCTGTTGCAGTTTATTCATCGTTTTGTCTATCTGCTTATCGGTAAGTGTCTTGTTTTCGTCTTGTAACAAGAAGCTTACTGCATAACTTTTCTTGCCTTCAGGAAGATTTTCACCTTCATAAACGTCAAAAAGATTTACATCTTTAAGTAGTTGCTTCTCGGTTTGCTTTGCAATGGTTGCTATATCTTCAAACTGAACATTTGCATCCAGTAAAAGAGCAAAGTCACGACGTACAGAAGGGTATTTTGGAATGTCCTTAAATTTGACATTATTACGAGCAGCAATCTCTAAAATAGCATCCCAGTTAAAATCTGCATAATACACATCTTGTGATAAGTCAAATTTCTTAAGGATACTTTTCTTAACGATACCGTAGCTTACTACTTGTTGCTTTCCTAGAGAAAGTCCTACGGCCTCAGAAAAAATATCATTCTTCACTGCAGAAGATCGAACTTTATTAATCCCTAACTTTTCTAGTACAGCGCTTACCACACCTTTTAGGTAATAGAAGTTAGTAGGAGTGGTAGGGTTAGTCCATGATTCTTCGGTGCGACTTCCAGTAACAAAGAGGGCAAGGTGCTTATCTTCCTTGCGCTCTTCTGTATAGTTATGGTACGTTTTACCAAACTCAAAGAGTTTAATGTTTCCTCTACGACGGTTTACGTTGTATGAGATAGCTTCTAGTCCAGAAAATAACATAGACTGTCTCATCACACTCAATTCTTTCCCTAGCGGATTAAGCATCTCAACTTGATGCTCCTCCTTAAGATTTTCAGAAAGTGCTGTATATGCTGGTGTAGTAAGACTATTTGCCATCATCTCATAAAAACCTTGAGCGGCAAGTTGGTTTCCTATCACGTCGCTTACTTTGTGATCGTCAAATTTTGAACTTGAAGACACCGTAGCATTAAGCTTTTTACCAAAGGTGATATTGTTATAGCCATACACTCTTAGAATTTCTTCTATAACATCTGCCTCGCGAGTTACATCGTTTCTAAAAGCAGGTATGGTCATCCCGATACCGCTTTCTGTAACGTTATTGATTTTGATATCTAGTGACATCAAAATTCCTTTAATAACTTCTTTTGGAAGTTCTTCTCCTATAAGTTTTGTAGCATTATCAAAGTTTAAGAACACCTGCTGGTCTTCTATTTTCTTTGGGTAAATATCTACAATCTCGCTAGTAATTTCTCCACCAGCAATTTCCATAATAAGAAGCGCAGCTCTAGTAAGAGCATACTCTGCGATATTAGGATCGATACCTCTTTCAAAACGGAAAGATGCATCTGTATTTAAACCATGACGTTTAGCTGTCTTACGTACAGCAACAGGATTAAAATAGGCGCTTTCTAAAAATATAGCAGAGGTGTTTTCTGTAACTCCGCTGTGGGCTCCACCAAAAACTCCTGCAATACACATAGGTTTCTCTGCGTCACAGATCATCAAGTCGTCTTCGTGTAACTCACGTTCTACACCGTCTAGTGTAGTAAACTTAGTACCTGCTTCTACAGTGCGCACTTCGATTTTATCTCCTGCAATCTTGTTTAAATCAAAAGCGTGTAGCGGTTGTCCTAGATCATGCAATACATAATTAGTCACATCTACAATATTGTTAATAGGAGAGAGGCCTATTGCTTTAAGTCTGTGCTTTAACCACTCTGGAGATTCGCTCACTTTTAAGTCGCTTATTACGACTCCCGCATAGCGAGGTGCTTTTTCTGCATCTAGTACTTGAACATCAATTTTGTGCAAGCGCTTCTCAATTTTAAAAGAAGACGTAGATGGAGTGATAAGGCCTTTATTAACCTCATGTTGTAATAAACCGGCCTTAAGATCACGGGCAACACCCCAGTGGCTCATTGCATCTGCACGGTTAGGTGTGAGTCCTATTTCAAAAACTTGATCATTTTCTATATCAAAAACTTCGGCGGCTGGTGTTCCGGGGATAAGATCCTCACTAAGAACCATAATTCCATCGTGGCTCTTTCCTAATCCTAGCTCATCTTCTGCACAGATCATTCCGTGAGATTCTTCACCGCGTATTTTGCCTTTCTTTATTTTCCAGGCTTCACCTTCTTCTGTATAAAGTGTAGTTCCTATAGTCGCTACTGGCACTTTCTGTCCTGCTGCTACATTAGGAGCCCCACATACTATTTGTACAGGTTTATCTGCACCTATATCTACGGTGGTTACTTTGAGTTTATCTGCATTTTCATGCTGGACACAAGTAAGTACGTGACCTATTACAATTCCTTCTAGACCACCTTTTACACTTTGGTAGGTGTCTATTCCTTCAATTTCTAGACCTAGGTCTGTAAGGAGGTTTCCGGTTTTTTCGGCACTCCAATCTATATCGATAAACTGCTTAAGCCAGTTGTAAGAAATCTTCATAAAACGTTGCGATTTTAAGACGTCAAAGATAGAATAACCTAGCTAGTGAGCAAAGCAGATGAGCGAGTATCTCAGTAGTTTTTTTAGGCTTCTCGAAGTGAATAAGGAACTAGTTTCGCCAAAGCGTGTTTTAGCAACACGTCATCTCGATAATTGATGACAATAAACGCTGTTTTGTAGGTGTTTGGCATTTTCTAATTACTAGGCGGTGAGACTTTATGCGTAGCTTACTATTTAAAACTTCTGTAAGGCACTTTAAAAGAATGAGACTGTGTTGGTATATCTTTGATTTATGAAACAGATACTTATTCTCATCTCATTTATTAGCATTCTTTCTTGTAAGCAAGACAATGTAGTAATCACTCCTCAAACGTTGAATTCAGGCTTTTGGAGAGCTACACTAGCTGTTCAAGATCAAGAAGAACTTCCCTTTATATTTGAGGCAAATGATGATGGAACTATTACCATTTATAACGCAGAGGAGCGCATAGAGGTGGACGAGATTGTGATTAATGGCGATAGTATACGTATCCAAACTCCTGTTTTTGAAGGGTATTTTGCGGGACGCTTTCGCGAAAGCGGAAATCAAATAACGGGCTCTTTTATAAAGCCAAGTCTTGATCGAGTGGTACCGTTTACAATGAATTACGGAGTAAAAGAACGTTTTGTTTCCTCAGCCGAAGTATTAAGCGAGAATACAGCGAATGTTAAGGTAGATGGTAGTTGGGAGACTGTTTTTAGTCCAGATAATGCCGACGATCGATACATCGCTAAAGGTACTTTTAAGTCAGATGGTGATATTGTTACGGGTACTTTTAGAACTACAACGGGTGATTATAGATATCTAGAAGGGAGAATAAACGGAGATGAACTAAGGCTTTCTACTTTTGACGGGGCTCATGCTTTTCTTTTTGTAGCAACTGTAACAGATAGTACAATGCAGGGGCATTTTTATAGTGGTGATCACTGGAAAGAGCCGTTTGTAGCAACTAAGAATGATAACTACGAACTTCCAGATGCAAACACCTTGACTTATTTAAAAGAGGGGTATGATAGACTTGCATTTTCTTTTCCGGATAGCAGTGGGGAAGTGGTGTCACTAGAAGACAAGCGATTTAAAAATAAGGTAGTACTCGTTAAACTTATGGGTACGTGGTGTCCTAATTGCTTGGAAGAATCAAAATTTATAAAACAATATTTGAAAGAATTTCCATCAGATGATCTTGAGGTAGTTTCTTTGGCTTTTGAATATGCGCCCACTAAGGAGAAGGCGTTTGCGAGCATTAAGCGTATGCAAGAACGATTAGACATTCCGTATCCGATACTTCTAGCGCAATGGGGAGATTCTGATAAGAAAAAGGCTGCCGAAAAGCTACCTATGCTTAATCATGTGCTTTCATATCCTACACTCATTTTTGTAGATAAGAAAGGAACTGTGAGACGCATCCACACTGGATATAACGGTACTGCAACAGGGGAGAAGCACCTCGAGTTTAAAAAGGAGTTTGAAGAATTTGTAGCGCAGCTGCTAGCTGAGTAATTAAGATATGTAACTCCAGATATTCTTAAACTTCATCATCTGGGCATACATGAATCGCACAATTTGATTTTCTTCCTTTTTGAACGTAGGGTCATCCTTAACCACAGCCCACGCATAGCTTCGGGCTACTTTAAGAATATCATTATCTCTTATAATATCGGCTATCTTGAGGTTTAAGGCGCCACTTTGTTGAGTTCCTGTAATATCACCAGGACCACGTAGCTTGAGGTCAACCTCGGCAATCTCAAAACCATCATTGGTGCGTGTCATCGTTTCTAAACGCACTTTACTGTCACTTGACAACTTATGACTAGTCATCAGGATACAGTAACTCTGCTCTGCACCACGACCTACACGACCACGTAATTGGTGTAGCTGACTTAAACCAAAACGTTCTGCGCTTTCTATAATCATCACTGAGGCGTTGGGAACATTTACGCCAACTTCAATAACGGTAGTGGCGACCATGATTTGTGTTTCGCCTTTGATAAAACGATTCATTTCAATCTCCTTATCGGTTGGTTTCATTTGTCCGTGGACGATGGAAATTTGATATTTTGGCATGGGAAATTCTCGCGAAATACTTTCATATCCATCCATCAAATCTTTGTAATCCATTGCCTCAGATTCTTGGATTAATGGGTACACAATATAGACCTGTCTTCCTAGTGCAATTTCGTCTCTAATAAACTTGAAAACTTTGAGCCTATTTGAGTCATATCTATGCACTGTTTTTATGGACTTTCTACCAGGTGGAAGTTCGTCTATAACACTCACATCTAGATCACCGTAAACGGTCATGGCGAGGGTGCGCGGAATAGGGGTGGCGGTCATCACAAGTACATGTGGAGGGTACTCGTTTTTATGCCATAATTTACTTCGTTGTTTTACCCCAAAACGGTGTTGCTCATCTATCACAGCAAGCCCAAGATTCTTAAATTTCACCTTGTCTTCTAGCAGTGCATGAGTCCCGATAAGGATGTTTAACTCGCCATTTTCAAGCTGTTCGTGTATGATTTTACGTTCTGAAGTTTTGGTTGAACCTTGTAGTAGTGATATACTGGTATTCAGTTCTTTACATAATTCTTTTAAACCGTGGTAGTGCTGCACTGCCAGGATGGCAGTAGGCGCCATTAAACAAGCTTGAAAACCGTTGTCAAGTGCCATAAGCATTGACATGAATGCCACAATAGTTTTTCCAGAACCTACATCTCCTTGTAAAAGACGATTCATCTGTGCATTTGTACCTAGATCATGACGTATTTCTTTGAGCACTCGTTTTTGTGCACCTGTCAATTCAAAGGGTAAATGGTCGTTATAAAAGGTGGTGAAATTAGGTCCTATTTTCTCAAATGGATACCCTTTTATTTTAGTTTTATGGTTAACATTTTTGAATGCTAATTGTAGCTGAATGTAAAAAAATTCTTCAAATTTTAAGCGGTATTGTGCCCTTGCTAAATGCTCTTGAGATTGCGGGAAATGAACGTTCAAAAGTGCCTCTCTTTTTGGCATCAATTTAAGTTCAGTTAAGATGGGTTTTGAGAGGCTCTCAAAGAGGTGATTTTTACACTCTAAAAAGAGGGTTTGCATCACACCATTTACCACCTTATTTGTGACTCCTCGATTGCTCAATTTTTCGGTAGATGGATAGACCGGTTGCATCGCAGATTTGATACTTTTTTCATGATCTGCAAGTAGCTCCATTTCTGGATGAGGCATGGAAAAATTACCATTGTAATAATTACATTTTCCAAAAATTACATAAGGAGTATTGAGCTTTATACTCTCCCTAATCCACTTATGTCCTCTAAACCACACAAGCTCCATTTGCCCAGTTTCATCTTTAAAAGTAGCAACGAGTCGTCGCCCTTTTCCCTCTATCATTTTGAGTCCTGAAAACTTACCTATTATTTGCACATCGGCATTATTACGTTCTAGTTCGCCTATTTTGTAATACTGCGTTTTATCGATATATCGATTAGGAAACAAGTGCATCAGGTCTTGAAAGGTATGAATACCCAGCTCAGAACGGAGCAAATCTGCTCTGTTAGGACCTACGCCTTTGAGGTAATCTATGGGAGTTTGTAAAAAAGTGGGATTCATTAAAGTAAAAATAAGGTCTTTAATTCAGATTTTCGAATTGATATTTAAAAGATAGTGGCTTAAAAGTTGTTATTTTTAAAATATGAAATACCTATTCCTGTTTATAATCACTTGTTGCGCTTTCGCGAAAGCGTATTCTCAAGAGATATCTGCACAAACCGCTACTGTTGATTTTAAGACCATCAATGCATCCTTGTCTTTAGATTTTGACAGTAAATCCATTTTAGGATCCGTTGAAACTACATTTACGATATTACAAAATGTAGATCAAGTAGTCATGGATGGCGTCGCAATGAAGGTTGTAGATAAAACACCGTCAATCACTGTCACTGCTACAGATAGTACCATTGTGCTCACTGGGGAATTTAAGGCAGGTACGACTTACAAAGCCCTATTTGATTACCAAGTGAAACCATCACAAGCGGCATATTTTATAAATAATAACGGCAAAAAAGAATTCTGGACGCAGGGACAGGGAAAGTACACATCACACTGGTTACCGAGTATAGATGATATGAACGATAAGATTGTTTTTGACTTAAAAGTAGCTGGACATAATAGCAAGACGATTATAGCAAATGGAATAGGAAATAGAGTTTTAAAGGATTATGGGGCTCTATTTTCTTCTTTTGATATGCAACAGCCTATTTCTAGCTATCTCGTTGCGCTCGTAGCAGGAGATTATGTTATGAAAAGCGAGACTGCTAGTTCTGGTGTTCCGCTAGAATATTATTATCGCCCTGAGGATTCGCTCAAAGTCGCGACCACTTACAAACACTCTAAAGAGATTTTTGACTTCTTAGAAACCACAATTGGAGTACCATTTCCTTTTCAAGATTATAAGCAAGTTCCCGTAAAGGATTTTCTATATGCAGGGATGGAAAACGCAAGTATCACTGTGTTTTCAGATAGTTTTATGGTGGATGAGATAGGCTTTACAGATCGCAATTATGTAAATGTAAACGCACACGAGTTGGCGCATCAATGGTTTGGAGATTTAGTAACAGAAACTAGCAGCGAGCATCACTGGCTGCATGAAGGATTTGCTACGTATTACGCATTGCTAGCAGAGCGTGAGATTTTTGGTGATGATTATTTTTATTTCAAGCTTTTTGAAACCGCAGAGCAACTGCGTGAACTCAGCGATATGGGCGAAGGGCAGAGACTCGTAGCTGCTGGAGGGAGTAGCCTCACGTATTATCAAAAAGGCGCGTGGGCAGTGCATATACTACGAAAACAATTAGGAACCGAAGCTTTTGATACCGCAGTAAGAAATTACCTGACTAAATATGCTTACAGAAACGTAACAACGGACCTATTTATGGCAGAAGTGGCCGCAGTAACAAGCGTGGATCTCACTGCATTTAAGAAAAACTGGTTGTATCAGAGCGCTTTTCAAGCTGAGGAAGCGCTTGCTTCCCTCAAGGAAAACGCATTCATGCAGCAGTATTTCCAATTGCAGTCGGGTAGAGCAGTGGCGCTTTCTTCTAAGTTTACAGCGCTTATGAATGCCATAGCTACAGATAACGATTATCTAGGCGCTGAGGCAATCTACCAACTCTCACAAGAATCAATAAATGCTACGCTTCCGGCATATAAAAGCGCCATGGAAACAGAGAATGTTTTTATAAGACAAGCTATCGCTAGTTCGCTTGAGCAAGTTCCAGAAGCGCTGGTACTTGAGTTTTATGAACTACTTAGTGATAAGAGTTATATCACACGTGAGCAGGCCATGATTAAATTGTGGGTATATCACCAGCAGCGCAATGACCCTAAGTCACAACGTAAAGTACTCGACCTTATGGATAATCAGCTGGGGTTTGCAGATGGCAATATAAGAACGCTGTGGCTTGCGTTATCCCTCGCGACACCACAATATAAGCCTGAAGAATCTTTAGCTCGTTATAAAGAGCTTATAGGTTATACAGCGCCATCTCAACCGTATCAGCTACGGGAGAATGCATTTAACTATTTAAGACAGCTAGGGTCTTATGAGGAGGAGAGCCTGCATAATCTTATAGAAGCTAGTGTACATCACGTTTGGCGTTTTCGCGAAAGCGCAAGAAAGCTACTTACTAATGCCCTTGAAAGTCCAAAAATAGCCGCTATGCTTCTAAATATAAAAAGCGACCTCTCAGAACAAGAAATCGCTTATTTGCAACGTATAATGGCGTTATAATTAGATAATCTCGCTTACTTCTTGCTTGATAAATTGTAAAGCCGTGTCGCTAGGAGCTGGGGTGTCCATAAGATCACGTAAGATGGTCTCACGCAATTTATCACTGGTATCCACTTTATCACTCATATTCGTTTTACGTATGAGGGCTGCAGTTGTACTTTTGGCAGTGCGCACCACGTTCCAGCACTCTTGAGTAATATAGATTTGCTGTGATAAGTTATGCTCAAATTCCTCTGTAATGGTTCGTAATAAAAGCGCTTCATATTCATTTGCATCATCACTGTAAGGCTTTACACGCGATACTAGATTGCCTGGGGAGATTCGCTCAAGAAATAGCGTTATACGTTCATAGGCTTGTAATTTTTGAGGTAACGCATTTGCCTGATTGGCTTTATGAAGTTGAAATCTGCGTTGTCCATCTTGCTCCTTTATGTATTGGCTAAAAAAGTAATATGCCAGCAACGCAACGATCACTGCGGGTAGAAGGTTAAAGGCTAGATTAGTAAGGTCTTGTGTCATGATAAGTAGGTTCTGGTTGCTATGTTCTGGATGAATAACAAACTTACTTGCTTTTTAGTATGCAACCAAATGGGATGTGATTATTCGCTTTCGCGAAAATTGGATTTGCATCAACCCATGCCATTAGATTTGAAATGAGAACTCAGTAATAAGTTGGCTCATAATTACCCGTTCACTTTTTCGACATTAGGTAAGCGGTAGCTTTTTATGGCACCCCAAAAGCCTAAAATAGATAGTACAACGATAACAACCTCTACGGATATCAAGGATAGCACAGCGCTCAATCCTCCTGTAAAAAGCAAAATGATCCCTATGATGGTGTTACTTACAGAGACATAATTTGTTCTTTCATTACCCTTTGCCATATCTAAAACATATGTTTTTCTACCTTGACGCACCCCACTGTGCGCAATACCGAGGATAAAGAAAGCCAAGGGATATAACCATAACTGTGCTTTTAAACTAGATGAAAAGCTTACAAGAATGACTAGTACAATACCGCAAAGCGAGGCTATAGTAACTGCATATGCCATCGTATTTTTACTAGATTTATCTGCCAGTTTTCCCCAAGATGGCGAACTCACAATAGATGCAAGTCCATTTGAGATAATGAGTAACCCTAAGAGATAGCTAGTTCCCTCAACGTTATTTTGTGCTAATGTGACGTAAAACGGTGCAGATAGGGCAGAGCAGAGTAGTAACGATCTTGCAATGACGAAGTTTCTTAGGTGGCTATCTTCTTTAAGTAGTTTAATATTATCTAGAATACTGTTTTGCTCACTCTTGTCTGCTGTAATGTCTGTTGGAAATTCTTTTATAAAAGCATAAATCACCGCTGCAATGATCCACATGGAAGCTGCAAAAAATATGAGGTTTGTATAAAACTGTATATCCTCATTAGTTTTAGACTTATAGGTAATGTACAAGCCTGCAGCAAGAACTAAAATACCAGCAAATGAGGAGGTATATCCTCCTAATTTTCCTCTCCTCGTTTTTGGGATAGTTTTTCCTTTTACATCCTTAGAACTCACAGAAGCTAGAGCACGCGCAAGGCTAAAAATGATTAAACATATAATAATTAACCACCCTGCAGTTTGTTTTTCAAATTGTAATGCCACAATCCCTATTGCAGCAATAGCAAGACCTTGAATAATAGCACCTAGCACCCATATGTACTTACGTATGGGTTTCTTTTTTACGTAATTTGAGATAGCAACTTGCGGGATAAGCGCACCAGACTCACGTATAGGGACAATGAGACTTATGAGAAAAACCGGTGCTCCCACATAATTCATGAGCCATGTGAGCACTGTTTTAGGATTACTTAGTGTATCACCTAGTTTTGTAAAGGTGTGTGTAAAGAGTATACTAAAGTAGTTTGTAGCAACATGTTTACAGGCCTCATCTGTAATGCCTTTACAAACCCGCTCATCGCCTTCATTATTTAAGTACTTGTAGAGATTATTGAGGGAAGATGATGGCATAAAGCGTATTGAGAAAATTACATAATAACAAAGCGATAAATATACGTTTATTATGTCTTTCAGTCTTTAATGGAAGTTATTGATGGATTAGTGCGCTTTCGCGAAAGCGTACTACTAGTGAAATAATGGTATTTGAATACGAGTATGCTAGTAACTTAATAGAGGTGTATATTATTGCTGGATTATAATTTATGACTGTGTAACATCAATCTGTAATTGTCTATGATATTCCTTTAACCTTTCATTTGCGTTACTATCTATAAGTAATATTACAAGCATCATTGCGATAGTTGTAATGCAACTAGCCCTCCAGTTGTTTTTGTCAATGAATACGATAAGTAAAGCTGCAGCAACTATAATAATAGGAATTACTTTAAAAACTATTAATTTGTACTCGTTCATAGACTTTTCTGTACGCTTAATTTCGGATGCTATAAATGCTGTAGTATTGGTGTTATAGTCCGTTTCAAAACTTGTAATTCTTTTATTATTTGCATAGAGTATACCAGTACCTACAACCAAGAGTAATGCTCCGGCTACTGCAGTTGGGATAATATATGCTTTTGCAATTTCTGTTTTTCCTAGGTGCCAAAATCCCACGCTCCCAGCTATAAACAGTATGGCAAAAAGGATAAAAAATTTTGAAGAAAAGACTTCAGCTTTTGCCCACTCAATGGCAATTTTTAAAATTTCCATATTAATTCATTTGGTGTTTTTGTCTATATGTACTCGGACTCATTCCTTCTTTCTTTTTGAATAATCTAGAGAAGTAAGCTGGATACTCAAACCCAAGATCATAAGCTACTTGCGAGATGGTCTTATGCGGATCTAATAAAACATTCTTGGCTTCGTCTATTAGGTAAAGTTGTATATGCTCTGTAGAGGTTTTACCTGTTTCCTTTTTAAGCGTATCACTTAGGTAGCGCTTTGATACAGATAGATGGGTCGCAATATCATCTATACTAGGGATTCCTTTTTCTTGTAGCTGGCCAGATTCAAAATATTGATTTAAGTAATTATTAAATAATTTAAGAAGATCATTAGATAGTTTTTTTCGGTTTATGAACTGTCTTTCATAAAAGCGGTTTGCATATTTAAGGAGCGTGCTTAGTTGTGATATGATAATATCTTTACTAAATGCATCTTGATTATTGTTGTATTCAAGCGCTATGTTATCTACAATGGATATCATCTGCTTTTCTTCCTTAGGAGATAGGTGTAAAGCTTCATTTACAGAATAAGAGAAGAAACCATACAATTTGATTTGCTTTGCTAGCTCTGTACCGTTTAAAAAATCTTGATGAAAATTAATAGAAAATCCCTTTTGATCATATACTACGCTATTATCCCATTGTAATACCTGCCGCGGAGCGATACATATAAGTGCACCATTTGTAAAATCATAGGTAGTGCGACCATAATTGAGCTCGCCTTTCATTATTTTTTTGAGACTTATGCTATAACAGTCATTTGTGATTGGAGGAGAACTATCTTTTGGGCAAGGTAAAAACCCATCTCCATGTGTAGTAAAAACGCTTAACATAGGGTGCTCTGGCATTGGTAGTTCTATATATTCTAAATACGCAGATAGTGTTTTAAAATGTTGCATGATGAGTCGTGAAATTAATGATACATCCGAAAGTCAATAAACCTTCTATAATTTAAGTAATTAAAGTAATCATTTTAAAGATATGGTATCGCAGAAAATAACACCTTCTTTAAAAGAATGTATTGATTATTATGATTTTAGATCCCATTTGAAATTGGTGGCTTTCTCTGATACCTGCCATAATTGTTTCATTACTGCTTTATCTTGAGCATGTGATTCTAGAGTACATTCACCCACAGGTCCCGTCCATTGCATTCTCCCTGTAGGACCATAATATCCTTTAAGATTTAGTAGTCTTTCCTCCTCTGTAGCACACATCACTTCTGGATATGCACCCTTTCGTGCAGATTGTACTAGTGGAGTAAGTGACATTAAGCCAAAAATGATCCTATCTTTAAGGCCACCGCTGTTTTTAATTAGTGTTGTGGCAGATGCTCCAGGATGGCATACATACACATTTACATTTTTTTTCGCAGCTTTAATTTTGTCTTGAAGCTCATATGCAAACATCATTTGAGCTAGTTTACTGTGACAGTACGTTTTATTAGGATGATAATTCTTATTCCAATTCATATCTTCAAACTGAATTGTTTTAATCCCCATTTTATAGCCTTCACTTGCTACAACTACAATACGCCCCTTTGAACTCTCAATTTTATCAAACAATAAACCACATAGTAAAAAATGTCCATAGTGATTGATACCTAAATGACTCTCAAAACCATCTGCTGTAAATGTTTGTTTAGGAAGCTGTGCGACAGCTGCATTACATAGAAGCGCGTCAATTTTAGAAATCTTATTATTTATAGTTAAGGCAGCTTTCCTTACAGATTCAAGATTTGCCAGATCCATTTTGATAAAAGAAACATCTACCTGAGCACCGAACTCATCTTTTAGAATAGTAATAGCATCTTCAGATTTTTTACTGTTCCGATTGAGCATAACGACTTTTGCATTTTTTTCTAACAATAGTCTAGCTGCTTCAAAACCTGCACCAGTATTTGCGCCAGTAATTAAAAACGTTTGATTAGTTAAGTCACCTATTCGCTCCGGTGTCCATCCTTCTTTACCAAATATAGTTGCACTCATAATTATTACTTTTTAGCTTAAGATTTATGAGGGCAAAATTAGTTGTAGCTATCCTTACTTCTTGTATACACATTTTCATAATACGTATACTTTTTGGTTTAATTGTTTATAATCAGTGCTTAAAGAGGTTCTTACCTAAGATAATGCGCTCGCCTCTATCTACAGATGTTACTTGATCCATATACTTCATATCAAGTTTTTCTAATACTCTTCTAGATGCTAGGTTGTGCGGACTTACAGTGGCTATAATCTGGTCAAGTTGTAGGGTCTCCGCTGCATATAAAATCCAGTGGTGACCTATCTCTGTGGCAAAACCTTGACCCCAGTGACTATCGTTTAATATAAAACCAAACTCACAATACTCTTTATCTTGATACTTAATTTTATGGATACCAGAGACTCCTATAAAACGATTGCTCTCTTTTAATATGACGCACCAGAAGCCAAATACAGGTTCTTGTTCATTTATAAAATCTGTATGAAGTAAGGAATCAAATTCGCTTCTAGTAAAAACGCTGCCTTTTAGTGTAGATGCCATAACCCGATTATTAGTGCAAAACATATCTGCAACATCTTCTAGATGTTTTGGAGATATTGGCTCAAACCTTAGTCTGATAGTTTCTAGCATAAATAATAATCAAAGATTAGGGAGTGGAACTTTATGGATTCTAACCTGCCAATAGTGATTAGCAGTTTATCTTACATTAAATATACAAGAATTTATGGTGAAGTATACGCTTTCGCGAAAGCGCAACAGCCATTGAAATATCTGTAAAAAAACAAGCTCTTAATACAATCATGAGCTACAACTTATAGCGCGAGCCAAAGGTTTATAATGGCATAGATTGAATTAAAAGCTTGTAGTAATGGACTAGAATGCTAACTGCTTAGTGCAGCTTTTTTATTCTAATGTCTTATTCCTCATCTTCATCTTCTTGAAACTTGAATTGGTGCGCTTGCTCTAATTTGGCTAGCTGTGTTAATTCGTTCAAGTAATTCTGCTCTTGAATAGAAAATGTAGTCATCATTTTTGAAGAGCCTCCAGATAAGATAAATGCGATTATTTCATCAATAAGGTTTATAATTTTATCCAACCATTTAGGCAGTTTGATACCTATCATATCAAGAATAGCGTAGATAATCTTTTTAATTTCTTTGATAATTCTATCAATTCCAAGTTTTCCTACGAGGGAGCCTATGCTAGGGAACATCCCTTTTGCATTTTTGGCAAGTGATACACCTGAGCTTATTTTTAAAACTTCTAGTACATCTCGTTCTTGTTGCTTAGATGACTTTTTTGAACCTTCTCTAATAAACTGATTGAGTTCAAAAATTTGATTATTAAGTGATGGTGCAAATGATTGTATCACCGCCTTTTCATCTTCGTCCTCTGCATTTTTTAATGCGTGCTCGGTGATTCCGGATACTAAGGTTTCAAATTCGCTTAAAAATTGTTCAAGAACGTTGTCTGATTTTTTTGTTTCTGTAGGCATGTCAAAAGTTTTATGATTTATATTGACACAAAACTATCTTTAGAGCATTGATATTTAGTTAGTTAATTGCTCATCTTCATTGAGCGTAATCTCCCTTTATACAGCGTGAAACAACTATTGGTTTAATAGGTTTTGTGATTAGATGATGGTTTTGAGGTATGGCAAAGTGTTAGATTTTACAAACTCAACTTCAATTTCAACTTCAACGAACCCTACCCACCAATTAATTCATAAACAGTACTATCGTTTATTGCAGAAATAGGCAATAGCTTCTTATCTAAATTCGTTGTTTTCTTCTTACCAATAGTGGACACTCTTTTACCTTCTATAAAGTTGGAGCTTATGTTTCCTGCTCCATCTTTTGCGGCGTTGCCGTAGTTGTTATATTCGGAGCCTATGAGCATATAGTCGTTGTATGTTTTGTCATATTTGATTTGTAACTCATAATCATGTCTCATCGATTCGTGCTTCACACTGATCACATTTGCTCTGGCAACTTTTATTCTTCGGTTAGGGTTTACATGTAAAAAGGCCGAAGTCAAATTACCGGTTTGGCTTTTGAGTACGAAAGAACCATCTGCTTGTCCTTCAAAAATCGCAAGTCGCACGTCTTTTGTGTTTGAGTAGTCTCTGTCGTTTTTTCCGCTGGCTAGTAATACCGCATAATCAGAAACGCCGTCTTTATTAAAATCTGACATTACTTTATTGAGTTCATTTCTAGAAATCACAAGTTCATAATCGCTCGGGATGAAATCATTAAAACGTTTGATTTTGCTTTTAACTTCCTCTATGGATTTTATTGTTGGTTGTACAACTTCCTTTTTCTCTGGAAGCTGCTCTTTCTTTTCGGTGTTGTTGCAAGAAATTAATACGATTGAAAGGAGTAGAAGTGTTAGTCTGTTCATTGGTGTGGTAATCTAAGGTCGTAAATGCTGTTGCTGGGTTATTTTAACACTAGGTGTTGCTGGTTGATTTGCTACTTTGAAAGCGCTTTTTGCACTTCAAGTGGTCTATCGGTTGCAAAAACGTCTACGCCAAGCTTTGTCCATTCTTTATAGAGTACATCGCCTCTTGCTTTGGCTTTTTTATCAAGGTTTCCTAAAGTTCCTAGCATGCACATCACTCCCTGTTCATGTAATTTGGCATATAATGATGGATCTGATTCTATGGTTCCCGTAAAAGCGACCATATTTTTCCATGGAATGCCAGAGCTAGCTGCCGTATCAAACTCTTTCATATTTCTAATGCTAACAGAAAGTACAACCTCAGGATTTAACTTGTAAAGTTGTTGTGCCGTTTCCATAGAGTAAGTAATAATTACCGATTGTTCTAAGGCATCATGTTCCTCTATAAAACGAAGTACAAGCTCTGGATCAACGCTGCGCTTAATGTCAACCGTGAGTATGGCGTTTTCCTTTTTTGCCCAGTCTAACACGTCTTTGAATAACGGGATTTTATAATTAGTGATGGAGTCAAAATCATCTTTTAGGTGGAGTTGTGAGAGTGTTGCCCAATCTTTTTGATCAACTCTTCCAGAGCCTGTTGTTGTTCTTTCTAGGGAACTGTCATGCATAAGAAATAGAACGCCATCTTCACTACTTGCCACGTCAATTTCAAACAACGCGTTTGGAATAGACTCTTTGATGTATTTCATGGTTTCTAAGCAGTTCTCAGGGTAGCCTGCATAACTTTTACCACCACGATGCGCACTGATTAAGGTCTCGCCATTCTCAGTATAACTAAAGAACTCTTGTAGCGTATTTGTTTTCTCTGTAGCCGGATTGCATCCTGCAATAAGAATTCCAACTAGGAGTAGGGGAAGTAGTAGTTTTTTCATTGGTGTGGTTGAATTGGGATTTTGGTTTTGTAAACTTAAAAATAAGGAATTGTAGAGGTTGTTAATCAGGGTTCTGTATTATTGTTAGCTATTCTTAATAAAATCTTCTTTTTTTGATTATCTAGTTTTCGATTGATCAATTCCTTTTTTTAATCTCCAGATGCCAATTCCAATTAATAATAGTGGTATTATACCGATAAGAGCTCCTGAATTTAATAAGAGTAAACCAAAGATCAATGGTAGTATGATCATTGCAATTCCTATAGCAATATTCTCTTTACCTTTTGCTTGAAGACTAATATGAATCAATTGAGCATATTCAGGACTAATATTATAGTCCTCTTTTAATTTTATATCAATTTCATCTTCTGGCATTAATGATTTTCGATAGCTTAAAATAGTATCAAATAAAGCATCATCTGAAATATGATATTTAATAGAAATTAAATATTTGGTTATATCTAATGCTCTATGTACTTCATTTCTATTAATAAGCTCTTCTTGTAGTAAAGGAATATATTCAGGCTTTATAGACTTAAGCTCTAGCACTAGTTTTAATAGTTCTTCCGTAGTAAAATTTTTATAATTTTCCTTTATTGAATTGCTTTCCATTTCTTTTCAAGAAGTATTATTGGTGGGTTATTAGGCTTTGTATACCTTTTAAATTGGAAATTATAAAATCACCTTCGTTTCACCTTCAATATGCATAAATTTTAAGTAGTGCGACCAACTTGATATAATGTTTTCATTTTCTGATATCCGAAACGTTGTTTCGGATATCAATAACGCAGACAACGTTTTCGGTTTGTTCTTTTTATATTTTGTAGAGAGCTTTTCGGATTTCTCATAAGTCAAATAGAACTTACGCATATTCTCTTAATTATCTAAAAGAATAAACCCTTTACTCAATCTTCAATGACAATAACACCCTTTGGTTTTCTATGTCTACATCTATTTCGTAGGCATATTTCCCATTTTCTAAGAGTCTTTCTCCTACATAATCTATAGGCTGATATGTAAAAGTTTCTCCATCAATTTGAAACTCAACAAAACCATATCTGTAAGCCGACTCAAAAACAATATACTCAGAGCTAGTGCCAGCAGCTAAATCCCCAAAATCAACTAAGTCGCCAGTGGTGCTAACTTGTATATTGTCATAATCAAAAGTGCTTACGTTTGTAATTCGTAGTTGTAAATTGTCTGGACTTGCATCATCATCTGATGAACATGCTAATAAAGTGAAGCTGATGAGTACTAAAAACAATAATTTTTTCATGATTAATTTTTGATTGTAATGAATGGTTTGTGAGTTGTTAGGTGATAGTAAAGTCTCGTATAAGTCTTACCGAGCGTAAATTATAAAATTACTTTTTAAATAAAACTATGACTACTTCAAAAGCTTATTAATCTCTTTTTCAATCGTGTTTGAGCCATCAGTAAAGCCTACGAACGATTTAATGATAATACCGTCTTGATTAATTAAAAAGCTATTAGGAATAGCGGTTACGGCATATTTTGAGACATTATCACCTTTCATTCCTTGTAAATCGGAAATATTAAGCCAATTAATATCATCCTTTTCGCTTGACTGTTTCCAGCCCATTTTATCAGTGTCAAGGGAATAACTTATGAGAACAAAATCGTCTTTGCTATATTTTTTAACCAACTCAGGAAACTCCTTTTTGTTTTGTAAACGGCAAGGACGACAACCAGCTGCCCAGAAATCTAATAAAATTACTTTTCCAGCATAGTCAGAGAGTTTGTGTTGTTTGCCTTCTAGATCTGCCCCTTTGATGTCTCTAAATCTATCTCCAGCTTGGATATCAATCGCTTTTGCATAGTTCAGTAACTCCTGACCCTTTATTGAGTTTGTATTGATTGTATCTAATTTCTCATAAAAGAGTAACAAGCTATCTTTTGAGATTTGTTTTTTCTTGTATAGTAGTTCCGTCAAGGCCATTTGGCTATTGGCATTAGCGTAGAGAAAGTCTACTTCTTTCTGAAACCTATTAGATGTATCGCTGTCTTGAGATATAGCGTTATATAAGGTATATAAATCTGTTTGCTCAGAGCCTGTTACTTTAGCATTAAGAAAGTCTGAGTACTCTCCTAGGACCGACATATTGGTATTTTCTAAAAAGAAATAAGTATAAGGTTCTAGTGGCTTACCGTTTTTATCATAAAAGTTCAAATAAGATAACGATGGTAGCGCTACTGTTCCAGAAAAGTCAAAGCGTTCATTAACCACAAAAGCTGAGTCTATATCCTTATCAATATCTCTATTAAAAAGAACAACTTTAGTGCTGTCAGGAAAATTTTTAGCTTGTACTGATAGGTTAAAACTATCAACTTTTGTTGCAGTCTTGTCATTCTTACAAGAAACAGACACCAAGAACACCAATAAAATAACAAAGAAGATTCTCAAGAGGATGGATTTAAGTTTGTTTGGTAATGGTTTTCTAAATGAGTTGTAGGGTAGGACTAGGCTTATTTTTAACTCAGTTCTTTGTTGTCTATAGCTATTTTATTGGATTCCAAACGTCATCTAACTGTTTAATCTTTTTATTCTGAACATGTGGGTCTGCAAAAATAAATTCAATAAATTCCATTTGAGAAATTCCATTTTGTTCACACATACTTACTATTTGTTTTTCTGTAAAGTCAGCCATAGAAATCACGTTAAATTTCCATTTACCATCTTCTTTTGAGAATTTCAAATTTACTTTAGGCGACAATACGCTACCATTTATAGCAAAGTCAGAAGTTGCAGTTTTGTCTTCAATTTTGATATTGGCAATTTCCATTCTTTTAATGGCATTAACTTTTATCGTATCCATTGTATTTACGTTGGTGTACATTTCAATCATTAAATCTTTTGGACTCATTTTCTTTAATTCTGAATCTTTGATTACAGACCTTGCGGATAATAAATTAATCTTGTCACTTATATTTAATTTAGATATCGCGATAGAATCTAGATCTAATATTTTAGTCAATAAATTTTCATAATATTTATGTGATTCCGAATCGCTCAATTGATAAAGTCTTTCACCATTCATTTCAATATTGGCTTTATTAAACTCATTGAAGGTATTTATAATTTCTTTCGTGTCATTATTGTTCTTACAAGAAACAGACAACAAGAACACCGATACAATAATAATGAAGATTCTCAAGAGGATGGTTTTAAGATTGTGAGGTAATGGTTTTGTAAAGATGTAGAAGGTTAGAAGTAGGGTTACTACAACTCATTACTATAACCTATCTCATCTAATTCGCTTTTAAGTTTTGGGAAGTCTTGATAATTGGGGTTTATCTTAAGAACTAACTCTTTTGTTATCGTACTACCAGAATAAATTTTTTCTATCAATGCTATATCAAGTTTTCTATGTTCAAATTCTTCTTCATAGTATTCCTCAGCCCAGTTTTTAAAGGTCATGGGATTTCTATCTAGTAAATGGAATAAATTGCTAGAACCATCCTCGTAATCATCATCAAGGTGTATTGCTTTTCCCATGTTCCAACTATCATCAGTTTTGGTCTGCCATACACAAAAAGTGGTTCCTATACTTTTCACAGGTTCTCCGTATATGAACTCGTTAAACGCTGGCGGTAAATTATCAAGAATTCCAAGGGCTATTTCTTGAGTTAGGGGTGTTTTGATTTCTTTTTTAGACCCAAATAACTTTGAAAACAAAGACTTAGTTTCCTTTACTTCAATTTCTTTCCATCCATTTAACTCACTTTCGTGATCAAACCCATTGATACACGTTTCATGTTCACTAAAAACGATTAGCATATGGTCACCTTGACCATTTCTCATCTCACAAAACTCTTCTGTTGCACTCCAGTCTTTTTGGTAAGAGTAATATCTGTACTCCCATTCTGGACATATTATTGCTTCTAGTGCAGCAAGAGATTTACAAATCTCTTTCAAAGCACTTGGATCAGGTAATAGATGTATGTTTTTAGTTGAGATTTGATTCATTTGTGAGTGGTGTTGGACTTGGTGTTTTCGAGTTATTTATTACAGTATTATTTAGGAGTAGACTTATTTTATATATTTCGATTCATCATAAAAAAGATTTATACAGCCTAAGCCGTCTTTAACAATTAAACAGGTTTCTCTGAAGTCATCACCATAAGGACATTTCTCTACTTTTAAACTTTTTACAGTATAGAATTCAATATTATTAACCTCTTCATCTTTTTCAATATCATAATTAGGTATTGTATTTATGAAATCATAGTTTAATATATTATTGTTTAATATAGACTCTCCAGTATAAAATAAAGAGACTACATATACTTTGTCTACATTTTTAAAAAAATCATTCTGTCTTTTTCTAATTAATTTTCTAATAGTTCTTCCATCATTAACAACATCAGTAATAATTAAAATGTTTTTATAATGATTACTTTCATTATTAAAATTTAGTTCATTTTCGTACTTATGATGTTCATCATGCCTATATGAATAAGGTAAAAAAGCATAAGGCTTATTAAATTTTATTGCTGCTTTTGATGATATTATATTTCCTTCATATCCTAATCCAATAATTAAATCAATTTTATTTGCAAACTTCTTTTTTTCTATAACATCAATAACTGCATTTTTTATGAAACTAAGATTGTCTTTATTTTCAATAAGTTTTGATGTGTCAATCCAATTATGTGCTCTCGAAGTTTCGCTCCAGTGAAAATGACCAGACTGGAAAAGATTTAATTCTTTTACTTTATCATATAAGATGTCTGTGAATTCTTTATTATAGTAGATCTTACTTTCTATTTTCTCAGGTTCATTCTTAAATTCTTTTTGATCAGCATCATCAAGTTTAGGTTCTTCACTTAGGATTTCTGTTACTTCACTTGGTGGTGGAGGAGTTTTTTTAAAAATTATAAATTCTTCGGGTTGCTTAAAAGTTTTGTTAGTTCTAATATCCCATTCGTATACTGAATCGTTTCCATTGGTTTTCTGAAGAGAGTATATTTTATTCGTTAAAATAACATCATCAGAAATTAAAATATTATATATTTTAAATGTTGAATCATATTTTTTGGAACTTAAACAACCAGAATCACTTGTTGTGATATTCCCTAAAAACAAACTTTTACAACTATTTGAATGTTCGTTACCCGTAAATACATATTCAACTCCATTAGTTAAAAGTTTATCAAGTAAGGACTGTCTATTTTCTTTGTCCCATTGACCATCATTTTTGTTCTCATAAGCAGATGTTAAATTATGATGAAAGCAAGCTATGTGCTTTTGTTTACCAGAAATTGGTATTGAACGTAATTCTTCTTCAAATTGTTGTATTGGAATATTTCCTAGTCTATTTGTTAAATTGAGTTTAGTACATGAGTTAATACCTAGCAGGTTAATTGAGTTTTCAATTAACAAATTATCAAAAATTATTTTGTTAGGGTCAAATTCTTTTTTAAGCAATTTGTAATAAAAATTTTTAAAATTTTCGAATTTGGCATTATTAACTTCTTTTAATGTACTGTTTTCATTTAGTTCTAATAAATTCTCAATAGAACGTCTATTTAAATCGTGGTCACCAGGAATTAATAATACATTTTTTTTGACAATATTTAATTCACTAATTATTTTATCAATAAATTTTAATGCAAATTCAAATTCTTTTATTTCCGCTCTATCTGTTATATCTCCTGTAATTAAAAGATATATTTGATAGTCTAAGAAGTCCTTTTTGATAGTTGAAATAAATTTATCAATAAAAAAAAATGAAGGCTCTTCATTTGAAGAAGTATCTAAATATGAATCATGATTGTTTACCTCTCCACCAATTTTTTTATCCAATGAAATATGTAGGTCTGATATATGTAATATTATACTATTCATGTGACTTTTCTAAATTGGTGTATATGTGGTAGTTTAACTCAAGGTTATTTTTATTTGAAATGGAAAAAACAGATATTGTTCTATCTATGTTGTCAAGCTTTATGTCTTCCCTTTTCAGAGTTTCAATTTTTGTAAGTGATACATTTCCTAGGTATTTACCGCCAGAAAATTCAATCAAATTTTTTGTTATTTTTACTTCTGTACCAAGGCAAACCAAATCTGAAACAACAATATATTTTCTGTTTTCAAAATTGTGCTTTTCAAGTTTATTATACAATTTTGTAATTGGACCTATTTTATCAAAAACTAGAATATCTAATTTTAATAATTTTGATAAGATAGAAACAATAAAGGTACTTGTTAAACTTTGACCAACCAGTATAGGTTTATTTTGAAGTTCGGGTTCCCATTGATGTTTTATTTTTATAGCGAGTCTATATAATGCATAATATATAAATGGATTTTCAGTGCTTATAAATTTTTTTAAATCTACAAATGAATGAAGATATACGAATGAAGATACATGTGGTTTTTCATATTTATCAATATAGTTCTTTAATCTATCTTTGAAATTAGCATAAAAAACTGCGCTACTTTTTATTTCAATTCCATATAATTCAGAACTTGTTTCAGCGAAAAAATAATAAATATCATAACCTTTTTTATCGTTGAATTTATTCTTTGAATTAACAATTGCATCTAATGATAATTGTTTAATTATTTTTTCTGAAATATTTAATAAAACTAATTTGTAATCAAGATTTCGAATTTCGATGATTTTATCAAAAATATTTGATTGTAAATGTTCAATGTTTTCAAAATCTAAGACTATGTTTTCTGTAGATTTAAAAGTAGACTCTTTAATAAAATTAAAAAGTCTATTTGCAGTTTCAAATTGTAAACTAGAAATATAAATACCTTGATTATCATCATTTAAATAATTAGAAGAAATAACTTCCTCTGCATGTAAATTGAAGTAACTATATTCTGGAGTTTCTATGAGAGATATTATCATAATTACACAGTTGGTATTTCTACTTCGATGTGAACTCCTTTAAATCTCACATTGTAAAACCTGATTGAAGAATATTTGAAATCATTATTGTATTTATCACAGATGTTTTTATATAGTTTTACAAAATAATCCAAAATTTCATTTTTGATTAAAACCATTTCTTTATTGTATCTATCATCATCTATACTATTTATTATAATATTCTTATGGTATTCAAAGAGTTTATCTCTAAGGGCACTTAACTCAAATAACTCGTTCCTCATTCGGTTAGATATGATAATTTGGGAATTATTTGTGTGGAGTCTAAAATATCCATTAGAATTTAAAACAACAGAAGTCATTAAATCGAATAGTCCGCGTCGGTTTTTTAAAGATGAAAAGAATAATGTTTCCATGATAAAATTTAAATTGCTTAAAATTTTGTCATTTACATTTAAAATTTTGAGAGAGTCAAGTTTTATTTTTAATTCTAAAGGATTGTAAATAAAATTTTCATCTTTTGATTTAATTGATTCTTCAAATCCAATTCCATTATCTGATATTGAGAATTTTGTAGAAAATTTATTGACAAACATTAAGGCAAAGGTGTTAGATTTTGAGTGCAAAACACCATTTGTAATTAGTTCGGACAAGATTTCAATATAAAAATCTGCTTTTAAAGAAGTGTTTTCATTATCAAACAACAATTCTTGAAAGTGTTCTCTTACAGTGTAAGTGTATTCTGAAATAAGAAAATCTCTTCTTTCATCTTCATTACCAAATACTTTAAGTTTTTCTGATAGATTATTGTCATTTAATGAGTAACACCTTACTCTATGCTCAGGTCTTGGATCTTTTTTAGTGAAATTCCCTAAGTAAGCTTCATCATAATGTAATATATCTCTTCCATAAGGGAAATATGGATTTGTATTGTCGCCAGCGATATTAAAAAAATCACTTTTTTGTAAAAATTTTAAAACGTCCTTGGTTGCATTATTATTATATAAAGATAGTTCAATAGGTTTTTTGTAAAATTTACTTAACTGCTCAATTAAGCTTAATAATAAAGGAATTGTAATTGGGTCAATTCTATAATTTGACTCAAAAACTAAATCATCTCCATGCTCAACCAGTTTAAAATCAATATTTTGATTCTCTTTTATATAAATAGCAACTTCTTTTAAAAATGAAGTATAAAAATTAAAAGTAGTTAAATTTTGATTGTTTTTTAAAATGCTTATCATTTTTGAATTTATAATATTTTTAGCTTACACCTAACGGTCGAGTATATGAAAAGTAACACTGAAAAAACGCAACTACCATTCGCTTAAACACAAGCCGAATTTTTAAATTTTACTAATTATTTTATTTTTGAGAATTTGTTGAATTTGGTGACTTTGCAAATAGACAATCATCTTTTTAATTAAACGCTAATTGTTCTATTCGCTACAACACTATATATAATGGTTGTAGCACGTTATTCTGCGAAATCTTTAATATCCTCTTTGATTTTTTTTAGATATGCTTTGTACGTACTTTTTTTATTTTCATGTTTCGATTTTAAATCTACTAACAATGTTTTTACTTCATTCAGTTTTTCATCAATTTCAGTTGTCGTATCCGATTCTGAAAATTCTATATTTTCCATTTGCTGTATGATAACAAATGACTCAGTATTTAAATTGTCAAATATATCTGTGTCAACATCATAAAACATATGAATATGATGATGTTCAAACGATTTTGGATTAGTATTTCGTTCAGATAATTTGTTGATTGTAGATTGAATTGATTCGTTTAAAGCTTCGGAAATACCTTGTTCAAGTTGGATGTCTATTTGGTGAATCATTAGTCCTATCAATTCTAAGTGTTCATAGTAAAATTCAGATGTTTTTTTAGCAGCTGCTAACTTTTCTGTCCAAAATTGCTTTTTCACATCATTCTTGTATTTTCTATTCTCCAAAAGAGTGTCGATAAGCGTTTTCAATATGAATCCAATTGCAGTAAAAGATGTTGCAATCAAAAAGGTTGCAACTTCACTATTATCTTGTAATATTTTAAAGAATTTTTCCATTTACGAATGACAGATTTAATAAGCTACAACGTGTCTGTATATGGCTAGTAGCGTGTAAATTAAACAATGGTTTTCGGATGAAACACAAGCCGAATTTTTAAATTTTATTATTATTTTATTTTTTGAGAATTGTCAAATTTGAAAATCTAGTGTCTTTCTAAAAACGTCCAGACTTAGTATTAACAAAGACTTGCATTATTTCTTAAGTGCTATGATCGGTGTTGTAATTTTTGTTTGCTCTTCCATTTTTTCCAGTCATTAACCTCTTCTTCTAAATCCTCTCCATCGTAACCAACGTCAGACATATACTTTCGATAATCCGTTTCCGTTTCAGAACTTCCCGAAATACTATTTGTTAATCCATTCACGAACTGAAATATATTATCTGCAATTTGAATATGACTGTTTTCCAAATTGTTTTCAAAAGTGAAAATTTTATCTATATCTTTTCCTTTAGTTCCCACGTGAATTCCCTCTCTTGTTGTACCAATAGTTATAAAAGCTAATTCCTTTAAATTATCTGTAGGATAAACTATTGGTTTAGAAAAGATTTCTTCATAATCCCATTTATCCAAGTAAACTTCTCCTCCTTTTAAATAAGGAAGGAAATATAAAGGTTTGTCATATTTAATTAATCTGTTATTCCACTTAAAATGTTCAATGAAAGTTTTAAAAATAGGTGGTAAATCGACTAGTTTTTTACCCAAACTAGATTCGCCCATATGTCGATATATTCGCGATTCTATAAAGTCTATTCCTTTTTCCATTCATGGTAATTTTAGTTGAGTAAGTTTTTTTATAAACACACAACTTGAATATATGAGCAATCTACCAAAACCCCACCCACAAACCAATGAATATCAGTTCATAAAAGAGCTTCAAAAGATTACTATTTATTGCTGTAAATAATCAATACCTACAAGCAAACCACTAATCTACCACCTCAAATCCAAACTTCCATACGGTAATCCTCATTTTGGGCCAAATAATTAAAAATAATAGTTTTTCTTGTAAATAAGGAAGGAGTGCGCTGTGATACTTAGCGCTTGCGAGGATCGCTTTCTAAGATGGCATATTCATAATTATCTGCCCAGCCAGTGCTTAGTGGGAGGATCTGTCTGCATCTGCCTTCTCTGGTCATGCCTACTTTTTCTAGTACTTTATAAGAACCTGTATTTTCTACTGCGCAGCCAGCTGTTATGCGGTGTAAGTGTAGGCTGTCAAAACAAAAATCGAGAATGGCTTGCGTTGCTTCGGTAGCATAGCCGTTGTTCCAGTAGTCGCGGTGTATTTTATACCATATTTCTGCTCTTTGGTATTTTGGGCTTCCTATTTTGAGTCCGTAGAGTCCTATAAATTTATGGTCTTCGCTGCGCACCATAGCAAGGGTGTGGTTTGTGATGTTCTCTTGGTTGTTATCTGCTATCCAGGGAGTGATAATTGCCTTGGTTGCTGCGATGTTCTCAGGAATGCCAAGTGCATTATATGCATCTGTTTCTGGTAGTGAGTGCAAGTTGTGTATCACATCAAGATCTGCAATCGTGATAGGGCGTAGGGTGATCCGTTCGGTAGTGAGTGGGAAGTGATTCATGGGTATTAAAGATACTATTTCGGCAGCAGTCACACTGTAAAAACCACCCACTAACCACATTACTCATAAAAGCATATAGATATAATGCGAGACATTTTCGCGAAAGCGTACTACACCCACAATGCTATAAACGCCTACTGGCTGTAAGGTTACAGAGTAGTTGCCGACAGATGTGTAACAATTAAATCCTACACGCGCTATGTCAAAAATCTGGTTTCTTGAAGATGTAAATGTTTTTAGCGTGTTGTGTCCCCACAAAACAAAGCAGTATAGAAAACGGCATAACTTCTCACAATACGGGAAGCAGGACTTTATTTACTTTGAGGAGGATGCGGCAAATAAGGTGTACTTGATAGAGAAGGGTAAGGTAAAGCTGGGCTACTATGCAGAGGATGGTAAGGAGGTGGTGCGGGCAATACTTACTAAGGGCGAACTCTTTGGCGAGAAGGCAATACTAGGGGAGGAGTCGCGCAGTGAGTTTGCACAGTCTATAGATGCAAAAACCTCGGTTTGCCCCGTGCCGGTGTGCCAGATGCAGGACTTAATGCGCAATAACCACAGTTTTAGCCTTAAGGTGTATAAATTTCTCGGGATCAGGTTTAAAAAGCTAGAGCGCCGTCTAGACTTGCTACTCTTTAAAGATGCTACCACACGTGTAAAGGAATTTATGAATGAGCTTGCCGAAGATTATGGCTACTGCTGCCCAAATACGGGTGATACCGTGATCAAACATCCATACACTCAAAAAGATATCGCGAGTCTCATAGGTACCTCACGACCTACGCTTAATGCGATTATGAACGAGCTTAAGGCGACGCAGTTTTTAGAATTTTCTCGCAATGAAATTCGCATAAAAGTGGCATAAAATTACCAAATGTAAGCTAGCTTACATTTAAGCAATATTGATGGTTTTAGATTTACCATATAAATCAAAAAAACTATCAATAATGAAAAAGCAACTATTAATGGGATGCTTCGCTCTAGGAGCTATCCTTGTATCGTGTGACTCTGACGACGATACCACCACAAACGCAATCACACCAGAAGCTGGCACACTAGCAGGAGGTCCTTTTTCCTTCTTTGTAGATGGAGCACCAGATATGGTAACGGGCGTGACACTCACTGGCGAACTAGCGGGAGATGTAACCACTTTTGTAGTGACAGATGATTCTAAAAACATCTTAGGAATCCCACCTACGCTGGAGGCGCTGGAGGGTGTAAACTTTGATGATGCTGGCGTGGGTGCTTGTTACATCTATCACCTTGCGTATCAAGATGGCTTGAGCGGACTAGCAACGGGCGAAAATCTTGATGACTTTATAGGAGATTTTGAACTGTCTAATTTCTTAACAGTAAATCGCAACGCGGGACCACTTGCTGCCGAAATCGTAGGAGGACCTTTTGAGTTTTGTGTAGACGGTACGCCAGATATGGTGAGCGGTTTATCACTTATGGGAGATTCTGTAGGATCTGAGAATAGCTGGGTGATTACCACAGACACTGGCGAAATTTTAGGATTACCACCTACACTCGATGCGGTGCAAGGTGTAAACTTTGACGATGCAGGAGCAGGAATCTGCCTTATCTGGTACTTGCGCTATGAGCCAGGACTAGATGGACTAGAAGTGGGAGCAAATGCAAATGACCTAACGGGAGTTTTTGACTTATCTGAACCTGTAGAAGTAGTACGTAACGAGGCCATCGCTGCCGAAATTACTGGAGGTCCTTTTACCTTTACCGTAGACGGCACACCAGATATGGTAAGCGGGCTAGGTCTTACGGGAGAGAGCGTAGGCGCTTTAAATAGCTGGGTGATCACTACAGATACTGGAGAGATTCTGGGATTACCACCTACACTGGCTGCGGTAGAGGGCGTAAACTTTGACGATGCTGGGACGGGCGTTTGCCTTATCTGGTACCTGCGTTATGAGGAAGGACTTACCGGTCTTATGGTGGGTGCAAATGCAAATGACCTAAGCGGTTGTTTTGACTTATCAGAACCTGTCACGGTTACTCGTAATTAAGTATAAAAAAACGTAAGTTTAATGCGTGTGTACGACTCATCGTGCACACGCATTTTTTTATTCCCTATGGCTCAGAAAAAAAGATTTAGTTGGCAAAATATAGTGTTCATCATTGTGATTCTCCTGCTTATTATCCCGCAGACGAGGACTCCTATCCAAGTGGCAATAAATAAGGTGAAGGTGGCGATATTTTCTCCGTCCGCTTTCGCGAAAAAGGACCAAACTCAACTCCAGTCTTTTGATTATAAAGTAAGCTCACTAGAAGGAATCCCAGCCGAAGTAGGCGTAGGGAAGGGCAAAGTGACTTTTATAAGTTACTGGGCAACCTGGTGCCCTCCGTGTATTGCCGAACTACCATCTATAGCCGAACTGTATGCAGATTATGGAGATAAAATAACGTTCTTGCTCATCACAAACGAAGATCCTGAAGTAGTCAAAAAGTTTATGACCAAAAGAGAACTAAAACTCCCAGCAGTTTTACCTGCGATGGAAACCCCGGAGCTACTTTTTGAACGCTCGATACCTACAAGTTATATTATAGATCAAGAAGGAAATATAGTGGTAAAAGAAACAGGTGCCTCAGACTGGAATAGCGATAGTATAAGAACCATTATAGACAACCTACTCGCCGAAGATTAATCTTCTACCCTCCAGAATATAAACGGAATTTCCATTTCCTCTGAGGAGATAGTCGCCGTAAGCACATCATCAAAGTAAGAATAGGTAATCACCTTCGGGAATTCATTTTCAGGATTTACTGCCGTAAATGACTTGCCATCATTCTCAGTGATTTTAAAAACGGTTGGCGTTTCATTAGGGCCACTTATCTGTAGTTGCCACTCGTTTTTCTTTTGTACAAGGCGTATGCGCTCGTTAAAAACGGTGTCCTCGTCTTCTAAGGTGTAACCATGACCACGTAGCTCTGTAGCCGTAACTGTTTTCCAGTGTTCAAAGGTCTCACTACCGCCTTTACTATTAGTTCGCTCCCAGTCTCCTAGTAGATAATCAAAAGGTGTGGTTGGTTTTTGCACAACAGCTTTCTCCTTACAAGCGATACAGCTCATTACTAAACAAGAAATGATAAGAAAACGTGTGCGCATATAAGCTTGTGTTTAGGTGAGAAAACTAGTGGAAATATTATCCGTGTATGGTTTCTGTAACACTAAGATCTTTCATCACCTGCTTTTCAAAATCTAGTAGCTCTTGCCACTTCGCATCTACTTTTGCTCTGTCTCCATACTGTCGAGCAAAATTTAAGAACATCGTGTAATGTCCAGCCTCGCTTATCATGAGTTTGCGGTAAAACTTCGCAAGCTTTTTATCTTCAAGCTCCTCAGACAGTAAGCGGAAACGCTCACAGCTTCTACCTTCAATAAGCGCCGCAACTAGCAAGCGATTTACTAAACTCTCTACTCTTGATCCTCCTTTTGGGAAAAAGAAGCGTAGCTTGTGCACATAAGCATCCTTG
This sequence comes from Dokdonia sp. Asnod3-C12, assembly GCF_045063975.1. NCBI lineage: Bacteria > Pseudomonadati > Bacteroidota > Flavobacteriia > Flavobacteriales > Flavobacteriaceae > Dokdonia > Dokdonia sp. Asnod3-C12. The sequence goes on from NZ_JBEFNY010000003.1 coordinate 3,041,887, forward strand.
CGCTCACGACCTAGGTGTAATCCTCTTTCTACCATGATGTCATGCACCATTTTAAAGTGGCTCATTTCTTCCATAGCAAGATCACTCATTGCACTCACAAGCTCTGTGTATTCTGGAAAACCTATGATAAAGGAAATCGCACTGGAAGCAGCTTTCTGCTCGCAGTAGGCGTGATCTGTAAGTATTTCTTCAATGTTTTTTTCTACAATATTTACCCAGCGAGGATCTGTAGGTAATTTAAGGTGGAGCATCTGGATAGCTTCTTTATTTTCCATAGCGTATTTTTTTATAGGTCGAGATCAAATGTTTTCCTGAGGATATCTAGCGCAGGATTGTGTTCTCGTAGTTTGTCATATCTTTCTTGAGCAGTATAGGCATACTTGCGCTGTACTTCTTCATTTACCGTAATTCCTAAAGTAATATCATAATTGTTGAGACTACGTTTTAAAAATTCAAGTAGTGGCCCTTGAGCGCGTTCTACTTCAATTTTCATCGTCTCGTTAGGATATTCTAGTTCGATGGTAGTCCCATTCAATGTCGGCTGATCTGCTTCTAGGTTAGAGGCAATAATACGTTCTCCTTTTGCAAGAAGACGTTTTACATACTCTGCCCAGGCAGCCTGCATTGCGATTTCGGTAAATGGCTCCGTAGGTAGATTTTCTACATCTACTTTTTTGTTCGCTTTCTTTAGCTCTAGCTCCTTTTTACGCTGTAATCCTTTAAGTGACAACCCAGACACACGATCCTTGCGCAATGACAATTCTGGTACGCTAGGAGTGGTGGGTGATGCTTGAGGCGTTACAGGAGCAGGTTGTTGCGCCGCCGCTGTGTTTTGTGCAGGAGCTTCGTTTTGCGTTTGCGCTTGCGCTGCTTGTGGAGCAACTGTATTTGGTGCAACGGTATTTTCTTGTACAGGAACATTTTGCTGTACAGTAGGCGGCGGAGTAGGAGTACTCGTAGCTTGCGCAGCAGGTGCTGCTACTGGAGCAGCATTTGTAGCACTTGGTGCTTGTGTAGCTGCAGTATTATTTGGAGTGACTGCCGTTTGCGTTTGTGGTGCTGCGCCAGTCTGTGTATGATCTACTTTATAATAAGAGGGAGGTACTAAGAATGGACCGTCATTTTTTTTTTCTCCATCAAAAGTGATAGAGGCAAGTTGCATGAGACAAAGTTCTACTAGAAGTCGCTGGTTACGGCTGGTTCTAAATTTAAGATCACAGTCATTTGCAATATTGATAGCTTCCATTAAGAAAGCCATATCTGTCTTTTGTGATTGCTCGTAGTATTTTTTCTTAGTCGTATCGCCTACTTCCAGTAAATGAATCGTCGGCGGATTTTTACAAACCATTAAGTCTCTAAAGTGAGAAGCAAGACCAGCTATGTAGTGATGTCCATCAAAACCACGAGACAAGATATCATTATACTGTACGAGTACCTGTGGGATATCGTTTGTAAGCAGATAATCTGTGGTGGTGAAATAGGTATCGTAGTCTAGAACGTTTAAGTTCTCTGTAACTGCCTTTCGCGAAAGCGTTTTACCACTAAAGCTCACTACTCGGTCAAAAATGGATAAGGCATCACGCATCGCACCATCTGCTTTTTGAGCAATGATATGTAATGCTTCTTCATCTGCTTCAATACCTTCTTCTATCGCGATCTGTACAAGGTGCTTGCGAGCATCTGTAACTGTAATACGCTTGAAGTCAAAAATCTGACAACGAGAAAGTATCGTAGGGATGATTTTATGTTTTTCTGTAGTCGCTAGTATAAAGATAGCGTGCTTAGGAGGTTCTTCTAGTGTTTTAAGAAACGCATTAAAGGCCGCTGCAGAGAGCATGTGCACCTCATCAATAATATACACTTTGTATTTTCCTACCTGTGGCGGGATGCGTACTTGATCTATAAGACTACGTATATCATCTACAGAGTTGTTTGACGCTGCATCAAGCTCAAATACGTTAAAAGCAAAGTCCTCATCTGGACTTGTATTCTCGTCGGTATTGATTTGCTTTGCAAGAATACGTGCACAAGACGTCTTACCCACACCACGAGGACCACAAAAAAGTAGCGCCTGAGCGAGGTGGTTGTTGCGTATTGCGTTTTCTAAAGTGTTAGTAATAGCCTGTTGCCCAACAACATCTTTAAAAGTGGTGGGACGGTATTTTCGGGCAGATACTATAAAAGGTTCCATACTCACAAATATAATGGGGTACGTATTATTATGCTAGTGAGTATGGACTCTTTATTGCTTATTTATTAACAGTAAGTGCAGAGAGCTTTTGGTCAATTACATGCACCATAATCTGGTAGCTGTGACTAGCCATTTCATCTTTATTGCTCCATTTTTTTGCGTTGCACATCGCTTTTTTACGATATGCCATTAACCGCCTCAGTTTTGGCGATGAGTTGAATAGGGATTTCATACTAGAGTGTTTTTGTTTGCAGTTGTAAAATATAATTTTTTTTACAAATAGTTAACGATATGGTAACAATTTGTATAGAAAATTACGAATGCTGTGATATTTGCTTCTCAATCTCTGCAGCTTCTGCATATAAACTATCACTTGCACTTCTATCACTCTTAGATAGTTGGAACGCCCTTTCTAAAACCTTTTTGTGTTTTTCCTGAAGTTTTTCTACTTCGCTTTTCTTTTTAAATAATCCGAACATAACTTTTTTTTACATAAAGATACGGTTTATGAGAAGTGATGTCAACGAGTTTATGACAGTTTTACAATTCAGTAATGAATTTCTACACTTCGGTAAGTACTACTTTTTAAAAAGAAGGTTTGATATGATATTTACACCATCAAACAAAAAACAAACATCATGAACACATCAACAGAAAACACAAAGTACGATAGAGCAAGAGCAAGAGTAAGCGAGCTTAAAGAGTTTTATACGCACCTAGGGACATACCTCATCTTTGTATGCTTCTTCTTAGCATTAAACTTTTATACCACAGGTTTTTTCTGGGCTATATTTCCTATCGCAGGTTGGGGAATCGGAATACTAAGTCACGCTGCAAAGACCTTTGGCTGGAATCCTTTCTTCTCAAAAGATTGGGAAAAACGTAAGATAGATGAGTACATTCGTAACGAGGACTTTAAATAAGATAACATGGAAACGCAACAAGAAAAGTATCAAAGAGCCACAGCGCATGTTCAAAAGGTTAAGAAATTCTATAGTAGGTTAATTAACTCCCTTATTTTTATTGCTATTGTAGCAGTCATTAATTACTTCGTAAATGAGTTTCGTAATCCGTGGGTATTGTGGGTCATAGGCTTTTCATTGTTAGGGATTATTATAGATGCTATAAAACTCTTCGGGTTGAACTTCTTTTTAGGTAAAGGCTGGGAACAACGTAAGATAGAGGAGCATTTAAAAAAAGAAGAACAAGAATCACAGTCTAATACACTATTTAAAAAATAATGGAATCAACTACGAGCAAATACGAACGCGCAAAAAAACGTGTAGAAGAAGAGAAAGGATTTTACAGGCATCTCACCGTCTATCTGATTATAAATACGCTCTTGCAGCTATTCTATTCGGGGATGTTTTTTAACTTCGATGTGCTAGGGAATGCACCTTGGTGGGTACGTTATACAACACCATTTTTCTGGGGATTATCGCTGCTAGTGCATTGGATATATGTCTTTAAGGGCTTTCGCTTCTTTAAAGGGTTAAAGAAATGGGAAGATCGCAAGATTCAAGAATTTATGGATCAAGAGGAAGAAGAGTTTTCAAACCGCTTTCGCGAAAACAGGAAATCATGAGACATACGTTAGTTATCTTACTATTAGTAAGCTTTTACTCCGTGGGCGCGCAGCAAAGTTTTGTAGTAGAACATGTAACCTTATTTGACGGCACCGAAATCTTAGCAAATCAATTTGTAAAAGTAGACAACGGAATCATCAGCGAGGTGTCTTCAAACCCACTTACTGCACAGACTACTATAGACGGCACTGGGAGGTTCTTAATGCCAGCTCTTACTAATGCTCATGTACATACATGGGCGGCTCCACAACTACAAGAAGCAGCACAAGCAGGTGTTCTCAATTTGCTAGACATGCACGGCATGGAGCCAATGCAAGAGGTAATGATTAATCTGCGAGATACTTCTGGGAATGCTAGATTGTATCGCGCAGGATATGCAGCTACCACAGAAGGCGGTCACGGTACACAATACGGTTTTCCTATCCCTACGCTTTCGGCGCCAGAAGATGCGCAACAATGGGTAGCAGATCGTGTAGCCGCTGGAGTTGATTACATAAAAATCATTGTAGAACCTTGGAAAGCTACACTTGATAAAGAAACCGTAGCGGCTATTATTAGAGAAGCTCATAAAGCAGATAAAATTGCCGTAGTACACGTTTCACGAGCACAAGATGCTTTTGATGCACTCTCAAGCGGTGCAGATGGTCTCGTGCATATTTATAATGATGAGCCTCTCACAGCAGCACAGCTCGATCAACTTAATGAAGATGCAAACTTCTTTGTGATACCTACCATACTTACCACAGTATTGATTCAGCCATTGTACTACAACAAAACAGCCGAAGAAACTGCCGAAATAGAAGCGCGTCTCCTCAAGGAAGTTAAGCGTTTATATGATGCAGGTATTCCAATTCTAGCTGGTACAGATCCACCAAATGCCAATATTAATATAGGCAGCGATTTGTATAAGGAATTGGCTTTTTTCGCGAAAGCGGGATTACCTATGGAAGCAGTGCTAGCAAGTGCCACCTCATTACCGGCAGATAAGTTTTCTCTAGAGAACGTAGGTTATATAAAAGAAGGCTTTAAAGCAGATATGTTATTGCTTGATAAATCTCCCGTAGAAGATGTGATGCACATGAACTCGATAGCGAAGATCTGGAAAGAGGGCGTACCTGTCATACAAGAATAAAGAATTAGTATTTTTACGTACATCAAAAAAATCATCAAACAACCAATCCATGAACGTACTCATTATAGAAGACGAAAAACCATCTGCAAGACGCCTTAACAGAATGCTTGCCGAAGTAGGAGTTACTGTAAATGAAATGCTGCATTCTGTAGAGGAAGCTGTGGCTTGGTTTAAAACAAATACACACCCAGATTTGATTTTTCTAGATATCCAACTTTCAGATGGGTTGTCTTTTGAGATTTTTGATCAAGTAGAGGTGAAGAGTGCTATTATTTTTACCACTGCGTTTGATGAATATGCGCTACAAGCTTTTAAACTCAATAGCGTAGATTATTTATTAAAACCAATAGACGACGAAGATCTTGAAAAAGCAGTAAACAAGTATAAAGAGCGCATGCCTAAGGCACAAGATGTGTCACTTAACTTTGAAGACATCCGTAAGCTACTAGGCGCAACAGCAGTAGAACGTGAGTATAAAAAGCGTTTTACGACAAAAATAGGGCAGCATATAAAAATGATTCCTATAGATGAGATTGAGTGTTTTTATAGTGAAAACAAAGGAACGTATGCTGGTACAATAGATGGACGTAATTATTTGCTGGATACAACGCTAGAACTGCTAGAGAATGATCTAGAGCCTGAGACATTCTTCCGCGTAAGCAGGAAATTTTACGTAAACATCAATGCGATAGCAGATATCATTGCGTACACAAACTCAAGACTAAAAATAAAGCTGAACACCTGGAGCGAGCAAGAGATTATTGTGAGCAGGGAGCGTGTAAAAGACTTTAAAACGTGGATTGCTTAATCCTCAAGATTTTCATTAAAAGCGCTAGGTAGCATTGTCGGGATTAATCGCACGAGAATAGGTAGTAATAATCCGCCTCCTGGAAGTAAGAATACTGCGAGTGACGGTATGCTCTTGCAAATGTCAAGTAGTTGTTTCTTTACTAGTTTACGTTCTTCTTTAGATAAATCACGTGTAGTAGACTGACCTAGTAAAATCACTAAGTCACGACTCTCTCTTATTTCTCTCACAAGGCGGTTGCTATTGCGTGAGATAAGATTACCCACAGAAGAAGTCGTCTGACTATAAAAGTGCTTTATAGGATTACTGTATTTAAGATACGATATCTCTGTGCCGTGTTCCGTCAGGAATGTTTTTACGGCAAGTACAGCATCTAGGTAGCCTTTTTCATCAAGACCCATAATCGTACAGAACTGCATGATGAATTCGCGTTCATGCTTATCGATTTTCTCGTCATCCCATAAGGATAAGCTACATAAGTCGAGAAGGTATTGTTGCTCCAGAGGTTCTGTGATAATCCCGAGATTAATCTCAGAGACTTTGGTATGCGTGTGCTTTATGAGTTCGTTATAGCGTACAGAGCTTTCAAATAGCTTTATAAGGAGTTTGTTATATTCATCCTTACTTTCCTTTTGTTGCAATGCCAGCCATATAGATTCTGTAAGAACAGCCTCTAGGTTTTTTGCATAATCGTAGGGATCACCTTGGGTAATGAGGTAGTGATCAAAACTTAGAATATCTATAAACACTAAAGCATTAGTGATAAGATGACTAAAACTCTTCTGCAAGGCAGACTCATTAGTCTGCACTCGCTGATGGATAATCTTTTCCACCTTAGCAGCCGCAGATTCATTACCCAATGGAATTTTAATAAAGTATTGTTCCTTTTTATCTAACTGTCTATAAAACGAAACGATAGCTTCTAGGCAATCTTCTTGCCTAGCATTTGCAATCGTATCGTAATACGTAAAAGCAAGTGCGTCAAAGAGGTTAATCTTTGTTTTCTCCTGTACCGTCCACTTAAGTTGTGAGGACTCACTATCCAGCAAGGTATCTAGAGAGTGTCCATAGATAAAACCCTTGGCTCGTAGCGAATCATAAAATGCACGCTCATCCATAGGGTTCTTAACTAGATAGTCAAGAAGCTTTGGGAAGTGTTTATTTATCCAGCCAGTGGCAGAAGGATTCATAAGTGAGCTAATTTATAAAACGATAGTTATTCGAAATTCGCTAATTGCGAGCGTTGTCTTAAGCGTTCTTTTGTGCTGTGATTTCTGTAATTCTTACAATGACCTCAACGGCTTTCATCATACTCTCTACAGGTACATATTCATATCGCCCATGGAAGTTATGACCGCCAGCAAAAATGTTTGGACACGGTAATCCCATAAACGAGAGTTGTGATCCATCTGTACCACCACGTATAGGTTTGATAAGTGGTTCTATGTCTAGCGATTTCATTGCTTCCTCTGCAATATCCACAATGTGCATTACAGGTTCCACTTTCTCACGCATATTAAAGTATTGATCTTTGATCTCTACAGTCACTACTTCTTTTTCTAGCTGTGCATTAAGCTCATCTGCTAGTTGGATCATCATTTCCTTGCGAGCTTCAAAGTGTCCTTTGTCGTGATCTCTTATAATATATTCTAGCGTTGTATTATCTACGCTGCCAGTAATGTCATGTAAGTGAAAGAATCCCTCACGATCAGAAGTGTGCTCCGGAGTTTCTAGTCTTGGTAAGCTATTGATGTAGTCTGTAGCGATGTACATACTATTTACCATTTTGCCTTTTGCATAGCCTGGGTGTACAATTTTACCTTCTATGGTAACGACCGCCCCAGCAGCATTAAAGTTTTCATATTCTAGTTCGCCTATCTGGCTACCATCCATAGTATACGCCCATTCTGCACCAAATTTTTCTACATCAAATTTATGTGCGCCACGACCTATTTCCTCATCAGGAGTAAAACCTACGCGTATTTTACCGTGTTTTACTTGAGGATTTTTAAGCAAGTATTTCATCGCTTCCATAATCTCAGTAATACCTGCTTTATCATCTGCACCTAGTAGGGTGGAGCCATCTGTTGTGATGATGGTTTGCCCTTTATATTGCTTTAAATCATCAAAGTATTCTGGAGACAACACAATATTCTGTTCCTTATTAAGAACAAGATCGCCACCGTCATAATTCTCCCAAATCTGCGGTTTTACGTCTTTCCCCGTAAAATCTGGAGTTGTATCAAAGTGCGATATAAAACCAATAACAGGTACCTCATGATCAACATTGCTAGGGAGTGTTGCCATCACGTACGCATGCTCATCTATCGTTACCTCACTCATTCCCATTGCTTCCAGTTCATCCTTGAGCTGTCTCGCAAGATCCCATTGGCACTCAGTACTTGGCGTGGTGTCGCTGTTAGGGTCACTTTCCGTATAGGTAGTTACGTAGCTTATAAATCTTTTAAGAAGTGCGTCTTTATCAATCATAATGGGTGGTTGTGAGTACGCTTTCGCGAAAGCGTAAAAATCATCATTCAGTTCTGCTTCAAAAATACCTCTTTTTGGACTATTTTTGCACCACAGAAACGACCGAAATGTACAAACTCCTCATACGCCCAATTCTCTTTTCCTTTGATCCAGAAAAAGTGCATTATTTTACCTTTAGATGGATAAAGCGATTACATAAATTAGGACTCTCCGGACTTCTTAATCGTATGGGAAAGGTGGGAGACAAGCGACTAGAGCGCAAAGTGCTGGGACTTACTTTTAAAAACCCCGTAGGACTAGCAGCAGGTTTTGATAAAGATGCAAAGCTTTTTAATGAGTTAGGAGACTTAGGATTTGGTTTTATTGAGATAGGTACCGTTACTCCAAAGGCACAAGCAGGAAATCCAAAGCAGCGTCTGTTTCGATTAAAAGAAGATCAAGGACTCATAAACAGAATGGGCTTCAATAATGGAGGAGTAGCCGAAGCGGTAACTCGATTAAAATCTCGTAAAAACAACAACATTATCATAGGTGGAAACATCGGTAAAAACACCGATACCAAGCCAGAGGATTATACAGCAGACTATCTAACGTGTTTTCACGAATTACATGCTGTAGTAGATTATTTTGTGCTCAATGTAAGTTGCCCGAATGTTTCTAGTCATGCAAAATTGAATGACAAAGATTATCTAGAAGAACTTATAGGAGCTGTACAGCAAGCAAACAAGACGTATGCGGTGCAGCGACCAATTGTTCTTAAAATCGCTCCAGATCTTAATGATCAGCAACTAGATGAAATAGTATCGCTTGTAAAAGAAACTGGTCTAGATGGTGTGATTGCAAGTAATACCTCTGTAAATAGAGAAGGTTTAATAACCACGGACGCTCGCCTTGCAGAAATAGGTAATGGCGGATTAAGCGGCAAGCCAGTTACAAATCGTTCTACACGTGTAATTAAATACTTATCAGACAAGAGTAATAACTCATTTCCAATCATAGGCGTAGGAGGAATTCACTCTGCGCAAGATGCTCTTGATAAACTTGAAGCAGGTGCATCATTGGTACAGCTCTATACAGGGTTTGTATACGAAGGTCCAGGATTGATTAAAGAAATAAATAACGCCATTTTAGCGAAAGGATAGTAAGTTGCCATCGTCTAGTAACTACACGCTAATCAATTCATACCATGAGAAATTCTCATAAACTTATTTTTGCTTCCATTGCCGTCATGCTTTTTGCGATGAAACCTGATATCGCAACCTTTATCCCGCAATGGGCAAAGCTTGCTGCAGCAGGTCTTTTATTATTGCTGGGCTTTTACTCGATGTGGAAGGAACGACAGTGGTAGTGTTGTAAGCATCTTGTTTTTTCTTATTTTGCAATGACTAACTAACTAGTATTCCTTTGATAGAATCCATCATTGCTTTTCTAGCAGCAACTGCTTTACTTGCGTTTTCGCCAGGGCCAGATAACATCTATGTACTCACTCAAAGTGTTGCAAATGGCAGTAAATCTGGACTTGCAACCACCGCAGGATTAATTTCTGGATGTATTGTACATACTACACTTGTTGCTTTTGGGCTCTCGGCAGTGATTGCTGCTTCCCCTTTTCTGTTTTTTGCAATTAAAACGGTAGGAGCAATGTACTTGCTTTATCTAGCCTTTAAAGTATACCGTAGCGATGCGTCAATTAACCTCGCAGATGGTGCTCCAAAAAAGTCATACACGGCGCTTTTTAAACAAGGTGTGATTATGAATATCCTTAACCCTAAGGTGACCATATTCTTCTTAGCATTTTTCCCAGGATTCTTATGGGATCCGGAAGCAAACACGGTGTATCAATTTTATGTGTTAGGATTGCTATTTATGTTAGAATCCTTTGTCATCTTCGGGAGTATCGCACTCGTCGCAGGAAAAATCTCTCATGTACTTCGTACCAATAAGAACGCGGGTATTGTCTTAAAGTGGCTGCAAATTATCGTTTTTATAGGGATTGCTGTTTATATTTTTATAGACGGCTAGTTTTCTAGACGATACACAATCGCTTGCCATGGGCGGAGTGTAAACTCCTTGAAGGTCTTGTCATCTATTATTTTATCATTAGAAATGACTTTGATTTTCCTGTTATAGCTTACTGAAAGCGGTAACGAGAACTGTGCTGTATCCTCAGAGAAGTTTAGTAGCACTAAGAAACGCTCACTCTCTAGCGTTCGCGTGTAGCAATACACTTGGTCATGTTCTGGCTTGATACACTCATAAGCGCCATAAACAAGCGCTTGGTGCTTCTTGCGTAAGGCAGTCATTTGTTTGAAGTAGGAGAGTATAGAATCCTTTTTATTGAGTTGGTCTTTTGTGTTGACACCTATTTTGTAGTCTTCATTAAGCGTAATCCACGGAGTGCCAATTGTAAAGCCAGCGTTTTCTGTGTTATCCCACTGCATGGGTGTGCGCGCATTTTCTCTAGCGGCATGTTGTTCGCTGTCCATAAAGGCCTCAAGATCTCCGCCTCTGTTTTTTACAGTCTCATATCTGTTAATCGTATTAATGTCGCGATAATCTTCTATATCTGTAAAGCGTACGTTAGTCATCCCAATCTCATCTCCTTGATAAAAAAAAGGAGTACCGCGCATGGTTAATAGAAATGTTTGAAGTAGGGTAGCGCTGTTTCTCCAGTGTTCTGGAGTGTCATTTCCCCAGCGGCTCACAGTTCTCGGAAAATCATGGTTTGCTAGAAACAACGATCCCCAACCAGCTTTTGCAAATGCCGCATCCCAGTCAGTAAATACTTTTTTAAATTCAGGTAATGAGTAGCCTCCTTCACGCATTTTAAAAACCTCTCCAGGAGCACGATCTAAACTCATGAGGTCAAAGTGGAAAAACATATCCATCTCCTTGCGGTCTTCGTGAACAAAATCCAGCGCATCATTAATGCCTATTCCAGGGCCTTCTCCTACCGTAAAGGCATCGTATTTTGAGATCACCTCCGTATTAAGTTCGTTGAGGTATTCATGCACTTTTGGGCCGTTTGCGTAATACGCAATGTATTCATGAGGTTCTTTTGCATCAATTTCTGGATAACTTGTGTCTTTACTTATAAAGGGAATCACATCCATACGGAAACCATCGACGCCTTTTTTAAACCAAAAGTGCATCATATCATATATTTCGGCTCTCACTTTTGGGTTTTCCCATTTGAGGTCGGGCTGCTTTACAGCAAAGTAGTGTAAGTAATAGGCATCTGTTTGCTTATCGTATTGCCATGCATTTTCTTCTACATCAAAGTAACTCCATCTCTTTGGAGGTGTTCCTTTTTCTGCTGGCCACCAGTGGAAGTAGTCTCGGTAAGGATTATCACGAGAAGTCCTACTTTCTTTAAACCATTCATGCTCGTCACTACAGTGATTTACCACAAGATCCATCACTAGCCGTAGTCCTCTAGCTTTCATGCCTGAAAGTAACTCGTCAAAATCTTCCATAGTGCCAAACTCTGCCATAATCTTACGATAATCACGTATGTCATAACCGTTATCATCATTAGGCGAATCATAAATAGGGTTGAGCCAGATAATGTCTACCCCTAGACTAGCGATGTAGTCTAGTTTTTCTATGATTCCACGCAAGTCACCTATGCCGTTACCCGTGGAGTCACGATAGGATCTAGGGTAAATCTGGTATACAATTCCTTCTTTCCACCATGTTTGAGTTTGTAGCATCTTTTTCAGCGTTTAGGTTGTAACGAAGTTAGTAATAGATACGCTTTCGCGAAAGCGTAACAAACACTACCATCAATCCTTAGAATTATGTAACTTTGACCCCCGAACAGATTTCGGAAAATTCTATGAGCCAAAAAGTACTTCTTACTGCGACAGAGATTAACATCATTCTCAATCGTCTGGCTTGTCAACTCATTGAAAATCATACTGATTTTAAAAATACCGTTCTCATTGGGATACAGCCTCGCGGCGTGTATCTAGCAGAACGTATTAAGAAGTTGCTCACCACAGACTATGGCATTGAGGCTATCAAGTTAGGTTATCTAGATATCACGTTTTATCGTGATGATTTTCGCCGTAGCGAGAAAACACTAGAAGCAAATAAAACCAAAATAGACTTTATAGTAGAGGGTAAGAAGGTGGTCTTTATAGACGACGTCTTATACACTGGGCGTAGCATAAATGCTGCTCTTACTGCTGTGCAGAGTTTTGGGAGACCAGAAGAAGTAGAGTTATTATGTCTTATAGACAGACGTTTCTCTCGTCATTTACCTATCCAACCAGATTATAAAGGGCGTCAGGTAGATGCTATAAATGATGAACAAGTGAAGGTGTGCTGGGAAGAAAATGATGGAGAAGACACCGTATATCTAGTAAAAAGCTAACTATTATGAGCGAGTTGAGTGTCAATCATCTGCTAGGAATCAAGTATATCAATGAGGCAGATATTGAACTTATTTTTAAAACGGCAGATCATTTTAAGGAAGTGATCAATCGCCCTATTAAAAAGGTGCCATCACTACGTGATATTACTATTGCAAATCTCTTTTTTGAAAATAGTACACGTACAAAATTGTCTTTTGAACTTGCAGAAAAACGTCTAAGTGCAGATGTAATTAACTTTTCGGCTGCAGCATCATCTGTAAAGAAAGGTGAAACACTCATTGATACCGTAAATAATATTCTATCCATGAAGGTAGATATGGTAGTTATGCGACACCCTAACCCTGGAGCTGGCGTATTTCTATCAAAACATATCAAGGCAAGTATTGTAAATGCTGGAGATGGTGCTCATGAGCATCCTACACAAGCATTGCTAGATAGTTATTCTATAAGAGAACGTCTAGGTGATGTAGCGGGAAAAAATGTGGTGATTGTAGGAGATATTTTACACAGCCGTGTTGCACTATCAAATATATATGCGCTTAAGTTGCAAGGAGCAAACGTAAAAGTATGTGGTCCAAAAACGCTATTGCCTAAATACATAGAATCACTAGGAGTAGAAGTAGAGCTAGACTTGCGCAAAGCGCTTGAGTGGTGCGACGTAGCAAATATGTTACGCGTGCAAAATGAGCGGATGGATATTAGTTACTTTCCAAGCACAAGAGAATACACGCAGCAATACGGAGTGAATAAGAAGTTACTAGATTCTCTAGATAAGCAAATTGTAATCATGCACCCAGGACCTATAAATCGCGGTGTGGAGATTACGAGTGACGTAGCAGATTCTGAACATGCAATCATCTTAGATCAAGTACAGAACGGAGTTGCAGTGAGAATGGCAGTAATGTATCTTCTAGCTTCAAAAATCAAACAATAATGACGGTTACAGAAAAACCTACCTATACCATACTTACAGACGACCGCACAGATGTGCGCGATTTTGCATTATACTTAGAGAATATAGTACCAGATCACTATGATCAAAAGAATCTAGTGATTGATCTTCTCAAATATGATAATCTCACACTTGAAGATCTTGTGCAGTTTTTAAAGCTTTCAAACTACCAGCGTGCAGATAAGAAATCATTTGTCTTTGTAAATACAGGGATTAACTATGATGTTGTGCCTGATGAGATGATTGTAGTTCCTACGATTGAGGAAGCTGGAGACGTAATTGAAATGGAAGAAATAGAGCGCGATCTCGGATTTTAAAATATTTTATGTCTAGCAATCTACATCTTACTATTTTAGGTTGTTATGCAGCAGCGCCCAGCTCTTTTAAAAATCCTACCTCACAAGTTTTAGACATACGCAATCACTTATTTCTTATAGATTGTGGAGAGGGTACACAGGTTGCACTGCGCCGTAACAAGATTAAGTTTTCACGTATAAAGCACATATTTATATCACATTTACACGGAGATCACTTTTTTGGACTAATGGGAGTGATTACTACCTTTAGTCTTCTTAAAAGAACAGCACCGCTCACTATTTATGGACCTAAGGGTCTTAAAGAAATTATACTCTTACAATTAAAAATCACGCAAGGATTTACAAGTTATCCTCTGCGATTTGTAGAGATCACAAGTAAAGAACCTACGGTTATTTATGAGGATGATGAAGTGACGGTAACCACAATACCGCTTAAACATCGCATTTATACAAATGGCTTTTACTTTCAAGAAAAGCCAGGAGAGCGTAAACTAGACATAAATGCCTGCCTTAATTATGAGATTGATAAGGCTTATTACTCAAAAATTAAGCAAGGTGGTGATATTACTTTAGATGATGGAACGCTTATCCCTAATGATAAGCTTACCTTTGACCCATCTAAGCCTAAGAGCTATGCCTATTGTAGTGATACAGCTTATAAAGAAGCAATCGCTACACAAATTAAAGGAGCTACCGTGTTATATCATGAGGCGACTTTTTTAGAAAGTCATGCACATTTGTGTAAACCTACTGGTCACAGTACGGGGGCACAAGCAGCGCAGATTGCGGCAAAGGCAGAGGTGGGAAGTTTAGTGTTAGGTCATTATTCCATAAGATATGGAGATTTGAATCTATTTATAGAAGAAGCTAGACCTCATTTTGAGAATGTCTTATTAGGAGACGATGGTAAAGAATTTACATTTTAAAGCGTTATGATGGAAGAAGAAATTAAGAAAATAGCAAAACCAGTACTAGCAAAGTTGCAAGAGCATTTTGATATTTTGATACCTCGTAACCTATTTTTAGTAAGCCCAGACACGCAGCTTAAAAAGATAAATACCATCTATGGATCTACTTCTGTAAAAGGAAACATAAGCATTACTTTTAAGATGTTCATGCTAGAAGATCAGTATATGTGTGAGTATTTCTTACAAGCAGATGGATTTACAGAGCACCGTCGTTATAACATCTACACAGATCGTGTGGAGATGCTAGAGAACTTTGAAGGTCAGTTTGCTGCATCAGGAGTAGATGATGAGGACATGGATTATGAAGAGTTTACACGTATTAGAAAGCATAATGATAAAGTGAGAAAACTTTTAATTAAAAAAAGATTCATGAGGAAGTAGAAGTACGCTTTCGCGAAAGCGTGCACCTCAAAAATTTTATCTTTTGAAGAGTATATTTTAGTTCATTTTTACGAATTCTGAACTAATTCTGACTTTTATCTTCACCTCGGTCTTCGTACATTTACTGCAATGAACAGAGACTTACACGACTACAGAAAATCATACGAGAAAGGCGAGTTGCTATTAGAAAACTCGGCTTTAAACCCTATGGACCAATTTAAAACTTGGTTTAAGGAAGTTGAAGACGCCGGCGGCGTTGCCGAACCGAATGCGATGACTGTTGCCACTTTGGGAACAGACGGTTTTCCAAAATCAAGAATCGTTCTTCTCAAAGAACTAGATGCAGATGGTTTTGTTTTTTACACAAACTACACAAGCGAGAAAGGTGAAAGTATTGCTCACCACAATAAGGTGGGAATTTCTTTTTTCTGGCCTAATCTAGAGCGTCAAGTGATTATCAAAGGTGATATAGAAAAAGTAAGTACGGAGCGATCTGATACTTATTTTAACGCGAGACCTAAGGATAGCCAGTTAGGCGCGTGGGTATCTGATCAAAGTAGTGTCATTGCTGGGAGAGAAGTGCTAGAGGATAAGATGAAAGCACTTAAAGCCACTTATGAGGGTAAAGATATACCACGTCCAGCGCACTGGGGTGGTTATATTGTAAAACCTATATCTATTGAATTCTGGCAAGGTAGACCTAGCCGTTTGCATGATAGAATACGCTACAGACTAGAAAACAACCAGTGGATTAAAGAAAGACTAGCTTCATAATATGAAAACACTCTACCTCGTAAGACACGCAAAATCAAGTTGGAAATTTGATGTTATAGATCATGAGCGACCGCTCAATGAAAGAGGTCTAGAAGATGCACCTGCTATGGCAGCCCATATTTCGGAAACAATGCCTAAGCCAGATCTTATGATGAGTAGTGATGCGTTAAGAGCAAAAACTACTGCGGTATTTTTTGCCCAAGCATATGGAATTGATGATAAGAATATAGTACTCGATTATAAAATGTATGACTTTGCGGGCGAAGATCTGGTTGAGGTGATACGTAATGTGAGTGATGAGGTTAATTGTTTAATGGTTTTTGGGCATAATAATGCTATGACTAATGTGGTTAATACGTATGGAAATGAAACTGTAGATAATGTTTCTACAGCTGCATTTACAGCAATAACTTTTGATATTGATAGCTGGAAAGACCTTAAAAAAGGAAAGACGATTTATTACAAAGCTCCTAAAGAATTATAGTAATGACACAAACAGACGAAAATAGATATATAAACCGTGAGTTGAGTTGGTTGCAATTTAACGCTAGGGTATTACAAGAAGCTGCAGATGAAAATGTACCACTTATTGAGCGCTTTCGTTTTTTAGGTATTTTTTCAAACAACCTAGACGAGTTCTTTAGAGTACGATATGCTACCGTACGTAGAATTGTAGATGCAGGAAAGACGGGAAGAAAAGCCTTAGGAGTTTACTCTGCCGAGGAACTACTAGGTAAAATTACGGAGGTAGTTATAGAGCAGCAAACAGAAAGTCTCAAGATTCTTGAGGATATCTACAAGAAGCTAGAAGGAGAAAATATTTACATGCTCACGGAAAATGAGATTACGCTTCCGGAGCATAAAACTTTTATTAAAGACTTTTTTACAGATCAAGTATCTCTCGCTGTAGAGACCATCATACTGCGAGAAGATGTAGAGCTACCACGTATACAAGACCTTGATGCCTATCTTATGGTTAAAATGGTGCTTACAGATACAAAAAAGCCGCTCTATGCACTTTTAGAGATACCAAGTACAATAGATCGTTTTGTAGTATTACCTCAGGTGAATGGTAAGGATTACATCATGATGCTAGATGATTTGATTAGGTACAATCTTGATACCATCTTCAGCATTTTTGATTACGACAGTATCACTGCTCATATGATTAAAATTACACGTGATGCAGAACTTGACATAGAATCTGATTTAGGTAAAAGTTTCTTAGAGAAGCTCACGAGAAGTGTAAAAGGGCGAGAAGATGGAGAGCCTGTGCGCTTTGTATTTGATAAAACTATAGAAAAAGAAACGTTGCAGTTTCTACTAGATAAATTAGGGATCAAACGTAAAGATAGTATCATACCTGGAGGTCGTTACCACAACCGAAAGGATTATATGAACTTCCCTTCGTTTAATAGACAAGAATTGTATTATCCAAGCGTAAAGCCCTTACCTATACCTGGAATAAGTTTAGAGGATAGTCTTTTTTCTGTCGTGGCTAAAAAAGATTTTTTACAATACACACCTTACCAGAGTTTCTCTTATACCATCAAGTTTTTGAGAGAAGCAGCCTTAGACCCAAAGGTGAGATCTATTAAAATAACCATTTATAGACTTGCAAAATTATCAAGTATTGCAAGTGCACTTATAAATGCTGCTCAAAATGGAAAAGAAGTAACGGTACAGATAGAACTTCGAGCACGTTTTGACGAAGAATCAAATATGCGTTATGCCAAGAAAATGCAAGATGAAGGCGTACGTCTCATCTTTGGCGTTCCTGGTTTAAAAGTGCATAGTAAAGTCTGCGTGATTGATAGAGAAGAAGAAGGGAAGATCGTAAGATATGGCTTTATAAGTACTGGAAACTTTAATCATGCTACAGCACGTATTTATACAGATTATACGCTCTTTACGGCAAACAAGGAAATACTAAAGGATTTAAGCAAGCTCTTTAATTTCTTTGATACTAATTATATTGTAAATAAATATAAGCACCTCGTTGTAGCGCCACACTACTCGAGAAACAAGATGTACAGGCTCATTGAAGAGCAAATCGAGGTTGTCAAAAATGGCGGTAATGGTTTAATACGATTAAAGCTTAACAGTATCTCTAATTATGAAATCATCGACAAGCTTTACGAAGCAAGTAATGCTGGTGTAAAGATAAAGATGATTGTACGTGGTGTATGCTGTCTTATTCCAGGTGTACCAGGAATGAGTGAAAACATCGAAATAATTAGCGTTATCGATAAATTCTTAGAACATACAAGAGTCTACATTTTTGGAGAGCCGGGATGGGAGAAGGTTTTTATCTCTTCATCAGACTGGATGAGCCGCAATCTTGATAATAGAGTAGAGGTAACTGTGCCTATTTATGATGAGGATGTTAAGAAAGAAATAATAGAAACACATGAAATTGCGTGGAGTGATAACGTAAAAGCACGTGTACTCAATAAAGAGATGGATAACAGATACAAAAAGGATGATAAGCCAGTAATAAGATCACAATTTGCTACTTATGATTATTATGTAAATAAACTCTCTCAATTATAGTGCTTACCATAAAAAAATATGCTGCAATAGATATAGGTTCTAATGCAATACGTCTACTTATAGCAAATATTATTGAGCAGGAGGATGGTCCTACGCTATTTAGAAAAAATGCTTTAGTTCGTGTGCCTATTAGGCTTGGGGAAGACGTTTTTATTAACGGTGAGATTTCCCCAAAGAATCAAGAGCGCATGGAGGATGCCATGAAAGCTTTTAGATTACTGATGAATGCTCATCAAGTGCTAGAATATAGAGCTTGTGCTACAAGTGCGATGAGAGATGCTCGTAATGGTTTTGCTTTCGCGAAAGCGTTAAAGAAAAAAACAAATATTACTATAGATATCATAGACGGCGAGGAAGAGGCAAAAATTATAGCAGCTACAGATCTTAATAGTTTTATTAAGGAAGACCGAACGTATATCTATGTAGATGTAGGAGGAGGGAGCACAGAGATAACCATCTATCACATGGGTAGCATGATTGCATCTAGATCGTTTAAAATAGGAACTGTACGATTGTTAAATGATCTCGTCTCGCAAGAAGATTGGGATATTATGCAAAAATGGATTGCTTTAAAATGCGCAAACTATGATCATATAGATCTTATAGGATCTGGAGGAAACATAAATAAGGTATTTAAGTTAAGTGCAAAAAAGCCAGGTAAAACCTTATCATACCTATTTCTAACGCAATTATATAAAGAACTTAAGAATTTGAGTTATGATGAGCGTATAATTAAGCTAGAACTCAATCCTGACCGCGCAGACGTAATAATTCCTGCATTGCGTATCTATTTACAAGCAATGAAATCATCAAAAGCAAAACAGATTATTGTGCCGAAAATTGGACTTGCAGATGGTATCATCAAGAGTTTGTATCATTCTAACAATTCATAATGAGGATTTTAAATTTAACGTATATTTGCTTGTAAAACGTAGAATTACAAAACATTAGCTCATGAAAAAATCACTATTTTTTATTACAGGATTGTTTCTTTTATCTTTTTTTTCCATCAACGCTCAAGTTACTTCTGGATTTAAAGCAGGTGTGAATTTTGCAGATGTAAATGGATTATCTTTTGATAATGATGGTAGCTCTGCGGCAGATAGAATTGAAAACCAACTTGACGGTAAGCGCACAAGTTATTTTGTAGGTTTTCTAGTGGATATTCCTATCTCAGAGAAGTTGAGCTTTATGCCAGAATTTATCTTCTCACAACAGGGTAAAAATTTAGAAAGTTTTCGCCTAGATTACTTAAACCTTCCTTTAGGATTAAAGCTTAATCTAAGTAATCTGTATATTAATGCTGGGCCACAAGTAGGTGTAAAAGTCTGGGATCCTAATAAGTCTGGAATATTTTCAAACTTTGAAGCTTCTGCATTTGGAGGTTTAGGATATATCTTTGAATCTAATATTTTTATTGAAGCAAGATATACTTACGGTCTCACAGATATCTTTCAAGACAACAACAATTTTACTTTTGATAACGCTGATGAGACTCGATTTTCTGGCTTAGAAGGTAAAAATGCTGTGATTCAATTGGGAATAGGCTATAGACTTTAGAGCAAATCGTGTTCGTTATCGGGTGTAATTTGTTTTTTACAGTTTATTTACTTGGTTTTGTTGTTTTACTATAGAAAACTGATTTATACAATTTATCTTTATACTCTGAGGTTCCCAACGTTATCTCTATTTACTAATGACGAATATCTTTTAATTATGAAAAAAATAGTACTATCTATCATCTTTTTTGCATTTTTATGTAGCACACAGCTTTTTGCACAAGGCGTACGTTTTGGATTTAAAGCAGGTTTGAGTGTGAGTGAAATAAGCAATCTTGAGTACACTATCGTAAATACAGGTTTAGATGGTGACCCGGCTATTGCGCCTTTTAATTCAATAGATGAAGGTCGCTACGGATTTGCAGTTGCATTTCTTGCAGAAATTCCAGTAACTAACAAATTAAGCTTTCAGCCAGAATTTGCTTTTGCATCACAAGGAAACAAGTATGAAGGTGTTCGTTATGATTTTTTACAAATCCCTTTAGGATTACGTCTTAATCTTAATAGACTTTTTCTTATTGCAGGACCACAAGTAGGACTTAAGATTTCATTTTATGAGCAATCAGAAAATTACAAATCATTTGACTTTTCTGCATTTGGTGGTCTAGGATATCACTTTAACGAGAGCATCTTTGTAGAAGCTCGCTTTACAAAAGGATTCTTAGAGGTTTTTGAAGACGATGCAGCGGTACGTTTACCATATACTCCTGGAGAAGGAGATCCACAAGCAGATAATAATAGCCTTGTGAATGGAGATAACTTCCTTGTAAATGGATCAGGAACTAATCAATACATTACATTGAGTATAGGGTACCGTTTATAACCTACCTTATTATTTAATCAAAAAGCCCAGCTATATATAATAGCTGGGCTTTTTGATTTATAGAACTAGGTGTTACTCTTCGCTTGTAACGGTCATTCTAGTAACTATTAGAATAGGGATCATAATAGAATATGCTATAAAAAAAGGAATGATATAGTCTGCAAGCCCAACCACAAGAAACAATGCAATTAATAATAGTTGAAAACCTAGACCAAAAGTAGAAACTATTGTCATCAACCATTTAGGTGTAATAGACCCTTTCTCTGCCTTAGGGTCCAGCTTATAAATAATAGCGTCAAATGCGCCATACAACACTCTGTATGTTTTATATAAAAGGGTAACAGTACTTTGCTGCTCTCCTGGCAACGCCTTAGGAATTCCTATTTCTATAACACGACTTGTGGTGTCACCATCAAGCTTGCTGCGCAATATCACATAATAGTAATTATATAATGTTCCTTGCAGCTGGATGCAAAAAAAAGCAAGTACTGTCCAGTATAAACTAGTGTCAGTTATGAATCCGATAGTGTAAAGGATAGCGGCGTTTAAAAGAATATCAGATATCGAATCTAAATATCTTCCCGTGTATGAAGGAGTATTTTTAATTCTTGCGAGTTCGCCGTCTGCTGCGTCAAG
This sequence comes from Dokdonia sp. Asnod3-C12, assembly GCF_045063975.1. Taxonomy (NCBI): domain Bacteria; kingdom Pseudomonadati; phylum Bacteroidota; class Flavobacteriia; order Flavobacteriales; family Flavobacteriaceae; genus Dokdonia; species Dokdonia sp. Asnod3-C12. The sequence goes on from NZ_JBEFNY010000003.1 coordinate 3,063,436, forward strand.
AATTGATTTTAGAATCAGGAAAAATGCAGCCCAAAAGTAATATCCTTTCGTAATACAAATAATAGCAATAATGCCACTTACAACAAAAGAGTACGTTACTTGTACAGGCGTGGCAGCCGTGTGTTTTAGAGAAAGAGCGATACGGCGAGCTATGCTTCGGCCATAATCAGAAAGGTCAACAAATTTGTGTGCTTTGGGTAATTTTGACATAAACTTCTAGGTAGTAGCATTTTTAAAAACCTAGAAGGTGCATTTAAAACAGCAATTTATTTTGAGTGCAAAGATACGGGTTAAGTAGGTTTGTTTTGCTTTCGCGAAAGCGTAAATCAACCATTAATTTCGCGTTTTACAAAAGGGTATATAGACAGCATTAAAAAGAAAATTATACTCACTACAACTGTTATAGATATAAAACCGAAAACTACATGTAATCCGAAAAGAAGTGTAATGGTAGGTTGTATTACCCCAAACATAACGAGTAAAACAATGAGTATATATGCAACTGTGATAACTTTGGGAACCTTGCGCACAGACTGCGATGTAAGGCTTAGTAATTGAGGTAATACCTCCTCAGATAGATGCATCCCAAGTTTTGAAATAAGTTCTTCACTAAATCCCATTCCTCTATATCTTATGGGGTCTAGCTGTATAGCATACTTTAAAATTCTTTCTTGATGACGTTCATACACACGATGTATATCCAGTTCTTCTTTAAACTGATTATATTTAAATCCAAAGTAATGGTTCCAGCCCATTCCGACTTTATGCTCAGTCCACTTTTTGAGCATACGCACATCATATTCTTTAGGATTCATGTAGCCTTTTACACTGCTCTTACTAGGGTCATTGAGAAGTAATGCTTTGGTTTCTAGGTAAAGTATTTCTGTTTCTCCGTAGCGATCTTTCTCTTCAATATATTCTAACGCTAGTTTAGATCTTCCTTTGTAGAATTCTTTGACTAAAAAGTAATTGAGACTTGAGAATTCCTCGTCAATGTATTCTTTAAGCCCTGGTGCCCACACGGATGATCTTAAAAGAATATCTGCAATATCTCTAAAATAGTGAACTTGCTGTGTCAATTTTTGTATCTCTTGAGATAATGAATCTCCAGAAAACTTAAGACGGGCTGTTTTTGAAAGAATAAAACCAAGAAGAACGACAACAAGAATAGAACTCAAAAATAAGAGTAACAGAAGTATGTTTTTGAGCTCAGGTAGGTGGTCATTTGTAAAAAATAACTCTAAACTTATTATCATAGTAATGCCTCCGCAAACGCTCATAAGCGCCGGGATAAAAGGTACAACCGTCTTGACAAAATTGCGCAATTTTATCTAATCTTTTGATTAATAATAGGTTGGGCCTTTATCTCTTGTGGAGACGCAGGAAGCAAATAAACCATTAATATTTGAATTTACAAAATCTGGGTTTTGCTTTAGTGTTCTGAGTACAAATGCAAGTGATTACTCATTTACAAAAGCGACGCTGTGACAAGCAACTACAGCTGCTGTCTCTGTGCGTAAACGACTATTACCAAGAGACACAGGAGTAATACCTTGCTTGAGAGCAAGTTTAATTTCGGCAGTAGAAAAATCGCCTTCTGGACCTATGAGTATGGTGTATGAATTATGAGGTTTGAGATAATCTTTAAGTGACTCTTTTTTAAGATCTTCACAGTGGGCAATAAACGTGTTTTCTATACTGCGATGCTCCACAAACTCTGAAAATGACGTGAGCGGATGTAAGATAGGAAGATGATAGTGCAGTGATTGCTTCATAGCACTCTGAATAATCTTCATGAAACGCTCTTCTTTTATAACCTTGCGTTCACTATGATCACAAAGTAGTGGAGTAATCTCTGTAATACCTATTTCTGTAGCTTTCTCTAAAAACCACTCAAAGCGATCATTAAGTTTTGTGGGTGCAACAGCTAGGTGAAGTTTATAATCTCTAGGCTCTTGATAACTATAACTTTGTATTTGCAATCTACATTTGTTAGGATTTTCTTCTGCCACAATTGCAGTAAAAAGATACCCCTTTCCATTTGTGAGGTGAATGGCGTCACCTGTTTTTTTGCGTAATACACGTATTACGTGCTTACTTTCTTCTTTGGGTAGGGTATACGTATCGCTATCTATTGTTAATGTCTCGCTATAAAATAACTGCATTCTTATATTTTTAATCGTGATTGAGCACTAACGCCGAGGTCTTGATACGAGTTTTTATCCGATAGACTATTATATTTCAAGTAACCTACAATTCCTATCATAGCTGCGTTATCTGTGGTGTATTGAAATTTTGGTAAATAGGTTGTCCATCCATATTTTGACTCAGATGCTTTTAGAGCAGTACGTATTCCACTATTTGCTGAGACGCCACCACCTATGGCAATTTGAGTTATGCCAGTTTCTTTTACCGCTTTTTTAATTTTGTCCATTAAAATATTGACAATAGTATATTGGATGGAAGCACAAACATCATCACGACGATTATCTATAAAGCTTGGATCTGCTAGCTGTTGCTTCTGTACAAAATACATGATTTGCGTTTTAAGACCACTAAAGCTGAAGTCCAGTCCGCCTACTTTAGGTTTTGTAAAAGGAAAGGCCTTTGGGTCCCCTAGTTGTGCATATTTGTCAATTAACGGTCCTCCAGGGTAGGGTAGGCCTAAGATTTTTGCACTTTTATCAAATGCTTCGCCTACGGCGTCGTCTATAGTTTGCCCTATAACCTCCATGGTGAAGTAATCATCTACACGTACAATCTGTGTGTGACCTCCAGAGATAGTAACTCCTAGAAAGGGAAATGTAGGTTTACTATAGCCTTCTTCATCAATAAAATGAGCTAGAATGTGTGCTTGCATATGATTAACATCAATAAGAGGTATATCTAGACCCATAGCAAACGACTTAGCAAAAGAGGTACCTACAAGTAAAGATCCTAATAAGCCCGGACCGCTTGTAAAAGCTATAGCGCTTAGCTGATTTTTATCGATATTTGCCTTGCGTAAAGCAGCCGTTACAACGGGAACAATATTTTGTTGATGTGCACGTGAAGCAAGCTCTGGAACTACCCCTCCATATTCTTGATGAATGTCTTGGTTTGCAACAACATTTGAGAGTACCTTGTCGTTGTGTAAAACAGCTGCAGCAGTGTCATCACAAGATGATTCTATTGCAAGAATATAAGTAGAAGTAATCGTATTATTCATAAGGCACGTATGTTGCAGTAAGTGTACAAAGTTAAAACAATAAGCCCTATCAAGAAATTTAAAAAAATAGCACTTCGCACACTTCTAGTGTTATTCTTGCTTTTTGGGCTCATTCTATTGTTGTTTTCTCTTCCCAGCGTTCAAACTCGAATTGCTAAGAGCGTTACAGAGCGCATAAATAATACCTACGGTACCAGTATACAAGTAGAACGTGTAGGTCTTAAATGGAATGGAGATGTCCTTGTAAAAGGAACATTAATTAAAGACCATAAGCAAGATACAATGATCTACGTGAGAGAGCTTGCTACAAGTCTCTATAGCGTCCAGAAGGTGCTAGATAATAATATGGAGCTGGGCGATATTACACTTGAAGGTGTAAACTTTTACCTCACAAAGTATAAAGGTGAGGCCTCAGATAACTTAACGCTATTCTCTCGCCAGTTTGCTACAAATGCTCCTAAATCTGGAAAGGCTTTTATTATGTCTTCAGATAATGTGACAATATCTGAAGGTAGATTTATGTATATAAATGGAGATTTAGAAAACTCTTTAGTACTCGATTATCAAGACCTTTCAACTAATTGGGAAGATTTTTATCTCAATAGTAGTTCTGTAGATGCTCATATTGAGTCACTATCATTTGACGCCATTAGAGGATACCAGATAAGATCCCTAGATGGAACTTTTCACTATGATCCAGATTTAATAACGCTCAAAGATTTTTCACTTACAACAGATTTTTCTGCTATTGAAGGTGATATCAAGTTAGATACCTCAGATGGAGCGCTAGATGATTTTAATACGCTAGTGGAGGTTGAGGCCGCTTTCGCGAAAGCTAAAATATCTACTAATGATATACGTCCATTTTATAGAGAGATTGCTCCAGACATTGATTTAGATATATCTGGGAATGTAACTGGACATCTTAACGACTTTAGAGTGCCAAATCTTAAAGTAACAGGATTAGGAAATTCTGTGATAGAAGGTGATGTTTATTTTGACGGAGTAGTAAGCGGTGATGACTTTAGAATTTCTGGAACGTACAATAATCTTGAGACGAATTATTTTGACTTAAAAAGATTACTACCAGACGTGCTTTCTTCCTTACCACCAGAAATGTCAAAATTAGGCCAAGTTTCTTTTCGTGGCGCAAATACAGTTACGTTATCTACAGTGGTTACAGATGGTAATATTACTACAAACCTAGGAGATGTTTCCCTAGATCTCGTACTCAAAGGATTAAGAGATGCAGATAATGCAGGCTATGAGGGTAATGTAAAGTTTGACAACTTTAACTTAGGTAAACTACTAGACGATAATCGGCTTGGGGAGGCCACATTTGACATGGACGTTGAAGGAAAGGGCTTTATACAAGAAAACATAAATACGAAGCTCTCTGGAAGTATTAAAAGTATAGGTTATAATAATTACGTTTATAAAAATATTACGGTTTTTGGAAATCTTAAAGCACCAGTTTTTGATGGAGAGTTATTGCTCAATGATCCTAATGCAAAAGCAAAGCTTAACGGATTAATAGATATCTCAAAAGAGTTTAATAGCTACGATCTAGAAGCTCAAATTGACTACGCAGATCTCAAAATGCTCAATTTTATTAATGATAGCATCTCTATCCTTAAGGGGAATGTAATCATTGATATGAAGGGTACTAATGTAGAAGATGTATATGGTAGAATATCCTTTGCAGATGCTAGTTATCAAAATAAGAACAATACCTACAGCTTTAAAGATTTTGAAATTACATCAAAGTTTGACGCAAAAAAAATTCGCACCATTGATATCAACTCTACAGAGATAATAAGTGGTGAGGTACGTGGTGTTTTTAAATTTAATGAAGTTGTTCCCTTATTTAAAAATGCAATAGGGAGTTTATATACAAACTACCAGCCAGAGGTCTTGACTGAAGACCAGTTTATGGATTTTGAGTTTACTATCTATAATAAGATAGTTGCCATATTTGTTCCCGAGCTAGATTTTGAGCCAGAAACAATCATACGAGGTAGTGTGGTAGCAAATGATTCTGAATTCAAACTTACGTTCAAGTCGCCTAAGATAGATGCCTTTGGTTATATGGCAGAGGCTATTGAGGTACGTGTAGATAATAAGAACCCTTTATTTAATACCTACGTAGCTGCAGATAGTATAAACGCTGGTTTTTATGCGGTGTCAGATTTTAACCTCATTAATGTAACTCTTAAGGATACATTGTTCATGAGGTCAGAATTTACGGGTGGTAAACGTAATGACGATTCTTTTGATTTATCCTTATATCATACGATAAATGCAGAAGGGAACTCTGTGTTAGGATTTAAAAAATCAAAGATTATTTTTAAAGAAAAGCCTTGGTTTATCAATGAGCAAAATGATAGAAAGAACAGCGTAGTCTTTGATAATAATTTTAAAGATATCGATATTAATACATTAGTGCTGAGCCACAATGATGAACGTATTGATCTCAAAGGACAGCTTAGAGATAGCACCTACAAGGATATCAAAGCAAATTTTAAAAATGTTGACCTTGCTAAGGTAACGCCAGATCTTGATAGTCTTGATTTAGGAGGGCGTATCAATGGAAAACTAGATATCTTACAAAAGAATGGCGCTTATTTTCCTAATACATCTCTAGCCATTAAAGACTTTTCGGTAAATGGGACCAATCTTGGTCAGTTGGACTTAAATGTCACAGGTAACGCAACATTATCAAAGTATAATATAAAGTCTAAGTTAGAGCGTGACGGTCTCCGTTCCTTAACAGCAGATGGTAGTATAGAAGCATCTGGAAAAGTGCCATACATTGATATGGATGTAGGTCTCAAAGAATTAGATCTTAGTCCATTTAACCCAATGGGTAAAGGAGTCATAGATCAAATAAGAGGGCTTGCAAGTGGAGAGGCAAAAGTTATAGGCGATTATAGAAATCCTGACATCAATGGCAATCTCACGCTAGAGAATGCAGGAATTGCCATTCCTTATTTAAATGTAAACTACGACTTCAAAGGCATTTCAAATGTTAAGTTAAATAAGCAACAATTCATTTTTGAGGCAATACAGCTAGAAGATGTAAAGTATAAAACGCTAGGCGCACTTAATGGTTCTATAAGTCATAAGTCTTTTAGTGATTGGAAACTTGATCTTGGGATTTCGGCAACTAGAATTGCAGTGCTAGATACCGAAGAGGATCTAGAATCACTTTATTATGGTACAGCATTTCTAGAAGGAGAGGCCTTTATAAAAGGACCTACAGATAACTTGGTTATTGATGTTTTTGGAGAAACTGCAAGGGGTACTACTTTTAAAATACCGATAGATGACTCTGAAGCACTAGGTGATAACTCCTACATTAAGTTTTTAAGTCCAGAAGAAAAAGAGGCGCGCATAAATGGCGTACAAGTTATTACAGAGGCTGTAAAGGGACTTTCTGTTAACTTTGATCTAGATATTGATCCAGATGCAGAAGTAGAGGTTGTGGTTGATAAAGCAAACGGAAGTACTCTAAGAGGTAGAGGAGTGGGAACACTATTGATACAGCTAGATACTAATGGCAAGTTTATAATGAACGGTGATTTTATTGCTACCGAAGGTGTCTTTAATTTTAGGTACGGTGGTTTTATTACAAAGGACTTTGTATTACAACAAGATGCAAACATACGCTGGGATGGCGATCCAGCAAAAGCACTCTTAGATGTAAGCGCAATCTATAGAACGCAAGCAAATCCAGGAACGTTACTGCAAACTTCTACGGTAAATAGAAAGATTCCAGTAAATGTGGTTATCAATCTAGATGGTGAGCTACTCAAGCCAGACATTACTTTTGATATAGAATTTCCTGGAGCAGGTAGTACGGTGGTTTCAGAATTAGAGTTTTTACTTCAAGATAGAAATGCTAAGGAGCTTAATGCGATTTCCCTAGTATCTCAAGGAGCCTTTTTAAGTTCGGCAGATATTAATACGGCTTCGGCAGCGGTAAATAACTTACTTGAGACTACGTCATCTATTCTTTCTGGAATTCTCTTTAATGATGACGACAGTATTTTTGACGTAGGTATTGATCTTGTGCAAGCAGATCGTGACCCTACACTCGATGTCCAGTCTGCAGGTAGAGTGGGAGTGACGCTCTCTACACAGATTACAAACCGTGTACTCATTAATGGTAAGGTAGGAGTTCCTACGGGTGGAGTGAGTGAAAGCGTGATTGTAGGAGATGTCGAAATTGATTTTCTTCTAAATGAAGATGGAACACTTCGCGCCAAAGTTTTCAACCGCCAGACAGATATTCAATTTATAGGTGAGACAGAAGGATACACGCAAGGAGTGGGATTATCATATGCCGTAGATTTTAATACCTTTAAAGAATTGCTTCGTAAAATCTTTAAGGGTAAAATAAAGGAAGCTGTTGAGCAAGCCAAAGGTGAAAAAGACGTTCCTAAAAAAATTGCTCCAGATGGAGTACAGTTTAATCGCTAATTAGACTTTTTTTACGCTTTCGCAAAAGCGTATTTCCAATATTCCCCTTCTATTTTCTTCATTTTTTCTTCCAAATTCTCAGAATCTGAAAAAACTTTTCAAACGAAAACGTTTGAAATTGACAATCTCGCAAAATACCCTCTAATTCCTTGATATTTCTAGGGTAAGTTTCCTAAATTTAATTTTTATTGGCTCTTATATGACAAAAAAAATAAACAAAATCGCAGTTATGACCTCTGGAGGAGATGCTCCAGGGATGAATGCTGCTGTACGTTCTGTAGTGCGTACTTGTGCCTACCATAATATAGATTGTGTAGGTATCTACAGAGGTTATGATGGAATGATTGAAGGTGACTTTATTCCTCTTGACGCTAGAAGCGTGCGAGGGATTATTAATAAAGGAGGAACCTTTTTAAAATCTGCAAGGTGTCAACGCTTCAGAACAAAAGATGGTAGACAGATTGCACACAACGAGATGGTGAAGGCTGGTATAGATGCACTTGTTGTTATAGGCGGTGATGGAACTTTTACAGGAGCACTTCATTTTAGTGAAGAGTTTGATTTTCCAGTAATAGGTATTCCAGGAACTATAGATAATGATATTACAGGTACAGATCGTACTCTTGGATATGATACAGCACTTAATACAGCAGTAGAAGCAATAGATAAAATACGAGATACTGCACACTCGCATGACAGACTTTTCTTTGTAGAAGTGATGGGACGTGATGTAGGTCACATCGCTCTTAACGCAGGAGTAGGAGCAGGAGCAGAAGAAATTCTTATTCCTGAAGAAAACATGGGAATAGAAAGACTGGTAGAATCGTTACAACGTTCTAAAATATCAGGAAAATCTTCAAGTATTGTTGTAGTAGCTGAAGGTGATAAAATAGGTAAATCTGTTTTTGAACTTAAAGACTATGTAGATGAGAATATGGAGGGGTATGATGTACGAGTATCTGTACTAGGACATATGCAACGTGGAGGCTCTCCTACGTGTTATGATCGTGTTCTTGCAAGTAGGATGGGAGTAAAGGCTGTAGAGTCACTTCTAGAGGGTAAAAGTAATTTTATGGTGGGTACTATTCATGATATGATGGAGCTTACACCACTAGATGAAGCAATAAAAGGTAAAACTAAAATTAATAAAGAATTAATCCGTGTGTCAGAGATAATGACCACATAATTGTAAATAAGATAAGATGGCAAATTTGAAATTAGGAATAAACGGTTTTGGACGAATAGGACGTATTGTTTTTAGAGCAACTGTAAAGCGAGATAATGTAGATGTGGTTGCAATAAATGACCTTCTAGATGTAGAGCACCTTGCATATCTTTTAAAGTATGATTCTGTGCACGGTCGTTTTGATGGAACCATTGAAGTAAAAGATGGGAACCTAGTAGTAAATGGTAAAACAATACGTATTACTGCAGAGCGTGATCCTAAAAACCTTAAGTGGGATGAAGTGGATACAGATGTTGTAGCAGAGTGTACAGGTATTTTTACTACACTTGATACTGCAGATTATCATATTCAAGCAGGAGCAAAAAAGGTAGTGATATCTGCACCTTCTAAAGATGCACCTATGTTTGTAATGGGTGTAAACGACGAGAAATTAACAGCAGATCATAAGATTGTTTCTAACGCGTCTTGTACAACTAACTGTCTTGCACCACTTGCAAAAGTAGTAGAGGATAACTGGGGTCTTGAAGAAGGTCTTATGACTACAATCCACGCAACTACAGCGACACAACTTACAGTAGATGGTCCTTCTAAAAAGGATTACCGTGGAGGTCGTAGTGCACTTGTAAATATTGTGCCAGCTTCTACTGGAGCAGCAAAAGCAGTAGGAAAAGTATTTCCTGCGGTAGATGGTAAACTTACTGGTATGGCGTTTAGAGTTCCTACAGTAGATGTATCTGTAGTAGATCTTACAGTACGTACTAAAAAGGAAACTAGTCTAGAAGAAATTAAAGCTGCTTTCAAAAAAGCATCTGAAGGTTCAATGAAAGGAATCTTAGGATATACAGAAGAAGGAGTTGTATCTCAAGATTTTGTAAGCGATGATCGCACAAGTATTTTTGATGCAGACGCTTCTATTGAGCTTAACTCAAAATTCTTTAAGCTAGTATCATGGTATGATAACGAGTTTGGTTACTCAAACAAACTAGTAGACCTAGCAGAAAAGATTAACGGACTATAAGACCGTTTTTTATAATCTAATAGCTATTAATGATTAATGCATTAGTAGCTATTAGAATTATATTTATGCTATTATAAATGCGCTCTAGAGGCGCATTATTTTCTCTTTACACACAAACTTACACATTTCTATATGATCTTAGTAGTAGATAGCGGATCCACAAAAACAGATTGGATCGCACTTTCTGATGATGGTAAACACCTCTTCCAGACTCAAACTTTGGGCTTAAATCCGCAGGTATTATCACAAGAAATTTTACGTGAACGTATCGTAAATAACTTTGAACTATATAAGGATCGAAAAAAAGTAAAAGGGCTTTACTTTTATGGAGCAGGTTGTGGAACAACAAAGCCTCGCGAACTTATTAGAGAGGTATTTGATGAGATATTTAATGAGGCAAAAGAGATTGTAATTCAAGAAGATACCTATGCGGCGCTATATGCAACCGCTACAGAAGGTGAGAAGAGCGTTGTTTGTATATTAGGTACAGGTTCTAACTGTAGTTATTATGACGGTAAAGATATTATCCAAAAAGTAGTGTCCCTAGGTTATATACTTATGGATGACGCTAGTGGTAATTATTATGGAGCAGAACTTATAAGAGATTATAAATTCGGAAAAATACCTAAACATCTTGCGGAGAAGTTTGAGTCAGAATATGATCTTACTTCAGAAAATATCAAGAATCACTTGTATAAAAACCCTAACCCTAATACCTACTTAGCAACTTTTGCCCGTTTTCTTATAGAGAATAAAGATGAAGATTATTGCCAAGAGGTTATCAAAAAGGGACTTTCTCTATTTATAGAACACCAAGTTGTTTTACAGTTTCCAGATGCTAAGGAAATACCAATTCACTTTGTAGGTTCTATAGGTTTCTATCTCCAGGCAGAATTGAAAGAAGTGCTTAAAGGTTTTGGACTTACACCTGGTAAAATTTTAAAAAGACCTATTGATGGTCTAGTTGCTCATCACAAGCAACACATTTTACAAGCTTAATACACCTCGTAAAAATTAAGCTAGATAGTTTTGAAATAGGCCTAGCAGCAGGATTAAAATCCAAAGTATTACTCGTATCCAATTATGATGTACAAGCTTTTGTAGATCCTTATTGGTATGTTCACTTTTTCCAATCCGATTGTGAATAGGCACAAATTGTATTGCTGTAGATATCCAAGTGGCTAGAACTAAAGTCAGGTGAATTCCACCTAGCAAATACTGTTGGTTTACAAATACTACGTAAATGGACAAAAGTAATTGTGCAAGCATCAATGGGCCAACAACCATAGCAATAGCTCCTGTGTATTTCTGATGCCAGCGCACTAAATCTTCAGTTTTGTAATACAGAAAACTGGGATAAATTGTAAGCTGTACCATAAGGATTAACACTACGAGACCAAAATCAATAAGAAGTTGAAAAAGGCTTAGAGCATCTATCATCATAGGTAGTTGTTATTTGCTTTTGAGAACGTGTAAAGCCTTATTAAAAATCTTTTCTATACGTTCTTCTTCGTTTGTGGAGTATATGCTCATAGTTTTTCCACAGTTGCTGTATAGCTTTATTTTCTTCCAGCTCAGGATTCGTCTCAACTTGAGTAATACCTCGCTTATTAAAAAGCTCTTGCATTTTCTGGAAGATTACCGCAGTAACTCCTTTATTCTGATATTCTGGATCAATACCTATGAGATAGAACGCAGCAGTGTCATTTCGCTTTTTCGCTTTAAGCAAGTGATAAAAACCAAAAGGAAATAAACTACCATTAGCTTTTTTGAGTGCTTCGTTAAAAGAGGGCATCGTAATCGCAAATGCAACTAGTTTCCCATCTTTATCTTGTACACACTTAATGAAATCCGGATGTATGTACTTGATATACTTTTCCTTGTAATGATCAATTTGGTACTGCTGTATGGGTACAAACGTACTCAGCTTGTCATACGTTTTGTTAAGTAAGCCAAACATTTCATTTACATATGGCTTTACATCTGCAGAGGTTTTAAACTCTAGCGGACTAAGTTCATAGCGCTTGGCAATAATATCGGCAAACTTCTTAATTTTTGGATTCTGCTTTTCTGGCGGATCGATCTGTATTTTAAACTCTACCCATTCGGCAGCTTTTTCAAAGCCTAGTTGCTCAAAATGATCTTTATAATAAGGAAAGTTATACCAGGTAATCATGGTATTCATATACTCATAACCTTCTACAAGTAATCCTGCTTTTTCCATGTTTGAAAACCCTACAGGTCCCTCAATAAACTCGAGGTTATTTTCTTTCCCAATCTCAGTAACCTTGGCAAGAAGTGCCTTTGTAACTTCTATATCGTCAATGGCGTCAAACCAACCAAAACGCATTTTAGGTTTTCCTTGTTCTTTAATTTCAATGGCATTAATGATTGCGCATATTCTTCCCACTACTTTCTCTTTTCCATTTTCCGCTTTCGCGAAAGCAAGAAAATAACGAGCTGTAGCATTTTTGAAAACTGGATTTTTTGCTGGATCCATACTATCTAGCTCATCTGCCACGATAGGAGGTACCCATTTAGGTTCATTTTTATATAGGGAAAATGGGAACTTCACAAATTGTTTAAGTTCTCTAGGGGTTGACATTTCCTTAAGAGTAATCATCGATTGCATTTAGGGGAGTTAGTTTGTATCGTTGCTTTGACCATCTGGATCTACAGCATCTTTACGTTTCTTTTTATTTATGCGCTTTGCTTGTCTTTTAGATGAACTGTTCTTATCATCAGCCGCATTTTTATCTTCTATAATTTCGTCTTTCTCGTGTAGGTCTAGTCGGTATGATAACCCTGCCGAAACGTTCCATCGAGTTGGTGTGTCCTTAAAATTTACAAGACCACCTAAGTCCACTTGTAAATCCTTTGTAATTAAATATGCCGCACCAGCTCTCACAATATAATCGGCGTATAAATCGCCATTTATAAGTTGATACTCTCCAAATCCAGCAAATTTCTCATTAAATGAATGCGTTAGAGTAGTAATCCATGAGTTTGTAGGAAATTCAGTGCCTACTCTGTCTAAGATTATGTTATTTACCCATACCCAGCGACCCCAGTTATTCTGTAACACTAAAGCAATGTTAGGACTAATCCCGTCTTCGCGTACGGTGTTAAATTGACTATTTGTAAAGTCAAAAACACCGGCGGCATAAACACTTACTGCTGGAATTAATGTTTTCCACTTGAAGCGGTTATTAGCATGGTAACTGTATAGATTTACCTCGTCTTTAGCGTATTTATAAGGATCATAGACTAAATATTTTGCTCCTATTTGTACCGTTTCAAGTCCAGATATAGGATCTAGTGGTGCAGAGCCAGAAGTAAAGGAAACCTCGTTACGTTGATAACGCATAAGTCCATTTAGTTCTAGATTTTCAAAAAACAAACCATATCTTAAATTAAGATTATAGCCTATTATATCTGTATCTGTTTGTAATAAGGAGTGGGTGTCGTTACCTATATCAAAACCTGTCTCTACTTGTAAAACTCGAGTACCTACACTAAAAGCACCTTGGGATTCTCCAGGTCTGTTTGAATTAATTGTCTCAGTATATTGAGCAGTAGCCGTAGCCACGAGTGCGAAGTATATAAAGACTGAGGTTAAAAAACGCAACGTATGCATAGGTTTGTAGGTTAGTATATCAAATATAGGAGAATTTATCTTTTTTTTAAGCTTATACGGGCTATTGTTGCGATTCATAATTACTAATTTTGTCTAAAAGCTATATTTATGCTCTTAGTTGCAGAAATTCCTAGTTTCCTAAAAACATTAGCCATCATATTGATGGTTTATTTTGGGTTGCGATTCTTAGGTAAATTACTTTGGCCTTATCTCGTAAAATACATTACTAAAAAAGCGGGACAGAAAATGGAAAACGCTTTTAAAGGTTTCCAGCAGCAAGCACAACAAACACAAAGACCAACAGCTCAAACTAAAGATGTGCCTAAAAAAGCGTCAAAAGTGGTAGGTGAGTATGTAGACTATGAAGAAATAGACTAATCTTCTTTTTGTCTACAATTCCTAAAAATTACGTTTCAATTTTTAAATTCTAGTTCGGTTTCAAGATTGTAAGGACTTATCTTCGCGCTATGTCTACACTTGTTCAAATAAACGTACTCCCACACAAAGCAGAAGATGATGATTACATCGCAGAAGTTGCCTTTAAAAAAGCGCGACTCAGAGCAGATGATGTAAGAGAATGGGATATACGCAAGCGATCTATAGATGCTCGCAAATCACCAGTGAAAGTCTCACTACAAATTGAATTTTGGAAAAATGGAGAAGAGCGTCCCCAGATTCCTCCTTTTGTACCCCAAGATGTTTCAAATGCAAAAGAAATAGCGATTATAGGTGCTGGTCCTGCGGGATTATATGCCGCACTGCGCGCTGTAGAAGGCGGATTAAAACCTATTGTTTTTGAAAGAGGAAAAGATGTACGTGCGCGAAGACGCGATCTAGCAGCTATCAACAAAGAACATATCGTAAATCCAGATTCTAACTACTGTTTTGGAGAAGGAGGAGCAGGAACATATTCTGACGGGAAGTTATATACACGTTCAAAAAAACGTGGTAACGTACTTAAAGCTCTTGAGTGGTTTGTACACTTTGGAGCGGTAGAAGATATCTTAGTAGATGCACATCCACATATAGGTACTAATAAATTACCTAAAATCATTACTGCGATGCGTGAAGCTATCATCCAGTATGGAGGCGAAGTGAGGTTTGATACAAAACTTACAGATCTCAAGATAGAAGATAGTGCCATTACAGCAATACAGGTGAATGATACCGATTGGCTTGATTTTGATAACGTGATACTTGCAACGGGCCATTCTGCTCGTGATATATTTTACTTACTTCATAAACGCAATATTAAGATAGAGGCAAAGCCTTTTGCAATAGGTGTTCGTATTGAGCATCAGCAAGAATTAATAGATGACATACAATACCATTCAGATGGTGATAATCCGTACTTACCGCCGGCTTCTTATAGCCTAGTACAACAGGTTGATGGGTTAGGAGTTTACTCTTTCTGTATGTGTCCTGGCGGAATTATAGCACCTTGTGCTACAGATCAAGAAGAGATTGTAACTAACGGTTGGAGTCCTTCTAAGCGTGATAACCCGTATGCAAATTCTGGTATTGTAGTTAGTGTTACCCCAGAAGATTTACCTAATTACAAAGAGGGAGACCCTTTTGTGTGTTTAGACTTTCAAAAGTCTGTAGAGCGTGCATGTTGGGAAGCTGCAGGTAAAACTCAAGCAGCACCCGCACAGCGCATGCGTGATTTTATAGACGGTCGCGTGTCTAAGGATTTTCCTAAAACTTCTTACCAACCAGGAATTGTGTCGGTAGATCTTAATAAGGTATTGCCAGATATGATAGCCAAAAGATTGAAGAAGGCGTTCTTAGGTTTTGGACGAAAGATGCAAGGTTATCTCACTAATGATGCTGTAATACACGCTCCAGAAAGTCGTACATCATCTCCAGTTTCTATTCCTCGCGATTGGGAAACACTTGAGCATGTAGAGATTAAGGGATTATATCCATGTGGTGAAGGTGCTGGATATGCTGGAGGGATTATTTCTGCGGCTATAGATGGTATCAACTGCGTAGATAAAATTGTTGCAAAACAAGAAGCGCAGCAGTAGATGCTGTTAAATATTGTTGACAATTAAATTATAAAATCGTCACTTAATTGTCGCTTCTAGTTGTGATACAACAATTGAAACTGCTATTTTTACGTAGTGAATGAGAATGTAAAAATTATTGAGTGTCCACGTGACGCGATGCAAGGTATAAAAGACTGGATTCCTACGGAGTCTAAGGTTCAATATATACAATCATTATTACGCTGTGGTTTTGACACCATAGACGTAGGAAGTTTTGTGTCGCCTAAGGCGATTCCTCAAATGAAGGATTCTGCAGAGGTTTTGCACAGTCTTGACCTCTCAAAGACAGATAGTAAGTTACTTTCTATTGTGGCAAACTTGCGTGGTGCTCAAGATGCCGTGCAGCATGAAATGGTAGATTATCTTGGTTATCCATTTTCTATCTCAGAGAACTTCCAGATGCGTAATACGCATAAAACTATCGCTCAATCTGTAGATTTATTGAAAGATATTATAGAACTCGCTTCTTCTAAGGATAAAGAGCTCGTTGTTTATATTTCCATGGGATTTGGTAATCCATATGGTGATCCATGGAATGTTGATATCGTAGGGGAGTGGGCAGAGAAGCTCAGCAGTATGGGAGTTAAAATACTTTCATTATCAGATACCGTTGGCACCTCAGATGCAGAGACGATAGATTATCTATTCTCTAATCTTATTAAGCGTTATCCAGAAGTGGAGTTTGGCGCGCACTTACACACAACGCCAACAACTTGGCATGAGAAGGTAGATGCAGCTTACAAAGCTGGTTGCCGTAGATTTGACGGTGCAATTCAAGGTTTTGGCGGTTGCCCTATGGCAGCAGATGATCTTACAGGCAACATGCCTACAGAAAAGCTCATTTCTTACTTTGCTTCGGTAAAAGCAAATGATAATGTGAACGCAATGAGCTTTGAAAGTAGCTATAATGAAGCCTTAAAAATCTTTCAGAAATATCACTAGGAGTATTTTTCTTGTTACGCTTTCGCGAAAGCGTACTTCAACAACCTATTATCTTATATAACCAGTAGTCCTGCTTCTCGCAAACTGAGCATAGCCTTAGAATACCAGAATAACTCAAAATTTTCTTGCGTTTCCTCATACGAAGATTTGAGTGCTGCGTAAGTTGGTAATTTATCTTGATGTGGACTCGCCGTTTCTAGCATGTCAATTAGCCAAAGTGCATCTTGAGTATCTATCGTAATTTGTGTAGTTCCCGTTTGATCCTGAAACGTAAGCTCTGTTAGTTCGCGCTTTTTCTTTTTAAAAGTCTTTTGCATAGGAGCAAAGCCAAGCCACAAAATTCTAGAGGTAGATTTTGTATTAAACTGCAATTCGTCTTGAAGGCTATCTTCTATCACATGTGGATGTATCGTTGTGCGAGGAACCTCAAAGTCAAACCACTCTTGCAAGCCCTCATCAAACCCTATTCCGTGCATGTAGTTGAATAGGGATTTCTTGAGTCCGTAGCTGAATTTGCTATGGTCAATGCCTGTTTTATCACTAAAGTCTACATCATTATTTGCAAAGGTAATCGCATTGTAATGTGGAGTTACTCCGTAGCTTTCTGGGTCTTTACCTACAGGGCTGTGCGTGGTAAGGGCAAATTGATGCCAGAATCCAGATTGTATAATGCCCAGCTCAAAAAGCTGGCGTACCATCTCAAGGCTATCTATCGTTTCTTGCTCCGTTTGAGTAGGATATCCATACATCAAGTAGGAGTGCACCATAATATCTGCTTCGGTAAAATTGAGTGTAACTTGAGCAACTTGTGCAACAGTCACTCCTTTATCAATAAGCTTTAATAGTCTATCTGAAGCGACTTCTAGTCCGCCAGAAACGGCAATACAGCCAGAAGCTTTGAGGAGTCTACATAAATCTTTAGTAAAGTTTTTCTCAAACCTAATGTTTGTCCACCAGGTGACAACTAGCTTGCGTTTGATGATTTCAAGCGCAAGCGCTTTCATCAATGCAGGTGGTGCGGCTTCATCTACAAAGTGGAAACCAGTTTCTCCTGTTTGCTCAATAAGTATTTCCATACGATCTACGAGAATACTCGCAGCGATGGGCTCGTAAATTTTTATATAATCTAACGAAATATCACAAAAGGTACATTTTCCCCAATAGCAACCATGCGCCATGGTAAGCTTATTCCAGCGACCATCACTCCACAAACTGTGCATAGGGTTTGCAATCTCAATCACAGAGACATACTGATCAAGCAATAAATCTGAGTAATCTGGAGTACCTAAGTATGCTTGTTTATAGTCTTGACGGAGCGTATTATTTTTATAAGTAACCGCACCATTTTCAAGAATGAATGTGCGCTTATAGGTAGGGTTTTCAACGTTTTGCACAACATCTTCTACGAGAAGTTCTACTGGGAGTTCGCCATCATCTAGCGTAATATAATCTATAAATTCAAAGACTCTCGTGTCTGTTAATTCTCGTAATTCTGTATTAGGAAAACCACCTCCCATAGCCACTTTGACTGTTGGGTAGTGTTCTTTAATCCACTGCCCACATCTAAAAGCACTGTATAGATTCCCTGGAAATGGAACGGAGAGTAACACTAGTTTTGGTACGCTTTCGCGAAAGCGTGCTTCTAAAATCTCTATAGTAATCTCATCTATAATAGTAAGGTCATCTTGTAGCGAGGTGTATAACTCATCAAAAGAGTTTGCGCTTTGACCTAAACGCTCTGCATAACGACTAAATCCAAAATTAGGATCAATACACTCTACAATAAAATCTGAGAGGTCTTCTAGAAAAAGAGTGGCAAGGTGTTTTGCTTTGTCTTGCATTCCCATCTCACCAAAAGCCCACTCCATATCATCTAGCTGATCAAATCGAGAAGCACGTGGTAAAAAGTTACCGGTGCATATTTGTCTTGCTAGGGTTTGATTATTTCCTTGTAAGAACAAGATCACATCATCAAGTAGCTTAACATAGGTATCTCGCATTGCATAGATACGCCTGCAATTATCTGAAACAATCGTGTCATGCTCGTGAGCAATCTCAAAAAGCCTTGTAAACTCCTTAGATGAAAATAGTTGCAAAATAACCTCTATACCAAGATCCATCTGGAATGACGAAATATCCTTAGTATTTAAAAACCCTTTAATATATGCCGTAGCAGGATAAGGGGTATTGAGTTGCGTAAATGGCGGAGTGATGAGTAAAATATCTTTCAAAAAGAATGCTTTTTCTAACGGGGCATAAAGATACTTGAATTACTCCACACTATTGATATGGGTAACGTGACACTTTAAAAGGAAGCCGACTTATTGCGGATTTTTCTCCATGTAGTTTTTGAGCATCCCGTTGGTCTTTTTTTGAATCGAGTTGCGCATAAATCCTGACCATCCTAATAAAACTCCTGGCAACCCAAGTGCTTGTTTGGTCCAGCTATACATGTCGAAAGTATCGTGATGTTCTATGATTTTGCCATCCTTAAATGTAAAGTTTGCAGTCACATGATTTACTACGGGACGTTTTTTTGGTCCGTACGGATAGTGGGCTGTCCACTGTGCGCTTCCAGTGTTGGCCGTGGTTTCAATTTTACTATAACTCACTTTATTAGCTCCTTTACCACGCTCGATAAGCATGTGCCACATGGCTTTTGCTTCTTTGCCATGTAAGGTTCCAAACGCAGGATCAGAAAAAATAATATCATCGTGATAGCAAGCAGTCATTCCTGCAGCATCCCCGTTAGTAAAAGCTTTGTAAAATGTTTCAATAAGAGTATTGTGGTTCATAAAGACTAGGCCTTGAGATATGTGTTAAAAAATGCTATCGTTCTATCCCAAGCGATCGTAGCTGCTTTCTCGTCAAATCGGGGAGTCGTGTTATTATGGAATCCATGATTTACACCTTCATAAAAGTGAGCCGTATGCGGAATATTATTTGCAGTAAGCACTTTTTCAAAAGCGGGCCATCCGGCATTTACGCGCTCGTCGAGTCCTCCGTATTGTAGTAGGAGTGGAGCTTTGATTTCGGCGGCTTGCTCATCATCTGGTTGTCTTCCATAGAACGGCACAGCTCCTGCAAGATCAGGTAGTAATACTGCCATCATATTTGAAACCCATCCTCCAAAACAAAAACCTACCACAGCAACTTTGCCATTACAATCACCGTGGTTTTTAAGATAGTGATAGGCAGCTATAAAATCTTCTAGCATTTCTAGACGGTCGCGTTTGCGTTGCATTGCTCTACCATCATCATCATTACCAGGATAACCACCCAGCGGACTTAAAGCATCTGGTGCTAGGGATAAAAATCCAGCTTTGGCAGTGCGTCTTCCTACATCTTCTATGTACGGATTGAGTCCTCTGTTTTCATGAACAACAATGACTCCAGGTAATTTGCCTGTTGCATTTGCAGGTTTTGAGTATAATCCTTTAATGCTTCCGCCACCTTTGGGAGAATCGTACTGAATGTAGTCGCTATCGATAGTAGGATCATCTTGCGCTACGGTTTGCGTAGTTTCATAATCTGGTGTCATAAAACTAAGTAGCGCAGGTAGCGTTACTGCTCCCACAGCAAATACAGATAAGCGTTCTATAAAGATTCTTCGGTCTATTTTATTATGTGCGTAGTCATCATAAAGATCAAAAACTCCTTGAGCAATATCTTCTTTTCTTAATGGTTTCATAGGCTTTTGGTCTTTTTAATATGTAACGCTTATTTCAAAAAAGAGATGGGTACACTTTCGCGAAAGCGCACCCATTATTTTAATTAATCCATTCCTCCTTTACGGGTAGGAGATCTAGGAGTAGGCCATTCTCTAGGCTCTCCAGAACGACGATCTATAGGTAATACCGCTCGCTCACGAGAAGTAAACTCTGGGTCTTCACTAGCCATGTACGTTAATATTGCTGTAAGAATTACGTTGTTACGTATATCATCAAAAACAATTTTATCATAGGTGTCACGGTTGGTATGCCACGTGTAGTTCCAGTATGACCAGTTAAGGCTGCTTAAGCTAAAACCTGGCGCACCAGCAGCTTGAAAGGAGGCATAATCAGATCCTCCTCGTGCGGGAGCTCCTGGAAATGTAGTCTCAATCTCATCTGTAATTTCATTTGGCACTGCATGAAGCCATCTACTAAGATAATCGTAGCTTCTTAAGAATCCGCCACCATTAAGGCGTACTACACGTCCAGTACCGTTATCTTGATTAAAAGATGCCTGTACCTTTGCTACAATCTCTGGATGATCTTCTACAAACGCTCTTGAGCCGTTAAGACCTTGCTCTTCACTTCCCCAGTGACCTACAAGAATAGTACGCTTTGGGTTAGGATAGATTTTCTTTAGAATACGCATAGCTTCCATCATTACTAACGTTCCTGTACCGTTGTCTGTTGCTCCTGTACCACCATCCCAAGAATCAAAATGCGCCGAAAGTATCACATACTCCTCTGGTTTTTCGGTTCCTTTTATCTCGGCAATAGTGTTGAATGCAGGTACCGCTCCAAGTTCTTTTGAAATGGCTGTGATATTGATTTTTGGTGTATGTCCAGACTCAGCAAGTCGATATAACATTCCATAATCTTCTAGTTCTAAATCTACGGTTGGGATTTTCTTCGTGCGGGCGCTAAAGATTTTATTCACGCCAAAACCTCTTGACCAGTTTGAAGTAACAATCCCAACAGCTCCAGCATTTTCTAGTGCTTCCGGGAGACCTCTACTCGTAAATCCTGTTCGTTGTATGTTATCATTCCATAGGTTAGAAAGTGAGTCGCGTTGTCTTTTCATTTTAGCAAAAGACTTTTCGGTTGCAAACTCTTCCCAGTTATAATCTGGTCGTCCTGTGATTTGTGGCATGGAAAGGAGTACAATTTTTCCTTTTACATTTTTAAGCCATCTTTCAAAATCCTTAGCATCTTTTACAGTAGGTAAAGTGATTACTTCTGCAGTAACTCCTTCTTTTGATGTGCTAGGATTCCATGCGAGTTGTGTACCGCGTAGACTTTGTACACGTGGTTCTAGCATGTCTATGTGTGAGATACCACGTTCCCAACCGCGCCATTCTCCGTATTTTTCATTTCTTGCTTCAATTCCCCAAGATTTGTATTGAGCTACTGCCCAATCATTGGCAGCTTGCATTTGTGGCGTTCCTACAAGTCTAGGGCCTAGTACGTCGGTAATCTCGTGTGCTAGCGTTTCTAGCTGTGAGTTTGTGGTGGCTTCTTTAATAAGCGCCTGAACGGTTGGGTTGTCCTTTTGGGCAAATAGCGAAGTACTTAATACAAGTCCTAGCGCTAGTGTGCTGTATTTTAATTTCATTTGGATTGGTTTTTAAGATGGTAAAAGTTACGAATGCATTTTAAATTAAGAGCAACATCATTCACAATAAAGCAATTACACGCTTGTTAATTAAAATTATGCAGAGTTTTATGATTAATTAGCTATTAGCAATGACCGTTTCTATACCATTTAAAACATGAGTAACTGTAAATGAATAGTCAGCGAGATTTGCTTTTAAGGTGGCTGTATCATTGTCCTGTTTCCATTTGATTTCCAGCTGACTTACATCTTCACTTTCTATGGTCATCGTCCCAGAAAAAGCCGCAGCGGTGTTACGTAAACGCAGTAAGTCCAGTTGTTTTAAGACCACAGCTTTTTCTAGTCCGCGATCAATATCTTCTTGCGTTAATGTTGTTCGGTTGATTTCTTTATGACCTCCAGTTCCAGCAGCGTCTGCCGCCTCATAATCATTCTTTCCTGCAAAAAGGTCTAAGTACCAAACCTGCGGTATTCCTGGCATAAATACTTGTAGTGCACGAGCGAGTAGGAGCTTGCGGTCATCTTCGCCCAAGGCGCTGTAAAACGTAGCATTTACTTGATAGTAGGAGATTTTGTTTCCTTCAGGATCATAGATATTCTTGACACGTCCACCACGATGCAAGATCGTTTCAATGATATGTTCAATTTCGGCGTCCTTTAGAAGTCCTGGATGGTTATTTCCTTGCGCATCTGTGATTCCTTTAAGGTCGAGTACGGGTATCCCATCGTGGCAACCTAGCATATTTACGGTTTTGTAACCTTTGGCAATAACTTCTTGTGCCCAATGTACAAAAGCCGCTGTGTTTCCAGTTTCTATGGTGTGAATAACAAGCCCTGGGAAGAAAAAATCATAGATTTGATAGCCTTCAGAAGCTACTTCGTCGTGTAGACCTAATCCGTATTCTGAGTGAATTTCTGGCAATAAAGTAAGATCATACTTTTGCGCAATCTGGTTGATACGCTCTAGGTACGTCCAGGTTCCAGGTTTATTGAAAAAGTTAGTTTGTCCCACTTCCTTATGTAAGTATGCAAAAGCATCTAGGCGTAATATTTTACATCCAAAATCGGCTACTTTTTTTAGTGTTTCATCATAAAAATCCCAAACCATTTCAGAATTCCCATTTACATCCATTTGCCCTAGGTAAGAACGTTGTTGCTCTATCATCTTTAAAAGCTCAGGGATGTGAGGTGTTACGCTTTCGCGAAAGCGTACTTCA
Organism: Dokdonia sp. Asnod3-C12; assembly: GCF_045063975.1. NCBI lineage: Bacteria > Pseudomonadati > Bacteroidota > Flavobacteriia > Flavobacteriales > Flavobacteriaceae > Dokdonia > Dokdonia sp. Asnod3-C12. The sequence goes on from NZ_JBEFNY010000003.1 coordinate 3,086,502, forward strand.
GAAATATCATATCCACCAGCAATCGCATTATTTACAAGTGCTACCGTATCCTTTTTATCTTCTTCTGACAGTTCGTTTAAAGTTTCTAAATCTTCAATCGTTATCGCGTGATACGTAATTTGCTGATAAAAAGTGTTCCAGTATGCACGTTCTGTACCATCGGGAAATAACACCTTAAGCACAGGCAGGCCTGGCTTGCGCATGAAGAGTTTATCGAGATATTCCTTTTTTGGAACTGCTACGCCGTTTTTATAAGAAGCTGTGTTGTTCTCCCAAAAGGTATTCCAGTCAATAAAAAAGTCTTTGTAGATAGAGTTGTCACCGTTTTCTAGCATGTCTTTAAACTGTGGTGAGCCTACAGAAAGATGGTTAAGCACAATGTCAAACTTAAGCATGACATCTAGCTTTTTAAGAGCATCAAGATCATCTTGCGAGACAAGATCCGTATTGATGTTATAATCAACTATCGAAAATCCGCGGTCTAGGTCGCTATTAAAAAATGTAGGCAAGACGTAAAATAAGGAGAATACATCCTGTAATTCTGGACGTTGCAGTAAAGCTACGGTATCGCTTAGTTTGTTACCTATACTATCTGGGTATGCATTAAGCATTACCCCGTTGGGAATCTTAGACTTCATAGACGCAAATTAATTATGAAATCTAAAAATAGCGAAATTGATAGAAGAAAACGCTTTTATCAACCGCTTAGCGTAAAATTATTGGGCTCTACGCTGCGCTGCGATAATCTCGCCAACGGCTTGCCTATATTTTACAGGATTTCCTGCCTTTTTAATTGCCTTATACACCTTTTGCGGATTGTGAGTAGACTGAGAGAAAAACTCCCAGAAGCCTAGCATCTTCATCTTGATAGGCGTAGGGCCAGACAATGCAGCATCATACTGCTCGTAAATTGTATCGTGAAAAGCTCTAAAAGTTTCCCAGCGTTTTGCAGGATACTCCGTCGTATCTGCTTTGATCATGCTTGGTAAAAACGGATCTGCAATGAGACCTCTACCTATCATAAAATGCTCGATAGAAGGAAATAACTCTCGCATTTTTCTAAACTGCTCGACGCTTGTAATATCACCGTTGTAGTATAGAGTGTGTTTTGCAACGTCTATACATTTCTGGAAACTTTCAAGATCAACACCACCTTTATACAGCTGTTTACCAAGCCGTGCATGAATAGCCACATTTTTAAGCGGATATTTATCTAGCACTTTAAAAGATTCTAAAATCTCATTTGGGCTCTCATAACCTAGGCGCATTTTCATAGAGATGGTCACATTAGACTCGCTATGTGCGCGATCAAGAATATGATCAATTTTTTCTGTGTTACAGATAAGCCCAGAACCCATTCCGCTTTTTGTAACCATCGGGTAGGGGCAACCTAAGTTCCAGTTTAGCTCTGTGTAGCCTAGCGATTCTATATATTTAATCACAAACATAAACTCATCTGCGCTTGCCGTCATCACCTGTGGGATTACCTCAAGTGTCGTGTTTGCCGCAGGATCAAGGTCGCGTTGATAAGAACCCTTTATCGCCATCTTCCCGTTGAGACGTATGTAAGGCGCATAGTAGGTATCTATACCACCAAAAAATTGCTGTTGCGCATTACGGAATCTAAAGTCTGTAAAGCCTTGTAGCGGTGAGGAAAGAAGGGTATAGGGCATTGTTTGTATTTGGTAGCAAAGATAAATTTAAAAAGGATGGTATAACTTATGTTTTTTACGCTTTCGCGAAATGAATTCGGGACGAGTTTTGCGAGAGCGTACCTTTCTAAAACAAATCCTCTTTGTATCCTCCATATATTATGACTAGCTTCGGATGGTGATTCTAGCACCTTCCATCCCAGAAATTCAAAAGCATATTGATCATTATTGGATACTCAATGATGCAGGAATTTTATCACTTGGAAGTCCGTTTATGTATGCCTATCCTGGCATTACGCCAGATATGATTATTGTATTAGAAGGGCATTACACGATGACTTACATGGGAAAAACGTATCATTCTGATGCGAGTAGGCTTTTTAGCTTCATTCACGATCAGGTTTACCTTGATTTATCTGCTCTTAAGCGATGTATTATTGTGAAGTTTAAGTCACGTGGTCTCTCATCCTTACGTCCATTTTTACGGGCAGATGCGCAAACAATTATGCGTGACTCTGTGGCGTGCTTAGATGATGTTTTTGGCGTTGCAATTAACAACTTCATTAGCCATTTAGATACACTTCAAGCTCCTCAAGTTGTTATTGCGCTAGATGAGTGGTTTCTCAAGCAGTACAATAAGCAAGCAGAAGGTTTTGTGGTAGCAATGGCGCAAGAAATAAGCAGCACTTTTGATATGAAAACCATCATGGATGCTACGGGATATTCATATAGCACCATGGAACGTCATTTTAAAAAAGACACAGGGCTTACTCCTAAGCGGTTCCAGTCGTTGCAACGTTATAAACTTGCCTTACGAGAGTTGTACATCACTCGTAATAGCGACTGGCAGCATTATGTAGTCAAATATGGGTATTACGATCAGTCGCATTTTATCAAAGATATTAAGCGCTATACCTACCTCACTCCAGGGCAATTATTAAAAACCGCTGCCTTTATAAAAGTGCGACCTATGTAATTGTGACGAATTTTTACAATGGACGTTTTCGCGAAAGCGTCATCTTTATAAAAAATAAAAACCAATGAAATTCAGATACTTTTATATTGCTCTTTGTGCTTTACTTACAAGTTGCGGAACTTCTCAAAAAGCTGTTGATTATGATGCAAATCCAGCTATTAATCTTCAGCGTATTTTAGATGAAGAGACAGGGGAGAAGTTGGCTCACTCCACGGGTTTATCACTCACCGTAATTTCGCCTAAGCTTGATATTGACTTTACAGGTGCAGCGGGCTTTGATAGTTTAGAAAAGGATAGAAAACTTGATGCGGCACAACCTTTTAGGATTGCAAGTCTTACAAAAGTCTTTGTAGCGGTTGCTATTATGCGCTTACGCGAAAATGGCCAACTAGCATTAGACGATGCTATCACACAGTACATTAGTCAAGAGCATATTGAGATACTAAGAAAAGGTGGTTATCATCCAGATGCAATTACGATACGTCAATGTTTAAATCACTCTAGTGGCCTTTATGATTATGCCGAAGGTGGTCCAGAATATATTGAGGTAGCTTCAAAAACACCCTCAAGACGATGGACGAGAACAGAACAAATCCAGTTTGCGATGGATTATGGCAAACCACATGCAACACCGGGAATAGAAGAGCATTATAGCGATACAGGATATATATTACTAGGTGAGATTATAGAAAAACTCACTAATACAGGGCTAGCCGAAGGTTTACGAAGTCTTTTAAAGTTTGATGAAATTGGGATGAATGCCACCTGGCTTGAAACCTTAGAACCTAAGCCAGAAGTATTACTACCGTCTGTAAAAAGATACATGGGAACGCTAGATGCGTCAGACTGGGACGCCTCTGTAGATTTATATGGTGGTGGCGGTCTGGTTTCTACCACAAGAGATTTAGGGATATTTCTTCAAGCGCTTTTTAACGGTAAGATTTATGAGCATGAAGACAGTCTTGCCGTAATGCTTCTACAAAAGGATTATGCTGCTGCGGGAAAGCAACTACCTGAACAGCGACTAGGTTTTGGCAGTATACAAGGAAAGAAAAACGATATTGTAGCCTATACTCATTCTGGTTTTTGGGGTACACTTTTTATTCATTTCCCTAAGTATCAATGTAGCATCGCAATTAATGACACTAACGATGCAGATAGTGAAGCTTTGCAACGTGTAATTAATTATGTGCTTTGGTTAGGTAAGCAGTCATAAATTATAATATATACTAAAAGTTCCCTGCTTTTTTACGCTTTCGAGAAATGAATTCGGGACGAGTTCTGCGAAATGAATTTGGGATGAGTTTCACGAAAGCGTGCACTTCAATATTAGAGGCTATTATTCCGAACAGAAAATCGATAAAACAGTACAGAAGCACCCAACCCAACTGCCGAAAACGCAGCAAGTAGCCAGAACACAGCCTCGTGACCCGCACGACTAGGCATCCCGTCTAAAAAGTAGCCAATCATAGGTCCTGCAAAAATATCTGGGGTGTAGCCTATAAATGAAATAACGCCCACAGCAGTACCCGTCAGATGCAACGGAATATTTCCTTCCTTCATGACTGCAAAATACAGTACCCGTGCAGCATACACACCTACGGCTGTGATAATGATAGAGATAAAGAATAGCAGGGTAGTTCCTTCTTGAAGCACTCCAGAAGCAAATAGTATGGCGCCAAAAACTGACAGTATAAAACCTATCATCAAGTATACAGATGCTCTAGATCTATCAGCTAGAAAACCTATAACAAGGCCTACTACGGGACGTATAAAGAGTAAGAAAGTACCCGTTTTGGCAGCGTCCACCTCATTGTATCCCATGACTACATTTGCATATAGCGAGAAGATATCTGTGATTTTGTAGCCCACATAGGCACATAAAATAATAATCATTAATAAGGGAACAGAGGGAAGTTTGAGTACCGTTTTTATGGTGTTCAAAGTAATTTTTTCCTTGTTTATTTCTTCTGCTTCTACATCACTTTTGAGAAAGAAGAATACGAGAACTCCAATAATTGCTACAATGGCAGAAGAGTAATAGATTACAGAAGTAAACGCCTCCGCTTGGTGTTCTGGTGATAGTTCGCTTCCATTTTCTGGAGCAAACAGCGAAAAAATAAGCACACCCAACGCTCCAAATAACGCACCTACAAGGCCGCGACCGCCATCTAGAAAGCCGAAGGCTTTCCCTTGGCTTTTCTCACCACCCCAAACACGTGTGGCTTTTATCATCGCCGCCCAAAACAAGAAAATCGTCGTAAAACCCCAAAAGCCATACAGCACTTGCAAAGTAACTAGCGACGGATTATTACCATATACAAGTCCGCCAAGGGCGGTGAGCACAAGCGCCACCCCCATTAACTTACGAGGAGGAAACTTATCTGCCAGCGGACCGCCAAAAAGATAAGACACCAACGCTACCAGACCATAAATAGAAAAGCAAAACCCAAGCTCCGTATTTGTAATCTCAAACACATCAAGCACCGTCGCTCTAAAAACTCTAGCTAGCACAAATGGCAATATAAAAACCGCCTCTCCCGCTAGTATGAGTAATATGATATATGTAACGGAATGTTTTTGCGGTTTGGCGTCCATAGGTTGAGTGGTGGTCGTGTTTTACTCAAAGATATGGTTTTGGTGGGGATGGATAGATTATTGTAAATATTTCAAATACGTTTACTCGAAATGTAGATAGATATCCTAAACAATTAATTTGGCTGACTCGTTCCAAATATATTTTGGTAAAGGCTCTTCTAATTCCCAATTTATATTCATAGGTTTTGAGCCTGAATAGTCTTTTAGTTTGCCACGTCCTATAAATACATATCCAATTGTATTTCCATATTCATCTTTGGCTTGTTCTCTCAGAAATAGAAGAATAATCTTTTCATTTTTTTCATGTTCTATATAAGACAATCCTTTACCAATATCCGGTCGAGCAGAATTTTGTGTTTGCCAGTGAAATAGTGACTCTGTTACTGCATAATCGTCGTACATGGTGGTAGGCGAAAAATTTTCTTCTGATTTTATAAGATTTATAAATAGAATTTCAGTATTCAACTTTTTATTTTCAGCAGCTCCTTCTCGGTTTGAAGATTTTTTCTCAAATGTACTACTACCAAATCCTGCTAAAATTTGGTCTCTAGTGTATCGAGCGTGAACTTTCAATGGTTGAACATATGGAAGAGAAATATCATATTCTTTAAAGTCTATTTTATCAATAAGAATCTCTAGAACTTCTTTCAATTCTTTAACTAATATTTTATTAGCTCCTATTTTTCTAATGCTCTCCTCTAGGTTTTTAAATCCTGCCTCTTTTTGCCAAAAATCATAATGTAGCATTAATAACATTTTCTGTTCACTCTCAGAGTATTCTTCAAGTTTTATGTCAAAGTTTTTCTTAGTTAAAGATAATAGAAAATTGAAATAGCTTGATGATTTGCATGACAGCCATTTTTTACCAATTGTAGAAACTATTTCTTTCTCATTAGTTTGAGGGAAATTCGGAATTTTTCCAGCAATTTGACATAGCCTTGACCAACAGCCTTTTTTATAAATGGTTTGAATAGGAATATTTGTAAAGTCAACAAAATTGGTAAGTGTTAGCTTAAGGTCAGTTTTATTATTGAAAGTTTTTATTTTATCAATAAGTTGATTGCGGTTGAATCGCGTCGCATTTCGAATATTATTTAATATTGTTTTTTTTGCTATTTTTTCAAGAATTATAGAACAACCTAGAGGTAAGTGAGGAAACTCATCTTCTATTTCTTTCATTACAGAACTGTTGGTTTTCCCAATCAAGGCTCTAAATTTATTTTCAAAATTATATTCAGGTTTTGCATTACCAACAAAGTCTAAAACAGTTAGACAATCTTTACCTTCGGAAAGCCTCAATCCCCTGCCTAATTGTTGTAGAAAAACTGTTAAACTTTCAGTAGGTCTTAAAAATAATACCGTATCAATCTCAGGTATATCTACACCTTCGTTAAAAATGTCAACTACGAAGAGATAATTAATAGTTTTCATTTCTAAGTCTCTGCGTATTCGCGTTCTTTCTATTTTGTCAGTATTCCCAGTTATAAAATTAGCACTTAAACCTGCTAGCGTAAACTTCTCAGCCATATATTGAGCGTGTTCAATTCCTGCGCAGAAACATAGAGCACGTACTTCATTTATATCATTGGTATATTTTTCTAGACCACTTATTATTTCTCCTACTCGGATATCATTTTTTGTATAAATCTTTGTTAGTTCAGATGCCTTATATTTTCCTTTTTCCCAAGTAACTCCAGATAAATCTATACTGTCAGAAATTCCAAAATAATGAAATGGACAAAGAAGTTTGTTATTGAGTGCTTCGGGTAATCTTATTTCTGCTGCTATTCTACTCCCAAAATCTTCCTTTATATCTTCACCACTCATTCGTTCCGGTGTGGCGGTCAAACCTAAAAGAACTTTAGGTTTGAAATACTCAAGAATTGTTCTGTAACTAGAAGCTGTAGAATGATGACATTCGTCAATAATTATGTAGTCGTAATAATCTGGAGATAGGTCTAATGAATTTAATTGGTTTTTTACAGTTTGTACTGAAGCGAAAACATTATTGTATGAAGCAGGTACTTTTCCATCACCCCAAAATTCACCAAAATTTTGATCTTTTAGGACAGCTTGAAATGTTTGTAGAGACTTATGAAGAATTTCTTTTCTATGAGCTATAAATAGAAGCTTACTTGATGAATGAGTAATTTTAAATCTTTTGTAGTCAAAGGCAGCAATCATTGTTTTTCCTGTACCAGTGGCTGCGACAACAAGGTTTTTATGCTCTTTGTGTACAGTTCGCTCAACTTCTAATTTTTCTAAAATTTCTTCCTGAAAAGGATAAGGCTTTAGATCAAAATAGGTCATCAAACTATTTGAAATATTTGGAACTCCTCCTTCTTTAAGAGCACCGATTAATTTTTCCTGTTGCTTTTTGTCATCATAAATTTCAAAGTCTCTATTTTCCCAATAGCTGTCAAAAATCTTTTCAAATTTTTCTATAATATGAGGAACTTCTTTAGTAGTTATTTTAATGTTCCATTCTAAGCCATTTGTTAGTGCAGAACGAGAAAAATTTGAAGAACCTATATAAGCAGTATGAAAACCAGTGTTTCTTTTAAATAAGTATGCTTTCGCATGTAATCGTTCATTTCCTGTATTATAAGATATCTTGATTGTAGTGTTAGGTAAATTTGACAATAATTTGATTGCTTTATAATCGGAAGCCCCCATATAGGTTGTTGTAATGATGCGCAACTGACCTCCATTAGAAACAAATCTTTTTAATGCCGGTTCCAGGATTCGTATTCCTGAAAATTTGATAAAAGACACAATTAAATCAATTTTATCTGAAGAAAGAATTTCTTTACGAAGTTCACTTTCGAGCGAAATTCCCTTATTCGACCCAGTAAATAATTCACTATGAGTCAATCTCGTATATGGAGTTATTTCCGAAAGCTTCAAGTCCATATCAGAATAATAATTATCTGCTTTGGTAAATACACCTTTTAGTATACTGCCTTCGTTCTCAATTATATCATTTTCAAAGTTTACATTTTCTAATTCATCACGAAGTAGTCTAATTATTTTATTGGCGATACTAATTTTCCTGTTAGTTTTATCTGAGTTCTTAATTAGATTAAGCGCCTGTTTAATAGAATAAAAAAGATGTCTTGAAAGTATGAGTGAAGCTTCGTCTCTATCAACGGGTACTTCTTTAATATAAAAGACATCCGCATCTATGGTTTCTATTTTTGTTCTTACCAATTTAGTGATGATCTGTTCATATATACCTTCCTCCATAACAGTACGAAATAATTTGATAAAGTTTTAAAGGCTGAAATTAATGAAAATGTTTATCACAACTATGAGGTTACCCACAAATAGAGAAATTAATTTGATTTATATCACCCACAAAAAAACCACCCAATTCCTCGGGTGGTTTTTAGTTTGTTACACTTTCGCGAAAGCGTACTTATAAGAAATCAATAGAGCAGCGCACTACTCAATGGTAATGATAAGGTCATTTTGTGAGACCATATTGCCGTCGCTTACGGTAATGGATGCTACGCGGCCGTCTTTTGAGGCGACTACGGTGGTTTCCATCTTCATGGCTTCAATGATAAATAGTGGGTCGTTTTCTTTTACCTCTTGCCCTTTTTTAACAAGCACTTTATAGAGAGATCCTTGTAGGGGAGCGCCTATCTGGTTGCTGTCTTCTGGGTCTACTTTAAGATTTTCTTCTTTCTTAATGTTGAGCGAGGTGTCGTGTACTTCGACAAAGCGGTTTTCACCATTTACTTTAAAGAACACGGTGCGCATTCCTTCATCACTAGGTATCCCAATAGAAAGTAACTTGATGATGACCGTTTTACCAGGCTCTAGCTCAATGAGAATCTCTTCTCCTAATGCCATACCGTAAAAGAAATTCTTAGTAGGTACGAGGGCTAGGTTGCCGTACTTCTTGTAATTTTCATGCGCTTGCTCAAAAACCTTAGGGTAGAGCATGTATGATAAGAAGTCTTCCATCTCTAGAGGACGTGTAAATCCTTTTTGGAATTTGGCCGTAAAGGTTTCATATTCCTTGTCAAAATCTACAGGAGCCAGATGCGCGTTAGGGCGATCTGTATAGGCGTCTTTATTCTTTAAGATGATAGCCTGTAATTTTTTAGGGAATCCGCCTACTGGCTGCCCTAAATCGCCTTTAAAGAAATTAATCACAGATTCTGGGAAGGAAATCGTGTCGCCACGTTCCATCACATCTTCTGGCGTAAGGTTATTAGTCACCATAAATATCGCCATATCACCCACTACTTTTGAGCTAGGTGTTACTTTAACGAGGTTTCCAAACATACTATTTACGGCAGCATACATCTTTTTTACTTCGGCAAAGCGATCACCAAGACCTAAAGCAGTTGCTTGTGGTCTTAGGTTAGAATATTGCCCTCCAGGAATCTCATGTTCAAAAACTTCTGCCGTTCCTGCTTTAAGTCCAGACTCAAAAGGGTAGTAGAGTTCGCGGGTGTCTTCCCAGAAATTTGAAAACTGATTGAGTTTCTCCATTTCAAAAGGATGCTCACGTTCTTGATATTTCATCATCTCCACGACCGCATTAAAGTTAGGTTGAGACGTAAGTCCTGATAGTCCGCCCAGGGCTACATCTACCACATCTACATTTGCTTCAATGGCTTTAAGATAAGTAGCCGTCTGTAGTGATGATGTATCATGTGTATGTAAGTGGATTGGTAAGTTTACGGTGTCTTTAAGCGCTGTTACCAGTTCTGTAGCGGCATACGGTTTTAAGAGTCCTGCCATGTCTTTTATGGCAATCATGTGTGCTCCTGCGTTTTCAAGATCTTTTGCTAGCTGGGTATAATACTTAAGATCATACTTAGTTTGCTTTACATCTAGAATATCTCCGGTGTAGCTTATCGCACCCTCGGCGATACCTCCTGTGAGGTTACGCACATACTGGATGCTAGGTTCCATGGCTTTTACCCAGTTAAGCGAATCGAAAATTCTAAAAATATCTACACCGTTCTCCCAAGATTTTTCGACAAATTTCTCTATCAAGTTATCTGGATATGCCTTGTATCCTACACCATTTGATCCTCTTAAGAGCATCTGGAAAAGAATGTTAGGCACCGCTTTACGCAGTTCGCGCAGGCGTGTCCACGGGCTTTCGTGTAAGAAACGCAGACAAACATCAAAGGTTGCACCTCCCCAAACTTCCATACTAAAGGTGTTAGGGTGATTTTTTGCAAAACTAGATGCTACCTTAAGCATGTCATACGAACGCATGCGTGTAGCCAGTAGGGACTGGTGAGCATCACGCATGGTCGTATCTGTAAAATGTATCTTTTTTTCTGCCATGAGCCATTTACAGAACTCCTCTGGACCTAGCTCTGTGAGTAAGTCTTTGGTTCCTTTCGGGAAAGGGTCTGAGAGGCTGTATAATGGGGTTTCTGGTGTTCTAAAAATCTTAGAGTCATCCTTTTTCTTTACGTCAGAATTTCCATTCACACTAACTTCTGCAAGAAACTGAACCACTTTTGAAGTTCTGTCTTGTGATAGTTTGATGTCAAATAGGGAAGGAGTGTTCTGTATAAAGTTTACGGTAGTTTTTCCGTTTTTAAAGGTATCTGTCTGGATGACATTTTGCAAAAAGTGAATGTTAGTCTCCACACCACGTATTCTAAATTCCTTTAATGCTCTAACCATCTTACGAATGGAGCCATCAAGCGTTCTACCATGTGCAGAAACTTTGACAAGCATAGAGTCAAAAAACGGACTTACTTTATACCCTTGGTAAATACTTCCCGCATCAAGACGAATTCCCATACCAGAAGCACTACGGTAGGTAGTAATCTTCCCATAATCCGGCGTAAAGTTATTTACAGGATCTTCGGTTGTAAGTCGGCATTGTATCGCAAAACCATAAGTACCAATAGATTCTTGACCGTAAATCTTAATCTGCTTGTCTGATAGGTTATAACCTCCAGCGACAAATATCTGAGTTTTTACGAGATCGATGCCTGTTACCATCTCAGTAACCGTATGCTCCACTTGAATACGCGGATTTACTTCAATGAAGTAAATATTATCATCTGCATCTACCAAAAACTCAACGGTACCAATATTGTTGTAGTTTACTTCGGTAGCAATGGCAACGGCATATTTGTATAGATTATCGCGTAGTGTTTGTGATAGCCCGTAAGAAGGAGCCATCTCTACCACCTTCTGGTGTCTACGTTGTACAGAGCAATCACGCTCATACAAGTGTCTAATGTTACCGTGAGAATCTGCTACAATCTGTACTTCTATATGCTTAGGATCTTCTACATATTTCTCTAGAAACATGGTATCATCACCAAAGGAGTTAAGCGCCTCATTACGAGCCGAGTCAAAACTAAGCTGTAAATCTTCTTCTTTACGAATGATGCGCATCCCTCTACCACCACCACCTGAGGCAGCTTTAAGCATCACTGGGTAGCCAATTTTTGTAGCTTCAGAAAGTGCAATATCTAGTGTATCTAGCGCAATTTTATTACTTTCTATTATAGGCACATTACACTTTTGTGCTACTTTTTTTGCAGTGATTTTATCACCTAGCGCATCCATTACCTCAGGTTTAGGACCTATAAAAATGATGCCGTTTTCGGCACATTTTCTAGCAAAGGTGGAGTTTTCAGACAAGAAACCGTATCCAGGGTGAATGGCATCTACATTTTTTGATTTGGCTAGATCAATAATCTGATCCATATCAAGGTAGGGCTTGAGTGGCTCATTATTCTTGCCTATTTGGTAAGACTCATCTGCTTTATTGCGATGTTGTGAGTATCTGTCTTCGTAGGTATAAATCGCAACTGTAGCGATATTAAGTTCGGTACAGGCACGCAGTACTCTAATAGCAATTTCCCCGCGATTGGCGACAAGGACTTTTTTAATTTTCATTGTATAAGATAGGTTGTTGTGTTACGAAATCGTTGTAGTAGTAGGGTACAAAAAAAGCCACTTCAATAGGAGAAGTGGCTTTGATAAAATTAAATTTTCGCGCAAGCGAACATAAACACTTTTAAGTCATTTTCAATACGTAATCTATTACACATAGTTTTAGTGACTTATTAAGATATATTATGCGTCAAAGCGATATTTTCCATGTTGCTCAACATCTGCAGCAATCTGGTTACGTAAGCCTATTACGTTAGGCTGGTTTGTATACTTTGTAAAACGCTTAAGACCCATAAGCATCATACGTTGCTCATCACCTTCGGCAAAAGAAATGATAGCTTCTTTAGCCTTAGTCTGGATAATATCTACTGCGTTAAATAAGTATAGTTGAGTCATTGCAAGTTGCGTTGCTTGGCTCTCAAGACCTGTACGTTTGATATTCTTCTCTGTACGTAAGATTGCACTCTCAGACATATAGATTTCAATCAAGATATCTGCAGCAGCCATTAGTAATTGCTGGTGTTTCTCTAGCTCTGTTCCATATTTCTTTGCAGCAGATCCTGCTACCATTAAGAATACTTTCTTAAGACGCTTAAGAAGATCTTTCTCTTCAGATAATGTTTCAGAAAAGTCTGGTGTATCAAAAGAAGGAATACCCATAAGCTCTTCACCTACAGCAGTAGCAGGCCCCATAAAGTCTACATGACCTTTCATAGCCTTCTTCACCATCATTCCTACCGCTAGCATGCGGTTAATCTCGTTTGTACCTTCATAGATACGAGCGATACGAGCATCTCTCCAAGCAGATTCCATAGGAGCATCTGCACTAAAGCCCATTCCTCCAAAAACTTGGATACCTTCATCTGTTGTATTCTGTACATCTTCAGACACGGCAACTTTAAGGATAGAACACTCAATAGCATATTCCTCAACACCTTTAAGCTCTGCTTCTTGGTGTGTGTTTCCTTCTGCATGACGCATAGCGATACGATCCTCTATGTTTTTTGCTGCTCTGTATGATGCAGACTCATCTACATATACGTTTGTTGCCATAGTAGCAATCTTTTGCTTGATAGCTCCAAAGTTTATGATAGGAGTTTTAAACTGTACACGCTCCTTAGCATATGTTACCGCTTCATTTACTACACGACGTTGTGCATCAAGACAAGCAGCTGCAAGTTTAATACGACCTACGTTAAGTGCGTTCATTGCAATTTTAAATCCGTTACCACGCTCAGAAAGCATATTCTCTGCAGATACTACAGTATCGTTAAAGAATACCTGACGTGTAGAAGAAGAGTGGATACCTAATTTCTTCTCTTCGTCACCTAGTGTGATTCCGTTAGAAGGATCATTTTCTACGATAAATCCTGTGATGTTCTTATCGTCTTCTATTCTTGCGAATACGATAAAAAGGTTACAGAATCCTGCGTTTGAAATCCACATTTTCTGTCCAGAAATCTTGTAAGATTTTCCATCTTCAGAAAGTACAGCTTTTGTTTTTCCTGAGTTTGCATCAGATCCAGCACCTGGCTCTGTAAGACAGTAAGCACCAAACCACTCACCAGTAGCAAGTTTAGGTACATATTTTTGTTTTTGCGCTTCGTTACCGTATAAAGTAATTGGCATGGTACCAATTCCTGTATGTGCTCCAAAGGCAGTACTAAAAGATCCAGTTGCACCAGAGATGTAATCACAAACAAGCATTGTAGATACAAAGCCCATTCCTAATCCACCATACTCTTCTGGTACTGCAACACCTAGTAAACCAAGTTCACCAGCCGTACGCATTGTTTCCTCTGTGTATGCATAATCTTTCTTTTCAAAACGCTCCCAGTGTGCCCATAGATCACGATCTACAAACTCCTTAGTACTATCGCGCATCATTCTTTGCTCTTCGTCAAGATCTTCCATTGTGAATACATCTTCACAAGCTGTTTCTTTTACGATAAATTGTCCACCGCGTAGGATATCTTTTTTTGTTTCTTCTGTTGCCATAATTTGATATTAGATTCGAGATTTTAGACGTTAGATAGGGGTAATCATCCTTCTAAAATCTGATCTCTATGTTTAAATTGTGTTATTCTTTTTTTAATTTTTCTTTTCCCGCTTTCGCGAAAGCGAACTTTAAATAGATGAGATGCTCCTTTTAACAGAAGATCTCATCCATAATATTATTTAAGGAATTCGTAAATTCCTGCTGCTCCTTGTCCAGTACCTACACACATAGTTACCATCCCGTATTTACCTGACATATCACGCTTGCGCATCTCGTCAAATAACTGTACCGAAAGTTTACCACCTGTACATCCTAGTGGGTGACCTAAAGCGATAGCTCCACCATTTACGTTTATAATATTTGGATCAAGACCTAGCTCGCGTATTACCGCAAGAGATTGTGATGCAAATGCCTCGTTAAGCTCGATAAGCTCAATATCATTTTGCTTAAGACCTGCTTGCTTCAATGCCTTAGGAATCGCAGCTACAGGACCTATTCCCATAATACGTGGTGGTACACCAGCCGCAGCATAGTTTACCATACGTGCGATAGGCTCGATGTTAAGTTCTTTTACCATTTCCTCACTCATCACCATTACAAAGGCAGCACCATCACTCATTTGTGAAGAGTTACCTGCAGTAACACTTCCTCCAGCAGCAAATACTGCTCTAAGCTTTGCAAGCGCCTCTTTACTAGTTCCAGCACGTGGTCCTTCGTCTTTATTTACTGTGTAAGATCTAGTAGCTTTCTTACCATTTGCGTCGATATACGTTTGCTCCACATCAATAGGAACAATCTGATCTTGGAAACGATCTTCTGCCAGTGCACGTAGTGCTTTCATGTGAGAGTTGTATGCAAACTCATCTTGATCTTCACGAGATACCTTGAATTCATTTGCAACAGCCTCTGCCGTGTTACCCATTCCCCAGTAGTAATCTTCGTGCCCTGTTTTTACAATGGCATCGTAGTTTAATTCTGGTTTAAATCCTGTCATAGGTACAGAAGACATAGACTCTGCACCACCAGCGATAATACAATCGCCCATTCCTGCTTGAATCTTTGCTACTGCCATCCCGATAGTTTCTATTCCAGAAGAACAGAAACGGTTTACCGTTACACCAGGTACATCAATAACGTCAAGTCCCATTAATGAGATAAGACGCGCCATGTTAAGACCTTGTGATCCCTCTGGCATTGCATTTCCTACGATTACGTCATCTATGCGTTTTTTGTCAAATTCTGGCAGCTCCTTCATCATATACTGGATGGTTTCTGCAGCAAGCTCATCTGCTCGCTTGAATCTGAAGACACCTTTGGGAGCTTTCCCAACGGCTGTTCTATATGCTTTTACTATATATGCTGTTTTCATATTAACAGTGTTTCTTTATTAGATTATAATTCCCCTCTTTGAAGAAGGGCTAGGGGAGATGTTATCGTGGTTAGAAAGTTATATGCTGATAAAATCTAAACTCATACATCCCCACCAACCTCCCCTTCAAAGGGGAGGCTAAGGGCATTTCTATATTAGTTACGTAAAGGTTTTCCTTTTTGTAACATATGCTGGATACGCTCTAAAGATTTTCTCTCTGTCGCTAGTGATAAGAACGCCTCACGCTCTAGGTCTAATAAGTACTGCTCAGAAACTCTTGTAGGTTCAGAAAGATCTCCTCCTGCCATTACATAAGCGAGTTTATTTGCAATCTTCTTGTCATGCTCAGAGATGTAGTGAGAAGCTTCCATAGAATCTGTTCCTACTAAGAACATCCCTAATGCTTGCTTACCTAATACAAGTACATCATTACGTTTTACCGGTTGTGTATATCCTTGGTCTGCCATCTGGCGTGCTACAGCCTTTGCCGTTGCAATCTGACGATCACGGTTTACCACTACGATATCTTTACCGTGCTTAAGAATGTTAAGGTCATAAGCTTCATGAGCAGAGGTAGAGACTTTTGCCATACCAATAGTAAGGAAGTGCTCTTGAAGTACGTTTAATTGTACATCACCCTTATCAAACTTATCTGATGCTCTTAAGGCCATTTCCTTAGATCCACCACCACCAGGTATTACACCTACACCAAACTCAACGAGTCCAATATAAGATTCGGCAGCAGCTACAACGCGGTCAGCATGAAGTGTCATCTCACATCCACCACCTAATGTCATACCGTGAGGTGCAACCACTGTAGGGATAGCAGAGTAACGAAGACGCATACACGTATCTTGGAAATATTTTATAGCAGCGTTAAGCTCATCATATTCTTGCTCTACGGCATACATGAAAATCATTCCAATATTTGCACCTACAGAGAAGTTAGTACCTTGATTTCCTATTACTAGTCCGTCGTAGTTTGTTTCGGCCATATCAATAGCCTTATTTAATCCTGCAAGAACATCACCACCTATAGAGTTCATCTTAGAGCGGAATTCTACATTTAAGATTCCGTCTCCTAGATCTTGTACAGATACTCCAGAGTTTGAGAATACTTCAGTTTGTTTTCTAATGTTATCAAGAATGATAAATGAATCTTGACCAGGTTTTTTTACATGGGCTTTCGCGGAAGCGGAATATACATGCGTAGCCCCATCTTTTACAGAATAGAAAGTCTCGATTCCAGCAGCAGTCATATCTGTTACCCAAGAGGCAACCTCAAGACCTTCTGCTTTCATTAGTTCGATACCTTTTTCTACACCTACAGCATCCCAAATTTGGAATGGTCCGTGCTCCCAGCCGAATCCAGCCTTCATAGCATCATCTATCTTGTAAAGCTCATCTGTGATCTCTGGAATACGATTTTGTACGTATGCAAATAAGTGTGCAAAAGACTTACGGTAAAATTCACCAGCCTTGTCTTTACCACCTACAAGCACTTTAAAACGATCGTATACATTATCGATAGTTTTAGTAAGCTCTAAGGTTGTAAATTTTGCTCTTTTTGCAGAGCGGTAATCCATTGTATCTAGGTCAAGCGTAAGGATTTCTTTTTGTCCTGTCGCATCAACATTCTTTTTATAGAATCCTTGACCAGTTTTTGAACCTAACCATTTATTTTCCATCATCGTGCTGATGAAACCTGGTAAGGCAAATAATTCTTTTCTTTCGTCCTTAGGGCAGTTCTCTGCAATACCGTTTGCAACATGTACAAGCGTATCAAGACCTACAACATCTACCGTACGGAAGGTTGCAGATTTAGGACGACCTATTACTGGTCCCGTAAGTTTATCAACCTCCTCAACCGTCATTCCCATTTCCTTAACGGTATGGAATAATGACATGATAGAGAAGATACCGATACGGTTACCTATAAACGCTGGAGTATCTTTTGCTACTACAGATGTTTTTCCTAAAAATTGCTCACCGTAGTTATTTAAGAAATCAAGTACGCTCTGGTCTGTTTTTGGTCCAGGGATGATTTCAAATAATTTCAGGTAACGCGCAGGGTTAAAGAAGTGTGTCCCACAGAAGTGTTTCTGGAAGTCTTCACTACGACCCTCAGACATAAACTGGATAGGAATACCAGATGTGTTTGAAGTAATAAGTGTACCAGGAGTTCTGTGTTTTTCTAAGTTTTCAAAAACTTGCTTTTTAATATCAAGTCTTTCTACAACTACTTCTATAATCCAGTCTACATCCTTCACTTTTGCAATATCATCCTCAAGGTTTCCTGTGGTGATTCTACTTGCAAAAGACTGGTTGTAAATAGGAGAAGGCTTACTTTTTAAAGCAGTAGTAAGTGCATCGTTTACCATGCGGTTACGAACTACTTTATCTTCAAGTGTAAGACCTTTTGCTTGCTCTTTAGCATTGAGTTCTCTAGGTACGATGTCTAGTAAGAGTACATCTACACCGATATTTGCAAAATGACAAGCGATACCGCTTCCCATAATTCCGCTACCGATGACGGCTACTTTCTTTATTCTACGTTTTGCCATTATTTTACTAAGGTTTCTTTTTGGTTAAAAACTTTTCTATTTTGAATCAAATCATTGATGGTATCAATAACTTCATAAAAGTTGTTGATTTTTTCTTCACTTATAGTATTTCTCACAGCACCATTAAAGGTCTTTACTTTTGTTTTTGAGAAATCTCTTTTTTCTTTTCCAAATGGAGTAAGATGTATAAGAACACCGCGTCCGTCTGCTGGATTAGGTTTGCGTTCTATCAAGCCTTTTTCTTCCATAGTCTTAAGCGTACGAGATAGGGAAGTAGCTTCCATACCCATACGAGGACCTAATGCTGTAGATGGTGTTCCTTGGTCTGGATCTATACTTAATAAGGCAAAACCAACGGCCATCGTTACATCAAACTCTGCTGCTTGTTCATTATACATTTTCATTACTGCTTGCCAAGTGGCTCTCAAACAGTAGTCTATTGTTTTATCATTCATAGGGTTTTATTCCGAAATCGTTGTAAATATACAATAATTTACTATGCACGCACAGTAGTTTTTGCGAATTTTATTGATTTCTACTATTTATTTTACTTGAGTAGTTGCTAATACATTGACTGTAATATACCTCAAGTTCGTAGAATTTTTGTAAATTCTATGTTATTATATCGTCTCATGTTATTCAATACAGTCAAAATGATATTGTATAAACGCTATAACGTTAAAAGTAAGCCATTATCTTTGTCCCTTGAGCCGAACTGTTCAACACCCTAAAACGGCTCTTAAATGTATCGCCAGTATGATAGCACCAGCAACACCAGTACATGAGTTTAAGCGCATGAAAGCTTTGCATGGTCTAGAACTTCTAGACACAGCTCAAGAACCAGACTTTGATTACATTACTAAACTTGCTGCTTACATATGCAATACGCCTGTAGCTTTAGTGACACTTGTAGATGAAGATAGGCAATGGTTTAAGTCTAAAGTAGGGTTTGCACCTTGTGAAACCTCTCGAGATAGCTCATTTTGTGCACACGCGATTTTAACACCTAATGAGATTTTTGAGATTCCAGACGCTACAAAGGATTTGAGGTTTGTAAACAACCCACTTACTAAGGGTGAGGCGCCAGTTATATTTTATGCTGGAATCCCATTGCGTACTAAGAACAAGATGGCTGTAGGATCATTATGTGTGATTGATCATAAGCCTAATAAACTTAATCAAGAACAACGAGAAGCACTCATCACATTAGGTAAGCAGGTAGAACGTCTTTTTGAATTACGATCTGTAAATGCTAAGCTAAGAGCTGCCAAGGAGAACCTCACTAAGCATAATTCTTTACTACAAGATTTTGCAGGGACCGTATCTCACGATCTTAAAATGCCACTAGCAAATCTCATATTGACATCAGATATTTTAAAGAAAAAATATAATGACGAGATAGATGAAAAAGGTAAAAACTATTTAAGTTATCTTAAAAAGTCATCTATGTCTATGAGTAAGTATATCACTAACATTCTTACGCATTATGAGAGTACCGCTTATGATAAGGATGATGTGCATGAGTTTATGCTTAATGATATGCTTGAGGATCTTGTAGATCTTCTCAATATCAATTATGAGTGCGACGTTCATTTCCCAGAAAATAATATAGAGTTGCATTGCAATAGGTCTGCACTTGACCAGATTTTCTTAAACCTTATAGGGAACAGTCTTAAGTATAATGATAAGAAGCATACGGTAATAGATATCAAGGCCACCCAAACGTCCAAGCATTTTGAATTTTCTATAAGAGACAATGGTCGTGGTATAGAAGAGGATAAGGTAGATAGTATTTTTACGTTATTTAGTACCGTAGGACATCTTGATAAAAATGGAGAACGCGGTCATGGAATCGGACTTTCTACAGTACAAAAACTTGTAAATAACCTTGGTGGTACGATAAAAGTAAAGTCGGAGCTTGGGAAATTTACAGAGTTTATTTTTACAATAGCGAGATAGCTAAGTGCGCTTTCGCGAAAGCGTAACGCTTCATATTATTGGTGATTCAAGCCTATAAATTTTATCGTAGGTGTATGGCTACCAAATAGGCTGGCTGTAGGCTGTAATAGTTATTATTAAGTTAATTATCACTTAGATTTACGTTAATCTCTAGTCAATCAAATTTGGACTAACCTATATTAGTCCAAACAATCAAATCAAACAACACTACATGTTGAAAATTACCCAGTTATTGCTTACAAGCCTTACTATTTGTATAGCAAGTACAGTGTATGCGCAGGACCTTCCTGTGGCATCTATAAAAAAGAGTATTGAATCATATAAAGAAAATGCTCGTGGTCCTTACAAAAAGATTGAATGGTTCTGTAAAGATGGTACACAGCGTGAAGCCCGTGACCCTTGTCCAGATGACATAGGTGGTGGTGTACAACATGCCAGTTACAGTGATGATCTTATCGCTCTTGGTAAAAAGCATCATTTATATGTAGCAGATATACTTGCAAATACAGATAAAGAACTTTTTTGGGATGTGGCAAACGACCATAGCCGCATTAAACAATATCAACTTGCTCGCTACTTAGGAAGTGTAGATGATGGATGGGTACAGCGCAAATCTCAATTTTATAGAGGAGCTGTACAATCTGAAGATGAAGAAGCATGGGGTATCGACTTTTATGAGTGGTTACTGCGTAGCGATACGAGACTAAGACAAAATTACTATTTACTGCGTCAAACATTGCGAGATATACCACACGATGGTGATAGTAACATTGCACAACGTATGCGTAGCGAATCAAAAATCCTAGCCGAAGATTATCCTAAGTTTATGGATGCCCGTATTAAGATACATGGTAAACCTAGCGTGAGTGATATCCAGATGGTACAAGAATTTAGAGCAAAGCATAAAGGCAATCTTTCTGATAAATTAAAATCTCAGTTTGATGCTTTAGAAAAAACAATGGCTGCATTTTATGCACCTATTAACTTTAAGGAATTACAAGCACAAGTAAATCGTGTTTCTGTAAAAAATGAGCTCACAGAACGTATTACAAGCTTTCTTACAAACAGCGAGCGTGACGCCTCTCCTGAAATATTAGTGCCAGAAATTGCAGACATTTTGTGCTTAATTCGCCAAGAGATAGAAACTTTAGATAGAGGGAGTGATAAGCTCACAATGCTTGACCTCTCTAACGAGCTTGAAGATATACTTCTTATAAAAACACAAGAATGGAAACCAGAGACACTCAAGAGTTTACTATATAAGATTCAGACGTTGGGTTATGCCGCAACGGGAACAGGACTTATAGAAATGAATGAGTGGGCAGCGGTAGAGCCTTATCTTATTGCCGATAGCTACCATAATGATAAGAGCGTAGCACAACTTAACGATTTTCTTGCCACATCAAGAGGACTTGTAGAGTGGAGCGCTTCTCAGGTAAAAGCAAACTATCAAGAAATTGTAGATATTTATGCGCAGTTTGAGCCTAAGGCATATGGCTTCATAGATGATCGTGTACGCTCATCTCTTGCTCTTGATTTAGGGGAGAGTGTCAGTACGTTAGGAGCTTTTATAGCAAAGCATTCAGGACTTGAAAACAAGGTGATGGATATAGATGGACAGTCTTCTGTACGAGGATTAAATCCTGGCTATGCTTATGGTGAGCTTGTCGTTATAGAAGGATCTCCAGAAGGAGTGGAGGTAGATACGGAGAAGATTTACGTTTTTGAAAAACCGCCATCAGATCTTAAACCCGTTGCTGGTATTATGACTGTGTCAGAAGGTAACCTTGTCTCGCACGTGCAATTACTTGCTAGAAACTTAGGTATTCCTAATGCGGCCTTATCTCAAGAAAACCTTCAAGATTTGAGTAAGTATAGCGGTAAGAATGTGTTTTATGCAGTTTCAAACAAGGGAAGCGTTATCATAAAAGGCGAGGACGATATTACAGATGAGGAACGTGAGTTATTTACAAAGAAGCAGCGTTCTACTAGCCAAGTAACGGTGCCTGTAGAAAAAATTCAGCTTGAAAAAAAAGATATTATAAACATGCGAGATCTTGATGCAAGTGCATCTGGAAAACTTGTAGGTCCTAAGGCGGCAAATCTTGGTCAGCTTAAAAAGATGTTTCCAGATCAGGTGGTAGAAGGACTTGTGATTCCTTTCGGAATATTTAAAGATCATATGGATCAAAAGATGGCTAGCTATGATGGTTCTTACTGGGAGTTTTTAAATAACGCTTTCGCGAAAGCGGAAGACATGAAAACCTCTGGCGCATCGTCAAAAGAGATAGAGACCTTCCAACTAGAAGAGTTGAAGAGGTTGCGTGATGCGATTAATGTAATGACACTTAAGCCGTCATTTGTGAATAGCTTGCGAGCAGATTTCCAGAAAGTATTTAAATCACCTATCGGCAAAACACCTGTGTTCTTACGTAGTGATACAAATATGGAAGACCTTGAAGAGTTTACAGGCGCAGGATTGAACCTGACGCTCTTTAATATACTTGATGAAGATAAAATATTGAAAGGGATTAAAGACGTTTGGGCTTCTCCATACACGGAGCGTAGCTTTAAATGGCGCCAGCAATATTTGAGTAATCCAGAAAATGTATTTCCATCCATTTTAATTATACCATCTGTAGATGTGGATTATAGTGGAGTGATGATTACCAAAGGAATTAATCAAGGGACAGATGAGGATCTTACAATCGCCTTTAGCCGTGGAGCAGGAGGAGCAGTAGATGGCCAAGCTGCCGAAACTAGACTTGTAACAGCAACAGGAAGCAGGTTACTTTCTCCTGCACGTCAAGCAGATTATATACGCTTGCCGGCAACGGGAGGTGTGAAGAAGAACATCGCAACCTTTGATGAGCAAATTCTAAACGAGAAAAACATAAATGATATACGTGCAATAGCTCAGTCTATAAGAACGCGCCTTCCAGAAATGACAGGGTCTACTTATGATGGAGCTTATGATGTAGAGCTTGGATTTGAGAATGACAAATTGTGGTTGTTTCAGATCAGACCTTTTGTAGAGAATAAAACGGCAAAGACTTCTGAATATTTAGAATCTATTTCGCCTGTAATTAATGAAGACTTTTTAATAACCTTAGACGCACCAATAAACTAATGAAGACATTTATCACATTTACATTTATTGCATTATCCACACTTGTTGCCACGATAATTTATCCTATAGATGGTTATGACAGCACTGGAATCAAAAGATTGTATCGTCTTCAAAAAATGGAGAAAGATAGCATTACTAATAAACGTATTCCTAATGGAGCTTATTTAAAACTAAATGATATTAAGTTAAATTTGCTTTCGCGAAAGCAAGATTCTCTTGGTGCACTTCTCGTTGAAGATCCAGAATTTGCGCGTGCTATTGCAAGAATCACTCCCGGCGGAAACTACTCCCTTGCAGTTCTTGATATGAGCGATCCAGA
The DNA here is from genome assembly GCF_045063975.1 of Dokdonia sp. Asnod3-C12. NCBI lineage: Bacteria > Pseudomonadati > Bacteroidota > Flavobacteriia > Flavobacteriales > Flavobacteriaceae > Dokdonia > Dokdonia sp. Asnod3-C12. Next base: position 3,109,962 of record NZ_JBEFNY010000003.1, read on the forward strand.
AAATTTGAAATATGCAGCTCATAGAGAGAACGCTGGTTACCAGCCAGGAAGTGTGGGTAAAATTGCCGTACTAAACGGTTTTTTCAATGAGCTTGCAGAGACTTATCCAGATGATTTTGCATTACGTACAGGACTTATGTGTAATAAGCGCGTGAAAGCACGTTACTGGGGTACAGGAGATCACCACACCATTCCTATCTATGATATTGAAAAGGATAAACTTACAAAACGCCAAGTAGTGGCAAGTGATGAGTTTTCATTATACGAGTGGGCAGATCATATGGTTTCTGTAAGTAACAATGGAGCTGCAAGCGTATTGTACAGAGAAACGATGTTACTAGACGCTTTTGGCAGAGATTATGCAGACTTAACAGAGGAAGAGTCTGAAAATTACTTTGTAGAGACAGACAGAGACTCTCTTACAAGCCAAGCAAACAGAGTTGTAAATCAGCCTCTAAGAGAGCTAGGTATAACAGAAGATGACTGGAGACTAGGAGGGATGTTTACCCGTCCTGCTGGAAAGTATGTAGGTCGTGAAGGTGGTAGTATAGGAACTCCTAAAGGCCTCATGAAGTTTCTGGTAGCCTTAGAACAAGGAAACGTTATAGATGAAGAAAGCTCACTAGAGATGAAGCGATTACTATATATGACAGATAGAAGGATACGTTATGCACAATCTAATAGACTTGATGATGCCGCTGTGTTTTTTAAATCTGGATCATTTTATAAATGTGATCGCAGTAAAGACCCAGGATGTAAAGATTATGCAGGAAATGTATATAACTATATGAACTCCGTAATCATTGTAGAGCAGCCTAATGGAAAGAAGTACATAGTTTGCTTAATGACCAATGTGCTTAATAAAAACTCTGCTGGAGCTCACATGTATCTAGCAAGTAGTATTGATGAGGTGGTGAATCCATCCTAGTCATCATAATTAATAACTTTAAAAATGCCCATTAGAACTCATCTAATGGGCATTTTTTTTATTATTTGTTAGCTTTCTGAGAGCTTTTAAGACCTTGTAGAACTCTCGTTGCTAGCTTGCTTATGCCTTTGTTTCTATGTTTAGTAAAGGATTGTGTGATGGGAATATATCTCGCATCCTCTAAGATTTCTATAAGATGTAGCATGGCGATATTCATTTGCCTGCTTCGGTTTCTTATTAAATTACGAATAGTTTGAAATTCTGACTGGTCTTCTATTTCAAAGTGTGCTGTATCTGCTCCTTCTGTTTCAATAATATTGTACTCTAGTAACGGTAAGATCTTATTCTTAAGTTTAATGTGAAGAAGATTATCTAGAAATTCGATAGCGTTCACTTTTGCATTATCATCATCACTTTTTAAGCCAAGAAAAGCAGCTGTAATGTCGTCTTGGTTATAGCGTATGCTCAGTAAGGTAAAAATACTATTCAGACTTAAATCTACTTGCTCTCTTAAAATCATGACAATCGCCTCACGAGCAAGTAAAATTTCTGTTTCCTTTCCATTTATGTCTTCGCTTAGGGAAGTTGTATTTACAAGCTTTATAAAGGTTGAAAGGGCATTTATGGTGCTTTGATAATAGTTGCTTTCCGTTAGGATGTATTTTGTTATGCGTCGCTTATCTATTACTAGAGAAGGATTTTGCGTACTTAATTTCAACAATGATTTTGAGGCATTCTTGCGTACGATAAGATTATTACTAGCTAGAAACTTATATAATATGCGCACTGCATTCTGAGAATTAAAAGTTGCAATAACCTTAGGTAGATTTCTTTTTATGTCAAGGCTAAAAGCATCCTCACTTTCTAACTGAAGCAGGGTTTTGGTAATTTCTGGTCCGTACTGGGTTAAACTTTTTATAGCAGTCTTACGTAAGTCTTTATCTTCCAGATATTGCAATAGGTGTCCTACAAATAATGGATCTGTAGTGATACCTGCAGCTTGAATTGCCTTTCTAGCAACAGAACGTTGCTTATTGCTAAAATGAATAGAGATGAAATAATAAAATTCTTTCATCCCAGAGTATGCAATCGTTAGCAGTAATTCTGATGTTTCTTTTTGATTTTCTAATCCTTCGGGAGTTCCTAGTCTCTCGATTTCTTTGGCAATACGATTTCTTAAGTCAAATCGCGTAGCGAGGCGATCATTAGTGCGCGCATCTTGTGCGAGACAAAGTAATGCCGCTTTTGATATTCTTTGATTAGGGTGGTTGAGGTATTCATTAAAAACGCTTTCGTCTTCTAATTGGGTATGATGCAATAAGTATTGTAATACAGCGAGTGTGAGCGCATCATCTTCGTTAGAGAGTAGTGTCTTCACCTTAGCTAGCGCTGTCCCTTCTTTGTAAATATATAATTCTTCTAAAGCTGCTTTTTTTACAGCGTTAGAAGGGTGATCGAGAAGTTTTACAATATGCGATTTAAGAGGATTGAGTTTTGTAGTAGATAACCTCGTAAGGAGCGTTAGTATTTCTTGTTCTTCACCAGTTTGTAAAATACGTCTCGCGGTAGAGATTGTTCTATCTTCTTGGAATGTCTTCTTAGAACTCTCCTTATTGAGAAGTAAGCTCTTTAAGTTAGTTCTGAAAGAGTCAAAATAAGCATCCCTTAGTTTGTAAATTAAAATGAGCCAAACAAATAGAAAAAAGAGTGTGAGTACTGTCACAAACTTAGTATCCAGCTCCATTCCTTTTATTACAAAAATGAGTAAAAATCCTGCAAGACCTGTAGCAACACTGTCTACTACGATGTCTATAAATGATTTAGCTTGATTTTTTATTGCGTAAGGTATGGGTAAAATAGAAAGCTCGGCAGCTGCTTTGTTTATTGATTGCTTGAAACTACCATCTAATCCTTTGATAATGATAAGTACCCAAAGCTCAGGTACCGTAAGAAATAGGAGTGATCCCAAAGCAATCCCTAATGGAAGGATGAGCATGGTTGAGGTTACCCCAAGATAACTGAGCACTCTGTTTGTGATAAACAGCTGAATTAATAGTGCAACGACATTAAATGAAGAGAACCAAAAACCCAAAAACGAAGCTAACTCATCTGAATCTGGCAATGCCCTATGCGCAAAATCACTGAATTGAAAATCTACGAGCTTAGCAACAACGACACTTACACCAATTATAGACGCGAGGTATAGTAAATGCTTTGATTTTGATATGAGTTGGTACGCATTGCGGTCTGGCGAAGTTGCTTGATGAACCTCTTTCTTTCTAGAATATACGGTAAGCGTACGAAGCCTTAAATTCCATATGTGGTGTAAAATGGGAACACATGAGAGAATAAGAATACCTGCTATGAGAATAGAAACCTTATTCCCGAACATTGCAGAAATAAGCGTTGTCAAGTATCCTCCAAAAATACCTCCAGCAATAGCACCAGCACCTATAAAACCAAATAAGCGCTTAGCTTCTCTAGCATTGTACACCATGTTTGCCAGTATCCAGAACTGTGACGTTACTACAACTGCAAAAAGCGATATGAGAACATAATAGAGATAAAGCACCCAAACTTCAAGAAATTTGAAGTGTAGCGCTATAGAGAGAATAATAAAAAATAGACAAAAAGCAGAGAGTGTGATTGTCGCAACCCTCTTAAAAGAATATTGTTTAAGCGCTTTGTTATAAAAAAACGAACTAATGATGGCTACCACGGCAACCATGAGATACCCATAGGGTAATTTTTCTGCACCTAGGGCAGAGAGGAAAAGTGCATTTACTGTAGGCTTAACAATGAGCAATACTGTAATCACCAAAAAGATGTACAGTTGCATAAAAAAAGAGATGGTGATTTCACCATCTCTTATATCAAAGGCTTTTTTATAAAGTCTTTTTATCATTAATTATGTTTGGATTGTGAGATGCTCTAGTTGAATGCTAAAGCTCGTGATTTTTTCATTGCTTTTTCTAAAGGAATTACTAAATCTCTAACAATCTGCTCTCCTTGAGAATCATCTATAAGAGCAACCAAAATATATTTACGCTCAGGTCCCCATACTAACACAGAATCTGAGTGCCAGTTTTTCCATGATCCGGACTTTCTATAGATATCAGCTTTTGGAGCAATTTTATCTAATGTATTTACAAACTTGTGGTGTAATGCAGGATCTTTCATGATTTTAAGCATTTCTAAAGATCTTGCTGGGTTAATAAGATTTCCCATCGCAAGTTGGTAATAGAAGCTACATACTTGTCTTGCAGTAGCAGCATGGCTAAGACCTTTCATAGGTTCTGGATGGCGTCTCCCGCCTGCAGCATATCTCTTTCCTACCCATAAACCACCACCTACTTCTTCATCATAAAGTTTAAGCTGATCGCTACGTAATACTTGTTCTATTTTTTCATAACCTACACGGTCAATCATACGCGTAGATGCAGCATTATTTGATTTACTGATCATAAGATGCATATCCTTGCGCACTTCTTTAGAATCTTTGAGTTCGCCATTTTCTATAGCATCCATAGCTGCAAGTAAAATTGCAATTTTAGGTAGACTAGCTGCATACATCATAAACTCATCGTTTAATCCTGCATATTCTATTCTATCTACATTACTCATATCTACAATACCAATAGACATTTTATTTGCTTTGACCATGCTCTTCCATTTAGGATTCTTTGCTATTTCTTGAGAAAGTAGTTCTTGAAGAATAGGACTAGAATGTGTCTCTAGTGGAGCGACATCACTTACCGCTAGTGGAAGATTTTGTGCCGTCATCACTGAGGCAAGGAAGGAGCACATAAAAAGCGCAATGTATTTCATAAATATATGTTTTTTTAAAGGTTTCTTATAGTATACAAAAAGGCTGCCAAAGATAGCAACCTTTACTGTTAAAACGATGATAACGTCCTATAATCAACTATAGTATTTACTGTATTCTTAAAGTTATTATAAAATTGGGTGTTATACTCGTGAAGCTATTTAGAACCCTACAGCAGTATCATCTCCACGTCTATCTGCGCCACCTTCTAATGTGCCGTCAGGAAGCACTAAAATACCGTCTACTTTTCCGATAACTGGAGATTGTTCTTCATTTGTGTTGTATCCCTTTTCTTGTAACCCTTTTATGGTTTCAGCATCAAAACTATTTGGTTCAAATAATACAACATCTGGTAACCACTGATGGTGAAAGCGTGGTGCATTTACCGCTTCTTGCATAGTCATTCCATATTCATGAACGTTAAGAACCGTTTGTAATACAGAAGTAATTATTGTTGATCCTCCAGGAGTTCCTACGGTCATCCAGAATTCTCCATCTTTTTCTACTAGGGTAGGAGTCATACTTGATAGCATACGCTTCCCTGGTTCAATCTTATTTGCCTCGGCACCTATGAGGCCAAACATATTGGGCACACCAGGTTTGCTAGAAAAATCGTCCATTTCATTATTTAAAAAGAAACCTATCTCGTCTACATATAATTTTGATCCATAAGCACCGTTAAGCGTTGTTGTCACGGCGATTGCATTACCGTACTGATCTATCGCACTGTAGTGTGTGGTTTCCATACTTTCATAACCTGGTAACTTCCCGTGGCTCATATCACTTGAATTTGTGGCGGTATCCCAAGAAAAAGAATCCATTCTATTTTTTGCATACTCGTCAGACAGTAATGTTTCCAGCGGAATTTCAACAAAGTCTGGATCTCCTAGATAAAAGCTACGATCTGCATAGGCACGTCGCTCGGCTTCGGTAAGTAGCTGGATGCTCTCTACCGTATTATGTCCATATTGTGAGATGTCATATGGTTCAATCATCTGCATGATTTCAGATAAACACACACCACCAGAACTGGGAGGACTCATGGAGATAATTCTTAAGTTATCATATTCAAAAGTTACGGGAGTACGCCATTTTGCTTCGTAAGCGGCAAGGTCCTCCATCGTGATGATTCCACCCTTTGATTGTAGGTAGTTCACTAACTTCTGTCCAGTTTCTCCTTTGTAAAATTCGTCTTTACCATTTGCGACAATACGCTCTAGTGTTTTTGCAAGGGCTTCATTTTTGAGGGTAGACATTTTCACGAAAGCGTTTGCATATAAAATACTATCTCCATTAAGCTCGATAAACTTCTCGCGCAATGCGTCAAATCGTTTGGCTTGACTCTCAGTTACCACATATCCATTACGAGCAAGATCAATGACCGGTTGTAAAATTTGAGACATAGGTAAAGAGCCAAACTTCTCGTGTACGGCAAACATACCCGCAAGACCTCCAGGAACACCCACAGCAAGGCTTCCCTCTGTGCTCAAGTTAGGAATCACATTACCATCTTCATCAAGGTACATATCGTGCGTAGCGGCTGCGGGAGCCATCTCTCTATAATCTAGTGCGCCTATCTCGCCATCCTTAGTACGATATACTAGAAAACCACCACCACCTAGACTTCCTGCAAAAGGATATGCCACGTTAATCGCCATATCTGTTGCAATCATGGCGTCAAAAACATTACCGCCTTGCTCCATAATTTCTGATCCTATGCGTGAGGCTTCTTCTCGAGCAGAAACTACCATTGCTTTTTGTGCAATTAATCCATGTATGGGCTCAGGAGTAGGTGTTTCTGTCTTGCACGTTATAAATAAAATAGGAGAGAGGAGTAATAGTAATTTTTTCATGTGGTTGTATTTTCTAACGTAAATATATCAAACTTATAGTTCTTTAAGTTTTAATGCAACAAATGCCTGCAGCTCCTCAAAAAACCGTGTAAACTCATCTTCAAAGGCTTCATAATGTTCTGCTAGGTCTTCTATAGCCTTATCCATCGCTACGCGGCGTTTTGTGCGTATATTCATATTATAGAGCACTGTGCCTATTCCTTCCATAGTCGCATAACTGAGTAACCAGTTTTGTTCCATCATAGGGATCATCATTTTCTGAATTCGGCTCGTGAGCAGATGGTGATTATCCTCAAGTAATTGATAAAAATTTGTGATGTATATGTCTAAAGGCGTGTCGTGATAGTTCTTCCAGTTTTTGGCAAGAAAGTGATCGTATAGAATATCTACAATCACACCAGAGTAATGTCCATATTTCTCGTGAAGCCGCTTTGTACTTTGTTTTACAATGGGGTGACTGTCTGTATAACTATCTATCCAGCGATGTATTAAAATCCCTTTCTGGATATCATCTGAGTATTTGAGGTACTTTTTACCTTTTATACCATCTGCCATAAAGTTGCCTATGGTTTCTTGTGGTAATCCGTCTGTAAGGTAAATGTGTGCAAGGAAGTTCATATAGAGAACAAGATAGTTGTTGCAAGTTGTATTATCAATGGTTACTGGGCAAATAATACTTAAAAAATCAATGTTGCGATAGTTACGCTTTCGCGAAAGCAAAAAAACTTAAACATAATTTAAATTGCGTCATAAGTGCTATCGAGTTCAATTCTTTACTTTTGCGTCATCAATCAACTAACACCTAATCTCAGAATATCATAATTTATGACACTAATAAAATCCATTTCAGGAATACGCGGAACCATAGGAGGACGCACAGGAGATAACTTAACACCAGTAGATGCGGTTAAATTTGCTGCAGCATATGGAGCCTGGCTCAAGAATGACCGTAACAAAGAAACCTACAGAGTAGTAGTAGGGCGTGATGCTCGTATCTCTGGATCAATGATACAAGAACTTGTGATGAATACCTTAATAGGAATGGGGATTCATATTATAGATTTAGGACTTTCTACCACGCCTACCGTAGAAATCGCGGTACCTATGGAACATGCAGACGGTGGAATCATACTCACGGCTTCTCACAACCCAAAACAGTGGAATGCTTTAAAGTTATTAAATAGCAAAGGAGAATTCTTAAACGGAGTAGAGGGAGAGAAGATCCTTAAGTATGCAGAAAATGAAGACTTCACTTTTGCTGAAGTAGATGATCTAGGTGCTATCACAAAAAATGATGCTTACATCGATTTGCATATTGAAGAAGTAAAGGCTCTAGAACTTGTAGATGTAGATGCTATTAAGGCTGCCAAATTTAAAGTCGTAGTAGATGGTGTAAACTCTACTGGAGGTATTGCAATACCAAGACTTCTGGAAGAATTAGGAGTGGAGGCAGTAAAATTATATTGTACACCTAATGGAGAATTCCCACACAATCCTGAGCCACTTAAAGAACACTTAGGTGATATCTGTAAGATGGTAGTAGATGAGCGAGCAGATTTTGGTGTCGTAGTAGATCCAGATGTAGATCGTCTTGCATTTATAGATGAGAAGGGTGAAATGTTTGGAGAAGAGTATACGCTTGTTGCCTGTGCAGATTATGTACTGGGAGAAACTAAAGGAAATACGGTTTCAAATTTATCTTCTTCTCGTGCCTTACGTGATATCACTAGAAAGCATGGCGGAGAATACTTTGCAAGTGCTGTAGGAGAGGTAAACGTAGTGCAAACTATGAAAGACCAACACGCTGTAATAGGAGGAGAAGGAAATGGTGGAATCATTTATCCAGCATCACACTACGGTCGTGATAGCCTGGTGGGAACTGCATTGTTTCTGACGCACCTTGCGAAGCTTAAAATTACCGTGAGCGAACTTAAAGCTAGTTATCCTCCATATTTTATGAGTAAGCAAAAAATCCAGCTCACACCAGGTCTTGATGTAGATGCATTACTAGAAAAAATGGCTGCAAAATATGCTAATGAAGATGTATCAACGGTAGACGGTGTAAAAGTAGATTTTGAAAACCACTGGGTACATCTACGTAAATCTAATACAGAGCCTATTATTCGTATTTATACAGAAGCAAGCACACAAGAAAATGCAGATCAAATCGCAAATGATATGATTGCTACTATAAAGGAGGTAGCTGGCATATAATCATTGACAGTAGTAAAATCATAAAATCAATTTCGGTCTATTTGAAATCCACATTATAATGATTAATTATCGCATAATATTTTCTCTTGTTTTTTTACTCGGTTCTATCAATGTCTTTTCACAAAACAACCTTTCTAATGAAAAAGAAAGTAGACAAGCCATTAGGCTTATGAGTAAGGAGGACTTGTCAAAATTTAGAATAGATACTGAGGAATCTGAAAACGAAGTATTAGATTTTAAACTACGAGTAGATAAGCGTCAATCAATTCTTATAAAAGGTAATAAAATTGATGGAAGAGGTTTGTCTCTTATTCAAAAAACATCTCGTGGATCAAAGATCATCGTATATGATATAAGACGAAAAATTGTCGACTCATTAAAAGTTGGAACCCATGAATTTGTTGTAAGAGAATAAAATTTATGTTCATACAATTTTAAAAAGGAGCGCCACGGCGCTCTTTTTTTGTTGTCTTTTTTAATAAATTTACATCCTAAAGTTTTGATTATGAAAACATTAAATCCTATTAAGTCTAGCGGTAAACTAGAGAATTACTTTACACGCTTTCGCGAAAACATTGTAGGTGTGGATCAATACTTTACTTCACCTTATGGCACCCAGCGATTACTATATACAGATTGGACAGCCTCTGGGAGACTGTACGGACCTATTGAAGATAAAATGACACGTGATTTTGGTCCCTATGTGGCAAATACACATACGGAGACTACTGTCTCTGGTACTGCGATGACCATGAGTTACCACAAAGCCAAGGATATCATTAAAGAGCATGTACATGCAGATCAAGATGATGTTCTCATTGTAGGAGGTAACGGAATGACGGGAATGATCAATAAATTCCAACGCATACTAGGTTTAAAAGTACCTGAGAATATAAAAAAGTTTGTAACCGTACCAGAGGAGATAAAACCTATTGTTTTTATCTCTCATATGGAGCATCACAGTAATCAAACTACCTGGCTAGAAACTACAGCTAAGGTTGTAGTTGTTCCTGCTAAAGAAGACGGGCTTTTTTGTATAGAAATGTTTGAAAACGAACTTCTTAAATATGAGAATCATCCGTTTAAAATTGCTTCTATAACAGCGTGTAGCAATGTAACAGGTATCCAAACTCCGTATCATGATGTAGCAAGATTAATGCACGCACATGGCGGACTGTGTTTTGTAGATTTTGCTTGCAGCGCGCCCTATGTTAACATAGATATGCATCCAGCAAATCCCGAAGAACGCCTAGATGCTGTTTTCTTTTCGCCACACAAATTTTTAGGAGGCCCAGGATCTTCAGGTGTATTGATTTTTAATAAAGGATTATATAAAAACGTCGTACCAGATAACCCAGGCGGAGGTACCGTTTCTTGGACAAATCCTTGGGGAGAGCACAAGTATATTGATAATATAGAAGAACGTGAAGATGGAGGTACACCAGGTTTTTTACAAACCATACGTACAGCTCTGTCTATAAAGCTCAAAGAAGAGATGGGCGTTGGTAATATTATAAATCGTGAGCACGAGCTTATAGATATTATCTGGAAAGAACTCAATGAAGTACCGGATATTAATATTTTGGCTAGTAATCACAAAGACAGGTTGGGAGTAATCTCATTTTACATAAGTGATTTACACTTTAACCTTGCTGTAAAAATGCTTAATGATCGTTTTGGAGTACAAACGCGCGGTGGATGCAGTTGTGCAGGTACTTACGGTCATTATTTACTCAACGTAGATCAAAAAACATCTAATTCACTTACCTGCGAGATCGACGCTGGTAATTTAATTCACAAACCAGGTTGGATTAGAATGTCTATACATCCTACACTCACTAACGAAGAGGTTTTATATGCTTGTAGTGCCATTAAAGAACTAGCATCAAACCATAAAGAATGGTCAGAAGATTATCGTTATCAGACGCACTCAAATGAGTATTTACACAGGGATGATGCTGCTACGTCAAAGAGTAGAAGCGAAGCGATAGACCAGTGGTTTGAGTTTTAAGAGACTTAGGCCTTCTTTATTTTAGAAAGTATCTCTTCCTTTTTACCTAGAAGTTTAAAACGCTTATGAGTCCATAAGTAGTATTCTGGACGTGCAAGAATTTGTTTTTCTAGCGCTTTCGCGAAAGCGTTAGTAACCTCACCTTCGCCAGTTGCTGAAGCATTAGGAGTTAGTAACTCAAAGGTTCCTCTATAATGACCTCTGCTTATTTTTTCTGTCCCAAAATATATCACGGGTAGAGAAAATTCTTTGGCAATACGTTCAACACCAGTAAAAAAAGGTACTTCATGACCTAAAAATTGAGTCCAATAATGTGCTTTATGATACCTAGGTGTTTGATCTGCCACAAAGCCATAAGTGCCTACCTTATTATCATTTTCTAGTCGTTGTATGTAGCGCACAGTTTCTTTTGAGTCAATCATAAAGGTATTCCATCGTCCCCTTATTTTTCTAATAAGGTTGTCAAATTGCTTATGCTTAATTTTTTTATATACAGCATAACCAGGATTCTCCATAGAAAGTTGTAGCGCAAAAATCCACTCATAACTAGCATAATGTCCCATCATCAGGCAAGTGCTCAAACCATCTTTATCATATTGAGTAATGAGTTCCTTGTTTGTAAACTGGTAACGCTCTAAGAGATCTTCTTTCTTAATATTCATAGACTTGATCATCTCTAGAAACATGTCGCAAAAATGGCTATAAAACTCTTTTTCAATAGTCTTAAGCTCATCATTAGACTTGTTTGGGAAAGTAAGTCTTAAGTTATATCTCACCGTTTTCTTACGGTAACCTATGACATGATAAACAAGAAAGTAACAACAATCTGAAACGATGTATAAAGCTCTAAAAGGAAGTACAGAGAGTAACCATAAAAGGGGATAGAATAACCAGAAAACGACTACTTTCATTCAGATTTTGTTAAGAAATTGATAGCACAAATATAGCTATCTTTACAAGTAAAACTTAGTATTTATGGCGGATTTACATCCAGTTACAATTGCAATTATCTTAGCAAATGTTTTATTCTCTATGAGTGGTTTTAATAACTACTCTATGTTTGAAAAATACAAATTTAATATAGGTGCTATACGAAGAGGAGAGCAGGTGCGTATGGTATCTTCTGCCTTTTTACATGCAAACACGCAGCACTTATTATTTAATATGCTCACGTTATATTTTTTTGCAAATGCTGTGATCTATACCATAGGTGTACCTAAGTTTTTAATGGTATATCTATCCAGTTTACTCTTAGGTAATATTCTGTCTTATTTTCTACATAAAGATGAATATCATTACTCGGCAGTAGGAGCTAGTGGAGCAGTAATGGGTGTTGTGTACGCTGGTATTCTACTTAACCCAGGACTAGAAATTTACTTTTTACCGGGTTGGGTATTCGGAGTAGGATATATGATTTATTCCATTTATGGTATGGTAAAGCGCAATGATAATATAGGGCATGATGCCCACTTTGGTGGTGCTATTGCGGGTTATGCAATCGCGCTCATTTCGGTTCCAGAGCTCCTAGAAGTAAGATTACCTATTGTGCTTGCGCTTGCAGCACCTATACTTGTTTTCTTTGTATTATTTAAAATGGGAAAGATTTAAGAAACTATGGTATCAACTTTGTTATCTTAATTGTCTAAAACAAACAAATATGAAATATCTAACAGCAATATTATTATTTACGGTAATGAGTCTAACTGCACAATCTGATACTATGGAACCACTTGTAAATGTCACAGGAGAAGGAATTGTAAAAGTAATTCCAGATGGCGTATCGATAAAAGTTCGCGTAGAAACTCAAGGGAAGGAAGCGCAACAAGTAAAGGCAGAAAATGATCAATCTATAGACAAGGTGATTAAGTTTTTACGTTCTCAAGGAATTGATAATAAGTATGTACAAACAGAATACATTAATCTTAATAAAAATTACGATTATAACAGCAAGACGTATAATTACAACGCAAACCAAACGCTCACTATACAGCTCAAAGAATTAAAAATGTATGAGGGTGTAATGACTGGACTTCTTAATTCCGGTATTAATCGTATCGATAATGTACAATTCACATCGTCTAAGATGGATGCTTTAAAGGCAGACGCTCGTATAGCAGCGATAAAGGATGCAAAAGAAAAAGCAACAGCATATGCAGAAGCGCTCGGACAAACTATAGGTAAGGCGGTACAAATAAGTGAGCAAGGCACTTCTTCACCACAACCACCTATGTATAAAGCAAGAATGATGTCTATGGAAATGGACAACTCAGGAGGAGAAACCATTGCACCTGGTGAGCTTATTATCACAACTAAAATAGCTGTGAGCTTTAAATTAAACTAAGCTTAACTATTCTTAACGACGTGTTAACCATATCATTTAGAATAGCTCAGTATCTTTAATATATGAAAAAGTTAGATGAAAACAATAATAAGTCAGAGCGAAAAAAAGAAATAGAAGCACGCATCGTTAGAGATAATCCCAATCCTATATCCATAGGAAATGGTGTACATCGAGAAGGATCAGATTTAGCTAAGATAGAGGCTAATGATGAGGCGATATTACGAGCTAAGAACGAACAATAGTAAAAGGTATTTATAGAAAAAGGCAAAGAATGTATATTCTTTGCCTTTTTTATTTTCTAGATTTTAAGATAACGCTTTCGCGAAAGCGTAACTAAAATATTATCTATTTCTAGAACTTCTTAAATCTTTATATTTTGGTTCGGCGTCTTTTTCTGACTGTGTCTTCTCAGAATCTGCTACAAGTACATAGATTTCTTTCATTTCTTCTTCTGTTATATAGCGCCATTTTCCCTCCTCCACGTCTAGTGAAACATTCATAATCCTGTTACGCTTTAAACGTGTAACCTCATAATCAAGTGCTTCACACATGCGGCGTATCTGGCGATTGAGTCCTTGAGTAAGAATGATTTTAAAAGAAAATCTACTTAACTGTTCTACGTGACAGGTACGTGTTACAGTATCAAGTATAGGTACGCCATTCCCCATCTGTTGAATAAAAGAAGGTGTGATAGGTCTATCTACCCACACTTCGTATTCTTTCTCGTGATTGTTACGAGCGCGTAAAATTTTATTTACAATATCTCCGTCATTAGTTAAAAAGATAAGACCTTCAGAAGGTTTATCTAGTCTTCCTATAGGAAATATGCGACTAGGATAATTAATGTAATCAATGATATTATCCTTTTCTACACGTGTATCTGTTGTGCAAACGATACCTACAGGCTTGTTAAAGGCGATATAAACAGGCTTTTCTGTAGGAGCAGAGATGAGTTCGCCATTTACGTGAACCTCGTCACCTTGCGAGATCTTTGTTCCCATCTCTGGAATTCTACCATTTATGGTCACTCTTCCTTGCTCAATCAATTTATCGGCAGCACGGCGGGAGCAGTAGCCCACTTCACTTAGATATTTATTTATGCGTGTTTGTTTTCTTTCTTCCATAGAGCTACAAAAGTACTATATAATTGGACAAAAAAAATGCCAGTCGTAAGACTGGCATTGCAAGTTCATAAAAGTGAACTAAAAAGTTATATGTGCTTAGTCAATTACTCTGACGTTTACTGCATTTAATCCTTTTTTACCTTCTTTTAATTCAAACTCAACAGCGTCACCTTCTCTTACCTCGTCGATAAGTCCTGTTACGTGTACGAAGTGCTCTTGGTTTGCTTCTTCTTCATTGATAAATCCAAAACCTTTAGTGTCGTTGAAGAATTTTACTGTTCCTTTGTGCATTGTAATAATTTAAATATGTTAAGTTGCAAATTTACAGTTATTTAATACAGAAACTATTAATTGTAGTTAATTGTTTTAAAATAGTTTTTTATACGCTTTCGCGAAAGCTAAAACCCTTGTAATCGCCATTATATAGGGCTTTGACTAACTAAAAGTTGTATGAAAAAAGTCGCTATTTACTGAAATTAGGTCTCGTATATGATAAAGATTGTCTGTCTAATCTCGTAACTTGCGCTCAAAACCGACAAGTATGGCTCTTACAAACAACGATATCTTTAAAAAATTACGAGTAGCACTTCAATTGCGTGATGATGAAATCATTGAAATCTGTAAACTCGTAGAATTTCAAGTATCTAAGAGCGAACTAGGAGCTATTTTTAGAAATCCTGACCATCCTAAGTTTATGGAGTGTGGCGATCAGTTTTTACGTAATTTCTTAAATGGTCTTGTGATTCATAAGCGTGGACCGATGCCTCCTAAGAAGAAGTAATTATTCTTCATTCTAGCTATGTAAAACGTTTACCTATTATAGCTCTAGCATTTGTCTAAAGTGTTTTTTATAAGTTCTTAGAGCATTATTTGAGAATGTTAAGTGCTATAGTAAAGCGGCATAAATTTGTTTTTTTACCAAATGCTTTAAAATTTAAAAGCACCAATGGCTACAAGGTTGTAGAACAACGAATTATATAGTCGCTCGTCGAAATTTTAACATTAATAGCATTGCAATTACTAACTTGGCTCTATAATGAGTTAGTTTATGCGTTTACTGTTTTATATTGCTTTTTGCCTTTTAGGTAATACGGTACTTTCACAAGTTGGAATAGGTACCGCAGACCCTCAAAATGACTTACACATTAATGGAGGTTTGCGCATAGATGATAGCCCGTTGGGATCAGATGATGATGCTAGGAGTAGATTGCTAGCTAGAGATGCAAACGGAGATATCGTAACTGTACAATCAAGTCAGATAGTTGAGAGTGTTGCAGTCCCTCAACTTGCTTATCAAGCAAAATTTGGGGTTACCACTTCTAGTATTTTTGAAACATGTTCTCCATGTAATTCAAATGACAGTCGTAGGATTGAATTTGTTGATCCAGTAGTAAACATTAATAACACTTCACTAGTAACTTTAATAGATCCAAGTGCAACAGACGGCGATGAATATTTTCAAATTGAAGCCGACGGATTCTATAGATTTGAGATTAACACTAACATTACTTTAAGTGGCTCGACAGACTTTTTAATAAATTTACAGCTTGATAACGATAAAGCGACACTACCTGATGAAACAGATAGTTTTAGAGTTTTTGGAGGAGTACCCAGAGGAAACGTGACTGCTGCTCTTTCTTTGCCAATTTATGCTACAGATGTGCGATTTTATAACGCTGGAGATCGTATTACATTAAGTCTATCTATGGCCTATGTAAGCACATCAGGGGGACGAGAGGTGTCTAGTTTAAAACCTATAGGGACTTCATATATAGGTCAGGTGATTATAACAAAATACTAGAATTAAATTTTACTTGTTTTTATAACAACGAGTTCACTGTTTTCAAGCGTTGTAAAAAATAAGTAAACGTCACCTCCATCTTTAATCTTAAGCTTCTTGCGTATATCTTCTACCTTCATAGGGAAATTACGGGTGGTGATATTTGCCTTATTGATTTGCAGTTCTTTTGCTACTTTCTTTGAGTAGGGTAGTACCTCTAAAATTTTAAAGCGTCTTCCAGCAAAATCTTTTAACTCTGCCGATGTGTAGAGATGTGAGTGCTCATGAAGTTTATCTACTTTAAAATGATCACAAATCCAATGAAAAGCTCCGCTTTTCATAAGTGCAGCATTGGGCTCATATAGATATGTTTGGGGTACCGCATATGTGGGAGTAGATTCAAAAATTGCGGTATAATCAAATGTAAGTGTAGGATCTTCGGTATCTAAATTAACGACGGTTACTTGAGGTATACTCATTTTCTTAGGCGATAGCTTCCACAGTATTTCTTTTACCTCGTTTTTAAGTGCAACAATATGAATTTCGGCAACATGTTGTAGTTCTTCTAGTCCTGCAGATATATCTAATAATGGCGCAGTTTTAATCCATAAGCTATCACACTTAGATAGTAATAGATTTTTATATAAAGGAACATTAGGTAGGCAGTCTTTAAGCATAAATACTTTTCCCTTTGCGTCTGTACGTCTTCCAGGGTCTAAGAAAATGGTATCGAACTTCTGCTCAGTTTTAGAAAAGAATTCTATGGAATCACCTACTATAAAATCAATATTAGATTGCTGTAGTGTTTGCGCATTATTTTTCGCGAAAGCGGAAAGCTCACTATTCATTTCAATGTGCGTAACATGCTTTACTATTTGAGCAAAGTAAAATGCATCAATACCAAACCCACCAGTTCCATCAACAATATGGTTACCTTCCATAAGACTCGCTTTGTAACGAGCTGTAGCTTGTGAAGAGGTTTGCTCTAGGTTAAGTTTTGGTGGAAATAAAATCCCATCTGTTTCATGCCACAGCGGTAATTTACCCTTTGCTTTACGTTTGCCTTCTAGCTGTTGCGCTAGTTCTTGAACGCTTATTTCTTTGAACGGACTACCTTTGAGAATGAATGAGTGTAGTGGTGTTTGCTCATGAAGCTTCAAATAATCAAGCACTTCTGGCTTTAAAAGCATAGTGTTCATTACAAATCTTGTGTAAGTTTTTGAACAATTTTGTATTCACTTAAAAATTCCTTAGAAATCACTTTAAGTGCAGTATATACAGGTACGGCAAGAATCATCCCGAATACCCCAAATAGTAATCCTGCAATAATGATTGCAAGAAATATCTCTAGGGGATGTGATTTTACACTATTTCCAAAAACGAATGGTTGTATGATAAAATTATCTACCATTTGTGCAGCTCCATAGCATATAAAAATCCAAAACAGCTTAGGTAATATCACAGTTCTAAAATCCATATTGATATTACTAGATGTCACAAGTAATAACATGACACCTCCACCTACCAGCGGACCGATATAAGGAACTAGGTTTAATACCGCACAAAATAATGCAATTGCAAGTGCATTGTCTATCCCAAAGGAAAGCAAGATAATCGCATAAAGTACAAACATGGTAAACACCTGTATGATGAGTCCTATGAAATAGCGAGATAGCAAGTATTTAATCTTTTCAAAAACACGTAAAAATTTACCTTCATTACCTCTCCTGGCAAATACTAACAAGCTGTTTACTAAAAGTCTATTGTCTTTTAAGAAAAAGAATGTGATAAAAATAATAGCAAAAATCCCTATTCCTGCAGCTCCTAGATTTCCTATAATACTATTTAGAAACGTTGGTATAATCCCAAAATCAAAGTTCTTTACAAAGTCGGCTTGTTGTACACCTTGTATGATGGTCATTTTATTAATACCAAAGTAGGCGGCAATCTCTCCGTACAATCGATTAATATTCACCTTTACATCATCAAAATTAATCTGACTAAGATGCTGGCTCTGATCAATCACCACTGGTATAAACAAGGCGAGCACTCCCATAATAATCATGATGAGTAGGAGAATGGTCACTACGGATGCCCAAGTAGGGCTAAATTTAAGCGAGTAGCGTAAAAACTTCACAATAGGTCTTCCTACTAGTGATAATACTGCAGCAACGGCGAGGTATACAATTACACTTTGGATGGTGTAAAGCAGCCATAGCACCATGAGAACGCCTACTACAACGCCTATTGCTCGTAATATACCTATGCTTATTATTTTTGCTTTGAGTGGTTTCATTTGAGGCTGCAAGATACTATAATTATGACCTTGTAAGTTCATAAAGTGCAATACCTGTAGCTTGTGCTACATTCATACTACTATTAATACCATACATCGTAATATGCGCTATGTTATTGCATTGCTCCAGTGTTTCGTCCGTAATTCCTATGCTTTCTGCACCTATAATTAGAGCAACTTTATCTAATCTAGAAAAATCTATTGTGCTCATCGGTTTACTATTTGATGTGATTTCTAAGGCAATACTAGTAAAGGAAAGGTCATGTAGTTCTTGTAATGTATTTTTTATAGTATCGCTTGCGCGAAAATGTATTGTCTTTTCTGTATTTCTAGCTGTTTTACGTAAACGGCTGCTTCTTGTATCTGGTTGATTTCCGCAGAAAATAATTTCTTTTACACCAAAGGCATCTGCTAGCCTAAAAATACTTCCAGCATTTGCAGGACTAGTCATATGCTCACAGACGAGGATAATCTCTTTATTGTGAGTGGATGGTTTATGATGATTATGGGCGAGTTGCACAGTATAGGGAATTAGGATTGTAGCCGACTATTTATCGTCTACCATTACTTTATTAAAATTATTCGCCTGTTGACTAGCATATGAAAATGCAAGAATAGGAATACTAAATGTTAGGGTTGCTATCCAGCCAAGATTCCATAAAAATATAGTCGATATTATACCTAATAATAAACCTATTGAAACTATTTTTATATCGGGTTTTGCGTGAACTCGATTAACTCTTCTTTTAACTTGGGTTCCACAATGATTACATCTGTCATTTATATGATTGCCGCATTCTTCTTGTAATTCAAAACGATTGCTAGCTTTAGTATTAAAGCTATTTTCTTTTTTACATGAACTACAGTAATAGTATAATTTCAAAGGTCTAGATTTTTAAAAGGAATATAAATTAGTTCTCAAAAGCATACTTAACAATATTGGCACCCATTTGTAGTGCCTTCTCGCGTACGCTTTCTGGGTCTCCATGTACTTCTGGATCTTCCCAGCCGTCACCCAAGTCTGATTCTGTAGTGAAAAGCACAACAAGTCTATCTTCATAAAAAAGTCCTAGCGCCTGTGGTCGTTTGCCATCATGCTCGTGGATTTTAGGTAGCCCTTTAGGGAATCTATATGCGCTGGAAAAGATAGGATGGGTAGCGGCAAGTTCTCTAAGTTCTTGCTCTGGAAATATTTTTTTAAGTTCCTTAGGCAAGTACTCAGCCATTCCATAGTTATCATCTATGTGTAAGAAACCACCACTTATAAGATAATTGCGCATGTTTTCTACATCATTATCTGTAAAAAGAACATTTCCATGTCCAGTCATATGCAATAGTGGATATTGGAATATGTCTGTACTACCAGCATCTACAGATACGGGAGTAGAGTTCATCTTCGTATTGATGTTTTTATTACAAAAAGTAATGAGATTAGGTAAGGCTGTTGGGTTACTATACCAGTCTCCACCTCCTTTATACTTAAGCACTGCTAGATCTTGCGCTTTCGCGAAAGCGAACATAAATAACATGATAACAAGTGCGAGAATACTACGCTTCATAGAGTTTTTCATAAAAAATAAAAATAGTGAATACCAAAATGATGGAAGTCCTAATTAACAAGAAAGTTAAACAAGAAAGCTAAAGTTCTCTTAATTAGTGTTATTCAAATGATTTTGTAGGAATTTAAGCACAAATACCTTGTAATTCGTCAAATGAGTATATAAATTTACTCCTGTAAAGTTGTAACAATTTTATCTTGCTGCGACTTACATACTAACAATAACTTTAAAATCTAATATGAAAAAGAAAATGTATGCTTTAGCAGCTCTTTTGTTAAGTGGCGTTGCCCTTAATGCTCAAGAGGTTAGCTTTGAAGAGTATGATCTTGACAATGGAATGCACGTTATTCTTCACCAGGATAATGGCGCCCCTGTAGTAACAACATCTGTAATGTATCACGTAGGTGCAAAAGATGAAGATCCAAGTAAAACTGGTTTTGCTCACTTTTTTGAACACTTACTTTTTGAGGGTACAGAAAATATTGAACGTGGCGAATGGTTTAAGGTAGTTTCTTCAAATGGAGGACAAAACAATGCAAACACGACACAAGACAGAACGTATTATTACGAAGTGTTTCCTTCTAACAACCTAGAATTAGGTCTATGGATGGAATCTGAGCGTTTATTACACCCAATCATCAATCAAATAGGCGTAGATACTCAAAAGGAAGTAGTGCAAGAAGAAAAACGTTTAAGAGTGGACAATCAGCCATATGGACGTTTTCAAGAAGTAATAGGGAAGATGCTTTTTAAGAAGCATCCATACCGCTGGACAACAATAGGATCTCTTGATCACCTTGCTAGTGCAACACTAGAAGATTTTCAAAAATTTAGCGATACCTATTATGTGCCAAATAACGCAGTCTTGGTTGTAGCTGGAGATATTGATCTTGCAGAGACTAAAGAGATGATTAATAAATACTTTGCGCCTATCCCAAGAGGTAAAGACATTGCACGTAGCACGTTCAAAGAAGATCCTGTGGTACCTGTAAGAGAGAAGTTTTATGATCCTAATATCCAGATTCCTGCGATATTCTTAGCTTACAGAACTCCTGCTCAAACAGAAAAAGATGCTTATGTGTTAGACATGGTATCATCTGTATTAAGTGATGGTAAGAGCTCTAGACTTTACAAGAAACTTGTAGATGACCAGAAGAAAGCATTACAAGTATTTGCTTTTAGCGGTGCTCAAGAAGATTACGGTTCTTACTTAATAGGAGCGTTACCTCTAGGCGAAAACTCTCTAGAAGATTTAATAACAGAAATGGATGAGGAGATTGTAAAACTTCAAACAACGCTTATATCTGAAAGAGATTATCAAAAACTTCAAAATAAATTTGAAAACCGTTTTGTAAACTCTAACAGTAGTGTAGAAGGTATTGCAAATTCACTTGCTCGTAACTACATGTTATATGATGATACTAATCTTATTAATACAGAGATTGATATTTACAGATCTATAACAAGAGAGGACATTAAAGCAGCTGCTATAAAGTACCTCAAAGAAAATGAGCGTGTAATATTAGAGTACTTACCAGAATCTCAAAAAGAAAATTAATGAAAAAGCATATTATATTAGGTGCACTATTAATGCTAGCAACTGCTGGTTATGCACAAGTAGACAGAAGCATACAACCTAAGCCAGGTCCGGCTCCTGAGATTAATTTAAAAGATCCAATATCTTTTGAGCTCAAGAATGGCCTCAAAGTAATGGTTGTTGAAAATAAAAAGTTACCTAGAGTATCTATTCAACTTACGATGAATAATCCTCTTATTGTAGAAGGAGATAAGGCAGGCGTTGCTTCCCTTACGTCATCTATGCTGGGTAAAGGTTCTAAAAACATTGAAAAAGATGTTTATGAGGAAGAAGTAGATTACTTAGGAGCAAACATAGGTTTTGGTTCTCAAAGTGCATTTGCTAGCGGACTATCAAAGTATTTTGAGCGTCTTATAGAACTTACAGCAGATGCTGGTATCAATCCTAACTTTACACAAGTAGAGTTTGACAAGGAAAAGGAGCGTCTCATAGAAGGTTTAAAATCTAATGAGAAAAGTGTAAGTGCAATTGCAGGTCGTGTACAAAGCGTTCTTGCTTACGGTGCAGATCACCCTTATGGAGAATTTACTACAGAAGAGACGGTAAATAATGTAACTCTTGCAGATGTAAATAAGTTTCACTCAGATTACTTCAGACCTAATAATGGATATTTAATCATTATAGGTGATGTAGATTTTGATAATGTAAAGAAGATTGTAACGAAGAACTTCAAGAGCTGGAAAAAAGGAAACATTCCTGAAACACCATTCTCAGAGCAAGGAAATGCATCTACTACAGAAATCAACTTCATAAACATGGATAACGCTGTACAGTCAGAAATTGCTGTTCAGAACACTGTAGAATTAAAAATGACTGATGCAGATTATTTTCCTGCATTGATTGCAAACAACATCTTAGGTGGTGGTGGAGAAGCTCGTCTTTTTAACAACTTACGTGAAGATAAAGGGTATACTTACGGTTCTTATTCTAGAATAGGATCTAACGAGAAAACGGTAACACGTTTTAGCGCTACAGCAAGTGTACGTAACGTAGTTACAGATAGCTCTGTGGTTGAGATTGTAAAAGAGATTAATCGCATGGGATCTGAGCCAGTATCTGCCGAAGAGCTTGCAAATGCTAAGGCAAAGTATACAGGTAATTTTGTACTAGCGTTAGAGCGACCACAAACTATCGCAAACTATGCTTACAATATTGAGAGCAAAGGACTTCCTAAGGATTTCTACAAAAATTACCTTTCTAATATTGATAAAGTATCTCAACAAGACGTGCAGAATGCTGCAAGTAAATTGTTTAAAGGAGATAATGCTAGAATCGTAGTTACTGGTAAAGGTAGCGAAGTTATTGATAACCTCAATAAGGTTGTTATTAATGGTAAAGCTGTACCTGTAAAGTATTTTGATGTGTACGGTAAAGCAATTGCAAAGCCAGAATTCAAGAAAGAACTTCCTGGAGATTTAACGGTAAATAAAGTGCTTGAATCTTACATTGCTGCCATAGGTGGCAAGGATAAGATTGCTGCAGTAAACTCTGTGTATATCAAGGCACAAGGTACTGTGCAAGGTATGACGTTAGATTTTGAGCTTAAAAAGACTACCAAAGAGCAATTTGTACAGAACATCATGATGGGAGGTAATTCTCTTTCTAAGCAAGTGCTAGATGGTGAGACCGCTTATATGGTAGCACAAGGACAGCGTAAAGACCTAGAAGGTGATGATATTGCCAAAGTAAAAGCAGAATCTTCTCCTTTTCCAGAAGTAAACTGGTTAAGTGGTGGAGCTACTCTAGAAGGTATGGAAAAAGTAAATGGTGAAGATGCTTATGTTGTAAAGGTTGATGGAGGTAAAATGGCTTATTACAGTGCAAAAACTGGACTTAAACTTCAAGAAGTTTCTGTACAAGAAGCACAAGGTCAAACGTTCAAGACTACGATCGTTTATAGCAAGTATCAAGATGTAGGAGGAATTATGTTTCCTTTTACATTGAGCCAGTCTTTAGGCCCACAAGCTATAGAATTTAATGTTACAGAGATCAAAGTAAATGAAGGAGTTTCAGATGCAGATTTTGAGTAATCATTAATCACATAATTTTAAAAAGGTCAGCGGTTGCTGGCCTTTTTTTATGCTCTTAATTTCCCTTGCACATTGTTATAAACTCCTTATTGCTACTTTACTTCTCAGAATATTCAAAAAAAGCTGGAAGTATATGGTTTTACGCTTTCGCGAAAGCGTAATAATAACCCATCAAAAAAGAGAAATTATAAATTTTACAATGTATTAATTGGCTATTTGCTAATGAGGTTGACTCATAAACGAGTGTAATTATGAGATTCTGAAATTTAACAACCCTATATAGTAAGTGAAAAGTGATATGTACTTTTAATAAAAATAATACCCATGTCTAGAGAACCAAAAATTGAGAGATTTAATACAAATGTAAAGTCAAAATATGAAGTGTACAACGCTATATTTATGACACTTCCCTTTGACGGTATTTCAAATACGGGAGTACTTCTACCGCTTTTTCATTCTATTTGTAAAGCAGGATATGAAGACAATAAAAATCCTTCTGAAATCATTGAGTACTTTTTTGAAAGATACATGAGAGATGCTTCGGTAAAGGAAAGGGAAGATTTGCTGTTTAAATTTATACAATATATAGAGCGTCAAGTGGTACTTTTTGATGCGATAGAGGATGCTTCATATCGTATTGTAAATAACATGGACGGCCGCGGAACACTGCGTAACATAAAAGAAGAAGCAGAGGCAACTGGTAAAAAAGAAGAGCTTATTGCTTATTTAAATACTTTTAAAATAAGACCAGTACTTACTGCACACCCTACGCAGTTTTATCCAGGAGTGGTGCTAGGTATTATTAATGATCTTAGTGAAGCAATACGAGAAGACCGTCTAGAAGACATAAAATCATTACTGGCTCAATTAGGAAAAACACCCTTCTTTAAGAAAGAAAAACCAACGCCTTATGATGAGGCAGTAAGTTTAATATGGTACCTAGAAAATGTGTTTTACCATAGTGCAGGTGCTATTTATGATTACTTACATAAACACTTAATACAAGACGAAGCTTTTAGTAACTCACTAGTAGACCTAGGATTTTGGCCAGGTGGAGATCGCGATGGTAATCCATTTGTGACTACAGCAATCACGCTTAAAGTTGCACGTAAATTACGCAGCACCGTACTAAGAAATTATTATCGCGAACTAAGACAACTGCGTCGTCGTATAACTTTTCAAGGTACAGAGGAACTTCTGGGATCATTAGAGGCTGCGTTGTATAAAGCGATTTTTATAGAAGGTAAGCCAGAGATTGATCAAAAGCATATTCTTACCGTTCTTAAAGAGGTGCGTGATGTAGTAAGAGATAAGCATCAAAGTTTATACTTAGACCATATAGATAGCTTAATTCACAAAGTAGAACTGTTTGGGTTGCATTTTGCCTCCCTAGATATAAGACAAGATAGTAGCATCCATAAAATTGTGTTTGAAGAAATAGTAGCACATGCTCAGATAGATGGTAAAGCTATATTTCCAGAGAACTACTTGAGTCTAGATGACGAAGCGCAGATTGCATTTTTAAATGATGTTTCTGGCTCCTTAGATCCAGAGAGTTTTAGTGAAGAAGTTGTCACGAAAACACTAGGTTCTATTTATGCAATGAAAACCATTCAAGAAGAAAATGGAGAAAAAGGTTCCAACCGTTATATCATAAGTAATTCACAAAGTGCATTGCATGTAATGCAGGCGTTTACTTTTTTAAGACTATGTGATTGGGATATGCCTACTGCAGATGTTTCCCCACTTTTTGAGACCGTTCCAGATTTAATTGCTGCTCCAGAAGTGATGGAGGCGTTATATACAAACCCAACATACAGTGCGCATTTAAAGCGTCGTGGCATGCGCCAGACTATTATGCTAGGCTTCTCTGATGGAACCAAGGATGGTGGGTATCTCATGGCAAACTGGAGTATTTTTAAAGCCAAAGAAGCGATGACTGCCATGTCTAGAAAATACGGAGTTACTGTAATCTTCTTTGATGGTAGAGGAGGGCCACCAGCACGTGGAGGCGGAAAGACACATCAATTTTATGCATCTTTAGGGCCAAAAATTGAAGCCCAAGAAATACAACTTACAGTACAAGGACAGACCATCAGTTCAAATTTTGGGACATTGGATTCATGTCAATATAACCTGGAGCAATTATTAAGTAGTGGTGTTGCAAATGAAGTTTTTGCTTCTGCAAATAATGACATTACAGATACCGACAGAGCAACACTAGAAGCACTAGCTCAAAAGAGTTATGAAGCTTATACAGCTTTTAAACAGCACGATAAATTTTTGCCATACTTGGAGCGTATGAGTACGCTTAAGTATTATGCAAAAACAAATATTGGTAGTAGGCCAAGTAAGCGTTCTCAGAAGTCTACGCTAGATTTTGGGGATTTAAGAGCAATTCCTTTTGTGGGAAGTTGGAGCCAACTTAAACAAAACGTTCCAGGATTTTATGGCGTAGGTACTGCGCTGGCTTCTTTTGAAGAAAAAGGAACACTTGACGAGGTAAAAGAGCTTTATAAGAACAGTTCATTCTTCCGTACGCTGCTTGAAAATAGTATGATGAGCCTTACCAAGTCTTTCTTTGGCTTAACCGCTTACATGGCAGATGACGAGGAGTTTGGTGCTTTCTGGAAAATTCTATTTGATGAATATGAGCGTAGCAAGCGATTAATGCTTGAAGTGTCAGGACTCAAGGAGTTAATGGAAAATGAGCAAGCTGGTAAAGCATCTATACAAGAAAGAGAACGCATTGTATTACCCCTTCTTACCATCCAGCAATATGCATTAAGAGCTATACAAGAAATGCAAAAATCTGGAGAACAGTCAGATAAGCTTGCTGTGTATGAGCAGATGGTGACGAGATCATTATTTGGTAATATTAATGCGAGTAGAAACTCGGCATAAAAAAGCATCATAAGGGAGTAATGCGTTGCTCCCTTATAATAGTTAGAGTACCTTTGCGCCAGCAGGCCGCCTTATTGATCCAGCAATGGATAGGAAAGTCCGGACACCAAAGGATAGCATAGCGGCTAACGGCCGTCACGCTAAATTTATTTTTAGTGGAGGACAAGTGCAACAGAAAGAATGTACAGGTAATGCTGTAGCGAACCCAGGTAAACTCTATGCGGTGCAATGTCAAGTATACTCACAGTTAAGTGCGATCCGCGCGTTGTGGGAGGGTAGGCAGATAGAGGTTACTAGTAATGGTAATCCCAGATAAATAATAAGGAATCTCTAGAATCATCTAGAGTGAACAGAATCCGGCTTATAGGCCTGCTTTTTTTTAAGATTTTACAAGCTTTTTATAGCAAATAAATCCCGCTAGTTGCGGGATTTATTTGTTATACTATATGTTGTTACGCTTCCCGA
This sequence comes from Dokdonia sp. Asnod3-C12, assembly GCF_045063975.1. NCBI lineage: Bacteria > Pseudomonadati > Bacteroidota > Flavobacteriia > Flavobacteriales > Flavobacteriaceae > Dokdonia > Dokdonia sp. Asnod3-C12. The sequence goes on from NZ_JBEFNY010000003.1 coordinate 3,136,890, forward strand.
AGTTAATTCGGGACGAGTCTCGCGAAAGCGTGCTTGAATAAATTACTATTCCTCTTCGTCGCTTTCTGGCATTTCAAAAAAGCTGAAGGCATTCCCACCATAATTACGTGTTTGTACATAATTAGAAAACGAGTCCATTTTAGTATATTTTCCGTGTTCTATGATCAAGGTACCATCTTGATCTAGCAAATTTTGTTTAAAAACAAGCGTTGCTATTTTTTCAAAATCCTTAATGTCGATGTCGTAAGGTGGATCTGCAAAAATGATATCATAAGTGCCTCTTGCACGCTCTAGATACTTAAATACGTCACTTTTTATGGTTTGAATTGAAAATTCAAACTCCTCTGCCGTTTTATTTATAAACTGCACACAACCATAATTTGCATCTACGGCTGTAATCTGGTCTGAGCCGCGTGAGGCAAACTCATAACTTATATTTCCTGTACCAGCAAAAAGGTCTAAAACCCTAAGCTGGCTCATATGGTAATTGCTTCTCAGAATATTAAACAATGCTTCCTTTGCCATATCTGTGGTAGGGCGAACGGGTAATTTTTTTGGAGCAGCGATGCGACGTCCTTTATATTTTCCTGAGATTATTCTTGTCATAGTAGTGTTGCGAGTAGGGATTGAGATCTTGTGAGGCTGGTAGACGGACTATCTTTAATAATAAGATGTCTGATGTACGTATGTGCTATACTATAAAATTCTTCATCCTTTTCTATAGTACCTGTAAGTGTTACAGGTGTATTTTCTGGATTGAGTTCTAGTTGTTCTAGTGTAAAGAGTAGGTAATATATAAAATCTTCTTTGGCGCGTATTTCAAACCTATTAATAAAAAGTAGTTTTTTATTCTTTACAACGCCCATCTCAAAATACGAGCTTTGTAAATTTATTAATACTTGAGCTTCTTCATTATTAGAATACTCCGTAAGAAGATGTTTTGCAAATATTGTAGTGCTGTGATAATACTCAAAGGATCCAAAAGTGTCAAAAAAGAAGTTGTTTATGTTTGAATACGGCACGTAAACATTGATAAGATCATAAAAATCTATGGTGTCATGTGCAATATAATCGGTACTTAAAATCTTTGTATTAAACTTAAGATAGTCTGCTGCCTTCTCACTATCAAATAGCGCCTGTGGGACAAGCGTAAACAATTCGTTAGCATATACCACAGTAACCTTAGAAAAGGGTTGTGCAAGCGCCTCTATCTCTTTGAAAGCCTTTTCTATCTCAACAAGTAGGGTGGTAGGATTCACGTTTTCGCGAAAGCGTACTACCTCTGCATCCTTTACATCCTTAGAATGGATATGTTGAGTAAAAAAAGAAAGTCCATCCAAATGTATTTGGATGGACAGACTATATAATGAATTTGTATGCTTGCTATTAGTCATTAGCACCGTAACTCTTAGGCCAGTTACCATTTGTATTAATAGAAACCATTGACCCTACTGTCAAGGCATCACCATTTACACCATCTACAGATACAATTTGTTTTTCTTTTTGAAGATAGTCTCTATCTTGATCTGCAAGTAAAATTTCCTTTTTTATAGATATTTCAAAAACAGGATACATTGTGTTACTTTTCTCAATTTCTCCAGCGTCCATAGTATACTTTGCATCAATCCCTTCAATAGGAACATTTATCATTGTCTTATAGCGATCTGAACCTTTAAATAAAGAGTCCTTGATAGATTTAGTACCTAATGTATCTGTAACAACAATTTCTTTGAAAGTATCTACACGGAAACGCTTAGTTTTTTCTACATCAAGTATAGTTGTATCTCTACGTTGAGTTATTGTGAACTCAGCTGTGTCTATAAAACGAACTAGTTTGTCAAAGTCTTTTTCATATTTACCTGTTACAGTTTTATGAGCTAATTGAGCCTGACGTAAGTCTCTCATATTGGTAATAGCGGCCTTATATCGCTTTTCTTTTATTTCATTAAATTCTACCTCTCCCCAAACTGCGTTAAAAAGAAGGTAACCTAAAGCGGCAATTACTACCCAAAGTACAAGCTGTATTACTAGTTTCATGTAATGATGTTTAAAATTAGTTATGGTTAGGAACAAATCTACAATTTTTTTTTACACACAAAAATTTATTATCTCATTTTTCATTATGTAATTTGCGAGCATTCTCAACCTCCTATGATTAAAGAACCCAGAGCATTCTACAAGCAGTTAGTTAAAGACTTTGTACACACACCTACTTTAAAGCAAGACAGGCTGTTAGAGCAACTGTCTACTTTTCTATTTGACACATCTAAGGATAAAGTGTTTGTTCTTAAAGGGTTTGCAGGTACAGGTAAAACAACAGTAATTGGGACTGTAGTTAAAAATTTATGGCAAGCTGGCATGACATCTGTGCTCATGGCACCTACAGGAAGAGCGGCAAAGGTGGCGAGTAATTACAGTAAAAAGCAAGCCTATACCATCCATAGAAAAATTTATTTCCCAAAAAAAGAGCGAGGAGGCGGCGTTTCTTTTAGTCTGCAACCGAATAAGCATAGAAACTGCATTTTTATAGTTGATGAAGCATCTATGATTTCTGATAGGGCTGCAGAGTCTAAGTTTTTTGATAATGGGTCACTACTGGATGATATGATGCAATACATTTATAGCGGTCATAATTGTAAGCTCATTCTGGTAGGTGATGAGGCGCAGTTACCACCAGTAAAGCTTGATATGTCTCCTGCACTTGACATTAATCTGCTTTCCATGCAGTATAATAAAAATGTTGAGACCATACAGCTTGATGAAGTAATGAGGCAAGCAGAGGATAGTGGTATCCTTATGAACGCAACCGCTTTAAGGGAGCAACTCTCTGAAGAGTTTTATGAAGGTTTTAAATTTGATATCGCAGGATTTACAGACGTGGTGCGACTTATAGATGGTCATGAGATTATGGATGCTATCAATGACTGTTATAATAGTGTAGGTACAGAAGAGACAGCCATTATCGTACGATCGAACAAACGAGCAAACTTATATAATCAGCAAATAAGAAACAGAATTCTATTTCAAGAGGAAGAAATTTCGGCTGGAGATCACTTAATGGTGGTAAAGAATAACTACTTCTGGATTGATGCAAAAAGTGATGCTGGATTTATTGCAAACGGCGATATTGTAAAAGTGCTAGAAATTCTAGCAATTAAGGAACTCTACGGTTTCCGTTTTGCAGAGGTAAAAGTGCAAATGGTAGATTATCCACAGATGCAACCTTTTGAAACTGTTGTCATGCTTGACGTACTTACCCTTGAGACGCCAGCACTTCCTTATGAGCAAGGTGACACCTTATATAAGGAAGTTCAAAAAGATTATGCAGACGAAACTTCTAATTACAAACGTTTCCAAAAAATAAAGAATAATAAATTCTTTAATGCCTTACAGGTTAAATTCTCCTATGCAATCACCTGTCACAAATCACAAGGTGGACAGTGGGATAATGTTTTTATAGAGCAACCCTATCTTCCTGACGGAATGAATAAAGATTATTTGAGATGGTTATATACAGCCATCACACGATCTAAAAGTAAGCTGTACTTAATAGGCTTTAAAGACGATATGTTTGTAGAAGAGGCTTAAGTTGTAGGTCTTTTGGAGCTATTTCCCGCTTTACGTTACAATTCCTCATCGCGGCTACGCCAGCTCCTGCGGGATTTTCACTGCAATCGGGGCTAGGGGATAGGTTAGTTCGTTGGCACTTTTCTTTTTCATTATTACCTTGTGCACATTATTAGTTAAGTTTACCATTATGAGTTTTGAATTAATTGTAAGTATTATTCTAGGATTTTCTCTGGCGGCATCTGCAGGCTTTAGAGTGTTTGTCCCTTTATTAGTATTAAGTCTCTCGGCTCATTTTGGCTGGTTTCCTGTAAACAATTCATGGGAATGGGTGGGAAGTGTTCCCGCATTAGTGTTACTAGGAGTCGCCACAATTTTTGAAATAGGAGCCTACTTTATTCCTTGGGTAGATAATATTCTAGACACTATATCGGTACCACTAGCTGCAGTAGCAGGTACATTACTAATGGTAGCAACGATGGGAGATATGGATCCTACCATCACTTGGGCACTTGCTATTATCGCTGGAGGCGGAGCAGCGGCAGCAGTTTCTGGCACTACAAGCGCTACAAGATTGGGAAGTACTGCAACCACTGGCGGACTCGCAAACCCGGTAATCGCTGGGACAGAAACAATTGCTGCGACTACAGTCTCTGTGGCAAGTATATTTTCTCCTATTTTGGCACTTATTCTCGTATTGTTATTAGTAGGCTTAGTTTGGAAGGTAATTCGTCGTCTTAGAAGAGCATAGCTTTTGTACTCTTTTCACTAACTTCGCTACTTGTTTTGAGGTGATGTATCACGCTGTCGAGAAACTCGTCCCGAATTTACTTCGGGAAGCGTAAACACATCCTTTGTAATTTTCTAAAAATATCTTTTTTGAGTAAACAACTTAAAATTATAGCCATGATTCCTGCTCGCTATGCAGCCTCACGTTTCCCAGGCAAAATGATGAAGGATTTGGCTGGTAAGCCAGTAATTGTGCGCACTTACGAAAGTACTGTGGCAACGGGACTTTTTGATGAAGTATTTGTAGTTACTGATAGTGAGGTTATTTACAAAGCGGTAGAAGATGCTGGAGGTAAAGCAATCATGAGCATAAAGGAACATGAGTGTGGTAGCGATCGTATTGCAGAAGCTGTTGCAAGTCTTGATGTAGATATTGTGGTAAATGTACAAGGTGATGAGCCTTTTACTACACGAGAAGATCTTGCACCGGTACTAGATGTATTCTATGGTGACGATGCAGATCAAATAGATCTTGCAAGTGTAATGATGCCCATTACAGATGTATCTGAAATTGAAAATCCTAACAATGTTAAGGTAATAGTAGATAACGCAGATTTTGCTCTGTATTTTTCTAGATCTCCTTTGCCTTACGTGAGAGATACTACAGCTGGAATAACGACCTACAAGCATAAGGGAATATATGCTTTTAGAAAGCAAGCTATTTTAGACTTTGCTTCTATGAACATGACACCATTAGAAAAAGCAGAAAAGATAGAATGCATCCGCTTTTTAGAATATGGTAAAAAGATAAAAATGGTACGTTCTTCCAAGCTAGCCATAGGAATTGATACTCCAGAAGATCTTGAGAAGGCAATAAAAATTTATAAAGATTTATAAAAGTTATGGGATTTTTTAAATGGATATATAACGATGTTATAGGCTGGAAAGCAATAGGTGATTTTTCTCAAGATACTGTAAAAAAAGCAGTGGTAATCGCTGTGCCGCATACCAGTTGGCATGATTTCTATATGGGGATTTTATTACGAAGCGCACTTGATGTAAAAATAGGTTTTATAGGAAAGAAAGAACTGTTTAAGTGGCCTATGGGTCTTCTTTTTAAGGCAATGGGAGGCGCACCTATAGACAGAACTCCAGGTCAAGATAAAGTACAGTCTATCGCAGATGTCTTTAAGGATAAAGAAGAATTTAGACTTACAATCGCTCCAGAAGGAACGCGTAAGAAAGTTGATAAACTAAAAACCGGCTTTTATTACATAGCCTTAGCAGCAGAAGTACCTATCATTATGGTAGCTTTTGATTTTGGTAAGAAAGAGCATCGTATTTCTCAACCATTATATCCATCTGGAAATATTGAGGAAGATATGAAAACTATCTATGCATTTTTTAAAGGAGCAGTAGGGAAGGTGCCTGAGTATAGTTTTACTCCAGAGGAATAAAAGAATTGTTACAGACGTAAAAAAGCTCAATTACAAAATAGTAATTGAGCTTTTTTAGTAACATATGTGTTAAACTTATGCTTCAGTGTATGTTCCTGCTGTTTTCTTTCTCCATGCATCCAGCATCCAGCTTGTTTTTTCTAATTCACGTATATATGCTCCAATGAGATCAATAGTCCCTTCGTCACCAGCGTCATCTGCTTTCTTCACAACAGCACTTAGTTGTTTTAAAATAATTCCATGATCTTCAAGAATGTTATCGACCATATCTCTATCTGATAAATCTGATTTTGCCTCTTTGATGCTTGATTTTTCTAAGTAGTCAGAAAGATTACTAGTAGGTGCAAATCTTAGTGTAAGAATACGCTCTGCGATTTCGTCAATTTTTAATTTTGCATCATCGTATAATTCTTCAAATTTAATATGTAAGTCAAAGAAATTTACTCCTGAAATGTTCCAGTGAAAGTTACGGAGCTTTTGGTAGTACACGTGGTAATCTGCAAGCAGCGTGTTGAGTTCATTTACTGTATGTTTACTCTTTTCTGTATCTAAGTTCAAATAATTCATAGTTTTATTTTTTTATTTAAATAAAGTTACAAATGTGTTTAGGATTAATATCAAATATACATTTGGTTTAGTATAAGTTTAACCACAAATGCTAAGGATATGGTAAAACAAACAATCTTCTTTAGACAGTCAAAATACTTTATATTTGCTCAAAATTTTTTTTATGATTGATAGTGTATATTCTCAAGTCGAGGGAAAGAAGGTGTTAGTAACTGGCGGAGCTGGATTTATAGGTTCAAATATTTGCGAGGTATTGATTGAGAATGGAGCAATTGTTACTTGTTTAGATAATTTGGCTACAGGCCATAAACATAACCTTGATGCTATTATATCAAATCCTAACTTCACATTTATAAATGGTGATATTAGAGATATTAAAGTGTGTGAGAACGCTGTTTCTAATAGTGACTATGTACTTCATCAAGCAGCATTAGGCTCAGTTCCAAGGTCTATTCAAGATCCAGCAACAAGTAACGAAGTAAATGTAGGAGGTTTCTTGAATATGCTTATAGCATCTAAAGACAAAGGCATAAAACGTTTTGTATATGCTGCCAGTTCTTCTACTTATGGTGATTCCCAGGGGTTACCTAAGAAAGAAGATATTATTGGTAAACCATTATCACCATATGCCATCACAAAATATGTGAATGAGCTTTATGCAGATGTATTTCATAAGACATATGGATTAGATTGTATAGGACTTCGATATTTTAATGTTTTTGGTCGTAAGCAAGATCCTAATGGAGCGTATGCAGCTGTTATTCCTAAATTTACAAAGTTATTAATGGACCATGAATCACCAGTTATGAACGGTGATGGTACTTTTTCTCGTGATTTCACGTATATTGACAACGTAATTCAAATGAATATCAGAGCAATGCTCACTGAGAATGAGGAGGCAATTAATACAGTTTACAATGTTGCTTACGGAGAAAGAACTGATTTAAACGAACTTGTTAAGATTCTAAAAACTGAATTAAGTCAATTTGACAGTGGAATTGCAGATGTTGAAATAAAATTTGGACCCAAAAGAGCTGGTGATGTTCCGCATAGCCTAGCAAGTATTGATCGTGCAAAAATGAGAGTAGGATATGATCCTAAGTATAGTATTAAGGATGGTCTCAAGGAAGCGATGGCTTGGTATTGGAAAAATTTAAAATAAAAGTAAAGGTCTTTACAATAAAAGCATATAAAGAAAATTAATATGACAAAAATTAAAGTAGGAGTTATTGGATTAGGTTATGTTGGATTACCATTGGCTAGGTTATTTGGAACTAAGTATAACACGGTAGGATTTGATATAAATGAAAAACGTATTGCAGAACTTCAATCAGGTACAGATAGCACATTAGAGGTTTCTGATGAGGTGTTACAAGGCGTACTTAAGACTGAAAATAATGACTTAAATGGATTGTTATGTAGTGCAGATAGTAAGGATATTGAAGATTGTAATTATTATATTGTAACCGTGCCGACTCCGGTTGATAAAAATAACAGACCTGTTCTTACTCCTTTATATAAAAGTAGTGAGACTGTAGGTAAAGTTTTAAAGAAAGGTGATATCGTTGTTTATGAAAGTACTGTGTATCCTGGTGTAACAGAAGATGAGTGTGTGCCAGTTTTGGAACGCGTAAGCGGACTTAAGTTTAATGTAGACTTTTTTGTAGGGTATTCTCCAGAACGTATTAATCCAGGAGATAAAGAACATACTGTAGAGAAAATACTAAAAGTGACCTCTGGAAGCACTCCTGAAATAGGGAAGAAAGTAGATGATTTGTACAGCTCTATAATTACTGCAGGAACGCATCTAGCTCCAACTATAAAAGTAGCAGAAGCTTCTAAAGTAATCGAGAACTCTCAACGTGACATCAATATTGCTTTTGTAAACGAACTAGCTAAGATTTTTAATTTGATGGGTATCAATACACATGATGTTCTAGAAGCAGCAGGTACAAAGTGGAATTTTTTACCATTTAAACCTGGCCTAGTAGGAGGTCACTGTATAGGTGTAGATCCATATTACCTAGCACAGAAAGCACAAGAATTAGGATATCATCCAGAAATTATTTTAGCAGGACGTCGACTTAACGATAGTATGGGAGCATATGTAGCCTCTGAGGTGGTAAAGCTTATGCTTAAAAACGATATCAAAGTAAAAGGTTCTGAGTTATTGATTCTAGGTATCACTTTTAAAGAAAACTGTCCAGATGTACGTAACACGAAAGTTACAGATGTTATAAGACACTTGAAAGAATTTGGGGTTAATGTAACTATCTTTGATCCATGGGTAAATGCAGCCGAGGTACACCATGAATACGGTCTAGATGCTCTTACAGAAGTTCCAAACCAAAAATATGACGCCATCGTGCAAGCCGTGGCGCATAAAGAATTTGCTTCTTTAGATTTAAATTCTCTTAAGAATGATAAATCTGTAGTTTATGATGTAAAAGGGGTGTTAGGTAATAAAGCAGATGCTAAGCTGTAATGAACATTCTTATTACAGGTGGAGCAGGTTTTATAGGGTCTCAAGTGGTGAGACTATTTTTAGAAATTTTTCCCAAAAGTCATATTTACAATCTTGATGCGCTTACTTATGCTGGAAACCTAGAAAACCTTTCTGATGTAGAAACTTCTAGCAATTATACATTTATAAAAGGGGACATCAATGATGCCCCTTTTTTAATGAATCTGTTTTCTAAATATCAATTTGATAAAGTAATTCATCTAGCTGCCGAATCTCATGTTGATAGAAGTATAAAGGATCCAATAGCCTTCGTGCAGACTAATGTTATTGGAACACTTAACCTTCTTAATGCGGCAAAGAGTATTTGGAAAGAAGATTATTCGTCAAAACTTTTCTACCATATCAGTACAGATGAAGTGTACGGTACACTTGGTGATACTGGTTTGTTTACAGAGAATACGTCATACGACCCAAACTCGCCCTATGCAGCGTCTAAGGCGAGCTCAGATCATTTTGTAAGAGCTTATGGAGAAACTTACGGTTTGCCATATATTATTAGTAATTGCTCTAATAATTATGGTCCTAACCAATTTCCAGAAAAATTAATTCCTTTATTTATAAATAATATTATCGAGGGTACATCTTTGCCTGTTTATGGCGATGGAAATTATACGAGAGATTGGTTATTTGTAAAGGACCACGCAGTAGCAATAGCACTCATATTTGAAAAAGGTACATTAAAGGAAACCTATAACATAGGCGGTTTTAATGAGTGGAAAAATATTGACTTAGTAAAGCTATTATGTGATATAATGGATGAGAAGCTTTCGCGAAAGCGGGATTCTTCAAAATCACTTATAACTTACGTGAAAGATCGTCCTGGTCATGATAAGAGGTATGCAATAGATGCAACAAAAATTGAAAAAGAACTTGGTTGGAAACCATCAGTTACCTTTGAGGAAGGTCTATCGCTTACCGTAGATTGGTATCTTGCTAATGATCAGTGGCTCAAAAATGTAACTTCTGGATCTTACCAAGAATATTATAAAAAAATGTACTCATAATGAAAGGTATTGTACTAGCAGGCGGCTCGGGGACGCGTTTATCACCACTTACCATAGCGGTAAGTAAGCAGTTGTTACCTGTGTATGATAAACCTATGATTTTCTATCCTATCTCTGTGTTAATGCTTGCGGGTATAAGAGAGATATTAATAATAACTACACCTGAAGATGCTCACCTTTTTGAGCGTTTATTGGGTGATGGAAGCGCGCTAGGCTGTAATTTTCAATATGAAGTTCAAGAATCACCTAACGGACTCGCAGAGGCATTCATAATAGGTGAATCATTTATAGGTCCTGATAAAGTAGCACTAGTTCTAGGAGATAACATTTTTTACGGTAATGGCCTTAGTCAGTTATTGCAAAGTAAGAATGATGTTGATGGTGCGGCTATTTTTGCTTATCCCGTTAGAGATTCAGAACGATTTGGTGTTGTGGCTTTTGATAAGGAAATGAAGGCAACAAGCATTGAGGAAAAGCCTAGTATACCAAAATCTAATTACGCAGTTCCTGGAATTTATTTCTATGATAACGAGGTAGTCGGGATTGCAAAGAAAATAAAACCGTCAGAACGCGGAGAGCTAGAAATTACTACAATCAATCAAGAATATCTCGAGAAGAAAAAACTTTCAGTAGGTATCATGAGTAGAGGTATGTCTTGGTTTGATACAGGTACAGTAGACGCGCTAGATGATGCAACAGAATTTATAAGAGTGATACAGCGCAATCAAAGTACAATGATAGCATGTCTTGAAGAAATTGCTTACAAAATGAATTGGATATCATACGAAGCACTTAAGGCAAGTGCATCAAGGTATGGTAAAGGTGCTTATGCACAATATATAAATACACTATAGTGGAATTTCAAAAAACAGCATTCAAAGATTTAATTATATGCACTCCAAAGGTGTTTGAAGATGACCGAGGATATTTTTATGAATCATATAATTCAGAAGCTTTTAAAAAATTTGTAGGTTTCTCCCCATCGTTTGTTCAAGATAATCAGTCTAAATCTACGTACGGGGTACTAAGAGGGCTCCATTTTCAGATAGGAATACATGCTCAGTCTAAGCTTGTAAGAGTCATTGAGGGTGAGGTGCTAGATGTTGTTGTAGATCTTCGTAAGGAAGAACCTACTTATGGCGAATCTTTTGCTATCAAACTTTCAGGTACTAATAAAAAGCAACTCTTTGTACCTAAAGGGATGGCGCATGGATTTATTACATTGAGTGATACTGCTGTCTTTGCATATAAGTGTGACGCGTTTTATGATCAAAAAAGTGAACGTGGACTTGCTTACAATGATGTATCATTAAAGATTGATTGGTTGCTTGACGAGCATGAATTTTTGCTTTCTCCTAAGGATTTAGAAAACCCTATGCTCAGCGAACTTAAAAACATTTCTTTTTAATGAATGTTACTGCGAGTAATAGAGAGTTCACTTTAAAAAAGATTCTAGTCACTGGAGCTCTTGGTCAGCTGGGAATGGCTTTACTAGAGCAGTCTAAGTACCATAAGGATTTTTACTATGTGTTTCTTTCAAGAAAAGACTTTGATATAACTTCTCGTGATAATATCTCATCAGTGTTTGATACACATCAACCAGATGTTGTTATCAACACTGCTGCATATACAGCCGTAGATGCTGCCGAAGACGATAAAGATCAAGCATTCCTTATTAATGAAACAGCTGTGGGTTATCTCGCAGAGGAGTGTAAAAAGCGCGATTGTGCATTAATTCATGTCTCTACAGATTATGTTTTTGATGGTAATAAATCCACTGCATATGTAGAAAGTGATAAGCCTAATCCGCAAACAGTTTATGGTGCGTCAAAACTAGGCGGAGAACTCTTAATTGAGGCATCCAATATAACAAAATACGCTATTATTCGTACGTCATGGGTTTACAGTGTGTACGGTCATAATTTTGTAAAAACAATGCTGCGATTAGGGCAAGAGAGGGGTCAGCTCTCTGTTGTAAATGACCAGTTGGGTTGTCCTACTTGGGCAAATGACCTGGCATATGCTATTTTAACTGTTGCCCGAGAATTGAAAGAAGATAATTCCGGTGTATATCATTTTTCTAATATGGGAAGTATTACTTGGTATGATTTTGCGAAAGCCATCTTTGAGAACTCACAAATCGATGTTCTCATTACTCCAGTTACAAGCGATTTGTTCCCCACCAAAGCAGAACGCCCTAAAAATAGTGTGCTAGACACGCATAAGATTGAAAAGCAATTTCAAGTTGATATTCCAGAATGGGGTAGTTCGCTGCAAAAAATGCTCAAAAGACTATAATGAATAAATCTTGGAAAACTATCGCAATTAAAGCTGCAATAAGAGCAGGGGAAGTTATTATGGATGTTTACCGTCGTGACTTTGATGTAGCACATAAATCAGATAATTCTCCGCTCACTGAGGCAGATTTAAATGCTCATGAAGCTATTGTAGCTCATCTTGAGGAAACTGGGATTCCAATATTGAGTGAGGAAGGAAGTGAAATACCTTTTGAAATTCGTACAAAATGGGATCAATTTTGGATGGTAGACCCTCTCGATGGTACCAAGGAGTTTGTAAAACGCAACGGTGAGTTTACGGTAAATATCGCTTTAGTAGTAGATAATAGACCTGTTTTTGGTGTGATTTATGTTCCTATAAATAATACTTTGTATGCTGGTGGGTCAGATGATGGAGCTAGTTATAAGTTGGTTGATCCCAAAGATGATATCTCATGGAAAACGTTGATAAGTAAGGCAATCCGGCTTTCGCGAAAGCTTAAAAACTACAATGACCTTAATGTCGTCAAAGTAGTCACTAGTCGCTCTCACTTAAATTTAAAAACGCAAGAATTTGTTAAGGACTTGCAGAACGCAGGTAAAAATACAGAAGTAGTACCATCTGGTAGTGCGTATAAGTTTTGTCTAGTTGCAGAAGGAACTGCAGATGTATATCCGCGTTTTGGGCCTTGTATGGAATGGGATACTGCAGCGGGAGACGCTATTTGTGAAGGAGTAGGAGGAGCTGTTTATTTTGAAAATACCAGGGAGAAACTATTATATAATAAAGAATCACTTTTTAGTCCTAACTTCGTAGCACATTAATTGATTTATGAAAATTCTTGTTACTGGCGCTGCTGGATTTATAGGCTATCACCTTTGTAAACGCTTACTGAGCGAGGGTCACGCTGTGGTAGGCCTCGATAATATAAACGATTATTATGACCCACAACTCAAGTTTGATAGACTTAAAGAGCTGGGTGTAGTGAAGGAACAGGCAGAAAAGTGGAATACACTTTCTGCTAGTACTGTAGAAGACGACTTCTCATTTATTAGATTAAATCTTCAAGATAGAGCAGCGCTACCAAAACTGTTTAGCTCAAATTCCTTTGATCAAGTCTGTAATCTTGCAGCTCAAGCAGGAGTGCGATACTCTATAGAAAACCCAGAAGTGTATGTGGATACTAATATTGTGGGTTTCTTGAATATTTTGGAATGTTGTAGAGATTATAAAGTTTCAAAATTAGTTTATGCTAGTAGTAGCAGTGTTTACGGTAATAGTAAAGAGGTCCCTTTTACAGAAAAACAGTCTGTAGATGAGCCCATAAGTATTTATGCAGCGACTAAGAAATCTAATGAGTTAATGGCGCATACGTATAGTCATCTATTTAATATAGAGACTGTAGGATTACGATTTTTTACCGTTTACGGGCCTTGGGGAAGACCAGATATGGCGATGTTTTTATTTACAGATGCTATATTAAATAACAAACCTATTAAAGTCTTTAACGAAGGTAATCTCTCACGTGATTTTACATATATATCAGATATCATAGATGGTGTGATGACAGTAATTTCTAGTGCTTCGCAGTCTAAAAACCCAATTTATAATATTGGGAATAGTAAACCGGTAAGGTTGTTATATTTTATTTCGGCATTGGAATCAGAGCTAGGCCTAACTGCTACAAAGCAAATGATGCCTATGCAAGATGGAGATGTACACAGAACATGGGCAGATGTTTCCTCATTGCAAAAAGATTTTGGCTATGAGCCTTCAGTCTCTGTTGCAGAAGGGATAGCAGCTTTTGTAACATGGTACAAGTCTTATTATGTAAAGTCTTAAGTCCGCTTTCGCGAAAGCGTAAAGGAATACCACAACTACCTTATTATTCAAACCGCTATATTTGCGATTTGCCACAAATTAGACTAGAATGAAGATTAAAAATATTTGCTGTATAGGTGCAGGATATGTAGGAGGTCCTACCATGTCTGTAATAGCATTAAAGTGTCCAGATGTCAAAGTAACCGTTGTAGATCTGAATGAAAAACGTATTGCCGCTTGGAATGATGAAAACTTGGACAACTTACCAATTTATGAGCCAGGACTTGCCGAAGTAGTAGGAGAGGCTAGAGGAAGGAATTTATTTTTCTCAACAGAAGTAGATAAGGCAATAGATGAAGCAGATCTTATATTTATCTCTGTTAACACACCAACGAAGACCTATGGTGTAGGAAAAGGCATGGCTGCCGATCTTAAGTATATCGAACTATGTGCTCGCCAAATTGCTAGAGTAGCAACGTCTGATAAGATTGTAGTGGAAAAATCAACACTTCCCGTACGAACGGCGGAGGCACTTCAAAATATCTTACATAATACGGGTAATGGTGTGCGCTTTGATATTTTATCAAATCCTGAGTTTCTAGCAGAAGGAACTGCAATTCAAGATTTGTTAAATGCAGACCGTGTTTTAATAGGTGGAGAGTCTACACCAGAAGGAATAAAAGCAACAGATGCACTTGCAGAAATTTACGCAAAATGGTTGCCGGAAGAACGTATTTTGAGAACAAATGTATGGTCTTCAGAGCTTTCTAAGCTTACGGCAAATGCTTTCTTAGCACAGCGAGTATCTTCTATAAATGCCATGTCAGAACTATGTGAAGTTACTGGAGCAGATGTTCAAGAAGTTGCTAGAGCAATAGGTACAGACTCACGTATAGGTCCTAAATTTTTAAAGGCTTCTGTAGGTTTTGGAGGTTCTTGTTTTCAAAAAGACATTTTGAACCTTGTTTATATTGCCAAAACGTATGGGCTTGATGAAGTAGCCGATTACTGGGAGCAGGTAATTATTATGAATGATTATCAAAAAAGGCGATTTGCAGAAAAGATAGTAAAAACGCTGTTTAACACTGTTTCTGGTAAGAAGATTACATTGTTAGGATGGGCATTTAAAAAGGACACTAATGATACCCGAGAATCTGCGGCCATTTATGTAGCAGATTATTTACTCAATGAACAAGCAGAGGTTGTTATATACGACCCAAAAGTTTCTGAGGAAAAGATTCTAGCAGATTTAGATTATTTAAACTCTCGTTCTGAAGCAGAAAACAGGGCTTTAGTTACGGTGGTCACAGATCCTATGGAAGCTTGTGAGAATGCCCATGCTATTGCGATTATGACCGAGTGGGATGAGTTTGTAGGATATGACTGGCAGCAAATTTACAATCTGATGCAAAAGCCTGCTTTTGTTTTTGATGGAAGGGCATTGTTAAACGCAGAGTTTTTAAAAAATATAGGTTTTGATTATTACGCTGTAGGGAAAGGATAGTTGTTCAGTATGTTTTTACATTGTTGTTTGTTATACTAGCTAAAAAAGCGGCTTTTGAAAGATTAAATTTTAATTAGCAGATGAGAATCAAAGAAACTATATTTGCAACTAGTTCAAAATCACGAAAAACTTTTATTTTTTTATGCCAAAACTAACATACTTTGCTCATGAAACGGCAGTTATAGATGAAGGTTGCTCTATTGGTCTAGGAACAAAAATCTGGCATTTTTCTCATATAATGCCTGGCTGTGTTTTGGGGGATGACTGTAATATTGGTCAAAATGTTGTTATATCTCCTCAGGTTATATTAGGTAAGAATGTAAAAGTTCAAAATAATGTATCTATATATACAGGTGTGATTTGTGAAGATGATGTCTTTCTTGGGCCATCTATGGTTTTTACAAACGTAATCAATCCTCGTAGTGCAGTAAACCGCAAAGCAGAGTATGCTCAGACTAGAGTTAAAATTGGTGCCTCTATCGGTGCAAATGCAACGATAGTTTGTGGAAATGATATTGGGAAATTTGCATTTATTGGTGCAGGAGCAGTAGTCACAAAAGAAATACCAGATTACGCCTTAGTGGTAGGTAATCCCGCAAAACAAATAGGGTGGGTAAGTGAATATGGACATCGTTTAACTTTTGACGAAAATAATCTTGCTTTTTGTCCAGAGACACAACAAGAGTATAAAATAGTAAACAATACAGTACAAAGAATAGCATAAAATAGATATGAAGAATTTTGCATTAATCGGAGCAGCAGGATATATAGCTCCTAGACATATGAAAGCTATAAAAGATACAGGTAACAATCTAATAGCTGGATTAGATAATTTTGATAGCGTAGGTATAATAGATAGTTATTTTCCTAATGCGGACTTCTTTGTAGAGTTTGAACGTTTTGATAGACATATTTCTAAATTGAAATATGATAAAAATGTACAACTAGATTTTGTGAGTATTTGTACTCCTAATTACTTACACGACGCTCATATCCGGTTTGCATTGAGACAAGGTGCAGATGCAATTTGTGAAAAACCGTTAGTACTAAATCCTTGGAGCGTTGAATCATTAAAGAATATTCAAAAGGAAACAGGAAAAAAAATCTATAATATTCTTCAGTTAAGAGTACATCAGAGTATTATAGACTTGAAAGCAAAAATTGACAATGGTCCTAAAGATAAGATTTATGACGTAGATCTTACATATCTCACCTCAAGAGGTAATTGGTATTATACTTCATGGAAAGGCGATGAGTCTAAGTCAGGAGGAATAGCAACAAATATTGGAGTTCACTTTTTTGATATGTTATCATGGATTTTTGGAGGTGTTAAGCAAAATATAACCCATATTTATGAGCACGATAGAGCTTCTGGATATTTAGAACTTGAAAGAGCCCGTGTACGTTGGTTCTTATCGATAAATGAAGATGTTCTGCCTAAGGAAATAGTTGAAAAAGGACAACGAACATATAGGTCAATAACTATTGAGGGTGAAGAGCTTGAGTTTAGTGGTGGCTTTACAGACTTACATACTACAAGCTATAAAGAGATTTTAAAAGGCAATGGTTACGGAATAGAAGATGCTTCACAAGCTATAGATATTGTATACGACATACGTAACTCTAGCCCAGTAGGTCTTAAGGGAGAATATCACCCTTATGCAAAGAAGAGCTTAGCTATCCATCCTTTTAGAAAGAAATAGATAATGAAAGTAGTTACAATCATAGGAGCTAGACCTCAATTTATTAAATCTGGAGCGGTAAGTAGATCTTTTATAGAGTTTAATAATACTAGACCACCAGAAACTATTGATGAAGTAATAGTTCATACAGGACAGCATTACGATAGTAACATGAGTGATGTCTTTTTTGAGCAAATGGATATACCTAAGCCAGCATATCAATTAGATATCAATGGGTTAGGGCATGGTGCGATGACCGGGCAAATGCTTGAAGCTATTGAAAAAGTATTGCTTGAAGAAAAGCCTGATTGGGTAATGGTGTATGGCGATACAAATTCAACACTTGCTGGAGCTCTAGCGGCATCAAAGCTCCATATAAAAATTGCACACATTGAGGCTGGATTACGATCGTTTAATATGCGTATGCCGGAGGAGGTTAACCGTATTCTTACTGATAGAGTGAGTACTGTTTTGTTTTGCCCAACAGACTCGGCAGTACAAAATTTAGAGAATGAGGGTTATAATGATTTGGATATCGCTATTGTAAAAAATGGTGATGTGATGATGGATGCTAGTTTAATGTTTTCCGCTTTCGCGAAAGCGCCCAAAGAAAGTATACCGGCTGAATTTGTTTTAACAACAGTTCATAGAGCAGAAAACACAGATGATCCGGCTAGATTGAGGGCTATATTTAAAGCACTCAATACAATATCTAAAGATACTCCCGTAGTACTGCCATTGCATCCTCGAACCAAAAGTTTTATAGCGAAATATAATATTGAGATTGGTGAGCAACTGCATTGCATTGATCCTGTAGGCTATGTTGAGATGTTATATCTTCTTAAGAATTGTTCACTAGTCTTAACAGATAGTGGAGGACTTCAAAAGGAAGCATATTTTTTTGAAAAGTATTGTCTCACTCTAAGAGACGAGACAGAATGGGTAGAGCTTATAGATAATGGGTTCAATCAGCTAGTAGGAGCAAATTTTGATGTTATTATGAAAGCATTTAATGATGTCAATACTAAAAAGCCAGATTTCTCATTAGACCTTTATGGTAATGGTGAAGCTAGTAAAAAGATTATAGAAGGCCTTTTAAAGTATAAATAAAACAGTAGTTTAATATTAAGTAAATTATGACTAGATAATTTTTTAATATGAACAATACATCAGAATCAATGATAATATCTAAAAAGTTAATTTCTGTATTTGCAATTTGTTTTGTTCTTATCGCAACGACAAAATCTTATAGCCAAACAGTTGAAGATATTAATGCAATGCCATCTCAAGATGTTCAGAGTCTAATCTCTAAAGCTAAGGCAAGTGGTTATACACCTGAGCAGCTAAAGGCTTTAGCTCTATCTAAAGGACTATCTCAAGATCAAGTAAATGCTTTAGTAGGAAAGGTGGGTGAAAATCAAGCAGGAAATCAAAGTACTCCTGATAATCTTGCGATTACTCCCAATACTAATGTGGATACTTCATTAGACAATACGAGGGTGCCAAAAAAGTCAACATTATTTGGTTATGATTTTTTTAATAATCCAAATATTAGTTTTCAGCCTAATGTTAATCTTGCTACACCTGTAAATTATCAATTAGGTCCTGGTGATGGTCTTGTTATAAGTTTATGGGGAGCAGCAGAGAATACATATGATCTAGTAGTAAACAGAAATGGTAGCGTTAAAATACCTAATGTAGGTCAAGTATTGGTAAGCGGCCTAACTATGGAAGAAGCCAGTTCTAAAATAAAAAGTAAATTACTTAATGTTTATAGAGGCATATCCGCACCAAATAATAGTCCATATAAAATCTTCACAGACATTTCCTTGTCTAGTGTAAGAACAGTACAAGTAAATATTATAGGAGAGGTAGCGGTGCCTGGCACTTACTCTTTAAGTGCATTATCTACAGTTCTTAATGCGTTGTATGCAGTGGGAGGGCCTACTGATCAAGGTACTTTTAGAGAAATTAAATTAGTTCGTAACGGTGTTGAGATGCCTTTGTTTGATATATATGATTACTTGATTAATGGTAGTCAGGTAGGGAACGTTACTTTAAGAGATCAGGATGTAATTATTGTAAAACCCTATGTTTCTAAAATAAACATAGCAGGAAGTGTTAAACGTCCAGGGGTGTACGAAATAAAAAAATCAGAAAAGTTCTCCGATTTATTAAAATATGTAAGCGGTTTTACGTCTAATGCATTTAGAGAAATTATAAAACTAGAGAGAATACAAGGTGATAGAAAAGTACTTAAAGAAATAAGCTTAAATGATTTTAGAAATGAGCAACTCTTTGACGGAGACGTTATTACTGTTGGTTCTATCATCGATAAGGTAGAAAATCGAGTTACCATAAATGGAGCTGTTTATAGACCTGGAGATTATGAGTATACATCTAATATGTCCTTGCAAGAGTTGCTTAGTAAAGCAAGTGGTCTTAAGGAAACAGCCTATCTTGATAGAGTTGTTATTACAAGTAATATAGAAGGGCAAAATAGAACTTCTCAATCCTACTCATTAACGACAGATGGAGATATTTACTTGAAGGTAAATGACGTAGTCAATGTTTTTGACAAGAATAGCGTGCGTGAGCTAGGTACAATCACAATAGGAGGCGCAGTCAAAAATCCCAAAACAATATCTTATATAGAAGGAGTTAGTCTTGAAGAACTTGTTATTATGGCAGGTGGTTATGAAAAGGAGGCAGACGCGCGTGTTATTGATGTAACTAGAGAGGTTATAGATGACGACTATAAAACAGTTTCAGAAACATTTAAAATCTCGGCAGAGGGGGGATTAGATGTCAATACCAATACTACATTTGTATTTGAGCCTAATGATAAAATCACTGTACGCTATTTGAAAGGTTCTGGAGACAGAATTGCCGTTTCTGTTACAGGTGAAGTCCTTTATCCAGGAAGTTATGATGTAAGTTTAAAAAACGAGCGCATACTTGATCTTGTAAATAAAGCAGGAGGTCTCTCACCATATGCTTTTGAACAAGGAGGAAGCTTAGTGAGGAAAAATCCATATTACAAAGAAGTTATACAACAATTAACTTCAGATAATGTAAATGACAGTACTGCCACAAAAAATATAAATATTAACCTTAATAATCTAGAAGAGTATCGTGTGGGAATTGACTTTAAAAAACTCATGAACGACGGAGAAAACTCTAAATATAATATGGTGCTTAAAGATGGTGATCGATTAATTATACCATCTATAAAGCAAACTATAAAAGTAGAAGGAGAGGTGATGTTACCATCATTAGTGCGATATGACAAGTCTATCAGCTTTAAAGAATACATAAGTAAATCTGGAGGCTTTAATAGTAAAGCATTGAAACGAAAATCTTATGTGATATATGCAAATGGTGATATTAAAGCGACAAAGAATTTTCTGTTTTTTAAATCTTACCCATCCATTGAACCAGGAGCATTAGTTATAGTGCCAGCAAAGAAGGAACGTGCAGGAGGAATTAGTACTCAAGAAATCTTAGGTGTCACTACTGGTTTTGCAACTGTAGCTTTATTAATAGAAAGATTATTTTCCAATTAATATGAAAGAACAATTAGAAGAGTCTAGCGAGAATGATTATAAGATAGTATTAGGGTTTGTAAAAGGTTTTTTAGAGACAAAGAAATTTATAATCAGTTCAATCATTATATTTCTTATTATTGGAATTTTAGTGGTTTTCCTAACTCCAAAGAAATATAGTTCGCGTGTATTATTCATTACACAAGACGCAAGTAGTTCACAATCTGGAGGTTTAGGAGGTATAGCGTCCTTAATAAGTGGCGGTGGTATGAAAGCTACAGGTAATGGAGATATTCCAACATTTTTATACCCACAGATAATAGAGAGTTGGGAATTTAGAAAACAACTTTTTGATATTCCGTTAAAATTAAAATCAGAAGATTCACTAATAACTTTTGAAGAATATGCAATTAATAGAGAAAAATTATCCACAGGTCAAATAATAGCAAAGTACACCATAGGATTGCCTGGCTTAATTTTTGGAAAGAAAGAGTCTAAAACTGTTGCACCTATTAAGCGCATTGACTCATTAGAATATATTACGAGTAATGATAACAAAGTACTTCAATCTTTGAGGGATAAAATATCTTTTAGTATAAATAAAGAGGATGGTACTTTAGAGATTAAAACAGTTTTAAAAGAGGAACCTGTCGCTGCTGCTCAGCTAGCGCAGCAAGTACAATTGCGTTTACAACAAGAAATAATTAGGTATAGAATAGCAAAAGCTAAGGAGAAGTTTGAATTTATTGAAAATCAATATCAAGAGACTAAACAAGAATATAAGGACGCCCAAATTAGACTTGCAAGTTACACTGACCGTAATAGATTTAATGCTACCGAGTCTTCTCTTATAAGAAAAAGACAACTCGAAAATGAAGCAACCTTGCTTTACACTTTATATTCAGATTTAGAGCAACAAAGAATAAACCAAAGCTTAAAGATTAAGGAGGATACACCTAATTTTACTGTAATTAATCCTGCAACAGTACCATTAGGAGCTGAAAACAGTAATGCACTTACAACTATAATTATATACGCCTTCATAGGCTTTATCGTGGCTATATTACGATACGTATATATTGTTACTAGAGATTATGTAAAAAGTTTGTGGGTCGAAGTTTAAATTAATTTCCAAATTAAAATTTGACGTGTATACATCGAAAGATGTTTTTATATAATTTATTAAAATACACATATAAGAAATATCAGTTTATGCAAAATATATTAAGCTTAATAGGTAGAGATAAAGCACTATTTAAAGAAGACATAAATAATGCAGAAGACTCTTTAAGAAAGGAGATTTCAAAATCTAGTTTTTTAGTAATAGGAGGTGCAGGATCAATAGGGCAGGCAGTCACAAAAGAGATTTTTAAAAGAAATCCTAAAAAGTTACATGTTGTAGACCTTAGTGAAAATAATCTAACAGAATTAGTAAGAGATCTTCGTAGTTCTTATGGTTACATTGATGGAGATTTTAAAACCTTTACTATAGATGTGGGTTCTCCAATTTATGATGCCTTTTTCAAGTCTGATGGCAAGTACGACTATATTCTAAATTTATCAGCTCTTAAGCATGTAAGAAGTGAAAAAGATCCTTTCACACTTATGCGCATGATAGATGTGAATGTCTTTAATACTGATAAAACAATTGAACAAGCAATAGCTTCTAAGTGTACAAAAAAATATTTTTGCGTTTCGACTGATAAGGCAGCAAATCCAGTAAATATGATGGGTGCTTCAAAGCGTATCATGGAAATGTTTTTAATGAGGCGTAGTAAAGAAATCAAAATATCTACAGCTCGTTTTGCTAATGTTGCATTTTCTGATGGATCATTGTTGCACGGATTTAACCAAAGAATTTTAAAACAACAACCTATTGTAGCTCCTAATGATATTAAACGTTACTTTGTTACGCCTCAAGAGTCGGGCGAGCTGTGTTTAATGTCTACAATTTTCGGTGATAATAGAGATATCTATTTTCCTAAATTGAGTGAGAAGTTAGATTTAATTTCGTTTGCTGATATAGCTGTAAAATATCTTGAAAACTTAGGTTACGAGCCTTATCTATGTAAAGATGAAGATGAAGCTAGAGAATTAATGAGCACATTACCTCAAGAAAAAAAGTGGCCTTGTTTATTCACCAAAAGTGACACTACTGGAGAGAAAGATTTTGAAGAGTTCTTTACAGAAAATGAAACTATTGATTTAGAAAAGTTTGAAAACCTCGGGGTTATTAAAAATGAGTTACATATAGAGACAGACAAACTAACTTATTTTGAAAGCGTTATTGCTTCAATGAAAAGTGAGGGAGTCTGGACTAAAAGTCCGATTGTTGATTTATTTAATAAAATGATTCCAAATTTTAATCATAAGGAAAAAGGTAAGTACCTTGATTCTAAAATGTAAAATTCTAATATAATATGGATTATAAAATACCTTTATTCGATTTAAATTTTGACGAAAAGGAAGAGCAGGCTGTACTAGAGACAATTCAATCAAAATGGATTTCAACTGGACCAAAATCTCTTGCATTTGAATCAAAATTTGCTGAGATGTTACATGCAAAACATGCTATTTCTCTTGCAAATTGTACTGTAGCATTGCACCTAGCAATGAAATTATTAGATATTAATGAGGGAGATGAAGTTATCTGTCCTTCTTTAACATTTGTAGCTACTTGTAATGCGATACGTTATGTTAAGGCTACTCCAGTATTTGCAGATGTAGTAAGTACTTCAGATCTCACTATTGATCCTAAAGATATAGAAAGAAAAATTACATCAAAAACTAAAGCTATTATCGTAATGCATTTTGGTGGTTTTGCATGTAATATGGATGAGATTATGGCGCTTTCGCGAAAGCATAATCTTAAAGTAATAGAAGATGCTTGTCATGCACCATTATCAGAATATAAAGGAAAAAAACTAGGTACAATAGGCGATTTAGGTTGTTACAGTTTTTTCTCAAATAAGAATATAAGTACAGGTGAAGGTGGTATGCTTATTACTAATAACGAAAGTTATTATGAAAGAGCAAAACTATTACGTTCGCATGGTATGACCTCAATGTCTTATGAGCGCGCTAAGGGACACTCAACAACATATGATGTAGTGGATAATGGTTTTAATTATAGAATGGATGACATTAGAGCATCTATTGGACTTGTGCAGTTAGATAAGATTCAAGATGATCTCAACAAGAGGGCAGAGAATAGAAAAAGTTATCTCAATTCTTTAAAAAACATAAAAGGAATTACAATTCCTTTCGAAAAGAGATCTGATTTTTCTTCTAATTATATTTTCACTTTTGTATTAGATAATTCTACATATGAAAAAAGAGATAAAATTAGGGAGCTTTTATCTCAAGAGGGTATACAGACTAGTGTACACTATCCGGCAGTTCATAGATTTTCTATTTATGAAGATTATGCTACTCCATTGGAAATCACTGAGTACATAGCTGATAATTTAATTACATTACCAATGTATTCTAAATTAGAAAAATCTCAGATTGAGTTTATTGCACAAACACTAGAAGACATTTTACAGGCAAATTAATATAATTAAGCTAATGTGATGATTATGTTAATTCATATTCACCCTAGCATTCTTTAAGAGATTAATTTATGATTGAATATAGAAAAGTAGTACTTGAAGAAATAGATGCTATTATAAAATCTTGTTCGAGAAGTCATTTCGAATATCAAGAGCATCGTTCTTTAAGTATTGAACAGCTTTCTAAGTATGCAAAAAATAGCTTAGATAGTCTTATTGCAAAATCAAGTACTTTAGCTTATTCTGCTCATGATAATGATGTTTTACTAGGAATTATATTTGCTTCAAAAAATGAATTCGATAGTGAAATGTTTGATCTTTGTTGTTATCAGATATCAAAATTATTTATATTTTCTGAGGATGCTTCACATATAAATGAAATAAGTACTGGACTTCTGGATAAACTAGAAACAGAACTTAGAGATACTTATGACGAAGTTCATGTATCCATGGGTTTAAATAATAATATCCAAAATATGGATGTTATTTTCAATACACTAACAGCAAGTAATTATCACTATCTACACACTCTTTTAACATTTAGTAGCAGTAAAATTGAAAATACCAATCTAATAGTAGAACCTAATAATAATGTGATCATTAGAGAGGCTACTGACAATGATGCATTACAAGTTGCAAGTCTTGCAAAGAAGTCATTTAAGTTTAGTCGTTTTCATCTCGATCCTTTCTTAGATAATATAAAGTCAAGTATTTTATTAGAAAATTCTGCTAAGAATTCTATATTAAACGGCTTTGTAGATGTCATGTACGTGGCTGAAATTGATTCTAAAGTTGTAGGTTACTATAGTTGTAAAAAGAGCTTTATAAAAGAATTTGATAAAACAATAGCAACTATTGGCGTTTCGGCAGTTGATTCAGATTATAGAGGTTTAGGTATTTTTGGAACTCTTGATAATCATATAGCATCATGGTGTGGTGAGAATGCTGATTTTGCTGAGATGGGAACCTATTTGGCAAATTATCCAATACATAAAACGTGGATAAATAAAGGTTTTAAGCTTATAAGAGGTACGCATCAATTTTCAAAACTGCTTAATAAAAGCACACCTAAAAAGTAATTCAATAAATGGATAAATCTATTTCAAATCTATCATTATTACAAAGTGAATCCATCTTATTCGCACTTAAGCGCATGGATGATGTAGGCAATAAACTACTGATAGTTGTAGAGGATGGTTTATATCTTGGTCTTATATCAATAGGTGATATTCAAAGAGCAATTATAAGAAATGTTGATTTAAATGAGTCTATCTCAACTATTATGAGAAACGACTACGTTGTATCAAAAACTACAGATTCGATTGAGGATATTAAGGAGTTAATGCTGAGGATACGTTCAGAATTTATGCCTGTAGTGGACAGCAGTGGAAACATTGTGAAAATTCATTTTTGGGAAGAACTTTTTAATTCTAAAGAAAGTAAACCTTTGAAGGATTTTAAACTTCCTGTTATTATTATGGCGGGTGGTTTTGGTACTAGATTAAGGCCGTTAACACATGTGATCCCAAAGCCGTTGATTCCTATTGGAAAGAAAACAATGCTTGAGGAAATATTTGACAGATTTGGAAAATACGGATGTGATGAGTTTCATATTTCTGTAAATTACAAAGCAGATCTTATTAAATATTATATTGAAAGTCAAAAATTGCCTTATAATGTATCCTATTTTGAAGAGGATAAGCCTATGGGAACTGCTGGAAGTTTGAGTCTTCTTAAGGATAAAATTGATTCTACTTTTTTTGTAAGCAACTGTGATATTTTAATAGACCAAGATTATTCAGAAATTCTTGAGTATCATAAGCAAAATAGGAATGAAATAACGATAGTTGCAGCTTTAAAGCATTATCCTATTGCTTACGGAACTATTGAAACAGGGGAGGATGGTCTTTTAGAAGATATAACAGAAAAGCCAGAACTTACTTTTAAGATTAATAGTGGTATGTATATTCTAGAGCCACATCTTATAGATGAAATTCCTACCGATGACTTTTTTCACATTACTCATTTAATAGAAAATTTAAGATTACAAGGACGTAAAGTAGGTGTTTTTCCAATTTCTCAAAACAGTTGGACTGATATTGGTACTTGGGACGAGTATATGCAAGTACTAGGCAAGTAATAAGAGATATGAAAATATTAATATTACATCAATTTGTAAATCATAACACGCTTGTTAATACGCTATGTAAGAAGCTCAATGCAACCGAACTTAAAGTTGATAGTTTTAATATATCAACTTGGGAATACGTTAGTTCTGGATGTGATTTGCCATTTTTTTTAAGGGTTTTAAAGGTGCTATTATTTGATTATAGACTCAAACTCCTTGTTGTTCAAAAAGCTCCTTTTTTATTAAATGGAATGCTGAGAAAATATGATATAGTTGATATTCATTTCTTTGGGACGTTCTATTATAACACGATAGATTTATTGAAAAAATTAGGTGGTAAAGTAAAGATAACTATATGGGGATCTGATTTCTACAGAGCTTCAGATATTATTAAGGAGAAGCAGCGTGACTACTATAAAAAAATAGATTGTATTCAAATAGGAACAGATGCAATGAAAGATGACTTTGTTGCATATTATAAAGATTTTGATGATAAGATTCAATTAGCTCATTTTGGAATTACCCAATTTGATTTAATAGACAAGATTGCTGGAGCAGAAAATATAGAAGATATTAAGTTTAAACTAAAATTACCTATCGATAAGAGAGTGGTAACTTGTGGATATAATGGATCTGCTGGACAACAACACCTTGCTATTTTAGATGCTGTTTTAAAGTTAGATAATGCTTTAAAAGAAGAAATTTTCTTGTTATTACCAATGACGTATGGAGTGACGGAAGAAATCTTGGATAAAGTGCGAGACCAATTAAATGTATCAGGGATAGAATATTTAATTTTAACTGAAGATTTGACTTCAGAAGATGTTTCTAGATTGAGACTTGCTACGGACATAGCAATTAATATTCAGATAACTGATGCCTTTTCTGCATCTATTCAAGAGCACCTATATGCCCAAAATATAGTGATTGTAGGTGAATGGTTACCTTATAATAAACTTGAAGAAAATGGTGTTTATTATTTCAAATCATCCCTAGATAACTTGACTTTACATATAGAAGAGGCTATTACAAATTATGCAGTTATCAAGGAAAACAGCCTAGTAAATAAGGAAAAAATGCACCAATTATCATCCTGGGATGTAGTAACTAGAGATTGGGTTAATCTCTACTCATCTTTAGTGTAATGGATATCAAAAAAATAGCCGCATCTGGCGTTAAGTGGACAACGTTATCATCTGTAGTATCGAGTATCGTTAAGCTTGCTCAAGTAGCAATATTAACGAGATACCTAACCAAAGCTGATTTTGGTATTATTGCGATTGCCATTCTTTTTATAAGTTTTACTCGTATATTTTTAGATATGGGCCTGTCTACGGCTATAATGCACAAACAGCAGATATCTAAAAACGAATACTCATCACTCTTTTGGCTCAATGTTTTTACAGGAATTATACTGTCTGTATTATTAATGCTCTGTGCTCCATTAGTATCTATGTACTATGAGGAGGAGATTTTAACACCTATTATACAGCTATTAAGCCTAAATATTTTCTTTTCATCTATAGGTAGACAAAGTAAGACCATTAGACATAAACAGATGAATTTCAAGTTTATGTCCATAGTTGATAATAGTGTATCTATTCTTACACTTGTGCTAGTTGTCGTTTTAGCAATGAATGGATATGGAGTATATTCTTTAGTGTATTCAACCATGTTTGAGATTATACTTTCTAATATTATTTATTTAGTACACGGCATTTATACAGATAAGAATATTTCAACTCATTTTAGTTTTGCAGAAACTAAAACTTATTTAAATATTGGAGTCTATCAACTAGGCTCATCAATACTTGACTACTTTGCTAGAGAAATAGATGTATTTTTAATTAGTACAGCATTTGGTAAAGAAACATTGGGTGCGTATAGTTTGTGTAAACGTATAGTGCAAATGCTTTATGCTATTATATCTCCGATTTTATTAAAAGTTGCAACACCTATATTAGCTACGCTACAAGACTCAAAAGAAAATATGTCTAAGGCGTTTATAAAAATGCTTAACATAGTTTCACTAATCAATTTTCCAATCTTTACACTTGTAGCATTACTCTCACCGTTGATTTTAAAGATTGTTTACGGAGATAGTTATGTGGAGTATAGCTTCATTCTCACATTGCTTGCAGGTGTTTATGCAATTACGGCTGCAGCAGGTTCTGTATCATCTGTACAGATTGCTCTTGGAAGAACAGATATAGGTCTCTATTGGACTATTTATAGGATTATAGCAAACGCCATTGTATTATACGTAGGTTCTTTATTTTCTCCAACTATAATGGTAGCATTATTACTCGTAAGCACCATTGTCAATTTATGGCCTTTTTGGAGAATTCAAGTGAAGGCTATGTTATCCATAAGCTTTTTTAATTTTTTAAGACCTATGCTTTTTCCATCCATTTTGTCTTCAGTACTCTTAGTAGTATTCTATGGATTTATAGATAGTGAGCATATTATAAAGGCTATCATTATAACATTTATATTTGTTCTAGTTTATCTAGTGGGGGTGTATAAGTTTAAAGAGGAATATATTCCTAGAGCTTTTAAAATTAATAATTTACTTAGAAAATAGTAAGTACACAGCAATCTCTTGAATGGAGATTCTATTTTTGTAAATTGAATGGATAGCTAAATAGAAAAGGAAAATTAATTATGCAAAAAAGAAAAATAGATCTAGAATTACCACTTTTCCTTTTGTGGCCATTTGGATCTTTTTTACTGGCATTGAGATCAATACCTTCTCGTAAGAGTGGGTTTATATATGTGCTCTTCACCACTCTTTTTGGATATGCATTTTCATTTACTACAATTTCTGCAGACTCATATAGAGTAGCTTGGGGATTTACAAATTCGCATTATACAATCGAGAAGATTTTTTTCAATTATAGTATTGGGGCAATAACTGATGTGTATAAATCCTTAATGTATTCCTTGACGCATTCATTTTCTGAAAACCCTAAAGTTTTATTTGCTTTATTTGGCTTTGTTTTTGGATTATTTTCATACACCTCACTCAAGTTACTCTTAGATATTAAATGGAAGCAAAGAGATAAATTTGTAGCCATAATAGCGCTTGTTTATTTTGCTTCAAATGCAATCATAAATATTAATGGAGCACGATTTTATACAGCTGCAATAATTGCTCTCTGCGCTATAATAAATTTATATTACTATAATAGAAAGATTTGGAGTATCGCTTTGGTAGCAACGATATTTATTCATTTCTCATATCTCTTTATAGTTCCTGTTATATTACTCTTTTATTTTTTCAAATCGGCTCTGTTTAATTACAAAAAAACACCTACATGGATTTATCTTTCATTTTACATAGGTTTCTTCTTATCCTTTTTGTCAGATACTAATTTGTTGAATTTTGATTTCCTATCTGGAATTTTATCAACAAGCGTTGCAGATAAGGTTGAGCTTTATAATAGTTCTGAACTATCTGAACGTTATGAGGAAAGGGGAGAAACTTTCTTTCACACAGTTAGTAGATCATTTTCAACGATAGTCAAGGTATACTTGTTCATTATAGTCCTATACATAAAAAGAAGGCTTAAGAACGGTGTTGTGTTAGGTGAAAAACATCAAATGCTCTTTTCTTTTGTACTACTATTTTTTGCTATAACTTTTGCACTTTCAATTGTACCATCTGGAGGTAGATTTATTACAATCGCAAATCAACTTTTTCTATTCTTTTTAGTTCATTACTACTTAATAGATAAAACAAAGAACACAAAGAGATTGATTGTTGGATTATTGCCAGCATTTGCTTTTCTATTATTATTCCAAATTGGATACCTCGGTGTAGTACTTACAAGTAGTACAATATGGTATGGAAACTTAATATGGCTAATTTATGAGGGATGGGATTATACCTTTGTTTATTTGTAAGTCTAAGAAGAAATCAACTATCTATTTATTTAATTGAGCATAAAAAATGAAAAACATTCTCATCATAAGCTACATTTATCCTCCTTACAATGCTCCAGCAGCAAGAAGACCATATAGTTGGGCAAAATATTTAGATAAAACAAAATATAATGTCACCGTGCTTACGTGTAGCAATCCTGATAGTTCATTGGGAGTAGATGATACAATGAATAATGAGCTACCACATGTCAAGTTAATTGGTATAAAAAGTAAATTAAATAATAACTTGGGTGCTGGATTTAGGAATGCAAAAATGCAAGCTGGCTCACCTGGAATTAAGTCAAAGCTTAAATCAAAAATAGTACAATTAGGTACTTACTTCTTAATTCCAGATAAAGCGATTTTCTGGTATGCTAATGCCAAAAAGTATTTAAAACAAAATAATGATTTTGTTAGTAATTTAGATATAGTGATTTCTACATCACCGTCTATGACTAATCATCTGTTAGGGATGTATCTAAAGCAATTACAACCAAAACTTAAGCTCATAGGGGATTTACGTGACTACCATTATATTGAGGGACAGCAATTGCACTCGCCATGGCCACTTTCTTTATTTCATAAGAGGTTTGAGCGAAATATTCTACATAAGGCAGATAAGATTACTTTTATATCAAATGCGATGCGTGAGATATATGCAAACCACTATAAGAAAGATTCCGCAAAATTCTCTGTTATCTATAACGGTTTTGATCAAGATGATTTTAGTGTTGAAAAAACTTTAATAAAAGAGAAGTCTAGTAAGATTAGAATCTTTTATGCGGGAAGTTTTTATGGAGGTGTAAGATCTCCTAAAGGGTTGCTCCAGCTTATTGATTGGGCTGTAGAGGATAAATTAATGACGCTTGATGATGTAGAAGTCGTAATAGCTGGAAATTTCGAAAAGTCCTTACAAGAAGAAATGGCAATCTTTAAGTCATATAAAACAGTTAATTACATTGGTAAAATACCACGTAATGAGGTGATTAAACAATATGAACAATCAACCATATTATGGTTAATTGTAGGAGAGCAAATTTCTCATTATACTGGAGTTCCTTTAAAATTTTATGAATATCTCGCGGCAAATAGGTTTATAATGAATTTTGCTCCGAATAAATCAGAACCCACAGCATTAATTAAAAAATATGATTTAGGTGCTAATGTTGATATTCATAATGATACAAAGGAAGAGCAACTCAAAGTATGGGGTATTATGATAAGCAAGTGGCAATTAGACGGCCTTAACGTTGCACCTCAAGATGATGTATTATCAATATTTGATCGAAAAAACCAAACTACATTATTAGAAAAATTAATCGACTTAGATTAAGAGTCCCTTAAAAGAGATAACACAAATGACGTGTTTAGTATTTTTGAATAATAGAATAATTACTCTTGGTGAATTTTGAAATCAAAGAAAACAGTAGAAAGTTTTTGGCTTCTTATGTTTAGCTAATGAGAGAATAACAATATTATAATGAGAGAAGTAATCTATCAATTATTACCAAATTTTCTGCAAAATATCTTAGTGAGTTTGTATAATTACAAAAGCAATAATGTTAGGTATAAAGGTAAATATCAGTATTACAGAGATTTATTTAAGAAAAATAAATCCCTCACTTTAGACGAATTGCAAAAATTACAAGAAGAAAAGTATGCTGCTTTTATTTCTCATGCAATTGAAAATTCTCCATATTTCGCTAAACGTCTAGATGGTAATATTGAATTTAGAAAGTTGGAAAATATATCTCAACTTCCTATTTTATCAAAAGAGGAAATACGTAAGCATGTAGATACTATTTATACAATACCTAAAGCAGATGCTGTTGTCTCCAAAACAGGAGGCACTACTGGAAAATCGTTAGAAGTACTTTTTACTAATGAAGACTTTCAAGAACGTTTTGCCATGTTAGATAATTTTAGATCTAACTTTGGTTATGAACTAGGTAAAAAAACTGCTTGGTTTTCGGGTAAAAATATTCTAACTAATCGGGATATAAAGAAAAATCGATTTTGGAAAAAAGATTATATATATAATGTAAAATATTATTCAACATTCCACATTAAGAAAGACTATCTTAAATTCTATATAAAAGATCTTATTTCATTTGAGCCCGAGTATTTGGTAGGTTTTCCATCTAATATTTTAGAGATAGCCAAATATGGACTTAATAATAATTTACCTTTTCCCCAAGGAGTAGTAAAAGCAATTTTTCCCACAGCAGAGAGTGTGACTGCTTTAAATAAAAAATTAATAGAGTCTTATTTTAATTGCGGGGTTTATGATCAATACGCATCATCAGAAGGAGCTCCGTTTATTATAGAATGCTCTAATAAGAAATTGCATTTAGAATTGCAGAGTGGTGTTTTTGAGGTGTTAGATAATGATAATCAACCCGCGCAATCTGGAAAACTAGTGCTTACAAGTTTTACAACACACGGAACTCCATTAATTAGATATGATATAGGTGATTCTATAGCGCTAAGCGAAGAATTATGTAGTTGTGGTAATAATAACCCTTTAGTAAGAGAAATACTAGGCAGAGTAGATGATTATGTGTTTTCTCCTGAAACTGGTAAAATAAATCTTGGTAATATTTCAAACACCTTAAAAGACGTACAAGGGATTGTAAAATTTCAAGCTACTCAAAATGAATTAAATCGTATCATAATTAAAGTAATTATAGACAAGAGTATATTTACAAAAAAAGCAGAGGATAAATTTCGAGCTAACTGGGTGGATAGGGTAGGCAGCAAGCTACAACTAGAATTTGAATACGTCACATCAATACCCGTTGAGAAAAGCGGTAAATTCCGTTTGGTTAAAAATAATATTAAGCATTTGATAGAATAATTATTTTGAATAAATTAATAAGAATTACAACGGTACCTATCTCATTAGATAAGCTCCTTGAGGGGCAGCTTGACTTCATGAAAGATTATTTTGAGGTTATTGCTGTATCTTCTCAAGAAGAGGAGCTTAAAAGAGTAGCTAGAAAGCAAGGTGTGCCTTATTTTTTTCTTGAAATGACAAGAAAAATAACGCCATTACAAGACCTCAAGGCTGTATATAAACTTTATATATTTTTAAAGAAAGAGAAACCTGTTATTGTTCATACGCATACGCCTAAAGCGGGCATTGTAGGTATGCTCGCCGCAAAGCTTGCTGGAGTACCTCTAAGATTGCATACAGTAGCTGGGTTACCATTACTAGAGGCTACTGGTGCAAAAAGAAAACTGCTAGATATTGTTGAAAAATTAACCTACCGTTTTGCAACAAAAGTGTATCCTAACGCTCAGGGTCTTAAAACTATTGTGGAGGAATTAAAATTTGTTGAATCTTCAAAGCTTAAAGTGATAGGAAAGGGCTCTTCAAATGGGATAGATACTACTTATTTTTCAAAAGATTCTTTAGTAAATAATAGTCTAGATGTCAGTGACGAACTCAAAATAGCGGTTAGTGATTTTACATTCATTCTTGTAGGGCGACTAGTAGGAGATAAAGGTGTGAATGAATTGGTAAAAGCATTTGTAACTGTTCAACAAAAGCATCCAGAGACATCATTACTGCTTGTGGGTCCTCTAGAAGAGGAACTGGATCCACTTTTACAGACTACACAAGATATTATTAAAAAGCATCCTAAGATTTATACAACAGGATATGTAGATGATGTAAGACCTTATCTTGCTTTCGCGAAAGCGTTAACCTTTCCATCATATAGGGAGGGATTTCCTAATGTGGTATTACAAGCAGGTGCTATGGGGTTGCCGTCTATAGTATCAGATATAAATGGATGTAATGAGATTATCGTAAACAATCTCAATGGATTAATTGTTCCAGTAAAAAGTAGTGTCGCACTCGAAATAGCAATGTATAAGCTTATAGAGGATAAGGACTTTTATAGTCGTACTCAGGCAAATGCTAGAGCAATCATAACAAGTAGTTATGAAAGAAAAGAAATTTGGCAAGCGCTACTTCAAGAGTACAACACATTATTGGCCACTTTAAAGGGTAACAAAAATTAAACTCATGTTATATAATAAAATTTTGAAACCCCTTGCAGATTTTTGCTGTGCATTAGTAGGTCTTATTCTTATTGCTCCTGTATTTATTGCAATCACAATACTGCTGGCTATTGCAAATGCGGGAAAGCCTTTTTATACACAGTTAAGAACAGGGAAAAAGGATGTGGTTTTTAGAATTATAAAGTTTAGATCAATGAATAATAAATGTGATGCTTCTGGTGATCTTCTTCCAGATGCAAAACGACTTACTCCTGTAGGAAAGTTTATTAGAAAAACATCTCTTGATGAGTTACCACAACTTCTTAATATTCTTAAAGGTGATATGAGTTTTATAGGCCCACGACCTTTGCTGCCAGAGTATGTTCCATTATACTCAGCAGAGCAACGCAAACGCAGCAATATAAATCCAGGAATTTCTGGCTGGGCCCAAGTAAATGGCCGTAACGCCATAAGCTGGGAGAAAAAATTTGAACTTGATGTGTGGTATGTAAACCATCAATCTTTTCTTTTAGATTTAAAAATTCTATTTTTAACTGTTAAGAAAGTATTCATTAGTGAGGGGATTAGTGCAGAAGGAGAAGCTACAATGACTAAGTTTGAAGGGTAATGAAAATATTTGGAGCAAGCGGGCACGGTAAAGTAGTAAATGCGATAGCCATTAATAATGATATAGTTGTAGATGGTTTTGTAGATGATAATTATGAACAAGATTCCTATTTAGGAATTCCCGTGAATAATGTTTCAAAAACTGATAAAATAATTATTGGAATAGGGAACAACGCTATTAGAAAGATTCTTGCATATAAATATGAACATCAGTGGCATAATGCTCTTTTGCATAAATCGGCAAGTGTTTCCTTGCAAAGTCAAATAGGATTAGGTACCGTAGTTATGCCCCATGCGGTTATCAATGAAGCTTATGCTATAGGCAATCATTGTATTATAAATACAGCAGCAGTTGTTGAGCACGACTGTATAGTTAAAGACTTTGTTCATATTTCTCCTAATGTGACATTATGTGGTGGAGTTGTAATAGATGAAGGCACTCATGTGGGTGCTGGATCTGTAGTTATACCTGGAATTAAAATAGGTAAATGGTGCACCATAGGAGCAGGTACTGTAGTTATCAGAGATATTCCAGATTATGCCGTAGTAGTTGGTAATCCTGGGCGTATTATAAAATATAATAAAGGTGATTAAATCTACCTTAGACTTTATTTTTGCACTATTAGGAATTTTATTGCTATTACCTCTTTGGATCATTATAGTTTTGACGCCAACAGTATCAATCTTTAAGCAAACGCGCATAGGTAAGTATGGCAAGCCATTTACTATCCACAAAATACGCACAATGACTAACGGAAAAGTAACTAAAAAGGGGCAATTTATGCGAAAAACTAAGATTGATGAGCTTCCTCAGTTATTTAATATATTAATAGGAGACATGTCTTTTGTAGGTCCTAGGCCTGATGTTCCTGGATACTATGACCTTTTGCGCGGAGAAAGCAGACAAATTTTAAACTGTAAGCCTGGTCTTACTAGCCTAGCAGCTTTAAAATATTTGAATGAAGAAGCACTATTATTAACAAAGGGCAATCCTCAAGGATATAATGATACTGTCATATTTCCCGATAAAGTTAAGATGAATCTCGATTATTGTAAAAAAAAATCCCTTAGGCACGATCTCTATATCATAGGTCTTACGCTAAAAGCTATATTTGTAAAAAATAAAATCACCGCATAGTGTATGTCAAGTACTAGTAAAATCTGGCTCTCTTCTCCTCATATGGGAGGAAATGAGCGTAAATATGTAACAGAAGCTTTTGATACAAACTGGGTAGCTCCTTTAGGACCTAATGTAAATGGTTTTGAAAGCGATCTTAAAGAATATCAAGATAACGATGTAGAAATAGCTGTTCTTAGTTCTGGAACAGCAGCTATTCATCTTGCATTAATACAGTGTGGTGTTGTAGCAGGAGACGAGGTAATCTGCCAGTCTTTTACATTTTGTGGTAGTATTAATCCTATTAAATATCTAGGTGCAAATCCTGTACTTGTAGATAGTGAGAAAACTACATGGAACCTTTGCCCTGTGCATCTAGAAGTAGCAATAAAGGATAGAATTGCAAAAGGTAGAAAACCTAAAGCTATTGTTGCTGTACATTTATACGGTATGCCTTATCAAGTAGACTTGATAAATGAAGTTGCTATTAGATATGATATTCCGGTAATAGAAGACAGTGCAGAGGCTCTTGGATCAACTTTTAAGGGGCAGAAATGTGGAACGTTTGGTCGTTTTGGAATTCTATCATTTAACGGCAATAAGATCATCACAACAAGTGGAGGAGGAGCAATGGTTTGCCATTCACAAGAAGATAAAGAGAAGACAGTATTTCTTGCTACACAAGCACGTGATGATGCTCCGCATTATGAGCATACAACGATAGGTTATAACTATAGACTCAGTAATATTTCGGCAGGGATTGGTAGAGGGCAAATGGAAGTGTTAGATAAACATATAGGTTTACGTAGATCTATGAATGCGTTTTATGTTAAGGCATTTAAAACCATAAGTGGTGTTACTGTTTTTCAAGAACCATCAGATCATTATTTTAGTAATCACTGGCTTAGTGCTATACTTATTGATCCATCAAAAACTGGCGGTATTACTAGAGAAGATTTGCGCCACGCTTTCGCGAAAGCAGATATAGAGTCAAGACCACTTTGGAAACCTATGCACTTACAGCCTGTTTTCAAAGGTGTTCCATATTACGGTAGTGGAGTATCTGATGAGTTGTTTGATAATGGGTTATGTCTTCCATCTGGTTCAAATTTAACAAATGATGATAGAGTGCGCATCGAAAAAGTTATCTTTGAAGTCTTCAAAAATTGTTTGACGAATGTTCAATAGGTTATTAAGTGCAATAAATAGATTGTTTTCTGAGGAGAACAAACTCGATATAAGGAATGTAAGGTACTTGCCGAGATGGGCGGTACTTTTTATTGATACCTTCTTAATTTTTTGCTCATTAATACTTACTTATTTATTACTTCTTGATCTTAATATAGCTCCTCTAAAGGCAATATCAAATACACAACAACTAAGCCTTATTGTAGGTGTAAACTTTGTCTTTCTTTTAATATTTAAAACGTATGCAGGGCTTATAAGGCATTCATCTTTTATGGATGCTCTTAAGTTAATGTTTGCTACCATCTCAACATTTGGAGTTTTGATGATTATTAATATCTTCTGGTTGGAGATTGAGAACCAGAAGCTATTTATAAATGTAGGGCTTATTTTATTCTCTTTTATTTCATTTACAGCGCTCTTTACCTTTAGACTTGCGGTAAAGCAATTATACGAACGATTTAAGATTGCTCAAAAGCACGAAGAGATTATTAGAGCGGTAATTATTGGAGTAGATGATGGTGCAATTTCAATTGCAGCAGCGCTTGATATCGAGCATCCGCAACGTTTTATAATCACTGGCTTTATTTCAAAAAGGCAAAACAAAAGCTTGAGGATTTTAGATAAACCTGTGTTAGAGTTGGATAAAGGTATTTCTGATTTGTTAGAAAAGTTAAATGCAGAGGCAATAGTCTTTGCAGGAAACTCCATGACTGCCGAAGAACGTTTTTCTATAGTAAAAGAGTGTCTTGAGCACGACATTAAAGTCTTCAATTCTCCATTAGTAATAAACTGGAGTGAGAAAACTACAGTTACAGATCAGCTCAAAAGTTTACAAATAGAAGATTTGTTAAATAGAGATCCAATACAACTTAACGACAGTGTTAAATCAGGTAAAATACAAGGTAAGATTATACTTGTTACTGGTGGTGCTGGATCTATAGGTAGTGAAATCGCAAGACAAGTAGCATCTTACAACCCTAAGAAGCTTATTGTATTAGATCAAGCAGAAACGCCGTTACATTCTCTAAGTTTAGAACTTATGGGAGCATTTCCTGACATAGATTTTGAATTTGTTATCTGTGATGTAGCAAACCGTAACCGATTGAGAGTTCTTTTTGATGCTTTTAAAATTGATATTATCTATCATGCAGCAGCTTATAAGCATGTGCCATTAATGGAGAATAATCCATCTGAGGCTATACTCACAAATATTTACGGAACAAAAAACCTTGCAGATATAGCCGCAAAGCATAAAGTGAGTCACTTTGTAATGGTAAGTACTGATAAAGCAGTAAACCCAACAAATGTAATGGGTGCAACCAAGAGAGCTGCCGAGATGTATGTCCAGTCTAAGCATTTTAATCTCCTTAAAAATGGCAAGAAAAGAAATACTAAGTTCATAACTACCCGTTTTGGAAATGTTCTTGGATCTAATGGGTCTGTGGTTCCTTTATTTAAAAAGCAAATAGAAGCTGGAGGGCCTGTTACCATAACACACCCAGATATTATTCGTTATTTCATGACAATTCCTGAGGCTTGTCAGTTGGTACTAGAAGCAGGCGTAATGGGTAAGGGAGGTGAAATATTTATTTTTGATATGGGGGAACCTGTTCGCATCATGGATCTTGCCGAAAAGATGATTAAGCTTGCAGGGCATACTCTCAATCAAGACATTGAAATAAAAATAACAGGTTTACGTCCTGGTGAAAAATTATATGAAGAGCTTCTAAGTGATGAAAGTACAACGCTTCCTACACATCATAATAAAATAATGATAAGTGAGGACATGGAGAATGATTATGAACAGATTAATGAAGTGGTAAACTCCATTATTAAGGCTGCTATCAAAAATAATAACTCAATTAGTGTTGCAAAACTTAAATCTCTCATTCCTGAGTTTAAAAGTAACAATTCTGAGTATGAGATACTTGATATAGAGGTGTCACAAGAAAAAGGGGCGGTTGGTGCAAAAAATATTGCCTAGCACCAAATCACTATTTTTCAAAACATAATAAAAAATCCCCCTACTTAATGCGAATTTTTAAAATTCTAGTAATTTTATTACTTGTGAGCACATGTTTGTCCTCCTGTATTTCCAAAAAGGAAGTGCTTTATTTTCAAGATATTGAAAGGTTAAACACAAGTAAGAATGAAATAAGTTACAATACAATAATAAGACCTAATGATTTACTTTCCATTTTTGTAGTTGGAGGTTCTCCAGAAGTAGTCTCAGCGTTTAACCCCACAGTAGGTGTTGCACAACAGGATGGAAGTTCTACAGGATATTCACCTTCTAATACCTATTTAGTTGATCAATATGGAGCTATTGAGTTTCCATTAGTTGGTTCAATTACAGTTGGTAATCTAAGCCGTACAGAAGCGCTGCAAAGGCTAAAGGAAGCAGTAAGCATCTATGTAAAAGATCCAGTTATTAATTTACGTATAATAAATTTTACAATTTCTGTATTAGGCGAGGTAAAACGACCTGGTACATACTCCATTAACGATGAGAATATTTCATTGCTTAAAGCATTAGGTCTTGCTGGCGATTTAACTATATATGGAGATAGAAAGAATGTAGTACTCATAAGAGAATCTAATGAGTCTAAAATCTATAAAGTAATTGATCTGACATCGGCATCGATTCTAGGTTCTGAGTTTTACTATTTACAACAAAATGATGTTCTTATTGTTTCCCCTAATAAGGCACAAGTTCAAAGTGCAGCCTTTTCTAGGAGTACTACCATTTTATTTTCTATAGCTGGTTTAGCACTTGCCGTAATAACTCTCTTTACTCGTTAAGTAATATGCAAGAATCAACAAATTCTTCTAAAGAAGATGATTTAAATATTAAAGAGGAAGTACTTAAATATCTAAAATTCTGGCCTATAATTATCTTTAGCTTTATTTTAAGTTTGACATTGGCATTTTTATATTTAAAATTTGCTACACACATTTACGAAAGTCAAACTACTATACTTATTAAAGATCAAAATAATAGTGCAGTATCTGAGCTTGCTGCTTTTGATGATTTAGGAATTGGAAGTACAGCTTTAAGCCCATCTTCATTTGATAATGAAATAGAAATAATCAAATCGAAACGTCTTTTAGGGTATGTTGTTGATAATTTAGAGCTTACAACGAATTATATTGACGAGGAAAATTTGAAGTCCGTTTATATTTATAAGAACATCCCATTTAAAGTCTTATTCTCTTTAGATAATACTTCAATTCTTAATAAGAATATTTATATCAAAGTGCTATCTAAAACGCAATTTGCTATGAAGGAAAAGAAGGATGAAAATTCGAAGACATACAATTTTGGAGAGAGAATTGTTTTATCCGACGTTAGTATCACAGTAGTACCAACCAACGGTGATGAGTTTGCCAAAATAGACTATGCAGATCAACATTTTGTACGTATCCTTTATGTGGATAGAGGGAACACCGTAAACCGACTTCAAAATAGTTTGTCAATAACTCAAACTACTAAGTATAGCAGCGTGTTGCGCTTGTCAATTAAAGGGCCTAATAAAGATCAAGGTGAAGCAATTCTCAATAATCTCATAACTGTCTATAATGAGGATGCTATTAATGATCGTAATCTGGTATCAAAAAATACTGCAAATTTTATTGACAATCGTCTATCCATAATTACAGCCGAATTAGATTCAGTCGAAACGGATAATGTAAAATTTAGAGAACGTAATGAGATTATTAATTTAGAAACGGAGGGAAGGCTCTCTCTACTAAATGCAAATGAACTTGTAAAAAAACGTGTAGAACTTAACACGCAAGTTAAGTTGTTTGATCTTATGACTGAATATCTTAAAACCGATAATCAAACAGAGCTTCTTCCCACAAATACTGGTATAGCTCTTGCCGGTGCCGAGGGACAGCTAGAAAATTATAATACACTTATATTAGAGCGAAATAGACTGTTACAAAATGCAACAGAGTTAAACCCAGTCGTTGTACAATTAACGAGTCAAATTGAAAGTTTAAAAGACAATATTTTAAACAGCCTAAAGTCTGTAAAGAAATCATTTTTAATTCAGAAAAATGATTTAAATAATGAACAATATAATATAACAGATAAGCTATCGACCATGCCTAATTTGTCTAAAGGTGCGCGTGATATAGCAAGACAACAAGGTATAAAAGAATCGCTATATCTCTATTTATTGAAGAAAAGAGAAGAAACAGCTATATCTCTTGCAGTGGCAACACCGAAAGCAAAAATAGTAGATAGGGCATACAGTCTAAGAAATTTGGTCTCTCCTCAGAAGAATATTACATATTTGAAATTTGGCACTCTCGGTTTACTTATACCAATTTTGTTAATTTATTTAAAGGAGTTATTTGATACTAAAATTCATAATCGAGATGATGTTGAGAGATACATATCAAGCTTATCCTTTTTAGGTGAAATACCTATTTTAAATAATAAAGATAGTGACGTAATTACAGCTAATGATCGTTCCGTTCTTGCAGAAATCTTTAGAATTATTCGGACTAATATCGCTTATGTTTTAAAGAGAAATGCTAATGAGAAGGAAAATGTCATTTTTGTTACGTCTGCAGTGAAGGGCGAGGGAAAGACTTTTGTCGCTTACAATTTGGCGTTAACACTTAATAGTACAAGTAAATCTGTATTATTAATAGGAGCAGATATCAGAAATCCTCAGTTGCACAGGTATATAGACAAAGAAGAATGGAATATTGGACTATCTGAATATTTAAATGACTCAACTTTAGATATTGAAACCATAACTAATAGAGCAGATGGAGGTGATAGTTCATTTGATTTAATATTGTCAGGACATATTCCGCCCAATCCAGCCGAACTTTTAATTAATTCGAGATTTGATAATCTAATAGATGAAGTTAAGTCAAAATATGACTATGTCATTGTTGATACTGCGCCTACGCTATTAGTTACTGATACGCTACTAATTAGCCAGAAAGCAGATATGACAGTATATGTATCACGCGCAAACTATACAGATAAGAAACTAATTAAACACCCAAAGGAGCTCATTGAAGAAGGAAAATTAAAGAATGTGGCGTTTATTATAAATGGTGTTAAAATGACTAATTTGGGTTATGGCTCTCAATATGGATACGGTTATGGTCTAGAAGAACCTAGTTTAATGAAGAGAATAAAACAAAAATTAGGGATAGGTTTCTAGCTTTCTATTATTTCAAGGGATAACATATTTGTTCTTGATAATAGTTTATATTAATTTCATTACACTTAATAATTTCAACTAGAGAATACTTTTGTCGTTTTAGAACATATATCAGTTAACCTATTTTTATATTGTTTAGATAATTTCATAGTCTCAATTTTTTCAAGGTGATCTATTTTGTGAGCATCAACACCGATGAAATCATAAAGGCCTTCTTTCAAAAGTTTAAATGCAACCCTTTGGCAAGAATTTCCATAATGGGGTGTGAGTGCTAGAGCGTTTAGCTGTAAAAGGCAGCCTTTTCTTTTGAGTTCGGAATAGATATGGTATTTATCATGATAATATTTATAGCGTTCAGGATGTGCTAGTATAGGCATGTATCCTTTAGACTTTAATTTATAAATTAACTCATATAAATTTTCAGGAGGTCGCATGTAAGACATTTCTATTAGTATGTACTTATCTTTAAGAGGGATTATTAGATCTTCTTCAAGAAGATTATTAAAATTATCATCTAACATATATTCAGAAGAGTAAGTAAGTTTAATCTCGGGAATATTGGGTACAGATTCAAAAGCTTTTTTGATGGAATGAATAGTATTATTGTAAATTCCATTCATTGTATGAGGCGTTGCAATAATCCTTTTACAGCCTAATTGTGCATATTTTTCAAGAAGGTTGAGACTTTCTATTTTGTTTTTTGGCCCATCATCAATTCCTGGTAGTACATGACAATGCATTTCTGGAGTACCACTCCAAATATTTATAAAGAGTACTTTTTTATGAAAGAAGCTGAGTATATTTAAAAACATAAGTAGTAGATGAGATTTCAGTACTTTTAATTTTCAAAGATATAGATATGACACAGCGATTTGTCCAACTTTTAGTAACTCTTTTTGTTTGCTCTCAAATTATAGCACAAGAGAGTGTCAAAGTCGAGGGGTCAATTAATAGTCGGGTGTTTTTGTCGTCAGAATCATTGCCTTTTTGGATGTATTCTAATAATAATGGATACGTAAATGAACAATCAACCTTTGGTATTCACGCTTTCGCGAAAGCGGAATTTAAAATCTCCGATAAAAGCTCATTAGAAGGAGGGACGTCGTTATTTTATAGAGATGGAACTAACGAAAATTTACAAAGAGGTAATCTATTTATATCATATACGGCTCCTTATTTCAAGATTACTGTGGGAGCAAAAGCTTCTGAAAGTTTAAATGTATTATCAACCACAAATGAAAATATATTATTGAGTGGAAATGCAAGGGCTTTACCTGGGATAGTCATTGAAGCACCATCATTTATTAA
Source organism: Dokdonia sp. Asnod3-C12 (assembly GCF_045063975.1). Classification (NCBI taxonomy): domain Bacteria; kingdom Pseudomonadati; phylum Bacteroidota; class Flavobacteriia; order Flavobacteriales; family Flavobacteriaceae; genus Dokdonia; species Dokdonia sp. Asnod3-C12. The sequence goes on from NZ_JBEFNY010000003.1 coordinate 3,180,613, forward strand.
TCTTACTGATAAAATTTCCATTGATTACGGCTTAGGACATTATATTCTGAATGATAATCGGTTTGTAGATAATACTAAGGTTCATTATAAACGATTGAATTTAAGATACAGAACTAATGATTCAGAAAATTTTACAATAGGAGTTCAGCACTTTGCACAATGGGGAGGAACGAGTAGAACACTTGGTGATTTGCCTGATGGACTAGGAGATTATTTTAAAATATTTTTGGCTCAAGGAGGAGGAGAAGATTCTACAGATGGCGAACAGGTAAATGCACTAGGCAATCATCTAGGTAGTTTTGATTTTAGTTATGAAAAACAATTAAAACGAGGAACTATAAAAACTTATCATTTGCATCTCTTTGATGATGGGTCAGGAACAGCTTTTAAAAATTTTCCGGATGGGGTATGGGGTGCTCAATACACATTTAATAATAATTCAATCTTTGAGACTATAATGTACGAATATGTTGACACTAGAAGCCAAAGCGGGAGTTCTGGTAGATCAGGTCGAGATAACTATTTCAGTAATGCTGGATATCGTAGTGGTTGGACTTATGAAGGTAGGATAATAGGATTACCATTCTTTGAACTTAATCCAGAAACGGGATTAGGAATTACAAACAATAGAGTTATAGCTCATAATATAGGAGTTTCTGGTACTTTAAAAAGTGTTAAAATATCAGGTAAAGCAACTTATTTACAGAACTTAGGAACATATGCAGGTCCATTACAAACTAGACAAAAAAAGCTTCTTTCCTACTTGTCTTCAACTTATAGAACTCATAATTGGGGAGAAATTAGCCTTTTAATGGGTATAGATCTTATAAATAGTGAGCCTGATAATTATGCGCTAAGCATTGGGTATAGATTTTTTATCAATTAAAAAACCAAAATATTCGTCAAGGAAATATTTTTTGCAATTCGAATTTATATTTCAATGTTAAAATATTATTGTTACTACTTTGTAATTGTAGTACTATCTATTCAATTAATTCATGAACTAGATAATAAACAATTAGAATTTTACTAAATAAGATTTTCCATATTTCAAGTACCTTTACATTACGTGAAACCTTATTTTTAGGTCGTAGTAATTACGCAGACACTATTACCTAATCCCAAATTTAAATTTTAATGTCAAAATTATACACTCCATTTACAATAAGAGGGTTAGAATTATCAAATAGAATTGTAGTTTCTCCCATGTGCCAGTATAGCTCAGTTAACGGAATGGCAAATGATTGGCATCTTGTTCATTTGGGTTCTAGAGCTGTAGGAGGGGCCGGATTAATAATTACTGAGGCTGCTGCAATTTCTCCAGATGGAAGGATTACACCATCAGATATGGGAATTTGGTTAGATGAGCATATTGAGCCTCTTAAACGGATTACAACATTTATTAAGGAACAAGGAACAGCAGTGGGAATTCAGCTAGCACACGCTGGGAGAAAAGCAAGTACGTTACCTCCTTGGGAAGGTAGTAAGGCGCTTAACAGTGAAAATGGAGGGTGGTTTCCTGTGGCGCCGTCCCCTATATCATTTAATGATGAAGGAATGGTGCCCAAAGAACTTTCTACAGATGAAATCAAAAATATCATAAAGTTATTTGTGGATGGAGCTAAGAGAGCTGTTGAAGCAGGTTTTGATGTTATTGAAATTCACGCAGCACATGGTTATCTCTTAAATCAATTTTTATCACCTCTTACTAATAAAAGAGTAGATGAATATGGCGGTACTTTTGAAAATCGAGCACGTATGCTATTAGAGGTGACAGAAGAAATTCGAACGGTGATCCCTGTTCAAATGCCTTTATTTGTTCGTATATCTGCTACGGAATGGGCAGAAGGTGGTTACACTATTGAGGATTCTTTGAAAATCTCTCAACTCCTCAAAGATAACGGAGTAGATTTGATAGATTGTTCAACCGGGGGTGTTGTTAATAATCAAGAAATTCCAGTTGAAAAAAACTACCAAGTTCCTTTTGCAGAAGAAATCAAAAAGAAAATAAATATAGCCACGGGCGCAGTTGGCTTAATTGATGACGCCATTCAAGCGGATGAGATTTTAACTAAAGACAAGGCAGATTTAATATTTATAGGTAGAGAAATGTTACGAAATCCATATTTTGGATTATTAAGTCCTGAACTTGGCGGAAAGAAGATTGCTTGGCCAAATCAATATCAAAGAGGAAAACCTAGATAATAATTATACCCCTTTGAAATTATATCATCTATAATAAGTCCTATTTTATTATAAAATTATATTTAAATTATTGTTGATCACCATTTGCCGATTGCTTAACAATATAGAAACATTGCACACTGAGTTTGGTTGTAGATTTGCAAAAATCATAACTAAAAACTCACTCAATGAAAAAAAAACTACTCAGTGCGCTTTTGTGCATTGTATTGGCATTTCTTAGTGCTAATATAAATGCTCAAGGCGTTTTTATTAATGAATTACATTACGACAACGCCGGAGGCGATGTTAATGAAGTAATCGAGCTTGCTGGTCCTGAAGGAATGGATTTAGCCGGATGGTCATTAGTTTTATACAATGGTTCTAATAACGAACCTTATAGAACTGTAGATCTTTCAGGAGTAATAGCCAATCAACAAAATGGTTATGGAACAGTAAATTTTCCTATTACAGGAATTCAGAATGGTGCTCCAGACGGTATCGCTCTTGTAGATACAACAGATAACGTGGTTCAATTTCTATCATATGAAGGAGAGCTTACTGCTATAGGCGGTCCGGCAGATGGACTTACTAGTAGAAATATAGGTGTAGCCGAAGGTGCAGATACTTCAACCGAAAGTTCACTGTCTCTATCTGGAAATGGCACAGAAGCAGGTGATTTCACTTGGGAAATTACAAATACAAATACCTTTGGAGCGGTAAATACAAATCAAGTTTTTGGTACTTTGATAATTACGCCTGTAATTAATGAATTTGTATTTAATCATACTGGTTCTGATACGGACGAGTTTATAGAAGTTCTAGCAGGTGCTAATGAAGATCTCTCAGCCTATTCACTTTTAATTATTGAGGGGGATGTAAATTCTGTTGGAACTATTACTTCAATATTTCAATTAGGTGCTACTACTGCAGATGGGCTTTACACAATACCTTTTCAAAACAATGTGTTTCAAAATGGATCTCAAACGATTATTCTTGTTACAAACTTTAGTGGTAACATAGGAGAAACTATTGATACAAATGTAGATGGATTAATTGATGTTAATCCTTGGGATGAGATTATTGATAGTGTAGCGGTAAGTGATGGTGATGAAGGAGATATGTCATACAGCGATGTGGTACTAACCAATGATTTTGATGGAGGAATTTTTACAGTAGGTGGAGCATCTAGAATTCCTAGTGGAACTAATTCGGGAAGCACAACAGACTGGATTAGAAATAATTTTAATGGGGCTGGGCTTCCAAGTTTTCCAAGTGCAATACCATCTGCAGGAGAAGCTATCAATTCTCCAAATTCTGAAAATATCACAGTTCCTTCAGAACCAACAAACGATGCGGTGTTGCTTATTAATGAAATTGATGCAGACAATACTGGTACAGATACCATGGAATTTATAGAATTATATGACGGTGGAACGGGTAATACATCTCTTGAGGGATACACTTTAGTATTTTATAACGGTTCTAGTGATACAAGTTATGCATCTTATTCATTAGATGGTTTTTCCACAAACGCAAATGGTTTTTTTGTTTTAGGAAATGAGTCAATAGGTTCTGCAAGCATCGTTTTTGCTAATAATGGGATTCAGAATGGAGCAGATGCTATTGCTCTTTACAAAAATGCAACTATTGATTTTCCAAATGGAAGTCCAGTAAATCTTGACAATCTTCAAGATGCCGTTGTTTACGATACTAATGATGCAGATGACGATGGTTTGCTCATACTTCTAAAAGAAGGTCAAGAACAGCTTAATGAAGATATTTTAAGTAATAAGGATATATTCTCTTTACAGAGATTTACAAATGGATCAGGTGGTTTAAGAGAAACTACAACTTATGTGAGTGCATTGCCTACTCCTGGAGCCACAAATAGTAATGCTACTGAGCCAATTACTTTAGTTATTAACGAACTTGATGCAGACACCGCAGGATCAGATTCACAAGAATTTCTTGAAATTTACGATGGTGGACAGGGTAATACCTCTCTCTCTGGATTTGTAGTTGTTGCTTATAATGGAAATGGCGATGCTGTTTATAACACTTTTGACTTAGAAGGCTTTACTACGAATGAAGAAGGATACTTTGTTTTAGGAAATGCAGATGTTTTAAATGTAGATTTAGTAATTCCTGGCAACTCCTTTCAAAATGGAGCAGATGCTATAGGTTTATATCAGGGAACTGCGGTTGATTTTCCAAATGGAGCAGTACTAACCCTTGATGGACTAGTTGATGCAATAGTTTATGGAACTGATGATGATACAGATATAGAACTAATAATATTATTAAATCCTGGACAAGAGCAACTAAATGAGAATTCAAACGGAAGTAAAGACTCAGAGTCTTTACAGAGAATTCCAAATGGACAAGGAGGAACTAGAAATACAGCAAACTATGTTGGTCAGACTCCAACACCAGGGAAAGCAAATGATGCCATTGTTACGCCAGGGGAAATACTTACTATCGCGCAGGTGAGAGCAGCTGCTGAAGGAGATACCGTAACAACTACTGGAATCCTAACAGTAAGTGATCAGTTTAATGGACCTGCATTTATTCAAGATGCAACAGGAGGAATTGCAATATTTGATAATCTTGTTCATGGTGAGAATGTATTTGCTATCGGTGATTCTATCACAGTTACAGGTACAAGAAGTACATTCAATGATCTTGCTCAGATAAGTCCTGTAAATATTGTGGAAATTAATGCACCGCCTACAGGTGTTATAGAACCTATAACTATCACTTTATCACAATTATCTAATTACGAAGGACAATTAGTGCGTGTTGTAAATGCGAGCTTTCCTAATGAAGGAGACTTACTATTTGGAAATTCTAATTTTGAACTAACAGATAGCAGTGGAACAGGTCAGTTGCGTATAGACGGGAATGCATCTTCACTTATTACATTAACACAACCTAGTAATTGTGATATTGTAGGAGTTGTAGGTCGTTTTGGTGATAATTTCCAACTATTACCTAGAGTAGCAAGTGATATACCATGCGCTACTCCTTTTGAAAGTCCAGATGAAACCTCTGATGTTTCAAGGGATGATAGCTTTGATGTAGTCGCGTGGAATATTGAGTGGTTTGGAGATGAAAATAATGCTCCGCCAGCTGGCAGACCTATGTCTGATGAAATACAGAGAGATAGCGTACGTACAGTACTAAGAAGATTAGATGCAGATGTTATTGCTGTAGAAGAGATTGCAGATGATGTACTTTTCGCAGAACTAGTGGATGGATTGGAAGGCTACGATTATATCCTTTCTGATGCTGTTTCTAACCCAACAGGAACACCACCTTTTCAAAAGCTTGGTTTTATTTATAAAACTGCTACGGTGAATCTTGTAAAAACTCAAGCACTATTAGCTACGATCCATCCATTATACAATGGAGGAGATGATAGTGCTCTAGTAGATTATCCTAGTACTACAGATCGTTTTTACGCAAGTGGACGGTTACCATTCCTAATGACTGCAGATGTTACCATCAATGGAACCACAGAGCAAATAGATTTAATAGCATTACATGCTCGTGCAAATGGTAGTACTCAATCTCAAAATAGATATGATATGCGTCGTTATGATGTAGAGGTTCTTAAAGATTCTCTAGATGTACAATTTTCAGATAGAAAGGTTATTCTTTTAGGAGATTACAATGATGATGTAGATGAGACGGTTGCAGATGGTGTGCCCACAACAGAATCATCATTTATAGCTTACGTACAAGATCCAGAAAACTACAATGTTGTTACAAGTGTATTAAGTGATGCTGGATTTAGATCTTTTGTATCTAGAGAAAATATGATTGATCATATTGCAATCACAAATGAGCTTTTTGATAATTATATCGAGAGCAGTGCATCAATAGGATATCAATTTTATGATGAAGACTATGCATTTACAGCGTCAGATCACTTTCCTGTTTCAGCTAGATTCTTATTTGAAACTATAGAGCCTTTAGAAGTGGCATCTATAGAAACATTTGACATCACTTGTTTTGGTGCAAATGATGGAGTCGCTACCGTTTCTATAACTGGAGGTGTTGCGCCGTATAGCTATGTTTGGAGTGACGGGCAGACAGAAAATTTTGCAGAGAATCTATCTGAAGGTACCTATTCAGTAATTATTAGTGATAGTAATGATGAAGAGCTCCTAGTTGAAAATATTAATATATCTAGCCCTGCACAAATAACATTGTCAGTATCTGAGGATGTGACTATATACAAAGGTTATGATTCTGGTTGTACGACATTATCTGTATTTGATATTGTAGCAGAAGGTGATACATCCATACTATGGAGTACGGGGGAGACTACAGAGAGTATTACTTTTTGTCCTGAAGAAACAACAACCGTATCAGTTACCATAATGGACTATAATGGATGTGAGACTACAAAGGAAATTATTGTTACAGTAGAGGATGTTACATGTGGTAATAACTCATATATACAACGCGTTCAAGTTTGTTATAAGGGGCGTTCACTCTGTGTAAGCCGTAATGCAGCCAGAGTATTTTTGAGAAAAGGAGCAACTTTAGGTTCTTGTAATAATTCTGCAAATATTATTTCTAAGATTAAAGTATATCCTAATCCAGTAATTAAAGATGCCAACGTGAAAATCACTAGCTCTATAGATACCGAAGTGTCTTTCGAACTATACAATATTTTTGGAGTTCGTGTATTTTCTCAAAATGCAATAGTTTCTGAAGGTCAATCTATTACGTCTCTTCAATTAGAAAATTTACATAGAGGTTTTTATTTCTTAAAGCCAACTGTAAATGGAGTAGAACAGGGAACGAAAGTTCTTATCAAGAGATAATAAGGAGTACTATATCTTTATAATTTTAAGGCTGAGCAATACTATTATTGCTCAGCCTTTATTATTTAATATACTCAAATGAAGGTTTTCTAAATACTAATACTCCGGAACTATTTTTTGATGAATGTAGGATTGATTTATAAAATGTTAAAGAAAAATTCTAAATCAATCTACTTTGCAAAATTTCTAGGAAGATTCTTATATTTTTTTGCTCGTTACCGTAATTACTTCCCGATACAAAAGTTTGCAAAAATATTTCCAAGTAGCTCATCATTAGTAACTTGTCCGGTAATTTCTCCAAAATGATAGAGCGCCTCTCTAATATCTATTGCCATAAGATCTCCTGAGAGATCTGTATCTAGTCCGTATTGCACTTTTTCTATTTCTTCAAGTGCTTTAAGTAATGCATCGTAGTGTCGACTGTTTGTAACAATAGTCTCGTCGTTGCGTAAGGCACCAGTGTTTACAAATTCTAGAAGTTTAGTTTTAAGTTCATCAACTCCTTTGTTTTCTTTAGCAGAAAGTAAATGGAGATTTGGTATTTGATTAATTATTTCTTTAACGTCACTCTCAGAAACTTGATCAACTTTATTGGCGACAATAACAAGAGGCTTTAGTGGAAACTTGTTTTTGATTTTTTCAATTTCTGTTTTGAAAGACTCGGCATTTGCAAGAAATTCATTTGCACTAAATAATAAAATAACTACTTGTGCCTGCTTGATTTTTTCAAATGTTTTCTTTATTCCTAAGCCTTCAATTACATCTACAGTTTCTCGTATACCAGCAGTGTCTATGAACCTAAAACCAATACCACCTATTGATAGCTCATCTTCTATAGTATCTCGGGTAGTACCTGCGATATCTGATACAATAGCGCGCTCTTCATTGAGCAGTGCATTTAATAATGTTGATTTCCCTACGTTAGGTTCGCCCACAATAGCTACAGGAATTCCATTTTTTATCACATTACCAGTAGCAAAAGAATCTATGAGACGCTTGAGTACTTTTGTGATACGAGCGATGAGTTCTTTAAATTGGCTACGGTCTGCAAACTCAACATCTTCTTCAGAGAAGTCTAATTCTAGTTCAATGAGGGATGCAAAGTTTAAAAGCTCTTGACGCAGCTGTGCTATTTCATTAGAGAAGCCTCCTCGCATTTGTTGCATGGCAATTTGATGAGAAGCTTCGTTATCACTTGCAATTAGATCTGCAACAGCTTCTGCTTGACTCAAGTCCATTTTACCATTAATAAATGAACGTAGCGTAAATTCTCCTGCCTGCGCAGCACGACAGCCTGACCTTATTAGTAACTGTATGATTTCTTGCTGAATATAATTAGATCCGTGGCAAGAAATTTCGACGGTAGGCTCGCCAGTGTATGAGTTTGTGCCTTTAAATAATGAGACTAGAACTTCATCTATAGTGCGCTCACCATCCATAATATGTCCTAAGTGAATGGTATGTGTTTTTTGCTCTGATAACACTTTACTACTTACAGATTTAAAAATAGGGGAGGTTATTTCTAGGGCTTGAGCTCCAGAAACGCGTATTACAGCAATTGCGCCAGCGCCTGCTGGACTTGCTAAAGCTACTATAGTATCTTGTACATTCATCTTTACAAAATTACGTAAACGTGTAACATTTTCGCGTAAGCATATACATATATAGTATCAATCAATAATCAATCATATGGAAATCGTACAACAAACCACTTTTGCGCGTGAAGATAGAACGCTGCTAGCACTTACTCATCTATCCCAACTTCTAGACTATATAACTGGTTTTGGAGGTTTTATAGTACCACTTATACTGTGGCTTTCTAATAAAGACCGAGTAAATAACATGGATGAGCATGGGAAGTCTATTGCAAATTTTCAGATAAGTCTGTTCATTTATTGCATACTGAGCATCCCTGCAATACTAGTATTTGGGTTAGGTCTCGTTACTTTATTAATACTTGCGGTGTTAGGCTTTATTTTGCCTATAATTAATGCAATACGAGCTAGTAATGGGGAAGAGCCTAACTATTATATCAGTATAAAATTCTTTAAGTAGACTGGAGATATTTTTTATCCATCCAAAAAGTACCAAATGGAATAATAGAGCATAAAAGGACGATTCCTACTGTTTTATTGTTCCATTTCATATATGATTTCATCATAATTGCCATTACTACATAGGCAAGAAATAGAAATCCATGAGCCATACCAATAACTTTATTAGGTGCTCCATTATCAAATATATACTTTAATGGCATGGTGATAAAAAGGATTAATAAGAATGATATTCCTTCTAATACACTGAGAATTCTAAAGGTCTTAAGCATCGTATATTTTTCAACAAAAATAAGGGCAAACTAGTAATAAGCCTACTCATCAAAGAGTAACTTTCACTTAATTTCAAATAGGATTATCTGACTAAGTTGTTTTCCAAAGGAGTTAAAATTATTATCAGAGATAACGACTAGTGATCTATTTCCATTTTCAAAATTAGGACCAAAAGTCATTCCTTCAATATTATCTACAATGCCATCTGTGAGTTTACTACGCACAGTACTCAAATCTAATAACAGCTTCTTATTCGCAGGGATGTAAGAGGAATTAGAAAGACTGTTTAAGTCATTTATATCTGTTGCATTTTTTAAAGAAACTTGGTAAATCTTAACGTCATTTCCACCGTCATCATGACCCGAAGCATAAGATCGCTCAAGAACTAGAAAAGAGTGTTCGTCATATGACAAAATTTCAGTCACACCGTTTACTTCAAGCTTACCATTTCTAGCCACTTTATCTAGCATGTAAGCATACTCTCTAGTAAAAGTGTTGCGCTCATGATCTATGTATGCAATACGCACAGGAGAGTTTGCTTCACTAGCAGTTGGCACTATGCCATCTTGTTTAAGTGGTAATTCTGTAGTAACCCAGAAACCATTGTTATCGTAATTTCTAGTAAGCGCTTCAAAAACTCCATTATTATGCGGCCCACTAGCGACGTCGTTATGAACAAGGTATCTAGAAGGAATCACAATAGCACTTTTAAACGCTCCGTCTATACTTGATATTCTTATAAACGGATTAATACCCTTGCTTATATTTCCTTCACTTGACCATATAATGTCTTTAGATGGAGTAACCCGGAGGGATTCTGGATCAGCCAGACCACTCTTAAAAGCAATACCTAAGGTTTCCTTGAGGTTCACCATAGATGTGAAAACTGGTGATTGTAACTTGCCATTTTCAATCTTGATATCTGCAATATAAAATCGCGGATTTTTTCTGTCGTCACTTATAATATACCACTTGCCATCCACGTAATCAATACTAGATAAACCACCCACAGCTACTCCGTCATACATAGCGTCGGCAGGAATAATCACTTCATTTACAAAGTTAAGCTGCTGTATTTCTTGCGTGTTCTCTGGAAGTAGGCTAGTAGATTTACAGGATAGTAAAATGGTTATAACAAGAAGCGAATAGATATATTTAATAGACATTTGAGAACAGATTAAGTTGTTTGCAAAGGTGTCACTTTTTTAGATTTAGTTTAAGAAAATTTCTTGTTAGCTTTCGCGAAAGCGTGATTATCTTTATAAAAAACACGTAATCATGGAATCATTAAAAGATAAAGTCGCATTAATAACTGGTGGAACTAAAGGTATAGGACGCGGTATAGCCGAAGCCTTGTTGCATCAAGGGATGAAGGTTGCAATCACGGGAAGAGATGAGAAAGGTGCTCAAGAAGCAGCTCATGAACTAACTGAAAATGATAATTACATTCTCGGTATTGCTGCAGATGTAAGGAACTATGAAAGCCAGCAAAATGCGGTAAAAGCAGTACTAGATAAATTTGGAAAAATTGATGTACTCATTGCAAATGCAGGTTTAGGGCATTTTGAGAGTATTGCAGATATGTCTATAAAACAATGGGATGAGACCATAGATACCAATCTTACAGGAGTTTTCTACTCAGTAAAAGCGTCACTTGAAGCACTTAAAAAAACAGAAGGATATATTTTTACAATTTCTAGTCTTGCGGGAACAAATTTCTTTGAAAAAGGAACAGCTTATAACGCGAGCAAATTTGGCTTAACAGGATTCTCACAAGCGCTTATGTTAGACTTAAGACAAGATAATGTAAAAGTGACTACCATTATGCCAGGTTCTGTAAGTAGCCATTTTGGAGGTAGATCACCAGAGGAAGGTACTGACTGGCGCATACAACCAGAGGATCTTGGTCAGATTACCGTTGATCTTCTCAAAATGCATCCAAGGACATTACCTAGTAAAATAGAAGTGCGTCCATCTAAACCACCTACTAAATAACCGTAAATTATTTTCAACGAAGCCTTCAATTAGTTATAATTGAAGGCTTCGTTGGTTTATGATCCATTTACAAAAAATGCGCAATTTATTATTGCGATATTAATAACCGTAATTACTTACGAGTATGAAATATTATTTCAGTAAGAGTCTCTTTATTAGTTAGTTATTAATTGCGTGTTATGATTTTTCATAATTAGCTAGGGTGTATTATAGAAGTAAGTGAGCTGTATTTGAAAAATTCACAATTATCTATATATTTTTTACGAAATTGCAGTAAAACTTCCCCTTATGTCAACAATACATTATATCAGTAATGATATTCTCAATTTACAGACTATTTCAGAAATAATATCTGAGCACAAAATCCTTGAGCTTAGTGAAGAAAGTATTCATAACATTAGTGCTTCTAGAAGTTATCTAGATAAAAAGATAGCGTCTAGTAAAGTGCCTGTATACGGTGTAAATACAGGCTTTGGAAGTCTTTGTAATGTCGCAATAAGCGATGAAAACTTAACGCACCTCCAAGAAAATCTTGTGCGATCTCACGCTTGCGGTACTGGAGATTACGTGCCTAAGGATATCGTAAAATTAATGATCTTACTTAAGATTCAATCTCTAAGTTATGGTCATAGTGGTGTACATATTAATACAGTGTTACGATTATTAGATTTCTATAATAATGATATCCTACCAGTAATATATGAGCAAGGTTCGCTAGGTGCTAGTGGTGATCTAGCGCCACTTGCGCATCTTGCATTACCGTTAATAGGCGAGGGGCTTGTTTGGAACGGCGAGCATGTAGAATCGTCTAGTATAATAATGTCTAAATATGGTTTTGAACCTATAACGCTTCACTCAAAAGAAGGACTTGCTCTTTTAAACGGAACACAGTTTATGGGTGCATACGGAGTATACGCTCTTTTAAAATGTCATAAGCTTTCTTACATGGCAGATCTCATAGGAGCAATATCTATTGATGCATTTAATTGTAATCTATCACCTTTTGATCCATTAGTGCACTTTGTAAGACCGCATAGAGGACAGATTAAAACAGCAGAGCGGATCCTCGAATTACTAGATGGAAGCACCATTGCTGAGACGGAAAAGAATAACGTACAAGACCCGTATTCTTTTAGATGTATTCCGCAAGTGCACGGTGCATCTAAGGATGCTATTCAATTTGCAACTAAAACATTAAAAACTGAAATCAATAGCGTTACAGATAACCCAAATATCTTTCCCGAAGATGATAAAATTATAAGTGGAGGAAATTTTCACGGTCAACCACTAGCGCTAGCTTTAGATTTTTTGTGCATTGCAATGGCAGAGTTAGGGAGTATTAGTGAACGCCGCGTATTTCAATTAATAGGTGGACTCAGAGGGTTACCTCCATTTCTCGTAGATAGTCCAGGACTTCATAGTGGTATGATGATCACCCAATATTCTGCGGCGAGTATCGTGAGCCAGAATAAGCAATTATGTACACCTGCAAGTGTAGACTCAATTGTTTCTTCAAATGGTCAAGAAGATCATGTAAGCATGGGAGCAAATGCTGCGACAAAACTATTACGTGTTGTTGATAATATAGAAACCTTATTATCTATCGAGCTCCTTAATGCTGTACAAGCATTACACTATAGAGCACCCTTAAAAACCTCTGATTTTCTAGAGGCTTTTGTAAAGAGTTATCGAGAAGTTGTTCCTTTTGCTGCAAAAGATCGCATCTTCTCTGAAGATATTTTTAAAGGGAAGGAGTTTTTAAACAGTCTTAATATAGACCCTCATGATCTTTACTAGTGACTATGTAACTAGCAGCTGAGATAACCAATTCTTTGCGTCATCTACAGTATTGAAAGACTCAAAGGGTTGGTTAAAAAATTGCTTTTCTAATAATACATTGGATTTAATAAGCGGATTATCAAAAACCACAGCGATGGCTTTAAGACCACGATGATTACCTGCATCCATATATACCGTAGGGTCTACTGAATATGAATTGAGTCTATACGAAATGTAACCAAATGGTCTATCATTAAAATAATCATTGCAAAATGATAGTAGTAATTGGTTAGACTCTCGATCTACATGAGAGCCTTCTTTCATAATACCAATAACAAAATTGTCTTCAATTTGGATTTTTCCAAATTCAAATTCTTTAATATTTTTCAAGAGTTGTAGGGGGAATTAATTTGTGCGCAAAACTCTTTCTTTTTTAAATAAGATAAAAGTATTTACCACAAAAAAATCATTGTTTACCAGAGAGCAATTCTTCCTTATAGACTAAGGCCTCATCTAGCGTTTGATAAACAGCAAAAGGCTTTTCAAAAAATAATTTTTCAATTCTAAAAGATTCAATAAGACTCTTGTTTGGGCAAACGGCTATAAAACCTTTTAAGTTTTTAATTTTTGAAGTTTCTATGTAAACAATAGGGTCAATGGAGTAGGAGTTAATTCTGTGAGTTATATAGACAAATTCTCTATCGCTATAATAGATTTCGGCTACAGCAAGGAGAATATCGTTCAGATTTGGTGATACTGTTATGCCTTCGTTCATAACAGTGTAAACATAATCGTTATAGACAGTTATCTCTCCGAATGATAAACTTAAGTGGTGTTCTATTGGTTGTGTCATAGGTACATGGGGGACTTAGACATTTAAGATAATAATAATACCTAATATAATAATCTATTTATCAATACATTAACTATGTGCGCATAGTACTTTTAATAAAAAAATCCCCAAAAAGTCAATTAGACCTTTCGGGGATTTTTATAAATATGTGGCTTTAACTACGACTCTGTCGGTGCTGCCTTTTTTATATCAATTACTAGTTCTTCTTTCTTCTCATCAAAATCCATGAAGATACTGTCACCTTCTTTTAGTTGAGAATTTATAATCTCCTCAGCTAGTGCATCTTCAATATATTTTTGAATAGCTCTCTTAAGCGGTCTTGCTCCATACTCTTTATCAAATCCTTTATCACTTATGTAATCTTTAGCTTTTTCGCTAAGAGATAAGTCATATCCTAAGTCTTTGATTCTAGTAAATAGTTTTGCAAGTTCAATATCAATGATTTTATGAATATCCTCACGCTCTAGTGCATTAAATACTACAACATCATCCACACGATTTAAAAACTCAGGTGCAAAGGCCTTTTTAAGTGCATTCTGGATAATACTTCTAGCATTATCGTCTACTTGAGTTTTACGAGTAGCGGTACCAAAACCAACTCCCTGACCAAAGTCTTTGAGTTTTCTTGCACCTATATTAGATGTCATAATGATGATTGTATTTCTAAAATCGATTTTACGACCTAAAGAATCTGTTAAGAAACCATCGTCTAGTACTTGCAATAGCATATTAAACACATCTGGATGCGCTTTTTCTATTTCATCAAGAAGTACTACTGCATAAGGCTTACGACGCACTTTTTCTGTAAGTTGTCCACCTTCTTCATAACCTACGTATCCAGGAGGCGCTCCTACTAATCTAGATATTGAGAATTTCTCCATGTACTCACTCATATCAATACGTATGAGTGCATCTTGATTATCAAATAGTTCCTTTGCAAGGACTTTTGCTAGTTGCGTTTTACCTACACCAGTTTGTCCTAAGAAAATAAATGAACCTATAGGCTTATTAGGATCTTTTAATCCTGCTCTGTTACGTTGTATAGCCTTAGCTACTTTAGCAACTGCTTCGTCCTGACCTATTACATTTTTCTTAATGATAGCAGGTAGTTCGGCAAGTTTGTTACTTTCTGTTTGTGCAATACGATTAACAGGGATTCCCGTCATCATACTCACTACATCTGCAACATTATCTTCAGATACCTCTTCTTTATGAAGCTTCGCATCTTCCTCCCAGCGCTCTTGAGCGATTGCAAGTTCCTTTTCTAAGGTTTTCTCGTCATCTCTTAACTTCGCAGCCTCTTCATACTTCTGCTTTTTAACAACAGATGTTTTGAGTTCTCTTACCTCTTCAAGTTTATTTTCTAGTTCTAGAATTTTCTTTGGGACATCTATATTAGTAATATGCACACGAGATCCAGCCTCATCCAGCGCATCAATAGCCTTGTCTGGTAGAAATCTGTCTGTCATATACCTATTAGTGAGCTTTACACAAGCTTCAATAGCCTCATCCGTATATGTTACGTTATGATGCTCTTCGTATTTTCCTTTAATGTTTTGTAGGATTTCAATAGTTTCTTCAACTGTTGTAGGCTCTACGATTACTTTTTGGAAACGACGCTCTAGGGCTCCATCTTTTTCTATATGCTGACGGAATTCATCTAACGTAGTAGCTCCAACACATTGTATTTCGCCTCGAGCTAAAGCTGGTTTAAACATATTTGATGCATCAAGAGATCCTGTTGCTCCACCTGCACCTACAATCGTGTGAATTTCATCAATAAAAAGAATAATATCATCATTCTTCTCAAGCTCATTCATCACAGCTTTCATGCGTTCTTCAAACTGTCCTCTATACTTTGTTCCAGCCACAAGGCTAGCAAGATCAAGAGTAACTACACGCTTGTCAAAAAGTATACGAGATACCTTGCGTTGTACAATGCGTAAAGCAAGTCCTTCTGCAATAGCAGATTTACCTACTCCAGGTTCTCCTATTAAAAGAGGGTTATTCTTTTTACGTCTGCTCAAAATCTGAGAGACACGTTCTATTTCTTTCTCGCGTCCTACTACTGGATCAAGTTTACCCTCGTCTGCCATTGCAGTAAGGTCTCTACCAAAGTTATCTAGAACAGGTGTTTTACTTTTCTTTCCTCCTTTAGGCGTAGTAGGGCTGTTAAAAGGATTTTCTTTTGATCCTTCATCACTATTATCGGCATCATCACTAAAAGATTCTGACTTAATAGGCTCTATATATTCATCGCTTTCGTTTGCCATCATTAGTTTAAATTGGTCTTTTACACTGTCATAATCTACTTTAAGTCGATTGAGCAGTTTTGTGGTAGGATCATTTTCATTACGCAATACACATAATAATAAGTGAGCCGTATTTATTGATGAACTTTGAAAAAGCTTTGCTTCTAAGAATGTGGTCTTAAGTGCACGCTCTGCCTGGCGAGTAAGGTGTAAGTTTTTCTTATCGTTACTCTGTAAGTTCAAGTTGGGGTTTGCCGGACTTAGTATCTCAACCTTACGCCTTAAGTGCTCTAAGTCTATATTTAAAGCTCCTAAAATATCGATTGCTTTACCGCTTCCGTCTCTTAATAAGCCAAGTAGTAAGTGCTCCGTACCTATAAAGTCATGACCTAATCTCAAGGCCTCTTCCTTACTATAAGCAATCACATCTTTTACTCTTGGTGAAAAATTATCGTCCATATCTATCTTCTCTTTCTAAGGTAAATTTAAGCAAACTGGTTCAAAAATCATTCCGCTTAAAGTCATTAGTCCAAATTACCAAAAATACCTGACAATTTGCCTTCAAGGGCTTTAGGTAGTTATTAAAAGACTTTGTTAAAATTTGTTGATAAATAGTACGCTTTCGCGAAAGCGTGAACCCTTAAAAAACCTTCAAAATGCTTAAATTGCTAGCTAGTAAAATTTTGACATAAAATCTAATCAATTTATATATGGCTGCAGGAGAAAAGCTGATCTCGATTAATATTGAAGATGAAATGAAATCTGCTTACATCGATTACTCGATGTCGGTTATCGTGTCACGTGCATTACCCGATGTACGCGATGGTCTTAAACCAGTACACCGTCGTGTTCTTTTTGGGATGCACGAGTTAGGAATACGAGCAAGCGGTGCTCATAAAAAAAGTGCTAGAATAGTAGGAGAAGTATTAGGTAAGTATCACCCACACGGAGATACCTCTGTATATGACGCTATGGTGCGTATGGCTCAAGAATGGAGCTTACGTTACATGCTCGTAGATGGTCAAGGTAACTTTGGGTCTGTGGATGGTGATAGCCCAGCAGCAATGCGTTATACGGAGGCTAGAATGCAAAAGATATCTGAAGATATGCTTGCAGATATTGATAAGGACACTGTAGATCATCAACTTAACTTTGATGATACTCTTAAGGAGCCTACGGTGCTTCCTACAAGAGTGCCAGGCTTACTTATTAATGGTGCTTCTGGTATTGCAGTGGGTATGGCTACAAATATGCCTCCACACAACCTTTCTGAGGTTGTAGACGGTATACATGCTTACATAGATAATAATGACGTTACTATAGATCAATTAATGGAGCATGTAAAAGCTCCAGATTTTCCTACTGGTGGTACCATTTATGGTTATGACGGAGTAAGAGAAGCTTTTAAAACTGGTCGTGGGCGTGTTGTAATGCGTGCAAAGGCAGAGTTTGAAGAAGTTAAAGGTCGTGAGTGTATCATCGTTACGGAGATACCATATCAAGTCAATAAGGCAGATATGATCAAGAAAACGGCAGATATGATTAACGATAAGAAGATCGAAGGGATCTCTGCTATTCGTGATGAATCTGACCGTAATGGAATGCGTATCGTTTATGTAATTAAACGTGATGGTATTCCTAATATCGTTCTTAATAAATTATATAAATATACTGCACTACAATCTTCTTTTAGTGTTAATAATATTGCCTTAGTTAATGGACGTCCTGAGATGCTTAATCTTAAGGACATGATTCATCATTTTGTAGAGCACCGTCACGTAGTGGTAGTACGACGAACAGAATACTTGCTTAAAAAAGCTGAAGATCGTGCTCACATTCTTGAGGGACTTATCATAGCATCTGATAATATAGACGAAGTAATTGCAATTATACGTGCAAGTGCAAACGGTGATGAAGCTCGTAACAACTTAATTGAACGCTTTAAGCTTTCTGAAATTCAAGCAAAGGCGATTGTAGAGATGCGTTTACGTCAACTTACAGGTCTGGAACAAGACAAGTTGCGTACAGAGTATGACGAAATCATGAAAACTATTGATGATTTAAAAGATATTCTTGCTCATAAAGAACGTCGTATGACGATCATTAGAGAAGAGCTTCAAGAAATCAAAGATAAATATGGTGATGAGCGTCGTTCTGTTATTGAGTATGCTGGAGGAGATGTGAGTATCACAGATCTTATTCCAGATGAGAAAGTGGTAATTACCATATCAAATGCTGGATATATTAAGAGAACTTCACTTACAGAATATAAAACACAAAATAGAGGAGGAGTAGGTACAAAAGCATCTACTACTCGTAATGAGGATTTCCTAGAGCACTTATTTGTGGGTACAAACCACCAGTACATGTTATTCTTCACTCAAAAAGGAAAATGTTTCTGGATGCGTGTATTTGAAATTCCAGAAGGTAGTAAAACTTCAAAAGGTCGTGCGATTCAAAATCTTATCAATATAGAACAAGATGATGAAGTAAAAGCATTTGTATGTACTGGTGATTTAAAAGATGAGGAATACATCAATAATCACTTTATCATTATGGCTACTAAAAAAGGACAAGTAAAGAAGACGGCTTTAGAGCAATATTCTCGTCCTCGTACTAATGGTATTAATGCAATTACTATTAAGGATGATGATGAATTACTATCTGCAAAACTTACTACAGGAGAAAGTCAAGTAATGCTTGCACTCAAGTCTGGTAAGGCGATACGCTTTGAAGAAAGCAAGACAAGACCTATGGGAAGAAACGCTTCTGGCGTTCGTGGCATAACTCTTGCAAATGATCAAGACGAGGTCATAGGTATGGTTTCTGTAAATGACGTAGAAAGCAATATTCTAGTTGTTTCAGAAAAAGGATATGGTAAGCGTAGTAGTCTTGAAGATTACAGAATTACTAACCGTGGAGGAAAAGGTGTAAAAACTATTTCTGTAACAGAGAAAACCGGTGAACTTGTAGCTATTAAAAATGTAACAGATGAGGATGATCTTATGATTATCAATAAATCTGGTATTGCCATAAGAATGGAAGTAGCTTCTCTTAGAGTTATGGGTAGAGCAACACAAGGTGTTAGACTTATAAATCTTAAAGGAAATGATTCTATTGCAGCTGTTGCCAAAGTAAAAAGCGACGATGATGCAATAGATGAAGAAGATCTAGAAGGAGTGGTAGGTGAAACTACTGAGAACCCTACTGGAGAGTCAACTGCCCAAGAACAAAACTCATCTGATGAAGAGGAGTAGCGATAATCAAGGGTTGATAAAAAAGTAGTAATTTTGAAACCCTTATATTAATTAAACCATTACAATGAAAAGTAAACTAATTTTAGCAATAGCACTTGCCGCAACATCAATGGCATTTGCACAGAAAAAGGAAGTAAAAGCTATAGAGAAGGCTATTAAGTCTGGAAGCTATACTGAAGCAAAAACGCTACTAGGAGCTGCCGAAGCTCTTACAGCTAATATGGATGAGAAAACAAAAGAGAAGTTCATGCTTCTTAAAGCTCAGGCATATTTAGGAGTAGATAATCAAAATCCAGCCGATCTTGAAAAAGCTGCGACTGCCTTTGCAGATCTTAAAGACACAAAATATGCTAGTGAAGCAGAAGCAGGTCTTGCAAATGTTACAAATGCTTACATCAACGGTGCAGTAGCAGATCAAAATGGTCAAGATTATGCAAGTGCAGCAACAAAACTTGAAAAAGCATATAACTTAAGTAAGAAGGATACTGTATACTTATACTTTGCAGCATCAAACGCAATCAATGGAAAAGATTACGATACTGCATTAGGTTATTATGAGCAGCTTAAAGACTTAGGTTTTAAAGGAAGAGAAGTTTCTTACGTAGCAACTAATGTTGAGACAAGCGAAGTTGAAAATTTCGCAAGTAAACAAGAAAGAGATCTTCAAGTACTTGCTAAAACTCACGTAAAACCAGAAGAGCAGTTAGGAGATTCTAAAAGTGCGGAGATTGCAAAAAACATCGCTCTTATTTACATCTCTAAGGATGAAAATGAAAAGGCGCTTGCTGCAATGGCAGATGCTCGTAAAGAGAATCCAGATGATATCTTATTATTACGTTCTGAGGCAGATATCTACCTTAAGATGAAGAAAATGGATAAGTACCAGGAAGTAATTGCAAAAGTTCTTGAGAAAGACCCTAACAATCCAGAGTTATTATATAACCTAGGTGTAAGTTCTGATCAGCAAGGAAACAAGGAAAAGGCAAAGGAATATTACATGAAGGCTGTTGAGCTTGATCCTACGTATGCTGCAGCTTATAATAACATTGCTGTTCTTATCTTATCTGATGAGCGTGCAATTGTAGATGAGATGAACAGTTTAGGGACTTC
Organism: Dokdonia sp. Asnod3-C12; assembly: GCF_045063975.1. NCBI lineage: Bacteria > Pseudomonadati > Bacteroidota > Flavobacteriia > Flavobacteriales > Flavobacteriaceae > Dokdonia > Dokdonia sp. Asnod3-C12. Next base: position 3,201,205 of record NZ_JBEFNY010000003.1, read on the forward strand.
AAAAGCAGACTATGACAAGTATGATGCTTTAAAAGTTAAACGTCAGGATGTTTACAAGAATGCTGTTCCTTACTTAGAAAAAGCGCTAGCAGCAAAGCCTGATTACCTTGATGTAGCAAGATCTCTTTACGGAATCTATGAGCAACTAGGTGAAACATCTAAGGCAGATGCAATGAAAGCAAACATTGAAAAACTAGAAGGAGGAAACTAATCTTCTATCTTCTATAAATTAAAATAGCCACTCATTTGAGTGGCTATTTTTTTGTGAGATATTTTAAATCTAAACTATATAATTTTCTTAATCACTCTTAATTTATGAGTGTGTACACCCTTATGTACATTATAAATACCAGAATGATCTAAGCGATCAATTCTCACTTCGCCATGAGCGTGTATGATATAATTATCTTCCATAATAATACCTACGTGTGTAATTAATCCCTCTGTATTGTCAAAAAATGCTAGATCACCAGGTTCACTTTCCTCTATAAAACTTAATGCTTCACCTTGTGTTGCTTGTTGTGAAGCATCCCTTTTAAGTTCAAAGCCATTAAGTCGATACACCATTTGAGTAAAACCACTACAATCTATACCAAAGGTTGTCCTTCCGCCCCATAAATATGGAGTTTTCAGATAGAGTAGTGCTGTTTCCACAAGCTGCGTTCTGGATGTTTTTCCAGTGTGACTATTGCCATCGTAAGAATCTTTAAGAAGCGCAATATTTTCAACAGAAGAACCTAGCACTACCGTAAGTAGTTGGTTATGTTCTGTTGTGATAAATTGTACAGGATCTGTGGTGAGTGTGGTTTGTTGCGCTTTCGCGAAAGCGTACTCCTCCTCACTAATCTCTACGTATTGCTTATTATCAATCCATCCCTCATATTTATCATGAGAAAGTTTAATACGGCTCCATTGCTTGCGTTGCTCCACAACCTTAAAATGTTCACCATATAGAACTTGATTTACAAGTTCGCTAGGATCCGAAGGTTCGGCGCGCATAGGGACTATACTAAGCTGGCAAATACCGTATCGCATAGGGTATAACTATTCTTATTTGTGATTTTCTATTACCATGGCAGAAGCACCTCCACCACCATTACAAATCGCGGCAGCACCTAGTGTTGCATCATTTTGCTTCAATACATTCATGAGTGTAATAAGAATACGCACTCCACTACATCCTAATGGATGTCCTAAAGAAACAGCTCCTCCATTTACATTTACGTTTTCGTCTGTTAAGCCTAATATTTTCATATTTGCTAGACCTACTACAGAGAATGCTTCATTAAACTCAAAAAACTCAATATCGCTTTGAGCTACACCTGCCTTTGCAAGAGCCTTAGGTAATGCTTTTGAAGGTGCAGTAGTAAACCACTCTGGCTCATGTGCAGCATCTGCATAACTTTTTATAGTACAAAGTGGAGTAAGGTTAAGCTCTTTTGCTCTTTCTTCACTCATTACGATTACAGCACCAGCGCCATCGTTAATTGTAGATGCATTTGCAGCAGTTACTGTTCCGTCTTTTGAGAATGCAGGACGTAAAGCAGGAATTTTTTCCATTTTTACATTTGTAAATTCTTCATCGCGAGATACGATAACATCATCTCCACGTCTTTGTGGTACCGGAACTGGTACTACTTCATTATCAAACTTTCCAGCTTCCCAAGCAGCAGCACTACGCTTATAAGATTGGATAGCATAAGCATCTTGATCTTCACGTGAGAATTTATATTCAGTTGCACATGCATCTGCACATACACCCATCGCGTTACCATCATAAGCATCTACAAGACCGTCTTTTTGCATACCGTCTACCATAGTCTGCGGTCCAAATTTATGTCCATTACGTAACTGAACATAATGAGGAATAAGACTCATGTTTTCCATTCCACCAGCAACAATAATATCTGCATCTCCTAGAGCAATAGCTTGTGTAGCCATCATCACAGCTTTCATTCCTGAAGCACATACTTTATTTACAGTAGTACAAGGCACAGTATCTGGAATTCCAGCTCCTAGTGCAGCTTGTCTAGCAGGTGCTTGGCCTACACCAGCTTGTACCACGTTACCCATATATACTTCACTTACAAGTGAGGGGTCAAGGTTAATTTTATCTAAAGCGCCTTTTATAGCGATTGATCCAAGTTTACTAGCAGTAACAGAGGATAAAGCTCCCATGAAACTCCCTATCGGTGTGCGTGCAGCCGCAACTATAACAACGTTCTTACTCATATATTTGTGTGTTTGAAGTACTAAATTTTTCTCTTGCGAATGTAAGGAAAATTTGAAGATTTTAGAATCTATAGCGACGCTCTAAGTGGTATATCAAGCGATAATAATTTAGTACTTTAGCTTCATACTAGACAACCCTATGAGCAGCACTGCACAAAAGTTTTATAAACATCAAGATCTCATCTACAAGCTCTTGCTTGTCTTTATTTGTGCAGGATTTATTGTTTATTTTTTTCCGAAAAGCGGAAAATTTCAATATGAGATTCAAAAGGGATTTCCATGGCAGTATGAAAATCTTTATGCAGATGAGGATTTTGCTATTTTAAAGAGTACTACAGAACTTGAAGAAGAACGTAGTCAGGTAAAGTCTCAATCTGCAGTGTACTTTAATTATAATCAAGGCATTGTAGATAACATCATAGCATCTTATGATGAGAATTTTGATAAGGTATTTCCAGATAGTATTGATTATCAATTTCCAAAACCAGAATTGAGAAGGTATGGAAGTAATTTGCTAAAAGGAGTTTACAAAACTGGTGTTATAAAAAACAAACCTGTCTATGATTCTGGCCGACTAATCTTCATAAAAAAAGGAAATGAAGTATATGAAATGAGGTTAAACCAAATTTCAGTGCTTAATAATGTAACAGATGATCTTACATCTGTCATTGAGAATGGTGCTTATGCAGCATATTCTAATAAATATCTTCAGCTTTATTTTGATGGACTAGAAGCAAATGTTTCGTTAGATGAAGTTCTTACAAAGGAGACACTTGATATAGAGCTTGGTCAGATTTCAGAAACACGCAATATAGTGCCTAAGGGAAGTATTGTGATAGCAAGAGGAGAGCTCGTAGAAGGTGATAATCTGCAAAAATTACTATCTCTAAAAGCCAAATACGAGTCGCAAAACATAAGTGATTCGCGTTATAATTGGGTGCTCTTTGGATACATCTTATTAGTGCTGTTAGCACTAGTAATGTTGCTTCTTTTTATACGTACATATAGGCTATCCGTATTTTTAAATAATACTAAAGTAACCTTTATATTTTTTAATGTTCTAGTGATGGTGCTTCTTACAACGATAGTTGTAAAGTGGAGTCCTCAGTATGTATATGCTGTACCTATGTGTATACTACCACTCATTATCAAAGCATTTTTTGATGCTCGATTGGGACTTTTTACACATGTAATTGCAATACTATTATTAGGATTTATAGTGCCAGATAGTTTTGAATATTTTTTCTTACAAGTCATTGCGGGTATCGTAACTATTTTAACAATACCAGAATTATATAAAAGAGCAAATCTCTTTATCTCCATAGGTCAAATTACACTAATTTATATTCTAGCATATTTTGCATTTAATATTATAAGTGAAGGTGGAATGGAGGGGCTGCAGTGGGAAGACTTCGGTATGTTTTTACTCGCTGGTCTAGCAACACTATTTGTACAGCCGCTCATCTATATTTATGAAAAGGTTTTTGGTTTGGTGAGTGATGTTTCACTATTAGAATTATCAGATACTAACTCAAAGCTTCTCAAGCGCCTCGCAGATGAAGCTCCTGGTACTTTTCACCACAGTCTCAATGTGGCAAACTTATCTGAAGCAGCAGCAAATGAAATAGGTGCAAACGCCATGCTTGTTAGGGTAGGAGCTCTTTATCATGATATTGGTAAAATAGAAAACCCCACAGATTTTACAGAAAACCAAGCTACAGGTATTAATAGTCACGATGATTTATCGCCAAAAGAAAGTGCGCGTATAATAATAGATCACGTGATTAATGGAATTGAACTCGCACGCAAATACAATTTACCAGATCGTGTAATCGATTTTATACGCACGCATCACGGTACCAGTACTGTTCAATATTTTTATTTTAAGGAAAAGGAAATTAATGAAGACACACTAATCACAGATTTTCAATATCCAGGACCGTTACCTTTTAGTAAAGAAACTGCGATACTAATGATGGCAGATAGTGTAGAGGCTGCTTCCAAGAGTCTTAAAAATCCAACTTCAACACTTATAGATGCTTTTGTAGAAAAGATAATCAAGAAGCAAATGGATGAAGGGCAGTTTCTAAATGCAAATATTACGTTCAAAGAAATTCAGCAGATTAAGAAAGTACTTAAAAAGAAGCTTAATAACATTTATCACCTTAGGATTGAATATCCAGAATAGGAGCTAGATTAAAAGTATATTCTAACGGAGTAATATTAGTTAGTAACGCTTTCGCGAAAGCGCAGGAAAAAGTCAACTATGTCAGAAGTCTATTATTTCTTAATTCTTATTATAGGTAGCTTAGTCTTATTTTTTGTGATAATTCAAGTCACTAAATTTTATGACAAACCAATAGTAAAAGATTTAGATACATATAAATATCCAGAGCAAATATCTGGTTTAAAAGAAAACTTTCTAAAGTCCATTGAAAAGAAGCAGGATGGAAGTTTTGTGATTTTGGATTTCGAAAACTACTACCTACAGTATCTTCTACTTACAAACTCTGGTGAAATATGGTGTGAGGCTGTATCTAATGAATTTTTAAAAGTAAAAGATACACTATCGAACATACAAATTGAGCGACTTCTAAATGAAGGATTTATAAAGCCTTACGAAAATGATAAGCACGGCAATCAAATGGCTAATTATAGAAAACTCTATAAAGCGACTTCCACAAATGATTTCATAATGATTATTGATGAGGGTATTCGGATAATTGAAGAAATTTATGAGTTACCGAGGCAAAAGGATATAGTATTACACTACGAGAGTAATCAAGTATAAACGATGTTCTCTTATGGTTTGAACTCATTACGCTTTCGCGAAAGCGTAAAAAAAAACGAGATACAAATTAATGTATCTCGTTTTATATTTAGACTAAGTTTCTTATCTCAAAGTAGGAAAACTAGAAGGATTAACTTCGTTCATCATACTGTATATTTTCTCAAATATATCATCTGCCGAAGGTTTAGAGAAGTAATCTCCATCTGTACCATACGCTGGTCTATGTGCTTTAGCGGTCATCGTTTCTGGCTTGCTATCTAGATATTTGTAAGCATCTTGCTCATTTAATACCGCATTAAGTAAGTAAGCACTAGCTCCACCTGGCATATCTTCATCTATAACGATAAAACGATTTGTCTTTTTTATACTCTCAACAACATCGTGATTAAGGTCAAATGGTAATAAAGATTGTGCATCAATTACTTCGATGTTGATACCTACAGTTAGAAGTTCTTTTGCAACTTCCATAACGATACGCAGTGTACTTCCGTAAGAAAGGACTGTGATATCTGTCCCTTCTTTTACAGTTTCGACAACACCTATTGGAGTTTTAAATTCTCCTATGTTAGTTGGCAAGTTTTCTTTTAATCGGTAACCGTTTAAGCATTCTACAACTAGTGCAGGCTCATCACTTTCTAATAGTGTGTTATAAAAACCAGCAGCTTTCACCATGTTACGAGGAGTAAGAATGTACATACCTCTAAGAAGATGTACGATGGCTCCCATTTGTGATCCACTGTGCCATATTCCCTCTAGTCTGTGACCTCGAGTTCTTACGATAAGTGGTGCTTTTTGTTTACCATGAGTTCTATAGCGCAATGTCGCTAGATCATCACTCATAATCTGGATTGCATATAGAATATAATCAAGGTATTGAATTTCGGCAATAGGGCGTAAGCCTCTCATCGCCATTCCTATTCCTTGACCAAGTATCGTTGCTTCACGTATTCCTACATCGGCAACTCTATGCTCTCCGTATTTCTCTTGCATTCCTTCTAGCCCTTGGTTTACATCACCAATGGCTCCAGCATCTTCTCCAAAAACTAGTGTATTAGGATATTTGCTAAAGATAGCATCAAAGTTATCTCTTAAGATAACGCGACCATCTACAAGGTTTTCTTCTCCATAAGTAGGGGCAACAGCCTCTATTGAAGTCGCACCATTACCATTTTCATTGTATAAGTGTGCGCTGTACTGTGGTTGAATTGTTGCAATATAGTTATCAATCCATGCTGCGAGTTCTTTGTGAGTATCAGATTCCTCACCTATAGTAAGACGTAAAGCCTTACGCGCTGTACTAAGTAAATCACATTTAAGAGATTCCTTATTTTCTACAAGTTTTTCAAAAAGTGGCTTTATAAAACTTCCGTTACTTGAGCTCTTGATAAGTGCTTCAAGGATTGTTGTGATTTTTTCTTTTTCGGTTTTAATAGGTCTTAAAAATGCTTCCCAAGCAGCTTTCTTGCCATCTCGCACTTTCTTTTTAAGATCTTTATCTATAACAGTAAGTTCCTCGTCTGTAGCTAGACCTTGATCAATAAGCCAGCTTCTGAACTGTACATTACAGTCATTCTCACGTTCCCATTGTAATCTATCTTGATCTTTATAGCGTTCATGAGATCCAGAAGTAGAGTGCCCTTGAGGCTGTGTAAGCTCAACAACATGGACTAAAACTGGTACATGCTCCTCACGAGCTATTTTTCCAGCACGTTCATATGCATCTACTAGTGCAGGATAATCCCATCCGTTTACTTTGATAATCTCGTATCCGTTATCCTCTTCGTCTCTCTGGAAACCAGCAAGAATTTTAGAGATACTCTCTTTTGTAGTTTGGTGTCTAGCGTGAACAGAAATTCCGTATTCATCATCCCAAACACTTATTACCATAGGTACTTGAAGTACACCTGCAGCATTTATAGTTTCAAAGAATAAACCTTCACTTGTACTAGCATTACCTATCGTTCCCCAAGCAACTTCATCACCATTATGTGAGAAGTTTTCTTTCTGAGTTTCGGCAACGTTTCTGTATACTTTTGAAGCTTGCGCAAGTCCTAAAAGTCTAGGCATTTGTCCAGCAGTAGGAGAGATGTCTGAGCTTGAATTCTTTTGAGCTAGTAAGTTTTTCCAGTTACCGTCATTATCAAGACTGTGTGTTGCAAAGTGACCACCCATTTGCTTTCCAGCACTCATAGGGTCAAATGCTATATCTGTATGTGCATATAAACCAGCAAAAAATTCTTCTATAGATAAATGGTCTATGGCCATCATGAACGTTTGATCTCTATAATATCCAGATCTAAAGTCACCATTTTTAAAAGCGCGTGCCCATGCTAACTGTGGAAGCTCTTTTCCATCACCAAAAATTCCAAATTTTGCCTTTCCTGTAAGGACTTCTCTACGTCCTAAAAGACTACATTCTCTACTAGTAACAGCGATTCGATAATCTTCAAGAACAGATTCTTTAAAGTCATCATAAGATAATGCTGCTTTGGTATTAGAAGTAATTGCCATAAGTTTAAAAGATTTGATTGTAAAAATAGCCAAAACATATCCACAATGCAATATGTAGCTGCGTTAAATACTTATAATTTTCGCATTAGAAGTGCTTTTTACGCAGTCCATTTTCAACAAAAATCAAGATTTTTTGATTTTATTAAGAATATGACAACTTAAACGGTCCTTTTTGAGAATCTTTAGTACCACTTTCGTGAAAAAAGTCTTATCACCGTATCAAAACTTATTTGTAGTTGGAACCTAATCTTCTGGTCATAGTTAGGTTGGCCTATTTCCCAGCCTAAATTAGAGTACAAAGGAAAATATAGTTCGAAGTAGTCATCAAGTAGACTTACTTGAATCCCAGAGTCATACACAAGTCTTCCGTTTGCTTTCTTATTTTTAACTACCCCAACATCGCCATAAGCATAAAAATACTTCCAGAGGGTGGTACTTGCATTTGCTGTAAACATCCAGTCATTTGCAAATACAGGGGCTACATCATCAAGCTGTGATTTAAAACCACCCTCGGCAATGATAATTTGTTGAGAGAATAAACCGCTATCTTCAGATCGCCCGTAGTAGTTGTAATCAAATAAATAATCTGTTGGTCGATCTAGCGCAAAGCTAAAAAAGTTGCCATCTGCCTGTGTATTGTTGTAGGTAAATACACCGCCAAATAAGCGCACATTTAATTGTCTATTATTAAGGAAGAGTCTTCTATAAAATATATTACCAGATACTTTCCCGAAGTTTTTTGCAAACTGTAAATCTCCTGTAACGTTTAGTGTATGAATAATTCCCGGATTTGATCTTGTGTATCTTAAGTTAAGTACATCATAATTAGGAGTAGGTAATGCGACTAGGGGGTCTTCTTGTCGTTGTACACTTACAAATCGTGCAGATGCACTCTGGCGCTTATTTGACCTAAGGTTTGAAGTTCTAAAAGACATATTTACAAACGGTGTAACTCTTGTAAATAATAAATCTGGTGCATAAGAAAAACGATTTCCAGAAATCCCATATCTCAATGCGTACAGTCCTTGATTTTGATAGTCATGTCTATACGATATAGAAGCGCTACCTATAAGCTTTTTAGACTTTAAACCTATTTGAGGTTCTATTTTGTAATTAAGAGCTTTTGTTAAAAGTGTTTTATTGTAGAGCTTCACGCCAGGAATAAAACCATCATATATATTAAACTGAGCAACGGGCATTACAAACAACTGATTCTTTGCAGGGTTTTCAAAATCTTGCAAGAATTTCAGTTGTATGGGTTTATCCACGCTCAAAAAAGCATTGGGTTTCTCGTAGTTGTTTCTCAGGTTATTTTCAGGAATGATATTCTCATAATTTAAAACAAACCTATCTGCTTCTTCTTTTGAGTATGCAAGTGTTTCTATTTTCTGAGTGCCAGAAACCCAGCGCTTACTTGTAAGGCTATCATTCTTAAAGCTATATATAGAAATAGGAGAGGAGCGTCGCTCTTTCTTTTTTACATCAACATAAATAGAATCGCCTTTAACCTTAGAATTTTTTAAAGCGTAATCTATTCGTTTATTAGAAGTTATGTAATCTTTAAAAAACCAATCTACATCCTTGTTAATTTGAGCATTGACTTCTTTTTCAAACTGTGATGATGTGAGTGGTTGAGACTTATATTTTTGATAAAAATTCTTAATAATCTCATCAAGTTTATTATCTCCTATGTAATCATTGAGGTAATTAAGTCCTACGCCACTTTTGTACGACGTGCCTATATTCTTGTTGTATTTAATTAGCTCGTCGTAGGGTGTATCTAGCGGTTGGTCAAGATTTAATCTAGAAATATGAGTAGATAAAATATTAAACTGATCGTTAAATTCAAGTTCTGAAGCATAGAACTGTCGCACAAGCCAGTATTTTTCTAAAGAGCCTACTACCTTGAGATCAGGGTAATAAGTGTCCATATAATTTTGTAACATGTAAACTTTAATGCCATCTATAAGCCATCTATCGGTTCTTGGGTTTACTAGAAGTGTGTTGTTTACATAATTATTTATTGTAGTCTTGAGAAGCTTAATTTCATATTGAAAACCATCTGGAAACGGACTTATAAAACTAGGTAGCTGATTAAGCCCATACACTGGTTGTTCTTTATAGTCAAGATCTGTAACAAGAATTTTATCAAAGGGATACTGGCCTAAATTTTTATGTAAATGACCTGCAATGCGGTCAGATATTAAAGCTCTTAAGGGTGAAGGGATTCTGTAGTCATGCAGATTAGATACAATGGTTACATAATCTGTTTGAACCTCTTCATAGTTTGAGTTTTTAAGTAAAAAGATCTTAGCATCTGTGCGACTTTTACCTGTAAGCACAGTAAGTCTCTCACCTTGAATATGTGAACTGCTAATGTCATTTTGCTCAAGGTCTGTTACTAGCTGATATCCTCTTGGAATAGAAAATTGTAAGCGTATATCCGTTTGGGGAAAATAACGATCGTTAAGATTCTTGTTGCTATAATACTCCCAGCCATTGTTATATACGGCAGGTGTTACAAACCAATATCTCAAGTTATAATCACCATTTTTAGTAATCCCGTAGTCTGTAAATTTTACATCTGGAAGTACTACAGTATAATCAAGGGTCATTCTTACAGAAGCCCCTGGTATTAGCGGTTCATGTAACAAAACCTTTATGATATCAGGGTGCTTTTTTGGTCTTGTGTATTGAAGTATAGTTCCCTGACCCGCAATAGAAGTCATTTTAGTAAAACCACGATCACTATCAGGTGCAAGATGAAATTTCTTATCAAAAGACTCAGAAAATCTCTTTGCTAGTGGTGTGGTTTTACTAGAAAAACTATGTGCCCAGTCTGTTAAGTATATATCTGTCCACACATCACTAGACGTATTTGTAAAAGTGATTGTATGATTGAGATGTATAGCCCGTTCATCTGGAATTAATTGTGCATTAATTTCCATGGTATGTTGACTCGTGGCTACTACACTTAAGAGAAGCAATGAGATAAAAGCATACAGAGATTTTAGGGTGTGTCTCAACTAGAAAGGGAATGTGTTAATTTGTAATAGAAAAAACTGTTTTTGTTTTACTGTTATATGTAGTTTTCACGCTTTCGCGAAAGCGTAACACCTTTAGAAATTAGGACTCAATTGGTATTCATCATAGAAGTTATTAAGCACCTCAATTACCTCATCTGAAGTATCTACAAGGTGTATAAGATCCATATCTCCAGCGCTTATGTTCTGGAAACTATCAAGCAAAGTTGTCTTTACCCAATCCATAAGTCCTCCCCAAAATTCTGTACCAACAAGAATAATAGGAAACTTCTGAATTTTATGTGTTTGAATAAGTGTGATTGCCTCAAAAAGTTCATCAAGAGTACCAAAACCTCCTGGCATTACTACAAATCCCTGTGAGTACTTTACAAACATCACTTTACGCACGAAGAAGTAGTCAAAGTCTAAACTCTTATCACTATCGATATATGGATTGTCGTGTTGCTCAAAAGGAAGTTCAATGTTAAGTCCTACAGATGTTCCGCCAGCAAGGTGTGCTCCACGGTTACCTGCTTCCATGATACCTGGACCACCACCAGTAATTACACCATAACCGTTATCTGCAATTTTTTCGGCAACTTCGGTAGCTAGTTTGTAATACTTATTATCTGGCTTTGTTCTCGCACTTCCAAAAATGGATACACATGGACCTATACGGCTCATTTTTTCAAATCCATTTACAAATTCTCCCATTATCTTAAAGATAGCCCAAGAATCATTTGTTTTTTTCTCGTTCCAGCCTTTAGGTCTATTTTCGTTGCTCATAATTATATTTAGTGTTGTTAGTTTAAAACCATATTGTAAATATAGTTTTATGCCATTTCCTTCTTTAGGAACTGGGCTGTGTATCCTTTGTTTTTTTTAATTATTTGTTCTGGAGTACCAATGGCAACTACCTCGCCTCCACCTTTTCCTCCTTCATATCCTATATCTATGATGTGATCTGCCGTTTTTACAACATCGAGATTATGCTCAATAATGAGGATGGTATTTCCTTTATCTACAAGACGGTTGAGTACATCCATTAGTACCCTAATATCCTCAAAATGAAGTCCTGTGGTAGGCTCATCTAGTATGTAAAAAGTATTCCCAGTATCTCTCTTGCTCAGCTCAGACGCAAGTTTAATACGCTGCGCTTCACCGCCAGATAAGGTTGTGCTCTGTTGTCCTAGCGTAATATAGCCTAATCCTACATCTTTTATTGTTTTAAGCTTGCGATATATTTTTGGAATAGGTTCAAAAAAGTCTGCTGCCTCGGTCATAGTCATCTCAAGAACATCAGAAATTGATTTTCCTTTATAACGAATTTCTAAGGTTTCTCTATTAAAACGTTTTCCTTGACAGGTCTCGCACTCTACATAAACGTCTGGTAAGAAGTTCATCTCAATCACCCTTAAACCTCCACCTTTACACGTCTCACAGCGACCACCAGTAACGTTAAAACTAAAACGTCCAGGTTTGTAACCTCGTATAAGCGCCTCAGGAGTTTTTGCAAAGAGACTTCTTATTTCATCAAAGGCTTTAGTGTACGTTGCAGGATTAGATCTAGGTGTACGCCCTATAGGTGTTTGATTTATATCTATTACTTTATCACATTCGTCAAGTCCCTTGATGCTCTTGTAAGGCATAGGTACTTTTACACCATTAAAATAATGAGCATTCATGATAGGGTAGAGCGTCTCATTAATTAACGTAGACTTACCACTACCGGATACTCCTGTCACAGCAATCATTTTACCTAAAGGAATTTTAATAGAAACATTTTTAAGATTGTTTCCTGTCGCTCCTTTAAGCTCTATAAACTTACCATTTCCTTTTCGGCGTTGTTTTGGGATGGTAATTTCTTTCTCACCATTCAAGTATTGTGCTGTTAATGTATGGTGCTTAAGCAAATCTTCTGGAGTCCCTTCGCTTATAATTTCTCCTCCGAAACGTCCTGCTCTTGGCCCTATATCAATCACGTGATCTGCACGCTCAATCATATCTTTATCATGCTCTACAACGATGACAGAGTTACCTATATCACGCAAAGAGATAAGCGAATTAATAAGCTTTTCATTATCACGTTGATGTAGCCCGATACTAGGTTCATCTAGTATGTATAACACGCCTACAAGTTGCGATCCTATCTGTGTAGCGAGCCTGATACGCTGCGCCTCTCCTCCAGATAATGACTTAGAGCTTCTATTTAAGTTGAGATATGTAAGTCCTACATCTACAAGGAATTGTATTCTTGAATTTATTTCTTTAATTATCTCAGATGCAATCTGTAATTGCTTGCTAGTTAGTCGATTTTCTACTGTCTTAAACCACTCTTGTAGTTCAAGAATATCCATAGAAGCAAGGTCTGCAATACTGCGATCATCAACCTTAAAGTAGAGTGATTCTTTGCGCAATCTTGATCCTTCACATACAGGACAGGCTACCTTATCCATGTATCCTTTTGCCCAACGTACAAGCGAAGTAGACTCGCTATCATTAAAGGTATTTTCAATAAAATTTGCTACCCCTTCAAAATCAATTTTATAATCTCTAGTAACGCCTAATTGCTTTGAGGAAACAGAAAACTTTTCATTTCCACCATAGAATATAAAATCCATGGCCTCTTTAGAGATTTTTTCTATTGGGTCTGTGAGTTTAAAGTCAAATCTCTCTGCAATAAGTTGAAGTTGTTTAAAGATCCAGTTATTCTTCTTAGGTCCATGAGGATCTAGTCCGCCAGCGTTAATAGACTGCTTTGGGTCTGGAACTATCTTTTTAGGGTTTACTTTGTATAGTTCTCCTATACCATTACAATTAGGGCAAGCGCCCTTAGGGGAGTTAAAGGAGAAGTTATTTGGTTCTGGATTAGGATATGAGATTCCTGTAGAAGGACACATCAAGTTTCGGCTGAAATAACGTACTTCCTGCGTGTCTTGGTCAAGCACCATCAACACATCATCACCGTGATACATTGCAGTATTTATGCTTTCGCGCAAGCGTTTATCATCGTCATCACCTTTCTTTACAAGCATGCGATCTACTACAATCTCAATATCGTGTACTTTGTATCGATCTACTTTTAACCCTTTTACAATATCCTTAACCTCACCATCTACACGAACCTTAACAAAACCCTGTTTTGCAATCTGTTCAAATAACTCTCTATAATGCCCTTTACGCGAGCGTATCGTAGGAGCGAGGATGTTAATCCTTTTACCTTCAAAACTCTCTGTAATGAGCTTCTGTATTTGTTCATCATTGTAACTTACCATCTTTTCGCCTGTATTATAAGAGTAGGCATCTGCCGCTCTCGCATAAAGTAGACGTAAAAAATCGTAAATTTCTGTAATGGTTCCCACGGTAGATCGCGGACTTTTACTAGTAGTTTTTTGCTCGATAGCAATTACTGGAGAAAGGCCTAGAATTTGGTCTACATCTGGACGTTCTAATCCTCCTAGAAACTGTCGTGCATATGCAGAAAACGTTTCTATGTAACGACGTTGTCCCTCTGCATAGATGGTATCAAAAGCTAGCGAACTCTTTCCACTTCCAGATAATCCTGTAATTACAACGAGTTTTTCTCTCGGTATCATTACATCTATATTCTTCAGGTTGTGGGCGCGAGCACCATAAACTTCAATACGTTCTTCGTGATCTATCATACATTTTTACAAAGCAACAAATTTACCGCTTTGCGCCCTAAATAGAAAGTGAGTAGCACTATAAGAGATTGTTAATATTAACGGTATTGGTAGTTGTTGTTGTTACGCTTTCGCGAAAGCGTAAATAACCCACAAAATCATTCTCAAACCACTTGTCATATTAGAATATGTATGGCAATATTCTCCATGTGCGAGCCTTGTATACTGAATAAGACTGACCAAATTTTTCCTCCAAGAAAGCTTCTTCCTTATATATCTTGAGAATAAGGACGATAAATAATAATACATAGCAAATCCAGAGAAACGGATGGTCACCTCTTATAACCACAGGCACAAAAACTAATAGGATTCCCGTGTACATGGGGTTTCTTAAAATGTTAAAAATTCCCTTAGTTACAAGAACCTTGGACTTTACCTCTGGCTGAATATTGAAATTTCCTATTCGGATATTGTAAATGCCCCAAAGAGCTATAAATATGCCTAGTAATTGTACACTTAAAGAGGGTAGATCCCAATGTACGGACTTCGCGTTCCATATGATGAGGAAGATTAAGCTAAACTGAGATATTACAAGTGCTAGTGAGTATAGAGACATAAACGGATAGAGTTTTTTGATAGAAACTGCTCTAATCAAAAAAGGTTGCGCATTGCGCAACCTTTTTTAATGTTATAAATCGTAAATGTCATTATAGAGATGAATATAGTTCTCTCTAATAATCTTACGTTTAAGTTTCATAGTAGGAGTGAGGTGTCCACCTTCTACTGTCCAAGCGTCATGCGTAAGACGGAAAGCTTTAATTTTCTCCCACTTAGCAAATGTCTCATTTGCCTCGTTTACTTCCTGCTGGTAGCGATCTTGAACACGATCTGATGCAAGAAGCTCATCTAAGTTAGAATAGCTTATGTTTTTCATCTTTGCCCATTCTTCTAAAAATTCAAAGTTAGGCTGGATTAAAGCAGCTGGCATTTTTTGGCCTTCTCCTATAACCATGATTTGTTCTATAAATCGTGATTGTTTAAATCTATTTTCTAGAAGTTGAGGAGCGACGTATTTTCCTCCAGATGTTTTGAACATCTCTTTTTTACGATCTGTAATCTTTAAGAAACCATCTTCATCTATGTGACCTATATCACCAGTATGGAAATAGCCATTCTTTAATACCTCTTCTGTTTTTTCTTGATCCTTGTAGTAACCTATCATTACATTAGGTCCTTTTACTAAGATCTCACCATCTTCTGCGATTTTAACTTCAACACCTGGCAACAATTTACCTACAGTGCCTATTCTAAATCCTCCATCGCGCATATCATTTACAGAACATACAGGAGAAGTCTCCGTAAGTCCGTAACCTTCCATGATGCCCATCTCTGCAGCGTTAAATATTCTAGCAAGTCGTGGTTGTAATGCAGCACTTCCAGAAGCTATAAGATCAAGATTACCACCTAAACCCTCTTTCCACTTCGAGAATATGAGTTTGCGAGCAAGTGCAAGCTGTTTTTCATACCACCAGCCATTTTGACCATATGGTTCATATTTAAGACCTAAATCTACAGCCCAGAAAAATAATTTTTTCTTTACTCCAGTAAGTGCAGCTCCTTTTGCAATAATCTTGTCATATACTTTTTCAAGTAAACGCGGCACCGCAGTCATAACTTGAGGCTTCACCTCTTTTAAGTTATCACTTATAGTCTCCAGCGATTCTGCAAAGAAAATTGATACACCTTTATATTGATATAAATACATCAACATACGTTCATAAATATGACAAACTGGTAAAAAGCTTAATGCTCTCATTCCTGTTTCGGCAAGAGGAAGGCGGTGTGCACTAGCAAGTGCGTTACTCACAATATTCTCATGAGAAAGCATTACCCCTTTAGGACGTCCAGTAGTACCAGATGTATATATGAGCGTAGCAAGATCCTTAGTGGTTACTGCAGCCTTAAGCGCATCTACTTCTGATTGATTAGAAGTGTCTGCTCCTAATTCTAGCACCTCAGACCAGTTTTTACAATCATTAATTTCTTCAAAAGAGTATACTTCAATAAGAGAAGGTACTTTATCTTTTATAGCCATTACCTTATCACGTACTTCATTACATGATACAAATACATACTTAGACTCAGAGTGATTAAGTACATAAGCGTAGTCTTCTTCAGAAATGGTAGGATAAATAGGTACATTTTGAGCTCCTAATTGTAAAATCCCTATATCGCAAATATTCCACTCTGTGCGATTAGTCATAGAGATAACGGCAACTTTATCATTAGGTTTAACACCTAATCTTAATAGACCACGACTTATAGCATTTGCTTGATCGATATATTCTTGAGTAGACGTAGCAACCCAAACACCATTTTTCTTAGTATTGAGTGCGTCTGAGAGATTAAATTTTTCCAATTGATAATAAGGAAAATCAAAAAGTCTGGTAATTTCCATAGATTGCTTTTTATATAGTGTTACAAAATAGGAAAAATTGCACGGTTTTTATTGAGATATTCATAAAATGAGAAAGGATTTTTAATCAAAGTGCGATATACCTTTGATTTTCTTTAAGATGCGTTTTAACTTATTTTTTAACAATTTTAAAAATAGTGCTCGTTTTTGTGTTTTCTACCTTCAAAAAATACATTCCCGTAGGCAAAACACTGTAGTCTACGGTTGAGTTTCCGCTTTGTTGGAGGGAGGTAATCACTTCTTGACCTAATACATTATATACACTAGTCGTATATGAAGCTAGTGATGTGCGTATATTGAGATGATTCGAAACTGGGTTTGGAAATATCTCAAAAGCTTTTGAAAATTGTTCACTATCTACGTGTAATTGCTCACCAGAGATTATAGAGAATGATAAGTCGTCAACATAAAAACCATCACGTGTTACCGCGCCATCTGTGCGCAAACTAAACCTTGCCTTAATAGTTTCTCCTAGATAATCACTTAAATTAATTTCTTCTAGTATCCAATCATCTTGAACACCGTCGTATAGAGGTTCTCCTAGAGGTTGAATATTTGTACCAGTACTTGTGTAATTACCGCACTGCGGCTCCCAGGTGGCTCCGTTATCTTTAGAAATCTCAAATTGTACATAATCCCAAGTATCTTCTATGTTCCATCTTGCATGGTAGCTTACCGTAGCCGTAGTTGCTTCTGTGAGATCTAAAAACTGTGTGAGTTCTATGGTACTATTAATATTGTCACTATAATTACCAGAAGGCGAATCGGTTATTGAAGAGGAAGGAGATACAAAGCTTGCACTCGTGGTTCCCCAGCTTGTAGATTCAAAATCTGTGAGCGAATTTCCATCTGTATAAAATATCTGTGTTGTACTACCGTATATTTTACTAATGCGAACTTCTCTTTCAAAAAGACCATTGTCTATTATTAAATTAAATTCAATAGCGTCGCCCACTTCAACGTTTGTAGATAGGGAATAAGCAATACTTCCTGATTGAGTTTCTAATGGTGTTAAATTTGATAATGTAACTGGCGCTCCCTGGTCAATAATATTAGAAGATATGGGAGAAAAAGTGATAGTAAAGTCTCCTGTACTTTCTACAGAAAACCTTTTTACATCAAAAGAAGTTGATAGAGTAGTAGACTCCCCAATAAATGAAGGTGAGGTCTCTTCTAGTACGCCGTAGTTACCTGCCATTTGTGCAGCCGTAATATTAAGGAACATCATATTTTGTGAAGTACTTACTATTGTACTTGCAGGCGGCCAGAATGAGGTTCCTATTTCTGGGGTGAAAGCAAAAATTTTATCATGAGTTCCCACGGTCCCATACATGAAATCGTCACTGTCTCCAGCAAAAGGAAAATCATTAAGTGCGTTGTAACCATTCATTGAGGTAAGTGCTCCTCCAATTCCTTGAAACAAATCATCATCAGGAGTGTCCACATCTGCATAGCCAAAAGGATAATATACTAACTCGCCAAAAGAATGATTATTAAGAGCAATCACAAAATCATGCTGCTCAACAAACCATTTTACTGCTTGCGTCTCTACTTCAGAAAATGGACCCGAACCATGATAAGTCTCGTTATTTGTATTTGATGAAGACCCAGGACCGCCCCAACTACCATCGTTAGGATTACCATTAATATGGTAGTCATAGTTGCGATTATTATCGACTCCATGTCCATTCTTTCTATTTTTACGCCATAGTCCGCCACCCTCGGGATCTGTTAGCTCATTATATAAGTAACCATCTGGGTTTATAACTGGTATAAAATAGAGTTCTGTGTTATTTACAATGGCTCGTACCTCATCATTAGTATCGTAATTTTCAAGTAAATACCACATATAGTACACCAGCTGTATGAGGGACATAGGCTCCCTAGCGTGATGTATAGATGTATAGAGTACTTCTGGCTCAGCTTCATCATTGTTAGGATTGTCGCTTATTTTTAACCAGTAAATAGGATTTCCTCCTATGGACGGCGTGACACCATCATCTGTTAGGCCTTCCGTAAGAAAGTTACTTATAGGAGCTCTCGCAGTTATTAAGTCTGGATATTGTCCAGCCATGTCATCAAGTTCATCGAGTAGTTCTTGATACGTCAAGTAGCCACCCATAGATCCTAGATTAAAGTTTGCAGGAGTTTCATAAGCAACAGCATCACTAGAGCTACAAGCTACATTGCGAGTGGCAATGGTGGATCGTGTTGATTGTTCTTTATAGGTTTTCTGTATATCTCCTTCAATTGTTTCGAATTGAAAACCTGCATTTCTAATTTTTTCTAGCTCTTGTAATGAAAAGTCTGAGATGATAAAAGTCCCATCTTTATGTATTCCGTGGTCTGCGGCAACACCAGTTTGGTTTAATAGTGCAAGCGTTTTTGTTTGATTTAAAAATACTTTTACACGTTTATATTGTGGCGTCTCTTGTTGCGCTTTCGCGAAAGCGTAACAGAAAAATATACAAACAATAATTAGTAGTTTTTTAAAGAGCATAAAAGTGTCTTACTTGGTTGAATACGTGCAACTAAAGATAAAACAAGCTGCAATCAAATTATCCTACCTAGTCGGTAATATATAAATAGTATTACAAATTATATACTCGTTGAGAGTATTATGTAACTCAATTACAATATTTTATAAAAAAAATGCCTCACTTAGTGATAAGTGAGGCATTCTGTAATTAGAAGTATATAATATTATGAGTTTTTCTCAACCCAATTTCTTGCGTTTACAAAGGCTTCAACCCAAGGAGTCACCTCGTCGTTGCTTCCAGCAGGGTAGTGCGCCCAGTTCCATGGGAATGTAGATCGCTCGATATGCGGCATCGTTGCAAGGTGACGACCTGTAGTATCACAAATCATCGCTGTATTAAAGTCTGATCCGTTAGGATTTGCAGGATATCCTTCATAACCATAGGTCGCTACGATATCATAAGCACTTGCTCCCATAGGTAAATCAAATCTACCTTCACCATGAGAAATCCATACGCCTAAAGTAGTTCCAGCGAGCGTAGATAGCATCACACTGTTATTTTCTTCAATCTTTACAGAAGTAAAGTTGCTCTCGTGCTTGCGGCTATTATTGTGTTTTAATTTAGCTAATTTCTCGTGATCTGGATTTATAAGATCAAGTTCTAAGAAAAGTTGGGCACCATTACAGATACCAACAGAGAGTGTGTCTTCACGTGCAAAAAAGTTTTTAATCGCTTTATTTGCTTTCTCATTATATTTTATGGCTCCAGCCCATCCTTTGGCAGAACCTAATACATCACTGTTAGAAAATCCTCCTACAGCTCCAAGAAACTGAATATCTTCTAGTGTTTCACGTCCAGAGATTAAATCTGTCATATGTACATCCTTTACATCAAAACCTGCGAGGTACATCGCATTTGCCATCTCACGCTCAGAGTTACTTCCTTTTTCACGTAAGATTGCAGCTTTAGGTCTAGCTTTGCTAGTGTCTAATACTGGTTTTTTTCCTGTAAAGTTTACAGGGAACGTATATTGTAATGGTTGTACTTTATAATTGTCAAAACGATCTTTTGCAAGACCATTTGCCGTTTGTTTATTATCTAGTAAATAAGAAGTCTTAAACCAAGTATCGCGCAGCGATGCAATGTTAAGACCTAATTCTACGCCACTATTTTTGATTGTAAGCTCTGCAGTGGTGGTTACCGTTCCTATTTTAAAGAAAGTAACGCCGTTTTCAGTAAGTGTTTTTTCAACAGATGCATCTGCTTGGAAAACTAATCCTGCATTTTCAGAAAAAAGTAACTTGATAAGATCTTGTTCTCCAAGTGCAGTCAGGTCTAGGTTTGCACCTAAGTTTACATCTGCAAAACAAAGTTCAAGTAGGGTAGTGATAAGTCCGCCACTAGCGATATCATGACCAGCTTGAATTTTATCATCTTTAATAAGTTGTTGTATGGTGTTAAACGCTTTCGCGAAAGCGCTATCACTCACAACACTTGGCGCTTCATTACCAATAGCGTGACACACTTGTGCAAAACTAGATCCTCCTAGTTTATGAGTATCTCCAGACATATTAATGTAATAAATAGCACCACCGTCTTTTTGAAGAACAGGCTCTACTACTTTATTTATGTCATTACAATTTCCAGCTGCCGAAATAACGACAGTCCCAGGAGCAATTACATCTCCATCTGGATATTTTTGTTTCATTGAGAGACTATCCTTACCGGTAGGAACATTAATCCCAAGATTGATTGCCATTGCAGATATTGCCTCTACAGCTTTATAAAGTCTAGCATCTTCTCCTTCATTTTTACAAGGCCACATCCAGTTTGCCGAAAGGCTTACAGACTGTAAACCATCTTTAAGAGGTGCCCATACTATGTTTGTAAGTGCTTCTGCAATACTGTTTTTACTTCCTGCTACAGGATCAATAAGACCAGAAACTGGAGAATGTCCTATAGAAGTAGCAATCCCTTCTGTACTCTTATAATCAAGTGCCATCACACCCACATTGTTAAGTGGTATTTGTAACGGTCCGACACATTGTTGTTTTGCAACACGACCACCTACACAGCGATCTACTTTGTTAGTAAGCCAGTCTTTACAAGCCACAGCTTCTAGTTGCAATACTTGCTCTAGATAATCGTGGAAATGCTCAAGTTGATATTCTGGGTTTTTATAATTACGAACAACTGTTTTGTCTGTCATTATAGTTTTTGGAGAGCTCCCAAACATATCGTCTAGGTGCAAGTCCATAGGACTCAAACCTGTCGTTTTACTTTTAAAAGTAAAACGGTGATCATTTGTAACATCTCCTACTTGATACATAGGTGAGCGTTCACGATCTGCAATGCGTTGTAGCATATCGATATCTTTCTCTCCTATCACAAGTCCCATACGTTCTTGCGACTCGTTTCCTATAATTTCCTTTGCAGATAGGGTAGGGTCACCTACAGGTAATTTATCAAGATCGATAAGACCTCCAGTATCTTCTACAAGTTCAGAAAGACAATTAAGATGCCCTCCAGCACCGTGATCGTGTATAGATACGATTGGGTTTAAATCACTCTCAACCATACCACGTACTGCATTTGCAGCACGTTTTTGCATTTCTGGGTTAGAACGTTGTACCGCATTAAGCTCGATTCCAGAGTCAAAAGCTCCAGTATCTGCACTTGAAACTGCAGCACCACCCATTCCTATTCTATAATTCTCTCCTCCTAAGATCACAATTTTGTCACCTTCTTGTGGAGTATCTTTAAGTGCTTGCTCACGTTTACCGTAACCAATACCACCAGCTTGCATAATTACTTTGTCATACCCAAGACGCTGACCGTCTTCTTGATGCTCAAAAGTAAGAACCGATCCTACGATTAAAGGCTGTCCAAATTTGTTTCCAAAGTCTGAAGCACCATTTGAAGCTTTAATTAGAAGGTCTATCGGGTTTTGATAAAGCCATTTGCGAGCATCCATTCCATGCTCCCAAGGACGTTCTTCTTCAAGTCTAGAATAAGGAGTCATATACACAGCTGTTCCAGCAAGTGGAAGTGATCCCTTACCACCAGCAAGTCTATCACGTATTTCTCCCCCAGAACCAGTAGCAGCTCCGTTAAAAGGCTCTACGGTAGTTGGGAAGTTGTGTGTTTCTGCTTTTAAAGAAATAACAGAGTCAAAGTCCTTTTCTGTATAGAAATCTGGCTTATCTGCAGTGTCTGGTGCAAACTGTGTTACTCTAGGTCCTTCTATAAAAGCAACATTATCTTTATATGCAGAAACTATTGTTCCTGGAGTTGCTTTTGAGGTTTCCTTTATTAATTTGAATAGGGAAGAAGGCATCTCTTCTCCATCTATAACAAAAGTTCCATTAAAGATTTTGTGACGACAGTGCTCCGAGTTGACTTGGCTAAAACCAAAAACCTCAGAGTCTGTAAGTGGTCTGCCTATTTTGGCAGCAACACCATCAAGGTAAGCAACCTCTTCATCGCTTAACGATAAACCTTCTTGCTCATTATATGCGGCAATGTCTTCTATAGATAAAATAGGTTCTGGAGTAACGTTAACCGTAAAAATATCTTGATTTAAAGCTGCGTACTCTTGAGAGATCATAGGATCATAATCAGGAGTGTTTTCTGTAACCACGCCTGTAGCATCTTCTATAGATGGAAAAGGATTCGTGTTAACTTGTTGTGATGAAGAGTCCGCTTTCGCGAAAGCGTGAAACTCCTCTATCCTTATAATATTTGAAATTCCCATATTCTGGGTAATCTCAACAGCATTAGTACTCCACGGAGTAATCATAGCGGCTCGTGGTCCAATAAAAAAAGCGTCAATATGAGACGCTTCAATTTTATGAGAGTTGCCGAAAAGCCATACCAGCTTTGCGGTATCATCTTGTGTAAATGCTTGTGTACTTTGTACTGCGTAAACAGTGCCTTGAGGGTTTCCAAAGAAGTGGATCATCCGATTGGTTTTGTTGCGTTGTTTAAGGAAGTAAATTTACTACAATATTTATTGATATTATAGGTAGGATAATATCTCTTTGTCTTGTTCTTATAATGAGTTATTAACTATTGTAAATAACTAGCAATACACTATCTTTAATGAAAACCCTAGATTATGAAGAACAAACTACTTATTCTTTTACTAATTACATTTTCTACTTATCTAACTGCGCAGGAGTTATTACCTCCTACAGAAATTAGTAAAGGAAATTTTATTGGTAAAACAGCAGCTTTAAGAGATATACCAGTGATTGCTGCAAATAGATCCCAAGGAGTTTCAGAGATTACTATTGTTCCTAATAATCTACGAGGAAATCAGAAGGTTAATGATCAAGCGTTACCGCTGGGTGCAGATCCTATTGCGCAGTTTACAACTGGACAATTTATGATGCTAGAGACTGAAGCCAACTTTGGTGGAGGAAACTCTTCACAATCTAATGCTACACCACCAGATCCTTCTGGAGCGGTGGGGCCTAATCATTACGTACAAGGAGTAAATAGTGTCATTAATATATATGATAAGCAAGGAACACTACTTGCAGGACCTACAGCATTAGGGAATTTTCTAGGAAACGGGCAAAATGAAGGAGATCCGATTGTTATGTATGACCAACTAGCAGATCGCTTTTTTGTTAGTCAGTTTCAAACCTCTAATGTTGCTAGTTTAAATAATATTCTTGTAATAGGTGTTTCAGAAACTCCAGACCCTACAGGTGCTTACTTCTTATATCAATTTCAGTTAGATGCCTTTCCAGACTATCCACATTATGCAGTGTGGCCAGACGCATATTACTTAACGGCAAATAAAAATCAAGGAAATACAACCTATGCATTAGATAGAGCAGCAATGCTCGCTGGAGAAGAAAACCCAACTTTAGTTGGTTTTAATCTTCCAGGAATTACCCGTAATCCGGGAACTGTTTTTAGTCCAGAGCCAGCAAACCTTACGGGATTCTCATTTCCTGAAGATGCTCCAGGTTATATTGTTTATTTACAAGACGACGGCTGGGGTGGAGCTATTACAGAAGATCACTTGAAAGTATGGGAGCTAGATGTAAATTTTGACGAACCTAGTAGTTCAACAGTATCAATGCCTTTAGAAATTCCTGTTGCTCCATTTGATTCTGTGTTTGCAGAGTTTGGAGAGGGAGATCTGGCACAGCCTGGTTCTTCTCGAAAAATAGATATGATAGGAGGTGTTATTTCTTATGCTGCAAACTATAGAAGTTTTGAAGATCATAATTCATGGCTTATCACATTTAATGTAGATGTAGACGGAAATGATAGATCAGGAATACGCTGGACAGAGTTGCGTAACAGTGATACAGAACCATGGAGTGTTTTCCAGCAAGGAACTTATGCTCCTGAGGATGGAAAAAGTCGTTTTATGGGAAGTGGTGCAATGGATGCTCAAGGGAACATAGGACTAGCCTTTAATATAGGAAGCGCTAGTGATTTTATCGGAATCAGTTATACAGGGCGTTTTGATGGTGATACTGCTGGTGAGATGACACTGGGTGAAGCTATCATTATACAAGGTTCTGGAATACAAACTTTTACTAATCGTTTTGGAGATTACTCACATTTAACAATGGATCCAAATGACTTTTCTTTTTGGCATACGGCAGAATATTTCTCGGCAACCAATTTTTGGGATACGCAAATAGCTTCTTTTAGGTTATCTGATGGATTTACTAGTGACGTAGGTGTAATTGCTATCGACTCACCAGTAGATGGAATCCTAACAAGTACAGAAACGGTTCAAGTTACCGTAAGGAACTTTGGAACAGACCCACAAGTAGCTATTCCAATTTCTTTATCCCTGGATGGAGTGGTGATAGCAAATGAGGTAATTGCAGGACCAATTGCTCCAAACTCTAACAGCTCTTATGAATTTATAGCCACAGCAGATTTGTCCATACAAGGACAATCTTATGTAATAGCTGCGGAGACTAGTCTCGTAACAGATCAAGCTCCAGTAAATAATGATGCTGTAAAAACAGTAACGCACTTATATGAAAATGATCTTGGAGTATTAAGTATCACGGCTCCAGAGTCGGCTGGAGGTTTATCTCAAGAAACAGTGATTATACGTATAAAGAATTTTGGCGCCATAGCGCAGTCAGATTTTGAAGTACAGTACAGTACAAACGGAGGAACTCCCGTAGTAGAAACATTTACTGGCGCCATCGCTCCTGGAGCGATTGAGGAATTCTCATTTACAGGACAAGCAGATATCTCAGCATTTACTACGTATCAGTTAGAAGCTAGAACTAATAGCGTGGGTGATCAAGATCCTACAAATGATATTGCAACTACAGAAGTAGTCAACTCTTGTATGCCTAGAGCGACAGAGCCTAATGGTAATGGATGCCAGGCAGACGGAATTAAGCAATTTATATTAAACACCATCAATGTAGATGATGGTGGTGATGGGTGTAATACAGAGCCTTCAAACGGGCCTCAAGGTTATGCAGATCGTACAGATCTTGAGACGACACTAAGTAATGTAGCTGGTCAAAATGAATACGTACTTCAAGCGCGTCATAATTATGATGCAGGAGCAGGTATCGAAGTGCTCTCGGTATGGATTGATTTTAATGATAATTTCATTTTTGAAGAGTCAGAACAATTGATTCAAGGCGTTCCTTTCCCAGGAGCAAATACGCTAGATAGTTTTGATCTGATAATTCCACTAGATGCACCTTTGGGAAGTCATATATTACGAGCAAAGGCCATCGATGGAGGAGAGCCCGGTGATATTAATAATCCTTGTTCAGATTTCCGTTTTGGGGAAGTGCAGGATTATACGGTTACTATAGATGATACATTAAACATTGATGATTTCCTAGAAGGGACTACAGACTTAGTCATTACATCAGTAGGAGAGAATCAATTTGATGTGCAATTGCCAACAGATTATGATGGTAAAGTGTATGTAGGTGTTTCTAATCTTCTAGGGCAGCAATTAACATATAAAGCAATAGCTAGAGGTAATGATGGTTTTAGAGTATTATTGAACTTAGCTAACCTCTCTTCAGGAGTATATATAGTAACAGTAAATGATCAAACGGGCAGATTTACTAAAACTAAGAAGATTATAGTGCAGTAGATTTTAATTCTTAGATTAGATTTATTCACATAAAAAAAGCCTTATTATCAATCGATAATAAGGCTTTTTCATTAAGTATAATCTCAGAACTCTTCTTTGATAAATAAGAGTAGTGTTGAGGTGTTTTTTATTGCTTTCGCGAAAGCAATGCCATGTAAAATCCGTCGTAACCAGTTTTTGCAGGGCTTACTGTTTCTTCTTTATCAAGTTGAAACTTCTGACCTTGTTCTGTGGCTAGGAAGGCCTGCACTTGCTCTTGATTCTCTCTAGGTAAGATAGAACAAGTAGCATAAAGCATTTTTCCATCTTCCTTAACGATTTTACTATAGCTTTCTAGTAATTCTGCTTGTCTTTGTACAACCTTATCTATAAATTCTGGCTGTAATTTCCATTTTAGATCAGGATTACGTTTAATAGTTCCTAGGCCTGTACATGGCGCATCGATCAATACGCGGTCTGCCGTATTATATAGTTTCTTAAAAATCTTTGTTGAGGTGATTTCTCTAGTCTCAATATTATGCGCTCCAGCACGCTTAGATCTTCTTTTAAGTTCCTTAAGTTTACCTTCATAGATATCCATGGCGATAATCTGCCCTTTGTTTTCCATCAAGGCTGCTAGGTGTAGTGTTTTTCCTCCAGCACCTGCGCAAGTATCTACTACGCGCATTCCTGGTTTTACATCAAGCATACGTGCCACTTTTTGAGATGAGGCATCTTGCACTTCAAAGAAACCGTTCTTGAAAGCTTCTGTGGTAAATACATTCTTACGCTCTACAAGCTCTACGGCATCTGGATACCCATCTAATAATCGAGTATCTATATCTTGATCTGCAAGGGTATTTCTTAAATCTTTTGGAGTAGTTTTTAGCGTATTTGCTCTAAGTACAACTTGTGCTTGTGTATTTAAAGCTGCAAGTTCTAAAGCCCATTTTTTACCAAGTGCTTTCTCTCCCATCTCATCCATCCAGTCCGGAATAGACTCCTTGTACTTTCTGATTTTTGAAAGTTCGTCAAAACGTCCTTTTATTCTACGCGTAGGTATAGGTTCCATTTGTTTCCAGTCTGGAACTTCAATACCTCTTAATGTAGCCCAAACAGCAAATAACCTAAATAAATTAGGTCTACTATATGGTGCTTTTACTTCTGCAATTTCTGAGTATAATCGTTGCCAGCGCACGATATCGTAAACTGTCTCTGCAATGAAACCGCGATCACGGGATCCCCATCTTTTGTCAAATTTGAGAACCTTTCTTAAAACCTTATCAGCTTGTTCTCCGTCATTAAATATCATCCCTAGTGCATCAACTGCGGCAAAGACTAAATTTCTGTGTAATTTCATACTTTATTTTGAGGGTGTAAAGGTATTGGTTCTTTAGGTAATAGTGCTATTTTTACTAAAATTTTGACAATGCGTTTTCTATCTACTTTTTTCATTTTATTTCTTCTTATTACATCTTGTAAGGATGTAAAAACCAATGACCAATCTCCTGCTGTTGAGGATGCTCAAGTTTTCACGAAAGTGGATATCGAATTTTTACATCAGGACAGTACAAGCATACGTGCTCTAGAAGTAGCTCACGATGCAGTGATGTATGCAGGTAGCGACGGTCACTATGGTATTTATGAGATGAATCTTGATAAAACCAAGTCTACAGATGCTGCGATGGCTTCACAGTTTAAGGAAACTAATAAAGGTAGAATAGACTTTTTGGGTAAAAACCCAGCTTTTAGAAGTATAGCTAGTACGAGCAAGGCTTTTTACATACTCTCTATTGAAAACCCAGCATTGTTATATCGTTATGATAGAACAAGCAAAGAGGTTTCATTAGTATATACAGAGCAACAAGATGGTGTTTTTTATGATGCTATGACTTTCTGGAATGAGGAAGAGGGAATCGCGATAGGGGATTCTGTAAACGGTTGTTTATCTATTATTGTTACAAGGGATGGTGGTGCTACTTGGGGAAAGCTAGATTGTGGATCATTGCCTAATCAACTAGAAAAAGAAGGAGCTTTTGCTGCTAGTAATACTAATATTAAAACCATAGGTGACGAGACATGGATTATTACCGGTGGCGGTACGTCTAGAATATACTACTCTGCAAATAAAGGGTTTTCTTGGAGTATTTATAACGTTCCAGTAGCTCAAGGAAAAGATACTCAAGGTGCTTATACCATGGATTTTTATGACAATAAAACAGGTATTATATACGGAGGTGATTATACTACACCAGAAGATAATATTGACAATATAGCCATGACAAGCGACGGTGGTAAGTCATGGATAGTTACAGCTTCTGGTAAAAATGATGGCTATAAAAGTTGTGTTCAGTATGTTCCTAACTCTAATGGAAAAGAAATCATTGCAGCTGGATTTACAGGTATCTCATATTCTAGCGACTCAGGTGCTTCATGGAAACAATTATCTGACGCGCCTTTCTTGACTGTAAGATTTGCAAATGATTCTACAGCTTATGCGGGAGGAAAAAACGCCCTAGCAAGGCTTAATTTTAAAAGGTAAGAGAGTTATTATGGTTCTCTGTGATCGCGCTTTCCATCTTTATCACCACGAAGTTTGTGTAATAAATCACGTCTAAAATCTCCTTCGGCTTTGAGAAGGATAAGTGTCTTTTTATAAGAGAGCTTATTTTTTAAACTCACAAACAATGCTTTTCTAGCATCAAGTTTTTGTTGCTCAAAAGACTGAATGTTGTCAAGCGTGTTTTTTGCACTGCTTTCATCCATAGTATCAAACTGATCTCTGGTTTCCTTAAGTACTTTACGTTCTCTGCTATAAATCTCAGACATGCGCTCACCATAGGTATTGTAAATAGGCCAAAACACTTGTGCTTGGTCTGGAGTAAGCGATAGCTTTTCTGTTATATAAGCAACCTTAAGTGCTTGTATTCTTTCTTTTTTTGAATTTCTATCTTCCTCTTGACCTACTGCAGTCGCAGTGATCATGATGGTAACTATAAATGTTATAAGTAGTCTCATAATTTAATCTAAGTAAAAGTGGTAGCTATCTGTGCGATCATCTAGATAGTCTATAATAACTGATTCGTCTAAGGCAATATCGTTGTGAAGCGCATCAATGTCATCATCAGATAACCAATCTGCAAATTCTATTTGTTCAAGATCACCTGCTTCGCCATCAAGATATTCTGCAATAGCAATACTCTCGATTCCCGCCGTTGTGTCTAATTGTGACCAAACAATACTTACTAAGAGTAGGAGGGCAGCCGCAACTCCCGCAATGGAATAGTAATAGCTTTTAAGAGATATTACTTTAGTAGCAGTTTTTTGAGCTGGTGTGCTTTCTTCTTCTAGCTTTCGCGAAAGCGTAGCAAGCATTTCATTTTTAGAGTTCTCAAAATATCCATCAGGGATATCATAGCGCTCATTACTTGAGCTAGATAATGATACTTCTAAAGTGATATTATCAAGAATTACTTCTCGACTAGTGTCGAAATAATCTTGAGGAACTTTAAAACCTCTTTTAGACGGTATGTTGTTTGTTGTTTTCACGGTTCTATAAATAAGACTCTTAAAAAGTCAAAAGGTTTAATCTGCTTGTAATATGGCGGTTACTTTTTTTGTAGCGATATGGTAAGAGCTTTTGAGAGCTCCTACAGAAGTGCCGAGTATTTCACTCATATCTTCATACTTCATATCTTGATGGTACTTCATCTGGAAGACTAGCTGTTGCTTTTCTGGTAATTGCGCTATTGCTTTTTCTAACGCTAGCTGTATATCGTCACCATTAAAATAGACATCACTCTCTAGGTTCTCTACAATACGCGTTTGAAGCTCTTCATTTGAAATTTGTAAATGTCGAGCACGTTTCTTTAAAAACGTTAGCGATTCATTAGTAGCAATTCTGTATAACCAGGTATAGAGCTTACTATCTTCTTTGAAGTTTTTAATACCCTTATATACTTTAATAAAGACATTCTGCAGCACATCATCTGCGTCTTCATGATTTTTTACAATCCCTCGTATATGCCAATACAATGGCTTTTGATATTTATCAAGTAACATAGCAAATGATCCATTATTGGGATCTTGCTGTAATGCGAGTATGAGGTCTTGCTCTTCTATGAGATACGTTTTAACTAACTATAAGACTTCTAATGTACTCAAAGGTTTAATCCAGATGACAATCTGTAGTCTTAATTGGCAGATATTAACATGTAGATACTATAAATATCGATAAAATGCATTTAATTACGATTAAATACACAAATAGCTTGTGGGATTGAATTAAGGGTTTTATATTTGAATCATCATTAAAAGATGGTCAATTAGAATCCCCAATTCATAAGTTGATTTTACAATAGTTTTTAGTGTCTAGGCCCCAAAGCTAGCATTAATATCTAACCTACTTAACCTAAAAAAGCCCGTAAAAACGGGCTTTTTTTATGTTGTAATGTAGTTAAGGAGATTACCCTAAGTACTTCATTAAGATTTTACTTTTAGAAGTGTGACGCAATCTCTTGATAGCTTTCTCTCTAATCTGGCGTACACGCTCACGGCTTAGATCAAAAATATCTCCTATCTCTTGAAGCGTCATAGCTGGTTGATTACCTAAACCGTAGTTTAAACGTACAACCTCTGCTTCTTTCTCTGTAAGTGTGTCTAGTGCTCTGTTGATCTCAATACTTAAAGACTCCTGCATAAGCTCTCTATCTGGACGAGGTGACTCGCTAGAACTTAAAACGTCATATAAGTTGTTATCATTTTCACCTTCGGCAAAAGGAGCATCCATACTTAAACTACGACTTACGTTTTTAAGTGAGATTTTTACTTTTTCTTCAGATATGTCAAGATACTTTGCAATTTCTCCAGAGGTAGGCTTACGCTCGTGTACCTGCTGTAAGTAAACCATTGCTTTGTTAATCTTACTTATCTCACCAATTTTATTGAGAGGAAGACGTACCGTACGTGCATGCTCTGCAATAGCTTGTAAGATAGATTGTCTAATCCACCATACGGCATATGAGATAAATTTGAAACCTCTAGTTTCATCAAAACGTTTTGCTGCTTTTACAAGCCCAACATTTCCTTCGTTAATTAAATCAGAAAGGGATAAACCTTGATTTTGATATTGTTTTGCAACAGATATTACAAAACGAAGATTTGCTCTTGTAAGAGCGTCTAGTGCTCTCTCATCTCCTTTTTGAATACGTTGTGCTAACTCAACCTCTTCTTCGGCAGTAATTAAATCAATCTTGCTCACATCCTGAAGGTAGTTGTTCAGGGATTTCGTCTCTCTATTAGTAACCTGCTTGGTGATTTTGAGTTGTCTCATGTATTGTCTTTGTATTAAGTGAGTATTACCCCATTATAACCTAAATGATTCATAAAAGCAAGTATTTAACTAAAACTGTTAAAAAATATGCGCTAAACCCAGTAAAACCGAGACTAGTAAAAATTACGTTATGATAATTTTAAGATATGATAAAGTTATAATAAAGAATAAACTCTATTATTGAGTATATATAACGTACAAAGGTAAGATTTGTTACATTTAACTCATAATTATAGCGCATGAAAATACAACAGCAACTCATTATTCTTTTCATTTTCAGCATTTTCATAAATTCTTGCGATCAAAAGGAATCTACTGTGGGTACTGCTGCGATCAAGAATAATGTCATTATCTCAACAGATAGCGAGACAGCGTTTAATGAAAATTATGCCCATATCGTGTATTTTTGGTTTAAAGACCCTACCAACGAGGAGGATAAGCAACTTTTTGAAAAGTCCCTGCGCACTTTCTTGGATAGTTCGTTGTATGCAAAAACACAGTTTATAGGTACAGCCCCTAGAGCAACAAGGGAAGTTGTAGATGATAGTTTTACTTATAATCTAGTGCTGAGTTTTGCATCAGCTGAGGATCAGCAGGCGTATCAAGATGAGGCTGCACATAAAAAGTTTATTAAAGAATGCGCTCATCTTTGGGAAAAAGTAATAGTGTATGACGCCACGAGCATAAGATAATTACCCCATAGTTACAGCTTTCAAATATAATGACGGTGGTGAGTTACGCTTTCGCGAAAGCGCAATTATAACTAGTTTTGTGCTATGTCAAAAGAACAAAATAAAAAGAGTAAAGTAACTATAACATCTGCATTTAAAACCATTATCTGGCCACGACGAAAGCTAGTATTTATTGGACTCATTCTTATCGTA
Organism: Dokdonia sp. Asnod3-C12; assembly: GCF_045063975.1. Classification (NCBI taxonomy): domain Bacteria; kingdom Pseudomonadati; phylum Bacteroidota; class Flavobacteriia; order Flavobacteriales; family Flavobacteriaceae; genus Dokdonia; species Dokdonia sp. Asnod3-C12. The sequence goes on from NZ_JBEFNY010000003.1 coordinate 3,233,671, forward strand.
ATAGGTCGTCTAGCGAGTCTCGTGTTGCCATGGAAATCAAAAGCTCTACTAGATGACATTATCCCTAATAAGGACATGGCTGCACTATACGATTTATTGTGGCTCGTGGGGGTTGCGCTTCTTATACAAGCCATCACATCATTCTTACTTACACGTATATTGAGTGTGCAAGCACAGTATCTCATCTCAGAACTTAGAGCTCAGGTACAGAAAAAAGTATTGTCATTACCTATTAGTTTTTTTGATAACACAAAATCTGGAGCCCTCGTATCACGCATCATGAGTGATGTAGAAGGTGTGCGTAATCTTATAGGTACAGGATTAGTACAGCTGGTGGGAGGGACCATTACTGCCGTTATATCCTTAGTGCTATTGATACGTATTAATGCGTTAATGACGTTGTTTGTGTTCTTACCAGTAGCCATTTTTGGGTATGTTGCCTTACGTGCTTTCAAGTATATCCGTCCAATTTTTAGAAATAGAGGTAAAATCAATGCCGAAGTAAAAGGAAGACTCACCGAGACACTATCAGGTGTACGAGTAATTAAGGGTTTTGGAGCAGAGGAACAAGAAAATAAATCTTTTGAAGAAGGTGTTGATAGATTATTCCAAAACGTTAAGAAAAGTCTTACTGCCACTGCAGTGATGTCTAGTAGTTCTACATTTTTACTTGGTTTAGCATCTGTGGGAATTATGGGTATAGGTGGCTATTTTATGATACAAGGAGAGATGACTACGGGAGAATTTCTGTTTTTTACACTCTTGCTAGGTTTTATGATTGCACCTATCGTACAAATGAGTAATATAGGGAGCCAACTTACAGAGGCGCTAGCAGGATTAGACCGTACGGAAGAATTAATGAATATGACACCTGAGGATGAAATAGGCAATCGTGACATAGAACTAGAAAATTTTAAAGGAGATATAAAATTTGAAAATGTATCCTTCTCTTATGAAAAAGGAAAAGAAGTGATACATAATATTTCCTTTGAAGCAAAAGCAGGAACGACGGTAGCACTTGTAGGTAGCTCTGGTTCTGGAAAGTCTACTATTGCAGGATTATCTGCTACATTCTTAAATCCTCAACAAGGAGTGGTGTCTGTAGATGGTCAAGATTTATCAAGAGTAAAGTTACCTAGTTTTAGAAAGCATTTAGGAGTTGTATTGCAAGATGAATTTCTATTTGAGGGAACCATAAGGGACAATATAATGTTCCCTAGACCTGATGCCTCAGAAGAGCGATTACAGGAAGCGGTAAAGGCTGGTTATGTAAATGAGTTTACAGACCGTTTTGAAGACGGACTTGATACACTTATAGGTGAGCGAGGTGTAAAACTATCTGGCGGGCAGCGACAGCGTATTACCATTGCTAGAGCAATACTTGCTGCTCCTAAAGTGATTATACTAGATGAGGCAACCTCAAATCTAGACACCGAAAGCGAAGCGCTTATTCAAAAGTCGTTATCACAACTTGTAAAGGATAGAACGACTATTGTTATTGCTCACAGGCTTAGTACTATAAAAAAGGCTGACCAAATCTTAGTGATAGAAGATGGCCGCATCGCAGAGCAGGGAACTCATGATGAACTTATAGATAAAGAAGGAAGGTATTTTGACTTATACACGTATCAAGCTAAGATTTAGTGATTTTTTAAATAGCTAGTAATAAAACAATGCACTATACTATGTTTACAGTCTAAGTACTACGAGAAAACTACCCATTCTTAATCGTAGGCATATTTTTTAAGCATATCAATAGTAGTATACTCTAGTGCTTTTTGATCTGTGGCAGCCAACTTTACCAGTGGCGCTACCCCAGCTTTTTCTGCTTCTAGCCATCTTAAAATACACAAACACCATCCATCGCCAGGTTTAAGTCCAGGGAAATTCCACTGAGGAATAGGAGTAGAGAGATCATTTCCTTTTGACTTTGTATACGTGAGAAACTGCTCTGTCATAATAGCACAAACTACATGAGTACCTTGATCTATGCCAGCAGTCCTACAGTATCCATCTCTAAAATACCCTGTCATAGGATCACTGCAACAACCTATCAATGATGAGCCTAATATATTTAATGCGGGTGTGCTGTTGTCATTCATGATTTTGCTTATATTTTGTTAAGTAAAGGTCTTAAATCTTAATCTCTTGGTAAATTTCATGATAGAAATTAATATTTATTGTGAAATGAAGCCTTTACATATCTTAAAATCTTAATTTTAAATAAAAAAAACACATGGAATATTTATCGATTGTTTTAAAATGTATTGTTGGTTTAAGCATTCTTAATGTTTGGCTATTGCGTAAAGGACAATCTTCACCTTGGAGAGGAGGAAATGCAAACTCTTTAAAAGAAGAATTTGCTCATTATGGATTATCAGAAACAGCGATGAAAGCGGTAGGAACCATTAAGTGTTTACTTGCTGTGGGGCTTCTAGTTTCTATTTTTGTACCAGTTTTAGAATTTTATAGTGCTTTAGGTATTGCGGTGATGATGGTAGGAGCAATTGCAATGCACTTGAAAGTAGGGGATGCTTTAAAAAAGTCTTTTCCTGCATTTCTGTTTTTAGCACTTTCAGTATTGATTATTCTTATCTAAGGAAAATCAGATAATAAGCTAGATAAGCATTGAGCACAAAGAATACAAAGGATGGCAAAGCGGCTATAAAGGTATCTTTTATCTTAAGGCGAACACCCCATCCTAATAACATTAGTAGTGAAATCCCCATCAGGGCTGCAATTTGTAACGGCTTGTAGAAGTATCCTATTAAGACCCCTAGTCCACCTATAATTTGCGCGACGCCAGTAATTTTTCGTTGTAGTTTAGATAGTCCAAAACGCTCAAATTCGGCGGTCATAAAATTGGAAGACAAACAACTCACACCGTAATAAAGGAATGAAAAGCCTATTAACCCTATAAGTACTGTATGTGCTATTGTCATTTAATAAAGATATACTAATTGTAAAGTTAACTTCCAGATAAACAAAAAGCGACCGTTTGGTCGCTTTTTATCATTTATTGTAAATGGTTACTTTATATACTGATCACTTTGCTCTTCAAGATTCTCTTTTGATTCTCCACCTTGACTATATAACATGTTTTCCTCGTCTTTAATTCGGTTTGTTGTGTTCTTGCTAGCGGCACTACGTCCTGGTACATCTAGATCTTTTCCAGAAAAATCAACTTTTTCTACTCTATTAGTTAACGCAACATCATCTCCACCATCTTGACGAATATTGCTTTCGATATCTTGTCCTAATACTTTAAGATCTTCACTCGTAATATCAGAGTTGTATGATGTATCCTTTTGGTCTTCCTTTAACTTATTATTGGTATTTGCTTGTGCTTTCATATCTTTTGTTTTTTATAAAGTTAAGAAGATATCATAGTTATAAAATGGGCTTTAACCCATTGATAAGAAAAGGATAACAAATGGTGTTAAATACAAGTCATAGTGGGGTGTGTACATAATTACGCTTTCGCGAAAGCTAAAAAATCACATTATTTTTTGTATCTTTACAATTATTCACGAATACCTTATCAAAAGGTAGGTTACACAGTTCAAAAATCTTTTACAGACTTAATTGTTTTTAAACTGCGTAAACGTGAGCGTTACGGGATATTCTTGTAACGACTTCATTTAATACGAGAAAAGAGTTAATGGCTAGACCACAAGAAACCTTTGGTAAAAAAGAACGAGAAAAGAAAAGGCTTAAGAAAGCTGAAGATAAGCGCAAGAAAAAAGCAGCGCGAAAAGAAAGCGGAGAAAAAGCAAATGAGTTTGTATACGTAAACCACTTAGGACAATTAGTAGATACTCCACCAGATCCAGCTTTGAAGGAAGAGGTAGATGTAGAAGATATTGTTTTAGGGATTCCTAAGAAAGTTGAAGGTGATGAGCCAGATCCTATTAGAACTGGTTTTGTAGAATTTTTTGACTCTTCAAAAGGTTTTGGATTTATCAAAGATGCCGATACACCAGAAAAGTACTTTGTACACATTTCTGAAGTACGCGATGGTGAACTTAAAGAAGGCAATAAAGTGTCTTACGAAATAGAAAGAGGACAAAAAGGAATGAACGCAGTACGCGTGAGTAAAGTTGCTTAAAGCAACTCCTTTACCTCAATAACTTGTCTAGGCTCCAGACCCATTAGGGTTTGTGAGCCTATTCTTATTCTTACAAGTCTCAGTGTAGGGAATCCTACAGCACTCGTCATCTTACGTACTTGTCTAAATTTCCCCTCTGTAATAGTTACAGATATCCATGGTGTAGGACCATGACGAGCATCTCTTATTTTCTTAGAACGTTCTGGCAGCGTAGGAACCTCAATTAATCGTCTTACTTTACATGGTTTTGTTTGATATTTCTTACCGTCAAAGCCAATCTCGACTCCAGAGGCCATTTGTTCAATAGCATCGTCCGTAATCATACCATCTACTTGAACATAATATTCCTTTTCAATACCTGATCGATTAATGGTATCTGAGAGTTTACCATCTGTTGTCATGAGTAGTAATCCCTCAGATTTTTCATCAAGACGCCCTATAGCCATTGTGCCTTCAGGAAAATCATATAACTCGCTCAAAAACTTCTTCTTTCTAGCCTGACGCGCATCATTACTAAGCAGCTGACTAATAAAACCATAAGGTTTGAATAATTTGAAGTGAGTATGGCTCATATCTAATTAAAGGAAGAGTAAAATAAATAAAGTTGGTTGTTAAGAAGCGTATTGTTTTTTACTACTCTTTAAATCTCCATGCTAAAAATCTTGATTTCTTATTACCTTGAGACATATCTACTGTTTTATGTTCAGCATTAAGCTTTTCAAGTTGCTTTTTGATTTTAGGAAGGTGTTCGCTTTTTGAAACTAAAGTTGTAAACCAACCTACTTGTGATTTAAAGCTTACACTTTCCTTCACCATGCGCTTAATAAATAGTGCTTCTCCACCATTACACCAAAGCTCGTTAGATTGTCCAGCAAAGTTACGTTCAACTTCTTTGAGTTTAAGCCCTTTTGATTTCTCTTTAGTTGCTTTAAAAGCATCCTTTTCAGAGCTGTAGAAAGGAGGGTTACACATTGTAAAATCGTAATGCTCCCCAGGTAAAATCGCTCCTGTAAAAATATTAGCACGATCTTGTTGATAGGTAGCTGTTAAGAATCCTTTGAGATGCGTATTTTTCTCAAGGATTGTATTTGCATTTCTAATAGCCTTTGCATCGATATCAACTCCTTTCATTTTCCAATTAAAAACAGATCCTGCTAGAAGTGGGTATACAAAGTTTGCACCAGTACCTATATCAAGGCCGTGAGCATCTTCTTTTCCTATAAAATCATTCAGATAATGTAGATAATCTACGCGCCCTGGGATTGCTGGGCACAAATATCCTTCAGGAATTTCATACCAGTTTAGAGAATAATCGCTTAATAAAATAGCACGATTGAGTTCTAAAACCGCTTTAGGATTTGTAAAATCTATTGTTTGAATTCCGCGGTCTGTTTCTAGAACATAAGGAGCAAGCTCTTTATTTGCTTTTCTAAGCTGTTTAAAAAGATAAGGACCTATATTTTTATTATTTGGATGCATAGCTAGATAATTAGTAACGCCCTGATTATATGTTATCACGGCAGTTTATTAGCCACTTTATACCTAATTAATATATAAAGTGATTAACGGTGCAAAATTACCAATTATACTTTCCTTAGTAAGAGAAGCAAGCCTTTTTCTTTGGGTAGGAAAAAGTATCTGTTTACACTAACTTTCCTCTATATGCTAGTGAGATCATATTATGTGATAAAAGTAAGTTCTTGTCCTTCACGTAAGATGAGAGATAAGATATGACCAGTTTTCTTTGATCTGTTGTAAGATGCTTATATGCTGGCTTAGCAATCTGAGTATCCCACTTTGTACCTATTACATTATCTAGCGCAATGCGTAGATAGCAATGATTTTGAAAATTAAGATCTGGATAATGACTTACTAATAGTTCAGGTATTTCAAGGTAATAGGTTTTAAAATCTAAGGCTGTGTCCATAATTAAGCAGAAATAGCAAGTGATACAATATGCGGATTTTTATGTCTACGTAAATAACTTCTCAATATAATGTCTGTATGATACGTACTTTTTTTAGGTAATAAATGTGAGGCTACTTCATCAAAATGACTCACTTGCTCTGTCTCAGGTACAAAGCCAAAACCTTTATAAACACCTTTGTCTATGTATATGAACGCTGTTTCATCTTCGGTGCGACCGTCTTCCTTTATAATGTAACTCTCATTTTCTGCATCAAAGGATTGCAATGCCTCACGAACGCGGAGATTATAATCAGACACAGATTCATTATCACTACAGATACCTTTACAATTTTTTAAACTGTAATGTGAGCACTCATCAAAGGTTGCTTGAAGTCCGCAAAAACGTGGGCATAATTCATGCATCTCACAAAGCTCCATGAGCCGCTCTGTGGCTTTGGCTCTAGTAAATACTTTTTGAGTAGCTGTGTGTCTATATTTTGTCTTGGCTACCGCGAGCTGTATGATACCTTTTCTATTCTCATAAGATATAATAGAGTAGGTGCTTGTGGGTATTTTTTGAGCTCTATTGAACTTTGGGAAATATTGCTGGATATATTCAGATTCTAGTAATAGTGCGCAAAGTTCATTTCCAGTAACTTCATAATCTATTTGATAGGTTTCTTGACCTAATAAATATTCCTTATTCTTTTTATCGTAAAAATGTGAGAGGACTCTCTTTTTTATATTAATTGCCTTGCCCACATAAATCACTTTACCCGCGCGATCTTTAAATAAGTATATCCCAGCAGTTTCTGGTAATTCTTGAATAATGCGTGATGGTAAATGTGGTGGGAGCGTGGCTTCTTTAGAGCGAACGTTGAGAAAGGAACTCATTACTTTGCCATCCTCATCGAGGGTGAGTAATCGCTTAAAGAGAATTACAGTAGCATCTGTATCTCCTTCGGCTCTGTGGCGATTATTAAGAGGAATTCCTATAGAGGCGCAAAGATTACCCAACGAGTAGCTGAATAGACTAGGTATAAGCTTTCGCGAAAGCCTAACCGTACAAAGTTTCTTTCGAGTAAATGAGTGACCGAGTCGCTTGAACTCGCTACGTAACACATTAAAATCAAAAGTGACATTATGTGCTACAAATATGGCCCCTGAGGATATCTCAATAATTCGATCTGCGATTTCATTAAACAGTGGTGCATCTGCCACCATGGCGTCATCTATACCCGTAAGATTGGTAATAAATGGCGGAATGTATTGTTCAGGATTTACTAGTGAAGTAAATTTATCTACTACCTCACCATCTTTAAGGCGTACCGCACATATTTCTGTGATACGATTGCCATTAATTCCTTTTCCCGTAGTTTCTACGTCTATAACACAATGATATGTAGGCTCTGTCTCATTCATAAATGAGTTACAAAGTTACTCTTTATTTTGAGATATTAGGAATAATTCCTAAAAAATGGAAAATATTATGAATGCTATTTTAAAAAAGTGAATCCTATTGGTAAGAAATTAGTGTTTGATCTCGTCAAGTGCCTTTTTAAACTCTTCCCAGCTCACACTATCATTACCATCCTTACTATATCCGTCTATTAATGCAGAGGCAACCATAGACCTTATAAAACCACTTATTTCTGCTTTTTTCAATAGTTCTTTAATTTCATCCTTTGATAAAGTACCATTACCATCTTCGTCAAAAAAAGCAAAAGCCTGCTCCGGACTATCAAATTCTTGTGTAATTAAGATTTGAAGTTTCTTGAGAATCATATCTTTAGTAGCCATACAAATTTTCTTTTATAATGATGTGAGTAAGGTTTTATACTCGCTTTAAGAGATAAAAGTACAACTTCACTTACTTGCATCAAAAAGATAGTTGGTTATGATGTCAATTTTTCACGAAAGTGAAAACCTTATGATAATGAAAACATTGTTTTAACAGCGCATTAACCGCAATGGGCGAGAGCATGGACTAATTTTGCAAAAAAAAAGTCGCATGGAAAATTATAAAGAACTCTTAAGCCCGTTAAACACTGAGCATTTTAAATTAAAAAATAAGGTGGTAATGGCGCCTCTTACGAGGTCTAGATCTACTGCGGGACATATCCCGACAGATATAATGATTCAATATTATGGTGAGCGTGCCGGTGCAGGACTTATAATAACAGAAGGAACGTCGCCGTCACTTAATGGTGTTGGATATCCTCGTATACCGGGTATTTATAGTCGTGAGCAAGTAAAGGCTTGGACGCCAGTTGCTACTGCTGTACACAAAAATGGTGGAAAAATTTTTATGCAACTTATGCATTCTGGTCGTATATCACATCCAGATAACATGTCTGATGATGCGATAGTATTTGCTCCATCTGCTATTAGACCAGAAAAAACGAAGATGTATGTAGATGGAAAAGGTGAATTACCTATTCCAGAACCTACAGCGATGAGCGTTGAGGATATAGAGTATACCATAGAGGAGTACGTTACTGCTGCAAAAAATGCTATTGAAGCTGGTTTTGACGGGGTAGAAGTTCATAGCGCAAATGGTTATTTATTAGATCAGTTTTTAAATACAGGAACAAATAAGAGAGATGATAACTACGGTGGTTCTGTAGAGAATAGATGTCGCTTTACACTTGAGGTTACAGAACGAGTTGTAGCAGCATTAGGTAAGGAAAAGGTTGGAATTCGTTTATCACCTAATGGAGCAATGAATGATTTAGGACCTTTTGACAGTCAGAAAGAGACATTTGATTACCTATCTGCAAAATTAGAAGAGATTGCACCAGTTTATATACATCTCGTAAACCATGAATCTATGGGAGCACCAGGCTTACCAGCAGATATTAAGAAGAATATACGTGACCGTTTTAGTGGTTTACTTATTCTTAGTGGTGGTTATGATGCTGCCAAAGCAAATGAAGATTTGATAGATAAGAAAGGAGATTTAGTCGCTTTTGGACGTAATTTTATAGCAAACCCAGATTTAGTTAAGCGTTTTGAAAAAAATGCTTCTCTCAATGAGCCTAATCCAGATACGTTTTATACTCCTGGAAAAGAAGGTTACATTGATTACCCAACGCTCCAAGAGCAAAAAGATAACTCATAACGTTTAAACCCTTGCAAAAGGGTTTTTTTATGGAAAAAACAGATAATTATATGACGGCAGACCAAGGTAGGCGTTCTTTTAAAATAAAGGATGTGCCTCGCCTTATGGTTGACACTTATAAAAAATGGATGGCATCAGACCCATTTAAGTTAAGTGCTATCGTTGCCTATTATGCCATCTTATCACTGCCTGCACTTGTTGTTATTATTTTAAACGTTGTAGGAGCTGTGTGGGGTAGAGATATCGTTCAAGGAGAACTACTTGCTGAAATTACTAAAGTCTTAGGACAAGAAACAGCAGAGTCCATAAGACTCATGATGGTAGACCGAGGAGATGAAGAAACAGGTTTTTTTACAGCTACAGTGGGTATTTTAGTGCTATTATACGGTGCAACGGGTGTTTTTTTTCAATTACAGCAGGCGCTAGACACGATATGGGGAGTTAATCTCAATGAGCAAGATGGGATTCTTAATATTATAAAAAGTAGGGCGAAGGGATTTGGATTTATTTTAATTATTGGGTTCCTACTTCTCATCAGTTTTATAGCCACTTCACTACTTAGTGCATTTTCAAATAGACTAGCAGAATTTTTACCAGCCTCTTTAATAAAGTTTATTTTTGTAATAGATATTGCAGTCTCATTTATGGTGATATATACGCTATTTGCTGCATTATTTAAGTTCTTACCCAGCGTTTATGTGCGCTGGAAAGCAGTACGAGTAGGCGCCGGTCTTACAACCATCTTATTTATATTAGGAGAAGTTGCGATGGCATACTATTTTAATACTATGGAGCCTGGTTCTACATATGGAGCAGCAGGATCTATAATCCTCATCATGCTCTGGGTTTCTTATAGCAGCCTGATTTTATTCTTTGGAGCAAATTTTACGAGAGTATATGCAGACGCATATTATAATGAAGCGCGCCAGTTAAAGACAGGAATAGGTTTCAAAAGATTTCAACATTTTAAAAAGAAAGAAGAATAGTTACGCTTTCGCGAAAACTACCAATTAATAATAAACTAAATAACCAAATATGACAGAAGTAAAAGCATATGGCGCTCAAGATAAAGACGCCGACTTAAAAGAAATGACAATAAAACGTCGTGATACACTTGCTACAGATGTAAAAATTAAAATTACATACTGTGGAGTTTGTCACAGTGATATACATACGGTAAGAAGTGATTGGGGACCAGCAATGTACCCAGTAGTTCCGGGACATGAAATTGTAGGAGAAGTAATAGAAGTAGGATCTGATGTCACAGGATTTAAAAAAGGAGACGTAGTAGGAGTAGGGTGTCTAGTAGATTCTTGTCAAGAATGTTCATCATGTAAAAGTGACCTTGAGCAATTCTGTAAAGAAGGAGCGACATGGACTTACAACAGTAAAGACAAGCATACAGATGGGCACACCTTTGGAGGGTATTCTCAAGAAGTAACTGTAGATCAAAATTTTGTACTTAACATACCAAGTAATTTAGATATTAAAGCCGTTGCACCTTTATTATGTGCAGGTATTACTACATTCTCACCGTTGCACCACTGGGGTATCAAGGAAGGAATGAAAGTAGGAATTGTAGGTCTAGGTGGTCTTGGTCATATGGGAATTAAGTTTTCTCATGCTATGGGAGCAGAGACAGTAATGATTACAACTTCAAAAGGAAAAGCCGATGATGCAAAACGCCTAGGCGCAGATAGCGTTCTAATCTCTAAGGATGAAGATGCTATGACAGAGCAACATGGAACTTTTGATTTTATATTAAATACAGTACCTGTAAGTCACGACATCAATCCATATTTAGCATTGTTAGGCGTAGATGGAACTATGTGTATGGTAGGAGCGATAGAGCCGTTACCAGATGTTCATGGTGGTAATCTTATTATGGGACGTAAAAGTGTTGCAGGTTCTCTTATAGGAGGTATAAAAGAGACACAGGAGATGCTCGATTTCTGTGGTAAGCACAACATTGTAAGCGATATAGAAATGATTGATATGAAAAATATTAATGAAGCTTATGAGCGTGTACAAAATAACGATGTAAAATATCGTTTTGTAATTGATATGGATACCCTACAATAGGTGTCTTATTTATTAAAAAGTTGTAAAAAGCGAGCTATAATGGCTCGCTTTTTATGTTTTTAACGTCTTTTAGTCCATTTTTAACGATTACTTAGCGGTCATTCTTTTGTGTCCTGTTGATATTTGTAAAAAAAAGAATTATTATGTTTTTCAACAAAACGATACTGTTAGGAGGTTGCATTGCTGCATTCGTTACGCTATCATCTTGTGATCATAAACAACGAGGTCAAGAAATACGCGAGGAAGCACAACGCGAGATTCTCCAAAAGAAACTATCAGAAAAAGCTCTTAAAGAACAGATCATCATTGAAGATAATAAGGTTCATGGCTTAGTTTCTAAAATTAACAATACCGAGGAGCTTTCAGAATTTGAATCTCAAATTAAGGAACTAGAAATAGATGAATGTTTAGTAAATCAAGGGTCTTTTACTGTGTTTGCCCCAAATAATGAGGCATTTGACAATAAAAATTTAAGAGTTTTAAATAAGAAATCTAGTGATTATAATAAGGTTGAGGCAAAAAGCGCACTTAAGTATCACGTAGTTCAAAATAAGTGGACTACAGAAAAACTTGAATCAGAAATTAAAAAAAGTGGAGGCTCATTAGAGTTGACTACCCAGAATGGAGCTAGCATCCATGCGACATTAAATAAAACAAACATCATCCTTAATGATGAAAGTGGTCATACTGCTAGAATACTCACTTCAGATATGAGTGCCTCAAATGGCTCTTTATATATTATAGATAGCGTTTTAATGGCTGACTAGCCTACCAATTTCTCCTTTACTTATCTCCATCTCATAGATCATTTCGTTCTGTATTTAGGTAGTGGTTACTATTTATGTTGCCTACAAAATTTACATTCCGCAGCTCAAAAACTTCTAAAAAACTCTTGCTTGGTTATGGTTTCTATCACGCTTTCGCGAAAGCGTAACACACAACAATGTTAAAATTTTAATAGTAGGTTGATACTATTTAACAGAAGATTACGTCGTCAAATTATGTTAAAAGCGATTATCGGCGTTAATTTGTTAAAGCTTATCAAATCCTCTATTTTCATTGTCAGAAGAACAACAGTCTATCCCAAAAAAGCCTAAGAGAAAGTATCGATGGCTTCGCATTATTGGTCGAATCTTACTGATCATACTTTTCATATTATTCTTAATTATTTTATTCATACGAAGTGAGTGGGGACAGAATATTATAGTTTCTAAAGCAGTTACCTATTTATCTGAGAGGACAAATACCAAAGTTGAACTAGAAAGGGTGTTTATCACCTTTGATGGTGATATTGCGGTAGAAGGACTTTATATAGAAGATAAGAAGGGTGATACACTGGTTTACAGCAGATCATTAGAGGCAAATATCCCGTTTCTTCCCATAATACAGGGTTCTGGAATAGGAATTGAAGATGCACAGTGGGAAGGCGTCCGTGCAAATATCATAAGAAAAGATAGTATCTCTGGATTTAACTTTGACTTTATTACAGAAGCATTTGCTAGCCCATCAACTGCAGTGGTAGATACCACTACGACAAAGCCTCTTGATATAATTTTAGGAGATCTTTCCCTAAAGGATTTTGACATCACTTACAATGATGGTGTGACAGGAATTACGAGTAGCTACGTATTTGATGTTCTTGAAGTAGAGATGGATATTGTAGACCTGGAAGCAATGAAGTTTACTGCTACTAGCGGCTTGATAACAAATGGACGCTTTAATATTTATCAAGTTCCAATACCTGCAGATCCAAATGCAGAAGAAATTCCGTTACCATTTTTAGCGTTTGACGAGTTAACGCTTAACAACGTTAGCGGTAATTATACTGGTACAGAGGCAGGAATCGATTTTGACTTCGATTTTAAACAACTATATGCCGAAATCCCAAAGGCAGATTTTAATACGTTTACCATAGATGTAAATACAATCAATATTGCAGATAGCAAGTTGGGTATTGATATGACTACTGTTGCATCTGGAACAAATAATGAAACGGTAGCGAGTTCCATTTTTCCGGCTTACACTATTCAAATAAACGAAGCGCTAATAAAAAATACAGATATTGCCTATACAGTAGATGGAGCAACTCCTTCTAAAGGTGTATTCAATCCCAATGCTGTTATTCTTGAAGATATCGCCTTTGATGCATCAAATACATTTTTAAAAGATTTTAAAGCGGGTAGCACAATTGCTCATCTTTCGGGTTATGAATTTAGTGGTATCCATCTTAAATCTTTGGCAACAGATTTTATTGTTTCTGAGCAAAATCTAGCTATCAATGATTTAAAGCTTCAGTTAAATAATAGTGCTTTAGATGGTAGTATATCAATGAATTACCCTTCATTTGAATCACTAACATCGCAACCTGAAAAGGTAACTCTTAATGTCTCAATACCAAGCGTTAAATTTAATGTTAAGGATGCTTATCGATTTCAGAAAGACTTAGCAAGCAATCAATATGCAAGCGCATTAAGCAAGCAATTAATAACTGGATCTGTAAATGCATCAGGATCGTTGGCTTCACTTGATGTTCCATCATTTCGTATGAATTGGGGTAAAGAATCAGCGATTTCGGCAAGTGGTTCTCTTAGTAATCTTAATGATGTAGATAAGCTCTACATGAACTTACCAAAAATACAAGCACAAACAAGCAAGAGGGATATTTCAAAGTTTGTAAGTACAGACTCGCTTTCAATTAATTTACCTGAGAAGTTGAAACTAGTAGGGAATGCAAAAGGTAGTATTGAGGATATTATAGCGAACGCAACAATAACTACAAGCCAAGGTGCAGCAACCATAGCTGGTAGATTTAAAAATAGTAACACAATTGCATTTGAGGCAGATCTTGCTGTGCAGGAATATGCGATGGGAGAATTATTGGGTAATGACCAATTAGGAGCACTCACCTTATCTGTTAAAACTAGTGGATCAGGAAGTACCGTAAATACACTCGATGCTAGTATAGATGCTACTGTAAATACTTTCCAATATAATAAGTATGCTATTAAGGGCCTTAACCTTAAAGGTCAAGTCACAAATGGTAAAGGGGCATTTAAATCTACTTATAAAGATGAAAATCTTAATATGACGTTAGATGGATTAGTAGTGTTAGATTCTATAGCTCCTGAAGCCTCTATAGATCTAGACATTATAGGAGCAGATCTTCAAGCGCTTGGTCTCATGCAAAGAGATGTGCGCACAGGTTTTAAACTAAAAGGAAATTTTAAGGGCAATGCAACGAGTTATGACGTAACTGCTACGATGGATGATGGTATTGTTGTTTATGATGACCGCTCATACCTCATTGGGAACCTAGATGGTACTGCGAGAGTTCGCCCAGATAGTACCTCAGTTACTTTTGATAATAAAATCATGAATCTTGATTTAAAATCAAATGCAGATCCAGCACGCATAACAACAGCACTTCAAGATCACATTTATAGCTATTTCTTTAGAGATGTGGCTGTTGCAGATACACTGGTGAATCCTGTAAATCTTATTCTTAAAGGAAAAATTAGACAGTCGCCTTTGCTTAATGAAGTGTTTTTAGTAAACATGAAAGATCTTGACACGGTATCCATTGATCTAGACTTTGCACAAGCAAAGCGTGTATTAAAAGCTTCTATTAAAGCACCACATATTAATTATGGAGGTAACGAGATCGATAGTCTTGCTTTTGTAATGAATACAGATAAGGATGATTTCAATTTTAATCTGGGCTTTAAAGGAGTAACAGCTGGTCCACTTGCAATTCAGCGTACAGAGATAAGCGGTAATCAGACCAATAATGAGCTAGCATTAGATTTTCTTGCCTATGCCGGAGGAGAGAAGCTTATACAAGTTCAATCTGAAATTACTGGAAGTAGAGATAATCTCCGTTTTCAAGTATTGAGAGATAGTTTGATTTTTAATAAAAAACAATGGGGAATCCCAGTTACTAACGAAGTCCTCATCACAGATAAAAAATTATCCTTTAACGATTTTCGCTTTAAGCGAAATACCCAATCGGTAGAGATTACAGATAAGCTTCCTACCATTGAGAAAGACCATATTGCAATAGACTTTAGGAATTTTAAGATTAGCGAATTCTTAGCTTATCTCAATCCAAATGAGCAACTAGCTACTGGAAATCTTAATGGCGATCTGGTATTAGAAGAGCCTTTTGGAGATTTAGGTTTCTTGGCAGACTTATATGTGCAAGAGCTTGGTTTATTGGGAGAGAATCTAGGTACAGCAGAGCTTACAGGTAGATCACTTAATGGAGATCGCTATGACTTTAACTTAGGCGTGCAAGGTGGAAGTGTAGACCTTGATTTGACTGGTGATTATGTAGCAGATGTAGATGGCGCATTAATTAACATGGATCTCGATATTAACGAGATTAAAATGGAAGCTATAGATGGCTTCTCACTTGGAGAGCTCAAAGATGGCTCAGGAAGTCTTGAGGGTAATTTTAAATTAAATGGGGCACTTGCAAGCTTAGAATATCAAGGATTTTTGAGGTTTAAGAATGCTGGATTTATAGTGTCAAAGCTTAATGCTCCTTTTTCTTTAAAGAACGAAACAATCTCCTTAGATAACGATGGAATCTCAATGTCTAATTTTACAGTATTAGATGAAAAACAAAACACACTTGTAGTCTCTGGGCTCATTGGTACGGAGAGTTTTATTAACCCATCTTTTGATTTAACAATCAACGCAAAAGATTTCCAAGCTTTAAATGCTAAGCCAGAAGATAATGACTTCATTTATGGTACGGCTATTTTTGATGCAAAAGCAAGTATCAAGGGGGATTTACAAATTCCAATTGTTACAGTAGACGCGACAGTAGGAGGTGCTACAGATGTCACTTATGTGATGCCTACGGCGGCAGCAAATATAGAATCTAGTGACGGAATTGTTGTTTTTGTAAATCGTGAAAATCCAGATGCCATACTTACAAGAACAGAAGAGGAGACCGGAACAATTACAGGTTTTGATTTTAAAGGACTTTTTAAGGTAAACAAAGAAGCGCAAGTAACTGTTCTTATAGATAAAGAAACAGGTGATAATCTTAAAGTACAAGGAGAAGGAGATTTTAATTTTACATTACAACCTAATGGTAGAATGACCCTTACGGGTGTCTACGACGTAACTAGTGGTCAGTATGAAATGAATCTTTACAATCTAGTGAACCGCACATTTAAATTAGATCCTGGTAGTAGAGTAAGCTGGTCTGGTGATCCATTTGATGCAAAACTTGATGTACGTGCTGTATATGAAGTTGAGGCTTCTGCATCACCTTTAATGGCAAGTGCAAATGCAGGAGCAGATCCTGCTCAAAGTAGTAAATACAGACAGCAGCTACCATTCTTAGTATATTTAAATATAGATGGCGAACTACTGAGTCCAAAAATCAATTTTGCACTTGATTTGCCAGAAGACGAGCAAGGCGCCATAGGTGGTCAAGTTTATAGCCGTGTGCAGCAAGTAAACCAGCAAGAAGGAGAGCTCAACCGTCAGGTGTTCTCATTGCTGGTATTAAATAGATTTTATCCAGATTCCAATTCTGATGGTAGTCGTGGTGGTTTTGCAAGTATTGCAAGAGATAACTTGAATGACGCTCTATCGGATCAGCTTAATATTTTTTCAGATAAGTTGTTGGGAAAAACAGGATTTCAACTTGATTTCGGATTAGATAGTTTTACAGATTATCAAGGAACCACACCACAAGAGCGTACACAGCTAGATATTGCAGCACAACGCAAGTTTTTTGGTGATAAGCTTACAGTACGCGTAGGTAGTAGTGTCGATGTAGCAGGAGAGAGTGCTTCTGGCGAGAGTAACCCGCTTATTGGGAATGTGAGTCTTGAATATGAGCTTACAGAGGATGGTCAATACCGTCTTAAAGGTTTTCGTCGTAGTGAGTTTGAGAATGTAATAGATGGACAAACGATTGTAAGTGGTATTTCACTTATATTTCAGCAAGAGTTCAATAAATTTAGTCAGCTGTGGGATGCTATTTTAAGAAAGAAACAGCAGCAGCTTGTAGAAGAGGAAAAAGCTAAGAAAGAAGCGACTCCACCTGAGGAAACTATTGAAAACAATAAAAACAACTAGCACGTGCAATACCGATTATCTACATATTTTTCAGCTCTAGTTTTGATTGCTTTTTGCGCATCTTGTAGTGTTGAAAAGTACATTCCAGAGGGAGAACGTTTATATACTGGCGCTGAAATTATCATAACGCCAGATAGCACCATCACAAATCAAAGTTCGCTACAAACAGAGCTTGAAGGTGTGCTGCGACCTACACCTAATTCTAAAATCTTAGGAGGTTATCCTTATTTAAGTGTTTACTACAAAGCACAGCGTGAAAAACCAGGAGTAATCAATAAATGGCTTAATAAAAAGATAGGAGAGGAGCCTGTTTATCAATCTGATGTAGAGGAATTTGAAGTAGAATCATTACTACGTAACAGACTAGAAAACCGCGGATTTTTCTATAGTACGGTGAGTTCACGCTTTCGCGAAAGCGAGACAAAAAAAAGAGCCTCCATCACCTATGATTTGAAAGTTCCTACGCCATACCGCATGGAGACGTATCAACTTGATACATTATCACCGCCTATTTATAGAGAGATGATAAGCACGGTGGCTTCCTCACCGCTTGAAAAAGGCATGAGATATGACTTGTCTAATCTTAAACTTGAGCGCGATCGCATTGATTATCTCCTTAAAAGAAAAGGATATTACAACTTCAATCCTTCGTTTTTAATATTTGAGATAGATACCAATCAATACAGCAATAAGCGTTTTGATATGTTCTTGAAAATTAAGAAGGATGTGCCTAATAAAGTCATTGTTCCTTACAAAATAAGCAAGGTAAATGTGTATCCTAATTATGCGCTAAAAGACACATTGCAATCTGATGTGGTTCGCTTTGATAGTTTAAATTTTATTCAAGAAGAGCTTTATTTTAAACCTAAATACCTTGCGCCATTTGTACAACTTGAAGAAGGTCAATTGTACCATCCAGATGTCTCCCGTAACACTGCGCGACGCCTGTCTACTATAGGAGCCTATAAATTTGTAAATATCCAGTATGACGAGATTGATAGCTTGCGCATAGATAGCTTGGGTATTCTTGAGGCAAATATTTATTTGTCGCCATTAAATAAAAGAGCCATACGAGCAGAAGTGCAAGCAGTGACTAAATCCAACAACTTTGCTGGACCAGGACTAGCATTAACTTATAGCAATAGAAATCTTTTTAACGGTGGAGAGATTCTTAATATCACAGGATCTGCAGGATACGAAGTACAACTAGGAGGAGGTGAGTCATTAAGTAGTATAGAGTTAGGTCTGGCTAGCGAACTCGTATTCCCAAGAGTGATATTTCCTATTGATATTTCAACAGATTTTTTTGAGTATAATATCCCAAAAACGGTTGCAGCACTCGGCGTGGATTATTTGAGTCGTTCTAAATTATACACCTTATTATCTGGTAATGTGGGATTTGGCTATGTGTGGGATGCAAATAGATATGTCACACACCGTATAAATCCTATTTCTGTGAGTTATACGAGACTCTCTAATACCACGACAGAATTTGAAGATATACTCACTGAAAATCCCTTATTGAGACAGAGTTTTGATCAGCAGTTTATTGCTGGGCTCAATTACAGTTTCACCTATAATGGGATGGTAGATGCGCAAAAAACACATCAAATCTTTTTCAATTCTAATTTTGAGCTTGCAGGTAACGCCGTTAGTTTGCTAGGTAAAGATGATGCAGACACTCAAAATAAGACATTTATAGGACTGGAATATGCGCAGTTTGCCAAGCTAGATGTAGATTTTAGGTATCATTTTAATATGGCAAATGAGCAGAAAATCGCAACGAGACTCTTTGCAGGATATGGTTATGCGTACGGCAACTCAGAGATATTACCATTTGTAAAGCAATACTATTCTGGTGGGCCATATAGTGTGCGCGCCTTTAGAATACGCTCATTGGGGCCTGGAACATCTTCTGGAAATCAATCTAGCGGAAACTTCTTTGATCAAATAGGAAATATAAGGCTAGAAGCAAATGCAGAGTACCGTTTTCCAATTTTCAGTTATCTCAAAGGAGCCTTTTTTGTAGATGCTGGAAATATTTGGAACAGTACAGAAAATGAAGATCTTGAAGGTAAAGATAAGTTCACCTCAGATTTTATTAATGAACTTGGAATAGGCGGTGGCTTTGGTCTTAGAGTAGATGTTCAGGGCTTTGTGATCCGTTTTGATCTCGCAGCTCCTTTTCATGATCCATCATTACCAGAGGGCGAGCGATGGGATTTCAAATTTGACGAACCTATTTTTAACTTTGCTATTGGATATCCATTCTAAAACAATCTCGCTTTCGCGAAAATGTGAAACAAACTCTTATTAGTAAGCAATCACGTCACAGCTAGGGGATTTTTATAGTACAAGAATTATCAAACCAACAGACCAAACAATACATACTTACCTTATTTTTGAGTTATGAATCAAACTGACCAGAAGATTTACATCATAGGCGCTGGAATAAGCGGCCTTGTTGCAGCTATTAACTTAGAGAAAAAAGGCTACGCACCCATAATTATTGAAGCTACAGATCGCATAGGAGGACGTGTAAAAACTGATATTGTAAAAGGATACCAGCTAGATCATGGTTTTCAAGTGCTACTAGAAAGCTACCCGAAAGCCAAAGAGTATCTTGATTACAAAAAACTTGAATTACAATCCTTTTTACCTGGAGCTACTATTTATAAAAATAGAAACTCGCAATCTATAGGAGATCCTACACGTAGTCTCAAAATGCTTATCCCGACTATGAGCTCATCTATAGGCACACTAGGGGATAAGGTTAAAATTTTAAAGCTTAATAAAAGTCTTAAGAAGAAATCACTAGAGGATATTTTTGAAGAGGAAGAAACAACCACTTTAAAGTATTTGCAAGATAAAGGCTTTAGCAAAGCGATGATAACAGATTTCTTTAAGCCGTTCTTTAGTGGGATATTTTTAGAATC
This sequence comes from Dokdonia sp. Asnod3-C12, assembly GCF_045063975.1. Lineage (NCBI taxonomy): Bacteria > Pseudomonadati > Bacteroidota > Flavobacteriia > Flavobacteriales > Flavobacteriaceae > Dokdonia > Dokdonia sp. Asnod3-C12. Next base: position 3,253,925 of record NZ_JBEFNY010000003.1, read on the forward strand.
TTCACTAGAAACATCTAGTAGGATGTTTGAGTTCGTTTATAAGATGTTTGGTACTGGTATGGCAACATTGCCAAAAGCTGGAATAGGAGCTATACCAAATCAATTACAAGAGCAGCTAGCGACTACTCGGATTAGACTAGACACCGCCGTTAAGGAAGTGTCCGGGCAAACAATCACATTGGAAAATGGCGAGGTGCTAGAGAGTGACTACATCATCATTGCAACAGAAGCAAGTCATATAGTTCCCAACCTGAGAGGTCAAGAGACTCCTTGGAAATCATGTGCAAACTTATACTTTGAAACAGATGCTCCCAAAGACCGTAAACCACTCATTGGTCTTGTGGCAGATGAGAATACAAGAATTAATAACATATTCTATCACGACACCTTAGAAACAGCTACAACTGGTCCCAAAAGTCTATTATCTGTTACCGTAGTAGATGATAGCGATTTGAGCATAGAAGCGCTTATCGCTATGGTATCGTCAGAGCTTAGTACTTATTGCGGTATAAAAGGAGCTACTTTTCTCAAATCTTATGAAATAAGAAAAGCATTACCTGAGCTTAGCAATCTCCGTAACAATTGCGCGCCATCAGAAACGCAGCTTACCAATAACATTTTTCTTGCTGGAGATCATTTATTAAATGGTTCATTAAATGCAGCAATGGTTTCTGGGGAGAGAGCAGCAGAAGGGGTAATCGAAAAAATAGAAGGTCTACTAAAGTAATTTTAGGAACCTAAATTAATACCTGAAAGAGGCGATGATTTTATAATCATCGCCTCTTTTTTGTGCAATACATTCTGGATGTAGAACTAGTAAGTTTCGGAATATTCTAAAGCAGAATAGAGAGCAAAGTGGACTTAATTTTTGAATCCTCAGACTCAATAAATAATGCTTGTTTAAGACTTTTGTTTAATAAATCTATGGTAAATGAATCATCAGTAATTACTAACTATAGATGTTGTCTATATAGAGTTTAAAATAATATAAAAAGTATTAAAATCAATTAGTTACATAGTATTTGTAAAGTTATTGTTTAATCATAAAGAATAGCTATTTAAGATTGGTATCAGAGATTTTAAGTTAATTTGTGATGATAAGTGCATAGTGAAAAGAGTAGTCATTTTGAGGATTTTGATTGCTGAATCAGCTTAATTTTTAGACAAGACTAAAAGTGTAAATTCATGATATGTGTGAGATTGTTGTGTTGCCATTTTAAGCTTTCGCGAAAGCGTAATTGTTATCATTTACAATCTTTACCGACTCATTCTTTTTTGATGTTTTACTCAAACTCAACGAGCTTATTAATATCTTTAGAGTGTAAAAATTTACTATGACTGGAGCTATCCCAAAACAACATTACGACCTCATTTGTGTAGGCGGAGGAATTATGAGTGCAAATCTGGCGTTACTGGCTAAGATGCTAAAACCAGAGTTGAGCATCTTAATTCTAGAACGACTTGGAGATGTAGCTCAAGAAAGTTCGGCTGCTTGGAATAATGCAGGAACGGGTCATTCTGCTCTTTGCGAACTCAATTATTGCCCGGAAGAAAGTGATGGTTCTGTATCTATTGATAAGGCAATTAAAATATGCGAACAGTTTGAAATCACAAAACAATTCTGGGCGCATCTCGTAGAAGAAGGTCTAATAGAGGATCCTCAGGCATTTTTAAAGCCTATACCACATCATAGTTGGGTGACTGGTGAAAAGAACGCAGATTATCTAGAGAAGCGTTATGAGGCATTTAAAGATCACTTTATGTTTGATACTATCGAGTTTACTCGCAATGTGTCAAAAATGAAGGAGTGGTTTCCGCTTATCATGAGAGAGCGCACAGAGGATGAGGTAATGGCAGGATCGCGCATAGATCGAGGTACAGAAGTTAACTTTGGCGTTCTTACAAAGCGATTATATGAGATTCTTGAAACAGAATTTGATACACCTGTCCATTTCCATAAAGAAGTAAAGGATCTCGATCCGCTTGAAAATGGGAATTGGACGGCAATTACAAAAGATTTAAAAACAGGAACTAAGCAATCTATAGAGGCAGATCATATATTTATAGGTGCAGGTGGTGGTGCTTTGCTACTACTAGAAACTGTTGAAATAGAAGAGAAAGATGGTTTTGGAGGATTTCCCGTAAGTGGAGAATGGCTTGTTTGTAAAAACAAGGAAATCATAGATCAACATTATGCAAAAGTGTACAGTAAGGCAGGCGAGGGCGCGCCACCTATGAGCATGCCGCATCTAGATACTAGATATGTAGATGGAGAGCGACAATTAATGTTTGGTCCCTTTGCTGGTTTTAGTCCTAAATTTTTGAAGGAAGGATCTAATTTTGACCTGCTTGATAGTGTTACTTTTAAAAATATACCTTCTATGCTAGGTGCCTTCTGGCACAATCTAGATTTGACTAAATACTTGATAGGTCAGATTACAATGACTTTTGATGATCGTATGAAGGACTTACGCACCTTTATAAAAGATGCAAAAAATGAAGATTGGCGCATAGAAGTAGCTGGACAGCGCGTACAGACTATAAAACGAGATGAATTTGCAGGAGGGAAGCTTGAATTTGGGACTCAAATCGTAAGCGGTTCTGATGGAAAAATTACTTGTTTACTTGGTGCATCGCCAGGAGCATCTACAGCGCCTAGAATTATGCTTGATGTACTAGAGAAAGCCTTCCCAGAGATTATGGAAACAGCTGAGGGTAAACAACGATTAAGCGAGCTTTTACCTAGCTACAAGCAGGAGATAACGAAGGAGCATTTTAATCAAGAGTTAAAACGAACGTCTGCTTTATTGAATCTAGACTAATTGCAAGATAAGGAAATACATACAATAGGATTTGGAGGTGGCTGTCACTGGTGTACAGAGGCGGTGTTCCAATCATTGCGTGGTGTTCTGACTGTAGCGCAAGGATATATTGCTTCAGAGGGAATACACGCTTCCTTTTCTGAGGCTGTAATTGTGCATTATGATAGGAGCGTTATACCTCTGGAGGTATTAATTGAAATTCACCTTCTCACGCATAAGAGTACAAAAATGCACAGCATGCGAGATACATATCGATCTGCGGTGTATGTTTATAATGAGGAGGATAATGCTTTCGCGAAAGCGGTATTGAAAACATTACAAAAAAGCAGCAAAGAGAAAATAATTACTGCCGTAATGCCTTTTAAAGACTTTAATCCTTCAAGAGAAGAGATTACAAATTACTATAAGAAAAACCCAAATAAACCCTTCTGTGAGCGTTACATATCGCCTAAGCTGGGGGGACTTAAGAATACGTTTGCTCACAGAATGGTCGATTTTTAATGGTGCGAGTGCACGTCTATCGTGATAGGTTTCATCTTTATCACTCCTGTGCGGTGCAATACTTTCATAATTACATAAGTAACATCAATCTCATACCAATGTACACCTCCAAAGTTAGGTCTAGCCGCAAATTTGTGGTGGTTATTGTGATATGCTTCTCCCATCATTAAGAAGTCAAAGCGAAATAAATTTTTAGAAGTGTCCTTAGTCTTAAAGTTTGTGTACCCTAGAATGTGACCAAACCAGTTGATAATCACTCCATGTATAGGAGCCATTGCAAAGGCAACAGGTAATAATAACCATTGCCACCAAGCTGTTGCAAATACGGCAAAGAAAGCGATATATAAACCTACCCAAAGTAAGCGTGATAAGCGCGAGCTAGCGAAGTTGTCAAAACTCTTCCACTGTGGTACGTTTTTCTTAAACTTAGGATCTACCTCAATACGATCATTATTTATATCTTGATAAATAGTCTTAGTCTTCCACATCATTGCAAATAGGTTTGCATCATAAGAAGGGGAGTGGGGATCTTTTTCTGTATCTGTATAGGCATGATGCATACGGTGCATAATCCCATAACCATAAGCACTTAAGTAACTTGGTCCTTGAAAAAGCCAGGTTAATATAAAAGTGATTTTTTCTGTGGTTTTAGACATTGTAAATGTCTGGTGAGCAGCATATCTATGGAGAAAGAATGACTGAAAAAATAACCCGCTATACCAGAGGATTACTATAAAGAATATTATAAGCATTTTTTTTTACAAAGGTACTTTCACAAATGATGCCAGACAATGAACCTGTATCAAGTAATACGCTTGCGTATGCGGCTTAAAGCCTGTGGTGTCACGCCTATGTAAGAGCTTATATATTTAAGCGGAATTTCCTTAAGTAACTGAGGGCGTTCTTTAAAGATGCTTAAATAACGCTCTTCGGCAGTTTGATCTAGGAGTGATTGTAGTCTTTTTGATTTTGTAATAAAAAGATTTTCGGCAGTAAGTCGGCCTATAAGATTGCCTATAGCAGTTTTCTCGTAAATTTCTTGTAAATCTTTATATGAAACGCTCAAAATCACAGTGTCTTCGAGGGCTTGTACAGAGTGATCAGATGGTTTTTGAACTAAAAATGAATCGTAGGCACTCACAAACTGGTTTTCAAAGCAGAAACCAAAGGTGATTTCTTTATCTGATGATTCCTTTGGTATAAATAAACGTACAGAACCTTCCTTAATAAAGGAAATGTAGTTTTCTGTTACACCAGCTTTAAGAATGGTTTCTTTCTTTTTAAACGTGCGTTCTACAAGCTTTGACGTAAAAAGTTCCCAATCTATATCAGATACGGGAGCAAACTGGTTTATATAGGTGCGTATTTCGTCCAAGATGGTTTATAAATAAGAGTAAAGATACTACTCAAGAGCGCAGTTTACTTGAATAAATTACAAATTCTATTGTTGTTTTATTTAAAAATAAAGATACACTCCGCGTGCATAAAATAGCTAAGTTCGTAACTTATAAATTTTAAACTATTTAAGGCCTTATAATGAAGAAGGAAACCTATCTAGCTATTCTCGCTTTTTTCTCTATTTATGTTTTTTGGGGATCAACTTATCTGTGGAATAAAATTGTAGTAAGCGAAGTTCCTGCATTTATGCTGGCCGGTTTACGTTTTACCACTGCGGGTCTTATTATATTTCTAATAGCGGGACTAAGCGGTAAATCACTTAAAATAACAAGAAAACAACTGCGTAACTCTGTACTTGCTGGTTTTTTCTTTCTCGTGTATGGTAACGGAGTTTTTGTATGGTCACTTAAGTATGTGGATAGCGGATTTGCTGCGCTACTTGCTGCGTTGCAGCCGTTATCTATTCTTTTGTTAATGCGTATCGTTCAGAAAAAGGGATTAAAGCTCAAATCAATTATTGGTGTAGTTTTAGGTCTAATAGGGATGTACTTACTGGTTTCTCAAAGGGAGATAGCGATGCAAGAAGGAGCAACCTTAGGAATTATAATGATATTTACCTGTATTTTGAGTTGGAGTATAGGGAGCTTGTTTGTCGCGCAAGCAGATTTACCTAAAAACTTTTTTATTACTACTGGTTATCAAATGGTAAGTGCTGGTATTTTATTGTGGACATGGAGTTTTATTATAGGAGAAACATGGAGCTCTCCTGTAGATTGGAGTTCGCGCGCACAGATATCTATGGTATGCCTTATTGTTTTTGGAGGAATAGCGGCATTTACTTCGTTCAATTACTTACTTAAAAATGTCTCAACAGAAAAAGTTGCAACCTCTGCATATATAAACCCTGTTGTTGCTTTATTCTTAGGTTGGTATTTTCTAGATGAAAATGTAACTACTCAGTCTATTATTGCAGCATGTGTCTTGCTAAGCGGTGTATATTTTATAAATAGCGTACGTAAAAATGATAAGACGCAAACAAAGAAGATGCGTTTTAGAAGGGGTAGGGTATAATCAAACTCTTGAAAACAAAAAAAGTTCCATCGTTAGATGGGACTTTTTTTTACTTTAAATTGTTTTATGACTTTACTGTCTTTTCAATATTCTCTGCAGTGATGTCAATTACATCTTCTGCGTGATCTATATTTCTATTTACAGAGTTCTTAGCTTTTGCAGTCTCGCGCTCTAAAGCGTTTTTTAAGCTTGTAAGTTTTTCAGACACTTGATCTTCAACTTCGTTGTAGCTTTCTTTTAGAGTGTCTCCAGCTTTTCTTGCTTTGTCTTTTAAAGCTGCTTTCTCTTCAGGAGACATTTTCTTGTATTTATATAATCCTAAAGCTCCTGCTGCTACAGCGATTAGTCCTAGTATACCTTTTGTGTTATTATTCATAATTAAGTGGGTTTGATTGTTGTTGTATAAAGATAATGACTAATCCGAGCTAGCAATAAAACTATGATTAGATTGTGTTTTAATTAATACATTTTTGGCAATAAACACCTGTTTTTTAAGAATTAACAAGTGATAGTTGTATGTTATTTTTTGATTTTACGCTTTCGCGAAAGCATAAAAAAAGCGACTCAATAAGAACCGCTTTTAATTACTATTAAGCTACCGCAGCATTACTTGCGTAGTAGTGTAGTATATTTTTATAAAATGCCACGTTACTTGGCTTATTGCGAATACATGACTTTAAGAATTTTTCTAGATTATCAAACTCTATAGTTACTTCGGCACCTTTATTTAAGACATCTATTCCTAAGCAAACGCTATTTGTATCAATATCTAAAACAACAGATGATGCGTTAAAAAAATGTTTGATCAATGCAATGTGAAGCTGTTGAAAGCTAGCACTACGTTGAAATCTAAAATCTGTTGAATATTCAATTAAATCATTGAGACTTTTTAAGATGGTGTTGTTTGAGTGTTGCATAGCTTTTGATGTTTTTGGTTTCGTAAATTTAAAATCTAAAGTGTTAACAAAAATCTAAGGCTGAACGTTTTATAAATAGTTTAACGATAAATGTAATAATGGTCTGTTGTCCAGAACTATTTAAAATCCTTTAAAAATCTATGCAATTTAAGTTTGTTGTAATGAGTTTTGATTAGTGGTAATTATCTTATTTTTAGATGTTTAGATAAGCGTTCATTACGAGTTGTAAATTACTTTATTGCTATCGTGTTTCTTAAAGACCATATTTTTATTTCAAAAAAATATCTTAAAAGAATTGTGTCCTATTGTAGTACAGTAAATGACCTTTGATGCATTTTGAGTTATAGGATATAAATTGATGATTGATGATTGTAGATTGTGGCACCATCTTTGTTTATCACTAAGTATTAATAAATTAAATTATAATACAATGAGTAAAGGAACAGTAAAATTTTTCAACGACACTAAAGGTTTTGGATTCATAACAGAAGAAGGAGTTGAAAAAGACCATTTTGTACACATTTCTGGATTAATCGATGAGATTAGAGAAGGTGACGAAGTGGAGTTTGACCTTAAAGAAGGTAACAAAGGATTAAATGCAGTTAACGTAAAAGTTATCTAAGTTATATATACTTTCAATTAAGAGAAAAGCCCGTCATAACTGACGGGCTTTTTTTTGTTTACTCTTAATTTATAGTGTCCTTGCTATTAACTTTTTATAATTTATTAAATTACATTAAAAAGAAGTACTTTCGCGCTCTGATAAAAGCCCTGATTATGAAGAGAATAAATGAATACAAGAAACTCTTTGGAGTTGAAAAAGAAATTGATCTTAAAATGCTCAAAAAGAGCTACCGCAACCTTGTAAAAGAATGGCACCCAGATAAATTTCAAGATGGTGATGCAAAACAAGAGGAAGCAGAGATACAAAGCCGTCGCATTATTGATGGTTACCACTTTCTAGTAAGCATGGCACCAGAGACCAAAGCTGCAAATTTAGAAGCTTACACAGAGACGATAACAAATGCCGCTATCGCAGATTACCAGCACAAAGGATTACTACTAGAAATCACATTTACAGATGGGACTACTTATGAGTATTTTGGAGTTACGAAGCCTATTTATATAAAAATGGTAAATGCTGGAAACCTTAATCGTTTTGCAAAGCGCAATATTTACCCTAAGCATAACTACCGTAAGTCCAAAAGACACTTACAAGAAGCATAAGATTACTACATCCTTTTACTGAGATAGTCATCGTACTTTACAGTAAATAGAAGATTATTATTTAATAAATATTGAGACTATGACAAGTACTTTCACAGCATTAGGTGTAATGGATGCTATCCAAGAAGCCTTAAAATCACTAGAGATTACTTCTCCTACAGATATACAGCAGCAGGCTATACCTGCAATGCTCACGTCTAAAAAGGATGTCATAGCGCTCGCACAAACTGGGACTGGAAAAACGGTAGCCTTTGGGGTACCGTTATTACAGCTTATAGATCGCACTAACCCAACTACGCAGGCAGTTATTCTTGTGCCTACAAGGGAGTTAGGGCAACAAATACAATCTAACATTGCTGCACTTGCTGCACATCTTCCCGAGGTAAGCACTGCCGTTTTTTATGGAGGTGTACCTGTAAAAGATCAGATAGAACGACTCAAGGAAACTGCTCAAATTATTGTAGCAACACCTGGACGTCTTATTGATCTTATGGAGAGACAGGCTATCAATATCACGCAAGCAAATTATCTTGTGCTTGATGAGGCAGATGAGATGGTAAGCTCTCTTAAAGATAGTCTAGATACGATTGTTACTGCTATGCCTAATAATAGAAGAACTTTTCTATTATCTGCTACCATGCCAGGAGCAATCAAACAAATAGTTCAAAATTACCTTTCTAAAAACCCAATAGAAGTTAGCGCCGAAATGGCAACCCTAGGTAGTCAGAAAATTACACATGAATATGTAGTTGTTGAGCCTATTGAAAAACTAGATGTTTTAATGCATTTCTTGAACGCAAGAATAGGGCAAAGAGGTATCATCTTTTGTAAAACAAAAGCAGCAGTTAATAAACTAGCCAAAAATCTAGCGATTAATAAATTTTCCTCTGGTGCAATCCATGGAAGTTTAAGCCAGCCTATACGTGACCGTATGATGGGCCAGTTTAGAGAAGGGCACATTGACATTCTTGTAGCAACAGATCTTGCTGCTAGAGGTATTGATGTAAAGGAGATTGAATACGTAGTAAATTACCACCTTCCAGAATTTTACGATATGTATGTACACAGAAGTGGTCGTACAGCTCGTGCTGGTGCAACTGGATATGCGCTTACTATTTTACAAGAAGAGGAAGTAAAAGAGATTCCTGAGTTTGAACATGAGCTTGGTATTTCTTTTTCCGCTTTCGCGAAAGCGTCACCACAACAAATTGAGGATAATAATACGGTACTTTGGGCCAAGAAAATCTTCAAAACGAAGCCTAACAGAGAAATTGCTACGGAGCTAAAAGAGAGCGTTCACGCAGTGTTTCATCACTTGACAAAGGAAGAACTTATTGATAAACTTATGGCAGAGCGCATTGCATCTGCTCTTAAAAGTATCGAACCTAAGGCACTTCCAAAAAAGAAGAAGAAAAAATAAGTTTTAAATACAAGAAGCTGTTGTTTTCTTTTGTTAAGTAGGTTTAAGTATCCAAATTACCATAGCTTAGCTTTTACATAAGTAATTTCATATCTTAAAATGATGAAAAAACAACTACTCATAATTGTTCTAATGTTATCTTATTGTGTGTCTTTTGCACAAGAAATAACGCGAGAAGCATTTAATGACTCTTTACAAGGCTTACCATCATTTTCTAGTTTCCAAGATAATTACTTTATCACTGGCTTACCGACTAATAGAGATATAGATCGCAATAGCGCAGATGCTAAGTATCAAGTAAGTTTCAAGCAAATTATCTCAAGAGATTTGCTTCCATTTGAGTCTTATTTGTACTTGACTTATACACAAAAGGCGTTCTGGAATATTTATAAAGAGTCATTACCTTTTAGAGATGTTAATTTCAATCCGTCTATCGCGATAGGTAAAGCGATTTTCAATAAGGATAATCAATTAAGAGGTATAGCATCACTTGAATTTGAGCATGAATCTAACGGCAGAGACAGTATATCTTCTCGCAGTTGGAATCGTATTACCGCTGGATACACAACACCTCTTTTTAAAAATACTACAGCAAGATTTGAGCTCTGGCTGCCTTTTGGCTACCAAGAGAGCAACCCAGAATTGTTAGATTATGTAGGAGTAGGGGAAGTGCATATTAATCATGAGATTAAGCATGATAAGCTCACGTTAAATCTTATGCTACGTAAAGGACTAGGTTTTGATGGTAGAGGTGTAATGCGCTCTAGATTATATTACAACCCTTTTAAAACAAGTAAACTTAACCAATATATTATGCTTGAGTGGTACTTGGGTCAAGCAGAATCGCTTCTCGATTTTCAAAAATCTAGTAGTATCATAAGACTAGGATACGTAATTAAGAGTACAGAGTTTAATTGGTTTAGAAATAGAAAATAGAAGATTCTAACGAGACTAGTAATTGAGAAATTGTATCATTTTTTTATAATATAGATTCTTAATGATTATGATATAATCTAAGCCATCTGGAATTTAATTACATTTGAGAATGACAAAAAAGCTATTTTCTTTATTCGCAATCGTTTTAATTTCAGTTTCTGCCACTTCACAAACAGAATTACCTTCTCAACAATTTTGGAATACACTCAAGGCGCATTGTGGTAAAGCATATCAAGGAGTACTTGAACAACCTAAAGAAGATAAAGCCTTTGGAGGTAAACAACTTACCATGCATGTACGTTCTTGCAATGAAAACGAGATTAGAATTCCGTTTTTTGTAGGTGATGATAAGTCACGTACGTGGATACTTACTATGAATGACGGTATTATCTCATTAAAACATGATCATCGTCATGAAGATGGCAGCGAGGATGGCGTAAACTTCTATGGAGGTACTGCTAGTAATGCTGGAAAAGCTAATATTCAATTTTTTCCTGCAGATGTTCACACACAGCAAATGATTCCGGGAGCAGCGACTAATGTATGGTGGATCACCGTAGATGAAACTTCATTTACATATAATTTAAGAAGACTGGGTACAGATCGACTATTTACAGTGGTTATGGATCTCACAAATCCTATAGAAACTCCAGACGCACCTTGGGGATCAGAAGATTAATTTTAATTCTCACATTGATTGTATCCAGATTAAAAGTATAACATTATGAAAAATCTCATTTATTCGGCAGTCATTGCTGTTTTGGTAATTTCTTGCGACACTAAGAATGACGGTCAAGATGTCGCCAAGCAAAAGCAACAAGCTATCGCCTTTGATGGTATAGATACTTCAATTGCACCGGGAGATAATTTCTACAATCACGTCAATAAAACATGGTATGATAATGCCGTTATTGCAGATGATCAAGTAGGAGTAGGGGCTTACAGATTTTTAAATATTCCGCAGCAAGAGTTATTAAAGAATATCTTAGAAGAAGTCTCAACAGAAACACATATCAAAGGTTCTGTAGAGCAACTTGTAGGTGATTTTTATGCTTCTGGTATGGATACTTTGAGTATTGATAAACGAGGGATTGAACCTATGAAACCTATTCTCAATCGAATTGAGTCCATTAGTAATGTTTCAGAGATGATGCACTTTGTGAGCACGCAAATTATGAGCGGAGATTATTCGGTGGTAGCTCCTTACATATCTCCAGATCAAAAAAATAGTAAGATTAATATTTTGCATGTTGGTCAGACTGGTTTGGGATTACCTGACCGTGATTATTATTTCAATGAAGATGGCTCGTCAAAAGCAATTCAAGAGGCTTATAAAAAGTACTTAGCTACACTATTTGAATTAGTGGGTGAGGATAACGCTTTCGCGAAAGCGGAAACAGTATACAGCATAGAACAACAACTTGCTAGCGCTCATAAAACACGTATCGAGCGCAGAGTCATAAAGGATAATTACAATAAGTTTTCAGTTGAAGATCTAGCAGCTAAACAACCTGCTATAGGTTGGCCGAAAATGCTAGAGAACTTAGGAGCAAACGTAGACTCGCTTGACGTTAGACAGCCTGCATATTATGATGCATTAAATAGCATGTTATCAAGTGTACCACTAGCGCAATGGAAATTATATCTAAAAGCGCATTCTATAAGCAGTCATGATACTATGTTGAGCACTCCTTTTCAAGATGCTGCATTTGCTTATACTAAGGTGATATCTGGACAGTCTGAGCAACAATCTCGATCTAAACGTATGGTGCGCAATGTAGACAGGCAAATAGGGTTTGCATTAGGACAATTATATGTTAAGCTTTACTTTAATGAAGATGCCAAAAAGAGAGCACTGGAACTTGTAAATAATTTTCAAAGCGCACTTGAAGTTCGCATTGAAAACTTAGCATGGATGAGTGATAGTACCAAAGTAAAAGCTAAAGAAAAGCTATATGCCATAAACAAGAAAATAGGATATCCCGATGTATGGCGCGAGTATAATGTGTCAATCGACAGAGGGCAGTTTTTTGAAAACGTAGTAGACTTGCGTAAAGATAGTTATGACTACGAACTTAAACAATTGAATAAAGCGCCTAATCGTGATGAATGGGGTACAACTCCATCCACTGTTACAGCATATTATAACCCATCTCTTAATGAAATAGTGTTTCCTGCAGGAATCTTACAGCCGCCATATTTTGATCTTTATGCAGACGATGCTGTAAATTATGGAGGTATAGGCATGGTGATAGGACATGAGTTTACACATGCTTTTGATGATCAAGGAGCACAGTATGATAAGGATGGAAATGTAACAAACTGGTGGACGGATGATGACTACACAAAATTTAAGGCAAAGACGCAGCAAATTATCGAGCAGTATGATTCTTTTACCGTTTTAGATAGTGTACACCTTAAAGGAGCACTCACAGTAGGTGAGAACACTGCAGATAATGGCGGAATCGCAATTGCTTATGATGCTTTTAAAATGACAGAGCAAGGAAAAGACACGATCTCTATAGGCGGTTATACTCCTAATCAACGTTTTTTCATGTCTGTAGCTCGTATTTGGAGAGTGAAGACAAGAGATGAATACTTACGCAACTATGTTGCTACAGACCCACACTCACCACCTATGTGGCGTGTAAACGGCCCATTAATGAACTTTACGCCTTTTTACGAAGCCTTTAATGTTACTGAAGGACAAGAGAACTTTAAGACCGAGGAGGAGCGTATAGAAATTTGGTAAAAAAAATAGGGTATGCTTTCGCGAAAGCATACCCTATTTTTTTTCTATTGTAATTCTTATCTAAGCTTATTTTTGCTCACTTGGCACAATATACACATCATTAATATTGACACGTGATGGCTGGCTTAATGAGTAGTAAATTGCATTTGCAATATCCTCTGCTTCTAGCGTTGTCATTTCTTGCATTCCTTCCATCATTTCCTTAACGTCCTCATCTGTAATTGTCTCAGTAAGGCTAGTGCTTACTGCGCCTGGCTCGATAGAGGTAACATTAATTCCATATTCTGGAGCTAGCTCTTGACGTAGTCCTTCAGAAAACATCTTTACGGCGCTCTTTGTAGCGCAATACACAGCTCCACCTGGGAAATAGCGGTGTGCTGCCATGGAAGAGATGTTTATGATATGGCCTCCTTTATTCTTTTTAAGTTCTGGTAAAACGGCTGCAACTCCATTTAATACTCCTTTTATATTTACATCTACCATTTGCATCCACTCATCTGTTTTGAGCTTTTCTACAAAAGATAATGGCATTAATCCTGCATTATTAATAAGGCCGTCTACTTTGCCATATTCTTTTACCGCGGCAGCAACACCTTTGTCAAAATCTTTTTTGCTTGTTACATCACCTGTTGCTACAATCGCTTTTCCACCATTATCGGTAATTGCTTTTTGTAGCTCTTGCAATTTATCTTCACTACGAGCCATTAATACCACATTTGCACCGTGTGATGCTAGTTTGTGTGCGGTTGCTTCACCTATACCACTTGATGCTCCTGTTATGATTATTGTCTTATTTGTAAGTTCCATAATTTTGTTTTTTTATAAAATTAAGTGGACTTTACAGCTTTACCATGGGTCTTAAAGGTATTTTAAGAAGGTGATAAGAGTGTTTTAACGCATTAGCGCGTTGTAAAATGACAAGATGCAATTGATGATATATTTATATTTTCAAATAACTGATAATCAATACTGTTTAATGCTTTTTGGTGAGAAGCTCTTCTAGAGTATCCCAGACAGTTTCGGCAACAATCTCATGACCTTCTTCTGTAGGATGAATACCATCATTTTGATTAAGGGCTTTAATACCGCCCACGTCTTTTAAAATAAAAGGAATCAAGCTTATATCATTTGAGGTAGCAAGTTCTAAAAACATGTTTTTGAAATTAGATGTATACACTTCTCCAAAATTAGGAGGCAGTTGCATTCCAGCAAGAACAATAGTAGTAGACGGACTTTTGGCGCGTACAGCATTAATAATAGCTTGAAGGTTTTCTCTGGTTTCTTCTACAGCAACGCCTCGTAAGCCGTCATTTGCACCAAGTTCTAGCACAAATATATCTATAGGTTGATTTAGTATCCAATCTATCCTGCTTCGACCACCTGCACTGGTTTCTCCGCTTAAGCCTGAGTTTATCACCTCATAATCTAAGTTTAGACTGTCTATTTTGTTTTGGATGAGTGCTGGATAGGCATCATTTGTATCATCTAGGCCATAGCCAGCAGTAATACTATCTCCAAAGAAGAGTAGTGTGTTTTTTGAATCATGTACCTCTTCTTGAGAAACCGCTATTGTGGGCTCTTGTACAACTTGTTCTTTTGTAGCCGTATTACTGTTACATGAAGCGAAGGAAATCGACATTATAACAATACTAAACTTTGTGATAATGTATTGTAGCGACTGTGGGCTTTTTAAAGACCATTGTGTTAATTTTATAGAGAACATAATTAGTTGTATTTATTTAAGGAAGCATGTCAAAGATATTAAAGATAAGCGGGCTAGAAAAGACGTATACCAGCGGCTCAAAACAGCTCACCGTATTGCAAAATATAGATTTTGAAGTAGAAAAAGGTCAGACTTTTTCTATCATAGGTCCGTCGGGTAGTGGTAAAACGACCTTGCTAGGTTTATGCGCAGGTCTTGACCAGCCTAATGCTGGTACTGTTGAGTTATGCGGTCATAACTTAAGTGCATTAAACGAAGATGAGCGTGCTGCATTACGCAATAAAGAAGTAGGTTTTATTTTTCAGAATTTCCAATTATTACCAACACTTACAGCCATAGAGAATGTGAGTGTACCTCTTGAACTTCAGGGAGACAAGAATGCTAGTACACGTGCAAAAGAACTACTAGAGCAGGTAGGTCTAGTTGATCGTATAGATCATTATCCTTCCCAACTTTCTGGTGGAGAGCAACAGCGTGTTGCTCTTGCACGAGCTTTTGTAAATAAACCATCGATACTTTTTGCAGATGAACCTACGGGAAATCTTGATGAAGAAACTGGCGAAAAAGTGATAAAACTCCTTTTTGAACTAAACAAAAGTGCCGGAACTACCTTAGTGATTATATCACACGACTTAGATCTAGCAAATAGAACGCAACAAATCTTGAGATTAAAAGGAGGCCAAATTTTAACTAACGAACGCACCACAGCATCTTGAATAATCCAAAACTAATCACCAAGGCAGCTACAAGTTGGTTGTTTAAAATGGCATGGCGGGATGCTAAAGCAAGTAAAGTGCGTTTGTTGCTCTTTATGGCTTCCATTATATTAGGAATTGGAGCGGTGGTATCTATTCAGCTATTTAGCCAGAATCTTACAGAAAATATACAGCGACAATCTAAAACCCTCATGGGGGCAGATTATATCATTGACAGTAGACAAGCTCCAAGCGAGCGTGCTCAAGCTATCATAG
The DNA here is from genome assembly GCF_045063975.1 of Dokdonia sp. Asnod3-C12. Lineage (NCBI taxonomy): Bacteria > Pseudomonadati > Bacteroidota > Flavobacteriia > Flavobacteriales > Flavobacteriaceae > Dokdonia > Dokdonia sp. Asnod3-C12. The sequence continues at coordinate 3,269,663 of NZ_JBEFNY010000003.1, forward strand.
ACTCGCTTCAACCAGATGCATCAGAGGTGAACTTTGTATCTATGATTGCGTTTCCTAAAAATGGAGGAACAAAACTGGTACGAGTAAGAGGTCTAGAAGGTGATTTTCCATTTTATGGAACTATGCAAACTAATCCTGTAAACGCAGGAACTAGTTATCAGGTTAATGGCGGAGCTCTCGTTGACGCAACTCTTATGCTACAGTACAGTGTGGTTCCTGGAGATTCTATCAAAGTAGGAGCAATCACGTTGCCTATCATTGGGGAGTTAATATCTATGCCAGGAAGCAGTGCTGTATCAAGTTCTGTTGCACCGCCCGTAATAATCCCTAATCGTTTTATTGCAGAGACGGAGCTATTGCAGTTTGGTAGTCGTAAGGAATATCAATTCTTCTATAAAGCGCCTTCCATAGATCTTGATGCTTTAGAAAAAAGCATAGATCCAATTCTCAAATTAGAAAATGCAGACATAGATACACATACAAGCACCAGCGCACGCTTAGGACAGCGATACGAGAATGTAGGAGCATTTCTCAACCTAGCAGCATTTATAGCACTTCTATTGGGATGCGTAGGTATCGCTAGTTCTGTGAATATCTATATCAAAGAAAAACTGAAAGCCATCGCTGTTTTAAAGTGCATGGGAGCATCTAGAAAACAGAGTTTTTTAATTTTTCTGATACAAATAGCTAGCATAGGATTAATAGGTGGAATCATAGGCACCATCATAGGTGCAGGTCTACAAGAGTTATTCCCTTATATCCTACAAGAGTTTTTACCTTTTGATGTGACCATAAATATTTCCATACAGCCACTCATCATGGGAGTATTACTTGGTTTATGTATGTCTGTTTTATTTGCGCTATTACCACTTATTCGTACTTGGTATGTGTCTCCATTAGATGTGTTAAGAGTAACGGAAACATCTAATCAAGAAAGTGCAAAAGCTAGATTAGTGGTCGTAGGACTCATTTTGGTATCACTATATTTATTTTCCTTTTGGTTATTAAAGGATGGTCTATTTGCGCTCGCTTTTGTAGGCGGTGTTGTCGTGACATTTGCTGCTTTAGCTGGAGTAGCAAGAGGTACTATGCTCATCGTTAAGAAATACTTCCCTAAGAAGGCATCATTCACCATGCGCCAAAGTCTGCTTAATTTATACCGACCTAATAATCAAACCTTAGTATTGATGGTAGCCATAGGTTTAGGCACTTTTTTAATAAGTACACTTTATTTTACAAAGGACATTCTACTTGCCAAAACGGAAGTAGGTAACACCTCGGATAGTGCAAATATCATTACGCTAGACGTCCAGCCAGATCAAGTTGAGGAGGTAGCCACTATTTTCAAAACTAATGATTTACAAGTTATTGATAATATTTCGCTAGTGACTATGCGTATGCACAGTATTAATGGAATTCTAGTAAACACCTTACGTACAGATAGTACCGCACAAATACGTAAGTGGATTCTCAACCATGAGTTTAGAACTACTTACAGGGATGAGATTATAGCATCAGAAGAAATTATAGAAGGGGAGTGGATAGACGCTATAGCACCTAACGAACCTATAAAAATTTCCATTTCTGATAATCTTGCAGATGATGCAAATGTGACTGTAGGTGATCCTATTGTTTTTAATGTGCAAGGAGTGCTTATGGAAACTACCGTGGGAAGTATTCGCAAGGTTGATTGGGCACGATTACAACTCAATTTCTCCATCGTTTTTCCTAAGGGTGTACTTGAGAATGCTCCTCAGTTTAATGTGTTAACCACGTATGCAGATACTAAAGAAAAATCGGCGGGATTACAGCGGGATTTGGTTACGGCATTTCCTAACGTCTCTATTATTGATTTAAGACAGGTTTATAATGTGGTGGAAGATATCTTGAGCAAAGTCTCGTGGATAATCAATTTTATGGCATTCTTTAGTATTCTTACAGGGATCATCGTACTTATAGGTTCTGTACGTACGAGTAAATATCAACGCATAAAAGAAAGCGTACTACTGCGAACATTAGGTGCAAAAAATAAGCAGATTCTTAAGATTTCGGCATTTGAATACTTCTTTTTAGGTGTTTTGGGTAGTTTAGTTGGGATCTTACTGGCATTAGTGAGTAGTTTAATGCTAGCAATATTTGTATTTAAAGAGCCGTTTGTCCCATCATTAATCCCATTCCTAGTATTTCTACCTGGCATCACATCATTGGTTGTGTTCATTGGCCTCAGTAATATAGGAGGTGTATTGCGCAGTTCTCCCCTTGAGGTCCTCAGAAAGGCAGAGTAGGAGATAGTAACGATGTATTATAGTTTTACGCTTTCGCGAAAGCGTAACCCTTCTACAGCAAACAAATTAAAGATTATCACATTTTATCGCATAAAAAAAGGTTGCCAAACGGCAACCTTTTTACTTGTAAGAAATACATCAATTACTTGATGCTCTCTAATAATTTATCTGCTACTAGTTCTGATGAAGCTGGGTTTTGACCTGTAATAAGGTTTCCATCTTGGATTGCATATGCAGCCCAATCTTCTTTTTTAGAATAGATACCACCGTTTTTAGTTAGCATGTCTTCTACTAAGAAAGGTACTACCTCAGTAAGTTGTACAGCCTCTTCTTCAGTGTTAGTAAATCCTGTTACTTTTTTCCCTTGTACTAATGGGTTTCCATCAGTTCCTTTTACATCTTTTAATGCAGCTGGAGCGTGACATACGAAAGCAACTGGCTTGTCTTGACTATTGAATTTTTCAATAAGTGCGATAGATTTTGCGTCATTTGCAAGATCCCATAATGGTCCGTGACCTCCTGGGTAAAATACAGCGTCAAAATCGTCTGCATTCATATCTGCAAGTACTTTTGTATTTGCGATAAGGTTTTTTGCAGTTTCGTCTTTGTCAAAACGCTCTGTAGCTTCTGTTGCAGCGTCTGGAGAGTCACTACTTGGATCTATAGGTGCAGCTCCTCCCTTTGGAGTTGCGATTGTAATGTTTACACCTTTGTCAAGTAACGAGTAATATGGCGCAGCAAATTCTTCTACCCAAAATCCTGTTTTCTTTCCAGTGTCTCCTAGTTGGTCGTGTGATGTTAATACAAATAAAACGTTCATTTCTTTTTCTTTTTTGGTTTCTGTTGTTACTTCCGAAACTTTTTCAGAAGTTGTTTTTGTGTTTGACTCTTTACAGCTTGTTGCTGTGATAATAGTTAGCACAAGTGCTAGTGATTGTATAATCTTCATAATTGTTATTAGTAAGCCATTTTGACTATTTTCTCCACATTATCGGGAGTTAGTGATTGGTGTTCTCCTAATCCTTCCCAGCCACGATCTGTAAATCGCTTCGAAATTTTCTCAGCAGTTCCTTCGTAATCTTCTGTGTAATCTGAGAGCTTCGTATCTATTCCTAATTCTTTAAAGAAAGCCTCTGTCTTTTCGATAGCAGCATATGCTTTATCATCTACACTACCTTCTGTTACATTCCATACACGTTCTGCATATTGAGCCAATTTCTCTTTCTTAGCTTCAAAATTGAATTTATAGTGACTAGGAGCAATAACTGCTAGCGTGCGTGCGTGATCTATACCAAACATTGCTGTAAGTTCATGACCAATGGCATGTACCGCCCAGTCTGTAGGAACTCCTTTTTGGATTAATCCATTAAGAGCCATGGTACAACTCCACATAAAATCTGCTGCGGCTTTGTAATCTGTTGGGTCTTTAATAACAGTTGGAGCTACCTCGATTAATGTTTGTAAGATACTTTCTGCAAAACGATCTTGTAAACGCGCACCTATAGGATACGTCATATATTGCTCAAGAACGTGGGTAAATGCGTCTGTAAGACCATTTGCTAGCTGGCGTTCTGGAATAGAAGTAATAACCTGCGGATCTAAGATAGAAAATACTGGAAATAATCCTGGACCTCCCATAGCAAGCTTCTCTTGCGTTTCCTTTCTCGTAATTACAGATCCTGAGTTCATCTCAGACCCTGTAGCTGGTAGTGTTAATACCGTTCCAAAAGGCATACCTTTCTCAGTTTTGATATTCTGTGTAAGAATATCCCAAGGCCTATCTCCTTCATAAAGAGCTGCTGCAGATAAAAACTTAGTTCCATCGATTACAGAACCACCACCCACAGCAAGTAAATATGTAATTTTTTTGTCTTTAATTACCTCTAACGCTTCCATAAGTACTGCATACTCAGGATTTGCAGGAATACCTCCAAACTCAGTAACATCTACATCTGATAGTGCTGTTTTTACTTGGTCATAAATTCCATTTTTCTTGATACTTCCACCACCATATAATAATAGCACCTTAGCATCTGCAGGAATCTCTTCACTTAGCTTTGCAATCGTATCCTTTCCAAAGATGACTTTAGTCGGATTCTTAAATTCAAAATTGTTCATCGTACTTTTCTTTTTCTTTTTTCTTTTTTCTTTTTTCTTTCAATAATCTTTAGATCTTTACGACCATTTTCCCTTTGTTTTTACCTTCAAATAAATCAATAAAAGCTGTTGGGATATTCTCAAAACCTTCTACTACAGTTTCCGTGTAAGTAAGTTTACCTTCAGATAACCATGTAGCCAGTTGTTTCATAGCCTCAGGAAATTTCTCTGCATAGTTTGAGACAATAAAGCCTTGCATTAGTGCGCTATTTTTAACTAAAAATGGCTGTACACTCATACTCATCGGTATTTCTGTATTGTTGTACACAGAGATAGCTCCACAAATAATCATTCTTGCAAAGCGATTAATATTTACGAGCACTGCGTCAGAGATGGGTCCACCTACATTATCAAAGTATACATCTACACCATCTGGCGCTGCAGTTTTTATTGCCGCCGCCATATCATCTGTAGTGTTGTAGTTGATAGCTGCGTCAAAGCCAAATTTGTCTTTGAGCATTGCTACCTTCTCATCAGTTCCAGCAATTCCTACTACGCGCAATCCTAAGATTTTTCCAATCTGTCCTACAACACTACCTACAGCACCGGCTGCACCAGAAACTACGAGCGTTTCTCCGGCAACAGGTTTTCCTATTTCATGTAACCCTAGAAAAGCTGTAAGTCCAGTCATTCCTAAAATACCTAGGTACGCACTTAATGAAGCTTTTGATGGATCTACTTTAAGCAATCCTTCTCCAGTGTGCACTTGAGCAGTTGCCCAATCTAGCATTCCCGAAACATAATCACCTTCTTTAAAAGCGTCATTATTAGATGCTGTTACTTTTGCAACTACACCAGAGTGTATAGGTTTACCTATTTCAAAGGGTGCAATGTATGACTTTGCATCACTCATTCTACCTCTTAAATAAGGATCTACAGAAACATATGCTGCTTCTACTAAGATTTCACCAGAACCAGCAGATAAGTTTTTTTCATCTGTAACAAATTCAAAATTTGATAAAGATGGTGTTCCTTCTGGTCTACTTTTTAATAATATACTTTTAGTCATCGCTATATCTTTTTACTCTATTACAGTCACCATATCTTCCATAGGCTTTCTCACCTTTACAAGATTTACTAGCCAGTCTTCATCTTCTTTTCTGTATCCTAAAGGAAGTAATACTGCACTACGTAAACCCTTTTCGCGTAAGCCTAATATTTTATCTACTTCTGTAGCGTCAAAACCTTCTAGTGGTGTTGCATCTACATTTTCATAAGCTGCAGCGATGATTGCATGCGAAAAAGCGATATATGCTTGTCTCGCAGCGTGCTCAAAGTTTTCTTGCTCATCTTTTTGTGGGTAAGAATCTAATAACATCTGGCGGTAGTTTTCCCATCCTTCATTTTTAAATCCTCTTATATCATTAGTAAGATCAAACATGTAGTTGATTCTCTCAGGAGTATATGTATCCCAAGCAGCAAAAACTAACAAGTGTGAGCAATCCGTAACTACAGACTGGTTCCATGCTACAGGTCTAATTTGTTCTTTAATGTCTTGATTTTTAATTACCATAACCTCAAAAGGTTGTAGTCCGCTTGAAGTAGGAGCAAGTCTTGTAGCTTCTAAAATTCTTTCAATTTTATCTTCGGCTACTTTTTCACCATTCATTGCCTTTGCGGCATATCTCCAGTTTAACTTATCTAATAAATCCATATTCTTATTATTTACGTTCTTGTTGTTTTTTATTGACATACTTTAATACTACTCCATGCAGATTGATAAGCTTCTTCCATGTGAGTTTTATCTAATTGAAATGCTCCTCGCTTTTGGGTCATCATTAAAAATGAAAGCGGATTAATTGCATATGCGTATAGTATAAAATCTGATAATGGTTTGATAATTCCTTCCTTTTTACCGCGTTCCCATAAGTCGAGTAGGGGCTGTAAGTGCTTTATTCCTTCTTGTCTGCTTTCCTCATCAATCATAGGAGTGTTATCACACTGAGCAAGAAACATTGCTTTCTCACATTCCTTTAACTTGAAATCTGCAATACGTTTCCAGATGTACTCAAAACCTGATTCTACTGGCAGCGTGGCGTCGTAAGATGCAAATGCATATTCTGTATAAGAAGCCTTAACTTCTATATATGTTTTATTTACGAGGTCTTGCTTATTCTCAAAATATAAATAGATAGTGGCAGGAGAAACGTTTGCCATTTTGGCAATTTTACTCATAGGAGTAGCGTGAAAACCGTTATTGTTTACAAGCTCGATGGTCGCCTTTACAAGCGCATTACGTTTATCTATACTTTTTTGAAGTTTTGCCATGTTATCTTATTGCTGGTGCAAAGATAGCATCAAAAATGAACGTTCATTCTTTTTTAACAAACATTTAATTTAACAAGAGAATTAGGAGTATTAATTATGGTTTGTAAACAGAGCTGGTTTAATAACTAAGAAGGCGTATAGGTGTGATGTTACGCTTTCGCGAAAGCGTAAAAAGAACATTTTATTTATGATGAAGGATCAATTATAGACTCGTACAAGTCAATGATAACCGAACCTTACCTCACTAAGAATACAAAATAAGGAAGACACCAAGCAAAATACCTGCGAGCGGCACTAGTTTCTTACGTTTATTCTTTTCCTTGAATACAAGACCACCTATAACTACGGCAATGATTAGTTGGCTACGTTTTATTGCAGAGAGTAACATGATAAGCGCATCTGGATCTTGTAGCGCTTTAAAGTAAAAATAATCGGCGGTTTGTAGCAGCACACCTACTGCTATAATGGTCCACCTAAAGGTAAAGGCTTGTCTTTTTTCGGCTTTGGGAAACCAAGTAATCGCTAGAATGGCTAGTAACATTAAAATAGTATACCAGCAAAACCAAAACTGCAACGTTTGAGGATTAAGAGATAGATTCTGAATTAAGAACTTGTCGTACAATCCGCTGGAGGCTCCTAGGAAAGTAGCACCTATAATGGCAAAAATCCACTTATTCTTTCTAAAGTGAATCCCTTCTTTCTTACCAATATTTGCATAAAGAATTACTGATAGAATAATCACAAAGAAACCTACCCATTGTAGAGCATTAGGTTGCTCTCTATATATAAAAATAGCACCTATAAATGTAAAAAACGGTCCAGCAGATCGTATAGGAGTTACTATGGTGATAGGTAGGTGCTTTAAAGCTTGATATGCTAGAATCCATGAGGCAGTCATAATCATGGATTTGATAATGATAAAACCATGCGTTTTCCATGGAATAGGAGTGATGTAAAACCCTATTTCCTTAGTGTATTCTGGAAAAAATCTTGAACCTATAAAAAATGGAAGTATTAATACAAAACCAGCGCAGAGTGTACCTAACAATACAGGTAACACTTCGTTACCTTGTACTGCATGTTTCTTTGCTAAGTTGTGTAATCCAAGAAAAAGTGCGGCTAGTAAGCCTAAATACATCCACATGGCGCGAATATACTTTTTTGTAAGATTTTAAAGTGCGTAGTATTAAGGATTCTCAAAGCTTTCGCGAAAGCGTAACTCAAATACATAATATAACACTCACTTTTAAAGAAAAGGTCAAAAGAGTATAATTACCTTTGCAAAAAATCTGTTTGCAGTTCATTATGCCCGAAGATCAAAGTAAAAATACCCAAGATAAAAGTATCTCTCAACAAGAAATTGATGCATGTATTAATACATTGCAGCAACTAGTAGCCGATACGAATCAGCTTTTTGAGCTTCCAGAAGAACAGCGCACAGAGCTTCTCAAGGCTTCAGGAATGTTATCTCGTCCTAATAGAGATGAGTTTCAGCGTAGGAGGAAAGACGCAAAGAAGGCTGCCAAACGTAAGATGATTACTAGAGATAAGCACGCTCGTAAAACCACTGGAATACGATCTGCTAGAGAGGCTTCGCTTTTTGTTGCTCCTAAGTTACTGGGCGCAGCTGCAATCCCAGAAGACACTCCAGAACTTGAGTCTCCAAGAAATTGCTACGTGTGTAAAACAGTGTATACAAAGCTGCACCACTTTTATGACACCATGTGTACTTCATGTGGTGATCTTAATTATGCAAAACGCTTTCAAACAGCCGACTTAAATGGACAAGTAGCTGTAATAACAGGCTCAAGATTAAAAATAGGTTATCATATAACTCTTATGCTATTGCGTTCTGGTGCGACGGTGGTGGCAACCACACGTTTCCCTGCAGATAGCGCAATACGATATGCAAAGGAAGAAGATTATGGTGACTGGAGCGATCGCTTGCATATCCACGGTCTAGACTTACGTCATATACCCAGTGTAGAGATATTTTGTAATTATATAGAGCAGAAATATGATAGACTAGACATCTTAATTAATAATGCGGCACAAACGGTGCGTAGGCCATCTGGATTCTATTTTCACTTAATGGAAAATGAAAAACTACCCGTTGATCAACTTCCTAAACTCGCACAGCCACTCTTACAAGATCACATTACTTGCCTTCAGGAGTTATCAGACTTAAGTGTGAGTACTGCAAAAACTAGTAAGAATAATGTATTGCCAGTTACTTGGCATGGACCTGAGCCAGGAATAGGACTGCGCAACTCGGCAGAGCTTTCTCAGATTCCTTATAGTTTTGATAATTCGTTACAAACTAGCGAAGTCTTTCCAGAAGGAAAACTAGATGCAGATTTGCAACAAGTTGATTTACGTAAGACTAATAGCTGGCGTTTAAAGCTGGGCGAGATAGAAACGACAGAGATGGTAGAGGTACAGCTTGTAAATGCTGTAGCGCCTTTTGTATTATGCAATCGCTTGTCTAACCTTATGATGAAGGAAAATACTGGACAAAAGCATATCATAAATGTATCTGCTATGGAAGGTAAATTTCACCGCTTTAAAAAGGAAGATAGACATCCACATACTAATATGGCGAAGGCTGCTTTAAATATGCTTACACACACGTCTTCTGCCACTTTTGCTAAGTCTGGGATCTATATGAATGCCGTAGATACGGGCTGGGTGACAGATGAGGACCCTGCAGAGCTATCAAAAAAGAAAGTAGAAGTACATGATTTTCAACCACCATTAGACATCGTAGACGGTGCTGCTAGGGTGATGGACCCACTTATTGATGGTATCAATACAGGTAAGCATTGGTCTGGAAAATTTTTAAAAGACTATTTCCCTATAGATTGGTAATTAAAAGTTGTATTTTTGTGGCGTAATTGAATATCGATTACTAATTATTAAATAAATATTATTATGAGTAACGGAACAGTAAAATTTTTCAACGATACCAAAGGATTTGGTTTTATTACAGAAGAAGGTGTTGAAAAAGACCACTTTGTACACATTTCAGGATTAATCGATGAGATTCGCGAGGGTGACCAAGTTGAATTTGATCTTCAAGAAGGTAACAAAGGTTTAAACGCAGTAAACGTAAAAGTTATCTAATACATACTTTAAGTTTTTAAAAGAGCCCATCTATTTATTTAGATGGGCTTTTTGTTGTTATGGACTTTTTATGCTTTCGCGAAAGCGTATCTATAATCCGTAACACATGTTACGAGTAACTAACACTTATTTAAAAGTGTGTCGCTGCTCTTGTGTAGAAGAAGCACTGAGCAACTCATTAAATGAACGAATGCTATTAAAATCTGTCGTTATCGCTTTTGAAACGGCAATACCATCTACACCAGCCTCCAAAATTTTTGTAACATCATCAAGTGTGATGCCTCCCACGGCAAGAATAGGAGTAGTGGTACCCAGTTCTTCTATAATCGCTTTGTAACCAGAAACACCAAGCGTGCTTGCTGTAGTTTCTTTTGTGGTAGAAGTGCTGTAAGGCCCTAGACTTATATAATCTACTTGCTTCTCAATAAGTGCCTCACAGTCTTGTAAAGTATGTGCCGTGCCACCTATTATTTGCCAAGTGAATAAATGCTTCCTAGCAGAGATAGGGCAGGCATCTGCGCTTCCTAGATGCACTCCATCTGCTTTTACCTCTTTTGCAATTTTATAATCATCATTAATAATTAACCGTGTCTGGAAATGAGCTGTAATCTCTCTAGCTTCATGTGCAATGGCTAGCAGCTTCTTTTGAGAACAGTCTTTTACACGGAGTTGCACGAGCTCAGCTCCGGCATTACATGCTTTTTGTATATGTTCTATGTGCTCTTTGAGTGAGCTTCCTTGCGATATGTAATGAAGTTTTGGAATCATAATCTTCTTATTTAATAACTACGTAAAACGGTTATTTAGTAATGTAGCAAAGATACTCATCCCGCGTGGGTCTTACTGTAGTTATGATGAGCATGTGTTATTAAAAACAAAAGGCTGCCTATATGTTTATAAGCAGCCTCTCTAAAGTAGATTTTATGTAAAATCGTTTAATCTATTCTTCTTCGGTAACGAGTGAGTCTGCCATGGCTTGCTCCTTTTTTTCGCTATAATCTACAGGAACAGAATCTTTAATCCTAGTAAATTCATCTAGACGCTCTAGATCATCTTCCTCACCAGAAAAGTATGGGAAGACATCCATAATAGGTGACTCAGATACTGCTGGGATTGTATATTCTCCCATCGTGTCTTTCATAGTGACAACAGTGTTATCAAAGGCTTCCTTCACATCATTTGCTTGTACAAGCAAGTATTGATTAGTCTTACGCTCTTTACCACTTTCCTCATCATAAGCAATGAGTGATACACGAGATTTAAACCATCTATCTGAGTTTTCAAACGGATGTATCTCTGCGTAGTTTGCTACTTTTATGTTTGTGATTTTGATTTCTTCGCTATCACTTAAGTAGGCAGCCATTTCTTGTGTTATTCTACTTTCTGCTTCTGTATATGATATTGCATCTACTAGAAAAGGCTCTGTTTTTACCTTTTGAGTTCCAGATGCCTCATCAAATTTTCTATACTTTACTTTGCACTCATACCAAGTTGCACTCATATCTCTTTTATTTTAAGGTTGCCAAAAATAGGGGTTAGCTCAAGGCGAAAAAGTAAAAAACAACAATAGATATTCACAATCTCCAATTCATGAAGCTAGCTCTTTTAATACGAGTGATTTACCGCATAAAAAAGCTGAAATAAAAAAAGCGCCAACTGTAATTTACAGTTGACGCTTTTCAAGTTGGGTATTCTTATAATTATTTAGCTGGTAAAACTACTGTATCTACTACGTGTATCACACCGTTAGACTGCATTACATCTGCAATAGTTACTGTAGAGCTGTTTCCATTTTGATCCATAAGAACTACTGATGTTCCTTTTACAGAAGCCATTAGTTTACCACCGTTTACAGTAGTAAATGTAGCCGTACCGTTGTTCTTTTTGATCTCGCTCATGATAGCAGCTGCATCAAATTTTCCTGCAACTACATGATACGTAAGTACACCTTGTAAAGCAGTTTTACTTTCCGGCTTAAGTAGTGTTGCTACTGTTCCCGCTGGAAGTTTTTCAAAAGCAGCGTTTGTTGGTGCAAAAACTGTAAATGGACCTTCTCCTTGTAAAGTTTCTACAAGACCTGCAGCTTTTACAGCAGCAACTAGGGTAGTATGGTCTTTAGAGTTTACAGCATTCTCAACAATATTTTTAGAAGGATACATTGCTGCTCCACCTACCATCACTGTCATTTCATCCATCATATCTTCACCCTCAGACATTTTATCGTCCATCATATCCTCCACTTGAGACAACTTATCATCCATCATCTCATTTTGATCTGCTGCTTCTTCTTTTCCTACATTTTTTGAACCTTCACATGATGCAAGTGATAAAAGTCCTGCACAAAGTGCCATTGATAATACGTTTACTGTTTTCATAATTGTTTAGTGTTTGTGTTATATAGATTTACATATATAACGCAGCAGCTTCTCGTACGGTTCTCGGTAAGGTTTGAATTTGGGATAGGTTTAACAATTATGTCTGGATTGTCATAAAGTTATAATGCTGCATAAAATTTGCTGCAAAACTTAATTACAAGCTCTTCTAGGTTTCTTCTCTCTTTCGCTTTCGCAAAAAATTCTACATATAACCTACCAGTCATTAGCACTAACCACGTACTTCGATGATAAATTAATCAGCTTTCGCGAAAGCGTGCTTATGAGTATCACTCTTAAAGATGATGTATAAGATGGTAACTACAAACAGTAGTAATAAATACCAAGTATTTGCTACAAGATCTAAGTAATTGATATTACCTTCTGAGAAGCTCAAAATCATTAAAACCTGCGCTCCATAAGGTAATAAGCCCTGAAAGATACAAGCGAAAATATCCAGAATAGAAGCCGTTTTCTTATTGTCTAACTCATATTCATCATTAATGGTTTTTGCTATAGGTCCAGCAACAATGATGGATACGGTATTATTTGCAATTGCCATATTGATGGTGCTTACCAGCGCTGCAATACCAAGTTGGGCAGTTTTTTTACTCTTAATAAGTTTTTTAATTTTCACTAAGATAAACTCAATACCGCCATTACTAGCTACAAGTGCTGCAAGACCACCAGTGAGCAGAGACAACAAGAAAATCTCGGTCATATTTGTAAATCCTGTATAGGCAATTTTTGTGGACTCTATAATGGTAAAATCACCATAAATAATACCCAGCAGCGCTGCTGCAAGGACACCTACAAGTAGCGTTACAAAAACGTTTAGACCTACAATAGATAGTATAATGACAAGGACATATGGAGCAATTTTTATTACATCATATTCATAAACAACGGTTTCTGTAACATCTGTCGTGAGATCTACTCCTTTAAAAATCAAAATAGCAATGGTAAGTAGCGCTGCGGGAACGGCAATCTTTATATTTTGCTTGAATTTATCACTCATTTTTGTTCCCAAAGATTGAGTGGCAGCAATCGTGGTATCTGAAATTACTGAGAGGTTATCTCCAAACATACTACCTCCTAGCAGAGCTCCACAAAGTATGGCAAGGTCTGCGCTACTTTTATCTGCAAAACCAACAACAATGGGTGCTAAAGCTACAATTGCTCCCACAGAAGTCCCTGTAGAAACTGATAAAAACCCAGCAATCACAAAAATACCTACGTAGATATATTGTATCGCAATGTAATCTAAGCCAAGGTTTACAATCGCATCTACACTCCCTGTAGCATTAGTAATTGCGGCAAATGCCCCAGCAAGTAAATAAATGAGGCACATGGTTAAAATTTTATCATCACCACATCCTTTGAGTAGAATGTCAATCTTAGCATTTATGGTCTGTTTAAACATTATAAAAGCCACGATAATTCCAGCAATAACTGCCATAGGAGCAGGTAGTGCATAGAAGTCATCTTGATAAATACCAACACCTAAAAATGTAATAACAAATACAAATAGCGGGATTAAGGCTGTAAATTTTGGGGTAATTTGTGTAGTCTGTGTCATGTTCTTCTTCATTCTTGCAAGGAGATAATAGCAATTATATAGAAGTATGAGTTAACATTGTTTCCAATTAATTGGCTTATCTATTTAGCACCTTGCTCGTTATTGCAGGTTGCTATCTCCTTATTGAGATTCTTGATAAATAATTTAAAAGCGCAAAACTAACACTTGAATCTTCTTGTAGCGAACAGAAATCGTTAATTTAATTATAAAGATTATTTTGAATGTATAGTCTTCTGAGATTTAAGTCGTCATGAACATATAAATGTAGATAAAAATCGAAATTAATAAGGTAATATGTATCACTATGAGTCAGTAGGTTACAGTTGTATATGAGTTTTTACGCTTTCGCGAAAGCGTAACTCTCAACTAAAAATACATTTGATTTAACCTTCTTAGAGGATCTTTATGATGGTTGTGTAATCATACTTATTTAAAGAAATAATTACCTTTGCACCCCATTATGAAAAACGAAACATCACAACTACTAGATTTTGTTACTAGCGAACTCTCAAAAGCCGGTTTTACAATCACTCCAGATATTAATAGGGTAGAAGGTCTAGACTTTCTCATTACGGCACCTACAGGTAAAACAAGCGAATTACAGCTGCGTAACATCAAAGTTAAAGAGGAAGAAAGTATAAAAATTCAAAAGCTTGATTATGGACAGATTGCACCGCACCGTTTTTTAGGTTTAGTTACAGTGATAGAAGATGCCCCAAGAGCCTTTTATATCATTCCGTCTGCTACGTTTACAACAGCAGATAATGTGATATTCTTTGAGCATCCTATGGAAATGATGCCGCACTTAAGCCACTGGGAGATTAAAGTATTTACCGCCGCTATTCCTAAGTTTGCTCAATATGAAATAAGTAATTTTTATAAAGCTTAACAATCAATTTACCTCTAGTAAAAAGATTATCAATAGCACTAGCTTCTTGATGAATAGCGTTCATGCTTCTCTAAGATTAGAAGTAGTTTTGCGCACAATTCAATTGAATCAACATCGTGAGAGGGGCTCACGATTTTTGAGCTTATAAAGGTCTGGCAGGGGTGTCAGGCCTTTATTTTTTGAGATAATATTGGTTATTATGAATCATCGTAAAACTACATATCACAGTACAAGTTTTTATAGTCTTTAGATTCATTGATGGATTCCTTCGTAAGCCGATTTTCTTCTTGTAGTTTTGCAAATTATAATTCGATTAAAAACAAGTAATTATGAGTAAAGTAAAAGGAAATGATGTAGTAAAAGTACACTACACAGGAAAATTAGCAGATGGACAGGTGTTTGATAGCTCTTTACAAAGAGAACCTTTGCAGGTAGAACTTGGCAAAGGCCAACTTATCCCAGGATTTGAGAATGCTTTAATAGATATGGCGGTTAACGAGAAGAAAACGGTTACTATAACTAAGGAAGAAGCTTACGGTGACGTACAGCAAGAGTTATTTCAAACAGTACCGAAAACGCAACTACCTGAAGAAATCAAACCAGAAGTAGGTGTTATATTAGTAGCTTCTAGACCTGATGGTTCTGAGCAGCAGTTACGTGTATCTGAAGTAAATGAAGATCACATTATTGTAGATGCAAACCACCCACTAGCAGGACAAACACTAGAGTTTGAACTTGAGCTTTTAGAGATTGCATAAGACGACTTAATATTAAGTATATAAAACGCCTTAGCATAGCTAAGGCGTTTTCTTTTTGTATAGAATTAAGGTTGTTCAGCAATAAACTACAAAACAGTTCCCGTTAAATATAAAAGCCTGCAGTCAAAGTCTTCTTCTTGCAATAATTTGATGGCTTTCTTACTACGTACACCAGCTTTACAATACACAACCAGATCTTTAGTTTGCAGTACTTCGTGTGCTCTATTCTGCAGTTCGCCTAAAGGAATATGTTGCCCTCCTATATGATGTACTGCTCTTTCATGATGCTCTCTAACATCTAGAAGATTGTATTTGTCTGGATGTTTATTAATCTCATCTATTGTAATTCCCATATTGTCAATAGGAAACTCACATTGTAATTCGTACTCATCTTCAAGACAACTAACTATAATACTAGTATCTTTTTCAAATCCTAAAATCATTTGTTCCATGCTTATCATATTATAGGTGAGCAGTTTGCCAGAAAGAACATCAGCTATTCCACAGATGATTTTTAATACTTCATTTGCTTGAAATGCACCTATAATTCCTGCTAGTGCGCCTAGCACTCCGGCTTCAGAGCAATTAGGCATTTCATTCTGCTTAGGAGGTGTTGGGTATAAACATCGGTATGTAGGACCACTTTTATAATTATATACAGCCAGCTGACCTTCAAATTTATAAATAGAACCCAGCACAACAGGTTTATCTTTTAATACAGCAGCATCATTTACTAAATATCGAGTAGCAAAATTATCAGAACCATCCACAATAATATCATAGTTTGCAAAGAGCTCTAGCGCATTATCTCTAGTAAGACGCATTGGGTATTTATCAAATTTAATATAAGGGTTGAGCCTTTCTAAGCGGCTTGCAGCTATTATCGCTTTGTTACTTCCAATATCATCATGAGTATATAAAATTTGACGTTGTAAATTAGATTGCTCAACAAGGTCGTTGTCTATAATCCCTATTCTGCCTACACCTGCTGCTGTGAGATATTGCAACGCGGGGCATCCCAAACCACCAGCACCTATCACTAAAACACTTGCATTTTTTATTTTTAATTGGCCCTCTATTCCTATTTGGTCTAGAATAAGATGTCTGCTATACTGTTGTTTTTCTGAAGTGGTTAGATCCATTTTACACAGTTTTAAAATAACTTTTATCCCAATCTTTCCAAACCGCTTGGTATCCTTTAGATTCAATCATTTGTTTGATTTCTTCCGTATCTCTTTCGTCTGAGATTTCAAATTGCTCTAATGATTGTGGATCTACCACATATCCTCCAGGGTTTGTCTTAGATTGTGCACTTATTGACGTAATCCCTAAACTTATAATGTTATTACGGAAGCGTTCACTTTCTCTAGTAGACATTGATAACTCCACATCTTCATCTAGTAAGCGATATGCACAAATAAGCTGCACCAGGTCGGCATCTGTCATTTCAACTTTAGGTTGCACTTCTCCTTGGTGCGGTCTTAGCCTAGGGAAGGAGATGGAGTACTTTGTTTTCCAATAGCATTTTTGTAAATATTTTAAATGTAAGGCTGTATAAAAACTATCTACACGCCAATCTTCAAGACCAAATAAAGCACCAATACCTATTTTGTGTATTCCAGCTTTACCAAGTCTGTCAGGTGTATCTAAGCGATAATCGAAGTTAGATTTTCTGCCCTTAGGGTGATGTGTTTTATACGTTGCTTCATGATACGTTTCTTGATATACCAACACGGCATATAAACCAGCTTCTATAAGCTGTTCATATTCCTCTTGATCTAGCGGTTGCACTTCGATGCTAATGTTTGCAAAATGTGCTCTTATGAGTTCAATAGCGTTCTTTAAATAAGAAACGCCTACCGTTTTGTTTGCTTCTCCGGTAACTAGTAAAATGTGATCGTACCCTTTAGATTTTAAGAATGCTACTTCTTTTAAAATCTCGGTATCACTAAGGGTTTTGCGAGGGATTTTGTTAGTCATACTAAAACCGCAGTACGTACATATGTTTTGACACTCATTAGACAGATACATCGGAATATACATCTGCATGGTATTACCAAATCGCTTTTTAGTAAGCGCATGACTACGCTGTGCCATTTCCTCAAGAAAGTCTTTGGCAGCAGGAGAAATGAGTGCTTTAAAATCTTCCAATTCTATTTTTTCCTTATCAAGAGCATGCCGCACATCTTGTGCTGTGTAGCTATAGATTTCATTCTCTACGGTATCCCAGTCATAGGTGTCAAAGGTGTTTTTAAAAGACATAGGCAGTTGTTTTAATTAAGAAAAGAAGTGAGCGGGCTGCTAGCTTCTGCATATGTTTTTACCGGAGCTAATTTTCCATTGTAAGCCATGCGCCCAGCCTGTACTGCCATTTTAAATGCCTTTGCCATAGCTACAGGATTTTTAGACACTGCGATGGCTGTGTTCACTAACACAGCATCAGCTCCTAACTCCATAGCATAAGCCGCATGCGACGGACTACCAATTCCAGCATCTACAATTACTGGCACATTACTTTGCTCAATGATAATTTCCAGAAAGTCTACCGTTTTTATTCCCTTATTAGTACCTATTGGCGCTCCTAGGGGCATTACACATTGTACTCCCACATCTTCCAGCCTTTTACATAACACAGGATCTGCGTGTATGTATGGCATCACTACAAAACCTAATTTTACTAGCTCTTCGGCGGCATTGAGGGTTTCAATAGGGTCTGGTAAAAGGTATTTGGGATCGGGATGAATTTCTAGTTTAATCCAATTAGTCTCTAGTGCCTCACGTGCTAGTTGTGCTGCAAAAACTGCTTCTGTTGCAGTTCTTACTCCAGAGGTGTTAGGTAGTATATTCACATGAGGACGCATAATGCTTTGCAGCATGGTATCCTCTTCATTGGCAACATCTACACGCTTTAGAGCAACGGTTATTAGTTCGCTCTCAGATGCTATCAAAGCCTCTGTCATTAAATGATCTGCGCTAAATTTTCCCGTTCCAGTAAATAATCGTGAGCTGAATTCCTTGTCGGCTATTTTTAAAATATCGTTCATATATTATTCAATGTATGATGTTGTTCTTCTATTAATAATGCTCCTAGTGATTGTTGCAAGGCATCTATTTTTGTAAAATCACTAGTGATTTCTCCAGATACAGCGATTCCATGAATGCCTGTTTTTATTAAATCTGTTAGGTCGTCGATGGTGATTCCTCCGATTGCGATAATGGGAGTTTTAGTTTTTAATGTATCTGTAATTTGGTGATAGCCATTATAACCTAAAAACGGACTTAAATTTTTCTTGGTAGTTGTAAATCGTAAGGGACCAAGGCCTATATAATCCACACCTTTGTCTATTAATGATAGACAGTCTTCTAGCGTATTTGCTGTGCCACCTATAATTTGCCAGGAGTACAAATGTTCTCTAGCGACAGTAGGGCAGGAGTCGGTTTTTCCTAAGTGCACACCATCTGCTTTTACCTCTTTTGCTATTTCATAATGATCATTGATGATGAGTTTTGTATCATATTGAGCAGTAATTACTCGCGCTTCCTTTGCTATATTCAGCACCTGATCTAGAGGAACATTCTTTAAGCGCAGTTGCACTAGTGTTGCGCCATGAATACAAGCATTCCGTATGTTATCAAGATGCGCTTCTAGCGTATTACCCTGAGAGATATAATGTAGTTTTGGTATCATTACGACTTAATTTTTAGTGTTGGGTAACTGTGTTGTCCCAGTAAGTTATCGGTTGAATTTAAAAAGGCTTCTGTATAGTATTTTGCATTTATCGAGGCTTCTTCTATCCCTTGCTGCAACAAAATATTACTCGCCAGCGCCGCCGAAAGCACACAGCCGCTTCCGTGTTTCTGTAACACCTTTTCTGCTTTTGGAGCAATATGTTTTACAACCGTTTTACTGTGGTAAAGCACGTCCCATCCTGTTTTATCATTTCTATGTCCACCTTTTAAGTGAATATTTGTGAAGCTGCTCATGTGTGATATTGTTCCTTCAATACTGAGGTCTGGATACAGTTGTTTAATCTCATCATAATTAGGAGTAATCATATAACATTGTGACCATATCTTGTCTAAAATATCTTGATGTTCAAGGCTATGAAAATCAAATCCAGCACTCGCTTTTATGATGGGATCTACAATGACTTTTATCTCAGGATTGAGCATATGTAACCTATCCAAAACAAGCGACAGCACTTCCCATGATTCTATAATCCCAATCTTCACTACGGAGATTTCAAACCGTTCAAAAAGCGTTTCTATTTGTGAAATAATGACAGCTTTGTCCATCCACATACATTCTTTAAACTCTACATCATTTTGAACCGTAACTGCGGTACACACTGATAAACCGTATAGTTGGTGCGCTTCAAAGGTTTTAATATCTGAAGTGATTCCCGCGCCGCTTGATGGGTCTAGGCCTGCAATTGTCAATATGTAGTTATTTGTTTTCAATGTTATATTTTAATTTCTATTTGGACGCTCCTTGTTTTTTCTACTCTTTATTTGAGCGTTCCCTTTCAGGTCAGGCTTTCGCTACTCGCTTTTTTATGAATGAAATATTCATAAAAAGAGCTCAGACATGCCACTCAATCCTTAACGCAAACTGTTTTATGCATGATTATATGTGCTTTCCTGATGTTACTATTCTCAAAAAGCTGCTTTCATATTTTTAAAACTCTGCAGCGGATTCTCTGCTTTCCAAATACTTCCCAAAACTGCAATTCCGTTATAGCCTAGTTGTTTGACTTGTGCTATATTTTCTGGGCGGATTCCGCCTAGGGCTATGATTGTTTTATCACTGTTTTTTACATCAAAGCCACGGCCTTTATAGCCTTCTTTTGATATGGAATTAAACACAGGGCTCAAAAAGTGATAATCAAATTCAAAATAGCAGTCTTCTAGAGCTTGCAAATCATGAAAGGAGGAGCTTATCGTTTTTCCGAACATATTTAATCCTTTAAAATATTTACCAGGATTATCTATGTAATCTATGCGATGTTGTTCCTTAAAATGGATTCCTTTGAGATTGAATTCGTTGATTATCATATGATGATCGTGCACTACAATCCTGTCATGAAACGCAGTATCAATCTGCTGTATATAGGCGCAATATTCCTCATAACTTTTATGTGGCTTTCTTACATGATAACATGATAATCCGTGTTTAAATAACTGGTGTAGTATTTCTACTTCATTAGAGATATCATTTTCTGGTGATAGTACGATGATCATGTTTTTGAGTTAAGGATTGTAATGAAAATCCTTTTGCCTTTTTCTGGCAAAAGATTGTAGTGGAAAGCCTGCCCACGCTTTTGCAGCGTGGGAACTCCCACATCTTTTTACAGATATACTTCGGAACCTTTGGCTTTAAATTCTTTAGACTTTTCTTCCATTCCTTTTTGGATGACTTCGTTATCGACTATGTCATTTACAGCAGCAAAATCTCTTACTTCTTGAGAAATTTTCATGGAGCAGAATTTTGGTCCGCACATGGAGCAGAAGTGCGCCACTTTTGCACCAGCAGCAGGTAGCGTTTCATCGTGATACTCGCGAGCACGCTCTGGATCTAGTCCTAAGTTGAACTGATCTTCCCAGCGAAACTCAAAACGTGCCATACTCAGCGCATTATCTCGATGTTGCGAACCTGGGTGACCTTTGGCCAGATCAGCAGCATGGGCAGCTAGTTTGTAAGTAACCACACCAACACGCACGTCTTCTTTATTGGGTAATCCAAGGTGTTCTTTTGGAGTAACGTAGCACAACATCGCACAACCATACCAGCCTATCATGGCAGCACCAATACCTGAGGTAATATGGTCATATCCAGGCGCAATATCTGTGGTAAGCGGCCCTAAAGTGTAAAAAGGAGCCTCATCGCAAAGTTCGATTTGCTTCTCCATATTTTCCTTAATCATGTGCATCGGTACGTGACCAGGACCTTCTATAAAGCACTGCACATCATGCTTACGAGCGATTTTTGTAAGTTCGCCTAGTGTTTCTAGCTCAGCAAATTGTGCCTCATCATTTGCATCTGCGACAGATCCTGGACGTAAACCGTCACCTAAAGAAAAGGCAACATCGTATTGTTTTAAAATCTCACAGATATCTTCAAAATGCGTATACAAAAAGCTCTCTTTATGATGCGCAAGACACCACTTTGCCATGATAGATCCGCCACGAGAGACGATACCCGTCACGCGATTTGCAGTCATAGGTACATAACGCAATAAGACACCGGCGTGTATGGTAAAATAGTCTACGCCTTGCTCTGCTTGCTCAATTAAGGTGTCCTTAAAAATCTCCCACGTAAGATCTTCGGCGACGCCATTTACTTTTTCTAAAGCTTGGTAAATAGGAACCGTTCCCACGGGAACAGGGGAGTTGCGTATGATCCACTCGCGGGTCTCATGTATGTTTTCACCAGTAGATAAATCCATGATATTATCTGCTCCCCAGCGGCATGCCCACACAGCTTTTTCTACTTCTTCCTCAATAGAAGAGGTGACTGCAGAATTCCCAATATTTGCGTTGATTTTTACCAAGAAATTACGTCCCAAAATCATAGGCTCTGCTTCTGGATGGTTGATGTTTGATGGGATTACGGCGCGACCTCTTGCAACTTCTGAGCGTACAAATTCTGGCGTGATTTTATCAGGAATAGATGCGCCAAAATGTTCTCCTTTGTGTTGCTTTCTAATCTCCGTCATTTCATCAATACGCTGATTTTCGCGAATAGCGATATACTCCATTTCTGGAGTGATAATCCCTTGTTTTGCATAATGCAGCTGCGTAACATTCTCACCTTTTTTTGCACGTATAGGCTTCTTTAAAAGCTTAAAACGCATGTGGTCTAGACTCTTATCATTAAGACGCTCATTACAATAGGTAGAGGAGTAGCTGTCCAATTGTTCTACATTATTGCGCTCCAGAATCCACGACTCACGTATGCGCTCTAAACCGCTGTGTATATTGATTTCTTTGTTTGGATCTGTATAAGGTCCAGAAGTATCATACACCGTTACGGGCTCGTTAGGTGTTTTCTTTTTGGTCATAGAATCCACAGTATCACTAAGCGCAATCTCGCGCATAGCCACTTTAATCTGTGGGTGAATCTTACCGTTTACGTAGATTTTTTTTGAATTAGGAAATGGATTTCGGGTAATGCCGCCTTGCTTAGGCGCAGTGTCTCTATTTTTCATCTTTCTGGATTAATTAATGATGTTTTTCTACTCTTGAAGTACCTAGAAGTCGCTATTATCCACCTTGTGTGGCTTTAATAATAAGCACAGCATCGCCGTCATCAGGGATGGTAGAAACCCAATGTGATCTGGTAATAATGCGCTCATTAATAGCCACAGCAATCCCACTAACCGAAATGTCGAGTTGGGTGAGGATCTGGTCTAGTGTGACCTGTGCTGGAAATTGATACGAGGTTTGATTGACCTTTATGTTTATCATGTTTAATACAATTATGAAGCATGTGCTTCGGTTATATAAACGATAAAGGAATGAGAAGGATAGAATTAAAAATAGAGGAAGTGCGTAGTGGTGCAAGAACCTCTAACTTTTCCCTACGTTGGTATTAACCAAATCAGGTTCTAAGGATTTTTCTCAAACTAATTTAATAGCTACTCCTAAAGTTTAGACTTTAAAAGTAGCAATAATTCTGAACTAGACGAGAGAAAATGTAAAAAAAATAAAATGTTAAGTTTTGGTTGGTAGGTTTTTATGGGGATTTGGGATACATCTGCGTAATAATAAGTTACTTGATAAACCCTCATAGATACAGCGTAAATCAGCTATTACTAACCGCAAAACGCATTACAAAATGGGTGCCTTCATTGGGTGTACTCGTACAGAAAAGTTCGCCGCCATTCATTTCAACAAAGTCTTTTGAAATGAGTAGTCCAAAACCCGTTCCTTGTTCTCCCTTAGTGCCTAGAGTGGTCTTTGGTATGCAATCTTTAACAAGATTTTTGTGCCAGCTAGTTGTCATACCCACGCCAAAATCTTGTACGCCTATTTCAATCCCATCTGGGCCTTTCTTGCTTGATAATATGACATTTTGATTCTTTGTACTGAATTTTATGGCGTTTGAAATCAAATTACGTAAGACTACTTTAAACATATTTTCATCAATAAATAAGGTAGGCGTTTCAATTTCAAATAATAGTTTTACATCTTTCTCTTTTGCTGAGCGTTCATATTGCTTAGCTATAGATGTAAAGATTTCTTGAATATCACAATCCTTTTTATTGAGTTTAATTCCCTCTAGCTGGTTATATGACCAATCTAGTAAGGCACTCACCATAGCAATTCTATCATCCAATTCATTTTTAAGACTTTGTGAGATCTCTTTTAGTTCATTATCCTCAATTTGGTTTTCAAGTAGATTAACCAGCAAGGAGATATTATGTAACGGTCCTCTAACGTCATGTGTAAGCAAAGAGAACAGCTTGTTCTTAAGAGAATTGACAGATTCAAGCTCGTGGTTTTTACTTTCTAAATCCTCTTTTGCGATTTGTAAATCTTTCGTCTGCTTGTCTACCTCTAAAGCAAGGATTTTATTAGTTTCTACTTGTGTTCTTATGTTTTCGTCTTCAATAGACTTAAACTTATAGCCAATTAAAATAGAGAAGAGAATGAGTTGTAATGTGATGAGGATTGAAGTGATTAACACAATAAAATGTTTGTCTACAGTGTAAGCATCTTTTAAAAACCATGCGCTTATATAGATGACTGAGGAGAGTAGCATTGGGGAGTATGCATACAAATAGTACTTATTAAACTTTTCTTCATTAAATAAGCGAATCCCAGAGAAAATATTCAATAATACGGATAGCAAAGCAGTAATCGCTGCAGACATTACTAGCGAACTATGCAACCAAGGAATATGGAGAGTTAGAATATTAAGAACAAAAAGAATTGGGATTAAAACTGTGGTATATTTTAAAAAAGTATAACTGCGTGATATTTTAGGATGATTGCCGCGATGAACATTTAAATAATTGGTTGTAAACAATAAGAATCCAAAAGTGGTGGTCATTGCAGAGATAAGTGATCCATTTTTTTGAATAACCTCAGGAAGAAATCCATCTGGAAAAAGTGACCAACTCCAATGCACTGCAAGTCCAAAAAGAATGATACAATAGTGACACAGAATTTTGTGCCTTAAAATTAAATAAGAAACGAAGTGATAAACTCCGAAAACACCAAAGATGGCGGTAAATATGGAAACTATTAAAAAATTAATATCAAAACTATTCATATGGGGCGGTGGTTAGTTAAGAATATAATACAAGTACAATAATTAAGAATGCCTGATTTTCATCTAGATCCCTAATTACGTTTCTAAGGCTCAAAACTTATATAAAATGCAATTACAATTAGGGGTTATAATATCTTAAATATGAAGTAGTTGTCTCTGTAATATAGTAAAAATATCGCTTCCTCTGAAAATTGTCAACTTAAAATTAACAGTAAATAATTCTGAATTACAGAAAATTTAGTTGTTGAATTCTAAAAAATATGCTGATTCTTTATAACGTATATTTCTCTAAACAATACTAAAACTGCTTACATCTAATTACTGAATATGAGTCATAAGCATCTGAAATTAAAGAAGTAACAATTATTAATTATTATATGCAGTTTATCGTAATAATGTCTTTTTCTGTAATTTTTAAAATATTCTTCGCTATCTTTTAATGCCCCAAAGTTATTTAAGTTGAAAAACAAGCTACTTTTAGTCCTACTTGTATATTGTTATTACGTCCCTGTTATATCACAAAACAGGGCTGATGGCGATATAGATAGCGTGAGTATTTTTATTTCCTTATCTAAGGATGAAAATATAAGCGGCAATTATAAAGATGGGTTAACATTTGCAACTTCTGCAGTGCAATATGCAAATCAAGGTAAGGATAAAACCTTACAGGCAAAGGCTTATGTGAGTCTGGCAAATACCTATCAAGCTATAAAAGATTTCGCTTCCGCGAAAAAGTACTATAACCTCGCACTCGGTAAAAAAACAGATGATTACTTCGTAAACGTAGCATCACTCAACGGTCTCGGTAATATATACTCAATGGATATTACCACGGCAGACGAGGCTGCTGCTTATTTTGAAAAGTCTATCGTATACACACTAGAGGCAGGCAAAAATGAGCATTCCTTTTATACCTATTACAATATTGCGGGCATGTACCTTAATTTTAAAGATCCAGATAAGGCATATCCTTACATTCTAAAAACCGATACGTTGTTAGCTAACATTGACAAAGAAGACCCAATCTATGGGCTTTTACAACAGTTAAACTTTGCTATTTATAATAATCAAAAAGGCAATCATACATGCGCTTTATCTAACATAAAAAAAGCACTAGAGATAGGAGAGGAGCATAGCCTCACCAGAGAACTCATAGATATTTACGATTTTAAAAGTGAGATACATCAAGAGCTAGGAGAATATGATGCGGCTCTAGAAAGCCTTAGAAAACATTACTATTATAAAGACTTAGATTTTAATGAGGTAAAAAACCTCCAAATAGAACAAGTTGAAGCAGATTTTAAAGTAAAGGAGTTCCAACAAAAAGCCGAAGCATCTCAATTAAAATCTAACGTTATCTTTATAGGAGGTATTAGTGCGCTGCTATTTTTAAGTACCGCCTTTTTAATCTTTTATAATCACAAAAGGCGGTTATCATTCTTAGCGCTTGAAAAAAATAATAAGGCGCTATTACAAGCTAAAAATGAAGCTGAACACGCCCACAAATTAAAGTCTGAGCTATTAGTTAATATTAGTCATGACTTAAGAACACCCTTATACGGAGTTGTAGGTATTACGGAGATGCTTATAGAAAATCCTTCCATCATTAAGACAAATAAAGGTCTTCTAAATGCTCTAAAATTCTCTGGAGATCATTTAAAATCGGTTGTAAATAATATATTAAAGATTAATGAGGTAGAGTCTAACAACATTACGATTAAGCGAACAAAGGTTCATTTACATAACCTCTTAGAGAATATTATCACCTCCTTAAATTACCTAGCAAACCAGCAACAAACGGAACTAAGACTAGCTATTGCAGATGAGATTTCCAGCTACTACATCTTAGATGAAACTAATCTTACAGAGGTTCTTTTAAAACTCATTGATAATGCGCTAAAAAACACAACAAATGGAACTGTAACGCTCAGTGTAAATTTAGCTAAAAGAGAAAAAGGCATAGATCACATAGCTTTTAAAGTTTCAGACACAGGAACAGGTATCTCAAAAGAAAATCTAGCAGTCATTTTTGATAGTTTTAAACAAGCTAACACAGAAGAAAACACCTCATACGGTATTGGTCTTGGACTGCCTATCGTTAAGTCCTTAATGAAAGTGATGGACAGTAAATTATCTGTCACCAGTGAAGTAGGAGTAGGATCGCAATTCTCGTTTATCCTGGCATGCGAATTTGCAAATGAGATTAATGAGCCAGCGGTGGTTTCTGAATCTAAGAGTCTAGAAATACTAGTAGTTGAGGACAATAAGATCAACCAACTAGTAACCCAAAAACTAATAAGCACGCTTGGTCACAAGTGTACCATTGCTGTAAATGGAGAAGAAGCTATAAAAGAATATCGCAACACCCATTTTGATCTTATTTTAATGGATCTCAATATGCCGGTGATGAACGGATTTGAAGCCTCAGAAGCGATTTCAGGAGAAAACAAACATATTCCTATTATAGCATTAACAGCACTAGAAATAAGCGAGGTAGAAGAGCGATGCCACAATGTGGGCATACGTGATATTATCAATAAGCCTATAAACAAAGAAGCGCTTGAGGCTATCATAGAGGAGAATGTACACTGTACAGATATCATCTAGATATTTAAAGTGTACAATTCCTCTTATAACATATTTTATTCTTTTCCGTAGCTCAAAGCCACACCATAGTCTGTTTTTATCTCTTTAAGTGACTAACATGAGATTTCAAATTAATCAACTAAAGCTCTCTATAACAACTCTTGCATATACTTTTTAATAGCAACGTCATTATAAAAACGATTGACCATCTCCGTATATAGATCTGTAAATCTTTTGTTATCAATAAGGTTTCCAAAAATAGATTCTAGCTTTATAAAACTTAAAGCATCTTCTGTAGTCTTCTTTGCCGCTTGATGCAACTCCTCTTTCATTTCATCTTGAATGACTAGTTTTTGCCCGTTTTGATTTTCTTGTTTGTCACTATAATAACACCAAGCTACTAAAACAAGTGTTGCATATTTAATACTTCCACCAGTAGCTAAATTCTCTTGGATGGTTGCTATTAAAAACTTTGGAAGTTTTGCCGAGCTCTCTGAACAGATACGATCTACACTATCCTTAATGTTAGGGTTTCCAAATCGCTCCAGCAGGCTGTCTTTGTAATCTGCTAGATTAATGCCTTTAATCTCACCTAAAACGGGTGTTGCTTCTTCGTCAAAAAAGGCACGTAAATACTGTGCAAATAGCTCATCTTGTACACATACATCTATAGTAGGGTGGCCGTGTAGCACACCTAAAAGTCCTAACACAGAATGTCCAGCGTTAAGCAGACGCAATTTCATTTTCTCATAAGGAACTACATCGGGTACAAACTGGACGCCTACTTTTTCAAAAGAGGGTCTTCCATTAGAAAAATTATCTTCTACCACCCATTGTATAAAAGGTTCGCAGGTAACGGGCCATTCATCTTCTACGCCATAAGTATCAGCTAGTAGTTTGATGTCTTCTTGCGTGGTTACTGGCGTGATACGATCTACCATACTATTGGGAAAACTTACCTCTTTTTCTATCCACTGTGCTAGTGTTGGGTCTTGCGCTTTCGCGAAAGCGAGCAACATTTTCTGTATCATATTGCCATTATGCTCAATATTATCACAAGACAGTACCGTAAAAGCAGGTAGTCCTTCATCACGGCGTCTTTTTAAGGATGCCGTAAGAAAACCATATACCGTTTTTGGATCATCAGGATGTGCAAGTTCGTGCTGTATCTGCGGATTTTCAAAATTGAATTCACCTGTATTGGGATTAAAATTGTATCCACCCTCAGTAATGGTCAATGATACAATCTTTGTTTCGGGCGCTGCCATACGGGTGATGACAGTTTCTGGACTGTCTGTACCCATTTTAAAATCGACGATGGAGCCAATGACTTCTGCCTCCTTTTTTCCGTCTGGATGCTGAACCATCAAGGTGTAGAGATGGTCTTGTTTCTTGAAAATATCGTGAAGTTTTTGATCATTTTGGCGTAAGCCTATTCCGCAAATTTCCCATTCTGATGCTTCATCTAGTTGTCTGAGTTGATGCACGTAGTATGCAAGATGAGCGCGATGAAAACCACCTACGCCTATGTGTACAATGCCCGCCTTATTTGGCGAACGATCATACGTAGGTACTGGTATTTGTTTGCCTATTTCGGCTAGATTTTCTTTATTAAGTGGTGTCAATTTTCCCATTAGATAGTTGCGTTTTTTGATTTTCCTCTTCGTAATGCCCAATATGCAAATACAAAATAAAGGATAGTACAGATAAAAGTGTACGTATAAAATAGTTGTCTATTGTCAATATATTCTGTCTCAGAAGCACTGCCAAACATCACATTGCAAGCCAGTGCTAGACTAGCTATAAGTGCTAAAATTGCTAGGAATTTTAATGTCTTTGAAAACATAGAAGTATCCTTAACCTGCACATCTTCTTGTGCGGCTTGTTGCTCTTGAAAACGTTTTATAGTTTCCTCTCTAAGTGCTTCTTCTTTTACCTCTTCTGTATAACTATCTTTTGCCCCATATCTAGATGCAAGGAAGGTGTACATAGCGATGGTAAAAAACCAAGTAGGAATAAAGAGGTAGTAAAAGGATATCACATCTAGCGCTTGCAGTCCGAAGCCAAAAACTAAGCCTAATCCCCAAGAGGCAACAGCAGGCATACTAAATTTAAGCTTGCGATACGATGACCAGTATCTTGTAAAACCTATTCTAGGGAAGATTTGGTGCTCTGTAAATACAATCGCACCTACTGGTACTACAAGCAATCCAGCATAGGTGAGGAGTGGTAAAATCTGTGAGAATACAAAAGGAAAACAAGCGATGGTCACGGTAACTAAACCTACGACAATGGTTGTTTTCTTTCTAGAATGGTTTGAAAAAATGGCCTGAGCAGCAAGACCTGCTCTATATAAATTTGTTATCGCCGTAGTCCATCCTGCAACAATCACGATGACAAAACCAGACCAACCTAAAGCGTAATATGCAACATCACCTGGATCAAGTTCTACAATAGATTTCCCTAAAATTACGGCAGCACCAGCTCCCATAATTCCTGCAGCAATCCACGCTACGTAGTGACCAAACATCATACCTGTACTAGAAGCGTAGGCATAGTTTTTCTTTTTGGCAAAACGTAACAATGCCATATCCACCAGTCCAAAATGGGTAATTGTATTTGCCGCCCATCCAAAACCGATAACTTCTACAAGTCCAATTCCAGTCTCTCCATCGCTATTAATACCTGTCCAGATGGACTGATTACCTAGCGTCATAAAATCTGCCCAATTTGAGGGTATGGTTTTATCTAACACATCTAGTGACAATGCAGGCAGCAGCACCATTGCACCTCCGGTAAACATCACAAAAAGCCAGGGCGCACAGAGCCCAGAGAACTCAGAAACGGCATTAAAACCATAGAGCGCGATAGAAACCACAACAATACCCACCGCCAATACAATCAGTACAAACCAAGCAT
This sequence comes from Dokdonia sp. Asnod3-C12, assembly GCF_045063975.1. Classification (NCBI taxonomy): domain Bacteria; kingdom Pseudomonadati; phylum Bacteroidota; class Flavobacteriia; order Flavobacteriales; family Flavobacteriaceae; genus Dokdonia; species Dokdonia sp. Asnod3-C12. The sequence goes on from NZ_JBEFNY010000003.1 coordinate 3,299,876, forward strand.
TTGTGGGATACCAATTAAGTTGCGCAGGAATATCAAATGCAAAACGTACCGCTGTGGACGATACCGTTATCATTGCCGCCGAAATAACAGAAAAGATAATCACATTTGCCCAATTATATAATTTGGTCATCGAGTCACCCGCAATCTTATTGAGATAGGTGTAGAGGCTTAAACGCGTTTCTACAGCGATAGGGGAGGTGATGAATCTCCAACTTAATACAGCCAGAATATTACCAATTAACAAGCCTAGAATAATATCTGAAGTTTTGGCACCCAGTGCGACAAAGGTTGCCCCAATTACAAACTCTGTTGCTGCTACGTGCTCTGCAGCGTAGAGACCCGCAAAATGCGTCCAATCTTTTAATTTGTTTTTTCCTACGGGTAGCTGTTCTTCATCTACCGATTTTAAGTGGTCGAACTCTTTGGTTTGTTTACTCATATGTTGCGATCATTTTTCTGGAACTTCTAAGGTAAATAAAAACTGTACGTGAGCAGTAATATGCCTTGGACTTTTATAGATATAGTTAATCGCTTTTGTGGTGGGGACATTACAGAAAGAGAATTGGACGGTGATTGTAATCATGAAAGAATCTTCACGTAGGTGTAGTAAACACAAGTTGTGTCATTCTATTATTTGTATCTATGTCAAATAGCGCTGAAAAGCGCGCTATCCACTCTTTTTCTAGATATATCAATTTGTACTATAATGTGCCGCGTTATTTCACTTCGCTTAGGTGAAAGCGGTTCGCAGAAACAAAATTTTCTTTATTTTTTTATTCTCAAATGTTTAATTAAAAACGTTATGGAATACTCCTTGCCAGAAGCGACGATAGGAGCGAAGTGGGAATGTGTTTGGAATGGGGAATTTTCTTTCTGTTTTTTAATTAATTACAGAAAGCCGTAAATTTATACTTGTTAAAATTTACTATATTTAAAGTTCTATATTTTGAGCTATAAATTTTCCCTAAACATTATCTCAATCAAATATTGTTTTGTAGTAAAACTACTATAAAACACAATTATTTATGTACAAAATTAACAAAGATATAGGATTGGATATTTACACTCAATTAATAATAAAAACTAAAAATTATAAAAGCACAATTACAAGACATAAATGATTTTTACGATAGGATAATCCCATCTAAAGCAGGAGGTCTATTAATTTATATACTTCACAAAAGGATAGAATTACAAATAATTCCGCATCGCTTTGAAGAAATAGATTTGGAATATGCTTTAGACGAAGTTTTAGAAATTGCTTCCATTGGAAAACCGCAAGTAGAGAGACTTACCCAAGAATTACTTCATTTTTTTATTGAGCATCCTAGAAATGACCAATACAAATATATCCTAACCTCCCACGCAACTCGGTTTTTAGATTTTCTCGGAAATAAACTGTTTAATGAACACAAGCACTTTCCGCTTAGAAAAACATTTCAGAATTATGGGCTGTTCAAGGCAGAAACAATACTTGAAATAACCGATTTTAAGGTTTGGTTTGAAAATAATTTTAAGAATAGTAGTAGAACTTTAATTGAAAATCATCTTGAAGCTTTTAAAGATGTCATTAATGAGTCTATCATTAGACTCAACAAGATTATTTCTAGTCCAGATAATGTTGCATTAGATAATTTAGATGAATTTACACAGTTATTTCGTGATAGTGTTTCCCGTTCTGATGAAATAAATGAAACACTACAACTTAGCGGTAATCTGAGAGCTCAGATACGTGGAGTAGTTGAATATTTTGATAACAGAGTAGCCAGCGTTAATCATATTTTAGCGCAAAAAGACCCTCAGATTTTAAAAGATTTAAAGGCTGATTATGATGCTGCCTTACTAATAAAAACAGAGGTGTTTAACTTTTTTGACCTTATAAAGGAAAAGTTAGACCAAATTATTGATAGATACATCTATGCCGATAAACAATTAGCAAATTTTAAGGAGAACTTTAGAACCAGAACACAATTCCAAAGGAACCTTCGTAAGTTTTTAGAAGTAAGCCTAGAAGCTGCTGTCTACGACCGTAATGAAGGTATAAGGTTTTATAAACCACTTGATATTAAGGTCATTCCAGAGGAACGTTTTAAATATCTCAATGTTAAAAAATACGATACGTTTATTAAAAAGAAGAGTTATGTGCTAGAAAAGGAATTAGACCCAGTTTATGCTCTGGAGCAGACAAAGAATGCAAATGTGGCACTCGATAAACAAGAAGAAGTGGCAAGACAACTCAACATTTTTAAAATCAATTTATCAAAACAAATAGATACAGACCTTACTAAAGAGTTCTACAGGCTTCTTAAAGAGACGAAAGATGAAAACATTGCTTTAAAAATAGTTTTTGATATTCTTAAGTATGCAAGCAAACACAAAGAATACGATTTAAAAATCGAGCAAAATATACCTAAAAAGTATCAGGATAAAAACATATTAATATGGCAAATGAACATACTGCAGAAGCAGTAAATAATCACTTTGTAGATATTTTTAAAAAGGCAGATGTTCAAAAGCATTTTGCCGATTTAAATATAGAATTATTGCGAGGTAGGCACATTCAAGATGATGCCCACTACTTTCATAGATTATTGTCCAAATATTTTATAGAACTTAAAAAGTACTATGAAGTGTTTTACAATCTCCTACTGGATAAAAAAACATTTGAAGGTGTTACCTATTTCTTTTTGACTTTTTATGAAGATTCAAAAGGTGTACTTTCAGCTAGTTCAAGACATAGAGACTTAACTCCTATTGAAACCATTATTGCCATCACCCTATTGCAAATGTATTATGAAAGGTATTTTGACAATGTAAAAGAGATTTCGTTTCAAGATATTAAGGTAAAAATTAAAGAAAGTGAATTTAGTCATTTATACAAATTAGCATTTTTTAAAAATGGCAATCGAGACAATTTTACGCCTAAAGAATGGGCTAACCTCACTAAGAATTTTAAGAACGTTATTCAGGATTTTGAACAATTAGGATGGGTAGATAAATTTATTCAAATAGATGATAAAAACTTCTCATTTACTATAAAGGAATCTATTCATCGATTCCAGACAATGTATGAATACGAAATTTTAAACTTTGAAGAGTTTGCTAATAATTTAGACCAATCAAATTATGAATAAACTCCCACTTATACATTCCATATCTACGGTAAACGTTGTCAAGCACTATAATCAAGATTACCTTGTTCACGATACACGTACAGATTTTACGGGACCTAACGGAATAGGGAAATCTCTACTAGCCGATTTACTCCAAATATTATTTATAGCAGAGCGAAAGAAAATTCATTTTGGCACCGATAGCGTAAAGAAAGAACATCGCCAGATACACACTATTCCTTATAGCGGTCCCAATGCTTATTTCTTTTTAAATATTGAGGTGGAGCATAAAATGTACTTGACCTTTGGAGTGAATATCCCAAATACAAGTTCTGGTCAAATCAAGTTGTTTCGGGTGTTAAATGCGCCTTTTGATGCTAGCGTTGATAGTAGAAAAACAGTAAAAGAGCGTCAAAGCATTAGCGAATATCTCATACCAGAAGACAGACTTATATATCACGACAACTTCATAGTAAATAAGACTATTCCATCCATAGATGTTCTCACAAGGCATCTACGCGATAACTATGAGCTTCACTTAGACATTTATTCAAAAAAGGCAGAACGCAAGGAATTATATCAGTTTTTTTACGATAAAAACATACTACCTCTCAATCTTAGTCAAGAAGCACATCTTACCGCTTTCGCGAAAGTACTACAGGCTTTTTCAAAAGCAAATACACTTGATACAGATAAGGATATTAGCCTTAAAAATTTTCTGTTCGAAAATAAAAAAGCTGAAATTGAGGACAACTATAAGCAGAACAAAAAGAATCTTGATGATTATGTAGCGCGTTATAAAAACTTGAGTTTGCTTATTGAAACGCTAAAAGGCAAACGAGCATTTTTAGAAGATTTAGAAACACTTACAAAAGCATACATTAGTTCAGAAAAAGAGTATTTTCAATATAAGTATCATCAACAAAAACAAGAATTTGATATCCAATGCAAAGAATGGGATGACATTGCGAAAAGAGAGAAAAAGCTTAAAACAGATATTAGCAAACAGAAAAAAGCTTTACCAGACTTGGAAACTAAGGCGCATAATGCCATTAATAAGTTCAAAATATACTCTACAGCATTAAGTAACCTTAATACCTATAAAAATAATCACCAAGCCTTTGAAGCCAAAACCAAGACATATGCTGCGCTTCGTGCCTTAAAGATACCAAAGGGATTAGACCAACAAAGTAAACAGTTTGATTTTACGAATAGTTCTCCTGATGCAGTAATAGAAAAAGTAAACCATCTTTTACCTTTACTTAAAACCTATAGTAGTGTCGATAAAATAGAACAGCAATATCAATCGCAAGTTGCTTCATTAAATACGCTCAAGCAAAAATTACAAGACGACAAGGTAAATACTGAAAAACTAATTGACATTTTGAGTTTAGATAATGACAAGTCGTTTGCTTCTAAAGTCTTAAAAGATAATAAGAGTATTTCTTTAGGGCAGGAAACGGTATTGAGAGAATTTCTTTTAGACACGCATTGGGAGTTTCCAGAAAATGTTTTGGACAGTGTGATGTACACCGAAAATATAAACATACTTGATAACAACAATATTAAAAAAGATGATGGCAATGGCGGATATTGGTTTACAATGGGCGGTATTCACAGATTTATCAAAGCATTATCTTCAGAAAGACTATTCGAAAACTCAGAGGAGCTATCAAAAGCACTTGCATTAAAAAAGGAAACACTTAACACTCAAGTAAATGTCATAAAAGAAACATTGAGGCAAATAACATCTTTAGAACAGGGTAAGACAGAAGCATTAGAGTATCTTGATTTTGACTTTAAATGGGATATGACTATTCCAGACCAGCGCCAAGTCAATGAATACAGAAAAACGTTGGAAATGATTCAAAGTTTAGACACTTTAAAGGAAAGTGTTAAGTCGGAATTGACTGCTGATAAGGATGCTTTAGAAGTCTTAAGCGAAACAATTCCCTTCAACTTTTCTACAAAGAATTTGGCAGATGAATTAGAAAAATGTAACGAAGAACAGGACACTTTAAATCAGGCACAGCTTAAAGCAAATAGCAAACATCAAGAAGCAAAAACGCTAATTAAAACATTGTCAGAGCAATTAGAAGCTATCAATTTTAAACCAGAAGAGGTCGAAGCGGAAAAACACAAACTACAAAGTAATTTAACAAAGGAGAAGAAATTTATCACAGATAAATATCCAGAACTAAAGAATGTTTTAGATAAGTGGAAGACAAATGAAGATAAGGGTTATCAAGAGGTGTACGCACTCGCTAAAATAGCCTATGAACAAAAGTATGATGCCGCTTTAACCATTTACAAAGAGCTTAATGATGATATCGAAATAAAAGATAAAAAACAGCATCAATACGAATTTAAGTTGTTGGAGAAAAAGCTTTTGGGCAATAACATTGGAACTACAAAAAATATAGAAAGTGCATTAAGCAGCTTTTATACCAACCGAAATAAGCTTGCAAAGACTATTATAGACTCGATGCTGAGTATTTTTAGTAAAACACAAGATGAGTACGACAACTATAAAAGAGTAGTTACAAACCTTAATACTTTCTTTAAGGGAGAGCTGATTAGTAAAAAATACTACTTTCAAATTGTGTTTGACCCTAGCAAAATGTTTAACGTAAATTGGATTAACGATTTATCTTCGAAAGCGCAAGCAGCTGGACTTTTTAATTCTGACAACGTAGAAGAATTTGTTGAAGAATCGTTTAAAGAAATCTCAGGCTATTCTGATACTATTAACTTCTCAGACCTGTTAGACCCTAAAACATATTTTACACTAAAAACAGAGTTTAAAGATGATGATGGCAAAGAATATCCTGGAAGCACGGGTGAAAGCTATACTGCAAGAGTCTTACTTGGTATCGGCAGATTGTCCATTACATCCAAAAACATAAGAGAAGGACTTAAATTTTTAATTCTTGAAGAAGTTTCTAATCTTGACGACGATAACTTCAATACATTTCCAGAAATCGCAAAAAAATATGGTTATCAAATTATAACGATGACACCTGAACCATTTGGCTCTAATAGCGATAACGGTTGGTATTTACACCAACTAATCGAAGGAAAAAAGGACAAGAACAGAAACTATCCAATCCCGAATAGCAGTTTTAAAACTAACTATAAAAACGAACAGTTACTGGGATACCTTAAAAGAATGAATCAAAAATGAATTGGATTGAAATAAAGGCATTACATAAACTGTACACCAATGGTGAAGTCAGAATAAATCAGACTTTGGCGAAAAGTCCCATATTAAAAAATCACCAAAACGCTTTAGAAATTGAGCGTGGGAGAAAATTTTACACGAGAAATGATGTATTCCTTGAGGTTTATGAAAGAAGATATTTAGAAGATTACGAAAATTATGTAACTTTCTTACAAGGTGAAGGACTCTTAAAACCACAGTTACGATTTAACAAGAAAGATATTGATTTACTGATACAGTTTAAACAAGGTATCACAAATGGTAGTCTTTTGCAGCGAAGAAATGATTTAGAAGAAGCACAAGAATCTGTTAGAGGTTTCTCACATATGTTTTTTAAAAATGATAAATATCTCGATGGTAAAACACTTTTAATAAATGCTATAAATACCATATTTGGTATTACGCTTGTAGACAATAAAAGTCAACAATATCTTTACGTTTTACAATGTGAAGAACCTAATCTTATCATTTTGTGTGAAAACGGTAATTTTCTCAACAGAGATAAAATACCCAGAGCTAATGGCTATGAGCTTTGGTATGCTGGTGGTCGAAATATTCCTAAATTAGAATACACACATCAAATAAGAAGAGGATTACCTATTTACTATTCCTGCGATTGGGATAAAGACGGACTAGAAATTTTCCAGTTAGCAAAGCAAAAAATCCCAGATTTAAAACTATTACATCCAGATGGTATATCAAGAGGTATTGCTACAACAGAACATAAAAGCCATTGGCTATACCCTGACCAACCAGAATTGTTGTCTGGCTTACAATCAGAGTTATACTTAGCAAAGGATAAAACTATAATAAAGGAATTAATAATTAAAAACCATTGGATAACAGAAGAAGGAAATAATTTAAAAGTGATGATTAACAATTATAGTTCTTAAAATAATGATTGTATTAGATTTTCTAAAATCAGAATTCAAAAGTCATAACTTAGAATTAACTCCAAAATCAAATGGGAGGGAAGGAGTTGATTTTATAATCGGAACTAAAGAAATATACCTGAAATACATTGATTTAGACACTACACAACGTAGCATTAAAGTAACAAAGCAAGATTTAGGAGAACTAAAAGATAACTTGTTTATCGCTTTAATTTTAATAATAGATAAAGAACCAAAGGTTGTTTATTTAATTCCATCAAAAGATTTATTACAAGCTGATAACAACATATTCGTTGAGAATAATGTGTCATTAATGCCCAGTTTGTCTAATTGGGAGATTAAAGTATTTAGCAATACAATTCCAGAATTAACTAAATACTCGTTAGAAAATATGGTTGACAAACTAAATTCTTAGTTTTATAATATTATGTAAAATAGAAGTTGTACGCTTTTACCCAGATGTTGCGTTGGCAAAACGGCCTCAGAAAACTTTGGTAGGACAGTAGGTGAAAGAGCGTTTATATTTTAGAGAGTTAGACTAAGTAATCTCAAGTATGACAAAGTTTAAAGGCTTTATTAAATCTATATTAATACTAACAAAACCTTTCTAAAATGTAGCGATAGAGCACCAACAACGCCACAGCCTCGCTACTCGCTAAAAATGTCTCCCAGACATTTTCTTAACGCTCGTCCGTGTTTCCAAAGTTTCACGCAGTTTTAATTTTTAAATTTCAAGAAAAAAAACCTCACGAGAATCGCTCAAACAAAATCATCCCGCACATTTTCCCATATAAGAGAATTATAACCAAAAGAAGAAACGTAGCATTTTACAGATGTAAGTGTTGATCAATCCAAAAAAGAGCTCAAACATAGTTACTCACAAGGTTTTAGTTATTGGATTTCGTCATAGGATTCCGTGAATCTCCTAAAGTCAACTATAGCAATATGTCCGTAAAAGGGCTGTTACATAAATGCTGACGATATAGACCTAAAGGCGCTATATCTGCATTTATGTAAAATAGAACCGAAAAGGTTCTATTCGCCATTTTACTCATATATCAATTTGTATCATAATTTATATTATGTCAAATAGAATATTTGATTAACTGTTAGTACTCTTTACAATTCCTAAAACAAATAACTAGCTGTACAGTCTCTCTTCGTACTACTTCTAGTTCACAAAGCCAAATTATAAAAGCATATACTCAAAGGTTCTTAAGTTTTTGGAGTAATGGCAATGCTACGTATGTAATCTCTGTGCGTTTATTTGAAATCAAACAGACTAAGTATCATCTGTTCAAATTTTGGCGAAAGCGTTATAAAAACATTATTCTGCATCTAAATCCATAAATCCATCATAGCGAATGCTTGTGCGCTGCACGCTGTTTACAGAAATCTGCACCTTCTTGGTATTAAAAAATTCTATGAACACCTCATAGGTTTCAGCGTCTTGAGATATAGAAAATGTCATTTCTGTGCGATCTGTTTTCTTGTCTTTGGTAATTTCAAAGGATTTAGGAATTCCAGAAAATTCTACACCATTTGAGGAGTTGTAACCACCGCCCATCCTACGCTCGCCATAATACGGTAAATAAGCGCTCACGCTATCATTATGTATTTTGAGAAAGTTACCGTTACCCAGTAAATTGATGCGGCTACCGCTATTACCAGCCCCTAGCCCATTGTTTACTGCTAGTTGGTTGAGCACATTACTTGCCAGCGGGTATGCCCAGGTTGCTGTAATATCAATCTTGCGATTGTCTATTAATTCTTGCACACGGCTTGCTGTTGCCAGCTCTTGCTGCGTCATGGGTTGCTTAGTTTTACACGCGATTGCGAGTATAAGAAACGGGATGATGATGATGTATTTCTTCATAAGATGCAGTTTTATTAAAAAGGTAGCAAAAACTATTCCTTTGTGGTGTGTTAACACGGTGTTAGATTTTACATAAAACGACCATCGCTCGTAAGGCATTCTTGTACTTTTGCCGAATGCAAAAAACGAAAGGATCGCAAATAGAATTTATCGCACTTATGGCGGCTTTAATGTCTGTCACCGCACTATCTATTGATGCCCTACTTCCAGCACTTGATATTATAGGTGTTGCGATACAAACCAAAACTCCCGCCGATAATCAGCTACTTATAAGCATGATTTTCTTAGGTCTAGGCCTGGGACCACTCGTCTTTGGACCACTAGCCGATGCTAAAGGTAGAAAATCTTCTGTTTACTTTGGGTTTACCGTCTTTATAATCGCTTCATTTATATGTATGTACACACGTAGTTTTGAAGTAATGATATTAGGCAGGATATTACAGGGCATCGGACTTTCGGCGCCGCGTACCATCTGTGTTGCTATTATAAGAGACCTTTATGAAGGCGATTATATGGCTCGTATCATGTCTTTTGTCACGGTAGTTTTTTTACTTGTTCCTATAATCGCTCCTGCTATGGGTAAAGTGATTCTGGACATCTGGAACTGGCAAGCGATTTTCTTAGTGCAGGTAATAATAAGCCTCTTTGTAATGCTATGGTTCTGGAGGCGCCAGGAAGAGACACTCAAACCAGCAAACAGAATTCCTTTTTCTCTAGAGCGCATAACGAGGGGTTTCCGCGAGACTATAAAATATAAGCGCACCATGGGATTCACGATTATACAAGGCTTTATTGTAGGTTCGTTTATTGTGTACATAAGTGCTAGTCAGCAAATTTTCCAAAATCAATACGGACTCGTAGATGAGTTTCCTTACATTTTTGCCGGTCTTGCCTCGGCTATAGGTGCTGCTATCTTGCTCAATGCCAACTTTGTCGTGCGTTTTGGGATGGAAAAAATAGTCACCGGTGCCCTCATAGGCTTCTTTATCGTGTCCATATTATATGTGATTTTATTTAATGATGTGCTGCATCCTTCGGTATATGTACTCATAGGGTTCTTTGCAATGCAGTTTTTCTGTATAGGTTTTATGTTTGGTAATCTTAGAGCGCTAGCGATGGAGCCTGTAGGTCACATTGCTGGTATAGGAGCGGCAATTACGGGACTTATTTCTACACTTATGGCAGTTCCCATCAGTACCTTTATAGGTCGTTTTATTGAGGAGACCACGCTCCCACTCTTCATTGGTTTTTCTTCGTGTGCCGCGATATCACTCTGTATTCTGTTCTGGATAAAGAAAAAGGCTCCAAGAACGGTTGTCTTGAAGCCTTAATATCATTGGAGTGGTTGTTAGTACGCTTTCGCGAAAGCGTAACTCCATAATTAATCGTTCCACACCGCAGCTGCCTCTTCTCCAAGAAACTGTTGCATGTTAAATTCTTGATCACGTGCCTCAATATCTCTAGCATAAAACATATCGCTATAGATAAAGCCAGCATCTTTTGCCATGGCAGCAGAAGCTCCATAATAAATATGCTGAAATCGAGCCCATCTCGCTGCGCCTAAACACATCATGCAAGGCACACAACTCGTATACAAATCGCAATCTGAAAGATCTTTTGTACCCAGCGCTTTACAAGCTAGCTGAATACAACGTAACTCTGCATGCAGCGTAGGGTCTTGCGAACCTCCCACGAGATTATGACAAGCTGCAATAACCTGCCCAGAACGAACAATGACGGCGCCAAAAGCGCCGCCACCGTCTGTATCTTTACCTTCTCGAGCTAGCGCAATGGCTTGCTTCATAAAAGATGACTGATAACTCATATTATTCAGTTTCTGCTAGTAAAATAGACTTAGCATTTACAAATTCTTTAATCCCGAATCCTCCGTGCTCTCTACCATATCCAGAGTCTTTTACTCCTCCAAAAGGCATCATAGGCTGTGCAAGTCCGTAAGAATTAATGAATATCATTCCTGTATCAAAGTGCTCTTGTGCTAGCTTTACTGCTGCTTTTTCATCCTTAGAGAAAATTCCTCCTCCTAGTCCAAAACGGCTATCATTTGCTATGCGCATTGCATCTTCATTATCTTTTGCTTTAATTAAAGAAGCTACTGGCCCGAAGAGTTCGTCATCATAAGCTGGTTGTCCAGGCTGTACGTTACTTAGTACTGTAGATGGGTAGTAATATCCGCTACCATCTGGTATTTCTCCTCCAGTTTCAATTTTTGCTCCTTTTTCTACACTTTCTTTTACTTGGTCGCTTAGCAACTCCTGTAAATCTTTACGAGCAATTGGTCCTAGTTGTGTTCCATCTTTATTAGGATCTCCCATGACCACATCTTTCATTCCTTGTACAAAGCCTTCCTTAAATGCATCATACACTTTATCTACTACGATAAAACGTTTTGCAGCAATACAAGTCTCACCATTATTTATGATTCTACCTTGTACACAAGCTTTTACAGCTTCTTCTACATCTGCATCATCAAGTACGATGTATGCATCGTTACTTCCCAGCTCTAACACTGTTTTCTTAATAGATGCTCCTGCAGTTTTTGCTATGATTTTTCCTCCAGCAGAACTTCCTGTAAATGTCACTCCGCGTACTTTATCATTGCTTATCACCTTATCAGACTGTGCGTGATCTATCACAAGTACTTTAAAAAGTCCTTCTGGTACGCCAGCTTTAAGTAAGAGCTCTTCTATTAATAATGCGCTTCCCGTTACATTCTGAGCGTGCTTTAATAAAATCCCGTTACCCGCTAGTAAGTTTGCAATGGCAACTCTAAGTGGTTGGTATGTTGGGAAATTCCACGGCTGGATACTGTAAATAACACCTTCTGGAGAAAAGTTGATAATTCCTTTTCCACCATCTAGTAGTGTTCTTTCTATAGGTTGTAATTCTTTTACTCCGTTTTCGGCAGTATATTGAGTGATGGCAATACAAAGATCAATCTCACTTTTCCCTTGTTCAATGGTTTTACCCATCTCATCGGTCATGAGTTGTACAAGTTGATCTTTATAATTTTTAAGTTGCTCTCCTATATTTTTAATTACAGTGGCTCTATCGTCAAGCGATTGCATTTTCCAGTCATTAAAAGCATCGTGACAGTTGTCTATCGCTTCTGTAACCTGATCATCTGTAAAATATGTATACTCCTTAATTGATTGTTCGGTATGAGGATTTATGGTTCTAAAACCTCCTTTTATTTCTCTTTCCATTGGTAATGTTTTTTTTGTTGTTGTAAAATTACGGGGAGACTACATGCTGAGAATGCACTTTAATAGTATTTAAGAGTTGTCTTTAGAGAAGTTTAACGAGTAAGGTATCATCTCTATAATAGGAAAAAGCCACTACCTTATATGTGGTAGTGGCTCTTTATCAAAGGGTTTATCTTAAAAAAACTTACAAGTATTATATAAGTCTTACTCATTATCTAAAGTAACGTCTCCGTTACCTTTAATCTCAAATTCTTCTTTTGGGATGGTACGATTAAAGTTTGAAGATCTTCTGTGTGCATCTTGAAAGTCTGCGTGCTTTTTGTTTTGTGTAGTATTCATAGCTTTATGTTTTTTTTGATAAAGGTATTTTAAAGCATCATAGCTAGTTGTTAATCAAAATGCTAATTCAGAGTTATTTAACGTTTTGAGCTACCGATGCTACAATGCCGTTCTCTGGTTCTGAAACATAAATAACTACTGTAATATCGTCATCCTTTGCTACCCACGAAGGAATACTTAGAACCACATCTTGCTGATTATAAGATGCTTGCTCCTTTTTAAAATTTGCAACGATGTGCGTATTTTTTAAGGTTTTGTTTTTGTTTTCTCCTCTATTTACAATGGTCGTTTTTTCCTTTACAGTGAGAGCATACATAATTATAGCATTATCTGGAAGCTCTTTAAAATTTGCTTGAATAGTAACACTTTCCGCCACACGCGCTACTGAAGCAATAGTAACTGCTGACTTATCAATACGACTAGTTTCACTAGCTACTGCTCCCCTTAGTTCTCTTTCATTAGATCCTACCACATGATTACGACCATTAATAACTGCTTGAGGAGTATAAACGCTCCTTATATTAAAAGTACGACCATAATCATATTGGTGATTTGTATTACTAGCAGATGCATAAGGATCTTTCCAGCCTATATAATCCCAATAGTCTACATGATAAGAAAGAATAATAACGTCCTCCTTAAGTTCTTCAGATAGACGAGCTATTAATTTATCTGCGGGTGGACAGCTACTACATCCTTGTGATGTAAATAATTCAATCACCGTAGGAGATTGACCGATTGCTGTAAATATTGTACTTAATAATAAGAACGAAGTGAGCAGTATTGATTTCATAGGAGCCATTTTATAATGGGTCGAGAGTAGATAGGTTCCATTACATGGCCATTATTAGAATTAAAACGAAACAATAGCAACGTCGTTGATGTAATCAGCTTTCGCCAATTTAAAAAACTGTTATTCATCAGATTAAGTGTTTTGTAGATTTAAAATTTTCGCGAAAGCGGTACTTCCCCCCTACCAAGCATAATGTACTTTTTAGACTTTGGCACGCTACTTGTAATTACCTAATCGTGAACATCAATCCACACAATTAATTAAAAACGAACATTATGAAACATCTTGCATTATTATTTATAGGACTACTTACCTTCTCGGCAAGTACCTATGCAGCAGAAGAAGATACATCAATACGACGCGGTACCGTATATGACGGTAGCAAGTATATTTTTGTAGAAAACGGTATCGAATTTTCAGTATTTCCAGATGGAGAGTTTGATTTTTACATACCACAGTATGTAGAAGGAGTAAGCCTTTCTGTAAACGCTGGTCCAGTAGGCATAAGCTTTAACACAGGTTTTGACTACGATCCATATGTACAGTATGATGAGTATGGAGCTGTGATTCAAGTAGAAGACACTCCGCTTTATTATGATAATTACGGACGCTTAGCACAAGCAGGTGACGTACGTATCAACTATAGAGACAACAGAATATCTCGTGTAGGAGGACTACAGATTTATTACAACAACCGCGGATTATTTTCTCACTATACAGGCTTCATCAACGTGTATAACAGAAACTATGTATTCCATCCATACCACAACTATTATTACAGACCAGTTTTTAACAGATGTCTAGTATTTAATACACCATATAGAAGATATTACACACCAGTACGTTATAACTATGCATTCCATAGAAACAATTATAGCAGAGGTTACAACCGTGGGTATGCAAATGCTCGCCGTGACTTTAGACGTCCAGATAGAGGTCGTGTAGCTCACAATAATGGTAGACGTGATAATGTAGACCGTAATAACGCTCGCTTTACAAGAGCAAACACAGGACGCGTTGCAAGTCGTGCTAACACTACTACTACAAGAAGAAATAATACTTCTGCACGTAGAACATCTAGCGCAAATACATCAAGTAGAAATGGTCGTGTAGCACAATCTACTAGCCGTAATGGTGCACAGAGAGGTACTGCTACTACAACGTCAAGAAGAAGTACAAATAAGCGTGCTGTAATCTCTAATCGTAATGAAACACAACGAGGAAGACCTACAGTAGCTACTACACCTAGACAACGCCCTACGGCATCTTCTAGATCTGGTAATAGCGTACGTAAAAGTACTCCTAGAACTACAAGACCTACAACGCGTACTACAAACAGAAGTACTAAGTCTGTAGCAACAAATAGAGGATCACGTACACAGTCTAAAGCTGCACCTCGTACCTCACAAAAAAGAGCGGTATCTACTAAGAGTAGAAGCTCAAGTAAAGTAAACACTCAGCGATCTTCATCTCGTAAAGCTGCACCGCAGCGCACGAGCAGAAGCTCAAATAGCAAGTCAAGTAGAAGCACATCTACGAGATCTAGAAGAGGATAAGAATTAGATTTTTGGTTGGTTAGTTTGGTAGACCCTAGTTGCTATAAGCGCTAGGGTCTTCTTTTTTTTATAACTTAGCTACTATTAACCATAAGTGTCTAAATATGAGAATTTTAAACGTATTACTTGTTCTGGTAGTGCTTACTGCCAGTTGTAAAAAGAAAAAGAAATCTAACACCACCACTAGTCCACCCATTACTTCTACGAGCAATAGACCCAGTGATAGCGCTAGAGAAGCTGCCATCTTACAGCTCGTAAATGACTACCGAGACTCTCTTGGCATAAGTACCCTGAGAAGCACTACCCTATCTCAAGCCCAAGCCCTTGATCACACTAATTATATGGTAGACAAGCGGCTTATGAGTCACGATAACTTCTTTAAGCGTAGTGATTACTTAAAGTACAAAGGCGCCACCGCTGTGAGTGAGAACGTAGGTAAAGGTTACCGCACTGCTCAAGGTGTTGTAAACGGCTGGCTCAATAGCCCCAAGCACAAAGCAGCTATAGAAAGTGATGCCACACATACCAGCATTGCGTCCATACAAGATGCAAACGGGATATGGTACGACACGCAGCTTTTTTTAGACTTTTGAGATAATTACGCTTTCGCGAAAATGT
Source organism: Dokdonia sp. Asnod3-C12 (assembly GCF_045063975.1). Taxonomy (NCBI): domain Bacteria; kingdom Pseudomonadati; phylum Bacteroidota; class Flavobacteriia; order Flavobacteriales; family Flavobacteriaceae; genus Dokdonia; species Dokdonia sp. Asnod3-C12. The sequence continues at coordinate 3,315,508 of NZ_JBEFNY010000003.1, forward strand.
GACCACTCAATTTCAGTATCTTAGGAACTTCAAAAACCATAATAACCAATGATTAGATCCCTTACCATTACCGCTTGTATACTAGCGATGTTTTCTTGTCAAGAAACAAAGAAAAAAGAAGTAGCACCACCAAAAGAAATGACGGAGGCCGAAGTACTAGCAAAAGCGAAAGAAATACACAGCAACGTGATGACGCTAGACACGCATTGCGATATAAACGTAGATAACTTTACAGACACCGTAAACTATACACAAAACCTAGCATCACAGGTAAACTTACCTAAAATGCAAGAAGGTGGTCTAGACGTGCCGTGGTTTGTAGTATATACAGGTCAAGGAGAGCTTAACGAAGAAGGTTATAAAGCCGCCTATGAGAATGCAATGTCAAAGTTTGATGCCATTCATAAACTCTGTGAAGAGATTGCTCCAGAGCAAATCCAGCTGGCTACGACTTCTCAAGAAGCAAGAGATATCTGGAAATCTGGTAAAAAAGTAGCAATGATTGGTATAGAAAATGGATATCCAGTAGGAACAGATGTTTCTAATGTAGAGAAGTTCTATAATCTAGGAGGTCGTTATATGTCACTAGCACATAATGGGCATAGCCAGCTAAGTGATAGTAACACCGGTGAAGCCGATGATGTATGGCTGCACAATGGATTGAGTGACTTAGGAAAGGAAGTTATTGCAGAGATGAACCGTGTAGGGATGATGATAGATGTATCACACCCTAGCAAGGAAGCCATGCGCCAGATGATTGAGCTAAGTGAGACACCTATTATAGCTTCTCACTCTTCTGCTAGAGCATTATGTAACCATAGCCGTAATCTTGATGACGAGCAATTGCAATGGATGCAAGATAACGGTGGCGTAGTGCAAACAGTAGCTTTTAAAAGCTACTTAAACACAGAAAAAAATGACGCATACCAAGCTGAAGCAAATCAAGTCATAAAAAACATCGCAGATTCTCTAGGAGTTATATGGCTAGATCGTACTGCAGCAAGAGCATTACCAGAAGCCGAAAGAAAAGCGTATTACAAAACCTATACAGACGTGTTACTTCCTGCACAGCAGAAGAAACTGGCAGAACGCACAGACCTTCCTCCTGCCGTAGACGTGACAGACTTTATAGATCACATCGATTACCTCGTAGAAAAGATAGGAATTGACCACGTAGGTATCTCATCAGACTTTGATGGTGGTGGCGGTGTAGAAGGCTGGAGCGATGCGTCAGAAACTATGAATGTAACTATAGAGCTTGTGCGTCGTGGTTATACACAAGAAGAAATCGAGCAACTATGGAGTGGTAATTTACTACGTGTTCTTGATGAAGTGCAAGCATATGCCGCAGAGCAGAAAAGCTAATTTCTCATTATAGAAATTAATCATCCTCAAAAATAAAAGAGCCCAGAAGTTTATACTTCTGGGCTCTTTTTATAAATATACTATGGTAGTTTCCTGCAGAGATTACATATCTCGTTCTCTACAAATCTGATTAACTCTAAGCTTTAACTTACGCTCGTAATCTTCTTGTAACCAGTCTCTATAGTTTTTAGTATTATTCATAATACTATATGAATATAAACGCACACGGTAAGCGATATCATCCTTTAACTTACGTGCAAGGATTCTAGCATCAAAAACATCTTCACTATTTTCAATCACCATTTCTGCATGTTGCTCGATGGCATTTTCTAATGCTGTTTTTGCTTTAAGTCCTTCTTTAATTACACGTTTGTATTCCTTCTTGATATCAAAATAAACATTCTTAGTATTGGCAAATTCCTTGCGTAAATCAGGAGGCATCACATAGGTGAAGTTGCGCTCTATCTCCTCATCTGCAATTAGGTTTTCAAGATAGAAATCTGGGTATGCAAAAATCTCTTTCCAGTCTATTGGTGCTTCCCAAAGCCCAAAACGTGCTGCATTATTTCCTAAATCAAGCACCTTAAATGTAGTTTTACCTGGAGCAATACGTGATCCACGACCTATCATCTGGAAGTATAAGGTAAGTGACTTTGTTGCTCTGTTTAAGATAATAGTATCTACCGTAGGTTCATCAAAACCAGTAGTAAGAATACTTACAGAAGTAAGTATAGCATCTGGAGTATTTTTAAACCAGTCTAAGATTTCTGTTCGTTCTTTAGCACTATTAGTGTTATCTAGGTGGCGTATGTCATAGCCTGCCATTTTAAACGTCTCATAGACGTAGCGAGAGGTATTTATACCATTATTAAAGATAAGTGTCTTCTTCCCTTTAGATTGATCCTCATAAGCACTCAAAAGCTTTTGCTGCATGATGGTATCTGTGTACAGAATGTCTGAAGACTTTACTGTATAATCACCATTAATACCAAGCTTAAGGGAACTCAACCCTACATTATAGCTTATTGTTTTTGCTTTAGATAAGAACCCTCTTTTTATCAAAGCAGGTATACTCTCCCCTATTAACAATTCGCTATAGTTGTCTTTCATAGGCAACTTAATATTGGAACTTAGTGGAGTTGCAGTTACCCCTAAAATAAAAGCCTTATCAAAGTAGCTGAAGAGTTTTCTAAAGGAGTTATAATGCGCCTCATCAATAATGACAAGACCTACATCGTCCATATTCATTTGCTCCTCTTGCAGTCTGTTAGTAAGCGTTTCTACCATCGCTACATAACACATATAATCATCACCTTCTTCTAAGGTCTTAACGTCACTACTTATGATCATGTTAGGGACCATAAATTCTGTAAGCATTCTTGAGGTTTGATTAGAAAGCTCAATACGGTGCGTGAGGATTACTACTTTCTTATTTGCTCTTTTTATGTAGTTACGTACTATCTCAGAGAAAATAACTGTTTTTCCACCACCAGTAGGTAGTTGATACAACAAGTTATAGTCTTCCGATGTACGATCCATTACGCTAAAAACAGCCTCAAGATCCTTGAGTTGGTAATCGTATAATTCTTTTTCTGGAGTTTCTTTTTCTTGAATAGCGTCGCTCAAAAGTGTAGGTTTCTTCGGTTAAAAGTCAATCTTGCAAAACTAAGTGATTTTTATGCTTTCGCGAAAGCGTACTGCAAGAATTCTTGACACAATTTTAAAAATTATGCCTTATTTATTGAAAATGGACGAAAGAGGGTGTTTTTAAGATGGATCTGCTGCTTCGTCAAACAAATCTGCGTTAGGCCACTTACGTTCTTCTGCTAGTGAAACGATGTGTTCTATCCTCTCTCCTAGTTCTTCTAATAGATGATGATAAGTAACATACTGCACTAGCTCCTTAAAGGAATTGAGCATACTTTTATAAAATGCATCTGGAAGTCCTGGACTAGATTGCTCAAATGTTTGTGCAATCTCAATATTAAAAAGCATCACATCAGAAAGCAACAGCGGGTTCACTCCTAATGTCTTAAAGTGCTTGATGTACTTTTGAGCAATAGAACGTCTTTTTCTAGGACGTTTGCGTCGTGTGGGGAAATACTCGTTACTTATTTTAATTTTTGCTTCGTCTACGAGCTTATCTTCTTTAGGGTTAAAAACAAAGTCATAATAGGTCTTCACCTCAGGTATACGTTCATAAAGCTCCATAATTTGCTCTTGAAGCTCTGCATTGCTTAATGTAGAAATTTGCTTTTTTAACGCCCGTTTGCTCATTGCTAATTGATTACTTATTGCGAATTTATAATAAAAAATAGTCGTAAAAAGCGAATCAAAAACCTATTTTTGCAACTATACCAACTTCATATATAAACCATCATTTTACAATGAATACACTTCAAGATAGTAAAGCCGTAAACTTGATCAAAAAACTCATAGGAGATGTTGCTCAAAACGGAATTATAACAAATACAGTAGTTGAAGACCTTAAAACGCTTCGCCCTCATACTATTACAGAGCAACTACCTTTATTAGCCAAAGCTACACGCCTTGCTGCTGAACATATAGAGGAAACAGGAACTTTTGCAATTCCTATCCCTGCAGATGATGACATTGAAGATGAAAATGAAGAAGTGATTGCAGCTGCAGATCCTGCGGAAAGCACTCCTGAAGAAAGCTTACACTACTTCTTTTGCTTGATAAGAGATGTAGATAAAAAAACAAATGAAGACGAATTACGTGAATACGTAAAGGCGTTAAGAGAGTACTAGTATACAATTACTCTTTATAGATATCATAAAAAAGCCACTCGATTGAGTGGCTTTTTTTATAACATACTGTTGTAGTTCAAATTGTAATTGAGAAGTTTATTCAAATTTCTTCTCAATACTTTGTCCTATTGCTGAGCTTTTAAAAACGTATGTATATAACCACATTAGAGTAAAAGAAGGAATGATGTCTAAACCAGGTACAATCTCCTCTACAAAGGTGATAACACCTCCTACTTTTCCTGCAGCGCCTTTATACAATCTTGTCATGAGCCATGCAGATAATGGTGCCCATACTACGTCAGACATATCTCCTATTACCGGAAAAACCCAACTTGAGGTAACAATACCTAAGACGTCAATAAGAAGTCCAATTAATAAAAGCTTGTATTTATTTGTTTGATTATCCATAAGTATATTAAATATAATACTTTAAACTAATCAAATAACATTCCAAAATTATTAATCTAGACTAGATGAAATCAATTTGAGAAATTCATTACGAGTTTCTTGCTTTTCAAACTGTCCTCTAAAACCTGAAGTGGTCGTTGTGGAGTTTTGCTTTTGTACACCTCTCATCATCATACACATGTGAGACGCCTCAATGACCACAGCAACACCCTTAGGATTTAATGTCGAGTTGATGCATTCTAAAATATCATGTGTAAGCCTTTCTTGTACCTGAAGTCTTCTTGCAAACACATCTACAATACGTGGTAGTTTACTTAGCCCTACGATGTGACCATTAGGAATGTACGCAATATGAGCCTTACCGAAGAAAGGTAGCATATGATGTTCACACAATGAATACAACTCTATGTTCTTTACGATAACCATGTCATCATAATCTTCTTTAAACATCGCTCCTTTAAGTATAGCAGCTGGGTCCATGTCATATCCAGAAGTAAGGAATTGCATAGCTTTTGCCGCTCTCTCTGGAGTTTTTACAATACCTTCTCTAGTGGTGTCTTCTCCTAAGTTTTTAATAATTGAGGTGAAATTATCTTTTATTTCGTCTGTAACTTCAATGTTATACTCTTCAAAACTTCTATATGGCATGGGAGATATTTATTTTTGTTTAATCAAATATACTATTTATTAAACATTTTTATTTCTCTATTTAACTTTTTATTTAGAGTTTTCTTAGAATGACACGGTTAGATTTGTCAAGCCAATCAAACACATGCTATGCGCATTTTTCAATTTGGGATATTCTCCCTGTTTTTACTATTGCCCCATTTCCTTAAAGCTCAGCAAACTAAAACGCTTAATGCAGAGCGCATAAACACGCCACCTAAGATAGACGGTGTGCTCGATGATGCTGTATGGAAGTCTCTAGCTACTTATGATGGCTTTAACATGTTTGAACCTGGGAATGTAGGAACGATTGATGAAGACCAGCGCACAGAAATTAAAATGGCTTATGATGATAAGGCAGTTTACATAGCAGCCTACTTATTTGATCCAGACCCAGAAAATATACCCAGTCAGTTCAGTCAGCGAGATCAAGTATTCTCACAAGCAGATCATTTTGTCGTTGCGTTAAATACATATAATGACGGTATCAATGAAACTCGGTTTTATGTAACTAGCGCCGGAACGATAGGTGATCAACGTATTACACAGAACAACAGAGATTTTGGATTTAATGTAGTTTTTGAATGTAAAGTTTCTAGAGATGACAAAGGATGGTATGCAGAGTATCGCATTCCTTATAATGCCCTGCGATTTCCAGAGGTAGCAGTTCAAGATTGGAGTGTGAATTTCTATAGAAGATTAGTAAAAAAGAACGAAACACATACATGGAATTTTATAGAACGTGGTGTTGGTAGAGACACACAGTATAATGGTACAGTGACTGGTGTACGTGACATTGATCCACCAGTAAGGCTTACTTTTTTCCCTTTTGCACAAACCTCTACTAATTTCTTTGATGGAAATAATGAAACCAACTTTACTGGAGGTCTAGATATAAAATATGGTCTTACAGATAGTTTTACACTTGACGCCCAGCTAATTCCAGATTTTGGCCAAGTAGCTTTTGATAATGTAGAGCTCAACTTAGGTCCTTTTGAGCAAACTTTTGGAGAGAATAGAGCATTCTTTACAGAAGGAATAGATTTATTTAATAAAGGAAGAATTTTCTTCTCAAGACGTATAGGAGGAGCACCTTCTGCCAGCCCTGAACTATTAGAAACAGAAGAGGTAATATCTTCACCCTCTACCGTAAAGCTTGTAAACTCTGTAAAGATCTCTGGACGTACCAAAGGCGGTCTGGGTATAGGGTTTTTAAATTCAGTAGGTCAAGAAACCTTTGCTACCATAGAAAATACAATAACGACAGAGGTAAATGGCGTTGAAGTAATTGAAAAAAATAAACGCGACGAAGTAGTGGAACCACTCACAAATTACAATGTATTTGTACTAGACCAACAGTTTAATCAAAACTCTTCTGTATCGCTTATTAATACTAATGTAACAAGAAGTGGCAGTAAATTTAGAAATGCAAATGTTACTGGTGGTGTATTTGATATAGCAGATAAAGGGAATAACTTTAGAGCATCTGGACGTGCAATTTTTAGTAACGTAAGGGAAGCCGGAGAAACCACTAGCGGTTTTCTATCAGAATTTGACTTTAGAAAGATTAAAGGAAATTGGCGTTATCGTTTTGGTCATGATTTTGCAGATACTAAACTCAACATCAACGATTTAGGCGTAAACTTTAGAAATAACTTTAATAGCTTTGCTGTAGGTGGATCTTATGAGTTGATACAACCTAAGGGTAAATTTAATAGATATCGTTTTGATGTAACCGTAAGACATAGACGTCTATATGAGCCTAGTATCAAAACAAGAAACAGCATACGCTTTGATTCTTTTTTCTCAACCACAGAGCGCTTAGCTTTCGGACTTGACATGAGTCTCAACGGAAAGGATCAGGATTATTTTGAGCCAAGAGTAGAAGGAAGATTTGTAACCTTTGAGTCTAACCTAGGTAGTAGTGGCTTTATCTCAACCGATTTTAGAAAGAAATTTGCTTTTGATTTAAGAGGTTCTGTGCGTTCGTGGTTTGGAAATCAAGATCAATTTAATCACAGTATTAATTTCTCACCACGTTATAGATTTTCAGATAAATTGCTCGTTATTTTATCATCTAATTACTCTAGTAGAAAAGATAACTTTGGATGGGTTGATAACACAGATACAGAGGTGTTTTTGGGCCTTAGAGACGTAAAATCTTTAGAAAACAGAGTGAATGTAAATTATAATTTTGATCCCTATAAGGCGCTCAACTTAAGTCTACGTAACTTCTGGGCAGTATCAGATCACAGTAGCAACGTGTATTACCTATTAAATACTGACGGGTCGAGATCTCAAATAGATAACTACGATACCACCGTACAGCGTGATCCTAATGCAAACTTTAATATCTGGAATCTTGATGTGAGTTACCGCTGGCGTTTTGCTCCAGGAAGCGAAGCATCCCTACTCTATCGTCATCAGATTTCGAACTTTGATGAGCAATCCACTTTAGATTATGGACAGAGTCTTGGCAACTTATTTGATGAACCTCTTAACCACACGCTATCCCTTAGAGTTACTTATTTTATAGACTATAATAATGTCAAAGGCATCTTTAAAAAGACCGCCTAGTACGTTGGTAAAAAGCAGGTATTATAGTACTTTCACAGTCAATATTGTATTATGGTAAAGGCAGAACATATATCAAAAACTTTTGGAAACTTACAAGTCCTTAAAGACGTTGCATTAGACGTAAAAAAGGGAGAAGTAGTTTCTATTGTAGGGCAAAGTGGGGCTGGTAAAACTACACTACTACAGATTCTAGGCACTCTAGACATGCCCGACAACAATGCCCAAACACAACTTACCATTAACGGAAAATCTCTAACAGGACTTAAATCTAAGTTACTAAGCGCTTTCCGTAATGAGCATATTGGGTTTATATTTCAGTTTCACCAACTACTTCCAGAGTTTACAGCTATGGAAAATGTGTGTATTCCTGCATTTATTGCCAAAAAAGATAAAGCACCCACAGAGGCCCGAGCAAAAGAGCTTCTTGACTTTTTAGGACTGTCCCATCGCTATAATCATAAACCTAACGAACTTTCTGGAGGTGAGCAACAGCGAGTTGCAGTTGCTAGAGCGCTTATCAATAATCCTGCGCTCATACTAGCAGATGAGCCTTCTGGTAATCTCGATACAGAAAGCGCAGATCATCTTCATAAGTTGTTCTTTAGGCTACGAGATGAGTTTAATCAAACGCTTATTATCGTTACTCACAATGAAGAGCTAGCAGATATGGCAGACCGTAAGCTTGTAATGAAAGATGGCGAGTTTGTAAATAGTTAACCTTAGTACGCTTTCGCGAAAGCGCACCACACCCCTACTACATAAAACATAGTAATACATGAATAAAAAGGATCTTAAAATCTTCTTGGACGAAAAAGCAATTCAATATGAGAATGGCGATTTTATTCCACACGATCCTATTCAAATCCCTCATCAATTTGAACTAAAAGAAGATATTGAGATTGCCGCTTTCTTAACAGCTACTATTGCCTGGGGCAATCGCAAGAGTATTATAACGAATGCTACAAAGATGATGGAGATCATGGGGAATGCACCTTATGATTTTATCTTAAACTACGATCCAGATCAAGCACACCTTTTTGATGGGTTTGTACATCGTACTTTTAATAGCGGAGATTTAGAGACATTCATAAGAGCACTACAGCACATTTATCTCAATCATGGTGGTCTTGAAAATGCTTTTAAGATGGGAATCACAAGTGAAGGCCTACAACCCGCTATTTCAAATTTTAAGAAATTATTTTTTGAGGTCGAACATTTACAAAGAACGCAAAAACACGTGAGTGACCCGTTGCGCAATTCTGCTGCCAAACGTATCAACATGTTTTTGAGATGGATGGTACGTGATGCAAATGCGGGAGTAGATTTTGGAATCTGGAAAACAATTTCTCCTAGTTTACTTTCATGCCCCTTAGATGTACATACGAGTAATGTAGCAAGGAAACTCAAGCTGCTTACAAGAAAGCAAAACGATGCAAAAACCTTATTAGAGCTTGATAAAGCATTAAGAAAGATGGATCCTAAGGATCCTGTTAAATATGATTTTGCATTATTTGGTTTAGGAGCTTTTGAAAAGTTTTAGTTATTCTCTATGCACCATAAGTATTATTTATATAGAATATGATAAGCTATATTTAAGAAAGACTATTTTTGATTAAAATTATACTGTGATAGCACCTCAAAAGCCCACTAACGAAAGTAAACGTCTCGAAGTTTTAAAGTCGTATAATCTGCTTGATACGCTTCCAGAAGATGCTTACGATACTATTACGAAGCTAGCTTCATATATCTGTAATACGCCTATATCACTAGTTACTTTGCTAGATGCAGATCGTAATTTTTTAAAATCAAGACGTGGGATAGATATCGCTGAGTCACCTAGAGATATTTCTTTTTGTGGTCACGCTATACTTGCAAAAGAACCTGTATTTATCGTAGAAGATGCTCGCCTGGATGAACGTTTTAAAGACAACCCACTTGTAAAGGATTTTAAAGCGATTTTTTATGCAGGTGTTCCTTTACGCACAAGTGATGGTTATGCGCTAGGTACTTTGTGTGTGTATGATCATAAACCAAGAACGTTATCCCTAGAAGAACAAGATGCTTTAAGAGGACTTGCAAAGCAAACAGTATTACTCTTTGAGGCGCGTAAACGCAATATAGACCTTGCAGCCGCACAAAATGAAACAGCACAACGCAATGACCGTTTAGAAGATTTTGCACGATTAGTTGCGCATGATCTTAAGTCTCCACTAGCGAGTATAGAAGGTTTACTTAACCTTTTAAAAGAAGATTATCTCGGAGAGAATGATGAAGACTTTGCATTATATATAAAGCATTTAGATACTTCGGCTAAGTCTATGAGAGATTATATAGACGGGCTTCTCAAGTATTATAGGGCAGACACCCTACTTGCAACAAAAGAAGATACTACTCTTTTTACACTAGTTAAGGATGTAGCAGATTTACATAAATCTAGTAATGTTGCCATTAAGATTGAAGATGACTTGAAACTAGTCGCTGTTTCTGCAATTGCTATTGACCAGATATTATCAAATCTCGTTGATAACGCCACCAAATACAACGATAAAGAGGCACCAACAATCCAAATAAGCGGAAACGAATCAAAAGACTTCTACACTATCTCCGTAAAAGATAACGGCACTGGGATTCCAGAAGACAAACAAGAAATCATTTTTGACCTCTTTAAAACTACCGGCACTAAAGATCGTAATGGTAGACAAGGATCTGGGATGGGTCTTGCAACCGTGCGCAAACTGGTGGAAGGATTGGGTGGTGCTATTAGTGTTTCTTCTGTGGTAGGAGAAGGGAGTATTTTCACTTTTACCATTAGGCGATAAAGTCCGTTTTAAGTATTTTTGAACAAACTTAAAAACGCACATGCAGTTTAGACATCCAGAACTCCTTTACGCACTGTTCTTACTGCTCATCCCTATTCTCGTTCACTTATTCCAACTACGTAAGTTTAAAACAGAAGCGTTTACAAACGTTGCCTTTCTTCAGAAGCTCAACATTCAAACTCGTAAGAGTAATTCCATAAAAAAATGGCTTGTGTTATTGTCTCGTATGGCGGCAATTGCGGCAATTGTGCTGGCATTTGCTCAACCATTTATCACACAGTCAGATAGTGCAACGCGAGAAAAGGAAACTATCATTTACTTGGATAACTCATTCAGTATGCAAGCAAAAGGTCCTTCTGGACAATTGCTGCGCACGGCTACGCAAGATATTATTACGAATATTCCAGAGGATCAAACCTTCACTTTAATTACAAATACAGATACGTATAGAAACACCTCTATTAAAAATATGCGTAACGAGCTGCTACAACTTCCATATGCAGCGTCACAGTTATCTGAAACTGCCGTAACACTCAGAGCACAGAAAGAATTTTCTAGAGACCAATCAAAGGATAAGAGGCTCATTATGATTTCTGATTTTCAGGATAATGGCAAGACATATCAGCTACAAACAGATGGTATAGAAAAACATTACGTGCAGCTCCAGCCTGTCATAAAAAACAATGTAAGTATAGATTCCGTTTTTATATCACAAAGAAAATCAGGAAGCATAGCCCTTACTGTAGCGCTTTCAGCAGGTGAAAAGAAAGATATAAATACTGCCGTTTCTCTATACAACGGAGATCAATTACTGGCTAAGGGAACGGCGTCTTTTGATAGCGAACTAACGACTATCGTAGTTTTTGATATAGACACAAAAGAAGAAATCGCAGGGCGTATCGTAATTGAAGATCCCCTACTCGCTTTTGACAACACCATGTTTTTTAACATTAATAAAAGTCAGCCCATTAAAGTGCTCGCAATAAATGGTGCAAACTCAGATTATTTGTCACGTATTTTTACGGCTCCAGAGTTTGAGTATAAAAGCACAAACATTAAGAATCTAGATTATAGCAGCATACCAGAGTTTAATTACATTGTTGTAAATCAAGTTTCAGAAATAGGCATATCTCTTAGTGGTGCTTTGAACGCTTTCGCGAAAGCGGGAGGAATCACCACCATTATTTTAGATCCAAATGCAGATGCCGCTAGTTACAACAATGCGTTAAGAGATCTAGGAAACTTTGAAATCTCAAAAAGTGAAACCACTAAACGATTAGTAACCACCATCAACTATGATCATCCTGTGTATAAAGATGTGTTTGATGCAAGGATAAAGAACTTTCAATATCCGTCAGTTTCAAAATCCTTTGCTTTACAAGGTGGAGATGCGTTACTTCGTTTTGAAGATGGAAGTCCTTTCTTATCATATGCTTCAAATTTCTTTGTAATCTCTGGAGGTATAGACGTAGCAAATTCCAATCTCCAAAGTTCGCCGCTCATAGTCCCTACATTTTACAATATGTCGCGACAGAGCTTGCAGTTGCCACGATTATATATGCCTATTGGGAAGAACACAACATACGACATACCTGTCGCGCTTCAAGAAGATGATATTTTGAGTCTGGAAGACATGTCAGACCCCTCAAATACACTTATTCCTTTGCAACAATCTAAAGGAAATAAAGTGCAAATTACAACGAGCGACTCGCCATCTAAAGCAAGTATTTACAATATTAAGCTAGCAGATAATACGTTACAGCAAGTCAGTTATAATTACAGTCGTAGTGAAAGCACATTACGATATGCAGCATTAAACACGGGTGCTACAAATCATTACAACACCTCTGTAGAAGATCTTTTTGACGAATTCAAAACAGCAGATAGTGTCCAATCGCTTTGGAAATGGTTTGTTATTTTTGCCTTGTTATTCCTAGTACTAGAAATCTTGATTTTAAAATTCTATAAATGAAAGCACTCATAAAGAACGCCATAATTGTAGACAGTGATAGCCCACATCACGGTAGTACAAAAGATGTAAGAATTAAGGATGGCCTCATTATAGAAATAGGAGAACATCTAGAAAATACAAAAGGAGAGACGCTTATAGAGCGCGATAATCTCCATATATCACAAGGTTGGTTTGATAGTAGCGTGAGTATGGGGCAACCAGGATTTGAGGAGCGAGAAACTATAGATCACGGCTTACAAGTTGCGGCATTAAGTGGCTTTACAGCAGTAGCACTCAACCCAAACACCTACCCTATTATTGACACTAGCTCTGATGTTACTTTTGTAAAGAAAATGGCAGAAGGACATGCAACATCTCTTTTTCCTATAGGCGCGCTTACGCGAAATAGTGAAAGCGTAGATCTAGCAGAATTATACGATATGCAGCAATCCGGAGCTGTGGCTTTTGGTGATTATCAACAACCTATCGCAAATCCTAACTTGCTTAAAATTGCACTGCAATACACGCAAGGGTTCAACGGACTCGTTTTATCATTTCCTCAAGAGCAGAAAATTGCAGGAAAAGGAATGGTAAATGAAGGAGAAATAAGCACCCGAGTAGGTCTTAAAGGAATTCCCGCTATAGCCGAAAGTCTTCAAGTAGCAAGAGACTTACACATATTAGAATATGCTGGCGGAAGCCTGCACATTCCTACTATATCCACAAAGGCAAGTGTGGAACTTATAAAACAAGCTAAAACGAAAGGATTAGACGTTACTTGTAGTGTTGCAATACATAACTTGTACCTACTAGATACAGTTATAGATGATTTTGATACTCGTTATAAAGTATTACCACCACTAAGAAATCAAGAGCATGTAGATGCATTGATAGAAGGTGTAAAAGATGGCACTATCGATATGGTGACTAGTGATCATAATCCCCTAGATGTTGAGCGCAAGCATGTAGAGTTTGATAATGCTATGTATGGAGCTATATCTCAAGAAGCTACATTTAAAGCGCTACTTACCATAGTGAGCGAGAAACGAGCAGTTACCTTACTTACTGCCGGGAGACGTAGATTTATAGGTACAAGTAATCCAATACAAGAAAATAGCCCAGCAGATATTACCTTATTTACAACAAAGGGCACGGATACATTTACTCAAGAACACATCAAATCAACTTCAAATAATGCCATATTCCTTAATCAAAAAATGAAAGGAGAAGTTTATGGAATTATTGCAAATAACCAACTAGTACTTAACTAATGGATGAAAACACCGTTTTTGAAGGAAAAACAGCTGCAGTCTTAAGCTACATTACCTTCGTAGGATTAATTATAGCCTATTTTATGAATAGCGAGTCAAAAAATGAGTTTGCCGCTTTTCACCTTAGACAGTCATTAGGGTTAACCTTGAGCTACTTCTTAGTAATGATGCCGCTTAGCTATCTTGACATACCTATGGCATCTATAGGATTTCTAGTGCTGTTTTTTGCACTTTGGCTTTTTGGAATTATTTCGGCTTTTCAAGGAAAACGCCAACTTGTACCTTTAGTAGGTGCGTTTTATCAAAATGTTTTCGGCGGAAACAACTAGTACTGCTTCGAGTCAACAACAATTATACATCAGGACATTACTTGCCTTGTATTGTCTACTATTTCAATTATATGTTATTAGAATATATCACACGAAAACCATCAAAACCTTCTACGGGTAAAGCTCCATTAATTATTCTCCTTCATGGTTATGGAAGTAATGAAGAAGACCTCTTTAGCTTTGCAGAAGAAATTCCTGAGGAGTATTTCATAGTGTCCGCAAAGGCTCCTATCGCTATGCAACCTTATGGAAATGCATGGTATCATATCACTATAGATGGTGATGGTGTAAAATCTTCAGATAATGAAGGTGCTCGTGAGTCCAGAGATATCATCGCACGATTTATAGATGAGATTGTAGCAGAATACGATGTAGATAAGCACAATGTAACCTTACTAGGTTTTAGCCAAGGAACGATATTAAGCTATGCAGTAGCACTCACCTACCCAGAAAAAGTTAAGAATGTTATAGGCTTGAGTGGTTACATCAATGAAGAAATTATAGATTTAAAGAGTAATCCATCATATGCACATCTTAATATTTATAACTCACATGGTACAGTAGACCAAGTAATACCAATAGATGCTGCTCGCAAAACACCAGGCTATCTCAAAAATATTGGGATTGAATCCACACTAAGTGAATTTCCTGTAGGTCACGGAGTTCACCCTACTAACTTCTATGAGTTTAAAGAGTGGTTAAAAACCAAATAGAGACACAAAAAAACAGGCATAAAGCCTGTTTTTTTGTGTCTAATCGTGATGTAAAATCACCTAAATATAATTTCCTAATTAGGATACACTAAACTCTCCACGGTTTTATAATCTACCGTTCCGTCTTCATTTACAAAATACTCAACGAGCATTTCTCCCCATTTCTTACCATCAGAAAAGTCGGCGATGATCCAGCGATGGTTTAAAATCTGTACTTTATTAACTTGGAAAGGTCTTCCATCACCTACAAAAGTGATAAGCTCGTTACCTTGAGCTGTATTTTTTGCATATAATCCATCTTCTATAGCTGGTTTAATCACAGCTATGTCAAGATCATCATTATCAAAATACTCCTTTGCATTGTCATTACCTAACAGCGTGAAGTACTCCACATTTGCAAGACGTTCTTGATACATTCCTGCAATAGAATCTTTGTCTGCAAGTTTTACTTCTAATTTTTCAATCTGTCTTGCTTGATATTCTAACCCCTTGCTACTGTTGATATATTGAAAAATAATATACAATGCTGCAAAAAGGAATAAGTATAAAAAAATATTACGTCTCATAAATTATGTAGTTAAGGTAAGTCCGTCGTAAGCTAGAAAGACATTTTTGGGTAATTTTTGTTCGGCTTCTGCGTGAAAACCAAGATGATGGCTTATGTGCGTAAGATAAGTGCGTTTAGGTTTGATTTTTGCCACGAGATCAAGCGCTTCCTCTACATTAAGATGTGTATAATGCGCTTCTTCCCTCAAGCAATTTAACACGAGAATATCTAATCCTTGTAATTTTTCAATCTCCTCATCTGCAATAGTCTTAACATCTGTGAGATACGCAATATCTTGAAAACGATATCCAAAGACTTGCAATGATCCATGATATGCTTCAATAGGCTGCACTTCGATATTACCTAATTTGATAGGAACACCATTTACAACTTCTTTTGAAGCTACACTAGGTGCTCCTGGGTATCTATTTTCTGTCGTAAAAATGTAATCAAAACGTTCGGCAAGAGTTTTCAATACTCGTTTATGAGCATAAATAGGCATATCACCCTGTCTAAAAACAAAAGGTCTTATGTCATCCAGTCCAGCCACGTGATCTGCATGCTCGTGCGTTAATAATATACCATGTAAAGGTGCAGGATCACCTGCAGTAGTACGCTTTCGCGAAAGCGTATTAAGCATTTGTTGTCTAAAATCTGGACCACAATCTATTACATAATTATAATCTTCCCATTCTATTAGAACAGAAACACGTAATCTTTTATCCCTAGCATCTGTGCTTAAACACACGGGATGTGTGCTTCCTATTACGGGAATTCCTTGTGATGTGCCAGTACCGAGAAAGGTGATTTTCACTAATGTTTGAGAAAATAATGCGCTTATCACGCCGTTAATTGTGTAACAAAAATACAGTTATTTTTTTGGCTACTACAACCTTTTAGTATCTTTGAGTGACCATTAATTAATGGATAAAAACACACTATGGCTGTTAAAATTTTAGGAGACAAAGACTTTGAAAAAGTACCTCCTCTCAAGAATAAGGTACTTCGCGTAAATCTAAACGCAAACATATATGGAACTTTTGCCGAAATAGGTGCTGGACAAGAAACGGTTCGTCATTTTTTTAGAGCAGGTGGTGCAAGTGGTACCATAGCAAAGGCAATGAGTGCATATGATAAAGACTTCTCTGACGCTATTTATGGTGTGGAAGATGATGGTCGTTATGTAACAGAAAAGCGTCTTAAGAAAATGCTTTCTCATGAGATGAAACTCATTGAAGATCGTATCTCACGCTACAAGCAGCCAGATAAAATCTTCTTTACATACGCAAACACGGTGGCTACCATAGATTTTGCAAAAAAATATAAAGGTCACGGCTGGGTAGGAATTAGATTCCAAATCACTCCAGAAGGGGAATTTAATGAGATTATACTTCACGTTCGTTTTCATGAAAATGATGCTCGTTTACAACAGCTTACCCTAGGAACATTAGGTGTAAACCTAATTTATGGTGCTTTTTATAAGCATGATAACCCTAAAAACTTACTTCGCTATCTATACGATCATATTGATCAAGATCAGATAGAGATTGATACTATAAACTTCTCTGGACCTCAATTTGAGCACGTAGATAACCGCTTAATGAGTTTACAGCTTGTTAAAAACGGAATGACAGAGGCCGTAATGTTTGACGCAAAAGGAAATAACATCCTCCCAGCAGCATTACTATATAAGAAAAATGTACTTGCACTGCGCGGTAGTTTCCGTCCTGTAACTAAGGTAAACATGGATATGTTTGAAAAAGCATATAAAATGTTTGTAGAGGCAAATCGTGTGAACGAGAAAAAGACAGAAGCTATTTTTGAAATCACACTGTCTAACCTTCGCGCCGAAGGTGATATTGATGAAGAAGATTTCATGGCAAGAGCTCGATTATTAGGTTCTCTTGGACAGACAGTAATGATCTCAAACTTTAAAGAATATTACCGTGTTGTTGAGTACTTCTCAAACTATACTAAGGAGCGTATGGGGCTGGTAATGGGTGTGAATAACCTAATTGACATCTTTGACACTAGCTACTACCGTCACTTAAGTGGAGGTATTCTAGAAGCATTTGGCAAATTATTCTTTAAAGATCTTAAGGTGTTCTTATACCCTATGAAAGATCCAAAAACTGGAGAATATACTAATAGCGATAATCTAAAAGTACATCCACGTATGAAAGAACTGTATAAGTTCTTTAAACTCAATGGAAAAGTACTTGATATTGAAAATTACGACCCAGAAATTACAGATATCTTCTCTAGAGAAGTTTTAAGAATGATTTCTGATGGTGAAAAAGGTTGGGAAGGTATGCTTCCAGAAGGAGTTGCAGAGCTTATTAAGTCTCGTAATCTTTTTGGGTATCAATCTCAAGCACTTCTAGAAGCCAAAAAATAATGAATGTGATTAATTACATAGCTGGTATCTCTTTGCTATTTCTTGTATCCGCTTGCGGAGGTAAGATTACTACAAGCGACATAAAAGGAGAAACCTGGCAACTTGTTGAGATGACTGCCGGTATGGTATCCCCATCAGACCAAGAAGCTGAGCTTTCTATGAGCCAGACTTATGTTTTTACTCCAGAAATGACATTTACAAAGCAGCAAACTAAAGATGCGTCTACTATAGAAGCCTCTGGAACATACACTACAAAAGAAACTAGTGAAGGTATTTTTTATTCATTAAAATACACAGAAGCTTTGCAAATAGTAGGCAGTTGTACTGGAAATGATAATGAAGAGTTGCTACTACGTAAGGATGGTAAACTTCAGAATAGCTGGATGATGTGTGATGGTCCTTTACTGGTTTATGAAAAGCAATAATTACACAAATACTTATAAAACAAAGGGCGATACATTAAATGTATCGCCCTTTATACTTTTACTAAGTTCACAACACTACGCGTCAAGCAATTGTGCTGCGTGGTCTTTAGTTTTTACTTTTTGTATCACATCGCTCACGACACCTTCTTCATCAACTTTAAAAGTCATACGGTGAATACCGTCATATTCCTTACCCATGAATTTCTTAAGTCCCCAAACACCAAAGGCGTTGATGACTGTTTTGTCCTCATCTGCTAGTAGCTGGAAGGGAAACTCATATTTGGTTGCAAAATTCTTCTGGCGTTTTTGAGAATCTGCGCTCACTCCTAGTAAGTGATATCCTTGCGCCTGTAATTCCTTGTAGTTATCTCTTAAATTACAAGCCTCTGCGGTACAACCTGGTGTACTTGCTTTCGGGTAAAAGAAAACGATAAGTTTCTTGCCTTTGAAACTCGCAAGTGTTACTTCGTTTCCATCTTGATCTGTTGTTGTAAAATCTGGGACTTTATCGCCCACTTTTAATGTGTTCATCTGTGTTTCGTTTTGGCAATGCTGGAAATCTCATCCATCATTGGCACTAGTTAATTATCTTTACATAGCAATTCTATGCTTTCGCGAAAGCGTAAACTATCACATCTAGTGAAAGCATTGAATTATAAAGTTACGAGTTCTCGCTATTACAATAAAGGAATACGTTTAAGCTTTGTGGATTACACCATAAAGAATAATTATGCACATCATATGACTAAACAAGAAAAGGTAGACTTCACGATAAAAACATTACAAGAATTATATCCTCAGATACCTATTCCATTAGATCATAAAGATCCGTATACGCTTCTTATTGCCGTATTGATGAGTGCTCAGAGCACAGATGTTAGGGTTAATCAAATCACTCCCCTCCTATTTGAAGTGGCAGATAATCCTTATGACATGATTAAACTTACGGTTGAAGATATTAGAGATATCATAAAACCAGTAGGACTCTCACCTATGAAGGCAAAAGGAATTCATGGCTTATCACATATGCTTATAGATAAGTATAATGGTGTGGTGCCTGCGAGCATTGAGAAACTTACAGAGTTTCCTGCGGTGGGTCATAAGACGGCAAGTGTTGTGGTGTCTCAAGCATTTGGCATTCCTGCATTTCCTGTAGATACTCACATACATAGATTGATGTATCGCTGGGGCTTTACAAATGGTAAAAATGTGGTACAAACAGAAAAAGATGCAAAGCGTTTATTTCCAGAGCATGTATGGAATGATCTTCACTTACAAATTATATGGTATGGTCGCCAGTACTCACCAGCAAGAGGCTGGGATCTAGAAAAAGACATTATTACAAAAACCATAGGTCGTAAGACAGTGATAGCCGACTATGAGAAAATGATGGCAAAAAGGAAGAAAAAATAAAACCTCGATGACTGGTCGAGGTTTTATCAAAGTTTAGTTGATGAATGCTTCAAACTTCATCGATTTATAATGCATAACACTTAAAGCCTTAGAAAAATTCAAGAGAAAATCTACAGTCTCTTGTTTCGGTTCAAATTGGTTCGTCTTATTATGACCTGACGAGGGTGTAGTGTAAGTTTTTGCCATGCGGTTTTTGTTTGATTCTTATTAAGAACGCAAATATGTACCGCATATTATATTAATCTGTTAGAATTATATTATTGGTATCAATTACTTTTCTCATATTGATAAGTGCATAACGCATTCTACCTAAGGCAGTATTGATGCTCACACCTGTACGCTCAGAAATTTCTTTAAAGCTCATCTCTTGATAAATACGCATTTTGAGTACTTCTTTCTGATCTTCTGGAAGCTCTTCAATAATACGCTTAACATCTCTGTTTACTTGATCTCGCACCATTTGCTTTTCGGCATTGAGGCTATTATCGCTCAAAACAGAAAATATAGAAAACTCACCTGCGTTATCAAACTTAGGCATCCTATTATTACGACGGAAGTGGTCTATCACCAAGTTGTGCGCAATACGCATCGTCCATGGTAAAAATTTACCTTCCTCATTATACTTGCCCTTCTTGAGCGTCTTGATAACTTTAATAAAAGTGTCTTGAAAAATATCTTCAGAAATATCGCGATCGTACACCTTCGAGTATATAAAACTGTATATACGTTGCTTATGTCTCGCAATGAGCATAGCTAGTGATTGTTCGTCTCCTTTGATGTAATTGCTAACGAGCGTAGCATCGTCTATTAATACACTTTTCATAAGTACTACTTTGTAGGTTGAAATTGCAAGGGGAATTCCCTTAGTCCAAAATTTTATAAAGTAGTATTATGCTATACGCAGAGTATCTGTTAGTGAATATTTCGGTAAATATATAATAAATCTGTTAACATTTGCAAAAAAACATTCATTTTGCACAATAAATTAAAAATAACGTTCAAAATGCGACTAGCACTTGGTTTCAATAGCAATGCACTTTCGGTATCTTTGTAATAGAACTAAAGAATTGCGATGCTTATAGACGTTAAGGATGTAAATCCTAAGAAGAATATTATCATTAAGGGTGCCAAACTGCACAATCTTAAAAATATAAATGCAGTAATCCCTCGTAACAAGCTCGTTGTTATTACGGGACTTTCTGGATCTGGTAAATCTTCTCTGGCTTTTGACACCCTTTATGCAGAGGGACAGCGCAGGTATGTGGAGAGCCTCTCCTCCTACGCTCGCCAGTTCTTGGGCAGACTTGATAAACCTAAGGTAGATTATATAAAAGGAATTGCTCCTGCCATTGCCATTGAGCAAAAGGTAAATAGCACAAACCCACGATCTACAGTAGGTACATCTACAGAGATTTACGATTATTTAAAGCTACTTTTTGCCCGTATAGGTAAGACATATTCTCCTGTTTCTGGAAATGAAGTTAAAAAGGATACTGTATCAGATGTGGTTGCTCATGTTTCCGCTTTCGCGAAAAGAGAAAAACTCCTCCTACTCGCTCCTATTCATTTAGAAAAAGGAAGAAAAATAGAATCTAAACT
This sequence comes from Dokdonia sp. Asnod3-C12, assembly GCF_045063975.1. Classification (NCBI taxonomy): domain Bacteria; kingdom Pseudomonadati; phylum Bacteroidota; class Flavobacteriia; order Flavobacteriales; family Flavobacteriaceae; genus Dokdonia; species Dokdonia sp. Asnod3-C12. The sequence goes on from NZ_JBEFNY010000003.1 coordinate 3,336,760, forward strand.
GCAAGCATTATTACAACAAGGATATGCTCGTATACAAGTAAAAGGCGAAGTAAAACGCCTTGATGAAGTTGCCGAAATAGGAAGCAAACTTAAACCCAAAGATGTACTACTCGTCGTAGATAGGATTATTAATAACCCAGAAGATGAAGATTTTATAAACCGCCTTTCAGATGCTGTACAGACGGCATTTTTTGAAGGAAAGGGCGAACTTTTTATAGAAAAGTTAGCAGATAATTCTCGCCGCCAGTTTTCAAATAAGTTTGAGCTTGATGGAATCACTTTTTTAGAACCTAATGTTCACTTATTCTCCTTTAACAATCCTTACGGTGCATGCCCTACTTGCGAAGGTTATGGTGATGTAATAGGAATAGATGAAGATCTTGTAGTACCTAATACTGGACTATCAATCTACGAGAACGCCGTATTCCCATGGCGTGGTGATAGCATGAGCCACTATCGCGATCAGCTAGTAAATCGTGCTTATAAATTTGATTTTCCTATCCATAAGCCTTGGTTTGAGTTAACTCCAGAGCAACAACAGCTTGTTTGGGATGGTAATAAAGAATTTGATGGGCTCAATAAGTTCTTTAAATTCTTAGAATCTAAGGCATATAAAATTCAGAACAGAGTAATGTTATCGCGCTATCGCGGTAAAACAAAGTGTAATACCTGCAAAGGAAAACGCCTACGCCCTGAAGCAACTTATGTAAAAATAGGTGGTAAAAATATTGTAGATCTAGTAGAGCTACCACTAGACGAAGTCGCAGCTTTCTTTAAGAGCTTAACGCTTAATGAGTATGATACTACGGTTGCAAAAAGATTACTTACAGAGATCACAAGTAGACTGAGCTTTCTAGAAAAAGTAGGACTCAACTACCTTACGCTCAACAGAAAGTCAAATACACTCTCTGGTGGAGAATCACAACGTATCAATCTTGCTACTTCTTTAGGAAGTAGTCTTGTAGGTTCTATGTACATTCTTGATGAGCCAAGTATAGGCTTACACCCTAAAGACACAGAAAAACTCATTGAGGTGCTACAATCGCTACGCGATCTAGGTAATACCGTTATCGTTGTAGAACATGACGAGGATATCATGAAAAAAGCAGATTTTATAATTGATATTGGCCCAGAAGCAGGAACCTTTGGAGGAGATGTGGTTGCCGTAGGTGATTATGATGAGATTTTAAAAAGCGATTCTCTAACTGCAGGATACCTCAATGGAACCTTAGAAATTGAAGTTCCTAAGAAGCGTAGAACTACAAAATATTATGCCGAAGTTATTGGCGCTCGAGAAAACAACTTACAGAACGTAAACGTACGTTTTCCGCTTGGTGTATTTACCGCTGTAACCGGTGTTTCTGGAAGCGGAAAATCTACCTTAGTTAGAAAAATTTTATATCCCGCCATGCTTAAAGCAATAGGCGGCTATGGTGAAAAGGCAGGCCAATTTACGGAGCTTAAAGGAAACTATGACAATATAAAAACCATAGAATTTGTAGATCAAAACCCAATTGGGAGGTCTTCTAGATCTAATCCTGTGACTTATATTAAAGCTTACGATGACATTCGTAAATTATTTGAAAGTCAGAAGCTTAGCAAAATAAGAAGCTATAAAGCAAAACACTTTTCTTTTAACGTAGATGGCGGGAGATGTGAGACTTGTAAAGGTGAAGGTGAAGTAACCATTGAGATGCAATTCATGGCAGATGTGCACTTAGAATGTGAAACTTGTAAGGGCAAGCGTTTTAAGAAAGAGGTACTCGAAGTACAATTCAACGATAAGAATATTGATGATATTCTCACGATGACTATTGATGATGCCGTGGCATTTTTTACAGCACATAATGAGGCAAAAATCACTCGCAAGCTTAAACCATTACAAGATGTAGGTCTAGGATATGTAACGCTAGGTCAGAGCTCCTCTACCCTATCTGGAGGTGAAGCACAGCGTATAAAACTTGCAAGCTTCTTAGTAAAAGGAACCACTAAGGATAAAACACTGTTCATTTTTGATGAACCTACAACAGGCTTGCACTTTCATGATATTAAAAAGCTCTTAGCTTCCTTTGAGGCTCTTATTGCAAAAGGTCACTCTATTATTGTGGTAGAACACAACATGGATCTTGTAAAATGCGCAGACCATGTTATTGATATGGGGCCAGAAGGTGGAAAAAACGGAGGTATTCTAGTCGCTTCTGGAACTCCGGAAGAGGTAGCAAAAAACAAGAAGTCCTTTACTGGAAAATACTTGAAAGAAAAACTCTAGTCATTCCCAAACATATAATTCTCTCGAAAGTCCTATTTTAGTACAATGGGACTTTCTTCATTTTTAAAAAAACTTGTACAATCTACGACTACTCCGGCATTTGATCCATCGGTGTTTAACCATGAGCTTGCCTCAAAAACAAGCTGGTCTCCAAAGGCAGGTGGCGGTGCAAATTTTAAAACCAAAACACTAGAAGTAGTTTCAGATAATGAGTTGCGCTATAAGGCCTCATCCTTTGGTAAAATTTTTAGCGGGATATTTATTTTATTTCCACTCGTATTTGTTGTAGTAGGCATCACAACCACTATTAGTGACGGTTTTAGCATAGAATCTATACTTTTTGCGCTGTTTCCTTTAGTATTTATCGGTGTAGGCATCTTCCTTTTAAAAAAATTACACACTATAACTACGTTTAATAAGTCTACAGGATATTTTCATAAAGGCAAGAAGCAACAAATCAAAAGCCTAACTATCACAGAAGATGCAAATACCTTTAAACTAGACTCCATAAAGGCACTCCAAATCTTGCCTGAAAAAGTTCGTGGCGATAAAAGTTCGTACACTAGCTACGAGATTAATCTCGTTTTTGAAGATGGCTCGCGTTATAACGTGGTAGACCATGGCCATCGTAAGAGCATAGAAGAAGATGCCGTTGCTCTTGGTGATTTTCTAGGGGTTCCTGTTTGGAATAAAATGACTGCTACTACTTATTTTTCTAAAAACATTGCTACTACTGGTGCCTACGATAGCCTTGAACAAGATATTACTAATCAAAATGAAGTAAAGGGTAACTATGATTCCGCTTCATCAACGTACTCAAGTGAAGAGGAACTAATTGACGAACTTGATCAAGACTACGACTCATCAAAACCAAGAAAAATGTAAATTAAGTACGCTTTCGCGAAAGCGTAATAACTTCTACCTTCAATACTACAATTTATGAAACTACTTCACAGTTACCTTTTATGTTTTCTCGTAACCACACTAGCAGCACAAACAAATACGGAGATTCACCTTTTTGATATTGTTAGTGATGGTAAAACAACATCGCTTGTTAATGGAAAGAATATAAGTAATAGCGAAGGATATGATAATCAGCCGCAGTTTCTAGCAAAAGATATTCTTATATATGCCGGTTCACTGGAAGGGCAAACAGAAATCATGCAATACACTCGAGGGACAACTCGAGTATTTAACAAAACCACAAGCGGTGGCGAGTATTCTCCTCAATTTATTGTTGGTAAACGTGGTATTTCGGCAGTACGGTTGGACACTACCGGCTTACAGCGACTGTACGCTTATCTTCCAAGAAAAGAGGAAACTCCTCTACTTATAAAAGATGCAGTGGTTGCTTACTACACATGGGCAGATGAACAAACGATTGTCTCTGCCGATATTGTTGAAGATGATTTACACCTCGTTATTCATAATATTAAAACTGGTCGCAGCAATGATCTTGACATCGCTGTAGGCAGGTCTTTTCATAAAATACCTAATACAAATCTTGTAAGTTTTATAGATAAATCTGAAGATGCGTGGGTGGTAAAATCCATTGATCCATCTTCACTTAAGATTGAAGAAATCACAGCGCTCATTCCCGGAGTAGAAGATATCGCATGGTTGCCAGATGGGAGTCTTCTTGCTGCAAAAGAAAACACCCTATTTATAAAAAGGAAAGATGCGCAATGGACATCTTTCTACAGTTTTGATGATGAAGATTTAAAAAATATCTCACGCTTTGCAATTGCTGCAGATGGCTCTCAAATTGCTGTAGTTTCAGAGGTTTCCCCAGGTAAAACGGTAGATAAACATTTAAAGCCTTTTAATGAAAGGAACTTAAATGCATTTGCAGATTCTTTTACTGAAGATGTTGTAGTACGCAATTTCTTTAAGGATACACTTTATACAGGGAGAGATGCATTACGTGAACATTATGAAGCTTATTTCAAGAAAACGACAACATCAAAAGTTGCTGTACTTAACAGAATCATTAAGGGTAATATAGTTATTGATGAAGAGGAAGTAACAGTGAATGGTGTTACTAATAAGCAAGCGACTATTTACGAAGTACGCAATGGCAAGATAGCTTCTATGTCATTTATAAGAGATAATAGAGATGCAACAGATCCAGAGCCTACAGTAGACAAGCAGCTAAAGAGTTATAACGAGGGCGATATAGAAGGGTTTATGGATTTGTATACAGATAGCATCGCGTTATACCGCTATCCCACCGTTCCACAACTTACGGAAAGATCAGTTATTAGTAAGACCTATGGAGATATGTTTACACAGCTTCCTGACCTAAAGGCCATTATTAATAACAGAATCGTAATAGGAAATATAACCATAGATCATGAAAAGCTATTTGCAAATGGTAATACATGGTATGGTGTGGCAATCAATGAAGTTTTAAATGGAAAAATCAACAGAGTTACATTTCTTTAGATTACAACAATTAATAGCATTACTATGAAATTATTTTTGGCAATATGCATCACTACGCTCTCATTATCGAGTTGTAAGAACAACCCAAATACACAGAAAAAAAAATCAGACCTTGTTGAGGACACCTCAGAAATACCCAACTCAAAAACAGATCACCAATTACGCCAAGTGACAAAGGCGACCATCACACCAGAATTAGACGGACTAGCGACAGACCCGGCTTGGAAAGACGTACAATGGGAATCACTTGATCAAAAATGGTTAGGAGAAGACTATACAGTAGAGGACTTCTCAGGTAAATATAAGCTCACATGGACACCAGAAGCACTATACATCATAGCTGAGATTACAGATGATGTTATTTATGACAAGGAAGATGATCCGCTTACATTGTGGTGGGATGATGATTGTCTTGAGATATTTATAGATGCAGATAATTCTGGTGGTGGGCACCAGTTTACACACAATGCTTTTGCTTACCATGTAGCGCTAGATGGAAATGTAGTAGACGTAGCTCCTGGTCAAGTCCCTACGCTGTATAATAATCACGTGGAGTCTAAGATTGTAAAAACAGGAGAAAACACCATGATTTGGGAATGTAAGATGACCGTTTATAATGATACCTACAAAGATGGTGGTGTCAATGAACCAAAAATTCTGGATGTAAATCAGAAGCTAGGTTTTGCGCTTGCTTATTGTGATAACGATACCAGTGCAGAACGAGAGAACTTTATAGGTTCTGTAGCTGTGCCCGGTGAAGATAAAAATAGAGGCTGGATAGACGCTGGAATCTTTGGCACCATAGAGCTAGTAGAGTAATAAAATAAGACAGTGAAAATCCCAAACATAGGTTTGGGATTTTTTTTTGCTTTCGCGAAAGCGTACTTCTAGCACATACATTGTTTTAGTATCTTTAAAACATAACAATTTATTAAACACTTTATAATGTTAAACACGCATACTTCTACCCTATTTAGAGCTACTAAAAGACTACCCATAACCTTAGGTTTTATGGTGGTTACACTACTTTTTTCTGTAGTAACAGCAAATGCACAAACCGATAAGAGAATCTACGAAATTATAGATGCAGTATCTGAAGATCGCTTGAGAGCAGATGTAAAGAAACTAGCAGATTTTGGAACGAGACACACCTTAAGTGATACCGTATCAAACACAAGAGGAATAGGAGCTGCGAGAAGATGGATAAAAAGCGAATTTGAAAAGACTTCGCATAACTGTAATAACTGTCTAGATGTATTTTATCAAAGTAACCTTATAAAAAAAGGTGATAATGACCGTATCACAAAAGACGTGATGGTTGTAAATGTACTGGCAGTTCAAAAAGGAACTAAATATCCTAATCGCTATGTAATTATGAGTGGTGATATAGACAGCCGTATATCTGATCCTAATAATTATACAGATGACGCGCCAGGAGCAAATGATAACGCCAGCGGAATGGCTGGAACGATGGAAGCTGCAAGGGTACTTTCTAAATATTCTTTTGAGAACAGCATTATCTACGTAGGTCTTTCTGGTGAAGAACAAGGACTTTATGGTGGAAAAGGACTTGCTGCCCATGCTAAAGAAAAAGGATGGGAAATCATCGGGATTATGAATAATGACATGATAGGTAACATTGAAGGTGTAGATGGCGTTATTGACAATCGAACGTTTAGAATATTTTCTGAGCCTGTACCTCCTACAGAGACAGAGCAGCAACGCAGAGCTCGCCGTTTTTATGGTGGTGAGGTAGATGGAATCTCTCGCCAACTAGCAAGATTTATCTACAAAACTACAAAAGACTACATGCCAGAAATGAACCCTATGATGGTGTATCGTTTAGATCGTTTTGGTCGTGGTGGCCACCATAGACCTTTTAATGACGCTGGTTTTGCAGGTATCCGTATCATGGAAGCTCATGAAAACTACACACAACAACATCAAGATATACGTACAGAAAATGGCATTAATTACGGAGATACGTTTGAGCATGTAAACTTCCCATATAACGCAAAGCTTACCGCAGTAAATGCGATTAATCTTGCAAATATTGCTTGGGCACCTCCTACTCCTAAAAATGTAGGTATAGGTGGTATTGTTGAGGCAAACGCGAGATTACAATGGGATGAAGTTGAAGGTGCAGTTGCTTATAAGATATACTGGAGAGATACCACTTCTCCTACTTGGGACAATGCACGATTGATTACAGATGGAATTTCGGCGACATTAAAAGGAATTGTGATAGACAATTTCTTCTTTGGCGTTGCTGCTGTAGGTAAAGATGGTCATGAAAGTCCTGTTGCTTTCCCTAGTCAGATTATTAGATAACAATACAAATTGATTTTAAATCATCACAACATATACCTTATGAAAAAAGTATTAATACTAAGTGCCCTTATTGCTGGTACCGCTTTCGCGAAAGCGCAAACCTCATTCGATAAAGACATTGCCGCTGTAGAAAAAAAGGTCATAGAATGGCGCAGAGATTTTCATCAAAATCCTGAATTAGGAAATCGCGAATTCAAAACTGCCGAAAAAATAGCAAAACATCTTGAATCTTTAGGAATTGAAGTACAAACAGGAGTTGCCAAAACTGGAGTTGTAGGCTTACTTAAAGGAGATATGCCAGGAAAAGTGGTTGCTTTAAGAGCAGATATAGACGCCCTTCCCGTTACAGAACGAAATGACCTTCCTTTCAAATCTGAGGTAGTTACTTCATTTTTAGGAACAGAAACTGGTGTGATGCATGCTTGTGGTCATGATACACACACTGCTATTCTTATGGGTGTGGCAGAAGTGCTATCTAAAAATAAAGACAAAATCAAAGGTTCTGTAAAATTCATCTTTCAACCATCAGAAGAAGGACCACCTCCAGGTGAAGAAGGCGGTGCAAAACTTATGGTAAAAGAAGGTGTACTTGATAATCCTAAAGTGGATGCTATTTTTGGTTTACATATTAATAGTGCTACCCCTGTAAATACTATAAAATATAAACCAGGAGGCACCATGGCAGCTACAGAGCGTTTTGTAGTAAATGTAAAAGGAAAGCAATCTCATGGTAGTCAGCCTTGGTCTGGAGTGGACCCTATTTTAATATCTGCTCAGATTATCAATGGTTTCCAGAGTATTATCTCTCGTGAGAGTGAATTAACAGAAGAAGCTGCGGTAATTACCGTAGGAAAAATAACATCTGGAACACGATTTAACATCATCCCAGAAAGTGCCGAAATGATAGGAACAGTACGTACACTTGACCCAGATATGCGTACAAAAATCATACGTCGTATGGATGAAATGGCTGCTGGTATAGCAAAAGCTTATGGCGGTGAGGCTACGATAGACTGGCAGAATATGACTGTCGTAACTTACAATGATCTTGATCTTACTGCACAAATGCTACCTACCTTACAACAAGTAGGCGGTACAGAAAACGTGTCTTTACAGAAAGCGGTTACTGGCGGAGAAGACTTTTCTTTCTTTCAAGAGAAAGTACCTGGCTTCTATTTCTTTTTAGGAGGTATGACCGCTGGAAGTACTGAAGCTTTTCCTCATCACACACCAGATTTTGTGATTGATGAAGCTGGATTCCAACTAGGCGTTAAGGCATTAAGCCAGATGAGTATAGACTACTTAAACGGTAAATAAAAATTAGATCCCTATGAAGACATTTTTTAAAACATTAATGCCATTTGCCGTTGCTGCAATGGCGGCAACTACCTTACATTCTCAACAGAATGACCAACCAATTTTCAAGGACGGAGAAGCGCAAGTAGTTCCTGCATTTGATACGCCTAAAACTTGGATTCGCGAGGATTTATGGGTTGAAACAGAATTTGACACAGATGGTGATGGCGAGCTAGATCGCATGCACGTAGATGTAACAAGACCCCTACAAACCGAAAGCGGACTAAAACTGCCCGTTATTTATGAGACAAGCCCTTATTATGCAGGCGTTGCAGCAAATGATCCCAATTTATTTTATGATGTAAAACATGAAATAGGAGCTCAAGAAAAACCAATAGCAAACGGAGTTGTCGTACGAAGAGGAAAACGCCCTGTAATTTCAAATTCGCTCATTAAGACTTGGATTCCTAGGGGTTATATTGTGGTGCATTCCTCCTCTCCAGGAACTGGACTATCAGAAGGATCTCCTACAGTAGGTGGTGATAACGAGTCACTAGCGCCTAAGGCCGTTGTAGATTGGCTTAATGGTAGAGCAAAAGGTTATAAAGAAATTGACAGTAATGAAGAGGTAAAAGCATTCTGGTCTACAGGTAAAGTTGGGATGACCGGAACATCTTACAATGGCACCCTGCCACTGGCTGCTGCAACAACTGGAGTTGATGGTCTTGAGGCAATCATTCCTATAGCTCCTAATACTTCATATTATCATTATTACAGATCTAACGGACTAGTGCGTTCTCCTGGAGGGTATCTAGGTGAAGATATCGATGTATTGTACAACTTTATACATAGTGGAGACGAATCAAAAAGAGCGTATGCAGATAGTCTTGTGAGAGATATTGAGCTTAAAAACGGGATGGATCGTGCAACAGGAGATTACAACGATTTTTGGGCAGGTAGAGATTACCTTAATGATATGAAGCCTATGAAAGCAGCATTATTAATGTCTCATGGTTTTAATGACTGGAATGTAATGCCAGAACATAGCTACCGCATCTACAAGAGAGCCCAAGAAATGGGTATCTCTAGTCAGATTTTTTATCATCAGAATGGTCATGGAGGTCCGCCACCTATGAAGATGATGAATCGATGGTTTACAAAGTATTTACACGGAATAGATAATGGTGTTGAAAATGATCCCAAAGCGCAAATTGTTAGAGAAAACGATGCTAGAGATCAACCTACACCTTATGAAAACTATCCAAATCCACAAGCAAAGGATATTACATTATACTTAGGAAAAAGTACTAATGGAGCTGGAACGTTATCTATCCAAAAAGCAAAAAAACTACCTAAGGAAACACTTGTAGACGATGCTTCTGTGAGCGCTAAAGATATGATGAAAGCTTCTGCATCTCAAAACAGATTATTGTACCTCACTCCTACTCTTAAGGATGAATTACATATTTCTGGAACACCTAAAGTGACTATTAGTGTATCTAGCAGTAAGGAAGCAGCAAACCTGAGCGTCTATCTAGTTTCATTACCTTATGAAGAAGGAAAAGAAATTAAAATAACAGATAATCTCATCACTCGTGGATGGGCAGATCCTCAAAATCATGCCTCTATACGTAAGAGTGAGCCTCTTAAGAAAGGTGAATTTTATGAAGTGACATTTGACCTAATGCCAGACGATCAAATTATAAGAAAAGGACAGCAAATAGGCTTGATGATTTTCTCTAGTGATAGCGAGTTTACAGTACTTCCTAATCCTGGAACAGAGCTAACAGTAGATTTGTCAAAAACCAAACTTACACTACCAGTTGTAGGTGGAGAAACGGCCTTCAGCACAACGATTAATTAATAATATTATTACCATAAATGAAGTATACAAAAACTTTACTATTTTCTAGTGTATTACTGTTTACCGCTTTCGCGAAAGCGCAAACAAATCTAGATAAAGAAATTACAGCTATAGAATCAAAAGTCATCGAGTGGCGTAGAGATTTTCACCAAAACCCAGAATTAGGAAATCGTGAATTCAATACTGCCGATAAAATTGCAAAACATCTTAAGTCTTTAGGAATTAAAGTTCAGACAGGAGTTGCAAAAACAGGTGTTGTAGGAATTCTTGAAGGAAAACGCAAAGGAAAAGTAGTTGCTTTGCGAGCAGATATAGATGCACTACCTGTAAAGGAACGTGCAGATTTACCATTTAAATCTACAGTAATGGGTGAATATCAAGGTAACCCAGTTCCAGTAATGCACGCTTGTGGGCATGATACACATATTGCAATCCTTATGGGTGTTGCCGAAGTACTTGCAAAAAATAATGATTTTGCGGGAACGGTAAAATTCATTTTTCAACCAGCAGAGGAAGGTGCTCCTCCGGGAGAAGAAGGTGGTGCCGAGCTTATGGTAAAAGAAAATGTTCTTAAAAACCCAGATGTAGATGCCATCTTCGGACTGCATATAGGTTCTGGTCAAGATGTAAATACCATCGCCTATAAACCTGGAGGGATTATGGCAGCTTCCCAGAGTTTTGAAATCCATGTAAAAGGAAAGCAAAGTCATGGTTCTACACCATGGACGAGCCGTGATCCTATTATGGCAGCAGTAAAAATTATAGACGGATTGCAAACTATTATCTCTAGAGAAATACCACTTACAGAAGAAGCAGCTGTATTATCTATAGGACAGATTAATGCAGGTGTGCGAAGTAATATTATCCCAGAAGAAGTACATATAGTGGGTACATTACGTACGCTAGACTATGATATGCAAGCTTTTATAAACCAGCGTATGAAGGAGATGATTCCTACTATTGCTGCAGCCTATCGTACAGAAGCTACGCTAACTATTCCTGAGGGCTACCCTATCACATTTAATGACGTAGCACTTACCGCACAAATGCTTCCATCACTTGAGAAAGCTGCTGGTAAGGAAAATGTCTCTGTTATAAAAGCCATTACAGGTGCCGAAGATTTTTCATTCTTTCAAAAAGAAGTTCCAGGGCTTTATTTCTTTTTAGGAGGTAAAACACCTGGAAGCACAGAAGCTTTTCCTCACCACACTCCAGATTTTTACATTGATGAAAGCGGGATGCTGCTCGGAGTAAAAACATTTGTACAACTTACACATGACTATTTAGGGCAATAACCCCTACTCCATCATTACGGTAAAGATTATATTAACGACAGTTAACCAATGTGTTAACTGTCGTTTTTTTGTAAAAAAATGAATGAAAACTATAAATTTCGTTCAATAACTATAAAAATAGTTGTGTAACTATACTTTTCATTGTAAGTTTGAATTATCAATCATTAGATAATCAATTGTATACATGGAAAAACTAACAAATAAAGAAGAAGAAGTGATGCACGCACTATGGAAGTTAGAGCGCGCTTTTGTTAAAGAAGTGGTTGCTAGCTTGCCAGAAGGTAATCATTACAATACCATATCTACCATTGTGCGTAACCTCGCAGATAAAGGATATGTGGGCTACCAAGCGTTTGGAAAGACCCATCAATATTTTCCTGTGGTATCTCTTCAGACTTATAGAAAAGAGTTTATGGAAACTACGAGTCAAAAGTTTTTTGGGAACTCTTATAAAAATATGGTTTCCTTTTTTGCCAAAGAAGAAAAGATTTCTGCAGATGAGCTTAGGGAAATTTTAGCAATTATAGAAAAAAAGTAACTTATGGAAATCCTTATTTTAATAGCAAGAAGTATTGGAATTCTATCCTTGTTTTATGTGATATACATTTCCATCTTACACAAAAACACGCTCTTTACAGCAAACAGGCATTTTCTCATTGCTGGTATCATTGCAGCGCTCACGCTACCTTTTTTAGAATTTACTCAAGTTACAGAAATCGTATTGCCTTCACAGCCAGTTTTTGATACTGCTAATGTAGTTCCATTATCGCAAGTTGAATATCTTCCTACGGTAACCACAGCAGAGGTGCCAACAATTGATTGGTGGCAAATTGCTTTGCTTATATATATTGCAGGCGTTATTGTCATGTGTATTAAATTAGGTATGCAACTATTCTCACTTAGAAATCTCATTTCTTCCGGAACTGTGGTACAAAGGAATGCATACACATATGTAACTGTCACAAATAATATAGCACCCTTCTCCTTCTTCTCGTACATCGTATATAATCCCGAGCTTCATACATTAGAAGAGCTCGAAATGATTTTAGCTCACGAGCAAATTCATGCAGGACAACGCCATTCCATAGACATACTAATCACACAAATTATATTAGCACTTCATTGGTGCAATCCGCTGGCGTGGTTGTATAAGCAGAGTCTAGAACAAAATTTAGAATACATTGCAGACGCTCATGCTATCCAGCGCATTAATAATCCGCAGCAATATCAACGTACACTGGTTAAGGTTTCATCTCCCTCCATTAGACCAGCGCTTACTAATCAATTTTATCAATCATTTATCAAAAAACGAATCGTTATGCTCAACACACCACAATCAGGTAAACACCATCTTTGGAAACTGGGATTAATCATCCCGCTCGTCTCTTTCTTTCTGTATTCTTTTAATGTAAAAGAAGTAGTCACTTATGTTGAAGAGGACAATACCGCTTTCGCGAAAGCGGAAACACCTTCTATTAAGCCAGTACGCAACAATGAATTTATAATTACAAGAAATAGCACAGCCCGAGATTTAGATAATATTGAAAAAGAAGTTGCCGAAAGATTTCCGCAGAGCTTAATACGCTTTTCAAATCGAAGAATAGCCGAAAATGGAATTATAAAACGTTTTGACTTTCAAACTAAGTTTGCTGGAGACCGTGTTTTCCATACACGTTTTAAACGCGCCAAAGATATCTCTAAAACTTGGGAAGGGTATCAAATTAGTTTTAATGAAAAAGGTATTAATGTTATAGAAAATGGAGAAAAAGGAACTTCATTTCGCATTGATGTAGATAAACTTGAGTTCTTAAACTTGCTTGGCACCGTATATGACAGAGCACTTATTAAAAATGGGGACAGCTATGAGGAAGAAAATAAAGGAAATTATCCAAGAGCATCATATAACCCACCCGTTGTGGTTAAAGACACAACACTTTTAAGCCAAAGTCCTAAAATCCAGATAAGTGATACTCTAAAGGCACCTAAGGTTTTAAATTCTCAAGAAACTTATAGCTATATCATTACTAAAAACACAACGGATAATGAGATTGATGCACTTATTAAGGTAATGAGAGAAAAGCACAACGCTACTCTGAAGGTAAGTGGCATTAAGAGAAATAGGAATCAAGAAATAGAAAAAATTTCGGTCAATCTCAAAGATGATAATGGGAATAATAAGAATTACACCTTAAAGAGCTCTAATCCTATCAACGACATTTATATATATCGCAATGCTGACGGTAGTACAGGCATGGGGAATGTTGATATGGAGAATGATCAGAGAAAAGCTTATGACAACAGGAGAGTGAGCTTGGAAAAACGTCGCAAATCAATGATAAATAGCAGAGACAGTATGCGTACAAACATGGAAGCTCGCAAGCAGGATATGCGAGCTCGTATGGAAGAACGCAGAAGCCTACAAGGAAGAGCTCAGGTAGACTCTATGAGACAAGATATGCTATCACGACGTGACAGCATGAAAATGCAAATGAAGGAGCGACGTGAGAATTTGAAAGGCGATAGGGAAAACTATAAAAATAGCAGACAACAAAGAGACATGCGCTACGTAACACTCGACGAAAAAACGTACTACTTTGTGGTTAGCCCTGAAGGATCTAAGAGTTTCTATGATCGATGGGGAAAACAAATAAAAGAAGATACTCCTCTTTATCAAAAGCTATTGGATGAAGCTTCCTCGACTGTATCTAGTTTATCACAGGATAAGTTAATGGAACAATTACCTGAAGAAGATATTTTGAAATCTGACTCCTCCGATAAACCTATCTATTATGTTAACGATAAAAAGATGTCAGTTAGCCAACTAAAAGAAATGGATGTGGCTCCTAATAATATTTTGACTCTAACAGTCTATAAAGGGGAAAAAGCAATTGAACTCTACGGTAAAGAGGCTGTTAATGGTGTTGTCGTAATAGAAACAAAAGAGTAAAAGGTAATTAATCTTGAGTAAAAGTCCGCTTTCAATCAGAAAGCGGACTTTTTTTTATGCGCTGTTTTTTACAACTACCACTTGTAAAAATTCACTCCAAAATGATGGAATCAGGTGAATACGGTTGAAATGAGCCATATTTTCTCTACAAAAAATCTAAATGGCTCAAAAAGTCCCTACAGAACTAACACAATGAATGATTATTAGCATTGTGGCTAACATATATCAACCAACTTGAAGACATTGGTATTACACATTTTAATCTATGTCATTAATCTAGTTATAATATTCATGTTAATTTCATTAAAAACTTCTTTTCAATTTGTTTTACTGCGCTCAAGGTGACTTCTTTGCTTCATCAATAACAAACAACGTATCTAGTAACAATCAAAAACATCTATTATGAAAACGCAAGTAAACAACAAGCCGCAAGTAAAAACAAACAAAGTATTAGGAATCTATACCATCTTTATGGTGAGCCTCAGTATCTCTTATATAGTAACCACATTTTTACATTTAGGGAATTAATCACTCCGACATTCATCAATCAGCATTCATCAATCTTTACTAATCCATCAAAAACCATCCATTATGAAAACGCAAGCAAACAACAAGCCGCAAGTAAAAACAAATAAAGTATTAGGAATCTATACCGTATTTATGGTAAGCCTCAGTATTTCTTATATAGTCACAACCTTTTTACATTTAGGGAATTAATCACTCCGACATTCATCAATCATCATTCATCATTCATCTATCAGCAATCATCAATCAACATTCATCAATCTTTATCAATCAATTAAAAACAATCAAAAATGATCCAAATTATCATCACTGCACTAGAACTTATCTTCGGATAAATAATTGACCTCTTCACACCGACGAGTTAAGGCCTGCTCTGTGTGTGTTTTTAAAAACTTACTTTAGATATAGCACGTTTTCGCGAAAGCGTACTAATCACATCCCACCCATTCTTTCCGATAGTATATTTTCAGCTACATTTGGGCTTTTATAAATTTGGCACGCTCGTTGGAGTTGTCATCACCAATCAATACCCATTGTACGATGAAAAATTTATTTCTCGCAATCCTTACTACCGTATTTGTAGTAAGCTGCAATTCGGTAAAAAAGACTACTGCAACGCTTAATAGCGGTAATTATGATGACGCCATCGCAATTACTCTTAAAAAGTTGCAACGCAATCCAGATAAAAAGAATAAGCAAGATTTTGTGCTCCTTCTTGAAGATGCGTTTGCAAAAGCATCTGCGCGCGATGCGGATCGTATTTCATTTCTCGTAAAAGAAAATCAGGAAACAAATCTTGAAGAAATATATGAGACCTATGTATCGTTACAAAGACGTCAAGATCGTATAAAACCTATCTTACCTTTACAAGTAATTGACGAGAATAGATCTGCACGTTTTGACTTTGTAAACTACACCGATAAACTCATATCTTCTAAGGAAAAGCTAGCTGCTTCCTTATATAACAGTAGCCTTGACGCTATCACTACAGCATCTTCAAAAGAGGATTATCGTAATATCTATGATGATCTAGCCTACTTAAATACGCTTAAGCCAGGTTATAAGGACATCAAAAATATGATGGAATCTGTACATCTTAAAGGGACAGACTTTGTTGCCGTTACTTTATTTAATGATAGTAATATAGCGTTACCAGTGCGATTAGAAAACGAGCTGTTAGACTTCTCTACCTACGGCCTTAACGATTTCTGGACCGTGTATCATAGCAATCCGCTTAATGAGGTATCCTACGACTACAATATGGAAGTTGCTTTTACAGAGATTAATATTTCACCAGAACGCATCAAAGAAAGAGAGGTGCAACAAGAAAAACTCATTAAAGACGGTACCATCGTTCTAAAGGATGAAGATGGTAATGTGGTTTATGATGAGGACGGAGAGAAAGTTCTGGTAGATAATATGATTACGGTACATTGCACGTACTTTGAGTTTATCCAGAACAAAGCTGTAAATGTAGTAGGCCGCGTGCGCTACTCTGATAGTAATACAAATCAGGTTCTACAATCGCTTCCGCTAGCATCTGAGTTTATTTTTGACCACAGATATGCTACCTATAGAGGTGATAGAAGAGCACTAGAAGATGAGCTTTATGATCGTACTCGCAATAGAGCAGTTCCGTTTCCCACTAATGAGCAAATGGTGTACGACGCTGGTGAAGACCTTAAAAATCGCATTAAGGATATTATTTTAAGAAATAATAACTAGTCTTTATAAACAAATAAAAGCCGTAACGCTATGCGTTACGGCTTTGTTTTTTAGCTACTTTTGACGGTATGCAAACACTCTATAAATTTCTTGCCAAAGTTAACAAGGCAGTACTTCCCTCCTATTCAAAACGTGGTCTCGACCTTACACAAGCTAGTAAAATACAGCTTGCGATTATCGGGTATAGAATCTGGGTTACAAAAAGAGCGTTAGATTAAATCTTTTCGGCGAGTGCTTGTACACTTATCGCTCCATGACTATCTGCATAAACCGCTGTCCCATTTTTGATTAAAATCATTTGCGGACTCTGGTGTATTACTTGAAATTTATATCCCACTTCGTTAGACACTTCTCTGTACGCCTTAAGGTCTAAATAATAAATATCTAACTGATTAGGGTCTATATCGTATTGAGATTCTAATTGGCGTATTACCATACGGCTTATACCACAAGTTGTAGAATGCTTAAAAATTGCCTGTGGCTTCGTTTCAGAATCTTTTGCGATTTGATCGAGTTGCTCTAAAGTGGTTAATTGCTTCCAAGGCATAGGCGCTTTTTCCTCTTTTGGCTCCTTATCTCCTCCAAACATTGAATTGAATATTCCCATTGTAATTAAGTTCTTTTTACAAAGGTAGTCGTTGTGTCTGTGTTACGCTTTCGCGAAAGCGTGAAATAGTTCTTAAATAAGTCATAAAGTCAGCTGATATAAGAGTTTACAAGACACTTTGTCTATAAGCCGCTGTGGAATAATAATTGACTTTAGTCCATCAAACAAAGGACAAACCAAGACATTAAAGAGAGGTACTTATCTCTTTTAAAGTCTATTAAACATATACTATGAATATAAATAATTATACCATAAAATCACAGGAGGCCATCCAGAGAGCACAGCAAATTGCTCAGGAAATGGGCCACCAGCAGATAGAAAATGAGCACATTTTTAAAGCAATCTTTGAAATAGATGAGCACGTTACTCCATTCTTACTTCAAAAGCTTGATGTAAATATTCCGTTATTCCAGCAAGTACTTGATAGTACGTTACAGAGCTATCCAAAAGTATCAGGTGGAGATATTGTACTAGGTCGCGAGGCAAATAGAGCACTCACGGAGGCTAGTATTATTGCTAAAAAAATGAACGATGAGTATGTCTCTATAGAGCATTTGATACTCGCTATTTTTGGAACAAAAAGTAAAGTAGCTCAGATCTTAAAAGATCAAGGAGTGACAGAAAAGCATTTACGCGCAGCGATTGACGAAGTACGTAAAGGAAATCGTGTGACTTCTCAAAGTGCCGAAGAAACCTATAATTCTTTAAACAAATACGCAAAAAACTTAAATGAACTTGCGCGTAATGGCAAACTAGATCCTGTAATAGGACGTGATGAAGAGATACGACGCATATTACAAATCTTAACGCGTCGTACGAAGAACAATCCTATACTTGTAGGAGAGCCAGGTACTGGTAAAACAGCCATTGCCGAGGGTCTAGCGCATAGAATTGTAGATGGCGACATCCCAGAAAACTTGCAGAATAAGCAAATATTTGCCCTCGATATGGGTGCACTTATTGCTGGAGCAAAATTTAAAGGAGAATTTGAAGAACGTCTTAAAGCGGTTATTAAAGAAGTAACAGAAAGTGATGGCGATATCGTACTCTTTATAGATGAGATACACACACTTGTAGGTGCTGGTGGCGGACAAGGAGCAATGGATGCCGCAAACATCCTAAAACCTGCACTAGCTCGAGGTGAACTGCGTGCAATAGGCGCTACTACGCTTGATGAGTATCAAAAATACTTTGAAGCAGATAAGGCACTTGAACGTAGATTTCAAAAAGTGGTGGTAGATGAGCCAGATACGGAGAGTGCAATTTCTATCTTACGTGGTATCAAAGACAAGTACGAGACACACCACAAGGTGCGTATCAAAGATGATGCAATCATCGCAGCGGTAAAATTATCACAACGCTATATTACGAGTAGATTTTTACCAGACAAGGCAATTGACTTGATGGATGAAGCTGCCGCAAAAATGCGTATGGAAATCAACTCTAAGCCAGAAGAGCTGGATGTATTAGACCGTCGTGTGATGCAACTAGAGATTGAGATTGAGGCAATCAAGCGTGAGAAAGATGAAGATAAGCTCAAAAGCCTACGTGCAGATCTTGCAAACCTTAAGGAGGAGCGTAACGATCTCAATGCACAATGGCAATCAGAAAAAGACATTGTAGAGAGTGTACAGACGGCAAAGCAAGACATAGAAAACTATAAAATAGAAGCAGAAATCGCAGAGCGTGAAGGAAACTATGGCCTTGTAGCAGAGTTGCGTTATGGGAAAATCAAGGATGCTCAAGAACATCTAGAAGAACTTCAAAAAGATCTCGCAAGTCATGCAGATACCTCGCTTATTAAAGAGGAAGTAACAAGCGAAGACATTGCAGAAGTTGTAGCAAAATGGACAGGTATTCCTGTTCAAAAGATGTTGCAGGGTGAGCGTGAGAAGTTACTTCAGCTAGAAGACGAGCTGCACAAACGTGTAGTGGGACAACGAGAAGCTATTGTAGCAGTAAGTGATGCTGTACGACGTAGTCGTGCAGGATTGCAAGATCAAAAAAAGCCAATTGGTTCCTTCTTATTTTTAGGAACGACCGGTGTAGGTAAAACAGAACTTGCAAAGGCACTTGCAGAGTATCTCTTTGATGATGAAAATGCAATGACGCGTATTGATATGAGTGAGTATCAAGAGCGTCACAGTGTGAGTCGTCTTGTAGGAGCGCCTCCAGGATACGTAGGTTATGATGAAGGTGGACAGCTTACGGAGGCCGTGCGACGTCGTCCTTACTCGGTGGTATTACTCGATGAGATTGAAAAAGCACACCCAGATACTTTTAACGTGTTATTACAAGTGCTTGATGAAGGTAGACTTACAGATAACAAAGGCCGCACTGCCGACTTTAGAAACTCGATTATTATCATGACCTCAAACATGGGAAGTGAGATTATCAAAGAACGTTTTGAGGCGATTCCAGATGTAGATGCTGCGATGGAGTCTGCAAAAGTTGACGTACTAGGTTTGCTTAAACAAAACATAAGACCAGAATTCTTAAATAGAATAGATGACATTGTGATGTTTAGTCCGCTTACGCGAAAAGATATTAGAGATATTGTGATGTTGCAGTTTAAAGGGATTCAAAAAATGCTCTCTCAACAGAACATTACCCTAGATGCTACAAAACAAGCAATAGATTTTATCTCTGAAGCCGGATTCCAACCAGAATATGGTGCAAGACCTGTTAAGCGAGCAATGCAACGTGAAGTGCTTAACCAGTTATCAAAAGAAATTTTGAGCGGTAAAGTAGCATCTGATAGTGTGATACTCGTAGATTCCTTTGACGATAAATTAGTCTTTAGAAATGAAGCAGAAATTACAGGAGAAGAAGAATAAGGATTAATTGACGATGATGAAAAGTGGATATCTAGCGATAGGTATCCACTTTTTTTTGTGGCCTGATTGCTAAACTTTTAGGGCTGTTTGTGCGGTGACGAATACACTAATAAGTGTATATTTAAGCAATCAATTAAAAGATAATAAAATAGGCACTACCGCAAAAAATCGCACTTGCTTTGTGTAGTGGCTATTGACTACAATTTGACTAAACTATGACCATAACTGAAAAAATTGAACATATTTCCAAGTGGACTGCAGAAAATTTTGAGAAAGAAGTCAATGAAATTAATATAGGAAGTGGTGAGAATGATTTTGCTCAGATAGAAAAAATGGTATCTGAAAAACTACCAAAAGAATTTGTTGAGGTTTATTCTAAATTCAATGGTGAAGGAGGTAATCAATATGGAATTTTATTCGGACTTGAATTCATATCAACTAAAAAAGTAATATCAAATCTTGATTTTGCATTAAGTCTTATTAAACCAACTGAACGAAAAATAATTAACCAAAAAAAGGCAGAAGAAATACTCAATGGAATTTCGGAATTGTTTTTAAAATCTATTCCAAATAAAAAAAAGTTTGGGCTTTTCTCTAAAAAATGGGAGAAAGCATCATTTAATTGTTCACACGAATTATATAGTGGAGTTATGGTCAAGTATAAAAATGGGCAAACCGAAAACTTTAAGGTGAAAGAAAAGTATTCAGACAAAATTTTTGCTCTTGGAAGAGAACTTCATCAATTGGAACAGAAAAACTACAATTGGGATAGCTTAGAATTTGATATGACACCAGATGGTAAATTTACAGTAGAAAGGAAAGATTATGTTTGGGAAGATGAAATTGATTTTTCTTCTTATCCAAAAGATAAAATCAAAAAGAAATATTTCCATTATAAGTGGTTACCTATTTTTCACGATTTTGGAGGGAATTTTATTGGAATTGATCTCGACCCTGACATAAATGGAGTAAAAGGTCAAATCATTATTTTCGGACGTGATGAGGAAAAAATGATTGTTTTAGCTGACAGCTTTGACGAATTCTTGGATTTGTCAATTAAAGAAATGAATGAGAATCCAAAACAATTTATTTCTGAAAATCATATTCACGAAGTATATAAACAAATAAAAAACTGCACCTAACTAAGAACTGAGTAAAAAAATAATAAACTAAGCTCACTATAATCTCCCATAATCACTGGAGATGCAATTGGTTTATGTAGCTGTCTGTTGTATGACATTTTCCAAATTATATGTTGAATGAGAAAAATAGTAAATCTAACCAAACCAAAAGGCTCGATTGTCCGACTTATGATTTTTAATGACGATTATGGTACTTACCTATTCGGATATAAAAAAAATGAGGATTGTGCCGCTGAATGGGATGAGTGGTATGAAACGGAAAATGATGCAATGACATCAGTTTCGAAAAATTATGGAGTTAAGAAATTGGAATGGAAAGAAATCCCAAATCCCGAACCGAATTGTCAACACGATAGGATAAATCCTGTTCGAATTAAAGGACGTGAGAAAGAGAAGCCAGAACATGGGAAATTGGAAAGACTTGTTAATGGAAAATGGATAAAATTTGAGAAGAATTAATAAAAAGTATTGATTGATATGAAATGTAGAAAATAAAGTTTTTTTAAAGCCCTTCTTAACTAGAATTCACACCCCAGAGCCTTCCTCAATTAACCCTTCCGCGAAAGCATCATCCTTCTTAAATACTTGTATATAAACGATCAATTAAAAAATAATAAAACAGGAATATTAGAAGCGTCGATAGCTAACGGGAGATGCGCTTGCTTTATGTAGTATCATGCTGGGATGCATAAGACTCATCAAAACTGATAAAAACTCTTTTTGTATATTTGATGAGTTAACTCAATTAATATGGATATTCAATCAACAAAAATAGAATTAGTAAAAACTATCTTAGCGATAGAAAATAGTGATTTTATTCAAAAAGTAGCTGACTTTGTAAATGCTGAAAAAGTTGATTTTTGGAATGAATTAACTACTTCTGAACAAAGTGAAATTAAAGAAGGAATTAATCAGCTTGATCGCGGAAAAAGAGTTTCTTTTGATTCATTCTTGAAAAAGATTTCTTAATGAAGGTATTCTTATCTGAATTAGCAGAAAGAAAACTCCTGAAACTATCCGAATATCTTTTAGAAAATTGGAATTCAAAAACACGTGATACATTTATTGAAAAGCTAACTGAAAAAATTAAACAGATTTCTTTTCAACCAGAAAGCTGCCCTCAATCTTCAGAACTCAAAGGCTTGTATAAGTGTGTTGTAACAAAACAAACTACCTTTTACTATAGAATTTCGACAGGACTAGACGAAATTGAAATCATTACAATTTTTGATACAAGACAAAATCCTGACAAACTAAGAAAGGATATTTAAAAAAACTCACCATACATAAAACCACTGCGGCTGTTTGCCAAAGAGTATACGTCTCATTTATAGAAAGCTTAATTGAGATTGTGACCGAGACACAACAATATATAGAGTGTCGCGATATTTACAGAAAATTTCAAACTCTTTCTGCGATGCAGAAACACGCAAATAAGTGTAATATTTAAATAATGAAAATTTAAACAGGCACATCGGAAACCTTAATAACTATCGGGAGTCGAGTTCGCTTTTATACTGACTCGTTAACTATAATTTAAGAAATGACAAATATCCAAGCCATAAATAAAATTGAAGAGATAATAAATCGCGGTAATCATTTTACTGATTATGACTTTGGAGGAATAAATGACTTTACTGGAGAAAAGTGTCCCCGTCCTGAAAAAATTGAATGGCTAGTTGAGACATTTAAAGGTTTGATGAATAAGCTTAAAATAGAATTAATGAAGGATCCCAAAGATCCTGAACTAAATTCTTTCGTTTTAGATGAACTCAAGCAATTGGATTCAAGGTTGTTTCTAAAAAGTGAGTTTGAACTATTAATATTGAAATATGGAGAAATACTAATGTTCGGATTAGGTAATAAAACAGCGTATGATTACTTAGGTAAAAATAAAAACTCACTTATATACATAACCTAATGTTAACTCAATTTTATCCGAACTGTAAATGAATAATTTATTTAGAAAGTGGACGAAGAAGAATTCCCTCTGTCAATTTGTGATTACGGAAAGTGTCCTCGTAGAGCATTCTACAATCAATTTGACGAGCGCAATTGCTCAAATTGCAGAATGATTCGTAATTAAAAAACATTGGTATTGTTCGAATTGTAAAACTGCTGAAATTGTCAACAGGGGTCGTAAAACAAAAAACTAATCTAACAACATACTACTCTCCTAATGCTTTAAACATTGATTACTAAAATCAAAACCAACATCTACTAAGGCACGATAAATGTATATAGATGAACGTTAGTTACCATTAACTATCTTTGTAACTGATACATATACCATGAAAAATATTCCATTCCTATTTATACTATTTGTTGCGTTCTCTTTAAGTGCTCAACAAAACTACTATACCTTTCAAGGTGATACCTATGACGAGGAAAGTTTTCAAGCCAAACTAAGATCTATAGAAGAGGTTTACGGTGCGCAAGGAAGTTGGAAATACACTAAAGCCAACTTTAAAGTTCGCCATTCTCGTGTGCGACAAGACTCAATTATACAAGAGGTCGAGGTGATGCTTTCGCAATCTAATAGCGCTCCTTTAGACATTAATGTGGGTGTGAATGGTTTAATTAATAAACCCCTACCCGATTTTCAGTTACAAGATCTTGCAAATGGATTAAAATCTAAGGAGAGTTATAATGATAAAATTACACTCATCAACTTATGGTTTACAAGCTGCCCTCCTTGTATTGCTGAGATTCCATACCTTAATGATCTTAAAAAGCAATATGAAGATCGCGTAAATTTTGTTGCTATCACTTTTGAACCAAAAAGCAAAATCGATGACTTTTTAACCAAGAAACCTTTTGATTTTGAGCACCTAGTAGATGGTGCCAGCTATTTAAAGCAAGATTTAAAAACAAATACCTATCCTAAACTCGTATTTATGGATCGCAATGGTACTGTGCGCTTTGTAGAAAATGCGGTAATGGCTCAAGGAAGAGGTCCAGCAGCAGAATTTACAGAAATTCTTAAGGAACACCTAGATTACTTACTTGCAGATAACTAATGGAAAACACCGTAGAACCAACTCCAGATTACTCCCCACTTGAGGAAAAACTCAACATTTGGACGCATGGTTTTGGTTTTGTTGCAAGTGTAGTTGCATTGGGTTTTTTATGTTTTCGCGAAAGCGTATCAACCACAGCAACCATTAGTCTTATTATTTTTGGAGTAAGTATGTCTGTGCTATATTTTGCATCTACGGCTTACCACAGCGCTGTAAAACCTATACGTAGAGCTAGATTAAAGATATTTGATCATGCGGCTATCTATGTGCTCATTGCAGGTACTTACACACCTTTTACACTTGTAACTCTGGAAGGAAGTACTGGATGGTGGATTTTTGGGATTGCATGGTCTATCGCGTTATTCGGTATTGTTTTAAAACTCTTTTTTACAGGAAGGTTTGATATTCTTTCTACCATACTTTATGTGGCGATGGGATGGCTTATCGTTTTTGCATACAAACCATTACTAGCAAACCTTGACCCAGCTGGTGTGCAATGGCTTTTTACTGGAGGTATTTTATATACGATAGGTGCTGTTCTTTACAGCATTTCTCGCATTCCTTATAATCATGCTATTTTTCATGTGTTTGTTTTGGGAGGCACAGCCTCTCACTTTATTGCAGTTTACAACTACGTAGGAGTTTAAACCTTTTCGAGGATTATAAAACAAAAAATGCCCCTCAATGAGGGGCATTTTTATTGCTAATAATAAGAATCTACAATAGCTTAGTTAAAGATATAACGTAGTCCTAATTGTGCTTGCCATCTGTTTAAAAGACTTGCATCTGTTCCAAATGTTTGAGTAAGCTCTTCATTGAACGTGTATGTAGGTACACCGTCTGCAACGCTTACACTTACTGGCTGGATACTGTTAGGTTGCTCAACAAGTCCCCAATCAGAATTGATAAAGTTTCCTAAGTTAAGAACGTCAACACTAAACTGGATTGTGTTTTTCTTTCCTTTTACATCAAAATTAAAATCTTGTAATAAACGGAAGTCAACACGGCTTCTCCATGGTGCAAGTGCTCCATAACGCTCTGCATATCCACCTCTGTTTTCGCTCAGGTAATCATCTTGCTCGATGTACTGATTAAATGCTGCTGCTTGTTCTGGTGTAGCAAAATTTTGCTGTGATACTTCTCCAGCAGTTGGGATGTAAATAAGGTCGTTAAAGTTACTTCCGTCACCGTTAACATCACCAGCATACGTATAGTTAAAACGTCCTCCTCTAGCCCACTCCGCAAATGTAGAAATGGTAGTAGCAAACTTGCCATCACCATACTCAAATTTCTTTGAAGCTACAGCAATTACTCTGTGTTGATCACCATAACGTGAGTTTGATAATACTGCATCATTTGCATTACCACGTATTGCATTTGCGTTAAAAGCATCACCTGTAATCTCTGCGTCAATAGAGTTTACATTTTTAGAATCTAGGTAGTTATATGCTACACTTGCATAAAGTCCGTTACCAAATGATTTTTCTGCTTTTAACGTAGCGTTAATTGTACGACCGTTATCAGAGTTTGTAAATACATACGCATTTGTAGGTCCGCCAAAGGCATTAGTAGAAAAATCTGAAGCTTGATAAATAGGTCTGTTATCTACTCCTTGTAATGTAGCAGATGGATTATCAAGTGCCCAGTTTTGAACGTGTGCAGCGTTAAGATCTTTTGTGTAAGAGAAGTCTCCTGTAAGTACCACGCCATTATCTAGGCGGTAATCTACACCTATATTAGATCTCCATACTTGTGGCCATTTAAAATCTTGATCTACTGTCTGGTAGAAGAAAAAGTCAACACCTTGTACTTGGTTACCTAACCATACAAAAGGAAAACGACCTGTAAATATCCCTGTTCCTCCACGTACTTGGAAAGTCTTATCTCCTTCTACATCCCAGTTAAAACCTAATCTAGGTGAGAATAAGAATCCATTGTCTGGAAGTACTGTACTATCTAGAAGAATATCTTCTCCCGTTGATGGATCTACATAAACGTTTTCTGGTTGGTACGTTCCTTTACGATCAATGTTCTCTTGAATTTTATCTTCTGTATCAAAGTATAATGGCTTATCAAGACGTAGCCCTAGTGTAAGAGTTAAATCATCTGTTGCTTTCCATTGATCTTGTCCATAAAGAGAGAACTGCCCTACGTTAGTTTCGGCAAGTGCCCATCCAGCTGGATCACCAATAGGAAGACCATTATTCTCGTTAAACTCTGCCTCTGCAGATAAGAAAGTTCCTTGATATTGATTAACTAAGAAATCTTGAAAAGCCACAAGGTCAGTTTCTCCAGTTGTATCATTTACATAATCTGTATCTAGTACTCCATCACCATCAAAATCCATGTCTTGATCGATTGATACACTTCCAAATAAATCAAAACCGTAACCTGTTAAGTTAAATGAGTTGTAGAAGCTAAATTTCTCAAATGACGTTCCTAAAGTAAATGTGTGACTTCCAGAAACAATATTCAAGTTGTTTGTGATTTGGAAAACTTGTTGCTCAAGTACATTTGAAATTGAGAACGGCTCATGACCAGCTATGATATAGTTTTGTCCTCCTTTTGTAATGTTTATAGATGGACCTGGTGTAGAAAAAGGCTTTCTAAAATCATCAAAGAACGTGTAACCTACTTGTAATTTATTTGAGATGTTACTAGCTATGTCGCTATTCCACTCAAACTGGAAAGAATCTATGTTGTTGTTTATTTCATATCCTGCATTTTCAAACTGCAATGTAGTCTGGTTAGGTCCACGAAGTGCAATTGCATTTGGGTTTGCTGGATTTTCCTTAGAAGAGCGTAGTAAGTTATAAACAAGTGCTACACGGTTCTTGTCATTCACGTTCCAATCTAACTTGAAAAGTGCTTTTGTAGAACCTGCATCAAAGTTAAATCCTTCATATCTTCCTGGCTCATAAAAAGAACCGTCTGCATACTGGATACTTCCTAGTGCAGCAGAAACAGCATCAAGATCTGCTGGTAATACGCGAGACTCATTGATTGCTCCAGTATTTCTGTTAGGTGCCCATGGAGCTCCAAGATCTGATCTAGATTCCTTTTCAAAGTTTGCAAAGAAAAATAGTTTGTTTTTGATGATTGGTCCTCCTATAGAGATACCATAAGTATTCTGGCTCTGGTCTGCTACAAAAACGTCATCTCCTCCTACTTTACCTCCAGTAAGATCTTCATTTCTGTAAAAACCGTAAACAGTTCCTTTTACTTCATTAGTACCACTTTTTGTTACTGCATTTACAGAAGCTCCTGTAAATCCAGAAAGCGTTACATCATAAGGAGCTGTACTTACTTGAATTTGCTCAATAGCATCAAGAGATATAGGTTGAGAACCTGTCTGTCCTCCTGGAGTCGCTGCATCAAGTCCAAATGGATTATTGAAAACCGCCCCATCAAGACTAAAGTTGTTATACTGATCGTTACGTCCTCCAAAAGATCCATTACTAGAAGCACTAGGCTCTAGACGGTAAAAATCTGCTGCAGATCTAGATATTGTAGGAAGTGACTTTAATTGTCTCTCACCTACATTTGTCGCTGCACCTGTGCGGCCATCACTAAAAGTAT
The DNA here is from genome assembly GCF_045063975.1 of Dokdonia sp. Asnod3-C12. NCBI lineage: Bacteria > Pseudomonadati > Bacteroidota > Flavobacteriia > Flavobacteriales > Flavobacteriaceae > Dokdonia > Dokdonia sp. Asnod3-C12. The sequence goes on from NZ_JBEFNY010000003.1 coordinate 3,364,642, forward strand.
TATTACGAGAACCTGTAATTACTACTTCTTCTAGCGCATTGCTATCTTCACTCAGTGTTACTTCAACGTTGTACGTTTCTCCTAGATTAAGAGTTACGCCTGTAAATTCCTGACTTTGGAAACCTACATAGCTCATTGTGATCGTATAAGGTCCACCCACACGTAGGTTTAATAGACTAAAACGACCGTCAAAGTTTGTAATAGCTCCGTACTTTGTACCTGTAGGAGTGTGTACTGCAAGTACATTTGCCCCTGGCAAAGTCTCGCTACCTCCATTTACTACTCCCGAAATAGAGGAAGTAGTTACTTGTGCTTGCAAACTAAAAGCGCCAAGTACTACAATTAATAAGAAAATTTTTTTGAACATAAAGTTTGAATTTGTTTCCCGTAAAAATACTAGAGTAAATCAAGGTAGACGCTCATTTTAGTAACATTTCTTTAGCATTTTCTTAACAATTGTTAAATACTTTTTAGGTGCGCTTTCGCGAAAGCGTAAAATCATCACAAACAATATCGATAACACCTCATTATCATCATGTTATCAATCCAAAATATTCTAAAATAACTTATTTAATTCACAAACAACAATTTCACATGTACTCTATAAAATATGATAACTCATGAATGAATAATTATCTTTGCAGTCTATGACAAGTAACCAAAAAACGCAAAAACAAATCCTTGCCAAGCTAGGGATTAAGACCCTCAATGAGATGCAAGAAGCAGCTCAACTAGCAATACAATCTGCAAGAGAGGTGATATTACTATCTCCTACGGGTACTGGTAAAACACTCGCTTTTTTATTACCTGTAATAGAAGCACTTGATCCAGATTGTGAAGAAGTGCAATTACTTATTGTCGTTCCTTCACGCGAGCTTGCTATCCAGATAGAAAATGTAGCTCGTAACATGGGGACTGGATATAAAATTCATGCTGCTTATGGTGGGCAAAGTTTTAATACAGATAGGCAAGCTATAAAACATCGTCCAGCTATTTTAATAGGTACGCCTGGTAGAGTAGCAGACCATATGCGCAGAGAGACATTTTCTACAGATCACATTAAAACTTTAATTCTAGACGAATTTGATAAATCACTAGAGGTAGGTTTTGAAGGAGAAATGACAGAAATCCTTAGTTTTCTACCGGCTCTAGAAAAGAAAGTGCTTACCTCTGCTACACAAGGAATAGAGATCCCAAAGTTTGTAGGCCTTACTACTCCGGTAGAAGTAGACTACTTGCATGAAGGAGGATCAAAACTTGAGATAAAAGCTATTGTATCCCCAGATAAGGATAAGCTAGATATGCTTGTTAAGGCGTTGTGCCATCTAGGCGATCAGCCAGGGATTATCTTTTGCAATTTCAAAGGAACTATCGCACGTATAAGTGAATACCTTAGTGATCGTGGTATTGCTCACGGGACTTTTTATGGTGGTATGGAACAAAGAGAGCGTGAACTGTCGTTACTTAAGTTTCGTAACGGTACGCACCAATTACTACTTGCAACAGATCTTGCAGCCCGTGGTATTGATGTGCCAGAAATAAAATTCATACTACACTACCACTTACCTATTCATGCAGAAGAGTTTACGCACCGTAATGGTCGTACAGCTCGTATGCAGTCTGAAGGTACAGCATACGTATTACACTGGAAAGATGAGAAACTTCCAGAGTTTATGCCACAAATGGATGAAGAGTTCATACATGACAAAGGTATACCTGACGGATCACAATGGCGAACTTTAGAGCTTTCTGGAGGACGTAAGGATAAGATTTCTAAAGGTGATATTGCTGGTTTCTTTTTTAAAGAAGGAAACATAGATAGAGAACATCTAGGTACTATAGAGGTCAAAAATTTACAATCATTTGTAGCTGTACATAAAAGTATTGCAGAAGAAATGATACAAAGACTAGATAATAAGCGACTTAAAAAGGCAAAACTAAGAATACAACACGCCTAGAGAAGCATTTGTAAAACAGAAAAGGATTGTAAAAACTACATTTAATAAGTAGTCTTTACAATCCTTTTTTAATGATAACCAATTTTGGTTATAAGAATTATTTTACTTCTACAAAGCGAGCAAACCATTTATAAAGGTCTCCTCTAGTTATCACAGCACCCTCACTTATAAGTTTAAACTTATCTGCATTACGATCTGCGCTATAATCTTTGCTTGCACTCATAAAAACAACATCATCATCCCCTAAGTTTTCTTTAAGCCATGCATAGCCTTCGGCAGTGGTGATGTCTATATCTTCCTTATTGATTTTTACAGCAATAAGTGACATATTATTTTCTCCTAGTAAGAATAAGTGCATCTGGTTAGGAGATACGTGCTCTAGGTATTGTGCTTTGGTAAGCACACCTTCCCACACAAGATCTGAGAAAACATCTATTTCCTCTTCGGCTACTTGTGGTTGTTTTTCTTTAATGGTTGCCCATTCATCACCAGTGATAGATTGCGTTGCTAGAAAATTTATAAATTCTGGCTTTAATTCTTCTAGTTGTTCTTTTGTAAGGCGAGCGTATTTCATTGTGAATCACTTTTTCGCGTAAGCGTATTAAAAAATAAATTTCATAAAAAAGCCGTCCTTACGGTTGTAAGAACGGCTTTTCATATAATGTCTAATGACTTAGTTAGCCTCTGCTACTACGTCAAAAGGAAGTGTAGCTACCACATTTTTGTGGAAACGTACTTTTGCTTCATAATTACCTAAGCGTTTTACAACATTTCCTGCGATAGAAATAAATTTCTTATCGATAGAAACACCTTCTTTTGCTAGGTATTCTGCAACGTCTGCATTGTTAATAGATCCAAAAAGCTTGTCTCCATCTCCAGTTTTTGCAGTAATCTTAACTTCAAGTCCGTTAAGTTTATCTGCTTGCTTCTGTGCATCGTCCACAAATTTTTGTTCTTTGTGGGCGCGTTGCTTAAGGTTCTCTGCAAGTACTTTCTTTGCGCTAGGCGTTGCAAGTACAGCATGACCATTAGGGATTAGGTAATTTCTACCGTATCCGTTTTTTACTTCTACTAGATCGTCTGCAAATCCTAGATTTTCAACGTCCTTCTTTAATATAAGTTCCATCTGTTATCTAGTTTCTATTTGTATAAATCAGTTACATAAGGCATCAATGCAAGGTGACGTGCGCGTTTTACTGCTACAGACACTTTACGTTGGTACTTTAAAGAAGTTCCTGTAAGACGACGTGGTAACAATTTACCTTGCTCGTTTACAAAACCTGCTAGCCAGTCTGCATCTTTGTAATCGATATACTTGATACCAGATTTCTTAAAACGACAGTACTTCTTTGCTTTGTTAGTCTCAATGTTAAGAGGCGTAAGATATCTGATATCTCCGTCCTTCTTTCCTTTTGCTTGTTGTTGTAAAGATGCCATAACTTACGCTTTTTGCTTTTTTAGTTTTTCACGTCTTCTTTCAGCCCACGAGATCGCGTGCTTATCAAGTGCTACCGTAAGGTAACGCATCACACGTTCGTCACGGCGAAAAGCTAGTTCGTAATCATTGATAGCTTGTCCATCAACAGTAAATTCAAGTAAGTGGTAAAAACCGCTTTTCTTGTTTTGGATAGGATATGCAAGCTTTTTTAAGCCCCAATCCTCTTTACTAATCATCTTAGCGCCCTTTTCTTTAAGAAGACCTTCGTACTTCTTTACTGTTTCCTTTATCTGATCATCAGATAAAACGGGATTCAAGATGAAAACAGTTTCGTAATGGTTCATATAATATGAGTTTAATTAAAAATGAGTGCAAAAGTAACGATTTACTTTTAATATTCAAATAGCATATTGTTTATAAATTGTAAAAAAATGCTACCTTAATTATAGAATCTCATTTTTAGCTTTTTGCTTTCGCGAAAAAGTGAATTTACAGAATCCACGCAATTACTATATAATAAGGACACTTCTCAAGGTTGTTCTAATTATCATCTAGTTCATAGATTATAATTAAAGCTAAATCGTGTAAAAACTGAAATTCTAGGTCTCTTTAATTTGTCTAAACCTACGCCCAATCGTCAATAGTCAAATTTTTACCGATTAAGACGTTAAAATCGCCGTTCCCTATGAGAATAAAGGAAAAATCATTCGACCAATCGCACGAATACCCGATGAAAGTCATGATTTTGTTGGTAAATAGGTTATTTTTACTTAATATTGACAAACTTAACCTAATTTAAATACTAATTGCTGTGGAAGGAGTACTATTAGACTGCGCAGTTGTGGATGATTCAAGTTTACAACGTCTAGCTATCGTAAAGATGATCAATGATCACCCTAACTTACGACTAGTTGCCGAATATAACAATGCCATAGAAACTAAAAATGGTCTTATCGAGACTAAAGTAGACCTGCTTTTTCTTGATATAGAAATGCCTATCCTCTCTGGATTTGATTTACTTGATGATCTAATCCATAAGCCACAGATTATATTTGTGACAGGTAAAACAAAATACGCTTACAAGGCTTTTAACTATAACGCAATCGATTACTTACGTAAACCACTTACTAAGGATCGCTTTACAAATGCGGTTTATAAAGCAATAAGCTTACACAAACTAAAAACTGAAGGTGCTGTCGAAGATGATGACTATATCTTTGTAAAAAGTAACCTAAAGAAAAAGAAAGTGATGCTCAATGAGCTTAAATATATCACTGCTCTTGGAGATTACGTAAAGTTAGTTACTGTGCATGATCCTATTGTTGTACTTGCAACGATGAAATCATTTGTAGCACAATTACCACCAGAACGTTTTATGCGTATACACAAGTCTTACATTATCAATATAGATAAGGTAGATAAATACAACAGTAGAAATATTGAGATAGACGGAGAAAAAATTCCTTTATCGAGACATAAAAAGTCAGAGCTTATAGATGCTCTATCTGCATAAGTAGACGTTAGACAAAATTTAGATATAAAATTAAAAATCCCGCTCGTTGAGTGGGATTTTTTATGCGGTTAATTTAATCTATTATAATTGTTGTGACATTTAAACGTTGTAGCTTTAATATAACCATTATCCATTTTTGAAAAATCTTTTACACTTAATCGCAATCATAGCACTAACCATTGTTACTCAAATAGGCGGTGCTGTTTATGTAGTTACACTATTAACGCTACAACAAGTAAAGAGCAAATCAATTTTAAAAGGATCTTCTCTGTTTATTTTTCTATATTTAATAGCAACATTTCTGGTTACACCAATTCTAGCGCCAATTTTTGGACGAGAAAAAATTAAAGAAACAGAATTTCTAGAAGCACATTCCTTCTTTTACAAGCTAGCTAATAGGGATTACGTCAAGCCAGAATTACAGCAACTACTTGACAACACCTCTAAAGCCTACGCAAAAAGTAATAAAAATATAAAGCTCATTCATTTAGACGCCAGCTTTCCATTTTTTGACAAATTTCCATTACTCCCTCATTTAAGTCATAACGATGGAAAAAAAATAGACATCTCCCTTGTATATCAAGACGACAACGCAGAAATTACAAATAGAAAAAAGTCAGTAAGTGGATATGGTGTTTTTGAGAATCCTCAAGTTAGAGAGTATAATCAGAATTTGGCTTGCCAAAAACGCGGGTTTTGGCAATATGACTTCCCCAAATACTTATCTTTTGGAACTATAAATGATGATATTATATTTTCAAACAGCGGAACAAAAAACCTTATTAGTGAAATCTTAAAGGATAATAATCTAAGCAAACTATTTATAGAGCCTCATCTAAAAAGTCGCTTAAACCTTTCTAATAATAAAATTAGATTTCACGGTTGTCGTGCTGTTAGACATGATGACCATATCCATATCCATATCCAGATAAAATAAGTGCTATATTTTATATTCAACTAAATTTAGTTTGAGACTTAAACTTGAAAATCTAAACTATTAATAACAATCCACATCTATCACAAGTCGTACACTTCTATAAGGAGCAATAGCATTAAAACTTGTCACAACCCGCTTTATTGCTTTCTTAGTCTCTAATAATTTCTGACGGCGACTTATCTTAATTAGTACATTACGCCTATATTGATTTCGTATCCTTGCCACAGAAGGAGTCTCTGGGCCTAAGACTGCGTCTGGCCCTAACGTTTGCCTTAGTGCTTTTGCGAGCCAGATACTAGCCTCTTCTATTTTTTGATAATCTCTATGCTTTAATGTAATCCGTATCAATCTATGAAACGGTGGATACTTAAAATTACGACGCTCTTCTAATTGCTCCTTGTACATCTCCTCAAACTTATTTGCAGAGACCTGCTGTAAGATTTGATGATAAGGATTATACGTCTGCACAAGTACTTTACCTTGCTTTTCTGTTCGCCCTGCCCTACCCGATACTTGAGCAATCAATTGGTAACTGCGTTCATGCGCTCTAAAATCTGGAAAATTGAGCATACTATCTGCATTCATGATTCCTACAAGAGTTACATTTCTAAAATCTAATCCTTTGGTAAGCATTTGCGTACCTACAAGAATATCTATTTGCTCTTGTTCAAAGGCAGTAATAAGCTTTTCAAATCCATACTTACCTCTAGTAGTATCAGAATCCATTCTTGCAATAGATTTGTCTGGATACAGCTCTTTCAGTTCTAATTCTATTTGCTCTGTTCCAAAGCCCTTTGTAGTAAGCTCTGCGCTACCACAAGCCATACATTTTTGCTGTAATGCGATATTATAACCACAATAATGACAACGTAGTTGTGATCTGTATTTATGATAGGTAAGACTTACATCACAATTAGGACATTGCGGTGCGTGACCACAAGTAGTACATTCTAATATAGGTGAGAAACCCCTACGGTTTTGAAAGAGAATTACTTGCTCCCCTAATGCTAGTGCATCTGTAATTGCGCGTATTAAGGTGTCAGAAAAGTGACCCGTCATCTCACGTTTTTTGCTTTTCTCCTTAATATCTACAAGATTAATCTCAGGCATTAAAATACCTCCATGTCGTTGTTTTAAAGACACATAACCATATTTCCCTTGCTGTGCGTTGTATACTGTTTCTATAGATGGCGTTGCAGACCCTAGTAATACTTTTGCTTTAAACATTGCTCCTAGCACAATAGCAGCATCACGAGCATGATACCTAGGTGCAGGGTCGTATTGCTTAAAACTACTCTCATGTTCCTCGTCTACAACTATAAATTTTAAATCTCTAAAGGGTAATAAAAGTGCACTACGTGCCCCAATAATGATTTGAGCTTTATCCAGCTTTTTCAATACATTATTCCACACCTCTACTCGCTCGTTTACTGAGTATTTGGAGTGAAAAATCGCTACGCGCTCACCAAAGTATGTTTGTAGCCTAGTTATTAACTGCGTAGTAAGTGCTATCTCTGGAAGTAAGTAGAGTGTTTGATCACCAGATTCAAGCATCTCTTCAATAAGCTGCACATAAATCTCCGTTTTACCCGATGCAGTTACTCCATGCAACAAGGCTACATCTTTAGTTTCAAAATGACTTTTTATCTCATTATAAGCCGTCTGCTGGTATTCATTGAGAACCTTCGTTTCAAAAACTTCACCGTCAAAACCTACGCGGTCTTGGCGTTTCTGATACGTTTGAAAAACACCTTTATCCACCAGCGCCTTGAGCTGACTAGCAGTAGCGCCAGATGCTTTTTGTAAATCTTGAGATGAGATAGGTTTATTTGTTTTCGCTTTAAGCGAAAAAAATGTGAGCACCATTTCTCTTTGTTTTGGAGCTCGAGATAATTCTTCTAGTACATTAGTTAGCCCTTCCTCGCCTTCATATGCTGGCGCAATAGTGATAAATTTTACAAGCTTAGGTACGTATTGCTCATAAATCTCTTCTTGCATCTCAATCACACCTTGATCAATTAAACGCTGTATAGATGGAAGGATTTTCTTCTTGTCTAGAATATCCATCACCTCATGAACCTTTAATTCTGAACGATGTTGCAAAGCTTCATAAATAAGAAACTCATCATCCTTAAGTGATGTCTCATCTATATCAAGCCCATCTTCCTTAAGTCTTATCACAGTCTCACTTTCCAGTAAGAAAGCCTTAGGGAGCGCAGCACGCATTACCTCTCCTTCGGTACACATGTAGTAATCTGCAATCCAACTCCAGAATTTGAGCTGCTCCTCTGTGACTATTGGGTCCTCATCTAGAATTTGCTGTATTTCCTTGGCTTCATAAATTGTAGGCGCCTGCTGATGTTTGTTTTTTACGATAGAAGCATATACTTTCTTTTTACCAAAAGGAACAGCAACCCGCATCCCTTTTTGAATATAGTTATACTCTGCCTCAGAGACGAGGTACGTAAACGTATTCTCTACAGGGATAGGAAGTATAACATCTATAAAATAAGGCATAGCAAATTGTGATAAGAAAGTATGAATATACAAAGTTACAGAAGCAGATCAAACGTAGGTGCTAATCGTAAATAAAAAGAACATTGATGTTTGACATACGCTTTCGCGAAAGCATAAAAAAAGCCGCTCCCAAAAGAAACGGCTTTCAATTTTAGAAGGCTAGATTTCTAGCTTCTTATCCACTGTTGTGTTCTAAATAAGAATGCTATATAACCACGAACGTTTAAGACATCTTTATCATCCTCGTCAATCCACAGTTTGGCTTTATATTCTTTTCCTTTTTCTGGATCAAAGATGGTTCCTCCCTCATATTCATCATCATCTTTTTCTAGATTCTTAATGATATCAAGACCTATGAGTGGTTTATCATAATCTTCACCTTTACAGTAAATACAAGTCTTGTCACGATTTGCTGGATTTAATATATCTACAATCTTACCAAACACTTTACCATCCTTTTTATAAATTTCTATGATAGACATTGCCTCACCAGTCTCATCATCTATAGTTTTCCATTGTCCAAAAATAGTTCCTTGTTGCGCTTGTATGCTCACTGCAAAAAATAGCAGCATAAGTAGGGTTATGTGTTTTTTCATAGTATTCAAGTTTTAAGATTCTAAAATTAATGTGATTTACAGAGAGATTATAATGCATAAAAAATGGCGAGTCACAAGTGATCGCCATTTTTAATATGATTGTGATAATTAGTTTTTACCTAACATCGCATCTTTAAGATCATCATCTGCTGGGTCATTACCTAACCAGATTCCGAAAAGAGCTTTCTTAAAATCAAGACCTGCAATAGATCCTACTTCTTTTCCATTTTTGTAAACTACAGTTCCTTTTCCTTTAATATAAGCGATGTCAAACACGTTTGTTTTTACAATCTTATCGCTGAAAAAACCTTTGAACTGCTCAATCTTCGCATCTAGCGAACTAGTATTGCCATTCATTGAAGCGTCAAAACCATCATCTACAGCTCCTATCATTTTCTTACTAGAAACCATTCCAGAAACGATGTCTAATTTAAGCGCCATAGTCTCGTCTGCATTGATAATTGCTGCAGCATCACTCTTTTTTGACACTAGATATAATCCTCCAGCATAAAGGTCAAATACTACCTTCTCTCTCATACCAGCACCGTTAAGGATAAGTTCTGTACCTCCCATTGTTACTGAGTTAGGTAAAGTTGCATCTCCTACTACTGTTTGTGCCTGGCTAACTGTAAGACTACATACAGCTACTAAAGCTAATAAATACTTTTTCATAATTTTTCTTTGTGTTTGTGAGTTATTTAATTTGAATTAGGGTTTTTATGTAAAATTCGTAATTTTTGAAGGGTTGCATTCAGCTCATAACCCAATAAAATCAAATTGGAATTTAACCAAATATAAAGCATCATTATTAATAATGCACCAATAGAGCCATACAACTCATTATATGTGCCAAAATTATCAATATAAATGCCAAATAGATAAGTGGTTATCATAAATAATATTGTTGTCATTAATGCTCCTGGTGAAAAGAAACGACTTTTACGCCCTTCTTTAGTTCCAAAATAATATAGCGTAGCAATTACCGAATAAATCATAATGATTAAAAACAGGTTCTTCCCTATGCTTAATAGCGCGATATCCATGTCGTTACTCATAAAGTCACGCTCTCTCAATGAATTAAGTAACAATTCAAAATATATCACTACTGATATAGTAGTAACCAACAACAATGCCAGAATAATGGAAGTCCCTAAAGCAACCGCATATTGCCTAAAGAAATTACGGCTTATCTCATTGTAATGAGAACCCTCAAAACCACTAAAAATGGCGTTAACACCATTTGCCGTTAAAAACAAGGCAAGCAAACCAGCAAAGGAAGCAAGACCTGCTCTCTCATTCTGTGAGATATCGATTATGATAGGTTTAAAGAAATCTAAGGATTGCGCAGGTATCAACTCATAAATAAAGGCCATGAACTTGATATCAAAATTCTCAATAGGCACATATGGCACTAAATTAAGTAAAAACAGCAATGCCGGAAAAATGGCCATAAAAAAACTATAGGCAATAGAACTTGCACGAGATCCCAGAGCTCCCTGTATAATCCCATTAAAATAAGCGCGTAGCAAGTAAAGAAGCGTCATTCCCTCAAAGCCAGGAATAACGATACTATCCAAGATACTCACAAGCCAACAGAAAGGCTTGAATCTCATTAAACGTTGTTCTATTGTCTTATCTGATGCCATTAAACTGCTTTCAAACTAAGATCTAAGTTATAGACAGAATGCGTGAGCGCCCCACTAGAAATATAATCTACACCGCAAAGAGCATACTCACGTATCGTCTCTTCATTAATACCACCAGAAGATTCTGTAAGGCATTTATCGCCTATTAATGCGACTGCAGTACGAGTATCCTCATAATTAAAATTATCTATAAGAATACGATATACATGCTCGTGATTTTCAAGTATCTCTTTAATCTCATCCAGACTTCTAGCTTCTACAATAATCTTCAGATCTCGCTGCTCTTCCTTAAGATAATCTACTGTTTTGAGAATTGCTTTTGTTACACCACCCGCAAAATCAATGTGATTATCTTTAAGCATAATCATATCATACAGGGCAAAACGGTGATTCTCACCACCACCTATTTTTACAGCCCATTTTTCTAGCGCTCTTATTCCTGGCGTTGTCTTTCTTGTATCTAGAATTTTAGTATCTGTTCCTTCTAAAAGGTTCACAAAGAACTTTGTCTTCGTCGCAATAGCACTCATACGCTGCATAGCATTAAGCACTAGGCGTTCCGCTTTAAGAATGCTCTGACTTGAACCAGATACATAAAATGCAATATCACCATATTTTACAGCGTCTCCATCCGTTAATATATCCTCAACTTTTAATGAAGGATCTACGTATGCAAATACCGCTTTCGCGAAAGCGCAACCTGCAAGAATACCTTCATCCTTTACAAGTAATTTTGCTTTTCCAGTGGCGGTTGCTGGTATACAAGCTAGTGAGCTGTGGTCTCCATCACCTACATCCTCTCTTATAGCATTTGCAATTATACCTTCTATCTCAATCTGAAATTGTGCTTCTGAAATCATATTTGTATTGTTCCTTTGATGTAAAAATAAGCAAAAGGTAAAGCTTCTTACTTCTGTAATGTAGTTTTGTATTTTTGCCATATGAATATTAAACTTCTCTGCGTAGGCAAGACCGATAATAAACAGTTGCAAGCACTGGTAGACACGTATAGTAAACGGCTCAACTTTTATGTAAAATACTCCATAGAAATTCTCCCGGATATTAAGAATGTCAAAAATCTTAGTGAGCAAGAACAAAAAAATAAAGAAGGCGACCTTATTTTATCTAAAATAGGCCCTTATGACCACCTCTTGCTATTTGATGAAAATGGAAAAACGTTTACAAGCGTAGGCTTTTCAAAATTTTTACAAAAAAAAATGAATAGTGGCATCAAGACATTAGTCTTTGTCATAGGTGGTCCTTATGGATTTTCTGAAGAGGTTTATGCAAAAGCACAAGGAAAAGTATCATTATCATCTATGACATTTTCTCACCAGATGGTAAGACTATTTATTACCGAGCAAATTTATAGAGCATATACTATCTTAAAAGGTGAGCCATATCATCATCAATAAACATAATTTCTAGAATTAGAATCGTCTTTTAATTGCCCTAATTTATTAATGCTAAATAATTATTGGGTTTAACCTATTTTTATGAGCATAAGTAGCATAATTATTACCGCTACGTGTTATTTTTGTATCCTTAATTCGACTACAATTTAATGGGATCACAATCAGGTACAAAAAAGAAAAACAGGCTGCAATTATTGCACCAGTACTATGTGTACACTGGTTTTTATACTTTTTTAAAGGACGCTCTTAAAAAAGCACTCCCTCCTATCTTACTTGTAGTAGCAGCGATAGTTCTTATTCACTTCTTTGTAATAGACCTTAATACGGCACTGCAATATGTAATAGACAACTATTCAAACCTGCTTGTCCTTACCTTATTTTTTGTTTCAGAATCTATACTTGGTATAATTCCTCCAGAGCTTTTTATCGCATGGAGCGACAAGACAAGCAATCCTATTTTATACCTATCTCTTATAGCAATATTATCATATGCTGGTGGAGCAGTTTCCTATTTTACAGGAAGAGCAGCTTTAAAAATTCCATCCGTTCATAATTACCTAGAGGTAAAAATGGAGAAGCACTTAAAAAACGCTCGTAAATGGGGAGGCTTTTTAATTCTAGTAGGAGCTTTACTTCCGCTTCCTTTTGCCGTAGCAAGTCTTGCAGCAGGTATGATTCGCTTCGAGTTTAAATATTGGGCATTATTTGGTCTTGCTCGTTTTGTAAGATATGCAATTTACGGAGCAGCAATTTTTAGCCTTGTATCCTAATGAAACTAGTTTTTGCAACACACAATCACAATAAACTTCGCGAAGTTCAAGCATTAGTGCCTGATCATATTACCCTCCTATCTTTAACAGACATAGGATGCACAGAAGAAATCATTGAGGATGCAGATACCATCGAAGGTAACGCACTTCTTAAAGCAAATCATGTGCTTACTAACTATGGGTACGATTGTTTTGCAGATGATACCGGTCTTGAGGTGGATGCACTTGATGGTGCGCCAGGAGTATATTCGGCGAGATATGCTGGTGAGCAAAAAGATGATTCGGATAACATGAACAAGCTCTTAATAAATCTTGCTACTAAGCAGGATCGTGGAGCACAGTTTAAAACAGTTATCGCTTTCGCGAAAGCAAACAAAACAGAAACCTTTACAGGAATATGCAGAGGTGAAATCACTAAAGAACGTCACGGTGATGGCGGTTTTGGGTATGATCCTATCTTCCGACCAGAAGGTTACGATGCAACTTTTGCACAAATGGCTCCATCTTTAAAAGGAAAAATAAGCCACAGAGGGCTTGCTGTATCTGCATTTCTTGAATTTCTACATAATCAGGAATAAGTTTTTTACGCCCTAATGCTTTCATTATAGTTTTATTGAGTACTTTTGCAGCTTGAAAAACCTCAGGGTGAGGTATTGCCAGATTTTTTGGCACGTGTTGATCGAAGCAATTGGTTTATAAGTCGTTGCGCTTCCTATACACGCTAACACTTATAAATACTATTGTCTTATGACATTTGATGAACTAGGCCTAAATGCGCCTTTACTCCAGGCTATCGCCGATTTAGGTTTTGAAAAACCTTCTAAAATTCAAGAAGAAGCTATCCCACAACTTATTGCAGAAGACCGCGATATGGTTGCTCTTGCACAAACAGGAACAGGAAAAACAGCAGCTTTTGGATTTCCACTATTACAAAATATAGATGCAAATAGTAAGACTACTCAAGGTCTTATTATCGCTCCTACTCGCGAACTATGTCTCCAGATTACAAACGAGATGAAATTGTATGCAAAGCACATGAAAGGTGTGCGTGTTGTTGCAGTTTATGGAGGAGCAAACATACAAGAGCAGGCTCGTGAGATTTCTCGCGGAGCACAAATTGTTGTAGCTACACCGGGACGTATGCAAGATATGATGCGTCGTCGTATGGTAGATATTACAAAATTAAGCTACTGCGTACTTGATGAAGCAGATGAGATGCTTAACATGGGATTCTATGAGGATATCACAAATATTCTTGCAGATACTCCAGAAGATAAGCTTACATGGTTATTTAGTGCTACAATGCCTAGAGAAGTATCACGTATAGCAAAAGAATTTATGGTAAACCCGTTAGAAATAACGGTAGGACATAAAAATGAAGGAGCAAAGAACGTATCTCATGAGTACTTTGTAGTACACACAAGAGATCGTTACCAAGCACTTAAAAGACTTTCTGATGCAAATCCAGATATCTTCTCTGTAATCTTTTGTCGTACTAAACGCGATACTCAAAAAGTTGCCGAGCAACTTATTGAAGATGGATACAACGCAGGAGCATTACACGGAGATTTAAGTCAGAACCAGCGTGACCTGGTAATGAAGAGCTTTAGAAATCGCCAGATACAAATGCTTGTTGCAACAGATGTTGCTGCACGTGGTATTGACGTAGATGATATTACACACGTAGTAAACTACCAATTACCTGACGAGATAGAAACGTATACTCACCGTTCTGGTCGTACAGGTCGTGCTGGTAAAACAGGTATCTCTTTAGTAATTGTTACTAAAAGTGAGATGCGTAAAATCAAACAACTTGAGAAGATCTTAGGTAAGAAGTTTGAGCAAAAAACCATTCCAGACGGAAAGGAAATCACTCAAGTACAGTTAATGCACCTTGCAAACAGCATTAATACTACAGAGATTAATGACGAGATCGAGGCTTACTTACCAGAAATAGAAGAAGTTTTAAAAGACAACACTAAAGAAGAGCTTATTAAAAAAGTATTTTCTGTAGAGTTTACACGTTTCTTTAATTATTATAAGAAATCAAAAGATCTTAATCAAAATGCAGTTGGAGCGGCTAAGGAACAATCAGGTGACTCTACTCGTTACTTTATTAACGTAGGTAGCAAGGATGATTTTGACTGGATGAAGCTTAAGGATTTCTTAAAAGAAGAATTAGGTTTAGGTCAAGATGGTGTTTACCGTGTAGACTGTAAAGATGCCTTCTCATTCTTTAATACAGATACAGAGCACAAAGATAAAATCATAGCACATTTTGAAAACTTCGAACTTGATGGTCGTCGTGTAAGCGTTGAGGAAACTCAAGGTGGCGGAGGTCGCAGTGGTGGCGGAGGTCGCAGCGGTGGCGGAGATCGTCGTCGTAGTGGCGGAGGTCGCAGCGGTGGTGGAGATCGTCGTCGTAGTGGCGGTGATGATGGATTTAGATCTGGCGGTCGCAGCGGTGGCGGAGATCGTCGTCGTAGTGGCGGAGGATCTTCAGACAGACAACGTAGTGATCGTAAATCGAGCTATGGAGATGACCAAGGTGGTCGCTCTAGAAGCAGATCAGAAAGACCAGCAAGATCTGAGAGATCAGAACGCAGTTCTTCTCCACGAACTCCAGATAACAGATCTGAAGGAAATAAGAGCCCATTTTCTGGTAAAAGACGTCGCAGAAGCTAGTCTGACGCACGTTAAATGTTAGAATTATTGTAAATAAATAGATTTGGTATGATTTTCCCTATGGAATGCATAAATTGCCTTAGCATATGAAGAAGATCATACTAAACCTACTTATATTCTCTGCCGTTGCAGTAGGATATTCACAAGAAATAGATACTACATCAGACCCAACCGAAGCTCAAGAAAAGCTAGAGGATGGATTTATCGATGGAAAAGTATTAAGCAGTAGTACAGATATTGCATTACAAAATGTAAACATTCTCAACCTCTCAAATTTTAAAGGAGCTACTACTAATGAGTATGGTAAATTTGAAATCAAGGCTGAGGTAAATGATACGTTATACTTCTCTTACCTAGGATACAAATCTCTTAAAGTACGCGTGAGCGGTGACTGGATTAAATACGGTGACGTAAAAATCCAAATGACAGAGATAGGTATCGCACTTGAAGAAGTCGTGGTTCAAGAAATTGAGCTTACTGGATATCTAGAAATTGATGCAAAGAGAGTTCCTATTTACAGCAATCAGCGATACAGTATATCTGGATTAAATTCTGGTTATGAAGTAGGTAAAAGTCAGCCAGGAGCAATATCTAGAGTGTTAAGCTCTATTTTTAATCCTGCAGATTTTCTTTATAATATTTTTAGCAGAAAGAAAGGCCAACTTCGTAAGCTTAGGCAAATGAAGGAAGATGACAAAGTACGTAATCTACTAGAACGTAAATTTGACCGCGAGACGCTAAGTGCTTTACTTCAAATAGATCGTGTTGATATAGACGCAATACTTAAAAATTGTAGCTACTCAGATAATTTTATCATGAGCGCAAATGATCTTCAAATTCTCGACGCAATAAGTGAATGTTATGAAGAGTACAGAGTTCTTCAAAGAAAAGATTAATTATCTATTATATATAAACAGAAAGCCCGCTATATTTAGCGGGCTTTCTGTTTTATATAGCATTTTGAATGATACGCTTTCGCGAAAATATGATGCTACAATGCTGCTATAATCACCTCTGGATCTGCTCTGAGTTTATAATCTTCTGATAGAAAGTGGTAAGAAACTTCTCCGTTCTGGTCAATAATATATGTAGCTGCGATAGGAAGCTCATTTGCATCATTACCTTGACTCTCTAAAAGATCAATACCAAATTTCCCATATAATTCTGCAAGCGCCTCTGGAAGTTTAAAAACCAAATTGAGTGATCTTGCTAATTCGTTATTTTCACTAGTAAGCACTTCAAAATCCAGCTCATTTTTCTCCTTAGTAGATAGCGAATTGTCCGGTGTTTCTGGAGTAATAGCAATAAGCGTTGCTCCTTTCTCTTTAATTTGAGGTAATACCTCTTGAAATGCTTTAAGCTCTAAGTTACAATAAGGACACCATCCACCTCTATAAAAGGTAATCACTACTTTACCCTTTTGTAACTGCTCACTCAGTGTGATAGTTTTTCCTTGAGCATTTGGCAATGTAAAGTCTGGAAATTTATCTCCTGTCTTTACTGCGTGCTTCAATATATCTGTAGCTTCAAGATCTTCAATGGCTTTTCTCATGATGTCTTGAGCAGCGCCAGGATGACGTTTAATACTGTTATCTGCAAGTTCTTTTAGTGATGCGGTAAGTTTCATAATTTGACGTTTTCAATTTGAATGTTGGTCTTTAAAAGTGCATCAACTTTACATTTATTTCCAGCTTATATTTCAGGAATTCAATTTTTCGCGAAAGCGTACCTCTACCCTCTTTCTTCTATAAATCTTTGCTCGATTCTTTCCACATCTTTGATCATCTTACGTGTCCATTCGAGTTTTTTATCAAAAAGCTCTTGCTCAGAATATTGCCAAGACACGTTAGATTGCTTGAGCTTAGTCATAATATGCTGTATGGTTATTGCCGCAGAGACAGAAATATTAAGACTCTCTGTAAAACCCACCATAGGAATATAAATAAAGTCGTCTGCCATGTCAAGCACCGTATCACTTAATCCCTCTGTCTCACGACCAAAGAATATCGCTGCCTTTTGATTAATGTCAAAATTTTCTAGCGTATGAGCATCCTTGTGCGGGGAGGTTGCAATTATTTTATATCCCTGACTTTTTAAGTGAGAGATACAGCTTTTTGCGCTGTTATGACGTTGCACATCTACCCATTTTTGAGCACCCATTGCAATCTCACGGTCTATACTTTTTACATTTACCTCTTCTATCACGTGTAACTCTTGCACGCCAAAAGACTCACAGCTACGTATCACAGCGCTGGTGTTATGTAATTGATACACATCCTCCACCGCAACAGTAAAATGATTTGTACGCTCTTTAAGTACATTATCAAATAATTGAACACGTCTTTCTGTAAGAAATGATTGTAAGTATGCCAGAAGCTCTTGATCCATGATTGTTGTTTACACGCCAAAGATACTGTACTTTTAAAATGCAAAACAAACTAGAATGTCTAAACAAAATATAGTAGTCCTCTCTGGAGCAGGAATAAGTGCCGAAAGCGGACTAAAAACTTTTAGAGATGCAGAAGGTCTTTGGGAAGGTCACGATGTGATGGAAGTTGCTACTCCAGAAGGATGGCACAATAATCAAGAACTCGTTTTACGCTTCTATAACGACAGAAGAAGACAGCTGCTAGAGGTCACACCTAATGCCGCACACAAAGACCTTGTACAATTAGAAGAGGATTATAATGTTACAATTATCACTCAAAATGTAGACGACTTGCATGAACGCGCAGGTAGCTCAAATGTGATACACCTGCACGGAGAGTTGCTCAAAGTGCGTAGTAGTAGAAATGAAAGCGATATAAAACCATGGTCAACCGACTTAAAAGAAGGAGATCTATGTGCGCTAGGGTTTCAGCTAAGGCCTCATATCGTCTGGTTTGGCGAAGAGGTGCCACTTCTAGACAAAGCAGCAGAGCTTGTGAGTAAAGCAGATTTTATAATCATTGTAGGAACCTCCATGCAAGTATATCCAGCCGCTGGACTTATTGATTTTGCAAAACCTAGTGCTCAGATTTATTTTATAGATCCAAAACCCTCAATAGCACAGAGAGAACGTCTTACGATAGTTCCAGAAATAGCATCAACAGGTATAAAAAAGGTGGTTACCTCATTGTTACATTGAGTCCAAACACTTAAAAAATGACGTTATCTGAACTTTATAATGAGCTAGCATATGTAAATCACTCACGTGAGAAGCGTGCGTACTACGCACAGTTAATCTTAAATGAGCCTAGTCTTACGGAGCTCGTTATAGAAATTCTATTTATGGTAGATGACGCTAGATCTCCCAAAGCTGGATGGATAGCAGAATTTGCAACCAAAGAAGATATCACAATCATTCTTCCGCATCTTGAATTATTTACAACTAAGATGCATACTGTTTATCAAGATGCCGCACTGCGACCCGTGAGCAAAATCTGTGAAGAGCTTGCCATCTCCTATTACAAAATGAAAAATTTACAAACGAGAGCTTCCCTAACCAAAATTCAAAGGGAGCGCATGGTCACTTCAGCTTTTGACTGGCTAATAACCGACCAAAAAGTCGCTGTCAAAGCATACTCAATGACGTCGCTATATTATCTAGGCACAGAATTTAATTGGATACATGAAGATTTACAACGTATTATGGAGGAAAACTACATGACGAGCAGTGCAGCATATAAAGCAAGATGCAAGCACATTACCGCATGGATAAAGAGAGATCATAAGTATAAAAATTCTTAATATCTACATGATGAACAGAAATGAGGGTATATCTCAAATAATTATTGATATTTTCGCAGCTCTACTTTATGATGCAAAAACTACTTACTGCTACAATTGCCTTGCTATTTCTTATACAAGCAAATGGTCAAGATGTAAAACCTTACGAACTAGAAGCAAACTATTTTTATGGGAGCATCCTAAGGCACAATAAAGATGTATCCTCACTTATTACCGGGCATCCGGAAGGAATTATTCTGAGTTACAATAGAAAAACCTACGGTCTAAAGGAGTGGGAACGACTTTATAATTATCCAGATTGGGGATTCACCTTTGCATATCAAGACCTTAAAAATGAAAGTCTAGGAGACACCTACAATGCGCTGGCGCACTACAACTTTTATTTTTTGAACCGTAAGCTTATGTTTAGAATAGGGCAAGGTATTGGCTACACCACAAATCCCTTTGACCTTGAAACTAATGTGGAGAACAATGCGTATGGTTCTCGTTTATTTAGCGCGACACTCGTGATGCTTAATTATAAACAAACCATCACTCCCACACTATCATTTCAAACTGGTCTTACTTTTTTGCACGGCTCTAATGGAAATTTACGAGCACCTAACACTAGCACAAACACAATAGCATTAAATGCTGGGATTATCTATAAAGATCGAGCCGTACCAGATTTTATTCCAAAGGGAGAAAAAGTATCTTACAAAGAGCCTATTCATTATAATATTGCCTTAAGCGCTGGACTCAATGAAAGTGATTTTATAGGTTTAGGCAGAGAGCCATTTGCAATAATCTCTGCCTATGCTGATAAGAGATTGAGCAAAAAAAGTACTGTTCTTGCTGGTGCAGAAGCTTTCTTTTCAAAATTCCTGAATAATGAAATTGAATTCTTATCTGTTGCTTTTCCTGGACGTGGCGTAACTGCAGATCAAGACTGGAAACGCGCAGGAGTCTTTGTTGGCCATGAGCTACACCTCAACAATACAGCATTAATAACACATGCGGGATATTACCTTTATTATCCGTATGATTTTGAAGGTAGATTTTATCAACGCGTAGGACTTAAACGCACCTTTGGCAAAAAGTACTTTGGTAGTGTGGCTGTAAAAACCCACGGAGCAAAAGCAGAGGCAATAGAATTTGGATTAGGGATACGATTATGAGTTTACAAACACAAAAAATACATCTTTTAAGTACGCTTTCGCGAAAGCGTAACCTCATACTACAACTTCTACTTGCTGTACTATTATTCTCTTGCGATACAGAAAATGCAAATGATTGCCTCCAAACGGATGGTGATATCATCACTTATGAAATTGAAGTACCTGTTTTTACAAAAATCCAAATGGAAGATGACATTCGGGTGCTCTTAAAGCAGGGAGCAGAACAACAAGTGATTATTGAAACAGGTGAAAACCTTGTATCGGACTTAAATTTTGAAGTATCAGAAGGAACACTTGTACTACAGAACAATAATAGTTGTAATATCTTAAGGGAGTATGGACGAACCCTAGTGACAATAACGTCTCCAAACATTAGTTTTATAAGACAAGCATCCTCCTTTGACTTAAAAAGTGAAGGTGTTCTCTCCTTTCCAACTTTAACTTTATTCAGCAATACTAACCCAAATAGTCTTGACATAGACGACCCCAATAAAAGTGGTAATGTGTATTTAAATCTGGCTGTTCCACTCTTAAGAATATCTGCAAATGGATCAAGCAATTTTGTAATATCTGGCAGAGCAGATCAAATGAATATCAGTTTTAGTGACGAGCTCCCACAATTTGACGGCAGAGGCTTTTTAGTAGATGATATTCAATTCACTCATACTAGTGCTGCAAATATGGTATTTAATCCTGTAAACAGCCTTAAAGGGAGTATTCGTGCCACCGGAGATGTAATTGTTGTAAACGAACCACCTTTAGTCGAGGTAGAAGTGCTATTTACGGGACAACTTATCTTTGAAGACTAAAAAGTATCTAATTGTAGAAAACATTGTATCTTTTAATCAGTAATAACAATAAACTTAAATAATGGTAAAAGCAAAATATCAAAACGTTCTTGACCTAGGAGAGAAACTTAACATCCAGAACGGAGATGTAAAAGAAGAAAACGGAGTACTTCATGTAACAGGTACTGCTACAAATCAGTATGAGAAAAATCAACTTTGGGATGCTATTAAAGCAGCTGGAGGAGAAAGTCCAAGTGATATAGTAGCCGATATTTCTGTTGCAGATACGTCTGTATATGCAAAACATACAGTAACAAGTGGTGACACATTAGGGAAAATTGCAAAGCACTATTATGGTGATGCAATGAAGTACAAAGAGATTTTTGAAGCAAACAAAGACATCTTAAAAAACCCAGATGTTATACACCCAGATCAAAATCTTGTGATTCCAAATTTATAAGATAGCATCATTTTCTTATAGTTAATTATCTATAAAAAAAGCTCCCAAATTGGGAGCTTTTTTATTTTTAGTCTAAACTAAATAATTTATATAATTAACTTTAAATCAATTAAATAAATCAACTAGTTGAAGTGATTATTTAATTGTATTTTTTTAAGCTAATCCCGATAAGTAGCTGCCGTAAAGATCATTAAAACGCATACCTGTAGTAAGTTTATATTTGCTCAACTTCTTGTTTTCTACAAGACCGAAGAGTATAAATTCTTTTAAGAAATACGTATCCTCTTTTGCCATTTCTGGTTGATATTTTTTGATCAAATCATCAAGAGGTGTGATACTATCTAGCATAAGTTCATACTCTTTATTGGTAAGCGTATCTTCTAGTTCAAAACCGCTTTGCTCAAAAAACCATGCTAGTACTTCTTCATAAGGATCTTTCTCATCATCCTTAGTTAGTTTTTCAATCTTAGGGAAATAGTCATCAAACAAAGAAGCTGTTGCATCGCCTATTAAAATTTTGGCAACCTCTCCTGCTCCTTCTTGTTCCCCTTCGTAAACAAGTTCTACCTTCCCTGTAATTGCAGGAACGATTCCTAGTAAATCTGAGTAACGTATGGTAGTAGTTTCATCTCCCGATAGCAACATACGACGTTCTGCAGTACTCATCAGGTTTTGAAAAGCAGTAATACTCATTCTGGCACTTATCCCACTCTTTTCATCTATAAACTCACTTTCACGAGCAACAAAGCCTATTTCCTCAATTAAGTCTTTCACTAGATTAGGAACATGAACCTTTGTTTTCTGACGCTCATCAAGATTTGCTTCTTGATCTGTTATGGTTCTTGCGATAGCTACTGTTTCTGGATAATGAGTAAGTATTTGAGAACCTATACGGTCTTTAAGAGGTGTTACAATGCTTCCTCTGTTTGTATAGTCTTCTGGATTTGCAGTAAAAACAAACTGCATATCAAGAGGTAGTCTTAATTTGAATCCGCGTATTTGAATATCTCCTTCTTGTAGAATATTAAATAGTGCTACCTGAATTCTAGCTTGTAAATCCGGTAATTCATTAATTACAAAAATTGATCTGTTTGCACGAGGAATCATCCCATAGTGTATCACGCGATCATCTGCATAGCTCAGTTTTAAATTTGCTGCTTTTATTGGGTCTACGTCACCTACAATATCTGCAACTGTCACATCTGGCGTTGCTAGCTTCTCTGCAAAGCGCTCAGAACGATGAATCCATACTATAGGTGTATCATCACCTTTTTCTTCTATAAGCTCTGTAGCAAATCTAGAAATAGGATTAAGTGGATCATCATTAATTTCAGACCCGCCTACTATAGGCATCCATTCATCAAGTAGGTTTACCATTTGACGTGCAAGACGTGTTTTGGCTTGTCCTCTTAGCCCTAGCAAGTTTATGTTATGCTTACTAAGAATAGCTCTCTCAAGCTCAGGAATAACCGTATGTTCATAACCGTGTATACCTTCAAATGTAGGCTTACCAGATTGTAATCTTTCTATCAAGTGTTCTCGTAACTCATCCTTTATGCTACGAGATATCCATCCGGCTTCTTTAAGTTGTCCTAGTGTATTTATCGTTTCGTAATTCATAGTATTTTTTTATTTCCTTTATGTAATAGCTGCTTGTTTAAATAGTCTACTAGCAACGGTATCTCCTTTGTAATAAGTGAATATTATAAAAGTTCTTACTTAATTCTCTTTTTTCTATTAGTCTCGTAGTCTTGAAAAATCATCTCACCTAACCCTTGCAGGCCTGTAAAAAATGCTTTTCCTTGATTTGCTTCTGTAAAATTATCTACAAACTGTTGTAAATAAGGATCATTTGCTATCATAAAAGTGGTGATAGGTATATGAAGCTTGCGTGCTTGTCTAGCCATACTGTAACACTTGTTTACAATATACTCGTCTAGTCCGTTTGGGTTTTTATAGTAACGACCATCCTTAAGTTTTAAACAAGATGGTTTACCGTCTGTAATATTAAATATCTGTTTATTTGAGTTGCGCTTGCGCCTCAAGATATCCATAGCAAGATTAAGACCTGCTACTGTGTTGGTGTGATAAGGACCAACTTGTAAATAAGGCAAATCTTTTATTTTAATAGGCCAGGCATCATTACCATACACGATAATATCCAGAGAGTCCTTAGGATAACGCGTGGTGATAAGTTGTGCGAGTGCCATCGCGACTTTCTTTGCAGGAGTAATACGATCTTCACCATAAAGTATCATACTGTGAGAGATATCAATCATTAACACAGTACTCATTTGAGCTTTAAAATGCGTCTCCTCTACGATAAGGTCACTTTCGCGCAAGCTAAAGTCATCTGCTCCATTATTAATTTGCGCATTACGCAAACTTTCTGTCATAGATATACGCTCTAACGGATCGCCAAAACGATACTCACGATGATCTCCAGTATGCTCATCGCCTCTTCCATTTAATTTGGAACGGTGATTACCTTGAGAGCTTTTTTTAAGTTTACCGAAAATTTGATCAAGAGCACGCTTTCTTATGGCGCGTTCTGTCTTTTCTGTTATTGCGGTTCCACTGTTGCCATCGGGCTTGACTTCCTCACGTATGTAGCCTTTGTCTTTGAGTTCTTGAACAAAGTCATCAAGGGTGTAGTCCTCATTTGTAAGTTTATATTCTTTATCCAAGTCTTTAAGCCAATCCATAGCCTCGTCAAAGTCTCCAGAGGTATGTGTAATTAGTTCTTGGAAAATATCTAGCAACTGATCAAATAATGATTGTTGCGGAGCATCATAGGTTTTAAAGACAAACCCACTCCTTTCTTGTTGTCTTCTCATAGCTTTATAAAAATACTACCTAATGGTATAATAAAAAAGCACCTCGCTAGAGGTGCTTCATAAATCTTTCTTAAGAGATGTAATTATCCTTTTGGCATAATTACAGTGTCAATAGCGTGTATTACTCCGTTTGAAGCAGCTACGTCTGTCATAATAATTGTTGACATTCCGCCTTTTGCATCCTTAATCACAACATTTGCACCATCCATCATTAATGTGATTTTCTCTCCCATTACTGTGTTAGTTTCAAATGATCCGTTGTTTGCTTTGATAGCTTCTACTACATCACCAGCCATATATTTTCCAGCAACTACGTGATACGTTAAGATATCTGTAAGCGCTGCTTTATTTTCTGGCTTTACTAATGTTCCTACAGTTCCTTCTGGTAATTTAGCAAATGCATCGTTAGTAGGTGCAAATACAGTAAATGGTCCTGTGCTAGTAAGAGTCTCTACAAGTCCTGCAGCTTTTACTGCTGTTACTAGTGTAGTGAAGTTCTCATTTCCTACTGCTACATCTACAATAGTTCCTACTTCTTCTTTTACTGGTGCTTCAACTTCCATTGTTGCCTCAGCTACTTCGTTGTTTACTTCTGTAGTTTTCTCTTTTGTTCCTTCGGCACATGAAGCAAATAATAATCCTGCTCCTGCAACCATTAATAACATCTTTTTCATAATAATTGGTTTTTTGAATAATTAATTTGTTCAAAGATAATTCGATTTTGTTAGACAAACCATAATACTATCTCAATTCCTTGTTAATCATTTCATAAAGCTTTCAAGGATTTAAGTTATGCTTTCGCGAAAGCGTGAATAAAACCTTTACAACATAGCGCATCCATTAACATCCCTTTAAGAATTTCAAATTAGCTTTTCTTTAACTTTAGTCCCTTGACTGTAAAGTCACAAAGAATCAACCAAATAATATAAAATGAAACAACTCTTCTCTCTGTTGCTGCTGTGCGTCTGTACGGTAGTCTCTGCCCAAAAACTTGACATGTCTTTATTAAAGGACATACAACCACGTAACATAGGCCCAGGCGGTATGTCTGGTCGTGTGACTGCAATAGATGTCGTTACAGACAATCCAGATGTAATGTACGTAGGTACTGCTTCTGGAGGTTTATGGAAGTCTACCTCTGGCGGAATAAAATGGGATCCTATTTTTGAAAATGAGCTTACAGCATCTATAGGAGCTGTTGCGATACAACAATCTAATCCATCTGTGATATGGGTAGGTACGGGAGAAGGTAATCCTCGTAACTCTCTTAATGGTGGTTATGGCGTTTATAAATCTCTTGATGGTGGTAAGTCTTGGAAGTCTATGGGACTTGAGAAAACAAGACATATACACCGCGTAATTATAGATCCTACTAATCCAGATATCGTTTACGTAGGCGCTATAGGTTCGCCATGGGGTGAGCACCAAGAAAGAGGTGTTTATAAAACTACAGATGGCGGTAAGACATGGAATAAGATCTTATTTACAAACATAAAGTCTGGCGTTGCAGATATGGTGATGGACCCAACTAATCCTAACAAGCTTATTGTTGCCATGTGGGAACACAAGCGTGATCCATGGTTTTTTAAATCTGGTGGTGAAGGTTCTGGTATCTTCATGACTCATGATGGTGGTGCTACTTGGAAACAATTGAGTGATAAAGATGGTTTGCCTAAAGGCGAACTAGGACGTATAGGTTTATCTATCGCTCCAGGAAGCCCTAATGTAGTGTATGCACTTGTAGAGGCAAAAAAGAATGCTCTATACCGTTCTAACGACGGTGGTTTTAACTGGAAGAAGATTAACGATAAGAGTGATATAGGGAACAGACCATTTTACTACAGTGATATTCACGTAGATCCTCAAAATGAGAATCGTGTTTTTTCTGTGTTTACATATGTAAATGTATCTGAAGATGGCGGAAAGAATTTTGACCAACTTATGGGAGCGTATGGAGTAGATAATGGAGTGCACCCAGATCACCACGCATGGTGGATTCATCCTAATAATGGGAAGTTCATGATGGACGGTAATGACGGCGGACTTAACATCACAAAAGACGGTGGTAAAACATGGCGTTTTATAGGAAACTTACCTGTAGCACAGTTCTATCATATTAATGTAGATAATGAGTTTCCTTATAATGTATATGGAGGAATGCAAGATAACGGCTCTTGGAGAGGTCCTGCTTATGTATGGAAAGCTCAAGGAATACGTAATGATTACTGGCAAGAAATTTCCTTTGGAGATGGTTTTGATGTAATTCCTGATCCAGATGATAGTCAGTTTGGGTGGACTATGAGTCAGCAGGGATCTGTGAGTCGCTACGATTGGAAAACTGGAAACAACTATGGTGTAAAACCTACACATCCAGATCCTGATGTATTCTTACGTTTTAACTGGAACTCAGCTATAAACATTGATCCTTTTGATAACAGCACTATCTATTTTGGAAGTCAGTTTGTACATAAATCTACAGATAAAGGACTTACGTGGGAAGTTATCTCTCCAGACCTAACCACAAACAATCCAGAGAAGCAAAAGCAATCAGAATCTGGTGGTCTTTCTATGGATGCCACAGGAGCAGAAAATCACACAACGATTCTAGTTATTGAGCCTTCGCCATTAGAAAAAGATATGTTTTGGGTAGGTACAGATGACGGTCGTGTGCATTACACTCAAAATGGTGGGCAATCTTACACTGATGTGTCAAAAAGCCTAAAAGGTCTTCCAGAAGGAAGCTGGATTGTACAAATCAAGGCTAGTAATAAAAATAAAGGGGAAGCATTATTAGTAGCAAATGATTACCGTCGTTTCAACTATACTCCTTATGCATACAGAACTACAAACTATGGTAAATCATGGACTCGTATTGTAGATGAGAACGATGTGCAAAGTTATGCGCTTGCCATTATAGAGGATCCAGAAGAGAAAAACCTTCTCTTTCTAGGTACAGATGATGGTTTATATGTGTCTATAGACGCTGGTAATAACTGGCAAAAATGGACTAAAGGATTCCCTACTACTTCGGTTAAGGATCTTGTAATTCATCCTAGAGAGCAAGATCTTGTGATTGGAACTTTTGGACGTGCTGCATGGGTTCTTGACGACATAAGACCGTTACGAGCGATTGCAAAGGATAGAAGTACGCTTTCACGAAAGCTTCAACTCTTCAACCCTCCTACTGCTTATGATGCCGCATACCAGCAACCTACGGGAAGTCGTTTTGGCGCAGATGCTCTTTATAATGGAGAGAATCGCGGAAGTGGAGCGCAAATAGCGTATTACTTTGTAAAAGATGAAACAGCATCTTCAAAAACATCTACAGATGATACTGATGAAGAAGATACTGATAGCGATACAGAAGTTAAAAGTGTAACGTGGGATTCTATCCATTTAAAAGTATACGACGGCGCACGCCAGATTCGTCATTTAAAATGGAAAACCCCAGACAGCACAGGAATTCATAAAATGACTTGGTATATGCGTGAAGCAGGCGGCGATCGTCCTTCTCGTTCTATTAGAAAATCTAAGAACGAGCCGGGAGGAGTTTCTGTAAAGCCAGGCACTTACAAACTAGTAATGCAATATGGTGATCAATCAAGTGAGTCTTCTATTGAAGTAGCGAGTGATCCTCGTTATGACGTTCCTGCTAAGGCTATTAATGATGCTTATAACACAGGAAAGCAACTTGAAGCAATGACACAAACTGCTGCAGATGCTGTAAAGCAACTAGTACAGAGCAAAACAATCGCTAGTGATTATAAGAAGATGATTAAAAAACTAGATGATGATAAAGCTTATAAAAGCGAACTCAAATCTATAGGAGAAATGACTAAGCGCATTGATAAGGTTATTGCTCTTTATATAGGTACTATTGATAAAAGACAGGGAATCACTCGTAATCCAGAGATTACAGTAATGAATCGTATAAGATCTGCAAGTGGTTATGCTCGTAGTCGTCCTAATGGGCTTACATCTACAGAGACTACATTAATATCACACGCTCGCAACGAGTTACAAACTGCGCTTGACAAGACAAATACCTTCTTTACAGAGGAGTGGGCTCCTTTTGAGTCTACACTCAAGGCTATGAATGTAAGTGCGTTTAAAGAAATCAAAACCTTTACCATAGATTAATATGAGAAAAGGAATCATTTTAATAGTAGTTACCATAATCATGACAGCTACCCTTACCGCGCAAGATCGCGGTGAGGACAAGCTAGGCTCATGGGGTATGCTCTTTACTACAAATCAAATCTCTGAGAAATTAAGTCTACATGCAGAGGCGCAGTATCGTACTTATGAATTTGGAACCAATTTTAATCAGTTGTTATTGCGTACTGCTTTAAATTACCATATTTCTGAGAATGCAATGGCATCATTTGGTTATGGATATATCACTACAGACACAGCTTTTGAGGAGTTTGATGGTGAAAAGAATGTAACTGAAAATAGACTTTATGAGCAATTTGTATTAAAAAACTCATTAGGTAATTTTAAATTCAGCCACAGATACCGCTTAGAGCAACGCTTTATTAATAGGCCTTTTGGTGAGAACACGACAGAGCATAGAGCACGTTACTTTTTACGAGTAACCTACCCTCTTAACGACACTTGGTTTTTAACAGCTTATGATGAGATTTTTATTAATCTGCAGAATGACTTTTTCGGTCAAAACCGTTTATATGGTGCTGTAGGGTATAATTTCAACAAGAATGTGAGCACGCAAGTGGGCTACCTCAAAAATGATTTTGCGGTAGATACCTACGATCGTTTTCAAGTAGCACTGTTTATCAAAACAGATTTAAGAAAGAAGAAAGGGTGATAACATTCCCATATCATTAAAAAACCTCAATCTTATGATTGGGGTTTTCTTTTTTTACGCTTTCGCGAAAGCGGAACAGAAAAATATAATAAAAGTGTAAAAATTTTGAAGGATAACCTTTATAACATATTAATTACACCTAATAATCGTACATTAAATTCTTTAAAGATAGGTTGCTCGATTTCCTACGACAGAAGAGCTACAACCATTCAACTAATAACTTATTATGAGATCTAGCAAGATAAATTTTACAAATGCACAAGGAGAAGTACTCTCTGGAAAACTTGACTTACCAGCAAACCAAGACCCGCATAACTTCGCCATTTTTGCTCATTGCTTTACATGTACAAAAGATTTTAGCGCAGTGCGCAATGTGAGTCGTGCTTTGGCTTCACAAGGATTTGGAGTACTTCGCTTTGACTTTACTGGTTTAGGAGATAGCGATGGAGACTTTGCAGATACTAATTTTTCTAGCAATGTAGATGATCTCATAAGCGCTGCAGATTTCCTTGCCAAAGAATACAAAGCTCCTTCCCTACTGGTAGGTCACTCGCTAGGAGGTGCCGCTGCAATTTTTGCTGGAGGCAAGATTGACACTATAAAAGCCGTTGCGACTATAGGCGCTCCTAGCAACCCTGTACACGTTCAAAAACAACTAGGCGCACAGCTCGCAACTATAAGAGAAGAAGGCCAAGCTCAGGTAAAACTAGCTGGGCGTGACTTTACGTTTAAAAAACAATTTATAGACAATCTAGAAGAAAATTCATGTGTAGATGCTGCTCGTGACTTGCACGAAGCGTTACTCATACTTCACTCACCGCAAGATGATACTGTATCTATTAAAAATGCAGAAGAGATTTACCTTGCAGCACATCATCCTAAAAGCTTTGTAACTCTTGATGGGTCTGAGCATTTATTAATTGACAAAGAAAATGCTTCTTATGTAGGAAAGATTATTGCGGGATGGGCTGCTCGATATATCCCTACTGAAGATGAAGCTTCAATAAGCACCACACACCAAGTAGTAGCAAGCCTAGACGCCGAAGATGGATTTTCTACACTTCTTAAGCTTGGAAGCCACCACATGAAAGCAGATGAGCCTGTGCGCGTAGGAGGAAACGACTATGGCCCTACTCCTTATGAATTACTAGCAGGAAGTTTATCTGCCTGTACTGCTATGACCATACAGATGTATGCAAAGCGTAAAAACTGGCATATTGAAAATGTTGAGGTACATACTAGCTATTCAAAAACACATGCTCAAGACTGTGCTGTTTGTGAAGAAAGTGACACCGCAGGTAAAATAGATACTTTTCATCGTGAGATTAAAATCACATCAAATCTTGATGAGAAACAACTTAAACGCATCTTGCAAATTGCAGATAAGTGTCCAGTTCATAAAACACTACATAGCGAGACTCAGGTTCTTACGAAGTTAATATAGGTTTGTTACGCTTTCGCGAAAGCGTACCCCATAAAAACACATCATCAACAAACATCAAAAGTTCGAAAGGGATACCATATCCTTTTCGAACTTTTTTTATTGCCTACGTTATCAAATTGTAAATTACTTACGATACACGCAACGCAAAGGAGATTCATGCATCTAGTTATAAACTACAACATTATGAAACACGTATGTATCCTACTACTCGTATCTTACTCACTACTGAGCTGTGTCACAGACAGAAGTAGTGATGATATAGATACTATTGATCTATTATCAAACTACGATGCGATTACTCTTGATCGTCCCACTTTTGAAGCAAGCGTCACTCTTGAAGACGCAAGAAACATTATCAACTCAGGGAAAATTTATGTCATTAATGATTTACTCTTTGTAAATGAAAAGAATGAAGGCTTTCACATTTTTGATAATGAAGATCCAGAAAATCCTACTGCCCTGGCATTTATTAAAGCTCCTGGTGCAACAGATCTCGCTATTAAAAACAATGTGTACTACATCAATCAAGCTGTAGATCTCATAGCAGTTACTTACGATAAACTTGATGAAAATCTGGTTGTCACAAAACGCATACGCGATGTGTTTCCCGTAAAACAATCTCCAGATGGATATATTCCAGATGTGGAGGATGGAGCTATAATTATTGATTACGAACTTCAAAACTAAATCACGATGAGAACATATATTTTTATATTAGTATTTGCAATCGTTTCATTAGGATGCAGTTCAGATAGTAATGAGGGAAGCAGCTTTAATAGCGCTGATAGTATAGGTCAAGGTGGTTCACTAGCTACTTTTGTTATTAAAGGAGATTACCTTTATACCGTAGACAATGAAGATTTAAATGTTTTTAATATCACTACAACTACAGATCCCGTACTTGTAAATACAGTTCCTATTGGTTTTGACATTGAGACTTTATTCAGTTACAAAGATTACCTCTACATAGGTTCTCGAAACGGGATGTTTATTTATAATGTGAATAATCCAGAGTTTCCTGTACAATTATCATCTGTGCAACATTTTACTTCTTGCGATCCGGTTGTAGCAAATAGCAACTATGCTTTTGTGACATTATGGAGTGATTTAGGATGTGGTGGTTTTGTAAATCAACTAGAGGTTTATGACGTATCTGACGTGCTTAACCCTATGCTTGTTAATATTCGCCAACTTACATTCCCAAAAGGTCTTGGACTTTACGGAGACTACTTAATAGTATGCGATGACGAAATCAAAATATTTGACGTAACAAACCCAGCCGAGTCTGTGCTAGTGCATAGCATTGATAGACTGGTATTTGATGTAATCATTCAAGGAGACTTGTTAATTGCCGTAGGAGAAAGTGGCGTTTTTCAATACGCACTAAATGCTCAAGATATTACAGATACAACAGCCCTAAGTACCATAAGTATCTAAAAGGTTTTATAAATGTTTAGTATTTCTTAGCTAACCTTGGTATCTTAGAGGTTATTAAACACTAATCACAAAATTTTTAATTATGAAATTCAAGTATATTACCCTAGCAATACTAGCGACAGCAGCACTTGCAAGTTGTAAAAAAGACGTAAAAACTGTAGAAGAAGTTGAGGAGGTAACTGTAGAGGCAGAAGCTCCTGCAGCACCTGTAGCGCAAAAAATTATAATGAAACTCGAACCTAAAAGCGATAGCAAAGCTACTGGGAGTGTTGTTTTTAAAGAAGAAGATGGCCAAGTAAGTTTTACAGCTGTTATAGGTGGGCTTGATGAAGGAATGCATGCAATACACATACACGAGAGTGCAGATTGCTCTAGCGCAGATGGTTCATCGGCTGGAGGTCACTGGAATCCTACTAACGAGCAACACGGTAAATGGGGAGCAACAGAGGGCTTCCATAAAGGCGACATAGGAAACTTCCCAGCAGACGAAAGCGGGAACGGAACGATCACTATGAGCACAGATCAGTGGTGTATAGGTTGTGGAGATCCTAAAAAAGATATCGTAGGAAAAGCTATTATTGTACACCAAGGAACAGATGACTTTACATCTCAACCTAGTGGTGCAGCTGGAAAGCGTATCTCTTGTGGAGGAATTATTAAATAAGAAAGAGCACTAACAAGTTTATAAAAAAAGCCTCACCATAACGGTGAGGCTTTTTTATGCGTTGTTGTGACCATATTAATTGGTATTTACATGTATTAGAATCATTTTTACATAATACTAAGGAAGTATCACTCGCTATAAATGAGACGTTAGATAGTTTCTGTTATATCCATATCTCTATGGTTGATGATATAAACTGAGTTACTTCGCTACATATAACGTATAGCAAACATGTCATGCTTATTAAAATTTGTAACTAGAAAATATCATAACGCAAAAAAGCCCTCGCAAATGCGAGGGCTTTTTTTATAGTAAGTTCTTTTGATAAGATTACTTCTTAACTTCTACAGCAGATTTTTTTAAGGCCTGGCTCATCTCAATAGATAGAGCAGATCTCTCAAATTTCATTTTACCTGACATTGTTTCCAATACACAAGTACCGTTATCATTAAGTTCAAGAATTTTACCGTGTAAACCACTTTTAGTGATCACGCGATCTCCCTTGGCAAGATCTTTATCAAAGTTCTTTTCTTGTTTTACTTTTTTACGCTGCGGTAGTACAATAAAAAATACTATAAATACCGTAAAGAGTAAAAGTGGGCCTAGTATGCCCTGCATTCCTTCGCCCATAGTGCTTATTTAGCTGCTCCTGCAGCAGGATTTACAAATGCTTTGATAAGTACAGTCTCTGTACCTTTCTCAGTGTTTGCTTTGATTGTAACAGTTTTAGTTACTTGGTTTGCACCACTACCGTTATATTTTACAAGTAATTCTCCTTTTTCTCCTGGAGCTACTGGATTTTTAGAATATTCTGGTACAGTACAACCACAAGAGCTCTTTGCATCTACAATTACTAATGGTGCTTTACCAGTGTTTGTAAATGTAAATTTGTGCTCAACAGTTGTTCCTTTTTCAATGTTTCCAAAATCAAATTCAGATTCATCAAAAGCAATAACTGGATATGTAGTAGCTTGTGCATCTCTCGCTGCAGCAACTTCTACATTTTCTTCTTTTACTTTGCTAGCTGCATCTTCCTTACATGAAGTAAATACCATAGCCGAAAGTACTCCTAATACTAATAAACCTTTTTTCATTGTTGTTTTTTATTAAATAATGATATGTAAAAATAAGAAAATTTAATTATTTTAAACCTCTACCCTCTTTCTTTAACCTTTTTTCTGACTCGTATTGTTTTACAAGCTTATCAAGTATTCCGTTTATAAAAATACTACTCTTAGGCGTTGAGTATTCCTTTGCTATCTCAAGGTACTCATTGATAGTTACTTTGACTGGAATGGTAGGGAATTTTAAAAACTCGCAAAGTGCCATTTTTATCAATACCATGTCTACATCTGCAATACGTTCTTTATCCCAGTTAGGGGTGTTTTCTGAAATTTCAGAAGACAAGAACTCTTCATTTGCAACAGTTTTCTCAAGTAAAGTAGTTCCAAATAATAAATCCTCATCATTCTTAAAGAGCACTGGAAGCAACATAGATTCTGGAGATGCAGGTTTCATCTTTCCTATGCGCTTTAATACAGCCATGTTTACCATAGGTATATCATCTATCCAAGTAAGTCGTGCATCCTCTATATAATCATAAAGCTTATCATTAGGAGCAATAATCTCAGTGTAGGCAGCAACAAGGAATTTTTTATCTGATTTAAAATCAGATTCTCCTTGTTCCATGTACGAGGCATATAATTCACTATTTATAAGTTCGTTATAAATAAGAGTTACATACTCATCATTCATTCTCCAGTTTTTGAGTTTACGCTTACTTACCTCGTCGCGCAACTCTGCATTGTCAGATAATTTGACAAGCACTTGGTTCTGAATAAACTTTGTGTTAGGATTTTTTTCTTCTTCGGTTGCTAGAATCTTTTTAGAGAATTTTTCTTGTTCCGCTTTCGCGAAAGCGTGAACCTCCACCATTAAATCTAGCATTAAGAGATACAGATTGTACATCTGGTTCATACTCTCCACTGTAAATTTATCTTCTTGTTGAAGATCAAAATGCTCCTTACTACCTAGTGCGTAGATGGTTTGCATTACTTTGACACGGATATGGCGTCTGTTTAACATAGCGACAAAGAACTTTTAGTTTGGTTATAAAATGAAAAAAGATCATTTTTAAAATCGGTGCAAAAATACAGTATTTCTAAAAGTATCTCCATGTTTTATGGATTATGTTACACTAAAATTTGGCTCGCATAGGTCTTAAAAAAAACCGACCTTAGCGGTTCAAAAAAACTGCACAATATCGCCATGGGCGCACTACAATCATTAAACAAATATTTCTTACGCTATAAATGGCGTCTCATCGCTGGATTTTTCATTGTTATTGCTGCAAGATTCTTTGCAGTTTTTAATGTGGATATCGTAGGTGACATCATAAACGACGTAGAGATTTACATAAATGCTGGAGAGGATAATCTTCCTGGCCTTAAAAAATCAATGCTATTTAAACTGGGCTTACTACTGGGAGCAGCATTACTTTCTGGATTTTTTACCTTCTTAATGAGACAGCTCATCATTGTAGTCTCTCGTTATATTGAGGCAGATCTTAAAAATGATGTGTACCAGCAATATCAGAGACTAAGCTTAGGTTTTTACAAACAGAACAGAACCGGAGATCTCATGAACCGCATCTCTGAGGATGTAACTAAAGTACGTATGTATGTAGGCCCTGCAATTATGTATCTCTTGCAAGCACTTGTTTTATTTGCTGTAGTAATACCTTATATGGTGAGAATGGCTCCTTCCCTAGCCGCTTACACACTTATTCCATTACCTATATTGTCTATTGCTATTTATAAACTAAGTCGTGCGATACATGTAAGGAGTACTATCGTTCAAGAGTATCTCTCAAAACTTACTACGTTTACTCAGGAATCCTTCAGCGGGATATCCGTGATTAAAGCTTACACGCTAGAAGCAAATACCTTTAAAGATTTTGCACAACTTAGTGAAGATAGTAAAGAGAAAAACTTAGACCTTGTAAAAGTGCAAGCCTTCTTCTTCCCTCTCATGATAGGATTAATAGGCGCTAGTAACCTCATTGTAATCTTTGTGGGAGGACAACAATATATAGACGGCACCATACCAGATTTAGGTACACTAGTAGAATTTATAATGTATGTAAACATGCTTACTTGGCCTGTTGCTACCGTAGGATGGGTTACCTCGATAATTAAAGCTGCAGAGGCCTCACAAATACGTATTAATGAGTTTCTAGAAATAGCACCTCAAATTCAGAATACGGCAAGTAACCATACGCCTATTACAGGGGCTATCGAGTTTAAGGATGTTACATTTACCTATGATGACACAAATATCACAGCCTTAAAGAATGTATCTTTCTCTATTAATCCTGGACAGACCCTCGCAATAATAGGCCCTACAGGTTCTGGAAAGTCCACTATACTTGAGCTTATAGGTCGACTATATGACGTTACAAGCGGCGTTATACAAATAGACGGTCTTGCTATGAAAGATATTCATCTTGATGATTTACGATCAGAAATAGGATATGTACCTCAAGATGCGTTCTTATTTTCTGATACTATAGGAGAAAATATCAAGTTTGGCGATACAGACGCAAGTGACGAACAGGTTTACGCTTTCGCGAAAGCGGCATCTGTACACCACAACATCATTGATTTTAAAAATGGTTATGATACCATTCTAGGAGAACGAGGGATCACACTTTCTGGAGGTCAAAAGCAGCGTGTATCCATAGCTAGAGCACTTATAGGCAACCCTAAAATATTACTTCTAGATGACTGTTTAAGCGCTGTAGATACCGAGACGGAAGAAGAAATACTAAACAATCTAGAGAAACTAACTGTCGATACTACGACCATCATCGTGAGCCATAGAATATCATCTGCAAAAAATGCTGACCAAATTCTAATTATTGAAGATGGAAAAATAACACAGCAAGGCTCTCACAATCAACTAATAGAGCAAGAAGGATACTATAAAGAACTTTACGTAAAACAACTAGACGAAAAAGAAATGTAGAAAAAATTGGGCAATGGCTAATTTTTTATCATTTTTGAAGTAGATAAACACAATCCAAACAATAAGGAATATTATGAGTGATTACGAAGGACGTGACAATGAAGAGATTTTCTCAAAAGTATTAAGAGCAGGAAGACGCACTTACTTTTTTGATGTAAGATCTACGAAGGCAGGAGATTATTACCTTACCATTACAGAGAGCAAGAAGTTTACAAATGATGATGGTTCTTTCCATTTTAAGAAACATAAAATCTACTTATACAAAGAAGACTTTGCTGGCTTTACAGAAAACTTGAATGATATGACTTCATACATTCTTGATGAAAAAGGAGAAGAAGTAATATCAGACCGTCACCAGAATGATTACTCACGCCCAGAGCCAACAGAAGTTGTAGACTCAGGAGCTGTTTCTTCAGAGAAGCCTAGTAGCATGAGCCCAGACAAGTTTACAGATGTAAGCTTTGATGATATTTAAAGAATAAATTACCCTAAATATATAAATACCACCTCTCGCGAGGTGGTATTTTTTTTGTTAGTCTCTTAAGAAAATTACTTCTTGAGGTCGCACATTACCTGTTTCTAACGTGAGTATAATCTCCTTATCTAAGCTCATCAATACCACTAGACCATTTGCAATATTGTCCTCCATATAGGTCCCCATCACCACGTAAGTACTTGTTTCCAGATCTATTGACGTATTTACAATATTGATTCCTCGACCTGTTTCTGTAAAAATTCTATTTATTAAATCCGTACTCTCATAGGTTACAATAGTATTTGTATCATATGAGTAAATACTAGAAACAATCCCGTCAAACTCCTTAAAGACCATCTCATTTTGAGAAAACTGCGCTTCATTAAAGCCATCACTTATACTTAATCCTAAAGGAAACGAACTAACCTCGCTCGTTGTAAAAGTGTTTATATTAAGTACAACATGAGACACTGCGTCACCATTAAAATTAAAGAGATACATCTCATCCCGCACATCATTGTACATAAAACCACCATATTCACTTACATCTATAACACCTAAGCGCTCGCCATCTATTGCGCTATTTACATATAGATTACGCACACCTGTAAAAGTATCTACAGCTATGGCAAAAGATCTATTACCGCTGGCAAAGACATTGAATTGAACAGGCGCTATATCTGCGTTACCTAGATATGATTCTGAGGTTGTACCAGATAGTTGATTATAGCTATGTACATAGATATCACAACAACTACTTGAAGCATCTAGATAATAGGTGAGTAAACTTTGCTCTGCATTGATAGTATAGAAATTATTTGTAGCATTATCAGGATTAAAAAAATCTGTTACACTTCTCATTCCACCTATAGCCACATCGTAAAATACATAGGACGTAGCTGGAAAATCTAGAGCAAATGCAAGTTCTGTTCTTACAGTGTTTTGCAAAAACCCAAACTCAAACCCAATTGTTTCTTGAAGATCTGTAATTATCATATCCTCATAAGACGCGGTCCACTTCACTAAGTTAAAGCTTGTCCCAGTAGTAAGGTCATCCCCTATTATGGCTATTGCAGGTAATATTATTTGCTCTTCATCAATAGCAGTAGAAAATGTGTCATCATTATCACAATTTATAAATGCAACACATGTGAGTATCAAAGAGAACCTGGTTAATAGCTTCATTTTTTTCTATAAGGTACTTATTAATTTTTAACAGCGATCACCTCTATTTCAATTTTGGCACCCAGAGCTAGTGATTCGGCAGCGAAGGTTGTTCTAGCAGGTTTTTGAGGGAAATAAGAACTATACACTTCATTGAATGCTTTGAAGTCTTCTATATTATCAAGTATCACTAATGCTTTTACCACATTACTCATATCCATATCATGCTGCGCTAACACCTCTTTTATGTTTTCAAGGGTTTGCGTTGTTTCGGCAGTTACTCCACCAGGTACTAGTGTGCGGTTTTTTTGATTTAAACCTATTTGACCAGAGAGAAAATACATATTACCCACTTGTACTGCGTCAGAAAAAGGAGCGTCTTTCTTTGTGATCTCATGAGACTTATGAAAGACAGGTTTTTCATTAATTTCAACCTTGGTTTCTGGTACAGGTCTAGTAAGAGAATGTCTTTCTTGACAAGACAAAAGAAGTAATAAACACGCGGCGCTTAAGAGAAGTCTTTTCATATAGATTGTTTTTTAGACAATAAATGTACACATAGATGAGAACCTTTTTTAAGGATTACGTATTTTTAAACTTTTAGATTACATGATGTAGTACGCTTTCGCGAAAGCGCACTAACAACCTACCAATATGGATAAAAAACAAGAATTTCTAGAATTCATTAAAGCAGGGAATACGTTTAAGGGAGACTTTATAACGATGGGAGCTGCGATGCTAGATGGTGAGACGATTACAAATGCACATGTAAAAGTGCCACTTAAAACCTTGAATCGTCACGGTCTTATAGCCGGAGCAACTGGAACGGGTAAAACAAAAACACTACAAATAATAGCCGAAAACTTATCTGACAAAGGTATCCCTGTACTTTTAATGGATATGAAAGGTGATCTTTCTGGTATTGCAAAAGCAAGCCCAGGACATGCTAAGATAGATGAGCGCCATGCAAAAATTGGGGTTCCTTTTGAAGCTAAAGATTTCCCCGTAGAACTTCTCACACTCTCAGATCAAAATGGGGTGAGACTAAGAGCCACAGTAAGTGAGTTTGGACCTGTATTATTTTCTCGTATTCTTGATGCTACGGTTGCACAATCTGGTATTATCTCTATTCTTTTTAAATACAGTGATGATAATAAATTGCCTTTACTAGATTTAAAGGATTTTAAAAAAATCTTACAGTACGCTACTAAGGAAGGTAAAGGAGAAATAGAAGAAAATTACGGAAGAATATCTCCTGCATCTTCTGGATCTATCTTACGTAAGATTGTTGAGCTAGAACAACAAGGAGCAGATATCTTTTTTGGGGAAAAGTCTTTTGATACAGATGATCTTACTAGAAAAACAGAAGATGGTCGTGGCGTTATTAACGTGATTCGTCTTACAGATATTCAAGACAGACCTAAACTGTTTTCTACATTTATGCTGAGCTTGCTGGCAGAGATTTACTCTACCTTTCCAGAACAAGGTGATAGCGGTAAGCCAGAGCTTGTAATCTTTATAGATGAAGCACACCTTATATTTAAAGAAGCCTCAAAAGCACTGCACAGCCAGATAGAAAGTATTGTAAAATTAATACGTTCTAAAGGGGTTGGAATTTATTTTGTAACTCAAAACCCAACAGATATTCCAGACGGAGTATTGAGTCAGCTAGGTCTAAAAGTACAACATGCATTACGTGCATTTACTGCAAAAGATAGAAAAGCAATTAAACTTACTGCCGAAAACTATCCAGATTCTCCATACTACGATACCAAGTCGGTCCTTACCTCGTTAGGTATAGGGGAAGCATTAATTTCTGCCCTTGATGAGAAAGGTCGCCCTACTCCACTTGCTGCAACAATGTTACGTGCTCCTATGTCGCGTATGGACGTGCTTACTCAAAAAGAGATTGATAGTATTAATGATAGATCTGAACTAGTAGAAAAGTATAGCGAACTCACAGACCGTGAGAGTGCTTACGAACTTTTACAGAAAAAGATAGATAAAGCAAACGAATCTGAAGCAAAGGAAAAAGCTAAAGAAGAACGTGCCAAAGCAACAAAGTCTTCTTCTAGATCATCTAGTTCAAAAAGCACACAAAGTGCTGGAGCAAAAGCATTAATTAAGGTACTTACAAGTGCTACAGTAATACGCGGAGTATTTGGTATACTTGGTAAAATGCTTAAATAGTTAGAAACCATTAAAATATTTAAAGCTCACCTAGCGGTAGTTTTATTACAAATAATAGCATCCATCACATATGAGGTGCATCTATATTTTATGAAAAAACACATTATAACATTATCACTTTTAGGACTAGTAGTAGCAAGCTGTAGTAATTCTGGAAACTTCAGTATCTCCAATGAGACTGTAGGACCACTTACAAAAACAACGAAGGTAAGCGAACTCAAAACTGCCTTTGCAAATGATAGTCTTGTAGATGCTACAGGAGCCACAGATTTTAAAACGCCACAAGGATATGTGACCGTTTTTGAAAAAGGAGGTAAAAAACTGTTAGAACTAGGGCCTAGTTCAAACGAAAGCGATGCTACTATAAATTATATACGTGTATATGATGAGCGCTTTAAAACGACTGAAGGAGTAACGACAAAAAGTACCTTTAAAGATATTCAAGACGGTTATAAGATTAAACGTATAGACAACTTGATATCTACCATTGTTGTTCTTATCGAGGATAATGATATCTTCTTTACAATCGATAAAAAGCACCTTCCATCTGAACTTATGTTTGACACACAATCTAAAGTAGAGCTTTCTCAAATTCCAGATGATGCACCTATTAAATATGTTCAAATAAGCTGGTAATGAATAAAAAATATAAAATTCAGAAAAGCCCATTTGTAGTGCCTACTACAGATGGAAAGTTAATAGAGGAGCACTGGGGTCGTGCCACAGATGGAAATACAGATGTAAGCATAGCTCACATGGTTGCACCACCGGGATGGAGCGAGCCTTTTCAAACTCCAGAATTTGACGAGTATACTTATATAATACGTGGTAAGAAACAATTTATCATAGAAAACGAAACTTTAATACTGGAAATGGGTCAAAGCATTAAAATAGAACGTAATACAAGAGTTCAATACAGCAATCCATTTACTGAAGAATGCGAGTATATGTCCATTTGTACTCCTGCATTTTCGCCAGATTCCGTTAACAGAGAATAATATTACTATTGAAAAAGTCACTACAACGCCTTATACCTAAACTTATAGGGGCAAAAATTAATAGCGTTAGTCTTGCTAGTCCTGCCAAAGCAGCGCAGCAATCATTTAATATCTTTTGTACTCCTCGCAAAGGCAGACCTTATGGGGAGCAAATTCCATATTTAGAAAATCCAAAGTTTGAAAAATTAGATTCTGGATCTTGTGAGCTTCAGTCATATCATTGGAAAGGAACTGGCAAAAAGGTTCTTCTCATTCATGGATGGGAAAGTAATACTTATAGATGGTATAGACTTATAGAAGACCTACAGGAAAAGAATTATGATATCTATGCCATAGATGCACCTGCTCATGGGTACTCAACTGGAAAGTTACTTAACGTTCCAAGATATGCACAGGCAATAGAAACTGCAGTCAATGCTTATAAACCTGATCATATTATCGCACACTCGATAGGTGGTCTTGCAACGGTGTTTCATCAGTTTACTTACAAACCCGAAGGCTTGACATCTGCTGTAATCTTAGGATCTGCCTCAGAGCTTGCAGAAATTATGGTGGGCTATAAGGCAATTCTTGGCTTGAATAATAGAACTATGACTGCCTTAGAAAAATTAGTCAAGGAATTATTTGGGTATAATTTTAAAGAATTCTCTGGTGCGGCATTTGCAAAATCTCTTACCCTACCAGCGTTGATTA
The DNA here is from genome assembly GCF_045063975.1 of Dokdonia sp. Asnod3-C12. NCBI lineage: Bacteria > Pseudomonadati > Bacteroidota > Flavobacteriia > Flavobacteriales > Flavobacteriaceae > Dokdonia > Dokdonia sp. Asnod3-C12. The sequence continues at coordinate 3,407,007 of NZ_JBEFNY010000003.1, forward strand.
TTCATGATAAGTATGATAAAATAACGCCCGTCTCTGCTTCTCAAAATATCCACAAAAATTGGAAAGGGAGCACCTATATTGAAACGGAAGGCTACGGGCACTCCTTGTATCAAGAAGAAGTGCGTAAGCATATTGTAGACTTTCTAGCTTAAGTCTTCTATATCGTCCACATCATCTTGAGAACTTTTAGGACCTTCATTGTGTACATTTAAATCATAACCCACGTAAAAACCTAATGGTTCATCTATGATTAATTTGACTTGTGAAGCAACTTGACCAGTATGAAATGAAAAATGCTCTACTGCGTGAAGCACAAGTCCTATTCCAGAATATTTGAATCCTTGCACTTGTCTTTTATTCAAAAGATTTTCAGGTAATGCATCTTCTATTATAATAGTCGCAGACTGTACAGTAAGCAACAATTTTTGAAGAAGCTCATCTCTAGTATACCCATCTTCTGTTGAAAATTCTAGCTCACGATCACGCTCATCTGGCTTACCACCAAGTCCAGATATAATGTACTGAGTTAGATTACCACAGATATGCAATAGCTGATTACCAAGTGTATTGAGAGCTTGATTTTGCTTTATCCAAATTTCGTCTTCTGAGATTTTGGATAAAGCAATACTAATCATGCGCACATTCTCGTCTAAACGAAAAATAGCATTTTCTTTAAAATCTTCGTGCCAGCTACTTTGCATACTACGCCTTTGTTTCTAAAATATAATTCTCTAGCTGCTTTAATGAGATTCTATTCTCATAAATAGCTTTTCCTATAATCGTCCCTTCGCAACCCATTGCTGCAAGCTTAGGAAGCTCATCAAAAGTAGAAATTCCGCCTGACGCAATTAATTTCAAATCTGGCGTACTCTTTAATATCTCTTCATATAAGTCAAAACTAGGACCTTCAAGCATACCGTCTTTACTTATATCTGTACAAATAACATAAGATACTCCTTCCTTGTTGTAAGAGCTTATAAACTCTACCACATCATCATCAGACTCTTCAAGCCATCCAGAGATTGCAATTTTTCTATTATGAGCATCTGCTCCCAAGATAATTTTATCACTCCCAAATTTTGATAGCCAGCTCTTGAATGTGTCCGGATTTTTTACAGCAATACTTCCACCAGTGATTTGAGAAGCACCACTTTCAAAAGCAATCCTTAAGTCCTCATCTGTTTTCAATCCTCCACCAAAATCTACTTTTAAACTCGTTTGAGAAGCAATTTGTTCAAGAATCTTATGGTTTACAATATGCTTACTCTTTGCGCCATCTAGATCTACAAGGTGTAAGTGTGTAATCCCGTGTGCTTCAAATTGCTTTGCAACCTCAAGCGGATTTTCATTATACACTTTCTTCGTTGCATAATCACCCTTAGAAAGGCGTACACAAGCTCCCTCTATGATATCTATTGCAGGTATAATCCTCATAATTCTAAAAAGTTTTTAAGTATTTGTTCTCCCACATTACTAGATTTTTCTGGGTGAAACTGTGTTCCATAAAAGTTATCCTTTGCAAAAGCACTTCCGTAAGGAATTCCATAAGAAGTGGTCGCTATGGTTTCGGTAGTTACTGGGGCGTAAAAACTATGCACCATATAAATAAATGATCCATCCTCTACTCCTTTAAATAATGGAGATTTAAGATCAGTAATCTTGTTCCACTGTATTTGTGGGACTTTTACGCTTTCGCGAAAGCGTAACACATCTACATCAAAGATTCTCAGCCCTTCTGTATTACCCTCTTCAGAACGGTTACACATAAGTTGCATCCCAAGACAGATTCCTAAAACAGGCTGCTTTAATGTAGGAATCACTTTATCAAGACCCGTTTCTCTCAGTTTTGACATGGCACTACTCGCCTCGCCTACTCCTGGAAAAATCACCTTATCTGCCGAACGAATTTCTTCTTCATCATTGCTTAAAGTGGCTTTAAATCCTAAGCGTTCTATCGCAAATTTTATGCTCTGTATATTACCAGCGCCATAATTAATTATTACTATTTTCATTACAGCATCCCTTTTGTAGATGGTAAAATCATCTTATCTGCATCTCTCTTTACCGCTACTTTAATAGCCTTTGCAAATGCTTTGAAGATAGCTTCTATTTTGTGGTGCTCGTTTGTTCCTTCGGCTTTGATATTAAGGTTTGCTTTTGAACCATCTGTAAACGATTTAAAGAAGTGATAAAACATTTCTGTAGGCATTTTACCTATCATCTCACGATTAAAATCTGCTTCCCAAACTAGCCAGTTTCTTCCTCCAAAGTCTATAGCAACTTGCGCAAGACAATCATCCATAGGCAAGCAAAAACCGTAACGTTCTATTCCTAATTTATTTCCTAAAGCGATGGCAAACACTTCTCCTAGGGCGATTGCCGTATCTTCTATCGTGTGGTGTTCATCTACTTCTAGGTCTCCTTTTACTTGGATATCTAAATCCATTTGCCCATGACGAGCAATTTGATCCAACATATGATCAAAGAAAGAAAGCCCAGTATCTATATTTGATTTACCAGTACCATCAAGGTTCAGAGTAATGTTTATGTCTGTTTCATTCGTTTTTCGCGAAAGCGTAGCAACACGTCTTTCTAACTTGAGAAACTCATAAATCTTCTGCCAATCGTTAGTCTCTAGGGCAATATCTTTATTCAAATCATCTTGTGAGATAGTGATTTCTCCCATACCAAGATTAGTATCATCATTAATAAATATCCCTTTTGCGCCTAAGTTTGTTGCTAGTTGCATATCTGTAAGGCGGTCACCTATTACAAATGAGTTTGCAAGGTCATACTCCTCAGAAAAGTATTGAGTTAATAAACCTGTACCAGGTTTTCTAGTGTCTTTATTTTCGTGCGGAAATGTGCGGTCTAAAAATACATTATCAAAAAAAACACCTTCGTTTTCAAAAGACTTCATTATGAAATTGTGCACTGGCCAGAAGGTGTCTTCTGGAAAAGAGTCGGTACCTAAACCATCTTGATTTGTAATCATCACAAGCTCATAATCGAGTTCTTGAGCAATCTTACCTAACCATGTAAAACACTTAGGATAGAATATCATTTTTTCAAACGCATCGATTTGTTCATCTACCGTTTCTTTAATCATTGTACCATCACGGTCGATAAAAAGGACTTTTTTAGCCATTATTTTAGTGTATTAAGTGCGTTTATAAGTTGTGTATTTTCTTCTGTAGTTCCTACTGTAAAACGTAGTGTATTCTCACACAAAGGTTGTGTGCTTCTGTTACGTACAACAATCCCAAGAGCTATAAGTTGCTTGTAACGCTCGTTTGCATCATCTACTCTTGCTAGAATAAAGTTTGCGTCAGATGGAAAAATCTCTTTAACAAATGGTACTTCTTGTAAGACCTTTGATAAAGCCGCTCTGTTCTCTAAAAGCGTATTTATTTCTGTATCTATAGTCTCCGTTTGCACTAACCTATTATAAGCTCTTTCTTGTGTAAGAGCGTTTACGTTATAGGGAGGCTTAATTTTATTTAAAACAGTAATAATCTCATCACTTGCAAGGCATAAGCCTAAACGTATACCTGCAAGGCCATAAGCCTTAGATAGTGTTTGCGTGATTATTAAATTAGGATATTGAGATAATTGTTTTGACCAACTTTCTGTAGTTGCAAAATCTATGTATGCTTCATCAAGAATAACTAGACCTTTAAAAGTCTCTAAAATCTCAATAATAGCAGCTGCATCAATTACATTACCTGTTGGATTATTTGGCGAGCAAATAAAAATTAGCTTTGTATGCTCATTTATGGCAGTCAAAATACCTTCAGTATTAAGTTGGAAATCTTGATTAAGTAAGACTTCTGTATTTTTAATATCATTAGTTCCAGCAAGTACCTTGTACATTCCATATGTAGGTGGTACAGTGATGATTTCATCCTTACCAGGAATACAAAATGCTCTAAATATTAAATCAAGCACTTCATCACTACCGTTACCCAATAACAATTGGCTCTCAGAAATACCGCGCTGTGCAGCTATAAGGCTCTTTAAAGTGCGTTGCTGCGGATCTGGATATCTATTTACACCATTTTCAAATGGATTTTCATTTGCATCAAGAAATATCATTTCCTTATCAAAATCTGTAAACTCATCTCTAGCAGAGCTATAAGCTTGCATGCTTGCCACGTTAGGACGGACGAGACTAGAGATACTAAAGGTTTTATTCATACTAAAAGATGTAGCTTATTGTAATTTTTTAAGTCTAAGAGTTACCGCATTTTTATGTGCATCAAGTCCCTCTGCAGCAGCCATAAGCTCAATAGCTGGACCTATATTTTGAATCCCTTTGGGTGATATTTTTTGGAAAGTCATAGACTTCATAAAACTATCAAGGTTTACACCGCTGTATTGCTTTGCATAACCGTTAGTAGGTAGTGTGTGATTTGTTCCAGATGCATAATCTCCAGCACTCTCAGGCGTATAGTTACCTATAAATACAGATCCTGCATTCATGATATTATCCACATAAAAGTTTTCGTTTTTCATGCATACAATAAAATGCTCCGGGCCGTACTCATCAATTAGTGCTAATGCAGTTTCATCGTTTTCAACATATATTAGTTTACTGTTTTCGATGGCTTTTTCTGCAATATGCTTTCGCGAAAGCGTACTCATTTGCATTTCCACTTCTCTTTCTACATCATCTATGAGTTTACGAGAAGTTGCTACTAAAATAACTTGGCTATCAACACCGTGCTCTGCTTGGCTTAATAAGTCTGATGCTACAAAACTCGCATCTGCCGAACCATCTGCCACCACTAATAACTCTGAAGGTCCAGCGGGCATATCGATAGCTACACCGTGCTTTGTTGCTATTTGTTTTGCAACTGTGACAAACTGATTTCCTGGGCCAAATATTTTATATACTTGAGGCACCGTCTCCGTTCCAAAAGTCATCGCAGCAATTGCTTGAATACCTCCTACTTTAAAAATTTTAGTAACTCCGCTCAGCTTTGCGGTGTATAAAATTGCAGGATTTACATTTCCATTTTTATCTGGAGGTGTACATAATACAATTTCTTTACAACCAGCAATATTTGCAGGAGTCGCAAGCATCAATATTGTCGAAAATAATGGTGCTGTTCCTCCAGGGATATAAAGTCCTACTTTTTGAATAGGTCGTTTTTCTTGCCAGCAATCTACTCCATCTGTTGTAGTTACTGCTACTCTAGAAGTTTTTTGTGCTGTATGGAAACGTTCAATATTTCCTTTTGCTAGCTGTATCGCCTCTTTTAATTCTATAGATAAAGAATTTTCTGCATTTCGTATTTCACGATCAGATACAGTGATAGTATCTAAAGTAACATTATCAAAAATGGACGTATATTTTGCAACTGCCTCATCTCCCTTTAACTTTACCTCTCTAAAGATATCATTTACTGTAGCCTCGATATCATCTACTGTTTGAGTAGGTCTTTTAAGGATTTTCTCCCACTCACTTTTTTCTGGATTATAGATCTTATTCATAGCAAAATAAATTTATAGTACCATTTTTTCAATAGGACACACTAAAATGCCTTCGGCTCCTGCAGATTTTAAATTATCTATAACATCCCAGAAACTATTTTTATCTATCACAGAGTGTACACTACTCCAATCTTTTTCTGCTAGAGGTAAAACAGTAGGACTTCTCATTCCAGGAAGCATTGCAATCACTTCATCTAGTTTATTATTAGGTACATTCATAAGTACATACTTACTACGCTCACCTGTAAGTACAGCTCTTATACGAAATTTAAGCGTCTCAAGAATTGCCTCTCTCTCCTTTGAGATGTTAGGCGACACTGTCAGAACAGCTTCTGAAGTAAGCATTTGCTCCACTTCTTTGAGGTTATTCTTAAATAATGTGCTACCACTAGAAACAATATCACAAACAGCATCTGCTAGGCCTATACTTGGGGCAATTTCTACAGAGCCATTGATAATATGTAATTCTGCTTTTACACCTTTACTATCTAGATACTCCTTTACAGTGTTCGGATAAGATGTGGCAATGCGTTTACCTTCAAAGTCCTTAACAGAATTATATTTCTGACCTTTAGGAATAGCTAGTGAAACTTTACACTTTGAAAAACCTAATCTCTCTACAATTGGTAAATCCTTACCTTTTTCAATTAAAGTGTTTTCACCTAAGATTGCGATATCTACAACACCATCTCTTAAGTATTGAGGTATATCTCCATTACGTAAATAAAGTACTTCTAACGGAAAGTTTCTAGCCGTTGCTTTGAGCTGGTCTTTTCCATTATCAATAGATACACCACAATTTTTAAGTAGTTGTAACGATTCCTCATTAAGGCGTCCAGATTTTTGAATAGCAATTCTAATTTTTTGACTCATGATAATTTTTTAATGTCCAAATTACTCAAAAGAAAAAACCCGCTTGAGTAATTCAAACGGGTTTTTAATATGAAATATATACATACTCTTTACCTCGCTTGAGCGATGATTGAAGTATGATGGTGATGTGTGTTATTATTAATCATTGTGGTACAAATTTAAGAAGTTCTTTGTTAAAAACAAGTGGATAACCTAATTTAATTAATTCTTAACATTGACAACTTTTCTGTAACTTTGGACATAGTGCTATTACCTATAATAGTGCTCGCTTAGCATAATCGATGAAGGGATTTTTTGGGGCATTCTTCGTTTTTTTACTATGGACTTCTGGCTGTATTTACTTTGTAAGTACAAGAGAGGCTACTAGTGACAGTGCCGTACAACAAGTTGTTGAGGAGAAAGATAATTCAGATAAAAGCGTCCTCAAACCAAAAGAACAACAATCACCTCCCCGAGACGTTTCTAAAACAAGGTCGACAACGACTCGTTTTGCTCCAGATAGTTTAGATTTATATGGAATTGAACATGAGACCTCTTCCCTACTTGCAGAAGAAATTCAAAAATCTATTGCAATTAGTGATACTATAGATATTACAAAAGATGAGCCTGCGTTAGAATTTGAAAAGGAACTTAACTCATTTATGGGCCCTTCTTTTTCTAGCAATATCTTTTACCCTCGTTATAACAATACAGATCTTATACTTGACAAGGAATTAGTTGAATATGCGACAGAGCTTAGACAACTATTGAAAGAGAATCCTGATAAAAAGGTTACCATACTAGGCCACACTGATAATGTAGGAAGCAGTAAGGATAATTTTAATCAAGGACTTAAAATGTCTCGACAAGTAAAATGGTATCTCACGGCACGAAGAGGAATACCAAGGCGCAAGATAACAGCAACATCTCGAGGTGAGGAAGAACCAATAGCAAACAATGAGACTCTCTCTGGCAGACAAGAGAATAATAGAATAGAAATTATAGTAGATTAATATGAGTGTATCACAAGAAGCTATATCAATACCAGTTGCATACATAGAGACATTTGTAATGACTCTTGTTGCCTTTTTAATTGGTTATATAGGTTCACATTTATACAGTAAAATTGTTCTTAAGAAGAAACTTGCAACTCAAAGTGATACTATAAAAAACCTAAAAGAGACTATTGATAATCTGCAAGACGAACTAGACCGCAAGGCAGATGGAGTTTTTAGGAAAGATAGAATGGATGAAGAGTTTGATCACCTCAAGGTGAGAAATCGAGCTTTTTCTCAAGAAGTTATTTCTGAGAAATTAGTAGAGAAAGACTACACAGACCTTATTAATTTTGAAAGAATAGGTAAAGCTACAGTTTCTGATAAAAATGAACTTCAACAAATTATAGGTATAGGACCTTATACTGAAGCAAAATTAAATGAGTTAGGCATTTACACTTTTGATCAAATAAGTAGATTGACCAAAGAAGATATTGAAATTATAACTAAGCTTATTAAATTTTTTCCAGATAGAATTAAAAATGATCGATGGGTTGCCAAAGCAATCAGGCTCAAAGAACAATTACTGGAAGATGCTCAAAATCCAAAAAAAAAGATGAAACATAAAAAAACCACCTATTAGGTGGTTTTTTTATAAGTACTATTGATGTCTAGTCTTAATTAATCTTAACTCCAGATTCATTAAACTCAATATCCATATTCTTTCCTTTTCTCTTAAACTCTACATCGTAAAACAATCCTTTTGCGGCGCTTTGAACGCGTTCTATTTCTGTTATTTCTTCGTCTGAGTAATTATCATCTATCGCTTTTTGAACAACTTTAGGCAGGTCATCTTTCTCTATACTTACTTCTGTCTCGATCCATGAACCGTTAGGACTAAAGTCTGCTCTGTGACGTACTCCATCTATTCTAAACCTAGATTCATAGTTCCCATTTGAATCAACGTGCCAGTCTGGATCATTCTCTCCTGGATATTTTGCTTGAAACGTTTTCTTTACTGCTTCAGGTGCATAACCCTTTTTGCTATTTTGACTTTCTACATTTTGACCACAGCTTATAGCAAGTATGAATCCAAACAAGAAAAGTATTTTCTGATATCTATACATAAAAAAAATCTTTACAATCCACACGTGAATTCGCATGGATTGTAAAGATATAAGCTTTCGCGAAAGCGTCATCTTAACGCTTTCTTATAGTTTTATGAAGTATTCTAATTATTTCCTAAAATTAGTGGAAGTCCAGAATCACCAGAACCAACAACGATAACTTTAGAATTAGGTGACTTTGATAATTCTATAGTTGCATCAATTCCTTTGTCTTGAAGAATTTTATCTGTCAAAGAAGCACTTAAAATCTTATTTGCATCTGCTTTACCTTGAGCTTCAATACGCACTTTTTCTGCTTCTTTAGATGCTGTTACAAGTCTAAACTCGTACTCTAAAGATTCTTGCTCTTGTCTTAGTTTTCTTTCAATTGCGTCTTTTATAGTATTAGGAAGCGTCACGTCTCTTACTAATACCTCATTAAGTTGCACATATTGCTTAGACAAAATAGCTTTAGTCTCTACAAATATTTCGTCCTGTATAGCATCTCTTTTACTTGAGTACAATTGCTCAGGTGTATATCTACCTACTACACTACGTGCTGCAGATCGTATAGCTGGCTGGATTACTCGTTGTAAATAATCTTTACCTAGTGTTTGGTGTAGATTTCCTAAATCTTTGCGCACTGGCTCATACCAAGCAGAGGCGTCAATTTGTATTTCTAATCCATTAGACGATAAAACTTTCATTTTTTCAAAAAGCTCTTGTTGTCTTACTTCATAAACAAATACCTTATTCCATGGCGCAACTAAGTGAAATCCTTCACTCATAGGTGGCTCATCTGTCACGACACCATTTCCAAACGTTTTAAATAATACTCCTGCCTCTCCAGAATCTATGGTTACAGCAGATTTTGTAACTAATACTAATAAAATAATGATACCTATAACTATAGGCACGCCAATCTTTGGTAATTTTTCCATAATAATTTTTTGATTTTTATTTACGTGAGTCCGTTATACTTGCGCATAAACCACTCAATAGAAAGTAGTAAGGCTATTATAAATAATAACCATTTCCAATCTATTAAAGGTACGATTTTTTCCGTGCTTTTCTGTACAGGTTTGTATCGAGTATCTTTCAAAAGATCTTCAATAAGTTGGTCTCCTGTTGCGCTCGTATAAAGGGCTGCTACGGTATTAGACGCTAGAGTACGTAGTTCTGTTACATTTGCATTTAAGAATTGTTGTTCTATCTCAAAAGGAACTATTGTAAAACTACCAGATCGAGCGAGTCCTTGATCTATAACCGACACGGTAAACTTGTAATTACCCGGCTCTAGATTATTCATCGCAACCTGATATGTATTTTTTTTAAGCAATAACGGTATATCTGTTACTTTACCCGTCTCTGCATGGACTACACGTATGGATAAACGTGCTCGTGTATCAAAGGTGTAATTTTTATCAAAGTACTGCGCATACAATGTAACATCACCATTGCCGTAATAAAAAGACTCATAATCTATATTAAGACGACTCTTTTTCTTATTTGATGCTGCATATTGCACAAGATTATCAATAAAGTTGTCAAAATCTTCAAAGCTGTTATTATTAATAAAACTCTGTGCTCTCCATCGCCACAAGCCTTCTCCTAGAATGTATACTTCGCGCTGTCCATTTGTATCAGTAGTTGCTATAAGTGGATTTTCTGTATTTAAAGATCCTATAGTCTGGGTCAGTGCAACATCTACTTCTGTCTTAAAATTAACGTCACCAAAGCTTGTCTTTAACGGCGGAAAGTCAGCAAAGCCTATATCTTCTATCACAAAAGCAGAGAAATTCACGTTGAGTTCGCCTTGTACTTCCTCTTGCTGTCCAGTGATTTCTTGATTAATGGTATTCTGGAAGGTATTTACAGCATTCCAATCTGTATTTGCGCCAGCGACTATAATACTATTTTTGGATAGCGAAGTAAGTTGCTCATAAACATTCTTGAAACGTGCATCTGGCTGATACAATATTACTAGCTCATAGTCATTGAGCTTACTTATACTTTCTAGAGGGTTTGAAAAAGTAACCGTGCGTAGTCTGTTACTCTCTATACTCTTTTTAAGCATGCCCACATCTGGATGAACGATGTTACTTACTATAAGAACATTCGTTTTTTGATCGATAACTTCTATCGCAAAGTTCTTACTATTATTTTTTGTGTTTTTTTCTGACGTAATAGGAGCAAGCTGTATAGCATATTGCCTAACTCCTACACTCGTTGCAGGTAGTAGTAAATTGAAAACCTGTGATTCTTTTTCTGGACTAAAAGTAACTCGCTCAGAATGTACTACTGTCCCTCCTGAAGTAACCGTTAATTGTGAGCTTACAGTATTGTTGCCGTTATAAGAGGCAAAAATCTCTACCGGAAACTTATTATTAATATACGCATATCTATTTACGTTTACCTGCCCTAATTTAAGATCATCGTATGTAATTGTATCTCCTAGAACTACAGGATATATCTGCTGATTGAGGTTTTTTGAGGTGTATTGATAAGCCTCACCATAGGTTTGGTTTCCATCGGTGAGTAAGATAACTGGTGCTATTTCTGTACCATAAATGTCTTCAAGACTATGAAGAACATTAGAAATGTTAGTCTGCTTTTCTTGAAAATCTAAAGTATCTAAACGTTTAAATTCTTGACCAAAACTATAAAACTGTACGTCAAAAGCATTGTTTAAAGGTTCGCTTTCGCGAAAGCGTGATACTAAATCACTACTCTCATCATCATATTCCAAGTGTTTAATACTTGCCGTATTATCTACAGCTACCGCTAGTGATGGTTTTACGGTAACATATGTAACTTGTTTATAAGAAGGATTAATTAAAATAATAAGCAATCCAAAAACGCTTAAAAACCTTATAAGCGCATAAACTTTATTCCGGCTGGTCTTATATTTTGCCTTATAAAAATACTGAAAAACCGCTATTCCCAAGGCGAGAATAGCAGCTCCAATAATTAATAATAATGTTTCTGTTTGCAAATGTTGTGGTTGTTCTTATCTCAAATATATTGAGCATGGGCAATAGTCACGTAACTCGTAAATTACGTCAGCATTCCTCCGTCTACATTAATAACTTGACCTGTGATATATGCACTCATATCACTAGCAAGAAATACGCAAGCGTTTGCAATATCTTCTGGGCTTCCACCGCGTTTTAATGGTATAGACTGTCTCCATCCATCTACAGTAGCTTCATCAAGCTTACCTGTCATCTCAGTCTCGATAAATCCAGGAGCAATCACGTTTGTACGTATGTTACGAGAACCTAGCTCAAGTGCCATAGACTTAGAGAAACCTATCATTCCAGCCTTTGAGGCAGCATAGTTTGCTTGACCAGCATTTCCTTTTACTCCTACTACAGAGCTCATGTTGATGATACTTCCTTTGCGAGCTTTAAGCATTGTGCGCTGCACTGCTTTAGTCATATTAAAAATAGACTTAAGGTTTACCTCTATGACTTTATCAAAATCCTCTTCAGACATACGCATAAGGAGATTATCCTTTGTAATACCTGCATTATTTACAAGAATATCAATAGTTCCAAAATCTTCAAGCACGTTCTTCACAAGCTCTTGAGCCTGCTCAAAATCTGCTGCATTACTTTTATATCCTTTGATTTTTACTCCTGTACTCTCTAGACTTTTCTCTAGTTCATCTGCCGCGGCAGATGATGAACTGTATGTAAAAGCAACATTTGCTCCATGTTGAGCAAATACTTCTGCGATTCCTTTTCCTATTCCACGGCTAGCACCAGTGATGATAGCTGTTTTTCCTTCTAATAATTTCATATTAAATGCTATGAATAGACAGTTAACCTATTATAATTACTGTCTGAGGTTATTTTTATTGATCTAATTAGTTTAAATATTAGGTTGTATCGTCACGCTTTCGCGAAAGCGTACATCGCTAAATTTACTTACTCAAATATAAGAATTACGACACCGACTAGAAACAAAAAAACCTCCCTAAAAAAGGAGGTTTCTTTATAATGTATCGTAAAATTATTTACCTAAAACTTCGGCAACTTTTTTACCTATTTCTGCTGGGCTATCCACAACGTGAATACCACATTCTCTCATTATTGCTTTTTTAGCTTGAGCTGTATCATCAGATCCACCTACAATTGCTCCTGCATGACCCATAGTACGTCCTGCTGGTGCAGTCTCACCTGCGATAAAACCTATTACTGGCTTCTTGCTACCGCTTTCTTTGTACCACTTTGCAGCGTCACCTTCTAGTTGACCACCTATCTCACCTATCATTACAACAGCTTCTGTTTCAGGATCATTAATAAGCATCTCTACTGCTTCTTTTGTAGTAGTTCCTATAATAGGATCTCCTCCAATACCGATTGCTGTAGTAATACCAAGACCTTGTTTTACAACCTGATCTGCCGCTTCATACGTAAGTGTTCCAGATTTTGAAACAATACCTACAGTTCCTTTCTTAAATACAAAACCTGGCATGATACCTACTTTTGCCTCACCTGGAGTAATAACACCTGGACAGTTAGGTCCTATAAGGCGACACTCTTTTGTAGAGATATAGTCTGATGCTTTGATCATATCTGCAACAGGAATACCTTCTGTAATTGTGATAATCACTTTGATTCCTGCATCTGCAGCTTCCATAATTGCATCTGCAGCAAATGCTGGCGGTACAAAAATAATAGTAGTATCTGCTCCTACTTTTTCTACTGCTTCTTGAACGGTATTAAAAACAGGCTTATCAAGATGTGTTTGTCCTCCTTTTCCTGGAGTTACACCACCTACTACGTTTGTTCCATAATCAATCATCTGGCCCGCGTGGAAAGTTCCCTCGCTACCTGTGAATCCTTGAACAATTATTTTCGAATCTTTATTAACTAAAACGCTCATCGGTTTGTTTTAAAATTTTGCACTGCAAAAGTAACAGTTTGGTTAAGTATTATGAAGTAAAAACAATGAAATTTACTTCCAAGATTTCATGCTCTCTTTTGCTTCTTCAGCTGGTTGGCTCATTTGGTACCCTCTGTACATCAAACCATCCTTCATTTCCCATATAGCCATAAAGTGTGCCATAGGTTGCTCTGTATCTGGTTGCTCGATCGTAGTTACAAAATAAGTGAACCTTATCACTACCTGATCCTCTTTAGAAAGAAGGTGTGTAATCTCTGGACGTACCGCATCAAAAGATTTACCAGCCTCTGCTGCCATTTCTTTTAAGCCTGCTATTTCCATGTGATTGTAGCCTGTTTTTGCATTCCAAAAAAGCTGCATATCAGGATGAATATACTCATCAAAAGCAGTTGTGTCATTAAAAAAGTCTGAGCTATAAAACTCTTTTACGATTTTCTTATTACTCTTAGCCATTATTGTTGCTTTAGTTTTTCTAATAATTCTTGCACTTGTCTTAACGCTGCAAGCTCTTTATATTTTGTTCTGAAATCACCTGCTGGTGATCCAAAATAACTCTTTTCTCCTTCTAGGGACTTACTCACACCACTTTGTGCAGATATGATAGCCTTCTTCCCTATAGATATACCACTAGTAACTCCTACCTGACCCCATAAAGTCACTTCGTCCTCTATGACAACACAACCAGCTATGGTAGTTTGAGCCGCGATTAAAACGCGTTCTCCTATTACAGTATCATGACCTACGTGAACTTGGTTATCAATCTTAGTTCCTTTACCTATCGTTGTATCTCCAGTAACCCCTTTATCTATAGTTGTCCCAGCTCCTATATCTACATTATCTTCTATTACAACACGACCACCAGATTTAAGTTTATCAAAACCTTCTGGACGTTTTTTATAATAAAATGCGTCTGCACCTAGTATGCTTCCTGCGTGTATAGTAACGTTATCACCTATAATCGTATTGTCATATAGACATACATTAGGGTGTATGGTACAGTTATCACCTATAACCACGTTATTGCCAACAAAGACATTAGGCTGTATAACGGTTCCCTGACCTATGATTGCCGTCTCTGCTATGGCAGCTGCTGCACTTTTAAATGGTTTAAAGTGATCTGTAAGCTTATTAAAGTCTCTAAAGGGATCATCAGATATTAAAAGCGCTTTACCTTCTGGGCAAGCTACTTCTTTGTTAATAAGTACAATAGTCGCAGCACTTTGTAGCGCCTTGTCATAATACTTAGGATGATCTACAAATACAATATCTCCTGGTGTTACCACATGGATCTCATTCATACCCAAAACTGGAAACAAAGGATCACCCACAAAAGTGACATTAAGAAGACTTGCAATATCTTGAAGCGTATGTTGTTTTTTAAATTTCACGATTACGAATATAAAAGAAAATCCCGTCATTTGACGGGATTTATATAATAAGTTAATGGGTAAATTATCTATTCCTTAACGCGCTCTTTATAGGTCCCTTTTTCGGTCTCTATTTTTATCTTATCTCCTTCATTGATAAACAAAGGAACGTTTACTTCTGCTCCTGTCTCAACAGTTGCTGGCTTTGTCGCATTAGTAGCCGTATTTCCTTTAACACCAGGTTCTGTGTGCGTTACTTCAAGAATTACAGATGCTGGCATATCTACAGAAAGTGGTGCATTATCTTCTGTATTAATTAACACAGTAACAACCTCTCCTTCTTTCAATAAATTAGAGCGATCTAGCGCAGTCTCTTGTAAAGCGATTTGCGTATAGTCTTCTGTATTCATAAAGTGATAGCCTTCTGCATCATTATATAAAAACTGAAATTTATGCGTCTCTACACGCACTTCTTCAATCTTATGTCCTGCAGAAAATGTATTATCTAATACTTTTCCAGAGGTAACACTTTTCATTTTTGTTCTTACAAATGCTGGGCCTTTACCTGGCTTTACGTGTAAAAATTCGATGATTTTATAAATATCGTGATTGTAGTGTATACAAAGTCCGTTGCGTATGTCTGATGTTGTTGCCATATATAGTGTCAAGTTTCTGCAAATGCAGAATTCTTATTTAATTAAAAGTTAATCTCGCTTTCGCGAAAATATGAAAAGATTATCAATCTCTCCGTTTTATGGATTTCTCAGCTCACCTTATGTTAGGTAAAAGCATGAATGTGATGTTGTCAAATTTTCGCGAAAGCGTAAAAGAAAACTTATGAATTGAAGTATCCTTTCATAATACCGCGTTGAGAATTACGTATAAATTGCAATATCTCATCACGTTCTTGAGTAGCTTCCATCTCTGCTTCTATAATCGCAACAGCCTGAGAGTTATTATAATTTTTCTGATACAAGATGCGGAATATATCCTGAATCTCACGTATTTTTTCTGTTGTAAATCCGCGACGACGTAGTCCTATAGAGTTAATCCCTACATAGCTCAATGGCTCACGACCAGCCTTTACAAAAGGTGGCACATCCTTACGCACTAGTGACCCACCAGTTACAAAAGCATGGCTCCCTATCGTACAGAATTGCTGTATAGCAGCCATACCAGCTAGTACTACGTAATCACCTACTGTAATGTGCCCAGCAAGCGTACTGTTATTAGAAAAAATACAATTATCACCTACGATGCAATCATGAGCAATATGGCAATATGCCATAATCCAACAATTGTTTCCTACCTGAGTTTTCATACGATCTGAGGTACCACGATTAATAGTCACACACTCACGTATGGTTGTGTTATCACCTATGATTGTAACGGTATCCTCGTCATTAAACTTTTTATCTTGTGGCACTGCAGAGATTACTGCGCCTGGAAAGATACTTACGTTCTTCCCTATGCGAGCACCTTCCATAATGGTCACATTAGACCCTATCCAGCTACCCTCACCTATTACAACATTATTATGTATCGTTGTAAATGGTTCTATAACTACATTCTTTGCAATTTTTGCACCTGGGTGCACATATGCTAATGGCTGATTCATACTAGAGATTTTTTACTTTTACTATTTGTGCCATTATTTCGGCTTCTGAGACAAGTTTACCATTTGCATAAGCGCGAGCTTGCATCTGGCAGATTCCTCTACGTATAGGTGACATTAGGTCTAATTTGAAAATAAGTGTATCACCAGGTACTACCTGATGCTTATATCTTACTTTATCTATTTTAAGTAAATAAGTTAGATAGTTTTCTGGATCTGGAACGGTACTTAAAACTAAAATACCTCCCGTTTGAGCCATTGCTTCAATTTGAAGTACGCCAGGCATTACCGGAGATCCAGGAAAATGACCCACAAAGAATGGCTCATTCATTGTTACATTCTTCACTCCTATCACATGCTCTTTTGTAAGCTCTAAAATCTTATCTACGAGCAAGAATGGAGGTCTGTGTGGTAACATCTCCATGATTTGATTTACATCCTTTACAGGAGTTGCATGTAGATCTACATCTGGAACATAATTACGACGCTCATTCTTAATAATTTTCTGAAGCTTCTTTGCAAACTGTGTGTTTACAAAGTGTCCAGGCTTATTTGCAATGATTTTACCACGTATTCTTGTACCTGCTAGTGCTAAGTCTCCTATCACGTCAAGTAATTTGTGACGCGCTGCTTCATTAGCATGGTGCAGAGTAAGGTTATCTAGTATGCCGTTAGGCTTAACAGCAATATCATCTTTATTAAAGGCTACCTTCAACTTTTCCATTGTACTAGGAGATAATTCCTTGTCTACGTATACAATCGCATTATTGAGATCTCCTCCTTTAATGAGGCCGTGCTCAAGCAACATCTCTATCTCATGTAAAAAACTAAATGTTCTACTATCTGATATTTCTTCTTTAAACTGTGAGATGTGCTGTATGCTTGCATTTTGAGTACCCAGCACTTTAGTACCAAAGTCTACCATAGTGGTTACTTGATACTCATCTGCCGGCATTAAAATGATTTCACTCCCAGACTCTTCATCTAGAAAAGTGATAATATCTTTAACGATATATTCATCTCGTATAGCCTCTTGTTCTAAGATCCCTGCTTCTTCTAG
Organism: Dokdonia sp. Asnod3-C12; assembly: GCF_045063975.1. Taxonomy (NCBI): domain Bacteria; kingdom Pseudomonadati; phylum Bacteroidota; class Flavobacteriia; order Flavobacteriales; family Flavobacteriaceae; genus Dokdonia; species Dokdonia sp. Asnod3-C12. Next base: position 3,424,412 of record NZ_JBEFNY010000003.1, read on the forward strand.
TGCTTCTACAAAAAACTTTGAAGAACCATCCATTATAGGAGGCTCAGAAGCATTGAGCTCTATAAGAAGGTTATCTATTTCAAGTCCTACGCAAGCAGCAAGTACGTGCTCTGTGGTCTGAATAGAAACGCCGTTTCTTTCAAGGTTTGTTCCTCGTTGTGTATTAGTTACAAGAGAAGCATCTGCATTTAGTACTGGCTCTCCTTCAAGATCAAGGCGTTTAAATTTATACCCGTGATTCTCTGGAGCTGGCTTAAAGGTCATAAGTACATCTGCACCTGTGTGCAGACCTACACCTTTTAAGCTTATTTCTTTAGCTATCGTACGTTGTTGTGCTTTAGCGTTACTCATTATTTTGTTGTTTTTTTAATTCGTTTACCGTTTGTACAATTTTTGGTAAATTTTTAAAGTGTACGTATGAACGATTCCAATCAGAATAATTAAATGATGGAGATCCCTGCAGCACTTCATTATCCTTTATATTTCTTCCTATTCCAGATTGTGCTTGTATACGCACATTATCACCTATAGTTAAGTGTCCAGAGATACCTACTTGCCCACCTATAAGGCAATGCTTTCCTATTTTTGTAGAACCAGCAATACCAGTCTGTGCAGCAATAGCTGTATGAGACCCTATCTCAACATTATGTGCAATCTGAATCTGGTTATCAAGTTTAACACCTGTTCTAATCACAGTAGACCCTAATGTTGCACGATCTATTGTAGTTCCTGCTCCTATATCTACGTGATCTTCTATAATTACATTCCCAGTTTGAGGTACTTTGCTATATTCTCCTTTTTCATTTGGAGTAAAGCCAAAACCATCTGCACCTACAATAGCACCACTGTGTATATAAACCGTGTTACCTATAACACAGTCAGAATATACTTTTGATCCTGCAAAGAGTACACAGTTATCTCCTATAGTAACATTATCCCCTATATAAACATTAGGATAAATTTTTACATTATTGCCTATAGTTACATTCTCTCCTAGGTATGAAAAAGCACCTAGATAAAGACCGTCTCCATAAGTAGCTGTTTCAGATATAAAGCAAGGCTGCTCTATTCCAGATTTATTAAGTTTTACTTGATTATAATACTCAAGTAATTTTGAAAATGACTTATAAGCATCCTCTACTCGTATAAGCGTAGGCTTAACGGGTTGTTCTGCTTCAAAATCATTTCCTACTATGGCAATACTTGCCTCTGTAGTATATATAAATGATGTATACTTAGGATTTGCTAGGAAAGTTAATGATCCTGGGATTCCTTCTTCTATTTTTGCAAGCTTCGATACTTCTACATCCGGGTTACCTTCTATAGTTCCTTCTAGTATTCCTGCGATTTGGTTTGCGGTAAATTTCATGGATGACAAAAATAGGAAAAATTAACGTTTAGGTTTTGGGTAACAGAGATAGTTTTTAACTACTTCTTTTGTAAGTGACTTTAAACTTAATTGATCACTTGCTTTTACCACATCTACAATCTTCCCACTATTGAGAAGAATATTGATTCCACCCTTCTCATAATTATAAGCTTGGTTTGATATAGTCCCTGTAAACACAAAGTATGATGCCTCATGCTCAGTAATATTAAACTCCTCCATTAATAAGGACTTATGTTGCTCAAGCTTAGACGCTGCAAAAGGTTTCTTTTTAATTTTTACATTTAAAAGATCTCTATTTATTATCGCCTTAGATAACTCAGAAAGCACAAAATCTTCATTAAAACACCATTCTTTCATAGCAGAAATAATATCATAATCGTCTAGCTGAGCAAACGTATCAAGGCTATTTTTAATGGTATCGCTATCAATTCTATGCTGTAAAAAATACTGCAATGCTTTATTTGATGATAGTACAACTCCGTTATGAGAGAGTTCTTTTGCACGCTTGAGTACTCTTGTAATCAATTGTTCTGCAACAATACCTGTTTTATGTAGGTACACTTGCCAGTACATAAGCCTTCTAGCGACAAGAAATTTCTCTACAGTATAGACACCTTTTTCTTCTACTACAAGTTTATCATCCATCACGTTAAGCATCGCAACTATACGTTCTGTATTAATGTTACCCTCTGCCATTCCCGTATAAAAACTATCACGTTTTAAATAGTCTGTACGATCCATATCTAGCTGACCAGAAACCAGCTGATTTAAAAAAGAGCGATGATAAGACCCTTTAAAAATCTCAATAGCCAGCGTTAAACTTCCGTTAAACTCCGCATTAAGAGCCTCCATAAATAAGAGAGAAATATGCTCATGACTTACACCTTCTACAATACTATGTTCCATAGCATGAGAGAAAGGACCGTGACCTATATCATGAAGTAAGATTGCAATAAACACGCCTTCTTTTTCCTCTTTTGATATCTCAACGCCTTTGTCTTCAAGGACTTTGATAGCTTTTTGCATAACACCAAGACATCCTATCGCGTGCTGAAAACGCGTGTGATGCGCTCCAGGATATACAAGATATGACAATCCCATCTGCGTGATGCGACGAAGTCTCTGAAAGTATTTGTGCTGTATCAAATCAAAGACCACACCATTAGGTATAGTAATAAACCCATAAATAGGGTCGTTAATAATTGTAACTTTGGGAGACCTCAATATTAAAAATTTTGGATTTCTATTTTTTATGCTTTCGCGAAAGCGTATTACTTACAAATATAAGGTTTCGCCTTGCAAACAAGGAGCCTCTTAAAAACTAACATACTTAACTAATTATATGAGCAACATACAAATACTTTGGGTAGATGACGAAATTGACTTACTTAAACCACATATTTTATTTCTTGAGAAAAAGAATTATAGCGTAACTACTTGTGATAATGGCGCCGAAGCCGTAGAAATGATTGATGAACAAAACTTTGATATCATTTTTCTTGATGAAAATATGCCAGGCCTATCGGGTCTAGAAACTTTAAGCGAAATCAAGAATAAACGGGAAAATGTTCCTGTTGTTATGATTACTAAAAGTGAAGAAGAGTATATTATGGAGGAAGCTATAGGCTCTAAAATAGTAGACTACCTCATTAAACCAGTAAATCCTAACCAGATATTACTGAGTTTGAAGAAAAATCTTGATCATAGTAGATTAATAAGTCAGAAAACCACCTCTTCTTACCAGCAAGAATTCCGCAAGATTGCCATGGATTTATCTATGGTTAATAGTTTTGAAGAATGGTCTGAGCTGTACCAAAAGCTTATTTACTGGGAGATGGAGCTTGAGGGGATAGAAGATACTGGAATGTTTGAGATATTAGAATCTCAAAAATCTGAAGCAAATAATCAGTTTTGTAAATTTATTGATAAAAATTACCCAGATTGGTTTAACGGCTATGAGGGACCTACGATGTCTCACACCTTATTTAAAGACAAGGTACAGCCACATCTTAAAAAAGGTAGCCCTACCCTATTCATTGTCATAGATAACATGCGCTATGATCAATGGAAGGCTTTTGAGCCGCACCTTAATGCGCATTATAAAAAAGTACAAGAAGAGCCTTATTACAGCATCTTACCTACGGCAACGCAGTATGCTCGTAATGCTATTTTTTCTGGACTCATGCCAGAAGAAATGAAAAAGAAACATCCAGATTTATGGCTTGATGATACAGATGAGGGAGGAAAAAATATGCACGAGGCAGATTTTCTAGAGGCACAACTTAAAAGACTACGTCTAGACTTAAATTGGGAATATCACAAAATCACCAACTTGAAAAATGGTAAAAAACTTGCCGATAATTTTAAATCTCAAAAAAATAATGACCTTACGGTAGTCGTTTACAATTTTGTAGATATGCTTTCTCACTCTAAGACAGAAATGGAAGTAATTAAAGAACTCGCTAGTAATGACAAGGCATACAGATCACTTACAGAGAGTTGGTTTAAAAACTCACCGTTACTCACGATGATACAGCAAGCGCAAGAGCTAGGTATGAAGCTTATACTTACTACAGATCATGGCACTATTAATGTCAAAAATCCATCTAAAGTTATTGGTGATAAGAATACAAGTCTCAACCTGCGTTATAAAACAGGAAGAAGTCTCACGTATGAAAATAAAGACGTACTCGCTGCCGAAGATCCTCGCACGATACACCTACCTACTATTAATATGAGTAGCTCATTCATATTTGCAAAAGGAGATTTATTCTTTGCGTATCCTAATAATTTTAATCACTACGTAAGTTATTACAGAAATACATACCAGCATGGAGGCGTAAGCCTTGAAGAAATGGTGATCCCTTTTGTGGTGCTTGAACCTAAATAGAAATGTTACGCTTTCGCGAAAGCGTGACCACAAACAAAAAAACCACAGCAATACAAGCTGTGGTTTTTTTTATGTTTGTATATAAACTCAAAGAGCTGCTTAACCCGTTTTATTAATTCGCTCTAAAAAATCAATCACATTATCATCCTTTTCTTTCGCAGAAGGCTCTTTAATATCCTCAAGATTTTTTACAAAGTAAGTCACCGAAAGCCCCGTAATACGTTTAAAGTGGTTTGAAAAAGATTTTGAATTAGAAAAACCAACCTCTTTGGCTAGAGCACTCACTGTGTACGTTCTTATTTTCTCAGAACTATAGAGCAGTTTGAGTACATGATTAATACGCAAGTCATTGATATAAACAGAGAAATTCTCTGATTTCTTATCATTAATATACTTAGATAGATATGAAGAATTAGTACCTACTTGGAGAGCTAGACTCTTAAGCGTGATATTTTCCTCTGTAAACATTAATGTGTCCTCAAAAGTTTTGAGACCAGCTTTAATTTTATCTGTTTCCGTAGACTTTAATTGTGGTGGAGAACTTTTAATAGTTGCCTCAGTCTTGCTAGTAGTATTTATAGGAGATGACACCTCATTTTTAATACGCTTCTCAAGCGCCACTTTGAGATTATCAAACCTCTTTTTATAAATAAGCCTTTTTCTGTATTGAAATATCGCTACAATAACTCCTATGCAGCTCAAGATTATAAATAGAATAACACCAGCATTACTTGTTGACTTTTCCTTTTCTAGCTTATGTATTAAAAGTTCCTTCTCAGCTGTAAGCTCAGGGATAGTATACATAGACACGACACCGTTACTCACAGATTCTTTAATACTACCTAATGATTTCTCATAGGCAATCATTTTATTTAGGTATTCTATTTGCTTATCTGTGTTTCCTTCATTCTTATAATGATTAAGTAAATAATCAAATGTTTGCTTGAGCTCATCAAAATAGTAATCTGATCCTGCTGCTACAAAAAGGCTATCAGCAGTAAGGAATGAAGTAGTCGCCTTTTCTGTTAAATCTAATCCCTCGTAGGCTATTCCTTGCATGGCAAAAGAATGAGATAACTCATCATCTCTTTTTTTAAGGTCATTAGAAATATATTGATGGGTTACGTTTAACCCTTCTATATATCTTTTTTGTTTTATCAAAATAGCCCCTTTTAGACCTAAATAAGAATCGAAATGATCTTTATCCCCTACTGAGTTAGCATACATCTTAACTTTCTCAATATAATAATCTGCCTTATCAAGACTATCAATCTCAAAATACGTCTTTGCAATTGAATATCTCACTGACGCGAGCACATCTCTATTATAACTATCTGTATTATAAGGATGTATTGTTTGAACCTCTCCAGTTACATAAATGGACGCTACCTCTTTTAAATTTTTCAATCCAGTGGATACATTGCCATAATCAACTTGTAAAGTACCAATTAGGTTTTTCAAGACCCATTTATTGGATATATTCTGAGTTTTATTAGAAAATTCATACGCTTCTTCTGCTACTGCTAGAGCCTCTTCAATTCGCTCATCATAATAAAGAGCAATAGCTTTTTGCAACAAAGCTGCCTCATAATTATCATCTAACTTATTAGCTCTTGTATACTCAAGTATATAATCTAGTATATCATAATCACTGCCTCTAGCATTGTCTAATGTCAAATAAAACTTTGCCACATCAAATTTATTTTCATCTTTTGTAGCTCTTTTTATAAGTTCCTTTCCTTTTAATTCAAGTACTAACGAATCAAGTGAAGAGTTACTTATTACGGAAAGATCATAAAATTCAGTTCTTAATACAGAGTAGCTTTTCACAGCTATAGAATCTGGTACAGCAATTTCAGAGAGATATGGGAGCTCTTGTGCACTTATGGAGAGCAAAGAGCACAGAAAAAATATTATAAATAAAGGGGTTCTTATAATCATTAACTAAACGATTGAGAGCACTATTTTTTAAGAAAAATCTTACTCCTTTGTATAAAAAAAAATGGTTTTAAACTTATTTAAACGGGATGCAAGTTAATAGTTATATCCCTATAATTAAATCTCATGAGTACTAAATTCCTCCATTTTGTGATTGACACCCTTGAAAAACTGAAAATTAAAGGGTACACTTATAAAAATAGAAACAACCATAGATTTAAAAGGAGAATTTAGTGTATCGCTATTTAAGGACGGGACATATAACTGGAGTAAAAACTGCTTACCCAGTTTTATTAATTCGCTCTAAAAAATCTATTACACTATCACCCTTTTCTTTCGCAGAAACTTCTTTAATATCCTCAAGATTTTTTATAAAATAGGTCACCGAAAGCCCAGTAATACGTTTAAAGTGGTTTGAAAAAGATTTTGGATTAGAAAAACCAACCTCTTTTGCTAGAGCACTCACTGTGTACGATCTTATTTTCTCAGAACTATAGAGCAATTTAAGTATATGATTGATACGCAAGTCATTTATATATACAGAGAAATTCTCTGATTTCTTGTCGTTAATGTATTTAGACAGATATGATGAATTAGTACCTACCTGAAGAGCTAGACTCTTAAGCGTGATATTTTCCTCTGTAAACATTAATGTTTCCTCAAAAGTTTTGAGACCAGCTTTAATTTTATCTGTTTGTGTAGACTTTAATTGTGGTGAAGAGCTTTTAATAATTGTCTCAGACGTACTAGTCGTATTTATAGAAGAAGAAACCTCATTTTTAAAACGCTTCTCAAGTGTCACTTTGAGATTATCAAACCTCTTTTTATAAATAAGCTTTTTTCTGTATTGAAATATCGCTACGACGACTCCTATGCAACTCAAGATTAAGAATAGAATAACACCTGCATTACTTGTGAACTTTTCCTTTTCTAGCTTACGTATTAAAAACTCTTTCTCAGCTGTAAGCTCTGGGATAGTATACATAGTCGATACACCGTTGCTCACAGATTCTTTAATACTACCTACTGATTCCTCATAGGAAATCATTTTATTTAGGTATTCTATTTGCTTGTTTGTGTTTGCTTCTTTCTTATAATGATTAAGTAAATAATTAAATGTATACTTGAGTTCATCAAAATAATAATCAGCCCCTGCTACTACAAAGAGGCTATCAGCGGTAAGGAAAGAAGTAGTTGCTTTTTCGTCTAAATTCAACCCTTCATAGGCAATACCCTGCATAGCATAAGAATGTGACAACTCATCATCTCCTTTTTCATAGTCATTAGAAATATATTGATTGGTTATTTCTAAACCTTCTATATATCTTTTTTGTTTAATTAGTATCCCTGCTTTTAGGCCCAAATAAGAATCTAAATGATCTTTATCCCCTACTGATTCAGCATATAACTTAACTTTTTCAATATAATCATCTGCCTCATCAAGACTATCAATTTCAAAATATGTCCGTGCAATTGAATACCTCAATTCTGCCAGTACACCTCTATTATAAAAGTCTGTATTGTATATATGTATTTCCTTAACTTTTCCAGTTACATAAATAGACTCTACCTCTTTTAAATTTTGCAATCCAGTGATTACATTACCATAATCAACTTGAAATCCCCCTATTAATCTCTTAAGCAACCACTTATTTGAGATATTGTTCGTTTTTTCAGAAAACTTATATGCTTTCTCGGCTACCGTGAGAGCCTCTTTAATTTTGCTATTATTATATAAATTAATTGCTTTCCGAAGCAAACCTGCTTCATACGAAGCGTTTAGCTCATTAACTTGTGTAAACTGAAGTAAATATTCTAATAGATCATAATCATAATAATTATTACTGAAATCACTATCACTAAGATCAGCATTCCTAAGATCTAATAAAGTCAAATAAAACTTCGCTACGTCAGATTTGTTATCACTAAATGTAGCTCGTTTGATGAGCTCCTTTGCTTGTAATTCTAATATTAATGAATCAGCAGAATTAATATTCTCTTTAAAAAGAGCAAAAAAATCAGTTCTTAATACAGGATAACTTTTTATAGCTATAGAATCAGGTACAGCAATATCTGATAGATATGGAAGCTCTTGTGCACTTATAGAGAAAAAAGAGCACAGAAAAAATATTATAAATAAATGGGATTTTATAATCATTAACAAAACGATTGGGAATACTATTTTCTAAGAAAAATCTTACTCCTTATATATTAAAAATGGTTTTAAGCTTATTTAAGCGGGATGCAAGTTAATAGTTATATCCCTATTATTAAATCCCATGACTACTAAATCCCTCAATTTTATGATTAACACCCTTAAAAAAAGAAGAATTAAAGGGAAGATTCATAAATATGGGAAAAATCATAAATTTCAAGCGAAAATTTATGAATGTTCCTACACAACTCTTGATATCCTCTTAAGTATAGCTGACTTTTACACTCCTAATCATCAATATAGTTAGTTACAAAATAACTATGTGTTCATCAATCAAAAAACGGACTTACATTATTTAGTGTTTAATCCATCACTAATTATAGTCTTACAAGTAAGAAGAATTAAAATCGGTGTTTAACAACTAGTTTGAAATTACATTTTAGGGGTTTGCACTTTAACTAGTAATTAGGGAGTATATATTTTTAATAGATTCTCCAAACCTATTTATAGGTTGACATCGATTTTTATTTTACACCTACACACCTCTTACCACAACCACTCTATTTATATTATTTTTCCTTCTGTCTTTTTGAATCAAGGACACCACTCCAATAATTATATATTTAAGTATATTTCCCTAGAAAAGGGAGAAATTATCGTTTAAAGGCATATAAAGTCTACTTTTATAATTTAAAATCTTAAAACTTTAAGATTTTCTTATCTTCGCAACACCCTTAAATACCCTACTAATGCAGATGATTTATAATTTGTCTGAAATTGAGCATATTGCAAAAACAATAATCTCTTCTTCAAAAAGTAATATCCTTCTCTTTTATGGAGAAATGGGAGCAGGAAAGACTACACTTGTAAAATCGCTTGCAAAAGAACTAGGCGTACAAGAGACTGCAAGTAGCCCTACCTTTTCAATTGTTAACGAATATATTTCTGATAATAACAAAGTGTTATACCATTTTGACTTTTATAGGCTAGAAAAAGAAGAAGAGGCTTTAGATCTCGGTTTTGAAGAATATTTAACTCAAGGAGATTGGGTTTTTATTGAATGGCCAGAAAAAGTCACCTCCTTTTTACCATTAAATGCACAAAAAATTACGATTACCACAATAAGTGCAGATAAAAGACAATTGACATTACATTAGATATGTTAAAAAAATGTTAAATCGATTATTTTAAATTGTAAGAATTTTCTCTTTAAGGTTTTTTTAACAAAGGCAAAAAACAAAGGTTAAAACCTTTAAACGAAATTAAAGAATTTAATAGATAACCCCTTAAACCGTACATATATAATACTGGGTGCCTTTTTTTTCAAAACGGGCGCGAATATACATAAAAAATTAATTAGCAATAATTTGAGAGATTAGGGTGATGTTTGCAACAACAAATCATTACTCAAAACACTCTAAATTATGAAAATTAAAGCTTTATTTTTAGCACTAGTGATCGCTGGTGCAACAGCATTATCGTACACAGTTCACACTCAAGATGCAGAACAAGCAATCGAAAAAAGTAAAATCGTTCGACCTACTCGAGGTTAAGAAAAGAGTATTATCTAGTGGAGCAGTAATTGCACTATTAATTATATGTAGTCCATTATTATTTTATGCTTATCAAGGATTCCCAGACCAACAGTCTTGGGAATCTTTTTTTGGAATATACGACAGCGTCCACTATGGAAGTGTTCAAACGCTGGCTTGGGTTCTTTTTGGAAAATTAGTGCCTATATTATTATTATTATTATGGTTTTTCACTTGTAAACATTGGTGGTATCATGCAATTTTAGTGCCAATCGCAATGTATATATTACAAATTTATAACACTTTAGACGATGACTTAAAGTTTACTGATAGTAATGAAATGCTATACATTATACCCATAATCGCAATAGTAGCTGCATTATCCTACACTATAAGAACCAAAATCTTCGATCGCTTATACGGCGTAGATCTAGATCAAGAGTTCAAACGTGTTCGCTGGAATGGGAAAATTGTAAAAATCCCCGCAGACTCTCCACTTAATATTCCCGAGGTAGGTGATGATGAAGTAGATGACGAGCTGGAGGATTAATCAATAACACTATAGTTATATGCTACAGAGGCAATTATATACTTTTATAGCACACTTTCTTTACCTCAGGGCGTGCCCCTATCCTTCATTCATTTCATTCTTGAAGTCTAGTGACCGGGCTATACGTTTATACGCTTCGTGATGCTCCGCTATCGCTCCACAACACTGCGGGGTAACCACTGCTATCCCTCACGCAAAAAATTAAACGGTATCCAAGAATTACATAGAGCTAAAGCTTGTTTAAACGCTAAGATTGCTTAGCAGATAACTGATTATTTCTATCCTAAATATCAATACACAAAAAAGCCCCCAGTAACACATACTGAGGGCTTCTATAATCAATGTATGCTCTTTCCTTATCTCTTCAACGTAAAGTGTCCGTTTACGGTTCTTTGTGTTCCTAGCTCGTCAACTTCTGTAAACTCTACGCGGAACCAGTAATCGCTTGATGGCATTGGTTGTCCATTAAAGGTACCGTCCCATCCAGCACCTACTGGGCTTATCTGTTTTAAGAGTTTACCGTATCTATCAAAGATAAAAATCTTTGCATTTAAGTTTGGTGCCACTCCTAGTCCTATGATATTCCATGTATCGTGGAAACCATCTGCATTCGGTGTAAAGAATCGTGGGTAATCAATTATCCCTATCTCTACTTCTGAGATACTACAGTTACCACTGGCCAGTCTTCCAAAAACAGTGTGTGTTCCTGGAGTTACTCCTGTAAAAGTAGTACTACTCTGGAACGGCCCATCATCAATTGCAAACTCATATGCTGAAGCGACATCTGCTCCTGTAACATTAATTACTTCTACCGTGTATAATCCGCTATTGTTAAAAGAAGATTCTACAACGACCGCTTCAAAAACGGGAGCACTCTCTGCGCTATACACCGCTTCTGCTACATAATCACAGCTTGTTCCATCTCCATAAGTAGCGGTAATCATCACTTGATACGTCCCTGCAGCGTCAATAGTCACCTCAGGGTTTAGCGATACTAATGCGCCATCACGTGTCCAAACATAACTATAAGTAACCCCAATCTGCGGACTCTCCACCGTACCATCAATGGTAAATGGATTAAGCGCTTCGCCTGTAATCTCATCTACACAAATCTGCCCGCCTTCTTGAGTTAAGTTAGTGTATGGTAATGGTTGTACAAATATCTCAAAATCTACTACCGTGCTACTCTCACAGCTACTAGCCGTGTTTACGGCTCTAGCATAAATCACTTGCGGATTCGTTATGTTTTCAAAAGCACTAGGGGTAGCAATCGCATTTGTCATCGCCTGCGCATCTGCAAGGCTAGTGTAATAACTTACGGAAGTTGCTGCGACGTTTCCAGTGATAACAGCGTTTTGCTGAGTAAGATCAAAAGTTGCCGTACTCTGCT